>NZ_PNFD01000009.1 GCF_003254645.1 Microbacterium suaedae | reverse complement strand
CCCGTAACGCACGAAAGGGCCGCCCAACAATGGGCGACCCTTCCGTCTAAGTAAAGTCCGGCGGCGACCTACTCTCCCACACCGTCCCCGGTGCAGTACCATCGGCGCTGAGAGGCTTAGCTTCCGGGTTCGGAATGTAACCGGGCGTTTCCCTCACGCAATAACCACCGAAACACTCAACAACCACACACCCAAAAGGCGCAGGTAAATCTATGTTTCAACAGCACAACACTGTTTACTTGTCCCCAAAAGCATGGCACAACCATACCCTGAGAACCACAAAGTGGACGCGAACAACATTCAGAAAGAACGAAGTGTTATCAAGTCATCGGCTTATTAGTACCAGTCAGCTGCACACGTTACCGTGCTTCCACATCTGGCCTATCAACCCAGTAGTCTGCTGGGAGCCTCACGGCCCGAAGGCCATGGAAGTCTCATCTTGAGGCCGGCTTCCCGCTTAGATGCTTTCAGCGGTTATCCATCCCGAACGTAGCCAACCAGCCATGCACCTGGCGGTACAACTGGCACACCAGAGGTTCGTCCAACCCGGTCCTCTCGTACTAGGGTCAGATCCTCTCAAACTTCCAACGCACGCAGCGGATAGGGACCGAACTGTCTCACGACGTTCTAAACCCAGCTCGCGTACCGCTTTAATGGGCGAACAGCCCAACCCTTGGGACCAACTCCAGCCCCAGGATGCGACGAGCCGACATCGAGGTGCCAAACCATGCCGTCGATATGGACTCTTGGGCAAGATCAGCCTGTTATCCCCGAGGTACCTTTTATCCGTTGAGCGACAGCGCTTCCACAAGCCACTGCCGGATCACTAGTCCCGACTTTCGTCCCTGCTCGACCTGTCAGTCTCACAGTCAAGCTCCCTTGTGCACTTACACTCGCCACCTGATTGCCAACCAGGTTGAGGGAACCTTTGGGCGCCTCCGTTACTCTTTGGGAGGCAACCGCCCCAGTTAAACTACCCACCAGGCACTGTCCCTGAACCGGATCACGGTCCGAAGTTAGATGTCCCAAGTGACCAGAGTGGTATTTCAACAACGACTCCACAACCACTAGCGTGATCGCTTCACAGTCTCCCACCTATCCTACACAAGCCACACAGAACACCAATACCAAGCTGTAGTAAAGGTCACGGGGTCTTTCCGTCCTGCTGCGCGAAACGAGCATCTTTACTCGTAATGCAATTTCGCCGAGTTCGTGGTTGAGACAGTTGGGGAATCGTTACGCCATTCGTGCAGGTCGGAACTTACCCGACAAGGAATTTCGCTACCTTAGGATGGTTATAGTTACCACCGCCGTTTACCGGGGCTTAAATTCTGAGCTTCACCAAACGGTTAACTCGTCCTCTTAACCTTCCGGCACCGGGCAGGCGTCAGTCCGTATACATCGTCTTGCAACTTCGCACGGACCTGTGTTTTTAGTAAACAGTCGTTCCCCACTGGTCTCTGCGGCCCACACACCCTTCAGCAGCAAGTGCCTACAAGTGCTGGGCGCCCCTTCTCCCGAAGTTACGGGGCCATTTTGCCGAGTTCCTTAACCACGATTATCTCGATCTCCTTGGTATTCTCTACCTGACCACCTGAGTCGGTTTGGGGTACGGGCAGCTAGAACCTCGCGTCGATGCTTTTCTCGGCAGCATAGGATCACCCACTTGAAACGCATCACGTCTCAGCCACATGGATCACGGATTTGCCTATGACCCGGCCTACACGCTTGCACTGGACACCATCTGCCAGCTGGGCTGCCTTCCTGCGTCACACCTGTTAATACGCTAACCGCACCAGCATGGGGTCGCGCGCTAGGCCACCCGGTGCCACCCGAAGGTGACGATGGATGGATTCGGGCGCTTAGCACCACTGGATTAGCTTGGACGGTTCTTCGCCGGTACGGGAATATCAACCCGTTGTCCATCGACTACGCCTGTCGGCCTCGCCTTAGGTCCCGACTTACCCAGGGAAGATTAGCTTGACCCTGGAACCCTTGGTCATTCGGAGGACACGTTTCTCACGTGTCATTCGCTACTCATGCCTGCATTCTCACTCGTGTGCCGTCCACGGCTGGATCACTCCGCCGCTTCACCCGGCACACGACGCTCTCCTACCCATCAACACGACTGAACCACGAAGGCTAGCCGCATGTGTCAATGCCACAACTTCGGTGGCGTGCTTGAGCCCCGTTACATTGTCGGCGCGGAATCACTTGACCAGTGAGCTATTACGCACTCTTTCAAGGATGGCTGCTTCTAAGCCAACCTCCTGGTTGTCTAAGCAACTCCACATCCTTTCCCACTTAGCACGCGCTTAGGGACCTTAGATGGTGGTCTGGGTTGTTTCCCTCTCGACTATGAAGCTTATCCCCCACAGTCTCACTGCTGCGCTCTCACTTACCGGCATTCGGAGTTTGGCTGACGTCAGTAAGCTTTTGGGCCCCATCGGCCATCCAGTAGCTCTACCTCCGGCAAGAAACACGCAACGCTGCACCTAAATGCATTTCGGAGAGAACCAGCTATCACGAAGTTTGATTGGCCTTTCACCCCTATCCACAGCTCATCCCCTCAGTTTTCAACCTAAGTGGGTTCGGCCCTCCACGACGTCTTACCGACGCTTCAGCCTGGCCATGGATAGATCACTTCGCTTCGGGTCTAGGACACGCGACTCAATCGCCCTATTCAGACTCGCTTTCGCTACGGCTACCCCACCCGGGTTAACCTCGCCACGTATCACTAACTCGCAGGCTCATTCTTCAAAAGGCACGCCGTCACCCCAACAAGGAGGCTCCGACGGTTTGTAAGCAGACGGTTTCAGGTACTATTTCACTCCCCTCCCGGGGTACTTTTCACCTTTCCCTCACGGTACTTGTCCGCTATCGGTCATCTGGAAGTATTTAGGCTTATCAGGTGGTCCTGACAGATTCACACAGGATTTCACGGGCCCCGTGCTACTTGGGATACCCACAACCGCAGAACACGCATGTCGACTACGAGACTGGCACTCTCTCTGGTCTCGCTTTCAAACGAGTTCGTCTATACGCTTCTGTACGATCGGAATCACGGCAGCAACTCCAAGTAGGTCCCACAACCCCGCACGTGCAACGCCTGCCGGCTCTCACACACGCACGGTTTAGCCTCATCCGCTTTCGCTCGCCACTACTCACGGAATCACTTTTGTTTTCTCTTCCTGTGGGTACTGAGATGTTTCACTTCCCCACGTTCCCTCTACCCGCCCTATACATTCAGGCGGGAGTCACTGGAACACACGAATGCGCCCAGCGGGGTTTCCCCATTCGGAAATCCTCGGATCACAGCCCGCTTATCGGCTCCCCAAGGCTTATCGCAGATTGCTACGTCCTTCTTCGGCTCCAGATGCCAAGGCATCCACCGTCTGCTCTTAAAGACTTGAAATCACATGAGCCACAGAAACATAAAAATGATCTGTGTTCGCTTTCTTTAAGATGCTCGCGTCCACTGTGTAGTTCTCAAAGTACGGTCGCACCCCGCATCCACACCAAAAAGTGCTTCACCCGGGGGCGGAAAGCTGCAACCAAAACGGCTGAGCCTTCAAAACCCAACAACGTGCACGCGCCCCGAACCAACAACCCCAACGTTCCCACAACCCGAAAGCCGCGTACTAGCCAGAACCATCAACCCGAAACGCCTCATCAAATGTTCCACCCATGAGCTCACCCCTCGAAGACATTCGCTCCGAGCAGGCGCCTTAGAACCCCCGAAGAGATTCAAGATGCTCCTTAGAAAGGAGGTGATCCAGCCGCACCTTCCGGTACGGCTACCTTGTTACGACTTAGTCCTAATTACCGATCCCACCTTCGACAGCTCCCTCCCACAAGGGGTTAGGCCACCGGCTTCAGGTGTTACCGACTTTCATGACTTGACGGGCGGTGTGTACAAGACCCGGGAACGTATTCACCGCAGCGTTGCTGATCTGCGATTACTAGCGACTCCGACTTCATGAGGTCGAGTTGCAGACCTCAATCCGAACTGGGACCGGCTTTTTGGGATTCGCTCCACCTCACGGTATCGCCGCCCATTGTACCGGCCATTGTAGCATGCGTGAAGCCCAAGACATAAGGGGCATGATGATTTGACGTCATCCCCACCTTCCTCCGAGTTGACCCCGGCAGTATCCCATGAGTTCCCACCATTACGTGCTGGCAACATAGAACGAGGGTTGCGCTCGTTGCGGGACTTAACCCAACATCTCACGACACGAGCTGACGACAACCATGCACCACCTGTACACCGACCACAAGGGGGCGACGATCTCTCGCCGTTTCCGGTGTATGTCAAGCCTTGGTAAGGTTCTTCGCGTTGCATCGAATTAATCCGCATGCTCCGCCGCTTGTGCGGGTCCCCGTCAATTCCTTTGAGTTTTAGCCTTGCGGCCGTACTCCCCAGGCGGGGAACTTAATGCGTTAGCTGCGTCACGGAGACCGTGGAAAGGCCCCCACAACTAGTTCCCAACGTTTACGGAGTGGACTACCAGGGTATCTAAGCCTGTTCGCTCCCCACTCTTTCGCTCCTCAGCGTCAGTTACGGCCCAGAGATCTGCCTTCGCCATCGGTGTTCCTCCTGATATCTGCGCATTCCACCGCTACACCAGGAATTCCAATCTCCCCTACCGCACTCTAGCCTGCCCGTACCCACTGCACGCTGGAAGTTGAGCCTCCAGTTTTCACAGCAGACGCGACAAGCCGCCTACGAGCTCTTTACGCCCAATAATTCCGGATAACGCTTGCGCCCTACGTATTACCGCGGCTGCTGGCACGTAGTTAGCCGGCGCTTTTTCTGCAGGTACCGTCACCCGAAGGCTTCTTCCCTACTAAAAGGGGTTTACAACCCGAAGGCCGTCATCCCCCACGCGGCGTTGCTGCATCAGGCTTGCGCCCATTGTGCAATATTCCCCACTGCTGCCTCCCGTAGGAGTCTGGGCCGTGTCTCAGTCCCAGTGTGGCCGGTCACCCTCTCAGGCCGGCTACCCGTCGACGCCTTGGTGAGCCATTACCTCACCAACAAGCTGATAGGCCGCGAGCCCCTCCCGGACCGATAAATCTTTCCCACCATTGAAGATGCCTTCATGGTGCATATTCGGTATTAGACGCCGTTTCCAGCGCTTATCCCAAAGTCCGGGGCAGGTTGCTCACGTGTTACTCACCCGTTCGCCACTAATCCACACCAGCAAGCTGGTGCTTCATCGTTCGACTTGCATGTGTTAAGCACGCCGCCAGCGTTCATCCTGAGCCAGGATCAAACTCTCCAAAAAGAAAAAATGCATACCCACACGGGAAAACGCGTGAGCAGCGAGTTTGAAACTGACCAATGTGATGTCATCTGACACCAAATGATCCAAAAAGGAATTGCTCTGACCCGAAGGCCAGGGACAATCAATAAATTGGCATTTGACAAGTGCACGCTGTTGAGTTCTCAAGGATCAGACGCACCCGGCCCTCAGCCTCCCGACTGAGCCCTCCGGGGCAACTTCTCTATCTTATCCTCCAGACCCTCGCTGTCAAATCCGACACGCCGTAGCTGTGTCAAAACCCAACCGCTTGAGCCCTGAGGCACAAGAAACAACCTTACGAAACGAACCTGAATGAAACCTGAACGCCCTCAAACCGAGAAACATCCAAACCCACACACGAACGAAACAAAACCAGCCGTATCTCGTGGTGTCACCTGTCTGGGGTGGGGAACCTTCCGGCTCAACCTCACCGCTTGGCGGCGACAAGGGAATACATTACGCAGATCCCGACCACGCCACAAACGAAGCCACATCCGGGCGTGTCG
>NZ_PNFD01000008.1 GCF_003254645.1 Microbacterium suaedae | reverse complement strand
GTCGCACCCGCCGAGTTCGAGAACGCGTTCTATGCTGTCCAAACCGGCCCGCAGCAACTGGTCGGAATCAAATAGCGCGAGTCTCCATCAGACCCAGGGCGCTTCAGTTCTGGATCTTTGCTTCCCACTCGTGACCTTGCGCGCATAGCCACCAGGCGTTCTTGTTCGATTGCGGGAGGACTCTTGAGATCTCGACGCTGTTTCTCGTGGGGTGCCATTGCAGCGCAAGGTCAGGACGCACGCTTGCAAGATCAGTTTCGCCCGGAACCGCAACGATGCCTGCGCACATCGGGCAACGTGAGCCCTTCGCTCGGGAACTCACCGCAGACTGCCACTCGTGGCCGCGCGGGCAACGCCACCACACTTTGCGTCCTGAGCCAAGTGTCACATCGGACGCCGTCAAATCGCCGTTGAGCGTTGGATGCCATTCAGTAGCGACCTGTGGACGGAGCACTGCCAGTGAGTTCACGGAAGCTCTGTTCGTCACGCCACCATTCTCCCGCAACGTGCCGATACCGCGGTCCCCAGCTCTCACACGTGGCCCAACACCCATCCCGGCGAGTCAGGGGGAGGGCCGGGCCGGGCCGGGAGGGCACTACACCGATTCGATCTTCTCGACCTGCACACCAGCGGTAGCGTTCCGATTCGCACGCCAGACCTTCCAGAGCTCACCGCCGTAGGTCCTGGCGTACCACGCGGCGAGCCCATGTTCCTTGATCTGAAAGTCCAGCTTGATCCGCCGCGGGTCGATCGGCGCTTCCTGCTCGAGGGCCTCTAGGAAGTCTCGCGGCATTGCCTTCCGAACTGTCATCCCGCGCGCCTTGCGCACGAACCAGCGTCCAGCCGACGGCAAGCCGGGCGACTCAACAAACCACCCATGGTTTCCCGGTAGGGCAGGCAGTGGCTCCTTCGCTCGCCACTCCAGACCATCGAAGTCAAGAGGTGCATGGTGCGCTCTGAGTGCTTCGATGGCTTCGTCCCGGTAGGACGGGCCGCCTGTCGGCGTCGGAAGTTCGTCTTCATCGTCGGCTTCAGACGCCGGACCCTCATAGTCCTGCTCGGAACTCTGCTCCTTTATTTCGCGGATCATCTCTTCTGACCGCTGCACGATCTCCTTGAGGACCGCTGCTTCCGCATCCTGCCTGCCGGCGATCATGAACGTGAGCCAAATTGCGATGACGGCGGTGATCGCTCCCAACGCTGCCGTAGCAGAGTTGGGCCCGGTGAAGGCCACAATCGCAGTGGCAGTGCCCGCGAGCACTCCGAGCGACAACAGGAAGATCGGAAGCGTCAGACGCCGGTGGGATAGCTTGGTGCTCACGGCAACGAGGCTAGCTGAGGAGGCGGAGATACGTGACGACCTGCACGAAGACCTCGGACCTGGCTCGTGCCATGTTTGATCGAGTTGGCTCGCGAGCGGGTCGAGGTCGTTGATTTTCCGCGGGTATCGCGCCGGTTTAGTGCCCGCCTGGCGCACTAAACCAGGGTCCTAGACTCGTGTCGCGTGGGGTTGTTCATCCGGAGAGTGCGCACCGCGTCGGGCGCGACAGCGGTCCAGATCGCGTCGAAGCAGTACGGCGTGCAGAAGATCGTCGAGCACATCGGTTCCGCCCACACGCCCGAGGATCTCGAGTTCCTCCTCGAAGTCGCCCGCACGAAGACCCAGGCCGGGCAACTCGCGTTCGATCTCGATCGGCTCGCTCCGCAGAAGCTGACCGCGAGCCCGGAGATCGTCGGCTCCCAAGCCCGCGTCCTCTGGGACGTGCTCGGGCACGCCTACCGGGAGATCGGGTTCGACACTGTCGGGACCGACAGTTTCAAGCGGCTCGTGCTGGCGCGGATCATCGAGCCGACCAGCAAGGCCGACACGATCCGGGTGCTCGCCGAGATCGGTGTGAAGTCACCGTCGCTGCGCACGATCTGGCGGACCCTGAAGCGCTGCATCGCGGAGGACTGGCGCTCCCAGCTCTCCGACGCGGCGCTTCGACGGGTGACAGCGACCGGGACGTTGCAGGTGGTGATGTATGACGTGACCACCCTGTAATTCGAGGCCGAGCACGAAGATGCTCTTCGCAAAGTCGGGATGAGCAGGGAGCGCCGCGTCGACCCGCAGGTCCTCGTCGGCCTGCTCGTCGATCAGGCAGGGTTCCCCCTCGAGGTTCACGCGTTCGAGGGCAACCGGAGCGAGACCATGACGCTGCTGCCCGTGTTGGACGGGTTCCGTCAGCGTTACGGGAGCAGTGATGTCGTGGTCGTCGCCGACGCGGGAATGCTGTCAGCGGGCAATCTGAACGCGCTCGAGGATGCGGGCTTCGATTTCATCGTCGCATCCCGGACGGGGTCGGCCCCGAAAGACCTCGCCGAGCATTACGAACGCGTCGTGAACCTCTTCGAGGACGGGCAGACGATCGAGACGACCCGAACGCTGGGGGCCGGGAGACACCGGCTGGAGAGGCGGGTGGTCTGGCAGTACTCACGCAGGCGCGAGCAGCGCGACAGCATCACGCTGAACAAGCAGGTCGATGGGGCCGAACAGATCGCAGGCGGCCTGCGGGCGCCGAAGAAGGACCGGTTCGTCACCCTCGGTGAGCGCGGCACCCGGCCGGGAGCGAACTGGACAGCGGTGGAGAAGGCCCGGACCTATCTCGGGTTGAAGGGCTACGTCACCTCGATCAGCGCCGACAAGCTCACAGTCGCCGCTGTCGTGGCCGCGTATCACGACCTGTTCCGTGTCGAGGCGTCGTTCCGGATGGCGAAGAGCGATCTGAAGGCGCGGTCGATGTTCCATCACGAGAGAGACTCGATCGAGGCGCACCTCACGATCGTGTTCGCCGCCCTCGCGGTCACGAGGCATGTCACGGACCGGTCGGGGTACTCCATCAAGCGGATCGTCCGGGTGCTGCGCCCGGTTCGGGACGCGGTGATCTCGCTACGCGGCCAGCAGATCACGGCCACGACCCCACTCGAAGGCGAAGCGACCGACATCGTCGAGAAACTCATGCCGAACGCGGCGCACTAAAATGGCACGACTCAGGTACAAGCACGCGTCGGCACTGACGGCTCTCTGGGCGGATCGCACGCTCGTCGACAACATCGATACCGATGATCCGTTGTCTCGGCTCCTGACCTCCGCGAGCAGTGACGCCTGGAGCTTCGGAGGCGTCTCGTCCTCCGCGTTCATGTACGAGCTGTCTCGTGGCTTCGGCGGCATCTTCGACATCGGTGGTCCGGCTCGCCCGCGTCGGGATCCGGCGTTCTCAGAATGCATGTCGGTCGGAGATGTCCTCGAGGTCGTGACGCGGACCGAGGCTGATCCCGAGACCATCGAGCGGAAGCGACAGCACATCACGGCGTTGGAGGCGACGCAGACGACTTGGCGACAGGACCAGAAACAGGAACGGGACCGCAGGAGCGCCGCGCGTGGAGAGCTGGACAGGATCCTGAGCGAGGCTGGCGCTCCGCCACACGCAGAGGACTACGACTCCAACGATGCCGCGTTCGATTGGGCCTTGAGTCTCCAGCCCGAGATCGAGAGGCTAAGAGTCGGCGACCGGATGCACACCTCCATGCGGACCGTGCTGCATGGGATCTGCGAGCGGAGAGGCTGGAGCGATCAGAAGTCCGCGTTTCTCGTCGACATCGCCCTCAACGATTCTGGACCTTGAGTCATCCGCCGTGGATGCTCGGGCCATCAAACTCCGGTGGCCTCACGGCACTCTCGAACGGAAGTGTCCACCCACACTCCGGACAGCGAAGGCCATCGTCTGCATCTCGAAGGACGACATGACACGTCGGGCAAGTAGGAGCATCGAAAACTGGATCCGAGAGATCGATCCCGCTCGCGTCGTCAGTCATGGCGACAGGATACGCTTCCAACGGCTTGTACCAGGGAACGCCACTGTCGAGAACGCGACCGAGGAAATCTTGGAACCGTGCGATGATAGGCAGCGTCATAGAGGGTCTGGTAAGGAGCCATCCAGCCAGTAGCAGAAATCGATCAGCGTCCCCAAGGCAGACCGCGACGTCTCTCGGGAAAAGTAGACACGTTTCCCAGCGAAGTGAGCGTCGAGCCTCCCAGTGAGTTGGCGACGCATGTCGAGCGTATTGATCCCCTTATTGACCTGCTGCATAGTGAGTTCGCCATTACCATGCACGACGGCATTTCGTGCATCGACAACCAGAAGGACATCTTGACGAAGTGGACTGGGTACAGCTCCCAATTCGATACCTCTCTCCAGGAACCTAATTCGCTCTTTCCAAGATGTCCGAAAACCACCGCCGTAGTCGCGAAGCAGATATCTTTCCAAGGTGGTACTGGTGGCTTCGCGCAATGCCAAGTAGTGATCGATCTCGTCATCCACATAACTCTCGACCAAAGCAGTCGACGTTACGAGCACCTTCTCGATGTCATCTGTGACATAAATCAACTGAGAGAGTTTCCGAAGAACTAGTTCGGTTTCACTGCCAAAGGGAACTCTACTTTCCATGTTTGTTTCCCCATGAATATGCTGCCTTTGTGAGTGGAGATTCTTGACGCACTGCTCTACCCAACTTGGACGTCGATGCGCGCAAAGCGTCGAACCTGCCGACTGCGGAGGCGATCCCGCATTGCGTGACTTCTGAGGCCGAGATTAAGGCATCCAGTAGTTCAGACTCCGACACTTTCCCTGACTCTGCAAGAAACCAGGCCGCCTCCGCCCGCACTACCTCCGACGAGTCCCCCAATTGCTCTCGCGCCCACGAGACGAAATTTGCATGATCGTCACATGCCATCGCATCGATTCTTGCTGACTGATTAAGTAGCCAAACTTTGGACCACGGAGAGGTTCTTGGAAGGGCGCTCAATCGATAAAGAGCCTCCCACGATTCTGCGTTGCTCGTCCGAGCCGCCAAATAATGAAGGACCGATCGCATGCGCGTGGGATCTCTCATGACAATCTCCACCAGAGTATTCACGGCGAGACGCGTGTCTGCCTTTTGGAGGCGTTTTAATGCCAGACCTACATACCTTGCAATCCGCGACGGACTCTCGTGATCGCTGTCGAGCCAGTCCTTCACCAGCCTTTCGAGCGCCACGTAGTCCACTTCCTCGTCACCTGGTTCGATCTCAACCAGGTCAAAATCGTCGTATTCAGTCGAGACGAACTCTAGAGACTTCAGCCCATCTGCGGCGGCATCCTTGTATGGCTGGAGTGCATCCTCGAACTCGCTAAGCTCTTTCCGAATGTCATCTGGCTTGCGGATGGACAATTTGGCATCGGATAGCGCCAGGCCGATCTGACGCGCTGCATGAATTGAGATCTCAATCGCCTGGTGAGCGGACTGCCATGTGCGGGCAAGAATGCGGAAGTCGTCGGCGTAACGATTGTGGTCGTACCCTTGTCGAGTGATGGCACGAGACATGCGTTCAATATAGGCATCCGCGATGACGTGACTCGCATTGAGTGCCTGCGGAATCCCAAGACCGCGAGGAAACATCTCGCTGAGAAAGTCGCGCAACGCGGAGACGTAGGTGGGGTCTAACGTTCGCGCGAGCAACTCCTCGAAAAGAATTTGATGATCGACATATTCATAGAAGGCCACGATGTCGAGATCCAGTACTCGGACATGAGGATCATCCTGATTCGGTCCGTCAGCGTCCTCCCCATACGATCTGTGTTGGTCGAATGTCTTATTTCTGGACGGTACGGGCAACGAAGGAGCAAGTTTCGCGACAATCGCCTCGTAGATCAGTCGCGTCGTTGGAGAAAGCACACTGATGGGTCGAAGTCCGTGCCCTCGCTTGGGCATCACAACAATTTCCATAGACGGCGTGTACCCCGTCGAAGCGCGCGTTTTCGCATGCCTAGCAAGGGTGTCGGTGCTCGATTCGAGGGACCGCTCGGAGATCAAAAAGGGCATATCCAAGAGTCCGTTGGTAGCAATCTCGGAAGCAGTGGCCTTCAGATCAAGCTTGCTTGCGTCGGCGGGCGAGACCTTCATGTATAGTTCTCCTGCTCTCAGAATCCACTCTGGACGTTTCGGAATCGTTCAGTTGGTGTATGCGTGATCCTCATGACCCGTTCCTCGCGTCCACCATAGCGGTTCCGCCACGAGGACTGGTGTGCCGGTGCCCCCGTGGTAGTAGCCGGTGTGTGAGTTCCTGGCCGGAGACTCCAGCGGCAATCACAACACGACGCTCGAGGACGCCCGCCTGGCTAGCAACAGCTGTCGAGCGAGTATTGGAAAACTGTGAAATATCTCGGTCACACGTGCGTATGACAATGATATTGATGCTTTGAACAACTCGAAAGGACACGATAATTCAGCTTCTCGTGTCCCCTCTAATTTCAACAGAGGGACTAAATGCTGTGATTTTTGAGGATGCCACCCAAGCCCTTGCGTAGTTTTTGCGTCTCAACGTGGCGCTTGTAGGGCCACGTAGACGCGTCGTCCCACGGCTTCAGCGCGTCGGTCGAGAGCAGCAGATTTCGACGACGGCGCCGGATCCGCTTCATGGCGAGCGTCCGGACCTGTCCCCAGTGCGCCTCAGCACCTGCTCCGTGCCAGCGCTCAGCCTTCTTGCGAAGCACCTCGCGCCGGACACGTCGACTCCGGGCGATCCGTTTGCGCGCTTTCTTGATGTCGGTCGTTTGGATCGGGGTCGGATATGACGCGAGGACTGTCTCGGCCCACTTCGTCTCTCTGTCCCTGCGTGCGATGTGCATGATCGCGAACATCAACAGCCCGTATGCCGCGAAGACCACCATCACGGACCAGAACTCCGCCGCATCTCCTGCGCCGCTCATCACCCCAACCATGACGACGAGGCCGAGGATCAAAGCGGCACCGAAGAGAGAGATCACCCTGATCAGGACTCCCCACGGGCCAATGCGGTGAAGCTTGCTCGATGCAAGTAAGAGGGAGTCCATCTGGATTGCCTGCTCTATGGCCTTGGAAGCAAGTGGATCGCCTTTGACAAGTTCACGAGCCGTCCGCAAGTGATTGAGCGAAGTTTCGAGCCGCCGCGAGTACGAGAACTGTGCGATGCCGGTCGCGATCCCGAACACGCCGCCTCCGCCGATCACGGCGGCCACAAGCGGGATCAGCCATTCCTCCATGAAGAGGATCGTACCGAACAGCTCGGATACCGGAGCCGTCAGGACGACGAGGCCAACCTCCTCGCTCCTGCTGCTTCTAACAGCCCAAGCCGAGAGGCTCGTCGAACATCGGAGACACAGCGGGGGTCGCCGTCAGTGCTCTGCCGTGGAGCACTCAGATAATCTCGTCGTCGCGCACGCCGACATGGTCCTCCGGAGTTCCTTCCAGATCCGGCAGTGTGCCACGGCTCGCTTGCCCATTCCCGACACTTCAACGGTGCTGTCGATGGCCAGAACGCGATAGAAGATAGGCGGTTCCCGCGGCCATCGCCTGCTCGTGCTTCTCGACATCTGACTGCCCGAATGTGCAGGTCAGTCAGTTCAGGAAGCTGCCGAGGTTCGTGTATCGGCGTTGTTCTGGCGTGGACTCCCAAATCCACATCCAGGCGCGCTCGAGGGTCGATCTGGCATCCATGCCCTTCGGCGCCAGTGGTCGGCTTGTGGCGACCGCTGGCACGGCGCCGCGACTCACTCGGTAGACATCGGTCTGAAGCGCCCTGGGTCTGATGGAGACTCGCGCTATTTGATTCCGACCAGTTGCTGCGGGCCGGTTTGGACAGCATAGAACGCGTTCTCGAACTCGGCGGGTGCGAC
>NZ_PNFD01000007.1 GCF_003254645.1 Microbacterium suaedae | reverse complement strand
ACGCGGATGCGTCCAGCGATGCATCGACGGACGTCTCCTCGGAGGCGAATGCGTCGGCCCAGGTGGCGGCTCAGGCTGCTGCGCAGGCGGATGCGACGTCGGCGTCGAACGCTGATGCCACCTCGGCTGCAGAAGGCAACGCTTCGGCGGCTGCCGCGGCTGCATCGAACGCAGACTCGTCGTCTGACGCTTCGGCCGAGGCCGCGGCGAACGCAAACGCGTCGAGTGCCGCCGACGGGCAACAGATCTCGATGGAGCTCCAGCACGAGCGCCGTCAGGTCGGCGAGCAGCAGGTTGCATACGGCTACGGCTTCGAGCCCGGCGAGACGGTCACGGCGACGCAGTTCTCCGACCCGTACGCCATCGGTGAGCAGGTGGCCGACAGCAACGGTGAGGTCGTGTTCATGTGGGACGTTCCGGCCGACTCTGAGAACGGCGACCACGTCGTTGAGCTGACAGGTGCGACCTCGGGATCCGTCGAGGCGACGTTCGAGGTCTACGGCTCGGGCGGCGACCTGGCCGCCACGGGCGGAGACACGGCTGCCACCATCGGCGCCCTCGCGGCAGCGATGCTGCTGGTCGGAGCCGGCGCCTGGTACCTGCTGCGACGTCGCGAACTCGCATGAGGTAGCGAGCGTGCCCCGGTGCTCCGCGGGAGATGATCCCGCGGGGCACCGGTCCGTACGCAGATCCACCCGTGGTCCGGTGACGCAGTACTCACCGGACCACGGGTGGTTCGTCGTCGCGATCGCCGACTGAGGAGTGACCCCATGGCACTGACAACCCGCCCCCGCCGTCGTCTCTACATCCGCATCGCCATGTGCCTCGCCGTTCTCGTGACGGCCTGGCACGTGTTCGCCTCGTTTCTCTGGATCGCCCCCTGGGCGCCCCTGCGCGAGGTCGTCGGCCAAGAGCGTCTGTCGAGCTACATGATCCCGATGTTCGGGCAGTCGTGGAGCGTCTTCGCGCCCGAGCCGATCAACGGCGATTACCGCTTTGAGGTACGGGCGCTCGTCGGGGGAGCAACCACAGAATGGGTCTCTGCGACCGATGTCGAGCTCACGATGATTCAATATCAGCTCTTCACGCCGCGCGCCGGGATCGTCGCCCAAGACGTGTCGAGCCAGCTCAAGGCGGCGTGGGCTCGACTCGACGGCGACCAGAAGTCGGTCGCAGAACTGAACTACTTCGAAGACGCGTGGGAGGAGCGCATGGCGGAGGCCATGACGGCGTACGCGGACACGAACTCGGTCGACGAGTACATGGAGCAAGAGCACCGCGCCACGGCCTACGCCACGCAGGTCGCGTACGCGCTCTGGGGCGATGATGTCGAACGCGTGCAGTATCGGGCCACTCGCCAGAACGTGATCCCCTTCGCCGACCGCCACGATCCTGACGCAGAGCCGCCCGGAATCCAGTACTCGCCGACCGGGTGGCGCGCGCCCGTCGTCAACGAAGGGCAGTCGCAGCAGGCATTCGAGGACGTATTCCGTGCGGCGTATGAACGGATGGGCGAGTGAGCGGCCGCGATGCGGGGACGCCCCGCTCCGTCGTATCCGACGTCCGGCGAACGCTCGTCCGGACACCTCGCGCGATCGCGCGGCTGCTGCGCCTGCTCGTGCACACCCTCCTCCGGGTCGCGCGAGACGCATGGCTCTGGGGCGAGGCCTGGCTGCTCGACACCAAGAAGTCGCTCTACGGGCTGGCGGTCACGCGGATCCTGTTCGGTCTCACCGGCATCGGCCTTCTGCTGACGAACTTCTCGACACGCCTGTACACGTTCGGATCCGGGTCCGCGTGGAACGGTGAGGGCGCCGAGCCGGTCAGCGACTTCCCGAAGATATGGATCTTCAGCTGGTTCCATCGCGTCGCCTACGACGACGCGCTCTTCACGACGCTCTATCTCGTCCTGCTCGCACTCGCCGTGATGTTCACGATCGGGTGGCGCTTCAAGATCGTGCTTCCCGTGTACTTCGTGCTCTGGGTCAGCTTCATCGAGATGACCGACGCCGTGGGTGACCAGGGCGACAATATGTATCGCATCGTGCTCCTCCTGCTGTTCTTCGCGGATCCCGCCGCGCGATGGTCGGTCGACGCGCGACGCCGCGCTCGCACGGGGTTCCGCACGATCCTTCCCGTCGAGATCAGCAATCTGCTGCACAATCTCGCTCTCGTCGCCCTGACGGCGCAGGTCGTCTTCGTCTACGTATCGGGCGGTCTTTACAAGGCCGGTGGCGACCCGTGGGCGGGCGGCTACGCGGTCTACGCCCCCCTCATGACCGACCGGTTCGGCACCTGGCCCGTGCTCAGCGAGTTCCTCACGGCGTGGGGTCCGGCGGTGACGATGATCAGCTGGGGATCGATCATCCTCCAGATCGCGTTTCCGCTGATGCTGCTCACGCGCCCCACGCGCATCGTCGCGCTGATCGGCATCATGTCGTTCCACATCGGCATCGGCGTGCTGATGGGGCTGCCGTGGTTCTCGCTCGCGATGATCGGCATCGACTTCATCTTCATTCGCGACCGGACCTGGATCCGTGCGCGCGAGGCGATCGTCTCGGCGTTCCGCGAGGAACCCGACGAGAGCATCGACCCACCCGTCGAATCCGAGGAGAGCCGTCCGGAACCCGCGGTCTCCGTGCGCTGATCCGAGGGATGTGCCGAACCGACACGTCGCGCCGAGGTGGGCGGGCACCGACGTTGTGTCGCTGGCACAAAGAATCCGTGGCGATGTGCACGTTCTCGTAGATTCTCGGTGATTCCCACTCGACGACACGAGAGGTCAGCCGTGGCAGACACCGCCGTTCGCCCTGACAAGCCCGCGCACACCAGCACCTCGGGACAGACCGCGCCCGAATTCGACGTGAGCATCGACGTCGATCAGCTCACGCCCCACCTGCTCGGGAAGTGGCGCGACATCCGGCTCGAGGCGCGCGAGATGATCAAGGACGACGCGTTCTGGCGCGTCGAGGGGCAGCACTACCTCGAGCACCGCGAGCGCGTGCTCGAGCAGTGCCGGATGCTCGCCGAGCGCGGCGCCGGAGGGCGGGCCTTCCCGAAGGAGTATGGCGGTCGCGGCACGCAGGGCGGCAATCTCGCGGGCTTCGAGGAGCTCGTGCTCGCGGATCCGAGCCTGCAGATCAAGTCGGGCGTGCAGTGGGGGCTGTTCACGTCGGCGATCTACCAGCTCGGCACGAAGAAGCACTGGGATCGCTGGCTCCCCGATGCGATGTCGCTCGATCTGCCGGGCGCCTTCGCGATGACCGAGACCGGTCACGGATCCGATGTGCAGTCGATCGCAACGACGGCTACGTACGACGTCGAGTCGCGGGAGTTCGTGATCCACACGCCGTTCCGTGGCGCCTACAAGGACTACCTCGGCAACGCGGCGACGCACGGGCGCGCGGCGACGGTGTTCGCGCAGCTCATCACGGGCGGCGTGAACTACGGCGTGCACTGCTTCTTCGTTCCGATCCGCGACGAGAACGGCGACAATCTGCCGGGCATCACGAGTGAAGATGACGGCCCGAAGGGCGGCCTCAACGGCATCGACAACGGCCGGCTCGCATTCGACCACGTGCGCGTGCCGCGCGAGAACCTCCTCAACCGCTACGGCGACGTCGCGGCCGACGGCACCTACTCGAGCCCCATCGCGAGCCCCGGGCGCCGCTTCTTCACCATGCTCGGCGCCCTCGTGCAGGGACGCGTGTCGCTCGACGGCGCCGCCACCTGGGCGTCCGCGCTCGCGCTGAAGATCGCGGTCACCTACGGAAACCAGCGCCGACAGTTCGACGACGGCACAGGGGAGGAGTCGGTGATCCTCGACTACGGGAAGCACCGTCGCCGGCTCATCCCGCGCATCGCGACGGCCTATGCCCAGACGTTCGCCCACGAGGAGCTGCTCCAGAAGTTCGATGGAGTGTTCAGCGGCGAGACCGACACCGACGAGAATCGCCAGGATCTCGAGACTCTCGCGGCCGCGCTCAAGCCGCTGTCCACGTGGAACGCGCTCGACACGATCCAGGAGGCACGCGAAGCGTGCGGAGGGCAGGGCTACCTCGCCGAGAACCGCCTCGTCGGCCTCCACCAGGACCTCGACGTCTACGCGACGTTTGAGGGCGACAACAACGTGCTCCTCCAGCTGGTCGGCAAGCGGCTGCTGGGCGATTTCGCAGCGCAGTTCTCGGGGAAGGACACCCGGCACCTCGCCGCATACGCCGCACGTCAGGGCGCGTCGAAGTTCTTCCACGGCGCCGGGCTCCGCCAACTTGGCCAGGCCGTCGCCGATCTCGGATCCACCGCGCGCTCGGTTGAGCTCGGCCTGCGCGCCGAAGACCAGCACCAGCTGCTCGCCGATCGCGTGCAGCAGATGGTGTCCGATGTCGGCTCGCGCCTGAACGCGGCGCGGAAACTGCCGCCCGCCGAGGCGCAGGAGGTCTTCAACGAGAACCAGGTCGAGCTGCTCGAGGCGGCCCGCGCACACGGCGAGCTGCTGCAGTGGGAGGCGTTCACCGACGGGATCGACCGGATTGAAGATGAAGACACGCGTGCCGTTCTTGTGTGGGTGCGAGACCTCTTCGGCCTCTCGCTCATCGAGACCCACCTCACCTGGCACCTCGTGAACGGCCGACTGTCGACGCAGCGAGCGGCTGCGGTCACGCGCTACATCGACCGGCTCTGCACCCGCCTGCGACCGCACGCTCAGGACCTCGTCGACGCGTTCGGCTTCGCGCCGGAGCACGTGCGGGCGCCGATCGCGTCCGGCGCGGAGCGCGAGCGGCAGGAGGAGGCACGCGCGCACTACGAGGATCTGCGCGCCCGCGGAGCGGAGCCGACCCCCGAGAAGAAGGCACGCGCACGGTAGGGGAGGCGTCGTTCCTGGCGTGTCGTCGCGGCTAGGGTGGTGAGGCTGGCGCCCTGAATGGTCGCGCGCATCCCCGCGAGCGAAAGCGAGACCCACCATGAGCATGACACCACAGCAGGCCGCGTGGTTCACGACCACCTTCGGCCGTCTCGTCGACAACGTCGATCACGCGCTGATGGGCAAGCGCGACGTCGTGAGCCTCGTGCTCGCTTCGATGCTGGCAGAGGGGCACGTTCTGCTCGAGGATGCGCCCGGCACCGGCAAGACGAGCCTCGCGAAGGCCCTCGCGGCCACGGTGCAGGGCACGTCGAACCGTATCCAGTTCACGCCAGACCTCCTGCCGAGCGACGTGACGGGCGTGACGATCTACGACCAGCAGACCCACTCCTTCGAGTTCCACAAGGGGCCGGTCTTCACGTCGATCCTCCTCGCCGACGAGATCAACCGCGCCTCGCCGAAGACCCAGTCGGCCCTGCTCGAGGTCATGGAAGAGGCGCGGGTCACGGTCGACGGGGTGACGCACGAGGTCGGTCGCCCGTTCCTCGTCGTCGCGACGCAGAACCCCGTCGAGACGGCCGGAACCTACAAGCTGCCCGAGGCACAGCTCGACCGCTTCCTCATCCAGACGTCCATCGGGTACCCGACGGTCGAGGTGACGGAGCGGATCCTGGCGGGCTCGGCCGAGCGCGACCCGGCGAGCCGTTTGGCGCCGCTGATCACGACCGACGCGGTCGCCGACATGGCGGATCTGGCGGCAAGCGTGCACGTCGAGCCCTCGGTGCTGCGATACGTGGCGGAGCTCGCCGAGGCGACCCGTACGGATCGAGACACGCGTCTCGGGGTGTCCGTGCGCGGAGCGATCGCGATGATCCGACTCGCGAAGGTGTGGGCGGGGTCCCAGGGGCGCCACTACGTGATCCCTGACGACATCAAGTCGCTCGCCCAGCCCGTGTGGGCGCACCGCCTCGTGATGGATCCGGAGGCCGAGTTCTCGGGCGTCGTGCAGAGCACCGTCATCGAGCGCGCGCTCGCAGAGATCCCCGCACCGCAGACGCGATCGCAGGCCGAGGCCGTCTGAGAGCGGAGTTCTCCGGATCCGTCGCGCATCGCGCCGGGCAGAACTGCCCGCGCCGTCGCGGAACGGTGCGACTTCGTGAGAAAGTCACAGGTACCCGAGAAGCAGTGAGCACGAAGGAGGCCTGACGTGAGTATGTCGACAGGTCAGTCAAGCGACGCAGGCGCGCCGTACGGCGGCGTACCCCCGGCGGCGCAGCACCCTCCGCACGTCGAGGCCCCTCAGCCCGCGTCTCTCGGCACGCGCGTCGGCGTCTACCTCATCGACATGGTGCTCGTCGGCGTCGCCGCGGGGATCCTCATTGGGCCGATCTCGGTCGTGCTCGCCGCCGTCTCCGCGCCGATGTTGGCGCGCGGCGAGGCGCTGGGGTATGTGCCGCTCGTGCTCGTGCCCCTTCTCATCGCCACAGCCCTCATCGTCGTCTACGTCGCCATGCAGGGCTCGGGCGGCTCGTTTGCGCAGCGGTGGCTGAAGGTGCGCCTCGTGCGGGCCGGGACGGGAGCGAAGCTCGGATTCTGGCGCGCCCTGGCGCGGCACCTCATCTGGGCGCTCTCGACGGTGATCGTCGTCGGCTACTTCTCGGTGTTCTTCGACCGATCAGGGCGACGCCAGGGGTGGCACGACAAGGCGACGGACACGCTCGTCGTCGACATCTCGGGATCGCGGGCCGCCTCCGCCGTCGCCCCGCAGGGCTGGCAGCCGGATCCGCGCCTCAACGGCGCGCCTGCGGCCGCCGCACCGGCGTCGCCCTACGCCGCGCCATCTGCACCCGCCGCGGCTCCGCAGTCTCCGGCCGGGTACGGCACGCCTCAGGCGCAGTACGCGCCGCCCGCCGCACCTCCCGTGCCGCCGAGGCCCGCGGATCCGCCGGCGCCCGCCGACCCGTCTCCCGCACCTGCTTCACCACGGGGTGGCATTGCGGCATCGGATCCCGCGCCCGCCGATCCGTTCGCCACGCCGGCTGCTCCCCAGGACGCCTTCGCGGCGCCGGATCCTGCGCAGCCCGCCGCCGCCGATCCGTTCGCCACGCCAGACGCCCCTCGGGATGCCTTCGCCGAGACGGATCCCGCACAGCAGGCGCCGGTGGATGAGGGGCCGATCGCCTTCGTGCCCGGTGTGACGGGCGAGCGTCCTCCCGCACCTCCGCGAGCCTCGGAGCCCGAGCCGCTCGAACAGCCCTCGGCCCCGCCCGCCTCGGAGACGATCGCGCAGCCGCCGGCGGACGACTTCCCGGACGACACGGTCGTGATCAACCGCTCGAGCCGGCAGGCTCCGGTGAGCGTCGTCCTCGCCTGGGACGACGGACGACACACGACATCGACTTCCCGCACGGTCTTCGGTCGGAATCCCCTCGCGGAGGACGGAGCGGATCATGTCGCGATCGAGGACGACTCGCGGTCGCTGTCGAAGACGCACTTCGAGATCTCCGTCGACGGCGAGGGTGCGACGGTGACCGATCGCCACTCGACGAATGGCGTCGTGCTTGAGCGGGACGGCGTTCCGACGGAACTCGTGCCCGGTGTGCCCACGGCGCTCGCCGTGGGGGACGTGCTCGCGATCGGTGATCGGCGGGCGACGGTCGAGCGCGCGGGCCGGTCCTGAGATGACGGCTGCGATCACGACGGCGAGCGGCGTCGCGACCGACGCCGGACGTCGTCGCACCCTCAACGAGGACGCGGCCCTCGCATCATGGCCGTGCTTCCTCGTCGCCGACGGGATGGGCGGGCATGATGCCGGGGACGTCGCGGCGGCGACCGCGCTCTCCGCGTTCCAGCGCTTCGCGGCGCGCGAGTGGGTCACGGTCGACGATGCGCGCGGGGCCGTCGAGGCCGCGCGATCTTGCATCGAGAGCTTCTCCCGGGCGCAGAAGGCCGGCGCGGGAACGACGCTCTCGGGAGTGATCGCGACGGAGATCGACGGCGTCGGCTATTGGCTGGCGCTCAACGTCGGCGATTCGCGCACCTACCGGCTGCAGAACGGCGTCCTCACGCAGCTCACCGTCGACCACTCGCTCGTTCAGGAGCTGATCGACGCGGGCGCGCTCACCGAGGAGGGGGCGCGAGGGGACCGCCGCCGCAACGTCGTCACACGCGCTCTGGGGGCCGGTGCCCTGGGGGAGACGGACGTCTGGATGCTGCCCGCCGCGGCCGGCGACCGCATCCTCGTCTGCACAGATGGGCTGACCGAGGAGCTGCCGGCAGACCTCATCGAGGCGACCCTGAACGCCGAGGTCGACCCGCGGACCGCCGCCGCCCGGCTCGTGCGCGAGGCCGTGATGCACGGCGGGCGCGACAACATCACGGCCATCGTCGTCGACGCGGTCGACGTCAGGCGCGGGTGGGACGAGCCCGAGACCGACACGCTGGACCGCGCCGCGTGGCACGACGACACCGTGCCCAGAGAACGTATCGCCGGGAGGAGCGGATGAACGAGGAAGGCTCACTCATCGTCGCGGCGGGCAGGATCGCACTCGTGCCCGAGGGGACGGACCCCGCGCGCGTGCGCATCGCGCTCGCCGAGTCGGCGGAGGCCGCGGGCGACGCGCTCGCGGATGCCGCCTGGTTCGTGATCGTCGATCACTCGGATGAGCCGCCGCGTGTGCTACGACGCGGCGATGTCCCGGTCACCATCGTCTCGGAACCGGAACCGGAACCGGAACCGGAACCGGAACCGGAACCGGAACCGGAACCGGAACCGTCCGATGCGTCTGCGGGCGACACGATCCTCGACCTCTTCGATGAGGAAGCGCCGGATCCTGACGCGGGTGATCATGACGGTGCCACGATCACCCTGGCGGAGCTGCGCGCCCGGCGCGCGGCACGCGAGGCGGAGGATCTGGGAGACGTGGATGACGCGGGCGACCACGACGGTGCCACGATCACCCTGGCGGAGCTGCGCGCTCGACGCGATGCGGCACCGAAGGCTCGCAGCTGGCGGATCCGCCTCTCGACGGGGGAGTCGTACGGCGTCGACCGCCCGATCGTGGTCGGCAGGAGCCCACGCGCGTCGCGCGTCGCGATCGAGGACGCTCCGCGCCTCGTGACGGTCGCGAGCCCGCACCTCGATATCTCCCGTAACCACATCGAGGTCCGACGGGACGGAGATGGGGTCGTGATCACCGATCTGCGCACGACGAACGGCACCGTCCTCCTTCGTGAGGGGGAGGATCCCGTTCATCTGCGGGGCGGAGAGGGCACCGCCGGTGCTGCGGGGGACGTCTTCGACCTCGGTGACGGCGTCACCGTCGAGCTCGAGGACACACCGTGACACGTCGCAAGCGACACGAAGGCTCCGACGAAGCTGCGCGGGGATCCCGGCGGCCCATGCCGGGGCGATCCGGCGAGGTGCCGACGGTCGACACGTCGACGTTTCGCGTCGCAAGCCGCGTGATCCCCCTGCCGGGCGAGCCGCGCGAGATCACGCGCCCGTCGGCGGTCGTGCAACGACGGCGATCCCGTCGCCGACGCATGACCACCTGGATCCTCGCGGGGATTGCGCTGATCGCTCTCGTCGCGGCGGTCATCGTCGTCATCGTCGCGCTCACCTCCGGTGCGCCCGACGCGGGCGCCGAGGCGTCGCTCTCCGCGGTGACCGGCGTCGAAGCCGTCGCGGCTCAGGGGGAGAGAATCGGTGCGGCTGCCCCGGAATGACGTCGAGTATCCGACGTCAGGCGACGGGCGACTCGTGCGCGAGGACCTTGATCATGATGCCGCGGCGACCGAGCTCGGCGATCGTCTGAGCCTCCTCGGAGGCATCGCGGCCGAACACGCCGACGTTCGTCACGACGACGACGTCCCCGCGCTCGAGGCGCCCGAAGAGTCGAGTGAGGCGTTCTTCCCAGGTCTCGGCGACGTTGGGCGCGGGATGACGGAAGCCCTCGATGGGAACGCCGAAGCTCGTGAGCTGGCGCCGCTGCTCGACGATCGACGGCATCCCGTCGCGTCCGACGACGATGCCGACGAGCCGTGCGTCCGTTGGGCGCGCTCGCCAGATCTCGTCCCGCGTGGTGACTTCTTCGACGTGCTCGCTCACACGTCCATTCTGCCGCACCGGGGCAGAGATCCGCAGGCGCACCCCGTCGGCGCGGCGGATGACGCGGTCGCGGAGACCGGGATCAGATGAGGCTGAGCTCGCGCAGCTTCGACTCGACGTCGGCGTTCGACGGCTCGACCTGGTGACTCGCGTCGGGGTAGAGGACCACGGGGATGTTCGTCCGCCCGGAGATGTCCTTCGCGACGTCGGCCGCACTCGGGTCGGTCTCGAGGTCGACGTAGGAGTACTCGATGCCGAGGCCGTCGAGCTGCGCCTTCGTGCGACGGCAGTCGCGGCACCACTCGGCGCCGAACATCGTGATGGTGTCGTTCGCGGGAGTCGTCATCTCTCCAGGATAATCGGCGTGAACGCGGGGGGATCCGTCGTCCGCGCCGGCCGCGGGGGCGGCGCGTGCGACGATAGGTGAGTGCTGACCGTCATCATCCCGACCTACAACGAGGTCGGCAACGTGGCGGAGCTGGTGGGCCGAGTCGAGGCGGCCCTGGCCGGGATGGAAGCCGAGATCCTCTTCGTCGACGACTCGACGGACGGCACCGACGACGAGGCGCGTCGCGTTGCGCGAACAGCGAGCGTGCCTGTTCGCGTCGTCCATAGGGACCGCCCCGCTGGCGGCCTCGGGGGTGCCGTGGTCGAAGGTTTCCGGCGCGCGCGATCGAGCCTGTGCATCGTCATGGACGGCGACCTGCAGCACCCTCCCGAGATGATCCCCGAGCTCGCCCGACGTCTCGCGGCCGACGACGTCGACCTCGTGTGCGCGTCTCGGTATGCCGATGCGGGAAGCGCGACGGGTCTCGCCGACGCGGGCCGACGGCTCGTCTCCCGCGCATCGACGGCGATCACGCGCGCGATGTTTCCCCTGCGCCTGCGGAACGTGACCGATCCCATGACGGGATTTTTCGCGATCGACACCTCGCGCATCGATCTCGACGATCTGCGCCCGCGAGGCTTCAAGATCCTCCTCGAGATCATCGTGCGCACGACGGTGCGCGTCGCCGAGGTGCCCTTCGATTTCGCGGACCGCTTCGCGGGCGACTCGAAGGCATCGCTGCGCCAGGGTGCGCGGTTCCTGCATCAGCTGGCCCTGCTGCGGTTCGGGAAGATGAGCGCGTTCGCCGCGATCGGCGCACTCGGCGCCGTCGCCAATGTGGCGATCGTGTGGCTCCTCACCGAGCTCGGCGTCGGCTATATCTGGGCGGCGATCATCGCGGCCGAGGTGACGATCATCGGCAACTTCCTGCTCGCGGAGCGCTTCGTGTTCCGCGACCTGAAGGGGCAGGCGCGGGGGTTCTGGCACCGATTCGCCTCGTCGTTCATCTTCAACAATGTCGAGTCGGCCGTGCGGATCCCCGTGATGGCCCTCATGGTCTCGGCCTGGGGGATGGCGAGCCCCGTCGCGACGGCGATCACGCTCGCGGTCGCATTCCTCATCCGCTTCACGTTCCACTCGCTCGTCGTCTACCGGCCGCGGGTTGAAGCGCGCGAGCGCACGACAACGAGCGCCTGAGCCGAACTACGCCGCCGCGGCGTGAGCCCGGCAGATCGCGCGCTCGCCGCAGTCCTCGCAGAGGACGGTGCGGCGGCGGCAGGCGTCGTCGGCGCAGTTCACCATGCGATCGCTCGGAGCATCGCAGGATCCGCACCGGCCGATCACGGTCGCGTCGTCGCCGAAGCGCGTCGTCTCGCGACCGTCGAACACGTAGAGGGAGCCTTCCCAGAGCCCGGTGTTGCCGAACGTCTCGCCGTATCGGACGATCCCGCCGTCGAGCTGATAGACCTCCTGAAATCCACGGGAGGTCATGAGGCTCGACAGCACCTCGCAGCGGATCCCGCCCGTGCAGTAGGTGACGACCGGCTTGTCCTTGAGGTGGTCGTATCGTCCTGAATCGAGCTCATCGATGAAGTCGCGCGTCGTCTCGGTCGAGGGAACGACGGCGTTCTTGAATCGGCCGATCTCGGCCTCGAAGTCGTTTCGTCCGTCGAAGAAGGTCACCTCGTCGCCGCGCTCCGCGACCAGCCGGTGCAGCTCGCCGGGCTTCAGGTGGACGCCGCCGCCCACGACACCGTTCTCGTCGACGCGCAGCTCCTCGGGGGCGCCGAACGAGACGATCTCGTCGCGCACCTTCACCGAGAGGCGCGGGAAATCGAGGGTCTGTCCGTCGTCGTCGAGCCCTGATCCCGGGGCCCACTTGAAGTCGATCGTCGAGAACGGTGCGTACTGCTTCGTCTTGCGCACGTAGCGCTTGAGGGCGCTCATGTCGCCGCCCACCGTGCCGTTGATGCCGTGCTCAGAGATCAGGATCCGGCCGCGCAGACCGAGCAGCTCGCACAGATCGCGCTGCCACAGGCGGATCGCGTCGGGATCGGCGATCGGCGTGAAGGAGTAGAAGAGCAGGATCTTGGCAAGCACGGCCCCAGGATAGGTCGGCGGCCTTCGAATCCGATGGGGTGATTCGGCGGTGGGCCTTGTCCGATCTGGGACAGAGGTTCAGGATGAGGGCGGGGGGAGGAGTCAGCGATGGCGTCACCACGAGGGGAACGGGCCGAATCGAGGCGGCGCGTGTCGCGCGTCATCGGCGCCATCGGCCTTTTGGCCGGCATGTGCGTGGCGGCCGCCTTCACGTCGTCGACCGCCGACATCGCGGTTCCGAACGCCTCGGCGCTCGTTGGTACATCGACGTTCGTGCCCGCTAACCCGGCCCCGAAGCTGGTCGCCGATGCTGTCGCGCACGCGGAGGACACCCACGCCGGTGTCGACGACGACGACGCGGCCGCGAGCATCGCCGAGCTCGCGCACAGCACCTACGCCGCGTCGACGAAGGAGGAACTCGAGGAGATCCGCCGCGAGGCGCGCGAGGAACTCATCGACCAGGCGCGCGCCGAGGGGCTTCCCCTCGGCGCGGATACGCTTCCCGGGGAGGGAAGCCTCGGCCCGGTCGGACAGCTCGCCTGGCCTCTCGGCAACTACTGGATCAGCGACCACTTCGGCACGCGCGGGGGCGCCCACATGGGCATCGACCTCGCCGCGGGAGCGGGCGAGCCGATCGGGGCAGCTGCACCGGGCGTGGTCGTGCTGTCGAGCGAGGCCCACTTCGGATACGGCGTCGCTGTCATCATCCATCACGTCGGCGGACTGCAGACGGTGTACGGCCACATGACCCACGGCTCTCGCACGGTCCACGTCGGCGACTGGGTCGAGGCGGGCGATCACATCGGCGACGTCGGGAACACGGGGCGCAGCTTCGGAAACCACCTGCACTTCGAGGTGCGTCAGGCTGGGGTTCCGATCGATCCCTACCCGCTCCTCACCGGCGGATCCGCCGCGCCCGACGACCGTCGCCCGGGAATCCCCGCCCCGGTCCCCGCGGCGCAGCCGAAATCTCCCCCGGACCAGAAGCCGTCGGAGAAGCCGAAGCCGTCGGTGAAGCCGGAGCCGTCGGAGAAGCCGAAGCCGTCGGAGAAGCCGAAGCCGTCGGAAGAGCCGAAGGAGCCGAAGCCGGATCCGTCGCCTTCGCCTTCGGACGAACCGAAGCCCGCGCCGTCACCATCACCGTCGGAGACACCGACGCCCGAGCCGTCGGAGACGCCGGATCCGTCAGAGCCGGTTCCGTCGGAGGATTCGGCGCCGGAACCTGCCGAGGATCCAGAGCCCCAACCGACGGACACACCGAAGCCGAAGCCCGCGGAGGACCCGGCTCCGACGGAGACGCCGGAGCCGACCGTGTCGCCGCAGCCGGATCCGTCGGATGAGCCGAAGGCCGCGGACGATCCGGAGCCGGAGACAGCCGAGGCGCCGGAGCCGGAGACGGAGACGACGGACGAGCCGGACTCGACGGGCACACCGAACTCGGAGTCCGCGGAAGACTCGGAGTCGACAGAGACGCCGGAGCCGAACACGGCGGAGCAGCCGGAGGATGAATTGTCCGAAGCGCTGGACGCGGCCGAGACATCGAATTCGGAGCCAGCCACCGAGCACACACGCGAGTCCGCGAAGGTGGCCGATCCGGGCCCTGCAGAGTCGTCGCAGGAGCCCGCGCAGACGCAGGAATCGATGCCACCGGCAGAGCCAACTCTGGACCCCCAATCGATGTCTGAGCCCGCGGAGAAGACCACCGAGACCGTAGTGTCTGCAGCGACCAGCTGATCACAGGGGATTTCCTGACGTCGGAGGTGGCGGATAGGGTAGGTCGCGTGCGCGCCCCGTCCAGGGGCGCGCCCCGTTCGGAGCTGCGTCTGCGTCGCGATGCACCGTTCTCCCGCGCCGTCGCATCCGACTGGTCCGGTGATTGACGTGCGGAGGGCAACCGGCATGCGCACCGCGATATCGATCACTGTCGGTCTCGCCCCCCTGGCGACCTGAACGGAACTACGACACGATGCGATCAGCTGTGCACGACGACTGAAGGAGTGATACCCGTGAGCTCGACGACAGGGAGCGGTGAAGAAGAACCGCAGAATCCCGCCGGCGGCGTGAATGACAGCAATCCCCCGACGCTGCAGAATCCCATCAGCGGCGAGATCCTCGAGGTGGATCCCGCGATCTCCGCAGTGCCCTCACGCATGCACATCGCGGAGGACGACTCCGACGACCAGATCACCCAGAAGCTGCGGCGGCAAGGCGTGCGCATCGGCAAGGGCATGATCGCCCCGCGCGTCTTCTGGCCCGCCTTCCTCGTGATCGCGCTCGTGACAGTTCTGTCGCTCGTGTTCCCCGACGTGATGGGGTCCGCGTTCAACTCGGGCAAGGCCTGGATCGCCGACACGCTCGGCTGGTACTACATGCTCATCATCGGGCTGTTCGTGATCTTCGTGATCGTGATCGCGTTCTCGAAGCTGGGCACGATCAAACTCGGTCGCGAGGGTGACAAGCCCGAGTTCAGCATCATGGCGTGGTTCGCCATGCTGTTCTCGGCCGGTATGGGCATCGGCCTCATCTTCTACGGTGTCGGCGAGCCTGTCACCTACGCCACGATCGGCGGCAATCCGAGCTGGGACGGCACCGAGAGCGAACTCGCCGGGCTCGCGATGGCGCAGACCTTTGTCCACTGGGGTCTGCACCCCTGGGCCATCTACGCGGTCATCGGCCTCGCCCTCGCTTACGCGATCCACCGTCGCGGCCGCCCCGTCTCGATCCGCTGGGCCCTCGAGCCGCTCTTCGGAGACCGGGTCAAGGGGTGGATCGGCGACGTCATCGACATCCTCGCCATCTTCGGGACCGTCTTCGGCGTCGCGACGTCGCTCGGCCTCGGCGTGCAGCAGATCGCCTCGGGCATGCAGGCGATCGGCGTCGTCGAATCGACCGACACCTGGCTGCTCGTCGCCCTGATCGCAGGAATCACCCTGCTCGCCACCATCTCGGTCGTCAGTGGCCTCGGTGCGGGCATCAAGTGGCTGTCGAACATCAACCTCTCGCTCGCCGGCGTCCTGCTGGTCGCGATGCTGCTGCTCGGCCCGACGCTGTTCCTGCTGCGTACGTTCGTCGAGTCGCTCGGCGTATACCTCGCGAACGTGTTCCACATGACGCTCGACGTCGGCGCCTTCGCCGGTGAGGACACGCACGCGTGGCTGTCGGGCTGGACGCTCTTCTACTGGGGCTGGTGGATCGCGTGGGCGCCGTTCGTCGGCGTCTTCATCGCGCGCATCTCGCGCGGCCGCACGGTGCGTCAGTTCATCGCGGGCGTGCTGCTCGTCCCCACCGTCGTCGGGTTCTTCTGGTTCTCGGTCATGGGCGGCTCGGGCATCTTCCGTCAGTTCTACGGCGAAGCAGATCTGGTGCAGGACGGGGCCGTCTCCGCCGAGGGATCCCTGTTCACGGTTCTCGGCGACCTGCCGCTCGGCAACATCCTGTCGGTCATGGCGATCATCATCGTCGCGATCTTCTTCATCACCTCGTCCGACTCCGGCTCGCTCGTCGTCGACATGCTCGCCTCCGGCGGGCACCCGAACCCGCCCGTCTGGTCGCGCGTGCTGTGGGCGGTTCTCGAGGGCGTCCTCGCGCTCGGCCTTCTGCTCGCGGGAGGATCCGATGCGCTGAGTGCGCTGCAGGCGGGATCCCTCCTGACGGCTCTGCCCTTCAGCGTGATCATGATCCTCATGGCTATCGCCCTCGTGAAGGCGCTGAGATACGAGCATCGCCAGATCGAGCACGATCAGTCCGTCGAGCGCCTCGAACGGCTCACGGAGTTCGTGGCCGACGAGATGTCGAACAGCTTCTCGGAGAACCCCGAGCTGCAGGAGTACGTCGACGATCGCATCGACTACCGGATCTCGCGCACGCGCGGTCTGCGGCGCCCGGGTACTCGCGGAAGCCGCGGAACCGAGTAGGAACCTCCGCAGTCACGAATGCCCCGGATGCGTCCGGGGCATTCGTGTGTTCGGCGGGCCGTCGGCATTCTTCGGCACGCCGCCCCTGGCCGGTCGCCTCGCGATATCGTCGCGGTATGGCATTCGAGCACGTGGTGAAGCTGCTGGACGAGACCAAGGTCGTGGCCGTCGTGACGACGCGGAAGAACGGCGAGCCTGCGGCGACGGCGATCTGGTCCATGGTCGTCGACGGCGTCCCCTACATCCGCTCGGCCTACGGCGACTCGTCGTGGTGGTACCGGCACGTCATCGCAGGGCGGCCCGTCGCGTTCGTCGACGGCGATGGCAGCCTCGCCGAGAGCGACCGCGCCGCGGCGCTCGAACTGCCCCGCGTCGACGTCACGCTGGCCCCGGTTCCTGCCGAAGATCCGGTGCAGACGCGCATCGACGCTGAGATCGAGCGCAAGTACGAGGGATCCCTGGCGTCGTCGATCGCCGCGATGCTCAGCGCCGAGGCGATCGACTGCACCTTCCGCGTCGAGCCCGCGGTCTGACCCGCCCCGTGACACCCCGCACGACGACGTGGAAGGATCCCCGATGACCGTCTCGCATCCCGTTCGCACCTACCGCAGCGATGAGAGCCTGCCCCGCGAGGAGCAGCTGGCCTGGAAGATCGCGCAGGTCGCGGTAGATCCCGTCGCCGTCGATGACGAGGTCGCCGACATGGTGATCAACCGCGTGATCGACAACGCGGCCGTCGCGGCAGCGTCCCTCACCCGCGGGCCCGTCTCGGCCGCCCGCGCGCAGGCGCTGGACCACTTCGTCTCGCGCGGCGGCGACGGATCCACGGTGTTCGGCTGCGTGCTCGGCACCAGGACGAGCCCCGAATGGGCGGCGTGGGCCAACGGCGTCGCCGTGCGCGAGCTCGACTACCACGACACCTTCCTCGCGGCGGAGTACTCGCATCCCGGCGACAACATCCCGCCGATCCTCGCGGTCGCCCAGCACGTCGGATCCGACGGAGCGGCTCTCGTGCGGGGCATCGCGACGGGGTACGAGATCCAGATGGATCTCGTGCGCGCCATCAGCCTGCACAAGCACAAGATCGATCACGTCGCGCACCTCGGGCCGAGCGCCGCTGCGGGCATCGGAACGATGCTCGGGCTCGACGCCGAGACGATCTTCCAGGCCGTGTCGCAGGGGCTGCACACGACGACCGCAACCCGGCAGTCGCGCAAGGGCGAGATCTCGACGTGGAAGGCACACGCACCGGCGTTCGCCGGGAAGATGGCAATCGAGGCCGTCGACCGGGCGATGCGCGGTCAGACGTCGCCGGCGCCGATCTACGAGGGCGAGGATGGCGTGATCGCCTGGCTGCTCGACGGGCCGGACGGGCGGTACGAGGTGCCGCTTCCGGCGCCGGGGGAGGCGAAGCGGGCGATCCTCGATTCGTACACGAAGGAGCACTCGGCCGAGTACCAGGCGCAGGCGTGGATCGACCTCGCCCGCCGGCTCGGCACCGAGCGGCCCGAGCTGCGGGATCCCGCGAACGTCGAATCCGTCGTGCTGCACACATCGCATCACACGCACGTCGTCATCGGATCCGGGTCGAACGATCCGCAGAAGTACTCGCCCGACGCATCGCGCGAGACGCTCGACCACTCGATCCCGTATATCTTCACCGTCGCACTGCAGGACGGCGGGTGGCACCACGTCGACTCGTACGCACCCGAGCGGGCCGCGCGCCCCGACACGGTCGCGCTGTGGCGCAAGGTCACCACGGCGCTCGACGAGGAGTGGACGCGCCGGTACCACTCGGAGGATCCCGACGAGAAGGCCTTCGGCGGACGCGTCGAGATCACTCTGACCGATGGATCCACCGTCACCGCCGAGATCGCGGTCGCGGACGCGCATCCCCTCGGCGCACGCCCCTTCGCTCGCGCGAACTACGTCGAGAAGTTCCGCCTGCTCGCGGCGGACGTGCTGAGCCCCGACGAGATCGAGCGCTTCCTCGGCCTCGCCGAGCGCCTGCCCGAGCTGAGCGCCGCCGAGGTCGCCGAACTGTCGATCGTCGCGAACCCGGGCGTTCTCGACGCCGCCCCGAGCCCGCGAGGGCTGTTCTGATGGGCACCACCCACTGCACAACGACGCCAATTTTTTGCGGACTCCGCCGCGGGCCCGCGGAAAGCCGGGCCTCGGGCGTCGGCCGAGCCCAGAATTGGCGTCGTTGTGTATCGGGGGAGGGAGTGAACTGATGCTGCACGCACAGACTCCGCCGCATGAGAAGCGGCGGCTGCTTCGCGAGAGGTTGACGTCGGGGGAGCTGCTGCGGTTTCCCGGTGCGTTCAATCCCCTCTCGGCGCGGCTGATCGAGCGCAAGGGCTTCGACGGCGTCTACATCTCGGGCGCCGTGCTCTCCGCCGATCTGGGACTGCCCGATATCGGCCTCACGACCCTCACCGAGGTCGCTGCCCGCGCCGCGCAGATCGCCCGCGTGACGGAGCTGCCGGCGATCGTCGACGCCGACACGGGCTTCGGCGAGCCGATGAACGTCGCCCGCACGATCCAGATCCTCGAAGACGCGGGCCTTGCGGGGTGCCACATCGAAGACCAGGTCAACCCGAAGCGGTGCGGTCATCTCGACGGCAAGGAGGTCGTGGATGAGCCCACGGCCCTCGGGCGGATCCGCGCCGCGGTCGATGCGCGCCGCGACGAGAATTTCCTCATCATGGCCCGCACCGACATCCGCGCCGTCGCCGGACTCGACGCGGCGATCGACCGGATCCGGAAGCTCGTCGAAGCCGGAGCCGACGCGATCTTCCCGGAGGCGATGCGCGATCTCGACGAGTTCCGCGCCGTGACGGACGCCGTCGACGTGCCGGTGCTGGCCAACATGACCGAGTTCGGCAAGAGCGAGCTGTTCACGACCGGCCAGCTGCGCGAGGCGGGGATCCGCATGGTGATCTGGCCGGTCTCGCTGCTGCGGATGGCGATGGGAGCCGCCGAGCGCGCTCTCGACACGCTTGAGACGGAGGGAAACCTCGTCTCGCAGCTGGGATCCATGCAGCACCGCGCCGAGCTCTACGACCTCATCGACTACGAGGGATACAGCCGTTTCGACGCGGGTGTCTTCGACTTCACGATCGAGAAGTGACCACCTCTGGGCAAGGGAGCATCAGAATGACGGATGACATCAGGAAGGGCCTCGCCGGCGTCGTCGTCGATGAGACCGCGATCAGCAAGGTGAACCCCGACACGAACAGCCTGCTCTACCGCGGCTATCCCGTGCAGGAGCTCGCGGCGACCCAGCCGTTCGAGGCCGTCGCGCACCTGCTGTGGCGTGGCGAGCTCCCGACCGAGGACGAGCTCGCCGAGTTTGTGAAGCTGGAGCGCTCGCTGCGTCCTCTCGACGACCGGACGGTCGCTCTGCTCGAGACGATTCCCGGTGAGGCACACCCCATGGACATCGTGCGCACGGTGGTGAGCCAGCTCGGCACCTTCGACGACACGCTGCACCGCCCCGGCGGATGGACGGATCGCGAACTCGACTTCGGCCGTGCCGTCTACCTCTTCGCACAGTTGCCGACGATCGTGGCGGCGGTTCAGCGCCGCCGTCGTGGTCTTGAACCGATCCCGCCGCGCGACGACCTCGACTACTCGCGCAACTTCCTGTGGATGACGTTCGGCGAGGATCCGGATGCGGTTGTCGTCGACGCCTTCAACCGGTCGATGATCCTCTATGCCGAGCACTCGTTCAACGCTTCGACGTTCACGGCGCGGGTCATCGCCTCGACGACGTCCGACCTCTATTCGGCGGTCGTCGGGGCGATCGGAGCGCTGAAGGGGCCGCTGCACGGCGGCGCGAACGAGGCCGTCATGCACGTGTTCGACGAGATCGGCGACGCCGAGAACGTTGTGACGTGGCTCGACGAGGCGCTCTCCGCGAAGCGGAAGGTCATGGGGTTCGGTCACCGCGTGTACAAGAACGGCGACTCGCGCGTGCCGACGATGAAGGCGGCTCTCGACACGCTCGTGGACCATTTCGACCGACCCGATGTCGCGGCACTCTACGACGCGCTCGAGAGCGAGTTCGTCTCGCGCAAGGGGATCTACCCGAACCTCGACTACCCGTCCGGCCCGGCATACAACCTGATGGGCTTCGACACCGAGATGTTCACGCCCCTGTTCATCGCCGCCCGCGTGACCGGGTGGACGGCGCACATCATGGAGCAGCAGGCGTCAAACGCGCTGATCCGCCCCCTCTCGGCCTACAACGGCCCCGACGAGCGCCACGTCTCCGCCGGCTGAGTGCCTTCGCGCCGTTGGCGGGGCTTTGAGGGGCGCGGAGGCACTCGGGAGGGAGGGCGAGCCCGCTCCTGGACGCGTGAGGTCGGACATACCGCACGTGGCTCAGCCGGTCGGCGTCTTCGATGCGAGGGAGCCTGTCGCGGGATGGCGTCTGGCGTCGCGATCCTCCGGTAGGTCCCGGCGGGTGTCGGGTGGTCGTTTCTCGCGCCGAGAGTGACCGTTCGGCACCCGCGGCGGGCGTACGCGCCCCCGGGAACGAAAGAACCCCCGCGATGTAGAAGCTACGCGGGGGTTCTAGTGGCTCCGACCGGCGTCGATCCGGTGACCTTTCGATTTTCAGTCGAACGCTCTACCAACTGAGCTACAGAGCCTCGCGGCCAGTGAACTCGCCGCGTCCTACACGAAGAGCCTTCTCGAAAGAAGGCCCATCGCTCAGAGCGACCCTGACGGGACTTGAACCCGCGACCTCCGCCGTGACAGGGCGGCACGCTAACCAACTGCGCTACAGGGCCATTGTGCTTGACGCACGATTTTCAATTGTATCAGCTTGCGTGACCCCAACGGGATTCGAACCCGTGCTACCGGCGTGAAAGGCCGGCGTCCTAGGCCGCTAAACGATGGGGCCGTGGGGCGAACCCGGGGGCTCACGTGCCAACTGTTCAATCTTACGCACGGCCGATCCCGATTCGCAAAATCGTGGCGCGCCCTTCGCCCCTCGGGCGTGTCGGCCGGGCATGATGGGCGCGTTTGCGCGTGTGTGAGGGGATCTGAGGAGATTGGTCTGTTGAGTTTGTGGCAGGTGTTGTTACTGTGACACGTGTGAAAAAGCTCCCCCAGGCCTTCGCGCGCGAACAGGCCGCGCAGGATCCGTGCGACTGCGCGCCCACGGCTGAGGAGCGTCGCGGGTTCCAGGCATCCATCACGCGGCGCGGTGCGTTCGCGGCGGGTGCGGTCGGTGTCGTTGCACTCGGCGTCTTCGGGGCGATCGGCGGATCCTCCTCCGCCTCCGCGATCACGTACGACCCGGACAACTACCCCTCGTGGGGCGACGTCGAGCGGGCGAAGGCCAGCGAGTCGGCGAAGGCCTCGGAGATCTCGCGCATCGAAGCGCACATCTCCGAGCTGAAGGCCGCCGTTGCGGCCGCGCAGAAAGCGGCCGAGAGCGCGGCCGATGAGTACTACGAAGCGCAGCAAGAGTACTTCGAGGCCGCCTACCGCGCCGACGAGCTGCAGTCGCAGGCCGATGAGCAGGCAGAGAAGGCCACGGCCGCCGCCGCGGCGGCCGCGAAGGTCGCCTCCCAGCTCTCGCGCACGGGTGGCGAAAGCACCCCCTACGAACTTCTGTTCGCCGAGTCGGCCGACGATGCCGACGAACTGCTGTCGAAGCTGGGGCAGCTCGACAAGCTCGCCGAGCGCAACGAGTCGGTCTACGCCGACGCAGTCGCGGCTCGTGATTCGGCGCGGCACCTCACCGACCAGGCGGAAGAGGCCCGTAAGGAGCGCGACCGCCTTCAGAAAGTCGCCGAGGAGAAGATGGTCGCGGCGCAGGAGGCGCAGGCCGTCGCCGAGCAGACTCTCGTCGACCAGCAGGATCACCTCAGCACGCTCGAGCAGCAGCTCGCCGCTCTCAAGGACAGCACCGACAAGACGGTCAGCGAGTACCGAGAGGGCGAAGAGAAGCGGAAGGCGTGGGAAGCGGAGCAGCGGCGCCTGGCAGAGGAGAGGCGCCGCAAGGAAGCGGAGCGTCTCCGTCGCGAAGAAGAAGAGCGACGTAAGCGCGAGGAGGAGCAGCAGCGCGACCAGGGCGGACAGAATGACGGCGGCGGCGGAACGCCAGCCTCACCGCAACCCGCGCCCTCGCAGCCCTCCACGCCATCGAGCGGTTGGGTGCGTCCGTCGGGTGGCGGCCGCACCTCCGGGTACGGGTGGCGCACCCAGCAGTGCGGCGCGTCGTACTGCTCGAGCTCGTTCCACGCGGGGGTCGATCTCGCGGCCGGATGCGGTGCCGGGATCTACGCCGCCTCCTCTGGGACGGTTGAATACGCCGGAAGGAACGGCGGCTACGGCAACTACATCCGCATCAACCACGGCGGCGGCATCGGCACGGGCTACGCGCACATCGTCGATGGCGGCATCGCCGTCGGCTACGGCCAGTACGTGCAGGCTGGCCAGCTCATCGCCTACGAAGGCAACACCGGCAACTCGTTCGGCTGCCACCTGCACTTCGAGGTGTACGTGGGTGGCCCGACGGTCAACCCGATCGACTTCATGGCGGGCAAGGGCATCTGGGTCTGACGCGCAGCCGAAAATGAAATGAGGCTCCCGGATCCGAGCGGATCCGGGAGCCTCATTCGCGACAGCCGTCGTCAGTCGCGGGAATCGGGGAACTCGCCCTCGCCCTGCGTCTTGGTCTTGCCTTCCTCCGCCTCGAAGCGCTCCTGCGCCTCCTTGACGAGGCGCTCGGCCTCGGCCGCGTTCGCCCACTCGTCGACCTTGACCCACTTGTTGGGCTCGAGGTCCTTGTAGTGCTCGAAGAAGTGCGCGATCTCCTTGCGGGTGTACTCCTGGAGGTCGCCGACGTCCTGGATGTGCTCCCAGCGCGGGTCCTTCGCGAGCACCGCGATGACCTTGTCGTCGCCGCCGGCCTCGTCGCTCATCTTCAGCACGCCCACGGGGCGAACGCTCGCGCCGACGCCGGGGAACACCGAGTGGTCCATGACGACGAGCACGTCGAGCGGGTCGCCGTCCTCGCCGAGCGTGTTCTCGAAGAATCCGTAGTCCGTCGGGTAGCCGAACGTCGTGTAGAGCACGCGGTCGAGGAACACGCGGCCCGTGCCGTGGTCGACCTCGTACTTCACGCGGCTGCCCCGCGGGATCTCGATGACTGCGTCGTACGCGCCCATACCTGTTTCGCTCCTTGAAAATCCGATGAGGTTCGCCGACAACCCTAATCTGCTGAGGCGGCCTCTGAGGGACCGTGGCCGCGCCGCGACTACGGTGGAGACGTGCTCGATCCCGTCATCGCCGCCGTCCGCCGTGCCGTTCGCGAGAGCCTCGCCCCGTTCGAGTCCTCGGGTGCGACCGTGCTCGTCGCGCTCTCCGGGGGTCCCGATTCGCTCGCGCTGGCGGCGGCCGCCGCGTTCGAAGGGCCGCGCCTCGGCCTCGAGGTGCGCACGGTGACGGTGGACCACGGGCTGCAGAGCGGATCCGACGAGGTCGCCGCGCGCGCGGCGCAGCAGGCGTCCGAGCTCGGGGCCTCCGACGCCCGCATCGCGCGGGTCACCGTCGACGGCGAGGGCGGCCCCGAGGCTGCCGCGCGGGATGCCCGCCACGCGGCGCTCCGGTCGGCGGCCGCCGATGCGGGGGCCGTCGCGATCCTCCTCGGCCACACTCTCGACGACCAGGCCGAGACGGTCCTCCTCGGTCTCGCGCGTGGCGCGGGAGCCGCCAGCCTGCAGGGCATGTCGCCGCGCCTTCTCGACGACCGTGGGCTCGCCTGGATCCGCCCCCTCCTCGGCATCCGCCGCGCGGAGACGCGCGCGTTCTGCGTCGCATCGGGGATCGACGCGTGGGCGGATCCCCACAACGCCGACGAGCGCTTCGCCCGGGTGCGCGTCCGCGAGCGCGTGCTGCCCACGCTCGAAACCGAGATCGGCCCGGGCATCGCCGACGCGCTCGCGCGCACGGCCGAGCAGCTGCGCGAGGACAACGACGCCTTCGCCGCGATGATCGACGAGATCATCGAGGACATCGTCGAGCACGCTGAGGCCGGGATCGCGGTCTCCGTCGCGGCCCTGCAATCGAATCCGGCGGCGCTGCGGCACCGCGTCATCCGCCACGTCGTGCAGAGCGAGTTCGGGTCGTCCCTGACCCGCGTGCAGACGCTGGAGGTCGCCCGTCTCGCCACGGAGTGGCACGGGCAGGGGCCGATCGACCTCCCGTCCTGCCGGGCCTCTCGCACGGGCGGGCGGATCGTGTTCACGGCGCGCTGACACCGCGCGCGCAATAGGCTGGGCGATATGCGCGCCGCAGACATCTCGAACGACCTCGACCGCGTCCTCGTCACCGACGAGCAGATCCAAGAGAAGCTCGCCGAGCTCGCGGCTCGCGTCGACGCCGACTATGCGGGCAAGGACATCCTCCTCGTCGGCGTTCTCAAGGGCGCCATCATGGTCATGGCCGATGTTGCCCGGCACCTCACGATCGACGCCCCCATGGACTGGATGGCCGTCTCGAGCTACGGATCCTCGACGAAGTCGAGCGGCGTCGTGCAGATCCGTAAGGACCTCGACACCCCGCTCGAGGGAAAGCACGTCCTCGTCGTCGAGGACATCATCGACTCCGGCCTCACCCTGCACTGGCTGCTCGAGCACTTCGCGACCCGCGGCGCCGCCTCGATCGAGGTGCTCACCGCGTTCCGCAAGCCCGACGCGATGAAGGTCGAGATCGACGCGAAGTACGTCGGCTTCGACATCCCCAATGACTTCGTCATCGGCTACGGCCTCGACTACGCAGAGCGCTACCGCGGCCTCCGCGACGTGGCCGTCCTCGCGCCCCACGTGTACTCGTAGGCGCACAGCCCGCATTCCGCCGTCGGCGAATCACAGAGCGGGCATAGACACCGGCCGGTAGCCTGAAACGAACTGCGCCAGGGCTCTGCCCGCGCGTCGATCGTCAGGAGGAGTCGGGACACCCCCGCACCATGAACGTCAAGAAGATCTTCCGCCACCCGGTCCTGTACGTCGTGCTGATCGCGGCCGTGCTGATCGCGGGATTCTCGCTGTTCACGAGCTTCAGCGGTCCGAAGCAGATCACGACGCAGGAAGGCTTCGAGCTGCTCGAAGGCGACAGCGTCAGCTCGGTGCTCATCACCGACGGCGATCAGCGCGTCGACCTGACGCTGTCAGACGACTACGAGGGCGCGACGAACGTCCAGTTCTACTACGTGAGCGCTCGCGCTGACGCTGTGGTGGACGCGGTCGCGTCGGCCGCGCCCGAGGACGGATACGACGACGAGGTGCCGCAGGCCTCGTTCCTCGGCAGCCTGATGTCGATCATGATCCCGATCCTGCTGCTCGGGCTGCTGTTCTGGTTCCTGCTCTCGAACGCGCAGGGCGGCGGCAAGATGGCCCAGTTCGGCAAGTCGAAGGCGAAGAACGTCACGAAGGAACACCCCGACGTGACGTTCGCCGATGTCGCGGGCGCCGATGAAGCGGTCGAGGAGCTCCACGAGATCAAGGCGTTCCTCGAGGATCCGTCGAAGTTCCAGGCGCTTGGCGCGCGGATCCCCAAGGGCGTCATGCTGTACGGCCCTCCCGGCACGGGCAAGACGCTCATCGCGCGCGCCGTCGCGGGAGAAGCGGGCGTGCCGTTCTACCCGATCTCGGGATCCGACTTCGTCGAGATGTTTGTCGGCGTCGGCGCGAGCCGCGTGCGCGACCTGTTCAACCAGGCCAAGGAGAACTCGCCGGCGATCATCTTCATCGACGAGATCGATGCCGTCGGTCGCCACCGCGGCGCCGGCATGGGCGGCGGTCACGACGAGCGCGAGCAGACGCTCAACCAGATGCTCGTCGAGATGGACGGGTTCGACCCCAAGGCGAACGTCATCGTGATCGCGGCGACGAACCGCCCGGACATCCTCGACCCGGCGCTTCTGCGCCCGGGACGCTTCGACCGGCAGATCGGCGTCGACGCTCCCGATCTCAAGGGACGCCTGCAGATCCTGCAGGTGCACGGGCGCGGCAAGCCGCTCGCCGAGCACGTCGATCTCGAGGATGTCGCCCGCAAGACGCCGGGCTTCTCGGGCGCCGATCTGGCGAATGTGCTGAACGAGGCGGCGCTGCTCACGGCGCGCTCGGACGCGCAGCTGATCGACGATCGCGCGCTCGATGAGGCGATCGACCGCGTCATCGCGGGCCCGCAGCGGCGCACGCGCGTCATGAAGGACAAGGAGAAGCTCATCACGGCGTATCACGAGGGCGGACACGCTCTCGCGGCGGCGGCGATGAACTACTCGGATCCCGTGACGAAGATCACGATCCTCCCGCGCGGCAAGGCCCTGGGGTACACGATGGTGCTCCCCGTGGAGGACAAGTACTCGGTCACGCGCAACGAGCTGCAGGATCAGCTCACGTACGCGATGGGCGGGCGCGTCGCCGAGGAGATCGTGTTCCACGACCCGACGACGGGCGCCGCGAACGACATCGAGAAGGCGACGAGCATCGCCCGCAAGATGGTCACCGAGTACGGGATGACAAGTGATGTCGGCCCCGTGAAGCTGGCCGGCTCCTCCGGCGAGGTGTTCATGGGCCGAGACATGGGGCACGGCCGCGACTACTCCGACACGATGGCCGAGCGGATCGACGGCGGCGTGCGCGAGCTCATCGAGCAGGCCCACGACGAGGCCTACGAGGTGCTCAACGCGAACCGCGATGTGCTCGACCGACTGGCGCGTGAATTGCTCGAGAAGGAGACGCTCGATCACAAGCAGATCGCCGAGATCTTCCGCGATGTGAGGAAGCTCCCGGAGCGCCCGCAGTGGCTCTCGAGCAGCGAGCGCCCGGTATCGGCCGTTCCGCCGATCGACGTCCCGCACCCCGCGGCTCAGTCCGAGACGGGGCTCGCCGCGTCGACGTCCGCCGAGGGATCCGAGGCGCCGGCGAAGGGCTCCCCCGAAACCGGTGGCTCTGCCCACCCCGCGACCGCGTAGCCACAGGAGGGCGCATGGCCGTCGACACTGAGCGGGTGGCCGCTCTGACCCGCGAGCTCCTCGTCGCGATCGGCGAGGATCCCGACCGTCCCGGGCTGCGTGAGACGCCGCGCCGCGTCGCGGAGGCGACGGCGGAGCTGTATGCGGGAGTCGGCGAGGATCCGGCCGCGCCGCTCGCGCGCACGATCGACGTCGCGCAGGGGCCAGCGCCGGAGACTGCCCCGACGGGCGCCGTCCTCGTGCGTGACATCCGCTTCCGCTCGATGTGCGAGCACCATCTTCTGCCGTTCGAGGGGCGTGCCCACATCGCGTACCTGCCGGGGGAGGACGTCGTCGGTCTCGGATCCCTGGCGCGCGTGCTCGACATCGCCTCGTCCCGGCCGCAGGTGCAGGAGCGCCTGGGAGAGCAGGTCGCCGATGCGATCGCGCACGGCCTCGGCGCGAAGGGCGTGTTCGTCATGCTCGACGCCGAGCACGGCTGCATGCGCACGCGCGGTGAGAAGCGCGCCGACAGCTCGACCGTCACGGTCGCGGCGCGCGGAGAACTCGCCTCGCAGGCCGCGCGCGCAGAGATGGCCGCCTACGTGATCATCGGGGTGCAGAACGCCGCGACCGATTCCGGGCCTTCGATCCAGGGGCGCGAGTGATCGAGATCATGGGCGTCGTCAACGTGACGCCCGATTCTTTCAGCGACGGCGGTGAGCACACAGATGCGGAGACCGCCGTTGCACACGGCCGGCTACTCGCTTCGCAGGGGGCAGGGATCCTCGACATCGGCGGAGAGTCGACGCGGCCTGGCTCGCAGCCGGTCGGCGCCGAGGAAGAGCTGCGCCGCACTCTGCCGGTCGTCGCGCGCCTGGCCGACGAAGGCTATGTGGTGAGCATCGACACGTATCGCGCCGAGGTCGCGGCCCGGGCGCTCGATGCGGGGGCCCGGTACGTGAACGATGTCGCGGGCGGGCTCGCCGATTCGGACATCCTGCGCGTCGTCGCCGACTCGGAGGCGGAGCTCGTGCTCGGCCACTGGCGCGGACCTTCCGCCGATATGTACGCGGCGGCTTCGTACGAGGACATCGCGAGAGAGGTCGTCGGTGAACTGCGCGGCAGAGTCGACGCGGCGCTCGCCGCGGGCGTCGACGAGGCCCGCATCATCCTGGATCCCGGCATCGGCTTCGCGAAGACCGCCGAACAGAACTGGCGGATGCTGCACGAGCTCGACGCCGTCGTCGACGAGGGCTTCCGCGTGCTGGTCGGCACATCGCGCAAGGGGTTCCTCTCCGATGCGGTTGGCGAGGATGCCTCGCGCGAACGGCGCGATCTCGCGACCGCGGTGACGAGCGTCCTCGCGCAGCGCGCGGGCGCGTGGGGCGTGCGCGTGCACGACGTGGCATCGACGCGAGACGCGCTCGCCGTTCTCGACTCCTGGGACGCGTGAGGTGGGAGACTGCTCTCGACGGTTCGCACGAGGAGGCGCTTCCTATGACGGCACGTGATGTGATTCGCCTGACGGGCCTTGCGGTCTTCGGCCGCCACGGGGTCTTCGAGCACGAGCGCCGCGACGGACAGGAGTTCCGGATCGACGTCGTCCTCGAACTCGACACGGCGCCCGCTGCCGCGACCGATGACGTGGCCGACACGGTGCACTATGGCGAGCTCGCCGAGCGCGTCGCCGCGATCGTCGGGGGCGATCCCGTGAACCTCATCGAGACGCTGGCCCAGCGCATTGCCGACGCCGTCCTCGCGGACGCGCGCATCGCCGCGACGGAGGTGACGGTGCACAAGCCCCACGCGCCGATACCGGCCGCCTTCGCCGATGTCGCCGTCACGATCAGACGCGAGCGCGCCGGGGCGGAGCACGCATGAGCCGCCGCCTGGCCGAGCCGATTCGCGACGCGCCGATGTCCGCCGCGCCTGCCGCAGCAGTCGTCGCGCTCGGCGCGAATCTCGGCGACACGGCCGGGACGTTCGCCGATGCGACAGCAGAGCTGCGGGCGCTCCCGCTCACGGCGAGCGTCGTCTGCTCGGATCCGACCTCATCGGTGGCCGTGACGCTCGACGGGCCGGATCCCACCAAGCCCGCGTACCTCAACGCGGTTGCGCTCGTACGTACTCGTCTCGCACCCTCGCTGCTGCTTCGTGCGCTTCACGACATCGAGGAGCGGCATGGCCGCGTCCGGCGCGAGCGCTGGGGCGATCGCACTCTCGACCTCGACCTCATCGCCTACGGCGATGTCGTCAGCGACGATCCGCGACTGCTGCTGCCGCACCCCCGCGCGCACGAGCGGGACTTCGTGCTCAGGCCGTGGGCGCAGGTGGATCCGGAGGCGCGACTTCCCGGACGGGGGCGTGTCGCCGATCTTCTGGCGGCTCTGCAGGGGGAGGAGACACCGTGAAGCGCACGTCTGCGATCACGCTCGTCGTCTGGGCGATCCTCGGCGCCGCGGTGGGTTTCGTTCTCGACCTTGCTCTCACGGGTGCCGGGCGTGCGACCTTCTCTCCGGCGCTTATGTTGCCGATTCTCCTCGTGGCGCTGGGGGTCTGCTGCTTGGCGTTCGCGTGGCCCGTCCACCGGTCTGTGAAGGATCCGCGAGCGCCGCGCGTCGACCCATTCCGTGCCGTCCGCGTCGCCGTGCTGGCGAAGTCCTCGAGCATGTTGGGCGCCGTGGTCGGTGGCTTCGCCGGGGGACTGCTCGTCTTCCTTCTGACGCGGCCGGTGGTCCCGGGGTTAGGCTCGATGGCGGCGCAGATCGCCACCGTGGTCGCGGGAGCCGTTCTCGTGGTCCTGGCGCTTGTCGCCGAACACCTGTGCACGCTGCCAAAGGACCCCGATGAGCGAGAGCCAGACACCGCCGAACCCGGAGCAGAACCCGAGTTCTGAGCCACCGGTCGTGCCTCCGGTTCCTCCGGCGCCTCCCGCCCCTCCGGCGGACGCACCGGCGTCTCCTGCCCTTCCGACGGAGGCCCCCGCGCCGCCAGACTTCCCGGCGCGCCGCGAGCCGATCGCGGCGCCCGACGTTCTCGACGACGGCACCTACACCCGCGTCCGCGAGCCGCGCCGCGAAGGGCTCGCTCTCGACGGTGTGTGGCACCAGATCTCGCCGAAGTACGTCGTCTCGCAGCTCCTTCAGGAGGCCTTCGGCATCGTCGTGGTCGTCGTCGCCGCGATCGTCGTGCACCAGTTCACGGATCAGCCGTGGGTGTACGCCGCAGCCGGGGTGATCCTGTTCTTCCAGCTGATCAGCGTCATCATCCTCCCGCGCCAGGCGAAGGCGCTCGGGTACATGCTTCGGGGCGATGACATCGTCTTCCGCAAGGGGATCCTGTGGCAGCGGATGGTCGCGGTGCCGTACGGGCGCATGCAGCTCGTCGACATCACCCACGGGCCGCTGGACCGGATCTTCGGCGTTGCGAAGCTCAAGATGGTGACGGCGGCGGCGTCGACCGGTGTGGAGATCCCCGGCCTGGCGCAGGGAGCCGCCGACGCGCTGCGAGACACGCTCATCGAGGTCGCCGAGACGCGCAGGACGGGTCTGTGAGCGCGGTCCCTCCCCCCGACGGCGCGAGCGTGCCGGCACCGGCCCTTCCCTCGGGTGGATCCTCGAACCTCGCCGACGGCGAGTGGCATCGGCTGCACCCCCTGACGCCGCTCTTCAAGGGCGGTCTCGTCATCGTCATCGTGCTCGGCATCGTCATCGCCAATATGCGCGACCGGCTCATCTTCCTGGCGATCCGCCTGTTCGCTCCCGACGAGGCGGTCGACGAAGACCAGAGCATGGGCGGCGACCCCCTCACCTGGGCCGTCGACTGGACGGTCGCGAACAACATGATCCTGCTCGTCGGCGCGGTCCTCCTCGTGGTCGTGGCGCTGTTCGTCGCGGGCTACTGGCTGGTGTGGCGTTTCCATCAGTTCCGGATCACGGACGAGAACGTCGAGGTGCGCAAGGGCATCATCTTCCGATCGCATCGGCGGGCGCCGCTCGACCGCGTACAGGGCGTGAACCTCACGCGGCCGTTCCCGGCGCGCCTCATCGGGATGGGTAAGCTGACGCTCGAAGGGGCCGGCACGGGCGCGGACGTCGCTCTCGAGTTCCTCGCGACCACGCGCGCCGAGCAGGTTCGACGCGACATCCTGCGTCTTGCCTCGGGTGCACGCCAGGCGAAGGCCGAGGCCCGCGGCGCCGAGGCTGAGCCGGGCACGCGGCGGGAGCGGATCGTCGGCACCGTCAGCGGCGGCGTCTCGGACCTCATCGAGGGCGCCGACCAGCAGGACATCGTGCCCGAGACGGTCGTGCGGATCCCGATCGCACGCCTCATCGGATCCCAGGCGATCATGGCGGCGCTCTGGCTCCTGTTCTTCCTCGCGATCGCGAGCGCGTTCGTCATCGGACCGATCGTGATGCTCGAAGACGGGCCCGAGAAGGGGTTCATCCTGCTCGGGGCCGGTCTCGGATCCGGTATCCCCATGGTCTTCGCGACCATCGCGGTCGTGTGGAGCGCCCTGCAGAAGGGATTCCGCTACTCGATCGCTCCGACGCCCGACGGCGTGCGCGTCTCGAGCGGCCTGCTCACGACGGTCACGCGCACGATCCCGCCGGGGCGCGTGCACGCCGTGGAGATCTCGCAGAACCTGCTGTGGCGCCCGTTCGGATGGTGGAGCGTGCGGATCAACCGCATGGGCGGTGCCTCGGCCTCGCAGCAGAGCAGCAGTCAGGCGCAGAGCGCCGCGGTCGTGCTCCCGGTCGGCACGCGAGCCGATGTCGAGCGGGTCGTGGGGCTGCTGCTGCCCGACACGCCGGCGCACGACGCCGTGTTCACGTGGGAGCACGGGATCCTCGGCCCGCAGGAGCAGGATCCCTTTACAACGATCCCGGCGCGAGGCATGATCTGGCATCCGCTGCAGCGCCGTCGCCTCGGCGTGCGGGTGACGTCTTACGCACTGCTGATGCGCCGGGGCCGCCTCGTACGACGTCTCGGGATCTTCCCCCTCGCGCGCCTGCAGGGAGTATCGGTTCGGCAGGGGCCGATCGCGCGCCGACAGGGGCTTGCGGCGTTTCGCACGCACACGGTCCCCGGACCGGTCTCGGGCGGCGTCTCGGCGTTCGATCGCGATGATGCGCAGCGTATCGCCGACCTCGTGGGACGCGGCGCGGTCGCCGCCGCCGCATCCGACCACTCGCATCGCTGGGCCGAGGCCTGATGCGTCGGGAGGGGCGCCTCGGCGTCGGAATCGTCGGCGCGGGGCGCGTGGGGCCGGTGCTCGGTGCCGCGCTCGCCGGTGCCGGGCACCAGATCCTGGGGATCACGAGCGGGGCGGACGACGAACGCGCCGCGGCTGTGCTGCCCGGGGTGCCCGTGCTAGAGGCGCCCGAGGTGCTGCGACGCAGCGAGCTCGTGATCGTCGCGGTGCCGAGGGATGTCGTCGCCGATGTCGTCCGAGGGCTGGCCGAGGCCGGGCACTGGCAGATGGGACAGCTCGTCCTGCACGTCGACGCCGCGCATGGCATCGATGTACTCCGCCCAGCAGCCGAGAAGGGAGCGATTCCCTTGGCCGTGCACCCGGCCATGTCCTTCACGGGCACCTCGATGGATCTGCGCCAGCTCGCGGCGACCTACGCCGCCGTCACCGCGCCGAGTCCTGTCCTTCCTATCGCCCAGGCACTCGCGGTCGAGATGGGATGCGAGCCGGTCGTCATCGACGAGTCCGGTCGAGCTGCATACGCGGAGGCGATCGAGACGGCCACCGGTTTCTCGCGCCAGATCGTGCAGCAGTCGACGGGATTGCTGCGCGGCATCGGCGTGGAGAACCCGGGCGGTTTCCTGTCGTCGCTCGTGCGTTCGACGGTCGACGAGGCCCTCGCCGAGGCGACGCCCGCGATCCCGGACATCCCGCCCGAGCTCGACGTGTAGGCGGTTCGCCGCGCGCCCCGCTGAATGCGGGGTGAGCGACGGATCTGTGGCGCTCATTAGACTTGGCGGCGCCCCCGTCACCCGACATCCGAGGACCACACGCATGACTGAGACGCCCGCCGAGAACGCCGCCAGCGAAGAAGACGAGGTCTTCGAGCAGAAGGCTGTGCGTCTGTCGAAGCGTGAGCGGCTCATTGACGAGCGCGAGACACCGGCGGGTGGAGCGTATCCCGTGACTGTCCCCGTCACGACGACGATCCCGGCTGTGCGCGCGGAGTACGGCGATCTCGAGGCCGGTGTCGAGACGGGTGTCACGGCGGGCGTCGCGGGGCGGATCGTGTTCAGCCGCAACACCGGGAAGCTCTGCTTCGCGTCGCTGCAGGCGGGCGACGGCTCGCGCATTCAGGCGATGGTCTCGCTCGCGAAGGTGGGCGACGAGCAGCTCGCCCGCTGGAAGGAGCTGGTCGACCTCGGTGACCACGTGTTCATCTCGGGTGAGGTCATCTCGAGCCGCCGCGGCGAGCTGTCGATCATGGTCGAGGAGTGGCAGATCGCCGCGAAGGCCGTGCTTCCGCTGCCGAATCTCCACACGGAGCTCAGCGAGGAGTCGCGGGTCCGCCAGCGGTACCTCGATCTCATCGTCCGGGATCAGGCGCGCGAGACGGTCCGCGCTCGTGCGCGCGTCATGAAGAGCCTGCGCGAGACGTTCGAGGACGAGGACTTCCTCGAGGTCGAGACGCCCATGCTGCAGGTTCAGCCGGGCGGGGCGACGGCACGCCCGTTCGTCACGCACTCGAACGCGTTCGACACCGAGCTGTTCATGCGCATCGCCCCCGAGCTGTATCTCAAGCGGGCCGTCGTCGGCGGAATCGACCGCGTGTTCGAGATCAACCGGAACTTCCGCAACGAGGGCGCCGATTCGACGCACAGCCCCGAGTTCGCGATGCTCGAGGCCTATCAGGCATACAGCGACTACAACGGCATCGCCGATCTCACGCAGAAGCTGATCCAGGAGGCGGCGATCGCGGTGCACGGATCCACGACGGTCACCTGGGCCGACGGATCCGAGCACGATCTCGGGGGCGACTGGGCGCGCATCTCGATGTATCCGTCGCTCTCTGAGGCGTGCGGGGTCGAGATCACGCCGGAGACCTCGCTGGACGAGCTCATCGCGCTCGCAGAGAAGAGCGGCGTCGAGGTGCCCGAGCACGCGACCCACGGCAAGCTCGTCGAGGAGCTCTGGGAGCACTTCGTCAAGACCCACCTCACCGCGCCCACCTTCGTCATGGACTTCCCTGTCGATACGAGCCCGCTCACGCGTGAGCACCGCTCGATCCCCGGTGTCGTCGAGAAGTGGGACCTGTACATCAATGGCTACGAACAGGGCACGGGGTACTCCGAGCTCGTCGACCCCGTCGTGCAGCGCGAGCGCTTCGTCGAGCAGGCGAAGCTGGCCGATCGCGGCGACGACGAGGCGATGCGCATCGACGAGGACTTCCTGCGGGCCCTCGAGCACGGCATGCCGCCGTCGGGAGGCATGGGTATGGGCATCGACCGGCTGCTCATGACGCTCACCGGTCTCGGCATCCGAGAGACGATCCTCTTCCCGCTGGTGAAGTGATCGCGCGCGGCGGCGACTCACCACGCCGCCGCACCGGACGAGTGTTCTCGTGCGGGCGATTCGGTCGTGCCCTGAGGGTCGTAGGCCCAGCCGGGCAGCAGCCCTTCGTCGGTCAGAGCCGCGATGAGGCGCGCGAGCGTGCAACTCGGATCGACGTCGATGGCGCGCGCGGCGTACTCGGCCGCGTGCGTCGCGTTTCCGACCGCCCACGACAGCCAGCCGCACACTGCCAAGCAGACGCCGAGGTGGGTGTCGGGAGCTCGTGAGGCGAGCGCGCGGACGAACGTGCGTGCCGCGCGCAGTCGCTCGGAGTCCGGTCGGGATCCTTCGCCCGCGAGCCGGACGGGGAAGTCGGGTTCATCCGCTTCGCCGGCCCGCCAGCGCCGCTGCCATGCGCAGGCGCGGCTCGCCTCCTCGGCGCCGCCCGTCCACTGCGTGAACACGACGTCTCGCAGGGCGGGGCTGTGCAGCGCCCACATCCATACCGCGGCACGTGCCGCGGACGCTTCGTCTGATGACTCGGCGGCTCCGTCGAAGAACCCGCGCGGGTCGGCGTCGAACGCGGCGAGCTCGGCGTCGAGGGCTTCGTCGGACGTCATCGCGCGATCGCCGCCAGCATGTCGCTGGAATGCGTCGTGGGGCAACTGGGCGAGCGTGCGGAGATGCCGCGCGATCGGTGCGCGGTCGGCGGCGTCAGCGCGTATGACGTCCACGCCATCGTTCTGTGCACGGGCCACCGGGCGATCGGGATACGGGTCGGCGCGGGTGATCTCGGAGAGGGGTCTCAACTCGCCGCTCGGGTACGGCGTCCAGCCGTCGGCCCCGACGCACAGCTCGTCGACGACACGCAGGCCGCAGGCCTCGGCGCGGTCCGAGACTGCGAGCGCGAGGGCGTCGTACGCGACGCCCGCGCCGTCGCGCAGAGGGCTGTCCGTGTAGACGGCGGCGATGAGCGCGTCGGCCTCGGGCAATCTGCAGACGTGACCGACGGCGGTCGTGGCGACCTGCTCGACGTCGTCCGGGGCGGGCAGATCGATGCGGAGCACACCGCACGTCGTGCCCTTCGACAGGGGCACGAGAAGCAGACTCTCGCGCGGGGTGTAGCCGAGCAGGTGGGGAAGGAGGGCGAGCAGGTGGGCGGGGGACGAGGCACGGATCTTCTCGGGCATGGTCCGATGCTCGCGGGCTCAGTTCGCGAAGGGACAGTTCTCCACAGGCCGGACCGCGGGATCGAAGCTGTGGACACGTTGACCCCCGGGCGGGAGGCGGGCCTCGCCCTCAGGCACACGGCAGGCGCGCCCCCGTACAATGGCCGTGTGGATGAGTACTGGGTGGCAGCGGCATGGTCCGTCGCGCCGACGATCGTCATCGCGGTGCTGTTCTTCTGGATCCTCCGCAGCATCCTGACCTTCGACCGAACCGAACGTCGCGTCTACTCCGAGATCGAGGCCGCCGAGCGGGCCAAGCGCGCTCAGGCCGCCGAACGAACCCCGCCCCACGACAGCTGACTCCTCCGAGCCTCTAGGCTTGCGGAAGAGCGCGAAGGGGGAGCGGTGGATTGGTTCTCGTGGTCGACGGCGTGGGCGGGATTCGTCTTCATCGTCGACATGGTGATCCGCCTCACGGCGATCATGTTCGTGCCGCCCGGGCGGCGCCCCACTTCGGCGATGGCCTGGCTGCTGCTCATCTTCTTCCTCCCCGTTCCCGGGGTGCTCTTCTTCCTGCTCATCGGCAATCCGCGCCTTCCGAAGAAGCGCCGCGAGGTGCAGGCGGAGGTCAACGAGTTCCTTCGCGACGCCAACGAGCATCTCGAGCTCGGCACGCTGCTTCCGAACCCGCCTGCCTGGTTCGAGCCGATCGTCCGGATGAACCGCGAGCTCGGCGCGCTGCCGCTGTCGGGTGACAACGGCGCGCGCCTCATCTCGGGGTATCAGGACAGCATCGACGCGATGACGGCCGAGATCCGTCAGGCCAAGCGGTATGTGCACGTCGAGTTCTACATCCTGAAGTCCGACGCGGCGACCGACGATTTCTTCCGCGCGCTCGAGGAGGCGATCGAGCGGGGCGTCGCCGTCCGCGTACTCATGGACCACTGGGCGAACCTCTCCAAGCCGCTCCACCGACAGACCAAGGAACGGCTCACGCAGATGGGCGCCGATTGGCGTTTCCTGCTCCCTCTCCAGCCGCTGTCCCGCAAGTTCCAGCGCCCCGATCTGCGCAACCACCGCAAGCTCGTCGTCATTGACGGCGAGGTGGCCTTCATCGGGTCCCAGAACCTCACGGATCCCTCGTACAACGTCCCGAAGAACATCCGCCGCGGCCTGCAGTGGGTCGACCTCATGGTGCGCCTCGACGGCCCCGTTGTGCGGTCGATCGACGCCGTGTTCCTCACCGACTACTACAGCGAGACGGGTGAGATTCCGGACGGCATCGATCTCTCCGAGGAGATCCCGGGAAGCGACGACTTCGACTGCCAGGTCGTGCCGTCGGGCCCCGGCTTCGAGAACGAGAACAATCTGCAGCTGTTCCTCAGCCTGCTGTACGCGGCGCACGATCAGGCCATCATGGTGAGCCCGTACTTCGTGCCCGATGAGGCGCTGCTGCGCGCGGTCGCGGCCGCCTGCTCGCGCGGTGTGCGCGTCGACCTGTTCGTGAGCGAGACGAGCGATCAAGCGCTCGTCTATCACGCGCAGCGCAGCTACTACGAGGATCTGCTGCGCATGGGCGTGCGGATCTGGATGTACGAAGAGCCGTACATCCTCCATACGAAGTCGCTCACGATCGACGACGAGACGGCGGTCATCGGGTCGAGCAACATGGACATGCGCTCGTTCGGCCTCAACTTCGAGGTGTCCCTTCTCGTGCGCGGCGCGGAGTTCGTTGAACAGGTGCGGGCGGTCGAAGACGACTACCGATCGCGCAGCCGCGAGCTGACGCTCGAGGAATGGCGGCGTCAGCCGCTCCGGTCGCGCGCCCTCGACAATCTCGCGCGGCTCACGAGCGCCCTGCAGTGAGCGCGTGCCCGCGCGGCACGGCGACGCGCAGGCCTCCGCGGTCGATCTCGCAGCGGATCCGCGCGGCGTCGCCGAACTCGTCGCCGTCGAGCTCCACGGGCTGCGGCGAGGGGCTCGCCGCCTCGATGCGCTCACCCGTCAAGTAGCGGATCGACTGATTGCGCGTGCGCTCGACGACGCGACGGCCGAGTCGGAAGCGACGCAGCACCGAGTTGTCCCACCACAGCTTGCGCCACACGCCGATCCATCCGAACGGGCCTGCCGGCTGGATCAGCGCGACATCCAGCTGCCCGTCGTCGATGCGCGCGCCCGGCACAAGATCGATGCCGGCGGGAAGTGCGCCGCAGTTCGCGAACAGCACGCTGTGCACCTTCGCGGAGTGCAGGCTGCGCCCCTCGAACTGGTATGCGATGCGGAACGGCGCCGACGCCGGGAGCGATCGCGCGGCACCGTCGACGTACGCCACCCACCCGAGCTGCTTCTTCATCCGAGGATTCGTGTTCGCGATCATCGCGGCATCGAGTCCCATTCCCGCCATGACGACGAAGGCGTGGGCCTCCTGCTCGCCCGAGACGCGCGTGACCGTCGCGACGCCGATGTCGACATCGATGGTGTCGCCGTCGAAGGCAGCCCGCACCATCGGATCCGGCGCGTCGAGGGGGAGGCGAAGATTGCGGGCGAGCAGGTTGCCCGTCCCGCTCGGCACGATCGCGAGCGGCACACCCGATCCGCGCATCGCCTCCGAGACGGCGCGCACGGTTCCGTCGCCGCCCGCGACGAGCACGACGCTCGCGCCGGCCTCGAGCGCGCGTCGCGTCGCACCCTGCCCCGGATCCTCGACGCTCGTCTCGAGGATCAGCGGCTCCCGGTACCCGGCGCGCGCCGACTGATTCGCGACGTCCGCGCGTAGGGCGGACGCGCTGCGGACCTTCACGGGGTTGAAGACGAGGGCGGCCCTGCGTGGTGCGTCCCGGCGATCCCCCATGCGATCACTCTATGACCCGGGCGCGCGCATAGACTTGACGCGTGATCGATCCCGCTCTTCTTCGCGAAAACCCCGAGGCCGTCAAGCAGTCGCAGATCGCGCGCGGCAGCTCGCCCGACACGGTCGACGCCGCGATCGCTGCGGAGGCCTCTCGTCGCGAGGCGCTGACAGCGTTCGAGGAGCTCCGTGCGGAGCAGAACGCATTCGGGAAGACGGTCGCGAAGGCCTCGAAGGAGGACAAGCCCGCGCTCGTCGCCCAGGCGAAGGAACTGGCGGGGCGGGTCAAGGAGGCGCAGGCCGCCGCGACCGAGGCCGAACAGGCGTACCGCGCAGCCGTCGACCGGATCGAGAACGTCGTCCTCGACGGCGTCCCGGTGGGGGGCGAGGAGAACTTCGTGACACTGCGGGAGGTCGGCGAGATCCCGTCGTTCGATTTCACGCCGCGCGACCACCTCGAGCTCGGCGAGATGCTCGGAGCGATCGACATGGAACGCGGCGCGAAGGTGTCGGGCTCCCGCTTCTACTTCCTGAAGGGCGTCGGCGCCCGCCTTGAACTCGCCCTCATGAACTACGCGCTGGCCACGGCGCTCGAGAACGACTTCACCCCGATGATCACGCCGACGCTCGTCCGTCCCGAGGTCATGGCTGGAACCGGCTTCCTCGGCGAGCACTCCGACGAGATCTACCACCTGGGGGAGGACGACCTCTACCTCGTGGGTACGAGCGAGGTCGCGCTCGCCGGGTACCACCAGGACGAGATCCTCACCTTCCCCGAGAGCGGATCCGTGAAGTACGCGGGCTGGTCGACCTGCTACCGGCGCGAGGCCGGCTCGCACGGCAAGGACACCCGCGGCATCATCCGCGTGCACCAGTTCAACAAGCTCGAGATGTTCGTCTACTGCGATCCCGCGCAGGCCGAGCAGGAGCACGAGCGGCTGCTCGCGCTCGAGGAGCGGATGCTGTCGTCGCTCGGCCTCGCCTATCGGGTGATCGACGTGGCGGCGGGCGATCTCGGATCGAGCGCCGCACGCAAGTACGACACCGAGGCGTGGGTGCCGACGCAGGGGGCCTACCGCGAGCTGACCTCCACCTCGAACTGCACGACCTATCAGGCGCGGCGCCTCGACATTCGGCATCGTCCGGAGGAGGGCGGTAGAACCCAGCCCGTTGCCACCCTCAACGGCACGCTCGCGACGACTCGCTGGATCGTCGCGCTCCTCGAGACACATCAGCAGGCCGATGGATCGGTCGTCGTACCCGCACCGCTGCGCCCCTACCTCGGTGGCCTCGAGGTGCTGGAGCCCATTCGATGACGCAGGGCGCCTCGGACGGCGAGCGTCGGTTGATCGCGCTTGACGTCGACGGCACGGTGATGTTCGAGGACGGGAGCTTCAGCCCGGGTGTGCCCGAAGCCGTGCGCCGGGCCGCCGACAGCGGTCACATCGTCACGCTCGCGACAGGACGCAGCTGGGAGTCGACACACCACGTGCTCGACGGGCTCGGGATCGACCCCGAGTACGTGGTCACGGCCAACGGCGCGACGATCATGGAGCGCGACGCGTCGCAGCCGACGGCGTATCGCCGCCACACGATCGAGACCTTCGACCCGACCGATGTGCTCACGCGGCTCGAGCAGCACCTGCCCGACGCGAACTACATGGTCGAGCTCGGTGACGGCACCCGCCTGTTCAACAACTACATGGACGACTGGGACCTCTCCAGCCCGGGCGCGCGCCATGTCGATATCGCGGAGATGAAGGAGTGGGAGGTCACGCGTGTCGTGGTCGTCTCTCCTGCGCACGAGAGCGGCGAGTTCGTCGACTTCGTGGAGGGTCTGGGCCTGCACCAGGTGACCTACGCCGTTGGCTGGTCGGCGTGGCTCGACATCGCGCCGGAGGGCATCGACAAGTCGACGGCCCTCGAGCAGGTGCGAGAGATGCTCGGCATCGCTCGCGATCGGGCGGTCGTGATCGGCGACGGGCGCAACGACATCCAGATGCTCGACTGGGCGCGAACGGGTGGGGGAGAGGCCGTCGTGATGGGACAGGCTGTAGACGAGGTGCTCGTGCATGCGTCGCGCGTGACCGGCACGGTGCACGAAGGCGGCGTCGCGCAGGCTCTCGCCGAGATCTTGGGCGACTGATTCGACGCACCCGGCGCCCGTTGGTGCGCCGTGGAGAATCGCACATACGTTCCTCGGCTACAATCGGGCGCGGTCGGCAGACAGCTGTCGGCCACGGAGGGTTGTCCGAGCGGCCGAAGGATCTGGTCTTGAAAACCAGCAAGCAGCAATGCTTCGTGGGTTCGAATCCCACACCCTCCGCTGGATAGTTCGGTATGCCAGGAAGGGTGCGTGTGAGCAGAACTCCGAGGCACGGCGTGCGTGGTCCGATCGCGCGCCACACGAAGCTGCGGTCGCCGGGCTTCCTCGCACAGGGGGTCAAGGCGCTCGCCTTCATCGTCTCGGCGGCACTCGTCGCGGTGGTCGGCGTCGGCGCCTACGCGTACACCGACCTCACGAGCACGCTGCGCGGCAACTCCGTCACCCTCGAGGGGCAGGACACCGACCCGCCCGAGGTCGATGTGCTGCCGAACGAGGCCGTCAACATCCTTGTGACCGGCATCGACAAGTGCGAAGAGGACTGGCTCGACGACTTCGGCGGGCGCTGTACGGAGGAGATGGCCGAGAGGCAGAAGGATTCGTACGAGGAGCAGCTCAACGACGTCAACATGATCGTGCACATCTCGGCCGAGCCGCGAAGCGTCACGGTCATCCAGATTCCGCGCGACATGATGACGTCTCGCCCGGCGTGCACCGACATCGATGGGAACGAGACCTGGCCCGTCGCGGTCGCACCGTTCAACGAGGCGTACGGGACAGGCGGGCTGCCGTGCGTCGTTGACACGGCGGAGGAGCTCACGGGTCTCGAGATCCGACACGCGGCGCTCATGACGTGGGGCGGCGTGATCGACATCACCAACGCGATCGGTGGTGTCGACGTGTGCGTGGCGAACGATATCGAGGACCGCGAACATACGGGACTCGTTCTCGACGCGGGGGAGCACACGCTCGCGGGTATGGAGGCTCTCCAGTTCTTGCGCGTGCGCGAGAGCATCGGCGACGGATCCGATCTCGCGCGAATCGGGAACCAGCAGGTCTATATGGGTGCGCTCGTGCGCAAACTCGTGAGCAACGAGACGCTCGGCGACGTCGGGGCCTTGCTGCGACTGTCGAACGCCGTCGTCGAGAACGCGACACTCTCGTCGGGCCTGACGAGTGATCCCATGGCGCTCGTCTCGATCGCTCGCGCGGTGTCGGGCGTCCCGACATCCGACTACGCCTTCATCCAGATGCCCGCCCTGGACTACCCCGCGGATGCCAACAAGGTCATCCAGGACGAGTCGGCGTGGGCGCAGATCTCGGCGGCCCTCGAAGCGAATCAGCCGATCGTCGTCGGAGAAGAGCCCGAGCCCGACGCGACGCCCGAGCCGACTCCCGACCCGACTGTCGAGCCAACGGGCACGCCGACGCCGAACCCGACCCAGGTCCCCCTCCCGGGCAATCTCAGCGGTTCCAATGCAGACGACGAGGTCAGCTGTGGAACTCAGGAGGGATTGTTCTGACACGCCTCGTTTCGACGTGACGCGGACGAGCAGGTAACATTGACAAACGTGCCTGCGAGAGCGGGCGCAAGGAGACGTGCCGGAGCGGCCGAACGGACTTCACTGCTAATGAAGGGTCGGGCTAAACCTCGACCGGGGGTTCAAATCCCCCCGTCTCCGCCATAGAAAACCCCTGGTTTACCAGGGGTTTTCTTCGTTTCCGGGTGCCGTGCGTCGCCGGTGCCTCGTTGACGCGTCTCGCATGCGTCCGATCTCTGAGTGTTCATCGCGCGCCCCGGTGGTGCCGCGCGCGTATTCATCGCTTCAGACATCCGACCAATGTCTTGGTGGATCCGGGAATCTCTGATAGGAATACTTCTATAGAAACCCGCAACAACTTATTACGTAGACGTAAAAAGTTGCCGCTCTGCCTGAGGAGGCATTCGATGAAGAAGACTCACCTCGTCGCGGTGGTGGCCGTGACGGCAGGCGCCGCAACGGCGCTCACCGGTTGCTCCGGACCGAGCGACGGCGCCGGAGGAGACGGCGACACGATCGTCGTCGACATGTGGGCCGGGTCCGAGGACGACACCGCCGCCCTCAACGCCCAGCTCGATGTCGTTCGCGAACAGAACCCGGATCTCGATGTCGAGCTCCGCACAGCTCCGTGGGGCGACTTCTTCACGAAGCTCACGACGAATATGGCGTCGGGGAACATGGCGTGCGTGACCGGTATGAACAGCGGCATGCTCGCCGGCTATACCGACGGCTTCGTCGAGCTCACGGACGCCGATCTTGAGACCGCCGGCCTGGCGAAGGACGACTTCGCTGAGGGAGCCACGGAGATCCTCACGCACAAGGGCGTCATGTACGGGCTCCCCTTCGACGTCTCCACGATGCTCACGTACTTCAATGCCGACCAGCTGGAGTCGGCCGGCGTCCCGTCGCCGAGCATCGGATGGACGTTCGACGATTTCGAGAGCATCGCGCAGGGGGCGACCACGGGAGGGAAGGACGGCTTCGGGATCGGGATGGGCGACTTCCAGTGGCAGGCACTGCCGATCGCGATGGCCGGCACGCAGCCGGTGTCCGCGGACGGCGTCCTGCAGCTGACGGATCCCGGCTTCGTCGAGGCCGCCGAATGGTACGCGGGGCTCGTGACAGACCTGGGCGTCGCCGCCCCTGTCGCCTCGGCATCGGACACCGGGTGGGGCGAGAACCAGTTCACGAGCGAGAACGCCGCGATGGCTGTCGACGGCACGTGGAACGCGGTCGGCTACCTCGAGAATGAGGCCGGCTTCAACGCGGGTCTCGCACCGCTGCCCGTCGGCGACAACGGCGACCTCAGTCTCATCCTCGGCTCGGGGTACGGGATCGCGAAGACCTGCGAGAACAAGGAAGCGGCGCTGAAGGTGCTCGGTTCGCTGCTCAGCGCGGACGCGCAGGACTACATTGCGTCGTCCGGCCGCAGCTACCCGGCGCGCGCTGAGAGCCAGCCGCTGTACTTCGACTCGATCGGCGACGAGTACCGCGAGCAGGTGCGCGAGGTGTTCGAGGCGGCGTTCGCGAACGTCGAGGGACAGCACGTATCCGACAACTGGTCGAAGGTCGGCACGTTCGTGCAGCCCGAGCTCGTGAGCATCTACAACGGGCAGGGGTCGATGAGCGACGTTCTCGACAGCGCCCAGCAGCAGTTCGGCGAATGACTCGGCCCCGGTCGGAGGACTCCTCGTCATGAGTACCATGACCGCACCGCGTCGCTCGCGAGGGACGCTCGCGAAGATGGAGGCGCGCCAGGCGCTGGGCTTCGTCAGCCCGGCCCTGGCGGGCCTCGCCCTGTTCACGATCGTCCCGGTCCTGCTCTCGGTCGTGATGAGCTTCTTCGACTGGCCGACGTTCGGCGACCGCACCTTCATCGGCATCGCGAACTACGCGCGGCTTTTCGAGGACCCTGCCTTCTTGCCGGCGCTGCGCAACACGGTGGTGTTCACCGTGCTCTACGTCCCCGCCAGCATCGCGCTCTCGCTCCTGTTGGCGCTCGGGCTCGGCCCGCGGATCCGGGGGAGGGGTGCCCTGCGGGTGCTGTTCTTCATCCCCGTCGTCACGCCGATGGTCGCGAACGTCCTCGTGTGGAAGATGATTCTGCAGCCGCAGGGTCTGTTCAACGGGCTCGCGCTGACCTGGTTCGGTGTCGAGCTGCCGAACTTCCTCGCCGACCGCAATTGGGCGATGATCATGGTCGTCGTCATGAGCGTGTGGCAGGGGCTCGGATACAACATGCTCATCTTCTCCGCCGCGCTTGAGCAGCTGCCGGAGAGCGTCGTCGAAGCCGCACGCATCGACGGTGCCCAGGGCATGCGCATGACCTGGAGCGTGGTGCTGCCGATGATCTCGCCGGCGATCTTCTTCGCGACGATCATGACGATGATCACCTCGCTTCAGGTGTTCGTACAACCGCAGATGCTCACGGGCGGCGGTCCTGGCGATGCGACGACGCCGCTCGTCATGTGGATCTACAACCAGGGATTCAAGTATCAGGAGCTCGGGCTCGCGGCGGCGGGTGCGTGGATCCTGTTCGCGATCATCATCGCGATCACCGCCGTGCAGTTCGGCGCGCAGAGGAAGTGGGTGCACTATGAGCACTGATGTCCTGGCCACCCGTGCGGTGGTGACGGCCGAAGACGGTCACGTGGAGCCGGAACGGCGCACGGGCGGATCCTCGGAGACGCGCGGCTCCCGGCTGCGGCTTGTCTTCGCGCACGTGACGATCTACATCGCGGCCGCCCTGTTCATGCTGCCGCTCGTCTACGCGTTCTTCTCCGCGCTCAAGCCGAACGGCGAGATCTTCGCGATGCCGCCGCGTCTGCTCGGCTCGGAGCTGCGCTGGGCGAACTTCGTCGAGGTGTTTGAATACGGTCCGTTCTGGACCTACATCGGCAACTCGGTTTTCACCTCCGTCGCCGGCACCCTCGTCGTGCTCGTCGTTTCGACGACGGCGGGATACGCCTTCGGACGCCTGCGATGGAAGGGGCGTGACGCGGTCTTCGTGCTCTTCCTCGCCACGCTCATGGTGCCCGCCGAGGTGCTCGTCATCCCGATGTTCCAGGTGATGCAGTGGTTCGGATGGGTCGACTCCTATCCTGCGCTGATCTTCCCCTTCGCGTTCACGGCGTTCGGCACCTTCCTCATGCGCCAGTTCTTCCGTGGGATCCCCTATGAACTCGAGGAGGCCGCGCGCGTCGACGGCGCCGGCGCGGTCCGATCCTTCCTGCAGATCATCCTTCCCCTGTCCACGTCGGCCGTCGCCGTGCTGGCGGTCTTCACCTTCCTGACCTTCTGGAACAGCTATCTTTGGCCGCTGATCGTCACGGTCGACCTGAACGCACACGGCACGCTGCCGATCGGCCTCGCCAGCTTCTCCGGTCTCACCGGCACGCGATGGGATCTGCAGATGGCGGCGTCGATCATCTCGATGGTCCCGACGACGATCCTCGTGATCGCCCTGCAGAAGCACCTGGTGAAGGGCATCGCGATGGCGGGGCTGGGCGGACGATGAGGCGCGGACAGCACACAATGCGGCACGACGAGAAGAGGAATCGCGGATGATGAACTTCGAAGACCGCGTCGGCCCGGACTTCGGCGCCGACGCCCCCGCCTATCCGCGCGCCGGGGTGCCGGAGTGGTACCGCGACGCGAAGCTCGGCTTCTTCGTGCACTGGGGGCTGTACTCGGTGCCGGCATGGGCCGTGCAGCAGGGGCAGCGTTCGATCCCCACCGAAGACGCCTATGCGTGGCATCAGTACGCCGAGTGGTACGGCAACACCGTGCGCATTGCCGGAAGCCCGACATGGCGGCGTCATCAGGAGGTGTTCGGCTCCGGCACGAGCTACGAGGACCTCGCGGATCTCTGGGACGCGTCGGCCTTCGACGCCGATGCCTTCGTCTCGGAGCTCGTCGGGGCGGGGGCCCGCTACGTCGTGCCGACGACGAAGCATCACGAGGGCTTCTGCCTGTGGGACACGCCGACGACGCCCTTCAACGCGGCCCGTCGCGGGCCACAACGGGATCTGATCGCCGAACTCCACGATGCCTCGCGCCGAGCGGGCGCCCGGTTCGGCGTGTACTTCTCCGGAGCCCTCGACTGGCATGCGAGTGACTTTCCGCCGATCGAGTCGGACACCGATCTCTTCCGCTACCGCCGCAACGATCCGGCATTCTCGCGATACGCGGCGGCGCAGCTCGAGGAGCTCATCGAGCGCTTCGGCCCCGACATCCTCTGGAACGATATCGACTGGCCGGACGGGGGCAAGGGGAACGACGAGTACGCGCTCGCCGCGCTCCTCGGGCGATACTTCGAGCGGCACCCACACGGTGTCGTCAACGACCGATGGGGCGTCCCGTTCCACGGCTATCTCACGCGCGAGTACACCGACGTCCGCGAGCCGCAGGAGAAGGTATGGGAGTCGACGCGCGGCCTCGGCTTCTCGTTCGGATACAACCGCGACGAGGACGAACGGCACTCGCTGACGGGCGCGGATCTCCTGCGGCACCTCGTCGACGTCGTCTCGAAGAACGGCAATCTCCTCATCAATGTCGGCCCCACGGCCGCCGGGGAGATCCCGCCGCTGCAGCTCGCGGCGATGCGCGAGATGGGCGCGTGGCTCGCGCAGAACGGCGAAGCGATCTATGGGACGCGTCCGTGGATCCGTGCGGAGGAGCGCACGGGCGCCCCGCGTCGCTACACGGCGTCGGCTGATGCCGTTCACGTGCTCGCGCTGGATCCGGCGGTCGGCGAGATCGAGCTGCCGCGCGAGCTCGACGTGCGCGGCGCGCGGTGGAGCGACGGGAGCGCGCCCGAGTCTCGGATCGGATCCGACGGCGGCGCGATCGTCGATGTCCCGGAGGGGCTGCGAGGAGCGCCGGTCGCCGTGCTCAGCGTGACGCGCGGCTGAGCGCGGGGTCTCTTCGCCACGCGTTCAGCCGCGCCCGGTACCCTGATCCCCGGGCGTGTCCTCGCGCCCGTGAAGGCTGTGCATCTACCGGCCGCCGGCACCTCCGGCGGACAGCGGCGGCACCCACCGCTCACCGTGGAGGTGTCCATGTCCCAGACCCATGCTGTTCGGGCGAGGGAGGAGCAGAAGGTCTCGCTCCTTCGCACCGTCGGCTCGGCGTACTTTGTCATCGCGTTCATTGCGCGGCTGCCCTACGCGATGATGGTCGTCGGCGTTCTGACGATCGTCTCGTCCGCACGCGGATCGATCTCCGAGGGCGGTCTCAGCTCGGCCGCTGTCGGCATCGGCACAGCGTGCTTCGGGGCGCTTCTCGGCGCCGCGGCCGACCGCTTCGGGCAGCGCCGCGTGCTCGTGCTCCTCGCGATCGCGAACTCGGCGCTGATGCTCCTGTTCGCGGCGACCGTCTACAGCGACGCCTCGGTCGGCGTCGTGCTCGCGACGGCGTTCGGCATCGGCGCGACCGCGCCGCAGGTCGCGCCCATGTCGCGCGCGCGCCTGGTCGGCGTCATCGCGGAGAAGTTCGCGCCGGATCGGCGCGCGCGGACGGTCTCGTCGACCATGGCGTACGAGTCGGCGGCCGACGAGACCGTTTTCGTCCTCGGCCCCTTCCTCGTGGGGATCCTCGCAGCCGGCATCGCGCCGTGGGCGCCGCTCGTCGGGGCCGCGGTCCTCACGATCGCGTTCGTGAGCGCGTTCGCGCTGCATCCGACGGGGCGCCGGAGCGACCAGGGCCGGGACGGTGGGCGCCCCGCGTCTCCCGTGGCCGATCTGTTCGGTGCGCGGATCCTCGTCATCGTCGTCGGGATGTTCGGCGTCGGGACGTTCTTCGGCACGACCCTCACCTCCCTCACATCGTTCATGACCGACCGCGGCGACGGCGAGAGCGCAGGGGTTCTGTACGGGATCATGGGCATCGGATCCGCTGCGCTCGCGCTCGGTGTCTCGGTCCTGCCTGCGCGCTTCACCCCGCGGGCGCGGTGGGTCGTGTTCGCGGCCATCATGGTCGCCGGAAGCGTGCTCCTCGCGACGGCGGGCGACATTCCCGCGATGGCGCTTGCGCTCGGTCTCGTCGGCATCGGCATCGGGCCGACGCTCGTGACGCAGTTCAGCTTCGGCGCCGCGCACAGCCCGGCCGGGCGCTCCACAACCGTCATGACGATGCTCGGTTCGAGCCTCATCGTCGGTCAGTCGTTGGGATCCGCTCTCGCGGGCGAGGTCGCCGAGAGCGCGGGAACCGCGTGGGCGGTGCTCCTCCCCGCGTGCGCGGCGGTGCTCGTTCTCGCCGCCGGCATCGTGAATGCGGTGCTGAACCGCCCGGCGCGCGTCTCCGGCTGAGGGCCGCGCGTCGGCGCCCCGTGAGGAGCCGCGTGCGAGCATCCCATCGGACGCTCTCTTGCGGAGGAAGAGGGACGAGTATGTGACGCCTCCGTTTCCCCCGGGCGGGTCAGTGAGGTTAGGCTTACCTGCATGACCGCCGAGCACGTCGCCCTGCATGCGAACCGCGTCTGCATGGGGTACGGCCCCGTCGACGTCGTACGCGATGCCGAGATCTCTCTGGAGCCGGGCGCCGTCGTCGGGCTCGTGGGGCCGAACGGATCCGGCAAGTCGACGCTCCTGCGCGGACTGTCTCGTCTGCAGGGGATCCGCGAGGGCGAGATGCTCGTGGATGGCGGGCGCGATGCGCTCGCCATCACGTCGCGCGAGTTCGCGCGCATGGTGGCGATGCTCGCCCAGAGCCGGCCCGTGCCGTCCGGCGTCACGGTGCGCGATGTCGTCGAGTTCGGGCGCCACCCGCACCGTCGAGGGTGGCGCGGGCGCGACGAAGACGGCGCGCGCTTCGTCGACTACGCGCTCGAGCTGACGGGAATGACGCCGCTCGCCGGCGCACTCGTGGATTCGCTCTCGGGCGGTCAGCTGCAGCGCGCCTGGTTCGCAAGCGCGCTCGCGCAGGACACGGGCGTCCTGCTGCTCGACGAGCCGACGAATCACCTGGACCTCCGCTATCAGGTCGAGACGCTCGAGCTCATGCGATCGCTCGCCGACGATCACGGCGTCGCCGTCGGCGTCGTGCTGCACGACCTCGACCAGGCGGCGGCGATCTCTGACCGTCTCGTCGTGCTATCGCGGGGGCGCGTCGTCGCGTCGGGGGATCCCTCGGAGGTGCTCACGAGCGCCCTCCTCAGCGATGTGTACGAGATCGACATCGAGGTCGAGCACGGCGCCGACGGCCGCGCCCCACGGATCCACGCGCCGCGCATGCGACTGCGGCGCTCGACGGCGGCGGCCCGTGCCGCCGCGCACAAGGAGGAAGCATGAAGAGGACTGCCGTCTGGGGAACCGGGTTGGTTGCGGTCGCCGCTCTCGCTCTGACGGGATGCGGTGCGACGGAGGCGCCCGTCGACGCCGGCGAAGAGGACGGATCCGCGGGGGAGGCGATCACGATCGTCGACGCGCGCGGCGAGGAGATCGTCCTGCCCGACGGCCCTGCCGAGACGGTCGTCGCGCTCGAGTGGCACCAGGCGGAGGACGTCGTCACGCTGGGTGGCGAGCTGGTCGGGCTCAGCGACGTCGACGGGTACACGAGCTGGGTCGGCGAGTCGGCTCCGCTGCCGAACGAGCCGACCGATGTCGGCGTGCGTTCCGAGCCGAGCATCGAGACGGTGTCCGAGCTCGAGCCCGATCTGATCGTCGGCAGCCTCCGCTCGATTCCCGACGAGGCGATGGAGCAGATGGAGCGCATCGCGCCCGTCGCGCTCTTCGCGGGAGCGGACGCGTCGGATCCGCTGGGCACCGTCCGTTCGGAGTTCGAGACGATGGCGACGCTCCTCGGCACGGAGGAACGCGGAGCGGAGATCCTCGCCGATATGGACGAGACGTTCGAGGCGAACGCCGCGCGGATCGACGAGGCGGGCCTCGCCGGCACGCCGTTTGTGTTCGCGTCGCCGTATGCGGACGGGGCGAACGTCACGGTTCGCATGCACGGACCGGGATCGGCGACGCAGGCCGTCGCCACAGAGCTGGGGCTCACCGCTGCATGGAGCGACGACGGCGACGAGGGGTATGGCCTGTCGAACACCGATCTCGAGGGCCTCACGGCCCTTCCGGACGACACGGAGTTCCTCTACTGGGACAACGCCGACACCGAAGACGTCGTCGAGACATCGCTCGCAGGCAGCGCCGTGTGGGAGAGCCTCGCGTTCGTCGAGGACGGACGTGTGCACCCTGCCGCGGTCGGCATCTGGGCATACGGCGGACCGGCATCGATGATGGCCTGGAGCGACGACATCGTCCGCGCTCTCGGGGAGTAGCAGGTGACGGGCGACACGACGACGGCTCCGCCGCGCACGGAGCCGAGTCACGGCGTGCAGCGACGCGGTCGCGGCCTTCCGACGGTCGCGGTGGCGGGCGAGGCTCCCGCCGTGCCGCGCGGATGGTCGGCCGCGACGATGATCGGGGCAGCGGTCCTCCTCGCGGTGTGGCTGCTCGTCGCTGTCGCCTGGCACCTCACGCAGGGCACGGCGGATCTCGACCTCGCGAGCCTCTGGGCGATCGTGACGGGGGAGGGGACGTCGCAGGGCGCCGCTGTCATCGCCGAGTCGCGCGTGCCGCGGCTGCTCGCGGCGCTCGTCGTCGGATCCGCCCTCGGGGCCTCGGGGGCGACGATGCAGGCCGTCGCACGCAACCCGCTCGCCTCGCCTGACACGACGGCGGTCAACGCGGGCGCCCACCTCGCCGTCACGATCGCGGCCGTGCTCGGCGCCACGCTGAGCCCCTTCGCGGGCGTGGGCGTCGCGTTCATCGGAGGGCTCGCCGGCGCGGCGGTCGTGATCGCCCTCTCGTCGGGTCGGGACGCCTCGCCGATCCGCCTCGTGCTCGCCGGATCGGCGATCACGCTCGGGGTCTCGTCGATCACTTCCGCCCTGCTTCTCGTCTTCCCGTGGCGCACTCAGAACCTCTTCGCGTGGGGCGCGGGGTCCCTTGCGCAGAACGGCTCGCAGACGGTGCTGTCGCTCGCGCCGATCGTGATCGCGGGCATCGCCGCGATCATCGTGTTCGGACGGCGACTCGATCTGCTGCAGCTCGGCGACGACGCGGCCCGGTCGCTCGGCGTCAACGTCGGCGCGACGCGGGTGACCTTCATCGTGCTGTCGGTCCTGCTCGCCGCGACAGCGGTCGCGCTCACGGGGCCGATCGGCTTCATCGGCCTGTGCGCGCCCGTCCTCATGCGCGTGCTCGCGCGCTGGGTGCGGCCGATGCGACGACACCGCGTCCTCGTCGCGATGAGCGCGGTCGCGGGAATCGCCCTCGTGCTCACCGCCGATGTGGTCCTGCGGGCCGTCGTCCCCGGCGGATCCCAGGTCACGATTCCGACGGGCGTCGTGACGGCGCTCATCGGCGCGATCTTCCTCATCGCCCTGGCGCAGACCGTCCGCACGGGCGTGTCCTCGGAGGCGATCGCGGCGATGCGGGCGGGTACGCGCCTGGGACGGCGGGCGCCGGGGCTCATCATCGCCGCGTCCGGCGTCATGCTCGCCGCCGTTGCCGTCGCGGGCGCGCTGCTCGGAGACTCGCCCCTGCTTCTCGGCGACGTCGGAAACTGGCTGAAGGGCGTCGCATCCGTTCACGTGCAGATCGTGCTCGAGACCCGGATCCCGCGTGTCTTCGCCGCCGTTCTCGCGGGCGCGTGTCTCGCGGTCGCGGGGTGCCTCGTGCAGACGGTCACGCGGAACCCGCTCGCGGATCCCGGTGTACTCGGCATCTCCGGCGCGGCAGGCCTCGGCGCTGTCGCAGTGATCGTGACAGCGCCCGAGGTGGGGTTCGTCCAGACCCTCCTCGGCGCGCTCGCCGGCGCGGGGGTGGGGGCGCTCATCGTCTTCGTACTCGGATCGGGGCGCGGCGCCGGTCCCGCGCGGACGGTGCTTGTCGGCGTCGGCACGGGCGCTGGGGCGGGGGCGCTCACGACGCTGCTCATCGTGCGCACAGATCCGTTCAACCAGACGATGGCGATCACCTGGCTCGGCGGATCCACATACGGGGCGTTCCTCGAGCACCAGTTGCCGATGGTCGCGGCGCTCGCCCTGGCGGGCATCGTGCTCTCGCGCACCTCGCGCGACCTCGACCTCGTGCAATTCGACGACACCACGCCCCGCACGCTCGGGATCGACCTCGGGCGCACGCAGGTGCTTCACATCGCCATCGCTGTCGTGCTCACGGCGGTCGCCACGGCATCCGTCGGCGTGATCTCGTTCGTCGGACTCGTGGCGCCGCACGCGGCGCGGCTGATGATCGGAAAGCGGCATGCAACGGTCCTGCCGCTCGCTGCCGTGCTCGGCGCCGTACTCGTGGGGGTGGCTGATCTCATCGGCCGCACGGTGATCGCGCCGGCCCAGCTGCCGGCAGGACTCGTCACAGCGGTCATCGGAACGCCGTACTTCGTCTGGCTGCTCTGGCGCATGCGCACGCGGCGCTGATGAAGTGCGGGCATTCGACACGCCCGGATGTGGCTTCGTTTGTGGCGTGGTCGGGATCTGCGTAATGTATTCCCTTGTCGCCGCCAAGCGGTGAGGTTGAGCCGGAAGGTTCCCCACCCCAGACAGGTGACACCACGAGATACGGCTGGTTTTGTTTCGTTCGTGTGTGGGTTTGGATGTTTCTCGGTTTGAGGGCGTTCAGGTTTCATTCAGGTTCGTTTCGTAAGGTTGTTTCTTGTGCCTCAGGGCTCAAGCGGTTGGGTTTTGACACAGCTACGGCGTGTCGGATTTGACAGCGAGGGTCTGGAGGATAAGATAGAGAAGTTGCCCCGGAGGGC
>NZ_PNFD01000006.1 GCF_003254645.1 Microbacterium suaedae | reverse complement strand
GTTGTCGTGGTCATCGTTCTCCTTCAACGAGGGGTGCGCCGACCGGCCGGGACCGGCCGGCGCACAGGGCCGGTCACTCCTCGCCGACCTCGTTCGCGACGCGCTCCTCCGCCTCAGCAATCGCATCCTCGACGCTCGAGGATCCCGAGAGGATCGCGGAATGCAGATCGCTCAGAATGTTCTGGATCGCCGACGTCCGGTCGGAGGTCGGGTTCTCCGGCAGCGTCTGGTGCGTCTGCACCGCGAAGGTGGACAGCTCGTCGCTCGGCGCTCCGTCGGCGCTGAAGTAGGCCTCGACGACGGCGTCATCGAGGTACGCAGGCGTGATGCCGATCTCAGCGAGCGCGGCGGCGGCCTCGGAGCTGGCGGCGTAGGCGAGGAACTCCTTCGCGAGCTCCTGCTTCTCCTCGGAGATGCCGGTGTTGATGCCGAAACCTGTCGGGTCGCCGAACGTCACCGGAGTGTTCTCGGTTCCCGTCGTCGACTCGTCGATCTGCGGGATCGGCGCGATCCCCCATTCGAAGTCGTCGGCCTCGCCCGCCTCCTGCTGCGAGATGAGCGTGGCGACGTACCACGTGCCCATCGGCATCATCGCGGCGCGCTGATTGCCGAACTCGCCCTGATACGTGAGCTGGTTGGCCGAGACGGTGTTGAAGGTCTCCTGCGCGCCGGCATCCTGCAGCGCGAGCGAGCGCTCATAGAAGGGCGCAAGGTGGTCGTAGTCGCCCGCGAGGATATCGGCGCCCGACTGCGCGTTCGCGAATCCCTGCACGACCGACTGCCAGTTGTGCTGGTACGCCCCCTTCGCATCCGTCGACTCTGCGAGTTCCTCGGCCGCGACGACGTAGTCATCCCAGGTCCAGCTGCCATCGGGCTGCTCGACGCCGGCGGTCTCGAAGAGATCCTTGTTGTAGAAGAGCACCCACGCGTCCTGACGGTACGGCGTCGCGTAGGAAGATCCGTCGATCTCGTAGGCCTCGACACCGCCGATGCCGTCCGGCAGCTCGACGTCCGAGACGTCGACGAGCTGACCGCCGTCTTGGAAGGTCGTGACGTACTTGACCTCTTTCTGAGTGATGATGTCGGGCGCGCTCCCCGCGGCGAGGTCCGCCGTGACGAGCGTGTTGTACTCGGTCGGGTCGTAGTCGACGATCTCGACCGTGACGCCGTCGTTCGCGGCTTCGAAGCCGTCGGCGAGCAGCTGGAACTCGGGCGTCGTCGAGACGCTCCAGCCGGAGATCGTGAGCGTGTCGGGGTCTCCGCCGGATCCGCCGTCGGCGGAGCCGGAGCAGCCCGCGAGGAACAGGGCGGCGCCCGCGGTCGCGGCGACGCCGATCTGAGTCGAACGCTTCATTGCGTGGCCTTTCGTCATGATTTCGTGTGTCTCTCGGTGTGGGTCAGAGCCTGCGCGCGGCAGGACTCGCGGATGCCGGATCGATGTCGGTGGCGCCGCCCTCCGGCCAGGTGATGCGCCAGGTGTCGGATGCGTCGCGCGTCGCCGTGGGCGCACGCTCGGCGCTCTCGGGTTCGCCGAGGAACACGGCGGCGACGATCCACTCGCCGCTCACCGCCTCCGCCGCGATCGACGGGACGGAAGTGGTTCCTTCGAGGGGCGTCACATCCCCGAGTTCCGTCGTTCCCGCGTCTGCCGTCCCGTGTAGCGCGACAACGCGGCTCGCAAGACGATCGGTGCGGATCCACGCCTCGCCAGCGTCGACGATGTCCCCCGTGAGGGGCCAGCCGCCGATGCGAACGACGCCGTCATGGTCGACGGTCTCTCCGGCCCGGACGCGGACGAACCGCACCTCCCAGGCGCCGCGGACGAGCGAGACGGTGTCGACGAGCGGACCGACCGCGGCGCGGACGACCGCATCGCCGCTGCCATGATCCGGTTCGCCCGCCAGTTCCTCCGGCCACCGGGCGCGCGCCGTCGACGCGGCAAGCGCCGTGTTGCCGTCGCACGCCGTGAGGGCGCCGCGGGCGAAGCCGGAGCGATGACTCGCGGCGCCGCCGCGCAGCAGGCCGACGTGGCTGTCGAGGGGGTCGATGACGGTATCCCCGGCGAGTGCCGGGGCCGTGGCAGTCGAGTACCCGAGCCGCGCGTACAGCGGACCATCGGCGTCACGGGATCCCTCGTGACGATGGTCCGTCCCGTGATTCACGACCCGCACGATGCCGTCATCTGCTCCGGAGGCGATCCATCCGGGCGCCTCGATCACGCGCGTGAAGGCACCCTGCTCCGCGGGCAAGGGGAGTTCGGTCGCGCTCCACACGGAGTGGTCCTCGGGCAACGCGATGCCGAGCAGACCCTTCGCAGCCCAGTATGGCGATCCCGGCCCCGAGTACCGCTGCGCCATCGCGCGCCACGGCCCGTGCCACCCGATCGGCAGCACTCCGTCGGCGCCCGGCGCGCCGCGCGCGACGAAGTGAGCGAGCTGCCCGCTCGCGGCGCGGCGCAGGACGCCGAGATCGTGGCGCGAGGATCCCCCGAACACAGCAGCCCACGCGGGCCCCGCGGTCGCGAAGCGATAGGTGAGGCTTCGCCCCTGGAAGAGCGGGGCGCCGTCGGATCCGATGAGATGGAGCGCATCGTCGAGGTAGTCGTCGAGCGCGGCGCGGGAGCGCTCGATGCGGTCCGCCCACCGCGGATCCCCCTTGACCATGTCGGCCCAGATGACGGGGTAGAACGGCAGCGCCCAGCCGCAGTAGTGGTCGTAGGAGCGCTCGTGCCCATCCGAGGACCACCCGCCGCCGCGTTCGAAGCTGTCGAGCAGGGCGAGGTCGGACTCGATGTCGTCCGGACGGTGCTCGGCCCCGACGCTCGCCAGGAACTGTGCGACGATAATCCGGAACCACGCCCAGTTGTTCGGCGGGTACGACGCTCCGAGGAATCCGGAGAGGTAGTCGACGACGTGCGCGCGCGTCTCGTCGGAGAAACGCGCCCAGATCTGGTCGCGGGTGAGATGGAGGCCGAGTGCGAGCGCCGCTGACTCGACCTTGGCCTGGTCGACCTCATCGGGGCGCAGCCAGCGCTCGGGGGACGCGGGATCGACGCCCGCGGCGAAGCCCCGGGCGTACCGCTCGGCGAGTGCGACGGTACCGGTGGGGTCGCCGGCGATGCGGAAGGAGGCAAGCATGAACGTGCGCGCGAAGCCCTCGAGCGCGTCGACGTCCGCGCCGTACCCGCCCGGCTGACCGGGGTACCGGACGAGGGCGCCACCTGGGCTCGTGTGACGGCGCGCGCCGTCGAGGATCGCGTCGGCGACGCGGATCCAGTGCGCGCGCGTCCACCCTGTGTAGGGCGACAGCTCGCGGTCGTCTGCGGGCAGCGTGAGGAGCGTCATGCGGTCATCCCCATGTCCTGGGCGTGGATCCGGTGCATCGCCGGGCGGCCGGCGACGAACGCCTCGAGCTCGTCGATCGCGGCGTCCGCGAGACGACGCGTCTCGCCTCCGAGCGACCCCGCGATGTGGGGCGTGATCGCGACGTTCGGGAGGGCGAGGAGGGGCGACGCCGCGGGGAGCGGCTCGGGCTCGGTGACGTCGAGGATCGCGTCGATCCGGCCGGTCCGGCACTCGGCGAGCAGCGCATCGTGGTCGAGGATCGAGCCGCGCGCGGTGTTGATGAGCACGGCGCCGTCGCGCAGGGCGGCGAGCTCAGCACGCCCGATCATGTGACGGGTCGACGGCAACGACGGTGCGTGCAGCGAGAGCACGTCCACGGCCGGGATCATCTCCTCGAGGGACACGAGCTCGGCTCCCGCCGCGGCGACCCGATCTGCGTCGGCGAAGGGGTCGGACACGAGCACGCGAGCGCCTTCGAGAGCGCGCAGCTTCTCGACGACGCGGCGCCCCGTCCGCGAGAAGCCCACGACGCCGATCGCGCGGCCGAGATTGCCGTAGCCGAGGCGCGGTTCGTGCCCGAACCATCCGCGCTGGTGCTCGTGGGCGGTGCGCACGTGGAAGAACGTGCGCTTGGTCGCGAGAACGATCGCGGCGTGCGTGAACTCGGCGACGGGGATCGCGTTGGCATCCGCGGCCGTCGTGACGACGATGCCTCGCTCCCACAGGGCATCGGTCGCCACCTCTCGCACCGTGCCCGCCGCGTGGAAGACGGCCTGAAGGCGCGGCATCCGCGAAAGCGCTTCGGCGTCGAGCCGGGGCGCGCCCCATGACGTGATGAGTACCTCGGTCTCCGCGAGCGCATCGGCGTGCGCCGGGTCTTCGAGCGAGCCCAGGAAGAGCGGGTCGCCTGCATCGGCGATGGCCGCGATCCGATCACGACGCGCTTCGTCGAAAAGCAGGCGGAAGGTGTCCTCACCCATCGCGAGGTGGGTGCGCGGTGCGTAGGACATGTGCTCTCCAGCGGGGTCTTCTTCGGCCCTTGCGGGTTCGTTCACTTCCAGTAATGCTGATGAAGCACACAAGCTCAAACATAGCGAACGTAGTGGATCGTACTCGAACATGATCGAACATTCCGGGGCCGCTGACCGCCCCGTTTCCCTCATCCCTCGCGGATCCCTTCTCACCCTCTGGCGCACCGACGCGACACACGGGCTGGGGATCCCCGGATCCGACGACCGCGCCGCCTGGGACGCCGTCGCGGACCCCGTCCGCTCCGCCCTTCTCGCCCAGGCGGACGCCGACCGCGGCGAGCCGTGGCCCGAGCTGCTGCTGACGGACTGGTCGGCCTACCGAACGCGAGGAAGCCGGCTCGCCTACGAGGATCCGTTCTTCGCGCGCAGCGAGCGCACGCGGCGCGCCGTGCTGGCGGCGGCGCTCGATCCGAGCGACGAACGCCTCGCCGAGGCCGCGAACGGCCTCTGGCTGCTGTGCGAGCAGTCGAGCTGGTGCTGGCCCGCGCACGACGACGCATTCGGACGGGGCCTCCTCACGACCGACGTCGCACGCCCGTTCCTCGATCTCGGCGCGGGCGAGGCGGCCGCGCAGGCTGCCTGGGCCGACATCGTCATCGGATCGCGCCTCGAGGCCGCCTTCCCCGGCGTCCGCGCCCGCCTGCGCCACGAGGCGACGCGCCGCACGCTCGAGCCGCTTCTCGCCGAGCGCTGGCACTGGGAGGGCACCGAGGAGCGCATGCACAACTGGGCGCCGTGGATCTACGGGAATCTCTTCGTTGCGGCGCACGCCTTCGCCGACGGCGAGCTGCGCGACGCCGTCTCGGAACGCTGCATCGACGGAATCGACCGCTATCTCGCGCAGCTGCCGTCTGATGGCGCGATCGACGAGGGCTTCGCCTACTGGTGGCAGGGCGCCGCCCGCGCCCTCGACGCTCTGCACCTCGTCGACGCCGTCACGGGCGGCGCGGTCAACCGGGAAACCGCCCCCGGCGGATCGCTCGCGGGCCTCGCCGAGCTCGTGCGCTTCCCTGAGCGGGTGCATCTCGGCGGAGACTGGTACGCCAGCTGGTCCGATGCCGAGGCGCGCGCCGCGGAACCGCTCCCCTGGTCGTCGCTGCGCCGGGCCGCGCGACTGTGCCACGTGCCGTCGACCGCGGCCTTCGCGGCCGCGCACGAGGATCCCGTTGCGATGGCGACGGCCTCATCCGACACGCAGAGCGGCCTCGGTCGCCAGGTGCTCGCGCTGCTCGACGCCGATGCGCACCGCGACGGCGGGGATCCGCTGCCGGCGCGCGTCGAACTCACGTCGATCGGGATCGGGATCGCGCGCTCGCGCGAGGGATCCGCGGAGGGCCTCGCGGTCGTCGTGAAGGCGGGGCACAACGACGAGGCACACAATCACAACGACCTCGGCGCGATCGAGATCGCCGTCGACGGCGTGCCCGTCGTGATCGATCCGGGTCGCGAAACCTACACGGCGCAGACCTTCTCGGACGAGCGATATGGCCTCTGGTACGTCTCGAGCGACTGGCACAGCACGCCCCTGCCCCGCGGCCTGACGCAGCGCCCCGGCGCGGACAGCAGATCGACGGCGACGGCGGGTCCCGCAGCTTGGACGATCGATCTGAGCCGCGCCTACCCGCTCGCGTCCGAGGAGCGATGGCGCAGGCAGGTCGAGCTGGACGGTGAAACTGTGCGTATACACGACTCGTGGAGCCTTGCCGAGGGAGCCGGGGCGGTCGTCCTCGTCTGCGCCGGGACGCCCCGCGTGGACGGCGACGATCTCATCCTCCCGTCCGTCGACGGTGGCCGCGGACTGCGCATCGCGCACGACGCGGCCGCGTGCCGCATCGAGCATCGCGACATCGCGGATCCGATCATGGCACGGTCATGGGGCGATCGCCTCAGCCGCATCGTGCTCGAGGCCGCGCCGGGAAGCTCCTCGCTCGATGTGCGCGCCCGGGTGGAGGCATCGTGAGCGATCCGTCGCGCCCCTTCGGCCTCTCGAGGCGCGAGCACATCATGGACGAGCTGCGCCGCGCGGGATCCGTACGCGTGAGCGACCTTGCCCGCGCGCTCGGCGTCGCGGAGCTGACGATCCGTCGCGACATCGGGCGCCTGGCCGACGAAGGCCTCGTCACCCGCGTGCACGGCGGCGCCACCCTGCGCAGCGCACTCGACACGACCGTCCCGACGCGCGCGTCTTCCTCGGCCGCCCGGTTCCGCGTCGGGATGGTCGTGCCGTCGCTGAACTACTACTGGCCGCAGGTCGTCGTCGGAGCGCGCGCTGCGGCGACCGAGCAGAGGGTGCAGCTCGCCCTTCGCGGTGCGAGCTACGCGATCGACGACCAGCGCCGACAGATCTCGTCGCTCATCGACAGCGGCGGCGTGCACGGCCTCATCGTCGCCCCCGAGAACCTCGGCCCCGACGGCCACGCGATGCTCGAGTGGCTCGACGCGCTCCCGATCCCCGTGGTGCTCGTCGAGCGGCAGGCCCCCGCCTCGCTCGGGCTTACGCGCCTCGAATGGGTGACAACGGATCACGTGTTCGGCGGCGAGCTGGCGCTGCGCCATCTCGCGGCTCGAGGTCACCGGCGCGTCGGGCTCGTCACCTCGGCGCAGTCGCCGACATCGTCCCAGCTGCGCCGCGGCTGGCTCCGCGCGACGGCCGAGCTCGGCGTCGACTCGCCCATCGACGTGTCGGCTTCCCTGGATCAGCTAGCCAGCACGGCTCGCGGCGACGCGCTCGACACGCTGCTCGACGACGTCCGGAGCATGGAGTGCACGGCCCTGATGGTGCACTCCGATCCTCAGGCGGTGCTGCTGCAGCAGTTCGCGTCGGATCGCGGGTGGAACCTCCCCGAGGATCTCGCGATCATCGCGTACGACGACGAGATCGCCGAGGGCGCGGATCCGCCCCTCACCGCGCTGCGGCCCGCCAAGGAGCACGTCGGCCGACGCGCCGTCGAGACGATGGCGACCCGCCTGGCCGAAGGGCCCCGCCGTCCCGTCGAGCGCGTCCAGATCGTGCCGCAGCTGCGCGAGCGGGCCTCGACCCAGGGCGCGCCCCGCGACGACTGATCTGCGTCAGCCGCGACCGAACTGGGCAGCCGCAGGGCACTCGAACGGATCACGCGCCGCGAGACCCACGCGGTTGAGATACTGCACGACGATCGCGTACGACTCGATGAGCGAGGTCTCGGTGTACGGCACGTCGTGGCTCGCGCAGAAGTCGCGCACGATCTCGCGTGCCTTCGCGAGGTGCGGGCGCGCCATGCTCGGGAAAAGGTGGTGCTCGACCTGGTAGTTCAGGCCGCCCATGAGGGCTGTGGCCCACCATCCGCCGCGGATATTGCGCGAGGTGCGCACCTGCTTCGTGAAGAAGTCGAGCTTCGCATCGGGGGCGATCACGGGCATGCCCTTGTGGTTCGGGGCGAACGACGCCCCCATGTAGACGCCGAAGACCGCGAGCTGCACACCGACGAACGCGAACGCCATGCCGAGCGGCAGGAAGAGGAAGATCGGCGTGAGATAGAGGGCGAATCGGGTCACGATGATCGACAGCTCCGTCCACCGGCCCTTGACGGATCCGCGCGAGAAGAGGTGCACGAAGCTGAGGTAGTGCAGGTTCAGCCCCTCGAGGGTGAGCAGCGGGAAGAACAGCCACCCCTGGTGCTTCGTGATCATCCGGCGGAATCCACGCGCGCCCGCAGCGTCCTCGTCGAGGAACGAGATCGTGTCGACGGCGATATCCGGGTCCTTGTCGACGCGGTTCGGATTCGCGTGGTGACGATTGTGCTTCTGGTTCCACCACGCGGCGCTGAGGCCGATCGACCCCGCGAGGATCCGCGCGAGGCGATCGTTGGCGGGGCCCGTCGCGAGGATCTGGCGGTGCGCTGCCTCGTGCGCGAGGAACGCGACCTGCGTGAAGATGATGCCGAGCGCGCCAGCGATCAGGAGCTGGAGCCAGCTGTCGCCGAGGAGGATGAACCCCGTCACGGCTCCGCCGAAGGCCACGACGAGCGCGGCTCCGACGAGGGCATAGAACCAGCGGGCGCGCCGGAGGAGGCCGGTCTCACGGGCGACCTCGGACACCTGAGAGTAAGCCTTCGCGACGTGGGGGAAGTCCTCGGCGCGGGCGTAGGTCTGTCGGATGGGGCCGAGTCGGCTCGGCGCGGTGGTCTGGCTGGAGGAGATGTCAGCACCGTTTCGATCGCGACGGGCCGGAGCGCCGTCTGCGTGGAAGCCATGGGCAGTCGCCGATCGCTTTCTCCTACGGTAGGCCCTTCCACATGCAGTCCGCGGCATGCGGGCATCGTCATCTCGCTCGGCGCACGGTGCCGAACGTCTCGCACGAGTTCGTGACGATCCTGCTCATGGGCATCATCCTGGGCGCCTGGCCGCCGAGTGGAACGGTGTGAGACCGGAACCTCAGAACGTCTCGGGCTGGTATCGGTCGCCGCCGAATCCGACGATGAGGTAGCCGATCGGCGCGAGCAGCCACAGAAGGAAGAACGAGAACGCACCACCGTGACCGAAGTTCCGCCCCACCTTGATCGCGACGATGATCATCAGGATCAGGTTCACGATCGGAATCAGGTACAGAAGCGCGAGCCACATGTTCATGCGCGCGACCTTCAGGAGAAAGATCATGTTCACGATCGGGATGATCCCGAGGATCCCCGGGATGTCGGCCTTGCTGAACGTCTTCCACAGGCCGATCGCGACGAAGACGTAGATGATGATGCCGACGACGCCTCCGCCGACGCCCATCCCTGCGAGGATGCCAGCGAATGCCCCCGTTCCTCCGAAGTCCCCGTACATGTTCGTCACGAGCCCGGTCTGCTGGGCGAGCGCCAGAGTGGTCATGCGTACACGGTAGCGACGGAGTGGCTCTGTGTCACCGGGGGTGTCCGGTCAGCGCCCGGGCGGCCCCGTCGACGCGCGTGGGCGCAGCGATCGCCCTCACATGACGCACGGCGCGCACGTGATCCGCAGTCTCGGTAGGTTTGCAGCATGACTGCTCCTGTCGATCCCACCTCCACCGCAGCCTGGGCCGAGCTCGACGCGCATCGCGACGGCTTCGCCCCCGATCTCCGCACCTGGTTCGCGAACGATCCCGCCCGCGCCGAGCGCCTCACCCTCGACCTCGCCGACCTTCACGTCGATCTGTCGAAGAACCTCGTGACGGATGAGATCCTCGCATCCCTCGTGAAGCTCGCCGAGGAGACCGGCGTCGCCGAGCGCTTCGCCGCGATGCTCCAGGGCGAGCACATCAACACCACCGAGGATCGCGCGGTGCTGCACACGGCGCTGCGCCGGCCGGCGGGATCGCCGCTGGTCGTCGACGGGCAGGACATCGACGCCGACGTGCAGGGCGTGCTCGACCGCATCACCGCATTCGCTGACCGCGTCCGCTCGGGCGAGTGGACGGGCGTCACCGGCAAGCGCGTGACGCACGTGGTCAACATCGGCATCGGCGGCAGCGATCTCGGCCCCGTCATGGTCTACGAGGCACTCGCCCCGTATGCCGACGCCGGCATCGAGGCCCGGTTCATCTCGAACATCGATCCGACGGACCTCGCCCAGAAGACGGCGGATCTGGATCCCGAGACGACGCTGTTCATCGTGGCGTCGAAGACGTTCACGACGCTCGAAACGCTCACGAACGCGCGCCTCGCGCGCGACTGGCTGTGGTCGGGGCTCGGCCTGAGCGCCGACGAGGAGCGCGCCGGCGCCGTCTCGAAGCACTTCATCGCGCTGTCGACGGCGCTCGACAAGGTCGCCGAGTTCGGCATCGACACCGACAACGCGTTCGGGTTCTGGGATTGGGTCGGGGGCCGCTACTCCGTCGACTCGGCGATCGGCGCCTCGCTCGCCATCACGCTGGGGCCGGATCGGTTCCGCGAGCTGCTCGACGGATTCCACGCCGTCGACGAGCACGTGCGCACCACGCCGCTCGAGAAGAACGTTCCGGTACTCATGGGCCTGCTGAACGTCTGGTATACGAACTTCCTCGGCGCGCAGTCGCACGCCGTGCTCCCCTACGCGCAGCAGCTGCACCGCTTCGCCGCCTACCTGCAGCAGCTCACGATGGAGTCGAACGGCAAGTCGGTGCGCTGGGACGGATCGCCCGTCACGACCGACACGGGCGAGGTGTTCTGGGGCGAGCCCGGCACCAACGGCCAGCACGCGTTCTACCAGCTGATCCACCAGGGCACGCGTCTCATTCCCGCCGACTTCATCGCGTTCGCGAATCCCGCGTACCCGTTGGCCGACGGCGGGCGAGACGTGCACGGCCTGTTCCTCGCGAACTTCCTCGCGCAGACCAAGGCGCTCGCGTTCGGCAAGACGGCGGAGGAGGTCGAGGCCGAGGGCACGACGGGAGCCCTCGTTGCCGCGCGCACGTTCGAGGGCAACCGGCCGACGACGTCGATCTTCGCTCCGGCGCTCACACCGAAGGTCCTCGGCGAGCTCATCGCGCTCTACGAGCACATCACCTTCACGCAGGGAGTCGTCTGGGGCATCAACTCCTTCGACCAGTGGGGCGTCGAGCTCGGCAAGCAGCTTGCGCTGCAGATCGCCCCGGCGATCGAAGGCGACGCCGAGGCTCTGGCGTCGCAGGATCCGTCGACGCAGTCGCTCCTCGCGTACTACGCCGCGCACCGCCGCTGAGCGGAGCCCTCACCCCGACGCCGACGCCGGCGCCGCCCCTCCCGACGGCGCCGGCGTTCGGCGTTCGCGGGTGCGGTGTGGTCGTTCTCGAGGACCGAGACGACCACGCCACACCCCCGACCCCAGGGCGAGCAAAGACCCCGACGCCACCGGTGCCGAAGGGTCACACCCGACGGGGGCAACGACCACGCCGCACCCACGAAACGGGCGGGTCAGTGTGAGAGATCGCCGAAGCCGGTGCGGGGCAGGTCACGGAGCATGGCCGAGCGACGACGCGCCGCGATGACGCGGCGCAGACCCTCGGCGCGGTCTCCGAAGACGTGCGGAGACGCCAGGTGGAGATCCTGCCACCCGGCCTCGTGCAGCCGGGTCGTGCGGTCGATGTCATGCAGGAAGCGATCTCTTTCGCGGTGCACGGCGCCGTCATACTCGATCGCCAAGCGCAGGTGCGGATAGGCCAGATCCGCACAGGCGACGAAATCGCCCGATTCGTCGAAGATGTCCAGATCGAGCTCAGGCTCCGGAAGCCCGCCGTCGACGATGATCAGGCGGGTCCAGGTCTCCGGCCGCGACGACGCCCCGGTCCTTGCACGATTGAGCGCGCGACGCAGGAGCGGGCCCCCTCGCCAGCGATTGGCGGCCAGGATCTGTTCGAGATCGGCCCGGGAGGCGAAGGCACGAGTGCGGGTGAGCTGCACGAGGCCGCCAGGGCTGCGCGGTATCCGCAGCAGGTAGTCGCTGGCCGCGACCATGTCGTACTCGCCAAGGTACGGCGCGAGGCTCGCCCAGGTCGTCGCCGGATCCGCCAGACGCATCCCCGCCCAGCGCCTCGTCTCGGCGACGGAAAAGCGGCGTCCGCGGATCCCCGGGCGACGCGGCAGCGTGCGCGGGTCAAGCACGCCAACGTGCAGCTCGTCGTGCAGGCCCGACGGCAACGGCACCCCGGCGATGAGGGCAGCCGTCGGGCCGACGAAGAACGCGTGCTCCGGCATGACCGGGACGTAGGCGCGGATCCTTCGCCACGCATCCGCTTCTTCGGACTCCACGGGCGTCAGCGAATCATCCCGCGGAAGTGCGATCGACCGCGCTCCTCGAAACGGTGCCGCAAGGTCCGGTCGTCGCAGGCGCGAGCGCCCGACTCCCGCGTCGCGCGCCTCGGACACGGAGAAATCCCCACCGAGTCCCCCGGGAAGACGCTTCGGTACGCGCACGACGATCACCACGCCTCTGGCGGGTGCCGAATGGTCGATGATCGATGGTGGAACGACCACGTGGCACCCGCCAGCACAAAACTGCGACTCACGCGCACCATCGCGGCCTGCGGGATGACACCAGCGCCGTCATTGCCACGGGGAGCGGACAGCCGCTGCCTGTCCGCTGAGCCTCGGCGAGATAGGTGAGCGCGACCGGTCGCCGCCCGCGCGCCCATTGCAGCCACCCGATCGCGCAGAGCAGATGCGTCCTCAGTTCGGGCGGCGCGAGCGACGTGGCTCGCCGAAGGATCCGGATCGCCAGGCGCGTACGCTCGTCATCAGGAAGCCGACGCACTTCGCCGCCGAACTTGCGCGCGGTGCGGTTGGATGCGAGGCGCTCTGTCTCGGCGAGGTCGTCGATGTATCCGTCAACGCTGCGGTTCTTCTGTCTCGCCCGCGCGCAGGTGCGCTCGAGATCGCGAATCGTCTCCTCCCCCGCTCTCCGCCCGAAGGCCGCCTGCACGACGATCAGATCGGGAATCGCCGGGTACTCGACCATATGGATGAGCTGTGCGTACGCGGCGAGGGAGATGTCGTCGAACGAGCCCTCCAGCAGCGACTCGAAGAACGGCACGATGAGCCCCAGCGATTCCACGTGCCCGATCGAGACGACCGCGTCGACTTCGTCGGTCTCGTCGGCGAGATTCGCCAGCGCATCGAGGATGTCGTTGAGCCGCGCTACGACCTCACCAGACTCTGCGTCCGTCACCGGCGGAAGGTGCACCAGACTCTCGCCTTCGTCGAGCAATGTGTCCATGTCTCCAGTCAAGCGAGCCTGCCGCGCCAGTGAGAGGAGAGCTCAACTCTGTGGAGAACGCGTCATTCGCGGGTGCCTCGTGGTCACTCGGCCATTCGCGGGTGCCCCGTGGTCGATATCGCCCTGGGGAACGACCTGTCGGCACCCGCGACCGTGGGCGGGTCGATCTCGGTCGTGCGTGCGGTCGGGGAGGGATCTCTCGCTCGAAACGTCCTCCCTGACCGCCCGCTGACTCCGTCGGGCCCGGAAGGTGTGTACCGTCGCGGGGAACCCATCCGCATTCTGGAGGCCTGATGTCGATCACGCGCTCGTTCCTTGCCGCTTCGGTCGTCGCCACTCTCGCACTCGCTGGTTGCAGCGCAGGCGGCGACGGCGACGCCGAGGAGACCCCCGCCCCCACGGCGACCGCCGACGATTCCGCGAACGGTGCGACCGAGGCCGATCTGGAGGGCCTCCCCGACGTCGTCGCCGTCGTCAACGGCGAAGAGATCGGCCTCGACGAGTACACAACGGCCTACGAGGCACAGCTCCAGAGCGCCACCATAGCTCAACAGCAGACCGGCCAGGCCGTCGATCAGGACCAGCTCAAGCAGCAGGTGGCCGAGCTACTCGTGAACAATCGCCTGCTCACCCAGGCTGCGAGCGACGCCGGCATCGAACCGACCGAGGACGACGTCGAGACGGTGCTGATGGATGCGGCCGAGCAGAACGGACTCAGTTCGGTCGAAGAGATCCTCTCCGCGTTCAGCGATCAGGGCATCTCGGAAGAGCAGGTGCGCAAGGACGCGGCGAGCCAGTTCCAGATCGACGGCTACATCGACGCAGAGACCGATGTGCAGCCGCCGAGCGACGAGGAACTGCGCGAGCAGTACGACGCCGTCGTCGAGCAGGCGCAGTCGCAGGGCGAAGGAGCCGATGCGGCGGGTGAGATCCCGCCGTTCGACGAGGTCAAGTCGCAGCTCGCCGATCAGGCCGTCACGCAGGAACGCAACGCGGCGATCGAGCAGATCCTCGCCGAGCTCCGCGAAAGCGGAGAAGTCGAGGTGAATCTCTAGACCGCCACCTCGCCCGGCGCGAGCTCATCGTCGACGTGCACGACGGTGAGACGGATCTCGGGGCGTTCTTCGTTTCGAACGCCCACGGCCGCGCGGATCGCGTCGTGCACGTCGCGCGCGACGGATCCCGCGCCGTGCACCACGCGCACGCCGATCGCGACCTCGACCCGCACGCTCGATATTCCCTCCTCCACGCGCACACGCGGCGCCTCATCGTCGCGCACTCCGAGCAGGCGCGCGCCCACGTCCACAGCGCGAGAGACGAGCGAACCCACCGGATAGACCTCCGCGACGCCGGGTACGTCCCGCACGGCCGCCTCGATCCGTGCGGGGATGCCCTGCCGATCCTCCAAGCTCATCTGTCTTCCTCCTCGGACGACGGGAACAGCTGGATGTCGTGAACCACAACGTCGACGGCGACGACGTTCACGTCGGTGTGCCGGCGCAAGCGCCGAGCGATCTCGTCCCGGAGCCGATCCGCCATATCCGGGATCCGTCGCCCATACGGAACGCTCGCGTCGACGCGCACGCGCACGGGCTCGCCAGGAATTGTGACGTCGCCGTCAAGTTGGCACCTTCCGATGAGGGCGCCCGTCACAGCGCTCTCCGCCCCGCGGACGATGCCGCGCACGGCTCCCTCGGTGATGCCGAGATCGGCATACGCGTCGTGAGCCTCGAGGGGGATGCGGCGCCCCGCACGGGCGTCGCGGGTGATGCCCGCGAGGATCTTCTGCACCCACCCTTCATCAGCCGGCTCCTCCGCGGCGGCGTCGGCCTCGATCAGCTCAGGGGTGAGCCCGCGCAGACGTTCGAGCGCATCGAGCGCGAGCTGGCATCCGGGTGATGCCTCGATCGACGCGTCTCGCGGCGCTCGCCCGGCGTCCAGATAGTCGGAGAGCTCCTCGATCGTGTGCCCGTCGAGCGTCTCGGAGTCGAAGTCGAGGCGCTGACGTCTGGGGCTGTCATATTCGTCGGTCATCGCCACTGCTCCATCCGAACGATGATGCTCTTTCGGGCGCGGGCGAGAAGGCCGCGCACGGTGGATGCCGGGAGACCGAGGTCGTCGGCGATCTCCTCGTAGCTGTATCCCCCGATTTCGCGCAGCACCCAGCATCGGCGCTGCTCATCGGCGAGCTCCGCGAGTGCACGGCTCAGCGCGGCGACGCCGACGCGAGCCTCGACCACGTTCGGCGGCGCCGTGTGGGGCGGCGCCGCCGGATCGAACTCGTCGATGTCGTCGCTCGCCCGAAGGGCGCGGATCCGGTCGACGGCCTTGCGGCTCGTGATGCGCATGAGCCAGCTCTTCACCTTGGCCGGCTCATCGAGATCCGGCAGCCGCTCCCACGCGGTGATGAAAGCGTCCTGCACGACGTCGTCGACGTCAGCCGTCCCGGGGAGGATCCGACGGGCGTAGGCGCGCATCATCGGCGTGTACCGCCGCACGAGCACGGCGAACGCGGCCGTGTCGCCGTCCGCGGCGCGGCCGGCGACGATCCGGTCGTCCGCAGCATCCAGCGCGCCAGGATGCCTCTCGGCCCTCATTTCGCGGTTCCTCCCCGAGTGACCTGAGGCGTCATTTCGTCGTGCGACGCCCCGTGATCAGGCCGTAGACGAGCAGCACGATCAGGGATCCACCGATCGCGAGCAGCCATGTTGAGAGGGAGAAGAATCTCCCCAGGTCGACGTTGAAGATCAGACCGCCGAGCCAGCCGCCGATCATGGCGCCGACGACGCCGAGCAAGAGAGTGACGAACCAGCCGCCGCCCTGCTTACCGGGCAGGATGAGCTTCGCGATCGCCCCCGCGATCAGTCCGAGAAGAAGAAAACTGAAGAGTCCCATGACGTGTCCCTGTCTGTTGTCGTTCGGAATCGCGGGGCGGGCCTTCACGGCCCGCCCCGCATCGGCTTCACTTCTCGAAGGAGTCCTTGACGTCCTTCGCCGCGTCCTTGACCTCGCCGGCCGCATCGCGGGCGTGCCCCTTCACCTGGTCGGCCTTTCCCTCGGCGACGAGCTTGTCGTCGTCCGTGACCTTCCCGGCTGCTTCCTTGGCCTTGCCCTTCGCCTTGTCGGCAGCGGCCTTGATCTTGTCCTCAGCGCTCATTTCTCTCCCTCTCGATATCGCGCCCCGCTCGTCGGAGCGCTTCCTCGGGAACGCGGTTGCGTCCCCCGTCTTCGGCAGGTCGATTCGTCGACTCGCGCACCCGCGTCGGGGTGTGCCAGGCGTCGACCCATCGCCGGTCGGCGATGTGCACCATGACGGGCACCTCGCGCCCGGCAAGAGCATCCCACTCCGCCACTGCGGCCTCCGCCGCACGCAGGATGCGCGGCAGGTCTGCTCCACGGCGCGCGCGAATCCTCAGCGCGATCATCGGCGACGCCTTGACGAGATAGCTCCTCGTCCGCACGCCGAGCACATCGGCTCGCTCGCGCAACGCGCCGGCGAGCACGGCATCCGCAACGCTGCGATCCACGCTCACGAGACCATTGTCGACGTTCACCACCGTCGCCGTGCGCCCGCCGCCGCGCGTTGCGATGAACGCACCGAGGGCAATCACCAGAACAAGCGCCGCGCCGCCCGCGACGACGAGCACGAGCGGAATGCGCACGCCCTCCGCAAGCGTGATCGTCGGTTCCGCGAGAGCCTCGACGGACGGAAGAGCGTCCCCCGCCCGTCCGAGCCAAGCCGATCGCGATGCCGTCAGGATGAGCGCGGCGCCCGCGGTGGCGAGCACGACGCCGACGACGAGCAGAAGCCCGCGGTTGAGAGCGCGATTCGTGGCATTCATGACACCACTCCTCTCTCAGTGACACGCACTCTCATCTTCGTATCGAACCCCAGCGCCGCAAAAGAGGCGTGCGCCGCTTCGCGTACGGATCCTTCGTCGACGGGGACCCCGCTGGTCGGCGTCACCCGGACGATGGCCAGACGATGCCCGACAGTCACGGAGACGTGCTCGCGCACGACGGCGCATCGTCGCGCGACCTCGTCGGCCGCGGCTCCCGCGAGGACGCCGTCGTCGACAAGCACGGCGATGCGGCCGGCGACCCGCCCGCGGCGGGCACGACGGCCTGGAAGGACACCGAATGCGATGAGCACAGCTGCGACGACGAGCGCGACGACACCGGCGGTCGACCCGATCGCCGCCACGTCGGCGGATGCTGTCAGCTGCTCGGCCGCCGCGCGCAGCGCCGGATCCGCCATCCACCATGCACCCGCGAAGACGAGCGCCGCGGTGAGGACGGCGACGATGACGGCGGGCACCGTGCGCGCACGGTGCGTCTCGCGCCGCAGCACACGGCGATAGACGACGCTCGCCGTCATAACACCCTCCTCTTGCGTTGTCGGCGCACTCCCTCGAACCTCACGGACACGGACCCGACACGCCGAGCGGCGAGCGCGTCCATTCCGCGCGTGACCGCCGCGCGCAAGTCTGCCCCGCGCTCGACGAGGGATGTGTTCTCGATACCCCCGACGACGGCGGGCAGCGTGATCGAGACGGCCAGGCTGCCGGCTTCGTCACCGAGCGACACGACCACATCCCGCCCCGCGACGTGGCCCTCGTCGGCGACGAGGCCGACCGCCATGCGGTGCAGGGCCCGCGAAGAGATCGTCGTTCGCCCCGGCACCTCCGCGCCCGGCCGCTCGTTGCCGGTCATCATGACGAGCGGCGGCCGCGGAGGGCGTCTGCGAGGACCCGCACATCGATGCGTCCGTCAACGACGCGACCGATAATCGCGCCCGCGGCCATCGCAAGGCCGACGAGGACGAAGGCCCAGAAACCCAGCGCGATCCACGTCACTGCGAGCGCGGCACCGACGGCCGCCCCGACCGCCGTGGCGTTCACTGGACCCGCGCCTCCTGCGTGCCATCCTCGTCATCATCCGACGGGATGTGGACATCGTTGATGGTGACGTTGATCTCTGCGACGTCCATGCCGATGAGATCCGTCATCGCGCGGAACACCGCCTCTCGTACTCCATCGGCGACCTGCTGGAGGGACACGGGGTACTCGGCGACAACGCTCACGTCGACCGCAACCTCCTTCTCCCCCACCTCGACGCTGACGCCCTGAGCGAGGTCTGTGGTGTTGAGCGCCTCGCGGATGGCACCCACCACCCGTGCCGCGCCACCGCCGAGCGCGTGGACGCCCTTCGCCTCTCGCGCCGCGATACCGGCCACCTTGGCGACTACGCCGTCCTCGATTGTGGTCTTGCCGCTCGGACCCTTGACGCTCTGCTGCGCCGTGCCCTGTGAGGTGTTCTGGGAAGCGTTCGACATGGTGGACTCCTCGGATGGTCACCGCGTATGCGACGCGGGTCGCGGATTCTTGCGACATCAGTAGGACGTACGGGAGCAGGGAAACGTCACGAAATCGTCGGGATCAATTGCTCACGTCACTATTCCGGCGATCGCGGGCCGCGGCGCACTTCCCGCCTTCGCACAGCATCCGGGACGGCACACGTCGACCCACGGGCCGATTCCGGTCACGTTCGCACGGGCGCCGACAGGACGGCCGAGGAGTCGTTCGCGCACGAGGTCGACGAGCGCGTCGACGAACGCCGGTTGCACGCCGGGCGTCGCGGCACGCGCGAACCACATACCGGCGGCTTCCGCCGTCTCGCGCGCTTCGCGGTCGAGGTCCCACAGCACTTCCATATGGTCGCTCACGAAGCCGATCGGGACGACGAGCACGGCGGAACGGTCTGTGAGCGAGACGATCGCGTCGTTGATGTCGGGTTCAAGCCACGGCGTCGCCGGCGAGCCGGAGCGCGATTGGTAGACGAGCTGCCACGAGGTGCCCGGCGCGGCGGCCGCGATGATGTGCTCGGCGACAGCGAGATGCTGGGCCTCGTATGCGCCGCCGGCGACGTCACCGAAAGCGCCCCCGCCGGATAGGGCTGCGTCGGCGGAGGGGATGCTGTGCGTCGTGAAGAGTACCTCGATCGCGTCGCGCCGGTGACCAGCCCGCTGCGCCGCCGCGATACCGTCGCGCACGCCCTCGACGAACGGTTCTACGAATCCCGGATGAGAGAAGAACTGGCGAACCTTGTCGATCTGAAGCACCTCCTGCAGGCCGGCCGCTTCCAGGGCATCCGCCCAATCCTCCCGGTACTGACGGCACGACGAGTACGACGAGTACGCGCTCGTCGGGATCGCAATCACACGACGCACACCGTCCTGCGCCGCCTCCGCGAGGACGTCATCGAGGTAGGGAGCCCAATTGCGATTTCCCCAATACACCGGGAGATCGATCCCCGCCGCCGCGAGTCCGACGCGCAAGGCCTCCCGAAGCTCTCGATTCTGTGCGTTGATCGGGCTGACGCCACCGAAAGCCCGGTAGTGCTGTGCCACATCTTCGAGCCGCTCGTCAGGGATCCCGCGTCCGCGTGTGACGTTTCGCAGGAAGGGCAGGACATCGTCTTGCCCCTCCGGCCCACCGAATCCGGACAGAAGCACTGCGTCGTAGGCTACGGGCTCCGTGACATGCGGGGAACCTTGCTGCGCCGCCGCAGTCGCAGAGGCGACAATCGCGCCGGGTTCGACGTAGAGCCCGCGGGCCTGCGGGGGTTTGGTCTCGCGACGGTTCGCGGCGGAAGGGAAATCGGTCATACGTACCTCCAGGGTTCGGGAACGGTCACGATCAGGCGCCGCGCGAGGTTCCGCGCTCCGCTCTCTCCCAATCAGCGATCGGGCCGTCGACGATCGAGAACATCGGATGCGGATCGGGCAGCGGCAGGGCTCGCCAGCGCTCCCAGACCGCAGGGCTGCGCTGGCGGAGCTTGGCCAGCAGATGGGACCATTCGTAGCCGAGCTGTCCCGTCGTGACGCGGAGCGGTGTCGATGATCCCGACGCACGGATCTTCTCTCGTGCGAATCGGTAGCCGCGCACATCCGCCTCGTCGACGATCGCGATGAGAAACTCACCGACCGCGCGCTCCGGCTCTTCCGCCTCCCGGAAGCGCTGGAGCTGCGGATGGCGCGAATAGCCGCGAGCCGGATCGGAGATCACGGCTTGCGCAAGCAGACCCTCGCGCCATGCGGCGACGAGTCCGACGCGGTCGAGGTGGTGCGGATGGAAGGACCAGAGCCTCACGCTCTGCCCCGATTCGCACCCAGGAGGATGACGTGCGTCATGAGAAGAGCCCTTCTTTCATGCTGATGATGAGGAGAACGGTGACCGCGGCGCCGGCGACATAGTTGATGGCGAGGAATCGGCGCCACGCGCGATGGACGGCTCCCGATTGCTCGTCGGACACTGAAGAAAAGGGCAGCGCGCTCATCATGTACGGCATGGCAACGACCGCGGTGAGCGCGGCAGGCCACGGCGCGAACAGCATGAGCGTCCCCGCTGCCATCCACAGGGCGACCGCGAGCCGCACGGTCGTCGCGGCACCCAGCGCCGTGGCGATGGACCCGATGCCTGCGCTCCGATCCGGAACGATGTCCTGCACGGCGCCGAAGGCGTGGCTTGCCATCCCCCAGAGGAAGAACGCCACGAGGGCGAGGACGAGAGGAAGGGTGATCGTCGTTCCGGCGAGCGCGAGCGCGCAGAGCGCAGGCATGACAAAGTGCGAGCTCGACGTGAGCGAATCGAGGACAGGGATCTCCTTGAATCGCAGGCCAGGTGCCGAGTACGCGATGACTGCGAACAGGCTGATCCCGAGCATCGCCCAGCTCCAGGGACGCTCCGCCCCGAACCACGCGAGCACGACGACGAAGGGAACCGCGAGCGCGGCCGCCGCAATGAGGGTGACGCGGTGCAGACGCGGAGGCAGCGTCGCCCCCTCGGCGCCGCCCTTGCGCGGATTCGCGATGTCGGAGGCATAGTCAAAAACGTCGTTGATCCCGTACATCAGAAGGTTGTAAGGGACAAGGAAGAAAAGCGTGCCGACGACGGTCTTCGCGTCGATCGCACCCGTCGTGAGCACCATCACCGCCGCGAACGGATACGCCGTGTTGATCCAGCTCAACGGGCGGGAGACGACGACGAGCGCACGTGCCGTTGCGAGGGCGCCCGTCATGAGCGCCTTATCCCATCGCGATCTTCAAGCAGCTCGAGCGCCCCCGCGAGGAGCAGTGAGCCGACGCTCGGATACAGAAGATCTTCGAGCGGTATGAGCCCCCATCGTATGCCCGTGGTGTGCCCCTCGCCGTAGTCGAAGAGACCCGCCGCCATCATCGCGTTGTCAAAGACCACGGTAAGGATGAGAAGGCACACCATCGTCCCCGCCCAGCCGCGGAGATATCGAGGAAGATCGCGCCGTCGGGATGCGCGGAGCGCGCCGAGCGAGAAGACGAGCAGACCCGCGGCGGCGAACGGTACGGACATGAGCAGGTAGGTCATCGCCCATCCCTCCGCGCGGGGATCCGTCGCCAGGCGCCGAGCAGCACAAGCGTCAGATACGTGAGGAACGCCACGAACATCAGCTCCTCGACCGGAAGCTGCGGTGCAAGCATGATGCCCGTCGCCCAGCGAGAGTCGAGGTGGCGGAAGACGCCGAGCCAGATGCCGACGGCATCCCACGCGAGGAAAAACACGATGCCGACCCCGAGCAGCGTGGCTGTGCGGCGCGGCGCGCGGCCGAAAGCGAGATGAAAGCGTCGGTCGAGGAGGGCGATCCCGGCCGCGCTTGCGAGGAGCGCGGCGGCATAGGCGAGGATCACGATTCCTCCAGTGGTCCTGCGGAGCGATCGCCTCGCACGTGCTTGAGGACGATCTCGGCGCCGATCAGGCACATGGGAACCCCCACGCCCGGCACCGACGTGGCTCCGGTGTAGTAAAGACCGGGGACCCGTCGCGATCGCGTCCGACCACGGAGGAAGGCGCTCTGTCTCAGCGTGTGCGCAGGCCCCAACGCGCTCCCGCGATACGAGTGGAAGTCGTCGGAGAAGTCGCCTGGTCCGACAGTGCGCCTGACGACGACGCGCTCCGCGAGGTCGGGGATGCCCGCCCACTCGGACAGCTGGTCAATGGCGCAGTCGGCGATCTCGGCGACGGTGCGGTCTCCTGCGCTGTCGACGCCCCCGCGGCCGATCGAGACGTCCGGCGGGACGGGGATGAGGAGGAAGAGGTTCTCGTGTCCTCGCGGTGCAACCCCGTCATCGGTCGCGCTCGGCATGCACACGTAGAACGAGGGCGGGTCGGGAACGCGGGGCGTGTCTCCGAATATCGCGTCGAAATTGTCGCGCCAATCGTCCGAGAACAGAAGCGTGTGGTGTCTCAGCTGCGGCAGTTCGCCCTTCACGCCGAGCATGACGAGCACGGCGCCGGGGCCCGTGACCTGTTTTCGCCAGCGCGCATCGGGATAAGAACGGTCGCCCACGGCGAGCAGCGATGTTTCGGTGTGGTGCTCGTCGATCGCGGACACGACGATGTCTGCGTCAAGAATGCGACGCTCACCGAACCGCTCGACCTCGACGCCGGTCACGCGCGATGCATCCCGTCGGATCGCGACGGCCTCGCAGCGCGTCTCGATGGTGACGCCCTTCTCCCGAGCGATATTCACGAGAGACTCTGCGAACCGGCGGAATCCCCCGATCGGGTACCGCACGCCGTCGACGAGATCCATGTGACTCATCAGGTGGTACAGGGCTGGCGCGTCGAATGGCGACGTGCCAAGGAACACAGCCGGATACCCGAGGATCTGACGGAGCCGCCGATCAGCGAAACGACGACGAATCATCGTCCAGAGCGAGCGCGCGAGCAGCGGTATGACCGCGGGGGCATTCCGAAGCACCCGCGGGGCGAGGAAGGCGCGCCAGGACGAGAACGGGTTGTAGAGATACGCCTCCCGCGCGGCTTGGTAGGCCCGCGTCGCGGACCGGAGGTACCGCCGAACGCGCCGCCCCGCGCCCGGCTCGCGGCTTTCGAACAAGGCGACGACAGCGTCACACCCCGCGGGCACGTCGATCGCGGCTTCTTTCGTTCCCTCGTTCGGCTCGCCGTATACGCGATATCCCGGGGCGAGGTCGACGAGGTCAAGGTGGTCGGAGGTCGTGGTACCGACCATTCGGTAGAAGTGCTCGAACACCTCGGGCATGAGATACCAGGACGGCCCCGTGTCGAAGACGAAGCCATCGCGCTCCCACGTCCCCATGCGCCCGCCGAGCTCCGAACGACGCTCGATGAGCGTGACGTCATGCCCTTCCCGGGCGAGCAGGCTCGCCGTGGCGAGTCCGCTCACGCCGCCGCCGATGACCACCGCACGCGATCCGGTCATCGTGCGATCTTCCGAGCGAGGGCGCGGAGAAGGATCCGCGCCTTGACGTGGTCCGACACTCGCACGCGCTCGCGGACGAGGACGGAGACCGGTGCGCGATCGAGCCGTTCGACGAGTTCGCCGAAGAGAGAGCGCGCGGCCCAGACCGCCGCTCGCGACGACGGATCGAGGAGCGGAATCGCGGCATCCGCGATGGCGAGATCGTTCCGAATACCGCGCACGACCTCGGCCTTCGCTGCGTGAGTGAGGTCGCCATCAGGTCCGGACAGATAGCGTCGTCCGAGATCGTCGCGATCACCCGCGTAGTCGCGCAGGAAGTTGATCTTCTGAAAGGCGGCGCCGAGCCGCTGGGCGCCGTCCGCAAGCTTCGCGCGTTCGTGGTCGTTTCGGCGCCGTCCGCGTTCGAACACGGCCAGGCACATGAGGCCCACGACTTCGGCCGAACCGTGAATGTACGCCGCGAGCGTGACGTCGTCGAATTCGACGGGAGCGATGTCGGCCCTCATCGACGCGAAGAAGGGAGCCGTCAGCTCTTCGCCGATGCCATGCTCACGCGCCGTGATCGCGAACGCGTGAACGACGAGGTTCGTGCTGTATCCGCGTTCGATGGCGCGCGTCGTCTCGCGCTCGAGAGCGTCAAGCAGCGCGCGACGCTCGTCCCTGTCGACGCCCGCCGCCTCCGCCGGACCGTCGACGAGTTCGTCCGCGACTCTCACGAGAGCGTAGATGCGTGCGATGTGTGTTCGAATGCGCGGGTGCATGAGACGGCTGGCCCACGCGAACGACGTCGAGTACCGGCGGATCACGACCGTGGCGCTCTCGGTCGCGGCCCGGTCGTAGAGGGCCAGATCCGTTGCATTCAGGAGCGGCGCGTGCTGCACGACTCGCTCACCTCCATGAGGATGGCCACCAGATCAGCGGGGAGCCCGGAGTTGCGAAGGCGTCGTGTCGCCTCGACGCGGCGCTCCTCGATCGTCGCCTCGACCTTGCGCCGGGCGCCGGATCTCTCGACGACGTCGCGAATGCGCGCCCCTTCGGCCGCTGTCAGCTCCGAATCCCCGACATGCGGTGCGACGGTCGCCCACTCGGAGTGCGAACGCGCGTATGAGATCAGGAGGGTCTCCTTGCCTTCTCGGAGATCGCTCAGCACGGATTTGCCGGTCTCTCTCTCGTCACCGAACACGCCGAGCACGTCGTCGCGTAGCTGATAGATCACTCCGATATCCCGCGCGATGCCGTCCAGCTCATCGATCGCACCGCTCGGCGCACCGGCGAGGATCGCGCCGAGCAGGAGCGGCGCTCGGAACGAGTAGACGGCGGTCTTCCGCTCTGCTGTCGCCATGATCTCCTCGGGCGACGCGGTTTCCAGCTGCAGGCTGAGTCGCACATCGGCGTGCTCGCCGGCTGCGCTCTCGAAGACCGTTTCGTCGAAGATCTTCAGGGCGGCGTCTCGGCGCCAGGCCTCACACGCGAGACCGGCAATGAGACCGTGGGCGGTCGTGAGCATGAGGTCGCCGGCGATGATCGCGGACGCGTCGCCCCAGGTTCGGGAGGCGTGGGCGGAAGCTCCGGCCTGTCGCGCATCCGTTGCGAACCATCCGGCCACATTCTCACGACCGCGTCGGGTCAGGTCCCCGTCGATGACATCGTCGTGCGTCACAAGGGCCGCGTGCAGGAGCTCGACGGCGCAGGCCGCGTCGACAGCAATGCTCTCCTTACGACCGCCGAACCCGCGATACGCGTCGAGGACCAGCTGAGGCCGGATCCGCTTCCCTCCGCGCACGATCGATTCGATTGAGTTCCACAGGTCGACGAACGCCGGCGAGCAGGGAAGAGCGCGTGCACGTGCGCCCGCGAGGATCTCGTCCAACCGACTCTCGAAGGCCGATTCGAGCAAGACGGCTCCAGACGGATTCGTGGCGTCGGGAAGATGCGCCAGCACGCCGTCGAGGTGGCTGACGAGCCACGGGCTGAAGGCCCATGGAGCGGCGCCGACCGCCACCGCGAGATCGTTCTGCTCAACCCATCGGATCTCCGCGACCTCGTCGCGATTGGGCGCCGGTTCGGACAGGGCGCGCGCCACGAATACCGGACAGTGCTCGTTCTCCTCGATCCCGGACGCATCCCGGGCGGTGTATCCGAAGTCGGGCAGGGGGCACGACACAATCTCAATCTCGAGACCGAGTTCGAACTCCGCTCGCCGATGCAGGGCGTCCTCCCATGTCTCGCCAGGCTGCGGATGTCCGCAGAAGGTGTTGGTCCAGACACCAGGCCAGGTCCGTTTACCGAGAGCCCGGCGAGTGAGGAGTACTGCTCCGTCCTCCCGCACGACGTGGCACGAGAATGCGAGATGCCGGGGCGTCGACACGCCGTGGACGGTCGCTTTGGGATGCGTGCCGACCGCCACCCCGTCCCCGTCGACCAGGACGACTTCTTCCACGGATCCCCCTTTTCTTTCGCCAGGCGAGAATTCAACCTAGCATAGAAACGGTAGGATCGAGAGGTGGTCGAGAATCAGCACCAGTCAGCAGGCGCGCGACGCGACTCGATCGACCCTGACCTTGTCGATACACAGAACCTCGAGGAAAGCGATGTCGCGCAGGCATTCGACGTGATGGAAGCGCTCGCAGAGTGGCAGGGCGCATCGCGCACCCTCGCGGAGTTGTCTGCGCGCTATATGCATCTCAACGAGACCGATATGCGGGCGATCCGGATGATCATGCGCGCGCAGCAGCGCGGGGAGATCGTCACACCGAAGGACATCGCACACGAAGTCGGTATCTCCAGCGCATCGACGACGAAGCTCGTCGACCGGCTGGTCGACGGCGGACACCTCATCCGCACAGCTCACCCTTCTGACCGTCGCACGACGCGGATCCGAGTCACGGAGTCGACCCGCCGCGCTGCACGCGAGACGGTCGGAAGGCAGCACGCCCGGCGCTTCGCCGCGGCGGCCGCGCTGTCACGCGACGAACGGACCGCCGTTATCCGCTTCCTCCGGACGCTCACCGAGGCCGATGCCCCGCAGGGGAGTCTCCGCCGACCGCCGGAGGATGCCGGAGACCGATGATGCTCGGGCTCGTCGCACGGGCGTAGGCGACCAGCGCGACGCCACCACGTCGTCCACCTCCTATGGGAGGGGCCTGTCGTCCCCGACCGTCACGATCCGCCCGTTCCGCGGAAGCTCACCACCGAAGCGCGTGGGCACGGCGCGCGCGGTACGCGGATCCGCCTGGGTCATCGCCTGCACGTGGAGGTGCGGCTCGGTGCTGTTGCCCGAGTTGCCGCAGGCGGCGATGCGGTCTCCGGGCTGCACGGCATCGCCGACCGATGGCTCCACGCTGCCGCGGCGCAGATGGCAGAGCGCAACCACGGTTCCGGTGCCGGTCTCGATGAGCAGGTGATTTCCGGCGAGCGCCTCCCATCCCTCCGCCAGACGCCGCCGCTGCGTGAGCGCGTACGCCACCGATGGGAACCCGCGATGCGCGGCGTGGTCCTCGAACCGGTCCACGGCCGCCACAACGCGTCCGGCGAGCGGCGCGAGGATCGCACGCCCGAAGCCCGGGAACCTCTCAGGCGGCTCGGGGCGAAGGATCGTGCGCCCCGTGATGGGCGCGGAGCGGCCGTCCTCGCCGACCGGGACGAAGTCGATCGCGTGTGCCGAGGCGAACACCTCAGTGCCGTGGCTCGGCACACGGTCTGCCGGGCTGTTCTGGACGAGCCATCGGCCCGAGAACGGGTAGGCGAGATCGATCGCGGTCGGTCCCGCCGGAGCCCCGGTCATGGATCCAGTCTGCCCCGCGCGAGGCGCGACGTCGATGGGGGTGGGCGCCCCGGATCAGCGCGTCGCCGGCCCCGTGATGGGTGTGCGCAGCGTGCCGAGGCGCTCGACCTCGACCTCGACGACGTCGCCGTCGTGCAGGAGCCATTCGGGATCGCGCGCGTAGCCGACGCCCGAAGGCGTACCCGTGCACAGGATGTCTCCGGAGCGCAGCGTGAACGTCTGCGAGATGAGGGACAGCGTCGCGCCCGCCTCGTAGATCTGCCGGTCGGACGTCGATTCCTGCACGACCTCGCCGTTGACACGTGTCGTGAGGCGCAGGCCGTCGCGCAGATCCCCCGCTTCGTCGGCCGTGACGAGCGGACCGATGGGGCCCGAGCGGTCGCCGTTCTTGCCCAGGATCCACTGCGACGTGAGCTTCTGGGCGATGCGGGAGGTGAGGTCGTTGAACGTGGAGTAGCCGAGGATCGCGCCTCGCGCCTCGTCCTCCGTCGCCTCGCACAGATCGGCGCCGACCCACGCGGCGATCTCGCCCTCCCAGTCGAGGCCGCGCTCGTTCGCGTTCGTCGGGGCGCTCACGCCTCCCGCGACGAGGGACTGCGTCCACCGGGCGAACAGTGTCGGATACGGCGGGTGCTCGACATGGGCGAACGAGCCCTCCGCGATGTGGTCGCGGTAGTTCAGGCCGATGCAGATGACGCGCGCCTCGGGGAGCACGGGCGGCACGACATCCGGTTCGTTCTCGCCGCCGACGTCGATGACGCGACCGTCGGGCGAGGCCATCGCGGCATGCGGATCCGCCCAGTAGGCGCGCAGGGGCGCGACGAGCGTGGCCGCTCCGATCGTCGGCGTGCTGAGCTGTTCGACGGAGGCGACCCAGACGCCGTCTTCGATGCCGGCCACGCCGTTGATGTTCACTCCGATGACCCGCATGGGACCTCCTCGTCACTCAGGGTGTCTGCGCCACAGCGCGGACAAAGTATTGAAACATTCATACCTTATGTGCCTATAGTGTTCGACATGACATCGACGTCGCATCTCGACCGCCTCTCTGTGGCGGCGCCGCGCTCGCGCGCCGACCAGCTTGCCGACACGCTCCTCACGCATATTCGGGAGCGCGGCCTACGGTCAGGAGACCGGCTCGGAACGCTCGACGAGATCCGCGACGAAGTCGGCTTTGCCCGCACGACCGTCAGCGAGGCCGTCCGACTGCTGCGCGAGCGCGGCGTGCTCGAGATCCGTCCCGGTCGCGGCGGCGGGCTGTTCATCGCCGCCGAGACCCCCGTCGTGCGCATGCGCCACACGCTCCTCACGGCGCAGGGATCCGCCGATTCCGTCCGCGACGCGATCCAGCTGCGCGAGACCCTCGAAGAGCCGATCGCGCTCGGCGCCGCCGAGCAGTGCACCGAGTCAGACGCCGCGATGCTCCGCGCGGCCGCGCAGGAGATGGCCGAGCCGGGCATCGGTTACGAGGAATTCATCCGCCGCAACTGGCGACTGCACGAGCTCATCGCAGGCCTCTCCCCCAACACGATGATGAGCGCGGTATACATCAGCTGCCTCGGCTACCTCGAGCGCTCCGAGCCGGCCTACGGCGACTCTGACCGCGAGTCCGCCTACATCTCGGGCCGCGCCGGCGTGCACCGCGAGCTCGTCGAGGCGATCGCGAACCGCGATCCCGACGGGATCCGCCGGGCCGTGCGCGCGCACAATCACGGCACCGACGAGGAGACACGATGAGTTTCCGCGAGCACCTGTTCCCGCCCGATCATCCGCGCATCGCCGAGCTCACGGGCCTCGACGCCTATTCGTACGCGCCCGTCGCGCGCCACGACGACTTCACGGGCGACCTCATCGACGGCTGGAAGCGTCTTTATGACGAACCGTTCTCGGGCGTCACCTCGGACGGCACGCTCCTCCCGGATCTCTACGAGCTGCGCACGCCCGCCCCCGAGGACGCCGCTCCCGTCGCGGAGATGACGGCCGCGGCCGAAGATCTTCTCGGGCTGCTCGACGACGAGTCTCGTGCGCGCATCCTCTATCCGATCGACTCGCAGGAGTGGCAGCACTGGGCGAACCCGGAGTTCCTGCAGTTCGACACCGGCCTGCGCCTCGAGTTCCAGCCCGCACCGGTGCGCGAGGCATTCCTCACCCTCGTCGACGCCAGCCTCAGCGCGCGCGGCGCCGAAGATGTGCGCACCATGATGCGCATCAACGGCTTCCTGGGCGACGTCGTCGGCCTGCCGGGAATCATGAACGAGTTCTCCTACAACGCGTCGATCTTCGGCACTCCGGGCACCGAAGAGCCGTGGGGATGGCAGCTCTTCGGGCATCACTGCGCCGTGAACTGTGTCGTCGTCGGCGGCCAGATGGTCGTCTCCCCCGTCTTTCTCGGCGCCGAGCCGAACGAGATCGACGCGGGCCCGCATGCCGGAACGACCGCCTTCACCGAACGGATTGCGCTCGGGCGACGGATCATGAGCGAGCTCTCGGACGAGCAGCGCGCGGACGCGGTCACCCACGAGAGCATGACCGAGCTGCCGCCGGGGCGCCTGCACCCGGGCGATGAGCGCCACCTGGCCGGCGCGTTTCAGGACAATCGCGTCATCCCCTACGAGGGCGTGCGCGTGGGCGAGATGTCGGACCCGGCCCAGGAGGCCGTGATGGCGTTCCTCGCCGATTTCGTGTCGATCCTCCCCGACGGCCCAGCGCGCCTGCGCCTGGCTGAGATCCGCGCCCACCTCGACGATTCCTGGTTCTCCTGGATCGGCGGAACCGGCGACGACGATCCGTACTACTGCCGCGTGCAGAGCCCCGTCGTGATCGCCGAGATCGACCACCACTGCGGGGTTTTCCTCACGAACGACTCCCCGCAGCCCTTCCACATCCACACCGTCCTGCGCACCCCGAACGGCAATGACTACGGCCGTTCTCTCGTGCGTCAGGCCGGCCACGCGCGATAGCGCACGAAAGAAAGAGCTCGACGTTGAGCACTGCATCCACTCTCGGCACCGGGATGACGAAGAAGTCGTCGCTGGGCATCTTCCTCCTCTGCTGGCTCGCGATCGTGGGCGACGGGTACGACCTCGCTGTCTACGGCGCCACGCTTCCCGGATTCCTCGGCCCGGACAACTGGGGCGTCACGCCGCAGCAGGCGGGCGTCGTCGGATCCGTCGCCCTCGTCGGCATGCTCATCGGCTCTCTCGGGGGCGGCATGCTCTCCGATCGCATCGGCCGCCCGCGCATGCTCGCCGCCGCCGTGATCACCTTCTCGGTGTTCATGCTGGCGTGCGCGGCGGCGCCCGACTTCACGTGGTTCGCGGTGTTCCGCTTTCTCGCGTGCCTCGGCATCGGCGGGCTCCTCCCCGTGGCCGTCTCCGTGGCGAACGAGTTCGCGGCGCCCGCGCGGAAGTCGATCGCGGTCGGACTCGTACTGACGGCACCCGCCGTCGGTCTCCTCCTGGCCGCGACCGCGTCGATGAACCTGCTCCCGCAGTTCGGCGTGCGCCCCGTCTACGCGCTCGGCGGGCTCGCCCTGCTCCTCGTTCCGTTCCTGCTGAAGGCTGTGCCAGAGTCTCCGAGCTTCCTGCGCTCGCAAGGGCGAGCGGAGGACGCAGCGCGGATCGCCGCACGATACGGCCTGCCCGAGGAGGCGCAGACGACGCGCGCCGTGCGAACCGCCGGCCGCGTCGGTGCTTTGTTCGGTGACGGGATGGCTGGTGCCACCGCGCTCATCTGGGTGGCCTGCATCATCAGCCTGCTCACCATCTTCGGCCTCACCACCTGGCTGCCCGAGATCATGCGCGAGTCCGGATTCGGCACGAGCGCCGCCATTTCGTTCCTGATCTGGTACTCGATCGGCGCGATCAGCGGCACCATCATCGGCTCCTTCGTCAGCCAGCGGACCTCGCCGAAGCTCGTCATGGGGCTCGGCTTCCTTTCCGCGACGATGGCCCTCGGCGCCATCCTCCTCGGTGTGAGCGGCGGTGCACTCATCGTCGCGGTCGTGCTCGCCGGATTCGGCGGCATGGGCACCCAGAACATGATCAACGATCACGTCGCCCAGTACTACCCGGGCGAGATGCGCGCCACCGGGCTCGGTTGGGCTCTCGGCATCGGACGCATCGGCGCGATCGCGGGCCCGACGTATGGATCCCTCGTGATCGCCAACGAGGGCGCCGCAGCCTCGGCCGCCCTCGCCTTCGGAATCCCGGCGGCGATCGGCGTCGTCGTCACCCTTCTCCTGCCCCGACGGCGAAAGGCCGCGCACACGTGAATGCCCCCACTGCCACGACCCGATTGAGCGACCTCCCGCGGGAGGTCCCGGTCCTCATCGCGGGAGGCGGACCTTCCGGCCTCATGATGGCGCTCGACCTCGCGAGGCGCGGCATCCGCACGCTCGTGGTCGAGCCCCGCATCGAGTTGGATCCGTATCGCCCGCGGGCGAAGACGACGAACGCGCGCACCATGACGCTGCTGCGCGGGATGGGGCTCGCCGAGCGGCTGCGCCAGGCGTCACCCCTCGACGCCGCCTATTCGGAAGACGTGGCCTTCTGCACGGGCCTCGACGGCTACGAGCTGCGGCGTTTCCGGCACGCGTTCCAGCTGTACCGCGACGGGTTCGCGCACGCGCCTGAGACCGGCCAACAGGTGCCGCAGCCCACGGTCGAGCGCGTGCTGCGCGATGCCGCCGACGAGGATCCGCTCGTCACGGTCGCCTACGGACTCCGCGTTCGCGCGGTGGAGAATCCGGACGCGCCCGTCGCGATCGTAGAGGCGACCGACGCGGATCCGTCTGACGACACGGCACGCGTCCGCGCCGACTTCCTCGTCGGCGCCGACGGCGGCGCCTCGGCCGTCCGCAAATCACTCGGGATCCGCCTCGAGGGGACGTCGGCGCCGCGCCCGAACTTCAACGTCGTCTTCCGTTCGCGCGAGCTCGCAGACCGCGTCGCCCTCGCCCCCGCCGTGCAATTCTGGGTGGTCGGCGAGGTGTCCGGCATGATCGGCCAGCTCGACCGCGACGGGCTCTGGTGGACGATCGTGCAGGGCGTCGATCCCGACGAGTGCACAGACCCCGAGGGGCTCGTGCGCCGCCTCGCGGGCGTCGGCAACGACCTCGACGTCGAGGTGCTCGGCACGGATCCGTGGACCGCCCGCATGCTTCTCGCGGAGTCGTACGGCACGGGACGGGTGTTCCTCGTCGGCGACGCCGCACACCTGAACCCGCCGTTCGGCGGACACGGCTTCAACACGTGCGTGCTCGACGCCCTCAACCTCTCGTGGAAGATCGCCGCCGTGCATCACGGACGGGCCGGCGAGAATCTTCTCGAGACTTACGAGGCCGAGCGGCGGCCTGCGGCGCGGCGCATGATCGACGTCGCCGCGCACAATACGCGACACCTCGCGTATACGTTTGCGGATCCGGCCCTCACTGCGGCCGACGCGGACGGCGATGCGGCGCGGGAGCGCGCCCGCGAGAACCTCGCGGTCAAGGCCGCCGAGTTCCACGCCGAGGGCCTCGTTCTCGGATACAGCTACCCCGACAGCCCCCTGAACGCGCCGGAAGATCGCGGCCCGGAACCGGACGCCGTCACGTATCGGCCGTCGGCCGCGCCCGGTCATCTGCTGCCGCACCTCTGGCTCGACGACGGTCGCGCTCTCTACGACGTTCTCGGCCCCGAGTTCACGATCGTGAGACTCGACGAGGCGGCGCCCGAGCCGCCGGAGACGGATTCCGGATACGTGCGGACCGTCACCGTGCGCGGCGCAGCGCGCGAACGCGCCCGCGCGCTGTGGGGCGCCGATATCGTGCTCGTGCGCCCCGATCAGATGGTCGCGTGGCGCGGCGACGCACCGGCCGGGGCATACTCGGCGCTGGATCGAATGCTGCAGACGACGATGGGAGCAGTGTGATGACGCAGGGATCGCTGGACGGCCTGCTGGTGGTGGACCTGTCGCGGGCGCTGGCCGGCCCGCACGCCGGGCAGATGCTCGGAGACCTCGGGGCCCGGGTGATCAAGGTCGAGGCTCCGAGTACGGGCGACGACACGCGATCATGGGGGCCGCCTTTCGTCGAAGGATCCGACGGCGCCGAGCATTCGACGTACTTCCTGTCGTGCAATCGCAACAAGGAGTCGATCGCGCTCGATCTGAAATCGGACGACGGTCGCGCCGTGCTGACCGAGCTGCTCTCGCGCGCCGATGTCGTGATCGAGAACTTCCGGACCGGTGTCATGGACCGCCTCGGCTTCGGCGCCGCGGCGCTCGCCGAGCTGAATCCGCGTCTCGTGCAGCTGTCGATCACGGGATTCGGGCACGACGGCCCCGAGGGCGGTCGCGCCGGATACGACCAGATCGTGCAGGGCGAGGCGGGGCTGATGTCGCTGACGGGATCAGGGCCGGACGACCCGCAGCGCGTCGGCACGCCGATCGCCGATCTGCTCGGCGGGATCCACGGGGTCGTCGGCGTTCTCGCGGCGCTCTACGAGCGGGAGAAGACCGGAGCGGGCCGCGTCGTCCGCTCCTCCCTGCTGTCGTCGATCGTCGGCGTGCACGCGTTCCAGGGCACACGCGCGACCGTCGCGGGCGAGACGCCTCAGGCGCAGGGGAATCACCACCCCTCGATCGCGCCGTATGGCCTCTTCCGGTGCCGCGACGGCGCCGTGCAGATCAGCGTCGGAAGCGACCGCCTCTGGCAGGCGTTCTGCGCAGAGTTCGGTCTTGATGCGGGCGCACCGGGCCTCGCGACGAACGCCGAGCGCGTCGCGCATCGCGGCGAGACGATCGCGTTCGTGGAGGCGGCGTTCGCCGACCACGACGCCGAGCCTCTCCTGGCACGCCTCGCGGGCGCGGGGATCCCCGCCGGCAAGGTGCGCAGTCTCGACGAGGTGTACGCCTGGGACCAGGTGCGCTCGCAGGGGCTCGTCGTCGACGTCGATCACGCGGCGCTCGGCAACATCAGCCTGCCGGGTCCGGTGCTGCGATTCTTCGACGGCGACGGCGAGAACGAGCGCGTGCGGGACGATCATCAGGCGCCGCCCTTGCTCGATCAGCACGGCGACGCGATCCGCGCCTGGCTCGCGGCGGACGACGAGGGGGCGCGGTGAACGGCGCACGCCGCGTCTCGGCAGCCGAGCTGATCGAGCTGATCGCGGACGACGGCAGCTATCGCTCCTGGGATGCCGAGCCCGCTGAGCCCGATCTCGGCGATGCGTATCGCGCGGAGCTCGCGGCCGCCGCCGAGAAATCGGGCGTCGACGAGTCGATCGTCACGGGCGAGGCGCTCATCGACGGGCGCCGGGTCGTGCTCATCGCCTGCGAGTTCGCGTTCCTCGCCGGATCTGTCGGCGTCGCGGCGGCGAATCGCTTCGTCGACGCGATGGAGCGGGCCACCGCTGAGGGACTGCCCGTTCTCGCGTCGACGGCATCGGGCGGTACGCGCATGCAGGAGGGAACCGTCGCCTTCGTCGCGATGGTCAAGATCGCGGCCGCCGTCGCTGCCCACCAGGACGCGGGACTTCCGTATCTCACGTACCTGCGGCACCCCTCGACGGGCGGCGCGCTCGCATCGTTCGGATCCCTCGGGCAGGTGACGGTCGCCGAGCCCGGTGCGCTCGTCGGCTTTCTCGGGCCCCGCGTGTACGAGGCGCTTTACGGCGAGAAGTTCCCGGACGGCGTGCAGTCGTCGGAAAACCTCGCGCGGAACGGCGTCATCGACGGCGTGCTCCCGGCCGACGGTCTGCGCGACGTCGTGCGCCGCACGCTGCGCCTGCTCGAGCGCCCCACGCACGCCGCGCTCTCGGCGCGGGCCGCGGCGCCCGGAACGGCCGACGAGGATCCGCCCGGATCGACCGATGCGTGGGCCTCGATCACGCGCACGCGCGATCGGCGTCGCCCCGGGCTGCGGCAGCTGCTGCGCCATGCCGCGACAGACGTCGTGCCGCTGTCCGGCACGGGTCAGGGCGAGCGCGATCCGGGCCTCGCCCTCTGCCTCGCCCGCTTCGGCGGAATCCCGTGCGTCGTCGTCGGCCAGGATCGCCGCACGCAGCGCGCCCACGCGCCCCTTGGCCCCGGCGGTCTTCGTGCAGCCCGGCGCGCCATGCACCTCTCTGAGGAGCTCAAACTGCCCCTCGTCACGGTGATCGACACTCCGGGCGCGGCGCTCTCGAAGGAGGCCGAGGAGGGCGGGCTCGCGAGTGAGATCGCGCGCTGTCTCGCGGATCTCACCACGCACCAGGGCGCCACGCTCTCGGTGCTCCTCGGCGAAGGCACGGGCGGCGGAGCGCTCGCGATCCTGCCGGCCGACCGCACTCTCGCCGCCGAGCACGCGTGGCTGTCGCCGCTTCCGCCCGAGGGAGCCTCCGCGATCGTGCACCGCGATACGGCCCACGCCCCGGAGCTCGCCGAACAGCAGGGCGTCTCCTCCGCACGGCTCAAGGCCGCCGGCATCGTCGACCGGATCGTCGCGGAGCGCCCTGACGCGGCCGAGGAGCGGGAGGCGTTCAGCATCCGCCTGGGCGATGCAATCGCCCAGGAGCTCGCGTCGCTGCAGCTGATGCATGCCGACCGCCGCCGCGTGCTGCGCCACGAGCGGTACCGGCGGCTGGGTCAGGTGGGCTGAGCCGCGGCTCGGAGGCGGGCCGGCGCCGCGAAGGAGATCGCGACCCGGCCCGTCGCCTCGTCGCACGAGACCACGGCTTCGACCTCGTAGACGTCCCTGATCAGCTGCGGTGTCAGGACCTCCCGCGGCGAGCCCGCGGCGACCGCGCGGCCGCGGTCGAGGACGAGGACGGAGTCGCAGAACATCGCCGCCAGATTCAGGTCGTGGATGGCGACGATGCTCGTCACGTCCAGGTTCGCGACGAGGTGAAGCAGCTCAAGCTGGTGTCGGATGTCGAGGTGATTCGTCGGCTCGTCCAGGAGAAGCTCGTGCGGCTGCTGCGCGAGCGCCCGCGCGATGTGCGCACGCTGGCGCTCCCCTCCCGACAGGGAGCGCCACAGGCGGTCGGCCCTGTCGGCGAGGTCCACACGATCAAGCGCGTCGCGGATCGCGCGCTCATCCGCGTGAGAGCCCCCTCCCCACAGCGTCCGGTGCGGCGTGCGGCCGAGACGGACGACGTCGTAGACCGTGATGTCGGTGTCGGTCTCGGCGTGCTGGGTGACCGCAGCGACCTTCCGGGCGACGGCGCGTCTCCCCTGGGCCTCGATCGGCTCTCCGTCGAGCGAGACGACGCCCGCATCGGGTCGAGCGACGCCCTGCAGCAGGCGCAGCAAGGAGGACTTGCCGGATCCGTTCGGACCGAGCAGCCCGACGGTCTCGCCGGGGCGCGGCGTAAGAGTGACCCCGTCGACGACGAGCGAACCGCCGCGCCGCCACGAGACGCCCTCGGCGTGGAGCGTCATGCGCGCGCCCCCCGTCGCACCAGGAGGAACACGAAGACAGGAACCCCGACGAGCGCCGTGCCGACACCGACCGGCAGCGGGGTCGGCGCGAACGCGACCCGAGAGGCGGCGTCCACCCACACCATGAAGATCGCGCCGAGCACTGCCGTGGCGGGAATGATGCGGGAATGGCGCTGCCCGAACATCAGGCGGGCAGCGTGCGGCAGCACGAGACCGACGAAGCCGATCGCCCCCGCGATACTCACGAGCGTCGCAGTGAGGAGCGCCGTCAGCACGAGGAGGACGATGCGGGTGCGAGCGACGTGGATCCCCAGCGAAGCGGCGACGTCCTCACCGAAGGCGAACGCGTCGAGCGAGCGCAGGTGGAGGAGGGCGACGACGACACCGACCGTCGACATCGCGCCCGCAAGCGCCACATCATCCCAGCGCATTCCCTCGAGGGATCCCAGCAGCCAGAACATCACCCCGCGCGTCGCGTCCGAGTCGGCGAAGGCGAAGATCACGAGCGAGGTGAGCGCCGAGAACAGCTGGGTGCTCGCGACGCCGGCGAGCACGATGCCCGCGGAGCCGCCGCTCGCATATCGGGCGAGCAGCAGCACGAAACCGAACGCGACGAGCGCGCCGAGGAACGCGCCGCCCGACAGCCCGATGGCCGCGCCGCCGAGCCCGAGGACGCCCACCAGCACGGCGCCGGTCGACGCCCCGGAGGAGACGCCGAGGATGAACGGGTCGGCGAGTGGGTTGCGCAGGAGGGACTGCAGGATCGCACCGCACACTCCGAGCCCGGCTCCGCACGCCGCCGCGACGAGCGCGCGGGGCAATCGCTCCTCCCAGACGATCGCGTCCTCCGACATGCGCACGGGGATATCCGTCAGGCCGAGGTGGTTCCCGACGATGTCGCGCACGTTCACGAGTGACACATCGGCCGGCCCGAGCGTCATCGCCACCCCGACCGAGAAGAGGAACACCAAGGCGCCCGCCACCGCGAAGAGGAGCGCCGGCACGGCGCGCGGTCGGCTTGTGCGCGGCGCTCGCGCCGCTGCGTCACGGAGCGGCGCCTCCGGGCGGCGCTCGACGGTCTCAGCGGTCACTGACGGCACAGGCATCGGCGTCCCGGACCCAGTCCTGGATCTTCTCGAGCCCGTCGACGTACCGGATACTCGGGTTCATCTCGGCGCCGTGCAGCGAGATGAAGCACTCGTTCTGCACGGCCTCGAGCGTGCGGGTCAGCGGATCGGTCGTCAGGAAGTCGATCTTGTCGTCGAGTCGATCCCCCGGGAAGCGGTCTCGCTGGAGATCGCCCAGCACGAGGATCTGCGGATCGGCGTCGACGACCGACTCCCACCCGATGGCGGGCCAATCGTCGCGGGTATCCGCGAGGACGTTCTCCATCCCGGTCAGCGTCGCGAGGAGAGAGGCGGATCCGAGCCCGCCCGCGACATACGGCGTACGCGTGTCGGCGAACCAGAACAGCACGCTCTTGCCGTCAAGGTCGACGCCCTCGAGAGCCGCGTCGGTTCGCGTCTCGAGCTCCGAGACGAGTTCCTCGCCTCGCGCCGGAACATCGAAGATCGCCGCCAGATCGCGGATCTCCTGATACAGCGATTCGAGTGTGAGCGGCTGCGTACGGGTGCCGCCGCCGTTGATGCTCGTTCCGCCTTCGCAGTCCGTCGGCGATAGGTAGGAGGCGATATCGGTCTCGTTCAGCCGGTCCCGCGAGACGACGCCGCCCTCCTCCCGGAAGTGGCGGCCAAACGACGCCGTCACGAAATCGGGATCGGCACCGAGCAGCACTTCGTAGGTCGGCGCATCGTCTGCGAGGCGCGGTACGTGAGCATTCGCGTCGGCCAGGGAGTCCAGGACGGGGTCCGTCCAGGAGGCCGTGCCGACCATGTACTCCTCGAGTCCGAGCGACAGCAGGAGCTCCGTCGAGTTCTGGTCGAGGGACACCGCCCGGCGAGGCGCACTGTCGAACGTGATCTCGCGACCGCAGTTCTCGATCGTGAGCGGATACTCTGTCGCTCCCTCTCCCTGCGCGACCGCCTCATCCTGCTCGACGACCTCCGAAGCACCGCATCCAGTCAGCAGCGTGACGACGAGCGACGCGGCCGCCAGACCGGAGATTCCCTTCACAGACTTCACGGCAGACGCCTCTCCTCGGCAGTTTTCGGCATACCCAAAAGAATAAGGGTAGCCTATCCTGACGAGGTTTCATGACGGCTGCCCGCGGCCGCCCGCTTCACGTCACCCGGTCGCGGGCCCCACCCAGACCTGCTGGCGATTCACGAATTCGCGGATGCCGTCGGGGCCGAGCTCGCGCCCGTAGCCCGAGCGCTTCACTCCCCCGCTGGGAAGCCGCGGATCCGTCTTCACGATGCCGTTGACCGCGACCTGGCCTGCGACGATCTCGCGCGCCAGTGCCTCGCCGCGCTCGGCGGATCCCGTCCACACGCTTGCGGCGAGACCATAGGGCGTGTCGTTCGCCATCGCCACCGCGGCGTCGGCGTTCGCCGCCGGGAGGACGACGGCGACCGGGCCGAAGGTCTCCTCCGAGCACGCCGTCATGCCCGGCTCGACGTCGGTCAACAGTGTCACGGGGTAGAAGAACCCCTCCCCATCCGGAATCTCGCCGCCGAAGTGGAGCCGCGCCCCCTGGGCGACGGACTCGGTGACCTGGCGATGGAGGTTCTCCCGCAGATCCGCTCGCGCGATCGGTCCGATCTGCGTGTCCTCCGAACGCGGATCGCCAACCCGCACCGCCGCGAGCCGCTCGGCGAACAGCGCCACGAACTCGTCGTACACCGCTTCCTCGACGATCACCCGCTTGGCGGCGATGCAGCTCTGCCCCGCGTTGATGATCCGCATCGTGGTGATCACGCTCGCCGCCTGCTCGAGGTCGGCATCGGCCAGCACGATCGCGGGATCGGATCCGCCGAGCTCCAGCACGGCCGGCTTGATCTCGCGGGCCGCGGCCTGGGCGACAGCGGCGCCCGCGCGTTCGGATCCCGTGAGGGACACCGCGCGGATCCGGCGATCCCGCAGCGCCCGCTCGGCGAGATCGTGCTCCATCGGCGCGTTCTGGAGGATGTCTCGCGGCGCCCCGTGCGCCTCCGCGACGCGGGCGATCACCTCGGCGATCGCCGCGGCGCACCCCGGCACGTGCCGGTCGTGCTTCATCACGCAGGTGTTGCCGGCCATGAGCGCGGGGGCGCAGAAGCGGAACGCGAGCCAGAACGGCGCATTCCACGGCAGCACGCCGAGCACAGGCCCGAGCGGGAGGTTCTGAACGTAGGAGCGGCTCGCATCGCTCACAAGAACCTCCGGCGCGAGGTACGCCTCGGCGTGCTCCGCGTAGTGCTCGGCGGCCCAGGCCGCCTTCGCGACCTCGCCGCGCGCCTCCGTGATCGGCTTGCCCATCTCCTCCGTCATCAGCGTCGCGAGATGCAGCGCGTCCTCGCGCATCGCAGCCGCGATGGCCCGCAGCACCCCGGCGCGCTCGGCGATCGGTCGCCGTCGCCATGCCTCGTACGCCCGCTCGGCGCGCTCAAGCACGTCTTCGAGACCCGCCTCGTCGAGCACCGGGACCTCGCGCACGATCCGCCCCGTCACCGGATCCGTCGCCGTGAACATCGTCGTCATCGTCGTCCTCCTCTCGCGGCTCACACCGCTCTCAGGCCGGCAGTCTCGTCGCCGGCGACGTCGCCCATCCCCTTCACCGTGAAGTCTTCGTCGAGCTCGAAGAACGACGCGCATCCCGTGTCGGTGATCCGGATCGTGTCGGAGATTCCGACGGTGCGCCGCCCTTCTACTCCCCACATCCACGGGATCACGTGGAACGTCATCCCCTCCTCGAGCACCGTGTAGCCGCCGGGCATGAGGCTGAGGATGTACCCCTCGTCCCAGCTCGGCGGGAAGGCGATGCCGATCGAATAGCCGGCCCGCGTCACGAGCTCGGCCCCCACGTTGTTGTCCGAGATGATCGTGCGCACGATCGAGTCGGCGTCGGAGACCGTGAGACCGGGGCGCAGCACGGCCTTCAACTCGCGCAGCGCCGTCTTCATCCGCTCCTCGGCGTGCGCCATCGCGGGCGTCATCTCGTGCAGCAGCGCCGTGCGCATCATCGCCGTGTGATAGCGCCGATAGCAGCCGGCGATCTCGAGGAAGACGGCGTCGCCCGACTGCAGCTCCCGCCCCTCCCACGTGGCGTGGCCGATCATCGTGCGCGGCCCGCTCGTCACGTACGGCATCACCGCCGGGTACTCGCCTCCCGCCGTGAACATCCCCCGCGCGATCTCGGCGGCCACATCGTTCTCCGTCACCCCCGGCTCGATCGCCGCGAGCCCCGCCCGCATGCCCGCCTCGGTCGCGTGGGCCGCGCGGCGCATCACGTCGATCTCGTACGACGACTTGCGCACCCGCCCCTGCTCCACGATGCCGAAGCAGTCCATCAGATGCCCCGCACGGAACGAGGTGTGGATCCGGTCCTGTTGGTACGCAGGGAAGAAATAGCTGTTGCGCTCATAGCCGACGCTCTTGGTGTCGAGCCCGAATTCCTTCAGCGTGGTGACGAGCTGCTGGATCGCGTCTCCCGTGTCGGGATAGGGACGGGTGATCTCGACCCAGGTGCGCTCGAGGACGTTCGACTCCTCCATCTGGCGGGTGATCATGAACGGCTCCGACTCGAGCGGAACCACGAGGGCCTGGAAGAAGGAGTACCCCGTCGTCTGATAGTCGGTGAGATACATCAGGTTCTCGGGGTCCGTGATCACGACGGCGTCGAGCAGGCGCTGCTGCATCCGGTGGCGCAGCTCGTCGATCCGGCGCTCGTATTCCTCGGCCGGGAAGGTCATGTCCTCGCGCATCCGCATTTCAGGCACCTCCCTCGGCGACGCGCGCCACGGCCCGTTCGAGGATCTCGAGGCCCTCGGCGAGGTCGTCATCCGGGGTCGTCAGCGGCGGGATCAGCTTCACGACGCGACCGTCCGTGCCGCACGGCCCGATCAGCAGGCCGTTCGCGAACGACTCTGCCTGCACGCGCTTCGCGAATGCGCCGTCCACGACGTCGAGACCCTGCATCATCCCGACGCCGCGCACCTCCCAAGCGCGTTCGGAGTGCGCCGCGGCGAGCGCCCGGAGGCGCTCCGCCATCCGCGCACCCTTCGCGGCGACCTCTTCCATGAGGTCGTCGTCCGTGAAGTAATCGAGCGCGACCGCGCCGGCGACGAAGGACAGCCCCTGGCCTCGGAAGGTCCCCGTATGCGCACCGGGGCTCCAGTGGGCGTCGATCTCAGGCTTGTTGAGGTTCATCGCGATCGGCGTCCCGTACCCGCCGAGCCCCTTCGCGAGAGTGATGATGTCGGGGTCGAGGCCCATTCCGTCGAAGCTGAAATAAGATCCGGTCCTCCCGCAGCCGGCCTGGATGTCGTCGACGATGAAGAGCGCGCCGACATCCCGAGCGAGGCGCTCGACGGCGCGGAGCCACTCCTCGCTGTGCACCCACACGCCGCCCTCGGCCTGCACCGCTTCGACGAGGAACGCCGCGGGCGGACGCAGGCCCGACGAGGCGTCGTCGAGCGCGGCGCGATAGGCGTCGAGGCTGGCAAGCCCGCCTCCCGGCGCGAACTCGTTCGGGAGCCGCACGACGTGATCCAGCGGCACCCCGGCCCAGCGACGGAAGGCCTCGTTGGCGGTCGCGGCGAGCGCGCCGAGCGTCATTCCGTGGAATCCGTGCGAGAAGGCCACGACGTCCTGCCGTCCGGTCGCGAGACGGGCGAGCTTCAGCGCCGCCTCGACGGCGTTCGTCCCCGTGGGGCCCATGAACTGCATCCGGTGGTCCATGCCGCGCGGAGCGAGGATCACGTCGTGGAACTTCGTGACGAAGTCTCGCTTGGTCGTCGTGTAGGTGTCGAGGCTGTGCGCGATGCCATCGGCCTCGAGGAACGCGATCATCGCCTTCTTCATCTTCGGGTTGTTGTGCCCGAAGTTGAGCACGCCCGCCCCGCCGAAGAAGTCGATGTAGCTGGTGCCGTCCTCCGCCACCTGGCGCGCGTTGGACGCATGAGAGAAGACCGTCGGATAGGCGCGGCAATAGCCACGGATCTCTGATTCCCACTGCTCGAACGGACTCATGTCCATGATCGGCTCCTCTCTCGTTCCCGGCTAGGTATCACTCACCCTGTGTGTGTCTTCTTCTGCTTCCCCACGCCGCGTCGCGGCGGGGAGTTCGGGAGCGCCCGCGAGGCGCGCGTAGGCGCGGACGACGGGCGCGATGAGCGCGTCGTCGAAGTCGTAGTGCGGGCTGTGGCACGAGTGCGGGCTGCCCGCGCCGACAAGAGCGAAGGCACCGGGGATCTCCGACAGATAGTCACTGAAGTCCTCCGACGCCATCACGGGGATCGGGATGTCCGGCGAGGGATCCCGCGTTCCGAACGCGTCGCGCAGTGCGGGCGCGAGCGCCTCACGCATCTGCACCGCCGCGGCCGGATCGTTGACGGTCGCCGCATAGCGCGGCGTGCTCGTCGTCTCGGCCGTGACGCCGTGCGCGCGAGCCGTCGCCTCGGCGATCTCGGCGATGAGGCGATCGACCTCCGCGCGCAGGCGAGTGTCGGGCACGCGGACGCTCCCGCCGATCCGCGCCGCGGCGGGCGTGACGGTCGGGGCGCTCGGCGCGTCGATCCACGTCACGGCGACGACGGCCGGCGTCTGGGGCGGAAGGCGGCGGGCGACGAGCTGCTGGAGCGCGACCGTGATCGCGGCGGCGGCGAGAACGGGATCCCGGGTCGCCTCGGGCTGGCTTCCGTGCCCGCCGATGCCCGCGATGTCGATCTCGAATGTGCCGTTCGCCGACATGACGGGCCCATCGGGGCACGCCATCCGGCCGCGTCCGAGCGCCGGCCAGTTGTGCCACCCAAAGATGACGTCGACGCCGTCGAGGGCGCCGTCGTCGATCATCCCCCTCGCGCCGTGGCCGCCCTCTTCGGCGGGCTGGAACACCAGCGTCACGGGGCCGGGCAGAAAGCTCTCGTGCGCGACGAGCCACCGGGCCGCACCGATCAGGGTGGCGGTGTGGCCGTCGTGGCCGCATGCGTGCATGATGCCCTCGTGGCGGGAGGCCCATGATGCCCCCGTGTCCTCGACGATCGGCATGGCGTCGATGTCGCCGCGGAGGGCCACGTGCCGTCCCGGCGCGTCCGGGGCCAGGCGCGAGACGGTGCCGGTCGTCGCGCACGCACGCCACGGGATCCCGAGCGCGTCGAGCTCGTCGCGGATGCGGCGGGCCGTCCCGTGCTCGTCCCACGCGAGCTCGGGCGCGCGGTGCAGGTCGCGGCGCAATGCGGACGCAGAGTCTGAGATGCTCTGCAGGGCGTCGATTCCGGCGCCGAGGATCCGCGCTGCCGACAACTCGCCTCCGATCCCGTTTGTCGTGCGAGGAGCCTAACCCTCGAGTGATGGTTTGTCAGCAGGTCTCATTCGCTGTCCGTCGCCGGGTCATCGTCGGCGCTGTTCTTCTTCAGCGTGCTCCGACGGAGCCGGCCGCTCGTGCTGCCCGGCAGCGACTTCGCGGGCAGCAGCCGATGCCGATACTCGGCGAGGAAATCCTGGCGCGCCATGGGCTCGACCTGGCGGCGCTGTCGGCGCAGGCCGATGATGAGCGAGACGAGCATCAGGCAGACCAGGACGAAGATGGGAAGGCCGATCACGGTGATGACCTGCCGGAGGGCCTCCAACCCGGAAGCGCCGCCCAGCACGATGAGGCTGCAGGCGACGGCACCCTCGGTGATGGCCCAGAACACGCGCTGGCGCACGGGGCCGCCCTCCGGCTCCCCCGAGCACAGCATGTCGACCACGAGCGACGCCGAGTCGGACGATGTCGCGAAGAACAGCGCGACGATCACGACGGCCAGGCCCTGCAGCACAGTGGTGAGGGGGAACTGGTCGAGATACTCGAACAGCGCGAGCGGCACGTTCTCCGCGACCGCGGCCGAGATCGGCCCGCCGTCGCCGCCGATGCCGTCCCGCTCCATCGCCGACCAGCCGAAGATCACGAACCAGACGAGCGTGAACAGCGACGGAGCAACGAGCACTCCGATGACGAACTGCCGCACGGTGCGGCCGCGCGAGATCCGCGCGAGGAACACGCCCATAAAGGGGGCCCACGTCACCGTCCACGCCCAATAGAAGACCGTCCAGCCCGCCTGCCATCCCCAGCCTTCGGGGGTGAACTCGGACATGGCGTCGTTCCAGAACGACAGCTCGATGAGGCTGCCCAGGTAGTTTCCGGCGCTCTCGATGATCTGACGCAGCAGGAACACGGTGTCAGAAAAGATGAGCACGAAGATCATCAGCCCGACAGCGGCCAGGATGTTCACGTTCGACAGGATCCGCACGCCCTTGTCGAGGCCGACCATGACCGAGATCGTCGCGACGAGGGTGAGCACGGCGATGATGGCGACCTTGGGGCCGACGGCGTCGGGGATCCCCGTCAGCGCGGTGAGCCCGGAGTTAATCTGCGAGGTGCCAAGGCCGAGCGAGACCGCGAGCCCGAACACCGTGCCGAGCACCGCGAAGATGTCGATCGCCTTGCCGATGCCGCCGTAGATCCGGTCCTTCAGCAGCGGGTAGAACACCGACGAGACGCGCATCGGCAGGTTGTACCTGTAGATGAAGAACCCGAACGCGAGCCCAGGCACGGCGAAGATCGCCCACGTGTGGAGGCTCAGGTGGTAGAGCGCGAGGTTCATCGCGCCCTCGGCCGCTTCCTGGCTGTACGGTTCCACGCCCGCGAACGGCGGGTTCGAGAAGTGCGAGATCGGCTCGGCGACGCCCCAGAACATCAGCACGGTGCCGATCCCGCCCGCGAACAGCATCGCGAACCACGAGACATTCGAATACGCCGGGCGCTCGTCTTCCTTGCCGAGCCGCAGCTTGCCGTAGCGGCTGACGGCCACCCAGATGAGGAATCCCAGCCACACGGTCACGCCGATGATGAAGAACCACCCCAGCTGCGTGACGATCCACTCCCGCGCCGCGCCGAAGACGATCCCGACCTCGTCGCTGAACACGAGGAACACGACGAGCAACCCGATGATGAGCGCCGCCGAGATGAAGAAGATGTGCGGATTGGTGCGCAGCCCGAGCCGCTCAGTCAGCCTGTTCATTCCGGTGATCCTCCCTGGCCCGACGACGGATGGTCGTCCGCGCACAAGCAGAGCGACCGCGAGTTGCACAACAGCATGGACCAGGTCGGTGCGTACCGCTACCCGTCGGCGACGCAGAGTTCTCGGTCATCCACGCCGTTGCAGGGATGGCGCGCGAGTCGCTCCGGTGTGCTCACGTCTTTGCATGCGTGAGTGCGGGGCGGGCGCCCCCGGCGCAGCTTGTGGATGCTGCCCGACGGGCGGACCCGGTCCGCGCAGACGATGGGGGCGGCGGTCGCGCCGCCCCCATCCGCTGAAGCGGTCTACCGCAGTGACTTCTTGCTCACGACGATCACGTCGCTCTCATTGCCGAGACCGTCGACGGCTCGCAGGCGGACTGTGCTCGCCGCGTCGACCTGGATCGGCCCCTCGACCTCCCGCCACTCGCCTTCGTTGCCGTGCTTGTCGATCGCGTACTCGATGAGCGAGACACCCGAGAGGTCGTCTTCCGCGTGCGCGACGATGCGCTGACGCTGGTCCAGCGACGCGCTCACGACGGGCGCGACCTCGTCGGTGACGTGCTGCGGCATCCACTGCTGCGGCGGATCCATGTTCGCGATCGGACGGATCGCGCGCACGGCGCCCACGATCTCGGCACCGACGGCACCGGAGTCGTTCGCGATCTCGAGCGCCAGGTTCGCCGCGGGTGACGAGAAGCGCAGGAAGCCGTGACCGGTGTCCTCGATGAACCAGCGCTGCAGCTCAGCGTCGGCGTCGCACTCGGACAGCAGCACCGGTGTGCCCGGCGCGCCCGATGCGTCGGCGAGGGCCACGCACTGTTCGTTCCCGGTGGCAAGCTCGCCGACGAGACGGTAGGAGTTGTCCTCGGCCGCGTCCAGGCGCCACACCTGTCCGGCTTCGCCGTCGAGGCACGCCGTCTGGGTGAGAGAGCCGTCGACAGCCGAGAGGCACTGCGTTCCTGCAACAGGGTTCTGCAGCTCATCCTCTGTCGTCACCGGCACCACGGCGGTGGCCGTGCTGCTCGACGCGGACGAGTCGACGACCTCGGATCCGCTGCCTTCGTCGAACTGGTACCACGCCACGTCGCCGCCCCCAACCGACGGACCGCCGCCGGGAGCCTCGGTCATCGCCAGCATCTCCTCGGCGGACAGCTCGCGGCTGAAGATGTTGAAGTCGTCCACGGCCCCGTTCAGCCCCGGATCGGCGGAGAACTGCGAACGCCCGATCCAGTTGTTGGTCGTGAACCCGAGGTCTGCGGGCCGCAGGGTGAAGTTCTCGTTCGTGCGAACGACCTCGCCGTCGACCCACAGCTTCGCCGTGGTTCCGGAGGCCGACACGGCGACGTGCGTCCAGTCTGTACCGACGGTGACGCTGTCGCCGGCCCCGGGAAGAAGCTCGTTTCGACCATCCGCGGTGCGCAACTCCATCCGGAGATTGCGCGGCGTGGCCGCCGCACTGGGCGTCAGGAACAGGAAGTTGTCTGTGCTGTCGCCGAAGTCGAAAAGCCGCGCCCAGTCGTTTCCGAACGTCGTACCGCGCTTGAGCCATGTAGAGATCGTGAAATCACCGTCAAGCTCGCTGACGATGCCGTCGGGCATCTCGACGTACGAGATCGGACTGTCTCCGCCCAGCTGCACCGAGGTGCCGAAGCCGTCGGGGCCGGGGACGCGCTCGATCTCCGGCATATCGAAGGGCGCGGCTTCGCTCACGAGCCGGATGTGGCTGCCGTCACCGATGTCGTAGGCGCCGCCGTCGGAATCGCTGAAGGACGGCCAGCCGTCGCGCCATTCCATCGGGCGGATCCCCATGTCGCTGCCGGCGCCGCGATACGCGTGATAAACGAAGTAGTTCACGCCGTCTTCGGTGTAGACGTCGCCTCCGGCCGGCGCGCGATAGAGACCATCCGGCGTGACGCCGTCGACCGCGTACCGGGAGTCGAGGATGACGGTTCCGCCGCCCTCGTCGAGGCGCACGCCCGCCTGGTCAACGTAAGGGCCGGTGATGTCGACCGATCGACCGACGGCCACCTTGTATGTCGAGTCTGCACCAGAGCAGCACTTGTCCCAGCTCAGCACGAGGTAGTAGTACCCGTCGCGGTGGAACAGCGCGGGGCCCTCGACGGGGTTGTCGTCGGCCTGGCGCGACGCGATGAGGCTCGGCTCGCCGACCACGCTGACGAGGTCGTCGCCGAGCTGCTGCACGACGATGCCGGCCCAGAACGATCCCCAGACCATCCACCAATCGCCGTCGGCGTCTTGGACAACCGCAGGATCGATCGCGTTGTAGGCGATCGGAAGCCCGGCATCTGCGAGTGCACCCGATTCGACGACGGGGTGCCCGACGTCGACGTAGCTGCTCGGATCGGCGGGCGTCTTGGTGGTCTTCACACCGATGGCCGAAGCGTCGGAACCGAAGCTTGACTGCGAATAGTAGTAGTAGAACGTGTCGCCGATCTTCTGCAGATGCGGCGCCCAGAGGGTGCCGGAGTTCGGGACGTCGTGGGTCCAATCGGCGCGCGGGACGTTCCCGCGGACCGTCCAGGGGCCTTCCATCGTCGGGGCGGTGCGGATCGAGTTATGGCTCGAGGCGACGACGTAGAGCCCGGCCTCTTCGTCGTAGGCCATCGTCGGATCGTGCACTCCGACGTCGCCGGTCAGGGCGAGCTGCCCCGATGGCTGCTCGGCGGGTTCTTCTTCTGTGTCTGCATACGCAGGGGCGGCGAGGAGCGCCGCCCCCAACGAGAGGGCGGCGAGCAGGGCCACCCCCGATCTGCGAAGCCGTGATGTCGACATGATGATCCTCCAGAGATCAACCGACGGCGATGTCGGCGGAGCAGGTGTGCTCCCGGACTCCTCGGTGAGTCCTACAACGTTGCAATTACAACGTTGCAAATCGCAAGCTATCGCTCATCGCCGACAAGCGTCAAGAGTTGCGGAGCAGATCCGAGCGGAGTCCCGACGCTGAGATACCGCCAGCGGGGCCTCACCGAGAAGCCGGCGCAGCCGTTGCCGATTTCTGAGCCGAAAGCCCCGCAGCGGGCCCCTTGAGCGCCCGGAGCGCGTACAGGATGGTCGCGAGGTCGACGAGCTCCTGGACGAGTGCGCCGACGACGGCGGGGATGGCGCCGGTCATCGCGACGAACATGAGCCCCAGGCTCAGCGCGATCCCGATCCAGATCGCCGTGAGGGCGACGCGGAGCGTATGCCGACCGATCGATACGGCATCGACGACCTTCGCCAGCGAGTCCACCAGGATCACGACCTCGGCTGCGTCACCGGCGGCCGTCGCGCCCTTCGCCCCCATCGCGACGCCGATGTCGGCGGCGGCGAGCGCCGGCGCGTCATTGACCCCGTCACCGACCATCATCACCGGCCTCGGCTCGATCTCCGCGGCGAGCCGCACCTTGTCCGGCGGCAGCAGTTCGGCATGCACTTCCGCGATCCCCACTTGGCGCGCGACCGAATCCGCCGTCGATTCGACATCGCCGGTGAGCATGGCCAGCCGCGTGACATCGTGCGCCCGCAACCAGGAGACGACATCGGCCGCCTCGGGCCTCGGCGGATCGGCGAGCACGAGCACACCGGCGAATCGTCCGTCCACCGCGACGTAGGCCGCCGCTTCGCTCACATCGAGCGTCGCACGCACCGTGTCGGGGGCGAGCGAGGCGACGTATGCGGGCTTCCCGACGACCACGTCCCGACCATCGATACTCGCGACCACGCCGTTCGTTGCCTCTTCCCGTGCCTCGTCGGCGGCGTGCACAGCGAGCCCACGTGATCCGGCCGCGCGCCGGATCCCGTCGGCGAGCACGTGCGAGGAGTACTGTTCGGCCGAGGCGGCGAGCTGAAGGATCTCGTCTGCGTCGAAGCCGGCCGCAGGCCGGACGTCGACGAGTTCGGGGCGCCCCTGGGTGAGCGTTCCGGTCTTGTCGAAGGCAGCCGAACGCACGCGCGCGATCCGCTCGATGACCGCGCCTCCCTTCATGATCACCCCGGACTTCGCGGCGCGAGAGAGCCCCCCGAGGAAGGCGACGGGCGCGGCGATCAGCAGCGGGCAGGGCGTCGCGAGCACGAGCACCTCCGCGAATCGCGTCGAGTCTCCCGACACCGCCCAAGCCGCACCTGCGAGCACGAGAGAGACGGCGGTGAACGGAATTGCGAAGCGGTCGGCCAGACGCACGATGGGCGCGTGGGAATCCTCTGCCTCCCGCACGAGCTCGACGATCTGCTGATACTGACTGTCCGCGCTCGTGCGGACCGCCCGGATACGCACCGCGCGGCTACCGTTGACCGCACCGGACAGCACCTCTCCCCCGGCCTCGCGCGTGACGGGCATGCTCTCGCCCGTCAGAGAGGATTCGTCGAAGCTCGCCGTGTCGGTGAGGAGCGTCCCATCCACCGGAACGATCTCCGACGGGCGCACGAGCAGGAGGTCTCCGACCGAGACCTCATCCACGGGAATGTCGCGCACCTCGTCCGATCCCTCAGCCTGCGGATCCCGGAGCACATGCGCCGTACGCGGCGACCGGTCGAGCAGCGCCGACAGATCTCGCTTGGCCCGACGTCCGGCGAAGTCCTCGAGAGCTTCTCCGCCAGACAGCATCAGAACGATGATCAGCGAGGCGATGTACTCCCCGACAGCCAATGTCGCGACCATCGCCACCACCGCCAGGATGTCGAGCCCGACATGCCCGCGGATGACGTCCCTGACCATGCCGACCACGGTCCAGGCGACGATCACCGCGACGAAGCCGGTGGCGATCCATCGCCCGGCATCCGCCGCGCCGACGCCGTGCAGGATCAGCACCCCCGCGAGAACGACGACGGCGAGCGTGATCACCGGGTATCGCCAGAGGAGGCGGAAGATTCGCATACTTCAGCTTCCCGCGGATCCGTTCCGAGCACCACAGTCGAGGAGGCAGTGGCAGGTTTTTCCCTGCTCGACGGGGAGGATCCTTCAGTCTCCCGGAGGCTTCGTTCCGGGGTCTGCATCGCGGCTCTAACGCAAGCATCGACACTTGAAGGAAACTGTGAAAACCTGTTATCTGAGTCCACCAGCTAGTGGAGGATTCAGGGGGGAAACATCGATGAGAATCCTTCGGGGCGCATACGGCCGAGCGTTCGCGGCCCTTCTTGTGGCAGGCGTCGGGTTGGGGATCGGCGGAGGGGTTGCCCCCGTACAGGCGGATGTCGACATCGCTCCCGCGAGCGTTCCCACACCCACGTCTGACGAGTCGGTCGTCACGGTCGATGTGGGAGCAGACCGCAGCGGCACCCGCACGGTGACCCCTCTTGCAGGAGTGACGCTCGGACTCTTCGCGACTGCCGACGCGGCCGACCCTGTCGACCCGGTTTGGGGCGTGTGCGAATCCGACGCCGACGGTGACTGCAGTTTCGTCGTTCCGGGCACCACATCCGGAGGCGACAACAACGGTTCCCGGTTCTGGGTACGGCAGATCGATGCGCCCACCGGCTGGTACACGAATCCCTCGTTGCGCACGGGTGCGGGGTCGGGATCAGGGTCGGTCAACAACCCCTATAGGTTCCAGACTCCGCAGCTCCAAGCGGGCCAGACGTATAGCTCGACGTCGGACTTCATGTTCGGGACCGGGGCGAGCGGTAGCGCGCAGACTTCTTCTGAGGGAGTCTGGCAGCAATCTCGCACCAACCCCCCACTGCCCGAGCGGTGTGGCCTGGATATCGCCCTCGTGTTCGATCTGTCCGCGTCGGTCAGCACGAGCGAACTGGCCGAGCTCAAGGGTGCTGCGGACACCTTCACGGATTCCCTCGTTGGTACGCCGTCCCGAATGGCTGTGTTCTCATTCGACCGGTCCTCGCCAAGCTCCAGCGTCGGATCGAATCTGCCCGAGTTGAAGAACGTCTCGACTCAACAGGCCGCCGATGAGTTCAAGTCGGCGTATGCCGGCTGGTCCACGGGAAGCGGGACGAACTGGGATCAAGGCATCTGGGCGGTCGCGCAGGCCGATCCTCACTACGAGATCGCCGTTGTCATTACCGACGGAAACCCCACACGGTTCAGCGACGACCCCCTTCTCGGAAGCGGGTCTACCACCCACTTCCGAGACGTTGAGAACGGCATCTACTCAGCGAACGCTGTCAAGGCGCAGGGAACCCGCCTTCTCGCCGTCGGCGTCGGGAGCGGCGTCGACGACACGACGCGTCTCAATCTGCGAGCGCTCTCCGGCCCCACCCGCTTCGTCGGAAGCAACATCCTCGAGGCGGACTACATGGATGCCGTGGACTACGAAGCAGCCGGTGAGGCCCTCCGCGATCTTGTCCTCTCGCAGTGTGAGGGCTCGGTCAGCGTCTTCAAAGAAATCGTTCCGGCGCAGAACACGGGCGACGACATCACGGGTTCCGTACCCGCGGGAGAAGGATGGCAGTTCGCCGCGACCACCGATGTGACGGGAGCGGTCGTCGAACCGCCGACGGCCACAACGACTGCGGACGGGACCGGTGGCGTCAGCTTCAATGTGGGGTACCCCTCTGGCGTCGAGACAGCACCCATCGCGATCACCGAGTCGCAACAGCCAGGTTTCACGATGGTCTCCCCCGGGGGACAGAACGCCATCTGCACCGATCCGACAACCCGGGACCGAGTGGGGGTCACGAACGTCGACGACCCGACGAATCCCGGCTTCATCGTCGACGTGCCGAATGCCGCGCATGTCTCCTGCACCATCTACAACCAGCCATCCGCCGGAGTCGTGGTCGACAAGGTCTGGGTGATCGATGGCGAAACATACCCCGAGGGCTCCCAGCCCGCAGAGTTCCTGGCCCGGGCCGAGCTGACCGGCCCCGGTGAGACGGTCCTGAGCACACAGCCGTGGGGCGAAGCCCGAGAAGGCTACGACGTCGACGAGAGTCTCATGATCGACGAGACATGGGAGCTACCCGCAGAATGCTCCGTCACGCAGGCGCGAGTAACGGAGGTCGACGGCGCGCCCATCGACGCGGAGCTGCCGTACTCGACGACCGCGGGCCTCCCGTTCACGCAGGTCGAAATGACGAACGAAGTGTCATGCCCGACCTTCCTCTCACTCGTCAAGGTTGTCATCAATGACGACGGCGGCGTCGCGGAAGCTTCCGATTTCCAGCTGACCGCCGACGGTCCGACGTCGTTCGAAGGCGCCGCAGAGTCGCCCCTGGTTGAGGACATCGCGGTAACTCCCGGGGTGTACACCCTGGGTGAGTCAGGACCCGAAGGATACGACAGTCTCGGGTGGAGCTGCGTCGACGATGCTGGCCAGCCTGTCACCGTCGATCAGGACACCGTGAACCTGAGCCGCGGCAGCAGCACAACGTGCACTGTCACCAACGACGACCGTCCTGTGGTCACGCCAACTCCGACACCGGACCCCACGCCGACACCGGACCCGACACCGACGCCCGACCCGACACCGGATCCCACGCCGACACCGGACCCGACACCGGACCCCACGCCGACGCCCGACCCGACACCGGACCCCACGGCAACGCCCACGTCGGATCCCACGCCGACGCCGACGCCGACGCCGACAACGTGTCCCGAAGAGCCGACGCCGGCGCCGTGTCCCGGAGACCCGACTGCCGGTCCAGGGTCCGACGAACCGACCGGAGAGCCCCTTCCGAGCACCGGAACGGATGGCATCGCACTTCTGCCCGTCGGAGCGGCGCTCCTGATGATCGGCCTGGTGCTCTCGATGATGGCGCGGGCACGCCGTTCGCGAGACGGATCGCACTGACCACGGTTCCGGATCCCGCCTCTCGACTGTTCTGCACCGATGAGAATCGGAGGCTGAGCAGCCGAGGGGCGGTGCGGCGAGGTGTCAGAGTCCGCGTCGTGGCAGGACGACCGGCGCCCCCGTCCCGGGGTCGTCGAGGATGTTCACCGGCGTTCCGTAGACGGCTTCGATGCGCTCGGATGTGAGCACCGCGCGAGGTGCATCTCGGGCGACGAGGCGCCCGCCGTGCAGCATGGCGATCTCATCCGCGTAGGCCGCGGCCAGCGAGAGGTCGTGCAGAACCACGACCACGGCACGCCCGCGGGACGCGAGGTCTCGGGCGATGCGCAGTACCTGTTCCTGATGCTGCAGATCTAGTGCGGCGGTCGGTTCGTCGAGCAGCACGACCGCAGTGTTCTGCGCCAGCACACGCGCGAGCGACACACGCGCCTTCTCCCCTCCGGAGAGCGTCGGGAACATCCTGCGGGCCAGGTGGGCGGTGTCGGTGACAGCGATCGCCGCGGCGATGGCGCGCTCGTCGGCGGCATGATCCGTACCGCCCCACGGCGCCCGCCCCATCTCGACCACCTGCCGTGCGGTGAAGGAGAACGCCACCTGGTTGGCCTGCAGCAGAACGGCACGCGTTCGCGCGAGCTCCCTCGGAGACCACTTTGGCAACGGTCGCCCGCCCGCCACGACCATCCCTGATGTCGGCGGGATGTCCCCGGCGAGCAAGCCGAGGAGCGTGGACTTCCCTGCACCATTCGGTCCGACGAGCGCGAGCACCTCGCCGTAGCGCACGTCGAGATCGACGCCCGCGACGATGCGCGATCCGCCGATCCCGTACATCACCTGTTCCGCCTTCAGCGCGCTGGGCCGCATCATGCTGCTCATGCCCACCCTCCTGCTTTGCGGCGGTTGCGGCGAATAAGCCAGTAGAAGAACGGGCCGCCCACCAGCGAGGTGAGCATGCCGATCGGCAGATCGGACGCCGCCACGAGTGTGCGGGCCAGCAGATCGGCGTAGACGAGCAGAGTCGCTCCGCCCAGCGCCGAGACGAGCAGCAGCCTGCGGTGCGAGGGACCGAGGATCATGCGCACCAGGTGCGGGACGACCAGACCGACGAAGGCGATGATGCCGACGAAGGCGACGCCGACGCCGGTCAAGAGCGCCACCAGCACGACCGACAGAATGCGCAGACGCTCCACTCCGACGCCGAGGTGCGCTGCGGTGCGGTCGCCGAGGGCGAGGAGGTCGTACTGCGGCGCAAGGCGGATCGCGATCGCCGCGGCGACGAGCCCCACGAGGGCGACGACGAACACTTCGTTCCAGCGCGAACCGTTGATGGATCCCAGCTGCCAGAACATGATCTGCTCCCGGCTCTGCGTGTCTCCCAGGAACATGATCAGGGCGAGCCCCGCCCCGGCGAACGCGTTGATCGCGATCCCGGTGAGGAGCAGGGTGACCATCTCGGTTCTGCCCTGGGCGCGGGCCGTTCCGTACACGATGAGGGTGGCGACGAGCCCGCCGAGGAAGGCGAAGGTGGCGACCGTCCAGCCCCCGAATCCCGACAGACCGAAGGCGATCGCGGCGGACGCGCCGAGCGCGGCTCCCGAAGAGACGCCGACGACGCCCGGCTCTGCCAGGGGGTTGCCGAAGATGGCCTGCATCACGCCGCCCGCGACCGCGAGAGTCGCGCCCACGAGCAGCGACATCGCGACCCGCGGGAAGCGGATCTGCCACAGCGTCTGCTCGATGAGGCGGTCGTCCGGAGCCGCGTCGTTGTCGATCCCGACGGCGCGCACGATCGATCCGACGATCTCCCCAGGACCGATGGGGAGTTGTCCCAGGCTCGCTGCCAGGACCGCGCCGACGACGAGCAGCACGGAGGTCACCGCGATCACGGGCACGCCGCGCCCGGCGCAATCGTTGAGCTGCGGACTCGGAGGCGTCGTGGTTTCGGATATCGTCACCCGTCACCGTCCGTGACCTGTGGCGCGTACACGGCGCGGGCGAGCGCATCGATCACCTCGGCAGACCGCGGCCCGAAGGAGAGAACAGCGCCGTCATCCATGTCGACGATGCGATGGTGCTCCCCCGCGGTAGTGAGCGCGATCGCCGGCTTCTCCTCAAGAAGGCCCTCGACGCCGCCGACCGATTCGATGCCGCCAGTCATGGTGAGGATCAGATCGGGGTCGGCAGCGACGAGCGCTTCATCGGTCATGGGCCTCATTCCTTCCCAGCCGAGTTCGCCCGCCACATCCACCCCGCCGAGCGCATCGATCAGCTCGTCCGCGCCGGATTCCGAGCCGAACATGTAGTAGACGCCTGCGCCGCCGCGCAGGTAGAGGAACAGCATGCGCACGCGATCCTCGTCCTGCGCGGGTGCCAGTGCCGCAACCTCATCGACAGTGCTGGCGACCTCGTGGCGGATGCGGTCGGCGAGCAGCTCGCCCGCCTCGGCGGCCCCGTAGACCGCGGCGACCTGTCGGGCCAGTTCCTCGGCCCCCCGGAACGATGCGTCGTTCTTCACGAACACGACGGCGATGCCCACGTCGCGCAATTGTTCGATGACATCGCGCGGGCCCACCGTGCCGTCGGTGATCACGACGTCTGGCGCCAGGCCAATGACCGTCTCCGCGTTTACCGTATGCCCGCCCGAGGTGACCGCCTCGATGCCCTCGGTCCCGGGGAAGGTGGTGGACTGATCGCGTCCGACCAGAGTGTCGCCGAAGCCGAGCGCCCAGATGCTGGCAGCGATCGAGCCCGCGAGGTCGACGGCGACGACGCGGCTCGCGTCGGTGATCTGGATCTGCTCCTCGGTGCCGTCCTGGCGATACGAGGTGACCGTGGCGGGGAGCGATTGCTCTGGGTTCTCCGCAACCGGATGGATCTCGTTCTGCGTGAGCGTCGCGGTCGATGCTCCCTCATATTCGCGGGGGTCGTCGAGAGCGTTGAGCTCACTCAAGTCGGGGCGGGGCTCGGACTCCGTCGCCTCGTCGCCGGTGCCACTCTCGGCACATCCGGCCAGGAACGCCATGGCGACGGCGAGAGCCGCGACGATGGTGAAGAGCCGCCGGGGCAATCCCGCGCTCATGGGGCATCTCCCGACTGCTCCCCGCCGCTCGCGTCGCGCGATGCGACACCGGAGCGGGGAAGGCGGCCTCCGATCAGCAGGCCGGCAGTGAGACCGATGATGAGCAGCGCGGCGCCGCCCACACCGATCGGAAACCACGGAACGTCACTCGGCGCGGTGGCGAGGGACTGTGCCTGCGGCTGATCAGCCTCTGCCTGCACGCCGTCGTCCACCGACGCGGCGGGAGCGGCGGCATCGCAGGCGCCGAGCTCGAGCGTGAGCGCGAGCGGATCGAGATCCGCCCCTGCCTCATAGAATCCGGCGAAGGCTCCCGCTCCAGAGTTCGTCAGGGTGACCGGCGCATCGTCGATGACCAGTTCCCCGCCACCCGGCGGAAGATCCGGGTCGGCGCTGATGTCGCCGACCCATTCCTGCTCTGCGTCGACGGCGATCTCGCCCTCCATATCGTTGCTCCGCGCGTCGAGAAGCAGCGCGGCATCGCCCTGCCCGTCGAACTCGATCGTCGGGTTCGCGAGCGTGAGGTCGAGCACTCCGTCGTGGCCGGTGAAATGCACCGTCCCGACGAATGACGCGGCGCCGACTCCTGTCTCGGGGTCGAAACTCCCCGTCGCGCCGCTCCAGCGGAACTGCGGCGTGTCGTACTCGGCGCCGCCCGAGGTCTCCCACGAACCATTGGCGATCGTCCCGCTGATGTACGCTCGGAAGCTCTCTTTCACGCCCCAGGCGAGAGTGCCGCCGGTGACCTCGCAGCCGGTCGCCGCGTCCGCGACTGCGGGCGCGGCGGGCGGCGCGAGCACGGCACCGATTGATAGAGCGGTCGCCACCGCGCCGGCGCGCATGAGGAAACGAGGATTCACGGGGTCCTTCTCTCTCCGAGGTTTGACGGACATGGGGGCTACGCAGCCGCAACAACGGGCCGGTCGGCGCGCCGCTGCCGAATCGCGAGGATCGACGTGCATCCGGCGATCGCGACGAGGCTCGCGGCGATCGTCCACCACTCCCACAGCCCCATGCCGCCCGCCGGAGCCAGCTGCCCCGGTGCGACAGGCGTCACGTCCCCGCCTGCGGGCGGAGCAAGATCCGCCGTACCTGCGAAGAGGGATCCTTCCGGCTCGAGGATCGTGATCTCGGCACCGGCATCGATGCTGCCCTGCAGGGTGATGACGTGGTCACCCGTGACGTCGTCGGGAAGGGTGCCGGACCAGCGCACGAGACCGTCGGCGTCGGCGCTCGCATCCTCATCGAGCACGATCGGCCCCGTGTCGTCACCGTTGCCGTAGAGCACGACGAGGACCCCGGTGTCATCCGCTTCGAACCCGGTTGCCTGCACCTGGATGCGGCCGCCCGAGTGGATCCGCTCGGCGGAGGTGAGGACTTCCAGCCCCGTCACGCTCGGAGCGGTATCCGCAGCCGAGTAGTTCCTGTCCTCGTCGCCAGCCGACGTCGAGCCGAACATCTCGGCGCTCGCCGCGCCAACCGTGAACGTCAGCTCGTCAAAGCCGACGCTGTTCGAGCTGCCGACCCCGGGGCCTCCCGTGAGCGAGCCTTCGATACGGACGCCCGTCCAGGTGACCGCCCCGTTCTCCCCCTCGGTCTTCGACGCGGAGGAGAGGTCGAGCGGATACGAGGAGGCCCCGAAACTCGCGGTGTTCCCCGTGTGCAGCGTGGCGGATGCCGGGCTGTGGACGGTGATGGCCGGGTTCGACACGGAGAACATCGTCATGCCGTATCCCTGGAAGCTCACCACCCCCGAGTAGCGGATCGTTCCCGTGTGATTCTCGTCGTCCCAGTCGCTCCCGGTCGCCTGCGGGAAGAGATACCCCTCGCCGACGCCGCTGGTCGAGACGCTGCCCTGGGCGCAGTGGCTGTATCCGAAGCGTTCCTTGCCCTCGCAGGTGGTGTAGGCGACGAACGCGCTCGACACGCTCCACCGCAATGAGCCGGCCGTCGCCGAGCTCTCCGCCGTCGCAGGCACCGGAGGATCCTGAGGCGGATTCGGGGCTTCGTCGGCGCGATGATCCTGGGTATTCGGAGAGTCGGCGACGCCGGTATCGCTGGCCTGCCCGATCGTGAACGTCACCCGGTCGAGGGGCTCTCCGGCGCTGTAGAACTCGTGCCCCTGGTAGGAGAAGAACTGCGCACCCGCGCGCGTGAGTGTCGCGGGCGCGCTGCGGAAGCGCACCGCTCCGCCATCGAGTTCGAGTCGCGTGGCCGATGAGAGATCGATGCTCGCGAATTCGATCGTGCTGCCGTCGTAGTCGATCCGCAGTTCCGCGCTCTCCGGGCCCGTGATCCGGATCGACGGGTTCGCGATGGTGTGGTTCAGGGCGCCACTGTGGCCGAAGAATGTCACCTGGCCCGCGTACTGGACTGTTCCCAACTCGCCGTCCCAGGTGCTGCCGGAGGAAGCCTGCGGGAAGGTGAGCACCCCGTTGCCGTCAGCCTGCTCCGCTCCCCCGGCGACGGTGATCCTGCCGCCCGCGATATCGCCGGTCACGTAGCTGCGGAAGTTGCTCTTCACGCCCCATTGCAGACTGCCTTCCGCCGAGCGTTCGCTGATCGTGATCGACACGCTCTCGGAGGCGGACTCCGCAGCGTCTTCGGCCTCCGGGACGAAACGGGCGGTGATGCTGTGTTCGCCGAGCGGCAGTTTCTTCGTCGTCATCTCGGCGGTGCCGTGGACTGTCTGCACCGAGTGGCCGAGCTGATCCTCTCCGTTCCAGAACGTGACGATGCCGGCGATGTCGGGGGCGATCTTCGCCCTCAGCGTGATCTCCTCACCGATATACGCAGAGGAGGAGCTCGCGGAGAGGGAGACAGCCGCCCTTTCCGGCTCGCCAGCCGGGAAGAGTGTGGCCCAGTCGATGGTGATGTTGGTGCGGGCGTAGAGGTTCGCCTCCGTCGGGAAGGATCGCGACGGCCACGAGATGACTTCGTAGCTGCCGGATGCTTCCAGGTCTTCGGCAGGGATCGACAGAACGTCGCTGATCCTGCCGTCGTCGTCGATGCTCGCAGAGATCGATGCCTGCGTGTCTTCCACGGCCGCCAGATCCGAGTCCTTTTCGATCACCGTGAAGTATGCATGGGGACCGTCCTGGCCGGGCAGCGCCTGAACGTCGCCAAAGCCCGCGCCGTCGATCGCGATTTCGATGCGTTCATCGGGGATCTCGGTCACCGCCGTCGTGAATGAGGGAGGTGTCGTCTCGTTCGCGACCTCCGCCGGCTCGACCGAGGGATCCGCTGCGGTCGTCGCGTGCGCGGCCAGCGGGGCAAGAAGCATCCCTCCGAAAACCAACGCCGCGGTGGCCAGCACGCTGACAGCCCCGCGCACGGACACGGATCTCGCCACAGTGCATCACTTCCCGGTTGTTCTCAGTCGGTCGTCGTTCATACGTTCATCGCGGATCCGCGGATCGGCCGCGGACCTTCGCGTCGGCTGCCGCACGACACGGCCCGTCCTCCGGCGGCGGTGTCGCCGCCGGAGAACGGATCGGATCGCGAGCCGATGCAGCAGGTGCTGTCGTCAGCGAACGCTGCCGGCGCTCGCGCGGCGGCTCGCCACCAGGACGGCGGCTCCCAGCAGCGTCAGAACACCCGCGATCCCCACAAGGACGTTGGTGGCGTCCGTGCCGGTCGCGGCAAGGGATCCGCTCCCTCCGCCGCCATTCGTCGCCGCGCTCGGGGTGGCGACGCCACCGGCGGCACCGTCATTCTGAGCATCGTCGTCCGGGCTTCCGTCCGCGCGAACCTCGAAAGCGGCGCTGTACGAATCTGAGCCGTCCGCAGATGCAAAGGTGACCGTGTGCTCGCCCGTTTCGAAGTCGTCGGGGACGGTCCACGTCGTCGAAGCGACGCCGTCCGCTCCCGCCGTCGCGGCCTCCAGCACGACAGGATCAGATTCGACGGTCACGGTGAACTGCGATCCCGCTGCAACCGGCCCGGCGGCGAACTCGATGGCGTCGCCCTGCGTCACAGACGAGACGGCCTCGCCGTCGGCGCCGGTGATCGTGACGGTGACGGGGGTCTCGTTGCTGGGGGTCTCCTCGCCGGGAGTTTCCTCCCCCGGAGTCTCCTCACCGGGCTCTTCCCCACCGGGGATCTCCTCGCCCGGGGTCTCGTTTCCGGGAGTCTCCTCCCCCGGAGTCTCCTCGCCGGGAGTCTCCTCACCGGGCTCTTCCCCACCGGGGATCTCCTCGCCCGGGGTCTCGTTTCCGGGAGTTTCCTCCCCCGGGGTCTCCTCACCGGGGATCTCCCCACCCGGGATCTCCGCGCCGGGGAAGAGAGCAGCCCAGTCGATAGTGATGTCGGTCCGGGCGTACAGGTTCTCTTCGCTCGGATTGGATCGCGACGGCCACGAGATCACCTCATACGAGGCGCCCTCCACCAGTTCGTCAGCCGGAACCGACAGAACATCGCTGAGCGTTCCGTCAGCCTCGATCGATGCCGAGATCGCCGTGTCCGTCTGGCTCACGTCCGAGAGTTCAGAGCCCTTCTCCACCACCGTGAAGTACGCGTGCGGCTCGGTCTGCCCCGGCAGCACCTGCACGTCGTCGTATCCCGCGCCTTCGATCGCGATGTCGATCCCCTCGTTCGGGGCCTCCGTTACATCCGCCGTGAAACTCGGCTGCGCCGGCTGCGGCTGCGCTTCCGCGGGGAAGAGTGCCGTCCAGTCGATCGTGACGTCTGCACGGGCATAGAGGTTTGCCTCCGTCGGGAACGAGCGGGACGGCCACGAGATCACCTCGTACGCCGTGCCCTCCTCCAGCTCGGCTCCCGGGACCGAGAGGACATCGCTGACCGTGCCGTCAGGCGCGACCTCCGCGGAGATCGCGGTGTCCGCCTGACCCACCTCCGACAGATCCGATCCCTTCTCCGTCAGAGTGAAGTACACGTGCGGCTCGGTCTGCCCCGGCAGCGCCTGGACGTCGCCGTAGCCGTCACCTTCGATCGCGATATCGATCCGCTCGTTCGCGATCTCGGTCACGTCGGCCGTGAATTCTGGCTGCGTGGCCGCGTGCGCGGCCATCGGGGCGAGGATCGCCCCTCCGAGCGCCAATGTAGCGGTGGCCAGCAGGCCGACCGCTCGCCTCCTGCGCTGTGCGCCGCGCACGGACGGCGGTGTGATCGATGCTGTCTCTGCCATGCGATTCCGTTTCCTCCGAAAGGTAGAATCAGCGTGGCCGCGCGGCCCCGCTGTTTTCAGGCGCGCCACTGGCGCGTGTCAGCCTGAGGCCGGCGGCTGGGAGCGGGCGCTGCTTCTTGGTAGGGAGGGCGCTCGCTCCGCCAACTCGGTTCGGCCGATACCCGGCCTCAGGCAGTTCTGCTTCCGAGCCCCGATGCGCCCGTGGGCGAATCGCTACTCAGGTGAACCTAACTAAGGTCACCCTAAGCGACCCCTGGATCACCCGCAACCCTCTTCTCGGGGCACTGCAACCTCGACACTCACGCGCCGATCAGATCGAGTAAGGTTTGGCTAACCTATCTGGCGCGACTGTGTCGGAGAACGAAAAAGAGGTGCCAGGCCATGACACATCAGTTCCCTGCGGACGTCGTCGATGCCGTGCTCCGGCATATGAACGACGACCATCGAGACGACAATGCCCTGATCGTTCGAGCGTTCGTCGATTCATCCGCCGCGAGTGCGACGATGACCGGCTTCGATGGCGACGGGGGCGAATGGAGCATCGTCGCCAGCGACGGGTCGACGACGACGGCCCGTGTGTCGTGGCCTGGCGGTTCGATCACGGATCGGCCGTCCGTCCGCCGCGAAGTCGTCGCCCTGTACGACGCCGCCTGCGTGAAACTCGACGTCACGCCCAGGCCGCACTGACCACATCAGCCGTAGAACGCCGCACCTGCGTGCGGCGGTGAGGACGACAGACCCACACCATGACAGACACGACTCCCCTCCCCCTCTCGGCCCTGATCCGCGAGCGCACGAAGGACGCGCACTCCTCCAGCGAGGGCGCCGGGTTCATGTCGTCTCTGCTGCGCGGTGAGCGCTCGCGCGACGACTACATCGCGCTCGTCGCCCAGCACTTCTTCATCTACGCCGCCCTCGAGTCCGGCGCGGACCGGATGCGCGAGGATCCCATCGCGGCGCGATTCATCACGAACCGCCTCACCCGCCTGCCCGCCATCGAAGCCGATCTGGAGTTCCTGCTCGGACCCGATTGGCGCGACCGGATCACCGCCCTCGACGCGACGGCACGCTACGCGACGCGGATCGAGCAGGTTGCGGAAACGTGGCCGGGCGGGTTCGTCGCGCACCACTACACGCGCTACCTCGGCGACCTCTCCGGCGGCCTCCACATCGGCAGAGTGATCAAGCGCCAATTCGGATTCGACACCAACGGCGCCCGCTTCTATGTCTTCGACGATGTCGCCGACCCGACCGAGTTCAAGAACGCCTACCGCGAGCAGCTGGACGACGCGCCCTGGGCTGAGGACGAACGTGAGCGCGTCATCGCGGAGGTCCTGTGCGCCTATCGGTTCAACACCGAAGTATTTGAGCAGCTCGCCGAAGCACACAGCCCGGGCGGTGTGGTTGTCGGCTGACCACGGAGGTCCGGGGCGCCGGACGCGACGGGGATCTCGGATCCGGGGACGGTACGCAATCGGCGGCGATGTATCGAGTAGCACGGTCAAGCGCCCTGACACGGACGGGGAGGGATCCGCGTGGTCGTTCAACCGCCGTGGTGTGGCAGCTGGAGGTGGCTCGCTGAGCGACTGGCCTGACGGGATTTGAGCCTGCGACCCCTTGGAGGATCCGGTCGATTTCCGGTCTTCGCCGATCGTCTCGGGAACTCGCGGATCCCCTTGTGTTCACAGGGAACCGGGCGGTTCGCTTGGTACGAGTGTAGCCGGTTGGTGGCGGGTCGTGGCGGGTGATTAAGGTGGGTTCCTGATGGGTCAGGCCAGACTCACGCCAAGAACAATTGACGGGCTCGCACGGGATCCGGATGGACTGGCGGATCGCTGATCGGTGGCCAGCGCCCACGATGTCCAGCTGCGTGGTGTCGTTCGGATTCAGGAGGTTGACGAACGGCTCGGCGCGTTTGGAAGCCTCGACCCGACGAAGCATCGGTGGTCGTGCGCATAGGGAGCCGCTATCGCGCAAAGCAGCTGGCGGTGCAGACGCGCACTAGACGCCACGCACGACTCGTCCTGTCCGCGCAATGACAGCCCAGGGCTCACGACGCGATTCCACGCACGTTCAGCCACCGGCTACCGGTCACACATGCCGAACGCGCACGGATGTCGTGAGGCAAGATAAGCGTGTGAATGATCTCGAAGGCCTCGTCCCTCCACATGAGCCCGCAGAGGACGCGATCGCATTCGCTGGGCGCGCAGCTCTGTCGCTAATCCCTGCCGTCGGGCCGCTCGCATCGGAGTCGCTCGCATACGCCCTGGAAGCTCGCCAGGCCCAGCGACAGCACGACTTCAACGTTCAGATCGCCCGCGCACTCACGGATACGATGCAGCGCCTCGACGCCTCCGCAACTCTTGAGGATGTCGTTAGCTCGGAAGACTTCATAGCTGGGGTCACGCGTGCTCAGCGAGCTGCCGCGGAGACCGCGAGTTCATCCAAACGGCGACGGCTGGCCGCTGCCGTTGCGAATGGCGGGGGGTGGGCGCTCTTCTCCGCAAGTGAGCGAGCGCAGTTCGTCCGCCTCGTCGAAGACTTCGACGAGTTGCACGTGTGGCTGCTCCACTACTTCCAGAACCCAGCGGAGTGGCTTCAGGCCCGCGGCTTGTACGAGGCGCATTCCCGGGTTTCCTCGGGCGGCATCGATGGCCCGCTCGGTGCGGCGCTTGGCATGCGACAGAGCGTGTGGCGGGAATCAGTCACTCAAGCTGTCGCGGACCTCGACCGTGCCGGGCTTGCTTCCATCCCGCTGACCACGATGATGAGCCGGAGCGGGATCTTCCAGTCCCGCACCTCGCCAAAGGGAGCACGCTTCCTCGAGTTCATTAACGAGCCTGACCACATCGCCGCGGAGCCACCTACCTTGACCTAGATCGAAGGGGCGGAGATCGGAGCCACGGAGGTCCCGCTCACAGGTACATGGCCCTACTCGTGGCGACCGAATGCCGACCGCTAAAGGCTCGTCCGCGCCACGCGGTCGACGGAACCGCGCCCGGTTCCTGTCGTCCGGGGCATCGCAACTCAACGAAGATCACCCTTGGGATTCTCGCCGCTCGAAGGTTTACCGTTGAAAACCGCGAAGCTCCCGACTTCCTTGCCAAGGGTCTCGCCGTAGGTCTCACGTGTGGGTTTCTCACATCCGCCGCCACCTACGCCCACTGTTTCAACCACTGACCAGAGGTTACTCCTACCATGACGCCCTCGCAAAGGAGCCTTGTCCTAAGCGGTAGCAGTCATAGCGGAACCCACCTTGTACGCCAGGAGCGAACTACCGGGAATACCGAGCATAATACCGGTAAAACTGGCAAGGCGATGACGCCTTCTCACGCATCGCTGGGAATTCAGCTGGGACTGGAGTTTATACATGACTGATGCAACGACGACTGACCAGAAAGACACCGCCGAAGCAGCCGCGCGGCTGCGCTCCAAAAACGGCGTACCGAAGCTCGGCCTCGTCACGATCGATTCGTACGCGCAGAAGATCTGGGGTGCGGCGCGCAAGGCCGACGTGGCCCCCGTGATTATCGCTCGCGCGATCACGGGCAGGGATGACTCGATGGCAAGCGGCGGCACCTGGGCAAAGCGCCTCGGTGCGCTGCGCCTGTACAACGTCGTCGACAAGGGTGCTGACGGAGTTACCGTCAAGCTCTCCCCTCTCGGCATCGCCCTCTCGAACACCACCGACGAGGCCGCGCACTCAAGGGCGCTGAAGGACGCGGTGCTCGGCGTCGCCGCCTATGCGCAGGTGCTCACTCGCTACGACGGCGGGTCACTCCCCGAGACGAGCATCGTCGCGAGCGAGTACGAGTATGCGTACGAACTGTCCAAGAAGGATGCCGCAGAAGCGGCGAAGACCTTCGTCGACAGTGCGAAGTACGCCGGCCTCGTCAACGACGACGGACAGGTGAACCTCGCGGGCGTGACTCTTCCCGATCTTGAACAGCCCGCCGGTGAGATCACCCCGCCGTCGAACAACGGCGCGCCGGGTGCGTCACCCGCTGCCCCTGCCACCCCTCCTGCAGCGCCCCAAATGCCTCGGGTGAACGTGGACACCACCCCGAGCGTCCAGAACGTGCCCCCGACACCGGCGGTGCAGCCCCTGCCCGCTGGTGCAGCACCCGTTGCACTGAGCGTGAAGCTTGACATGAGCGGCTGGGCCGTCGAAGACGTCCTGCGGGTGCTCGATGCCCTCGGCTACGAGGGCACTTCGCGTGAGTCCGTCTGAAAATGAGGGGTACCTCCTGTTCAGCGTGACACAGGAGGTACTCCTCGACGGGATCAAGAACGTCGGCACGGGTGGCTACGTCGACAGCGGCAACGACACGAAGACGGTGCTCGAACTTGCCGGCCTGTTCAAAGCGGATGACGGCAACGACGCCGAACTGTCGGAAGCCGGGGTTGATCTCTACCGCGCCGCATTCATCGTCCGGGATGCTGAGGCGACGAACCGCCTCCTCGGCCAGGCGCTGCGCGCACTCCTCCCGATCCAGGTTCTTGCGCAGGAACTTGGAAACTATCCCGCGATCCCCGAGGAGGGCGCGGTCAGCCTTCTCGCCCTCCATCGCGTCGTCGGTCCCGAGTTCACCGCCGACCTCGCGCGCCCGACCTTTAGGTGGATGAACGACCTCGGGGTGATCGTCTACTCGCGTCAGAAAAAGACCGTCCGATTTCTTCCGGACGACCCCGGCGCTGCCAAGGCGGGCGAGGTCGCGAACCTGAGCGCGATGATCTCGCCGCGCACTCCCTACTCGAACGTAGCCCGGCTCCGGAGGCTCCTCCGCACAATGACCAGCGTCGTCACCTGGGCAGACCAACACTTCGGCGCACGGGCATTCGAGGAACTGGTCGACGAGCTCGACCCCATCAAGGTCACTGAGGTTCGGATCATCTCCGGGAACGCCTCGAGTGTCGTATCCCCCAGGAGCTTCAAAGATTACGAGCGCGTCCGCGAGGAGATGAAGCTCAAGGGCATCACGGTCGAGTGGCGCGTCGATGGGACCCGCGAATGGCACGACCGCTGGCTGGTTGACGCGAAGAGCGTCCACAACCTGCCGCCTGTGAATAGCCTCTATGCGAACCAGTACTCGGAGATCCTGGCGAGCAATGAGAATCCGCCCGTCGATGAATGGTGGGCGCGTGCAACTGCGCGCACGGCTTGACGAGCCAGTAGCGTGAACATCGTGAAGTCGACGCCCACGCCGACTCCCACACCGCCGAGCAGCACGATCGTGTGCGCGGTCAGTGAGTTGACGCAGTCAGATTGATCTACGCCGATGCCGGCTGCGGTCGCACAGCGTTCGTGATGCACGCGAGCCTCCGCTCAGCGGCCAATGCCCGTTTGCGGATACTGTCAGCGCATGGTGTTGAAGAAGTTGCCTCGAAATGCAGCGATGGACGGCGTCGACCTGTACCGCAGGATCGACGTTCCCACAGACGGCTCGGGCCTGTCCGATCCCGCCCGTATCGACGCGTTCGTGAAAGAGCTGCGCACCAACCTGACGCAGAGCCTAGGCACACCTTCGACCGTAGATGGATGGCGGGCTCAGGCACTGTTCGCGTCGCTGGTGGCCGCGCTGGATGAGTGCGATCTGATGACTCTCGTCGACACTGGGGAGATCTACTACGCCGACGAGAGCGTGAAGGCACCGGACTATTTCCTACACTTGCGCTCCGGCCGGCGGATCCTCGTCGACGTGAAGAACGTCGATTTGCGACGCGATGATCCACTCGAGATGCCTATCAAGTTCTCTTCTTCCGAAGTCGCTCGGCTACGTGTCTTCGGCGACCGCTTCGGCGCTGAGGTGTTCCTCGCTTTGTACATCCCAGCGATGGCTACCTGGTCACTGGTTGACCTCGCCGACCTCGCCGACGGACCGGGCGGCGGCAAACGGATCACTATTCATCAAGCTTTGTTGCGCAATCAGCTCGCCTCACTCGGCGACCGGTATGTCGGTACGGCCTACCCACTCGAGTTTGTCTTGCGTCGCGATCCCTCGGAATCCTCAACGGTGGGGTTCGATCAGGAGGGGCACCAAAGCGTCCAGTTCCGAGTGGGCGCGGTCGAACTGCTCGCTGGAGGCGTACCGATCACCGACCCTCAGGAGCGGCGCATCATCCAGTTCTTCATGCTCTACGGCCCTTGGAACGAAGAGGAGGTTCCACTCATCGTCGATGGTGAGCTCGTCGAGGTACGGTGGCGGTTCACACCAGACGAGACACACGACGGCGGGAAAGAACTGCTAGGCACGTTAGCCTCGATGTACTCCCGGATGTTCGAGTATCAGACCACCAGCGACAGCGGTGCGGTTGCCCTCGACATCGACGTCGAGCCCGGTACTCTCATCACTCTAATCCCCCACGATTTCGATTTTGAGGCGGCGACGCTTCCCTTGATGCTCCTTTCTCCGTCCCCAGGGGAGGGCACAGAGGGCCAGATTGCAACGTCAGTCGCGTACTCTCGCAATAGTCGGGGACGGTGAAGAGCGGCGCTACAACCAGGAGATATGAGAGTGACTGCTGCGCGAGTGGGTGTCATCAGATCTGGCCTGCGCGAAGCGGCCCGTTCAACGCGCAGTGCCCGCAAGAGGAGCCTCCAACGAGCTGATTGAGCTCGCAGCATAGCCAGCCAAGCTGCGACCGACGGCGAGGCGTGTTCTGGTCGAGCGCTGCGCCCCGACGGGCGTCATTCTCGCCAGATGATCTGGTACGGATCTGCGCACGCTCACCCCGATAGACATAGGCGAGCACCACTGTTGGGGCTCCGTGAGTGTCTTCAGGTGCAACTCGCGGCGGAGCCGTGCCAACGTCTGTCGAGAAGGTCCCGGATTGTCTCCTTAGTCCACACCGTGAGTCCACCTTGGTTGGGTCGACCCTTGGCCGATCCGTGATAAGGCATCGCAGCCGTCATTCTTGCTGAAGTGAATCACGCCCTTCAAAAATCCCAACACCGCTCCCCTGCCTCTGTCTCGTTTTCGCCGCTATCGGCCGTCTCGTACGTCCGTGTCTCGACTACTCAGCAAGTAGATATGGGTGGCGAGCGAGACGGCTTCTCCATCCCAGCCCAGCGCGAGGCGAACAGAAAGCAAGCGCACAGACTGGGCGCGCTCATCTCCGCCGAGTTCATTGACCGCGGCCAGTCGGGACGAAGCACGAACCGTCCAGAGCTCCAACGGATGCTCACCTATCTGCGGGAGCTCTCCGTCGACTATGTCATCGTCCACAAGCTCGACCGGCTGGCTCGATCACGTGCCGACGACATCGCGATCACCCAGGCGGTTCGTGCCTCTGGCGCGCGTCTCATCTCAAGCACAGAGGGGATCGATACGACGCCGAACGATGTGCTTCTGCACGGGATCATGGCGTCGATCGCGGAGTTCTACTCGCGCAACCTCGCGCAAGAGGTCATGAAAGGCATGCGGCAGGAAGCCATCCAGGGCGGCTCTCCAGGACGGGCGCCGATCGGCTATCTCAACGTCCGCTGCCAGACCGCGGACGGACGCGAGTATCGAGCGATCCAACTCGACCGCGAACGAGCGCCGCACATCACCTGGTCGTTCGACACCTATGCCATCGGCGATTGGAGCGTCGCTCAGCTTGCCACGGCGCTCAGTGGCAGAGGACTCCGAACTCGGGCGACCGCTTCCCGCTCCCCCGCGGCGCTGACAGTCGCGAGCCTTCATCGTGTGCTGACGAATCCCTACTACAAGGGCATCCGTCACGCTGAACGGCGTGCAGCATGCAGGAAACCACGAGCCGCTGGTCCCGGCGAAGACCTGGGATACCGTTCAACGTCTCCTCGCCTCTCGGCGTCAAGGTGAACGAAGCCGCATCCACACGAACTACCTCAAGAGCACGGCCTGCTGCTTCAACTGCCAACGCCGGCTGCTGGTCCACAAAGCTCGGTCGAAGAGCGGGCGCGTCTACGATTACTTCGTCTGCTCCGGCCGCCAGAACGGCACACCGCGATGCACGCAGAGCGCACTGCGCATCGGCGACGTGGAGCGTCGCGTCGAGGATGCCTACGAACGGATCCAGGTTTCCACTCACCGACGCACCGAGATCGAGATGCGTTGGCAGGATCGGCTCGCGGATGAAGCATGTGGCTCCAAGCAGAAGCGGTCAGACCTCGCCGTACAGGCCCAAGAGATCCGACTGCGCCAAGAGAAGCTCCTCGAGGCCTACTACTCCGACGCCCTGCCTCGCGACCTGTTCATCAAAGAGCAGCGCAAGTTAGCCGATTCGCTCTCCCGTACCGAGGCCGAGCAGGAGCGCCTGAGCGACGACGTCGCGTTCCAGAGAAAGCACTTAACGGAATCCGCTCGATCTCCTCGAAGACGCCCGCGACCGCTACCTCGCAGCGGCTCCCGCAGACCGCAAGCAGCTGAACAACGCGTTGATGGATCGTGTACTCATCGGGCCGAACCCGGACGACATCCGCGTCGAGCTTCGCCCGGAGATCGCCAAGCTAGGGCTGCGCGGCCCAGCCGAAGAGGAGTTCGTGTAGGGCTACTTCGGTAGAACGCCGAGGTCGAGACAAAATATCACCGAGTGAGCGCGTCGATTATGGTGGGCAGATACCTGCGCACCTGCTCACGGTCACTCTCCCGCTCTTGCTCGGGCAGCTCTGCGTATGGGGTCTCGATCTGGGTCTGCCAGCGTGCCGCCAACTCGGCCGGTACTAATAGGGTTCCATCCTCTTGACGCTCGCACTGGTCGTGAACGAACTGCTGCCAGTGCGCCCAGCGCTCATGCTCGATCGCAGCGAGCCGCTCAACGGTCTGCTCATCCTCCAGCACCTCACGGATCTCATCGGGCGACGACATTAGATCAAGTCCTGCTTCACGAGCGCCCAGTAGTGCTGGCCGAGGACGGTCAACTCGCATCCCTTCGACTCCATCGCGGCATGCCACATATGCGGGGCTCCGACCGGGCGGACCAGATTCACGCGCGCCAACGACTGCAGCACTGCGAAGTCGGCATTCCTGACCGGGTCCGGACCCGGAATCGACTCGGCTTCGCTGCCGGAACGCTCGGGCTCATAGCTGGGGTCGAGCTGGAGCTGGGTGGTGGGATCCTTGAACAGGACCGTGAGCTTCTGGAGGTGGGCGAGCTCGATTGGCGCGTCTGTCTCCCGAAGTGAGACGAACCGCTTCACATTCGTCTTGAACACGGGACGCTGCGCCCAACTGCCGAGCGATTGGTCAATGTGCGCGTAGACGCTACCAGGAGTCACGTCACCTACAAGGTTGGCTGCCGCGCCATTCAGCGCATCCACGAGGAGCTTCGTAAACACTCCCGAGCCGCCCGTCTCCATCGCGTACTGGTCGGCGGTCGACGCAGTAAGAATCGTGACGCCCTCTTTGATCTCGGCAACCTGCGCAGCGGCTGGATTGCCACCCGCTACACCGCTGTGGCAGCTGTCGAGGATAATCACCTTGTTCTTCGCCGGCGAGTTGTTGGCGAAGGTCATCACGTCGAGCAGCGAGAGTCCGTCGTGCCCGGCGGTGCAGTCACTTGCGCACAAGAAGCCGCCTGCCCCGTCGACATAGCCGTGACCGGAGAAATAGAGCACTGAGATCTCGGCGTCATCCCGGAAGAGCTCCTCGACAGCCTCGCGCAGTTCGGTTCTCGTGACTGCCGCCCCGGGGCCGGTGCCGGTCATCAACCGCGGCTGAGGGAAGTTGAGGGTACCGTCCGCGTGGCGTTCGAGCACGCTCTTGACGCTGTAGGCGTCGTTCACTGCGCCCTGGAGCGATGGGATGTGGTCGTAGTGGTCGATCCCGACGATGAGGGCCTTGCGTACGTCGGACATGTCAGAGGGAGTCGATGAAGCCGGAGATGTTCGCGTCGCTCCAAGCAACCGTTCGGACACCAGCAAGCACAGTACGGTCGTTGGAGTATGCCCAGATTCCAAGGAGCGGCTTGTTCTCGTCCTTGGCACACTGGATTTCCCACTTCTGACCCTCGGAGGTGAGCGAGCTCTTGCCCACGAGGGCGATCACACCATGAGAGCGGCGAATCCGTGTACGGACCTTCTCTTTCCAGCCGGACTCGTACCGCTCCTTCACTGACATGTCGATGAACTCGTACGGTGCGCGAGGACCGAGGGACTGCCCCTTCAGGAAGTCCCGCTGTCGTTCATCCTCGATGGCGAACGCAACGAAAATGATCTTCTTCTCAGCCATGTGCGGCTCTCCTCACTGTTCGAGCCGCGACCGCTGTCGATCGCACCAGACTCACTAGGAGCGTATCCGACGCCACCGACGTTTAGACGCGCTCAAAGTGCTCGCCGTTCGGCGATCCGGCGCATGACAGTCGGGGCCTGACATTGACGACAGGGCGTTTGGTATCGAGGCTCTACCTCCGCCTACGCTTCTTGTTCTTGCGGCGAGTCGCTGGCTTTCGTTCCGAAGGTCGCGGGGGTGACACCTTGTCAGGCGGGAAGAGTCCCGCGATTGCCCGGTCCATCTCCGGGTCCGGTGCCGGGATAGTGCCGTCATAGACGACCTCGACGAGTTCCTTGGTCTCCTGGTCGAAGATGAAGGCGGCACCCCGACTGAACTTCAACTGATATTTTTTCGCGCGCAAGTAGTTGCTGGCGAGCTCAGCGATATCAGTGAGCGTGTGATGTGCCGGCTTAGTAATCCACACGAGCAGCCAGGCGTTGCTGAGCCTGGTACCGATCGGCACAGCCTGGGTGCGTTCCCGACCGTTAGGATCAGGCGAGGCAAGCAGCTTGCCGGGGATGCGGGCCATATCCGCCTGTGATTTCGTTGACGCTGACAGCAGCGTCGCACCCGTACTGAGCCAGCCGAAGGCTCCACGAGTCCGCAGCTCGTCCACGAACGCGATCATCGGTGAGCCGGTCAGTGTCGGCTTTTCGGTGCGGGGCCGTTCAGGGTCAAGCTCAGAGTAGTGCCAAGCGTCGAGAGGATCAGTTCGGCTCGCGATGATGCTCCGCCCCTGCTGCTTGCGTCGTCGAACATCCTTAGCGCTGGGAGCGGTAATGTAGGGCAACTCGGCCGCCATGACTTCTGGATCAGGTGCGACGTACAGTCCCGCTTCGTAGAAGTAGAGGAATAGGTCGAGTTCGTCTGGCGCAGCGTAGGCGAGCGATACTTCCGGATCACGGCGACGACGAAGGTAGAGGAGGAACTCTGCCGGTCTGTCGACGAGGCGGGCGATGAGCTGAAGGTCGTGGATAGACACGACCCATGGGATCCGTTCAGCCTCGAGGAGGCCTGCAGCGACAAGGTCACTCGTAGCGGTTGCCACGCCGGACAGGTCTTCCAAGCTGAGAGCGACTGTGTGGATCTCCCGAATGTGAGACAGATCTAGCCATCCGGTTTGGTGGAGCCTCACACCGCCGTCACCCTCTATGCGCTTCTGCAACCGAGATGCCTGCTCAGATGCTTTGCTGATGATGCCCGTCAGATCTCGACGCAATCGTCGTGTCTGCCCCGCTCTGGACTCTGGAGTGATGGCGACCGCTTTGGCCTCGACGATGATTGCCACGTCATCGAGCACTACCAGAATGTCTCCTTCGACCTTCTTCGTGTATCCGACCGGGTCGCCCTCGGCTTCCTTCTCATTCACCGGAACGAAATAGTCGAATGACGCATATGTGCTCGCTCCGGGGAGCATGCTCTCGAGCACCGCCTTCCCCAAGTCCTCCAGAAGGGTGCCACGCCACTTCTGGTATTGCTCCCATTCGGGCAGCGCCTTGAGTTCTTGCTCAAGGTTCTCTCGGATCGCTGGCAGGACCAAAGCATCATGTACGAGCATGAATGTGCCTCGGTCGGTGGCAATCACCGGGTTCGTGCGCAGCGAGTTGTCGCCACCGATGAACGCATCCAAGATGTCGCGAGCGCTTGCGTGCGCGGTGTCGACGGCGAAGCGGCTCAGTACCGCTTCTACTCTCGCTACGTCCTGTCCGAGCGAAGTTGCGACCTCCGCAGCTGGGATGGCGACCAAGTCTGCGGTCGGCTGCCAACCGCGATTGTGCAGTGCGCGAAGTCGATTTCGAGTCTCTTCATCAGTCGGAATCTGTCCACGGTTCGACGTCTCGTATTCGTCATGCAAAGCACGGAATCCGGCCTCCCAACGTTCATTCATGGCATCGACCTGCAACTCATGGAGTCGCGTGAGAACCTCGATAGCGTCGACGGCGTCGAAGCCGAGGTGTTTCGTCAGCGCAGTTCTCACCTCCTGCTTCCCAAACAATGATTCATAGGTTGTTCGCACCATGTCGGGGTACGAACTGCTTCTGATCCAGATCGAATTAGAGCGAGCGGAGAAGGCGAGGAAGTCCAGGCTGTCCACCGGGCGGCTACGCACCTCGATCAGCTCCCGCGTCTGCGCCAACTCGATCAGCCGCCCCACCGACTCAGCCCACTCATGGGCTGCTTGATAGAGCGAGTTTGGTTGCTCGTCGACCGCAGACCCATCACCCTCACCCATGCTCAGGGCTTGAGCGAGCAATGCGAGGATCTCGGCTTTAGTGACCCCGCCCTCGGTGTCCGGTTTGACCTTCCCGCCCACTGACCAGGGCAGGCAAGCGATACGCGCGAGTTCGACAACTCGCTCAGGTCTGTGTGAGATCAGCTCATTGTCGAGCATAGACAGCTCAGCCTCGATACGACGGTCAAGCTCGTCAAGCGGCGACTCGAATCCATCCAACTCTTCTACCAGTGACACGTGGCGGTCGACCGACCGCATGATGGTCTGACTGTGCGGATCGAGCGGGACTCGCCGAACACGAGCCGTACGAGTTCTCGCCTTCTGCCGCCGGGATTTTCGATTAGCCATGCCCCAACCCAACCATGTAGCTAGGACACGCTGGTGGCAGCCGGGTCTGCTGAACGGATAGGTGACAGGGGTTAGTCAGGCCGCGAGGGCCATGGACGGTCTCATCGTGGCCTCGAACTCGACCGGGGTCAACTTCTCCAGACGGGCCTGTCGCCTGCGGCGGTGGTAGGTGCGTTCGATCCACGTCACGATCGCGATGCGCAGTTCCTCGCGCGTCGCCCAGGAGCGCCGGTTGAGGACATTCTTCTGCAGGAGGCTGAAGAACGATTCCATCGCAGCGTTGTCGCCGGCCGCGCCAACTCTGCCCATCGATCCGACCAGGCTGTGACGGGCCAGCGCGCGCACGGTCTTCCGAGCGCGAAACTGACTGCCTCTATCGCTGTGAACGACACAGCCGGCGACGTTGCCGCGCAGCGCGACCGCGTTATCGATGGCGTTCACGACCAGGCGGGACTTCATCCTCGAGTCGATCGAGTAGCCGACGATCTTGCCGGAGAAGGCGTCCTTGATCGCGCAGAGGTAGAGCTTGCCCTCGCCGGTCTTGTGCTCGGTGATGTCCGTCAGCCACAGCCGGTTCGGCGCATCGGCGACGAACTCTCGTTGCACGAGATCGTCGTGCACGGGCGGACCAGGCCTCTTGCCCGCCCCGCGGGCCTTCTTCTTCCCGAACGCCGACCACCAGCCATTCTGCGAGGTGATCTTCCACGCCGTCCGGTCCGACATCGCCTCCCCCGGCGTTACGGGCTTCGTCAGGGAGGGATCGGTGCCCTAACTCGGGATCGTCCCGGTGGGCGCCGAACAGCGCGCTCGCGCGATACGCCTCGGTCAGCTCAGCCTCGGTGATTGGGCTCTTCAGCCAGCGGCAGTACGGCTGGCGAGCGAGCTTCAGTACCCGGCACGTCACCGCGACGGGGATCCCGTCGACGGCGAGCTCCGTCACGAGCGGGTAGAGCCATTTCCCGGCAGATGCGCCTGGGACAGACACGCGGTCGCTCGGCGGAGGACCTCGTTCTCCTGCTCGAGGAGACGGATCCGCTTGTTCGCCTCCCGCAGCTGCTCGGTCTGCGCCGTGGTCGGCATCGCGGCGGTCGGATCCGTGTCGCCGCGGTCGATGCGAGCGCGTTGGAGCCACTTCTGCAGCGTCATGGGGTGAACGCGAAGTCCGTCGCGATCTGCTCGATCGTGACGCCGGGCTCACGGTTCTCCGCGTCGCGAACGACGTTGTCGCGGAACTCCAGAGGGTAGGGAGCGGGCATGGTGTCTTCCTTCCAGGCGCGCCCTCCGGGCACGCCATCTCAGATGTCACCCATTCGTTGAGCAGACCCGGACTTGACCACGTCGCGAGGTGGCCGAGCGAGCCGTGCATCCACTCGCTGATGATCTACAACTCCAGCTCCGCCAGCTTCACCCTCCCCCATTCCTCACCCGGTACTGCTCGTACGCCCTGAGATGGACGTAGTGCATTCCGCGCATCGCCTCGAGCGGGATCAGATAGAACGTGAAGTCGCCGTCGATGATGAAGAAGTCGTCGATCTCATCCGCCGTGTAGACACGGCGATCGCGACGTCCGTTCGTCGACACAAAACGTGAGGGGCAGAGAAATGCATCCCTGCCCCTCACGCTCACTGTCGGGATGACAGGATTTGAACCTGCGACCCCCTGACCCCCAGTCAGGTGCGCTACCAAGCTGCGCCACATCCCGTTGTTCACTTCATGCTGCCGCGCGGGCAACTCCACAAGTCTACCCGACGCCTCACGACGGTGCGAATCACGGGCGCCGCCGGGCGCGTCCGGCACACCGCGCGGAATCACGAAGCAGGGGCTGCGCCCCACCCTCTGCGCCACAATGGACGGATGACCGAACCGGCATCCGTACGCGTGGACGTGTGGCTGTGGGCCGTGCGCGTCTACAAGACTCGATCGGCCGCGACCACCGCGATCCGTGGCGGCCATGTGCGCGTCAACGGGGATCCCGTCAAGGCCTCGTACTCGCTCAAGGTGGGCGACGAGGTGCGGGCGCGAATCCAGGGCTTCGATCGGATCCTCGGCGTGAAGAAGCTGCTGCTCAAGCGCGTCGGCGCCCCGGTCGCAAAGGAGGCGTTCGAGGATCGCACTCCTCCCCCGCCTCCGCGCGAGTTCGTCGCGCCGATCGTCACGCGCGACCGCGGATCCGGCCGCCCGACGAAGCGCGAGCGTCGCGAGATCGACCGGCTGCACGGGCGGGATCCGCGCAGCTACTGACGTCCCTGCCGCGTTTCGCGGGTGCCGCGTGGTCAGTTCGCCCCCTCGGAACAACCATTCCGCACCCGCGAACGAACGCGTACGGCCTCGCGGACGCCCAGTACGCGGCGCGCTACTGCAGGAACGCGCTCAACATCGCCATGACGCCCGTGACGCCCCACGCGCCGACCTCAGCGGTTGTGTCCCACACGCCCGCGTCAGCGCCGGTCGGCAGCTGATCGCGCAGCCAACGCGCACCCCGCACCTCCGCGCCGATCTGCTCGAGGCGTCCGCACAGTTCCCGGTCGGAGGTCACCGCGGTCACCCGCAACCCGGAGCGCACCATCGCGTCGGCGCGCGTGACGATCTCGTCGTCGCCAGATCGCTCCGCACGGAACACCGCGACGGATCCTGTGCCATTCTCGACCGAGCGCGCCGCCCCCTCGACGACCATCGCGATGATCGGGCGCCACCAGTACAGGTCGAGTCCGAGCTCGTTCGAGTCGACGCCCGTGCCTGCCAGCGACTCGAGGCGACCGCGGAGCCGGCCTGTTGCCCCCGCCCGGTCCTTCCACCATCCGTCGGGCACGGACCCCACGACGTTCGCGGCGTCCACGAGCAGGATCGGGCGCACGTCGAGCGCCGCGCGCAGCTGCGGCCACGCCGCTTTGAACCCGGGATGCAGCTCAAGCCGCCCCACCTCGTCCACGGGAACCCACGCCAGCTCGAGCGACTCGGGGTCGCTGATCACCGGCTCGAACGGGTCCGCGACGTCGGCGATCACGGTCGTGTACCGCCACACGTCGAGATCGAGCACATGCTCCGCGCGCGGCACGACCGCCCCATCGGGCACGCCGGCCTCCTCCTGCGCCTCGCGCAGAGCGCCCGCGACCGGCGCTTCTCCTTCGTGCAACGCGCCGCCCGGAAGTCCCCAGGTTCCACCGAAGTGACTCCACCCCACGCGATGCTGCATCAGCACACCGCGCGCTGGGTCGAACGCCAGCAGCCCAGCTGCCCCGAAGCTCCCCCAAAAGCGCCGACCGTCCGGCGTCTCAACCCACGCGTCCCCGGAGTTCCTCGGCATCGGCGGGCGCGAATCAGTCACGCGCCCAGCCTAGGAGATCCCGAGGGGCCCGGAGTCGAAACGGCGATTGCCGAGACGCGGCAGAATCGCCGAGAGATGTCCCCTCGCCGAAGATCCGCCTCCCGCCGACGCATCGGCCTCATCTCGGAAAGCACCGTTCCCTGTCAGATGCCAGGCTCGACGCGCCATTCGAACGAACCGCGGTACTCGGTGACCGTGCCGAGGAGCGGGTTCCCAGCGCGCGCCCGCACCGTCTGGCGCCCCGTGGTGTCGTCGTAGCCATCCTCGACCTCGACGTGCACGGCGAGCACGCCCGGCAGGCGCACACGCAACCGGCCCATCCGAACCCAGCATCCGTCCGAGGCCAGCCGCAGGTGCCCTTCGCCAGTGACCGTGCACCGCAGACGCAACTCAACGCGATGCGCGTCGCCCAGCAGATTCACGAGGGTCCCCGGCGCCGACCCGGGGCGCAGCACGTCGGCGAAGACCTGCCGCCCGCCGACGAAGTCGAAGATCCGCGTGGCATGCACCTCGCCGCCGACCGGCCCTTCTCGCCGGCGATTCTCCACGCGGAACGGGACGCCCCGCCCCGATGACGTCAGCACCAAGCGTGGCCCGACGAAGGGACGCAGCAGGAGCCCGAGTCGCCCGAAGCGGCTCCCCGCGACCTCGAAGATCCCCTCGCCGATCACGTCGCCCTCGGCGGCGGCGTAGCGCGCCACCTCCGGGCGAAGCCGCCCAGCTGCATCTCCGAGCGCGGTGAGGAACACGGATGTCACTCGCGACGTTCCTCGCGGTACGGCTTCAGAGAGACGGGAACGTCGGTGGTGAGAGGGAATTCGCACGTGAACTCGCCCCGATACCCGAACAGCAGCCCGACCAGTCGGTTCCGCACTTCGAGGTCGATGACATAGCGCTCGCGCTCGTCGTCATAGTGCTCGCTCAGGTAAGCACGCCCGCTGAACAGCATCGGGAAGCGGAACGCGACCGGACCCTCGTAGAAGCGCTGCTCGCCCGAGACCAGGCGCAGCCCGCCATCGTCCGTGACCGAGAGATCGAGGTCCACGGCGAGGTGCTGGTGCGTGCCGAGATAGTCAACAACGCGCCCGCGACGCTCGCTGTAGATCATCGTCGCGTCGAAGCGCCGCCGCCGCCCCGGACGCGTCCCCATCGTGCGCACGAACGTGACGGTCTCGCGCCCGAAGTCGTCGACGTAGGCGTGATTGTCGATTCGAAACGGCACATTCCTCCCGGCCTCGGGAAACATGATGTTCCGCAGCGTGCCGAATCGCAGGAAAGGGCGCACCCACCACGGACCGCGCCGGATCTCGTGCATCGTGCCCGTACCCACACAGCCGTGCCCGGCCGCGATGCTCACGCCGAAGCGGCGCCGCATCATCGGATGCAGGCGCGCGAAGTCCGCACCGAGGGCGCGCTCGAACACGCCGCTACTCATTCGCGGTGATCCTCCCGAGCGACTCCGGCGCATCGGCCATGACGTCCCGTGCGGGTCGCATCGGACGATCCCGGCACCGCCCGGCCCGCGCGCGTAGCCGGGCGCGCTCGGGCGGGACGCCCTCCTCCGCCCAGATCCGCAGCCGATCGAAGCTCCAGGCCGTGAGCCACCACATGACCCGGCGCACGATCAGTCGGTCGAGCATCCGCCCCACCCCGCCGAGCCCCGGCTCATAGTCATAGCCCGTGAGGAACCGCACGCCATCGGGGTGCGGCACGTACCTCCAGTATCCGCGCCCGGCACCGACCGGCGAGAGGCGGTCGGCAGTGTCGAACAGAAGCGCCGATGTGCGTGCGCCGCCGGAGGATTCCCTCTCGCCGAGCGACGCCCCGGTCCCGCGGATCGTGTGCAATGGCAGTTCGAGCTCGTATCGGAACTCCTGCGCCCCGTCGGCGCGCACGCCCGTCGGCACGATCCGCGTGAAGCGCGCGTCCCACCGGGCGTGCAGCTCGGGATCCTGCGTCAGCTCCCACACCCGTTCGATGGGCGCGCGGATCAGCGTCTCGACGTACAGCGGACGCGCTCGGCTCACGCTGTCACGCTATCGCGGCGCGGGCGGCGCCGAGAATCTGACAATCGCGCGAGATATCCACGGATCTCGCGAATCCGTCAGAATCTCAGCGCGATGTCAGTACCTCAGCGCGAGCGCTACCGCTTCCGCTTCTCCCGCACGCGCATGTTCACGACGATCGGGGTGCCCTCGAACGGGTACAGCTCCCGCAACCGGCGCTGGATGAAGCGCCGGTACCCGGGGTCGAGGAACCCCGTCGTGAACAGCACGAAGGTCGGCGGGCGGGTCGACGCCTGCGTCCCGAAGAGGATCCGCGGCTGCTTGCCGCCGCGCAGGGGGTGCGGGTGCTCCGCGACGAGCTCGGTGAGGAACGCGTTGAACTTGCCCGTCGGGATCCGTCGATCCCAGTTCTCGAGGGCCGTCTCGAGCGCGGGCACGAGCTTGTCGAGGCGGCGCCCCGTCTTCGCCGAGATGTTCACGCGCGGCGCCCAGGCCACGTGGGCGAGGTCTTGTTCGATCTCGCGCTCGAGGAAGCGACGGCGCTCCTTCTCTTCCATCTCGGGCTCGTCGAGCATGTCCCACTTGTTGAAGGCGAGCACGAGGGCGCGGCCCGATTCGAGCACGAGCTCGATGATGCGCACGTCCTGCTCGCTGATCGGCTCGGTCACGTCGAGCACGACGACCGCGACCTCGGCCTTCTCGAGAGCGGTCGAGGTGCGCAGGCTCGCGTAGAAGTCGGCGCCCTGCTGCATGTGCACGCGGCGGCGGATGCCGGCGGTGTCGACGAGCGTCCACAGCTTGCCGCCGAGCTCGACGACCTCGTCGACGGGATCGCGGGTGGTGCCCGCGAGGTCGTTGACGACGACGCGCTCCTCCCCCGCGGCCTTGTTCAGCAGCGACGACTTGCCGACGTTCGGGCGCCCGAGGATCGCGACGCGGCGCGGCCCACCGATCTCGTGCTTCGCGACGGCCGAGATCTTCGGGGTCTTCGCCATGACGGCGTCGAGCAGATCGGCGACTCCGCGGCCGTGGATGGCCGAGACGGGGTGCGGCTCGCCGAGGCCGAGGTTCCACAGCACCGCCGCCTCCGCCTCGTGCGAGGCGTCGTCGATCTTGTTCGCGACGAGGAACACGGGCTTGTTCGACTTGCGCAGCAGCCGCACGACGTGCTCGTCGGTCGACGTCGCGCCGACCTTCGCATCGACGACGAAGAGGATCACATCGGCGAGGTCGATCGCGACCTCGCTCTGCGCGGCGACCGACTTGTCGATGCCCTTCGCGCTCGGCTCCCAGCCACCCGTGTCGACAAGTGAGAAGCGACGCTCGAGCCACTCAGCCTTGTACGTCACGCGGTCACGGGTGACACCCGGGGTGTCCTCGACGACCGCCTCGCGGCGGCCGAGGATCCGGTTCACGAGCGCCGACTTGCCCACGTTCGGGCGGCCCACGATCGCCACCACAGGCAGCGCGGGCAGGAACTCGTTGCCGTCGTCATCGACGCGGATCCCCTCCAGGAGTTCCGCGTCTTCCTCATCGAGGTCGTAGTCGGCGAGGCTGCGGCGCAGCGTCTCCGCGCGCGCCTCGACGAGTTCGTCGTCGAGATCCTCAAGACGCTCGGCAAGATCGTCTTCGGGCTCGAAGTCTTCGTAGTCAGCGGCCATCGAGGCCTCCTTCTCGTCGTTCGCCGATCGCCGCGAGAACGGCGTCGACGGACTGGTCGAAATCCAGGTGGGTCGTGTCGATCGCCGTCACGCCTTCAGCGGCGTTCAGGAAGTCGACGACCGTGCTGTCGCTCGCGTCGCGGCGGCGCATGGCCTCCGCAACCTTGGCGATGTCGTCGGCGCCCATCTCGGCGCTCCGACGCGCCGCCCGCACGTCCGGGTGGGCGGTGAGCAGGATCCGCACGGGCGCGTCGGGGGCGACGACGGTCGTGATGTCGCGCCCTTCGACGATGACGCCGGGCTGCGGCGCCTCGGCCACGATGCGGCGGAACAGGGCATTGATCCGCTCGCGCACGGGCAGCGTCCTCGCGACGCCCGCAACGGCGGCCGTCGTCTCGGGCGTGCGGATCGCGTCGGTGACGTCCTCGCCGCCGACGCGCACGGTGCGCGCATCGGGGTCGAGGCCGATCTGCGGCTCGAAGGTGTCGAAGCCCGCCTCGACGGCAGCCGGATCATCGGTCGTGTCGCCGCGGTGCAGAACGTGCCACGCGAGCGCGCGGTACACGGCCCCGGTGTCGAGATAGCCGAAACCCAGCCGCCTGGCGGCCTGCTTCGACACGCTCGATTTGCCGGATCCGGCGGGCCCGTCGATACCGACGAAGAAGGTCTCAGTCACTCGTCCCCGCAATCCGCCAGCCGCGCGACGTGATCCCGTCGACCGCGGCCTGCAACGTCGCCGGATCCACGGAGATCTCGGCGAGCCCGAGCTGGGCACCCGGAGAGTGCTCCAGCCGGAAGTCTTCCACGTTCACGCCCAGCTCTCCCAGATCGCCGAAGAGGCGCCCGAGCTGACCGGACGCGTCGTCCACCATGACGACGAACGACTCGAAGCGGCGCCGCTGCCCGTGCTTGCCGGGCAGGCGCTCGACGCCCACGTTCCCCGAGCGGATCACGTCGGCCGTGGTCCGCCGCGCGCCCGGCTCATCGGGTGCGCGAAGCGCGTCGGCGACGCGCTGCAGATCGGCCGCGAGCATGTCGAGCTGCGCGACGACCGGATCCGCGTTCGCGGCGAGGATCTGCACCCACAGCTCCGGAGCCGATGCCGCGATACGAGTCGTATCGCGCACGCCCTGGCCCGCGAGGGCGAGCGACTGCTCGGGCGCATCGGCGAATCGCGCCGCGAGGAGCGATGCGACGACCTGCGGCACGTGCGAGACGAGCGCGACGGAGCGGTCGTGCTCGTCGGGCGTCATCTCCACGGGCACGGCGCCCAGGTCGAGCGCCAGGTCCTCGACGAGCGCGAGCGCCGCCGTCGGCGTCTCGCCGTCTCGGCAGATCACCCACGGACGCCCCGCGAAGATGTCGGCGCGCGCCGAGATCGCTCCCCCGCGCTCGCGCCCCGCCATCGGGTGCGATCCGATGTAGTTCGTCAGGTCGACGTCCCGCTCGCGCAGGACGCGCAGGGGCTCGAGCTTGACCGACGCGACGTCGGTGACGACGGCGCGCGGAAAGCGTCGCAGCGCGTCGGCGATCGTGTCGGCGACGACATCGGGCGGCGTGCACACGACCACGAGATCGGGATCGTCGCCCTCCTCGGCGGCGCGGCCGGCGCCGTAGTCGACCGCGAGCCGAAGCTGCGCGGGCGATGTGTCGGCGAGCGCGACGTCGACGCCGTTCTGCCGCAGCGCGTGTCCGATGCTCGAACCGAGCAGTCCCGCGCCGACGATGCGCACGGTTCCCGTCACGCGGGCACGTCGGCCCGGAACAGTCGCCGCGTCTCCGCGCGCCTCCGACGGTGCGCTCGACGACGCGGGCGGCGTGGGCCGCTCTGCTGCGCGAGCTGTCACGTCGTCTCCTTCTCGTCGCCCGACTCGGGCGGATCCTCGGCATCCTGGCGCGAGAGCGTCAGCAGGGCGCCGCGCTCCACCTTATCCAGTTCGCGGGTGCGCCCCGCGGGCAGGGTCCCGAGATGGAGCGGCCCGAACTGGCGACGCACGAGCTCGGTCACGGGATGGCCGACGGCCGACATCATGCGCCGGACGATGCGGTTGCGCCCCGAGTGCAGGGTCAGTTCGACGAGGCTGGATCCGCCGGACGAATCGAGCACGCGTGCCTTGTCGGCCGCGATGGGGCCGTCGTCGAGTTCGATGCCACGAGTCAGCTGCGCGACCGTCGCGGCCGAGACCCGGCCCGTCACCTTCGCGATGTAGACCTTGGTGACGCCGTACCGGGGATGTGCGAGCACATTCGCGAGGTCACCGTCGTTCGTGAGCACGAGCAGGCCCGAGGTGTCGGTGTCGAGCCGGCCGACGTTGTAGAGACGCTCTTCCCAGTCGCGGGTGAACTCGCGCAGATCACGGCGGCCCTGATCGTCCTTCATCGTGCTGACGACGCCCGTCGGCTTGTTGAGCATGACGTAGCGCTTGGTCGTGTCGAGCTGCACGGCCTGCCCGTCGACGTCCACGAGGTCGACATCGGGATCGATGCGGGCCCCGAGCTCGCTCACGACGGATCCGTTCACCCGCACGCGCCCCGCGACGATGAGGTTCTCGGACGCGCGACGCGACGCGACGCCGGCGTTCGCCAGAACCTTCTGCAGGCGCACGCCCTCGGCGGCAGGAGTCTCGGAGGTGTCGGGCATCCCTCTATCATGACGGATCCGGGCTGAGAGTCGTCTCGTCTGCGCTCAGCTCGCGAGCCGCCGTCAGGCGACGCCGTCGATCCCCTCGAAACCGTCGGCGCCGTCGTCGAGCAGCGGCGAGATGGGCGGCAGCTCGTCGATTGAGTTGATGCCGAGCTTCTGCAGCAGCAGATCGGTCGTGCCGTAGTGCATCGCGCCCGTCTCGGGATCGCTGTGCATCTCGGTGATGAGACCGCGCGCCAGGAGCGTGCGCACGACGGAGTCGACGTTGACGGCACGGATCTGCGCCACCTGCGACCGCGTGACGGGCTGCTTGTAGGCGATGACGGCGAGGGTCTCGAGAGCGGCCTGCGACAGCCGGGCGGGAGCCTGACTGCCGATGAAGTCGGTGACGACGCCGTCGAGATCCGCGCGGACGTAGATCCGCCACCCTCCGGCGATCTCGCGCAGCTCGAAACCGCGCTCGGGCCCGTCGCCCTCACCGTCGTAGTCGGCGCGCAGCGTCTTCAGCGCCGCGCGCACGCCTGTCACGGGGGCGCCCACGGCCGTCGCGAGATTCACGACGCTCATCGGCTCGTCGGCGATGACGAGCATCGCCTCGAGCCGCTTCATCAGCTGGCGATCGTCAAGTGTCATAGTCGGCTCCCAGTGTCGCGAGGGTCTCATCGCTCCAGGTCTCGGCGACCCAGCGCACCGTGAGCTCACCGAGCGGTTCGAGCTGCTCAAACGACACGGCCGCATGCCGATACAGCTCGAGGATCGAGATGAAGCGGGCCACGATGACGCCGGGCCCGTCGGCGCCCGCCGCAAGCTCGCGGAAGGTCACGGATCCGCGCGTGCGCAGCGACGACACGACGATCGCCGCCTGCTCACGGATCGACACCTGCGGCGCGTGCAGGTGATCGAGGCCGACGGTCGGGATCTCGCGGGGCGCGAAGGCCAGCGTCGCGAGGGCGGCGAAGTCGTCGAGCGACACCGTCCACTGCAGCTCCGGCGTCTTCGCGCGATACTTCTCGTCGAGCGGAACGTCTCGCGTATGCCGCGCGTCCTCGCGCGCCAAGTGCTCGGCGAACCAGCTGCCCGCCACCTCTTTGAACGCCCGGTACTGCAGGAGCCGCGCGAACAGGAGATCCCGCGCTTCGAGAAGCGCGACGGCCTCGGCATCGACGAGCTCCCCCTGCGGGAGGAGGCCGGCAACCTTCATATCGAGAAGCGTCGCGGCGACGACGAGGAACTCGCTCGCCTCGTCGAGGTTCTCTTCGGGGCCGAGCTCGGCGAGGTACGCGATGAACTCGTCGGTCACCGCCGACAGCGACACCTCGGTGATGTCGAGCTCGCGCTTCGTGATGAGGTTCAGCAGCAGGTCGAACGGGCCGTCGAAGTTCGACAGCGAGACGCGGAAGCCGCTCTCGTCGATCTCCCCCGACGCCCGTTCGTCGGCCGACATGGCCTCAGGCGACGGCGCCGCGGTGCACCAGCTCGCGGGCGAGGCGCAGATACGCCTGCGCCGCGTCATGCTGCGGCGCGTACTCGATGATCGGCACGCCCGACACAGACGCGTCGGGGAACTTCACGGTGCGGCCGATGACGGTTTCGAAGACCTTCTCGCCGAACGTCTCGACGATGCGCTCGAGCACCTCACGCGAGTGCAGGGTGCGCGCGTCGTACATCGTCGCGAGCAGGCCGTCGAGCTCAAGCGAGGGGTTGAGGCGGTCCTGCACCTTCTCGATCGTCTCGATGAGCAGGGCGACGCCGCGCAGCGCGAAGAACTCGCATTCGAGCGGAATCAGCACGCCGTGCGCGGCCGTGAGCGCGTTGACCGTGAGCAGCCCGAGCGACGGCTGGCAGTCGATGAGGATGACGTCGTACTCGTGCGACACCTTCCGCAGCACGCGGGCGAGGATCATCTCGCGGGCGACCTCGTTGACGAGGTGCACCTCGGCGGCCGACAGATCGATGTTGGCGGGGAGCACGTCGAGCCCGTCGACATGGGTCGGCACGATCGCCTCATGCGGGTCGCGCTTGGTGTCGAGCATGAGGTCGTAGATCGTCGTCACGTCGTGCGTCGAGATTCCGAGACCGGCCGACAGCGCGCCCTGCGGATCGAAGTCGACGGCCAGCACCTTGCGCCCGTACTCGGCGAGCGACGCCGCGAGGTTAATGCTCGTCGTCGTCTTGCCGACGCCGCCCTTCTGATTGCACAGCGCGATCACGCGCGCCGGGCCGTGGCGCTCGAGCGCGCCCGGCGTCGGGAACCCGTTGTATGGGCGTCCCGTAGGGCCGAGGACGATGTCATCGCGCTTCTTCGGCTTGTTCTGGGTGTTCGCCACCGATGATCCTCCTGACGGAGACGCCGGCCGGAGGGCCGCCGGATCCGTCCGTACCTGTTCGTCGACGGACAGCCGCCGACCTGCTCCGACGAGTGTATCCGCATCGTTACCTCGCGGCCCGGAGGATCGCCGCCGCGCCGACAACCGGGCATGTCGGATCCGCCCCGGAGATCAGTTCTTTCGGTTGTAGATGTACATCGAGATCGGTCCGAAGATCGCGACGAGCACGCCGCAGTACACGAGCACGACGCCGATCGACCCGATGTCGTAGACGCCGTTCATGAGATCGCGGATCGTGGCGACGACGACGCTCACGGGGTTCACGTCGACGAAGGCCTGCAGCCACCCGGGCATCGTGCGCGGATCCACGAAGATGTTCGACACGAACGTCAGCGGCATGAGGATGAACATCGACACACCCATGGCGGCCTGCTCCGTCCGCATGATCAGGGCGACCATCGTCCAGACCCACGACATGCAGAAGCTGAACACGAGCAGCAGGACGAACGACGCGGCGACCCCCGAGATTCCGCCGGCGGGCCGGAAGCCCATAAGGAAACCGACGATGAGGATGATCACGCCCGCGATCGTGTAGCGCACCTGATCGCCGAGGAGCGCGCCGACGAGCTGCGAGGGGCGCCAGACCGGAAGGGAGCGGAAGCGGTCGAAGACGCCCTTCGAGATGTCGCGATTGAGCGTGAGCCCGGTGTACATCGTGATCATGATGAGGGTCTGCACGAAGACCCCGGGGATGAGCCACTGGATGTAGTCGCCGATGCCCCCAGCGAGCGCCCCGCCGAAGATCGTCGAGAACATCACGGTCATCATGACGGGGAAGATCGTGACGTCGAACAGCTGCTCGGGGATGTGCTTGATCTTGAGCAGCGCGCGCCAGCCGTAGGTGATCGACGAGCTGAGAGGGCCGGCCGGGCGCGGACGCTCGCTCTCGGGCAGAAGGACCGTGCGGACTTTCTCGGTGTGCTGCTGCACGTCGGTGCTCATCGAGCCGCCTCCTCGGTCTCGGGCTCGTCAGCGGAATCGTGTTCCTCCGCGGGCTTTCCCGTCAGCGCGAGGAACACCTCGTCGAGGCTCGGCTGCCCGATCGAGAAGGTCTCGATCTCGATGCCGGAGCGATCGAGCGCGGCGAGCGCCTCGGCTGCTGTTCGGTTCTCGGCGAGGCTCGCGGTGAGCGCGGCCGGATCGGCCTCGCGCGTGATGTCGGTTCCGAGGACGCCCGAGAGGATCTCCTCGGCGGCGGGCCGGTCGGCGGGATCGATCACGCGCACGGAGAGCGCGCCCTGACCGATCTGCGCCTTGAGCTGGCCGGGCGTGCCCTCGGCGATGACGCGGCCGTGGTCGATGACGGCGAGGCGGCCGGCGAGCTGGTCGGCCTCTTCGAGGTACTGGGTCGTGAGGAGGATCGTCGTGCCGCCGTCGACGAGCGTGCGGATGATGTCCCACACCTGATTGCGGCTGCGCGGATCGATGCCCGTCGTCGGCTCGTCGAGGAACATCAGCCGCGGCGTCACGATGAGGGATCCGGCGATGTCGAGCCGGCGACGCATGCCGCCCGAGAACTTCTTCACCTGGCGACCCGCGGCATCGGTCAGGCCGAACGCGTCGAGGAGGTCCATTCCGCGGCGGCGCGCCGCGGCGGGTGCGAATCCGTACAGCCGCCCGAGAAGCACGAGGTTCTCGATGCCCGTCAGATCCTCGTCGAGCGACGCGAACTGGCCCGTGAGCGCCACGAGCTCGCGGATCCGCTTCGGCTCGGTGAACACGTCGTGACCGAGCACGCGCGCCTCGCCGGAATCGGGGCGCAGCAGCGTCGCGAGCATCCGCAGAGCCGTCGTCTTGCCAGCTCCGTTCGGCCCCAGCACACCGTAAATGCCGCCCCGCGGGATCGCGAGATCGATGCCATCGACGGCCCGATTGCTGCCGAATGATTTGACGAGCCCGTGCGCCTCGACAGCGAGGGCCTCCTCGGCGGTTCCGGTCATGGCTCCCCTTCCTGCGGAATCGCTCCATCGTCCACGATAGGCGCACGGTTCCGCACCGAGAAGGGGGTTATCCTCACACCGCGCGCGGGTGCGCCGTCTGGTACATGTCGCGGAGCGTGTCAGCCGAGACGTGCGTGTAGATCTGGGTCGTCGCGACGGACGCGTGGCCGAGCAGCTCCTGCACGACGCGCACATCGGCGCCGCCCTGCAGCAGGTGCGTCGCGAACGAGTGCCGCAGCGTGTGCGGCGAGACGTGCGCCGTGAGATGCGCCTGCTCGGCGGCCTTCTGGATCACGAGCCAGGCGCTCTGCCGCGACAGCGGTGCGCCGCGCGCACCGAGGAACAGCTTGGACGTCGCCCGTCCCTTCGCGGCGAGCGCCGGCCGCACACGCGTGAGGTAGGAGTCGACGGCCTCGCGGGCGTACGACCCGACGGGGACGATCCGCTCCTTGTCGCCCTTTCCGCGCAGACGCAGCACCTCCCCCGCCTGCAGGTCGTCGACGTCGAGCCCGATCGCCTCCGACACGCGCGCGCCCGTCGCATAGAGCAGCTCGAGCAGGGCGCGGTCGCGGATGCCGATCGGATCCTCTCCGCTCGGCGCCGCGAGCAGCTGCGCGACCTGCTCGATCGTGAGCGCCTTCGGCAGCTTCTGCGGCTGCTTCGGCGGGGTGAGCCGTGCCGTGGGATCGTGTTCCACGATCCCCTCGCGGGCGAGGAACCGGTGCAGCCCGCGCACGGAGGACTGCAGGCGCGCGAGCGACGACGACGCGGGCGGCGGATCCGCGCGCGCCCGCTCGGCGGCGAAGTCGGCGACGAGATCGGGCGTGACCGATGCGGGATCCTCGATCCCTCGGTCCTCGATCCAGGCGGTGTACACGCCGAGATCGCGCCGATAGGCCGAGACCGTGTGGTCGCTGAGGCCGCGCTCGATCGCGAGGTGCCGCAGATAACTGTCGACGGCGCGCCCGAACTGCACGGTTCAGCCGATCATGCGCCGCAGCGCCGCGCGGCGAGCAGGATCCCGATCGTCATCGCCGCGTTGTGGACGCGCCCCTCGGTCACCGCGCGCACGGCTTCGGCGATCGGCACCCATTCGGCACGGATGTCGGCCTCCTCCGCGTCGCGCGCGAAAGACTGCTCCGTCGGGCGCACGCCCGTCGCGAGGAAGATCCGGATGAACTCGTCGGATCCGCCGGGCGACATCGCGAACGAGCCGAGATCCTCCCAATGCTCGGCCGTGAGATCGGCCTCCTCGGCGAGCTCGCGCTCGGCCGCGGCCCGCGGCTCCTCGTTCGCGATGTCGAGGAGCCCCGCGGGGATCTCCCAGTCGCGCAGACGGATCGGGTGACGGTACTGCTGGATCAGCAGAACGCGGTCATCCTCGTCCATTGCAACGACCGCGACGGCGCCCGTGTGATCGAGATAGTGCCGCACGAGCTCCGTGCCGCCGTATCGGAAATGGTCCTCGCGGACGTCCCACACATAGCCGTTGTAGACGATCTCGCTGCGCGTGATCTCGACCTCGTGCGGCTCATCGCGCAGCTGATCCGTCACTCCTCGACCTCGAACAGCTCGCTCGAGCTGCGACGCTCGACGGCTGCGCCGACGAGGCCGCGGAAGAGCGGGTGCGCCTGGGTCGGACGCGAGCGCAGCTCGGGGTGCGCCTGCGTCGCGATGTAGTACGGGTGCGTCTCACGGGGCAGCTCGACGAACTCGACGAGGTCGAGCTTCGGGTTGATCCCGGAGAACGACAGGCCCGCCGCCGCGATCTGCTCGCGGTAGGCGTTGTTGACCTCGTAGCGGTGACGGTGACGCTCCTCCACCTGCACGGCCCCGTACACCTCCGCGGCGATCGACCCATCGGCGAGCGCCGCCGGGTACAGCCCGAGGCGCATCGTCCCGCCGAGGTCGCCCCCGTCGAGGATCTCGACCTGCTCGGCCATCGTCGCGATCACGGGAGCCGTGGTCTCGGGGTCGAACTCGCTCGACGAGGCGCCCTCGATCCCGGCGACGTTGCGCGCGAACTCGATGACCATGCACTGCAGGCCCAGGCAGAGGCCGAGCGTCGGGATCCCCTGCTCGCGCGCGAAGCGGAGCGCGCCGAGCTTGCCCTCGATGCCGCGGATGCCGAAGCCGCCGGGCACGCAGATTCCGTCGAGGGGAGACAGCTGCTCGCGCGCGCCCTCGGGCGTCTCGCAGAGATCGGACGGGATCCAGCGGATCTCGACCTTCGTGTCCTGCGCGAAACCGCCGGCCTTCAGCGCTTCGGTCACCGACAGATAGGCGTCGGGGAGGTCGATGTACTTGCCGACGAGCCCGATCGTCACCTCGTGCTTCGGGTGGTGCACGGCGTCGAGCACCTTCTGCCAGCGCGACCAGTCGACCTCGCCCGCCTTCGAGAGACCGAGCCTGCGCACGATCACGCCGTCGAGGCCCTGTACATTGAGCGTCGACGGAATGTCGTAGATGCTCGGCAGGTCGACCGTGTTCACGACCGCGTCGGACTCGACGTCGCACATGAGCGCGATCTTGTTCATGTTCTGCTCGGTCACGGGCCGGTCGCTGCGCAGCACGAGGGCGTCGGGCTGGATGCCGACCTGGCGGAGAGCCGCGACGGAGTGCTGCGTCGGCTTCGTCTTCTGCTCACCCGACGCGCCCATGAACGGCACGAGCGAGACGTGCACGAAGAACACGTTGTCGCGCCCAAGCTCGTGGCGGATCTGACGAGCCGCTTCGAGGAACGGCTGCGACTCGATGTCGCCGACCGTGCCACCGACCTCGGTGATGATGACGTCGGGCTTCGGCTCATCCGCCGCCTGCAGGCGCATGCGGCGCTTGATCTCGTCGGTGATGTGCGGGATCACCTGCACCGTGTCGCCGAGGTACTCACCGCGGCGCTCGCGGGCGATCACCTCGGAGTAGACCTGTCCGGTCGTCACGTTCGCCGCCTGCGACAGATTGATGTCGAGGAAGCGCTCGTAGTGGCCGATGTCGAGGTCGGTCTCGGCACCGTCGTCGGTGACGAACACCTCGCCGTGCTGGAACGGGTTCATCGTCCCGGGATCGACATTCAGATAGGGGTCGAGCTTCTGCATCACGACGTGCAGTCCGCGCGCCGTGAGGAGGTTGCCGAGACTGGCCGCGGTGAGGCCCTTCCCCAAAGAAGAGACGACACCGCCCGTCACGAAGATGTGCTTGGTGGTGTCGCCGGTCGCCGCGTCAGAAGTCTGCATCACGGGCTTCAATCCTAACCCCCGGGTTCGGGATCCAGGTGTGTGCGGCTCGTCGGCGCGCTGGGAATGGACTGTGGACGAGCATACTCACTCCGCCGCACGCAGCGAGAGCAGCTCGCGCGCGTGGCTGAGGGCCGCGTCGCTGTCGGCGAGCCCGGAGAGCAGACGCGCCATCTCGGCCTCCCTCGCCTCCCCCGCGAGTCGCGTGACCGAGGAGGCCGTGATGGACCCGTCGCTCGACTTGACGACGCTCAGGTGGTTCGATGCGAAAGCCGCGACCTGCGCGAGGTGGGTGACGGCGATCACCTGCGACGATTCGGCGAGCTTCGCGAGGCGACGCCCGACCTCGATGGCGGCCGCCCCGCCGATCCCCGCGTCGACCTCGTCGAAGATGAACGTCGGCACGGGATCCGTCGCCGCGACGACGACCTCGATCGCGAGCATGACGCGGCTGAGCTCGCCTCCCGAGGCGCCCTTCGCGACCGGCCGTGGCGCGGCGCCGGGGTGCGGCGCGAGGAGGAACGAGATCTCGTCGTGTCCGTGCGCCGACTCCGCACCGCTCGTCACCTCGACGACGAGCGTCGCGTCCGGCATCGCGAGCGCGTGCAGCTCGTCGGTCACCCGCGCACCGAGACTCTCGGCCGCCGACCGCCGTTCGGCGCTCAACCGCTCCGCGGCCGCGTCGAGCTCGGTGCGGGCCGCGTCGCGGCGATTCGCGAGGCGCGTCACGCGCTCGCCGTCGTCATCGAGCTCGGCAAGGCGCGCGGATCCGGTCTCGAGCAAGGCGAGCGCCTCGTCGAGGGATCCGTGCGCACGCACAAGATCCGCGATCGCCGCACGGCGCTCCTCGACGGCGGCAAGCTCCTGCGGGCCCTGCTCGTCGAGGTCGGCGAGGTAGCTCGACAGCTCGACGGCGAGGTCGCTCGCGCGGTAGCTGAGGTCGGCGATCTGGGATCCGATCTGCTCGAGAGCGGGATCCGCGGCGCGGTCGAGGGCACGCGCTGCGTCGCCCAGGAGCGCCGACACGTCGGCGGTGCCCTCCTCGCTCGAGAGAGCCTCGCGCGCGACGAGAGCCGACTCGCGCAGCTGCTCCGCGTTGGCGAGCCGCTCCGCGCGCTCGGCGAGCCGGGTGTCCTCGCCCTCTTCCGGCGCGACGGCCTCGATCTCGCTGAGGGCCGCACGCAGGCGCTCCGCCTCGTCTGCCCGGGCATCGCGCTCGGCGACGAGCTTGCCGAGCTCGCGATCCGTCGTCGTCCATTCCTCATACGCCGTGCGGTAGACGGCGAGCGCATCGCGTACCCGGTCGCCGCCGAAGCGGTCGAGAGCGTCGCGCTGCGCCACCTGAGACTTCAGGCGCAGCTGATCGGTCTGCCCGTGCACGGCGACGAGGAGCGAAGCGAGGTCCACGAGCACTCCGGCCGGGGCCGAGCGTCCGCCGACGGCGGCGCGGCTGCGCCCCTCGGCGGCGATCGTCCGCGAGAGATACAGCTCACCGCGTTCGTCGCCCGCCGGCTCCAGGTCGCCGCCCGCGTCGTGCACGCGATCCGCGACAGCGCCCGCGCTCGGCACATTCCAGACCCCCTCGACCACCGCCTGGGACGCGCCGGACCGGACCGTTCCGCTGTCGGCGCGCTGCCCCATGAGCAGACCGAGCCCCGTGACGACCATCGTCTTTCCGGCGCCGGTCTCGCCCGTGATCGCCGTGAATCCCGGCCCCATGGGCAGGGTGGCGTCGGCAATGACGCCGAGGTCGCGCAGGCGCATCTCCTCGATCACGCGGTGGGGGTCCCTTCGTCGGATTTCGTGTGGGGGGCGGGCGGGATGACGGCGACGGCGTCGGTCATGACGGTTCCGCTCGGGCCGCGCCATCCGTGCACGGGCAGCTGAAACTTGCGCACCAGCCGATCGGTGAAGGCCGCCGGGTGGAGGCGGGCGAGGCGTACGGGGTCTTCCGAGGGACGGACCGAGACGCGCGCTCCGGGAGGAAGCGGATGGGTGCGGCGTCCGTCGCACCAGAGCACACCGTGGGATCCGGCGACGCCCGTGACCTCGACGGCGATCGCGTGCTCGGGGCCGACGACGAGGGGGCGAGCGAACAGCGCGTGCGCCGAGATCGGCACGACGGTCATCGCCTGCACGTTCGGCCACACGATCGGACCGCCCGCAGAGAAGTTGTACGCCGTGGATCCTGTCGGTGTCGCGATGACGCAGCCATCAGCGCCGAAGCTCGACAGGGGGCGGCCGTCGATCTCGACGACGAGCTCGATCATCCGCTCGCGCGCCTCCTTCTCGATGGAGGCCTCGTTGAGCGCCCAGGTCTCGTAGACGACCGCGCCCGACTGATCTCGCACCTTCACCGAGAGGGCGAGGCGCTCTTCGACAGCGAAGTCTCCGTCGAGGATGCGGTGCACGGCTTCATCCATGTCGTCGCGCTCGGTCTCGGCAAGGAAGCCGACGTGCCCCATATTGATGCCGAGCACGGGCGCCGTTCCTCCGCGCACGAGCTCGGCGGCGCGCAGGATCGTGCCGTCCCCGCCGAGGACGACCGCGGCGTCGATGCGCTCCAGCGGCACGTCGACGCCCAGCACGGCCGCGTCGGCGAGCTCAGGGACGATCTCGGCAAGTTCGGCGCGATCATCCGCATCGAAGACGGGCGTGGCACCCTGCTGGCGAATGATGGAGGCGATGCGCGCTGCGGCCTCGACCGTGTCGTCTCGATACGCGTGAGCGACGATCAGGATGCTGCGCGCGTTCATCGTCTCCCTCTGAGTGCTGGGTCCACCGCCGGACGGCTGGCTTCGTCCTTCCATTGTGTCGGATCCGCTCCGCCGCGGGCGACTTGCGGGCCAGCTTCTCGCGATCGTCACCACAGCACCCGGATCAGGACGCCCGCCGGACGAGCGCGTCGACGTCGAGCGCTCCCGGCGCCGAGTCGCTCCGCACGAGGCGCACGACGAACTCGCGATTGCCGTGCGTCCCCGCCAGAGGGCTCGGAATCGCGTCGACCGCGCCGACCCCCAGGGCCTGCGCCGCGTCGAGCACGGCGCGCACAGCGCCGGCCTGAAGCGTCGGATCCTCGACGACGCCGGCGCGGATCCGCTCACGGCCGACTTCGAACTGCGGTTTGACGAGCAGCACGAGATCCGCCGACGGATCGGCCACCGAGACCGCCGCAGGCAAGACCTGCGTGAGCGAGATGAACGAGAGATCGCCCGTGACGATCGTCGGCGGATCCACAACCCCCGTCGCCTCGGCGAGCGATGCGGGCGTCATGAATCGCACGTTCATCCCCTCGACGACGCGCACATCGGGGTCCGCCGCCACGTCCGGGGCGATCTGCCCATGGCCGACGTCGACGGCGAGGACGGGAGCGGCGCCGCGCTCGCGCAGCACCTGCGTGAATCCGCCCGTCGACGCGCCCATATCGAGAGCCGTGCGGCCGGACACATCGATGCCGAACGCATCGAGAGCCGCGATGAGCTTGTGAGCGGCGCGGCTGACGTAGTGGTCGTCTTCTACCTCGATGTGCGCGCCGGAGCCGATCTTCACCGACGCCTTCCGAGCGATTTCGCCGCCGAGCCGCACCCGCCCCTCGGCGATGAGACGCGCGGCGTGCGTTCGCGAGCGGGCGAGCCCGCGCGCCGCGAGCTCGGCGTCAAGCCGGCCGCTCACGCCTCGGACTCGGGCGCCCGTTCGAGCGTGCGCGCGAGCTCATCGTGCAGCGACTGGTACGCCTCCGTGCGCTCAGCGAGAGGCTGCTTCTCGATGAGGCCGAGCCGGTCCACCAGGCTGTCGTCGGTCATGCGTCCACGATACGTCGCGGCCGACCCGACGGCCGCCTGCGAAATGCGCGGCGCGCCCACGGCACCGCGTGATGCTCGCCTTCAGGGGCGGTGGAACGTGTCGCGGTAGAGCCGCTCGGGCACGTCGAAGCCGAAGATCTGCCGGCCCGTCGCCCAGATCGCGTGGGCGCCCGCCCGCAGCAGATCGATGTCGCGGGATCCCTCGCTGAGGATCTCGACCTCCGGCCCATCGCCGACACGCACGCGAGCATCGCCGACCGTCGTCACGTCGCCGCGGCGCGTGACGGCCGGGTACGGCTCGAACATCTCACGCAGATCACCCAGGATGTACGTCGGACGCGCGTGCGTCGGGGCAGCGAGGACGTGCTTGGGCCGGTCAATCCCCGTGAGCACGATCGCCGACTCGACGCCCGCGGCCTGCGCGCCCTGGATGTCGGTGTCGAGCCGGTCGCCGAGCATGAGGGGCTTCGTCGCGCCGAAGCGGGCGACGGCCGCGTGGAAAATGGGAGCCTCCGGCTTGCCCGCGACGGTCGCAAGCCGGCCGACAGCCGTGTGGACCGCGGACACGAGCGTGCCGTTGCCGGGCGCGACGCCGCGATCGCGCGGGATCGTCCAGTCGGTGTTCGTCGCGATCCACGGGATCCCGCCCTCGTCCTCGGGTGTCGCGAGCGCGAAGGCCGCTTCAGCGAGATCTGTCCACGCGACGTCGGGGTTGAAGCCCTGCACGACGGCGGCAGGTGCGTCCTCCGCGCTGCGCGTGACGACGTATCCGGCCTTCTCGAGCTCGACGACGAGCCCCTCACCGCCCACGACGAGGATCGTGGATCCGGCTGGAACCTTCTCTGCCAGCAGGCGCGCGGCGGCCTGAGGGCTCGTCACGACGTCATCCGCTCGCGTCCCAAGCCCGAGATCGGCGAGGTGCGACGCGACGGCGGCATCGGTGCGCGAGGCATTGTTCGTGATGTAGCCGAGGCGACGCCCCTCGGAGGCGGCCCGGTTCAGGCTCTCGATCGCGTGCGGAACGGCGCCCGGCCCTGCGTAGACGATGCCGTCGAGATCGGCGAAGACGACGTCCACGCCGTCGAGCGGGCTCGGGTTGGTCTTCTTAGAAAAGAGCGCCATCGGGGCGTTCATCCTCCGGTGCGTCGGTCGCGGGGCGCGAGGTGGCAGGGGCGTCACCGGACGCGTCCACGGGCTCATCGGCGCGAGCAGCTCCCGACTCACCGGTCCCATCGTCGGCACCGGAATCAGGGCCATCGGCGCCACCGAGGTCGCCCGAGGCGCCATCCTCATCGTCGACGATCCCCGCCTCGGCGAGGATCTCCGCGACCTCGTCCGCGATGCTCGCGTCGTCGACGGGAGCGGTGTCCTCGACGGAGACGTCGTTCGCGCTCCGGGGCTCCGATGCGCTGTCCTCCGGCGTCGCTGCGCCCGGCACGGGCGCGGCGCCGTCGGCCGGCGCATCAGCGGCACGCTGTTCCTCCGCTTCGGAGGGCGCGTCACGGCCCGAAGGCTCCTCCGCTTCCGCTGCAGCTTCCGCGTCTGCTGTGCCCGCGTCGACCGTGGCCGCGGAGTCACCGGACGTCTGGGCGTCGCCACCAGCGGAAAGGTCGGACTCCGACGCGGTTCCGGCACCGGCCTCAGCCGAGGCCTCGCCGCCGTCCCCGCGTTCGGTCGCCTGCTCAGGGTCGCCGTCGCCGACGGAGGCCCCGGTGTCCTCGCGCGCGTCCTCGGCCCCGGCACGGGGGTGGTCGATGACGATCTCGTCGATGACCACGGTGTCGTCTTCGGCGAGTCGCGACGCGATCGCATCCTCCGCGATCTGTGCGCGGCGCAGCCACTCCGAGGCTTCCTCCGTGCGCCCAAGATCCTCGAGCACGGCCGCGCGAGCCGCGAACAGCCCGGCGCTCCACTCGAAGGCACGATTCGGATCGTCCTCGGGGATATCAAGTTCGTGCAGCGCGAGCTCGACCTGGCCGAGATCGAGTCGTGCCCCGGAGAGCGCGATCGCGAGTTCGACGCGCTGCGACACCTCGAGGGTGTCGCGATCGACGTGACGCCCTTCCTCGAGCGCCTTCTCGGGGCGGCCGACACCGCGCTCGCTGTCGACGATCATCGCAATGTGATCGTTCCGCCCCGTGATGCGCCGCACCGTGCGCAGCTCGCGAAGCGCGAGAGCGAAGTCGCCCGTGGCATAGGCCGTGATCGCGAGCGTCTCGCGGACGACGCCGACGCGTCCCGCATGGCGCATGGCCGCCTGTGCATGCTCGTGAGCGAGCTGCGGGTCGTCGTCGATCGCGCGGGCCGCCATCGCCATGTGGCGCGCGACGCGCTCCGCGTTGTCGTCGCTGAGTGTCTTCAGTTCATTGCGCGCCGACGGCAGCAGGTCCTTCGGCGTGATGTCGTCCGGAAGGACCGGATCGGGGGTGCGGTCGAAACGGCGGTCGTCGTCACGCTCGGAGCGACGGTCATCGCGCCGGTCGAAGCCGCGGTCATCACGGCGCCCGCCGCGGTCGTCGCGGCGCGGCCCGCGTGATTCGTATCCGCGTCGATCGTCCCGGCCTGCGCCTCGGTCGTCACGGCGCGGCCCGCCACGGAAGGCCCCCTCGCGGGATCCACCGTCGCCGCCGCGATATCCGCCACGGCCGCCGTCACGGGAACCACCATCGCGACCGCGGTAACCACCGCGATCGCCGTCGCGCGAACCACCAGCACCACTGCGGTAGCCACCACGGTCACCGTCGCGCGATCCACCGTCGCCGCCGCGATATCCGCCACGGCCGCCGTCGCGGGATCCACCGTCACGACCGCGGTAACCACCACGGTCACCATCACGCGAACCACCGGCACCACCGCGGTATCCACCACGGTCGCTGTCGCGCGATCCACCAGCACCACCGCGGTATCCACCACGGTCACCGTCACGGTATCCACCTCGGCCGCCGTCGCGGTATCCACCACGGTCACCATCGCGGGAACCACCGGCACCACCGCGGTAGCCACCCCGGTCGCCCCCCGCGTTACCGCGGGGCCCACCGCGACCGCCATCGCGGGATGCGTCATCACGTCCGCGATAGCCGCCGGAGTCTCGGGCACCACTGTGGGAGCCGCGGCGGTCCCCGCCGTCGCGCGAACCACCATCGCGCCCACGGAAGCCCCCACGATCGGATCCACCGCGATCATCGCGGGATCGATCGCGGCCCGATCCGGAGCGACCGGAGTCACGCGAACCGCCATCTCGGCCTCGGTGCGAGCCGGAGCCGCCCGAGCGGGGAGGACGACCATCGCCGCCACGGCGGTCGCGCCTGTCGTTGCTGTCGTCGGTGGCCATGTCCACTCCCCTATTGTGCGCGGGGCTCCCCCACGCGTTCGTCAACCTGCTGCGTCGAGCCTAGAACTTGCCCGTAACGCACGAAAGGGCCGCCCAACAATGGGCGACCCTTCCGTCTAAGTAAAGTCCGGCGGCGACCTACTCTCCCACACCGTCCCCGGTGCAGTACCATCGGCGCTGAGAGGCTTAGCTTCCGG
>NZ_PNFD01000005.1 GCF_003254645.1 Microbacterium suaedae | reverse complement strand
GCACCGCGGCGGCCTTCTCCTCGTCCGAGTAGCGACGCGTCGTCGGCTTCCCACTCGCCAGTTCCTTCGGCATAACTCCATCCTCGTTTCCAAGGTCAGGAGCCTCCAACAAACTCAGGGCGCTTCAAGCGGACTAGGTCCTGGATCTCTGTATAGATGTTCGTCTAGTCCATCATCGCTCTTCCAAGGGAAGGAGCTCGGCTTCGATCCGCGCATCCGCGACCCCGCCATCCGGGGCCTTCAGCGGCAGTAGGTCACCAGCTTGTGTGACTTGCACCGTCGGGACCCGCGCCGCGTGCCACACGGCGATAATGTCCTGACGATCGTCGACCGCTAGCCTGAGGTTGTACGTCGCGCGAAGCTCGAGTGCAATTTCCGCTTTGATGACGTGGTCCGGCCGGTAGTCGTTCGATCTGCGTGTGACCAGCGCGTCGTAGTCGATGCCTTCCCTGGCGAGCCAGGCCGAGGTGAGAGCTTCCCAGCGCGCTTCTTTGCCTGTCACTATGACGATCGCGAAGCCGGCGTCACGGCACCGGTACGCGAGGCTCTTGACCTGATCGTGCGCTGGGCAGTCGGATGACCGCGCATGGAAAAGGTCAAAGTTCGGTTTGAATCTCTTCTCGCCTGGAGGCGCCTCGACGTAGTGCCGCACCGAGCGGACATCGCATAGTGCCCCCGTCGACGTCGAAGACGACGGCGTCCAGTCGGCCATCACGCATCCCGGTGGCCTTCATGGTGCCACCATCATACTGGCAGGTGCCCTGCCTCAGAGCCGTGCGGTGGCGCTGCGCCCGATCGTGACCGGTGGAGATCATGTCGCTGATCTGGCTCATGTACGCCGGATCCACTCGACAGCGCCGATCACCGGCAACTTTTAGTAGTTCGATTATCGCAGCCAATAATCCACGTGGTTGAAGCGAGATAGAGTCCACGGCTTGGCGGCGAGAACGGGAGGCGATCCATCGTGAACGTGCTTGGTCCTCGCGCTCAGGCGGCTCGAGATCATCAACCGCGTTCGATGTGCCGCACCCAGCGTCCGGACGCCGGGTGCGTCCCGTGACGAGCTGAGTGGCCTGGATAGAGTGGTGCCATGTCGGGCAACCACGTCTTCCTCTCGTACATCACCGAAGACTCTGAGCAGATCGACGAGGTGCAAGGAGCGTTGGAAGCCGCCGACTTCATCGTCTGGCGAGACAAGGACAAGCTGTGGCCCGGCGACGATTGGCAGGCTGAGATCCGAAACGCCATCCGCGGTGGGTCGTTCGTCTTCCTCGCCTGCTTCTCGTCCAACCTCGCGAAGCGTGAGACGTCGTATCAGTTCGAGGAGCTGACCCTGGCGGCCGAGGAGTACCGCGTGCGTCCGCCTGGCGCTTCGTGGCTGATGACTGCGCGGCTGGATGAGTGCGAGATCCCTGAGGTTGATCTGGGCGCCGGGCGGACGCTCGGAAGGACGATTCACCGGGCGGATCTCTTCGGACAGCAGAAGACCGCGCAGGTTAGTCGACTCGTTGTGGCGATCCAACGGGCGATGGGAGTATCACCCGGTACGCCGCCTGCGTCCGTGTCAGAAGTTGCAGACGACGCCGGCCGCGCCGAGAGCGATGTTGTTGAGACTGTGCGGACCCTCCTGCGCAACCCCTCACTGGTCATGGACTATGACGAATACCTAGCGGACCTCCGCTCCCCAATTAGTGAGTCCCTGGCGGATCGTGACGAGTTCCCGCTGAGTGTGCCGTCTGGCGCCAAGGCGAACGCCGAGTTCGTCCACGCTTGGGTGAGGCGCGTGCGACGCTATGAAGACATCGTGGCACCCGCCCTGATCCCGGTGAAGTTGATCTCGATGTACGGATCGCGTGCCCATGAGCAGGAGCTGACGCAGACGCTCCAGATCGTGGCTCATGAGTCGAATCAACGGGCGGGTTCGGAGATCCTGATGTCGCTGCACGAGTATCCGGCTTTGCTCATGACGTACGCGGCAGCGCTCGGTGCGGTCGCAAAACAGAACTTCTCGATGCTGCGAGCGGTGACCGCGGACGTACAAGTGACGCCACTGGGGGCGTCCCGAGTGCCGTTCATCCTCACGTCGGGAAGTCAGAGCGTGATCGGAGTCGACAGGGGCCTTGCGCTGGGGACGGTGCTGTGCCTCCAGGACGACGGCAAGACGCCCACGGAGGACGAGATCGAGAATCTTCTCGCCGCACGGGGCGGACGTCGTTTCACGCCGATCTCCGATCATCTGTTCACGGCTCTTGCTCCGCTCTACAAGCAACAGTTCGCAAGTGACGCTGAGTACGCGGGGGCCTTCGATCGGATCGAGGTCCTGCTCGACGCAATCTCAGAGGACGCGCGTAACGAGACGAACGGCTACTACGGCCCGCACGGCGGCTATGGACGATACACCTGGCGCCACAAGCACAGTGCGCAAGGGCCGGAGACGGTGATGCTCGATGAAGCGAGGGCGCAAGGCGCTGGCTGGACGCCGCTCCTCGGCGGACTGTTCGGAGGTAAGTCAGAGCGGGCGATTGCGGCCCTAGAAGCGGTGGAGGTGCTGGCGGGAGACATCCGCAAGTCACGCTGGTGAACGGCGTCTATCCCGCGCCGCGCGCTGGGTAGTGGGGTCAGGCTGTTGTGATTCGACGCGTGCTCGTATCGCGCGCGGCTGAGATCATAAAAGATGTCAGTCAGTAACTAGCACGAGTCACACCTGCCTCCGCCTACCGTGCATCGAGTCAGTCCTTCTATAGGTAGACGTCCTCACGACGGCGGTCCTCGATCAGGAGAGTTACGGTCGTTAATGCTGTGTGACAATTGTCACGATGGCATCCGTGGCGATCGCCGGCGTGCTCGTCGCCGTCATGCGCTCGGGCGGCGTGCAATCGCTGCTGCAGGGCATCGTCGAGCGGGCGCTGCAGGTGCCATGACGACGAGGCTCCGCCTCGGGTGGGGAGATCGCGGATCCGTCTCGGCGGAGTTCGCGGTCGCCCTCCCGGCGCTCGTCATCGTCATCGTGCTCGGCATCGGCGCCCTGGCGGCCGCCTCGACGCAGGTGCGCCTGCAGGACGCGGCCGCTGACGCCGCGCGGCTCGTCGCGCGCGGCGAGGCTGACCGGGCTGGATCCGTCGTCGGCGACGCCGTGCCGGGAGCGACGTCATCGGTCGGCACGCAGGGCGACCTCGTGTGCGTGACCGCCACGATCGACGGGCGGCTCGCGTCGCTTGCGATCCCGCTCGCGGCGACGAGTTGTGCACTCGACGGGGGACTCTAGATGGGGGCCTCGGTTCTCACCGCGGCCGCGATCGGCGCGGCCGCCGCGCTCGCGCTGGGTTGCGTCGTCGTCGGGGCCGCGGCGACGGAGGCACAGCGCGTCGCGGGGATCGCCGACGCGGCCGCGCTCGCCGCGGCCGACGCCCTCAGCGGTTTCGCCGCGGGGGATCCGTGTGCGCAGGCCGCCGCAGTGGCCGAGCCACAGGCGGCGACGATGCGGAATTGCGTCGTGTCGGGCAGAGAGGCCACCATCGAGATCTCGACCACGTTGGCGGGGCTTCCGATCGTCGCGATCGCCCGCGCCGGTCCTCCTCCCGGCAGCGCTTCACTCCTGAGCAGGTATACCGATCGCTGAGCGGCGCCCGCGGATGCCGCTGTCGGGCATCGACGCTCAGTCGGCGGTGTGTATGGTGTGCATCGAAGAAAGGACGCCCCCTTTGGCAGACGGCAAGAAACTCGTCATCGTCGAGTCGCCCACGAAGATGCGCTCCATCCAGGGCTATCTCGGAGACGACTACGAGGTCCTCAGCTCGGTGGGTCACATTCGCGACCTCGCGGACAAGCGCGACATCCCCGAGAAGGATCGCGAGCGGTACGGAAAGTACTCGATCGACGTCGAACACGGCTTCACGCCGTACTACGTCGTGAGCGACCGCAAGACGAAGACCGTCAGCGAGCTGCGCCGGGCGCTGAAGGGAGCGAGCGAGCTCGTGCTCGCCACCGATGGTGACCGCGAGGGCGAGGCCATCGCGTGGCACCTTCTCGAGACGCTCAAGCCGAAGGTGCCGGTCAAGCGCATGGTGTTCCACGAGATCACCAAGGACGCGATCCAGAAGGCCGTGGAGACCACCCGCGAGCTCGACACGTCGCTCGTGGATGCGCAGGAGACGCGTCGAGTGCTCGACCGCCTCTACGGGTGGGACGTCTCGCCCGTGCTCTGGCGAAAGGTCGGATCCGGCAGCTCGGGGCAGGCCCTCAGCGCGGGCCGCGTGCAGTCGGCGGCGACGCGCATGGTCGTCGACCGCGAGCGCGAGCGCATGGCGTTCGTCTCCGCGGACTACTGGTCGATTGCGGCACAGGCCGACCGCAGCGGATCCGCCTTCTCGACGCGCCTCGTGCGCATCGACGGCGCGCCGCTCGCGTCGGGCCGCGACTTCGACGACAAGGGGCAGCTGACGAAGGCCGTCGTCGTCCTCGACGAGGCTGGCGCGACCGGTCTCGCCGCGGCGATCGACGCGAGCGGATCCGCCACCGTCGCGAAGGTCGAGTCGAAGCCCGGGACGCGGCGTCCCTACGCTCCCTTCACAACGTCGACCCTGCAGCAGGAAGCGGGCCGCAAGCTCGGTATGACGGCGAAGGTCGCCATGTCGGTCGCCCAGAGCCTCTACGAGCGCGGGTACATCACGTACATGCGTACCGACTCGACGAACCTCAGCGCGCAGGCCGTGCAGGCCGCCCGCTCGCAGGCCGTCGCACTCTACGGCGATGCCGCCGTCCCCGCGAAGCCGCGCATGTACGCGTCGAAGTCGAAGAACGCCCAGGAGGCGCACGAGGCGATCCGTCCGTCGGGAGACACCTTCCGCACGCCGAAGGACGTCGCCGGCCAGCTCGGCCGCGACGAGCAGCGCATGTACGACCTGATCTGGAAGCGCACGATCGCGAGCCAGATGAGCGACGCCAAGCTCGAGACGACGACGGTCACGCTCGCGACACGGGCCGACGACAAGGCGCTCGAGTTCACGGCATCGGGCACGGTATACACGTTCAAGGGCTTCCTCGAGGCGTATGAAGAGGGCTCGGACGAGAAGCGCTTCGCCGGAGACGAAGACTCGAATCAGAGGCTCCCGAAGGTCGCCGAGGGCGATGTGCTCGACCTCACCGGCGCCGAGGCGAAGGGGCACTCGACGTCGCCGAAGCCGCGCTACACCGAGGCGACGCTCGTCAAGGCGCTTGAGGAGAAGGGCATCGGCCGGCCGTCGACGTTCGCGAGCATCATCGGCGTCATCCTTGACCGCGGATACGTGGTCAAGCGCGGTCAGGCGCTCGTGCCGACGTGGCTTGCGTTCAGCGTCATCCGCCTGCTCGAGCAGCACTTCGGCGATCTCGTCGACTACGACTTCACCGCCGAGCTCGAAGAGGATCTCGACCGGATCGCGCGCGGCGAGGCTGATCGCGCGGCCTGGCTGAAGTCGTTCTACTACGGCGGCGACGAGCATCCGGGCCTGCGCACGATCGTCGACAACCTCGGCGAGATCGACGCGCGCGAGCTCAATGCGACCCGCCTCACCGACACGGCGACTCTGCGTTTCGGTCGATACGGGCCCTACCTTGAGGTGATCGACCCGGAGAAGCCCGACGCCGATCCGCGACGCATCAACGTGCCTGAGGATCTCGCGCCCGATGAGCTGACGGCCGAGAAGGTGCAGGAGCTCATCGACGCCCCTGTTGCGGGCAACCGAGTGCTCGGCGAGAACCCCGACAACGGCAAGATCGTCGTCGTGAAGGACGGGCGATTCGGTCCCTACCTCGAAGAGTCCGAGCCCGTCGATCCCGACGAGGCAGACCCTGCCACGGGCGAGGTCACGGGTGAGGCGGCGAAGAAGAAGCCGGCCAAGAAGAAGGCCGCGCCGAAGCCGCGCCGAGCGTCGCTGTTCAAGAGCATGTCGCCCGAGACGATCGACCTCGAGACGGCGTTGCGATTGCTGAACCTCCCGCGCACAGTCGGCGACGATCCCGAGAGCGGAGAGCCGATCACGGCGCAGAACGGCCGTTACGGCCCGTATCTCAAGAAGGGCACCGACTCGCGCTCGCTCGAGGCTGAGCAGCAGATCTTCGACATCACGCTCGAGGAGGCCCTCGAGGTCTACAAGAAGCCGAAGTACGGCGCACGCCGTGCGGCCTCTGCCCTCAAGGAGTTCGAGAAGGAGGACCCCGCGAGCGGCAAGGCCGTGCGGATCCGCGACGGGCGCTTCGGGCCGTACGTGACCGACGGCGAGACCAACGCGACGATCCCGCGCGGCGAGAACGCGGAGGATGTCGACTTCGAGCGCGCCGTGCAGCTGCTGGCGGACAAGCGCGCGAAGGGGCCGGCGAAGAAGGGCGGCGCCAAGAAGGCTCCTGCGAAGAAGACGACGGCCAAGAAGGCTCCCGCGAAGAAGACGACGGCCAAGAAGACGACGTCAGCGTCGCGCTCGGAGGCGGCGAAGAAGGCCGCCGCGACGCGCGCGGCCAACAAGGCCGCCCGGGAGGCGCAGGCCGCGGGCGACGCCTGATGCCGCGCGGACTCTGGATCACGTTCGAGGGCGGTGACGGCTCGGGCAAGACGACCCAGGCCGAGCTGCTCCGGGCATGGTGCGAGCAGCGTGGGCGGCGCGTCGTTCGCACCCGCGAACCGGGCGGTACCGAGGTCGGCCGCACGATCCGAGAGATCGTGCTGCACCACCGCGGCGACATCGGCGCCCGCGCGGAGGCCCTCCTCTTCGCGGCCGATCGTTCGCATCATGTGCGCACGGTCGTGTCGCCCGCGATCGAGCGCGGTGAGATCGTGATCCAGGACCGCTATCTCGATTCGTCCGTCGCCTATCAGGGTGCCGCGCGGGATCTCGGACCGGATGAGGTGCGTGAGCTGTCGCTCTGGGCGACTGAGGGAGCGCTTCCGGACGTGACGGTCCTGCTCGACCTCGACCCGGGCGCGGCGCGCGCCCGGCTCGATGCCGATGACAAGCCCTTCGACCGTCTCGAGGCGGAGAAGGCCGATTTCCACGCCCGCGTGCGCGACGCCTATCTGCGGCTCGCCGCCGACGAGCCCGGGCGTTTCCTGGTGCTCGACGCGAGTCTTCCGGTCGATGAGATCGCGTCGCGGATCCGAGACCGGGTCGCATCGCACATCTGATGAGGCCGCACGCGGTCGGTCCGCGTGAAGGAGGGAAACGCCATGGCCTGGGTCATATTGGTGCTCTCGGGGCTGCTTGAGGCGGTGTGGGCGACGGCGCTGAGCGCCTCGAAGGGATTTCGAAAGAAGCGACCGACGGTGCTCTTCGTCGTCGCTCTTCTCGCGAGCATGGCCGGGCTGGCGTACGCGATGCGGGTCATCCCGACCGGGACGGCCTACGCCGTATGGATCGGCATCGGAGCGGTCCTCACGACCGTGATCGCGATCGTGCGGCGGGAGGAGCGTCTCACGGTCGCGCGAGGCATCCTCCTGATCGTGCTCGTCGGCAGCGTCATCGGTCTAAAGGCGGTGGGCTGATGGCGCGCTGGATCGTCCTCCTCGCGAGCGCCGTGCTCGAGGCCGTCTGGGCGACGGCCCTGGGTTTCAGCGAAGGACTCACGCGGATCCTGCCGAGCGTCGTCTTCGTCGTCGCGCTCGCCGCGAGCATGGTCGGTCTCGGCTGGGCGAGCGCTCGCATCCCGATCAGCACGGCATACGCCGTCTGGAGCGGGGTCGGCGCCGCCCTCACCGTGGGCTACGCCATGATCACGGGGACGGAGACCGTCACGGCGCTGCGCGTCCTGTTCCTCCTCGGCATCATCGGCGCCGTGATCGGCCTCAAGGTCGTCAGCCCGCGGACAGAGGAGAATCAGGCGGCAGGGTGACGTCGGCGACGAAGACGCGGGGCGCGCGGCCTGCTGGGCTTCCGTGCACGCGCTCGAGACCTGATGCGGCGCGGCCCGCACGTGCCGCGATCGCGTCTCGCAGGTGGCGGGCGAGACAATGGTCGTCGTGCTGACCTTCCTTGCGCTTCTGCTCCTCGTCAATGCCGCCTTCAACGTGATCGTCTGGCCGCGCTTCTACACGCGCATCGCCGCGGATCCGCGCGCTCGCGACGAGAACGGGCGGCCCACGCGCTTCCTCACGGTGCATGCCGTCCTCATCGGTATCGCGTTGCTGCTCGCGCTCGGCTCGGCGCTCGCCGGCGGGGCCGTGCTCATCGGGTGGCGTTGACCCGCGCGTAACGTGGGAGCATGCAGTTCTCTCTCTGGCTTCCCGCGAACCTTCCCTGGCGCGAACTGCGCGCCGCTGCCGAGCATGCCGCAGCCGCGCGCGCGGGCGCGGCCACGTGGCGGGGTCTCTGGCTCGAGGATCACTTCATGGACAACACCGCGGAGCCGAATGACGGCGCACGCGGAGAGTGTCTCACGCAGCTTGCGGCCCTCGCGGCCAGCGTGCCGGATGTGCGCCTGGGGTCGATGGTGCTCGGCAACACCTACCGGCACCCCGCGGTCGTCGCGAAGCAGGCGGCCGCTCTGAGCGACGTCTCGGACGGGAGATTCGTGCTCGGTATGGGGGCCGGGTGGCAGGAGAACGAACACCGCGCATTCGGAATCGAGTACGGCGATGTTCCGAGCCGGATCCGCTGGTTCCGCGAGGCGCTCGACGTCATCACCCGACTGCGCGACGAGGACTTCGTCGACCACGCCGGCGAGCGGTACTCCCTCGAGCGTGCCTCCCTGAACCCGCGCCCGCATGCAAAGCTGCCGATCCTCGTCGGTGGCAAGGGCGAGAAGGTCATGCCGAAGATCGTCGCTCGCTACGCCGACGAATGGAACTTCTGGTCGACGCCCGAACAGTACGGACCGAAGAACGCGATCTTCACGGCGGCCCTTGAGAGGGCCGGCCGGGCACCCGAGTCGCTGTGGCGGACGACGCAGGCCCTCGTCTTCGTCGACGACGCGGCGAAGGCAGAGGCGGTGGCAGCGAAGGGGCGCCCGGCGATCGGCGGATCCGCGCAGCAGCTGGTCGACCGCATGGCCGAATACCGGGCCGCCGGCGTCGACGAGTTCCTCCTTCCGGTCACCAACCTCACTGATGCGTCGGCCATCTCCGATGCGAGTGACCGCTTCCTCGAGGAGATCGCGGCGCATCTCGCGTAGCTCCGTCGTCTGCGGCGTGCGGAGAAGAGTCGGACGGGCCGCATAGACTTCCCCTGTGGTCACCCGTCTTTCGAAGCTCTTCGTCCGCACTCTCCGCGAGGATCCCGCCGATGCGGAGGTGCGCAGTCACCGCCTCCTCGTCCGCGCCGGCTACATCCGGCGTCAGGCCCCCGGGATCTTCGCCTGGCTGCCGCTCGGACTGCGCGTCAAGACGCGTCTCGAGAGCATCGTGCGGGAGGAGATGGAGGCTGCGGGTGCGCAGGAAGTGCACTTTCCGGCGCTGATGCCGCGCGAGCCCTACGAGCAGACCGGGCGCTGGACGGAGTACGGCGAGGCCCTGTTCCGTCTGCAGGACCGCAGGCAGGCCGACTACCTTCTCGCACCCACGCACGAGGAGGCGTTCACGCTGCTCGTGAAGGACCTGTACACGTCGTACAAGGATCTGCCCCTGACGATTTACCAGATCCAGGACAAGTACCGCGACGAGGCGCGTCCCCGCGCGGGCCTGCTGCGCGGCCGCGAGTTCACGATGAAGGACGCGTACTCGTTCGACTACACGGACGAGGGGCTCGACCGCAGCTACGATGCCCAGCGCGACGCGTACGAGCGCATCTTCCAGCGCCTCGGTGTCGAGTACGAGATCGTGCAGGCCGATGCGGGCGCAATGGGCGGATCCCGAAGCGAGGAGTTCCTGCACCCGACGCCCGTCGGCGAGGACACGTTCGTCCGGAGCGCCGGCGGCTACGCCGCGAACGTCGAAGCCTTCACGACAGCGGCGCCCGAGGCCCTCCCGTACGACGACGCGCCGGCGCCGGTCGTGTACGAGTCGCCCGGGACGACGACGATCGACACGCTCGTCGCGCACGCGAACGAGGCCGTCCCCGGCGCGCCCGACGGGGGATGGACGGCAGCGCACACGCTGAAGAACGTCGTGCTGGCGCTCACGCATCCGGGCGGCGAACGCGAGACGGTCGTCGTCGGGATCCCGGGCGACCGCGACATCGACGACAAGCGGGTCGAGGTCGCCTTCGCCCCCGCCGAGGTGGAGGCAGCGACGCCGGAGGACCTCGAGAAGCACCCGCAGCTCGTCCGCGGTTTCATCGGCCCGTGGACGGCCGATGGAGCTTTCCTCGGCGCGGAATCCGCGACGGGGATCCGCTATCTCCTCGATCCGCGGATCGTCGATGGCACGCGGTGGATCACGGGAGCGAATGCTGCAGATCGTCACGTCTCGGGACTCGTCGCGGGCCGCGATTTCACGGCCGACGGCATCGTCGAAGCGGCGAATGTGCGCACGGGTGATCTGGCGCCCGACGGGTCCGGGCCGGTGACCCTCGAACGCGGGATGGAGATCGGTCACGTCTTCCAGCTCGGCCGCAAATACGCCGAATCGCTCGGGCTGAAGGTGCTCGACGAGAACGGCAAGCAGGTCACTGTGACGATGGGATCGTACGGGATCGGCGTCACGCGCGTCCTCGCGATCATCGCCGAGCTGCTGAGTGACGAGAAGGGTCTGATCTGGCCCGAGCAGATCGCACCGTTCGACGTGCACGTCGTCGCGACCGGCAAGGGGCAGGAAGCCTACGACCTCGCGGACGAGCTGATCGCGGGTCTCGAGGCTGCCGGACGCGATGTGCTGTTCGACGACCGCCCCAAGGCATCGCCCGGGGTGAAGTTCGGCGACGCTGAGCTCATCGGCGTGCCGCAACTCGTCGTTGTGGGGCGCGCCGCCAAGGACGGTCTGGTCGAACTCTGGGATCGCCGAACGGGAGACCGTGAGACGGTTCCGCTCGCTGACGCGATCGACCGTCTGACGACATAGGGCGCGTTCCGGGCACGAATGTCCGAGGTATCCGGCATGATCGGGGGCAGTTTCCCTCCCGGCCACCCGGAGGTCAGTTCCGTGAAACACGTCGACGGCAATATTCAGGAGTCGCCGACATTCGTCGACCGGACCCGACCAGATCATCAGGAAGATACTTCGTATATGTCACAGCAGACACGACCCCACGCGCGCCGCGCCGTGGCGACGATCGCGAGCGCCGGTCTGGCGCTGGGCGGACTCGTCGTCGTTCCCGCCGCGGCCGTCGCGGCGCCGGACGGATCCGGCCTCGTCATCAGTGAGGTGTACGGCGGCGGCGGCAACAGCGGCGCCCCGCTCACGAACGACTTCGTCGAGCTCTACAACCCCACCGAGGCGGCGATCGACCTCACCGAGCTGCGGCTCGAGTACAAGTCGTCTGGCGGTGGCTCGGGCGGCACGCTCGACCTCGAGGGCACCGTCGGACCGGGTGCTTACTTCCTCGTTCAGCTGTCGGGGGGCGGCGGCTCGGGTGAGCCCCTTCCCACGCCCGATCAGCTCGGGTCGATGAACATGTCCGCGTCGAACGGGCGCGTGTACCTCTACGAGGGCGACGGCCAGTTCCCGGCGACGGAGGGAGATCTCGCGGGGACGACAGGTCTCGTCGACATGATCGGATACGGCTCCGCGGTGTCCTATGAGACGGCGGCGGCCGGTCGTCTGAGCAACACGACGAGCGCGTCGCGCGATGTCGACGGAACCGATACCGACGACAACTCCGCCGACTTCACGGTCGGCGAGCCGAGCCCGGCGAGCGCGGGCGGCGACTCCGGAGACCCCGACCCCACGCCGACCGACCCCGTCGACATGACGATCGCCGAGGTGCAGGGCACCGGCGACGCGAGCGAGCACCAGGGTGTGACGGTCGTCGTCGAAGGTGTCGTCACCGCCGACTGGCGTGAGGGCGGCTTCAACGGCTTCACGCTGCAGGATCCGGCAGGAGACCCGAGCGACGGCGCCTCGGACGCGATCTTCGCGTGGGGCGACTCGGCGCGCGCCGAGATCGGCCAGAGCGTGCGCGTGACGGGTGAGGTCAGCGAGTACCAGGGGCTCACCGAGATCACGGTCGACGACATCGAGGTGCTTGCTGAAGACCTCGGCGAGATCGAGCCGCTCACCGATTGGGACGAGATCGCGACCGAAGCGGGGAAGCAGGCTCACCAGAGCGAGCTTGTGTTCCTCGAGGCGCCCTTCACGGTGACCGACAACTACGACGCGAACTACTACGGATCGTTCCAGCTCGCGCTGGGCGACGAGCCGCTGCGTCAGCCGACCGCCGACATTGACCCCCACGACACGGCGGCGATCGACGCGGCACTGGCCGAGAACGAGGCACGGTCGATCACGCTCGACGACGGGCGCAGCACGAACTTCAGCTCGCGCACCGACGAGCCGCTGTCGTATCTCACGCTCGATTCGCCCGTGCGCGTCGGTGCACAGGTGACGTTCGAACAGCCCGTCGTGCTCGACTATCGCTACGGCGGTTGGAGCCTGCAGCCGACCACGCCGATCACGGGCGCTGGGTCGGACGTCGTCACCTTCAGCGACGAGCGCGCGGCCAATGCCGCCCGTGAGGACGTCGGAGGCGATATCGCCATGGCGAACTTCAACGTGCTGAACTACTTCCCGACCACCGCGGCCGAGTTCGTCGACGCGGGGCTCGGCACCTGCACGACCTACGATGACCGCGAGGGCACGCCCATCGGGTCGCGTCGTTGCGACCCGAACGGCCCGCGCGGCGCCGCGACGACCGAGAGCTTCGAACGGCAGGAGGCGAAGATCGTGAACGCGATCAGCGCCCTCGACGCTTCGATCGTCTCGCTCCAGGAGGTCGAGAACTCCGCCTCCTTCGGGAAGGATCGCGACGCGGCCGTCGCGACGCTCGTGGACGCGCTGAACGCGAACGACGGCGAGGGAGTGTGGGGATACGCTCCGAGCCCCGCCGAGGTTCCGGTCGAGGAGGACGTGATCCGCAACGCGTTCATCTTCCGCACGGCAGACGTCGAGCTCGTCGGCGAGTCGTACATCCTCACGGGTGACCCGGCGTTCACGAACGCGCGTGAGCCGCTGTTCCAGGGCTTCAAGGCAGCAGGTGCGAGCGACGACGAGGCCTTCCTCGTCTCCGCGAACCACCTCAAGTCGAAGGGGTCCGGTGTCGACGACGGTACGGGCCAGGGCAACGCGAACCCCGACCGCATCGCGCAGGCCGAGGCGCTCGTCGAGTACGCGGCCGATGTGCAGGAGCTGACGGGCATCGACGGCGTCTTCCACACGGGTGACTTCAACGCTTACGCCGCGGAGGACCCGGCGCGTGTGATCGAGGAGGCGGGCTACACCAACCTCAACTACGCGCTGAACGGTGGCGAGGCGAGCTATGTCTACGACGGCATGTCCGGTTCGCTCGACCACGTCTTCGCAAACGAGGCGGCCCTCGACCTCGTGACCGGCGTCGACGTGTGGCAGATCAACGCGCAGGAGCAGGTCGGCTACGAGTACAGCCGCTACAACTACAACGCGACGCTGCTGTACGACGAGTCGGTCTTCCGCGCGAGCGACCACAACCCAATCATCGTCGGCCTCTCGGCACCCGAAGAAGAGGTTTCGGAGCACCCGGGCAAGGGCCGCGGCAAGGCCAAGGGACTCGGCAACGGAAACGGCAAGGGCAAGGGCTGGGGGCTGATCTCAGACCGGCTCTGACCGACGCATGATTCGTCGAGGGTCCGTCTCCCGCCCGGGAGGCGGACCCTCGACGCGTTCCCCCAGCTGACACGGGGAGTGCATCCGGTATCGTCGGGGAGACATCGGCGCGATGGACGGCCGATGGGAGAGCTGAATAGGGAGGCTGCTGTGGAGATCGATCTTGCTCTGTTGCGTTCGATCGAGCGCGAGAAGGAGATTCCGTTCGATGAGCTGGCGGCGATCATCGAACAGGCCGTGCTCACGGCTTACGCGAAGCACGTGACGCAGAGCGGCGAGCTTCCTGCGGGCGCTCGCGCCGAGCTCGACCGCAAGACCGGCCACGTCGCCGTGCTCACGCCCGTCACCGATGAGGAAGACGCGGTCATCGGTGAGGAAGAGCAGAACCCCGAGGACTTCGGACGTATCGCGGCGTACGCTGCGAAGCAGGTCATCAGCCAGCGACTGCGTGACATTGCGGACGACGCCGTGCTGGGCGAGTTCCGCGGCAAGGAGGGCGACATCGTCGCCGGCGTCGTGCAGCAGGGTCCGAACCCTCGCATGATCCACATCGATCTCGGCACCATCGAGGCGATCCTCCCGCCCGAAGAGCAGGTGCCGGGCGAGGAATACCCGCACGGCGCGCGCATCCGCGTCTACGTCACGAGTGTGTCGCGTGGAGCCAAGGGGCCGTCGATCACCGTGTCGCGGACGCACCCGGGGCTGGTGCGCAAGCTCTTCGCGCTCGAGGTTCCCGAGATCGCGTCGGGGATCGTCGAGATCACATCGCTCGCACGCGAGGCGGGTCATCGAACGAAGATGGCGGTCACGGCGCGCGATGCATCGATCAACGCGAAGGGGTCGTGCATCGGAGAGCTCGGACGCCGCGTGCGTGCCGTGCAGGACGAGCTGGGCGGAGAGAAGATCGACATCGTCGACTTCGACACCGATCTGGCGTCGTTCGTCGCCCACGCGCTGAGCCCTGCGAAGGTGTCGTCGGCGTTCGTCCTTGACGAGAAGACGAAGGCCGTGCGCGCACTCGTGCCGGACTACCAGCTGTCGCTCGCGATCGGCAAGGAAGGGCAGAACGCCCGCCTTGCCGCGAAGCTGACGGGCGCGAAGATCGATATCCAGCCCGACAGCATCCTTGACGAGGACTGACGCCACGCCCAGGGCGGCCGCGAAGGGCGAGACGTGTAAGATGGACCCTGTACGAACGTGCGTCGGATGCCGCGCTCGTGCTTCCCGATCCGCTCTTCTGCGGGTGATCGTCACCGATTCTCGGCTCGTCGTAGACGAGCTCGGTTCGATGCCAGGGAGGGGCGCGTGGGTGCATCCCGTACGCACGTGCGTCGAACTGGCCCTCCAGCGGCGCGCATTCGTACGAGCACTCCGTGTGTCGGGGCCACTCGACACGCAGACACTCGAGGAACGGCTGAACAGCTATGGAAATCAAGTGAACGGCTCGAAATGAGACCCGTCCGCCTCTAGAGGTCTGCCCTGTCTGGGCAGCCTCGCCCAGACAGGAGAATTGTGGCAAAACCACGCGTACATGAGATCGCGGCCGAACTCGGCGTTGACAGCAAGACGGCGCTCGCGAAGCTCAAGGAGCTCGGCGAGTTCGTGAAGAGCCCGTCGTCGACCGTTGAACCGCCCGTCGCGCGCAAGCTGCGCGCTGCGTTCGAGTCCGAAGGCGGAGCGAAGCCCGCCGAGGCCAAGAAGCCTGGCGCGAAGCCTGGCGCCCCGACACTGGGGGCCGGTCGTGCGAAGTCGGGCGCCCCGACGCCGGGTCCGAAGCCCGGTCAGAAGAAGTCCGAGGCTCCGTCGCCGGGTAGCGCTGCGCCGAGCCCCGGCAGTTCCGCTCCGTCGCCCGGCAGCTCCGCTCCGAGCCCCGGCAGTGCCGCGCCGAGCCCCGGCAGCTCCGCTCCGTCGCCCGGCAGCGCCGCGCCGAAGCCGGATGCGGCCGCGCAGGGTGCGCCGAAGCCCGGCGGGCCCAAGCCCGGTGCTCCGAAGCCCGGTGGTGGCGCCAAGTCCGGTGCCCCCAAGCCCGGTCAGGCACGCCCCGGCAACAATCCGTTCGCCTCCTCGCAGGGGATGGGCAAGCGCCCCGGCGGACCGCGCCCGGGCAACAACCCCTACTCCTCGTCGCAGGGAATGGGCCAGCGTCCGACTCCTGGCAACATCCCCCGCCCCCCGAAGCCGCAGGCCCCACGTCCCGGCGCTCCGAAGCCGGGTCGTCCCGGTGGCGGCGGTCGCGGTCGTCCCGGCGGCGGAGGTCGTCCGGGCGGCGGAGCACCGTTCCAGCAGCGCCCCGGCGGCGGTCCTGGTGGCGGTCCCGGTGCCGGTGGCGGTTTCCGTCCGGGTGGCGGCTTCGGCGGTCGTCCCGGTCCGGGTGGTCGCCGCGGTGGTACGGCCGGCGCATTCGGAAAGGGGGGCGGTAAGTCTCGCCAGCGCAAGTCGCGTCGCGCGAAGCGCCAGGAATTCGAGATGCGCCAGGCGCCCGTCGTCGGCGGCGTCAAGGTTCCCAAGGGCGATGGCGACACCATCATCCGGATGCGGCGCGGTGCATCGATCTCCGACTTCGCCGAGAAGCTCGAGCAGATGCACGGCGTTCCGGTCCAGCCCGGCAACCTCGTGACGGTGCTGTTCCATCTCGGTGAGATGGCGACGGCGACCGAGTCGCTCGACGAATCGACGTTCGAGGTGCTCGGCGCCGAGATCGGCTACAAGGTCGAGATCGTCTCGCCCGAGGACGAGGACAAGGAGCTCCTCGAGAGCTTCGGACTCAACCTCGAGCAGGAAGAGCTCGAGGAGGACGACGAGAACCTCGAGATCCGTCCTCCGGTAGTTACGGTCATGGGTCACGTCGATCACGGAAAGACGCGACTTCTTGACGCGATCCGTCACACGACCGTGATCGAGGGCGAAGCCGGCGGCATCACCCAGCACATCGGCGCCTACCAGATCTGGACCGAGCACGAGGAACACGATCGCGCGATCACGTTCATCGACACCCCCGGTCACGAGGCCTTCACGGCCATGCGTGCCCGCGGTGCCGATGTCACCGATATCGCGATCCTCGTCGTCGCGGCCGACGACGGCATCATGCCGCAGACGGTCGAGGCGCTGAACCACGCGCAGGCGGCAGATGTGCCGATCGTCGTTGCGGTCAACAAGGTCGACAAGCCCGATGCCAACCCCGCCAAGGTGCGCTCGCAGCTCACCGAGTACGGCGTGGTGGCCGAGGAATACGGCGGAGACGTCATGTTCGTCGATGTCTCGGCACGCGACAACCTGGGCATCCAGGAGCTTCTGGACGCCGTTCTCCTCACGGCCGACGCGGGTCTCGACCTTCGTGCGAACCCCCACAAGGAAGCACGCGGAATCGCGATCGAGGCGAAGCTCGACAAGGGCCGCGGATCGGTTGCGACTGTCCTCGTGCAGGGCGGAACGCTCCGCGTCGGCGACCCGATCGTCGCGGGCACGGCCTTCGGCCGCGTACGCGCCATGATCGACGAGCACGGTGAGCGCGTGAAGGAGGCGGCTCCGTCGCGTCCCGTCCAGGTGCAGGGCCTCAACTCGGTCCCGCGCGCGGGCGATCTGTTCCTCGTTCCCGAGGACGACCGAACCGCACGTCAGATCGCCGAGAAGCGCGAGGCCGTCGAGCGCAACGCGGCCCTGGCGAAGGCCCGCAAGCGCATGTCGCTGGAGGACTTCACCAAGGCACTCGAAGAGGGCAAGGTCGAGTCGCTCAACCTCATCATCAAGGGCGACGTCTCGGGTGCCGTCGAGGCGCTCGAGGAGGCGCTGCTCAAGATCGAGGTCGACGACAGCGTGCAGCTGCGGATCATCCACCGTGGCGTCGGCGCGATCACCGAGAGCGACATCAACCTCGCCACGATCGACAACGCGATCGTGCTCGGCTTCAACGTGCGTCCGGATACGAAGGCACGCGAGGCCGCGCAGCGCGAGGGCGTGGACACGCGCTTCTACAACGTCATCTACAACGCGATCGATGACGTCGAGGCTTCGCTCAAGGGCATGCTCAAGCCCGAGTACGAAGAGGTCCAGTCCGGTGTCGCCGAGATCCGCGAGGTGTTCCGCTCCTCGAAGTTCGGCAACATCGCGGGTGTCATCGTCCGCAGCGGAACCATCACGCGCAACGCCAAGGCGCGCGTGATCCGCGACGGGGTCGTGCTCGCCGATGGTCTGGCTATCGAGTCGCTGCGTCGCTTCAAGGACGACGTGACCGAGGTCAAGACCGACTTCGAGGCCGGTATCGGTCTCGGCAAGCACAACGACATCCAGATCGGCGACGAGATCGAGACGATCGAGATGGTCGAGAAGCCCCGCGACTGACGCGGATCTCGCATGGATCGAACCTGCCGGGTGGCCCTTTCTCGGGTCACCCGGCAGGATCGTCTGGGGAAAGGAACATCATGTCTGGTTTCGAACGGCAGGCGCGCGTCGCCGACCGCATCCGCGTGATCCTGTCGGAGCGGCTGCAGAAGGGTCTTCGCGACCCGCGGCTGGGCTTCGTCACGATCACCGATGTGCGCGTCACGGGTGATCTGCAGAACGCCAGCGTCTTCTACACGGTCTACGGCACGGACGAGGAACGCGAGGGCACCGCCGCCGCGTTGCGAGCCGCGACGGGCATGCTCCGCAGCGAGGTCGGGCGACAGCTCAACACGCGGCTGACGCCGACGCTCGAGTTCATCGCCGACGCGCTTCCCGAGGAGGCGTCGCACCTGTCCGATCTGCTGCGTCAGGCGCGCGAACGCGACGAGCAGGTGCACGGCCTGGCGGCGAACGCGCAGTATGCGGGCGAAGAGGATCCCTATCGGCGCGCCGACGAGGACGAAGACTGACCGTCAGCGCGGCAGCGACACGAGCTCGCCGTCCGATGCGATGAGCCCGTCGTCGAACAGCGACGCGATCGCCCGATCCCGTTGCGCGCGATCCGGCCAGTCAGCGAGTAGAACGTCCTGGGGGAGCGGGTCCGGATCCGAGGCCCGCAGCGCCTTCAGCGCGCGCCCGCGCGCCTGCCGGTCGCTTCCCTCGTAGCGGGCCTGCTTTCGTCGCGTGTCCTCCGTCCACGGAGATCCCGCCGCAACCCACGCGCAGTGGTGTCGGATGGGGCACGCGTCGCACCGCGGGGATCGCGCTGTGCACACCGTCTGTCCGAGTTCCATCGCGGCGGCGTTCACGACCGCCGCCTCGGCGGCGGGCTCGGGCAGGATCGACGCCATCTGCGTGAGGTCGCGACGGTGTGCGGTGCCCGGATGGGCTTTCCCGTCGAGTGCGCGCGCCAGCACCCGGCGGGTATTCGTGTCGACGACCGGATGGCGGTCACCGTATGCGAAGACCGCGACGGCTCGCGCCGTGTAGTCACCGATGCCCGTGAGAGCCAGAAGCGCGTCGACATCGCGCGGCACGACACCCGCATGGCGGTCGCGGATCTCGATGGCTGCGCTGTGCAGCCAGAGGGCGCGACGCGGATAGCCGAGATCGGCCCACTGCGTGACGGCGTCCGCGGGCGCGGAAGCTGCGAGATCCGTGGGAGTCGGCCACCGTGCGAGCCACGTCTCGAGCCGAGGGATGACGCGCGCGACGGGCGTCTGCTGCAGCATGAACTCGCTCACGAGCGTGCCCCACGCACCGAAGCCGGGGCGCCGCCACGGGAGATCGCGCGCTTCGCGTCGATACCACGGCGCGAGTGCGTCGGCGAGGGGAGAGTCGGGCATCCGAACATTCTAGATCGGAGCGATCGTGATCGAACGGTTGCATTGACGAGGGCTTTCGTGACCATCTCGTGTCATTCGCCGCGTAGTCTCGCTGAGAGCCCTCTGCCACCGTTCGCTCGATCCCCCCCCGGAGAGACCATGACGCATCCCCGCGCGCGCCGTGTCGGCGCCGTCGCAACGGTGTCGATCCTGGCCGCGGGAGCGCTGGCGGCGTGCACGACGGATGTTCCCACGGTTCCCGAGCAGACCACGCCTTCGGCGATGTCCTCACTCGGGTCGTCGGCTCTGCCGACCCCGACGGCGACGCCCGAGATCGAGGAGGCGAACGACCCCGCGGACACCGATTCGTGGGTCGTGACGGAGAACGCGGTCGGTCCTGTCGAGATCGCTGCGGACTACGACGAGACGCTCGACGAGATCCGGGCCACGGGCATCGGCCCGCTCGACTGCGACGGCGTCGCCTACGGGTTCTCCGAGGACAACGCCTATGACGTCATGATCCTCGAGGACGGCGACGCCGACTCGGGTGGGATCGTCGAGGTCACCGTCGGTTGGAACGGTGACACGATGGGTGTCGGGCCGCGCACGGCGGAAGATCTCGGGGTCGGTTCGACGAAGTCGCAGGTGCTCGGCACGTACGACTCGGCCGTGGAATCGAGTTCGGCGATCGCGGATCGGTCGTTCGTCGAGATCGCCGACGACGATGGGACGAGCACGCTCGTGTTCACCTACCTCGATGGCTACGACGGCGCCGTGTCGGTGTCCGTGATCTCGGGCGAGGAGCCGGCCTACGAGCCCTGCGCCTGAGACCGGGCGATCATCGGAACGTGGGGGATGCCGTCTTCGAGGAATTCAGCTCCCGATGGCGTGAAGTCGAAGCGGGCGTACCAGTCGACCAGATGCGCTTGCGCGTCGAGGCGCACCGAGCGCGGTGCTGAGATCCGCATCGCCTCTCGCATGAGTCGCGCCGCATTTCCGCGCCCGCGTCCGCGGGGGTCCGTGACGACACGTCCGATCCGGGCGTCATCGCCGTCGTTCAGCAGTCGCAGGCTCGCGAGAACCTCGCCGTCCCGTTCGATCCACATCATGCGCGCGTCGGCCTCGAGATCGCGTCCGTCGAGTTCCGGGTAGGGACACTCCTGCTCGACGACGAACACGTCGACGCGCAGTCGCAGCAGCCGGTAGAGCACGACCGGGTCGATGTCACGGAGGCGGGCGATGCGGAGGGCCGGTTCGGAGGATGCAGACATCGACCCAGAATAAGCTGGCGGACATGGCCGAATCCGGGATCCTCCTCGTCGACAAGCCCGCGGGAATCACCAGTCACGACGTGGTCGCCCGCGCGCGCCGCGCGCGAGGAACGCGCAAGGTCGGGCACGCGGGCACGCTCGACCCGATGGCGACGGGCCTGCTGATCGTCGGGGTCGAGGCTGCGACGCGTCTGCTGACCTTCATCGTCGGCCTCGACAAGACCTATCGTGCGACGATCCGCCTCGGACAGACGACGACGACCGACGACGCAGACGGTGACGTCGACGTCACCGCGTCCGCTGAGGCGGTCGCCGACGTGACCGAGGAGCGGATCCGAGACGGGGTCGCCGCCCTCACCGGGGCGATCTCGCAGGTGCCGAGCGCCGTCTCGGCGATCAAGGTCGACGGCCGACGGGCGTACGACCGGGTGCGCGCCGGCGAGGAGGTCGAGCTGAAGGCGCGCGATGTCGTCGTCTCGCGCTTCGAGGTCTCCGCTGTACGTCACGGGGATGGCGTCGTCGACGTCGACGTGGAGGTCGACTGCTCCTCAGGGACGTACATTCGCGCGCTTGCACGCGACCTCGGTGCCGCGCTCGGCGTGGGCGGACACCTCACGATGCTGCGCCGTACTCGGATCGGGTCCTTCGACGTCGCGGGCGCACCGGGCGCCGACGAGCTCGAAGACGCCGAGCTGGTCACCCCCGCGGACGCGGCCCGGCGCGTGCTCGGCGATCTCGACGTCACGAGCGATATCGCCCGCGATCTGCGCCACGGAAAGCGCGTCGAGGCGCCCGATTCCTTCGACGGTCCGCGCGCCGCGATCGATCCCGACGGCGCGCTCATCGGCGTCGTCGAACGGCGCGGCGGCGCGATGAAGAGCGTCATGAACATGCCCGAGCCGCAGCCGGGGACTGCCCGATGATCCTCGGGTACACGGTCGTCCAGATCGCGGTCGCGGGAGCGGCCGGAATTCTCTGCATCATTCTGGGGCTTGCGGGCAGACGCCCCGGAGACGTCTCCGTCGGATCCCTGGCCCTCGTTCAGCTTCTCCTCGTCGCGCAGATCGTCATCGCGATCGTCGCTCCCTTCGTGGGGAACGCCGCGGTGGGGGACCTCCTCGAGTTCTGGACCTACCTCGTCTCGGCGGCGATCCTCCCGATCGGCGGCATCGTCTGGGCGTTCGTGGACCGCGGCCGGTGGAGCGTCGTCGTCATGGGTGTGCTCGCCCTCGCCGTCGCCGTCATGGTCTATCGCATGCACGTGATCTGGACGGTGCTCCCCGCGGCGTGAGCGGCCGTCCGTCAGGTGCGGAACACTAAGCTGGATCCCGCTATGTCTGACACCCGCACATCGCGCCGCATCACCGGCATCGGCACGGTGCTCACCTTCGTGTACGCCGTGATGGCCCTCGCCGCGACGGGGCGCTCGTTCGTCCAGATCGCCGCGCGGTTCGACCAGGCTCCGATCCCGTATCTGCTGAGCGCTGCGGCCGCGGCCGTGTACATCCTCGCGACGGTCGCGCTCCTGCTGTCGAAGAGCGCCTCCTGGTACCGCGTCGCCTGGGTCGCCGTGATCTTCGAACTCGTCGGGGTGCTGGTCATCGGCACGCTCAGCTGGGCCGTCGCGGACGTCTTCCACGCCGATGCGACCGTGTGGTCGCTCTACGGGCAGGGGTATGTGTGGATTCCGCTCGTGCTGCCGTTCGTCGGCATCTGGTATCTCTCGTCGCACCGGCCGAGCCCCGCAGAGGCACCGGCATGATCGTCCTGCGTGACGTCGCCGAGGTTCCTGCCGACATCGGGCGAACGGTGGTGGCGATCGGCAAGTTCGACGGATTGCACGCCGGTCACCGCGCGATCATCGACCGGCTCCTCGTCGACGCCGCGTCCTGCGACGCGACGACCGTCGCCGTCACGTTCGACCGGAACCCGCTCGCGACGATCGCGCCAGAGCGCTGCCCGGAGTCGCTCGTCGGCGTCGAGCAGAAGATCGACCTGCTGTCTGCGACGGGCCTCGACGCGGCGCTCGTGCTGCGCTTCGACGCGGCGCTCGCGTCGCTGCCGCCGGAGGAGTTCGTCGTCCGACACCTCGTTGCGGCGCTGCACGCGCAGCGCGTGCTCGTGGGCGAGGACTTCCGGTTCGGGTATCGCGGCGAGGGGGACGTCGATCTGCTTCGGCGCCTGGGCGTCGAACACGGATTCACTGTCCACGTGATGTCCGACGTCGCGAGCGGATCCGCCGGCGACGATGCGGGGCGCCGCGTCTCGTCGACGTGGATCCGCGACCTCCTCGCGTCGGGCGACGTTCAGCGCGCGGCGAAGCTCCTCGGGCGCAACCATGCCGTGCGCGGGATCGTCGTGCGCGGGCTGCGTCGCGGCCGTGATCTGGGCTTCCCGACCGCGAACCTGGCCTCCGACCTGACGGGATTCGTGCCCGCCGATGGCGTGTACGCCGGATGGGTCGTGGTCCGGCGCCCCGAGGGTGAGCTCGGAACGGGGTCGCGGTATCCGGCGGCGATCTCCGTCGGGACCAATCCGACCTTCGATGACGTCCCCGAGCGGGTCGTCGAGGCGCACGTCCTCGATCGCGACGACCTCGACCTGTACGGCCGGACGGTCGACGTCGAGTTCGCCCACCGGATCCGCGGCATGGTCGCGTTCGACGGGCTTGAACCCCTTGTCGCGCAGATGCGCGCGGACGTGGAGTCCGCGCGCACCCTGCTCCGCTAGTTCAGTAGCTCGAGGAGTCTTCGGCGGCGGTTGCGTCGCCGCCCGCGAGGCGCGTGCGCAGCTCGCCAAGGATCGTCGCGCTCGCGCTCGTGCCGAGGCGCGTCGCGCCCGCGGAGAGCATGGCCGCTGCCGACTCGAGTCCGCGCACGCCGCCCGAGGCCTTCACCTGCACGGCCTCCGACACGGTCGCGCGCATGAGGGAGACGTGCTCGACCGTCGCGCCACCGCCGGCGAAGCCCGTCGACGTCTTGACGAAGGTCGCGCCGCCCTGCTCCGTCAGGCGGGAACCGCGCGCGATCTGTTCGTCGTTCAAGAAGCTCGTCTCGAGGATCACCTTCGAGACGGACCCATCTGCCGCCTCGACGACCGCGCGGATGTCGTCGACGACACGGGCATCCTCGCCGCCGAGGAGGCCGCCGATGTGGACGACCATGTCGAACTCGCTCGCGCCGTCGTCCTTCGCCTGGCGCAGCTCGGCGACCTTGGCTGCCGTGGACGTTGTCCCGTGAGGGAAGCCGATCACGGTCCCGACCGCGACGCCCGTGCCGTCGAGGCGGCGGACGGCGTAGGCGATGTCGGAGGGGCGCACGCAGACGCTGAACACATTCCACTCGGCCGCGATGTCGAGCTCGCGGTCGACATCGGCGCGCGTGAAGTCGGGCTTGAGGATCGCGTGGTCGATCGCCTGCGCGACCTGCTTTTCGGTGAGCTCGATTGCCATATCGCCAGGCTACCCGGCGGAGTCGTGGAGTTCGCGCGGGAATGGCGTAGACTGTCCTCGTCACCCGCGGAGCATTCTGGCCGGGTTCTCCGGCCGCGCTGACCTCACCCGGTTCGGCGCCGCGACCCGCGATGCACGACCTCACGGCCCGTCGGCTGAATCAGCCCACGGCGATGAAGGCTCAGGAGGAGCATGCCGACTACGGCACCCGCGCGGCAGCGCAAGAAGTCCTCGTCCGCACGTCGCGACGACGAGGCGCCCATCATCCCGATCCTCGCGCGCAAGGTGCGCGAGGTTGAGGCGAAGGCCCAGAAGAACAAGCTGGGCCCCACGAACCGCGTCAAATTCCAGGTGATCGCGTTCCTCGTCCGCGAGGAGCGAGCGCGTGTGAAGGACGACGACTCTCTGGGGACAACGGCGCGCGCGGAGCTGCTCAAGCGGCTCGACGGCGTCGCGACGATCCTCGCGAAGACGGCGGCGCGTGACACCTCCCTCATCCAGCTGCTCGAAGTCGACCAGGCGACGAGTCCTGTCGCGCGGCGCATGCGCCGCGACTGGCTGCTCGACGCGGGCGTCGAGCTCGCGCCGGAGGAGCTCGTCATCGACGACGCGAAGCCCACCGTCGCCGAGCCGATCGTGCCGGCCGTCGCGGCCGAGCGCGCCGTGCGCCCGCCGCAGGTCGATGCACGGATCGAATCGAACCCGTTCCTCGCGCCGGATCCCGCCCGCTTCGAGACCGTGACGCAGCCGCGCCGACGGCTCGACGGCTGGGAGCTGATGGGTCCGCTGTACAAGTCGTTCGCGCAGGGCGCGGGCGGGGGATCCGCGACGATGCCCCTGCCCGACGTGCCCGAGTTCGATCGGCTGTCGCCGCGCGGTTTCGAGATCATGCCGCACCAGGCGCGCTTCCTCGAGGCCGTCCGCGACGGACATCGCCGCTTCCTCCTCGCCGACGAGCCGGGCCTCGGGAAGACGGCGCAGTCGGTTCTCGCCGCCTCCGTCGCAGATGCCTACCCGCTCCTCGTCGTCGTGCCCAACGTGGTCAAGATGAACTGGGCGCGCGAGGTCGAGCGCTGGACGCCGCAGCGGCGATCGAGCGTCATCATGGGCGACGGGAAAGACGTCGATGCCTTCGCCGACGTGTTCATCGTCAACTACGAGATCCTCGACCGGCACCTCGGCTGGCTCGCGGAGGTGGGCCTGCGCGGCATGGTCGTGGACGAGGCGCACTTCATCAAGAACCTCTCCTCGCAGCGCTCGCAGAACGTGCTCGCCCTCTCGCAGCGCGTGAGAGAGACGACGCCGAACGGCGACCCGCTGCTCATGGCTCTCACGGGCACGCCCCTCATCAACGACGTCGAGGACTTCGACGCGATCTGGCGCTTCCTCGGCTGGGCCGATGGGACCAAGCCAGGGCCCGAGCTCATGGAGCGGCTCGACGCCACCGGGTATACGCCGGCCGACAAGGCGTTCTACCCGTCCGCGCGCCAGGCCGTCATCGACATGGGCATCGTCCGCCGCCGCAAGAAGGACGTCGCCCGCGATCTTCCGGACAAGCTCGTCGCTGACATGCCCGTGCAGCTCGACGACGAGTTCGGTCGCTCGATCGCGCAGGCCGAGCGCGAGCTCGCGAAGCGCCTCGTGGCGCGCTACCGACGCATCATCGAGGCCCGCGGTGATCGCGGCCTCGAGCCGGGCGAGATCGATGAAGACATCGTGAACCTCGTCGCGTCGGGTGAGCTCGAGGAGTCGCGCGCGGTGGGCGCCGACGGCGACAACGTGTTCTCGATGGTGCGCCGCATCGGCCAGGGCAAGGCCCAGCTCGCGGCCGACTACGCCGCGCAGCTGCAGCGCTCGGTCGGGAAGGTCGTGTTCTTCGCGAAGCACATCGACGTCATGGACCAGGCCGAGCAGCAGTTCCGCGACGCCGGGATCCCTGCCGTGTCGATCCGGGGTGAACAGAGCTCGGCGGCCCGTCAGAAGGCGATCGACGCCTTCAACGGCGACCCCGAGATCGGTATCGCCGTGTGCTCGCTCACCGCGGCGGGCGTCGGCGTCAATCTGCAGGAGGCGTCGAACGTCGTGCTCGCCGAGCTGAGCTGGACGGCCGCCGAGCAGACGCAGGCGATCGACCGCGTACACCGTATCGGACAGGACGAGCCCGTCACGGCATGGCGCATCATCGCCGCGCACACGATCGATCAGCGGATCGCCGAGCTCATCGATTCGAAGGAGGGGCTCGCAGCCCGCGCCCTCGACGGTGCGCAGATGGCCGAGGGCGAGACCGAATCCGTGCAGCTCGGGGCGCTCAAGTCGCTGCTGCGGGACGCGCTGGGCGGCTGAGCTCGGCGCTCGTGGGCGGGTTCGCGCCGCGTCGCGTGACCGTGATGGCCGCGGCGCGCTGGGCTGCGTCGCCCGCCGCCGCGAGGTCGTCGCGCCCGTAGTCCGCGAGGGAGTCGCCGCGCGCGATGACGTGCGCGGCGAGCGCCGACATGTACGAGTCGCCCGCGCCGATCGTGTCGACGACCGAGACCCGCGGTGCCTTCAGGCTGACGCGCTCCTGGGCGGTCGCGAGGAGGGATCCCTCGCCCCCGCGGGTGATCGCGACGAGCGACGGACCATCCGCGAGAAGGCGGGTTGCGACGTCGTCGAGGGGGAGGCCCGGGAAGATCCACCCGGCGTCCTCGTCGCTCAGCTTCACGATGTGCGCCGAGGAGGCGAGCTCGTGCACGCGCCGGACGGCGGCTTCGCGCTCGCCGATGAGGTCGGCGCGAATGTTCGGGTCGAACGTCACGAGCGGATCCGCGGAGCCCGCGAGCGCGCGTTCGAGCAGCGGGAGCGTCTCGTCGAAGAACGCCGTGAAGGATCCGATATGGACGTGCGTCCACGGCGTCTCCCACGTCTCCGGCCGCGGCCGGGGATCCCAGCTGATCTGGAAGTCGTACGAGGCCGATCCATCGTCTGCAAGGCGCGCCGCCGCGACGGATGACGTGCCGTGGGCCTCGCCGACGTCGGTGACGCCGTCGGCCTCGAGGCGTGCGGCGAGGACCCGCCCGTCCTCGTCATCGCCTATGTGGGCGAGGAGGCCGACATCGACTCCGAGCCGTGCGAGGCCGATCGCGACGTTGAAGGGACTGCCGCCCGGCGTGCGCGAGGTGCGTCCGTCGGAGGCGCGCACCTCGTCGATCAGGGCCTCGCCGATGACGAGGGAACGTGGCGAGGCAGGCGAGGGTGCGAGGTTCATTCGGCTCCGTCCATGTGCACGATGTGGTCGACGATGAGGTGGCCCCAATCGCCTGTGGCGTCGTCGAGGATCTGAATCTGCGCTGCGCGGCCGGCGTATTCGCTGACGTCCCATTCAACCGCACGCAGCGTGGCGTCGTCCCGTCCCGTCGCCGTGCGTACCGGTTCGCCGTCGAGCAGGAGCTGCACCGACGTCGCCGGCTCCACGCCGAGGGCGCCGTCGCCGCCCGCGAGGAGGAAGCGGATCCGGGTCCGGTCGATCGTGAATTCGGGGGAGGTGATCGAACCTGTCGCGGTGTCCCCGCCCCCGGCGAAGGTGTCGGCGACGCGCTCGCCGACCTGCCCGGGGAAGGAGGACGCTGTCGTGCCGGCGTCTGCGAAGGAGCCTGTCGCCGTCCAGCCGGCGCCCCAGCTCTCGGACTCGAAGTCGTTCAGCACCCGCGCCGGGCGCGGCGCCATCGGTGCGAACTCGGTCACGACGACGTCGCGGAACGTGGCGGACCCACCGACCGTGTACAGCGCGAGACCGACGTCCTCTGGCGGCGCGAAAACCTGATTCGAATGCACGCGCTGGCCGCCGTCAACGAACAGCTCGACGGAGGTGCGGTCCACGAGCACGGTGAGGCGGACGTCCTCGCCCGCGGTGAGCGGCGCCCGGCTCTCGGCGGTGTCGTCTCCGCCCGGGTGCCCCGTCCCGCCGCGGTTCACATATGAGTATTCTCGTGTCGCTCCGATGTCTGCGTGGCGGGACCCATCGTCCGAGCGGCGCACCTGGATCCCGACGTTCTGCGCGGTCTGCCACGACACTGTCGTCTCGAACCGGTAGGCGGCACCGCTGTAGTCGAGCACCCTGTGACCGTCGACCTCGACGTCGCCGAGTGAGACCGACCGCGTCGCATGGTCGTCGAGCGCGGGCGCTGGACGGGAGAGGAGCCGGTAGCCGTCGTCGCCGCCGACGAGCCGGAGCTCGCGCGTGATCGAGTCGGTGCCGTTGAAGCCATCGGCAGGCCACGTGACGGTGTCGTGCGGATAGGCCCAGCTGTTCATCCACCCGACGGCGAGTCGCCGGTCGAGCGGCGCGGAAGCGTCGGGCCACGTTACGGCGCCGTACCAGTCGTAGCCGTTGTCGAGCCAGCGGGGCTCGGCATGGTCGAAGTGGAACCGCTCTCCGTCGAAATCGCCCGTCCAGTAGGCGAAGGTCGCCGGATCGTCCGTCAGATAGCCGTTTGCGCTGACGCCGAGCACCCAGTGGAGCGAACCATCGTCCGCGCGGATACGGAACAGGTCAGGGCACTCGATCATGCCGATGCCCTGGTCGACGTGCTCCCACCGTCGCGTCCAGTCGATGAGATCGGGTGAGGTATAGAAGCTGATGCGGTCCGCCTCCGCGATGAGCGCGACCCACCTGCCGCGTTCGTCGTCCCAGACGACCTTCGGATCCCGGAAGTGCTCGCGTCCCCCGTTCGGGATCACGGGCTGCTCGCCGTGCGGGCGGAAGGTGTATCCGTCGTCGAGCGAGTACCACAGGAACTGTGCCTGCGGCCCGGAGGCGTCTTCCTTCTCGGCCTCGGTCGGGTGATCCATCTGGGTGACGAGCATGACGACGGCGTCCTCGCCGAAGCCGGCCGTGTTCTCGGCGTCGACGACGGCCGAGCCGGACCAGAGGTCGTAGTTGGCGTTGGTGTCCTTGGGGGCCGCGACGCCCTGGTCCGCCCACCGCACGCCGTCGCGACTCGTCGCGTGCCGCCATTCTGTGCCGTGATTGGCGTCCGGATCGGCGTCGTAGTCGCCGTTGTAGAGGTAGTAGGAGTGGTAGGTTCCGTCGATCAGGATCGGCCGCTGGGGGTCGTTCTTCCAATGGTCCGGAACGGTGAAGTGGTACTCGGCGCGGTACTCGTCTGCGTTCTCGGCCGTGGCGGGGGTGCTCGTCATCGAGACGGCGAGCACCCCCGCCGCGGCGAGCGCACAGATGCCGCTGCGCGTGGTCTTTCTCATGTCACGTGACTCCGTTGTCGTCGTGGGAGGGAAGGGGGCAGGGGCGCTACGACGCGGCGGGCTCCGGAGCCTCCGCGGTCTCGGCGACGACGAGGCGATCGCCTCGCCACTCGACCGGCATCGGATCCGTCACGCCTCCGACGAAGGCCCCGGTCTCGTCGGCGTTGCGGAATGCGAACAGCATCCACCGGCCGTCCTCGCGGCGCCGCAGCAGGCGCCCGACGTACAGCCGCTCATCCGTGAGCGGATAGGCGCCCGAGATGTCGTACGGGCCGGTGAGCGAATCGATGTTGACCGCCCAGGTGCCCCCGCGATCGCCTCCGCGGGCGGCAGTGGCGTGGTCGGCGAGGCACGAGAACAGGAGGACGGGCCTCCCGTCGACGACCTCGACCTGCAGCACCTCGAGCTGACCGAATCCGTCCGCCGAGGGGGACGACAGCGGTTCGCGCAGTGTCCACGCATCGAGGTCGGGTGAGGTCGCGTGGCCGACGACGCCGCGTCCGAAGACCTCGCCTTCCGGTGCGCGGGCGGTGATGAGCATGTGCCATCCGTCGCCGCCCGGATCGCGAAGGACCCAGGGATCCCGGAACGCCTCGTCCTGCCAGGCGTCCGATTCGATCGTCTCGTAGCGCGGCGGCGCGGCGCGGAGGATCGGCCCCGGCCGCTTCGTCCACCTCATCAGATCGGGCGAGGTCGCCATCCCGATCGACTGCACGTTCTTCCCGGAGCTGTCGAGCGACGCCCCCGTGTAGAACATGACCCATTCGCCGTCATCGCGGCGGACCACGGATCCGGTCCAGGTCGCGAGGTCGTCGAAGGCCGGCGCGTCGCTGCGCACGAGCGCGTCTTCGACCTGCGTCCACGTGCGCAGATCGGTCGAGACCGCGTGACCGATCGACGCGCGGTGGTGCCGAGCGTCGGGGTCGTGCAGGGCGCGCGACGCATAGAGGAAGAAGAGGTGGTACTGCTCGCCGTCGTCGGCGAACCAGTAGTCCCACACCCAGGAGCCGGGGAGATCGAACATGAGTTCCTTTCGGGGAAGGTGCGTTCAGCCCTTGACGCCCGTCGCAGCGATGCTGCTGACGAAGGCGCGCTGGAACGCGAGGAAGACGACGAGAACGGGGATCGTGATCATCGACGTGTACGCCATGACCTCACCCCATTCGGGATTGAGCTGGAAGAAGTACTGCATGCCGATCATGACTGGGCGCAGTTCCTCTTTCTGCACCGTCATCAGGGGCCAGAGGTACTGGTTCCAGGCGGGGAGGAAGGTGAGGATCGCGACGGTCGCGAATGCGGGGCCCGACAGCGGCACGATGAGCTTGCGGTAGATCATGAACCAGCTCGCGCCGTCGATGCGCGCCGCCTCGTCGAGTGATTTCGGGATCGTTGAGAAGTACTGCGTGAACAGGAAGACCGCGAAGGCGTTGGCGATGAATGGGACGATCTGCACGTGATACGAGTTCAGCCACCCGAAGTCGTACTTGAGGACGCCGCCCTCCATGACGAGGGTCGGCAGCATCGAGACCCAGTACACGAGCGGCACGGCGATCGTCTCGAACGGCACGATGAGGGTCGCGATGATGATGCCGAACACGAGGCCCCGGCCGCGCCATTCGAGGCGCGAGAGCGCGAAGCCCGCCATGGAGTTCACGAACAGTCCGCCGACCACGATGAACACGGTGATGAGCACCGAATTGAAGAGGAACTGGCCGACGGGGACTCGGTCGAACACAGCGCTGTAGTTGTCGAGGCTGATGTCGCCGACGGGCAGCAGCGCGCGCACCGAGTTCGAGTCGGACATCACCTGGCCCGAAGGCTTCAGGCTCGAGACGAACATGAACACGAGCGGCGCGATGAAGAAGAGCGCGAGGCCGGACATCGCGACGTAGGTCCATGCCCGCCGGCGGCGGCGCAGCGCCGCATCGGACGGGCGCCGATGCGCGCTGTCGCGTTCGCCGGTCACGATGACGGAGGTCGAATCAGGCATATCAGTCCTTCTCCCGGGTCAGGCGCCGTTGCACGAGCGCGATCGCGAGGACGATGACGAAGAAGATCAGCGAGATGGCGGATCCGTAGCCGACCTCCTGTTCGCTGTACCCCTTGCGCACGGCGTGATAGACGAGCGTGGAGGTCGATCCGACGGGGCCGCCCTGCGTGATGACGTCGATCTGGATGAACAGCCGCAGAGCATCGATCGTGATCGTGATGAGGATGAAGATCATGGTGGGACGGAGCCCCGGCCAGGTCACGTTGGTGAATTGGCGCCAGGTGCCGGCACCATCGACACGGGCTGCCTCGTACAGTTCATCCGGGATCGTCTGCAGGCCGGAGAGCCAGATCACCATGTGGAATCCGACGGCCTGCCAGATCGAGAGCACGATGATCGCACCCATGGCAGTGCGGGGGTCGTTCAGCCAATCCATGCCCTGCCAGGCGCCGAACGTGATGGTGTCGATGAACGAGTTGATGAGGCCGTCGTCGCGGTAGAGCAGCTTCCACAGGATGGATACGACCACGATCGATGTGACGACGGGGACGAAGAAGATCACGCGGAAGAAGGTCACGCCGCGGAGCTTCTGGTTGATCAGCACGGCCATCGCGAGCGCGAGGGCCGACTGCAGAGGCACGACGATGAGCGCAAAGGCGAATGTGTTGAGGAGCGACCGGATGAAGACCGGATCCTCGAAGAGCGCTCGGATGAAATTGTCCAGCCCCACGAAGCGGGGCGGATTGGGGGAGATGAGGCGCGCATTGGTGAACGACAGACCGAAGCCGAGGACAGCGGGGACGATGAGGAACAGCAGGAGCAGCACCACCGCGGGCGCGGCCATGCCGATTCCTGTGCTGAGCTGGCCGCGTCTCGCGCGGGGTGCTCCGTCTGTCTTGCGCGCTTTCGGGCGGGTGCGTGTGGATGTCATGGGGAGGTCTCCGGAGGCGGGCGGGACGTCGCCGCCCCGCCCGCCGGTGCGGTGATTAGAAGCCGTAGCCGTCGTTGTTCTCGATGTTCGAGTCGATCTCGACGACCGCCTGATCGAGCGTCGAGCCCACGTCGGCACCGTTCATGATGTCCTGCGCGGCGGTCTCGAAGACGCTCGAGATGACGGCGTATGCCGGGGTCTCCGGGCGCGGCACGGCGAACCTCGCCGACAGATCCGCGAACGCCTCGAGGTCACCGCCCTCCGCGAAGTACTCCGTCTGCGCGGCGGCGCTCGCGGTCGCGGGGATGACGATCTGGCCGTCGCTGAAGGCGGCGATGTACTCGTCCTGGAAGCTGAACTCCAGGTAGTCGCGCGCGCCCTCGGTCTGCTGCTCGCTGCAGTTCGACGTGATGCCGAACTGCCAGGATCCGCCACCGATCTTCGGGCCGTCGCCGAAGTCGGGCGGCGGCAGGATCAGCAGATCGTCACCGTAGGCCTCGAGCGATTCCAGAGCGTTCCAGACGCCGGTGTAGCTCAGGGCGGCGTCGCCGTCGACGAACTCCTGGTTGCCGATCGTGCCGGAGCTTCCCGCGTAGCCGTCCTCGAACAGGCCCTGGAACCAGGTCATCGCCTCGACGGAGGCGTCACCGTTGAGGGCGCCGTCTGCCGAGAGGAAAGTCGATCGGTCGATGAGGTCGCCGCCGAAGCTCTGGATGATCGGTGAGTAGGCGTACGACCACCACTCGCCCGTGTCCTCGGCGCCGATGTCGAGGGGCGTTTCGTAGCCTGCGTCTTTCAGCGTCGCGAGTGCGTCGTCGAACTCGTCGCGGGTCCACGGATCCTCGACGGTCGGGATGCGGACCCCGTGCTCGTTCAGCACGGACTCGCGGGCGAAGATCGCCAGGGCGGCGTCCCAGTAGCCCGCCGAGTAGATCTCGTCGTCGTAGGTGCCGACGGCCGTGGGAAGCAGTGAGTCCGTGAGCTCGGTCGGCAGCTCGAGCGGCTGCAGATAGCCCGCCCATGCCCAGTTCGGCATGATCGGACCGTCCATGTCGACCAGGCAGGGGAGGTCGCCCGACGCGGCGGCCGCGACGATCGCGTCGTTGTACGAACCCTGGGGGAAGGATTCCTCGACGACCGTGTAGTCGTCCTGCGAGGCGTTGAAGTCGTCGATGATCTGCTGGTAGACGGCGAGTTCGGCCTCGTTGCCGGCCGAGTGGGTCCAGAGCGTGAGCTCGGTGGATCCGTCGGCTGCTGTCTCGCCTCCCTGTCCGGCCTGGCCGCATGCGGTCAGCGCCAGTGCTGATGCGACAGCGGTGGCGATGAAGGCGGGTGTGCTCCTGCGCTTCATGTGTGCTTTCCTTTCTGTGTGATCCTTCGGGATCACGGTTCGGGGGCCGCAGGTGCGGCCGACTCGTTCGGAATGGTCCGTCGTCGGCTGAGGTTGGCGCTTCGCGCCGGCGGCGGGCCTACGGAGTCTCGTCTCACGACGGGACAGGGCATGAGGTGACTGGTCTTCGGATCTGCGTCACGGACGCCCAGAACGACTTCCATCGCCCAGCGGCCCATTTCGTAGTGGGGCAGGGCGATCGTCGTGAGCGGGGGCTCCTGCTCGGCGGCGTGGTACTGCTGATCGTCGAAGCCGACGACCGACAGATCGTGCGGAATCGACAGACCGAGGTCGTGCGCCGCGCGATATGCGCCGCCTGCCATGCGGTCGTTGAAGCAGAACATGGCCGTCGGGCGCTGATCATCGGGCAGTCGGAGGAGCTCGGTCGCGAGGCGTCGCCCGCTTGCGGTCGTGCCGTCTCCGTGGAGAATCAGGGCCGGATCGTGGGAGATGCCCGCGCCGGAGAGGACCTCGAGGAAGCCGTCGCGTCGCAGATCGGCGGCGATGGCGCGCGGGTCGTCCGATGAGAGATACGCGATGCGTCGATGTCCGGCCTCGACGAGCTCTCGGGCCGCAGACGCTCCTCCGGCCCGGTCGTCGGGGACGACGCTGCGGTGAGACGCGTCGGCGGGGCGGCAGTCGAGGAAGACGGTGTCGGACGGGAGCCCAGACGGGACGTCGACGGCGCGATGCCACATCGTCGCGTAGATCATGGCGTCGACCTGCTGGGAGACGAGCGCGGAGATCGCCTCGCGCTCGACATCGCGGTCGTCTCCCGTATCGGTGAGGATCAGGAGGTGCCCGTTCTCGCGCGCGGCGTCCTGTGCACCGGCGAGCATCTGGCCCGCGAACGGCGTCGTGGCGATGACATCGGAGATCATGCCGACGGTGCGTGTGCGGCGCGTGCGTAAGCCGCGGGCGAGGGAACTGGGCGTGTAGCCGATCTCGCGGGCGATGCGCTTGACGCGGGCACGGGTGTCGGCTGCGACGCGTGCATCGGTGTCGTTGAGCGCGTGCGACACGGTCGTGGGGGAGACGCCGGCAGCGGCGGCGACATCCGAGATCCGGGGACGTGCCATGGTCTTCACCTCTCACTTCGTCGTGTCGAGCAGCGTCGGTGCTGCGGGATCGAAGGTTGTGCAATCGATTTTGCACACTCAAGGGACGATGCGCAATCGATTTGACAGAAAATCTCACTGATTGATCGACGCAGGCGCGCAACAGGGAAGGGCGTGAGAGCGCGGGCAGCAAGGAACGGGGCCGGGAAGTGCGCACGACGATCCGGTCCAATAGGCTCATGACCATGAAGATCGGGATCCTCACTTCGGGCGGCGACTGCCCCGGACTCAACGCTGTCATCCGTAGTGCCGTGCTCAAGGGCTCGCGCAAGTACGGCATCGACTTCGTCGGCATCCGCGACGGCTGGCGCGGCCTCGTCGACGCCGACTTCTTCCCCCTGCAGCGCGCTGACGTGAAGGGCCTGTCGAAGGTCGGCGGCACGATCCTCGGGACGAGCCGCACGAACCCCTACGAGGGCGATCGCGGCGGCGCCGAGAACATCAAGAAGACGATGTACGGGCACAAGCTCGACGGCATCATCGCGATCGGCGGAGAGGGCACGCTCGCGGCGGCGAACCGTCTCTGGAACGACGGTGTCCCCGTGGTCGGCGTGCCGAAGACGATCGACAACGACCTCCGGGCGACCGACTACTCCTTCGGGTTCGACACGGCCGTGAACATCGCCTCAGAGGCGATGGACCGGCTCCGCACGACGGGTGATTCGCACCAGCGATGCATGGTAGCCGAGGTCATGGGCCGCCACGTGGGCTGGATCGCTTTGCACTCCGGCATGGCGGCGGGCGCTCACATCATCTGCATCCCGGAGGTGCCGCTCACGATCGAGGAGATCTGCGAGCAGGTCGAGTCCGCGAGCGAGCGCGGTCGCGCGCCGCTCGTCGTCGTGGCCGAGGGTTTCAAGCTCTCGGGGCAGGAAGAGGCCTATTCCGACAAGGGGCTCGACGCGTTCAACCGTCCGCGCCTCGGCGGCATCAGCGAGGTGCTCGCGCCGATGATCGAGCAGAAGACGGGCATCGAGACCCGCTCGACCGTTCTCGGCCACATTCAGCGCGGCGGATCCCCGTCCGGCTTCGACCGGGTGCTCGCGACGCGCCTCGGCCTGCACGCGGCTGACGCCGTCGTCGACGGCGCGTGGGGCCAGATGGTGTCGATGAAGGGCACCGACATCGAGCGCGTGACCTTCGAAGACGCCCTCGGCGAGCTCAACGAGGTACCCGCGCACCGCTACGAGGAGGCCTCGGCGCTGTTCGGCTGATCTCGTGCGAGCCCCCGAGCGGGCCGTGCCGATCGATCGGCGCGGCCCGCTTCGTCGTCAGGGGAGATCTTCCGGCGAGATCACCGGAATCGCCGTCGTCGCGGGCTCGAGGCCCGACAGCCGCTCGGGGCGCAGCTGCTTCTCGACCTGGGCGCGGTCCATGAGGCCCGCGTCGACCACGAGATCGGCGACGTCGCGCCCGGTGAGGAGCGCCGTCTTCGCCAGCGCCGCGGCCGACGAATAGCCGATGAAGGGTGTGAGCGCCGTGATGACGCCGACGCTCTGGCCGACCATCGCGCCGAGGCGCTCGGTGTTCGCGGTGATCCCGTCGACGCAGTTGACGCGCAGCGTGCGCATCGCCTGGCGCATCCAGATGATCGACTGGAACAGCGAATGCGCGATGACGGGTTCGAACGCGTTGAGCTGCAGCTGCCCCGACTCGACGGCCATCGTGACGGTCGTGTCCGATCCGGCGACCGCGAAGGCGACCTGGTTGACGACCTCGGGGATGACGGGGTTGACCTTCGCAGGCATGATGCTCGACCCCGCCTGCATCGCGGGCAGGTTGATCTCGCCGAATCCGGCCTGGGGGCCCGACGAGAGCAGTCGGAGATCGTTGCAGATCTTCGACAGCTTCATCGCGGTGCGCTTGATGGAGCTCGAGAACGACATGAAGGCGCCGGTGTCGCTCGTCGCCTCAATGAGGTCGCGTGCGGTGCGCAGGGGGAGGGCCGAGATCTCCGACAGGTGCGCGCGCACCGACTCGGCGTAGCCGCGCGTGACGTTGATGCCCGTGCCGATGGCGGTCGCGCCCATGTTGATCTCGAGCAGCAGATTCGAGTTGTCGGTCTGCCGGTGCCAGTCCTCGCTCAGAGTGTGGGCGAAACCGTGGAACTCCTGGCCGAGGGTCATCGGCACGGCGTCCTGCAGCTGGGTGCGACCGACCTTGAGGAGGTCATGGAACTCGTCGCCCTTGCGCGCGAAGGCCTTGCGCAGCTCGTCGAGCTCCTCCAGCTGCGAAACGTGCGCGAGGAGGATGCCGATCTTGACGGCCGTCGGATAGACGTCGTTCGTCGACTGCGAGCGGTTCGTGTGATCGTTCGGGGAGAGGTAGGCGTAGTCGCCCTTCTCCCGGCCCGCCATCTCGAGGGCGACGTTGGTGATGACCTCGTTCGCGCACATGTTCGTCGACGTGCCGGCACCGCCCTGGATGACACCGACCGTGAACTCCTCGTGGAACTCGCCGTCGATGATGCGCTGGGCGGCGCGGTCGATGAGATCCGCGCGTGTGGCGTCGAGCACCCCCAGATCCCGGTTGGCGCGCGCGGCGGCCTGTTTGACCATCGCGAGCGCCGTGACGAGCTCGGGATACACCGAGATCGGTCGCTTGGTGATGTCGAAGTTCTCCTGGGCTCGCAGAGTGTGGATGCCCCAGTAGGCGTCGGCGGGGATCTCCCGCGAGCCCAGAGAGTCGGATTCGGTGCGCGTCTTCGCGGATTCCATGTCGACAACACTAGGCCGGGAGAGCGCACGACATGGGGGCCTCTGTGTCGAATCTCAGCATCGACCTCGCCCGGGAGCCCGGGATCAGGCGCGCTTGCGTGAGAAGAACTCGAGGCGCTCCTCGGGCGTCATCGCCTCGACGCGCGCGTACCACTCGGGCGTGAAGAAATCTGCCGGATCGGCGGCGTCGACCGGCACGACCGTCGAGGTGACCTGATCGTCGTACACATGCACGAGGTGGAACGACTGTCCCGCGTCCATTCCGTTGACCTCCCGGGCCGGGCGCGCGACGTCCATCGTGTAGCAGCTGGCGGCCGCGACGAACGTCGGGACGCCGGCGAAGGATCCGCTCATCGAATAGTGCAGGTGCCCCGCGAGGATCGCCCGCACATCGGATCCGTCGAGCGCCTCCGCGAGCGCCGGCTGGTTCCGAAGTTCGAGGATGTCGAACATCGGCACGTGGCTCGGCAGCGGCGGATGATGGAGCGCGAGGATCGTCCCGAGCGGCGCGGGCTCCGAGAGCACCTCGCGCAGCCACGCGATCTGCTCCTCGTCGATTTCGCCGTGGTGCCACCCGGGAACGGTCGAGTCGAGCGCGACGAGACGCAGCCCGTCGAGATCGAACGCACGGCGGATGGCGCGCTGCGACGGATCCTCGCCGAGCAGATCGCGCCGCATCGCGGGACGCTCGTCGTGGTTCCCGGCGACCCAGACGACCGGGACGCCCATGCGCTGCGCGACCGGCTCGACGAGACGAGCCAGCTCGCGGTAGGCATCGGGCTCGCCGAGATCGGTGAGGTCCCCGGTGACGACGATCGCGCTCGCGCCCTCGACGCGCTCGATCCGCGCGAGCATGGCACGGAGGTTCGCGGAGGTGTCGTACTGGCCACCGAGCAGCACCCCGTCCGCAAGCAGGTGAGTATCGCTGATGTGGATGATGGTGCGCGACGCGGCCGCGTGCTGCCCGAACTGCATGCTGCCAGGGTAGCGAGGATAACGTGGTGATGATGACTGCACCGATCGCGAAGAAGGTCCCCCACACCCGCGTCCACCACGGACGTGAGTTCTCGGACCCGTACGAGTGGATGCGCGACAAGACCTCGCCCGAGCTGATCGCTCATCTCGAGGCCGAGAACGCGCACGCCGACGCGGAGCTCGCGCGACTCGAACCCCTTCGCGAGAAGGTCTTCGGCGAGATCAAGAGCCGCGTGCGCGAGACCGATCTGTCGGTGCCGATCCGCCAGGGGGAGTGGTGGTACTACGGGCGCTCGATCGAGGGGCAGCAGTATGGTCTGCAGTGCCGCGCGCCGATCGCGAATCCCCACGACTGGACACCCCCGTCGCTCACGCCCGGGGAGGACGTGCCGGGGGAGCAGATCCTTCTCGATGCGAACGTCGAAGCGGAGGGGCACGAGTTCTTCTCGCTCGGCGCCTTCAGCGTCACGGCCGACGGAACCCGCATGCTGTGGGGCGTCGACGTCGCCGGCGACGAGCGCTACACCGTGCGCGTCCGCGACATCGCGAGCGGCGAGGCGCTGCCGGACGTGCTCGAAGGCATCGGCGCGGGAGCGAAGTTCACGCCTGACGGACGCTTCATCGTGTACTCGACCGTCGATGACGCGTGGCGACCGGATCGCGTGTGGCTGCACCGCGTCGGCGACGCGACGCGCGAGGACGACGCGCTGATCTTCCACGAGCCCGACGAGGCCTTCTGGGCGGGCGCCGGCTTCACGCGCAGCGACCGCTTCCTCGAGATCGTGTCGGGGTCGAACACGACGACCGCCATCGATCTCATTCGCACGGAGGACGTCGAGCGACTGTACGCGGGCGATGAAGACGTGGAGTCGATCTCGGTGTTCTCGCGCGAGGACGGCGTCGAGTACTCGGTGGACCACGCCATCGTCGGGGGCCGCGACTGGCTGTACGTGCTGCACAATCAGGACGCCGAAGACTTCGCGCTCGTGCGGCTGCCGGCCGACGACCCGTCGGCCGAGCCCGAGACCGTCATCGCGCACAGAGCGGGCGTGCGTCTGGAGGACGTCGACTGCTTCCGCGACTTCGCGGTCGTCGAGTACCGCTCGGGCGGGATCCCGCGCATGGGGATCCTCGACTACGCGACCCACGAGGTGCGCGAGATCGAGTTCGACGAGCCGCTGTTCACGGCGGGCGCGGCCGGAAATCCCGAGTGGACGCAGCCCGGCGTACGGCTGCACTACGGCTCGTTCACGACACCCGGGACCGTCTACGACTACGAGGTGCGTACGGGCGAGCTGACGCTCCTCAAACGGGCCGAGATCCTCGGCGGCTACGAGCGCGACGACTACGCGCAGGGCCGCGTCTGGGTCACGGCGACCGACGGGACGGAGATCCCCGTCTCGCTCGTCTGGAAGCGGTCCTTCGGTACGCCCGGCGAGACGGTGCGCCCCGTGCACCTGTACGGGTACGGCGCCTACGAGCACTCGATCGATCCGGGCTTCTCGACGGCGCGACTGTCGATGCTCGACCGCGGCGTCGTCTTCGCCGTCGCCCACGTGCGCGGCGGAGGCGAGATGGGGCGCGCGTGGTACGAGGGCGGCAAGCTCGCGAACAAGCGCAACAGCTTCACCGACTTCGTGGACGTCGCGCGGCACCTCATCGACGACGGCTACACGACGCCGAAGCGACTTGTCGCTGAGGGCGGATCCGCCGGCGGCCTGCTTATGGGCGCCGTCGCGAATCTCGCGCCTGAGCTCTTCGCGGGCATCCTCGCCGACGTCCCGTTCGTCGACGCGCTCACGACGATCCTCGACCCGTCCCTGCCGCTCACCGTCATCGAGTGGGAGGAGTGGGGCGATCCGCTGCACGACCCCCAGTTCTACGAGGCCATGCGCGCCTACACGCCGTACGAGAACGTGCGCGAGGGCGTGCGGTACCCGCGGATCCTCGCGATGACGTCGCTCAACGACACGCGCGTGTACTACGTCGAGCCTGCGAAGTGGGTCGCGCGCCTGCGCGAAGTTGGCGCGGACGTGCTTCTGAAGTGCGAGATGGTCGCCGGGCACGCGGGCGTGAGTGGCCGCTACAACGCATGGCGCGAGCGCGCGTACCAGCTCGCGTGGTTGCTCGACGCCCTCGGGATCGAGGAGTAGGACGCTCTACGCGACCGTGCGGCAGTGCGTCGTCAGCTCGCCGATGCCCTCCACGCCGACCGTGACGGTCGACCCGTCCTGCAGCAGCACCTGCGGGGTGCGCGAGTAGCCGGATCCGCCCGGCGAACCCGTCGAGATGAGGGTGCCCGGCAGCAGCGTGATCCCGCGCGAAAGGTGCGAGACGAGCGTCGCGACCGAGCGGATCATCTGCCCCGTTGTGGCGTCCTGCAGCAGCTCGCCGTCGACGCGCGTCCATATCTTCAGGTCCTGGGGATCCGGGATCTCGTCGGCCGTCACGACATACGGTCCGACGGGGGTGAAGCCGTCGAGTGACTTGCAGCGGCACCACTGCGCCTCGGAGTACTGGATGTTGCGCGCCGAGATGTCGTTGACGACGGTGTACCCGAAGACATAGTCGAGCGCCTCGTCCTCGGAGACGTTCCTTGCGGGGCGACCGATGATCACGCCGAGCTCGGCTTCGTAGTCGACCGATTCGCTCTGCGCGCGCGACCACGTCGTCGTCCCCTCGTGCCCGGCGAGCGAGTTCGGCCAGAGCGTGAAGACGGTCGGGGTGTCGTCGCTCTTCAGGCTCAGCTCGCCCGCGTGAGCCGAGTAGTTCAGGCCGACCGCCATGATCGACGGAGGCGTGAGCACACCGGGAGCGAAGCGCACGTCGGCGATGGGCGTCCGCGGTCCGCCATAGGCTGCGGCGGCCGCCTCGACGGCATCGAGAGCGGGCGGTCCCGCCGCGAGGAGGGACTCGAGCGTCGCGGGGCCGGCATCCATGAGGACGGCGACGGCGACGACGCCGTCATCGGTCACGTGGACGAGCGACGGGACGTCGGCATCCGGCAGGGTCACGTGGGCGAAGCGCATGTCGATCAGCCTATCCGCGTGCGCGGGCGGACCAGCGGTCGGGCGCGGCGCGCGATGAGAGAATACGGGATCATGACCACTCCTCCGCACCCGGGGGCGCCGCGGCGCGCGTTCTCTCCGCGCATGCGTAACCAGGGAGATCCGATCTCGGCTGCGCCGGCGGACGAACCCCACGTCCCCGTCTCCGCCCCGACTCTCCTGCGCCAGGGGCGGTCAGTCTGGATCTGGCTGTGGTTCGTCCTGGGCCTTGCGGCCCTCGCGACGACGGGGTTCTTCGTCACGACCTACGGGGCTGCGGGGCCTGCGATCGCGTCACTGCTCGCGTTCCTCCCGTTCGCGGGCGTCGTGATGTGCCTCATGTGGCTCGACCGCTGGGAACCCGAGCCGCGGGCCATGCTGGTGTTCGCGACCGGGTGGGGCGCGTTCGTCGCGATCATCCTGACTCTTGCGGTCGGGATGTTCGTGCAGACCGCACTGCCGGCGACGGCGACGCTCGCGGGGTTCGGCTCGATCGTGCAGGCGCCGATCGTCGAGGAAGTCCTCAAATGCGCGGGGATCCTTGTCGTGCTCGCGATGGGCAAGCGGGCGCTCGACGGCGCGCTCGACGGGATCGTGTACGGCGGGCTCATCGGAGCAGGCTTCGCCTTCGTCGAGAACATCAAGTATTTCGTCGAGGCGCTCCTCGGTGGCGGGGTCGGCGACCTCACGACGGCCTTCTTCTTGCGCGCCGTGCTGTCACCATTCGCGCACATCATGTTCACGGCGGCGTGCGGCTTCGCCGTCGGGCTCGCGGTGCGTCGAGGGAAGAACGTCCTGCTCCCGTGGCTGCTCGGGCTCCTCGTCGCGATCGTGCTGCACGCCATCTGGAATGGCTCGGCGCGCTTTGCCGGGTTCTTCCTGCCGTATCTGCTCGTGCAGATCCCGCTGTTCGCGGTGTCCGTGGTCGCCGTGGTCCGGATCCGTGTCGAGGAGCTGCGGCTGCGGCGCGAGCGCCTCGATGAGTACGTGCGCGCCGGCTGGTTCACCCCACAGGAGGCCGACATCTTGTCGACGCGCGCTGGACGGAAAGCGGGACTCGCATGGGCGGCGACGCTGCCGGGGGACCGCCGCCGCATAATGAAGAGGTTCATCCACGACGGTGCGCGCCTCGCCTGGGCCCGGCAGCGCGCTCTCACAGGGCGGGATCCGCTCGCATCGGTCGACGAGCGCACGCTGCTTCGTCGCATGCTGATAACGCGCTCTGAGCTGTTGGCGCCGGTGGGAGTCTGACGCGCCGGCAGGATATCGCTGCGCAGGGTATTGACAGCCGGTGGGCCGTGAGGGATCCTCTTTCCATAGACCAGCGCCCGACGTGTTCTCCGGCCTCGCCGAGACCCGGGCGCTGGCTCTTTGTCTCGACGCCGTGGCGCCTGCGCCGTGACGCACCCGGTTTCGCCCTCAGCGCACGACCTTTGACCTCGACGTCGGCGCAGGGTTGGATGGGGGTATGACTGCAGACCGCACGAAGCCCGAGTTCGACGCCCCGGAAGGCCCGGCTCCCGCCGAGCTCGAGATCCGAGACATCATCGTCGGTGATGGCGCCGAGGCCAAGGCGGGCGCGACCGTCACGATCCACTATGCGGGCGTCGATTACGACACGGGCGAGGAGTTCGACTCGTCCTGGAACCGCGGGGAGCCCGCACAGTTCCCGCTCGGCATGCTGATCAAGGGGTGGCAGGAGGGCATCCCCGGAATGAAGGTCGGCGGTCGCCGTCAGCTGACGGTTCCTCCCGAGCTCGCCTATGGGCCCGAGGGTGCCGGTCACTTCCTCAGCGGCAAGACGCTCATCTTCATCATCGATCTCATCGACGCTGCCTGACGGCAGGTGTCGCCAGAACGGGCCCGGGAACGCTCCCGGGCCCGTTTTCGTCTGTCTGGACACAGGATGTATTCACGCGACTTGATTTCCATGCGCGTGAATGGTTATAGTGGGGGCGTCGCTCGCGAGGCGACCCCACGTCATCACCACAAGGAGCACGCATGACCCTCGACATTCCTGGCTACAAGCCCGGCACCTACGTCCTCGACTCCGCCCACAGCGAGGTCGGTTTCGAGGTGCGCCACATGATGATCTCGAAGGTGCGCGGTCACTTCGCCGTCAAGGAGGCGACGATCGTGCTGCCGGAGAACCCCCTCGAGGCCACGGTCAAGGCGACGGCCGACGTCGCGTCGATCAGCACGAAGGACGAGGGGCGCGATGCGCACCTGCGCGGCGAGGACTTCTTCGACGCCGACACCTACCCGACCATCGCCTTCTCGAGCACGGGTGTCCGTGCCGAGGGTGGCGACCTCTTCGTCGACGGAGACCTCACGATCAAGGATGTCACCAAGCCCGTGAGCTTCGCGCTCGAGATCGGTGGCTTCGGGACCGACCCGTGGGGTAACTACAAGGCCGGCGCCACTGCTCAGGGCACGATCGACCGCGAGGAGTTCGGTCTGACCTGGAACGCCGCGCTCGAGACGGGCGGTGTTCTCGTCGGCAAGGACGTCAAGATCACCCTCGATCTGCAGGGTGCGCTCGAGGCCTGATCGCCTTTCAGTACGGATCCCCGTTCTCGCGTTCGCGAGGGCGGGGATTCGCTGTGTGCGCAGGTATCGCGCATGGGGTAGACTCCTGTGGTTGCCGTAAGAACGGCCGCGGAGAAAGAGAGCTCGCGCATCAGGCGACGGGCGCCGCGCAACGACGAGAAAGGGGATCACTTACATGGCACTGGAAGCAGACGTCAAGAAGTCGATCATCGAAGAGTACGCGACGCACCCCGGTGACACCGGATCCCCCGAGGTGCAGGTTGCACTGCTGTCGCGGCGCATCAAGGACCTCACCGAGCATCTCAAGGACCACAAGCACGACCACCACTCGCGCCGTGGTCTGTTCCTGCTCGTCGGTCAGCGCCGCCGTCTGCTCGGATACCTCCAGCGCGTCGACATCGAGCGCTACCGTGCGCTCATCGCGCGCATCGGTCTCCGTCGATAAGACAGGTCGAGCGCCCAGCGTTCAATCGACTTCTCGAAAGCCCGTCCCAGGTGTGGGGCGGGCTTTCGCCGTGTTCGGCGAGGCCCGGGAATAGATTCGACGCGCATGCGTTTCCTCATGTATATTCACACGCATGGAAGAGCGCGGATCCGTCCGCGCCGAGAGAGGGGACATCATGAGCGAACAGCACGCATCTCAGGACACGTGGCAGGGCATGCAGTTCGGCCTGTTCTCGGTCAGCGACATCACCCGCGACCCGGTTTCGGGCGAGACCCCGAGCGAGGCGCAGCGGATCCGCGACATCGTCACGATCGCCACGCACGCCGAGCAAGCCGGGCTCGACGTCTTCGCGATCGGCGAGCACCACAACCCGCCGTTCTTCTCGTCGTCGCCGACGACGACGCTCGCGTACATCGCAGCGCAGACCGAGCGGCTCATCCTGTCGACCTCGACGACGCTCGTCACGACGAACGACCCCGTGAAGCTCGCCGAGGACTACGCAATGCTTCAGCACCTCGCGGGGGGACGCATCGACCTCGTGATGGGGCGCGGCAACACCGGGCCCGTGTATCCGTGGTTCGGCAAGGACATCCGTCAGGGGCTCCCTCTCGCGATCGAGAACTACAACCTGCTGAACCGTCTCTGGCGCGAGGACGTCGTCGACTGGGAGGGCAAGTTCCGCACCTCCCTCAGCGGATTCACGTCGACGCCCAGGCCGCTCGACGACGTGCCGCCGTTCGTCTGGCACGGCTCGATCCGGACGCCCGAGATCGCCGAGCAGGCGGCTTACTACGGCGACGGTTTCTTCGCGAACAACATCTTCTGGCCGAAGGAGCACTACCAGCGCCTCATCGACCTGTATCGGCAGCGCTTCGCCCACTACGGTCACGGCGCGCCCGAGCAGGCGATCGTCGGGCTCGGCGGTCAGGCGTTCATGGCGAAGAACTCGCAGGACGCGATCGACCGTTTCCGTCCCTATTTCGACAGCGCGCCGGTGTACGGCAACGGGCCGTCGATGGAGGACTTCACCGAGATGACACCGCTCACGGTCGGATCGCCGCAGCAGGTGATCGACCGCTACGCATCGATGCGCGACACCTTCGGTGACTATCAGCGCCAGCTGTTCCTCATGGACCACGCGGGGCTTCCGCTCAAGATGGTGCTCGAGCAGATCGACTTCCTCGGCGAGGACGTCGTGCCGGTCCTGCGCCGCGAGCTGCAGAAGGACCGCCCGGAGAACGTGCCGGATGCTCCGACGCACGCGTCGCTCGTCACGGCGAAGTACGGCGCCGACGCGCCGCGTCAGCCGCGCCCCAACCCCAATCGCGGCGACAACGTGACGGGCGGGTCTCCCTATCAGGACACGCAGACGAGCGGATCGGCATTCGGAAAGGCAGCAGAACGGTGAGTGACGTGAAGAAGATCATCGTCGTCTCGGCAGGCCTGTCGGATCCGTCATCGACACGCCTTCTCGCCGACCGGATCCTCCAGGCGGTGTCCCGCGACATGTCGGCTCGCGGCGACGAGCACGAGGCGCGCGTCTTCGAGCTGCGTGATGTCGCCCACGACATCACGAACCACCTGCTCACCGGTTTCTCACCCGCGCCGCTCGCCGAGCTGAACGCAGAGGTCGCGAAGGCCGACGCGCTCATCGCGGTCACGCCCATCTTCTCCACGAGCTACTCGGGTCTGTTCAAGAGCTGGGTGGATGTCCTGGACCGTGACGCGCTCGAGGGGACACCCGTCCTGCTCGGAGCCACGGCCGGCACGCCCCGCCACTCGCTCGCGATCGACTACGCCATGCGTCCGCTGTTCACCTATCTCCACGCCGAGCCGGTCTCGACGGGTGTCTTCGCCGCGAGCGACGACTGGGGGGACGGCGCCGACAGCGTCGCTCCACTGCAGCAGCGTGTCGACCGCGGTGCGCGGGAACTCGTCGACCGCATCGTCGGCGCGCAGACGGTGTCTCGCGCGGATCCGTACGCCCCGGAGACGTATCTCGGCGGAGGCGGATCCTTCGCTGATCTGCTCGCCTGACCGCACAAGTGCCGGGCGGCCCGAGGGGTCGCCCGGCACCCGTGCGTCGGTGGTTCGGAGACCGGACTATCCGCTTTTGCGGCGGAACTGTCGCTGCGTGTGGGCGGCGTGGGTCTCGTGGATGGCCGAGTCACCGTCGAGGTGCGCCTCACCCTCGCGGTGCCGCGCGTTCTTCCTCTCGAGCGCTTCCCGGAACTTGCGCTTCGTCTCGTCGCTGGGCGAGACATCCTCGTCTGCTGCACTCATGGCGACAGCCTAGACCTCGGCGCGTCGGCGGAACAGGAGTCTCGGGATCCCACCTCCCGCGCCAGCGTCGGAGCAGTGCGCGACGGCCCGCGCGGGCGTCGGAGAAATCGTGCCCATTCAGGGGACACGCCGGAGAATCTCGGGTGCTCGGGCGATTCCTCCGACGCCGGCGCAGTGACTGTTCAGCCCATCCGACGCCCGCGCGCGCGAAGCGCGCCGATGATGGCCCGTTCCACCCTCGGCCAGTTGTGGATCACCAGGGCATAGTCGAAGCGCAGCGGCGTGTACCCACGGGCGTTCGCCTCGGCGTCGCGCACCAGATCCTTGTGTCGCTTGCTCGGGCCGTCGTGGTTCTCGACGCCATCGACCTCGAGGATGACGACGCCGTCGATCACGAAGTCGACGGTTCCGACCCCGATGATCGTCACCTGCGCTTCGACGGTGATTCCGATCCGGTGCAGGCGCAGCCGCACGATCGACTCGAGCCCACTGTCGGACTTCGAGTGGGCAAGGTCCACCAGCCAGCGCAGGCGTTCGGGGAGTCGCTCGCGGATCCATGCGCGTTCGGAGGAGCCGATCGCGCCGATCCGCAGAGCCGACTCAAGCGCGGCGAAGAAGCCCTCCTCGTTGCTGCAACGGGCGTAGTGGAGGAGCGCGGGCGCTGGGTCGAGAACGCCGAGCGATGATGTGCCCTCGCTCCAGTGGCCGACGCATCGGCAAGCCGTGTGCGGGTGGGCACGTCCGTGTGCGCCGAGCCAGACATGGGGCGGACCCTCGCCTTCGAGCACCCAGATGCCGTGCGCTCGAAGCGCACGGCCGCAGGTGAGCGCGCCACCATGTCGGGCGGCCTCGCAGACGGCGGGCGGAGTGCCCGGCGCTGCGTAGACGCCGCGCCGCAGCATCGCGATGTGACCGCCCCGCACCGCGGTGCGGAGATCGTTCTTGGTGGCTCCGAGTGCGAACAGCGTGGCGGAGCGCGCGCAGCCGCCGAGGGACTGCAGCCGGGCGACGAGGTCGGATGTGCGCATGAAGAAGACCATGGTCGACGGGAACCCGCGGCGAAGCCCCAATCCGTCCGAGAGAGAACAATCTCACGAAATCTGTGCCTGTGGACACGCTGACCCCGGTGCTGCGGGCGGAGCGCCGCCGGAAGCCGTGCGCGGACGTCGGAGGAGCCACCGGCCGTCGGCGCCGTTGTCGGAGGAGAGGGGGAGGTGGTTGCGCCGGTGTCGGAGTCTCGAACGGTGACCAACCGAGAAGCCGGTGCTCTGGGCGTCTTCACCGCGGCGACTCCGACGGTGGCGCGGGTCTCTGTCTCGGCTTCCGACGCTGGCGCGGGCGGTGGGCTGGGTGGTCCGACGCTGGCGCGGAAGACAGCAGGGCGCTCCGACGCCGGCGCGGAACGGATCTCCGGGGAACGGTCGCTGGCCCGGTGGTGAACGGGCGAGGACGTGATCTGAACACTCGGATGCGGCGCGTGAACATCTCGCGAAGCAGGCCCGTTTCGTGCGTTGAACGGGAGGTCTCGCGCGATCCTGGTGGCATGCGAGTCGCCATCGTCGCAGAGAGCTTCCTGCCTCACATGAACGGGGTCACGAACTCCGTTCTGCAAGTGGTGCGCCACCTCGAACAGCTCGGTCACGAGACCCTCGTCATTGCGCCGAAGGCGCCGGGGCAGCCGGAGCACGTGGTCGGCGTCGAGGTCACGTCGGAGACGGCGCTGCTGACCTCCTTCCCGCTTCCGAGCTATCCGGACGTGCGCGTCGCGGTCGCACCGGTCGCGCAGGTGCGTCGGATCCTCGCGGGCTTCCGCCCCGACGTCGTTCACCTCGCTTCGCCCGCTGTCCTCGGCTGGCAGGGACTTGTCGCCGCCGACGGCTTGGGGGTGCCGACTGTCGCCGTCTACCAGACCGATGTCATCGCCTATACGACGAGGTACGGCGTTCCGGGCGTCGCGGCGTTCGCCGAGTCGCACGTCGCCCGCCTGCACCGCCGGGCGACGATGTCCCTGGTTCCGTCGAGTGCGGCGGAGGAACAGCTGGCGGCACTCGACGTCGATCGTCTCTGGAGGTGGGGACGCGGAGTCGATGCCGATCGTTTCTCGCCCGAGCGTCGCGACGAAGGGTGGCGGAAGAGCGTCGCGCCGGGGGAGCGGCTCATCGGGTATGTCGGACGCCTCGCGCACGAGAAGCAGGTCGAAGATCTGCGTGTGCTGACCGACATCGAGGGCGCGCGTCTGGTGATCGTCGGTGACGGGCCCGAGCGGGCACGCCTCGAACGGGATCTGCCGGGGGCGGTGTTCACGGGGTTCCTCGGCGGAGCTGACCTCGGCCGCGCCGTCGCGAGCTTCGACGTGTTCGTGCATCCGGGCGAGTCCGAGACGTTCTGCCAGACCGTGCAGGAGGCGCTCGCGAGCGGCGTCCCCGTCGTGGCGACGGGATCCGGTGGCCCCGTCGACCTGGTGCGCAGCTCGATCGACGGCTGGCTCTACACTCCGGGGGATCTCGACGACCTGCGTGAACGGGTTGTCGACCTGCTGGGTGACGAGGCGAAGCGCCGTTCCTTCGGGGCCGCCGCGCGTGAGAGCGTGCGGTCGCGCACCTGGCGCTCACTCACGGAGCAGCTGCTCGGTCACTACGACGAGGCGGCGCGACTGCGGCGCTTCGATGACAGTCTCGTCGTCCGCTCCGCGACGCGGCCCGTCGCGCCCATCGCCCCGGCGAGGCCTCCGCAGTGGCGACGCTTCGTCGCCCTCGGCGACTCGCTCACTGAGGGGCTCTGCGACACGTCGCGGCAGCGGTCGGGGGAGTACCGCGGCTGGGCTGACCGCCTCGCGACGATGCTTGCCGAGAGCGCCGGAACCGACTTCCTCTACGCAAACCTGGCCGTGCGCAGCCGTCGCATGCGCGATCTCGAGGGCGATCAGGTTCCCGCCGCGCTTGAGCTGAAGCCGGACCTCGTGTCGGTGTTCATGGGATCGAACGATCTCGTCGGACATGTGGCGGATCCCGCCCGCACGGCGCGGGACCTCGAGGCGAGCGTCGCCCGGTTGCGTGCGTCGGGCGCCGACGTCCTGCTCGTGACACCCTTCCTGCCGCGTCGCCGCGCGGTGCGGATGTTCGCAGGCCGCTTCGCTCGCTTCGCGCACGAGATGCGCCGGATCGCGCGTGAGACCGGGGCCTATCTTGTCGACGTCGAGGCGCTGCCTGAGCTGTGCGATGTGTCGATGTTCGCGGATGACAAAGTGCACCTCGCCTCGCGCGGGCACCGGCTGCTCTCGTATCGCGCGGCCGAGGTGCTGGGGATCCCCGATGCCGAGGCGCTGGGCGACCTCGACGACGCGTTCCACACGGAGGAGCCGCCTCCTGCGCCCTGGCTCACGCATCATGCTCTGCCGTGGATCTGGCGGCGTCTCCACGGACGCACCGCGGGGGACGGGATGCTCGCCAAGCACAGCGACTACGTCATCGTCCCGGGGCGTCGTCGCGACGGCGAGCGACAGGGGTCTGACGGCGCTCCGGCCCTGTGATCCCGCGCTGGAGTGGTTGCCCCTGCAGCCGGGATCGCGGCATGCGCTGATAGGGTGGGGGAGGATTCCCCGGAGTCCGTCAACTCAACATATCCGCGGAGCAGGCTCGCAGGAGCTGGTCCCTAGAAGTGATCTCCCGGGCGCTGCCCCGGTGGCTCTCTCCTGGTGGCCAGCATGAAACTCCTCGCTCCCTGCTCCTTCTCACGCCCGCGGTTGCGGGCATGACGTTAAGGAGAGACCTCTTGGAAGGTCCAGAAATCACTGCCGCCGAGACCGTTCTCGACAACGGTCGCTTCGGCTCCCGCACCATCCGCTTTGAGACGGGTCGCCTTGCGCAGCAGGCGCAGGGCTCCGTCGCCGCCTACCTCGACGAAGAGACGATGCTGCTCTCGGCGACGAGCGCCGGGAAGCACCCGCGCGAGGGCTTCGACTTCTTCCCGCTGACGGTTGACGTCGAGGAGCGTTCGTACGCCGCGGGCAAGATCCCCGGCTCGTTCTTCCGCCGCGAGGGCCGCCCTTCGACCGACGCGATCCTCGTCTGCCGTCTCATCGACCGCCCGCTGCGCCCGTCGTTCGTCGGCGGCCTCCGCAACGAGGTTCAGATCGTCGTCACGGTGCTCTCGATTGCACCGGGCGAGTTCTACGACGCGCTCGCGATCAACGCGGCCAGCGCGTCGACGCAGATCTCGGGCCTGCCCTTCTCGGGACCGATCGCCGGCGTGCGCCTCGCGCTCATCCCGGGTCTCGGCCAGCACGAGGACCAGTGGGTCGCGTTCCCGACGGCCGAGCAGCTCGATGAGGCCGTCTTCGACCTGATGGTCGCGGGCCGCGTGCTCGAGAACGGCGAGGTCGCGATCATGATGGTCGAGGCCGAGGCCACCGAGCAGAGCTGGGACCTCATCCGCGGCGGCGCGACGAAGCCGAACGAGGAGGTCGTCGCAGGCGGCCTCGAGGCGGCGAAGCCCTTCATCAAGCAGCTCGTCGAGGCGCAGGCTGAGATGGCCGCGAAGTCGACGAAGGAGCCGCTCGAGTTCCCGACGTTCCCGCCGTACGCGCCTGAGACGTTCGATGTCGTGCGTGGCGAGGCGTTCGACGAGCTGAGCGCGGTCTACCAGATCGCCGACAAGACCGAGCGACAGAACGCCGATGACGCCCTCAAGGCGCGGGCCAAGGAAGCTGTCGCGGCAAAGGTCGAGGCAGGCGAGCTCCCCGAGTCCGCGCTCGGCGAGTTCTCCGCCGCGTGGAAGTCGCTCACGAAGGAGATCGTGAGGGGGCGGATCCTCACCGAGGGCGCTCGCATCGACGGTCGCGGCGTTGCCGACATCCGTCCGCTCGACGCGGAGGTGCAGGTCATTCCGCGCGTGCACGGATCCGCGATCTTCCAGCGAGGCGAGACGCAGATCATGGGCGTCACCACGCTGAACATGCTCAAGATGGAGCAGCAGATCGACTCGCTGTCGCCCACGACGAGCAAGCGCTACATGCACCACTACAACTTCCCGCCGTACTCGACGGGCGAGACGGGCCGCGTTGGCAGCCCGAAGCGTCGCGAGATCGGCCACGGCTTCCTCGCGGAGCGTGCGCTCGTTCCCGTGCTGCCCACGCGCGAGGAGTTCCCCTACGCGATCCGCCAGGTCTCCGAGGCGCTCGGTTCGAACGGATCCACCTCGATGGGTTCGGTCTGCGCGTCGACGCTCTCGCTTCTCAACGCGGGTGTGCCGCTGCGCGCCCCCGTCGCGGGCATCGCGATGGGCCTCGTGACCGAGGAGGTCGACGGCGAGACCCGCTACGCGGCCCTCACGGACATTCTCGGCGCCGAGGATGCGCTCGGCGACATGGACTTCAAGGTCGCCGGCACGAGCGAGTTCGTCACCGCGCTTCAGCTCGACACGAAGCTCGACGGCATCCCCAGCGAGGTGCTCGCCGGTGCGCTCACCCAGGCGAAGGACGCGCGTCTGCGCATCCTTGAGGTGCTCAATTCGGCGATCGACGCTCCCGACGAGATGGCGCCGACGGCGCCGCGCGTCATCAGCGTCCAGATCCCGGTCGACAAGATCGGCGAGCTGATCGGCCCGAAGGGCAAGACGATCAACGGCATCCAGGACGAGACCGGCGCGACGATCTCGATCGAGGACAACGGCACCGTCTACATCGGCGCGACCGACGGTCCGACGGCCGAGGCCGCCCGTGCCCAGGTCAACGCGATCGCGAACCCGACCAACCCCGAGGTCGGCGAGCAGTACCTCGGCACGGCCGTGAACATTGCGAAGTTCGGCGTCTTCGTCTCGCTGCTGCCCGGCAAGGACGGCCTGCTGCATGTCACCGAGTTGCGCAAGCTCAACGGTGGCAAGCGCGTCGAGAGCATCGAGGACGTCGTCTCGGTGGGGCAGAAGATGCTCGTGAAGATCTCGAAGGTCGACGATCGCGGCAAGCTCTCGCTTGAGCTCGTCCAGGAGGACGCGGCCGGCGAGCAGGCCGAGGAGCAGGCTGTCGAGGCCTGATCCCTCCTCCCGCACGTCACGAAGGCCCGGACGCTCACAGAGCGGCCGGGCCTTCGGCGTTTCCTGCTGTCAGTGGGCGCGCGGGAACACGTGGGCGAGGATGTCGTCGATCGTGACGACTCCGGCGAGACGATCGTCCTGCAGGAGCACGGCCAGCTGCTCGCCGTTCGCCTGCATGCGCTGAAGCGCCTGCCCGGCCGGGATCGCGCCATCGATCGCGAGCGCGGGGCGCGCACGAGTCTCCGCGAGAGCGGATCGCGGATCGAGAAGCGTGTCACGCACGTGCACGACCTGCGTGCGACGCCGATCTGGGTGGACGATGAGGATCCTCAGATGACCTGAGCGTGCGGCGGCGTCCTGAACGTCTCCGATCGAGGCGCCCGCCGGAACAGAAGTCGGCTCGCGATCCCCGGGGACGAGATCGCGCGAAGGAGCGTTCTGCAGATCCAGAACCTCATCGATCTGCGCGCGGAAGGAAGCCTCCAGGGTGCCGGCCTCGGCCGACTGCTCGACCAGCTGACGGATGGTGTCGATGTCCTGGCCGCCGACGGCCGCGCGGTCCACGGGCTCGACTCCGCTCGCCGACACGAGCCGATTCGCCATGCGGTTGATCCAGAGCAGCAGTGGTCGCAGCGCCCATCCGAGGGCTCGCGCAGGGAGGGAGACGAGCTTCGCCGCGTACTCGGGGTGTGCGATAGCCCATGATTTCGGCGCCATCTCGCCGACGACGAGGTGGAGGAACGTCACCACGAGCAGGGCGAGTGCGAACGCCAGGCCGTCGGCGAACCAGAGGGGCAGTCCCGTCGCTTCAAGCGGAGGGACGAGCCACGCGTCGACCGCCGGCTTGGTGACGGCCCCGAGTGCGAACGTGCACACGGTGATGCCGATCTGGGCCACCGCAAGCATCACGGTGAGCTCATTCATCCCGCGCAGCGCGGCTCGCGCGGCGACGCTCGTCGCCGCCTCACTTTCGAGGCGAGCGCGTCGCGCGCCGAGCAGCGCGAACTCGATGACGACGAAGAATGCGCTCGCGCCGATCAGCAGGACAGTGACGAGGATGACGATTCCGATACTCATGCGGACGCTCCCGGATCGCCCGGTGCCGTCTCGACGAGACGCACTCGGATCACGCTCGGAACATGGTTGTCGACCTCGACGACTTCGGCGTCCAGGATGCGTCGCGTCGCTTCATTCGCGAGGAGCTCGTCGGCCTCGGCGGGCAGCTCGATCGGGATGTGCTCGTTCGGCCCCGGGAGCGCGCCGTGCGTCGCGATGACGAGGCCGGCGAGCGTCTCGAAGTCGCCGTCCGGCAGGGCGTGTCCGACTGTGCGGTGCACTTCGTCGAGATGTACGTCTCCGTCCATGAGCCACGTATCGCCGCCGAGCGGTACGCTCTCTGCCGGTCGCCCGGCGTCGTGTTCATCCGTCAGCTCTCCGACCAGCTCTTCGGCAAGGTCCTCGGTCGTGAGAATCCCTGCAAAGCCGCCGTACTCGTCGATCACGCAGGCGAGCTGGCTGTGCGCCGCCGTCAGTTGTGAAAGCGCCTCAGGCAGCGGCATGAGCTCCGGAATGACGAGCGGACGATGCATGATCGCGGCGACCTGCTCGTCGTCGTGCTTCGCGTCGAGGCCGATCAGCACGCCCATGTCGACGACGCCGACGGGCATGTCGCCGGCGTCCACGACCGGGTAGCGCGTATGTCCCTCGGCCATCATGCGTCGGACCTCCGCCACCGTCGACTCGGCCCGGACGGCGCTGACACGCGATCGCGGCACCATCGCGTGCGCCACATCGTGATTCGGGAAGTCCAGGATCCGGTCGATGAGAAGCGAGAGGTCCTCGGGCAGGTGCCCGCTCGCGCGGGACTCGGCGACGGCGCGGCGAAGCTCTTCGGGCGAGGCGCTGGGCTCGAGATCGTGGACGGGCTCGATTCGGAGAAGGCGCAGCAGGCCGTTGGCTGCCGCATCGAAGACCGCGACCAGCCAGCCGAAGACGGTCAGGTAGATGAGCGTGGACCGCGACAGGGCCTTCGCCAACGGAAGCGGGGCCGCGATGGCGAGGTTCTTCGGGTAGAGCTCTCCGAAGATCATCTGCACCACGGTCGCGATCGCGAGCGCGATGACGGTGCCGACGGAGATGCTCACTGCCGCGGGAACGCCAGCCGCTCCGAACAGCGTGCCGAGCGCCTCGCCGATGAGCGGCTCCGCGACGTAGCCGATGAGGAGGCCAGTCACGGTGATGCCGAGCTGGGCTCCGGAGAGCATGAAGGACGTGCGCCGCGTGACCTTCAGCGCGCGCCGCGCCCCTGCGTCACCGGACTCCGCGAGCGCTCGCAGACGCGAACGGTCCACGGACATGTACGCGAACTCCTGTGCGACGAAGTACCCATTGGCCGCGATGATCGCGAGGACGGAGACGATACCGACGAGGAGAAGGAGGATCGCGCTGGTCACGCGGTGGTCCTTGACGCTGAAGCGCGGACAGCGGGCGCGCGTCCGGCATACGTGTCAGCAGTGCATTGCGGGCTCGCGGGCGAGTCCATCGGGATTGTCACGCTCCAGCTCGTGGGAAGGACGGGAACTCAGCATATCCGACAGCGAGTGGCCGGATCCGAGCACGCGGCGGCGCGAATCGTCACGGAATCGTGAGCGTGTTGGGGTTCATTCGGCACTCATGCGCTGTTCAATGGGCACCGGGGGGAAATGATGGAAAACGCAGGAACGGCGTCACCATCGGATGACGCCGCATCGAGACGAAGGACGTGCACGACGATGCGATCGCATCCGTCGGCACCGTTGCCCGAGGTCGGGCCGCCGGTCGCTCGCGGCGCGCGGGTACCGCTCGGGCGGACAGAGATCGGCGTGCTGCCTTTCGGCCTCGGCACAGGCGGCTTCGACCGCCTTGCCGAGCCGCGGGCCGGAACCGTGCTGCTCGACCGCTACGCGCAGACCGGAGGGAACCTCGTGCACGTGAGCGACCGCGATACGGCGGCCGCTGAGCTTGTCGGGGATTGGATCCGCTCGCGCGGAGTGCGCGATGACATCGTCATCTCCGCGCGCATCGGCGCTCCGCGCATGACGCGTGAGGGCGCGGTGCGGCTCGCCGATGGGGTGGAGCGCATGCTGAGTCGCCTCGACGTCGACCACCTCGACGTCCTCGTCCTCGACGCCTCGGGGCAGGAATCCGGGGGAGGACATCTGGAAGCAGCATTGGCCGACGCTGAACGCCTCGTTGCGGGCGGGGTCGTGCGGGCGGTCGGTGCGCACGGGATCGACGCGGCGCAGATGCTGGAGGCGCGCGTCTTCGCCTCGACCGGGTATCCGAGACTCGACGTGCTCGAGGTCCCGTTCGGGCTCGGCGATCGGGGTGTGTACGAGGGCGAGATGCAGCGGCTTGCGCTTCCCCAGGAGATCGCGGTGATGCCGATCCACGCGGTGCCTCGTGGCCTGCTGGCGCCTCCCCAGTCTCCGGGGCGACAGGGCCGCGCAGCGCGCCTCTTCCACTGGCGTGGGAAGCTCGCTCGAGCGCTCGACTCCGTCTCGCATGAGGCGGGGCTCACGCCGGCTGCGACGGCGTTCGCGTGGGCGCGTGCCCAGCCGGGCGTCGTCGCACCGATCGTGAATGTGTTCGCCGCGCACCAGATCGACGACCTGGCGCCGGCGGCCACTGCCGACCTCACCCGCGCGCAGACGGCGAGGCTCGATCGAGCCGCATCACGGTAGGGTGGAGTCGCGAGCGGTGCGGCTGCGCACGGTCTCGCGACTCCGAGAAGACTTCGACGAAGCGAACGGCTGTGACGCACTACATCTACTTTGTCCGCCACGGCGAGCATCAGCACGCAGAGCACGGGCTGGAGGACGGTCCACTCTCTCCGCGCGGGGTGCGTCAGGCGGCCCTCCTCGCCGACCGGCTCTCCGGTGTGCCGTTCGAGACGGTGTGGCATTCGCCCCTTGTCCGGGCGACGGAGACGGCCCGGATCCTCGCCGACCGCATGCCCGCAATCGATCCGCAGCCGCACGCGCTTCTGTTCGATTGTGTGCCGACGGGGATGACCGAGGAGACACCAGCGGTCTTCGAACCCTTCTTCGGCGGCATCAGCGACGCCGAGATCGAGGCGGGGCAGGCGCAGATGTCCGATGCTGTGGGCGAGTTCCTCGTGCGCAAGACAGGTGATGTGCACGAGATGCTCATCACCCACAACTTCGTCATCTCGTGGTTCGTGCGCGAGATCCTCGGGGCCGAGGAGTGGCGTTGGATGACGCTCAATCAGGCGAATTGCGGGCTCACGGTCCTGGCGCAGAAACAGGGGCGGCCCTGGAGCCTCGTGAGCCACAACGACGTCGCGCACCTGCCGTTCGAGCTGCGCACGGGGTTGCCCGAGGTGCCGCCGGTCTGACCGCCGGCGGTCCGTAGGATAGAGCCATGACACTCGTGGCACTCGCCGGCGGCACCGGCAAGCTCGGCAGCATCATCCGTGCGGTCATCGAAGAGCAGCCTGGTTTCGAGCTGTGCGCGGTCCTCACCTCGTCGAGCGATCTCGACGAGATCGCCGGAGCCGACCTCGTGGTCGACGCGACACATCCGCAGGCGAGCGACGCCATCGTCCGCGCCGCGATCGAGCGTGGAATCAACGTGCTCGTCGGCACGAGCGGGTGGTCGGCCGAGCGCATCGCCCGCGTGCGTCCGCTCGTCGAAGCGGCAGGCACGGGGGCCGTGTTCGTCCCGAACTTCTCGCTCGGCTCGGTGCTCGGATCCGCGATCGCCGCGGCAGCAGGTCGGTTCTTCCCGTTCGCTGAGATCGTCGAGGCCCATCGCGACACCAAGGTCGATTCCCCGAGCGGCACCGCGGTGCGCACGGCGGAGCTCATCTCCGCTGCACGCCAGACTCCTGTTGAGGCGCCGCACGTCGACCAGCGGGCACGTGGGCAGCAGGTCGCCGCGATTCCGGTTCACTCGCTGCGACGTCCCGGCGTCGTTGCGCAGCAGCAGACGATCCTCTCCGGTCCGGGGGAGACGCTTTCGATCGTGCACGATACGACCGATCCCGCGGCTGCCTATGCGCCCGGCATCCGGATCGCGCTCGACGGTGCGGTCGACACCGCGGGCGTGGTCGTCGGTCTGGAGAACTTCATCGACATCGGCATCGGGACCCCGCGGTCGTCGCCGACGAAGCCTGTCGACGACGGCGGCGTCTCGGGCCAGGTCGCCCGCACGACGAGCGGCTGAGCGTGGGCGTCCGCATTGGCGTCGCCCTCATGGCGGCGGTGTTCGCCCTGTACATCTGGCTGCTCGGCGGGCGAGCCGTCGCGCTCGTCGCGACGGGGGATGCCGTCGCGGTCGTGATGGGCACGGCCATGATCGTGTTCCCGGTCGTGGGCGCGTGGGCCCTTGGTCGCGAGCTGTGGTTCGGGTGGCGGGCCGATCGCCTTGCTCGTCGACTCGAGGCGGAGGGCGGACTGCCTGACGACGACGTCGCTCTCACGCCGTCCGGGCGTGTGGTCCGATCGGATGCCGATGCGGCCTTTCCGGCCTACCGCTCTGCCGTCGAGACCGAACCGGACAGCTGGCGGGCGTGGTTCCGCCTGAGCGTCGCATACGACGCGGCGGGCGACCGTCGCCGCGCCCGAGCGGCGGCGCGCACCGCGATCCGTCTGGAACGTCGCACGGCGTAAGACGCCGACGCGCCTCCGCCGAATCGGCAGCTGTCTGTGCCGGATTCGACGGAGACGCGTCGACCTGAGGAGGCTCGGCTCAGTCGAGCGTGGCCTCGATCGTGATGTCGATGCCGGCGAGCGCCTGCGAGATCGGGCATCCGGACTTCGCCGACTCGGCGATCTCCTCGAACTTCTCTTCCGAGATGCCGGGCACCGTCGCCGCGACGTTGAGGTGGCTGCCGGTGACGCCCGTTCCGGGAACGAACGTGACGGAAGCCGTCGTGCGGATCTTCTCGGCCGTCGCGCCGGCCTGAGCCAGTGCGTTCGAGAGCGCCATGTTGAAGCAGGACGAGTGGGCCGATGCGATGAGCTCTTCGGGAGTCGTCGTCGACTCCGACCCCTCGCTGCGGGCCTTCCAGTTGACGGCGAACGTGCCGATGCCCGAGGCGGGCGTCACAGATCCGGATCCCTCGAAGAGGGTTCCCGACCAGGTGGCAGTGGCTTCGCTGGTGACGGACATATCGTGACTCCTCCAGGTTGATGAGAGCGGGTCGCGGCCAGCCTAGCGACCGGGGCGCGCGCGGGGAACGGATTCCCACGCGACGCGCCGGGAAGAGGAATACGCTGGGAGGCATGGAGCCCGCGATCCCCACCCCGTACGAAGATCTCCTGCGCGACGTGCTCGCGAACGGGACCCGCAAATCCGACCGCACGGGCACGGGGACGACGAGCGCATTCGGGCGTCAGATCCGTTTCGACCTCGCACACGGCTTCCCCCTCATCACCACCAAGAAGGTGCATTTCAAGTCGGTGGCGCTTGAGCTGCTGTGGTTCCTGCGTGGCGATTCGAACGTGCGCTGGCTGCAGGAGCGCGGTGTGACGATCTGGGATGAATGGGCGGATGAGAACGGCGATCTCGGTCCGGTGTACGGCGTGCAGTGGCGATCGTGGCCGACCCCTGACGGCGGGCACATCGACCAGATCGCAGGGGTGCTCGAGCAGATCCGCTCGACGCCGGACTCTCGTCGGATGATCGTCTCGGCCTGGAATCCCTCCGAGGTCTCGGACATGGCTCTTCCGCCGTGTCACGCGATGTTCCAGTTCTACGTCGCCGACGGTCGGCTCAGCTGTCAGCTCTATCAGCGCAGCGCCGATCTCTTCCTCGGTGTGCCGTTCAATATCGCAAGCTACGCCATGCTGACGATGATGATGGCGCAGCAGGCGGGCCTCGAGCCCGGCGAGTTCGTCTGGACGGGCGGCGACTGCCACATCTACGACAACCACCGTGAGCAGGTCGCAGAGCAGCTCTCCCGGGATCCATACCCGTACCCGAGCCTCGAGATCCGGCCCGCACCGAGCATCTTCGAATACGAGTACGACGACTTCTCGCTCGTCGGCTACGAGCATCATCCCGCGATTCGCGGCGCCGTGGCGGTCTGATCCGATGACGCTGCGGGCGATCTGGGCCCAGGCGCGCGGGGGAGTGCTGGGCGCCGACGGCGGGATGCCGTGGAATGTCCCTGAGGATCTCGCGTACTTCCAGCGCGCCACGATGGGCGGCCCCGTCATCATGGGGAGCCGCACGTGGGAGTCGTTTCCGGCGAGGTTCCGCCCGCTGCCGGGACGCGAGAACATCGTCGTCACGCGCGATGCTGGCTACGTGGCAGAGGGCGCGACGACGGTCGGATCCCTTGACGAGGCGGTCGCGCGAGGCCGCGAGATCGCGGACGACGTCTGGATCATCGGCGGCGGGCAGATCTACCGCCAGGCGATGGCCGTGCTCGAGGAACTGTGGGTCACCGAGATCGACCTCGCCGTCGACGGTGACACGTCCGCTCCGGAGATCGGCCCCTCATGGCGGGTGGTCCGTCGCGATCCCGAGGATCCGGACGGCTGGCACACGAGCCGAACGGGCGTGCCGTACCGGTTCGTCATATGGGAACGCGCGTGACGTTCGCCCAGGCTCACGCGCTAGCCTGGTGTGCATGACGCACTCCGCCAACCCGTTCGGACAGGTTCTCGTCGCCCTCGTCACGCCGATGACGGCCGACGGTGAAGTCGACTGGGACGCGACGGAGAAGCACATCGATGACGTCATCTCCGGGGGCGCCGACGGCATCGTCGTCACCGGTACGACGGGCGAGACGTCGACGCTCACGGATCCCGAGAAGCTGCGGCTGGTCGAGGTCGGCAAGAGCGTGTCCGCGGGGCGTGCGAAGATCATCACGGGCGGCGGGTCGAACGAGACCGCGCACGCGATCGAGCTCTATCAGAAGAGCGAGAAGCTGGGCGCCGACGGGCTCATGATCGTCACGCCGTACTACAACAAGCCCACGCAGGCCGGTATTCTCACGCACTTCCGGCTCATCGCCGATTCGACTGATCTGCCGGTGATCCTCTACGACATCCCCGGACGCACGGGGGTGCCGATCGCGTACGAGACCTTCCTGCGGCTGGCGAAGCACCCGAACATCCTCGCGGTGAAGGACGCCAAGGGCGATTTCAGCGAGGTCAGCCGCGTGCTGAACCAGACCGATCTTCTCTACTTCTCGGGCGACGACGCGAACGCGCTGCCCGCCATGTCCATCGGCGCCTCGGGCCTCATCGGCGTCACGGCGAACATCGCCGCCGGCCCATATCGAACCATCGTCGACGCGGTCAACCGCGGCGACCTCGCAACCGCCACCGAGCAGCACAAGAAGCTCGAGCCGCTCGTCCGTGCCGTGATGACGCACGTTCCGGGCACGGTCTCCGCGAAGTACATCCTCCACGGCCTCGGCCGCATCTCGAGTCCGCGCGTGCGCCTGCCGCTCGTCGGACCCGAGGAATGGGAGGCCGCCATCATCGAGGACGAACTCGCCCTCGTGGACGGCGTGGACGGCGTGGACTTCTCGAACTTCCGCCCCGACCGCAACGCGGCCGCGGGCGGCGCGCTCCCCAAGGTGCCTGGCACCACTCGGTGACGCTCACCCTGCGCGAACGCGCGGAAAGGCACAATGTCCACCCCTGTCTTCGATCCGCCTGAACTCGACTCCGGCGCCCTGCGCGTCACGCCTCTCGGCGGCCTCGGTGAGGTCGGCCGCAACATGGCCATGTACGAGTTCGACGGCAAGATCCTCATCGTCGACTGCGGCGTGCTCTTCCCGGAGGAGCATCAGCCCGGCGTCGATCTCATCCTGCCCGACATGGAGCCGCTGCGCGGCCGCCTCGGCGATGTCGTCGGGCTCGTGCTCACCCACGGGCACGAGGACCACATCGGCGCCGTTCCCTACCTCCTCAAGATGCGGGAGGACATCCCGATCTACGGCTCGAAGCTGACGCTCGCGCTGACGTCGGCGAAGCTCAAGGAGCACCGGATCACGCCCCAGACGCATGTCGTGCGTGAGGGCGAGACGCTCGACGTCGGTCCTTTCGGCCTCGAGTTCGTCGCCGTGAATCATTCGATTCCGGACGCACTCGCGATCGCGATCCGCACTGAGGCGGGGCTCGTCCTCCACACCGGCGACTTCAAGATGGATCAGCTTCCCCTCGACGGGCGGCTGACCGATCTGCGCGCTTTCGCGCGCCTGGGCGAAGAGGGCGTCGACCTCTTCCTGCCGGATTCGACGAATGCCGAGGTGCCGGGCTTCACCCCCACGGAGCGTCAGATCGGCCCGACGATCGAGCAGGTCATGTCGAAGACCACGGGCCGCGTGATCGTCGCGAGCTTCTCGAGCCACGTTCACCGCGTGCAGCAGGTGATCGATGCTGCTCATGCCAACGGTCGCCGCGTTGCCCTTCTCGGCCGTTCGATGGTGCGCAACATGACGATCGCGCAGCAGCTCGGATACCTCGATGTTCCTGAGGGCGCCCTCGTCGACTACAAGAAGTCGGGCGACATCCCGGACGGCGAGATCGTCTACATGTCGACCGGATCGCAGGGCGAGCCGATGGCTGTGCTCAGCCGGATGGCGAACCTCGACCACGCGATCGAGCCGGGGGAGGGCGACACCGTCATCCTCGCCTCGAGCCTCATTCCCGGTAACGAGAACGCTGTCTACCGCGTGATCGACGGGCTGACGAAGCTCGGCGCGAACGTCGTGCACAAGGCCAACGCCAAGGTGCACGTCTCGGGTCACGCCGCGGCCGGCGAGCTGCTGTACTGCTACAACATCCTGAAGCCGAAGAACGTCGTGCCCGTGCACGGCGAATACCGCCACCTCATGGCGAATGCGAAGGTCGCGCAGGACTCGGGGATCCCCGAATCGCGCACGATCATCGCCGAGAACGGCACCTCGATCGACCTGAAGGACGGCGAGGCGTGGGTGTCGGGGCAGCTCGACATCGGTTTCGTCTACGTCGATGGATCGACGGTGGGCGCCATCACGGATGCCGACCTCAAGGATCGTCGCGTGCTCGGCGAGGAGGGGTTCGTCTCGGTCATCGTCGTGGTCGACGCGAACACGGGCAAGATCGTGACGGGCCCTGAGATCCACGCGCGCGGATTCGCCGAGGACGACAAGGTGTTCGACAAGATCAAGCCGAAGATCGTCGCCGCGCTCGAAGAGGCGGCAGCGAAGGGCGTGCGCGACAACCATGCGCTGTCGCAGACCGTTCGCCGCACGATCGGTCGGTGGGTCGGGCAGCGGCTGCGCCGCCGTCCGATGATCGTCCCCCTCGTCATCGAGGCGTGACGCGCACGCGCACGGCCCGGGCGTCTCCGCTGAGAAACGCCCGGGCCGTGCGCGTCCTCCCTCGGAATGTCAGGGGTCCGACGTACCGTGGACTTCATGGCACGCTCGTCCACCGCGCCCAAGAAGTCAGCGCAGAAGGAAAGCGGCGCCTCCGCGAAGGGGGCGTCGAAGAAGTCCGCGCCCGCGCCCCGCGCGCACATCGACGATCCTGATCGACCGGCCGTTCCCGTGCGCGCCTGGAACGGCGTCGGCCACGCGGTCGGCGGTCTCTTCCGTGCGTTCGGAGCCGAGACGCTCGCGCGCGAAGATCGTCGCGACGGGTTCCCTCTGCTGCTGGTGCTGCTCGCCGTCGCAGGGGCCGTCGTCGAGTGGTTCTTCATCGGCAACGGCGTCGCGGCGCAGATCAGCGCATTCACGTTCGGCCTGCTCATCGGGCGTACGGCCTTCGTGTTCCCGGTGCTCCTGCTCTTCCTCGCGGGGTGGCTCTTCCGTCACCCGGCCTCGGTCACCAACAACGGACGTGTCGGCATCGGCTTCGCCCTGTTCATCGTTCCGGTCGCCGGGATCTGCCATCTCGCGCTCGGCCGACCTGAGCCGGCGCAGGGTATGCCGGCTCTCAGCGAAGCCGGTGGCCTGTTCGGGTGGATGATCGGCGAGCCGCTGGGCCTGCTCATCACGCCGATCGGCGGATATGTCGTGCTCGCCGTGATCCTCGCGCTGAGCCTGCTCATCATCACGAAGACCCCGCCGAACCGCATCGGACAGCGGCTCGGAGAGCTGTACGCATGGATGTTCGGCGACGAGGCTCCGGGCGAGGGGCCCGCGAGGGCCGATGCACCGACCGAGGTGATCGACGACAAGCCGGCGCGAGGGCGTCGGGGTCGACGGAAGAAGGACGCCGACTCCGAGCTGTTCGACGGTGCTGACGAACTCCCCTGGTGGCGTCGAAACGCGTCGGGTCGTGAAGAGGACGTCGAGGCGGTCACGGATCCGCAGCAGCTCACGGAGCTGCTCGGCGAGCAGAAGGACCGCGGCTACGACCAGGCCGTCGTCGACGTCGAGCCCGATACGGCGCCGGCCCCCACCGAGCAGGCGACCGAGGTGCTGAACGATCCGGCGCTGCAGAGCCTGCGCGATGCATCGAGTGATGGCGATTCGAGCGTCGGTCTCCTGGGCGATGACGACGCCGAGTCGCCCGATGACGTTCTCGGCGGCATCGACGGGTTCGGAACCGACGGGCCGGGCGCGCGCGGTCCTCAGCCGCCTGAGGCACCCTATGTGCTGCCTTCGCCGGCCGCCCTCGCGGCGGGTCCGCCTGCTGTGGTCAGCTCTGCCGCGAACGACCACATCGTCTCGCAGATCGAGAAGGTCTTCTCCGAGTTCAAGGTCGACGCGAAGGTCTCGGGATTCTCCCGCGGGCCGACCGTCACCCAGTACGAGGTCGAGCTCGGCCCGGGCGTGAAGGTCGAGAAGATCACGCAGCTGTCGAGCACGATCTCGTATGCCGTCGCGTCGAACGACGTGCGGATCCTTGCGCCGATTCCGGGCAAGAGCGCGATCGGTATCGAGATTCCCAATACCGACCGCGAGACGGTCGCGCTTGGCGATGTGCTGCGCTCGCCCGCAGCGCAGAAGTCGACGCATCCCCTGACGATCGGCGTCGGCAAGGACGTGTCAGGCGGATTCGTCGTCGCCAATCTGGCGAAGATGCCCCACCTGCTCGTGGCGGGCTCGACCGGCTCGGGTAAGTCGAGCTTCGTCAATTCGATGATCACGAGCCTGCTCATGCACGCGAAGCCGAGCGATGTGCGCATGGTGCTCGTCGACCCGAAGCGCGTCGAGCTCACGAGCTACGCCGGAGTCCCGCACCTCATCACGCCCATCATCACGAACCCCAAGAAGGCAGCCGAGGCGCTGCAGTGGGTCGTGAAGGAGATGGACATGCGTTACGACGACCTGGCGTCGTTCGGGTTCCGTCACATCGATGACTTCAACAGGGCTGTCGTGAATGACGAGATCCAGTTGCCGGTCGGATCTGAGCGCGTGCTCAAGCCCTATCCCTACCTGCTCGTCGTCGTCGACGAGCTCGCCGACCTCATGATGGTCGCGCCTCGCGACGTCGAAGACTCGATCGTGCGCATCACGCAGCTCGCGCGCGCATCGGGCATCCACCTCGTGCTCGCGACGCAGCGCCCGTCGGTCGACGTCGTGACCGGACTCATCAAGGCGAACGTGCCCTCGCGCCTCGCCTTCGCCGTGACGAGCGTGACCGATTCGCGCGTCATCCTCGACGGCCCCGGCGCCGACAAGCTCATCGGACAGGGCGATGCGCTGTTCTCGCCGATGGGATCTTCGAAGCCGTTCCGTCTGCAGGGCGCGTGGGTCACGGAAGACGAGATCGACTCCGTCGTGCGTCACGTGACGGGCCAGGCGCGTCCGGAGTACCGATCCGATGTCGCGGAGGCGATCGAGGCGCCGAAGAAGGAGATCGACGAGGACATCGGCGACGACCTCGAGGTGCTGCTCGCAGCGACCGAGCTCATCGTGTCAAGTCAGTTCGGCTCAACCTCGATGCTGCAGCGGAAGCTGCGTGTGGGCTTCGCGAAGGCGGGCCGTTTGATGGACCTGCTGGAATCGCGGGAGATCGTCGGCCCGTCGGAGGGATCGAAGGCTCGCGATGTGCTCGTCGCGCCCGAGCAGCTGGCCTCTGTGCTCGCGAAGCTGAAGGGCGAAGAGCCGCCGGCTTCGGCCTCGGCCGGCGACGCGGCCTCGGCCGGCGACGCGGGGGTGCCCGATTCCGGGGGCGATGATCGATACGACTCGGATCCCATCGAGCAGCAGTTCGCCGGACGTCCTGTCGTCGACGAATCTGAGAGCGAAGACGCCTGGGGCCTCACCGGGCGCGACGACTGAACGCTCGCCTGCCACACTGGGCTCATGGCCATCCATCCTCAGCTTCCCAACGCGATCACCGTCGTGCGGATCCCGCTCGCGGTCGTGTTCTTCGTGTTGCTGCTCATCGGCGGTTCGTTCGGCGATCCGCACCTCGGCGTGCGGCTGACGGCCGCGCTCCTGTTCATCCTCGCGATCTCGACCGACTGGGTCGACGGGTACCTCGCGCGCCGTTTCGAGATCGTGAGCGACTTCGGCAAGCTGTGGGATCCGATCGCCGACAAGCTGCTCACGGGAGCCGCGTTCGTTGGCCTCGCGATCCTCGACGAGATCCCGTGGTGGATGGTCATCGTGATCCTCGTCCGCGAATGGGGCATCACGGTGCACCGTCTCGTCGTGCGGCGCGAGCATGTCGTGGCCGCCGCGTGGATGGGGAAGATCAAGACCGCCTTCCAGGGCGTCGCGCTCGCCTGGGCGCTGTTGCCGATCCACGTCGTGATCGGCTTCGTGCCGTGGGCGATCGTGACGATGGTGCTCATGTGGATCGTCGTCGCGCTGACGATCGCGAGCGGGATCGACTACGTCATCGCCCAGGTGCGGGGTGCGCGGAGCAGCCGGTGACTGCATCGCGCGCGGACGAGCTGCTCTCGGAGCTGGAGCGACGCGGATGGTCGGTGGGTGCGGCCGAGTCGTTGACCGGAGGGCTCGTCGCGGCCTCGATCGTCGACGTACCGGGCGCATCCGCGCACATGCGCGGAGGGATCGTCGCGTATGACACGCGCGTGAAGCACACACTGCTCGGAGTCGACACGGAGGTCCTCGCTGAGCGGGGGCCCGTCGATCCCGATGTCGCGCTGCAGATGGCGCGAGGCGTACGCCGCGCGCTCGCGGTGGACGGTTCGGCCGCCGATGTCGGGCTCGCGACCACGGGCGTTGCGGGGCCCGATCCGCAGGGAGGCGCGGCCGTCGGGACGGTCTGCGTGGCGGTCTCGACACCGGACGCGGATCGCGTCGAGACGGCGGTCTTCGAGGGGGATCGTGGCGCGATCCGAGGTGCTGCCGTGGGTGCCGTGCTCGACCTGGCGCTGGCGGTGCTTCGGGGATCGCGCGAGGCGAGCGGGGAATAGCGAAGCTGGGAGAGGTGTTTCACCGATGTCATCATTCCCTGATTCCCACCGCGGGACCGCCTTCGGGCAGTAGCCTGGTGTGAACAGGATGTGCGGATGCCGAATCCGCACCGAGCTTTGAGGAACGCGAGAGACGAGGGAGGGCCGCCATGATCCTGGTACGTCAAGAGATCGGCGACGTGCTTCGCGATTTCCGACTGCAGCGAGGACAGACGCTGCGCCAGGTCGCCAGCAAGGCGAGTGTGGCGCTCGGCTATCTCAGCGAGGTCGAGCGGGGCCAGAAAGAGGTATCGAGCGAAATCCTCGCCTCCGTCACCGAGGCGCTCGAGGTGCCGATCTCCGCGGTGATGCGCCGTGTGGGCGATCGTCTCGCGGTTCTCGAGGGCATCGACGATGCTTTCCCGGACGTCGTTCCCGACGACCTGGTCGCCGAGGTCGAGCCCGAGCTGTCCCTGCAGTGAGCGACGCCGCATGAGGCGCAGCGAGCTGTTGCGCGCGATCGACGATCATTTCGGTGTGCGCGCAAACTGGATCATGCACGACCTCGTGCTTCCTGCGATCGACCGCACGACATCCGATGCGCTCGACGCGGGTGTCTCGCCGCGAGACATCTGGCGTGCGCTCTGCGATGAAACCGAGCTCCCGGCCTCAGCGCGCTATGGCGCGGGCCTGCGCGAGCCGCAGCGCGACTGAGGCCGTCGGAGCGCGTTCGAATCTCGACGGCGACACGGCGCGTCGCGTTCGAAGATCCGTTCTATCGCGCGTAGTGTCGTGCACAACGTGGATCTCGCACGAGTTCTCCACATTGCGGGGGCATCCGGCTTCGTTTGTCAGTGGTTCTCCGTAACGTGGCGAGCGGCGGCAGACGCCACGCGCCCTGTCGAAGAATCCGCCCACCGGAGGCGGGTCACGACAGCCTATGGGCGGCGGTACACGAGCAGACGAAGGAGCTCAATCATGGCAGCAGCGGCAGACCGCGAGAAGGTCCTCGAGACGGCACTCGCGCAGATCGATCGGCAGTTCGGCAAGGGCACGGTCATGCGCCTCGGGGGCGAAGAGCGGGCGCCGGTCGAGGTCATCCCCACGGGCTCCATCGCCCTTGACGTCGCTCTCGGAGTCGGCGGCCTTCCCCGGGGGCGCGTCGTCGAGATCTACGGTCCCGAATCCTCGGGTAAGACGACGCTCACCCTCCACGCGATTGCGAATGCGCAGGCCGCAGGCGGGATCGCGGCGTTCGTCGATGCAGAGCACGCACTCGACCCCGAGTACGCGAGGAAGCTCGGTGTCGACATCGATTCGCTGCTCGTCTCCCAGCCCGACACGGGAGAGCAGGCACTCGAGATCGCCGACATGCTCATCCGGTCCGGGGCCATCGACCTCGTCGTCATCGACTCGGTCGCGGCGCTCGTTCCCCGCGCCGAGATCGAGGGCGAGATGGGCGATTCGCATGTGGGTCTGCAGGCGCGCCTCATGTCGCAGGCTCTTCGCAAGATCACCGGCGGTCTCAACCAGACCAAGACGACGGCGATCTTCATCAACCAGCTGCGCGAGAAGGTCGGCGTGTTCTTCGGTTCTCCCGAGACGACTGCGGGCGGCAAGGCGCTGAAGTTCTACGCCTCGGTGCGGCTGGACATCCGTCGCATCGAGACGATGAAGGATGGCGCGGAGGCCGTCGGCAACCGCACACGCGTCAAGGTTGTCAAGAACAAGATGGCTCCGCCGTTCAAGCAGGCCGAGTTCGACATTCTCTACGGAACCGGCATCTCGCGCGAGGGGTCGTTGATCGACTTCGGCGTCGAGCACGGCATCGTCAAGAAGTCGGGGTCGTGGTACACCTACGACGGCGATCAGCTCGGACAGGGCAAGGAGAACGCGCGTCGGTTCCTCATCGAGCACACCGATGTCGCGCTCGAGATCGAGAACAAGATCAAGGTCAAGCTCGGGCTCCTCGCCGACCCGGCGGCCGCCGAACAGGAAGAGGCGCCCGTCGACGACATCGCGGCGCGCCGCACGGCGTGAGCTCCGACATGGCCGGGCAGGATCACGGGGGCGAGAGGCTCGCCCCCGTGGTGCCGCTCTTCGGTGGAGCGGCACCCGAGACCCCTGTTGCGCGCGATGCGTCCATGGGCGCCGTCGATGACGCGGAACGTTGGCACACGACGTGGCGGAGCGCGGACAGCGCTCCCGTGGAGTCCGTCGATTCGCCGGGGGAAGACGGGGGAGAACGCGACGATGCGGCCGAGCGCGCCGAGGCCCGGTTGACGCGAGCTCTCGCCTCACGATCTCTGTCGGAGCGTGAGGCACGCGACCGGTTGCGCCGCGAAGATGTGGAACCGCACGACGTCGACGACATCGTCGACCGGCTCACGCGCATCGGAGCCCTCGACGACGACCGACTCGCCGAACAGCTCGTGCATGCCGCGCTCACACGCAAGAATCAAGGGCGCCGAGCGATCGCGCAGAGCCTGTCGAAGCGCGGCGTTTCACGAGAGTCGATCGACGTGGCCCTCGCCGAACTCCCCGACGACGATCACGAACGGGCGCTTGAGTTCGCGCGCGGCAAGGCGCCATCGCTCGTGCGGCACGACCATGACACGGCTCTGCGTCGCCTCGTGGGGCAGCTCTCGCGTCGGGGCTTCGGCGGATCCCTTGCCATGACCGTCGCGAACCAGGCGCTTGACGAAGCGAGGGGAGGCGGTGTGCGCTTCCGATAGAGGCTCCTCACACCCCCGTACGCGGAGGGGAAAGTAGAATCGAGGGCGTGATGACGACGCCCTCCAGCACCCCGACGCTCATCGAGCCCTCCACGGCCGCTGTCGACGCCACAGGTCGCGCCCGTTCCTACGAGGTGCGCACGTTCGGTTGTCAGATGAACGTGCACGACTCCGAACGGTTGTCGGGATCCCTTGAGAGCGCTGGATACGTGCCCGCCGCTGAGGGCGAGGACGCCGATGTCGTGATCATCAACACGTGCGCCGTGCGCGAGAACGCGGCAGGCAAGCTCTACGGCACGCTCGGGCACCTTAAGTCGAAGAAGGCCGAGCACGACGGCATGCAGATCGCCGTCGGCGGCTGCCTCGCTCAGATGGACAAGGATGCCGTCGTAGAGAAGGCGCCGTGGGTCGACGTCGTCTTCGGCACCCACAACATGGGCTCGTTGCCGCAGTTGCTCGAGCGGTCGCGGCACAACGACGAGGCCGAGCTCGAGATCCTCGAGTCGCTCGAGGTGTTCCCCTCGACGCTGCCGACGAAGCGCGACTCGCACTACTCGGGTTGGGTGTCGATCTCGGTCGGATGCAACAACACGTGCACCTTCTGCATCGTGCCGAGCCTGCGCGGGAAAGAGAAGGACCGTCGGCCGGGCGACATCCTCGAGGAGATCAAGCTCCTCACCGATGACGGCGCGATCGAGGTCACGCTCCTCGGTCAGAACGTCAACACCTACGGTGTGGAGTTCGGCGACCGCCAGGCGTTCAGCAAGCTGCTGCGCGCCTGCGGTGACATCGAGGGGCTCGAGCGCGTGCGCTTCACGAGCCCGCACCCCGCTGCATTCACTGACGACGTGATCGACGCGATGGCCGAGACGCCCAATGTGATGCCGCAGCTGCACATGCCCCTGCAGTCCGGCAGCGATAAGGTCCTCAGGGATATGCGTCGCTCCTACCGTTCGAAGAAGTTCCTCGGGATCCTCGACCGCGTGCGCGAGCGGATTCCCCACGCCTCGATCACGACCGACATCATCGTCGGCTTCCCTGGCGAGACCGACGAGGACTTCGAGGACACGATGCGCGTCGTCGAGCAGGCCCGTTTCTCGAGCGCGTTCACGTTCCAGTACTCGATCCGTGAGGGGACGCCGGCGGCCACGATGCCGAATCAGGTGCCGAAGCAGGTCGTGCAGGAGCGCTACGACCGGCTCATCGCCCTTCAGCAGCGCATCACGCTCGAAGAGAACCAGAAGCAGCTCGGGCGTTCGCTCGATGTGCTCGTCTCGACGGGAGAGGGCAAGAAGGACGCTGCGACCCATCGACTTACGGGGCGCGCCGAGGACAACCGACTCGTGCATTTCGAGGTGCCGGACGGATCCGATCTGCCTCGACCGGGCGACGTCGTCACGGTGACGGTCACGCATGCGGCGCCGTCGCACCTTCTCGCCGACAGCGCCGACGGGGCGCCGCTGCGGATCCGTCGCACACGAGCGGGCGACGCCTACGATCGCGCGCAGGCCGATTCCTGCGCCGTGCCGTCCGCGGACGGCCAGGCCGCGGGAGGCGCCGTGACGCTCGGATTGCCGACGATCCGCGCCGGGGCGTGACGCTCCTCCCGCCCGAGCTCGCGGCGGGCGCTGACGGGCCGCGGCTGTGGGCCGTCGTCGGGGCGACGGGCACGGGCAAGAGCGACATCGCGCTCGACCTCTCTGAGGCGCTCGCGGCACGCGGCGAGCCCGCTGAGGTCGTGAACGCCGACGCGATGCAGCTGTACCGCGGCATGGACATCGGCACGGCGAAGCTCCCTGTCGAGGAGCGCCGCGGCATCCCGCACCACCTCCTCGACGTGCTCGACGTGACCGACGACGCCGCGGTCGCGGCGTATCAGAGCGAGGCGCGTCACGCGATCGACGGGATCCTGGAGCGCGGCCGGCACGCGATCCTCGTCGGCGGCTCGGGGCTGTATGTGTCGAGCACCGTCTTCGACTTCCGCTTCCCTCCCCGAGACGAGGCTCTGCGCGCGGATCTCGAGAGGCGGCTGGAGACGGACGGTGCGGGTGCACTCTATGACGAGCTGCGGCGCCGGGATCCTGCGACGTCCGAGCGCATCGATCCCCGCAACGGCCGTCGCATCGTGCGCGCTCTCGAGGTTCTGGGGCAGGGAGACGCGGGGCACGGCGCGGCTCTGCCCGACGAACCCCGGCTCTGGCGGGATGCGACGACGTTCATCGGTCTCCGCATGGAGCGCGCGACCCTCGTCGAGCGTCTGGACCGCCGTGTCGAGCGCATGTGGGCAGGGGGCATGCTCGACGAGACGGCGGCGCTGCGCGAGCGCGGCCTCGAGCGCGGCCGGACGGCGAGCCGCGCCATCGGCTATGCGCAGGCGCTGGCGCAGCTGAAGGGGGAGAAGAGCGAAGCCGAGGCGATCGCCGAGACGCAGGCCCTCACGCGCCGCTACGCCCGCCGTCAGGTCGGCTGGTTCCGGCGATATGCAGGGGTGCGCTGGATCGACGCGTGAGCCGTCAGCCGACGAGCCCCCACTCGTAGGCGTGGATGACGAGCTGTACGCGGTCGCGGGCACCGAGCTTCTGCAGCAGGCGGCCGATGTGGGTCTTGACGGTCGAGATCGAGAGGAAGAACCGCTCGGCGAGCTCGTCGTTCGTCAGGCCCTCGCCGATTGCGACGAGGATCTCCCGCTCTCGGGGAGTGAGCGTGGCGAGCAGGGGATCGTCGTCGTCCCGTGGGGCGGGGGCGTCGATGAATTGTTCGATCATCCGCGCCGTCACGCGGGGCGCGAGAGCCGCGTCGCCGGCGTGCACCGAGCGGATCGCGCCGAACAGGTCTTCCGGGCGCGTGTCCTTGAGGAGGAAGCCACTCGCGCCGGCGCGGAGGGCCGCGAACGCGTACTCGTCGAGGTCGAACGTCGTCAGCACGAGCACGCGCGGCGCCGGGTCGTTCGCTGTGATGCGCTCCGTCGCGGCGATGCCGTCGAGGCCTGGCATCCGCACGTCCATGAGGAAGACGTCGATGTCGTCTGGCGTGAGGCCGACGGCCTCGTGCCCGTCGGAGGCTTCCGCGACGACCGTGATGTCCGGGAGCGGATCGAGCATCATGCGCAGTCCCATCCGCACGAGCTCCTGATCGTCGACGATCGCGACGCGAATCTTCTCGGTGGTCATTCCGGTGCCTTTCGGGAGTGTTCCGTGAGGAGCGTCGCGTGCACGCGCCATCGTCCATCGGGGCGCGGTCCGGCCTCGAGCACGCCGCCGTGGAGTGTGGCGCGCTCGCGCATGCCGACGAGTCCGCGGCCCGCGCCGTCGGATGGCACAGGGTCGCGCGTGAGGTCGTTGTCGACCGTGATCGTGACGCGGCCGCCTTCGTGCCGGATGCTCGCGGAGACGGTGCGAGCACCGGGCGCATGCCGGAGCACGTTGGTGAGCGACTCCTGCACGATGCGATAGGCAGTGAGGGAGACGCCGCCCGAAGGCAATGGCTGGCCTTCGTGACGCCAGGTGACGGGCATGCCGGCATCGCGGAACTGCGCTATGAGCATCGCGATGGAGTCGGCGCCGGGCTGAGGCGCGAGCTCTGCAGGAGCTTCGGAGGTGCGCAGCACCCCGAGGAGGCGGCGCATCTCGGCGAGCGAGTCGCGCCCGGTGTCGGCGACGCGACGCATCGCCGCCGCGGCCCGATCCGAGCCCACGTCGGCCTGCGCGGCGGCGCCCTCCGACAGGGTGATCATGACGGTGAGGCTGTGCGAGACGATGTCGTGCATCTCGCGCGCGATGCGCGTGCGCTCCTCCGAGACGGCGAGCCGCGCTTGCTGGTCCCGCTCGCGGGCGAGGTCCTCGGCGCGCGCAATGAGCGCAGCCTCGTATCGGCGGCGCCCGCCGATCCAGAGTCCGACGAGGGTCGGGATGAGGAAGGCGGCGCCGACCTGGAACAGATCCGCGAGGAGAATGACCCACCACGGTCCCTGCATGCGGTCGGGGGTGAACTGCAGCTCGACGAAGGTCGTCGCGGCGGCGATGCAGAATCCGATCCACGCGCGCCGCACGTTGGCGAAGACGCCGAGCGAATACAGGGCCACCCAGGTCGCGGCACCGCTCGCGTCGCCCGCGTTCCCCGGTGCCAGCGTGGAGATGAGCAGCGAGAGGACGAGGAGAAGGAACGGCCAGCGACGGCGCAGCATCACGCCTGGCGTCAGCACGGCGATCGCGACGGCGGACACGGCGATGGTCCACGCCGCGGATGTCGCCGTGGGGGCGAGCGCGATCGTGGCGAGCACGTGCGGCGCGATGACGGCGAGAAAGGCGATGAGCGCGTCGACCGTGCGGGGATGCCCGTCGATCCAGCTGCGGAGCACCCCTGGCGGCTTCGGCAGTTCGAGAGACGCCGCATCGCCCGGCCCCGCGACGGGGTCGGGCGATGCGGGTCTCGACGGGGTCATCGAAGGCGAATCTACGCGTCCCGACGAGACATGACGGCCGCACCGCCGAAGAACGCGACGGCCGCCCAGCCAAGAGTGAGGAGCGCATCGACGAGCAGATCGCCCGTGATCTCCGTGCGCACCATCGTGAGCGACTGTCCGGTCGTTCCGAGAAGAACATCGGAGATCTGAGTCGCCCACTCCCACGGCAGCTGCACGAGGATCATCGGGACGACGAACAGGAAGACGAGCGCGAGGGTCACCGCCCACGTCTCGGAGCGCAGGATCGCGGCGAGGCCGATCGCGAACACGGCGACGCTCGCCGTGAAGAGGCCGCCGCCGAGGAGAGGGACGACGATCTCGAGGATCGGATCGTCGACCGAGACCGCGATCCCGAAGAGGGACGACACGGCCGCGGCGGCGGCGACCGCGAGGGCGAACGCGACGACGGAGGCGACGAAGACGCTCGCGGCGACGACGGTGGCCTTCGCGGCGAGCAAGGGGAAGCGGCGCGGCGACGCGGCGAGCTGGCTGCGCAGGGATCCCGTCGAGTGCTCCTTCGCATAGGCGGCGGCGCCGACGATCGTCGCGACGGCGACGGCGAAGATCGCACCGTTCATCGCGAGCGACGAGGTACTCGGGAGCGCCTGTGCCAGCGCGGGGTCGCTGCCCGAACGGAGGAACTCATATCCGAAGATCGCCGCCATTCCTGCGGCGGGCAGGATCACGAGGAGCGTGCCGATGATCCACGAGGCGTATGTGCCGCGCAGGCTCGTGAGGGCGATCCACTCGGCGCGCACGAGCGTGCGGAATCGGACGTGAGCGGGGGCCGCGACCGCGGAGGAGGGCGAAGCTGTGACAGTGGTCATGGTTGTGGTGTCCGTTTCGTGGCGGAAGATCAGGCGGCGAGAGCAGCGGCGTCGCTGCGGTACTCGGTGGCGTCGTCGGTGAGGGCGAGGTAGGCCTCCTCGAGCGAGGCGGCGACAGGCGTCAGCTCGTGCAGTTCGAGACCCTCGACTGCGGCGGTACGGGCGATGCGGTGCGCGGGGATCCCGTCGATCTCGAGCGTGTCGGAGGACGTCTGCGTGATCGTCACGCCGTCGGCCGCAAGGAGGGAGGCGAGAACGGTCGCGTCGGAGACGCGCACCCGCGTCGAGGGGTTCTCGGCGGCCTTCAGGAAGTCGCTGATCGGGGCGTCGGCGAGCACGCGTCCGCGCCCGAGCACGATGATGTGGTCGGCGGTCTGCGCCATCTCGCTCATGAGGTGCGACGAGAGGAAGACCGTTCGGCCTTCGGCGGCGCGTGCCCGGGCGAAACCGCGCACCCAGTGCACGCCCTCGGGGTCGAGGCCGTTGACGGGTTCGTCGAACATCAGCACCTGCGGGTCGCCCAGCATCGTCGCGGCGATGCCGAGGCGCTGGTGCATGCCGAGCGAGAAGCCGCCGATGCGGCGCCGCTGCACCGACGCGATGCCCGTGAGCTCCACCACCTCGTCGACGCGGCGTTCGGGCAGCCCGTTGGTGGCGGCGAGAAGGCGCAGGTGGTCGACGGCGCGGCGCCCCGGATGGACGGCCTTCGCATCGAGGAGGGCACCGGCCTGACGCATCGGGTCGGTGTGTTCCGCGAAGGGGCGCCCGTTCACGGCGGCTGAGCCGCTCGTGGGTCGGTCGAGCCCGAGGATCATGCGCATGGTGGTCGACTTGCCGGCGCCGTTCGGCCCGAGGAAGCCCGTCACCTGACCGGGCTTGACGGTGAACGACACATCGTCGACGGCCGTGTGTGCGCCGAAGCGCTTGGTGAGGTTCTCAGCGGTGATCATGTCCTCCATCCTTCGCGTGGCCCGGCGCCGGCGCATCGGAGCGGAGGGGGATCCTCGCCGCGGCGCGTCATACTCGAGGACGAGATCCGTAGACTGGCCGCATGCCCGAGATCCCCTTCACCAAAGGCCATGGCACCGGCAACGACTTCGTGATCGTCGCAGACCCGGAGGGCGAGCTCGATCTCACGCCGGAGCAGGTCGCGGCCCTCTGCGATCGCCACTTCGGAATCGGTGCCGACGGCCTGCTGCGGGTCGTGCGTTCGCGCGCGATTGGTGAGGGTCGTTCCGCGCTCGCGGAGGATGCCGACGCCGAGTGGTTCATGGATTACCGGAACGCCGACGGCTCTGTCGCCGAGATGTGCGGGAACGGAGTGCGGGTCTTCGCGCGCTACGTGTTGGACACGGGTCTCGCGACGCTCGATCCGGCCGCAGCGCTGCCGATCGGGACGCGCGGGGGCGTCAAGCGCGTCACGCGCAGCGACGCCGGCTTCGAGGTCGATCTCGGGCGTTGGCGCGCCGAGGACGGGGATCCGCTCGTGCGGGCGAAGGGCCTCGATGTCGCCCGCCCGGGAATGGGAGTCGACCTCGGCAATCCGCACGTCGTCGTTGCGCTCGCGAGCGATGGCGAGCTCGAAGAACTGGATCTCGGGGTCGTTCCCGTCATCGATCCGGCGCCCGCGCACGGCGCGAACGTCGAGTTTGTCGTGCCGCAGGATCCGCTCGTGACCGGGGGCGTCGGGCACCTGCGGATGCGCGTCTTCGAACGCGGCGTGGGGGAGACGCTCTCGTGCGGCACGGGAACGGTCGCGGCGGCGCTCGCGGTGCGCAGCTGGGCGGGTGCGAACGCGCCGAGCGAGTGGCGCGTCGAGGTGCCGGGCGGCACGCTCGGCGTGCGCATGTTCTCTGACGAGGACGGCGAGCGCGTCGCGCTGTCGGGTCCCGCGACGCTCGTCTTCTCCGGAACCGTGGCCCTCGCTTAGAGCCTGCGGGCGCCGCAGTCTCGGCGACGCCGGGGATCAGCCAGCCGCGAGGAAGGCCGCGAGGCTCAGCATCACGACCGCGATCGCGCCGTCGAGGATGCGCCCGGAGCGCGGTGAGCGCAGCCACCGCGCCGCGTAGCGGGCGGCGAAGGTCAGGAACGCGAACCAGACGGCGCTTCCGAGGATCGCGCCGATCGCGAAGAACCAGCGCGCGTCGCCGTAGCTCGTCGAGACGGATCCGAGCAGCAGGACCGTGTCGAGATAGGTGTGCGGGTTCAGCCACGTGATCGCGAGACAGGTGAGGATGGCCGGTGCGAGTGCTGTGGTCGTGCGTCGGGGGGCCGCGGTGAGCGTCAGAGTGTGTCCTGGGCCCTCCTCCCGGGCGGCCGGGGCGGCCGAGACAACCGGTTCGGTGGGCACCACGTCGATCGCGTCGCCACCGCGGACAGCCCGCCACGCGGCGAGGAGGCCGTAGCCGGAGAGGAACAGGACGCCGGCCCAGCGCGCGGCGTCGAAGACCCACGGCGCGCTTTCGACGACGGCGCCGAAGCCCGCGACGCCCGCCGAGATCAGGACGATGTCGCACGCGAGGCAGACGAGTGCGAGGACGACCGCGTGCCGGTATCCGGCGTGCGCGTGGCGAACCCCCTGACGCAGGAGGAAGACGTTCTGCGCGCCGGGAGCGGCGATGAGCGACAGGCAGAGGCCGAGCCCGGAGAGCAACGCGGTGAGCATCTCCTCATGCTCGGCCGTGGCGTGGCAGAATCAAAAGCAGATGTGGCGTATTGAAAGTTGGTGAAGCAGAGCTTATGTGGATCGCTCCTGAGCTGGCCGAGACGGTCGCCGCGATCGTCGACGAGGGGTCATTCGAACAGGCGGCGCAGCGCCTTCGGATCTCGCCCTCAGCTGTCAGCCAGCGGCTGCGAGCGCTCGAATCGCAGCTCGGTCGCGTGCTGCTCGTGCGATCGCGGCCTGTGCGGGCGACGGAGGCCGGTGCGACGGTTCTGCGCCTGGCGCGACAGTACGAGGTCGTCGGACACGAGGCATCGGTGTCTCTCGGCCTGGAGCGCGGCGACGCGATGCACGTGCCCATCGCCGTCAACGCCGACTCGCTCGCGACCTGGCTGCTCCCGGCGCTGGAAGCCGTCACCCGCGCGCACGAAGTGACGTTCGAGCTGCTGCGCGAGGACGAGGACCGCACGGCCGACCTGCTCGAATCGGGATCGGCGCTCGCCGCGATCACCTCGGAGGGGCGGCCGATCGGCGGATGCTCCGTGACGGCGCTCGGCGCGACCGAGTACGTCGCCGTGGCGACGCCCGCGTACATCGCGCGTTGGCTGCCTCACGGCGTTGGCGCCAGCTCTCTCGTCGCCGCCCCGCTCATCGACTTCGATCGCTCCGACGATATCCAGTCCGACTGGCTGCGGGCCCACGGGGTGGATCCCGTCGTGCCTCCGCGTCACTACGTGCCGGCATCGGAGGACTATGCCGCCGCGATCCGGCTCGGCATGGGGTGGGGGATGCTCCCGCCCGTGCAGGCTTCGCCGTCCATCGAGCTCGGCACTCTGCGTCCGCTGGGAGCTCCGGACCTCACAGAGCCGCTGTTCTGGCAGCAGTGGACGATCGATTCGCCCGTGCTCTCGGCGATCCGCGAGTCGGTTGCGGCGCACGCGCGTGCGGCGCTCGTGCAGAGGGGAGAGCCGGGGCTCAGTCGGTCGGGATCGGGCCGGTAGGCGGGTCGCCATGGTGGCGGACCTTGAGGACGCGGAAGCCCTTCGCGGTCGCGTGGCGACGGGTCGAGAATCCATCGTCGAACGTCTGGTCCAGCCAGCGGTGCAGCGAATCGCTGCCGAGATTGCGCTGCACCACGAAGTAGCCGTCGCTGTGCCGGTCGAGGCGGGGGATCCACGTCTCCAGAAGCTCGTGCAATGCGGCTTTGCCGACGCGGATCGGCGGATTCGATCGGATCGTGCGGAAGACGACGTCGTCGGGGATCTCGTCGGCCGTCACCGCATGGACGTTCTCGAGCCCGAGGTCCGCGGCGTTGCGACGCACGAGATCGAGCGCGCGCTCATTGACGTCGAGCGCCCACACGCGCGCGTGCGGCGCCTGCATCGCGAGCGTCAGCGAGATCGACCCCCAACCGCACCCGAGATCCAGGAAGTCTCCTCCTGCGGGGGCGTCGGGTGAGTTCGCGAGAAGGACCTCTGTACCCTTGTCGATCCGGTCGGGGCTGAATACCCCGCGGGCCGTCGTGATCTCGACGTCGCGCCCATCGAGGGCGACGCGGATCCGACGGAGCTGCTCCGGGCTCGAGGGCGCGGCACTGAAATAGTGTTCCCCCATGACGGGCGAGCCTACCGGAGCCGCCTCTACGCGGGAAGCGTCCCGTGGCGGGTCGATCGCGGTATCCTGGAAGGCTTGAGACCTCTCCACGAAAGGACCCACGTGGTCGAACCCACCGACGCTGGCGACCAGACGGTCGCCGCCCCGCGCGACGACGACGCCGTCGAGCGCATCCTCTCCCGAGACGCAGCACGCTCCTCCGCTCGCGTCTTCGGGGCCGCCCAGGCTCTTCAGGCCGATGAGACGGCGCGTGGCGGCGTCGACGGTGACCAGTGGGATCTCGAGGAGCGGCGCGCGCTACGCCGCGTTCCCGGGCTCTCGACCGAGCTCGAGGACATCACCGAGGTCGAGTACCGCCAGGTGCGGATGGAGAACGTCGTGCTCGTCGGCGTCTACTCGGCGGGTTCCCTCGAGGACGCCGAGAACTCGCTGCGTGAGCTCGCGGCCCTCGCGGAGACGGCCGGATCGATCATCCTCGACGGCGTGCTTCAGCGTCGCCCGCACCCGGATCCCGCGACCTACGTCGGCCGAGGCAAGGCCGAGGAACTGCGCGACATCGTGAAGGCGGAGGGGGCCGACACGGTGATCGCCGATACCGAGCTCGCCCCGAGCCAGCGCCGTGCTCTCGAAGACGTCATCAAGGTCAAGGTCATCGACCGCACGGCCGTGATCCTCGACATCTTCGCGCAGCACGCCAAGACCCGCGAGGGCAAGGCACAGGTCGAGCTTGCGCAGCTCGAGTACCTGCTTCCGCGCCTGCGCGGCTGGGGCGATTCGATGAGCCGTCAGGCCGGTGGGCAGGTCGGCGCGGGCGGCGCGGGCATGGGCTCGCGCGGGCCTGGTGAGACGAAGATCGAGCTCGACCGTCGACGTATTCGCACACGCATGGCCATCCTGCGGAAGCAGATCCGCGGCTTCGCACCGGCGCGCGAGGCGAAACGCGCCGAGCGGACCCGCCACACCGTCCCCTCGGTCGCGATCGCGGGATACACGAACGCCGGCAAGTCGAGCCTGCTGAATCGCCTCACTCAGGCCGGCGTCCTCGTGGAGAACGCGCTGTTCGCGACGCTCGACGCGACGGTGCGTCGCGCCGAGACGGCCGACGGTCGCGTGTTCACGCTCGCCGACACCGTCGGCTTCGTGCGCAATCTTCCGCATCAGCTCGTCGAGGCGTTCCGCTCGACGCTCGAGGAGGTTGCGGACGCCGACGTGATCGTGCACGTCGTCGACGGCAGCCACCCGGATCCGGCGGGTCAGCTCGCGACCGTTCGCGACGTTCTCGCCGACGTCGGGGCGCGCGACGTGCCCGAGATCGTCGTGTTCAACAAGATGGACCTCGTGAGCGACTCGCAGCGCCTCGTCCTCACGGGCCTTGCTCCGCGCGCGGCTTTCGTGTCGTCGCACACGGGCGACGGCATCGCCGAGCTGCGCCGCATGGTCGAGGACGCGCTCCCCGTCCCTGAGGTCGAGGTGCGTGCACTCGTGCCCTACAGCCGCGGGGATCTCCTCTCGGCGATCCACGAGTCTGGGCAGTTCCTCGATCAGCGGCACGAGGAAACGGGAACGCGCGTGCACGCGCGGGTGAGTCAGCGTCTCGCGGCCGAGCTCGGGCCGTTCCTGGCGGCGTGACGGGCGCGAGTTTCCTCGCCGTTTCCTTGGTGCCGCTACTCTGAGCGGTTGTCCGCCCGTCGGCGGGCGCTGGGCCGAACCGAGGAACCGCCACGATGCACCGTACGCCGCAGACCGCGCTCGCCGAGACGATGCCCCGCCGGGCGGTGTGACGTGGGACGCGATGCGTTCGACCGCGAATCCGAGACGCCCGCGCCCCGCACCCTCGTGGACATCCTGCGAGCCTCGGCGGCGGCGAGTCCCGACGCCTCGGCTCTCGAGGACGAGCGGGGTGCGCTGAGCTACGGCGAGATGCTCGCGCTCGTCGACCGCACGGCCGACCGCCTGCACGCGGCCGGGGTGCGGCGGGGCGACCGCGTCGGCGTGCGCATGCCATCAGGCGACCGGAACCTCTACATCGGGATCCTCGGGGTCCTCGCGGCCGGAGCCGCCTACGTCCCCGTCGACGCCGACGACCCGCCCGAGCGCGCTGATCTCGTCTTCAGGGAGGCGCGAGTGCGCGGCGTCATCGGCGCCGGCGGTGCCTTCGATCTCGCTGACGGCGCGGCGGCCGAGGGGTCTCTCTTCGAAGGCGACGATCCGCACCCGAGTTCCCGTCGCACGGGCGTCGCCGAGACGCCGACGGTCGACGACGATGCGTGGGTCATCTTCACTTCAGGATCGACGGGCGTGCCGAAGGGCGTCGCCGTCTCTCACCGCTCGGCGGCGGCCTTCGTCGACGCCGAGGCGCGCATGTTCCTGCGGGAGGCGCCGCTCGGCTCCGGCGACCGCGTTCTGGCGGGCCTGTCGGTCGCCTTCGACGCGTCGTGCGAGGAGATGTGGCTCGCGTGGCGTCATGGGGCGTGTCTTGTGCCGGCTCCGCGCGCTCTCGTCCGTTCGGGGGAGGACCTCGGCCCCTGGCTCGTCGGTCACGGCATCACGGTCGTGTCGACCGTGCCGACGCTGGCCGCGCTGTGGCCCGAGGACGCGATCGAGAATCTGCGTCTGCTGATCTTCGGCGGCGAAGCTCTTCCGCCCGAGCTCGCCGCGCGTCTCGTCGGCGACGAGCGCGAGGTCTGGAACACATACGGGCCCACCGAGGCGACGGTTGTCGCGTGTGCTGCGCGGATGGACGGATCCTCGCCCATTCGCATCGGCCTCCCCCTTGACGGCTGGTCGCTCGCCGTCGTCGATGCCGAGGGCGTCCCCGTCGCGGAGGGCGAGATCGGCGAGCTCATCATCGGAGGCGTCGGCCTCGCGCGGTACCTGGACCCGGCGAAGGACGCCGAGAAGTACGCGGCGATGCCGTCGCTCGGCTGGGATCGCGCGTATCGCTCGGGGGATCTCGTGCGTGCCGACCCCGAGGGGCTCGTGTTCCAGGGGCGCGCCGACGATCAGGTGAAGATCGGCGGGCGGCGCATCGAGCTCGGCGAGGTCGAGTCGGCGCTGCAGGCGCTCGGCGCCGTCTCCGCAGCGACCGTCGCTGTGCGCCAGTCGGACGGAGGGGTTCCCCTCCTTGTCGGCTACGTGGTCCCCGTGGGCGAGTTCGATCGGGCCGTGGCGCGCGCCGAGCTCGCGGAAGCTCTCCCGGCCCCGCTCATCCCCGTTCTCGCCGTCATGGACGAGCTGCCCGTCCGCACCTCCGGCAAGGTCGACAAGGCGGCGCTGCCGTGGCCGCTCGAAGGGGCGGGTGACGAGCAGTCGACGCTGTCGGGAACCGCGGCGTGGCTCGCGGAGCAGTGGACGGCCGTGCTCGGCGCGGCTCCGAGCGACGAGAAGGCCGACTTCTTCGCTCTCGGGGGCGGATCCCTCGCCGCAGCGCAGCTCGTCTCGCGGATCCGTTCGCGCGCCGCCGAGTTCACGATGGCCGATGTCTACGATCTGCCCCGCCTCGGCCAAATGGCCGCGGCCATCGGCGACGAGGAGACGCCCGCTGACGCGGACGCGAGCTTCACGTCAGCGCGTCCGACGCCGCGGCGCATGCAGTGGGCGCAGACGCTCGCGAGCGCGCCGCTATTCGTCCTCACGGGCGCCCGCTGGATGACGTGGCTGCTCACTGCGAGCGCGCTCCTGGCCGCCGTCCCCGGCTTCGACTTCCTCCCCGCCGCCCCCGTCTGGCTCGTCATCGTGGGCATCGTCATCTTCGTCACGCCGTTCGGACGGATGGCGATCTCGGCGCTCGCGGCGCGGATCCTCCTCGCCGGGATCCGGCCGGGCGACTACCCGCGCGGCGGATCCGTGCACCTGCGCCTCTGGCTCACCGAGCAGATCGCGCACCAGATCGATCCCGTCGGGCTCGCGGGCGCGCCCTGGGTCACGTACTACGCGCGGGCGCTCGGCGCGAAGATCGGTCGCGACGTCGACTTGCACACCCTCCCTCCTGTGACGGGCATGCTCCAGGTCGGCCAGGGCGCGGCGATCGAGCCCGAGGTCGACCTCAGCGGGTCGTGGATCGACGGTGACACCGTGCGCATCGGCGGGATCCGCATCGGCGCAGGCGCCACGATCGGCGCCCGCAGCACGCTGGCCCCGGGGGCGAAGATCGGGCGGGACGCCGAGGTGGCGCCGGGGTCGGCCGTGTTCGGACGCGTCCGCGCGGGGCAGCGGTGGGCGGGATCGCCGGCTGTGCGCGTCGGCGGCGCGTCGAAGCCGATCTCGTCGTCGCGCCCCGCTGCGCCCCGCCGCTGGCTGTGGGCGTACGCCGCGTCGTCGGCGGGGATCGGGCTGCTGCCCTTCATCGCCTTCGCGGCGGGCGCCATCGTGCTCGCGTTCGGCGTGCGCGGATCCGACTCGATCGCGGAGGCGATCCCGGGCACGCTCGCCTGGCTCGTCCCCGCCGTGCTCGTCGTGGGCGTCGTGTTCGCGGGCTCCGTCGTGGGGCTCGTCCGTTTGCTCTCCCTCGGCCTGCGCACGGGTGTGCACCCCGTCCGCAGCCGCATCGCCTGGCAGGCGTGGACGACCGAGCGGCTGCTCGACGCCGCGCGCACCCTGCTGTTTCCGATCTACTCGAGCCTGTTCACCCCGCTGTGGCTGCGCATGCTCGGAGCGCGCGTCGGACGCGATGTCGAGGCGTCGACGGTGCTGCTGCTGCCGTCGCTCACGCGCATCGGCGACGGCGCGTTCCTCGCCGACGACACGATGGTCGCGACCTACGAGCTCCGGGGCGGCTGGATGCGCCTCGCGAAGGCGCGCATCGGCAAGCGGGCATTCCTCGGCAATTCCGGGCTCGCAGCGGCCGGCCATCGCGTTCCCAAGAATGCGCTCGTTGCGGTCCTCTCGGTCGCGCCCGAGAAGGCGAAGTCGGGATCCTCCTGGCTCGGCTCGCCGGCCGTGCGCCTGCGCCGTGTCGTGAACGAGTCGGATCTCGAGCGCACCTACCGACCGCGCCCCGCCCTTCGGCTGGCTCGCGCGCTGTGGGAGCTGTGCCGCATCGTTCCCGTCATCGTGACCTGTGCTCTCGGACTCGCGGTCATGGGGACCCTCGCGACGATGATCGACGCGTGGGGCGTCGTGATCGCGTGGCTGCTGTCGGGGCTCGTGATGATCGTCGCGGGGGCGATCGCCGCCGCGATCACGACTCTCGCGAAGTGGGCCTTCGTCGGGCGGATCCGCCCGGGGGAGCACCCTCTGTGGTCGAGCTTCGTATGGCGCACCGAAGTGTCCGACACATTCACCGAGATGCTCGCCGCGCCCTGGTTCGCGAACGCGGCGGCGGGCACGCCGGCCCTCGCGGTGTGGCTGCGCACGCTCGGCGCGAAGATCGGCCGCGGCGTCTGGACGGACAGCTACTGGCTGCCCGAGCCCGATCTCGTCACGCTCGGCGACGGCGCGACAGTGAACCGTGGATGTGTAGTTCAGACGCATCTGTTCCATGATCGAGTCATGAGCATCGACACCGTCACTCTCGGCGCGGGCGCGACGCTCGGCCCGCACAGCGTCGTCCTGCCGGCTGCGAGCATCGGGGCCGACGCGACGGTCGGGCCCGCTTCGCTCGTGATGCGGGGCGAGGACGTCCCGATCGGATCCCGGTGGAGCGGCAATCCGATCGGTCCCTGGCGAGCCGTCAAGGTGCGGTCCTATCAGGCGAGCGTTTCGTGACCGGCGACGACTACACCCCTCAGACGGGGGATCTGCGGTTCGAGGTCGAGCACTACGACCTCGAGCTGGACTACCGTGTGTCGTCCAATCGGCTGGAGGGGCGCGCGACGCTGCGCTGCCGGGCGCTCGAGAGCACGCGGGCCGTCGCCCTCGACCTCACGGGCCTGCGCGCGAGTCGTGTGCGCGTCGCGGGCGACAAGAAGGCCTCGTTCCGCCTGCGCGCGAACCGTCTCGAGATCGGCCTGTCGCGCGCGCTCGCCGAGGGCGACGAGCTCGAGATCACGATCGACTACGCGGGGTCGCCGCGGCCGCGCCGCAGCGCCTGGGGGACGGTCGGGTGGGAGGAGCTCGAGGACGGCGCGATCGTCGCCTCGCAGCCGATCGGTGCGTCGACCTGGTTCCCGTGCAACGACCGCCCGGCGGACAAAGCGACGTACACCATCCGGATCACGACCGAGGCCGCCTACGACGTCGTCGCCGGCGAACGCATCGGCAGCTCCGCGCGCGGCGGGAAGCGCACGTGGGAGTTCACGCACTCCCAGCCCACCGCGACCTATCTCGTCGCCGTGCAGATCGGCCGATACCGTCGGCGCGAGGTCGACCTTGCGGGCGTCGCGGGCGAGATCCATCACCCGCCCCTGCTCGCGCCGAGCGTCACGGCCGACTTCGCCCCGCTGCCGCGCATGATGACGGTGTTCGAGGAGGCGTTCGGCCCCTACCCGTTCCCCGCCTACACGGTCGTCGTGACCCACGATGAGCTCGAGATCCCGCTCGAGGCGCAGGGTGCCGCCGTGTTCGGCGCCAACCACATCGACGGCCAGGGCACGCTCGAGCGCCTCATCGCGCACGAGCTCGCACACCAGTGGTTCGGCAACAGCGTGGGCGTCGCGTCGTGGCGCGACATCTGGCTGAACGAGGGGCCCGCCTGCTACGCCGAGTGGATCTGGTCCGAGCGCGCGGGCGGCCACGGGACGCACGCCCTCGCGCTCGCGCATCACGCACGCCTGCGCGAGAAGCCGCAGGATCTCCGGATCGAGGATCCGGGTCCCGAGCGCATGTTCGACGACCGTCTGTACAAGCGTGGCGCCCTGGCGCTGCACGCGCTCCGGCTCGAGGTCGGCGACGGGGTCTTCTTCGGAATCCTGCGCGCGTGGACCGAGCGGCACGCGGGCCGTGCTGTGTCGACCGACGACTTCGTTCGGCTGAGCGAGGAGATCTCGGGGACAGACCTCGGCGGGCTGTTCGACGCGTGGCTCTCGCGCGACGAGCTGCCGCACCTGCCGCATGTCGCCGGTGTCGCGCCCGCGCCCCTCACCGAGGTCGCGCTCGGCGAATAGCCACGCTGGCGGCGATGCCGGGCGGCGCCGGCGCTGGCGCGACCTCGAAAGTGCCGCATGTGGCCGGCAGCGTCGCAATGTCGGCGCCCTCGAGGCGAGTCGTCGTGCGCGGCGCACGGAACCGCACGTCTCCCGGCGGGATGCGGAGGCCACGCCCGTCGGCCTTGACGACCGCCTCGATCATGGTCCACGTGCGAACGTCCGGCGGATCCGCGGGCGCAAACAGGGGAGCGAGATCGGCGAGCGGGCCCGGACGCTCGGGCTCCGCGTCGACACCGAGCGCCGCGACGCTGCCGGACGGCGCGGCGGCCGCGACGACGACGTCGGCCGCGTAGCTGAGGCTCAGCACGACGGGCGCGCCGTCTGCGCGCGGCGGGCCGTGATCGGTCCCGCCGCACCGGGGGCACGCGCGGACGACGGTCGGATCCGAGCCGGGCGCGATCTCGCCGATCAACTCGGCCAGAAGTCGGCGCCCGGTCTCAGAGCGGGCGCCGCGGCCCGACCGCTCGGACCAGGCGACGAGGACGGGGCCGATCCACTCGGACGCGCCCACGTCAGTCGAGGGGGAGCGGGGCCACACCCGGCGGATCGAAGCCGAGCACCTGCCCGAGGAAGGCGAGCTCGCTCGCGAAGCAGCGCACGATCGTCTCGGCCTGCCGGAATCCGTGTCCCTCGCCCTCGAACAGCAGATAGGCGTGCGGAACGCTGTTGGCAGCGAGGGCGTCGCGTAGCGCTTCGGACTGGGAAGGCGGCACGACCGGATCTTCGGTGCCCTGCAGGATGAGCAGGGGGGTCGTGAGGCTCTCGGGGCGCGAGAGCGGCGAGCGCTCGATGTAGTCGGCCTCGGTCTCGGGCAGCGGCCCGACGAGTCCGTCGAGGTAGCGTGCCTCGAAGTCGTGGGTCTCGGCCAGCAGCATGCGCAGATCTGCGACGCCGTATCGGCTGACGCCGGCCGAGAATACGTCGGTGTCGGCGAGGGCGCACAGCACGGTCCAGCCGCCCGCGGATCCGCCCTTGATCGCGAGGCGCGCGGGGTCTGCGAGGCCGGCGTCGACGAGGCCGCGCGCGGCCGCGGCGACGTCCTGCACATCCGCGATGCCCCATCCGCCTGCGAGTCGCTCGCGGTAGGCGCGTCCGTAGCCTGACGAGCCGCCGTAGTTGACGTCGAGCACGCCGATGCCGCGGCTCGTGAAGAACGCCGCGTTCTGGGACAGGTCGCCGGTCACGTGTCCCGTCGGGCCGCCGTGGACGAGCACGACGACGGGCGGCAGCTCGCCTTCGGGGCCCGTGAAGTCGGGGTGGGACGGTGCGTAGTAGAACGCGTGGACGGGGCCGAGCGGGCCGGGGAAGGTCATGGGGGAGGCCGCCTGCCGCTCGGCGAGGACGGGATCCACCTCGCCACCCCGCAGGGGTGTGAGCGACCTTGCCGACACGTCGAGCTCCCACAGTCCGCCGGGCACGGTCGCCCCCGCGCCCGTGAGCAGAACCCGTCGCCCGCGGACGTCCTGCACCTGCACATCGCCCGTCAGTGGCGTCTCGAGCTCGGTCACGCTGCCCGAGACGGGATCGACGAGCATCAGCCGCGAGCGGCCGTCGGTCACGACCGCAACGACGTTTCCGTCTTCGAGGGGCGCATACCAGCGGGAACCAAGGCTCCACAGCGGGCCACCGGTGTCGCCGGCGGCGACGTAGACGGGTGAGGGTGAAGCGCAGGCGAGGCCGTCGTCGAAACGGATGACGTAGAGGTTCCAGCGCGCACCGCGCGTGCCGTCTGTCCGGCTCGCGGCCGTGGGCGGATCCTGCGTGAACAGCAGCTCGTCGTCGCCCGTCCACTCGGGCTGCAGCGCGGCGACGTTCTCGCCGCCCGCCGCCTCGCGCCCTCCCGCGACGCGTACCCAGCTCGTCACAGCCCCGTCCTCGCCCAGCGTTCCGACGCGCAGCTCCGCGGCGTCCCACGGCATATCGGGGTGGTCCCACGCGATCCAAGCAATGCGGCCGGCTCGCGGCGCGGGGAAGGCGACGAAATCGCTGCTGCCGACGACGACCGTCGTCGCATCCGGATCCGCCGCGCCGGATCCGTCGAGACGGATCCGCACGATCTCCCGCCGCGGGGTCCGCCGGGGCTGCTCGTGGGTCTCGCGCACGGCCCACAGCGCGTCCTCTGCCCACACGAGATCGCCGTGTGCGAGGCGCGCGTCATCGGGAGTCAGCGGGGTGGGCGGGGTGCCCGGCGCGGCGAGGTACACGCGCTGATCGGCCTGGTGTACGAACGCGAAGCGCTCGCCGCCCACGGGTGTCCACGCGCCCCCTCCGTACTCGTGCACGCGGGAGCGGGCGCTCCACGGCGCCGGGAGAACGGGTCCCGTGCTCCCCGAACGCAGGATGGCGGTTCGGCCCTTCTCCGCGGGGACCGACTCGGCCCACCACACCTCGTCGCCGACATAGCGCGAGCGACCGAGCCGCAGTGATCCGGTGGGCATGTCCTCGGGGCGGATCGGCGACGGCCAGGTCCCGTAGGCGAGCTGCTGAGGCTGGGGCATGCCTCCCACGCTATGGCACGCGAACGCCTGTCGGCACCTGAGCGAATGCGACGCGGCGATTCGGCCGAGCCGGATCTGCATCGGTGCCGCGGCGTGCGAAAGGGGCGGGAGTCGCGTACGGTTCCCGCCCCTCCTTCGCTGCGGTCGATCAGACCGCGCGCATGACCGCGACGATCCGGCCGAGGACGACCGCCTCGTCACCGAGGATCGGCTCGAATGCCGAGTTGCGCGGCAGCAGCCAGACGTGTCCGTCGCGTCGGCGGAATGTCTTCACGGTCGCCTCGCCGTCGAGCATCGCGGCGACGATCTCGCCGTTCTCGGCGTCGCTCTGCGCGCGGACGACGACCCAGTCGCCGTCGCAGATCGCGGCGTCGATCATCGAATCGCCCGACACCTTCAGCATGAACAGCTCGCCGCCGCCAACGAGCTGACGGGGGAGCGGGAAGACTTCCTCAACCTGCTGCTCGGCGGTGATGGGCGTGCCCGCGGCGATCCGGCCGACGAGCGGCACCATCGCGGCATCGCCGACGGCGGGCGCCGTGTCAGCCGGGCTCTCGGTCGACGTGCCGGGCAGGTCGACGAGCACCTCCATCGCGCGCGTCTTTCCCGGGTCGCGACGCAGGTAGCCGCTCAGCTCGAGCTGGCCGAGCTGGTGAGTCACGCTCGAGAGCGACTTGAGGCCGACGGCGTCGCCGATCTCGCGCATGCTCGGCGGGTACCCGTTCATGTGGATCGAGCGCTGAATCACCTCGAGGATCGCGAGCTGCTTCTCGCTGAGGTTCTTGCGGCGGCGGCCCCGGGGGCGGTCCTGCGGCTTGTCGTCGGCGCTCATCCGCGGCTCCTCTTCGAATGTCAGTGGTCGCTGGTGGGGTGGTCTGCGTCACGAGGAACGCTACCGGATTCGGGGTGATCTTCGGGATCTTTGTTCGAGTGTGTCGTGTGCGATTCCCCGAAGAACTTCGAAGAAGGGGTTGACGCGTTCGAATATTCGAAGATAAGTTCGGTACATCGATACGAGAGAAGGTCTTCAGATGAGCACGGTCACCCTTGCGGCCCCCGCCTCGCACATCACGACCAAGCGCACGAGACTGCGCATCACGCGCCGCGGTCGTCGCGTTCTCGCCTCTTTCGCGGCTGTCCCCGTCGTTGCGGCGCTCGGCGTCGCGATCCTGGGGGGCGGCGCGGCGCTTGGCTCCAACGAGGAGGGCGCGCCCGCCGGCACGTTCGCCACCGTCACCGTGATGCCCGGCGACTCGCTCTGGTCGATCGCGCAGCGCGTTGCGCCACAGGAAGATCCGCGTGACGTCGTCGCCGCGATCGTCTCGCTGAACCAGCTGCAGGGATCGCTCGTGGCGGCAGGGCAGTCGATCTCGCTGCCGGCCGAGTACTCGAACGCGCGCTGATGAGGGCGTCGGTCGTAGCATTGACTTCGTGACGGTGACACTCGACGACCTTCCCCTCCGCGACGATCTGCGCGGGCAGAAGCCCTACGGGGCGCCCCAAGCACCCCTGCCCATCGCCCTCAACGTCAACGAGAACACGCATCCGATCCCGCCCGACGTCGCCGATGACATCGCGGAGTCGGTCGCGAAGGCCGTCGCGGGGCTCAACCGTTACCCGGACCGCGAGTTCACTGAGCTGCGCGAGGCCTTCGCGTCGTACCTCGGCCACGGCATCGAGCCCGAGCAGGTGTGGGCCGCGAACGGGTCGAACGAGGTGTTGCAGCACCTCCTGCAGGCCTTTGCAGGCCCCGGGCGTACTGCGTTCGGCTTCGCTCCGACCTACTCGATGTATTCACTTCTCGTGCGAGGCGTCGGCTCCGAATGGATCGCCGGCACGCGCGGGCCACGCTTCGAGGTTACGGCCGACGACGCGGCGCGGCAGGTGCGGGATGCCGATCCTGACGTGGTTTTCCTGTGCGCGCCGAACAACCCCACGGGCACACCCCTGTCGATCGATGTCATCGAGAGCGTCTATGAGGCGAGCCGGGGCATCGTCATCGTCGACGAGGCCTATTTCGAGTTCGCCCCCGACGACGCCACGTCGGCCCTGGCGCTCCTGCCCGGGCGCGAGCGTCTCGTGGTCTCACGCACCATGAGCAAGGCGTTCGCGTTCGCGGGTGCGCGCGTCGGGTATCTCGCCGCCGACCCGGCAGTCATCGACGCTTTACGGCTCGTGCGGCTGCCCTACCACCTCAGCGCCGTCACGCAGGCGGCCGCGACGGCGGCGCTGCGCCACAGCGACGAGATGCTCCGCACGGTCGACGACATCATCGTCCAGCGTGATCGCATCTCCGCGACACTCGAGGCGCTCGGATACGACCCCTACCCGTCGTGGAGCAACTTCGTGCTGTTCGGTGGCGTCGACGACCCACACGAGACGTGGCGCCGGCTTTACGACCGCGGCGTTCTCGTGCGCGAGATCGGCATTCCGGGACACCTGCGCGTCTCGGCCGGCACCGCCGACGAGACGACAACCTTCCTCGACGCTCTCGCGAGCATCCGCGACGCGTGAGGTCTGCAGACGAATAGGATCGAGGCATGACGAACGCCCGCACCGCGCGTCGCACGCGCACCACGAGTGAGTCCTCGATCGAACTCGAGCTCGACCTCGACGGAACCGGCCAGAGCAGCATCGACACCTCGGTGCCGTTCTTCGACCACATGCTGACGGCGTTCGCAAAGCACTCGCTGACCGATCTGCGCGTGAAGGCCACGGGCGACACTCACATCGATGTGCACCACACTGTCGAGGACACGGCGATCGTGCTCGGCGACGCGATCCGCGAGGCGCTCGGCGACAAGGTGGGCATCTCACGCTACGGAGATGCCCTCGTGCCGCTCGATGAGGCGCTCGCACAGGCTGTTGTCGACATCTCCGGCCGCCCCTTCCTCGTGCACACCGGAGAACCGGCCGGCTTCGAGATGCACCTCATCGGCGGACACTTCACGGGATCGATGGTGCGGCACACGCTCGAGGCCCTCGCGTTCCACGCCGGCCTCACGGTTCACGTCCGAGTGCTCGGCGGCCGCGATCCGCACCACATCGCCGAGGCCGAGTACAAGGCGCTCGCGCGCGCCTTCCGTCAGGCGAAGGCGCTCGATCCCCTCGTCCAGGGGGTTCCGTCCACCAAGGGCGCGCTCTGATGGCCGGTGCCCCGGTCGTCGCCGTCCTCGACTACGGCTCGGGGAACGTCCACTCAGCAGTGAAGGCGCTCGAAGAGGCCGGCGCCGATGTGCGCCTCACCCGTGACCGCGGGCTGGTGGCCGACGCCGATGGACTGCTCGTTCCGGGCGTCGGAGCCTTCAGCGCGGTCATGGATCAGCTGAACGCGATCCGCGGAGGCGAGCTCATCGGTCGCCGTCTCTCCGGCGGACGCCCCGTGCTCGGCATCTGCGTCGGCATGCAGGTGCTCTTCGAGCGCGGCATCGAGCGCGGGGTCGACACGGAAGGGCTCGGCGAGTGGCCGGGCGCCGTCACCAGGCTCGAAGCGCCCGTGGTGCCGCACATGGGCTGGAGCACCGTCGAGGCGGGAGAGGGATCCCGCCTCTTCGCGGGCCTCGAGGAGGAGCGGTTCTACTTTGTGCACTCGTATGCCGCGCAGGCGTGGGAGCTCGAAGTGATTCCGCCCTTCCCGCAGCCCGCCGTCACGTGGGCGACCCACGGGGGACGCTTCCTTGCGGCCGTCGAGAACGGGCCTCTTTCCGCGACGCAGTTCCACCCGGAGAAGTCCGGTGAGGCCGGTATCGCGCTCCTGCGCAACTGGCTCGGGACGCTGCGCGACTGATCCGCGCGGGCCGCTTTCGCGCGCCGATTGGATCCTGCGCACGGAGAGGTCTAACGTGGACGCTTGTGCGTCACGCGGGAGGGTCCCGCGGCTATCGAGGAGAGATGAACGATTTCGCGTCCACACCAGGACTGATCCTTCTTCCCGCCGTGGACGTCGCTGGCGGCAAGGCCGTGCGACTGACCCAGGGCGAGGCCGGATCCGAGACGAACTACGGCGATCCCTTCGAGGCGGCTGAGCAGTGGCGCGACCAGGGGGCCGAATGGCTGCACCTGGTCGACCTCGATGCCGCCTTCGGGCGCGGCAGCAATACGCCGATCCTGCGCAAGGTCATCAAGCACATGAAGGGCGTGAACGTCGAGATCTCGGGCGGCATCCGTGACGATGCCTCGCTTGAGGCCGCCCTCGCATCGGGCGCCGAGCGGGTGAATCTCGGCACGGCGGCCCTCGAGAACCCCGACTGGACCGAGGCGGTCATCGCGCGATATGGCGAGGCGATCGCCGTCGGGCTCGACGTGCGCGGCACGACGCTCGCAGCCCGCGGGTGGACGAAGGAGGGCGGCGACCTCTGGGAGGTCCTCGACCGTCTCGAGCGCGCGAACTGCGCCCGCTACGTCGTCACGGATGTGACGAAGGACGGCACGCTCAAGGGGCCGAACATCGACCTTCTGCGCCAGATGACCCAGCACACGGACAAGCCGATCGTGGCGTCGGGCGGGATCTCGAATCTCGACGACATCGCCGCGCTGAGGGATCTCGTTCCCGACGGCATCGAGGGCGCCATCGTGGGCAAGGCCCTGTACTCGGGGGCGTTCACGCTCGCCGAGGCACTGGATGTCGCGGCCGTCTGACGCGGATGGCGGGGGAGCGGACTCCGCTCTCCCGGACCACCTCGCGCATCTCGCGGGGAACCTCGGCGACTCGGCGGGTCAGCCGTGGCAGGGGCGCACCTTCCAGGAGAATCCCGCGGCCGGCGATGACGGATCCGCGGATCCCCGCCTCTGGGACGAGTTGACGCGCTTTCGCGCGGGGGAGGGATCCGTCGAGGGCGTCGTCGACGCGCTGCGGCAGGCCAGACTGCTCGTGCCCCTCGTCGCCGAGAAGGGCGACGAGGGTGTCGGTCCGACGGGGCTCGCCGTCGACAAGACGCAGGAACTGTCGATCGTTACGGTGAAGGCGCCGGACGGGCGAACCGTCCTGCCGGTGTTCACGTGCGTTGACACGATGCGCGCGTGGAATGCCGATGCGCGGCCGATTCCCGTCGCGAGCACGCGGGCCGCGCTGGCGGCGGCGGGCGAGGACACGGATCTCGTCGTCGTCGACCCGACGAGCCACACGGAGTTCGTGGTGCGTCGACCGGCCATCTGGGCGATCGCTCAATCGCAGCCCTGGACCCCGGCCGTGCGCAACCCTGAGGTGGCGCAGGCGTTCGCCGCGTCGATCGGCTCCGAACTCGCCGTGCATGATCTGCAGATCTCGGACGGCGATCCCGAGGCGCGCCTTCGGGGGCCCGAGGTCGTCGTGACGCTGACGCTCATGCAGGGCCTGGATCGCGCGGAGCTCGACACCGTGCTGCAGCGGCTCGCACGCCGGTGGTCGGCCGACGACCGCATCGCCGTGCTCGTCGACTCGATGACTGTCGCGCTCGAGGCGAGCGCCGACTGACGCGCCCCGACCCTGGCGCCGATCCGCGAGCGAGCACCCTTCCCGCGACGGAGCATCGGTCCGATGCTCTGTGACGAGAAGGATGCTCGCTCGCGGGAGTGGGGGTCAGGCCGCGCGGCAGTCGGCGTAGGCCGGGTGGTGCTGCGCGCGGGCCGCGCCGCCGGGCTGGGCGCTCAGCAGAGTCGACTGCAGGACGCAGTACGCCGACTTGCGTTCGAGATCGTCCGTCCACGGAGTCGCCGAGCCCTGCCCGGGGAACGTGTTCGGCACCCACGAGTATCGGTCAGACGCGCCCCAGAGTGTGAAGGATCCGCAGCTGGCCTCCTCGAGGCACGACGTCAGCACGAACTCGAAGAACTCGTCCTGCTTGGCGACCTGCGCGGGCGTCGGCTCGGCGCCGTCGGGCAGTTCCATGCGGACGTCGAGCTCGGTGATGGCGGTCTCGAGACCGAGCTCGCCGAAACGCGCGAGGTTGTCGGGGAGGCTCGGGTCGTAGCCGTACATCGTGCCGAGGTGCGACTGCAGGCCCATGCCGCCGACGGGAACACCATCCGCGAGCAGATCCTGGACGAGTGCGTAGTACGCGTCGGCCTTCGCGTTGAGTCCCTCGACGTTGTAGTCGTTGAAGAACAGCACGGCCTCGGGGTCGGCTTCGTGCGCCCACCGGAACGCGTCCGCGATGATCGAGGGGCCGAGCTCGCGGATCCAGATGTTCTCCGTGTCGCGCAGATTGCCGGACTCGTCGAAGATCTCGTTCGCGACCTCCCAGTGCGCGACGCGGCCCGCGTAGCGGCCGACGACGGTGGTGATGTGCTCGTGCAGGATGTCGCGCAGCTCGGCGTCGGAGAAGTCTCCCTCCTCGAGCCAGGCGGGATTCTGGCTGTGCCAGAGGAGCGTGTGGCCGCGCACGACCTGTCCGTTCTCCTCCGCGAAGTTGACGATGTCGTCGGCGTCGGCGAAGGCGAACTCCTCGCGGGAGGGCCGGAGATGATCCCACTTCATCTGATTCTCGGGCGTGAGCGAGGTGAACTCCGTCGCGAGCAGGGAGCGGTATGGCTCGTCGGACGTGAACGGATCCGGGTACTCGGCATCCGCGTGGTGGCCGCCGCCCGCGGCCGCTCCGCCGATGTGCAGCCCCTTCGGAGCGGAGCGGGCGAGCGTGTCCTTCGCGTCGATGCCCGGGGCGCCCCCTGGCGCCGCCGCGGCGGCGCCGGCTCCGGAAAATAGGGCGAGGGCGGTGGCCCCGGCCGCGAGCATGCGGAGAGTGCGTGTGCGCATAGTCGACCTTTCGTCTGCCGACGTCGGCGTCGGCGGGTGATCGGGAGAGGGTTCGGCGATGAACCCGTATGTTGTTTAAGTCAACAAATGCAATGTATAACGTTATCGACGGCACGGCAAGGGTGCCCATACGCGAGCGAGCACCCTTCCAGTGACGGGGCATCGGGTCCGATGCCCTGTGGTGAGAAGGGTGCTCGCTCGCGGGTTCGGGTCAGATGACCGGGCCTGTGAACTTCTCGCCCGGACCCTTGCCGGGCGCATCGGGGATCGTCGAGATCTCGCGGAAGCGGAGCTGCAGGGACCGCAGTCCGTCGCGGATCGGTCGCGCGTGCATGTCGCTGATCTCGGGGGCGGCGGCAGTCACAAGCCCGGCAAGCGCATTGATGAGCTTGCGGGCCTCATCGAGGTCGAGCAGTCCCTCCGCTTCGGGCTCCTCGCCCAGGCCGAGCTTGACGGCGGCGGCGCTCATCAGGTGCACGCAGGACGAGGCGATGACCTCGACCGCGGCGACGTCGGCTATGTCCCGTGCCGCATCCGTCGCGGCCGATGCGCTCGCCTGATCCTCCCAGCGGGCCAGGCGTTCGGCATCGAAAGAGTGGGTGTGTGTGGCCTGATCGCCGCGAGTGGTGCTCATGAACTGCTTTCTGGTAGACTGCTCCGGGCTCCGGAACCATGTTCCGGACGAAAGAGGATCCTCATCCCACCCGCGCTTGCCGTTCCAGGCTACCGGGTCACATGACACTCCGTCCGCCGTGAGGCGGATTGGGGCGGCGCGAACCGGCGTCGTCCGCAGGGTGGATGGTGTGCGCGAACTGTCACGCGTCGCACGGGTGGATGGTGATTTTCTCCCGCCCGTGGCGCGAACCTCGCATCACGGTGGCTCATCGACTACCGAACCCGAGGAGTTCCGCATCAGCGATCCCCGCATCAACGAGCGCATTCGCGTTCCCGAGGTCCGACTCATCGGCCCGGGCGGCGAACAGATCGGCGTCGTCCGCAGCGAGGTGGCTCTTCGCCTCGCACAGGAGGCCGACCTCGACCTCGTCGAGGTGGCTCCCGACTCGCGTCCTCCCGTAGCCAAGATCATGGATTACGGGAAGTTCAAGTACGAGACCGCGCAGAAGGCTAAGGAAGCACGTCGTAACCAGGCCAATACGGTCCTCAAGGAAGTCCGCTTCCGTCTGAAGATCGACCAGCACGACTACGACACGAAGCGCAAGCGCGCCGAGGGCTTCCTTAAGGCCGGCGACAAGGTCAAGGCCATGATCCTGTTCCGTGGCCGCGAACAGCAGCGCCCGGAGATGGGCGTGCGCCTCCTGATGAAGTTCGCCGAAGAGGTGTCCGACCTCGGCACGGTCGAGTCGCGACCCAAGATCGACGGTCGCAACATGGTCATGATCATCGCGCCGGTCAAGAACAAGTCCGAGGCGAAGGCCGAGCAGAACGCGCAGCGTGCGGCGAACAAGAAGGCGGCTCGCGATGCGAAGCACGCCGGCAAGGCTCCCGCGGGCGAGTAGTCACCCCGAATGTCTTCCCGCCGAAAGGCGGGCAGCACCCACGTCGCCCGTCACGGGCGCACACGTCAAGGAAAGTCACGAACAATGCCGAAGCAGAAGACCCACTCGGGCGCCAAGAAGCGCTTCAAGATCACCGGCAGCGGCAAGCTCAAGAAGCAGCAGTCGGGCATGCGCCACAACCTTGAGCACATGTCGACCCGCCGCAAGCGTCGTCTGAACCAGGACCAGCTGGTCTCGGGCAACGACGTCAAGACGGTCAAGAAGCTCCTCGGTCGCTGAGCGACCCGCAATCGGTTAAGGAAACTCACTCATGGCAAGAGTCAAGCGCGCAGTCAACGCGCAGAAGAAGCGTCGCGTCACCCTTGAGCGCGCCTCGGGCTACCGCGGCCAGCGTTCGCGCCTGTACCGCAAGGCGAAGGAGCAGGTCACTCACTCGCTCGTCTACGCGTACCGCGACCGTCGCAAGCGCAAGGGCGACTTCCGTCGCCTGTGGATCCAGCGCATCAACGCCGGCGCCCGCGCCAACGGCCTGACCTACAACCGCTTCATCCAGGGTCTGAACCTGGCCGGCGTGCAGGTCGACCGTCGCATGCTCGCGGAGCTCGCGGTGAACGAGCCCGCAACGTTCGCGAAGCTCGTCGAGGTCGCCAAGGGCGCGCTGCCCGGCGACGTCAACGCCGCGAAGGCCGCGTAAGCAGGCGCGTCTTCCGGAGAGAGGGGCACCCCGCACGGGGTGCCCCTCTTCGTGTCTCGGCCGGCCGGATCCCTAGACTTGGCGCATGCTCGAGAATCCCCGCGCCGACCGCGTCCGTTCGATCCGCAAGCTCGGGCAGCGAAACGCCCGCCGCGAGACGGGGCGCTTCCTGCTCGAAGGGCCGCAGGCCGTGCGTGAGGCGCTCACGTCTCGCCCCGACATCGTCGAACAGCTGTACGCGACGCCGACGGGCCTCGAGAAGCACGGCGATATCCGCGCGCTCATCGACGATGCGCAGCGGGAGAACCCCGATCTCGTGTGGGACTACGCGGACGAGGACGTCGTCGCCGCGATGGCCGACACTGTCACCCCGCAGGGCTTCGTCGCGGTTGCGCGGCAGAATCCGACGGCCCTGAAGGACATCGTCGCGAACGAGCCGAAGCTCGTCGTGATCTGCGAGGAGGTCCGCGACCCGGGCAACCTCGGCACGATCCTCCGGGCCGCCGATGCGGCGGGTGCCGACGCCGTCGTCCTCACCGGACGCACGGTCGACCCGTTCAATCCGAAGGTCGTGCGATCGACGACGGGGTCGATGTTCCATGTGCCCTTCGCGGTCGACGCCGACCTGGCCGATGTGACCGGTCGTCTGCGCGGTGCCGGTCTCCAGGTGATCGCCGCCGACGTGAAGGGCGAGGATCTTCTCGGTGTGCGCGCCGAGGGGGCGCTCGAGAATCCGACCGCCTGGGTGTTCGGAAACGAGGCGCGCGGTCTCACGGATGATTCCCTGGCACTGTGCGATCGCTCGCTGCGTCTGCCGATCTACGGGCACGCGGAGTCGCTCAACCTCGCGACCGCCGCGAGCGTCTGCCTTTACGAGACCGCGTTCGCGCAGCGATCCGTCTGAGCGGGCGGCGACGCGAAATGTAACGCATCTGTTTCGTCTGCGCGTGGCGTAGCAGAGGAGGCCGCGTGGCCCTAGGCTGACCTCCATGGCAGAGCCGCTTGTCGTCATGGAGCACGTCCAGAAGCACTACGGTGACTTCCACGCGCTGAAGGACATTGATCTCACGGTCCATCGGGGCGAGGTCGTCGTCGTGATCGGACCATCGGGATCCGGCAAGTCGACGCTGTGTCGCACGATCAACCGCCTCGAGACGATCACGACGGGGTCGATCTCGATTGACGGTCGCGAGCTGCCCAAGGAGGGCAAGGCGCTCGCCGGGCTGCGTGCCGAGGTCGGGATGGTCTTCCAGTCGTTCAACCTTTTCAGCCACCTGACGATTCTCGAGAACGTCACGCTCGGCCCGATCAAGGTGCGCGGTCTGAAAAAGGCCGAGGCGGTGAAGGAGGCCCGCGGACTGCTGGACCGCGTCGGCATCGCGCATCAGGCCGACAAGCTGCCGGCACAGCTGTCGGGTGGACAGCAGCAGCGCGTCGCGATCGCTCGTGCGCTCGCGATGCAGCCGAAGGTCATGCTCTTCGACGAGCCGACGAGCGCGCTCGACCCCGAGATGATCAACGAGGTCCTCGACGTCATGGTCGACCTCGCGAAAGAGGGCATGACGATGATCGTCGTGACCCACGAGATGGGTTTCGCGCGCAAGGCTGCCGACCGCGTGGTGTTCATGGCCGACGGAGAGATCGTCGAGGAAGCGACGCCGGAGGAGTTCTTTACGAACCCGCAGTCCGGGCGTGCGAAGGACTTCCTCTCGAAGATCCTCACCCAGTAGCTCCCCCCCGGCGCCATCGACAGCACAGCATCCGGCGCCACCACCAACCAGGAGGAATCCCATGCGAAAGTTCCGCAACATCGCAGCAGCCGGTCTCGCCGCCAGCGCCCTGTTCGCCCTCGCTGCCTGCAACAGCGGCACGCCGGGCGACGCACCCGAGCAGGACGTCGCGGAGGACGTCGCGCTCGAAGGCAGCCCGACCTACGACGCGGCCGTCGAAGCTGGCGAGATCTCGATCGGCGTGAAGGAGGACCAGCCCGGCCTCGGCTACTTCGACGCGACGACGGGCGATCGCACCGGATTCGACGTCGAGATCGCGCGCTGGATGGCCGCCGAGCTCGGCTTCGGCGAGGACGAGATCAACTGGGAGGCGATCCCGTCGGCGAACCGCGAGCAGGCGCTCGTCAACGGCGACATCGACTTCTACGTCGGCACCTACTCGATCACGGACGAGCGCAAGGAGCAGATCGACTTCGCCGGGCCGTACTTCGTCACTGGCCAGGGCCTGCTCGTCAGCGCCGACTCGGAGATCGAGTCGGACGCCGACCTGACGAGCGACGTGACGGTGTGCTCGGCGACGGGCTCGACGCCGATCCAGAACATCCGCGATAACTACGACGCCGAGACCCGCGAGTTCGACACGTACACGGCGTGCGTCGACGCGCTGCTCGCGGGCACGGTCGACGCGGTCACGACCGACGAGCTGATCCTCATCGGCTACGCGGCGGCCTACCCCGAGGACACGAAGATCGTCGGCGAGCCGTTCTCGGTCGAGAACTACGGCATCGGCGTGCCGAAGGGGGATGACGCGCTGCGCGGCTTCTTCAATGACACGCTCGAAGAGGGCGGCGACACCTGGACGGCGATCTTCGACCAGGAGCTCGGCGACGCGGGCGTGACGCCCGAGCAGCCTGCGGTCGACCGCTACTGATCGACGGATCCGACCGATCCCGACGCGGTGGCCGGCTCCGGGCCGGCCACCGCACCCATGACATCCCTGAAGGAGGCGAGACGTGGACACCCTGATCGACAACCTCGATCTGTGGATCCCCGCTCTGGGGCGCACGGTGGTGCTGTTCTTCGCGAGCGGCGCGATGGCTCTCGTGCTCGGCGCGATCGTCGGCGCCATGCGCGTCTCGCCCGTGCCGATCGCTCGCGCGGTGGGCACGACGTACGTCAACCTCGTGCGCAACACCCCTCTGACGCTGATCTTCTTCTTCTTCGCCTTCGGGTTCCCGGCGCTCGACATCGTCCGCCTCGATTTCATGACCCTCGCGATCCTCGCGCTCGGCTTCTATACGGCGACCTACGTCGGCGAGGCGCTGCGCGCGGGAATCAACACGGTCCCGGTCGGGCAGGCAGAGGCGGCCCGCGCGATCGGCCTGCCGTTCGGCCAGGTGATGAGCCTCATCGTGCTCCCGCAGGCGTTCCGGTCGATCGTCCCGCCCATGATGAGCGTGCTCATCGCGTTGTTGAAGAACACGACGATCGCCGCGGGCTTCTCGGTTCTCGAGCTGGGATCGATGCGAGCCAATCTCTCGGAGCGTGGTGAGCCGGCCATGATCGTGCTGCTGTGGATCGCGGCGTTCTTCGTCGCCCTCGTGCTGCTGCTCAGCTGGCTGCAGCGCACGCTCGAGACGCGATGGAAGGTGTACCGATGACCTCCGTCCTGTACGACGTCCCCGGCCCCAAGGCCGTCGCGCGCAATCGCGCCGTCGGCGTGCTGACGATCGTCGTCATCGCGGCGCTGTTCGCGTGGCTCCTCTGGCGGTTCATCGACACGGGGCAGCTGACGGCGCAGAAGTGGTCGGCGTTCAGCTACAGCTATCTCTGGACGGATCAGATCCTGCCGGCGCTCGGCAAGACGCTCGGTGCGTTCGCCACGGCGGCGGTCGGGTCGATCGTCTTCGCTTTCGTTCTCGCCGTCGGCCGGCTCTCGGACCACGTCTGGGTGCGCGCCCCCTTCACGGTCGTCGCGGAGGTCTTCCGCGCGATCCCCGTGCTCATCTTCATGATGATCCTCTACTACGGCCTGCCGTCGATCGGCGTGACGATGGACGCCTACTGGGCGGTCGTGCTCGCGCTCATCGCGTATAACGGATCGGTCATCGCGGAGGCGATTCGCGCCGGGGTGGCCTCGCTGCCGACGGGGCAGAGTGAAGCGGCCTACGCGATCGGACTGCGCAAGTCCGGCGTCATGACGTTCGTGCTCATGCCGCAGGCCGTGCGCGTGATGCTCCCCGTGATCCTCGCGCAGCTGGTTGTGACGCTCAAGGACACGGCGCTCGGCTCGCTCATCACCTACGACGAGCTGCTGTATGTCGCCAAGCTCATCGGCGGAAACCTGCAGACAGGGCGGCCGTACATCCCCGCCGCCATCGTCATCGGCGGCATCTACATCGGCCTGTGCCTCATTCTCTCGGCGATCGTGCGCCTCGTCGAGAAGCGCACCTACGCATCCCCGAAGGCGCACAACACCGAGGAAGACGACCCGCGCGCCCACGACGGCACCGTCACGGAGATCATCGCGGCGCAGAAGGGCGCGGGGAAGGCCGATCCCGGCCACGCGCCCGGACAGATGTGACCGGCGCTCGCGCGCCGCGGGACGGGATCCCGGAACGGGGCTCCAGCCGCGCCCCGTAAGATGGTCTCTCGTGTCTGACATGCCTGCGATCACGCCCGAGGGGGTGGAAGCCGCGGTCGCCGATGCGCTCGCCGCGGCCGCCGCAGCCCCCGACACCGCGGCCCTGAAGCGGGCGCGCGCCGCCCACCAGGGCGACGGCAGCCCGCTTGCCGACTTCAACGCGCAGATGCGCCATGTGCCGAAGGAGAGCAAGGCCGAGTTCGGCAAGCTCGTCGGCCAGGCGCGCGGTCGCGTGAACCAGGCCTTCGCGGCGCGGGAGGAAGAGCTCGCGGCCGCCGAGGTCGCCGCCCGGCTCGAGGCCGAGCGCGTCGACATCACGGCGATCCCGAGCCGTACGCGTGCCGGCGCGCGCCACCCGATCGGCCTCATGCAGGAGTCGATCAGCGACCTGTTCGTCGGCATGGGGTGGGAGATCGTCGAGGGGCCGGAACTCGAGCACGAGTGGTTCAATTTCGACTCGCTCAACCTCGACGAGGATCACCCGGCTCGCCAGATGCAGGACACCTTCTTCGTGGATCCCGCCGAGCGCCACCTCGTCATGCGCACGCAGACGAGCCCCGTGCAGATGCGCACGATGCTCGAGCGCGAGGTGCCGATCTACGTGCTCTCGCCCGGCAAGGTCGCGCGCACCGACGAGTTCGACGCGACCCACCTGCCTGTCTTCACGCAGGCCGAGGGCCTCGTCGTCGACAAGGGCATCACGATGGCGCACCTCAAGGGCACGCTCGACCACATCGCCAAGCAGCTGTTCGGCGAGGACGCCGAGACGCGCCTGCGCACGAACTACTTCCCGTTCACCGAGCCGAGCGCTGAGTTCGATCTGTGGCACCCGACCTTCGCGGGCGGTGCGCGCTGGATCGAATGGGGCGGCTGCGGCATGATCAACCCGAACGTGCTGCGCGCTGCGGGCATCGACCCCGAGGTGTACAGCGGGTTCGCGTTCGGGATCGGCATCGAGCGGGCGTTGATGTTCCGCACCGATGTGAAGGACATGCGCGACATGGCCGAGGGTGATGTGCGCTTCAGCGAGCAGTTCGGGATGGTGGTGTGATGCGCGTCCCTGTTTCGTGGCTGCGTGAATTCGTCGAGGTTCCTTCCGGTGCGACGACGGATGACGTGTTCGCGTCGCTCGTGTCCGTCGGCTTCGAAGAGGAAGAGGCCATCGGCTTCGACGTGACGGGTCCGCTCGTCGTCGGCCGGGTGCTCTCGTTCGATGTCGAGCCACAGAAGAACGGCAAGCTCATCCGCTGGTGTCAGGTCGACGTCGGCGAAGACGAACCGCGCGGCATCATCTGCGGCGCCCAGAACTTCCACCCCGGAGACAAGGTCGTCGTGGCCCTGCCCGGCGCGGAGCTGCCCGGTCCGTTCCCGATCTCGGCGCGCAAGACCTACGGGCATGTCTCCGACGGCATGATCGCCTCGGCGAAGGAGCTCGGCCTCGGCGACGACCACGACGGCATTATCCGCCTCGTCGAGTGGGGTCTCGATCCGGAGCCGGGCACCGATGCGATCGCCCTGCTCGGCCTCGATGACGTCGCGGTCGACGTCAACGTCACGCCCGATCGCGGCTACGCGATGTCGATCCGCGGGCTCGCCCGCGAGTACGCGCTGGCGACGGGCGCCGCGTTCAGCGATCCGGCCGACCGTCCGGCTGACGAGGTGCGCGCGGGGGAGGGCTTCCCCCTCACGATCGACGCGCGTCCCCTCCGCGGCAACGCGGGCGCGGCGCAGTTCGTCGTGCGCACCGTGCGCGGCGTGGATCCGTCACGCCCGACGCCGCCGTGGATGCGCGCGCGCCTGCAGCTGGCGGGGATCCGCTCGCTCGGTCTGCTCATCGACATCACGAACTACGTGATGCTCGAGCTCGGAAACCCGATCCACGGCTACGATGCCGACCGTCTCTCGGGCGGCATCACCGTGCGCAGGGCTGAGGCGGGGGAGACGCTCACGACGCTCGACGGCGTCGAGCGCACGCTGAGCGACGAGGATCTGCTCATCACCGACGACTCGGGCCCCATCGGCCTCGCGGGCGTCATGGGAGGATCCACGACCGAGCTGAACGACGATACGACGAACGTCGTCGTCGAGGCGGCGGCCTTCGACCCCGTCTCGATCGCGCGCACTGCCCGTCGGCACAAGCTGCCGAGCGAGGCGTCCAAGCGGTTCGAGCGCGGCGTGGATCCGCTCGTCGCGCACGCGGCCGCGCAGCGTGTGGTCGACCTCCTGGTCGAGCTCGCGGGCGGTACGGCCGGCGACGCAGGGGCCGAGCTCGTCACCGCGCACGAGCCGGCACGCATCGAGCTGCCTGAGACCTTCGCGTCCGAGCTGGTCGGCGTCGATTACACGCCCGAGCGTCAGCAGGACATCCTCGAGCAGATCGGCTGCGGCGTCGAGCGCACGCAGGGGGGCTTTGAGGTGACGACGCCGTCGTGGCGCCCCGATCTCATCGACAAGTGGACGCTCGTTGAGGAGGTCGCGCGTGTCGACGGCCTCGACAAGGTTCCGTCGATCCTCCCGACGCCGCCGTCTGGCCGCGGCTACACGCGGGAGCAGCAGGCGCGCCGGCGCGTCGCCGACGCGCTCGCTGCCACCGGACTCGTCGAGACGCTGTCCTTCCCGTTCGTGGGCCAGCAGGCGAACGAGCTTTACGGTTCCGCCTCCGGCGGCCCGGCTCCCGCCGTGCGCCTCGCGAATGCCCTCGACCAGACGGCGCCGTTCCTGCGCCGGTCGCTCGTGCCGGGTCTCGTGCAGACGGCCCACCGCAATCTCTCGCGCGGAACGACCGATCTATCGCTCTTCGAGATCGGCAATGTGTTCCTTCCCGAGGAGGGCGTGGTGTACGGCACCGACGGCAATCCGCCGCGCGCCGCGCGTCCGTCCGATGCCGTGCTCGACGAGATCCACCGGTCGATTCCGCCGCAGCCCCGCCACGTCGCGATGCTCTTCGCCGGCGATGTCGCGCCCAAGCAGCCCGGTCGCGCGGCCGAGCCCGCGGGCCTCGAGGTCGCCCTCGACGCTGTTCGCACGGTGGGCGAGGCCGCGGGCGTCGAGATCGGCGTGGCGCAGTCGCAGCGGGCGGCGCTGCATCCGGGGCGCGCCGGTGCTCTGTCGGTTGACGGGGAGACGGTCGGCTATGTCGGCGAGCTGCACCCCGACGTCGCGAAGGAGGCCGACCTCGTCGGCCGCGTCACGATCGTCGAGCTCGACCTCGACCGTGTCGTCGCCCTCGCGGGGGAGCGAGTGACGGTCTCGTCGCTGTCGACCTTCCCCGCCGCGACACAGGATGTCTCGCTCATCGTGCCCGCCGACCTTCCCGCAGCCGATGTGCGCGCCGCCCTCGTCGAGGGCGCGGGCGAACTGCTCGAGCACACACGCCTCGTCGATGACTATCGCGGCACGGGCATCGAGGAGGGGGCGAAGTCGCTGACCTTCGCGCTGCGCTTCCGCGCGCCCGATCGTACGCTCACCGCTGCGGAGGCGACCGACGCGAAGATGGCGGGCGTGGAGCTGGCGGCGGATCGCTTCGGCGCCGTCATCCGAGACTGAGGTTCGCACGAGCACGTCGAACCCGTCCGCGGAGCCGCAATCGGTGCCCGCGGACGGGTTCGTCGTCTGCGAAGCGCCGTCGGTCGACGCGAGGTTCTGCTACTGTCGTCCGCATGACCTCGCACGTGGTGGACCCGGCGCTCATTCCGAGCGCCGCCGCCGCGCGCCGACGCACCCGCCGAATCTCGGCGGGTCGCTGCAGCCTGCGTGCCTGACGGCGCGTGAGCGGCCCGCCGACACGGTCCACCGCTCACTCACGCAATAGGGTAGACATCATGACGTACTCGGTCGCCGTCTCTGGCGCCTCCGGCTATGCGGGCGGCGAGATTCTCCGCCTGCTCGCGAATCATCCTGACGTCGAGGTCCGCACGGTCACCGCGCATTCGAGCGCTGGTGACCCGCTCGTGGCCCATCAGCCGCACCTGCGCTCGCTGCGTCATCTCGAGATCCAGCCGACGACACCCGAGATCCTCTCGGGGCACGACATCGTGTTCCTCGCGCTGCCGCACGGGCAGTCGGGGCAGTACACCGACGCACTCGGCGACGCGGACCTCGTGATCGACGCGGGGGCAGACCATCGGCTGACATCGGAGGCCGATTGGAACGCCTTCTACGGCGGCGCATTCCACGATCCGTGGGCCTATGGCGTGCCCGAGCTTCTCGTCGGTGGGGGCAAGCAGCGGGCGAACCTCGTCGGCGCGACCCGCATCGCGGCGCCTGGGTGCAACGCATCGACGGTGTCGCTCAGCATGGTGCCGGGCGTTGCGGCGGGCGTGATCGACTCGACCGACATCGTGAGCGTTCTCGCTGTCGGCCCGTCCGGCGCAGGCAAGGCGCTCAAGCCGCATCTTCTCGGGAGCGAGCTGATCGGATCCGCGAACCCGTACGCCGTCGGGGGTACCCACCGGCACATCCCGGAGATCCAGCAGGCGCTGCGCGCCGCGGGCGCACCGGATCCGCGTGTGTCGTTCACGCCGGTCCTCGTGCCGATGTCGCGCGGGATCCTCGCGACCACATCGGCGCCGATCGTCGATGGGGTGACCGACGCCGAGATCCGCGACGCGTGGGAGAGCGCCTACGGCGACGAGATGTTCGTGCAGCTGCTGCCCGGGGGGACGATGCCGCGCACGTCCGACGTGACGGGTGCCAATACGGCTCTCGTCGGGCTCGCGATCGACAGGGCGGCCAACCGCGTCGTCGTCGCGACCGCCGTCGACAACCTCGCGAAGGGCACGGCGGGTGCCGCCATCCAATCGATGAACATCGCGCTCGGCCTCCCCGAGGACCGGGCACTGACCGTGAACGGAGTGGCGCCGTGAGCGTGACCGCACCCCAGGGATTCGAAGCGGCGGGCGTCGCGGCCGGGCTCAAGAGCACGGGGCGGCCCGATGTCGCCGTCGTCGTCAACCGCGGTCCGCAGAAGACCGCCGCCGCAGTGTTCACGTCGAACCGCGCGAAGGCAAACCCGATCATGTGGTCCGAGCAGGCGGTGAAGGATGGCCGTGCCGAGGCGGTCGTGCTGAATTCGGGCGGCGCGAACTGCTTCACGGGATCCTTCGGCTTCCAGACGACCCACCAGACGGCCGAGCGCGCTGCGGATCTGCTCGGCGTCGGCGCCGTCGACGTGCTCGTGTGCTCGACGGGCCTCATCGGCACGGGCGACGAGACCTTCCGGGCGCGCGTGCTCGCCGGCACGGAGAGGGCCGTCGCGGATCTCTCGGCCGACGGCGGCGCCGATGCGGCGGCCGCGATCATGACGACCGACACCGTGCCGAAGCAGGCCGTGCGTTCGCGGGACGGCTGGACGATCGGCGGGATGGCGAAGGGCGCGGGCATGCTCGCCCCGGGGCTCGCGACGATGCTCGTCGTCCTCACGACCGACGCCGAGCTGACTCCCGCAGAGGCCGACCGGCATCTGCGTTACGCGACTCACCGGAGCTTCGACCGTCTCGACTCCGACGGGGCCATGTCGACGAACGACCAGGTCACCCTTCTCGCGAGCGGCGCGTCGGGCATCGCGCCCGATCCGGACGCCTTCGCCCACGAGCTCACCGAGCTGTGCCTGGACCTCGCCGCCCAGCTGATGCGCGACGCCGAGGGGGCGAGCCACGACATCCGCATCGAGGTGCTGCACGCACAGACGGAGGACGAGGCCGTTGAGGTCGCGCGCTCCGTCGCGCGGAACAGCCTCTTCAAGACGGCGATCTTCGGCAACGATCCGAACTGGGGGCGCGTCCTCGCGGCGATCGGCACGACCGACGCGACATTCGATCCGTACGACGTCGACGTGACGATCAACGGCGTGCGCGTGTGCACGAAGGGCGGCCCCGACCGCCCGCGCGACGAGGTCGACCTGCGTCCGCGCGACACCCACGTGCTCATCGATCTCTTCTCGGGGGACGAGACGGCGACGATCATGACGAACGACCTCACGCACGCCTACGTCCACGAGAACAGCGCCTACTCCTCATGACACCGATCGATCTCCAGCACACGAGTCCCGAGGAAGCCGAGTTCAAGGCCTCGACCCTCATCGAGTCGCTTCCCTGGCTCAAGCAGTATCGAGACGAGATCGTCGTCGTGAAGTACGGCGGCAATGCGATGATCTCGGAGGAGCTGCAGGAGGCCTTCGCCGAGGACATCGCCTACCTGCGCTATGTCGGGATCAAGCCCGTCGTCGTGCACGGCGGTGGCCCGCAGATCTCGAATATGCTCGACCGTCTCGCCATCCCGAGCGAGTTCAAGGGCGGATACCGGGTGACGTCGACCGAGGCGATCAGCGTCGTCCGCATGGTGCTCACGGGGCAGATCAACCCGCAGCTCGTCGCGAAGATCAACTCCCACGGGCCGTTCGCGGTCGGGTTGTCGGGCGAAGACGCGGCACTGTTCGGCGGGCGCCGTCGCGGCGTCATGATCGAGGGCGTCGAGGAGAGCCTCGGCCGCGTCGGCAACGTCGAGACCGTCGACCCGACGCCCGTCCTCGACCACCTGCGGGCCGATCGGATCCCCGTCGTCGCGGGCGTGGCCCCCGACCTCGACCACCCGGGCCACACATTGAACATCAACGCCGACGCGGCGGCGAGCGCGCTCGCTCGCGCGCTCGGCGCGAAGAAGCTCGTCATCCTCACCGACGTGCCGGGCCTCTACGCCGACTGGCCGAACCGAGATTCTCTCGTGTCCCATCTCACGGCGGACGAACTGCGGGCTCTCCTGCCGAAGCTCGAGTCGGGAATGATCCCCAAGATGCAGGCGTGCCTCGACGCGGTCGACGGCGGCGTCGAGAAGGCGTCGATCATCGATGGGCGCGTGCCGCATTCGGTGCTCGTCGAACTCTTCACCAGCGACGGAATCGGAACGGAGGTCGCATCATGACGACGACCGGATGGCAGCAGGCAGCCGAACGCGACCTCATGAGCCTCGGAGGTCGCCTGGCGAACCTCGAGCGTGGAGACGGATCGCACGTCTGGGACGTCGACGGCAGGCAGTACCTCGACTTCCTGGGCGGGATCGCGGTGAACTGCCTCGGGCACGCCCACCCGGTCTTCGTCGATGCCGTCGCCTCTCAGGCGGCGCGGCTCGCGCACGTGTCCAACTTCTTCACCTCGCCGCCGCAGCTTGAGCTCGCCGCGCGGCTCAAGCGCCTCTCCGGCGCGGGCGAAGAGGGGCGTGTGTTCCTCGCGAACTCCGGCGGTGAGGCGAATGAAACCGCGATCAAGCTCGCGCGGCTGCATGGTCGCACGACGGGAGCACGCACGATCCTCTGCCTCAACGGTGCGTTCCACGGCCGCTCGACGGGTGCGCTCGCGCTCACGCCCAAGGCGGCCTATCAGGATCCGTTCGCCCCTCTCATGCCGGGGGTGCAGCCGATCGACCCGACGCTTGATGCGCTCGAGGCCGCGTTCGCGGTCGGCGACGTGGCGGCGATGTTCGTCGAGCCGATCCAGGGCGAGGCGGGCGTCGTCGAGCTGCCCGAGGGATTCCTCGCTCGGGCGCGCGAGCTCACTGCCCGCCACGGGGCGTTGCTCATCCTCGACGAGGTGCAGACCGGTTCCGGTCGGACCGGCGAGTGGTTCGCGTTCCAGCACGAGGACATCGTTCCCGATGCGATCACCGTCGCGAAGGGGATCGCGGCGGGCTTCCCCCTGGGAGCGCTCATCACCTTCGGCGCGGCGAGCGAGCTGTTCTCACCGGGCACGCACAACTCGACCTTTGGCGGCAACCCGCTGGCGAGCGCCACTGCGAACGCCGTCCTCGGGCACATCGAGCAGGAGGATCTCCTGGCGAATGTGCGCGAGCGCGGGGCCGAGCTGCGCGAGCGGGTCGCGGATCTGCCGCTCGTCGCCGAAACACGTGGAGCGGGCCTGCTCATCGGCGTGGTCCTCGACCGACCGGTCGCGGCGGACGTCGTGGCCGAGGCGCTCTCGCGCGGGCTCATCGTGAACGCGCCCGCCCCCGACGTCGTGCGCCTGGCGCCCGCCTACACGATCGGCGACGACGAGATCCAAGAGTTCATCGACCTCTTCGGCCAGGCGCTTTCCGCCACGGCCTCCCGCGAGAATGTGGAGACCCCCGAATGACCCGTCACTTCCTGCGCGATGACAGCATCACGCCGGCCGAGCAGGCCGAGATCCTCGAGCTCGCGAGCGAGCTGAAGAAAGACCGTTGGGCCGAGAAGGCGCTCGAAGGGCCGCAGACCGTCGCGGTCATCTTCGACAAGTCGTCCACGCGCACGCGGGTTTCCTTCGCCGTGGGAATCGCCGATCTCGGCGGATCCCCGCTCATCATCTCGACGGCGAACAGCCAGCTCGGGGGCAAGGAGACGCCGGCAGACACGGCGCGGGTCCTGGAACGCCAGGTGTCGGCGATCGTATGGCGCACCTACGCGCAGAAGGGCCTGGAGGAGATGGCGGAGGGCACGCGCGTGCCGGTCGTCAACGCCCTCAGCGACGACTTCCACCCGTGTCAGCTGCTCGCCGACCTGCTCACGATCCGTGAGCACAAGGGGCGCACTTCCGGTCTGACGATGACCTTCTTCGGCGACGGCAAGAGCAATATGGCGCACTCGTACGTGCTGTCGGGAGTCATGGCGGGCATGCACGTTCGCGTTGCGAGCCCCGAGGACTACCGCCCGCGCGCCGATGTCATCGCCGACGCCGAGGCGATCGCGCGGGAGACCGGCGGATCCCTCACCCTCGTGTCTGATGTGGATGCGGCCGCAGCGGACGCAGACGTCATGGTCACCGACACGTGGGTGTCGATGGGCAAGGAAGAAGAGAAGGCGCAGCGACTGCTCGACCTCGGCGGTTACAAGGTCACGACCGAGGTGATGTCGCGTGCGAAGGACGACGCCATCTTCATCCACTGCCTTCCGGCCGATCGCGGTTACGAGGTCGACTCCGAGGTGATCGACGGTCCGCAGAGCGTCATCTGGGATGAAGCGGAGAACCGCCTGCACGCGCAGAAGGCGCTCCTCGTATGGCTGCTGCGGCAGGGCGAGGCGTAAGCCCCGCGGCCTCTCGTCGTCGGGCGCGGCTCGACGGCCCCGACCGCGAGCCCGGCGTCGATCTGGCGCGCGGTCTCGCGGTCTTCGGCATGTTCGCGGCGCACGTCGTCGTGACGGCCGATGCGTTCGTCTGGGGCGATCCGTCGACCTGGACGGCGGTGGTGCACGGCAATTCGTCGATCCTGTTCGCGACGCTGGCAGGCGTCTCTCTCGGTCTCGTGACGGGCGGATCCGCACCGCACGCGGGCACGCGCCTCGCCGGGGATCGGGCGCGGATCGCGGTGCGTGCAGGCTGCGTCTTCCTCATCGGTGTGCTCCTGCTGCTGCTTCCGGCGCCCGTGTATGTGATTCTGCCGGCGTACGGAATCCTCTTCGCGCTCGCACTGCCTCTCCTGCGCTGGCGGCCGCTGGCCCTTGTCGGGCTTGCCGCCGGGGCCGCGGTCGTCGGTCCGTTCCTTGTCGCAGCGATCGATGCCTCCCCGTTCTGGTATACGTCGGGCGGCCGTGTCGCCTCGGCTGTTCTCGGTTGGCACTATCCGTTCCTCGCATGGATCGCGTTCGTCGCGGCGGGGATCGCACTCGTCCGGACGGATCTGTCCCGGCTGGGGGCCGTCGTCCGCGCCGGGATCTTCGGTGCCGCCGTCGCGTTTGTGGGCTTCGCCGTTGTCGGCCGCAGCGCGAACCCGACGCTCTCGGCGGACCCGCACGAAACGGGTGTCGGCGAGATGCTCGGATCCGGCGGCCTTGCGATCGCGGTCGTGTGCACGTGCATCCTCGTCGGGCGCACCCCCGCGCGGTGGATCCTCTGGCCCGTGCGCGCCGTGGGCGCGATGCCTCTGACGGCGTATGTTGCGCAGCTTCTCGCGTGGAGCGTGTGGTTCTGGGCGCGTTCAGCCGACGGCTCCGCCGTCGATCCCCTCCGAGATTTCCTCGCGGTCGAGCCGTTCTGGCCCCTGAGTCTCTTCACCCTGGCAGGGTGCTCCCTCTGGGCGCTCCTCGTCGGGCGCGGTCCGCTCGAGGGGCTCATCGCGGCGCTTGCGCGGGCCGTGGCGCCGGTGTCCCCGGCTAGGCTGGGCGGGTGAGCACGACAGAGCCCGACAACACCCCGCACGGCACGAACGAGGGCGCCCTCTGGGGCGGCCGATTCGCATCGGGCCCCAGCCCTGCACTCGAGGCCCTCAGCAAGTCGACCCACTTCGACTGGAAGCTCGCGCTCTATGACGTGCGCGGCTCCCACGCTCATGCGACGGCGCTCGAGCAGGCCGGATATCTGTCTGCGGAAGATGCCCGGGCGATGCACGAGGGACTCGACCGGCTCGCGGAGAAGGTGCGCTCGGGCGAGCTCGTGCCGCGCCCCGGCGACGAGGACGTGCACGGCGCGATGGAGCAGATGCTGCTCGACGAAGTCGGCCCCGAGCTCGGGGGGCGCCTGCGCGCCGGCCGCAGTCGCAACGATCAGATCGCGACTTTCGTGCGGATGTACCTCATCGATCACGCCGAGATCATCGCGCGCGAGCTGCTGCAGCTCGTCGATGCGCTCGTCGCGCAGGCCGAGGCGCACACGGACGCGATCCTCCCGGGGCGCACGCACCTCCAGCACGCGCAGCCGGTCCTTCTCGCGCACCATCTCCAGGCGCACGCCTGGCCGATTGTGCGCGATCTCGAGCGTCTGCGCGACTGGCGCGTGCGCGCCGGCGTCTCGCCGTACGGCGGCGGCGCCCTCGCTGGCTCGACCCTCGGACTGGATCCGGCCCTCGTCGCGCGGGAACTGGGCCTCGACCGCCCGGCCGAGAACTCGATGGACGCAACGGCGGCCCGAGACGTGATCGCCGAGTTCGCGTTCATCGCGGCGCAGATCGGGATCGACATCTCGCGCCTGTCGGAGGAGGTCATCGCGTGGAACACGCGCGAGTTCGATTTCGTGACGCTCGACGACGGCTATTCGACGGGTTCGAGCATCATGCCGCAGAAGAAGAACCCCGACATCGCTGAGCTTGCCCGCGGCAAGTCGGGGCGGCTCATCGGCAACCTCACCGGGCTGCTTGCGACGCTCAAGGCCCTGCCGCTCGCGTACAACCGCGACCTTCAGGAGGACAAGGAGCCGATCTTCGACTCGGTCGAGACGCTCGAGCTCGTGCTGCCGGCGTTCACGGGCATGGTCGCGACGCTCACGTTCCACACCGAGCGCATGGCGCAGCTGGCACCGGAAGGCTTCTCGCTCGCGACCGACGTCGCGGAGTGGCTCGTGAAACAGGGCGTTCCGTTCCGCGACGCACACGAGATCTCCGGCGCCCTCGTGCGTGCATGCGAGCAGCGGGGGATCGGCCTCGAGGACGCGGACGATGCGCTCCTCTCCGACGTGTCTGCGCACCTGACCCCCGGCGTCCGCGAGGTGCTGTCGATCGAGGGATCCGTCGCTTCTCGCTCAGGTGTCGGGGGCACGGCTCCCGTGCGCGTCGCCGAGCAGCGCGTCGAGCTCGTCGAGCGTGCGCAGCAGGCGTTCCAGGCCCTCACTGATCGGTAGACTCGGATCCCATGACGACTCCCGCAGCGACCGTGGCTGCTCAGGCGAACGACGCCAGCTTCGACACCCTCTGGGACGAACTGGTCTGGCGCGGCCTCGTGCACGTATCGACCGACGAAAGCGCGCTCCGCGAGCTTCTCGACGGGGATCCGATCGTCTATTACTGCGGTTTCGACCCGACGGCGCCGAGCCTGCACCTGGGACACCTCGTGCAGCTGCTGACGATGCGGCGCATGCAGCTCGCAGGGCACCGGCCGTTGGGACTCGTCGGGGGCGCGACCGGATTGATCGGGGATCCTCGTCCGACCTCCGAGCGCACCATGCAGACGAAGGAGACGGTCTCTGACTGGGTGGCCAAGCTCCGCGCGCAGATCGAGCGCTTCCTCAGCTTCGAGGGCGAAAGCGCCGCGCGGATGGTCAACAACCTCGACTGGACGAGCGGACTGAGCGCGATCGACTTCCTGCGCGATATCGGGAAGCACTACCGTGTCGGCACCATGCTGAAGAAGGACGCCGTCAGCGCGCGCCTCAACTCCGACGCGGGCATCAGCTACACCGAGTTCAGCTACCAGCTGCTGCAGGGTATGGACTTCCTCGAGCAGTACCGTCGTTACGGCTGCGTGCTGCAGACCGGCGGCAGCGACCAGTGGGGAAACCTCACGAGCGGCACCGACCTCATCCACCGCGTCGAGGGGGTCTCTGTCCACGCCTTCGGCACGCCGCTGATCACGAACAGCGATGGGACCAAGTTCGGCAAGAGCGAGGGCAACGCGATCTGGCTCGACGCCGCGATGTGCAGTCCGTACGCCTTCTACCAGTTCTGGCTCAACACCGATGACCGCGATGTCGTCGACCGGCTGAAGGTGTTCACCTTCCTCACGCGCGACGAGATCGCCGAGTACGAGCGCCTCATCGCAGACGAGCCGTTCCGGCGCGCGGCGCAGAAGCGCCTCGCGCTCGAGGTGACGTCGCTCGTCCACGGGCTCGAAGCGACGAGCCAGGTCATCGCCGCGTCCGAGGCGCTTTTCGGCCGCGGCGAGCTGTCCGCCCTCGACGCGGACACGCTCGCGTCCGCGCTCGGGGAGCTGCCGAACGCGACGCTCGCACGCGGGACGTCGGTGATTGACGCCCTCGTGGCAACCGAGCTGGTCACGTCGGCGTCCGAGGCGCGACGCGCGATCAAGCAGGGCGGCGTCTCGATCGACGGCGTGAAGGTCGCGAGCGACGACGCCGTCGTCGAAGGATCCCTGCCGGGAGGCGTCTCCGTGCTTCGTCGCGGCAAGAAGGCCCTGGCCGGAGTGTTTCTGAGCTGACGGACTCGAGGGGTGTGCGGCGGGCGACCGGCGGCTAGCGTGGGCACGGAGGGGGCTATCCATGAGTGAGCAGAGCAGTCCCGAGTGGATGCCGTGGAAGCAGGGTGCATCCGGGGGCGCGACGCCGTCGGCGGATCTCGCCGACGCGGCGACCGAGGAACACGGTGATGCCATCGCCGAGAGGCTCGCAGCGCATGCCGGAGTCGACTCGTCGAGCGCCCGTGCCGTCGTCGAAGCCGCGGCATCGGGGGACGATCGTCGAGAGGCGATGCAGGAGCTCGGTGTGCACATGACGAACGAGTACGCGGAGAAGGTCGGCATCGACATCGAGCGCGCCGATCTTGCGAAGCAGGCCGAGGCGCTCTCGACCGTGGAAGGCCGTCGAGAGGCGATGCAGGAGCTCGGCGTACACATGTCGGGTGCGCTCGCCGAGCGCTTCGGCGTCGAAGACCCCGAGGCGAAGCGCCTGATGGATGCGTCACGCGCATTGCGTACGCCAGAGGGGCGGGCGCAGCTGATGGCGGAGTACGCTGAGGGCCCGGCCGATGAGCTGGTCGGCCGCCTCGCGGGCAGGGGCCTGTCCATCGAGGAGCGCCGAGAGGCGGTGAGCCGGCTGCTCGCGGGCGATGCCGCGAAGCGCGGCCTGAAGAAGGCCGGCCGGGGAGTTCTCGTCGCCGGCATCGTCGCGATCCTCGTCCTGCTCGGCGTGCTCATCGGAGCGGTCGCGATCCTCGGCAGCATTACGAGCGGGGGCGCGGACGCCGTGTCGGCGGCGTCTCCGACACGCCCGGATGTGGCTTCGTTTGTGGCGTGGTCGGGATCTGCGTAATGTATTCCCTTGTCGCCGCCAAGCGGTGAGGTTGAGCCGGAAGGTTCCCCACCCCAGACAGGTGACACCACGAGATACGGCTGGTTTTGTTTCGTTCGTGTGTGGGTTTGGATGTTTCTCGGTTTGAGAGCGTTCAGGTTTCATTCAGGTTCGTTTCGTAAGGTTATTTCTTGTGCCTCAGGGCTCAAGCGGTTGGGTTTTGACACAGCTACGGCGTGTCGGATTTGACAGCGAGGGTCTGGAGGATAAGATAGAGAAGTTGCCCCGGAGGGC
>NZ_PNFD01000004.1 GCF_003254645.1 Microbacterium suaedae | reverse complement strand
CCGGAAGCTAAGCCTCTCAGCGCCGATGGTACTGCACCGGGGACGGTGTGGGAGAGTAGGTCGCCGCCGGACTTTACTTAGACGGAAGGGTCGCCCATTGTTGGGCGGCCCTTTCGTGCGTTACGGGGCCATCCGTCTGCGGATGGCCCCGTTTTCGTGCCTGCGGGGAGGCGCAGAGGTGCCGCCGCCCGACTCCGCGCTGGCGCGCAGAGACGCGCGACGTCACCCCTGCGCGCCGAGCCAAGCCGCAGCCGCGGCCTGGCGGGCCGAATCGGGCGACGAGGGATGAAAGGTTCCGGCTCGCACGTCTCGCACGAGACGCGCGAGCTCGTGCGCGTTGCGGAATGCGCTGCCTCCGGCGGAGACTGCGGCGTCATCGACGATGCGCTGCGCCGTCGTGACGGCGCGGTGCTTCATCCCCGACAACAGGGGGAACCACCCCGCGCCGTGATCGACGAGCGTGTCGAGATCCCCAGTGAGAGCCCGGAGCTCGAGGGTGAGGCCGTCGAACGCGATCGACAGATCGCCGATGCGTGCACGCACGACAGGGTCCTCGCTGCGCGGCTCTCCGGTCTTTCTCGAGACGCGCCCCGTCACGGCGGAGGCCGCCAGCTCGATTCCGCGCCGAGCGATCCCCGTGTAGACGGAGGCGATGAGCAGCTCGAAAGCCGCGAAGATGGCGAACTGCAGTGGGTCGGGGCCGTTTTCCGGGTCGATCTCGCGCACGACACGGCTCCTCGCGGCTCGTGCGCCGTGAAGCTCTGTCGTGCGGCTCTGCGTGCCGCGCATGCCAAGGGTGTCCCAGTCGTCGCGCGTGACCACGCTCTCGTCTCGTGAAACGAACGCGAACACGATCTGAGGGCGGTCCGGATCGGAATCGTCTCGGCCATGCACGCCGAGTGAGGTCCAGACGGGGGCGAGAGACGTGAAGATCTTCGTGCCCGTGAAGACGTAACCGCCGTCAGGTGCAGGAGAGGCATCGGTGTCGCTGTCGAACAGCACGAGGTCGTTGCCCGCCTCGCTGATCCCGAAAGCGTAGATCTCGCCGCGGGCGGCGCCCTCCTGCACGAACGCCAGGGCGCTGTCTCCGCGGTCGGAGAGGATCTTCGCGACCGCTGTCCACACGAGGTGCATATTGACCGCGAGGGCGGTCGCAGGTGCCGCGGCGGCAAGTCGTTGCTGCAAGAGCGAGGCCTGCGCGAGCGAGAGGCCAGCCCCGCCGCGATCGACGGGAACGAGGATCCGCAGATAGCCCGCTTCTGTGAGCTCGGCGAGATCCTCATGCGGGAACGCGTTCCCGCTGTCGACGCCGGCGGCGCGAACGCGGATCCGCTCGAGGAGGTCATCGGGGAGGTGCAGGGCGGGATCGAAATCGGCTGGCATGCGGTTCAGCCTAGGCCGCCGTGCTCCGCGAGGGCGACGCGCCGAGGCTCCGACGACACGCCGGATTCGCTGATTCTCAGCCTTCGTTTGTCGGGGGTCCCTCGTAGCGTCGGTCCTGTGGAAAACCAGACTCGGCAGAGCGTGCGAGGCGCGCGATCTCGCCGAACGCGAGGGTGTCATGTGCCCTCCGGCCTGTGCATGAATCGGTGCATGAACCTGTGGACGAGCGGTGGAGAACGGTGGAAAATGACAGGGGTGTAACTACTACCCCTTGTGGTCACCCCAAGGGGAGGCACCTATATGTAGTATTGAGGTCCCGGCGGTACGCCGCCGGAGACGACACTGGCTCAGGAGGGATCTCATGGCGATCACGGTTTACAGCAAGCCGGCGTGCGTGCAGTGCAACGCGACGTACCGCGCGCTGGATGCAAAGGGCATCGAGTATCAGGTGACCGACGTCTCGCAGGACGCCGACGCACTCGAGCAGGTCAAGTCCCTTGGCTACATGCAGGCGCCCGTCGTCGTCGCCGACGAGGACCACTGGTCGGGGTTCCGCCCCGACAAGATCGACGAGCTCGCGTCGCGCCTGGCGTGATTCGGTCGCTGGCGCGGCAGGGGAGGAGAGGCTCATGACCACCGCGACAGCGACCTTCTGCTCGCCCGCGTTCGAGGGGCCCGCTTCGGCGGGTTCGTCGCGAGAGCGGGGGGCCGCGGCGCCGCTGTTGGTCTACTTCTCGAGCGTGTCGGGGAACACCGCACGATTCGTCGAGAAGCTGGGGCTGAAGGCCCTGCGGATTCCTCTGCACCGTCGCGAGGAGCCGCTCGAGGTCGACGAGCCGTTCGTGCTCGTCGTGCCCACCTACGGCGGAGGAAACGGTGAGGGGGCGGTACCCAAACAGGTCATCCGCTTCCTCAATGACGAACGAAACAGACGGTGGATCCGCGGAGTGATCTCCACGGGAAACACCAACTTCGGCGATGCCTACTGCATCGCGGGAGACATCATCAGCCGCAAGTGCCGGGTGCCGCACTTGGATCGGGTTGAGCTCTTCGGCACACCGGACGACGTGAATCGCGTCAGCGACGGATTGGAAACATGGTGGAAGCAGCAGTGAGCACGCAGCAGCTCGACTACAAGCACAACCCTGCGTTCGAGGGGCTGGACTATCACTCCCTCAACGCGATGCTGAACCTGTACGACGCCGACGGCAACATCCAGTTCGAGGCCGACAAGCGCGCTGCGCGCGAGTACTTCCTGCAGCACGTCAACCAGAACACGGTTTTCTTCCACTCCCTGCGCGAGCGTCTCGACTACCTCGTCGACAAGGAGTACTACGAGGGAGCCGTCATCGAGAAGTATGACTTCTCCTTCGTCGAGCGGCTCAACGACTTCGCCTACGGCAAGAAGTTCCGCTTCGAGACCTTCCTTGGGGCGTTCAAGTACTACACGAGCTACACGCTGAAGACGTTCGACGGCAAGCGCTACCTCGAGCGCTTCGAGGATCGTGTCGTCATGACGGCCCTTGCGCTCGCTGACGGCGACGAGGACCTCGCGTGGAAGCTCGTGGACGAGATCCTCTCCGGGCGGTTCCAGCCGGCGACGCCGACGTTCCTCAACGCAGGCAAGGCGCAGCGCGGCGAGCTCGTCAGCTGTTTCCTCCTGCGCATCGAAGACAACATGGAGTCGATCGCGCGCGGCATCAACTCCGCGCTGCAGCTGTCGAAGCGCGGCGGCGGCGTCGCGCTCCTCCTGTCGAACGTTCGCGAGTCCGGTGCGCCGATCAAGCAGATCGAGAACCAGTCCAGCGGCATCCTGCCCGTCATGAAGCTGCTGGAAGACTCGTTCAGCTACGCGAACCAGCTCGGTGCCCGCCAGGGCGCGGGAGCGGTGTACCTCAACGCGCACCACCCCGACATCATGCGGTTCCTCGACACCAAGCGCGAGAATGCCGACGAGAAGATCCGCATCAAGACGCTGTCGCTCGGCGTCGTCGTGCCCGACATCACGTTCGAGCTCGCGAAGAACGACGAGGACATGTACCTCTTCTCGCCGTACGACGTCGAGCGCGTCTACGGCGTGCCCTTCGGCGACATCTCGGTCACCGAGAAGTACCGCGAGATGGTCGACGACCCCCGCATCAAGAAGACGAAGATCAACGCGCGTCAGTTCTTCCAGACGGTGGCCGAGATCCAGTTCGAGTCGGGCTACCCGTACGTGATGTTCGAGGACACGGTCAACGAGGCGAATCCCATCGCCGGCCGCATCAACATGTCGAACCTCTGCAGCGAGATCCTGCAGGTCAACACCCCGACCACGCTCAACACCGATCTGTCGTACGACCAGATCGGCAAGGACATCAGCTGCAACCTCGGGTCGCTCAACATCGCCCTCGCGATGGATTCGCCCGACTTCGGCCGCACGGTCGAGACCTCGATCCGCGCACTCACGGCCGTCAGCGACCAGAGCCACATCGAGTCGGTCCGGTCGATCGAGGACGGCAACGACAAGTCGCACGCGATCGGTCTCGGGCAGATGAACCTGCACGGCTACCTGTCCCGTGAGCGCATCTACTACGGCTCCGAAGAGGGCATCGACTTCACGAACATCTACTTCTACACGGTGCTGTTCCACGCGCTGCGCGCTTCGAACGCGATCGCGCGGGAGCGTGGTGAGACGTTCGAGGGCTTCGAGAACTCGACGTACGCATCGGGTGAGTTCTTCGACAAGTACATCGAGCGCGAGTGGGTGCCCGAGACGGCGCGCGTGCAGGAGCTCTTCGCCGGGCACAGCATTCCCACGCAGGCCGACTGGGTCGAGCTGAAGGAGCAGGTCCAGGCGCACGGTCTCTACAACCAGAACCTGCAGGCGGTGCCGCCGACCGGATCCATCTCGTACATCAACAACTCGACGAGCTCGATCCACCCGATCGCGTCGAAGATCGAGATCCGCAAGGAAGGCAAGCTCGGTCGCGTCTACTACCCGGCGCCGTTCATGTCGAACGACAACCTCGAGTACTACCAGGACGCGTACGAGATCGGCTACGAGAAGGTCATCGACACCTATGCGGCGGCGACGCAGCACGTCGACCAGGGCCTCTCGCTCACGCTGTTCTTCCCCGACACGGCGACGACGCGCGACATCAACCGCGCCCAGATCTACGCATGGCGCAAGGGCATCAAGACGATCTACTACATCCGACTCCGCCAGATGGCCCTCGAGGGCACCGAGGTGGAGGGCTGCGTCAGCTGCACGCTGTGACGCACGCACCGGAACTTTCGAGAGAGAACATCGATGACTGAGAAGCTTCAGCTCCTGGACCACGTTCAGGCCATCAACTGGAACCGCATCGACGACGACAAGGACGTCGAGGTGTGGAACCGACTTACAAGCAACTTCTGGCTGCCCGAGAAGGTGCCGCTGTCGAACGACATCCAGTCGTGGAACACGCTCACCGAGGAGGAGCAGCGCCTGACGATGCGCGTGTTCACGGGCCTCACCCTGCTCGACACGATCCAGGGAACCGTCGGTGCGGTGTCGCTCATCCCCGATGCGCTGACGCCGCACGAGGAGGCCGTTTACACGAACATCGCGTTCATGGAGTCGGTGCACGCGAAGAGCTACTCGTCAATCTTCTCGACGCTGAGCAACACGCCGGACATCGACGCCGCGTTCCGCTGGTCGATCGAGAACGAGAACCTTCAGAAGAAGGCTCAGATCGTCATGGAGTACTACCGTGGCGACGACCCGCTCAAGCGCAAGGTCGCCTCGACCCTGCTCGAGAGCTTCCTGTTCTACTCGGGCTTCTACCTGCCCATGTACTGGTCGAGCCACGCGAAGCTCACGAACACGGCCGACATGATCCGCCTCATCATCCGCGACGAGGCCGTGCACGGGTACTACATCGGCTACAAGTTCCAGAAGGGGCTCGAGAAGGTCGATCAGGCGACGCGCGACGAGATCAAGGACTACACGTTCAGCTTGCTCTACGAGCTGTACGACAACGAGGTGCAGTACACGCAGGATCTCTACGACGGCGTTGGCCTGACCGAGGACGTCAAGAAGTTCCTGCACTACAACGCCAACAAGGCACTGATGAACCTCGGCTACGAGGCGATGTTCCCCGCGAGCGTCACCGACGTGAACCCCGCGATCCTGTCCGCGCTCTCGCCGAACGCCGACGAGAACCACGACTTCTTCTCGGGATCCGGATCCTCCTACGTGATCGGCAAGGCCGTCGCAACGGAGGACGAGGACTGGGACTTCTGATCAGTCCTGGTTAGACGCACAAGAGTGATGACGAAAAGCCCCCTGCGAGCTGCTCTAACCGAGCGGCCTGCAGGGGGCTTCACGCACGCAAGTCGGCGTAGGGCGGTCAGTACGGTTCAAACCCGTTTTGCGTGTACTTGAACCCGTTGGGACCGGGCTCGTTCAGCGAGTTGATGGTCTCCTCGACGTGGACGTGGAATAGCGCGAAGGCGGCGAGCTCGGGGATGTCCGAAGGGAGCACAGTGCCCGCGAGTTCAGCACCCTCGCGCAGTTCCTTGTACGCTCTCTCGAACGGTGCTCTGGGGATGGATAGCGTGAGCACTTCAGGCGCGGGTCGGCCTGATTCGTAAGTCTGCGGCTCGGGGCGTACATCGATCTCGCCTTGTGCGAAGCGCACCGCCGCAATGTCGTCTCGCGCGCCCAGAGAAACGAAGAGTTCTCGGTACAGGTCATTCATGGTATTGCCTAGCATCTTGAGTCAGCGCTGCGGCCGCTGGTGGGGTATGACGTGATGATGTTGGTGCTCGCTCCGACCGCGACGACCAGCGTGTATGCCCTGAAGACTTTGCCGGTTCGGATCGCGCGGATGCACATGACACCGGATAGACCTCCTTGGTCCCGGCTCGCGACACGGTCGTGTGCGCGTTGATGTGTCGCAGGCCACTCGTGGCCTGCGTTCCGCACCGCAGGAGGGCAGGCTTAACGCCAGCCGACGATTTACGGGACCATCGCTTGATGATCTTGTCCTTCTTCTCTCCGGTCCCACATCCAGGAGACACACGCGCGGCAGCCATCGTCTCGAACGCCTCGTCGTAGGTCTCGGCGGCGTCGGGCACGTAGATCACGAACTCTTCGTCCAGGTCGACGTCGACGGAGGCAGTGGCGGCCGAAGCGCCGGCGGGGATCATCGCCGACATGAGCGTCAGCACTGCGATCATGACGACAGAAAAGCGTCCAACCTTGGCCACGAGACCGGTCCTCTCCGTCGAGCTTTCGTGACCTCAGGCTATGAGCCGGGTCGACCCTGCCGTGTGAATCTCTTATGATCACTCGGTTAACCGGGTTCGCTGCAGGCTCCACGCCATACCCAGCACCGTTTCTGACCTCACCCTCGAGGTCAGCGATCCGCTTGATCGATCCAGCCAGCATGCTCGATCGGTCGACGCATGCCTGTGCGTGCTGTCAGCCTGATCCGGAATTGCTCTCGGATCTGCGTCGACAGACCCCGCGCGGCGTACCAAATCGCGTACCAGATCGCTTGGTGGAGGCCACTTCACCTGGCCGCGGGGGAGCGTCTCGCGTATGAGTAGAAGCACGGTCGCCCGAGCCATTCTCATTTACCTTGCCGCTGTCCTGAGCGTCAATGGGTAGAACCTCCCGGGCGGTCTCGCGCGCGGTGGGGGCCGCGCATCGAATGTTGACCGCATCCCTGGGAGAGAGCTCTCTTGAATCACCGCATTTCGCGACGGCACGCCGCCGCACAAACCCACAACTCCGGGGAGGCAACTGGCGCCTCCTCTTTCTCTGGTCGCTATCCCATCGTGGCCATGGCGGTTTTCGCCTTGATCGCCGCGATGTTCTCCCCTCTCGCCTCGCAGCCGGCCGAGGCTGCGCCGGGTAACCCGGGTGTTTCCGCGGACCCGGTGGAAGTGTTCGCGGAGACTTTCGAGGTGGATCAAGACAACACTGTGACCAGTCTGGGCGACTATGTGGGAGTTGCCGGGCAGACGCACACGGCAGATGAGTTCTGGTTGCGTGCGGGGCAGTGCAACGGAGTGCTTCTCCAGTACGAGGCCGCGGAATGGCCGGCCGGTTACTGCGACGCGGGAATCCTTCCAGAGGACATTCCGAACATGCAGAACAACATGCGCAGGCTGGCCGACGTGCTCGGCCAGGTCGGCGCTGGTGTGGCTGGCGGTACGACGCAGGCCTCTGCAGTGAACGGTTCAAACGAGACGACACGCTCCAATCACGTGGTGGGTGCGTTTACCTCCAACGAACTCGGACCTGATGACGCGATCCAGTTCCAGACCTCACCGCTCGAGCTGCCTGTATCGGGCACCCGCTTCTATACGGCATCGGTCGACGTGGCCGAGCTGTCGTGTGACTACCTGGGCGGGGCGAACAACTCCCGCCTGGCGTTTGCTTTCCTTGCCGATGGTGACGAGCTCCCGCTGACAGACGAGGACATCCGTGCCTGCACTGATCCGAGCGTGAGCTACTACACCTCTCCGGATCTGCCCGGCGGCTGGCACAGCGGCGGCGGCTATGTCGCCGCCGGGCGATTCCACTCCGATTCCTCTGCGCTGCTGAGTGCAGACGAGATGGAGAATCTGCAGATCGTGATGCGCAATCGGACGGGTCACTATGACGGCAACGATGCCGCGTTCGACAACATCCGCATCGTAGATGTCACCCCGCAGCTGGACAAGGCGTTCTCGCCCACGAGCGTTCCCACCGGTGGCACCTCCACTCTGACACTCACGGTGACGAACACATCCGAACTGGCTGCGAAGGACGGATGGAGCTTCACCGATGCTCTACCTGAAGGCCTGGTCATCGCCGAGGAGCCCAACGTCGCCAGTACGTGTGATGCGACCGTGACCGCGCCCGCCGGCGGCAGCGAGGTCGAGGCGACCCAGGGGCGCCTGGTCGCAGGCGAGGTTTCCTGCACAGTCGATGTCGATGTCACCTCGGACACCCCTGTCGGCGACGATGAGTCGCCGAAGGAGTACCTCAACGACGCGGACAACTTCACCACGTTGGTCGGTCTGACCCCGCCTGGGCCGGCGACCGTGGAGTTCTACAGCACCCCGGAGCTCGAGGTCACCAAGACCTCGGACGCGACTGAGGACTCGCGCCCGGGCGACACGATCACCTATACGGTTACGGCGACCAACACCGGCAACGGTGATTACACCGAGGACGACCCCGCTGTCGTTCTCGACGATCTCTCCGGCGTGCTGGATGACGCAGACTACAACGGCGATGTGCAGGCGACCCAGCCGGGATCGGTGTCTTTCGAGTCCCCGCTGCTCGGCTGGACCGGTGCGCTTCCGATCGATGAGACGGTGGAGCTCACCTATACGGTCACGCTGACGGGTGGGGGTGACGGCACGGTGCGCAACGTCGCGTGGGTGCCGGAAGATCCAGAGACCCCGGTGACGCCGATGTGCGACCCGGCTGAGGAAGGCGTCGACCCGGAGACGGGGGAGCCCTGCGCCGAGAACGAGTACCTGCTGCCGAAGCTGAGCGTCGAGAAGACCGCGGACCGCGCTGAGGTGCACGCTGTGGGCGAGAGGGTGGAATACACGATCACGGCTACCAACGAGGGGCCCGGCGTCTACACCGAGGAGGCTCCGGCCTCCTTCACCGACGACCTGACCGACGTGCTCGACGCGGCGACCTTCAACGACGGCGCGACCGCATCCACGGGTGAGGTGTCCTACGACGAGCCGACCCTGTCCTGGGAAGGCGCCCTCGGGGAGCACGATACGGCGACGATCACCTACACGGTGACCTACACCGGCGAGGGCGACCGAAACCTGCGCAACCTCGTCTGCATCCCCGAAGCCGAGACCGCGCCGGGCGCAGCGTCGTGTGCTGAGGCGCAGACGCCTGGTGCGGGGCTGACCGCGTGGAAGCAGGTCTCTTCCAGCGATGAGCCGGCGGTGGCCGGCAGCGTGCTGACGTACACGCTGTTCTTCGCCAACGACGGTGAGGTCGCTGCCACTGTGGATCACGTCGATGACCTGACCCACGTGCTCGATGACGCCGACGTCACCGCCGAACCCACCACCAGCGCAGACGATCTCACGGTCGCCCGGGACGGAAACCGGATCGCAATCACCGGGGAGGTCCCGGGAGGTGAGACCTACACGGTCGAGTATGAGGTGACGGTGAAGCCGGACGGTGAGCGTGGCGATGACATCGCTGCGAACTTCCTCCTGTCGAACGGCCCGGGCAACCCGCCGGTGACGCCTGAGGAGCCAGTGTGCGAGCCGGAGGACACCGAGCGGCCGAACTGCACCGTGACGCCGATCGCGGCCGTCGAGTATGCCAAGAGCGTGGCTGCCTCGAGCGACCCGGTCGAGGAAGGCACGGTCCTGACCTACACGGTGACGGTGACGAACACCGGTGCCGCTACGACCCCGGTATCGCGGGAGGACGTGCTGACCGATGTCCTGGACGACGCGGAGCTGACCAGCGCCCCGGTTTCGGACACGGATTCGGTGACCGTATCGGATGTGGCCGATGGTCGGTTCCAGATCGGCGGCGACCTGGCCGCGAACCAGACGGCGACGGTCACCTACGAGGTGACCGTGAAGTCGCAGTCTGAGCGTGGGAACAACTCCGCCGACAACTTCCTGGTACCTGCCGGTGGCGAGCCCCCGGCCGAGTGCGCGGAGGACGCGACGGAGTGCACCAGCACCCCGCTGCCGAAGGTGGATGCGGTCAAATCGTCCGACCCGGAGTCGGGATCCGTTGTCACCGCCGGGCAGGAGGTCGCCTACACATTGACGTTCTTCAACTCCGGCGAGGGGGCGGGCACGGTGGATTACATCGACGACATGTCGGGTGTGTTCGACGACGCCGCCCTCACCACGGGTCCGGAGGCCAGTGACGAGACGTTGACCGCGTCGCTGAATGCCGACGACACCCTCCAGGTGAACGGTGTGCTCGAGGCTGACCAGATGGTCACGGTCTCCTATACGGTCACGGTGTTCCCGGACGGTCAGCGCGGCGACAACCTCCTCGGCAACGTGCTCGCACCCAGGGGCGTCGATGACCCGGAGTGCGGTGACGACGGAGTCTCATGCACGGAGCATCCGGTGCCGCTGCTCGACACGTGGAAGCAGGTGGAGGTCGACGCGACGCCGGTCGCCGCGGGAACAGTGCTGACGTACACGCTGTTCTTCGAGAACACCGGTCGAGCGCCTGCGACGGTCGATCATGTGGATCTCCTGGACCACGTGACCGACGACGCCGACATCACCACCGAGCCGACCACCACGGACGACCTGACGGTCACCCGTGACGGGGACCGGGTCGCGATCACCGGTGAGGTTCCTGCGGGGGAGACCTACGAGGTCACCTACCAGGTGACAGTGAGACCGGACGCGGACCGTGGTGATGACATCGCGGCGAACTTCCTCCTTCCGAACAGCCCGGAGGCTCCGCCGGTGCCGCCGGAGGAGCCGGTGTGTCAGCCCGAGGACGCTGAGCGGCCGGACTGCACGGTGACCCCGATCGGCAAGCTCCTGACAGGGAAGGCCGTCTCGGCTGACTCTGACCCGATCGAGGCGGGTACGGTGCTGGCCTACACGCTCACGTTCGACAACCAGGGTCAGGGTCCGGCGGCGGTGGACCACACCGACGTCCTTGCCGATGTCCTGGATGACGCCGAGCTCACGAGGGCTCCTGCAGCGTCGAATGACACGCTGAGCGTCTCCGACGTGACCGATGGCGCGTTCACCGTGACCGGTGAGCTGGCCGCGGGGCAGGTGGCGACGGTCGCCTATCAGGTGACGGTGAAGGACGAGGCGGCGCGTGGGAACAACACGGCCGACAACTTCCTGATCCCCGCCGACGAGGAGCCTCCCGCCGAGTGCGCCGAGGATGACGGCAACTGTACGGTGACCCCGCTGCCGCTGGTGGACGTCGTGAAGTCGTCCGACCCGGCGACAGGCACGGGGCTGCGAGCCGGTCAGGAGGTCTCCTACACCCTGACCTTCACCAACACCGGTGAAGCGTCGGGCGCGGTGGACTATACCGATGATCTGACCGAGGTCCTCGACGATGCTGACCTGACCGGCGCGCCGGTCAGCAGCGACCCGGCTCTGCTCGCGACCGACGGGGCCGATGGGCTGATCCGGGTCACCGGTGAGCTGGCCCCAAGCCAGTTGGTTACGGTCACGTACACGGTGACGGTGGGACCCGACGGCGACCGCGGCGACAACCAGCTCCGCAACGTCGTGGTCGAAACCGGTGAGGAACCGCCGGCGGACTGTGAACCGGGACGGTGCATAGAGCACCCGATCGGCGAGCTGGACGACTGGAAGAGCGTCGACCCGGCCAGCGGGTCCACGTTGCGTCCGGGCGAGACAGTCGTCTATACGCTGCACTTCGCCAACACCGGCACCGCGCCGGTCGAGGTGAACCGTGACGACGTTCTCACCGGCGTGCTCGACGACGTTGACGTGACCGGGCAGCCGGCGGCATCCAGCGACGCGCTGACCGCGTCCGAGATCGCCGACGGTCGGTTCACGGTCACCGGCGAGCTCGCCCCCGACGAGGAGGTGACGGTCAGCTACGAGGTCACAGTCAAGCCCGATGGGCAGCGCGGTGACGACCGGCTGGACAACTTCCTCGTCCCGTTGGGGGACAATCCGCCGGAAGAGTGTGTGCCTGCCGACCCGGAACGTCCGGACTGCACCGTCAACCACGTCTCCGACGTGGCCGTCGACAAGTCCAGCGACCCGGAGACCGGCACCGAGGTGGATCCGGGTGAGGAGATCACCTACACGGTCACCTTCACCAACCGGTCCGCCAACCCGGAGGCCGCGCCCGGAACGGTCGACTACACCGACCACATGGCCGATGTTCTCGATGACGCCACCCTCACCGCGGGGCCGACGGTCTCGAACGAGAACCTGACGGCCATGTTGGAGGGTGAGACGATCCGGATCACGGGGTCGGTACCCACCGGCGAGGTGTACACGGTGACGTATACGGTGACGGCGAACGACTACGCAGAGCAGGGCAACCAGCACCTCGGCAACGTCGTCGCCGTCACCGGCGAGGAGCCGATCTGCGTCGACGGGTCGCCGCTGTGCACCGAGCATGACGTGCCCGAACCCCCGGCACCCCCCGTCCCGCCGGAGGAGCCCGGCGAATGGCTGTCGAGCACGGGCGTGGGGGTCTCCGCCACTGTGCTGCTGGTCGCGCTGCTCCTGCTCGGTGTCGGAGGCGGAATGCTCCTCTACGGTCGGCGCCGCACGGCCGCCGTGCAGGGAGCCAGTCAGGAGGCATCGATCGACGACCTGACGTGACAGTCGGCCGCCAGGCCTGTCACTCTTGGGGCGGGGCCCGGCGGCACGGTTCACGCGGGCGGCTCCAGTCCTGTCGCGCTGACATCGGCCCCTGGCCGCTCCTCCTTTCGGAGGGCGGGCAGGGGCCGCTTCGCGTGCAATGAGGGTCCCGGTTCTCCCGTCTCGCGCAGCTGTCGGCGGCGGCGCCGCGTGCCCACCCGACGCTCAGCCTTGGATACCCCCGGGGGTATACTATGGGGGCATGACGACACGAGAGATCACCAAGGACACGCTGCAGGAGACGATCAGCGGCGACGGGATCGTGCTGCTGGACTTCTGGGCCGGATGGTGCGGCCCGTGCCGAATGTTCGCTCCGGTCTTCGAGAAGGCCTCCGAGCAGCACGACGACATCGTCTTCGGCAAGATCGACACTGAAGCCGAGCAGGAGCTCGCCGCGGGCTTCCAGATCACATCGATCCCGACGCTGATGGCGTTCCGTGACGGCATCCTCGTCTTCTCCCAGCCCGGCGCCCTCGCGGCGGAGGGGCTCGAGCAGCTGATCGACGCCGTGCGCGGCCTGGACATGGACGACGTGCGAACCCAGATCGCCGAGCGGGCAGACACGGGGGCGCAGCGATGAGGATCGTGATCGTCGGCGGCGTCGCCGGAGGGATGAGCGCCGCGGCCCGAGCTCGTCGGCTCGACGAGCAGGCCGAGATCATCGTTCTCGACCGCGGCGAGCACGTCTCGTTCGCCAACTGCGGTCTGCCGTACTACGTGGGCGGCGAGATCACCGACCCCGCGGCCCTTCTTGTGCAGACCCCGGAGCGCCTTAAGGCGTCATTGAACCTCGACGTCCGCACCCGGCACGACGTGATCGGCCTCGACACGGCTGCTCGGGAGCTGACCGTCCGCACGCCCGATGGTACGACAGTGCTGAGCTACGACGCGCTGATCCTCGCACCCGGCGGGCAGGCGGAGCGCCCCGAGATCCCGGGGATCGACTCGGCACGCGTGCGCACGCTTCGCACGGTCGATGACGCACTGTCGCTGCGCGCCTTCGCCGAGGCCGGCGCGCGCCATGCCGTGGTGCTCGGAGCCGGATTCATCGGACTCGAAGCTGCGGAGGTCCTCGCCGGGCGCGGGATCGCCACCACCCTGGTGCAGCGCGGCGAACAGGTCCTGTCGCCGCTGGATCGCGAGCACGCGCAGAGCGTCACCGCGGAGCTGCGGCGCCTCGGCATCGACGTCCGCACGAACACCTCCGCGCGCGAGATCCTCCAGGGTGATGACGCCGACCGCGTGCTCCTCTCTGACGGGACCGAGGCGGATGCCGATCTGATCGTCCTCGCCGCGGGCGTGCGGCCCGACACGCACGTCTTCGAAGGGGCGGGCATTGACACCGAGGGCGGCGCGATCGTCGTCGACGAGCACGGACGGACGTCTGTCGACGGCGTGTGGGCGGTCGGGGACGCGACCGTGAGTGTCGACCCGATCACCGGCGCCCGTGGAGTGGTCGCGCTCGCCGGTCCCGCCAATCGTGCCGGACGCCTCGTCGCCGATCACATCCTGCGTCCCGCGTCCGCGCGCCCGATCCCGCAGGCTCTCGGCACGGCCATCATCCGCGTCGGCTCCGCGACGGCGGCGATGACGGGCGCGAACCGCAGCTCGCTGCGCGAGGCTGGTCAGTCCTTCCGTACGCTGCATCTGCACCCGAATCAGCACGCTGGCTACTTCCCCGGCGCGACGCAGGTCCACCTGAGTCTCCACATCCGAGAGGGGGACGGTCGGATCCTCGGTGCGCAGGCGGTCGGCAGCGACGGCGTCGACAAGCGTATCGACGTGCTTGCCACCGCGATCCGCGCGGGACTGACCGTGACGGACCTCATCGACCTCGACCTCGCCTATGCGCCCCCGTATGGGCAGGCGAAGGATCCGGTCAACCTCGCCGGGATGCTCGGTGCCAACGTCCTCGACGGCACGCTTGTGCTCTGGGACGCTCATGACCTTGACGGCGTGCTGCGGGACGCTCTGGTCCTGGATGTGCGCACCGGCGCCGAGGTCGCCTCCGGGATCCTCCCGGGTGCCCTGCACATCCCGCACACCGAACTGCGTGGGCGCATCGAAGAGGTGCGCGAGGCGGCGGATGGTCGACCGGTGCGGGTGATGTGCGCCTCGGGCGTCCGCTCGGCGATCGCCCACCGCGTCCTCGTGCAGAACGGCTTCGACTCCGCGTCGCTGTCCGGCGGCATGCTCACACTTCGGGCGGTGCTCGGCGATCGTGCCGCCGACATCCTCGTCGATCCGGATCCGTCCGATCGTTCAGTGCCTGAGGATTCCCGCGGCGACGTCGTCGCTTCCGCCGGAGGAGGTCGGTCCCGATGAGCACGCAGAGTGACGCGGCCCAGAAGAAGGTCCTCAATCGCCTCCGTCGCGCGCGCGGGCAGCTCGACGCCGTCATCGAGGCCGTCGACGGTGATGCGTCGTGCCGTGACGTCGTCACGCAGCTCGCCGCCGTCACCCACGCCCTGAACCGGGCCGGGTTCCTTGTCGTCTCGACGGCCATGGAGGACTGCCTCATGGCCCCTGACGAGGCCGAAGCCCGCGACGGGCTGACCACCGAAGAGCTCGAAAAGCTCTTCCTCTCTCTTGCCTGACCCACCCCCCCGATAACTCTCAGAAGGAGATTCCCCCATGTGTCGAGCCATCACCTGCCGTAGCTGCGGAAAGACCACCTGGGCCGGATGCGGCCAGCACGTCGACCAGGTCATGAGCGGCGTCCGCGCCGCCGATCGCTGCCCCGGACACGAGAACGAGGCCAGCTCCGGCGGGTTCCTCTCTCGCCTGTTCGGCCGTTGATCACTGTCCGGGAGTGGCCCCCGGGCCGCTCCCGGACGGCAGAATGGGCGTCATGTCGATCCCGCTGATTCCCGAGATGCCCGATCCGCAGTACGTGATGTCGCGAGAGGGATACCGCCTCGCGACCTATACGTGGGGCGATGAAGACGCACCGGTTGTGATCTGCGTGCACGGTTTCGCGTCGAGCTGCCGCGACAACTGGGTGAACACGGGATGGGTGCGCGAGCTGCTGCGGCGCGGATTCCGCGTTCTCGGCGTCGATCAGCGCGGTCATGGAGCGAGCGAAAAACCGCACGAGGCCAGCGACTACACGATGGAGGCGCTCGTCTCCGATATCGAGAACGTGCTCGATACCTACATGATCGACCCCGTGCGCTACCTCGGCTACTCGCTCGGCGCCCGCGTCGGCTGGCACGTCGCCTCCGAGCTGCCGCTGCGCGTCGAGCGCGCCGTGCTCGGCGGGATCCCCGACGGGCGCCCCCTCGGGCGCCTCGACATCGCACAGGCACGCGCGTATGTCGACCACGGCGAGGAGGTCACGGATCCCGTGACCCGCAACTACGTCACGCTCGCCGAGAGGGTCGACACGAACGACCTGCGCGCGCTTATCGCCCTCGCGGGCGGGATGCGCTTCGGCGACGAGGATCCCGATCTCGGCAATCCCCCGCAGCAGCCGATCGTCGTCGCGACCGGATCCGAAGACAAGATCCTCGCGGAGTCTCGCGAAGTCGCGGCGGGATTGCCGAACGGGCACTTCGTCGAGATCCCCGGACGGCACCACTTCAACGCGCCGGGATCCCGGGACTTCCGCACGGCGGGCGCCGACTTCCTCGCGGCCGACTGAGTCCACAAGTCTTCGCCGAGTCCGCGGCAATTGTCTGCGGACTCGGCGAAGACTTGTGGATTTGTGGGGGTGTGCGGATGTTCACGCCAGGGGTGAACTCCTGTTCACGCGTGCACGTCGACGACACGCGTCTCGCCCGTGACGGGGGAGAGCGCGCCCGACGACCAGGCGGCCACGTCGGATCCGAGGGCTTCTAGCTCGGCCGCGGGCGCCCAGACCTCGAAGCTCGCCGCCTCGGCGTAGGCGACGTCGCCGAATACCGCGTCGTGCTGCGACGCCCACTCGCGCAGCAGGTTGTCGTAGCGCCCCGCGTCGGCGTGCGGCACCTCGATCTCGGCGCGGGTCAGTGCGCGGCGGTGCACGATCCGTGCGCGGTCGAGGGTCTCCGACACCGCGGATCCGTATGCGCGGACGAGGCCGCCCGCGCCCAGCTTCACGCCGCCGAAGTAGCGCGTCACGACGGCGACGATGTCGGTCATGCCGCGCTGGCGCAGCACCTCGAGCATCGGTACGCCCGCCGTTCCGGAGGGCTCGCCGTCGTCGGACGAGCGGGCCTGGTCGCCGGTCGTGCCCGTCACCATCGCGACGCAGTTGTGCCGGGCGTCCCAGAACTCCTTGCGGATCTGTGCGATGAAGGCATCGGCGTCCCCGACGGATCCGACGGGTGCGAGATGGCAGATGAACCGCGAGCGCTTGATCTCTATCTCGTGGTCGACGCGGGCCGCGATCGTCGCCGGGTAGTCGGACATCTCTCGAGGCTACCGACTGCACGACGACGCCAATTCTTCCCGCACGAGCCTTGATTCCGGCGTGTCGCCCCACCTCTGCGCAGATTTGGCGTCGTTGTGCACCGGGTGCGACGCGCACGCAGCCCGGATGGGTGCGCGCGTGGGCGCAGCGCTCCCGTCAACACAACGCAGTCAATCTGGCACTCGACGGCCCGGAAACCGGGCCAAACCGGGAAGCGGCCGCGATCCTGACTGCGTTGTGATGGGAGGGCGGCACAGAGCGATGCGGCAGACTCGAGGGTGATGCCTTCCCTTCTCGAGTCCTCCCGCGCTGCGGGCGACGACCCCGACGCCCTGTACGACGCCTTCCTCGAGTGGTCGCTCGAGAAGGGGCTCGAGCTGTACCCCGCGCAGGACGAGGCCGTCATGGAACTCGTGCAGGGGCACAACGTGATCCTCGCGACGCCGACCGGCACCGGCAAGTCGCTCGTGGCGCTCGCCGCGCACGCGATCGCCGTCGGACGTGGCGGGCGCACGTTCTACACCGCGCCGATCAAGGCGCTCGTGAGCGAGAAGTTCTTCGCGCTCGTCGAGACCTTCGGAGCCGAGAACGTCGGGATGGTGACGGGGGACAGCTCGGTCAACGCCGACGCGCCCATCGTGTGCTGCACGGCGGAGATCCTCGCAAACCTCGCGCTCCGCGAGGGGCCGGACGCGGACGTCAACCAGGTGGTGATGGACGAGTTTCATTACTACGGGGATCCGCAGCGCGGGTGGGCGTGGCAGATCCCGCTCCTGCTGCTGCCGCGCGCCCAGTTCCTCCTCATGTCGGCGACGCTCGGCGACACGACGGCGATCGAGCGCGACCTGTCGCGCCGCACGGGCCGCGAGACGGTCCTAGTCGCGGGCGCCGAGCGTCCCGTTCCGCTGCACTTCTCCTACGAGAAGCGTCCCGCCCACGAGGTCGTTGAGGAGCTGCTCACCGAGCAGGAGGTGCCGGTCTACATCGTGCACTTCAGCCAGGCAGCGGCGATGGAGCGCGCGCAGGCGCTCGGCAGCATCAACGTCACGACCCGGGCACAGCGTGACGAGATTGCCGAGGCGCTGGGCGGATTCCGCTTCACGACGAACTTCGGCAAGACGCTCTCCCGACTCGTGCGGGCGGGCATCGGTGTGCACCACGCGGGCATGCTGCCGCGGTATCGGCGCCTTGTCGAGACACTCGCGCAGCGCGGCCTGCTGCGGGTCATCTGCGGCACCGACACTCTGGGGGTCGGCATCAATGTGCCGATCCGCACCGTGCTCGTCACCGCCCTGTCGAAGTACGACGGTCAGCGCATGCGCCGCCTCGGCGCGCGCGAGTTCCACCAGATCGCCGGCCGTGCGGGCCGGGCGGGCTTCGATCCGTACGGCAACGTCGTCGTTCTCGCGCCCGAGCACGAGATCGAGAACGAGCAGGCGCTGAAGAAGGCGGGCGACGACCCCAAGAAGCGCAAGAAGGTGCAGAAGAAGCAGGCACCCAAGGGCTTCGTCAGCTGGAGCGAGCAGACCTTCGAGAAGATCATCGAGGCCGAGCCCGAACAGCTCGGGCCGCAGATGCAGATGACCTCGGCCATGCTCATCAACGTCATCGCCCGCGGCGGCGACGTGTTCGGCAATGTGCGCTCGCTCGTCTTCGACAACCACCAGCCGCGGCGTGATCAGTACGCCCTTGCGCGGCGCGCGCTCGCGATCTTCCGCACGTTGCGCGCGGCCGAGCTCGTCGAGGTGACGCCCACGGGCGAGATCCGGCTCTTCCTCGACCTGCAGCCGAACTTCGCGCTGAATCAGCCCTTGTCGCCCTTCGCCCTCGCGGCGCTCGAACTGCTGGATCCCGACGAGGCCGCCGGATCCGTCGGCACGGGCCACTACGCGCTCGACGTCGTCAGCGTCATCGAGGCGACCCTCGATGATCCGCGGCAGATCCTCTCGCAGCAGGAGTTCAAGGCGCGCGGCGAGGCCGTCGGCGCCATGAAGCGCGAGGGGATCGAGTACGACGAGCGGATGGAGCTGCTCGAGGAGATCACGTATCCGAAGCCGCTCGATGAGCTGCTGCAGCAGGCGTTCGAGACTTTCGCAGCGTCGCAGCCGTGGGTGCGCGATTTCCAGCTCTCGCCGAAGAGCGTCGTGCGCGATATGTACGAGCGGGCGATGAGCTTCGCCGATTTCGTGCAGTGGTATCAGCTCGGGCGCAGCGAGGGGCTCGTGCTGCGGTACCTCTCGGACGCGTATCGGACGATCCGCCAGACCGTGCCACCGGAGGCGCAGACGGAGGAGCTCGACGACATCGTCGAATGGCTCGGTGAGATGGTTCGGCAGGTCGATTCGAGCCTCGTCGATGAGTGGGAGACGCTCATGGCGGGCCTGGATGCGGATCCTGACGACGGGCCCGTGGTGCCGCCCTCACCGCCCTCGGTCGTGCAGAATCGCCGTGCGTTCACTGTGCTCGTGCGCAACGCGATGTTCCGTCGCGTGCAGCTCGCGGCTCTCGAGCGCGACGACGAGCTCGCGGCTCTCGATCCCGATGTCGATTGGCCGGCCGCGCTCGATCGATACTTCGACGCGCACGACGACATGCTCACGGGATCCGCGGCGCGCGCGCCGCAGCTCTGCCGCATCGACGAATCGGATTCGCACGTCTGGCGGGTCGAGCAGACGATCGACGACCCGGCGGGCGATCACGACTGGCGGATCCGCGCCGAAGTCGACCTCGATGCCTCAGCCGAGGAGGGCGAGGCGGTCCTGCACGTGACGGAGGTCGTGCGGCTATAGCCTCCGAAAGCCCTTCATTGCTGGCACATCTCCGTACGGGAATCCGTGCAGGGACGTGCCAGAAATGCCGAGTTGGGGCGGGGGAGCTAGTCCGATCCGGCGAAGCCGCGGGCGACGGCGGCCGAGGCCGCGAGCCACGCGCGCTGCGTCGCGGGGCGCAGCGCGCCGAAGTGCAGGTGGCCGTCGATCATCGCGGGGTCGAACGGAACCTGGACGACGTCTCGCGTGAGCCGGCGGTAGCCGTCGACGACGCGGCGCACCTCGGCGGCCGGCGCCTTCTGATCGGCCTGGCTCACGACGGTGACGGCGTTGGCCGCCAGCTTCGCGGAGTGCTCGTCGCGGTCGGCGAGGGCATCCAGGAGGAGCGCGCCAGCCTCGGCGTGCTCGTCGCGCGTCGTCGTCGCGACGACGAGCTGATCCGTGCGGTCGATCATGCGCTGCCACAGCGGATCCGACTCGTCGTTGCCTGAGTCCATGACGATGAGCCGGTAGTACCGGGCGGCGATCGCGTGGATGCGGTCGACGTCATCGGCGCTGACGCGCTGCTCGGACGCGAGGGCGATCGGCTGGGACCGCAGCACATCGAAGCGATCCTGGCGCTGGTGGTGCACGAAGCTCGCGACATCGGCCGCCTGCGCATTGTTCGAGAGCAGGTGCTCCGACGCTTCGAGCATGTCGTGCAGGGTGCCGTCGTGCGGACCCTGCTCGGTTCGCCACCCGAGCGTGCCGCGCGTCTGGTTGTTGTCCCAGGCGAGCACGCCCGCACCGCCGAAGCGGGCGAACGCCGCGCCGATGAGGATCGTGGTGGGAGTCTTTCCCGATCCGCCCTTGCCATTCACGACCGCGATCGTGCGGGGACCGGGCCAGTGCTGCGCGACGGCCATCTCGTCGGCGCGCTCCGCCCGCTCTTCGGCGCCGGGCGCCATACGGATCCCCATGCGGGTCATCGTGCCGCGGAAGCCGCGCGTCGCCGGATCTTCGCGCCGGTCTTCGTCGCGGTCGCTCGTGAGGAAGGTCTCGCGCTGCGCGCGGCGGTTCTCGAACTCGTGCGCCGAGACCTGGCCCGCGGCGGGCTGCGCCTCGGCGGCGGGGTGGCTCGGGGCGTGCGCGGCAGGCGCGCTCGCCGCGGGCGTCGCGCTCGCCGCGGGAGCGGAGTCGATGATCGTCACGGGGCGCGTGGAAGCGTCGGCCGATGACTGCGGACGCGTCAGGCTCTCATCGGCGACCGGTCGCAGGCCGGCGGGTGCCGCCGGTCGCGGGGCGTCGGGTGACGCGTACTCGACCCGCTCATTGCCGTCGACGACGAGCGGCCAGCGCCCGTCGGGCTCTGTGACGATCACGCGGATGGGGGCGTCGAGCTGTCGGGCGATCTCGGCCGTGAGCCGCACGATCTCCCGGCGGGCGTCTTCCGCGTGCGTCGTGGAGATATCGCGCGGCGTCTCGTCGACGACGAGGACGGCGGATCCGTCAGGATGGATCGTGGCGTGGAGCCCGTCATCGGTCGAGCTGTCGCGCATAGCGCCCCCTTCGGTGCGAGAAGCATCGTGGTCGCCCGCCCGATCGGGCGGTCTCATCGACAGCCTACCGACACCCCCTGTGCTCCAGCGGCAGGGGACACCGCCGGTCGGTCGGTTTCGGAAAGCGGAAGATTCGCATTTCTTGCGGAGGAATCCGTGCGCAGAACGTGAATACCTCTGCGTAGTCTCGAAGGGCCACAAGCCACCGGGCGGCGAGCACTGTCCGCCGGAACAAAGGAGTCACGCCGCGTGAGCACGCTCTACGAAGCCAGCCGAGTCGAATGGGCCGAACGGGAGGAACTCGCCGAACGGATGATCCCGCTCATCGGCCGTCTGTACCGGCGCCACGGCATCGTGCCCTCGATTCTCGGCCGGCGCCTCATCAATCGCTCGCCGATCGAGATCCTGCGCGCGCACCGCTTCACGCGGAAGGTCGGCGACCAGGTTCTCAGCCCCGTGAAGACGATGGCGGTGCTCGAGGCCCTCGAGCGGATCGCGCCCGGTCCGGCGTCGATCGACGTCGCCCGCCTGGTCACCGAGTTCGACAAGGTCGGTGTCTCTTACGGAGGACGCGAGCTCGAGGCCTTCCTGCAGTCCGAGCTGGCCGAGGTCATCGTCGCCGACCGCAGCACTCCGACCGACGTCGTGCTCTACGGATTCGGCCGGATCGGCAGGCTGGTCGCGCGCCTGCTCATCGCGCACCAGGGATCGGGCGACGGCCTGCGTCTGCGCGCGATCGTCGTGCGCCGCGGATCCGAGGACGATCTGCGAAAGCGCGCGGCGCTGCTGCGGCGCGACTCGGTGCACGGCCCCTTCGCGGGCACGATCGAGATCGATGAGGAGGCGAACACGATCCTCGCCAACGGAACCCTCATCCAGGTGATCTACGCGGAGGATCCCGCCGGAGTCGATTACACGGCCTACGGCATCGACGACGCGATCGTCGTCGACAACACGGGGCGCTGGCGAGACGAGGAGGGACTGTCGCAGCACCTGCGTGCGAACGGCGTGAATCGTGTGCTGCTCACGGCGCCCGGCAAGGGCGACATCAAGAACATCGTCTTCGGCGTCAACAGCGACGACATCTCATCCGACGACGAGGTGATCTCGGCCGCCTCGTGCACGACAAACGCGATCACGCCGGTTCTCGCGGCGCTCGACGACGCCTACGGCGTTCGGCGCGGGCACGTCGAGACGGTGCACTCGTTCACGAACGACCAGAACCTCATCGACAACTTCCACAAGGGTGCCCGTCGTGGACGGGCGGCCTCGCTCAACATGGTCATCACGGAGACGGGGGCGGCGAAGGCCGTCGCGAAGGCCCTTCCGCAGCTGAAGGGGCGGCTGACGGGCAGCGCGATTCGCGTTCCGACGCCGAACGTGTCCCTCGCGATCCTCAATCTCGAGCTCGGAAGGACGACGGCGAAGGACGAGATCAACGCCTTCCTTCGGCAGACGGCGCTCACCTCGCCCCTACGGCAGCAGATCGACTACAGCGAGTCGGCGGAGGCGGTCTCGAGCGACTTCGTCGGTACGAATCGCGCCGGGGTCGTCGATGGGCTCGCGACGCTCGCGGAGGGCGACGAGAACGTCGTGCTGTACGTCTGGTACGACAACGAGTACGGGTACTCCTGCCAGGTGCTGCGCGTGCTGGAGCGCATGGCGGGCGTGCACCCGGTGATCCTGCCGCACCGCGAGCCGGTTCCGGTCGAGGCGGCCATCAAGGAGGAGCTCGCGACGGCGTAGTTCCGGCGACGGCTACTTCGCGACGAGGGTCGTCTCGAAGCTGTACATGTCCGGGCGGTACACGTGCCGCCCGTACTCGATCGCGCGCCCCGCGGCGTCGTATGCGATGCGCTCCATCGTGAGCAGGGGGCTGCCCGCATCGACGTCGAGCAGGCTCGGCTCGTCGTCGTGGGCGCGGCGCGCACCGATGTGCTGTTTGGCGACCCGGATGGTCACGCCGCGGGCGCGGAGCATCGCGTAGAGGCCGTCGGCCTCGAGCTGCTCTTCGGAGACGTCGGCGAACTCGTCGGGGAGGTAGTTCTCGAGCACGGCCATTGGCGTGCCGTCGGTCGTGCGCAGGCGGCGCAACCGGAGCACCTCGGTGCCTGTCGGGATGCTCAGCTTCTCGGCCACGGGTTCGGGCGCCGCGACGATCTCGCGCGCAAGCACGCGCGTGCCCGGTTCGAGAGAGGATCCCTTGAGGTCCTCGTAGAGGCTCGTCAGCTCGACCTCACGCGTCACCTGGCCCTGCACGACCTGCGTTCCGATCCCGCGTCGACGGACGAGCAGCCCTTTGTCGACGACCTCCTGGATCGCCCGCCGTACGGTCGGGCGGGACAGTCCGAGGCGCTGGCCGATCGAGATCTCGTTGTCGAGCCGGGCACCGGCGGGGATGGCGCCGGAGCGGATCGCGTTCTCGAGGCGGCTCGAGATCTGGAAGTACAGCGGGATCGGTCCCGTTCGATCGAGATCGGCGAACAATTCGTCGGGCCAGACGGGTGCGTCGGTGGGCATGGCTCCTCCTCGCGTATTTTGTCCACACAATGTTACCTGAGGAGCGGTTTGTCCGTTTGCACGGCCTGCACGTTGTGATATTGTCAGGACATATGCGGGCATGGCTCGTGAATCATCGGTCCCGACAACGGAGTGTGACGACATGAGCTCTGTCCCCGACGTTCTGGCCATCGGCCGACTCGGCGTCGACATCTATCCCCTGCAGGACGGTGTCGGCCTTGAGAAGGTCGAGACGTTCGGCAAGTATCTCGGCGGAACGGCGGCCAACGTGACGGTCGCCACGGCGCGGCATGGGCATCGCCCCGCGCTCCTCGCGAGGGTCGGTGACGACCCGTTCGGACGATACCTACGGGGTGAGCTCGAGCGGCTCGGCGTCGACACGCGTTACGTCGGCACCGACCCCGAGCTTCAGACTCCGGTCACGTTCTGCGAGATCTTCCCGCCCGACGACTTCCCGCTCTACTTCTACCGTGAGCCCAAGGCGCCCGACATGAACGTCACACCCGACGAGGTCGACGCGGACGCCGTGCGCGAGGCTCGGATCCTCTGGATCACGACAACGGGGCTGAGCGAGGAGCCGAGCCGCTCGACACTGCACACGGCGTTGGCGGCTCGCGAGCGGAGGCCGCACACGATCCTCGACCTCGACTACCGCCCGATGTTCTGGGAGTCTCCCGGCGACGCCACGGCGCAGCTGGAACCGGTCCTTGGGCAGGTCTCGGTCGCCGTCGGCAACCGCGAGGAGTGCGAGGTGGCCGTCGGTGAGACTGAGCCGCAGCGTGCCGCCGACGCCCTCCTTGAGCGCGGCATCGAGATCGCCATCGTGAAGCAGGGGCCGAAGGGCGTGCTCGCCAAGACTCGCGACGAGCAGGTCGAGGTGCCCACCCACTTCGTCGACGTCGTCAACGGCCTCGGGGCCGGCGACGCCTTCGGCGGTGCCCTCTGTCACGGCCTGCTGGAGGGATGGAACCTCGAGCGGACCCTTCGGTTCGCGAACGTCGCGGGTGCGATCGTGGCCTCACGACGTGAGTGTTCGACAGCGATGCCCACCCCGGACGAAGTCGAGCAGGCGATCGCCGGGAGCGCCGTATGAGCGCGGTCGACGAGGCCGACTTCGTCACGCTGCGGGAGATGCGCGCGCGGCGTCCCGAGAAGATCGCGGACGCGTTCAGGGTTCGTCGGCGCCGGCCGCTCCTGGGAGACGACGGCCGCCTCCTGATCGTCGCCGCTGACCACCCTGCGCGTGGATCTCTCTCGGTCGGATCGAACGAATCCGCCATGGCGGACCGTTACGACCTCCTTGAGCGCCTCGCCACGGCCCTCGAACGTCCAGGCGTCGATGGCGTGCTCGGGACGCCCGACATCGTCGACGATCTCGCCGGTCTCGGGCTCCTCGACGACAAGCTGATCGTCGGATCCATGAACCGTGGTGGCCTGCGTGGTGCAACGTTCGAGATGGACGACCGCTACACGGGCTACGACGTGCCGACGATGACCGCGCGCGGCATCGACTTCGCGAAGACGCTCGTGCGCATCAACCTGCAGGACGCCGGCACGGCTCCGACCCTTGAGGCGACGGCGCACGCCGTAACCGCGGCCGCTGCCGCAGGACTGCCGATCATGCTCGAGCCATTCGTCAGTGAGTGGCGCGACGGTCGGATCGTGAACGACCTGACGCCGGATGCCGTGATCCGGTCGATCGCGATCGCCGCGGGTCTCGGCGCCGACAGCTCGCACACCTGGATGAAGCTTCCGGTGGTCGACGACATGGCTCGCGTCATGGCGGCGACCACGATGCCCACGCTGCTGCTCGGAGGCGACGGTGCGGGGGATCCCGACGCGATGTTCGCCTCCTGGCGCGACGCGCTCGCTCTTCCCGGCGTCGTCGGCCTCACGGTCGGTCGCAACCTGCTGTATCCGCCGGACGGCGACGTCGCCGGCGCGGTCGATACGGCCGCGGGCCTCGTCCACACAACCACCTCCACCCTCGTCTGAGTTGAGGACATCATGACTGGAACCACTGACATCCCCACGATCGGCCACTGGATCGACGGCGCCGTGCGCGCCTCGGAGAGCGGTCGCACTGCCCCCGTGTACAACCCCGCGACCGGCGCCCAGCAGGCCCAGGTCGCCCTCGCCGACCAGGCCGAGATCGATGAGGCCATCGCTTCCGCACAGCGCGGGTACGAGGAGTGGTCGCGCTACTCGATCGCGAAGCGTCAGTCCATCCTGTTCTCCTTCCGCGAGCTGCTGAATGCCCGCAAGGGTGAGCTCGCCGAGATCATCACGCGCGAGCACGGCAAGGTGCTCTCCGACGCGATGGGTGAGATCGCCCGCGGGCAGGAGGTCGTCGAGCTCGCGACCGGCTTCGCCCACCTCACGAAGGGAGCGTTCAACGAGAACGCCTCCACAGGGATCGACGTCTACTCGCTCAAGCAGCCGCTCGGCGTCGTCGGGGTCATCAGCCCCTTCAACTTCCCCGCGATGGTTCCGATGTGGTTCTTCCCTGTCGCGATCGCTGCGGGCAACTCGGTCGTGCTCAAGCCGAGCGAGAAGGATCCCTCGGCTGCGCTGTGGATGGCCGAGCTGTGGAAGGAAGCCGGCCTGCCGGACGGCGTCTTCACGGTGCTGCAGGGCGACAAGCTCGCCGTCGACGGCCTGCTCACCGACCCGGTCGTGCAGTCGATCTCATTCGTCGGATCCACGCCCATCGCGAAGTACATCTACGAGACCGCCTCGCAGCATGGCAAGCGGGTGCAGGCCCTCGGCGGCGCGAAGAACCACATGCTCGTGCTGCCCGACGCCGACCTCGACATCGTCGCCGATCAGGCCATCAACGCCGGCTACGGAGCTGCGGGCGAGCGGTGCATGGCGATCTCGGTCGTCCTCGCGGTCGAACCCATCGCCGACGAGCTGATCGAGAAGATCAGCCAGCGCATCGGTGAGCTCCGCATCGGCGACGGCGCATCGCACCCCGAACCGCAGATGGGTCCGCTCATCACGGCCGAGCACCGAGCGAAGGTGTCGGGATACGTCGACATCGCCGAGGCCGACGGCGCGAAGATCGTCGTCGATGGGCGCGACTTCACGGCCCCGGGGTGCGAGGACGGCTTCTTCTTCGGCCCGACGCTCATCGACGACGTCCCGACGAGCTCGCGGGCGTACACGGAGGAGATCTTCGGGCCGGTGCTCGAGGTCGTGCGCGTGAAGAGCTACGACGAGGGCGTGGAGCTCATCAATTCCGGCCAGTTCGGCAACGGCACGGCGATCTTCACGAACGACGGCGGAGCCGCGCGTCGTTTCCAGAACGAGATCCAGGTCGGCATGATCGGAATCAACGTTCCGATCCCCGTGCCGGTCGCGTATCACTCGTTCGGCGGCTGGAAGCAGTCGCTGTTCGGCGACAGCAAGGCGTACGGCGTGCAGGGCTTCGAGTTCTTCACCCGAGAGAAGGCCGTCACGAGTCGGTGGCTGGATCCGGCGACGCACGGCGGCATCAACCTCGGATTCCCGCAGAACGACTGAGAAGGGTCACGGCGATGGGTCAGACCACGCGGATGACGGTGGGGCAGGCCCTCATCGAGTTCCTCGCGAACCAGTGGACGGTCGACGGCGATCACGTCGAGCGCACCGTCCCCGCCACGTTCGGCATCTTCGGCCACGGCAATGTGGCCGGGATCGGGCAGGCGCTGCGCCAGTACAACGAGACGCAGCCCGACCTGATGCCTTACCACCAGGCGCGCAATGAGCAGGCGATGGTGCACCAGGCGGTCGGCTTCGCCCGCATGCACCGCCGCCGGGCCACCTACGCGGCGGCCGCGTCGGTCGGCCCCGGAGCCGCAAACATGCTGACGGGCGCCGCGCTGGCGACAGCCAACCGCCTGCCGGCGCTGCTGTTGCCGAGCGACACCTTCGCGACGCGCGTCGCGGATCCCGTGCTGCAGCAGCTCGAGCACCCGCACGATCTCGGCGTGCAGGTGACCGACGCCTTCCGGCCCGTGTCACGGTTCTTCGACCGCGTGCAGCGGCCCGAGCAGCTCTTCTCCATCGCCCTCGCGGCGATGCGGGTGCTGACGGATCCCGCCGAGACGGGTGCCGTCACGATCGCGCTGCCGGAAGACGTGCAGGCCGAGGCGGTGGACGTCCCGGTGGAGTTCCTGCAGCGCCGCGAATGGCGGATCCGGCGTCCGCGCCCCGAACGCGATGCGCTCGCCGCGGCGGTTCAGGCGATCCGTGATGCCGAGCGGCCCGTGATCGTCGCGGGTGGCGGGGTGCTCTACTCGGGCGCCGAGGACGAGCTGCGTGCCTTCGTCGAGGCGACGGGGATCCCCGTGGGAACCTCGCAGGCCGGCGGTGGCGTGCTCGCGTGGGACCACCCCCAGAACCTCGGCGGAGTCGGCGCGACCGGCACGCTCGCGGCGAACCGGATCGCCGCAGAAGCCGATGTCGTCATCGGCATCGGCACGCGCTACAGCGATTTCACGACGGCCTCGCGCACTGTTTTCCAGCATCCCGATGTGACGTTCGTGAACGTCAATGTCGCCCCGTTCGACGCCTACAAGCACGGCACGCAGCTGCCCGTGATCGCGGACGCCCGCGAGGCGCTCGTGGAGCTCGCGGAGGCGCTCGCCGGCCTCTCGGTGGACAGCGGGTACGCGGAGCGGATCGCCCGTGAGAAAGAGGCGTGGGACGCGGCGGTCGACGAGTCGTTTGCGCCGTCCGGGCTCGCACTGCCCGGACAGCCCGAGATCATCGGCGCCGTGCAGCGGGCGTCTGCGCCCGAGGACGTCGTCGTACAGGCGGCCGGATCCCTGCCCGGCGACCTGCACAAGCTGTGGCGCGTGCGGGATCCGCTCGGCTACCACGTCGAATACGCCTTCAGCTGCATGGGGTACGAGATCGCCGGCGGCCTCGGCGCCAAGCGCGGCGCCGAGGCGTCGGGATCCGACCGCGACGTGATCGTCATGGTCGGCGACGGCTCATACCTCATGCTGAACACGGAGCTCGTCACAGCGGTCGCCGAGGGCATCAAGATCATCACGATCATCATCCAGAACCACGGATACGCGTCGATCGGGCACCTGTCCGAGACCGTCGGATCCGAGAGATTCGGCACGAAGTACCGCGCCTACGACCCGCAGGCCCGCAACTTCCAGGGCGAGGACGTACTTCCCGTCGACCTCGCGGCGAACGCCCGCAGCTACGGCATCGACACGATCGAGATCGAGCCGGGCCCCGGCTCGATCGACCAGCTGTCGGAGGCGATCGCGCGCGCCAAGGCGTCGGAGGCGTCGACCGTGATCCACATCAACAGCGATCCGCTGATCTACGCGCCCGACGGTGCGGGATGGTGGGACGTGCCCGTCGCCGAGGTCTCGACGCTCGAGGCGACCCGCGCCGCCCGTACCGAGTACCTGGAACAGCAGCAGGCGCAGCGGCCGCTGCTCGGCGGCCCGGCAGGGGGTGACGCGTGAACGCCGCCGTCGCAGGTGCGCCCGTGAGTTTCGGTGTGTTCGAGCTCACGCCTGAGGGCGCGGAGACGGTCGACCCCGACGGGCTTGGGGAGATCCTGCAGGCCACCGGCTATTCGGGCATCGACCTCGGACCCGTTGGTTACCTAGGGCGTGGTCACGAGCTGCGTTCGCGGCTCGAGCGTTTCGGACTCGAGCTCGCGGGCGGGTGGATCCAGCTGCCGTTCTCCGACGACGATGCGTTCGCGGAGGCGGTGCCGTCCCTACGGGAGGCGCTGAGCGTGTTTTCCGAGGCGTCCGAGACGGGGCCGTCGCGGTTGCCGTTGCCGACGCTCGCCGACGATGGCTCTGCGGCTCGCGTCGCGGCGCCCGGGCGCGGGCAGGAGGCCGAGCCGCTCGACCCCGATGCGGCCGCGCGTCTGTTCGCGAACGTCGATCGTGCGGCAGGCATCGTCCGAGCCGCCGGATTCGAGCCGACGTTCCACCATCACGCAGGAACGTTCGTCGAGTCTCCGGAGGAAGTCGATGCGTTCCTCGCTCAGACCGACGTCGGCCTCACACTCGATACCGGCCATCTCCTTCTCGCTGGCGGGGATCCCGTCGATGCGGTGCGGCGGTGGGGACTGCGGATCAATCATCTGCATCTGAAGGACGTCGATGTGGGGGCGCTGCGGCGGATTCTTGCGGCAGGCGGCGGGATGGCCGATGTGTGGTCTGGCGGCGCATTCGTGGCGTTCGGGCGCGGCGACGTCGACCTCGCGGGCGTCATGTCCATCGTCGACGAGGGAGCGTATGACGGCTGGATCGTCATAGAGCAGGACGTGCTCAACGGTCCAGACGTCGCGATCAGCGCGTTCCAGGCGGAGCGCGCGCATGACCAGGCTGTCAATCGGAATGCCCTGCGTTCTTGGGTCTGACCACACCGGGAAAGTGAGAATGCAATGACGAATCCTCCCCTCCGTATCGGCCTGATCGGCACCGGCCGCATCGGTCAGGTGCACGCCGCGAATATCGCGTCGAACCCCGAGGCGACGCTGTCGTGGATCGCCGATCCGTTCGTCGCGGGCGCCGAGGCCCTTGCCGCGCGACACGGTGGCCGCGCCACGGACGATCCCGAGCAGCTTCTGACATCCGGCGGTGTGGACGCGGTGCTCGTGGCGTCGCCTACAGCGACCCACATCGACCTCATTGCGCGATCGATCGATCTCGGGCTGCCCGTGCTGTGCGAGAAGCCGATCGATCTCGATATCGCTCGCGTGGACGCGCTGCGTCCGCGGGTGGCGGCGGCGCAGGTCCCGGTCGCGCTCGGGTTCAACAGGCGCTTCGACCCCGCGTTCGCGAGCGTCCGTGCGCGCGTCGCGTCGGGGGAGATCGGCGACCTCGAGCAGCTGACGATCATCAGCCGCGATCCGAGCGCACCTCCTGCCGACTACATCGCTGGCTCGGGCGGCATCTTCCGTGACATGACGATCCACGACTTCGACATGGCGCGCTTCTTCCTGCCCGACATCGTCGAGGTGCAGGCGACGGGGACGACGACGTTCGACGAGGGTGCTCGGCTCCATGGTGACTTCGATACCGCGGTGTGCACGCTCCGGACGGCTTCGGGCGCCATCGTCACGATCATCAACTCGCGCCACAGCGCCGTGGGTTATGACCAGCGCATCGAGGCATTCGGCGGACGGGGGCATCTTTCCGTCGCCAACGCTCCATCGAGCCTCGTGAGCCTCTCGACGTCGAAGTCCGTTGAAGCGAAGCCTCCCTACGAGACGTTCTTCCTCGAGCGCTACGCTCGCGCCTACGCCGTCGAGCTGGACGAGTTCGTCAAGCTCGTGCGCGGCGAGTCATCGACGAGCCCGAGTTTCGAGGATGGACGGGCGGCACTCGTGCTCGCCGAAGCCGCCCAGCGCTCGGCGGTTGACCGCGTCGCCGTGACGGTGGATCTCGGCTGATGGGGTATCGGCTCGCCGCCTGTGCCGAGATGATCTACCTCGACCAGCCATTCGAGGAACGTGTGCGGCGCATCCACGAGCGCGGGTTCGAGATCGAGATCTGGGACTGGACGACGAAGGATCTGCGCGCGCTCGCGGACACCGGCGCGGTGTTCTCGTCGATGACGGGATATGTGCGGGGCGACCTCACGACCGACGACGGTATCGACGCGCTCCTCGAATCGGCCGCGAGATCGCTCGAGCAGGCTGATGCCCTCGACGTGGCGCGTCTGGGGTTGCATGGCACGGGGCTTGGCGAAGGCGGTCTGCCCGTGCGCCCGGTCGAGACGACATCAGGTGCCGACTGGCTGCGCGCCGCCGACACGCTCCGGCGCGTCGCTGAGCTGGGCGAGCGCGCGGGCCGCGTGTTCACGCTCGAGAATCTGAATACGGCGGTCGACCATCCCGGTGTGCCGTTCGCGCGCGCGGCGGACACGATAGCTCTCGTCTCTGCTGTCGACAGCCCCGCACTGCGGCTCAACCTTGACCTCTATCACGCGCAGATCGGCGAAGGGAACCTCGTCGATCTCGTCCGCCGGGCTCTTCCCTGGATCGGCGAGATCCAGGTCGCGGACGTACCGGGCCGGTGTGAGCCGGGCACCGGTGAGATTCGTTATGAGGCCGTCGCGCAGACGCTCCGGGACATCGGATACGAGGGTGTCGTCGGCATGGAGGCGTGGGCGAGTGCCGACTCCGATGCTGCGCTTGATGCGTTCCGCTCCGCGTTCGCCTGATCGTTCGTCGGAGGGGGGCGGGCCCGAGTCGGCGACTCGGGCCCGCTTCTATTAAAGACAGTATGTCTTGACAAATGCGGTTGACTGGCTCATGCTCGTCTTGACACAGCAGTCAGCCGGCATCGGAGTCGGTTGCGCGTGAAGGGAACTTCAATGAAGAAGCGCATTTTCACAGGCCTCGGCATCGTGACGGCGGCCGTCCTGCTCGCGGGATGCTCCGGGACAGGGCAGGAAGCGACAGCACCGGAAGGCGACGGCGGAGCGAGCGCCCCCTCGGATGGCGCCCGCACATACGCCGTGGTCACGCACGCCCCTCCCGGTGATGCGTTCTGGGATCGGATCAAGGCGGGATCTGAGCAGGCGGGCGCGGACTACGACGCCACGATCGTCTACAACGGCGACCCCGATCCCGCCCTGCAGTCGCAGCTCATCGACAACGCGGTCGCGCAGGACGTCGACGGGATCGTCGTGTCGATGGCCAACCCGGAAGGCGTGAAGACGAGCGTCGAGGCGGCCGTGGCGGCTGGGGTGCCCGTCGTGACGATCAACGCCGGAATGGACGAGTCTTCCGAGTACGGGGCGCTCACGCACATCGGGCAGAGCGAGAGCGTCGCCGGCGCCGCCGTCGGCGAGAGGATGGGCGAGGAAGGGTTCTCGAACGTGATCTGCGTCATCCAGGAGGCAGGCCACGTCGGTCTGGAGGAGAGGTGTTCCTCGGCCGCCGATGCATTCTCGGGCGAGATGGAGAACATCATCGTCGACGGTCGCAACGATGCTGAGGTGAAGAACACGCTGCGTGCGAAGCTGCAGTCCGACGCCTCGATCGACGGAGTGCTCGCCCTGGGAGGGCAGTACGCGATCGACGCAGTCGGCGCCGTCGAAGAGTCCGGCAGCGCGGCGCGTGTCGCGACCTTCGACCTCTCCTCAGACGTCCTCACCGAGATCCTGGCGGGAAGCGTGGTCTTCGCGGTCGATCAGCAGCCGTTCGTTCAGGGCTACGTGGGCGTGACGTCGCTCTATCTCAACACGATCAACGGCAACATCCTCGGTGGCGGACAGCCCGTGTACTCGGGGCCGGCGTTTGTGACGTCGGAGAACGCCGAGGTCATCGCCGAATTCGCCGCGAACGGAACACGATGATCATGCTGTCGGATATCCGGGGACGACGGGGCTCCGCGCTGGCAGGAAGGAGCATGAGATGACGACGACAGACATCCTGACGGTTGCGACAAGGCCGCGGCTCGAGAACCATCCGCTGAGGCGTCTTCTGTCGCGACCCGAGATTGGAGCGCTCGTTGCCGCCCTCGCTGTGATGATCTTCTTCTCGGTGTACACGACCTCCTTCATGAGCCTCGCGGGCGCGGGCGTCTGGCTCGAATCGGCATCGACCTTCGGGATCATGGCCGTCGCGGTGGCGCTCCTCATGATCGGCGGAGAGTTCGACCTCTCAGCCGGGGTCATGACGGGGTTCTCTGCGCTCATCGTCGGTGTGCTGACAACCGGATACGGACTCAACATCTGGGTTGCCGCTCTGGTCTCGCTCGTGATCGCCCTCGGCGTCGGCGCGCTCAACGGCTGGATGGTCATGAGAACCGGTCTGCCGAGCTTCATCATCACACTCGCGACGATGTTCATCCTTGCGGGGATGAATCTCGCAGTGACCAAGCTCGTGACGGGTCAGGTCGCCATCCAAGGGATGCGTCAGGTTCCCTTCTACGACACGATCCAGCCGCTCTTCGGGGCATCGCTCTCGATCGGCGGGGGCACGTTCTACGTCTCGGTCCTGTGGTGGATCGTCATCACGGGCCTCGCCACGTGGGTGCTGTTGCGTACGAGGTCAGGAAACTGGATCTTCGCCGTCGGCGGGCAGGTGAACTCCGCCCGGCAGGTCGGCGTTCCCGTGATGACCACGAAGATTGCGCTGTTCATGACGACAGCGGGAGCCGGGTGGCTCGTGGGCATGATCTCGTTGTTCCGCACCTCCACGGTGCAGGCGAATACAGGCTTCGGGCAGGAGTTCATCTACATCATCTGCGCCGTCGTGGGTGGTTGCCTCATGACCGGAGGTTTCGGATCGGCGATCGGCGCTGCGCTCGGTGCCCTCATCTACGGAATGGTGTTCCAGGGCATCACCTTCGCGCAGTGGGACACGAACTGGCTGCGCACCTTCCTCGGGGTCATGCTGCTCTTCGCGGTCCTGCTGAACCACTATGTCCGCACGAGAGGAGGGGCGGCGCGATGAGTGCTCCCATCATCGAGGTCCGAGACGTCGCCAAGTCCTACGGGCCGATTAACGCCCTCTATGGCGTCAGTACGCAGGTCGATCCCGGGGCCGTGACGTGCGTGCTCGGCGACAACGGCGCGGGCAAGTCGACGTTCATCAAGATGCTTGCCGGCGTGCACAGGCCGAGCGAGGGAGAGCTGCTCATTGATGGCACCCCCGTCGCGCTGGACTCGCCGCGCGCGGCTCTCGAGGCCGGCATCGCCACCGTGTACCAGGATCTCGCGGTCGTGCCGCTCATGCCCGTGTGGCGCAACTTCTTCCTCGGCAGCGAGCTCAGGAAAGGCAGGGGGCCGTTTCGGCGGCTCGATGTGCGGCGGATGAAGGAGATCACCCTCCTCGAGCTCGCGAACATGGGGATCGAGTTGCGGGACGTCGATCAGCCGATCGGTACCCTCTCAGGCGGAGAACGGCAGTGCGTCGCGATTGCCCGCGCGGTGTACTTCGGGGCTCGAGTGCTGATCCTCGATGAGCCGACGGCGGCCCTCGGCGTCAAACAGTCGGGGGTCGTGCTGAAGTACATCGCCCGGTCTCGCGACCGCGGTCTCGGCGTCGTGTTCATCACCCACAATCCCCACCACGCCTACCCCGTGGGCGATCGATTCCTGCTACTTAACCGAGGAACGAGTCTCGGTGACTTCTCAAAGTCCGAGATCACCCTCGCCGAGCTCACGAGCATGATGGCCGGAGGAGGCGAGCTGGATGCGCTCGCGCACGAGCTGGAACGATCGGGGCCCCGTGGGCCTCGTCCCTGATCTCATCGTCTCGAGTCAAAAGGAGCCACACATGGCATCCCACCCCCTAGGAATCGCCGTCATCGGCGCAGGAATGGCAGGGAAGGCCCACGCGCATGCATACAGGGAAGCCGGATCCGTATACGCGTCGACGATTCCGCCCGTGCGGCTCGTCTCGATCTGCGACCTCAACGCGCAGCTCGCGGAAGAGGCAGCCGCGCGGTTCGGTTATGAGCGGCACGATGTCGACTGGAGGGCGATCGTCGACGATCCCGACATCCACGTCGTCAGCATCGTCGTCGCGAATTTCCTGCATCGCGAGATCGTCGAGGCGCTGCTCGCGGCAGGCAAGCATGTGCTCTGTGAGAAGCCTCTGAGCGACACGATCGAGGACGCCGAGGCGATGGCAGAGGCCGCGCGGAGCGCGTCCTCGATCGCGCGCATCGGGCTCACCTATCGTCGCGCTCCCGGGATCGCATTCGTGCGCGAGCTCGTACAGTCGGGGCGTCTGGGGGACGTGCTCCACTTCAGCGGCCGATACTGGGCCGACTACGGCGCCCACACCGACGCGCCGATGAGCTGGCGCTATCGGGGCCCGAACGGATCCGGGGCGCTCGGTGACATCGGGAGTCACCTGAGCTACGTTGCCGAGTTCATCTGCGGCGACATGGTGTCGGTGTCGGGTGCGCAGCTGTCGACCGCGATCACGGAGCGGCCGAAGCCGCTCGGGGCCATCGTCGGGCATACGCGAGGTGGCGCGAGCGACGAGATGGTGCCCGTCGAGAACGATGACTACGCGGGCTTCACGGCCGAGTTCGCGCAAGGATCCGGAACGCTCGAGGTCTCGCGCGTCGCCGTCGCACACCCGTCGACGCTGTTCTTCGAGGTCTTCGGCACGAAGGGCGCGGCACGGTGGGACCAGCGGAGCTTCGCCGAGGCCGAGGTGGCATTCCACGACGACCCCGAGGATGTCATCGGGTACCGGACCGTGCGCCTTGGGCCGGCGCATCCGTACCTCGCGAATGGCCTCCCCATGGATTCACCCGGCGTCGGTCACGGTCAGAACGAGCCGTTCGTCTACCAGGCGCGCGCGTTCCTCGAGGAAGTCGCGGGAATCCCCGAGGAGGCGTCGCTGCCACGCAATGCGTCGTTTGAGGAGGGGCTGCGAAATATGAGGCTCTTGGACGCCGTGGTGCAGTCGCATGAGGCGGGCGGTGCCGCTGTCGAGGTGCCCGCACTCTAAGGACGCCGCATCACAACGCAGTCAATACGTCGGGCGATGGGGTGCATACGTGGCTCCACTGCTCGTGTGGCTCAAATTGACTGCGTTGTGTTGTGGAGGTGCGCCTGACGCAGACGATCCCGGTCGAGCGCGGTGGTGCGTTCGCGCCGCCCCCGACCGGGATCGGTGCTGTCACGCCGTGATGTACCCGTTCGGGTCGAGGACGTACTTCTTGGCGGCTCCTTGATCGAACTCGGCGTATGCCGCGGGTGCCTCATCGAGCGGGATCGCCGTCGCGTTCACGGCCTTCGCGATCTGCACCTTGTCGTGGAGGATCGCCTGCATGAGCTGTCGGTTGTACTTCATGACCGGGCACTGCCCGGTCGCGAACGACAGCGACTTCGCCCAGCCGAGACCGAGGCGGATCGACAGGGATCCGACCTTCGCCGCCTCGTCGACACCGCCCGGGTCGCCCGTCACATAGAGGCCGGGGATCCCGAGGGAACCGCCGGCCTCGGTGAGATCCATGAGCGAGTTCAGAACGGTCGCGGGCGCCTCGTGTCCGGCGTCGGCACCGTGGCCCCGCGCCTCGAAGCCGACCGCGTCGACGCCGCACTCCACCTCGGGCACACCCAGGATCTGCTCGATCTGATCGCGCGGATCGCCCTTCGAGACGTCCACCGTTTCGCAGCCGAACGAACGCACCTGCGCGAGGCGGTCGGGGTTGAGGTCGCCGACGATGACGCACGCCGCTCCCAGGAGCTGCGCGCCGACGGCGGCGGCGACGCCGACGGGGCCGGCTCCGGCGATGTACACCGTCGATCCAGGCCGCACGCCCGCGGTGTAGGCGCCGTGGAAGCCGGTCGGGAAGATGTCGGACAGCATCGTGAGGTCGAGGATCTTCTCGAGGGCCTGCTCGCGGTCTGGGAACTTCAGCAGGTTCCAGTCGGCGTAGGGCACGAGAACGTACTCGGCCTGGCCGCCGACCCAGCCGCCCATGTCGACGTACCCGTAGGCGCTTCCGGGGCGGTCGGGGTTGACGTTCAGGCAGATGCCGGTCTTGCCCTCCTTGCAGTTGCGGCAGCGGCCGCACGCGATGTTGAAGGGGACCGAGACGATGTCTCCGACCTTGATGAACTCGACGTCGGGCCCGACCTCGATGACCTCGCCCGTGATCTCGTGCCCGAGGATGAGGCCCTCCGGGGCTGTGGTTCGACCGCGCACCATGTGCTGGTCGGATCCGCAGATGTTCGTGCTCACGGTGCGCAGGATCACGCCGTGGGGAACCTTGCGTCCGACGTTGGCGGGGTTGACGCCGGGGCCGTCCTTGAGCTCGAACTCCGGGTAGGGGGTATCGACCACCTCGACGATTCCGGGGCCCTTATACGCGACTGCTCTGTTGCCAGACATCCTTGTCCTTTCCGGGGTGTGCGGCGGGTTTCGCCTCTCTGAGCGTCCCCCGGTTCGCACGGCCGAACAATCGTCCTTCGGGTGGGCTCTGCCCATCCTTTCGGGTAGCTCCGAAATGAGGGGGATGGGCGGATATCCTGTGGCGATGGACGATGGGGCGCGTGGTGACTTCCTGCGCCGGCTCTACGACGTGCTCGCCTCGCCGCTGCGGTCGATCGTCCATGAGCTCTCGGTCTTTCTCGCACCGCTGGTGACGCACTCGGCGCTCGTGGTGCTGGCGGCCGACACCAGCGGCGGGCGACTGCAGGGATCCGGCGACCCAGAGTTCATTCGCGGCGTGAGGGGGCTCGAGCTCGACCGGCTGCGGCGTGAGGTGCCGAGCGTCGAGGCCGTGCGGCGCACGTCGCTGACCGTCGGCGGGGTCGAGCGTGCCGTCCTGCTCGTGCACTCTCGCAACGACGCCGTGCTCGTCGTCGCCGATCCCGGTCCGCTCGACGACACCTCGCGCGTGCTGGACATCTGGAACATCGTGGCGCTGCACGTGCAGGAGCGCGCCGATGAAGCCGCGCCCGACTACCTGCAGCATGCCCGCGCGACCTCCGGTACGCGTCTCAAGGCACTCACCGAGCTCGCCGACGAGTATTCAATGACGCTCGAAGCCGTTCTCTCAACGCTGCGCTCGCAGCGACTCGGCGATGCGGAGGCTCGTGGCGCCGCGATCGCCCGTGCCGCCGACGGCCTCGTGAGCCTGCGAACCGCGGGGGATCAGGTGCGAACTCTGACGGAAGAGCCCGTCGTGACGGCGTTCGATCGGTTGAAGGAGGATCTTCGCCCCGTGACGCGGCATCGCGAGATCGAGGTGCAGTTCATCGATCCGCCGAGCGATGGGCGTCCGCTGCCCGGGGAGGTCGCCCGCGGCGCACGGGCCGTCGTGCGGCGCGCGATCCTTTCCCTCGTGGACATCCCGGACGTTCGCCGGGCGCGGGTGCAATGGGACTGCGACGGGAGCAGCCTCCTCATGAGCATCCGCGACGACGGGCCGGGCACGATGGCCGGTGCGGATGCGGTGCTGGGCGGCATCCGGCAGCGGATCCAGGCGCTCAACGGGCGCCTCTCCGTGGACGCCACGCCGGGATGGGGCACCGAGCTGGCCGCGGTGATCCCGCTCGATCCGCCGCACGCGCATGCGGCGTCCGCAGCCATGGCGCAGTTGCGCCCGCGCGAGGTGCAGGTCGCGGCGCTCTTGGTCGCGGGGTATCGGAACCGCGCGATCGCGGAAGAGCTCGGGATCAGCGAGAACACGGTGAAGTTCCACGTCTCGCGCATTCTGCAGAAGCTCGGCGCCGCCTCGCGAGCAGAGGCGGTCGCCGTGCTGCTCGCTGCGCAGGGGTCCTGAATCGTCTCCTGCTCTGATCAGGGGACACGCCCTAAGATCGACAGGGACACAGGAGGTGCCGTGAGGCGGAACGCAGAGGCAATCGAGGAGGGCGTCGCGATCGCTCTCGCCGCCGCGCGCCTGCAGGTCAAGAATCGGATCCTCGTCGACACGATCGTCGACGGCGACGACTTCGCGCCCGAGGTGTTCGGCGGAGACGCCCGTGAGGCGCTCATGGGGCTCGCCGCGGAACAGGACGAGGCCGCGTCGGCGATGAGCATGCTGCGCGTCAAGGCGTGGGGACGCCACAGCGATCCTCACGGCACGCACGACTATCGCGACCGCGACGTGCGCAACCTGCGCCGGCGAGCGAAGCAGTACGCAGGCGTCGCGAAGCGTCTGCGCCTGCTTGCCGAGTCGGAAGACGACGTGCACCGGATCGTCGAGGAGGCGCGCGACGCCGCCTGGCACGACGTCGAGAACAACATCGATACGCGTCTGCGGATCGAGGCGATGCGCCCCGACGACGACCCCGACTACGAGAAGATGCGCGAAGCGCGGATGCAGGCGCTGCGTCTGGTCGACCTGCAGCGACTCTCGAGCGAGGCCAAGAAGCGGCAGGCGGCTGACGGCGTCGCCAGCTGACGTCCAGACACGCCCGAGCCTGTGAGGATCTTCGCCCGATTTCCCTTCTGCGCGAAGGTCGTTGTAGGCTATATGAGTTGCCACGGCAACGACAGCGCGCCCCTAGCTCAATGGATAGAGCATCTGACTACGGATCAGAAGGTTGGGGGTTCGAGTCCCTCGGGGCGCACTGGTCACGAAGGCCCGGTTCTGCGGAACCGGGCCTTCGTCGTTCCCGGTGGGGATCCCTCGCCCTGCGGAGGGGAATCGCGCGCCGGAGGACGAGGTCCCCAAGTGCCTCCTCCTTTGTGCAGGAATCCTCCGAGAGGTGAGGGATCTCCTCCCGAGCGCGTCGGGAATGGCCCGCGGGCGACCGGCGTTCTCCCCACCGTGGCCGAGACGACGCAGTTCGCTGATCCGATGTCCCTCGAGCGGGTTCTCGCGGGCATGGAATGGAACGTGCATACGGGGCACCGGCCGTCGCTCGAGGCGGGGGAGAAGCTGCCGGTCCGCACGGGCATCGCCACGCTCGGCTATGTCTCCTCCGGCCGCGTGACCGGTGCGAGCGGCGAGCACCGCATCGACCTGCCAGAGGGTGGTGCCTTCGTCGCGACGGGTCGCGTGTCCTTCGCGCTCCGCGCCGACGCGGGCGCCGAGCTCGTAATCGCCGAGCTGGATCCCGCGCCCGATGCGCCACCCGCGATCGGCCTCATCCCCGATGTGCTCTCCGTGCGTCGATTCGCGGAGGTCGAGCCGACGATCGCGGCGATCGCCCGCGATATCGGCGCCCCCGCCTGCGGACAGCATCGTGCGGCGGACGGGACGATCTGCGCGCTCATGGCGACGACGGTCGTCCTCGCCGCGATCCGAGCGTGGGCAGAGGCGGGTTGCGCGCCGACCGGGTGGCCGGCGCGCTCTGCGGATCCGTTCCTCGCTCGCGTACTCGACGCGATCCACGACGAGCCCGGCAGGCCGTGGTCTGTCGGCGAGCTCGCGTCGCTCGGTGCCATGTCGCGCAGCGTGTTCGCCGATCGTTTCCGCGTCGCGACAGGGCAGACGCCCGCCGCCTACCTCAGCGCCGTGCGCATCGACGCGGCGAAGTCGATGCTCGCGTCCGGTGCGAGCGTCTCCGACACAGCGAGGCGGCTGGGGTATGCCTCCGATGAGGGCTTCAGCCGGGCCTTCCGCCGCGGCGTCGGGCTGGCGCCGTCGATGTGGCGCGCGCGGCCGGATCCGGCGCCTGTGTGAGTCCGCATCGGCGGAGAGGAGCGGGATCCGGATCCTCTCCGCCGGCGCGGTGCGCTGACTATCGGCGCGCCGCCGCGACGAAGAGCACCGTGCCGACGCCGGACGAGATCGCCGCCACAGCGTAGGCCGGCAGCACGCCGCCCAGATCGACGATGAGGCCGCCGATGCCCGCCGCGACCACGATCGCGAACTGGAACCCGACGACGACGAGCGCACCTCCAGACTCCAGGCGGTCGGGCGCCTGCCTGCCGATCCATGCGTTGAGCACGATGAGCCAGCCTCCGAAGGCGGCGCCCCAGACGAACACGGCGGCGCCGAACACCCACGCCGAACCAGAACTGATCAGCGCGACGAGGATCGAGGCGGCCACGAGCAGCGGCACGGCGGCGCTCAGGATCCGGGTGTGCTGGTCGACGAGACCGCCCGTCACGACGTTGCCGATGAGGCCGCCTGCGCCGAACAGCGCGAGCATCAGGATGATGCCCGTCTCGTCGATCGGGCGGCCGTCGATCATCACGCGCTCCAGCGCGAGCCGGATGTAGGTGTACGCCGTGACATGGCCGAACACGATCAACACGTGCCCGAGCAGGCCGAGCGCGAGCCCCGGGCGACGGAGGGTGTCGAAGAGGTCTGCGAGGCGCGTGGCCTTCTCGGCGGGAACCGGCGGCAGCAGGATCCGCAGCCCGAGCGCGACACCCGCCGTGACGACTCCGGCCACGACGAAGACCGTGCGCCAATCGGCGATGCTTGACAGCAGCACGCCGATGGGCACGCCGGCGACCGTCGCGAGCGAGACGCCCGCCGTCGTGAACATGACGGCGCGGCCGAGCTGGGCGGGGCCGGCGATCCGCATCGAGACGGTGAGCGACATCGCCCAGAACCCGCTGATGGCGGCGCCGAGCAGGATCCGCGAGACGAGGATGATCCACAGCTCGGGCGCGACGGCGACGGCGAGATTCGATACGGCGGCCGCGGCTGCGAGCACGGCGAGGAGCGAGCGACGATCGGCCCTCGGAACGATGAGGCCGATCGTCGGGGCCGCGACGAGCCCGACGAACGCCGTCACCGTGACGGTCTGGCCGGCCTGGCCGGGCGTCACCCCGAGATCGGCGGCCATATCGGTGAGGAGGCCATTCGGCAGGAACTCGGCGCTGACGAGCGAGAAGCTCGTCAGCGTCATCATGACGAGAGCGGCGTAGCGCAGCCGCGGGCGAGAGGGAGCCGCCGCATCGGGGGAGACGCGGACGGTGTCGGTATCGGTCATGCTTCGACGTTCGCAGGGCGCTGCACGCGCCGCCCGATCGATCGTCCGGGGCGCCCGATCGATCGTCCGGACGCGCTGATGCGGAACCGCTGCGCTCCAGCGACCCCTCGCCTCCGTGAGCCCGGCCCTCTCGGGCCGGGCTCGCGAATCAGTTCGCGCTCTCGCTGCGCTTCCAGGCCTCCCATGACGGGTCGCCGGCCATGAACTGCTCGATCTCTTTCTGCGTCGCCTTCAGCTTCGGATCATGGCGCAGATAGGCGCGGGTCTCGCGGGCGATGAGGCCCGACAGGATGAGCAGACCGATGAGGTTCGGCAGTGCCATGAGCCCGTTCATCACGTCCGAGAACAGCCACACGACCTCGAGCTCGGTCGTGGCGCCGACGAAGACGACGAGCGCGAACACGACGCGGAACGGCATCACCGCGCGGCGCCCGAGCAGCTTCTCGATCGCGCGCTCGCCGTAGTACGACCAACCGAGCACGGTCGAGAAGGCGAACAGCGAGAGCCCGATCGTCACGATCCAGTGGCCCCACTCGCCGGGCAGCCCGTGCGTGAACGCCTCGCCCGTCATGAGCGAGGCTTCGATCTGCTCGCCGGAGTCGTCGGTGGACATGAACGTGCCGGTTGTGACGATCACGAGGCCCGTCATCGTCACGACGATGATCGTGTCGATGAACGTCTGGGTCATCGACACGAGGCCCTGACGGACGGGGTGGCTGGTCTGGGCGGCGGCCGCGGCGATCGCGGCGGATCCCATGCCCGACTCGTTCGAGAAGATGCCGCGCGCGACGCCGAACTGGATCGCGATGATGATCGCGGATCCGGCGAATCCGCCCGCAGCGGCGGATCCTGTGAAGGCGTCGTGGAAGATCGTGCCGAGGGCGGCGGGCACGTCGCCGATGTTGACGATGAGGATATACAGCGCCGCGATGATGTACAGCACGATCATGACGGGCACGAGGCCCGCCGTCACACGGCCGATCGACTTGATGCCGCCCACGAGGACGGCGAGCACGACGATCGTCAGGACGACGCCGGTGAGCCACGTCGGCACGGAGAAGCTGCTCTCGAGATTGGCTGAGACGGCGTTCGCCTGCGTCAGATTGCCGATGCCGAAGGACGCGAAGACGGCGAACAGCGTGAACGCGATCGCGAGGATCTTCCCGAACACGTTCGGGATTCCGCGTTCGAGGTACTGCTGCGGGCCGCCGTTGCGCTCGCCCGCCTCGTCCGTCGTGCGGAACCGCACTCCGAGGAAGGCCTCGGAGTACTTCGAGGCCATGCCGACGAGGCCCGTGATCCACATCCAGAACAGCGCGCCAGGGCCGCCGACGGCGAGGGCCGTCGCGACGCCGACGATGTTGCCGGTGCCGACCGTCGCCGCGAGGGCCGTCGTGAGCGCCTGGAACTGAGAGATGTCGCCCGCGGCGCCCGGGTCCTTCCGGCGGAACAGGCCGAGCCCGAGAGCGGCGCCGAGGCGCACGAACTGGATCCCGCCGAGACGGATCGTGAGATAGAGGCCGGTTCCGAGCAACAGGGGGATGAGCAGCCAGGGCCCCCAGATGAAGCCGCTGGCGGCGCCGAGGAATGCGGTGATGTCATCGAGCATCGTGGTGGTGTCTCCAGATCGGGCGCGTCGTCGCGCCGTATGACGGAAGATACGGCCGGATGTGGCCGATGAAGAGAGTGTAGGGGTGCGGTGGGCCCCTGCCGAGAGGGGGAACCGAACGGTGACGAGTCCGAAACATCTCGTCACATCGGATGCCCGAAGGAACGCCGTTCTCGCCGGTTCGGCCGTCGCTCGTTTCGGCGCTGGCGCCGCCTGTCGCTACCGTGGGATCCATGCCCACTCCTTCCCCCACAGAGACTCTCGACGTCGTCGGACGCCTCGAGGCCGAGCAGGAGATGCCCGAGCAGATGCGCGCCGACGTGCGACTCCTCGGCACGCTTCTCGGCCAGGTCCTTCGCGAAAGCGGATCCGACGGACTCCTTGAGGACGTCGAGCGCCTGCGTATGGCGACGATCCAGGCGTACACCGACCCGTCTTCCGGCGCGTTCGACCGCGCCGCAGCGATCGCGGACGAGCTTTCGCCGTCCCGCGCGGATGAGGTCGCGCGTGCGTTCACGTGCTACTTCCATCTCGTGAACCTCGCGGAGGAGCGCCACCGCGTGCGCATCCTGCGCGAGCGGGACGGGGCGACGCCGCGGGATCCTCGCGGCACGATCGCGGGCGCGTTCTCGGCGCTCGCCGAGGAGATCGGAGAGGACGCTGCGCGCGAGCGACTCGACGGACTCTGCTTCCACCCCGTCTACACGGCGCACCCGACCGAGGCCCGTCGCCGTGCGGTCTCGACGAGCATCCGCCGCCTGTCTTCGCTCGTCGACGCCCTGTCGGAGGCACCGCGCGAGGGATCCGCCGAGCAGCGCACGCGCCGGCAGATGCTCGAGGAGATCGACACGCTGTGGCGTACCTCGCCCATCCGCCCCGAGAAGCCCTCGCCGCTCGACGAGGTCCGCACGGTCATGGCTGTGTTCGACGACACGCTCTTCACGGCGATCCCCGAGGTCTACCGCCGGGTCGACGATGCCCTGCAGGGCGCCGCCGCCGGTGGATCGGCGCCCGCTGTGCGCCCGTTCGTGCGCGTCGGCAGCTGGGTCGGCGGCGACCGCGACGGCAACCCGTTCGTGACCGCGAAGATCAGCCGGAAGGCCGCCGCGATCGCGAGCGAGCACGTGCTGCTCGGCCTGGAGCGCGCGGCGCAGCGGGTCGGACGCGGGCTCACGCTCGCCGAGGCATCGACGACGCCCAGTTCGGAGCTGCAGTCGCTGCTGACGCGCCTGCGCAGCGCCGACGAGGACGCCGCGGCCGATGTCGCGAAGCGCTCGCCGAACGAGCCGCACCGCGCGACCCTCCTCCTGCTCGCCCGCAAGATCACGGCGACGCGTACGCGCAATGCGGATCTCGCCTACCGGGATCCCGAAGATCTCCTCGCCGATCTGCGCACGGTGCAGAGCTCTCTCGTTGACGCGGGCGCCGCCCGTCAGGCATACGGCGAGCTGCAGAAGCTCATCTGGCAGGTCGAGACCTTCGGCTTCCACCTGGCCGAGCTCGAGGTGCGTCAGCACTCGGCGGTGCACGCGAAGGTGCTCGCCGAGCTCGACGCGGGTGAACCCCGCAGCGAGCTCACCGAGGAAGTGCTCGAGGTCTTCCGCGCGATCGCGTTCGTGCAGGATCGCTTCGGGCCGCGGGCCGCGGGCCGCTACATCGTGTCGTTCACGCAGTCGGCCGAAGACCTCGCGAACGTGCACCGCCTCGCGCGGTACGCGGTCGGCGACGACGGCACGCCGCCGGTGCTCGACGTGATCCCCCTGTTCGAGACGTTCGACGATCTGCAGGCGGCCCCGGGGATCCTCGCCGAGATCGTCGAGCACCCGTCGTTCGCGTCGCGTCTCGAGCAGACGGGGCGTCGCCTCGAGGTCATGCTCGGATACTCCGACTCGTCGAAGGACGTCGGGCCCGTCGCGGCGACGCTCGCGCTGTACGAGGCGCAGGCCCTGATCGCCGACTGGGCGCAGGCGCACGACATCGAGCTCACGCTCTTCCACGGTCGCGGCGGCGCGCTCGGCCGCGGCGGCGGGCCGGCGAACAGCGCGATCCTCGCGCAGCCGCCGCACTCGGTCGACGGGCGCTTCAAGCTCACGGAGCAGGGCGAGGTCATCTTCGCCCGCTACGGCGACCCCGACATCGCGATGCGCCACGTCGACCAGGTCGCCGCGGCGATCCTCACGGCCTCTGCGCCGTCGAACGAGCAGCGCAACCGTGATGCGGCCGAGCGATTCGCGTCTGTCGCGGAGCGCATGGAGCAGTCGTCCCGGGCGCGCTTCTTCGACCTCGTGAAGGCCGACGGCTTCGCTCCCTGGTTCGCGACCGTCACGCCCATGGAGGAGGTCGGGCTGCTCGCGCTCGGCTCGCGCCCCGCCCGGCGCGGGCTGTCGGTCGAGTCGCTGGAGGACCTCCGCGCGATCCCGTGGGTCTTCGCGTGGACGCAGGCGCGCATCAACCTCGCCGGCTGGTTCGGCCTCGGCACGGCGCTCGAGGCGGTCGGCGACGAGGATCTGCTGCGCGAGGCCTACGCCGAGTGGCCGCTGTTCCGCACCATGATCGACAACGTCGCGATGAGCCTGGCGAAGACCGACGACCGCATCGCCCGGCAGTACCTTTCCCTGGGCGACCGCGACGATCTCGCGGAGCTCGTCCTCGACGAGATGGCGCTGACGCGCGACTGGGTCGTGCGGATTGTCGGCGGCGATGGCCTGCTGGCGAACAAGCCGGTCCTGCAGCGGGCCGTCAAGCTGCGCAGTCCCTACGTCGACGTCCTGTCGCTCCTGCAGCTGCGCGCGCTGCGCGCCCTGCGCGATGCGCCGGAGGACGCCCCCGCGGATCCCGAGGTGCAGCGCCTGCTGCTACTCGCCGTCTCGGGCGTCGCCGCTGGCCTGCAGAACACGGGCTGAGGCCTCGCGGCCGGGCCCGGTGGGCCCGGCCGCGCCTCGGCGCCCCCAAGAGAGCAGCGTCCGCACGACCAAGCTCCGCGCGGGTGCTCCGTCGCGGGGTCGATGGTCGCTCGCGGGCGGCGTCAGTCCTCGCGAAGCTTCTGCGTCAGCGCGGTAAGCGTGCGGAGCTCGTCGTTCGTGAGTGCGGACATCCGCTCGGCGATGTGGCGGCCGTGCTCGACCGCGAGCGTCCGGAAGGTGCGGACGCCTTCTTCGGTGGCTGTGACGAGGGATCCGCGGCCGTCTTCGGGATCCGAGCACTTCGTCACGAGGCCGCGGGTGACCATCTTGTCGACGAGGCGCGAGACGCTCGGCTGGCTGATGAGCATGTTCTCGGTGATGTCGCGCAGTCGGGCGGTGCCCTCGGTGCCCTCCGTGCCGCGAACGACGGTCAGCAGCACGTCGTACTCGCCCTGCTGCAGGGACGAGTCGGCGAAGTCGCGCTTGATGTCCTCGAAGACCTCGTGCTGGGCACGGAAGAGGTTTTCCCAGGCTTCAATGGCGAGACGACGATCGGGCATACATGCAAGTGTATGCGTCTGCGCGCAGAAGGGCCCGGTCGGGGTGTTCCCCGGCCGGGCCCGTGTCCCTTGCACCAAGAGTGTCCTGCAATCACATGCGATGACCGCCACAGCAAAACGATCACCGTGCTGAGCACTCTATAACGGTGAGATAACGGGGGGCAAGGGGTTTCCGTTACATTTCCGTTATTCATAGGTTCTCCATCGACCGCACCCAGGGGGTGGCTCCACACCCCGCAAAATAGGTAGACTGGTCTACCTATGACACTCGCTGAACGACGCCCGGCGCGGGCGCGGATCCTCGATGCCGCGGGGCGGCTCTTCTACGCCCGCGGCGTGGTTGCGACGGGCATCGACGCGATCATCGCCGAGGCGGGCGTCGCCAAGATGAGCCTCTACAACAACTTCTCGTCGAAGGACGAGCTGATCGAGGCGTACGTCGAGGCGCGGCACGCCGAGTGGCGCGCGCTGTACGAGCGCCGAGCGGCGTCGGCGAGTGGGCCGCGCGAGCGGGCGCTCGCCGTGTTCGACGCCTATCTCGATCACGCCGATGCCTCGCTCGAGAGCGGCTTCCGCGGATGCGGCCTGCTCAACGCGGCCGCGGAGCTGCCTGACGGATCCGCGGGGCGCGACGCCGTGCGCCGGCACAAGGAGGAAATCGAGGGGCTTCTCGCCGCGGCGACGGGATCCGCCGAGCTCGCGCAGCATCTCTCCTTCCTCGTCGAGGGGGCCGTCGTGCGCGCCGGGCTCGAGGGGAGCCGTGACCGCCTCTCCGCCGCGCGGGCGATCGCCGCGAAGATGATCGACGCCGCATGACCCGCGAACATCGAGTCGGCGTCGCGGCCGTCGCGACGACCGGCGTGCTCTGGGGGACGACGGGCACGGCCGCGACCTTCGCCCCCGAGGCGGGGCCGCTCGCGATCGGCTCGGCGGCGCTCGGCATCGGTGGGATCCTGCAGGCGCTCATCGCCCTGCGCCCGCTGCGCGCGGCGCTGCCGGCCCTGAGGGAGCGCCTCGGGCTCGTGGTGCTCGGCGCGGTGAGCGTCGCGATCTACCCGCTGGCGTTCTACGCGTCGATGCATCTCGCGGGCGTGGCGATCGGATCCGTCGTGTCGCTCGCCTCCGCGCCGCTCGCCTCCGGCGTGATCGATCGTGTCGTGGATCGGAGCCGCCTCGGGCGCGGCTGGGCCGTGGCAGCCGCGTTGGGGATCGCGGGCGGCGTGCTGCTGTGTGCAGAGAAGGCGAGCGGCGGCGACCCCGCGGCTTCGACGCTGCTCGGCATCGTCCTCGGGCTGTGCGCGGGGGTGTCGTATGCGACGTACTCCTGGGTCGTGCAGCGCCTGATCGGTGGGGGAATCTCGCGGGCGGCCGCCATGGGAGCTGTTTTCGGTGCGGGAGGCGTTCTGCTGCTGCCCGTCCTCGCCGTGACGGGGGCGCCGCTCGTCGCATCGGGCACCGCGTTCGCGGTCGCCGCCTACATGGCCCTCGTGCCGATGTTCCTCGGCTATGTGCTCTTCGGCATCGGGCTCGCTCGGATCCCGGCGCGCTCCGCGACGACGATCACCCTCATCGAACCGGCGGTCGCCGCCGTGCTCGCCGTACTCATCGTCGGCGAACGCTTCGGGGTCGGGGGATGGATCGGCCTGGGCCTCGTCGCCGCGGCGCTCGTCGTCGTCGCGCTCGCGCCGGCGGGGCACGGTTCTTCGAATGAGAGGATCCTTCTGACGCAGACGGAGGGGGAGCGGTGGACCGCGAGCACGCGATGAGGGGGCGATCCCGCAGGCGGCGGATCTTCGCCTGGGCAGGCGGATCCCTCGGAGGGGTTGTGGTCGTGGCGGTCGCCGCGCTCCTCATCTGGAGCCAGCTCGGGGTCATGCAGCCCGAGGCGGAACCGCTCGATGCAGTCACGGAAGACGGGGTGATCGAGTACGCCGACACGAGCGCGGCGATCACGCTCTCGCCGGCCGAGGGCGGCTCGGAGGCGGGGCTCGTCTTCATCCCGGGGGCGAAGGTCGACGCGGCCGCCTATGCGAACCGCCTCGCGGGGCTCGTTGTGGAGGAGGGGATGACGGTCGTCATCACTCGGCCGTGGCTGAATCTCGCGTTCTTCGACCCGCGCCCGCTTGACGCCTTCACGGCGCTCGCGCCCGGGGTTGACACATGGATCGTCGGCGGCCATTCGCTCGGTGGAGTGCGTGCGTGCGGGCTCGGTGGAGACGCGGACGCGCTTGTCCTGTTCGCGTCGTACTGCGCGAACGATCTGTCGGCATCGGGTATGCCGGCGCTGAGCATCGGCGGGGGTGAAGACGGTCTCTCGACCCCGGAGAAGATCGCGGACGCGGCGGATCTCCTCCCCGCGGGTGCGGTGCTCGTCGAGATCGACGGTGCCTCCCACGCGTCGTTCGGTGACTACGGTGCGCAGGCTGGCGATGGCGTCGCCACGATCTCGGACGCCGAGATGAATGCCGAGGTCGTCGAGCTCGTCTCGGCGCTCGTCCGGCGCACCGACTGATAACAGGCCGACACGTGATGTGAAAATCACTCTGCTAAGCATTTCGGCGTTTGGTGTGCGAATGTGCGAAGCATCTAGTGGATTGTGTCTATCAGTATGATCACTGATTTGTGATGTGGGGCGTGTCAGCCGGATACTCGAGGGGCGCGACACACCCGCGCGCCGCACCCTTATGAACACGCCCTTTACGCCTCCTCGCGAGACCCACAGTGTCGTCCTCGTCGGCAACGGCCGGCTCGGCGGCGCCTTCGCGCGCGCCCTGCGCGCCGCAGGCGTCGACGTGCTCGGTCCGACGGGTCGCGGCGAGGAGATCCCCGACGCGGATCTCGCCCTGCTGTGCGTGCCCGACCGCGAGATCGCACACGCCGCGCGGGCTGCGGCGGGTCGGGCGGCGCTCATCGGGCACACGTCGGGTGCGACGCCCCTGGACGATGTCGACTTCGGGATCCACCCCCTGCAGACCTTCGCGGGCGGCGATGGCGCCGACGCGTTCGAGGGCATCGCGTGTGCCGTCGCGGGGCGGACGGAGGAGGCGCTGGCTGCAGCCGAGGACCTCGCTTATCGGCTCGGCGCGCGTCCGTTCCCGATCGACGACGAGCGGCGCGCGGCCTATCACGCGGCGGCGTGCATCGCCTCGAATTTCCTCGTCACGCTCGAGGACGCGGCGGAGCGCGTGGCGGGTACGGCGGGGATCCCCGCGGCCGACGCGCGCGCCATGCTCGCCCCGCTCGCGCGCCGCACCCTCGACAACTGGGAGCGGCAGGGGGCGGCGGCGCTGACGGGCCCCATCGCGCGCGGCGACGAGGCCACGGTCGCCCGCCACCGAGAGGCGGTCGCGGCGCTCCCCGACGTCGCCGAGCTGTTCGACGCGCTGCACGAGAGCACGCGCGCGCTGGCCGTCAGGAGCGCATCGTGAGGATCCTGCGGACCATCGCCGAGGTGCGCGCGGTCGTCGCGGACGCCCGCTCCGGCGGCGCCTCGGTCGGACTCGTGCCCACGATGGGGGCGTTCCACGAGGGTCACCTGTCGCTCATGCGCGCCGCGCGGGATGCGCACGGACTCGTGGTCGTGTCGCTGTTCGTCAATCCGACGCAGTTCGGGCAGAACGAGGATCTCGGCTCCTACCCGCGCGACGAGGAGCGCGACGCGGCGCTCGCCGAGGCCGAGGGCGTCGACATCCTGTTCGCCCCCGAGCCCGCCGAGATCTATCCCGACGGCTTCGCCACGACGATCCATGTCGAAGGCGTCACCGACGTGCTTTGCGGGGCACGCCGCGGCCCGCACCACTTCGACGGCGTTGCGACTGTGGTGACGAAGCTGTTCGGCATCGTCGCCCCCGACGCCGCGTACTTCGGTCAGAAGGACGCGCAGCAGGTGCTCGTCGTACGCCGCGTTGTGCGTGACCTGAACCTGCCCGTCGAGATCGTCGCCTGCCCGATCGTGCGCGAGTCGGACGGGCTCGCCATGAGCTCGCGAAACGCCTATCTCGACGCCGCGGCGCGCAGGCGCGCGGCGGCGCTGAACCGGGCGCTCGCGGCGGGCGAGGCCGCGTTCGCGGGCGGCGAGCGGGACGCGGCCCGAATCGTTCGGAATGCTCGCGCCGTGCTCGCTGACGCCGGGATCGAGCCCGAGTACCTCGAGCTGCGTGACGCCGTCGATCTGCGTGAGATCGCGCAGATCGACGGCGACGCGCTGCTCGCCGTCGCGGCCCGCGTGGGCGCGGCGCGACTGATCGACAATCGCATCCTGAGGGGAGGCGCGTGATGCGCCGCACCATGCTGAAGTCCAAGATCCACCGCGCGACCGTGACGGGGAGCGACCTGCACTACGTCGGATCCATCACGATCGACCCCGAGCTGCTCGAGGCCGCCGACATCCTCGTGCACGAGAAGGTGCACGTGCTCGACGTCGACAATGGCGCGCGCTTCGAGACGTACACGCTGCTCGGCGAGCGCGGATCCGGAGCCGTCCAGGTCAACGGCGCCGCCGCGCGCCTCGTGCACACGGGCGACACGATCATCGTGGTCTCGTACGCCGACTACGACGAGACCGACCTCGAGACGTACGAGCCGACGGTCGTGCACGTCGGACGGAGCAACGAGATCGTCGCCGTCGACGACGCTGTGGGCGAGCTGCTCGGGAACGTCTCGTGAGCGCCGCGCCCGCGGACCGGCCCCGCGTGCGCCTCGGCGACCTCGCCGCCATGAAGGAACGGGGTGAGAAGATCGCGATGATCACGGCGTACGACCACCCGAGCGCGCTCGCCGCCGAGGCGGGCGGCGCCGACGTCGTCCTGGTCGGCGACTCGGCCGCCATGACGGTGCTCGGATACGACAGCACCGTGCCCGTCACGGTCGACGAGATGATCATGCTCTGCCGCGCCGTGCGCCGCGGTCTGAGCCGTCCCGTCCTGGTGGCCGATCTGCCGTTCGGCTCGTACGAGGCCTCCGACGAGATCGCCGTCGCGACGGCCCAGCGCTTCGTCAAGGAGACGGGCTGCGACGCGGTCAAGCTGGAGGGCGGCGGATCCTCCGTCGACCGGGCGCGTGCCATCGTGCGGGCCGGGATCCCCGTGATGGGGCACGTGGGCCTCACGCCGCAGACGGCGAACGGCCAGGGCGGGTACCGCGCGCGGGGGCGCACCGCCGAGGAAGCCCTCGAGGTCTACGAGGGCGCGCTCGCACTCGAGGAGGCGGGATGCTTCTCGATCGTCTTCGAGGCGATCCCGAGCGACGCGGCGTCGGCGATCACGCCGCGGATCGGGATCCCCGTCATCGGCATCGGCGCCGGTCCGGCCACCGACGGCCAGGTGCTCGTGTTCCATGATCTCCTCGGCATATACGACGGTCCGGCGGCGCGATTCGTGAAGCGATACGAGGCGCTGCGAGAGCGCATGGAAGCCGGAGTGGCGGCCTATGTCGGCGAGGTGCGGGCGGCGAAGTACCCCGCTGCGGAGCATCGCTACGGCATGCCGGAAGAGGAATACTCCCGTCTGCAGGAGATCCTCGCCGCTCGCTGACGTCGACTTGCGCGCCGCCGCGGGCCTGCTAACGTGATCGGCGTCCACACGGGAGTCCCACGCAGGGGCTGAGATCGGGCTGATGCTGCCCGCGACCGTCGAACCTGAACCGGCTCATACCGGCGGAGGAAGTGAGGAGCGCCATCTTGCGCACCCGAGAAGCGACCCATTCGCTCGACCACCTGCACGACGACGAGCACGACATCCGGGTGCCGGTCACCCGCATCGCGCTCTCCGACTCGCCGAACGGCGAGGAGAACGCGCCGTTCACGGCGTACCGAACCGAGGGGCCCGGCGGCGATCCGGTCCGCGGCATCCCGCGCCTCCGCGAGCAGTGGATCCGCCGCCGCGGCGACACCGAGGAGTACGAGGGCCGCCCGCGCGATCTGCAGGACGACGGTCGCGCCGCCGCCCGCCGCGGGGAGGCCTCGGCCGAATGGCGCGGGCACGAGGCCGCGCCGCGGCGCTCCGTCGATGGTCGCACCGTCACCCAGATGCACTACGCGCGTCAGGGGATCATCACCGACGAGATGCGCTTCGTCGCGCTCCGCGAAGGGTGCGATGTCGAGCTCGTCCGCAGCGAGCTCGCGGCGGGCCGGGCGATCATCCCGCTCAACGTGAACCACCCCGAGGCCGAGCCGATGATCATCGGCAAGGCGTTCCTCGTCAAGATCAACGCCAACATCGGCAACTCGGCCGTGACGAGCTCGATCGCGGAGGAGGTCGACAAGCTCTCCTGGGCCACGAAGTGGGGCGCCGACACGGTCATGGACCTGTCGACGGGCGACGACATCCACACGACGCGCGAGTGGATCATCCGCAACGCGCCCGTCCCGATCGGCACCGTGCCGATCTACCAGGCGCTCGAGAAGGTCGACGGTGATGCGCACCGGCTCACGTGGGAGATCTTCCGCGACACCGTCATCGAGCAGTGCGAGCAGGGCGTCGACTACATGACGATCCACGCGGGCGTGCTGCTGCGCTACGTGCCCCGCTCGGCCGACCGTGTGACGGGCATCGTCTCGCGCGGCGGATCCATCATGGCCGGCTGGTGCCTCGCGCACCACCAGGAGAACTTCCTCTACACGCACTTCGACGAGCTGTGCGAGATCTTCGCCCGCTACGACGTGTCGTTCTCGCTCGGTGACGGGCTGCGTCCCGGATCCATCGCCGACGCGAACGACGCCGCGCAGTTCGCCGAGCTCGACACGCTCGCCGAGCTCACGCACCGCGCGTGGGAGTTCGACGTGCAGGTCATGGTCGAGGGGCCGGGGCACATCCCGCTGCACCTCGTGCGTGAGAACGTCGAACGACAGCAGGAGCTCTGCTCGGGCGCCCCGTTCTACACGCTCGGCCCGCTCGTGACCGATGTCGCGCCCGGCTACGATCACATCACCTCGGCGATCGGGGCCACCGAGATCGCCCGCTACGGCACGGCGATGCTCTGCTACGTCACGCCCAAGGAGCACCTGGGGCTGCCGAACCGCGACGACGTGAAGACGGGCGTCATCACCTACAAGATCGCGGCGCACGCGGCCGATCTCGCGAAGGGCCACCCGGGCGCGCACGAGCGCGACGACGCCCTCTCGAAGGCGCGTTTCGAGTTCCGCTGGCGTGACCAGTTCGCGCTCTCGCTCGATCCGGACACCGCCGAGGAGTTCCACGACGAGACTCTTCCGGCCGAGCCCGCGAAGACGGCGCATTTCTGCTCGATGTGCGGGCCGAAGTTCTGCTCGATGCGCATCTCGCAGGACATCCGCGACCGCTTCGGCGGCGCCGAGGAGCAGGAGGCGATCGTCCAGATGCGGCGCAAGTCGGAGGAGTTCCTCGCGCAGGGGGCGAAGGTCTACCTCGACGAACCCCGTGTGCGCGCCTGACGTCGACGTCGCCGTCGTCGGCGCGGGCATCGTCGGATCCGCGATCGCAGCCGCCTGTCTCGCCGCGGGGGCGCGCGTGCGCGTCGTCGACCCGGATCCCGGCGGAGGTGCGACGTATGCCGCTGCGGGGATGCTCAGTCCCTTCGGGGAGCTCGAGCACACCGAGCCCGTGCTGCACGCGCTCGGCCGCGTGGCGGTGGCGATGTATCCGCGGTTCGTCGCCGGGATCCCCGGAGGGGCCGAAGCCTGCGCGTACGAGCGCGAGCCGACGCTCCTCCTCGGCGCGGACGCCGCCGACGCGCGGTCGCTCGACGAGCTGAATGCGCTCGCGGGCGGATCCCGTTGCGCCTCTGCGGCCGCGGACGGCGCGACACGGCCGCCGGACCAGGATTGCGCCCCCGCGGCCGCGGGCGTGCGGTGGCTGTCGTCGCGGGAGGCGCGCTCGCGCGAGCCGCTCCTCGCGCCCGGCATCTCGCGGGCGCTCCTGGCCGAGGGCGACCATCGCGTGGATCCGCGCCGACTCGCGGCCGCGCTGCGGTCCGGCATCGGCGACCGCGTCGAGCGCACGCGTGCGGCGCGCATCGCCCGCAACGGCGCAGGCCGCGTGACGGGCATCGAACTCGCGGACGGCCGCGTGATCCGCGCCCGCGAGACCGTGATCGCGCACGGCACGGGTCACGTCGACGGGGTCGATCTCGGCGGCGCCGTGCGGCCCGTGCACGGCGACATCCTGCGTCTGTACGCGCCCGCCGGCATGCGGCTGCGGCACACGGTCCGGGGCCGCGTCCGCGGCCGCCCCGTGTACCTCGTGCCGCGGCCCGACGGCACGCTCGTCGTCGGAGCGACGCAGCGGGAAGACGGCGATGAGGGGGTATCGGCAGGCGGGGTGCACGCCCTGCTGCGCGACGCGATCGCCCTCGTGCCGTCGGTCGAGGAGAGCCGTTTCGTCGCCCACTCCGCCCGGGCCCGCCCCGCGACGCCCGATCACCTCCCCCTCGTCGGACGCGCGGCCGACGGGCTGCTCGTCGCGACGGGGACGAACCGCGCGGGGGTTCTGCTCGCGCCGCTCATCGCCCAGGCGATCGCGGCGCTCGCCGCGGGCGACGAGCCCGACATCGACATCGGGCCGCTCGATCCGCGGCGATTCCTCGGGGCGCGGAAGCACGGCGCCTCGGACACGCGCGATCCCGAACCACGCATCTTCGAAGGAGCACACACATGATCGAGATCATCGTCAACGGCGATCGCCTGACGCTTCCCGACGGATCCGGGCCCGCCGACGTCGTCGCCGCCCTCACGGGGCGTGCGGTCGCGTCCGACGGGCAGGCCGCCGACGGCGAGCCCCTCGGTATCGCCGTCGCGGTCGACGACGCCGTCGTCCCGCGCCGCGCGTGGGCGGCGCATCGGCTGGGCGACGGCTCCCGCGTCGAGGTGCTGACCGCGGCCCAGGGAGGGTGAGCATGGATCCCCTCGAGATCGACGGCGTGGCGCTCGGCTCTCGCCTCATCCTCGGCACGGGCGGAGCCCCGAGCCTCGACGTGCTCGCGGACGCGCTCGACGCGTCGGGCACCGAGCTCACGACGGTCGCGGTGCGCCGCTACGGCGCCGAGCGCGACGGATCCCTGTATGGGCTGCTGCGCGAGAAGGGGATCCGCCTGCTGCCGAACACGGCGGGGTGCCGCACCGCCCACGAGGCGGTCCTGACCGCCGAGCTCGCGCGCGAGGCGTTCGGCACGAACTGGATCAAGCTCGAGGTCGTCGCGGACGACGAGACCCTGCTGCCCGATCCCGTCGAGCTGGTCGACGCCGCGGAGCGCCTCGTGGCCTCCGGGTTCGCGGTGTTCGCCTACACGAACGACGACCCCGTCACGGCGCTGCGCCTCGAACAGGCCGGCGTCGTGGCCGTCATGCCGCTCGGCGCGCCGATCGGCACAGGGCTCGGGATCCTCAATCCCCACAACATCGAGCTGATCGTCCGGCGCGCGGGCGTTCCCGTCGTGCTCGACGCGGGTCTCGGCACCGCGTCCGATGCGGCGCTCGCGATGGAGCTCGGCTGCGACGCCGTGCTGCTCGCGACGGCCGTCACGCGCGCCCACGACCCGGCACGGATGGCCGCCGCCTTCCGGCACGCTGTCGAGGCCGGGCGGCTCGCGGCCGGAGCGGGGCGGATCCCGCGCCGGCGCCTCGCGCAGGCGTCGTCCGAGACCGACGGGCTGCCGGCGTTCGGGGCCGCGCTGTGACGGCTCTCGTGGATCCGGGGCCTCCGCTGACGGCGGCCGAGCGCGAGCGCTTCTCGCGGCAGACCATGCTGCCCGGCATGGGCGAGGAAGGGCAGAGGCGGCTGCGCGCGGCCCGCGTGCTCGTCGTCGGCGCCGGCGGCCTCGGCGCGCCGTGCCTCATGGGTCTCGCCGCGGCCGGCGTCGGAACACTCGGCATCGTCGACGACGACACGGTCGAGATCTCGAATCTGCAGCGGCAGCTGCTCCACGGCGCCGCCGACATCGGCCGCCGCAAGATCGACTCGGCGCGCGACCGGCTGCGCGCGCTCGATCCCGGTCTCGTCGTCGAGGCCCACGGTTTCCGGCTGACGCCCGAGAACGCGCCCGAGCTCCTCGCCCGATACGACCTCGTCGTCGACGGTTCCGACAACTTCGCCACGCGCTACCTCGTCGACGATGCGGCCGCCGAAGCCGGGATCCCTGTGGTCTGGGGATCCGTCCTGCGCGACGAGGGGCAGGTGACCGTCTTCTCGGCCGAAGGCGGCGTGCGTTACCGAGATCTCTACCCGGACGCGCCCGCGTCGGCGCCCGACTGCGGCACGGCCGGCGTGTTCGGGCCGCTGTGCGCGATCGTCGGCAGCCAGATGGCCGCGGAAGGGATCAAGCTCGTGACGGGGCGCGGACGCTCGCTGCTCGGCCGACTCGTCGTGATCGACGCGCTCGGGGCCGGCTGGCGTGAGGTCGCGCTGCGCCCCGAGGCGCGCCGGGCGGGCGTGGGGATCGTCACCGCCGCGCAGCTGCGGAGCGAGCTGGCGGGGGAGGATCCGCCCGTCATCGTCGACGTGCGGGGCGCTGATGAGGAGGGCGGGATCCCCACGTCCGTGCGCTGGGATCTCGCCGCGATCGAGGCGGGGGAGGACGCGCCGCCTGCCGTGGCGGACGCCGACGACATCGTGCTGCACTGCGCGATCGGCGTGCGGTCCCGCCGGGCCGCGGAGATCCTCGCCGCGCGCGACGGCTGGCGAGAACGCGGGATCCGATCTCTCGCGGGCGGACTCGCAGCCTGGCAGGCACGGGATGGCGCGGCGGCTTCCGCGTGCGAGGTGCCTCACTCGTAGCCCGTTCAGGATCCGTTCACGTGCGTGGCGCCCGACGGGTCCCTGGAGACGCTCCTGGCGCCCTCCCCGCAACGGTTGTTAATCTTCTCGAAACCGTGTCGCCCGCTTCGAGGGGAGCGTCGCGGTCGGGCGTCGGACGGGCGCACACAGCACGCATCTCAGGGAGAACACCGCGGTGGCGACCGATACCCCTTCACGGGCGGAATCCGACCTTCCCGACGACGCCGACGTACGCGATCCCAGCGACCGGTGGTGGCACCTCGCCTTCGGTGGACTGCTCGCCATCGCGGCGATCGGCTTCACCCTCTGGTCGCTCGGCTGGGTCTCGACCGAGACCAACCGCGTCCTCCTCATTACCGCGATCGCCTTCGGCGTCTTCATGGCCTTCAACATCGGGGGCAACGACGTCGCGAACTCGTTCGGCACGAGCGTCGGGTCCGGCACCCTCACGATGAAGCAGGCCCTCGTGGTCGCGGCCGTGTTCGAGGTGTCGGGCGCCGTGCTCGCGGGCGGATCCGTCACCGACACGGTGCGCAAGGGGATCGTCGACCTCGAGGTGGTCTCGCAGAGCCCCGACGACTTCGTCTACATCATGATGTCGGCGCTCCTCGGAGCCGCGCTCTGGCTGTTCCTCGCCACCCGCATGGGGTGGCCCGTCTCGACGACGCACTCGATCATCGGCGGCATCGTCGGCGCGTCGGTCACGATGGGGATCGCCACGGGCCTCGGCGGAGGCGACATGGTGCAGTGGGACGCGATCGGACAGATCGTCGCCTCGTGGGTGCTCTCGCCCCTGCTCGGCGGCATCGTCGCGTTCATCATCTTCTGGCTGATCAAGCGGTACATCCTCAACCACGCGGTCGATGACCGCGAGGAGGGCCACCGCGCCCTGCAGACGCTCGTCCCGCTCGTCGCCGCGCTCGCGGCGATCATGCTCGCGGGCATGCTGTTCGTGAAGGGCCTGGGGAACCTCGACCTCGACGTCGAGCCCGCCGTGCTCGTCTTCCTGCTCGCGATGATCGGCATCGCCGTATGGGTCGGCGTGTACGTGTTCGCGCAGGCCCTGCGCAAGAAGAAGTTCAAGAAAGCGGCCTTCACGCTCTTCTCGTGGATGCAGGTGTTCACGGCGAGTGCGTTCGCGTTCAGCCACGGCGCGAACGACATCGCGAACGCCGTCGGTCCCTTCGCGGCCGTGCTCGACGTGCTTCGGACAGATACCGTCGGCGACGCCGCCGCGGTTCCCCTGCCCGTGCTCATCACGTTCGGGATCGCGCTGCTCGCAGGGCTCTGGTTCATCGGACGCCGCGTCGTGTCGACCGTCGGCAAGCGACTCACCGAGATCCACCCGGCGAGCGGCTTCTCGGCGGAGCTCGCGGCGGCGGGCGTCGTCATGCTCGCGTCCGTCCTCGGCCTGCCGGTCTCGAGCACGCACATCCTCATCGGCGCTGTGCTCGGCGTCGGCCTCGTGAACAAAGCCGCCAACTGGAAGCTGATGAAGCCGATCGCGATGGCGTGGGTCATCACGCTGCCCGTCGCGGCCAGCATCGGCGCCGTCGGATACCTGCTCCTCAGCGCGATCTTCTGACGGGCGAGGGCGGCTCCTCAGTCGCCGCCCCCATCGCCGCCGCCGTCTCCGTCGCCCGAGATCGACGTATCGCCGACGACGGAATCCACCATGTCCACGACCTCGATGTCGGCCGTGCCGAGGTCGCCGATCGCCGGATCCAGCCAGACGGGCATCACATCCTCGTCGGCGTATCGGGCGCGCAGCACGCGCAGCCACTCCTTCGTCATGCCGAACACCGCGGCGTACGGCAGCAGCCGTTCGTAGAGTCGCAGCGTCGCGCCCTCGTCGGTGCCGACCATGTCGGCCGTCTCCGGTGACTGCAGGGCGCGGATCCGATCCTCCTCCGCCCAGTGCATGAACTCCTTCAGCCCGAGCAGATGGTCGCGCGCCTCGGCGCCCTCGGGCGTGAAGAACTCGCGACCCAGGATCGGGCCGGGCAGGATCGCGGCGATGACGCCGACGAACCCGAGCGACATCACGAGGCCCAACGGCGCGCCCGCGAGCCCCGCGACGAGCACCAGGACGAGCTCGGCGAGGAAGGCGAGCATGCCGAGGATGATGACGGTGTTCGCGCCGTCGAGGCGGCGCTGCCACCGGATCGCGGCCGCGCGGGTGTGGGCGAGAACCTGTTGCGCCGCGCTCGACCAGCCGCGGTTTCGGCGCGACGGCCGGAAGGTGTCCGTTCCGGGCGGGAACATCGCGCGCACGAGCTGAGTGTCGACCGAGTCGAGGCCTTTCGGGCGCCCGGGGGCGAGGTCGAGGCGACGCCGTCGTCGCGTGGACGGCACGAAGCGAACGGCTCCGCGGACGGCGAGCTCGAGCACCTTCGCCGGCAGGACGCGGCGGGGGCGTTGCAGGATCAGCGCGGCGCTCGCCGCATCCATGCTCTCGGGCGGCGCGTATTCGGCGACGACCGTCGGGCGCCCCGGTGCCTCGGCGCGGGCGCGGCGCGACATCGCGATGGCGATGACCATGAGAGCGAGGCAGCAGCAGGTGACGGCGACGAGGACAAACACGGCGAGGTCCACGATCCCAGCGTAGGGGCGGGCGACGGCCGGTGGTCCGGATCCGTCCGTGTGCCCGCCCGGCACCCAACACCCAACACAACGCAGTCAATCTGGAGGCCGAGGGCCCGCCGGGCTGCGTGTCACGGTGCGAGGCCGGAAATTGACTGCGTCGTGTTGGGATGTCCGCGTAGGCTCGACAGGGCCAGAATCGCCGATCGGAAGGACGACATCGTGACTCTCGACATCCCCCAGATCGCACTGAACGACGGGCACCCGTTCGCCGAGGTCGGGCTCGGTACGTACAAGCTCGCGGGTGACGACGGGATCGCGGCGATCCGGTCCGGCATCGAGACCGGGTATCGCGTGCTCGACACCGCCGTCAACTACGACAACGAGCGTGAGGTCGGCGAGGCCGTGCGCACCGGATCCGCCGACCGCGACGAGATCATCGTCACGACGAAGATCCCCGGGCGCCACCACGGCTACGACGAGGCGATCGCATCGGGCCGCGAGTCGAACGAGACGATCGGCCTCGGCCGCATCGACCTGCTGCTCATCCACTGGCCGAACCCGAGCGTCGACAAGTACGTCGACACCTTCCGCGGCATGCTCGCCCTCCGCGACGAGGGGGTCGTGCGTTCGGTCGGCGTCTCGAACTTCACGGTGCCCATGCTCGAGCGTCTCATCGACGAGACCGGAGTTGTGCCCGCCGTCAACCAGGTCGAGATGCACCCGTACTTTCCGCAGGCCCCGCTGCGCACCTTCCACGCCGAGCACGGGATCCGCACCGAGAGCTGGAGCCCGCTCGCCCGGCGCAGCGATCTGCTCGCAGAGCCCCTCGTCGCCCAGCTCGCGCAGGACTACGGCGTCACGCCGACCCAGCTCGTCGTGCGCTGGCACGTGCAGTGCGGATCCACGCCGATCCCGAAGTCTGCCGATCCGGCCCGTCAGCGTGAGAACGCCGACGTGTTCGGCTTCGAACTGTCGGACATCGATGTCAAGCGACTCAGCAACCTCGAGCGCGGCCGGCTCTGGGGCGGTGACCCCGACACCCACGAGGAGATGTGAGGGCCTCGCCGCGTCACGGCATGATCGACAGGGCGAACAGGAGCCCGACGATGGCCAGGGAGAACCCGCCCAGCACAGCGCCGACGACGGCCATGCCCGCGCCCGCGGCACGGCCGGTCTCGTGGTGACGCACGCCGACGATTCCGAACGCGATCGCCCCGAGAGCGGGGAGCAGTGCAAGGATTTCACCGAGCAGCGGCACGCACGCGGTCAGCACCGCGACGACGCCGAGGACGAGCGCGGCGATTCCGACGCCGCTGTGCCGGGAATGGTCTCTCACGGATTGATCATGTCCTATCGCGCCCGGCATCGCTCACGGCGCGCGTACGGGCAGAGCCGACGACAATGACCGGATGAGCACACGACGGGGGATCGGGGCGGTGATCGGGGTCGTCGCCCTGCTCGGTGTGATCGGCGTACTGGGTGTCCTCGGCGTGGTGGCGATCATCGGCACGATCTCGGTCGACCCCATCGAGTTCGACGCCGTCGGCGGCGACACCGCTCCTCGCGTCGAAGTCGCGAGCCCCGCGGCGGCGCCGATGCGGGCCGACGGATCCGTCGACACCGTCTGGCTCGAAGACGTCGCGCAGGAGACGGGGATCCCCGAGCGCGCGCTCGCCGCGTACGCCGCGGCCGACGCGCGCGCTCGCGCCAGCGGATGCGAGGTTGGCTGGAACACGCTCGCGGGCATCGGCTGGGTCGAGAGCCATCACGGCACGCTGCAGGGCGGGTCCATCGACGCCGACGGCGTCGCGCGCCCGCACATCATCGGCATCGCCCTCGACGGCACGAACGAGACGATGGAGATCCCCGATACCGACGGCGGCCTCCTCGACGGCGACGCCGAATGGGACCGGGCGGTCGGGCCGATGCAGTTCATCCCCGAAACGTGGTCGATCTGGGCCGTCGACGCGGCAGGCGACGGCGTCGCGGATCCGCACAGCATCGACGCCGCGGCCGCGACCGCCGCGGCCTACCTCTGTCGGCTCGACGGCACCCTCGCCGAGGGGGAGCAGTGGATCCGCGCGATCCGCTCGTACAACAACACCTTCGACTACCAGGTGCGCGTCGCCACGGCGGCCGAGCGGTACGCAGCGGCGGGGGTGTGAGGCGCGTTCACCGCGTTGTTCCGCGCTCGATGAGCGACACGGGCGCCGTGAGGTGCTCACGGGCGGGGGGATCCTCCGGGGAGGCCTCGATGAGGCGATCGAGCAGACGGAGCGCTTCGGCGGCCATCTGTTCGTCGCCGGGAGCGATCGTCGACAGTGGCGGCACGGTGAAGCGCGAGGAGTCGAGATCGTCGAATCCGATGACCTGCACGTCCTCCGGCACGCGGAGGGAGGTCTGCGAGAGCGCGGACAGGACGCCCGTCGCGAGCGCGTCGGTGACGGCGAACACGCCGTCGAAGTCGACGCGATCCGCAAGAAGCTGCTGGATCGCGTCGTAGCCGAGCTGCGCGGTCGGTGTGGCAAGAGGGACGATGAGCTCCTCCGGAACGCTCGCCCCCGCGTCGTGGTGGGCGGCGCGCCACCCTCGGGTGCGCCTGCGCGCCATGCCGCTCGTATCGTCCTGATCGCGCGCGCCGCCGAGGAGCACGATCCGTCGTGAGCCCTTCTGCAGCATGTGCGCCGTCGCGAGGCGTGCACCCTCGAAGTTGGACATCCGCACGTGGTCGAAGCGGTCGGGGATGTCCTGCTCGCCGAGCATGACCACGGGAACGCTCGGCTGGATGCCGGCCACCTCCTCGGGGCGCAGGCCCACAACCGACATGAGCACGCCGTCATAGAGACGGAGGCGAGCGGGGCTGAGGGCGGAGCGTTCGGCCTCCGGATGGGCGCGCGTCTGCTCGACGACGAGGTGGCGACCGGATGGCTGCAGCAGCCGGTCGAAGCGCGCGGCGAGCTCGCCGAAATAGGCGTGGTCGAGCTGTGGGACGATCAGCGCGATCGTGTGCGTGCGTCCTTCGCGCAGATGGCGGGCGGTCAGGTTGAGCGAGTAGCCGAGGTCCGCGGCGGCCGACTCGACGCGTTCGCGCGTCGTCTCGCCGACGCGCCCCCGCCCGTTGAGCACGTTCGAGACCGTCATCGCCGAGACGCCGGCCGCTTTCGCGACGTCGTGCATGGTCGATGTCATGAGGGATCCGATTCTCGAACGGGGGCGGCTGGTGCTCGTCCGCCGTGGCCGCTATCGTAGTCGCGACCCGTGGGTTTATCGTTAAATCTGGTGCGCGCGGGAAGCATCGATGGCCGATGCCATCCGACCGTCAACGAAGAAGGAGCACATCCGTGTCCGAACCGATCCGCGCCGTCATCGATCTGGATCTCCCGGGATCGCGCATCTCGCGCCACATCTATGGTCACTTCGCCGAGCACCTGGGCCGCTGCATCTACGGCGGCTTCTACGTCGGCGAAGACAGCGATGTGCCGAACGAGCGGGGAATCCGCACCGACGTGGTGGAGGCGCTGCGGGCGCTGCAGATCCCGAATCTGCGCTGGCCGGGCGGCTGCTTCGCCGACGACTATCACTGGCAGGACGGGATCGGTCCGCGCGAGGATCGCCCGCGCATGGTCAACTCGCACTGGGGCGACGTCGTCGAGGACAACTCGTTCGGCACGCACGAGTTCATGGACCTCTGCGAGATGCTCGGCACCGACGCCTACATCTCGGGCAACGTCGGATCCGGATCGGTCGCCGAGATGAGCGAGTGGATCGAGTACCTCACGCGCGCCGACGATTCACCGATGGCCGATCTGCGGCGGAAGAACGGTCGCGACGAGCCGTGGAAGGTGCCGTACTTCGGCATCGGCAATGAAGCGTGGGGCTGCGGCGGCAATCTGCGTGTCGAGCAGTTCGCCTCCCTGGCGCGTCAGTACTCGACGTACGTGCGCGATCACGCGGGCAACGAGGTGTACCGCATCGCGGCGGGCGCCAACGCGGACGATCTGCACTGGACCGAGGTGCTGATGGAGTCGTTCGACGACCTGTCCGCCGAGGAGGGCAAGGCCGCCCCGTTCCAGGCCCTGTCGCTGCACTACTACACGATGACGGGCAGCTGGCAGGACAAGGGGTCGGCGCTCGATTTCGACGTCGACGAGTGGTACCTCGCCCTGTCGCGCGCCCTGCACATGGAGAAGCTGCTGACGCGGCACGGGCAGGTGATGGATCGTCACGATCCGAATCGTCGCGTGAGCCTCGTCGTCGACGAGTGGGGCACGTGGTGGAACGTCGAGGAGGGAACGAACCCCGGGTTCCTGTACCAGCAGAACACGCTGCGCGACGCGCTCGTCGCGTCGGTGCACTTCGACGCCTTCCACCGTCACGCGCACCGCGTCGTGATGGCGAACATCGCCCAGACGGTGAACGTGCTTCAGGCGATGCTGCTCACCGACGCTGAGACGGGCGCCCTCGTGAAGACGCCGAGCTACCACGTGTTCGAGATGAACACGGGGCACCACGACGCCGACGCGCTCGACGTGCATGTGAAGGGCGCGCCGACACGCGCGGTCGAGGGAGGCGAGCTGCCGCTCGTGTCGGCGTCGGCCTCGACGAAGGGCGACACGGCCCTCATCTCGCTCACCAACCTCGACCACGAGTCCGACCGCATCGTCGAGCTCGATCTGCGCGGGCGGGAGGTCACCGAGATGTCGGGCCGCGTGCTGTCAGCCGACGGTCTGGCCGCGCACAACACACCCGAGGCTCCCGAGCAGGTCGCACCGGTCGCGCTGGACGGGCTGCGCCGTACCGAGAACGGCATCGAGGTCACGTTGCCCGCGCACTCCTACGCCACGGTGTCGCTGACCCTGGCCTGACGCACGAACGCGCGAGCGCCTCCGAGGGATCGGAGGCGCTCGCGTCGGGCGTGCCTACAGCGTTGCCGTGTCGATCACGAAGCGGTAGCGGACGTCGCTCGCGAGCACGCGCTCGTATGCCTCGTTGATCCGGTCGGCGCCGATGAGCTCGGTCTCGGGCGCGATGCCGTGCTCGGCACAGAAGTCGAGCATCTCCTGCGTCTCGCGGATCCCGCCGATGTTGGATCCGGCGAACGACTTCCCGCCCACGATGAGCGAGAACACGCTGATGGGCAGCGGCTGGGGCGGCGCACCGACGTTCACGAGCGCACCGTGGGGGCGCAGAGTCGCAAGATAGGCGTCCATGTCGAGCGGGGCGCTGACGGAGTTGATGACGAGGTCGAAGGATCCGCGAAGCTCCTTCAGTGCGCCTTCCTCGCCCGTCGAGATGTGGCGCGATGCCCCGAAGGCGAGCGCGTCGTCCTTCTTCGACGCGGTGCGCGAGAGCACCGTGACGTCGGCGCCCATCGCGACGGCGATCTTGACGGCCATGTGGCCGAGCCCGCCCATCCCGACGACGGCGACCTTCTTGCCCGGTCCGGCGCCCCAGCGGGCGAGGGGCGAGTAGGTCGTGATTCCCGCGCAGAGCAGGGGAGCGGCCGCCTCGTAGGGGATCGCCTCGGGCACCTTCAGAACGAAGCGCTCGTCGACGACGACGTGGGTCGAGTATCCGCCCTGTGTGATCGTCCCGTCGCGGTCGACCGACGCGTAGGTCTGGATGTTGCCCTCGAGGCAGTCCTGCTCCTCGCCGAGGAGGCACTGCTCGCACTCGCCGCAGGAGTTCACCATGCAGCCCACTCCGACGCGGTCGCCGACGGCGTGCGCCGTGACCTCGGATCCGACCTCCGTCACCTCGCCGACGATCTCGTGGCCGACGACCTGCGGGAAGGTGATCGGGCCCCACTCCTCGCGGACCGTGTGGATGTCGCTGTGGCAGATTCCGGCGTAGCGGATCGCGATGAGCACATCGCGCGGCCCGACATCGCGACGCTCGATCGTGAGCGGGGCGAGGGGATCCGTCGCGGAGGTGGCGCCGTATGCGTTGACGGTGAGCATGGGGTCTCCAAGGTCGTGCGTCTGGGGAGGCGAGCACCGGGGCGCTCGCCTCCCCAGATTGCCACGCGCAAGCGGGGGTGAGGGCGGCCCCGCTGCACAACGACGCCAGAACTGAGCCGCGGCCCCCGGATCCCCGGCGTGTCGTGCGAGTCTGTACAGAATTGGCGTCGTTGTGCAGCTGGGGTCTGCGAGCCGAGCCGAGGCTCGCGGCGGTGGGGGTCCGTTGTGTACGGGGTCTACGCGAAGAGTGGGGCGAGGATCTGCACCGCTGCGCCGACGAGGCCCCAGGCGGCGAAGGCGCCGAGTGCGAGAGTGAGGAGCCATTCGCGCCCGGACCCCGCGTCGCCCAGGAGGGGCAGGGCGAAGGATCCGCGTCGCGGCCACAGCTTCGTGATCAGCAGCGTGCGGCGGAATGCGACGGGACGCTTCAGCATGATCGGCCACAGCCAGGGCACGCCGCCTGTCGTCAGGGTGTCGCCGATGAGATGGACGACGAAACCCACCCCGATGCAGGTCGCGAGCCAGCCGAACTGGTCGGGAAACCACCACATGAGGCCGCCCGCTGCGGCGATGCCGACGAGCCACGACGCGAACCATCCGCGGGCGATCCGCAGGCACTTCGTGCCGATCGCGATGCAGACGGCCGCACCGACCGCGGGGCCGAGGGGCAGGTCCGTGTCCCAGCCCGGCGGTGTCCAGCTCGCGTACGAGAGGGCGATGGCGGCGAGGACGACGCCGAGGACGGCGATGAGGGAGTGCATGCCCTTGCGGTGCCCGCCGGTGAGCCCGCTGACGGCGCCGGAGATCACCCGTCCTCCCGGCAGACCCGTCGCCACGGTCGACGACGGGTGGTCGATATCGGGGAGCAGTGCCGCGCCCGCGCAGACAAGGGCGCCGGTGAGAACCCCGACCGGGGCGAGCGGCTCCCACCCGAAACCGGGCGTCGTTGTCGTGATCGCGACCCACGCGGCGGCACCGGACACGGCGTGGGAGGTCCCCATCATGCGGCGGACCTCATCACGCGAACTGCACAACGACGCCAATTCTGCGCGGAGTACCCGGATCGGCAGCGTGTCGCGGGGCCGACGGACGGAATTGGCGTCGTTGTGCAGGGAGGAACGGGACCCCTCATCACGCGAACGTCAGCGGCGACCAGGTGCCGGGGGTCGTGAACTCGGCGTACCGCACCTCGGATCGGTCGGCCCACACCGAGGCGACGCAGGCGAGGGTCGAGACGGTCGGATATCCGTGCGGGCGGTTGTCGCGGACGATCGCCCGGTCATCCGTCGGATCGAGCTCGCCCGTGCGAGCGAGCACATCACCCCAGTCGTCGGCGTCGGCCTCGCGGAAGGCGCCGAGCCACGCCCCGATGCGCGCGCTGCGCGCGTCATCGACGTCGTGGTGCGCGAGCATGTGCGTGCCCGGTCCCGGGGTCGTGCGCGAGAAGCGGGATCCGTCCCAGGAAGTGACCTCGACGGATCCGTCGCGCACGCTCAGCAGATTGAATCCCCGCATCCGCGAGTGGCGGGTGAGCGGACGGCCCGAGACGGCGTCGAGCGCGAGCGAGCCCCGCGAGACGATCGATTCGGGCGCGCCGGCCGGCTCGCCCTCGCGGTTGAGCACGACCGCGGCTCGGCCCCGCTCCGGCATCGCGGCGAGCCACGCGCCGCCCGCGCGACGATCCTGCACGCCGATGACGCCGGGCAGCTCGCGCCACCACTCGCCGGGCGCGTTCCAGGGGCGCGTGGGGTCTTCGTCGCGCACGGCGAGGAGCCGCACGGGATCGGACGGGGTTTCGGGGATGCGGAAGACGACGGTGCACATGAGGATCGCTCCCCAGCGTATGGCGGAGTTCCTGGACACGCCGCGTCAGCGGGCCCTTCCGGACACGGATCGAGCTTGCCCTGCCAGGATGGATCCATGTTCGTCGTCGTGGGTGTGACGGGCGGGATCGCCGCCTACAAGACCGTGCAGCTCGTGCGCCTGCTCGTGAAGGAGGGGCACGATGTGCACGTCGTGCCGACCGACGACGCGCTCCGCTTCGTCGGGCAGCCCACCTGGGAGGCAATCAGCCGCAATCCTGTGACCACGAGCGTGCACGACGATGTCGCCCAGGTGCGGCACGTCGCGCTCGGGCAGAAGGCCGATCTCGTGGTCGTCGCACCGGCGACCGCGAACACGATCGCGAAGATGGCGGCCGGCTTCGCGGGCGATCTGCTGGGTACGACGCTCCTCGCCACGACCGCGCCCGTTCTCATCGCGCCCGCCATGCACACCGAGATGTGGCTGCATCCGGCGACGCAGGCGAACATCGACACTCTCACGACGCGCGGCGTGCACATGATCGGCCCCGAGGCCGGCGAGCTGACGGGGGGCGACAGCGGGCCGGGGCGCATGGCCGAGCCCGAGCGGATCCACGACGCCGTGCTCCGCGAGTTGCATCACGGATCCGGCGGGGCCGCGGGCCGCAGCTGGCTCGTCACGGCTGGCGGGACGCGCGAGCCGCTCGATCCGGTGCGCTTCCTCGGCAACCGTTCGAGCGGGCGGCAGGGCGTCGAGGTCGCGCTCGCCGCGGCGCGGCGCGGCGCGGATGTGACGCTCCTCGCCGCGAACATCGACCGCGCGGTGCTGCAGCAGACGGCGGGGGACCCGCGGATCCAGGTGATCCCCGTGAGCACGACCGACGACCTCGAGCGCGCGGTCGCAGCACGGTCGGAGGGCGCCGATGTCGTCGTCATGGCCGCGGCCGTCGCCGACTACCGACCCCACGAGGTCGCGGACGAGAAGCTGCGCAAGGAGCACGCGAGCGGTCCGCTGCGGCTCGAGCTCGTCGAGACGCCCGACATCCTCGCGGGCCTGGCCGCCCGCCGCCGCGAGGGCCAGACGATCGTCGGCTTCGCGGCGGAGACGCCGGTCGACGGCGAGACGCTCGCCGAGCGGGCGCTCGCGAAGCGCCGCCGCAAGGGGGCCGATCTGCTCGCCGCGAACGAGGTCGGCTGGACGGCGGGCTTCGAACAGGACGACAACCACCTCATCGTGGTGGACGACGCCGAAACGGTCGTCGCGGACATCGAAGGCACGAAGCGCGACACCGCCGAAGCGCTCGTCGACGTGATCCTCGCGCGTTCGGCTCGCTGACCCGGCGTGAGTCGCGGCGTCATCGGCTCAGTTCGACTCAGCCTCTTCCCGCGCGGCCCAGATCAGGCCGCGGCCGATCATCGTCCGGATCTCAGGGATCCGGAGGTCGTCGGGCCCATGTCCGATCGTCGATACGAAGACCTTGCCGCGCCCCCATCGCCTGGTCCACATCACCGGCACTGTCGCGGGCTCGTTCCACGGGGCGTCTGGCCGCACCTCGTGGGTCGTCGTCGCGAGCACGTCGCATAGCGGATCCGTCTGCACCCAGTACTGCTCAGTCGTGATTCGCACGCGCGGCCCGATCCCGGCCGTGATCGGATGGTCGACGCGTTCGGGGCGGACGACGAACTCGTGGTCGACCATGTCGCGGGGATGCGCGACGAACTGGCCGCCGACGATGTGGTGGAAGTCAGTGGCGCCGCGGAAGGAGTCGAGGATCCCGCCGTGCCACCCGGCCAGCCCGGCTCCGTTCTCGACCGCGACGCGGAGTCCGTGCATCTCGTCGACGAGAATGTCGCCCATCGTCCAGCACTGGACGATGAGGTCCACGCCGGACATCGCGGATTCGTCCGCGTAGACCTCGAGCGAGTCCTCGATGACGACGTCGAATCCGGCGTCGGCGAGCTGGGGGATGAAGATGTCCGTGGAGCCGACGGGATCGTGTCCCTCCCAGCCACCGCGGACGACGAGAGCCGTACGCGTGTTCACGTGTCCTCCTTGTCGGTGATGAGCGCATCGATCGCGTGCGGGGCCAGGAAACGGTCGGTCACGAGGGTTGCGGCGCCGATCACACCGGCCTGCGCGCCGGCGCTCGATGTCACGATCCGCAGGTGCTGAGTCGCGAGCGGGAGGGAACGCTGGTAGACGACCTCGCGGATGCCCGCGATGAGGTGCTCTCCCGCGCCCGATAGCATCCCGCCGACGATGATGCGGGCCGGGTTCAGCATGCTGACGGACGTCGCCAGCACCATGCCGATGTCGCGTCCCGCCTGGCGCACCGCCTGGCCCGCCGCGATGTCGCCGCCGCGGACGAGGTCGACGATGTCCTGCGTCGTGTCGATCCGCGCCCCGCCCTGTCGCAGCCGATGGGCGATCGCGCCGCCTCCGGCGATTGCCTCGAGGCATCCGGAGTTTCCGCAGCGACACGGGACCTCGGGGGCACCGGGAACCGCGACGTGGCCGATGTCTCCCGCCGCGCCCTGTGCGCCGCGCCGAAGCTCACCATCCATCACGACGCCGGATCCGATGCCGGTCGCGACCTTGACGAACAGCAGATTCTGCTCGTCGGGGCACGCCGTGCGGTGCTCTCCGAGGGCCATCACGTTGACGTCGTTGTCGACGACCACGGGCGCGCCGAGCAGTCGGTGCAGGAAGCCGGGAACGTCGACGCCGTCCCAGCCCGGCATGATCGGCGGGTTCACGGGGCGGCCGTTGGCGTGGTCGACGGGCCCGGGGAGCCCGATGCCGACGCCGGCGAGCTCGTCGAGGCTGCGTCCGGCTTCTGCCACGAGCGATGAGCCTGTCTCGGCGACCCAGCTCAGAACGCGTTCCGGATCCTCGCTGATCGCGAGCGGAGCCTGCGTGGACGCGAGCGTCCCGGCGGCGAGGTCGGTGACGGCGAGGCGCGCATGCGTCGCCCCGAGATCGACGCCGAGCACGACTCGGTTCGTTGGCGCGAAGGCGAACGTCGACGGCGGGCGACCGCCCGTGCTTGTCGCCTCGCCAGCCGGCGCGAGGAGACCGATCGCCGTGAGGGCATCGATGCGCGCCGCGACGGTCGAACGGGACTGCCCCGTCTCGGAGACGAGGGAGGCGCGGGTGCGCGGGGCGCCGTCGCGGAAAAGCTGGAAGAGATCTCCGGCGCCGGTCGGTCGCGGCGGAAACTTCTGCAGCCCTTCCATGAGCACAGTTAACCACGCCCTTCCGGCACCTTCTTCGGCTGCTTGCGGACGATCGCGAGCAGCTGCGCACAAAGCTCGCACACTTTTGATTGACAGGCAACAAAAGTCGGTATAGCTTCGCCATATGGTCAGTGAAGACCCATCCGTGCCCCTGCTGCAGATGCAGGGCATCGTGAAGACGTTCCCCGGAGTCCGCGCTCTCGACGGCGTGGATCTCGACGTGCGCTCCGGTGAGGTGCACTGCCTGCTCGGTCAGAACGGCGCCGGAAAGTCCACCCTCATCAAGGTTCTCGCGGGCGCTCACCAGCCCACCCAGGGCTCGATCCTCATGGACGGCGAGCGGATCTCGATCCCGAATCCTGTCGCGGCGCTCGAGCACGGCGTCGCCACGATGTATCAGGAGCTCGACGTGGTCGACGGGCTCACGGTCGCCGAGAACATCTACCTTGGTCACGAACTCGCGACGGCGGGCGTGACGCAGCGCCGGGTCGCGGCGGAACGCACGCGAGAGCTGATGGAGCGCCTCGGGCACGCCGAGATCGCCCCGCACCGCGCCGTCGGCACGCTCTCGGCCGCCGGCAAGCAGATCGTGTCGATGGCGCGCGCTCTGTCGCGGAACGCCCGGGTGATCGTCATGGACGAGCCATCGGCGGTGCTCGACTCGGGCGAGGTCGACAATCTCTTCCGCGTCGTTGACGACCTCACCGCCCAGGGCATCGCGATCGTCTACATCTCGCACCGCCTCGAGGAGATCCGGCGCATCGGCGACCGCATCACCGTGATCAAGGACGGCCGCACGGTCTCGCGGGGACTGGACGTGGCCGCGACCGCCACCGACGAGCTCATCCGTCTGATGACCGGCAAAGACGTCGCCGATGCCTTCCCGGCGCGCCCCGGCGTCCCCGCCGATGCGCCGACGCGGCTCGAGGTCGACGGTCTCACCGTGCCGGGCCAGTTCGCCGATGTGTCCTTCACCGTCAGGGCCGGCGAGATCGTCGGATTGGCGGGGCTCGTCGGATCCGGACGTTCGGAGATCCTCGAGGCCGTCTTCGGCGCGCGCCGTTCGACGGCGGGGACCGTCTCGCTCGACGGCGGCGCGGTTCGGAAGGGGGGCGTCGACCGCGCCATCCGGGCGGGGATCGGGCTCGCGCCCGAAGAGCGGAAGAGCCAGGGGTTGCTCCTCGACGAGCCTGTCTACCGCAACATCACGCTCTCGTCGTTCGCACGTATCGCCAAAGCCGGATGGCTCGACGAGCGCCGCGAGAAGGCAGTGTCGGAGGAACAGGCGACGGCGCTCGATATGCGGCCCGCGGGCGTCGAACGACCGATCCGCACCCTGTCGGGCGGCAACCAGCAGAAGGCGATGCTCGCCCGTTGGCTCGTGCACGGCTGCGAGGTATTGCTGCTCGACGAGCCCACCCGCGGAGTCGACGTGGGGGCGCGCAGCGAGATCTACGCCCTCATACGACGTCTCGCCGACGCGGGGACTGCCGTCCTCATGGTGTCGAGCGAGATTCCCGAGGTGCTCGGGCTCGCCGACCGCGTGCTCGTCGTGTCGGAGGGGCGCATCGTCCACACGGCGCCCGCGCAGGAGATCGACGAGCACAGAGTGCTCGACCTCGTCATGGAAGGGACAGGCGCGTGACCGAACAAGCAACCGTCGATGCGGGGAGCTCCGGATCCCGAGAGCGGGGTCGGTTCCGATCGCTGCTGTCTGGCGCCGCGGGGCACAATCTGGGTCTCGTCGCGGCGCTCCTGCTGCTGTGCGTCGTCGGCGCGGTCACGGGCGGCGACCGATTCATGAACATCGGCAACCTGGTGACGATCCTGAGCCTTGCCTCCGTGTTCGGCGTGCTCGCGGTCGGGATGACCTTCGTCATCACCTCCGGCGGGATCGACCTGTCCGTGGGATCCGTGATGGGGCTCGCGACGGTCTGGGCCACCACGTGGGCGACGCAGAACATGGCGGAGAACTCCCACTGGATCGTGATCGTCTTCACCGCCCTCGTCGTGGGCACCGCCGCGGGCCTGATCAACGGCGTGATCATCGCCTACGGAAAGGTGGTGCCGTTCATCGCGACACTGGCGATGCTCGCGGGCGCGCGCGGGCTGGCCGAACTGATCTCAGGCCGACAGACGCAGCGCGTCGAGAACGCTGCGTTCATCGAGTTCTTCCGGCTGGAGCCGCTCGGCGTACCGATTCTGGTCTGGATCTTCGCAGTCGTCGCCGTGGCCGGTTGGTTTCTGCTCAACCGCACGACCTTCGGCCGCCGCACCGTCGCGATCGGCGGCAACGCCGAGGCCGCGCGTCTCGCGGGTATCAAAGTGCGGCGCCACATGGTGTACATCTACGGCCTCGCCGGGCTGGCAGCCGGGATCGCCGGGGTGATGATGCTCGCGCGCACGACGGCCGGTACCTCGACTCACGGCATGCTCTACGAGCTCGAGGCCATCGCCATGGTCGTCGTCGGCGGCACGCTGCTCGCAGGCGGCCGCGGCACGATCATGGGCACCGTCATCGGTGTACTCATCTTCACGCTCCTCACGAACATCTTCACCCTCAACAACATGTCGAGCTCGGCGCAGCTCGTCGCGAAGGGGGCCATCATCGTGGTCGCCGTGCTCCTGCAGCAGCGGTTCGCGGGCCGCTCGCGATCCACCTGAAACCCCGCACCACACAACACCGCATGGAATCGAGGAAGATCACATGTCTGCACGCATCGCACGGCGAAACCTGGTCGCCGTTCCCGCCGCTCTCGCCGCAGGCGCCCTCCTGCTGACCGGCTGCCTCGGAGGCGAGCCGCCCGAAGAAGAGACCTCGAACGAGGGTACGGCCGTCACAGGCGGCACGGCCAACGACGAGCCCGGCGAGACCGTCACGATCGGCTTCTCTGCGCCTGCCGCCGATCACGGATGGATGGGCGCCATCACGGGCGCCGCGCTGGACACGGCCGACCAGTACGACGACATCGATCTGCGTCAGGCCGAGGCCACGAACGACGTCAACATGCAGATCAGCCACATCGAGCAGTTCATCAACGAGGGTGTCGACGCCATCGTTCTGCTGCCGTTCGACGGCGACGCGCTGACCGAGGTCGCGCTCGAGGCGATGGAGGCGGGCATCCCGGTCATCAACGTCGACCGAGAGCTGTCGAGCCCGTTCGCCTCCCGGGTCACGATCCTCGGCGACAACTACGGCATGGGCGTCTCGGCCGGCACGTACATCTGCGAACAGCTCGCCGACCAGTCCGACGCGGTCGTCGCAGAGATCCAGGGCATCGCGAATCTGCCACTTACGCAGGACCGCTCGCAGGGCTTCGCTGATGCGCTCGACGACTGCGGCCTGTCCGTCTCGACGCAAGTCTCCGCCGACTTCACCATCCAGGGCGGCGAGACCGCCACATCGAACCTGTTGCAGGCCGAGCCCGAGATCGACGCCATCTGGAATCACGACGACGACCAGGGCATCGGCGTGCTCGCCGCGATCGAGAACGCGGGCCGCGACGAGTTCTTCATGGTCGGCGGCGCCGGCTCGCTCGACGTGATGGAGCAGATCCAGGCCGGGGACACGGTCATGCAGGCCACCGTCGTCTACCCGTCGACGCAGGCGGCCGATGGCATCAAGCTGGCGCGCCTCGTCGCGCAGGACAAGAGTTTCTCGGATCTCGTGTCCGCCGACGTGCCGCGCACGATCCAGCTGAATGCACCCGTCGTCACCGCCGAGAACGTCGAACAATACATGGACATCGGCTTCCGCTCCTGACGGCGGCCGCCATCTGTCCCGGCGGCGGGGCCTTCCCCGCCGCCTCGGCGCGCCCCGGGCGACGCCGGCTCTCCACGAGGAAAGGATCCCGCATGGGTGAACAGGCACGCGCGACCCTCCGCGTCGCCATGATCGGATACGGATTCATGGGGGCAGCGCACTCCCAGGCGTGGCGGACGGCGCCGCGGGTGTTCGACCTGCCGCGCGCTGTCGAGATGTCCGTGATCGTGGGCCGGAACGAAGATGCGGTCCAGGCGGCGGCGTCGAAGTGGGGCTGGCGCGAGGCGGCCACCGACTGGCGTGAGGTCGTCGCGCGCGACGACATCGACGTGGTCGACATCGTCACGCCCGGACACTCGCACGACGAGATCGCGATCGCCGCGCTCGAGGCCGGCAAGCACGTGCTCTGCGAGAAGCCGCTCGCCAACACGGTCGAGGACGCCGACCGGATGGCCGCCGCGGCGCGCGGATCCGGCGCGATCGCCATGCTCGGATTCACCTATCGCCGCGTGCCCGCCCTCACGCGTGCCCGCGACCTCATCGCCCAGGGGCGGATCGGCGCCGTGCAGCAGGTGCGCGCGGCCTACCGTCAGGACTGGCTCGTCGATCCCGAGGCGCCGCTGTCGTGGCGCCTGCAGAAGGATCAGGCCGGGGCGGGCGCCCTCGGCGACATCGGCGGCCACGCCGTCGACCTCGTGCAGTTCCTCACGGATCAGCAGGTCACGACGGTCTCGGGTGTCGTCGACACGATCGTCAAGCGGCGTCCGGTCGAGACCGAGCGCATCGGTATCGCAGGGCGGGGCGGCGACGAGTACGGCGACGTCACGGTCGATGACGTCGCCATCTTCACGGGCCGGCTGGAGGGCGGGGCGCTCGCCGCGTTCGAGGCGACGCGCTTCGCGACCGGCCGCAAGAACGAGCTCACGGTCGAGATCTCGGGCGAGAAGGGCGCGATCGCCTTCAACCTCGAGAACATGAACGAGCTGCACGTGTACGACCGCACGACCCCCGACACCGATCAGGGATTCACGCGCATCATCGTCACCGAGCCCGGGCACCCGTACCTCGAGGGATGGTGGCCGACGGGCCACATGCTCGGGTACGAGCACGCCTTCAGCCACCAGGTGAAGGACCTCGTCGAGGCGATCGCCGCTGGAACCGTGCCGACGCCGACGTTTGACGAGGGTGCGCAGGTGCAGCGCGTGCTCGCCGCCGTCGAGGAGAGCTCGGCCGCTGACGCGCGCTGGATCACGATCTGACCGCCGGACCACAGGAGGAGAAGGACATGACCCGACCGATCACACTGTTCACTGGCCAGTGGGCCGATCTGCCGTTCGAGGAGGTGTGTCGCCTCGCGGGGGAATGGGGATACGACGGGCTCGAGATCGCATGCTGGGGTGATCACCTGGATCCGTCCCGCTGGGACGACGACGCCTACATCGCAGGTCGCAAAGAGATCCTCGAGCGCAACGGCCTGAAGGTGTGGACGATCGCGAATCACCTCACGGGCCAGGCCGTCTGCGACGATCCGATCGACCAGCGCCACCAGGACATCCTCTCGGGTCGTGTGTGGGGCGACGGGGATCCCGAGGGGGTGCGGCAGCGTGCCGCCGACGAGCTGAAGAACACCGCGCGGCTCGCCGCGAAGCTCGGCGTGAAGACCGTGACGGGCTTCACGGGCTCGGCGATCTGGAAGTACGTCGCGATGTTCCCGCCCGTGAGCGACGAGGCGATCGAGGCCGGCTACCAGGACTTCGCCGACCGCTGGAACCCCATCATCGACGTATTCGAGGAAGAGGGCGTTCGCTTCGCGCTCGAAGTGCACCCCTCCGAGATCGCGTACGACTACTGGACGGCGAAGCGCGCACTCGAGGCGATCGGGCATCGCCCGGGCTTCGGCATCAACTTCGATCCGTCGCACTTCATGTGGCAGCAGCTGGATCCGGTGGCGTTCGTGCTCGACTTCGCCGAGCACATCCTGCACGTGCACGTGAAGGAGTCGGTGACGAACCTTGACGGCCGCAATGGCGTGCTCGGATCCCATCTGCCGTGGGCGAATCCCCGGCGCGGCTGGACCTTCGTCTCGACGGGCCACGGTGAGGTGCCGTGGGAGCCGCTCTTCCGCGCCCTGAACGCGATCGGCTACGACGGGCCGACGAGCGTCGAGTGGGAGGACGCGGGCATGGACCGCCTGCAGGGCGCCCCCGAGGCGCTCGCGTTCGTGCGCAAGCTCAACGCGATCACGCCGCCGGAGGCCTCGTTCGACGCGGCGTTCTCGACGAAGTGACCGCCCGCTCCCGTCAGTGGGGAGCGTGGAACTCGGTGTCGCCCGCCTTCCAGTAGCCCTTGATGACGCGGCGGTCGGCGTCGAGTCCCCAGCGGTCGCACGCGAGCGCGCGTCCGGTCTTCACGATCGCCTGCTCGGCGGCGATGAACACGAACGGATCCTCGCCCGGGCGGTCGTCCTCGTCGAGTGTGTCGAGGGCGGCGGCCAACGCCGTCCCCGGGGCCTGGTCCTTGCGGTGCACGTACTCGACGGGGACCGGGGCATCGATCGGCACCTGCTGGCCCGCGTTTCGGACCTCGACGATGATGAGCGCCGGCGCGTCCTCGGGGATGAGGGCGGCGTAGCGGCGGATCTGTGCGATCGCCGTCTCGTCGCCCGCGAGCAGCCATCCGTCAGGGGATCCGTCGACGCGCAGCGTGCCGCGCGGGCCGCCGACGCCGATCGGCGCGCCGAGAGGAGCGTTCGCCGCCCAGACGCCCGCGACGCCGTCGTCGCCGTGCAGCGCGAACTCGAGATCGAGGAAGGCGTCCCCGTCATGGGTCTCTCCCCACGCGAGAGGCGTGAACTCGCGGCTCGGAGCCGCGCGCATCTCCTCGACGGTCGAAACAGGGCCGTCGGGCAGGAAGATGCGGATGTGGTCGTCGTGCCCGGGTGTGTCGAAGCCGCGCAGATCGTCGCCGGAGAGGCGCACTCGCACGTAGTCGTCCGTGAGATGTTCCCGCGCGGTGAGGGTCGCATTGCGGAACCGCAGCTCGAGCTGCTCCCGGTGAGTGGCGTATGTCGGGCGATCGGTGCTGGACGAGCTCATAAAGTAAGGCTAACCTGATTCTGGCTCGGTAAGGCTTGCCTCACTTCGTGCAGGCCGCGTCCCACGACGGCACGCATCGGGCCTCTCCACTCACGCGAGTCCGCGCATGACAGCGCGCTCTCACCACTACAGGAGTCACCTCTATGAGCATGATCCGCCCCGTCTCGGCGCTCTCCCTCGTCGCCGTCTCGGCCCTCGCCCTCGCTGGCTGCGCGTCGGAGGCCGGCGCCGAAGCCGAGGTTCCGTCAGACGCCGCGGCCGACACCGTCGAGGTCGAGGACAACAACGGCACCCACACGATCGCAGTGCCGCCGGCGTCCGTGGTCGCGACGGATAACCGCACGTTCCAGACGCTCGACGACTGGGGGATCGAGTTGAGCGCCGCGGCCGTGTCGCTGATGCCCGACACGATCTCCTACACGCAGGACGACTCCGTCATCGATCTCGGCATCCACCGCGAGCCCGACCTCGAGTCTCTCGTCGCCGTCGACCCCGACATCATCGTGAACGGGCAGCGCTTCGCACAGTTCCACGATCAGATGGCCGAGCTCGTTCCCGACGCGACGATCCTCGAACTCGACCCGCGTGAGGGAGAGCCGTTCGACGCCGAACTGAAGCGCCAGGTCGAGGTGCTGGGCGAGATCTTCGGCAAGCAGGACGAGGCGGCGCAGGTGGTGGCTGACTTCGACGCCGCTGTCGAGCGCGTCAAGGCCGCATACGACGCCGACCAGACGGTGATGTCGGTCATCACATCGGGCGGCGAGATCGGCTACTCGTCGCCAGGCGCGGGACGCACCTTCGGGCCCCTCTACGACATCCTCGGCCTCACGCCGTCGCTCGAGGTCGACGAGGCGAGCGACGACCATCAGGGTGACGACATCTCGGTCGAGGCGATCGCCGACTCGAACCCCGACTGGATCCTCGTGATGGATCGCGACGCGGCCGTCGCCGCCGACGACCCCGAGTACACGCAGGCTGCCGAGGTGATCGAAGACTCCGAGCCGCTGGCCGGCGTCACGGCCGTCGCCGAGGATCAGCTCGTCTACATGCCCGCCGACACGTACACGAACGAGGGCATCCAGACCTACACCGAGTTCCTCGAGGATCTCGCCGACGCTTTCGAGGCTGCGTCCTGATCCGCCGGACGTACTGATCGACCAGGGTGGGGCGCGAGTCGCGCCCCACCTGCGTCGCGTCCGGAGGAGGACACACGCACATGACCACTCGCACGGCCGACGGGACGGTGCGCACGCGCGGACGGCTGTTCGACGGGAAGCTCATCATCGGGGTCCTCGTCGTTCTCGCGCTGCTCGTCGTTTCGCTGTTCACCGGCGTCTATGACGTCTTCGGCGCCGATGACGGCGCCGAGATGTTCGTCATCACGCGGATCCCCCGCACGCTCGCTCTCGTCCTCGCGGGCGGCGCGATGGCGATGTGCGGGCTCGTCATGCAGCTGCTCACGCAGAACCGCTTCGTCGAGCCGACGACGACCGGCACGACCGAATGGGCCGGGCTCGGGCTGCTGACGGTGATGGTGCTCTTTCCCGGCGCGAGCATCCTCGCCCGCATGGGGGGCGCCGTCGTCGCGGCGTTCATCGGCACGATGATCTTCTTCCTCTTCCTGAGGCGCGTGTCGCTGCGCTCGTCGCTCATCGTTCCCATCGTCGGCATCATGCTCGGCGCCGTGGTCGGATCCATCTCGACCTTCGTCGCGCTGCAGACCGACATGCTGCAGAGCCTCGGCATCTGGTTCGCCGGCAGCTTCACCTCGGTGTTCCGTGGGCAGTACGAGCCCCTGTGGGTCGTGGCGATCGTCGCCGCCCTCATCTTCGTCGCGGCAGACCGCTTCACGGTCGCCGGCCTCGGCAAGGACGTCGCCACCAACGTCGGCCTGAACTACGACCGCGTCATCCTCCTCGGCACGGGGCTCATCGCCGTCGCGACCGGCGTCGTCACCGTCGTCATCGGCAGCCTGCCCTTCCTCGGGCTGATCGTTCCGAACATCGTCTCCATGATCCGCGGCGACGATCTGCGCAGCAATCTGCCGTGGGTGTGCCTGACGGGCATCGCGATCGTCACCGTCTGCGACCTCATCGGGCGGACCATCATCATGCCGTTCGAGATCCCCGTCTCCCTGATCCTCGGCGTCGTCGGCGCCGTGGTGTTCGTCTTCCTCCTGCTGAGGCAGCGCCGGAATGTTTGACACGAAGACCGCGGCTCCCTCCGCCGCGACACGCAGCTCCCGTCCTCTCCCGACGCGGCGCGCCCGCGTGCGCTACACGATCATCGTCGCGATCCTCGCAGTGCTGGCCGTGGGGCTCGCCTACGGCCTGCTCGCCTGGGACAACCCGATGCCGGCCGGATCCGATGGCTTCTGGCGCATCGCGAAGATGCGGGTGACGAACGTCACCGTCATCGCGGTCGTCGCGATCTGCCAGGCGATCGCGACCGTCACCTTCCAGACTGTGACGAACAACCGGATCCTCACGCCGTCGATCATGGGCTTCGAATCGCTCTACATCGCCGTGCAGACGGGGGCCGTGTTCGTGCTCGGCGCCGCCGGCGTCGTCGCCGTACAGGGCGTCCCCCAGTTCCTCCTGCAGGTCGGCCTCATGGTCGGGCTGTCGCTGCTGCTGTATGGCTGGCTGCTGTCGGGGCGATACGGCAATCTGCAGATCATGCTGCTGATCGGCATCGTCATCGGTGGCGGGCTCGGATCCATCTCGACGTTCATGCAGCGCATGCTCACGCCGAGCGAGTTCGACGTCCTGTCGGCGCGGCTGTTCGGCAGCATCGCCAACGCCGATGTGTCGTATCTGCCGATCGCGATCCCGCTCGTCGTCGTCGCGGTCGGGCTCATCTGGTGGAACGGCCGGCGCCTCGATGTGCTCGCCCTGGGCAAGGAGGCTGCCACGAGCCTCGGTCTCGCGCATCGCCGTCAGACGATGGCGATGCTGTTCCTCGTGTCGATCCTCATGGCCGTGTCGACGTCGCTCGTCGGCCCGATGACCTTCCTGGGCTTCCTTGTCGCGACGCTCGCCTACCAATTCGCCGATACGCACGACCACCGGCTCATCTTCCCGGTCGCGGCCCTCACTGGCTTCGTCGTGCTCGCGGGCGCCTATTTCGTCATCAAGAACGTGTTCGCCGCGCAAGGTGCCGTGACGATCATCATCGAACTTGTCGGAGGATCCGTGTTCCTCTTCGTCATCCTCAGAAAGGGGCGACTGTGATCTCGCTCACCGGTGTTCGCAAGCAGTACGGCGGCGAGGTCGAGATCGGCCCCGTCGACATCGAGATCCCGGGCGGCGGGATCACGGCGCTCGTCGGGCCGAATGGCGCCGGGAAGTCCACCCTTCTCACGATGATCGGGCGCCTTCTCGGCATCGATGACGGCACGATCAAGGTCGCCGGCTACGACGTCGCTTCGACCGCATCGAAGGATCTCGCCAGGATCGTGTCGATCCTGCGCCAGGAGAACCACTTCATCACGCGTCTGACGGTGCGCCAGCTCGTGTCGTTCGGACGGTTCCCGTACTCGAAGGGGCGCCTCACGAGCGCAGACGAGGAGATCATCACCCGGGCGATCGACTTCCTCGACCTCGGTGCGCTCGAAGGGCGCTATCTTGACCAGCTCTCGGGCGGACAGCGTCAGCGCGCGTACGTCGCGATGGTTCTGTCGCAGGAGACCGACTACGTGCTGCTCGATGAGCCGCTCAACAACCTCGACATGCGTCACTCGGTGCAGATGATGCAGCAGCTGCGCCGCGCGGCAGAGGAGCTCGGACGCACGATCGTGATCGTGCTGCACGACATCAACTTCGCGGGGCACTACGCCGATCGCATCTGCGCCGTGAAGGACGGCCGGGTGGTGGAGTTCGGCGGGCCGGACGAGATCATGACCGACGACGTCCTCACAAGGGTGTTCGACACCCCCGTGCAGGTCGTGCCGGGCCCGAACGGCCCGCTCGCCGTGTACTACTGAACCGGCTCAGTACCAGTTCACGGCCTGCGAGTGGCCCCACGCGGCGCAGGGCGTGCCGTAGGCCGCGGAGATGTACTGCAGACCCCACGTGATCTGCGTCGTGGCGTTGCTCGCCCAGTCGGACGCGACTGTGGCCATCTTGCTGCCGGGCAGCGACTGCGGGATGCCGTACGCGCCGCTCGACGGGTTCGACGCCTGGTAGTTCCAGCCCGACTCCTTCGTCCACAGCAGATCGAGGCAGCTGAACTGGTCGCCGCCCCAGCCGTAGGTGCTGAGCGCGAGCTGCTGGGCCGTGGCCTTCGCGCCCTCGACCGTGTTGGCGGCGGCGAGGGCCTCGGCGGCGGCCTGCTCCTCCGCCGCGGCGGCGGCCGCGGCCTCTTCCTGCTCCTTGCGCTCCTGCTCGGCCTTCGCGGCCTGCTCCTCTTCGTACTCCGTCACCTCGACGGTGAGATCCTCGATCGCCTCGTTGGCCTCGGCGGTCGCGTCATCGGCGATCGAGGCGGGCATGCCCTCGTAGTCCTCGAGGTACTCGACGGATGCCGTGAGCTCCGTCGCGTCGACCTTGTCCTCGGCGCGCTCGAGCAGGTTCTTCGCCGCGACGAGCGTCTCCTGAGCCTCGGCGGCTGTCTCGCCCGTCGCCGTCTGGATGGTGCCCGCCTTCTCGCGCGGGATCATCGTGTCCATCGCATACGCGGACGTTCCGGTGCCGACGGCGAGGAGGCCGACGGCGAGGGCCGCGCCGAAGCCGAAGCGGCGACGACGACGCTCGCGATCCTGGCGGAGCAGGCGAAGGTGGTTCGCGCGGGGGAAGGGGGTGAGCAGAGGTGTCTCGTCAGTCGTCATGCGGGAGGTTCGTCCAAAGAGTCTGTGCGGGGAGCGCAGTCGGGTCGCTGCGTGCGGCGGGCGGCACGTGTCGGACAGTGCCAGCGTGGCTGCCGGGTACCGACGATGGGGGCCGATTCTGAACGCACGCGCGGAAAACCCCCGGCATCGGCCGGATTCGGGCGGTCCTCGCCTGATTCGCCCCGGAAACCTGAGTGTGCGCGGCGGAACGCGCGGATCCGCATCATGGTGCGGATCGGACGGGCGTGAAGCCCTTTGGTAACGAACCGATAACGGTGGCGGGCTCAGAGTCTCCTGCGAGAGCGGTGGGAGCGCCCCGCGCGGTTACAGCTCTGCGCCGTCGTCGTCCTTGTCGTAGAGGCCCTGATTGCCGCCGCGCTTCGATTCGAACGCGATGAGTGCGCCGATTCCGATGAGAACGCCGATCGTCGCGCCGAGCCATGCGCTGCCGAGGATCGAGCCGACGAGCACCGCGAGGGCGAACAGCCCGATCGAGATGAGGGTCCTGCGGGCACGCGGAGACATGTCTCCATTGTGGCGCGGATCTTCGTGGTGGGAGTCGTGCATCATCGCTCCCGGTGATCTTCGATGTGCAGCCGCGGCCCCCGGCGCGGTTCCGTGAGGCCGGCGGCGAGGATGAGACGGATCACCCGCTGCCGGTGCCCGCGCCACGGTTCGAGCAGGGCGAGCATGCCGTCGTCGTTCGTGCGAGACCCGGCGAGTGCGTATCCCACGTGGTGCGCGAGGTGGTAGTCGCCCACGCTGACGGCGTCGGGATCGCCGAATGCGCGGATCCGTGTCTCGGCGGCCGTCCAGGGCCCGACGCCCGGCAGCGCGGTGAGGTGGCGGTCGCGCGCGTCTCCGTCGGACGAACGCGCGAGGGCGCGGTCGAGCGATGCGGCGCGGGGCGCCGCCTGGGCGATCGTGCGCGCCTGGGGCGGCTCGAGACCCGCGCGGTGCCACGCCCAGGACGGGATCCGCTGCCACACCGCGGGCGCGGGCGGCACGGTGAGAGGTCGAGGCGTGGGGCCCGGCGCGGGATCGCCGAATCTCGCGACGAGTCGGCGCCACGCGCCGAACGCCTGGCGCAGGGTGACCTTCTGCTCGATCACCGACTGCGTCAGTGCGTCGAACGGTGCGTCGGTGCGGGTGAGGCGCAGGCCGAGGTGGCGGCGGTGCGCCTCGGCGATGAGCGGGTGGTGCGACGCGTCGAATCCGTCGACGTCGTCGCCCGCCCCGCACAGCGCGGGCACCTGCGCGAGCGCCCGCTCGCGTCCCGGCCCCCACGCGGCCGCCCGCACGGATCCATCGGCGGTCTGTGACAGCGCGAGCGTCGCAATGCCGTCGGGCGTGCGCATCGCCCGCCAGATCACGCCGCCCGCGTGCGTCTGCGCCGGATCGCCCGGCCCCCGCTGCAGCACCCCGACCGTCGCCCGCAGATCGATCGCCGCGCGCGGCGCATACCGCGTCTGCGGCGGCGACTCGCGAACGGCGGTGGGCATGGCCGTCACGCTACGCCGACCTCCTGGGCTCACGCCGCCCGCGGCTCGGCGCGGCGCGGCATGTCGAAGGAACAGAGGGTCGCCAGAAAACGCTAGTTGGCCGCCGCACGAACCCGCGTTTTCTGGCGACCCATCCTGTGTGGCGCACCGACGGTCTGCGGGATGGTCGCCGCGGATGCCGAGAGGCGGGCGCCTCGTCGGGAAACTGGTCGATTATCAGGAATCGACCCGAATCCCACCGAGGCGCCGCGCGCTCGCGCGGCTTTTCAGAAGCGGTCGGGCGAGGGGGCGCCGGCTCCGTAGCGGATGGTGACGTCGGCGTGCCGGTCGAAGCGGTATCCGATGCCCCGCACGGTGCGGACGATGTCCTCGTAGCGGCCGAGCTTGGCGCGCAGGCGTCGCACGTGCACGTCGATCGTCCGCTCGCCGGGGGCGTCTTCGTCGCCGGTCTGCCACAGCGAGTCGACGAGCTCGGCGCGCTCGATCGTGCGCCCCTCGCGCAGGACGAGGTACTGCAGCAGCTCGAACTCCTTGTAGGTGAGCGATGCGCTTTCACCGTCGATCGTGACCCGTTTGCGCGAGATGTCGACGACGACGCCGGTGTCGGCATTTCGAGCGGGAGCCTCCGAACGCACGCGCGCCACGGCGCCCGGCTCCTTCAGGGCGAGGCGGACGATGTCGATATCGCGGCCGCCCGCGTCCTGCGAGGCGAGGGCGACCGTCGCGTACGTCTCGGCGCGCGGCGACAGATCGGCGATCGTGCGGCGCAGCGCGTCGACGAGCACGTTCAGGCTGACGCCGTCGGCCGCCGCGGAGGCCTCGTCGAGGCCGACATAGAGGGCGAAGCCGCGCGGCTCGGATCCGGAGGGCGGGCCCGCGGGCGCCGCCGGGGCAGACTGGGGTGCGGAGTCGTCGTTCACGGTGCGGCCATTCGAGGGATGTGCCGTACGGACTGCCTGCTGCTCACGGAGCGAGGGTACCGCGCGGAGGTGCGTCTGTCGGGTCGGTCGGGCGGCGGGTGCGATCAGAGTGGTCATGAGGATGGTCCTTGAAGTATGCGCGGATCCGCAAGAAGGATCCGGGAAAGGTGCGTCGAATCGCGCGGAAAGCGCGGGATGCGCGCCTCAATCGAGGCGATGCGTGCTCCAGGACGGCGGGCGCGGTGCGCAGAACCGGCGGCTGGACGGAAGTGCTCGGCGGGGTGAGTCGCTCAGCGGCACATTCGACAGCACATGACAACGCGGCCGGGCATCACGGCACCGGCAACTCCGTTCGCCTCCCGGGCGGACAGAATCTGCGTGTCGTCAGTCATGTGGCTCATTGTGACTGCGTGCGACGCCCCGTGTCAATCCGTGACGCGGTCTGTGACGTCGGATGTCGTGCGGGAGCATCGTCCTGCCGCGGAACAGGACGGTGGCGCGCGGTGTTGAATCAAGATGTGACGGAGGAACTGACATTCACGGATGTCGCGGACAGGTCTCGCTACGAACTGCGCCGCGGCGACGAGCTCGTGAGCGTGCTCGACTATGAACGGCGCGGCGACACGATCGCTCTCACGCGGGCGTTCACGATCCCCGCGCATCGCGGGCACGGCTTCGCCGGGGTCGTGACCGAACGCGCGGTCGACGCGATTGAGGCGCTCGGCGGTCGGAGGATCCTGCCCGTCTGCTGGTACGTCGCCGAATGGTTCGACACCCATCCGGAGCGCCGGGCGATGCTCGAGGGCTGAGCGGCGCATGGCTCCGTCGAGGCAAAGGGGCCGCAGGTTTTGTTCGCACCGATCCCGTGGGTGTCAACGTGTAAATAATGTTTGACTCCATGTCGCATATGGATTACGTTGACCGTGTCATGAATCTTTGACATGGACGGGGGCTGACGTGCGAAATGACATGGCGCCGGGCGAGCGGACGGCGTGGGTGCAGATGGCGGTCGTCGCCGTTGCGTATCCGGCATACGTCGCGATCGTCCTTGTGCGTGCCGGCGGCGGTCCGCTCGTCGACGCGGGCTACGGCGGCGTCCTCACCGTGATGCTCCCCGCGGTCATCGGGGGAGTCTTCCTGCTGTGCTGGATCTTGGGCGGGTTCCGCGGTGAGAGGGACGAGCGCGATCTCCTGATCGAGAAATGGTCCGAACGCATCGGACACAGCTTCGTTCTCCTCGGCGGTGCCGTCGCGCTGTCACTCGCGCTCTTCGAATCGGCGCATTTCTGGATCGCGAACGCGATTCTCTTGGGCTTCGCGCTCTCCGCCGTGTTCGGCGGTGTCGCCCGCATCTACGCATATCGTCGAGGCTTCGATCCCGCATGGTGAAGCCGACGAGGGTGACGAATCGGATCCGCCGCCTGCGCTTCGACGCCGATGAGATGACGCAGGCGGAGCTGGCGTCGCGTGTGGGGATCACGCGCCAGACGCTCATCGCGATCGAGCAGGGGCGGTACTCGCCGTCGCTCGAGGTCGCGTTCCTGATCGCCCGTGCATTCGGCGTGGGGATCGACGAGGTGTTCGAGTATCCCGAGGGGGGATGAGATGCGCGCGGTGGTGCAGGCTCGCTACGGCGGTCCAGAGGTGCTGAGGATGGGCGATCGCGAGGCGCCGATTGCCGGCCAAGGAGAGGTCGTGGTGCGTGTCGCCGCGGCGGGAGTCGACGCGGGCACGGTCCATCTGGTCGAGGGGCGTCCCGCTCTCATCCGGGCGATCATGCCGCTTCGCGGTGGGCGTGTGCCCGGCGGAGACCTGGCGGGCACGGTGCACGAGGTCGGGGCCGAGGTGGCGGGGCTGCAGCGAGGTGACGAGGTGTACGGCGTCGCGGAGGCACCTGACGGCTCCCTCGCCGAGTTTGCGCGCGTGCGTGTGAGTCGGATCGCGGCGAAGCCGATGGGCCTATCGTTCGCGGAGGCCGCCGCCGTCCCGACCTCGGCGACCGCTGCGCTCCGTGCCGTGCGCGACGCGGGGCGCACGAGCGCGGGCGATCGCGTGCTGGTGCTCGGCGCGGGCGGCGGCGTGGGGCACTTTGCCGTGCAGATCGCGAAATCGCTCGGCGGATCCGTCGTCGCCGCCTGCAGCGCGGGCAAGGCGGCGATCGCGCGGGCATCGGGCGCGGATCACGTTGTCGACTACAGGCGTGAGGACCCCCTTGCACGGGGACCCTTCGACGTGATCATCGATACGGGAGGGCACCGGCCTGTGCGTGCGATGCGTCGCGCTCTGTCACACGCGGGCGCGCTCGTGGTCGTTGGATCGGAGCCCGAGGGCGCTCCGCTCGGGGGCATCACGCGATCGCTCGGAGCCGCCATGGCGGATCCCTTCACGCGCCAGCGCCTGGTGATGCTGAGCTCGTCGGAAGACGCGGAGGCGCTGCGCGACCTCGCGGCGCTGGTCGAAGCGGGGGAGCTGTGGCCGATCATCGACCGCGAGTTCGCCCTCGACGAATCAGCGGAGGCGCTGCGCCATCTCGGCCACGGCGCGGGGGCGGCGAAGACGGTGGTGCGGGTGGCCTGATCCGTTGGGGCTTGGCGCGTACGCGGCCGCCCCCGTTTCGCGGGTTGAGATCGCGCCGTACGCTCGCCGTATGGACGTGATTCTCATCGCCGGATTCTGGCTCGACGGATCATCGTGGGCCGGCCAGGCGCCCGCGCTTGAGGGCGCGGGGCATCGCGTACACGCGCCTACCCTGCCCGGGTACGCGCCGGGCGACAGCAGCGACGTGGGGCTTCAGGATCATGTCGACGCGATCGTGCGCCTCATCGACGAGGCGCCCGGGAGCGTCGTGCTCGTCGGGCATTCCGCGGGCGGCGCCGTTGCGTGGGGAGCGACCGATGCGCGCCCGGATCGGGTCGCGCGAGTGATCTTCGTCGATGCCTTCCCGCCGCCCGCAGGTCTGGCGATCAACGAGGATCTGCCCGCTATCGACGGGCTCGTACCCTTTCCGGAGGATCGCGCGGAGCACTTCGCCGACGTCGAGTTTCAGGACTTCACGGATGATCAGCTCGCTGACTTCATCGCGCGGGCGATCCCCGTGCCGGAACGCGTTGCGAAGGATCCGATCGTCCTCACGGACGAGGCTCGCTGGGAGGTGCCGGTCACGATCGTCGCGACGGCGTTCCCTGTGGGGCAGCTCGAGAACCTCATCGCGGCGGATCATCCGATGACGGCTGAGATGCAGGCCGTGAAGGAGATGTCGGTCATTGAGCTGCCGACGAGCCACTGGCCTCAGCTGACCAAGCCTGAGGAACTCGCGCGGATCCTCGTCGGCGAGGTTGCGGGCGAGTAGCCGATCAGTCGTCGGTGTCGGCGTTCTCGAACCACTCGATCTTCAGTTCTGCGGCGGGTCCGACGGGGTTGACGACCAGGCCCGCCATGCCATCGCCACGAGCGGACGCGACGACCTTGTCGAGGGTGGTCGGCTGCGCGACCGCGGACGGCTCCCACGCCCACAGCTCGGCGGGGCTCGTGAACAGGGCGTGCAGCACCTGGCCATCGGGGCGCGTCGCGCTCGCGATGTTGTAGCCGATCGTGTCGCCGTCGTCGTCGGTCACGGGGATCCCGCCCACGTAGACGACCGCATCCTTCAGCATCCGCACGAACTCGTCGATCTCGACGCCGCCCTCGACGATCGCGGACGAGAGTCGCGACGCGTCGGCGAGGCTGTCGCCGAAGGCGCGCTGCATCTCGTCGCTGTACGCGATGAACGCGCCCTCTGATCCTGCGTCGATCGCGATGCCGTCATGGTGCTCGATCGCCTGTGCGAGGGTCGCGGCCGCGGGCTGAGCGAGCGAACGCCCCTCGTCGCCCGGCGTGAACGCCTCGAGGCGCGGATTGTCGGTGAACGCGAGCAGCAGATCCTTGCCCTCGTCGTCGCGCACCGACGTGACAATGAGCCTGTCGCCGTCCTGCATGGGCTTGTCAGGGTCAGCGAATTCGGAGTGGCTGATGTCGAGCAGCAGCTGCCCGGAGGCCGCACGCCGCAGGACGTCGCTGTGCGTCTGCGGATCCTTCTTTTCGGCCCACGCCTCAAGCGCCTCCTGCACGCGGGCGTTCTTGACGATGTTCTTCGGCTGCTCGTCCGTCATGCGGCCCACGCTACGCGGCGTGCGGGGCGCGACGCCAACGCGTGGCGGAAGGTTGCGGGGCGGGAGCGGCGCCGACGCTCCGAGACGAGGGGATTTTCGCGGTCGAGCGCGACTCTCGGCGAATGTGCATTCTCTCGCGCTCCGCCGCGTGGGAATGGTCAAGGGATGAACGCGCGGATCGGAGTGGATACGAGAGTATCGGGGCGCCGGCAGATTGCATCTCCCGATGATCCGCTACGCCGCGGGATTCAGCATCGCCTCGGCGCTATCGCGATGCGCCGGGTCGCCGGTGGTGAGGGCGAAGAGGGCATACGTGAGAGGGCTTGCATCCCAGATCCGACGCGCCTGCGTCGCGAGTCCCGGCCACGTGCGGCCACCCGCCGCGGTGTACGCCTCGAGTGTGGCCTGCAGCATGGCATCGCCCGCGGCGCCGATCTGGAACGAGAAGTCCCGGGCCGGGTCATCGACGCGGGCGGTCGTCCAGTCGAGGACGCCGGTGATCCGCCCCTCGTCGAGCAGGACGTGCGCCGGATAGATCTCGCCGTGCGACATCACCGTGTGCTCGGGCCAGCTCGCATCGTCGTCGACCCAGGCGCGCCAGGCTTCGTCGAGGGCAGGAGCGATCGTGAACTCGTCGCGCACGCGATCCATGTCTTCCTGCCACTGCCGGCGCACCTCGTCGGGTGAGCGCACCTCGACGCCGGCGTCGCGTGCCTCGTCGGGGTCGATGGCGTGCAGGGCGCCGAGCAGCGTGCCGAGCCGAGCCGCGTAGTCGGGGGACGCCGGATCCATGTGCCAGATCGGCTCGGCGCCGTCCAGCGTCAGACCGGGATGCCCGGGAAGCGCCGGATACGCGATGAGCTCACGCGAGCGGATCCGCCAATCGGGCACTGCGATGTCGAGCTCGGCGAGTGCGGGCCGCACGAGCTGCAGGATCCTGGCCTCCTTCTCGGCCTCCTCCGCGACCTCGGGGCGGCGGGGGATCCGCAGCACCCACGTGACGCCGTCCGCGTCAGCGGCCATGACGACGCGAAAGTCGAGCCCGGCCTCGTTGACGGAGACCGATTCGGGATCGAGGACGAGGCCGTGTGCGGCGGCGAGGGCGATGGGATCCATGAAGGAGATTGTGGCAGGGAGAGCGCCTCGAGCGGAGGCGCTTGACCCGGCTCGCTGCGGGGCGGGCACGGATACCCGCCCCGCCGCGTGTCAGTCGCCTGTCGTTTCGAGCGTCCCGTCGGGTTTCCGGAGCGTAGGCCTCGGGGCCTTCGGTCCCATCCCGACGGGAGGGGCCGCGCGCGGTTCCGGCTTTCCGCGGACGGCCTCGACGCCGTTAGCGTGGAGCCATGCGCGAACGCAGACGTTCCTGGTTGGTCGGTGGCATCGGGCTTATCGCGTGCGGTGTCATAGGCGTCGTCCGGGATTCGGTCCTGGGATCCGCCGGGACGCATGCCGCCCTTACCCTCATCGCTGATGTGCTGTGGGCAGGCGCCATCCTCATCCTCGCCGTGGGACTGAGCCGGGAGGGCAGCGTCGTCGCGCGCAACCCGCTGGGGCTTGCGGCTTCCATCGCTGTGGCGCTGTGGCCCGTGACCCGAACTCTCGTCGCCGTGCTCGCCGGTCCTGACACTCCCGAACAGCTTGTTGCCTGGCGGTTCTGGGAGTACCTGTCCATGGCGCTGCCGCTGATGATCGGGTTCGTCGCGGCCATGCAGGTGGCCCGCGCCCGAGTCGTCCAATCCCCATGGAACTGGGCGCCGCTCTGGGTGCTCGGCGGCCAGACACTGCTGTGGGTGACGCCAGAGGTGATCGGCGTCGCCTCACCAAGCTCCTTCATGAGAATGGGCGGACTTGTCGCCGCGTTCGGGACCCTCGCCTTCCTGGCGTCGACCCTCGGCCTCGGGATCCTGGCGGTTGTGCTTGCCAGTCGTTCACGAGCAGGAACAGTGCCCATCTATCGGTCATCCACGCTCAAGTAAGACGGTCCGGTAGTCGGCGCAGCGCGATCGTCTGGTGAGCACTGTTCCAGCGGTGTCCGTATCGGGGGCACTCGCGACGTTCGGTGACCAGCAGACTCCGTTCGTCGTCGATGATCGAAGTGCTTGCCCGCCTCGACATGTCGCCATACGACGGCGCGTTCGTTTGTCAGACGTCCCGAATAGCGTGGGGGCATGCGGATCCTGCACACCTCCGACTGGCACATCGGGCGGTCCTTCCACGGCAACTCGACGCTCGACGCGCTGCGCGGCGTGCTCGATGCGCTCACTCGGGAGATCGTCGAGCGGGGCGTCGACGTCGTCTTGCTGGCCGGAGACGTGTTCGACTCGGCGACGCCCGCGGCCGACTGCTATTCGCTCCTGACCGACACACTGCTCGCGATCCGAGACGCGGGCGCGCAGGCGGTCGTCACGAGCGGCAACCATGACTCGGCCGCTCGGCTCGGGTTCCAGGCGCCGTTTCTCGGTCGCGCTGGCGTGCACGTCGTCACCGACCCGCTCACGGTGGGCGCGCCCGTCACGATCGACGATGATCACGGGCCTGTGCACTTCTACGGGGTCCCGTATCTCGAACCGGCCCTCGTGCGGCACCTGTGGCCCGACGAGACGCTGCGCACACAGGAGCAGGTGATGCGCCACGCGATGTCGCTCGTCGAGGCCGACCGGGCCGCGCGTGGCGGGAGGTCGGTCGCGATCGCGCACTGCTTCGCGGCGGGCGTCGAACCGACGCCGCAGCTCGAGCGCGAAGTGCGTCAGGATCTGCGGCAGGGCTCGCTCGACGTCGTGCCGCTCGCCTGCTTCGACGGCCCCGACTACATGGCACTCGGCCACATCCACGGGCGCGCGACTCTGTCGGAGCGTGTGCGGTACGCGGGCGCTCCTCTGCACTACAGCTTCGGCGAGGGAGACAAACCGCGCGGCGCCTGGCTCGTCGATCTCGATGCCGACGGGCTTGCAGATGTCGCGTGGGTCGAGCTGCCGGTGCCGCGCCGTCTCGTCACCCTGAGGGGCACGCTCGACGAGCTGCTCTTCGACGAGCGCTTCGCCGTGCACGTCGACGACTGGGTGTGCGCGGTACTGACCGACGCGACGCCTCCGCACGAGCCGATGCGGCGCCTGCGCACACGCTTCCCGCACTGCGCGACGATCCAGCCCGACCCGGAGCGTCGCCGAGATGACACGGTGCGCACGTATCGTGAGCGCGTCGCACGCGAGACGCCCGATCCGCAGATCGTCGACGATTTCCTGGCGCTCGTACGCGACGGCGACGGCGCGAGCGACGAAGAGCGGGCGCTCATTGCCGACGTCATCTCTGAGCGACGGGCGGAGGCGGCGCAATGAGGATCCACCGCATCGAGATCGAGGGCTTCGGCCCGTTTCGCGCGCGACAGGCGATCGACCTCGACCAGTATGCGTCCGACGGAATCTTCCTCATCGCCGGTCGCACCGGCACGGGCAAGTCGAGCATCCTCGATGCCGTCTGCTTCGCTCTGTACGGAGCCGCGCCGCGATACGACGGCGGCGAACAGCGGTACCGCAGCGACCACGCCGAACCGAGCGACCCCACGAGCGTCGCCGTCGAGTTCTCCGTCGCCGACCACCGTTGGCGCGTCGAACGGAGCCCGGAGTACGAGCGCCCGAAGCTCCGCGGTGAGGGCACCACGACGGCGCCGCCGAAGGTCGAAGTATTTGAGCAGGTCGGCGGCGAATGGGTCGGTCGGGCCGCGCGAGCGGTCGAAGCAGGCCGCCTCATCGCCGATGTCGTCGGCCTCAACCAGCAGCAGTTCCTCCAGGTCATCCTGCTCGCACAGGGGCGCTTCGCGCGGTTCCTGCTCGCGAAGAACGACGAGCGGCAGAAGCTGCTGCGCACCCTCTTCGGCACACGCCGATTCCAGGACTACGAGACAGCCCTCGACGAGCGTCGACGTCAACACAGGGCGTCTGTCGACAGCCGTACTGAGGCGCTGCGGGCGATCCTCGATCAGGCGCACGACGACCTCGAACGGGTGGAGCAGCCAGAGAACGACGACCGTTTCGACGACGAGACGGCACGCCCGGAGGGCTCCGCCATCGGAGGTCGAGCCGACGCGGATGCTCCGGTCCGCGTGATCGGCGCCGAGAGCCCGGCAGACCGGGAAGATCGCGTCGGACCGGAAGACGCGGTGGATGTAGGGGGTCGCGCCGGTGCGGAAAGCTCGGCGGACGCGGGGGTGCGGTCCGGCGCGCTCGGCACCGACGAGCCGGCGGGAGCAGCCCGGGCTGCGGCGCCCGACGACGAATCGCTCTCCGCTCGCATCTCACGACTGCACGCGGGTGCCGAGGGTGCTGCGGCGCGCGCCGAGCGGGCCGATGCCGCTGAATCAGCTGCCCGCGCTCGACGCGCTGACGCTGAGGCCGAGCGTGACCGGATCCGCGAGACGCGCGATCGTCAGACCCGCCGCGATCGCGCCCGCGCACAGCTTGCGGAGCTCGACAGCCGAGCCGAGGCGACCGCCGCACGCCGCGCTGAGCTCGAAGCTGCACGTCGTGCCGCGACAGTCGCGCCCATCGCTGACGCCGTCGACAGGGCAGAAGCGGTCGCCGCGACGGCGCATGCCGATGCCGATGCCGCCCGTGAACAGTGGGTCACGGCGCGCGATGAGGCGCTCCTGCAGGCATCATCCGCCGTCGGGTTGCGACGCGAAGCAACCGGCGACGATCCCTCCGCGGCGGTGCGCCCCACGCGGGCACAGGGCGAGGAACACGACGATGAGGGTGGTGCGGAGTTCTCGGCCCGTGATACCGCCGGTGACGCGGAGATCCCCGACGCTGTCGAAGCCGAGGTCGATGATCGCCGGGGCGCTGGCGTTGCCGAGGCCGGTGATCTGCCCGGGGCCGATGTTGACGAAGCGGACGATCTCCCCGGGGTCGACGCCGTTCCGGACGTGCTCGAGGCGTTCGTCGACGAGAGCAATCGGCGCATCGGTGCGTGGCAGCCACTCCGCGAGATTGAGACGCTGCTCGCCGACGAGACGGCGCGACTCGACGATCTCCGCGCCGCCCTCGCCGCCCACGATGAGCTCCTCGGGAGCCTCACCGCGCGACGCGACGCGCTTCCCGGCCGCATCGCGGCGAACCAGAGCGCGATCGACCGTGCGGCAGAACGAGCCGCCCGAGCCGACTCGGTGCGCGCGCACATCACGCAGCTCGAACACCAGTTCACGGCACTCGGCGAGGTCGCCTCCCTCGCCGCTGAGTACCGAGGCGCCGTCGACGACGCGGCCAAGACGATTGCCCGTCGTCGCGCCGCAGAAGACGCGCTCAGCGCCCTGCACTCCCAGCGTCTCGCCGGGTACGCGGGAGAACTCGCGGCCGACCTGACCGACGGAGACGCGTGCCCCGTCTGCGGTTCGACTCACCACCCGTCGCCCGCGCCGCTCCCTGACGATCACGTCACGGCCGCACAGATCGACGCGGCCGACGCTGAGCGTTCGGAGGCGGCCGAGCAGGCCGAGACAGCGGATACCCGGCGGCAGCGAATTGAAGTCGATCTCCGAGCCGCCGAGGAGCGGGCGGGAGGCCGCACCGAGATCGAGGTGAACGGCGACCTCATCGCCGCGCGCGATCAGCTCGCCGATGCCGAGACCGCGGCGCGCGAGAAGGCCGAGCTCGAGCGCGAACGCGCTCAGCTCGCCTCCGAGCGTGACGAACTCGACGAGCGTCTCGCCGAAGCCACCCGGCAGCGCGCCGCGCTTGACGCGACGATCGCGGCGGGAGAGCGCGATCTCGCGGGCCATCGCGATGCCGTCCGCCGCGGGCGCGGATCCTTCCCCTCCGTCGCTGCGCGCATCGGGAGTGCGCAGCGACTCGCCTCCGCGGCCGCGACACTCGCCGACGCCGACCGAGAGGCCGCGCGGACCGCGGGGGAGCGCTCCGCCCGCGCCTCGGACCTTGACCGCGTTCTCGCCGACGCACGCTTCGACGACCGCGATGCCGCCCGTGCCGCGCACCGTGACGAGCAGTCCATCTCTGCGCTGGACGCCGCACTCGCCGACGAAGCGGCTCGCCGCGCATCCGCCGAGGCGGCGCTCGCCGAGCTCGCCGCGTTCGACCTCCCCGAGGATCCTCTCGACGCCGCGCGCGCCGAAGAAGCGCTCGCCCGCGCTCAGGAAGCCCTGGACGCGGCCGTCGACGCCCGTGCCGCCGCGCGCCAGATCGCTGACGCGCTCGCCACAGCCGCCCGCCGCGCCGAGGAAGCCCATCGCGAGGTCGGCGCGGCCGCGCGCGAAGCCGACGACATCGCGCGTCTTGCCGACGCGATCGCCGGGCGCGCGCACAACGTCAAGAGGATGAACCTCGAGACGTTTGTTCTTGCGGCTGAGCTGGAGGAGATCGTCGAAGCCGCCAACCGTCGTCTCTCCGAGATGTCCAGCGGCCGGTACGCCTTGCAGCACACCGACGCCCTCGCCCGACGCGGCGCGGCATCCGGCCTCGGCATCGAGGTCGTCGACCGTTTCACGGGCCGGCCGCGCCCCGCGCACTCCCTCTCGGGTGGGGAGACGTTCCTCGCTTCGCTCTCCCTCGCACTCGGCCTCGCCGAGGTTGTCACGGGGCGCGCCGGAGGCGTCCGCCTCGACACTCTCTTCATCGACGAAGGCTTCGGATCCCTCGATGGTGAGACCCTCGAGGTCGCCATGCGCACGCTCGACGAACTCCGCCAGGGCGGCCGCACGATCGGTGTCATCAGCCACGTCGAGGCCATGAAAGAGCAGATTCCGGCCCAGCTCCGGGTCATTCCGCAGCCGCAAGGCTGGAGCACAGTCGATCAGGGCAGAATGGAGTCATGAACAAGGGCACGATCTGGACTATCCTCGGCGTCATCGTGGCGGTTGTCGTCGCCTTCTGGATCGTCAACGTCCTCTTCAGCGTCCTCTTCTGGTTGTTCAAGCTCGCGGTCGTCGCCGTCGTCGCACTCATCGTCTTCTTCGCGCTGCGCGCGCTCTTTCGCTCGCGCACCTGAGCCGCTCGGCCTCGCGCCACACGCGCGAAACACGCGACGCCTAGCCTGGCGTCATGCACTTTCCGCCGCTCGCGACCGCCGTCACTCTCGATCTGCCCGACTGGCTGAACGACGAACTCGCAGACGTTCCCGACGAGATCCCCGCCGTCGCCGATCGTGTCGCGCTCGTCAACCGCCTCGCCGACCGCAACTGGCGTGAAGGCGGGGGCGGGCCATTCGCCGCCCTCGTCGCCGAACGCGCGACAGGACGCATCGTCTCCGTCGGCGTCAACGTGGTGCTCGCGTCGAACATCTCCCTCGGGCACGCGGAGGTGACCGCGATCGGCACGGCGCAGGCGCGCCTCGGCACGTGGGACCTCGGCGGGGCCGGCTTGCCCGAACACGAGCTCGTCGTCAATTGGCGCCCCTGCGTGCAGTGCTACGGGGCGGCGATGTGGTCAGGAATCACCTCGCTCGTCCTCGCTGGTCACGGCTCCGAATGCGAAGATCTCACCACCTTCGACGAGGGGCCGATGATCGACACCTGGGTCGAAGCCTTCGAGCAGCGTGGAATCTCCGTCACACTCGACGTCGCCAAACCCGAGGCCGTACGGGTCTTCGAGGCCTACCGCGACGCGGTCGCCGCGGGCGGCGCGGTCGTCTACAACGCGCGACAGGCCTGAGGGCCCGGTTTCGTACGGCGCGGGATACGGGGTCCGCTCCCGAGTGCGGATCCGCCCCTTGGGTGCCGTGGATGGGCTGATCCGCACTCGGGACGGTTCCGCGAAGGCGCGATGACACTCGGGCGGCTTCGTGGGGCGTGGTCGCGCTCGCGGGCGGCGATGTTGTTTGCACCGCGCGACAGGCCAGACGGTCTCGTTCCGCACGTCGAGGGGAGGGGGCCGTTCCCGAGTGCGGGACCGCCCCTTACGTGTCATGGATGGGCTGAACGGCACTCGGGTGGATCCTTGAGGGCGCGTCCGCGCTCGCGGGGTGGCGCCGTCGTCCATACGGCGCGGTAGGTCTGAGGAGTGCGCTTTGCGTAGGGAGGGCGCCCGTTGTCGAGTGCGGATCCGCCCCTTGGGCGTCGTGGATGGGCTGAACGGCACTCGGGTGGATCCATTGGGGGCGCGATGGCACTCGGTGGCTCCGCGAAGGCGCGATGGCACTCGGGCGGGCCCTTGAGGGCGCGTCGGCGTTCGCGGGGTGGCGCCGTCGTCCATACGGCGCGGTAGGTCTGAGGAGCGCGCTTTGCGCAGAGAGGGCGCCCGTTCTCGAGTGCAGATCCGCCGTTTGGGTGCCGTGGATGGGCTGATCCGCACTCGGGACGGTTCCGCGAGGGCGCGATGGCACTCCGGTGGCTCCTGTGGGGGCGACCCGCACTCAGGTGGCTCCGCGGAGGGCGCGACGGCACTCGGGAGGATCTTGGCGTGGCGCCGTCTTCCACAGCGGGCGACAGGCCTGACGGTCTCGTTTCGCACGTCGAAGGGTGCGCGGCTGTTGTCGAGTGCGGATCTGCCTTTTGGTCGTCGTGGAGGGGCGGATCCGCACTCGGGAGTATCCGCGGGGGCGCGACGGCACTCGGGAGGGCCCTTGAGGGCGCGTCCGCGCTCGCGGGGTGGCGCCGTCGTCCATACGGCGCGGTAGGTCTGAGGAGCGCGCATTGCGTAGGGAGGGCGCCCGTTGTCGAGTGCGGATCCGCCCCTTGGGTGCCGTGGAGGGGCCGATCCGCACTCGGGAAGCTCCGCGGGGGCGCGATGGCACTCGGGAAGCCCCGGCGGGGCGCGAACGCACTCGGGGCGACGCGCCGGAGGATCAGCGCTCGGGAAAGGCGCGCTCCAGCTCGGCGAGCCATGCGCGCGCGTTGCCGTCGCTTGGCGCGCGCCAATCGCCGCGCGGCGACAGGGATCCGATGTGCGACACCTTCGGGCCGTTGGGCACCGCCGAGCGCTTGAACTGCGCGAAGCCGAAGAAGCGCTTCAGGAACACCCGCAGCCAGCGCACGACCGTCTCGAGGTCGTACTCGGGACGCTCGCCCTCGGGGAATCCCGCGGGCCACTCGCCGCGGCCGGCGTCTTCCCACGCATGCGCCGCGAGGAATGCGATCCGTGAGGGGCGGGATCCGTGGCGCAGCACGTGCGCGAGCGTGAAGTCGTGCAGAGCGTACGGCCCGATCGTGTCCTCGGTCGACTGCACCTTGCCGTCTTCGCCCGCGGGCACCAGCTCGGGCGAGATCTCTGTCTCGAGAACGGCCTGCAGCACGCGGGCTTCGTCCGAGCTCACACCCTGCGCCGCGCCTTCGGCGACGACCCAGCGGATGAGGTGCTGGATGAGCGTCTTCGGGACGCCGCTGTTGACGGCGTAGTGGCTCATCTGATCCCCGACGCCGTAGGTGGCCCAGCCGAGGGCGAACTCCGAGAGGTCGCCCGTGCCGACGACGATGCCGCCGTGGTGATTCGCGAGGCGGAAGAGGTAGTCCGTGCGCAGGCCCGCCTGCACGTTCTCGAAGGTCACGTCGTACGCGGGCTCGCCGTCGGCGAACGGGTGCCCCATCTGCGTCAGCATCTCGGTTGCTGCTGGCCGGATGTCGACCGTCTCGATGGTGGCGCCGACCGACTCGGCGAGGGCGATCGCGTTCGACTTCGTGCGGTCGCTCGTCGCGAACCCGGGCATCGTGTACGCGAGGATCTCGCTGCGCGGGCGATCCATGAGGTCCATCGCGCGCGCGATGACGAGCAGGGCATGCGTCGAGTCGAGGCCGCCGCTGACGCCGATGACGGGCTTGGGGGATCCGATCGCCGTCATGCGCTGCACGAGCCCGGCGACCTGGATGCTGAACGCCTCGTAGCAGTCCTGCGCGAGTCGTGCGGGGTCGTCGGGCACGAACGGGAAGCGATCCACGTGGCGACGCAGCCCCACATCACCCTTCGGCGGACGCAGCTCGAACGGGATGCGGCGGAACTGTGTGGCCTGCGCGTGCGCGCGGCGGTTGTCGTCGAAGGTGCCCTGGCGGATCCGGTCCTGCCGCAGGCGGTCGAGGTCGACGTCGGCGATCGAGGCCGTCGCCTCCCGAGGGAAGCGCTCAGTCTCGGCGAGGAGCGAACCGCCCTCGTAGATCATCGTCTGGCCGTCCCACGACAGGTCGTTCGTCGACTCGCCGAGGCCGGCGGCCGCGTACGCGTAGGCGGCGAGGCAGCGTGCCGAGGCCGACTGCGCGAGCAGTTTCCGGTCGTCGGCGCGGGCGACCGTGATGGGGCTTCCTGAGAGGTTGAGGAGCACGGTCGCGCCCGCGAGGGCCGCAAGCGACGACGGCGGCACGGGCACCCACATGTCCTCGCACACCTCGGCGTGCACGACGAGTCCGGGGACGTCGGATGCTTCAAAGAGAAGGTCAGGCCCGAACGGCACGTCGCGACCGGAGAGCCGGATCGTGCCTCGCTGATCGTCGCCCGGCGCGTACCAGCGGCGCTCGTAGAACTCGCGGTAGGTGGGCAGATGAGACTTCGGTGCGACGCCGAGGATCTCGCCACGGTGGATCGCAACTGCGCAGTTGAAGAGGCGACCGCCGTGTCGCAGCGGAGCGCCGACGACGATCATCGGCATGATCCACACCGACTGATCTCGGATCTCTTCGATCGCCGCACGCACGCCGTCGAGAACGACGTCCTGCAGGACGAGGTCGTCGATCGCGTAGCCGGAGAGACACAGCTCGGGGAAGACCGCGACGGCGACCGCATCGTCATCGAGTGAGTGTGCTGCGTCGAGCACGTGCCGCGCGTTGGTTTCGGGGTCGGCGACGGAGATGGGGACGTGGCAGGCGGCGACGCGCGCGAAGCCGTGGCGATAGGCGCTGCGGAAATCGAACTCGGTCACGACGCCCAGTCTCGCACCTCTTCGACGCCTCCACGGCGCGATGCGACCGCAACGGATCCGTCGGGGAGGGAAGCGGCAACTCGTCTGTCAGGGGTCCGATCTACGGTTGAGGTCATGCGCATCACCCGCGACGATCACCGGCTCATCTGGAGCGCGAGCGACCTCAAGGCCGCCGCCGAGTGCGAGTTCGCGTGGCTGCGCCGCATCGACGCGAAGCTCGGCCGGTGCGAGCCGGTAGACGACCCCGACGACGCGATGCTCGAACGGGCGGCACAGATGGGAGACGCGCACGAGGCGCGCGTGCTGTCGGAGTACCGCGCGCAGCACGGCGATGCCGTCGTGGAGATCGCGCGGGTCTCGTCCGCCGATGCCGATGGGCTGGCCGAGGCAGTGCGCGAGACGATCGCGGCGCTGAAGGATCCGATGGCCCAGGTTGTCTTCCAGGGAGCGTTCTCGTCGGGCGACTTCGTCGGATTCGCCGACTTCCTCATCCGCGACGCCGCCGGCGGGTGGCGCGTGCAGGACACGAAGCTTGCCCGTACGGCCCGTTCGACCGCCCTGATGCAGCTCGCGGCATACGTCGATCAGCTCGATCGTGGGGGCGTCGCGCGATCCGACGAGGTCGACCTCCTGCTCGGTGACGGCTCGACGTCCACCCACGACGTGCGCGATCTCCTGCCGCTTTTCGAGGTGCATCGAGAGCGGCTGCGGGCGCTCGTCGCCGACCGGCGCGTCGAGACGGGGGCGGCGACGGAGGCGATCGCCTGGGGCGACGCACGCGGGGGGCTCGGCGTGCGTTCCTGCGGGCGATGCGTCGTGTGCGAGCTCGAAGTGCAGGCGCACCGAGATGTCCTGCTCGTGGCCGGTATGCGGCCGACGCAGCGCGACCGACTTCGTGCGGGTGGCATCGAGACGATCGACCAGCTCGCCGAGGCCCGCGAGAAGCCTGCCCGGCTGAGCGACGACGTCTTCGAGGCGCTGCGTACGCAGGCGCGGCTGCAGGTCGAGACCGAGCGCGAGGGCGGGGCGGCCCCGCTGTACGAGGTCGTGAACCCGGCCGCACTCAGTGCGATGCCGCGCCCCGACCACGGCGACATCTTCTTCGATTTCGAGGGCGATCCGCTGTTCAGCGAGCGGGGCAGCGACGGACGGACGAGCTGGGGCATCGACTACCTCTTCGGATGGGTCGATCTGCGCGAGCAGTACACGCCGATCTGGGCGCACGACCTTGCCGCCGAGCGCCGCGCCCTCGAGCGGTTCTGCGATTTTGTCGCGGCCCGTCGGCGCGCGCATCCGCAGATGCACATCTACCACTACGCGCCGTACGAGCCGTCGCACCTCGCGGCGATGGCGGCGCGGCACGGTGTCCGCGAGGCCGAGGTCGATCGCATGCTGCGGGACGAGTTGTTCGTCGACCTCTATCCCATCGTCAAGCACGCGCTGCGCGTCGGGTCTCGCTCGTACTCGATCAAGAAGCTCGAACCGCTCTACATGGGCGGCGACGTGCGCACACAGGACGTCCAGAAGGGCGACGACTCGATCGTGCGGTACGTCGAGGCGCGTGGCCTGCTCGAGGCCGGGCGTCCCTCCGAAGCGCAGGCGATCCTCGAGGATCTCGCCGACTACAACCGCTACGACTGCGTGTCGACGCGCCGACTGCGCGACTGGCTCGTCGAACGCGCCCGCGAGGCGCGCGTGCTGCCTGCCGCCCCCGACGACCGGCTGAGCGATGTGTACGAGCCCTCGCCGCGTGCCACCGCGCTCACGGCGCGCGCGGACGAACTCGCCGACGCACGCGGCGAGGGGGAGCCCGTGTCGAATGACGAACAGGCGCTCCGTCTCGCGGCCGCGGCGATCGACTACTACCCGCGCGAGGCGCGCTCGTTCTGGCAGAACCATTTCGAACGGCTGCGCGAGCCCGTCTCTCTGTGGGGAGAGACGAAGGACGTCGTCGTGGTCGACATCCGCCGCTCCGAGCTCGTCGACGACTGGCACATTCCCGACGGATCCCGCGCCGAGCGCCGCCGCGTCGAGCTGCGCGGCGATCTCGCTCCGGGCACGAGGCTCGGCGTCGGCTCGTCGCCCTATGCGCTGTACCCCGCCCCCGCGCCGTTCCCGAACGAGGCGTCGCAGCGATGGATCCACGTGCCCCGCGAGGTCACGGTCGTCGAGGTGCTCGACGACGGGGTGGTCGTCGACGAATACGCCGTCGACGGTCAGACCTGGCGAGAGCTGCCCGTGGCACTCACACCGCCGTCGCCGCCGCGCGCCGGCGCCCAGCAGGGCGCAATCGACGAGTGGGCAGACACACTCCTCAAGGGCGAGAACCACGTCGGATCGGCCGATGGCGCGTTCCCGATCGATGCCGCGACCGACATCCTCCGCACGCTGCGCGCCGATCACCACTCGGGGCGCGTCGTGTCATCCGCGATCGGCAGCGACATCGACGCGATCGTGTTCTCGCTGCTGAGCGTTCCCACCTACCTGGCCGTGCAGGGACCCCCGGGCACGGGGAAGACCTACGTCGGCTCCCACGTCATCGCGCGGCTCGTGAACGACCATGGGTGGAAGGTCGGCGTCGTCGCACAGTCTCACGCCGTCGTCGAGAACATGCTCGATCGCGTCGTGGCGGCGGGTGTTCCGGCGGCGCACGTCGGCAAGACGCTCAAGGGAGGCGCCCGCGCCGACGGGCAGTCGTTCACGGTCCTGCCCCGGGGTGGGCTCGCCGCATATCAGCGAGGGCGCTCGAAGGGATACGTCGTCGGCGGAACGGCGTGGGACTTCGCGAACGTCACGCGCGTCGACCGCCGCGGACTCGACCTGCTCGTCGTCGACGAGGCGGGGCAGTTCTCCCTCGCCTCGACGATCGCCGTGTCGATGGCCGCGCGCCGGCTGCTGCTTCTCGGCGACCCGCAGCAGCTTCCGCAGGTCAGCCAGGGAACCCACACGGCCCCCGTCGACACGTCGGCTCTCGGCTGGCTCATGCGCGGATCCGCCGTGCTTCCCGACGGGCACGGGTATTTCCTGGCGCAGACGTGGCGCCTGCACCCCGAGGTCGCCCGCCCCGTCTCCGAACTCTCCTACAGCGGTCGTCTGCGCGCGCGGTCGGGCGCCGAGCTGCGGTCGATCGAGGGTGTCGAGCCCGGGGTCCACCCCGTGCCGATCTCGCACCGTGGCAACGCGACTGCGTCGCCGGAAGAGGCCGAGGCCGTCCTGCAGATCGTGCAGGAGACCATCGGGCGGGCCTTCGTCGACATCGACATCGACGACGAACAGGCCGCATCGCCGCGCGCGCCGCGCGCACTCACGCAGAGTGATGTGATCGTCGTCGCGCCTTACAACGCACAGCAGCAGCTCGTCGAACAGACCCTCGCGCAGGGCGGCTTCCCCCATGTGCGCGTCGGCACGGTCGACAAGTTCCAGGGGCAGGAGGCGGCGGTCGCGATCCTCACCCTCGCCGCCTCCTCCGGCCGCGACGCCCCACGGGGCCCCGAGTTCCTGTTGCTACAGAACCGCCTCAACGTCGGCATCAGCCGCGCGAAGGTCGCCGCTCACGTGGTCTACAGTCCCGCGCTGCTCGACGATCTGCCGTTCCACGCCGATTCGGTCGCCCGACTCAGCGCATTCGCGCGACTCGTCGACCGGGGCTGAGCTCGACCGGGGCTGAGCGCGTCGCCCCGCTGGGGGCGTCAGGAAGGGACGACCATGACGGGGCCGCGAGCGTGGTGCAGAACGCTGCGAGAGACGGATCCGAGCAGCGCGCTACGAATCGCGCCGCGCCCACGCGTGCCCATCACGGTCAACTCGTTCAGGCCCGTGCGGGCGGCGATCACGTCCTTCGGATTTCCGATGTACGCGGACGCCGTCGTCTCGAGCCCAGGGAATTCCTTCGCGGTCTCCTCGGCCCACGACTCGAGCTCCCGCTCGAGCTCCCGCGTCCGATCCGCGACCATCTGATCGTTCAGTCCCGCGTCCGGATACCAGTAGAGCCATTCCTCGCTCGACGGCAGGACCGTGATGACCTCGAGCGGGACCTTCCGCGCATGTGCGATGCGGGCGGCCTCGACGAGGACGACGCGGCTCCGCTCGGATCCGTCGACAGCCACGGCAACAGCATTCGCGCGCTCATCCGACTCGTGCGGCTCGCCGATGACGATGGTCGGGCAGTGCGCGCGCACGGGCATCGCGTTGGCCACGGATCCGACGACCTGGCCGACGAGCCCGCCGCGACCGCGCGCGCCGAGGACGACTACCTGCGCGCCGACGCTGAGGTCTTCGAGCACGCTCGTGGCATGGCCCGGCACGGTGCGATAGTCGATCTGTCGGGCGGATCCTGCCAGGCGCGTACGCGCCTCGGAAAGGATGCTCTCAGCCGTGCGTTCGGCCGTGATGTCGTCGGGGTGGGCGGGGACCGCGGCGAGCGTCGTGTAGAGCTTCACCGGGATGGTGTACGCCGTGACGACGGTGAGGACCGTGCCTCGGCGAGCAGCCTCCTCCGCGGCGTAGTCGAGCGCGAGATCCGCGTGCTCGGAGCCGTCGTATCCGACCAGGACACCCAGGTCGCGCTCCGGCGAGTCGAACGGGAGCGGGTCGGTTGCCCCGCGGGGTGCGTCATTCATCACATGCCTCTCGATGGGTCGACCAGACGTCAACGAAGGGCACGCTCTCGCAGAGACGTCTCCCCCCGTCGCGTGCAGTCTAGACCCGCCGCGTATACGGCGGGAGGGGGAGTCACCGGTTGTGTGAGAGGTGTCAGTCGGCCGTGCCGTAGAGGCGGTCGCCGGCGTCGCCGAGGCCGGGGACGATGTAGCCCTTCTCGTTGAGACCCTCGTCCATCGCGCCGAGCACGAGGTTGACGTCGCGGTCGCCGACGAGACTGTCGATCGCGCGCACGCCCTCCGGGGTGCCCAGGAGGCACACGGCCGTCACGTCGGTCGCGCCGCGGTCGAAGAGGAACTTGATCGCGGCCGCGAGCGAACCGCCCGTCGCGAGCATCGGATCCAGCACGAAGCACTGCCGTCCCGCCAGATCGTCAGGAAGGCGCTCGGCGTAGGTCGTCGGCTTCAGTGTGCGCTCGTCGCGCACGATTCCGAGGAATCCCACCTCCGCCGTCGGGATGAGCTTCGTCATGCCCTCGAGCATGCCGAGCCCCGCGCGCAGAATCGGCACGACGAGGGGCTTCGGATCGGCGATCTTCACGCCGATCGTCGTCGTCACGGGAGTGTTGATCTCACAGTCCTGCACGCGCACGTTCCGCGTTGCCTCGTAGGCGAGGAGGGTCATGAGCTCTTCCGTCAGCTGACGGAACACGGGCGACGGGGTGGACTTGTCACGAAGGACGGTCAGCTTGTGGGTGATGAGCGGGTGGTCGGCAATGTGCACGCGCATGAACCACACGTTACTGGGCGCACCTGGCGGAATTCCGCAGGCGTCGCGCGTTACTCGGAGGTCCTCAGCCGTTTACCGCGCAGACGGGTGCGTCAGGCGCGCACAGGGGAGAGAATGTCTACACGTGCCGGAGACCCCCGTCACGTACACGAAAGGAGAACCCCATGAAGGCTCTGCAGTACGTTGCGATCGGCCAGCCGCCCGAGATCCGAGAGGTGCCGACGCCCGAGCCCGGCCCCGGGCAGGTGCGACTCAAGGTCACCGCGGCAGGCGCCTGTCACTCCGACTCGTTCGTCATGGGGCTGCCGGAGGACGCCTACACCGATGGCATGGGGTATCCGCTTCCCATGACCCTCGGCCACGAGGGCGCCGGCATCGTTGACGCGCTCGGCGAAGGCGTCACCGAGGTCGCCGTCGGCGACGCCGTCGCCGTCTACGGACCCTGGGGCTGCGGGGGCTGCTACCAGTGCGCTCAGGGCAAGGAGAACTACTGCGAGCGCGCCGCCGAGCTCGGAATCACACCTCCCGGTCTCGGCCACGACGGATCCATGGCCGAGTACATGATCGTCGACTCGCCGCGCTTCCTCGTCCCGCTGGGCGACCTCGACCCCGTCGACAACGTCGCCCTGACTGACGCAGGACTCACGCCGTACCACGCGATCAAGGGGTCCCTCCAGAAGCTCGGTCCCGGCTCGACGGCTGTCGTCATCGGCACCGGTGGGCTCGGGCACGTGGCGATCCAGATCCTCCGGGCGCTCACTCCCGCCACGGTGATCGCCCTCGACGTCAACGACGACAAGCTCGCCCTCGCGAAGGACGTCGGCGCGCATCACGCCTTCCTCTCGAACGACGACGCCGCCGATGAGATCGCGAAGGCGACGGGCAAGGCGACCGTCACGGCGATCTTCGACTTCGTTGCGATCCAGCCGACCGTCGACCTCGGATCGAAGCTCAGCGGCGTCGAGACCGACCTTGTGCTCGTCGGCGTCGGGGCGACGAAGGCCGATGTCGGGATGCTCGCGCGTCCGTACGACGCGACGATCCGTTCGCCGTACTGGGGGTCGCGCGCCGAGCTCATGGAGGTGTTCGACCTGGCCCGCGGCGGCCTGATCGATGTCGAAACCGAGCGCTTCGCGCTCGAAGACGCCCCCGAGGCGTATCGCCGGCTGCACGAGGGCACCCTGCGCGGTCGCGCGGTCATCACGCCGTAACCTCGAGGGCATGACACCTGACCCCGCCGACGTCGACGCCATGCGGCTCGCGCTCGCGCTCGCCGCAGACGCCGGCGCGGCGGGGGAGGTACCCGTCGGCGCCGTCGTGCTCGACGGTGCCGGCGCGCTCATCGGTCGCGGTCGGAACCGCCGCGAGCAGACGCACGACCCGAGCGCCCATGCGGAGGTACTCGCGATGCGCGAAGCTGCTGCGCGCATCGGATCCTGGAACCTCGACGGGTGCACGCTCGTCGTGACGCTCGAACCCTGCGTCATGTGCGCGGGTGCGTTGCTGCAGGCCCGCGTCTCGCGGCTTGTCTTCGGGGCGTGGGACGACAAGGCCGGCGCCGCAGGATCTGTCTACGACGTCGTGCGCGATCGCCGGCTGCCCGTGCGCGCCGAGGTGATCGGCGGCGTCCTCGAGCACGAGGCCCGCGCCCCGCTGGAGGAGTTCTTCCGCGCGCGACGGTGAGTGCGCTCAGCGCAGCTGCGGCAGGACCTCCTCGCCCACGAAGGCCACGTGGTCGAGGTCGGTCATGTCGATCATCTGGAAGTAGAGCCGGTTCGCGCCCTGCTCGAGGAGTCGGCCCGCCCGGTCGACGATCTCGGCCGCGGATCCGCAGAAGGTGTGGTCGCGGCGGAACTCGTCGACGTCGACGCCCGTCGCGGCTGCGCGGCGCGCGACGTCCTGCTCGGTCTCGCCCGCGAGCGTTGTGAGGGCGACCGTCGTCTTCAGGGTCTCGGGGTCGCGGCCGATGTCTTCGCATGCGGCGCGCGCCCGCGCCCAGCGATCGACGACGACGTCCTCGGGCTGGAAGGGGATGTTGAACTCGGTCGCGAAGCGCGCGGCGAGTGACGGCGTGCGCTTGAGGCCGGCACCGCCGACGATGACGGGAGGTGCCTCCTGCGCGGGTTTCGGCAGCGCCGGGGAGTCGACGAGCTGGTAGTGCTCGCCGTCGAACGAGTACGTCGCGTGCTCCGGTGTGCCCCAGAGGCCCTGCACGATCTCGAGCTGCTCCTCGAGCAGATCGAATCGCTTGCGGGGGAAGGGGATCCCGTACGCGGCGTGCTCCGCCTCGAACCAGCCGGTTCCGAGCCCCAGCTCGACGCGGCCGCCCGACATCTGGTCGACCTGCGCGACCTGGATCGCGAGGATCCCCGGGGTGCGGTAGGTCACGGACGACACGAGCGTGCCGAGGCGCAGGGTGCGCGTCTCGCGGGCGAGACCGGCGAGCGTCGTCCACGCGTCGGTCGGGCCGGGCTCTCCCGTGAAGAAGTCGCCCATCTTGAGATAGTGATCCGAGCGGAAGAAGCCGTCGAAACCGCTGCGCTCGGCCTGCTGGGCGAACGCGAGCTGGGTGTCGTAGGAGGCCCCCTGCTGGGGCTCGGTGAAGACGCAGAACTCAGGAGTGGCCATGCGTCAATACTGGCATCCGCGCTTCCGCGCCGACGCGCATCAGTCGATCGAGCGGACCACGAATGCCTCGGTCGGCGGATCGGCCTGGTCGGGATCCGAATAGACGCGGGCCGAGAGGAACATCTCGTGCACCTTCGGCACCTCGTGACGCACGCGGCCCTCGACGACGTCGAGATCCCGTGCGATCGACGAGAGGGGCTTGTCGAGCGGGACCGTCACCTCGCCGGAGACGAGCAGCCGGTCCGGGGAGATCGGCACGACCATGATGCGCAGAGCCTTCTGCACTTCGGGGCCGCGCTCGATCGCTTCGATGACCTTCGGCACGTCGTCCTGGGCTGCGTGGTCGCTCACCTGTGCATCCATGCGCCCAGCGTATAGCGCACCCGGCTGTAGCGTGGAAGGCATGACTGAAGCCCTTCCCTCTGTCGCGTTCATCGGTGCCGGTTCGATGGGAGGCTCGATCCTCCGAGGCCTCGTCTCCAGCGGGATCCCCGTCGACGGCGGGATCCACGTCACGAACCGCACTGCCGCGAAGGCCGAGCCGCTTGCCGAGCTCGACGGCGTCACGAGCATCGCGCTTGAGAACACCCCCGACGGCAATGCGCAGGCGGCTGCCGCGGCGCGCGTGGTCCTCGTCGGCGTGAAGCCATACATGATCGCCGATCTGCTCGACGAGATCGGGCCGCACCTGCGCGACGACGCGATCGTCGTGAGCCTCGCGGCGGGCATCACCCTCGCTCAGTTCGAGGAGAAGCTCGGCTCGACCTCGGTGATCCGGTCGATGCCGAACACGCCCTCGACGGTCGGCAAGGGCGTGACGGGGCTCGCCGCGGGCACGCACGCCTCCGCCGAGGACATGGCGATCGTGAAGCGGCTCTTCGAGACGGTCGGGGACGCGGTGGAGGTCGACGGTGACGATGGGATCGACGCGATCTCGACGATCTCCGGATCCGGCCCGGCATACGTCTTCCTCTTCGTCGAGAAGCTGATCGAGGCCGCGAAGCACCAGGGCTTCGACGACGAGCGTGCCCGCCTCATCGCCGAGAAGACCTTCATCGGTGCGACGGCGTTCCTCGAGGCTTCGGGCCAGCACCCGGCCGAGCTGCGTCGCGGCGTGACGAGCCCGAAGGGCACGACGCACGAGGCCGTCGAGACGTTCCAGGCCGCCGATCTCGATGCCCTGTTCAAGAAGGCGACCGACGCGGCGTATGCGCGCGCGAAGGAGCTCGCCGCCGAGGGGTGAGCAGCCCCGCGGGCCGGACTTGCGCCGTGACGGAATTGGCGTACTGTCGTCGTTCGTGACTCGAACAGCGTCCGCGTCGGTACGGCGCGGCTTCGCTCCCGCCCAGGCAATCGTCCTGGGGTTCGGAGCAGTCCTCGTCGTCGGCACCCTCCTGCTCTGGCTGCCGATCTCAGCTGTCCCCGGCAACCGCACGAGCTTCATCGACGCGCTTTTCACCGCGACATCGGCGCTGTGCGTGACGGGCCTCGTCGTCGTCGACACGGCGAGCCACTGGAGCGGTTTCGGCCTCGCGGTGATCCTCGTGCTCATCCAGCTCGGTGGACTCGGGATCATGGTCTTCGCCGCGCTCGTCGGCATCGTGCTGGCCCGCAAGCTGTCCGTGCGTGCACGAATGAACGCCGTGACGGAGTCGAAGACGCTCGGCGCCCCGAACGTGCGCCGCATCGTCGCCGGCATCTTCTTCACATCGATCATCATTGAGGCCGTCGTCGCCGCGATCCTCCTCGGCCGGTTCCTCCTCGGCTATCGCGGCGACTACGGTCTCGGCGAGGCGGTGTGGATGTCGGTTTTCCACTCGATCTCGGCGTTCAACAACGCCGGATTCGCGCTGCAGAGCGACAGCATGATGGGCTTCGCGGCGGATCCGTGGATCCTGCTGCCGATGTGCGCCGCGATCATCGTCGGCGGCGTCGGCTTCCCCGTGCTGCGGGAGCTGCGGCGCGAGTTCCGTCAGCCCCTGCACTGGTCCATGAATACCCGCATCGTGCTCGCCGCGACCATCGTCCTGCTCGTCGGATCGACGCTCGTCATCACGGCCATGGAGTGGACGAATCCCCAGACGCTCGGCGGAGAGGATCCCTGGACGCGCGTGCTCGGCGGCTTCTTCCACGCCGTGCAGACGCGCACGGCGGGCTTCAACTCGGTCGATGTCGGTCAGATGCACGACGAGACGTGGCTCGTGACCGACATCCTCATGTTCATCGGAGGCGGCCCCGCGGGAACCGCCGGCGGCATCAAGGTGACGACCTTCGCCGTGCTGCTGTTCATCCTCTGGACCGAGCTGCGCGGAGGCACGGCCGTGAACATCTTCGGCAAGCGCCTCTCGCGCAGCGTGCACCGCCAGGCGATCTCGGTCGTTCTCGTCGCGATCGCGGGCATCGTCTTCGTGACGCTCGTGATCCTTGCGATGACGGATCTCGACCTCGACAGGGTGCTGTTCGAAGCGATCTCGGCGTTCGGCACCGTCGGACTGTCGACGGGCATTACGGCGGATCTGCCTGATCCAGCGCGCGTGCTGATGTCGATCCTCATGTTCCTGGGCCGGCTCGGCCCTCTCACTCTCGGATCCGCGCTCGCCCTCCGCGAGCGGAAGACAGCGTACGAACTTCCCAAGGAGCGCCCGGCCATTGGCTGAGGGGCGCGGAGAGGATCACATCATGGGTTCGTTTCTCTCGTTCGGAGAGACCTCGAAACGCATCGCGGAGGCCGACTCGGTCGTCGTCATCGGCCTCGGCCGATTCGGCGCTGCGGTCGCCCTCGAGCTGATGGCGTCGGGAACGGAGGTGCTCGGGATCGACGCCGACGAGGATCGTGTGCAGGAGCTCAACGGCCGGCTCACGCAGGTCGTGCGCGCCGATGCGACGAAGGAGGAGGTGCTGCGTCAGCTCGCGGTGCATGAGTTCGACCGTGCGATCATCGCGATCAGCGGAGACCTCAAGGTATCGATCCTCGCGGCGTCGCTGCTGCTCCAGCTGGACGGCCCCGTCGTGTGGGCGAAGGCCACAGACGATCAGCACGGCCGGATCCTCGAACAGCTTGGCGTGCAGCACGTCATCTACCCCGAGCACGACATGGGGCGCCGTGTCGCGCACCTCCTGCGCGGCGCTGCGAAGGACTACCTCGAGGTCGACGAGGGCTTCGCCATCGTCAAGGTGTCGCCGCCGGCGGAGCTCGACGGCGTCCCGCTCGGTCAGACGCGGCTGCGCGAGCGTCGCGGTGTCACGATCGCGGCGCGCAAGGCCGTTGGCGGGGAATGGAAGCCGGCCGATGCCGAGACGATCCTTCGGCAGGACGACACGGTGCTCGTCTTCGGCCCGACCCGCAAAGTGGAGGCGTTCGCGCAGCTGCGCTGAGGCGCTACCGGTCGAGCGCGGCGAAGCGCTCGACGTCCTCGTTCGTGCCCGAGACGATGATGAGGTCGTGATTGGTGACGACCGTGTTCGCCTCGGCATAGTGGAAGGGCTTGGCGGGTGACTTCACGCCGACGACGGTCACGTGGTACTTGCTGCGCACGGCCGAGTCGGAGAGAGTGACGCCGCGGATGAACTTCGGCGGGAACATCTTCGCGAGCACGAAGTCGTCGTCGAAGCGGATGAAGTCGAGCATGCGCCCGCTCACGAGGTGGGCGACGCGCTCGCCGGCCTCGCGTTCGGGGTAGATGACGTGGTTCGCGCCGACGCGCGAGAGGATCTTGCCGTGCGACTGGCTCGTCGCCTTCGCCCAGATCTGCGGCACCTTGAGATCGACGAGGTTGGCCGTGATGAGCACGGACGCCTCGATCGAGGATCCGGTCGCGACGACGGCGACCTGGAAGTCCTGGGCGCCGATCTGCTTCAGCGCCTCCAGGTTGCGTGCGTCGGCCTGCACCGTGTGTGTCACGCGCTCCGACCACTTCTGCACGAGGCCGAGGTCTGCGTCGACCGCGAGCACGTCGCGGTCGAGACGGTCGAGCTCGCCAGCGCAGGCGGCGCCGTAGCGCCCGAGGCCGATGACGAGCACGGGGGAGTCGCTCCGGATCGGTTCAACCAACGATGGGCCTTTCGACGGGCAGTTCGTAGTGCTGCAACTGCGATGTCGCCGCGACGGCCGCGGCGAGTGTGACTGTACCAACGCGCCCCATGAAGATGGTCAGGGCCATGATGTACAGCGCGGGATCGGGCAGGTTCTCCGTGAGGCCCGTCGACAGGCCAACGGTGCCGAAGGCCGAGATGACATCGAAGAGCACCTCGGCGATCGGCTCGTGCGTGATCTGCGCGATCGCGATCGTCGCGACGGCGACGATCGTTGCTCCCCACGCGAGGACCGCGACGGCGACGCGCTGCACATCGGAGGGGATCCGTCGTCCGAAAGCCTGAACCTGGCGGCGCCCCTTCGCCTCAGACCAGACGGCGAGGGCGAGCACAGCGAGCGTCGTGACCTTGATGCCGCCGGCCGTTGACGCGGATCCGCCGCCGACGAACATGAGCATGGATCCGACGACCATGCCGGATCCGTAGAGTTCGCCGATGTCGATGATCGAGAAACCACCGGACCTGGTCATGACGGAGACGAAGAACGCTTGGAAGATCGTCTCGCCGGCACCCATGGATCCGAAGGTTCCGGGATTGTCGTATTCGAGCGAGAGCAGGACGCCCGCGCCGCCGAAGAGGAGCAGGATGCTCGTGACGACCGTGAGCTTCACGTGCAGCGACCAGGTTCTCGGGCGAAACAGCATGGCCTTGCGCGGATTCGTCAGGTGGCGCGAGAGCGCGAAGATGACGGGGAATCCGACGGATCCGATGAACACGCTGACCATGATCACCGTGAGGAAGTAGAAGTCGTCGGCGAAGAGCCCGATGCTGCCCTCGTTGAGCGTGAATCCGGTGTTCGTGAACGACATTGCGGCGTAGGTGATCGCGGCCCATGTGCCCTCGAGCCACCAGTCGTACTTCGCGAGTGTGGAGGGCAAGACGAGGAGTGCGACGGCGAGCTCGATGAGCAGCGTCGAGAGGGCGACCGTGCGCAGCAGCTGCCCGACCTCCCCGAGGCGAACCGCCTGTGATTCGCTGACGGCGCCGCCGTGAGCCCGGAGGGGGTTCGTGTCGCCCGCCGCGATGAGCTTCGCGCGCAGCCCCATGCGCTTCGACATGATGAGGCCAAGCATCGAGGCAAGCGTGAGCGCGCCCATTCCTCCGATGTTCACGCCGATGAACAGCACGATCTCGCCGAAGGCCGACCAGTGCGTCGTCATATCGACGCTCACGAGACCGGTGACGCAGATCATCGACATCGCCGTGAACACCGCATCGGAGAGCGGGGTGACCGTGTGATCCGCCGCTGAGATCGGCAGCGAGAGGATCGCCGTGAAGATCAGTACGAGGCTCGAGAACACGAGGATCGCGAATCGCGATGGCGAGTGGGTCGTGAACACGCGGAACCAGTGCCACACGCCGCGCGTGAGGCGGCCGAGCGACCTCGAACGCTGCGCGGCCTCGCTGCCTGGCATCACCGGGCGCCTCTCGTTCGCGGGCAGGACAGCGATCATCGTACCGCCGCGAGGGTGATCGTCGTGTCGAATATGCCCCGCATGCCATACGCTGTGGGCTATGGCCGACATCTTCGACGTGATCGCCGATGGCACCCGCCGCGAGATCCTGCAGCTTTTGCTGCGCCGAGAGCAGGAGACGCAGGACGGGACGAGCGTGTCGGAGATCGTCGGGGAGCTCAGCGTGAGCCAGCCGACCGTGTCGAAGCACCTCAAGGTTCTGCGCGAGGCGGGGCTCGTCTCGGTTCGCGAAGAGGGGCAGCATCGCTACTACCGGCTCGAGCAGCAGCCGCTCGAGGAGATCGATGACTGGCTCGTCCCGTTCTTCGTCGACGAGGGCGATCTGGCGGCGGAGGCCGCGCAGTCGATCTACGCGCCCCTGCCGCAGCCCGCGACGAAGTTCGCCGAGTCGCTCGGCCGGACGGCCGCGGTCGTGCAGACGGCGCTCAAGCGCCTCGGCGCCTGAGCGCCGGCATCACCGCCTCCCGGCCTTTCGCCGGAACAGCCATGCGCCCCACGCGGAGGCCGCGACGGCGATTCCTGCGCACCATGCAAGGGCCCAGGCGGGCGCGGATCCCGGATCCGTCCCGAGCAGGAACATCCGGATCGTTTCGACCACGGGTGTGACGGGCTGCACTTCGGCGACGATGTGCAGCCAGCCGGGCATCGTGTCGAGCGGGACGAAGCCGCTGGAGACGTACGGCAGGAAGAGCAGGATGAAGCCGTACCCGCTTGCGGCCTCGGCGGATCCCGCGGCGAGCCCGATCGCGGCGAACAGGTAGGTGATCGCGAAGATCCAGACGGCGATCATCGCGATCGCGCCGAGCCAGTCGACCGGTGACGCGTCGGGGCGGAAGCCGATCGCGAGGGCGACGAGGATCACGACGACCGTTGCGAACAGATTGCGCGCGAGGGACGCGACGACGTGCCCCGTCAGGACCGCCCCGGCGCGCAGCGGCATCGTGCGGATTCGGTCGATGATGCCGCCTGTCATGTCGCCCGCGACGAATGTGGCGGTCGTCGCGGCGCCGAATCCGGCGCACGTCAGTATCGTGCCGGGGACGACGTAGTCGACGTACCCGCCTGTCGGGTCGATCGCACCGCCAAACACGTACGTGAACATGAGCATGAGCATCACCGGCAGCACGATCGACATCAGGAGCGACTCGGCGTCGCGCAGGGAGTGGCGCAGGCTGCGGCCGATGAAGATGGCCTCGGCGGTGAGCCCGCCTAGACGGGGCCGCACGTCGGTGTGCGGTGCGATAGTCATGCGAGGTCCTCCTGGTGGGTGCGGTCAGTGAGTGAGAGGAAGACGTCGTCCAGGCTGGGGCGGCGCAGCACGACATCGCCGTCGAGTCCGGCCGCGTCGATCTCGTCGATCGCGCGGCGCAACGACGAGACGGATCCATCGGTCGGCAGCTCGCGCAGGAGAGTGCCGTCCCCTCCGCGCAGCTCGACGGACGTGCCGCCGACGCGCGCCTTGAGCTGTTCGGCGGTTCCCAGTGCAGCGATGCGGCCGTCGTGGAGCACGGCGATGCGGTCGGCGAGCCGGTCGGCCTCCTCGAGATACTGCGTCGTGAGGAACACGGTCGTGCCGGCGTCGGCGAGCGACACGATGATGCGCCAGAGCTCGCGTCGGCTGCGCGTGTCGAGACCGGTCGTCGGCTCGTCGAGGAAAAGCACCTGCGGCCTGACCACGACGCTCAGCGCGAGGTCGAGCCGGCGGCGCATCCCACCCGAGAAGGTTCCGACGCGCCCGTTCGCGGCGTCCGCGAGATCGAAGCGGTCGAGCAGTTCGTCGGCGCGCCCCGGTGCCTCGCGCCGCGAGAGCCCTGACAGGCGACCGAACAGCACGAGGTTCTCGCGGGCCGTGAGTACCTCGTCGACGGCGGCGGCCTGGCCCGTGAGGGCGATCCGCTGCGCGACCGCCACGGGGGAGCGGACGACGTCGTGGCCGGCGACATGTGCGGATCCGTCGTCGGGTCGCACGAGCGTCGTGAGGATGTTCACGAGGGTGGTCTTGCCGGCGCCGTTGGGGCCGAGCAAGGCAAAGATCTCGCCCGGTTCGACACTCAGGTCGACGCCGTCGAGCACGGTCTGGCGCCCGAAGCGCTTCTGCAGAGCGCGGGTCTCGATGGCGGGAGTCACGATCTGATCCTTCCGTATACGTAAAAAACTGTTTATGAAGATAACACACTGTTTATAACATACACATCGTAGAGTTGGGGCATGCAGGAAGACACCGAGCTCCCCCGTGGAATCGCCCTCGCCTGGGGTGTGGCGGCTGCCCCGCAACGCGGACCGAAGCGCGAGATGAGTGTCGAGCGCATCGTCGAAACGGCGGTCGCGCTCGCCGACGCCGAGGGCATCGGTGCTGTGTCCATGGCAGCCGTCGCGAAGAAGCTCGGCTACACGCCGATGTCGCTGTATCGCTATGTCACGGCGAAGGACGACCTGCTGCTTCTCATGCAGGAGGAGGCGACAGGTGAGCCGTCGCTGCGGTACCGCGACGAGGAGGGATGGCGTGCGAAGCTCCGCGTGCTGTTTCGCGAACAGGTGGCGATCTACCTGCGCCACCCGTGGATCCTCGCCCTGCCGATCTTGGGTTCGCCGGTCACTCCCAACAGCTCGCAGTGGATCGAGGCGGGCCTTGAGGCGATCGACGGTACGCCGCTCGATTTCGACGAGAAGCTCGCCGTGGTGCTCGCGATTACGGGGCAGGCGCGGTGGCAGGGGATGGTCTATGCAGGGTACGACCAGGCGGCGCGCGAATCGGGGCGCACGCCCGACGAGATCAGTGCCGACGAGCACGCGCTCTACGATCGCGTCATCGACAGTGACACGTACCCACGCCTGCGTGCCCTCATCGACGCCGGAGCGTTCCTCGCCGAGGCAGACCCATTTCTCTTCGGGCTTGAACGCACGCTGGACGGGATCGAAGCGTACGTTGAGGGGCGCGTCGCGCCTGAGCCGTCGGAGCACCGTGAAGTCGACGACGCCGACGTCGCGGATGACAGGCGATATCGCGCCGCAGTGCGCGCACGGACCACAGCGGAGAAGGAGGTGCGCCACGCCGAAAAGGCGCTGCGTCAGGCGCGCAGAGCCGAGGCGCAGGCGCTTCGCGAGGCGCGGGCATAGGCCGCTCGTGCGCCGGAAGCGAACGGTTGTCACTCTCACTGAGGTGCGCATCGTGATCACACCGGCCACACGGGTTTACATCGGTATCCCGCGCCCCATAGGGTGAGCGGGAAGAAACACCTGCGGGGGAGAGTTGAAAATGGCCGATATGCCCGACGTGCGGTTCCTGACCGTCGCCGAAGTCGCCGACATCATGCGCGTCTCGAAGATGACGGTCTACCGCCTCGTGCACTCCGGCGAGCTCCCTGCCGTGCGATTCGGCCGCAGCTATCGCGTACCCGAAAGTGCGGTGACGCAGGTCGTTCAGCTGCCGGACGACGAGCACGGCGCACAGGCCGGCTGAGGCGCTCCCTGGCGGCTGTCAGGCCGCGCGCGGGGCATGCGATAGGATGCTCCGAGGCACTTTTTCTGCCGTGCCCGTTTCCGGACGCCGGCACATGTACGTGCCAGGCTTCCGACCCCGAGACATAGCGAGGTTCCCATGGGATCTGTGATCAAGAAGCGACGTAAGCGCATGGCGAAGAAGAAGCACCGCAAGCTGCTTCGCAAGACCCGCCACCAGCGTCGCAACAAGAAGTAAGCGCCGCACCCGGAAACGCCGGCTCCGTTCCACGGGGCCGGCGTTTGCTGTGCCCGGAGTGCATTCGGGTGCTCGTGCACAACGACGCCAATTCTTCATCGGCCTGACGGGCACCCGCGTGATTCCGGGGGTGCGGTGGGGCGCGGCTGCAGAACTGGCGTCGTTGTGTATGGATGAGGCTCGACGCTCAGCGTTCAGCGGGCAGCGCGAGCGTGACGACGAAGCCGTCGTCAACGTTGTCTGCGCCCACGGCGCCGCCGTGCGCTTCGACGATGCCGCGGACGATCGCGAGGCCGAGCCCGGCGCCGGGCTCGTCGCGGGATCCCTCGGCGCGCCACCCGACGTCGAACAGTCGCCCGAGATCCTCGCTCGCGACGCCGGATCCGTGGTCCATGACGCTGAGGACGAGGTTTCCGGAGCCGTCGGCGTCCGGATCTTCGGAGAATGTCGGTTTTGCCGGATCCGCACCGCCGGTTCGATCCGTCGGATGAGCGATCGTCCGGCGGATCGGATCCCGTCGCTCCGCGTCGATGAGGATCTCCGACCCCTCGGGCGCGTGGCGCACCGCGTTCGCGAGGAGGTTTCCGATCGCGCGGGTGAGCTCGCGCGGATCCGCCCAGAGCATGTGCCCGTCGATGCGGGCGGGCACGATCCGCACGCCGCGGTCTTCCGCCTGCGCCTGCACATCCACCACGGCGTCGGACACGAGATCGAGCAGCGACACGAGTTCGCGTTGCAGGACGAGCGTGCCGGTCTCGAGGCGCGAGAGCTGGAAGAGATCGTCGACCATGCGATCGAGCGCGTCGACGCGGGCGCGGATGACGCGCGCCGAGGCGGCCGGATCCGACGTCACGCCGTCGTCAATCGCCTCGGCCGTCGCGCGGATCCCCGCGAGCGGCGTCCGCAGATCGTGTGAGATCCACGCGAAGAACTGCCGCCGAGCGTCGTCGAGCTTCGCGATCTCGGCGCGGGCGGCCGCGAGCTTCTCGCTCGTCTCCGCCAGCTGGGCGGACACGTCGTCGAACTCTCGCCATCCGGGGTGCTCGGCGTCGACGACGGCACCTTCGCCGAGCTGCCGCGCCGAGGCGATGAGGGCGGCCGTCGACGCGCGCGCCGTCCGCCTCGCGAGAAACCACGCGGCGGCGATGCTCACGATCGCCGAGACCCCGACGACCCAGAGGAACACGGTGAGGTCGTGCGGCGACACATACATCTCGCCCATGATCGCCACCGTCGAGACGACGACGCCACCGACGGCGCCCGCGACGACGATCGTGAACTGTGAGGCGATCGAGCGGCGCCGATTCCAGCGGAGCAGAAGCAACGTGACGCCCGCCACGCCGGTCGTGCACACGAGCGCGGTGGCGACGATCAGGGCGATGTCCCAGCCGCCCAGCATCATGACGTCGATGGCGCATCCCCCTCCGGCGTGAAGCGGTAGCCGCGACCCCACTCCGTGCGCAGATACTCGGGGAAGCGCGGGTCCTCCTCGATTTTTTCGCGGAGTCGCCGCACATGCACCGTCACGGTGGACGCGTCGCCGACGCTCCATCCCCACACGGCGCGCAGAAGCTCGTCGCGCGTGAACACGCGATTCGGGTGTCGCGCGAGGTGCAGCAGCAGCTCGTACTCGCGCGATGTCAGAGCGATCTCGCGTCCGGCGATCCACGCACGCCGGTGTGCGGGTTCCACGCGAAAACGTCCGGTCTGGAATACCGAGACGGGATCGGCCGCCTGCCGGCGCCTCAGGAGCGCTCGCACCCGGAGCAGCAGCTCGCGCATCGCGAAGGGCTTCGAGAGGTAGTCGTCGGCGCCGAACTCGAGGCCCTCGATGCGCCGTTCCACGCCGCCGAGTGCTGTGAGCATGAGGATCGGCACATTGGATCCCGAACGAACGTCGCGGCAGAGTTCGTCTCCGCTGATCCCGGGCAGCATGCGGTCGACGACGAGGAGATCGGGCACGCCATCTGCGAGGGCGGCGCGCGCCGAGATCCCATCGCTGTGGAGCGAGACCACGAGGCCGGCATCGCGGAGGTAATCGCCCACGATGGCGCGCACGGTGGGATCGTCCTCGACGACCATGACCCGCGGTGCGCTGTCCATGGTCCCGACGATAGGCCTTCGAGCCGAGGCGGACACCGACCCTTACGTCCTTGAAACCTCTCGCCCGCGCGGCGAGGCGGGGTGGTTGCGTCGGAGGAGAGGTCGCGAATGGCGCGACCAGAACCCAGGAGAGAGCCATGCGCAGAACACCGATCACAGCAAGCGCCCTCGTCGGGCTCGCCCTCGTCCTCGCCGGCTGCGGCACAGGTGCGGGATCGGGCGACGAGGAGGAGCCGATGGACGAAACACCCATGGAGCAGCCGATGGAGTCGGACGCGCCGATGGACGAGGAGATGGACTCCGAGGCCCCCATGGACGACTGCGAGACCGAGGCGCCCAAGGACGATGCGGACGAGTCGATGTCGGACGAGTCGATGGACGAGGAATCGATGTCGGACGACGAGATGGCCGAGCAGCCGATGGCCGAGTGCGCGATGTGACGTGGGACCTCCCTGCACAACGACGCCAATTCTGGTGCCGCTTCGCGGACGAGCCGCGTGATTCCGCGGGATCCGATCCGGCCCCGCGCAGAATTGGCGTCGTTGTGCATCCGCGCGGGCGGGACCAAGGGGTCGCTCGTGCGCGAGAATGGATCCATGCAGGAGATCACGGTCGCCGAACTGTCGGCGCGCACGGACACCCCGCTCATCGACGTGCGTGAGGAAGGCGAGTTCGCCGCGGGCCGTGTGCCCGGCGCGGTCAACATCCCTCTCTCACAGCTGGGGGAGCGGCTCGGCGAGCTGCCCCACGAGTTCGACGTCATCTGCAAGGTCGGTGGGCGCTCGGCCCAGGTCGTCGCCGCCCTCGAACCTCGCGGCTACGACGCCACGAATGTCGTCGGCGGAACCGATGCGTGGATCGACGCGGGCTACGAGGTCGAGCGGTGACGCAGCTCACCCTCATCGGCAAGCCCGACTGCCACCTCTGCGATGTCGCGCGCGAGGTCATCGACCAGACGCTCGCCGAGCTGCCCGATCCCGTCGCCGATCGCGTCGAGGTGACCGAGCTGTCGATCGTCGACGATCCGCAGCTGTACGAGAAGTGGTGGGAGAAGATCCCCGTCGTCCTCATCGACGGCGAACTGCACGGACACTGGCGCGTCTCGCGGGATCGGCTGTCGCAGGCGCTCGGCGGTCGGTGACCGCTGGTAGCGTCACCGCCATGATGATCTCGGAAGAGGTGGGCACGAATCCACTCATTCCCGCGGCGTACGACATCGCGTGGAGCGGGATGGTTCTGCTCGTCGCAGCCGTCGCGATCACCGCGCTCGTGTCGATCGGGCGGGCGCGCGGGGCAGACCGCGACCGCCGCGCGCTCTGGGCGATCGCCGTGATCGTTCTTCCCGTGCTCGGCTCGATCCTCTGGTTCGTTTCCGACACGCGACGCGATGCCCGTGCACGTCGGGCGGACGCGCACATTTCGTCTTCGTAAGGATCATCCGGCGGCGTGAGGCCGCGTCGTAGCCTCAGGGCATGGAGAAGCGGATCTCGAGGGCCGCCGCCGCGTGGGCGGGAATGGCGTCCGCAATCGCCGGCGCGGGGCTCGGCGAGCTCGTAGCCGCGCTGGTGGCGCCGCGTTCGAGCCCGTTCGCCGGCATCGGATCCGCTCTCATCGACCTCGCGCCGACGTGGGCGAAGGACCTCGCGATCGAGCTCTTCGGCACGGCAGACAAGATCGCTCTCCTCGTGCTGATCGGAGCGGTCCTCCTCGGCGTGGCCGCGATCGCGGGGCAGATCCAGCGGATCCGCCCGCCGTGGGGATCCGTCGTGGCGGGCGCCCTCGGCCTGGTCGGCATTGCCGCCGTCCTCACACGTGCGAATCCCGACGCGCTTGCGATTCTCCCCTCGGCCATCGCCGGCGGGGTCGGCGCGGCGGGCGTCTGGCTTCTGGTGCGGCGCCGCGAGTCCGAGCAGGCCGAGGGGCTGTCGAGGCGGGGATTTCTCTTCGCGAGCGGCGCAGCCGCCGTCGTCGGCGCCGCGGCCGCCGTCTGGTCGAGCGTCGGGACCGCGACCGATCGCGCGGTCCAGGCGATCCGTGCCGCGATCCGATTGCCGGCAGCCGGTGTCGGCGCGAGCGTTCCCGAGGGCGCGGAGCTCGGCATCGACGGGCTCGCCCCCGTCATCACGCCGAACCGTGACTTCTACCGCATCGACACGGCGCTCGTCGTGCCCGAGATCGACCCCGCGCAGTGGAGCCTGCGGATCCACGGCCTCGTCGAGCGCGAGGTGACGCTCACCTGGGACGAGATGCTCGCGCTCCCGCTCGAAGAGTCGGTCACGACCCTCGCCTGCGTGTCGAATACGGTCGGCGGCGGGCTCATCGGCAACGCGGTCTGGCTCGGCTACCCGATCCGCCACCTGCTGGCCGAGGCCGGGCCGCTGCCCGATGCAGACATGGTGCTGTCGCGGTCGCACGACGGCTTCTCGGCCGGCACGCCCCTCGAGACGCTGACCGACGACCGCAACGCGATTCTCGCCGTCGGCATGAACGGCGAGCCGCTGCCGTTCGCGCACGGCTTCCCTGTGCGGATGGTGGTGCCGGGGCTCTATGGCTACGTCTCGGCGACGAAGTGGGTCGTCGATCTCGAAGTGACGCGCTTCGATCAGGCACGCGCGTACTGGACGGACCGCGGCTGGTCGGAGCGAGGACCCGTTAAATTGCAGTCCCGCATCGACGTGCCGCGCGGCACCGAGGTGCCGTCGGGCGAGACGGTGGTCGCCGGGGTCGCGTGGCAGCAGCACGTCGGAGTCGCGGGGGTCGAGGTGTCGGTCGACGGCGGATCGTGGCAGCGCGCACAGCTCGCATCGGCCATCTCGGACGACACATGGGTGCAGTGGAGTCTGCCCGTCGCCCTCGCGCCCGGGGAACACACCCTCACCTGCCGAGCCCTGAGCCGCCAAGGTGAGACGCAGACATCCGACACCGCGCCGCCGGCGCCTGACGGTGCAACCGGCCACCACACCGTGCGCGTGACGGCGGCGTGAGCCGCGCCATCGCGTCGACCTCCCGTCGGGATCCGAATCGATCCGTACGATGACAGGATCCCCTGATCCGCAAAGGAGCGCACATGATCCGCCATATCGTGATGTTCGACGTCGATGCCGACACCGCCGAGGACCGCAACGCCAAGATCACGGAGGCGGCGGTGCAGCTCGAGAAGCTCGTCGGCGTCGTCCCCGGTCTGCGCTCGATGATCGTCGGAGCGAACGCCGTCGACATCGACGGCAACTACGACTTCGCGCTCGTCGCCGACTTCGACGACGCCGACGCGCTCGCCGTGTACGCAACTCACCCCGCCCACGTCGCCGTGTCGAAGTTCATCGGCACGTTCAAGTCGCGTCGGGCGGCCATCGACATCGAGCTGTAGGCGGCGAAGTCGATCCGCCGGAGATTCGCCCGTTCTTCGGATCCGGATCGCACATCCGATCCGACACATGGGCGAATCTCCGGCGGACGGGCGCGTGCTCATGCGGCGAGATGGAGCCCGCGCGCGATCGCGCCGAGGATGAGGTCCTGCACGACGTGCCATTCGTGCATGAGCTGCCAGTAGGTGATCCGGATCGGGTGATACCCGGCCAGGCGCAGCCGCGCATCGTGCGCGTTGTCGCTCGTGCGCTGGGCATCGACGTGGTGCCCGCCATCGACCTGGATCACGAGGCGATCGCCGACGAGCAGGTCGACGCGGTGGCCGAGCAGCCAGACCTGACGGCGGAGGGGGAGCCGCAGCCACTTCAGGCGGTTGAAGAGGATCGTCTCTGTGCCCTCGTCGGCGAAGGGCCGGGCCTCGTCGAGGATCCGGCGCGCCTTCGGGCCGAGCGGCAGCGTGCGAATCGTGTCCAGCGCGATCGCCTCGCGTCGGATCGCGGATTCCCAGATCGTCAGCGCCTCCTCGTGCGGCTGGCACTCGGCCACGATCGCGAGCGTGTTCTCGATGGGATCCACGAGGGCGCCGGGCTGGCGCGGTATGAGCGGCTGGAACCAGTGCACGCGCGCGGTCGTCGTCGCGCGTGGCTTCCCGTTCGGCGCGACCGCGACGTGCACCTGCGGGGCGCCGACATCCCAGAGTCCATGCCGCTTGGCGGCTGTGACGCAGGACAGGACGACACCCGCCATCGCGGCCCGCCGCAGTAGCGGATCCGCATCCGGCAGGGCGATCCAGCCCTTGGCCGGGCGCTCGACCCGACCGTCGTGCACCGCGCGTGTGATCTGTGAGGGCGTCGCACCGGCGTCGACCAGGAATCGCGTCCGCGCGATGCCGCCCGCCCGGAGGAGCTCGTTCTCGATGTGCATGGACAGCACGATGCCGAGATCCGCGGCGACGCGTGCGTCACAGGCCCCGGATCCTCAGATAACTCCACGAGTTCGGCGCCTGTGGACACGCTGACCCCCACGTCGCCCCCAACAGGGCCGACCGGAACGCCGGAGAATCGTCGGATCTACGGACCAGAATTCCCCACCGGATCCGAAGGATGGGCGAATCTCCGGCGAAACGCGAAGCGCCCCCGCGGATCGGATCCGCGGGGGCGCTCATGCGACGGGGCCTACTCGTTTTCGTCGGGCTCGTAGTCGACGCCGGCCTCGGCGCGCTGCTCCGGAGTGATGGGCGCGGGGGCTGCCGTCAGCGGGTCGAAGCCGTTGCCGGTCTTCGGGAACGCGATGACCTCACGGATCGAGTCGGCCTTCGTGAGCAGCTGCAGCACGCGGTCCCAGCCCAGCGCGATGCCGCCGTGGGGCGGGGCGCCGAACTTGAACGCCTCGAGCAGGAAGCCGAACTTCTCCTGCGCGGCCTCCTCGTCGATTCCCATGACCGCGAAGACGCGCTTCTGGATGTCCTCGCGGTGGATGCGGATCGAGCCGCCGCCCAGTTCGACGCCGTTGCAGACGATGTCGTATGCGTAGGCGAGCGCCGATCCGGGATCGGTGTCGAAGGTGTCCTCGAACTCGGGCTTCGGGCCCGTGAAGGCGTGGTGCACGGCCGTCCAGGCGCCGCCCCCGACGGCGACGTCGCCCGAAGCGACAGCGTCGGCCGTCGACTCGAACATCGGGGCGTCGACGACCCAGACGAAGGCGAACTCGTCGTCGTTCAGCTGGCCGGTCTGCTTCGCGACCTCGACGCGCGCGGCGCCGAGCAGCGCGCGCGCCTCGCCCGTCTTGCCCGCGGCGAAGAACACAGCATCGCCGATCTTCGCGCCCGTGGCATCTGCGAGACCGTCGCGCTCGGCGTCGGACAGGTTCTTCGCGACGGGGCCGCCGAGCGTGCCGTCCTCGAGGAACGTGACGTACGCGAGGCCCTTCGCGCCGCGCGACTTCGCCCAGTCCTGCCAGGCGTCGAACTGGCGGCGGGGGAGCGAGGCGCCCCCGGGCATGACGACGGATCCGACGTACTCCTGCTGGAACACGCGGAACGGGGTGTCGGCGAAGTACTCCGCGAGCTCGACGATCGCGTTGCCGAAGCGCAGATCGGGCTTGTCGGATCCGTACAGCCGCATAGCGTCGGCGTACGTGATCCGGTCGATCGGCAGGGGGATCTCGACGTCGATGAGCTTCCACAGCTCGGACACGATCTGCTCGCCGAGCGCGATCACGTCCTCCTGGTCGACGAAGCTCATCTCGATGTCGAGCTGCGTGAACTCGGGCTGGCGGTCGGCGCGGAAGTCCTCGTCGCGGTAGCTGCGGGCCAGCTGGTAGTAGCGCTCGATCCCGCCGACCATGAGGAGCTGCTTGAACAGCTGCGGCGACTGGGGAAGGGCATACCAGGACCCGGGGCTGAGGCGTGCGGGGACGACGAAGTCGCGGGCTCCCTCGGGGGTCGAGCGCGTGAGCGTCGGCGTCTCGACCTCGACGAACTCCTGCTGGTCGAGCACGCGCCGAGCCGTCTGGTTCGCCTTCGAGCGCAGGCGCATCGCCTTCGCCGGGAACGGGCGGCGCAGATCGAGGTAGCGGTGCGCGAGGCGCGCCTCCTCGCCGACCGTCTCCTGTCCATCGAGGGCGGTCGACACCTGGAAGGGAAGCGGCGCCGACTCGTTGAGCACCTCGACCTCGGTCGCGATGACCTCGATGTCGCCCGTCGGCAGGTTGTCGTTCGCGTTGCCCTCGGGGCGGCCGGAGACCTCGCCCGTCACGCGGAGGACGAACTCGTTGCGCAGCGGGTGCGCCACCTCTTCGTCGCGGATGACCACCTGCGAGATGCCCGAGGCATCGCGCAGATCGATGAAGGCGACTCCTCCGTGATCGCGGCGACGATCGACCCACCCCGTGAGGGTGACGGTCTGACCGATGTGCTCGGCTCGCAGTGAGCCGGCCGTGTGTGTGCGCAGCACGGAGGATCCTCCTGATTGTGTTGGTCTGACGGAGACAATCCTATTCGTCGCCGCCTGAGTGCGCGGACGCGGTCGGAGCCCTCCGCGCGACGTCGCACATCCGGTTCGATGCCGGCGTTACCGGTCAAGCGCCGCGAGCGCGGCGTGGGCGCGTTTCTGCGCGGCGATCACGCGTGTCTCATCGACACGGTGGGTCCACCATTCGCTGTCGGACGAGCGCACGGCCGCCGACACAGCGGCGAGATCCGCGATCAGCGCGCGCCTCGCCCGCGCGAGCTCGTCTGCGCTCGCGCTCTGCGGGAGTGCCTCCGCGTCGATCGCGGCCGCCTCGAGTCGGATCGTCGCGGCCTTCGCGTGACGGCGGAGATGGCCATTGCGGATGACGAACGCGGCGGCGAGTCCGGCGAGGACGCCGATGACCGTGTCGAGCAGGCGGTCGCGGATCAGCTCGTCGGTCGGCAGGACCGTTCCGAACTGGCTCATGAGGAGCGCCATCGGCGTGACGAACACCTGGCCGACGAGGTAGTTGCGGGGGACGAACAATTCAGCGAGGGAGTTGAGCACGAGGATCATCGCCACCGCGAGCAGCGGGTCGAGGTGCGCGGCGGGCGCGAGCGCGGCGAACAGGCCGACTCCGAGGACGGTGCCGAGCGCGCGTGGAGGTGCTTTTCGCCAGGTGAGCAGAAGATTCGGCTGGATGATCACGGCGGCAGAGGTGATCGCCCAGAAGGGGCGGCCGACGCCCAGCGCGTAGGAGATGAGCGCCGCAGCCAGACAACCGATGAGCACGCGCCAGAAGAACGGCATCGAGGGAGAGGACGGGCGGAACGCGGCGAGGACAGGATGTCGGTCGGTGAAGCCCCTTCTCGCGTCGTGGTCGAGGTGGATGCCGCGCACCTGCGCGCGCTCGGCGTCACTGAGGGGCGGCGCGGGGACCCCCGTGCGGGAGTGCTCGATCTTCCGCGCATGAGCGCGTGCTCGCGCGGGGTCGCTCGAAGAGGGATCCACGAGGATCCGCTCCGCGGCGACGATGTGCGCCTCGAGGGCCGCATGCTCGTCTGTGCGCGCCCGCGCAAGCGACATGGTGCGCCATGCGGCAGCGATCGCGGCGGCGAGCCTCTCTCGGGCAGCGGACGACGAAGGATCCTCGCCCAGCGACGCGGTCGCGAGCACCGCCGTCGCAACGGCCCGCCGCTCGGGGCCGTGCGGCCGCGCGAGGCGCGGGAGCATGACGACGAACCACGAGACGGATCCGGCGGCGAGCACGAGCCCCGCATGCAGAGGCACGTCGGGCCAGTCCTGGTCGGTGAAGGCGAGAGCGGTGACGAGGAAGATCGGGATGACGGCCGGAGGCGGGCCGACGTTCGACGCCTCGTGAGCCACCTTGATGACGGCGGCCAGCAGCACGGCGACGCCGATCGAGACGCCGACGCTGCCGACGGCGGCGGTCGCCAACGCGATCGCACACCCCAGCGAGAGGAGCCCCACGAAACCCGCCATCGTCCGAGCTCGCTGACGGTAGGGAAGGCCGTGTGTGTAGAGAGCGGTCATGGATCCCGCCATCGTGTACGCGCCGAGATCGACGCGGTCGAGGGCGGCGAGGACGCCCATCGAGATGACGGCGGAGACGACGAGCGCCGCGGCCCGCAGGTACCAGGCGTCGCGCGGAAGGCGCACGCTGCGCAGCGATGGCCGGATGCTGAACTGCGCCCGCACGCGCGGCAGCGTACGGGTCGGGAGGTGCTCGTCGGGCGGGGTCACTCTCCGAGCGTATTCCGGCGGACCGGCCGCGAAATGGGTGGCTCCTCCGGACGAGGCACTGTCAGCCGCAGACGGGCTCGGCCGCGGTGCGGGCGGCCGCGTCGATCGTGTCGACGTCCTCGGCAGCCTCCTGGGGCTCCGTCGATCCCCGGTCGTTGCCATCCGGGTCCTCGGCGGGAGCGCGGTCGGCGTCATCCGTCGGATCCTCCGCGGAAGACCCCTCGTCATCGCTCGCCGCTTCCTCGGCGAGAGCGCCCTCGGCGTCGCCCGCGAAGACGATCGGCTCGTCGTTCTCCAGCGCGCTCCACACGATCTCCGCGTCGGCGGATGCCTCGACGCGATTCGGATCGCTCGCCGCCGGCTGCCACGGCATCGTGAGGAAGGTGATGTTCTCGTCCGGCACCGCATGCAGGCGCAGCGCGAGGCTCGCGAGCTTCGTCACCGACGACAGCCCCGCGTCGACGGTCAGTGACGAGGTGACGGCGTCGACCAGGCCGTACACGCGCGTCGGCGACGAGAGTACCTCGTTGGCGGTGGCCCGCTGCACGATCGCAGACATGACCATCTGCTGGTTCTCGAGTCGCGAGATGTCGCTGCCGTCGCCGATCACGTATCGCACGCGGGCGAGCGCCAGGGCGTCTTCACCGCCGAGCGTCTGCCGGCCGGCGGGCAGGTCGATGAGCGCATGCCCGTCGGAGATCGGCTCGGCAAGGCACACCTCGATTCCGCCGACGGCGTTGACGACGGTGGCGAAGCCGTCGAAGTTCATCGCGATCACGTGGTCGATGTCGACGCCCGTCAGAGCCTCGACCGCCTCGACGGAACACCCCTCGCCGTAGTTGTACGGCGTATTGATCATGCCGACGCCGCCCGCGAAAGCGCCGAAGCCGCGATCGACGCACGCCGGCAGATCCAGGATCGTGTCGCGAGGGATCTGCACGGCTTCGATGCGCTCGTTGTCCTCGGCGATGTGGACGAGCATCATCGAATCGCTGCGGCGGGTGCCGTCGTCCTCGCCGAAGCGGCCGTCGCCCGCGTCGCGTCCATCGGATCCGAGCACGAGGATGTTCACGGCGGCGCCGTCCATGCCGATGCCGGCCGCGGCGCCCGTACCGATGTCCTCGTGCGGCTGGAGCTGCACGACCGTGAGATTGCTGTTCAGCTTCGTCACGCCGATCCCCAGGGCGAGCGCGGCGGCGGTGAGGATCGCGAGAATTGCGAGCAGGACCACTCGCCGTCGACGCACGCGAGCAAGGTCGGTCGACGAGTGGCGCGGCATCGAGAGCAGGGGAGCGGTCACCTGCCCACTCCACTCGCGCGGCCGGAATCGGTTCAAGCCGACGGCGAAGTTCACCGAGAATCCCCAGGCTGCGAGCAGGGGAGTCCGCCGTGTGGGGGCATCCCGCGGCCGGTAGTGTCGTGGCGGCGCGACAGCGCCCTCCGACGGAAGCGAGACCCATGAGCGAGAACGCCACTGCCGCGCGAGCAGCGCACAGCCCGATCAACGTGCTGCGCGGATTCCTCATCGGGATGGCGGAGCTGGTGCCCGGCGTCTCCGGGGGCACCGTCGCTCTCGTGACGGGGGTCTACGAGCGGGCGCTGCACGCCGCCGGCGCCCTCGGCGGAGCCTGCAAGGCGCTCGTCGTCGGTCCGGATCGTCTCTCGGGGTTCCGGAGCCGTCTGCGAGAGGTCGACTGGTGGCTCATCGGACCGCTGCTCATCGGGATGGCGGCGGCGGTGCTGTTCGCCGCCGGCATCGTCAAAGATCTCGTCACCGCCCACCCGGAGAACGCCCGGGGACTGTTCTTCGGGCTCGTCGCGGCGAGCCTCATCGTGCCGTTCCAGCTGCTTCCGAAGCGCACGAACCTGGCGGTCGACATCGCCTCCTTCCTGATTCCCGCGGTCGTGGCCTTCTTCCTCGTCGGCTTCGCGAGCAACTCGTCGATCGACGAGCCGAACCTCGTCTTCGTCTTCCTCGCCGCGGCGGTCGCGGTGTGCGCCCTCGTCGTTCCGGGAGTCTCGGGATCCTTCTTCCTGCTGGCGGTGGGCCTCTACTCGCCGACGCTGCAGGCCGTTGACGACCGCGCGCTCGGCTACATCGCGGTCTTCGCGGCGGGCGCGATCCTCGGCCTGCTCACGGTCGTCCGCGTGATCCGTGTGCTGCTCGAGCGGCACCGCCGCATGACGCTCCTCGTCATGGCCGGCCTCATGCTCGGATCCCTGCGTGCACTCTGGCCGTGGCAGGGCGGCGCGGGCAGCGAGGACGGGCACGGGGCTCTCGTCGCGCCGACGGATCCGCTCGGTCCGATCCTGTTCGCCATTGGCGGTGCGGTCGTCGTGCTCGCCTTGATCGTCGTCGAGCGCGCGGCGATCCGGCGCCGGAGCTGACGCCGCGCCGTTACACCGCTCCGAGATCGATCCCGGACGCCGCCGGCTCCGCGTAGGCGATCTCGCTGAAGCCGGTCGGGCCGGTGCCGGAGCGCGAGAAGCTCGTCACGCTCGAGAGGGCGCACCGCCGCCGCGCGGGGGAGTGCGCGAGCTTCTCGCCCGCGACGGCGAGATGCGCGAGCCAGATGGGGGCCTGGTGGGACACGATGACGACGTCGCCGCCGTCGGCTGTGTCCCACGCGTCCTGCATCGCCGCGACGACGCGCGCTGCCGTGTCGGCGAACGGCTCTCCCCAGCTGGGGCGCGCCGGGTTCACGAGCAGGCGCCAATTGAGCGGATTGAGCACGGCGCGCTTCATCCGCTTGCCTGCGAACGCGTTCCAGGGCTCGATCACGCGCTCGTCGGCCTGCGGTTCGAGCCCGAACGTCGTCGCGAACGGCTCGGCCGACTCTCGCGTGCGCTGCAGCGGCGAGCAGATGAGCCGCGTGACGGGGCGCCCGAGGTCAGCGACGTGCGCCGCGGCGGCGCGCGCCATCTCGCGCCCTGCCTCGCTCAGGCCGAAGCCGGGGATCCGCTCGTAGAGCACGTGATCGGGGTTGTGGACCTCCCCGTGGCGGACGAGGTACAGGCGCTCGGCGGGCATGGGGCCACTCTATCCGCGTGCACGACGACGCCAATTCTGGGTCCGTCGGGGTGACACGCCGCCATCGCAGACGTCTCCGCACAGAATTGGCGTCGCCCGGTAGGCGTGCGGTGCGTACGCTCGAACTGTGACCTCTCGCCGCCCGTTCCCCTGGATCCTCGCCGCCGTACTCGACGTCGTGCTCATCGTCGCGTTCGCGGCGATCGGCATGGTGAATCACGAGGGCGGCTTCACGGTGCCGGGCCTCGTGGGCGTCGCGTGGCCGTTCCTCGTGGGCGCCGGGGTCGGATGGATCGTCTGCCTCGCGTGGCGCGTCCCCGCCGCCCCGCTGCGCGTCGGCCTCCCCGTCTGGATCCTGGCGGTCGCGCTCGGCATGGGCCTCCGCGTCGTGACCGGAGGAGGCTTCGCGGTGTCGTTCCTCCTCGTCACGGCCGTCGTCCTCGCGGCGTTCCTTGTCGGCTGGCGCGCGATCGCGGCGCTCGTCGCGCGGATCCGCGACCGGCGTCGCTGAGGCACCCCGGTTCCGGTGGCACTCAGCCTCCTCTTACTACAACGCGTAGAATTCCTCAGGTGCCCCTGAAGACCCCGCTCCGGCGCATCGGATCCGTTCTCGCGGTCCTCGCGCTCGCCGCCACCGCCGCCGCGTGCTCGAATGACCCCGTGGCAGAGCAGTATCTCGACGGCGACAACAAGGGCTACATCGCGGGAGATTTCCGCGTCGACCCCATCCCCGCGGAGGATCGCGGCGAGCCCGTCGAGTGGGCCGGCGAGACCGAGCACGGCGAGCCGCTCTCGAGCGAGGACACGGCCGGGAAGGTCACGGTCGTCAACTTCTGGTACGCCTCGTGCGGCCCGTGCATCGTCGAGGCTCCCGACCTCGAGCAGGTCTGGCAGGAGTACCAGGACGACGACGTCGCGTTCGTCGGCGTCAACATCTACGACCAGGCCGACACTGCCCGTTCGTTCGCGAAGGACAACGGCGTGACGTACCCGAGCATCGTCGACGTGAACACCGGATCCGTGAAGCTGGCCTTCGCCGACGCCACGCCGATCCAGGCGACGCCGACGACTCTCGTGCTCGATCGCGAGGGGCGCGTCGCCGCGCGCATCATCGGACAGCTCGAGGGGGCGTCGATCCTCTCGACGCTCGTCGGCGAGACCCTCGACGAGGCCGCGTGAGCGTCGAACAGCTCGTCGGCGGAGGCGCGCTCTGGATCGCCCTTCCGATCGCCCTCGCGGCGGGGCTGCTGTCGTTCCTCTCGCCCTGCGTTCTCCCGCTCGTGCCGGGGTATCTCGGGTTCATCTCGGGCACCGTGACGTCGCGTTCGGATCAGGGCGGATCCGCGACGCGTGGGCGCCTGGTGGGCGGTGTGCTGCTGTTCATCGCGGGATTCACGGTCGTCTTCATGGCGGTCAACGTCTTCAGCGGCAGCCTCGGGATGTTCTTCCTCCAGTACCAGGACGTCATCACGCGTGTCCTCGGCGCCGTCGTCATCGTCATGGGCCTCGTCTTCCTCGGGCTGTTCCGCCCGATGCAGCGCACCATGAAGCCGAACATGAACGGCGATCTCGGCCTCGTCGGAGCCCCGCTGCTCGGGCTCGCCCTCGGCATCGGGTGGGCCCCGTGCATCGGGCCGACTCTCGCCGTGATCATGAGCCTGTCGTGGAACACGGGTGATCCGTGGCGCGCGGGGCTGCTGGGCCTCGTCTACTCCCTGGGGCTCGGGATCCCGTTCCTCATCGCGGCGCTCGGCCTCGGCTGGGCGACGCGTTCGCTCGCATTTCTGCGCCAGCACGTGCGCATTGTCAACATCATCGGCGGATCCCTGCTGATTCTCCTCGGCCTGCTGATGGTGTCGGGCATCTGGACCATGATCATGTCGCGACTGCAGGGGGTGATCGGCGGTGTCGAACTCCCGCTCTGATCTCACGCGGAACTCGGCCGCGGATCCGCGCCGCCCCGACGACCACTTCGACGCGCGCCCGCAGTCGGCCGCGCCGGTGAACCAGCCAAAGCTCGGATTCGTCGGGTGGCTGCGCTGGGCCTGGCGTCAGCTGACGAGCATGCGGACGGCGCTCGTCCTGCTGCTCCTGCTGGCGATCGCCGCGATCCCGGGATCGATCTTCCCGCAGCGCATGGCGAACCCGAACGGCGTCACGCAGTGGGAACGAGACAATCCCGACCTGTTCCCGATCGTCGACGCCCTGCAGCTGTTCGACGTCTACTCCTCGGCGTGGTTCTCGGCGATCTACCTGCTGCTGTTCGTCTCGCTCATCGGCTGCATCCTGCCGCGGACGAAGCATCATCTCGCGGCGCTGAAGGCGCGCCCGCCCCGCACCCCCGCCCGCTTGAGCCGTCTCGCCGACTTCCGCTCGCAGACTCTCGCCGCGGAACCCGCGAAGGCCATCGACGCGGCGGAGAAGCGGCTGAAGAAGCAGGGGTATCGCGTCGAGCGATACGACGCGGGCGGAACCCTCTCGGTCTCGGCCGAACGCGGCTATCTGCGCGAGACGGGAAATCTCCTGTTCCACGCTTCGCTCGTCGGGATCCTCGTGGCCGTGGGCCTCGGCGGACAGTTCGCCTACACGGGGCAGAGCGTCATCATCGAGGGCACGACCTTCGTCAACTCGCTGCTGAACTACTCGTCCATGAACAAGGGGCGCCTCGTCCCCGACGACGCGCTCGCCCCCTACTCGATGACGCTCGACTCTTTCGACGTGTCGTATGTGCCCTACGGGCAGAACGGGGCGGGGCAGGCGGGCGACTTCTCGGCGAACGTCACGGTCCGCGAACCGGATGGATCCGCCGAAGAAGGGGCCGTGCGCGTCAACCACCCGCTGCGGGTGCACGGCGACGCCATCTACCTGCTCGGCAACGGCTACGCGCCCACGATCACGGTGCGCGATGCCGATGGCGAGGTGGTCTTCCGCGATTCCGTGCCGTTCCTGCCGCAGGACGACAACCTCACCTCGGCGGGCGTCGTCAAGGTGCCGGACGGACTCGAAGAGCAGCTCGGCCTCGTCGGCTTCTTCTATCCGACCCAGGCCGAGCTCAGCACGGGGGCGATGACGTCGGCCTACGCCGATCTGTACAATCCCGTTCTCTCGCTGCGCGCCTATGTGGGCGATCTCGGCATCGATGACGGCACCCCCCGATCGGTCTACACGCTCGAAGCCGACGGGATGGAGGAGATCGCGGGAGGCGACGCCGAGGCGGAGTCCCTCGAACTCTCGCCGGGGCAGACGGTCGAGTTGCCGGGCGGGCGCGGATCCGTCACCTTCGAGGACGAGACGCCGAGCGATGCCGACATCGACGAGGTCGGCTACACCGAGTCGGTCAAGCGATTCGCGTCGCTGCAGGTGCATCACGACGCCTCGACGGGCTGGGTGCTCACCTTCGCGATCCTGCTCGTCGGCGGACTCATCACGGCGCTCCTCGTGCCGCGCCGCCGGCTGTGGGTGAAGGTCACGCCGGAGGGCGACGACGGCGCGCGCGTCGAGTACGCGGGCCTCGCGCGCGGCGAGGATCCGGCGATCCGTCGCGCTGTGGACGAGCTCGCCGAGCAGCACGAGAAGGACCTCCGCGGCTGACGCCGCCATTGACCCCACGAGAACCAGAACCGAGAATCGAGCCCATGCCCTCTGCCGACGCACTCATGTACGACACGTGGTCCGTCATCGCCCTGTGGACGGCGATCTCCGTCTACGCGCTGGCGTTCATCTGCTATGCCGTCGACCTGGCGAAGCGGTCGGAAGCTTCGATCCGCCAGAAGGACCGCCAGGCGCAGCTGGTCGGCGCCGGGGGCAGCGCGGCGCCCGCCGAGCTCGACGCGGACGGCCCCGTTCCGCACGGGAAAAACGTCATGGCGCGTATCGGCACGACCCTGACGGGAATCGCCTTCCTGCTTCACCTGGGGGCCACCGTGCTGCGCGGTATCGGCGCGGGTCGCGTGCCGTGGTCGAACATGTACGAGTTCGCGATGACCTCGACGCTGCTGTTCACGGCCGTGTACATCGGGGTGCTGTTCTGGAAGGACCTGCGCTATCTCGGCGCGTTCATGACGGGGCTCGTCACGATCCTGCTCGGGGCCGCGTCGATGCCGACGATCTACACCTCGATCACGCCGCTCATGGATCCCCTCAAGTCGACGTGGCTCGTGATCCATGTCTTCGTCGCCTCGCTCTCGACGGCGTTCCTCGCGCTCGCCTTCGCGCTCAGCGTTCTTCAACTGATGCAGGCGCGCCGCGAGCGTCGTGCGGTCGACGATCCCGAGCAGGCCGAGAAGCGGAGCGTGCTGCGCACGATGCCGTCGGCGGAGGCGCTCGAGGGGCTCGCGTACCGCTTCGCGATCATCGGCTTCATCTTCTGGACCTTCACGCTCATCGCCGGATCCATCTGGGCGCAGGATGCGTGGGGCCGGTACTGGGGCTTCGACACGAAGGAAGTCTGGACCTTCATCATCTGGGTGCTCTACGCGGGGTACATCCACGCTCGCGCGACGCGCGGATGGCGCGGCACCCGCTCGGCCTGGTTGTCGATCGTCGGCTTCATCGCCGTGATCTTCAACTTCACCATCGTGAACATGTTCTTCGAGGGGCTCCACGCCTACAGCGGCATCGACTGATCCGCGCCTGCTTCGACGGCCCTCTCCCGACACGGGAGGGGGCCGTTGTCGTGTGTGCTCGATACCTATCTGTGTATGTGTTGTTTTGGGTGTGAACGTGTTGTATTCTCGTGCGGACCCAAGGAGGGGACGAGATGTATCAGGCAGAGCGGCAGGAGCTCATCGCACGCGCCGTGCGGGACGCGGGGCGCGTGTCTGTTCGTGAACTCGCCGAGCAGTTCGACATCACGACCGAGACCGTGCGCCGCGATCTGCAGGCACTCGAGGAGGGCGGCGCCCTGCGCCGCGTGCACGGCGGAGCGATCGCCGCATCGCGGGCGAGCCTCGTCGAGCGCGCCGTCGACGAACGTCTGACGCAGCGCGGCGACGAGAAAGCACGCATCGCGGCGCGAGCGCTCGCCGCGATCCCCGCCGACTTCGACGGATCCGTGCTGATCGACGCCGGGACGACGACCGGCGCGCTCGTCCAGCCGCTCGCAGAACGCCTCCTCGGGCGGCGCGTCGAGATCGTCACGAACGCGGTCGCCCACGCCATGGCGCTCGCGGGGCGCGACGGCATCGGTCTCACGGTGCTCGGAGGACGCGTGCGCACGGTCACCGGCGCCGCCGTCGGCATCGACACGGTGCGGGCGATCGACGAACGGCGTCCCGACATCGCCTTCATCGGCGCGAACGGTCTGTCGGCCGACTTCGGTCTCAGCACACCCGACGCGGATGAAGCCGCCGTCAAGCGTGCGATGGTGCGCTCGGCCCGTCGCGTCGTCGCACTCATCGATGCGTCGAAGTTCGGCGACGAGTCTCTGCAGCGCTTCGCCGACCTCTCCGACATCGACGTGCTCGTCACCGATGAGGAGCCGGGCCCCGAGCTTGCCGACGCGCTCGCACGTCACGACGTCGAAGTCTGGGCAGGATCCGCCGACGAGGGAGAACGCGCATGATCGTCACGCTCACCGTCAACCCGTCGCTCGACCGCACGGTCGAGCTCGACGCCCCCCTCGTGCCGGGCGAGGTGCAGTCCGCCGCTTCGATGCGCGAGGACGCGGGCGGGAAGGGCATCAACGTCGCGCGCGTGCTCCACGACGCCGGCGACGTCGTGCGCGGCGTCCTGCCGCTCGCCCCCACGGATCCCTACGCGGCGGCCCTCGGATCGGCGCTTCCCGTGCACGCCGTGCCGATCACCGGGCACGCGCGGTGCAATCTCACGATCACCGACCCGGTCGGCGAGACGACCAAGCTCAATCTGCCGGGACCGACGCTCGACGCCGACACGGCGGCGACGCTCGTCGACGCCGTCGTCGCGGTCTGCGAACGCGAGGGCGCAGACTGGCTTGCGCTCTGCGGATCCCTGCCGCCCGGGGCGGGAGACGACCTCTACGTGCAGATCATCCACGCGGTGCGCGCGCGCCTCGCGGATCCGCCCCGCATCGCCGTCGACACGTCGGGGCCGGCGCTTGCCGCCGCCGTCGCCGACGGGCGCCCCGACCTCATCAAGCCGAACGAGCTCGAGCTCGCCGAGCTCGCGGGCGCGCGCCTGCCCGAAGGCGTGGCCATCGAGCGTGCGGTCGCCGACATCGCCGGGAGCCTCGTCCCGGCCAAGATCGGCGCAGCCCTCGTCACGCTCGGCGGCGACGGCGCTGTGCTCGTCGACAGCGACGGGGCCGTGCACGCCACGATCCCGCCGAACGTCCGCGTGCGATCGACCGTCGGCGCGGGGGACAGCTCGCTCGCCGGATACCTGCACGCCGCGCAGGCCGGTGCATCCTCTGCCGAGCGGCTCGCGAGCGCCGTCCGCCACGGATCCGGAACCGCTGCTCTCCCGGGAACCCGGCTCGCCGGCCCCGACGACCTCCCGACGGGCGAGATCGCCCTGACCGAACTTCGATAACGCACCCGCGTCCGAGAAAGGACCCCCGAGATGTCCACCATCACCCCGGCGCTCGTCAGCCTCGACGACGAGATCGGCGCCGACAAGGAACACGTTCTGCGAAGCCTCGCGGCCCGCTTCGTCGCCGAGGGGCGCGCGGGCGATGCCGACGCGCTCTTCGACGCCGCCTGGGCCCGCGAACAGCAGGACGCGACCGGGCTGCCCGGCGGGATCGCGATCCCGCACGCCAAGGCCGCGACCGTCACGGAGGCCTCGCTCGCCTTCGCACGGCTCAGCCCGCCCGTCGACTTCGGATCCTTCGACGGCCCGAGCGACATCGTCTTCATGATCGCCGCGCCCGACACGGCCGCCGAAGAGCACCTTGCGGTGCTGTCGCAGCTCGCCCGGCACCTCATGGACGACGATTTCACCTCGGCGCTGCGCGAGGCGAAGGATGCCGACGCGGTCGTCGCCCTCGTGCGCGAGGCCATCGGCGAGACCTCCTCCGACGACGCCGAGGAGGAGGCTGCCGCTCCGGCCGCTTCGGTCGCCGCCCCCGGCGCGACCAAGATCGTCGCCGTGACGGCCTGCGCGACCGGCATCGCGCACACCTACATGGCGGCTGACGGGCTCACGAAGGCCGCGGAGGAGGCGGGCTTCGAGTTCGCCGTCGAAACGCAGGGATCCAGCGGCTACACGCCCATCGATCCGCAGGTCATCGCCGACGCGGACGCCGTCGTGTTCGCCGTTGACGTCGATGTGCGCGAGCCGGGTCGCTTCGCGGGCAAGCCCGTGATCCGCCGCCCCGTCAAGGCCGGGATCGAGCGCCCCGGCGAGCTGCTGGAGCTCGCCGCGCAGGCGGCGGCCGACCCGGACGCCGAGCGTGTCTCGGGAGACGCATCGGCCTCGTCCGCCCCCGCCGAGAAGGACGAGGGCTGGGGCAAGCGCATCCAGCGGATCCTCATGACAGGTGTCAGCTACATGATCCCGTTCGTCGCGGGCGGCGGTCTGCTGATCGCGCTCGGCTTCCTGCTCGGCGGCTTCGACATCGACCAGTCGGCGAAAGACATCGCCGTGAACAACGCGCTGTGGAACCTTCCCGACGGCGGACTGCGCGAGTATCTCGGCGCCGTGGCCTTCTCGATCGGCGGATTGTCGATGGGCTTCCTCGTCTCGGCGCTCGCGGGGTACATCGCCTACGCGATCGCCGACCGTCCGGGCATCGCGCCCGGCTTCGTCGCGGGCGCCGTCGCCGTGCTCATGAACGCTGGCTTCCTCGGTGGCATCGTCGGCGGGCTCCTGGCGGGGCTCGCGGCCTGGTGGCTCGGCACGCTCAACGTGCCGCGCTGGCTGCGCGGTCTGATGCCCGTCGTCATCATTCCGCTGCTCGGCTCGATCTTCGCGTCCGGTCTGCTGCTGCTCGTGCTCGGCGCGCCCATCGCGGCGCTCATGGAGGCGCTCACGGCCGGCCTGAACGATCTCTCGGCATCCGGCTTCCTGCCGGTCGTCGGCATCATCCTCGGGCTCATGATGTGCTTCGATCTCGGTGGGCCGATCAACAAGGTCGCCTACGCATTCGCGGTCGCATCGCTCGGCAACGCCACGCCCGACAACCCCGTGCCGTACTACCTCATGGCGGCCGTGATGGCCGCCGGCATGGTGCCGCCGCTGGCGATGGCCCTTGCCTCGACGCTGCTCGCGCGTTCGAAGTTCTCGGCCGTCGAGCGCGAGAACGGTGTGGCGGCCTGGCTCCTCGGCCTGTCGTTCATCTCGGAAGGTGCCATCCCGTTCGCCGCGGCCGACCCGCTGCGCGTGATCCCCGCATCGATGCTCGGCGGCGCCGTCACCGGATTCCTGTCGACGCTGCTGCTCGTCGAATCGCAGGCGCCGCACGGCGGGGCCTTCGTGTTCTTCGCGATCAGCCCGCTCTGGGGCTTCCTCGTCGCGCTCGCCGCCGGCACGATCGTCTCGGGCGTCGCGGTCACCCTGTTCAAGTCGATCGGCGCGAAGAAGGCCGAGCCGGTCGCGGCCTGAGCAGGCGTCACCGGCCGGCCCCGCGAGCGAGCACTGAAACTGTGCTCGCTCGCGGGAAGCGGTGATTTTTCGCGGAGGGAGGACCGCCTTACGCCCCCGCGAGGACCGCCTTCGCCGTGGTCGTGCGGCGGGCCTGCACCGCGAGGATCGTCACAGCGAAGGACAGGGCACCCCAGGCGGCGAGGGCCGCGAGCGGGCCTCCCACGGAGGATTCCGTGATCGCTCCGAGGAACGCGGTGATCGCCGGCGAGGTCGGCAGGAACGCGGCGGCCTGTGCGAGGGCGCCCGGCACCGTCGAGACGATGCTCACGGCCACCGCGAGGGCCCCTGCGATCACCGCGATCCAGCGTCCGACGCCGCCGAATGCCGCCGTGAGCGCTTGGTGGATGCACGTGAACACCACACCGACGAGGGCGGCGATCCCGATGAGCGACCACGAGACGGAGGCCGCGTAGTCGCCGATCCACACGACGATCGCGCCGACGAGCACGCCCTGGACGGCGCCGATGAGCGCACCCGGCAGGAGCCCCCGCGCGGCGAGGGTGAACGATGAGCGCCGCGAGGCGAGCGCCTGGGCCGTCACGGGGCGCAGGGCGACGAACGTCGCGAGGGATCCGAACCACAGCACGATCGCGGCGAGCAGCGGGATCGCGGCGGCTCCGAACAGCATCAGCCCGTTGCCGTTCGATGCGACGGGGGCCCGTACCGCCGACGCGACATCGGCGGCCTCGTCGTCCGTGAAGCGCGGCAGCTGGGCGACGGCCTCGTCGAGCCCGTCGCCGAGCTCCGTCGCGCCGCCCTCGAGCTGCCCGATGCCGCTCGCGAGCTCGTCGGCGCCGTCGGAGATCCCGGTCGCGCCGTCGGCGAGCGGCGTCGTGCCGTCGCTTGCTTCGCGGGCGCCGGAGCCGAGCTGCCGGATGCCGTCCGCGAGGGAGATCGTGCCGAGAGAGGTCTGCTGCGCTCCGGCGGCGAGCTGGTCGGCGCCGTCGCCGAGCGCGTTCGCTCCGTCGGCGAGCGAGGATGCGCCGTCGATCAGCGCGGGGGTTCCGTCCGCGAGCTGGGCGATGCCGTCTGACACCTGCCGTGCTCCGGGGGCGAGTTGGGAGGCGCCGTCGGCGAGCTGAGCCGTACCGTCGGCGAGCTGCCGCGCGCCCGGCTGCGCCTGCGAGAGACCGGCTCCGAGCTGATCAGCGCCCTCGGCGAGCTCCAGCGCTCCGGGGGCGAGCTGGGAGGCGCCGTCGGCGAGCTGGGCGGATCCGTCAGCCACCTGCCGCGCGCCGGGCGCGAGCTGGGAAGCGCCGTCTGCGAGCGAGGCGGCCCCGTCCGACGCCTGCTGCGCGCCGGTGTTCACCTGCGTCGCCGCCCCCGCGAGATCCGAGGCCGCGTTCGCCACATCGCGCGCTCCGGGGGCGAGCTGCTCGAGCTGCGCGCAGATCGCGGGGCTCCCGCCGAGCTCCGCGCAGTTCGCCGCGAGCTCCTCGAGGCTCGACGCGATCTGAGCCGATCCGGTGGAGAGGCCGGGCTGCTCGGCAGAGCCGTTGAGGCCCGCGTTGAGGGCCGCCGTGCCTTCGGCGACGGCGGCGACGCCGCCCGCGAGATCGGTCGCACCGGCGTCGAGTCCGTCCACGCCGTCGGCCACCTGTGCAGCGCCGCCCGCGAGGCCCGGCTGTTCGCCGGTCCCGTTCAGGCCTGTGTCGAGTCCGGCGATACCGTCGGCGACCTGTGCCGCACCGTCCGCGAGGCCCGGCTGCTCGCCGCCGTTGACGGCTGAGGTGAACTGATCCATCGCTCCGGCGAGCTCCTCGGCGCCGCCCGCGAGGCCCGGCTGTTGGCCGGTCCCGTTCAGGCCTGTGTCGAGTCCGGCGACGCCGTCGGCCACCTGCTGCGCGCCTGCCGTGAGACCCGGCTGGCCGTTCGTGCCGCTCAAGCCGTCGTCGAACTGCGTGAGCCCGTCGGCGAGAGAGACCGCTCCGCCCGCGAGCCGACTGGCCCCCTGGGAGAGCCCGGACGCGCCGTCGGACAGCGACGACGTGCCGTCCGCGAGCTGCACGGCGCCCGACGCGGCCTCGTCGGCGCCCGCCGCGATCTCGGAGATGCCGGCGCCGAGCTGCGAGATCCCATCGCCGAGCTCGTCAGCGCCGGCGCCGAGCTGCGTGGCACCGTCCTCGGCCTCTCCCGCGCCATCCGCGAGCTGTGTCGCGCCGTCGGCCGCGTCGCCGAGCTGATCGCCCAGGTCCGTGAAACTGAGGAACACGTTCTCGAGCGTCGCCTCCGAGAGGAGCGCGCCGATCGTGTCCGCCGCCGTCGCCGCCACCTGCTCCATGATGGCGCCGTCGACGACGGCGGCGTCGGCCGCCGTCTCGACGTCGATCGTCGCCTGCACGGGAGAGCCGGATCCCTGGATCGCCTCGGCCGGCGACATCGCGGCCTCGCTGAAGTCCTCGGGGATCGTGACGATCGCCTGATACGCGCCGCTCTCGACGCCCTCTTCGGCGTCCTCGGCATTGGAGATGACCCAGGTGATGTTGCTGTCGACATCGTCGGATCCCTCGACGAGCCCTGCGGCGAGCTGACGCCCCAGCGGGGTCAGCTGGCCGTCGATCTCGACGCCCGAGTCGTCGTTGACGATCACGGCCGACATATTGTCGAGGCGCTCGGTCGGGTCATACAGCGCGGCGACGAGGATCCCGCCGATCAGCGCGGGCAGAAGCAGCAGCCCCGCGATCGTGATCCACGTGATGGGGCGCTTCGTGCCGGCTCGTTCGATGTGCGTGCTCATGCGAATACCTCTGCTGTCGTCGCCGCGACGCGCGGCGTGACGTCGAGAACGGAAGGGGAGGGCCAGCCGGCGTCGGCGAGGATCGGCGGCGACGCGTCGGCGGAGGTCGCGACGAGCGTGAGCGGATCCGCGGATCCCACTCGCGACTCGCGGAGCAGGCGCGCGACGTCGGCGCGGGCCGACGGCGCGAGCTGATCGAGCCCGTCGACCGCGAGGATCCGCGTGCCCCCGCTGAGCGCGGCGCGCACGGAGCGCGCCGGATCCTCAGCGCCTGCGAGAAGCGCGACGCCGACGTGCGCGCGCACCCACGCGCCGCGGCCGGGAAGCAGGTGCCCGGCGACGCGCAGGCGGCTCTCGCCGTCCGGATCGATGCGCCCCGCGATCGCGAGCAGGACGGCTCGCCCGGATCGCGGATCCTCTGCCGTGAGCACGGCGGCCTCCCCGGGGGCGACGCGGAGCGAGACGTCCCGCGCGAGCGTCTCGTCGTCGGCTGTGATCGAGAGATCGTCGGCCGCGATCACGGCGTCCGAATCGGGTCCGGGCCAGTCCGCCAACAGGTCTTCGCGCTCGACCGCCTCGCCCTCGATATCGAATCGGGGGAGCCGCTTCTCGAGCCACGCAGGCATCCGCCACGCGACGTCCCCGAGCAGGGCCATGACCGCCGGAACGAGCGTCATGCGGATGAGGAACGCGTCGACCGCGATGCCGACCGCGAGAGCGAGGGCGATCGGTTTGATGTTGCTGTCGCCCTCGGGGACGAACGCCGCGAACACGGCGAACATGATGACGGCCGCGGCCGTGACGACGCGCGCCGACGCCGCGTACCCGGATCGGACGGCGTCGACGGCGACACGGCGCGTCGCGCCGAACTTCCGTGAGGCGTGCACGAAGTCCTCCCGCATGCGCGAGACGAGGAACACCTCGTAGTCCATCGCGAGGCCGAACAGGACACCCATGACGACGATCGGCATGAAGGCGATCACCGGCCCCGTCTTGCTGACGTGCAGCAGCTCGGCGCCCCATCCCCATTCGAACACCATCGTCACGACGCCGAACGCCGCGAGGATCGACAGCAGATATCCGAGCGCCGCCTTGAGCGGCACCCAGATCGACCGGAACACGACCATGAGCAGGAGGAACGACAGCCCCACGACGAAGATGCCGAACGGTATGAGCGCGTCCTGCAGCTGGTCGGAGATGTCGATCGAGACGGCCGTGAAGCCCGTGACGGCGAGATCGATGCCGAACTCGTCGAGCCACACGTCGTGGTGGGCGCGGAGCTCGCGCACGAGGTCGCTCGTCTCGGGATCCGAGGGGCCCGTCTCGGGGATGACCTGCACGATGCCCGTGTCGGCCGTCTCGTTTGGGGTCGCGAGAGCGACCTCTGCGACGCCGTCGACGGTCTCGACCTCGGCTCCGAGATCCTCCATGAGCGTCAGGGGATCGTCGCGCGTGACGATCGTCCCCGTGAGGATCAGGGGGCCGTTGAATCCCTCTCCGAAGTGCTCGCCGGTGAGGTCGTAGGCCTGACGCGCCTCGTTGTCCTCGGGGAGGACACCCGCGTTCGGCAGGGCGAGCTGCAGCTGAGCCGCCGGGATGGCGACGACCCCGAGCCCGAGCACGATCGCGACGGTCGTGACGATCGGGTGGCGAGTGACGAGTCCGACCCACCGGCGCGCGAAGCCGACGCGCTCGCGGCCGGGGCGCGGCGCGCGGGGGTGACCGATGGCCCGCCCCTTGAGGAATCCGAGGAGTGCGGGGGTCAGGGTCACGGCGATCGCGACGGCGATCGCGACGGCCGCGGCGGCCGCGATGCCCATCGTCGTGAGGAACGGGATCCCCGCGAAGCTCAGGCCGATGAGCGCGATGAGCACGGTGACGCCCGCGAATAGTACGGCGGAACCGGCGGTGCCCGTGGCCCGCGCGGCCGAGTCCTCGGGATCCGCCCCGTCGCGCACCTGATCCTGGTGGCGCGCCGCGATGAAGAGGGCGTAGTCGATGCCCACGGCGAGTCCGAGCATGAGCGCGAGCATCGGCGTCGTCGAACTGACCTCGGTGAAAGCCGTGACCGAGACGATCCCGAGCATGGAGACGCCGACGCCGAGCAGCGCGACCGCGAGCGGCAGACCCGCGAGGACGAAGGCGCGGAACGTGACGACGAGTACGAGTAGCGCGATGAGAACGCCGACGGCCTCGACGGGGGAGAGCGCGGGCAGCTCGGTCGAGAACAGCTCGCCGCCGAGACGCGTCGTGGATCCATCCGGCAGTTCGGCGGCGAGCTCGTCCACGCGATCCGCGATCGCATCCTTCGTGTCGTCGCCGATGTTCGTCGACTGCCCCTCGAGCTGCAGCTGGACGATCGCGGCTGCGCCGTCGTCCGACACGAGTCCGTCGACCTCGTCTCCGTACGGCGATGTCGTCGCTGACATTCCGTCGAAGTCTGCGAGATCGGTCACGGCCTGTTCGATCGGATCGCGGTAGGCGGGATCCTCGACGCTGTCGCCGTCGTCTGCGACGACGACGAACTGAGCAGCGGCGCCGGCGACCTGAGGGAAGGTGCGGTTGAGCTGCTCGAGGCCTTCCTGCGACTCCGTCCCGGGAATCGAGAAGGAGTTGTCGAAGCCCTTGTTGAGCCCGGCGGCGGCCGCCCCGGCGATGAGGAGAACGAGGAGCCAGGATCCGAGCACGCGCCAGGGGTGGCGATAGGACCAGCGTCCGAGTGAGGAGAGGAATGTGGACACGCCGGGGGCCTCCGGGTGATGCGATCGGGGTCGATACAGTTCTGTATCCGATACGAAAGTGTATCGTAGGGAAAGTGAACGAAGACCCGGGCGCCGACGCCCAGCCCCCCGTGAAGCCCCGCAGTCGGGCGGCCACCCGATCGCGACTTCTCGACGCCGCAGCCGAGCTGTTCGCCGAGGTCGGCCTGGGAGCGACCTCCGTCGAGGCCGTCTGTGAACGTGCGGGCTTCACCCGCGGCGCCTTCTACTCGAACTTCGCGTCGAAGGACGAGATCTTCCTCGAACTCGTGGCGGCGTACGGCAACGCGCAGATCGCGGCGGTGCGCGAGCGCGTCGAGTCATTCGGGGATCCGGTTCGCCTTGACGACACCTCGGTCGTCGTGTCGATCCTCAGCGCCGTCGGCGGCGACGATCGGTTCGGCGCCCAGCTCTGGACCGAGATGACGACGCACGCGATGCGCGATGAAGAGTTCGCTCACGCCTTCCGTGAGACGAACGACCGGTGCATTGAGGAGGTCTCGCAGATCCTCGCCGAGACGGTCGAGCGCAGCGGCGCGCGGTTGCGGACCACGCCCGTCGAAGCCACACGGATCCTTCTCGCGGTGTGGGTCGACTCGAGCCAGCGCGGCGTTATGGAGGGAGCGTCTGATGACGACTTCACTCGCGCGCGCGCAGATGAGATCGGACGCACAGCGGGCCTGCTTGTGGACGGTCGGTAAATTCGCTGCTGTTCGACCTCATCCCGTCGGAGGCGCAATAGCCTGGCGATATGCCAGCACTTGACACGCCCGTCCGGCTCGGGGTCCAGATCGCGCCCCAGCACTCGTCCTACTCCGAGATCCGCGACGCCGTCTCCCGGCTCGAGGAGATGGGCGTCGACATCCTCTTCAACTGGGATCACTTCTTTCCGCTGTCGGGAGAGCCCGACGGCCTGCACTTCGAATCGTGGACGATGCTCTCGGCCTGGGCCGAGCAGACCGAGCGGGTCGAGTTCGGATGCCTCGTCAACTGCAACTCGTACCGAAACGCCGACCTGCAGGCCGATATGGCCCGCACGGTCGACCACATCTCCGCGAAGGGCGGCGACACCGGCCGCTTCATCTTCGGAACGGGATCCGGGTGGTTCGAACGCGACTACGACGAGTACGGCTACGAGTTCGGCACCTTCGGCACACGCCTGGATGCGCTCGCCGAATCCCTGCCGCGCATCGAGCGGCGATGGGCGCAGCTGAACCCCGCCCCGACGCGGGAGATCCCCGTGATGATCGGCGGCAAAGGCGAACAGAAGACGCTGCGCCTCGTTGCCCGGCACGCTGATATCTGGCACAGCTTCGTCGGGCCCGACGAGATCGCCCACAAGCTCGGCGTCATCGACGCGTGGGCCGAGAAGGAAGGCCGCGATGTGTCGGGCCTCGTCGTCTCGAACGAGCTGAAGGGCCGCGACGTGCAGGAGGCGGATGCGCTCTACGACGCCGGGGCGCGCCTGTTCACCCTCGGCATCTCAGGCCCTGATCTCGACTTCGGCGCGGTCGAGCGCTGGCTCGCCTGGCGCGACGCGAAGAACTGATCAGTGGGTCGCCAACAAACGTCAGTCGCGCCGCCCTCGCACTGACACATTTTGGCGACCCAATCGTGCGGCCTGGGTGGGTCGCCAGAACATGTCAGTGCCGGGCGGCGCTGACTGACGGATTCTGGCGACCCATCAGGTGTCGAGCAGCGCGTGGCAGGCGCGGATCCGGGATTCCCACCATGCGCGTCGCTCGGCGCTCGCCGCGTGGCGCGCCAGCAGCTCCGGATCCGGCGCCACGCGCGTCACCGGGATCTCTCCGTTCGCCGGGACGAGCGGATCAGACGCCACGTCTCCCGTGAACAGGCTCGCGGTGCCGAGGCCGCAGTCATAGTCGAGCGTCGGGAGCGCGGCCGCGAGGCGAGCCCCCTGCCCCAGCCCGACACTCGTGTCGAGCGCCGACGAGACGACGGCGGGCAGCCCGGTCTGCTCGACGATGTCGAGCGCACGACGGACCCCACCGAGCGGCTGCGCCTTGACGATGACGATGTCGGCCGCCCCCGCCCGCGCGACGGCGAGGGGATCCGTCGCCTTCCGCACCGACTCGTCGGCCGCGATCGGGATGTCCCAATCGCGCATCCGTGCCCGCACCTCCGCGAGTTCCTCGAGCGTGGCACACGGCTGCTCGGCGTACTCGAGGTCGAACTCGGCGAGCGCATGCAGCGCCCGCTCGGCCTCGTCGACGTTCCAGCCGGCGTTGGCGTCGACGCGCACGCGCCCCGCGGGGCCGAGGCGCTCGCGCACCGCCGCGACGCGGGCGACATCCTCTTCGAGCGTCTGACCGACCTCGGCGACCTTGACCTTGACGGTGCGGCAGGCCCCGTAGCGGGCGAGGATCTCGGGAACCTGCTCGGCCGCGACGGCGGGCACGGTGGCGTTGACGCCGATCCGGTCGCGATGGGGGAGCGGTTGCGGCTCGAACGCGAAGTCGATCGCGGCGGCCAGCCATGTCGCGGCCTCGGCGGGCCCGTACTCGAGGAAGGGCGAGAACTCGGCCCACCCCTCGGGGCCCTCGAACAGGGCGGCTTCGCGGTGGTCGACGCCGCGGAATCGCACCGACATCGGCAGCGAGACGACGTGGAGGGTTTCGAGGATCTCGGCGACGGGCGGCAGAGGAGCGGACATGCCCCCATCCTGCCGCGTGCGCGTTCGGCGCGGGCGTCGGAGTGCGTGGAGTGTGCCCGCGCGGGCGTCGGAGAATCTGGTGGGATCGGGGCCGGGGCGGGCGTGCAGGTGACGTACGGCGCCTTGGATCCGACGCTCGCGCCGTGGTCGTGGCAGCGCTCCGACGCTCGCGCCCGGTGCCCGCGCGTAGGGTGGGAATCGTGACAGAGCCCCACGTCTCCGACCTCTTCGACGCCGACGAATGGATCCCCGCGCCCGGATCCGATCGCTTCGAGGACATCACGGCGCACGTCTCGACCGACGGCCGCATCGCCCGCATCGCGTTCGACCGACCCGAAGTGCGCAACGCCTTCCGTCCCGGCACGGTCGACGAGCTGTTCCGGGCGCTCGAGGGTGCGCGGACCGATCCGAAGATCGGGTGCGTGCTGCTCACGGGCAACGGCCCGAGCCCGAAGGATGGCGGGTGGGCGTTCTGCTCGGGCGGTGATCAACGCATCCGGGGCCGCGACGGGTACAAGTACTCCGATGACGAGCAGGCGGTGTCGGATCCGGCCCGAGCCGGACGCCTGCACATCCTCGAGGTGCAGCGCCTCATCCGCTTCATGCCGAAGCCGGTCATCGCCGTCGTCCCTGGGTGGGCGGCAGGCGGCGGGCACTCGCTGCACGCCGTGTGTGATCTGACGATCGCGTCGCGCGAGCACGGCAAGTTCAAGCAGACCGACGCCGACGTCGGATCCTTCGACGCCGGCTACGGCTCGGCCTACTACGCGAAGCAGATCGGCCAGAAGCTCGCGCGCGAGGTCTTCTTCCTCGCCGAGGAGTACTCGGCCGACCGTGCCTACGAGATGGGCGCCGTCAACCGGGTCGTGCCGCACGAGGATCTGGAGCGCGAGGCGATCGCGATGGCGCGCACGATCCTCACCAAGTCGCCGACCGCGATCCGCATGCTCAAGTACGCCTTCAACGCGACCGACGACGGCATGGTCGGCCTGCAGCTTTTCGCGGGCGAGACGACCCGGCTCGCCTACGGCACTGACGAGGCGGTCGAGGGCCGCGATGCCTTCCTCGAGAAGCGTGACCCCGACTGGTCGGCCTTCCCCCACCACTTCTGATGCCCATTTCCACAAGTCTTCGCCGAGTCCGCTGCGAATTGCACCGGACTCGGCGAAGACTTGTGGACTTGCGGGTCGGGGACATGCCGTGAGGCTCGAGCGCGTCGCGGGGGAGGATCCGCGGGAGCTGCTGCGGGCGCTGCGCGGGGCCGTGCTCGGGGCGGGGCCGGCGATCGCCCTCGGGGCCGCGCCGGATCTTCCCGCGGAGGTGCCCGCCGGGACCGGCGTCGTGCTCACGACTTCCGGGTCCACGGGGGTGCCGAAGTCCGTCGCCCTCTCGCGGTCGGCGCTCACGGCGTCGGCGATGGCGACGGCGGCGCGGATCGGGGAGGGGCACTGGCTTCTGCCGCTGTCGGGCGGCTATATCGCCGGCGTGCAGGTCATGGTCCGCGCCCTCGTCGCGGGGCGGGATCCGGCGATCCTCGCGGGGAGGTTCTCGGCCGAGACCTTCGCGCATGCCGCATCGGGCATGCGGTCATTCGCGGGTGGCATGCGCGTTCCGGCATACACCTCCCTCGTGCCCGCCCAGCTGCAGACGCTCGTCGACGCGGGGGAGCGGGATCCGCGGATCGCCGACGCCGTCGCGTCGTTCGAGACGATCCTCGTCGGCGGGCAGCGCCTGCCCGACGCCCTGCGAGAGCGGGCGATCGCCCTCGGCGCGCGCGTCGTGCGCACCTACGGATCCACGGAGACGAGCGGCGGGTGCGTGTACGACGGCGTCCCGCTGGGCGGGGTGCGGGTCGAGGCGCCGGAAGGGGAGCTGCGGATCTCCGGCCCGACGCTCGCCGACGGATACCTCGGGGATCCAGAGCGCACCAAGACTGTCTTCGTGACGGATCCCGCCGGTTCCCGCTGGTATCGCACGGGCGACGCCGGATCCGTCGTGGACGGGGTCGTGCGCGTGACGGGGCGGATCGACAACGTCATCGTGTCGGGCGGTGTCAACATCTCGCTCGATCGAGTCGAGCGCGTCGTCCGTGAGGTGCCCGGCTTCGAGGACGTGGTCGTCGTCGGCGCGCCCCACGAGCGCTGGGGACAGACGCCCGTGATCGTCGCGACGGGCCCCGGATCACTTGACGAGGCGCGCGCCGCGGTCGAACGCGAGCTCGGCAAGCCCGCGCGCCCCGACCGCGTCGTGCGGGTAGAGGAGATGCCGCGCCTCGTGAGCGGGAAGCCCGATCGTCGGGCGCTCGCCGAGCTCGTGGGGCGGGCGAGCCGGTGACGGAGTTCACCTACCCGAACGTGGGAGGCACGCGCGGCGATGCGCCGCGCGGATTCCGGACGATCGACCGGCGAGCCCGCATCGGAGCGGGCGACGACGTCTTCCGTCGCGCCGTCGCGGAGACGATGCGGTGGGGTCTCCAGCGGCGATCCGGGATGCGGGTGCACGCCGCCGCGCGGCCGCTGCGGCTCGGCGACAGTGCCGTCCTGCGGATCCCGTTCTGGCCGCGTGACGTTCCGTGCCGCGTCGTCTACGTCGTCGACGAGCCGCATCGCGCGGGCTTCGCCTACGGGACCCTTCCTGGGCACCCCGAGCGCGGCGAGGAGGCGTTCATCGTCGAACGAGACGAAGACGGATCCGTGTGGTTGCGCGTGCGTGCCTTCTCAAGGCCGTCGGGCGCGATCTTCTGGATCGGCTACCCGCTCCTGCGCCTCCTGCAGGAGATCTACACGCGGCGCTACCTCCGCGCGCTGCGCTGACGCGCGCCTCAGCCCCGGGCGTGGAATGCGTCGCGCACCGACTGGGGGATGGCCCCACGCTCGGCGACGTCGTAGCCGTTCTTCCGGGCCCACTTCCGGATCCGCCCGTTCTCGCCGCGCGGGCGCGTGGTCGGCAGATGCGTGACGGTGTACTCGGTCGTCGGACGGCTCTTCGGCGCGGCGACACCTCCCAGGGAGGCGCGCGCCGCCTCGACGAAGGGATCCAACGCCGAGCGAAGCGCCGCGGCGTTCCGCGCGCCGAGGTCGATCTCGTATGACGCCCCGTCTATTCCGAACTCAAGCGTCTCGCCCTCGCCGGCCGGGAGGGTGGAGCCGTCGAGGTCGTCGATGACCAGGTGCACGGTGCGCTTCATGCGGCCAGCCTAGGCGTCCGGGCGCGTGCGTGCCGCACCCGCGTACGATGGATGGTCGTGGCGAAGGCGAAGAAGACACGGAACATCCCCGGCAATCCGGCCAAGCGCGGCACGGTGGCGACGCCGCCGCCGAAGCCCGTGACAGTGCGCGACTGGATCGGCGCGGCGCGGCTGCGCACGCTGCCGCTCGCGATCACTCCCGTCATCATCGGAACGGGTGCTGCGATCCTCGCTGATGGCGACCGCGAGTTCCACTGGGTCATCGCCCTGTTCTGCCTCGTCGTCGCGGTGACTCTGCAGATCGGCGTGAACTTCGCCAACGACTATTCCGACGGGATCCGCGGCACCGACGACTTCCGCGTCGGTCCCGCCCGGCTCACCGCCTCAGGACGGATCCCTGCGAAACGCGTGCTGTATGTCGCGCTGGCGTTCTTCGCGGTCGCGGCCCTCGCGGGCCTCGCGATCGTCATCCGCACGCAGCAGTGGTGGATGCTCGCGGTCGGCGCCGCCTGCATCGTCGCCGCCTGGTTCTACACCGGGGGGAAGCGGCCGTACGGCTATCACGCTCTCGGTGAGGTGTTCGTCTTCGTGTTCTTCGGGCTCGTCGCGACGCTCGGCACGACGTGGGTGCAGGCTCTCTTCCTGCCGCAGGAGGCGTGGATCGGCGCCGTCGCGGCGGGTCTGCTCGCCGTTGCCGTGCTGCTCGCCAACAATCTGCGCGACATCGACCAGGACCGCGAGGCAGGCAAGCGCACGCTGTCGGTCGTGATCGGCGCGCTCGGCACGAAGATCCTCTACACGGTGCTCGTTGCCCTCGCGTTCGGTATCGCGGGCTGGCTCGCCCTGTTCTACCCGATCGCGTGGCTCGCGTTCTTCGCGCTCCTCGCGGCCGGCCCCGCGATCGTCATCGTGTGGGCCCACCGCACCCCGCGTGAGCTGATCACCGCTTTGGCGCTGACCTCGATCAGCTCGCCGATCTACGGGTTCTTCCTCGCCTGGGCGTTCGTGGGGTAGCTGCCCGCACTACTCGTTCTTCTGGGCGGCCTCGTTCGCGGCGTCCTCGATCGCGGCGTCGACGTCGCGGGCCGTGCGCGGCTGATCCTTCGCGTGCTGGCGCTCGTAGATGCCCGACGAGACCTCGCCGAGCGGCTTCCGCAGGAAGACGATCGACAGGCTGAGGCCGATGAGCGCTGCGAAGATCACCGCCAGCCACCACAGTTCCTGGAATGCCGGGAACAGCATCATGACGCCGAGCGGGACGAGAAAGAACGCGAGGCGGAGCAGCGAGTAGACGACGAGGGAGCGGATCTTCACGGTGCCATCGTAGGATCCGCGCCTGAGCGCCTCACGCGACGGCCGACAGGAAGTCCTTCGTGCGCTGCTCCTGAGGATTGTCGAAGATCTCCGCGGGCGGACCCTCCTCGACGATGCGTCCCTTGTCGAACATGAGCACGCGGTTCGACACATCGCGCGCGAACTGCATCTCGTGCGTGACGATCAGCATCGTGACGTCGGTGTTCTCGGCGATGTCGCGCAGGATCCCGAGCACCTCGCCGACGACCTCGGGGTCGAGGGCGCTCGTCACCTCGTCGAGCAGCATGATCTCGGGATCCATCGCGAGGCACCGTGCGATCGCGACGCGCTGCTGCTGTCCGCCCGAGAGCGACGTCGGGTGCGCGTCGGCCTTGTCGGGCAGGCCGACCTGTTCGAGCAGCTCGTGCGCCCGCTTGATGGCGTCGGGTTTCGACCGTCCGAGCACGTGCACGGGCGCCTCGATGATGTTCTCGAGCACGGTCATGTTCGGGAACAGGTTGAACTGCTGGAACACCATGCCGATGCGCTTGCGCATCTCGGCGCGGCGCTTGTCCTTGATCGCGACGCGCTTGCCGTCCTTCTCGACGTGCGTCAGCGGATTGCCGTCGATGAGGATGTAGCCGTCGGTCGAGTCCTCGAGCGTCATCACGAGGCGCAGGATCGTCGTCTTGCCGGATCCGCTGGGGCCGATGAGAGTCACGCGGTCGCCCTTGCGCACGGTGAAGTTGAGCCCGTCGAGCACCGTGTTGTCGCCGTAGCGCTTCACGACGTGCTCGAATCGGATCGCGGGGACCTCGCCCGCCGCGAGCTCGACCGCACCGGTGTGGGTGTGGGGTTCAGTAGACAAGGCGCTTCTCCAATCGCCCGATGAGAAGAGAGGTGGGGTAGCTCGCGATGAGGAAGAGCACGCCCGCGACGATGAACACCTCGGTGAAGCGGAATGTGCCGGCACCGTATTCGCGGGCGGCGCCGACCATGTCCATCACGGCGATGGCCACGAGGAACGGCGTCTCCTTGAACATCGAGATGACGTAGTTGCCGAGCGCGGGAACGGTTGCGCGCACGGCCTGGGGGATGATGACCGCGACCCAGGTGCGTGAGGGCGACATGCTGAGCGCGGTCGTCGCCTCCCACTGGCCCTTGGGGACCGATTCGATGCCCGCGCGGTACACCTCGGCCATGAACGTCGCGTAGTGCACGCCGAACACGAGGATCCCGACGACGATGCCGGGCATGGTCGGGATGGCGTAGTAGACGAACAGGAGCTGCACGACGAGGGGCGTCATGCGGATGAAGTTCATGACGAACGTCACGATGCCCGAGATCGGCTGCGGCGCGGTGCGCCTGACGAGCGCGATGACGAGGCCGAGCACGGCCGCGATCGCGCTGCCGACGATCGTGACGAAGAGCGTCACCTTGACGAAGGCGAGCAGCATGTCGGGGAGCGCGGCCCAGACGTGCTCCCAGTTCCAGAGAGACTCGTCGATCATGCTGTCGCAGCCCCCTTCAGATCCGGAACGGCCTTCGTCTTCTTTCGTCCGCGGCCGAGCTTCGCGGTGGCCCGCCGCTCGAGGAGGCCCATGAAGCTCGAGAGCGCGTAGGCGAGAAGGAAGTAGATGATGAGGGCGATCGTGTAGGCAAAGAACACGTCGGTCTCAATGCGCAGCTTGTTGAAGACGTTCGTGAGGTCGACGATCGTGATCGTGTAGACGACGGCCGTGCCCTTCAGCAGCTGGATCAGCAGATTGTTGAGCGAGGGGATCATGAGAGCCCACGCCTGGGGGAAGATGATCCGCCGCATGCGCTGCGCGCGCGACATGCTGAGCGCCGTCGTCGCCTCCCACTGTCCCTTCGGGACGGAGTTGATGGATCCTCGCACCACCTCGGCGGCATACGCGCCGTAGTTGAGCCCGAGCCCGACCAGGCCGACGAGGATCGGCGGGAGGTCGAGATTGAACGGCGGCAGCGGCAGCACGAAGAAGAAGAAGAACAGCTGCACGACAAGCGAGGTGCCGCGGAACAGCTCGATCACCACGCGGGCGAAGCCGCGCAGGAGGATGTTGTCGACCCGAGCGAGCAGCCCGAGCACGACGGCGATGATCAGCGCCAGGAGGGCGCCGCCGACGGTCAGCTCGACGGTGATGAGAAGTCCGTCGAGAATCCGCGGCAGCGCCCGTCCGAGCGCCTCGAGGTTGTCAGTCACGACCTCAGATGTTCCTTCTTATTCGAGGTCGCCCGCGCAGAGCTGTTCGGTCGTGAGGTCGGCCGGCGGCAGGTTCTCGGCCGAGAAACCGAAGGGCTCGACGAGGTCGAGATAGGCCTGCTCGTCGCCCGTGATCTTCGCGAGCTCTTCGTTGTAGGCCTCCAGCAGCTCGGTGTCGTCGGGGCGGAACACTGTGGCGCCCGCGCCGATCTGCTCGACGCCGTCGATCTCCTGGATGAACGCGCCCGTCGTCTCGAGGTCGTCCATGTCCTCGGTCATCCACGCGAGCGACACCGCGGTCAGGGCGAACGCGTCGGCGCGCCCTGCCTGCACGGTCTCGAGGCCCGAAGCGGCGCTGTCCACCTGGACGATGCTGTCGTAGCCGCCGAGCTGCTCGACGTAGCCGTCTTCGATGGCGCCCGACTGGAGGGCGAGGGTCACGTCGCCGCCCGATTCGAGAACCGAGTCGAGGTCGGTGAGACCCTCCGGGTTGCCGGCGGGCACCGCGAGCGTCGTCGTGTACATGATCTCGGGAGCGCTGAACGCTGCCTGCTCGCAGCGCTCGGGGAGGATCGACATGCCCGCGCTGACAGCATCCCAGCGGCCCGCGTTGAGGCCGGGGATCAGGTTGTCCCAGGCGACCTCTTCGACCTCGATGTTGTCGATGCCGAGATTGCCGAAGATCTCCTTGTGGATGGCGATCGTGCCGCCCTGGGGTTCGCCGGATTCGTCGACCCAGGAATACGGCTGCTCGCCGTTGATCGCGAGGGTGATCGTGCCCTCTTCCTGCAGCCGCTCCAGCGTGCTGAGGGCTTCGTCTCCGCCGTCGCCCCCGTCGCTGCCGCCGGTCGTCTCTCCGGAGCTGCAGGCCGCGAGGCCGAGAGCGAGGACGCCGAGGCCCGCGATCCCGGTGGTCGTGATGGTGCGTCGGATCATCGTGCTGTTTCCTCTCCGTGGGAAGCCGGTGCGTGCGTGGAGCTCGCATCGACGCAGAACGGGGCAACTGTGACACACAGTCGACGTCAAATCAATCCGATTGTAGGAATGTCGACAATGAGACAGAATCGTGACAGTGAGAGAATCGAGCCGTGAGGGAACTTCTGGGCGAGAGGAGGCGTGACGTGCCGAAATCCGTCCCCCGATTCGACGCGACGCGATCCGTCGTGCCCGTTGCGCGTATGTCCACCGTCGACCTGATCGTCATCGAGCTGCGCAAAGCGATCCTGGCTGGCGATCTGCCCGTCGGCGGCCCGATCGGCGAGGTCGAGATCGCGGCCCAGCTCGGCGTGAGCCGGGGGCCCCTCCGTGAGGCGGCGCAGCGGCTCGTGCAGGAGGGGCTGCTCGTCTCGATCCCCGGTCGCGGTCTGCGCGTGAGGACGATCCGCTCCGAGGAGGTCGACGATCTCTACGAGGCGCGCCTCGCGGTCGAGGCCCACGCGGCGCGGCGCCTGGCCCAGCGCCCCCAGGCGCGCGAGATCGCTGAGCTCGAAGCCTGTCTCGCCCGGCTCGTGACCGTCAGCTCGGGGGACGAGGCGGTGCCGATCGGTGACGCCGACATCGCCTTCCATCGGCAGCTCGTCGATCTCGTCGGCAGCGAGCGTCTCTCCGCCCGCATCTCGACTCTCCTCGCCGAGACGCGCATCGCCAGCCTCAGCGCCGAGGACGGTTACCACGTGCGGCGGTCGGTGTCGCCCACCTACCGCCAGATCATCGACGCGATCGGGCGTGGTGATGGTGAGGGGGCCGCCGATGCGCTCTCGCGACAGTTCGAGGCGGCGATCGCACGACTGACGGGCGAGGACGATGCAGTCGAGACGGTCGAGTCGCCCGTGGGGGAGGAGACGGCCTCGTTCTCGCGCATTGAGGCTGTCGATCCGTCCTGACGGCGCGGATCTTCAGTGCGCCGCCATAGGATGGAGGGGTGGCACGCTTTCTCATCATCCTCGCGGTCGCCGCGGTCGTCTTCACCGTGATCAGCATCGTCGACTGCGCGGTCCAGCCTGATTCGCGACACCGCGGTGTCTCGAAGGGTGCCTGGGTCGTCATCACGCTTGTGCCTGTGATCGGCGGAATCCTCTGGTGGACCATCGGGCGTGCGCGCCCCGGCTACGCGCAGGCCGCGGGTCCGAACCCGGCGGCCCCCGACGACAATCCCGAGTTCCTCTCGGCCGCCGATGAGCGCATCCGCCGTCTCGAGGAGGAGCTGGCGATGCTCGATGCCGAGGAGCAGTTCGACGACGCCGACGTTCCCCGGGATGACGAGAAGGATCAGGCCGACGGTGAGGCCGAGCAGAAGGACGACGCCGAGTCGGACGACGACTCCGCCGACGGCGACGCGGACTCGCGGAAGCCCGGCGATGGCGACGACCCGCGCGATGCCCGCGACTGACGCACTGTCTCCCGCGACGGCTGCCGCCTGTGCGCTCCTCGACGCCTTCGTGGCGCTCGGCGTGCGCCACGTCGTCCTGAGCCCCGGATCCCGCTCGCAGGCGCTCGCGCTCGCCGCGGCGGATCTTGAGCGGCAGGGGCGCGTCACGCTCCACGTGCGCATCGACGAACGCAGCGCTGGTTTCACAGCGGTTGGAATCGGGCGTGAGACGCGCACGCCGGCCCTGGTGATCTGCACATCGGGAACCGCGGTCGCGAACCTGCTGCCCGCCGCGCTCGAGGCGCACCACTCGGGAGTGCCCCTCGTGCTCCTCACGGCCGATCGGCCGCCCGAGCTGCGCGGCGTCGGTGCGAATCAGGCGACGCAGCAGCCCGGCCTCTTCGGATCCGCCGCGCGCTTCGCCCACGACGCCCTCGTTCCGGAAGGAGCGGGCGGCGAAGCCGCTGAGATGCGCCGGCTCGCCGCGCGCGCCTTCGTCGCCGCGGCGGGCGAGGCCGTGCAGGGCGTCGCGCACGTCAATCTGCCGTTCCGCGAGCCTCTCGCCGGCGCGCCGCCCGAGTGGTTCGTGCGCGGCGAGGCGCAGGAAACGGAGGAGATCGTGCGCGAGGCGCAGGCGCTCCTGCCGGATCCGCCCGAGCCCGTCACGCTCGAAGACGGTCCGCGCACCGTCGTGGTCGCGGGCGCCGACGCGGGTCCCGACGCCGAGCTCATCGCGCATCAGGGCGGCTGGCCGCTGCTCGCCGAGATCGTCAGCGGTGCGCGCTTCGGCCGACACGCCGTCCGCGGATACCGTGGCGCGCTCGTTGATCCCGAGCTCGGCGGGCGCATCGAGCGCGTCGTCGTGGTCGGGCATCCGACCCTCAGCCGCGAGGTCGCGGCCCTGCTGTCGCGCGGTGGTGTCGACATCATCGCCCTGCGCGGAACGGACGAACCGCTCGACCTCAGCGGATCCACCCGTTCCGCCGATGCCGTCGCGGTCGCCGTCGAAGAGATCGACCGCGATTGGCTCGGATCCTGGATGCGCTGGTCGCGCGCGCACGCCGTCGACCTCGAGACGGCGGCGCCCGACTCGGAGGCGCTTGCGTCGACGGATCCGAAGACTCGCCTGGGCGCCGTACGGGCCGAGCTCGAGGCCGTGCGTACGCCCCTCGACCGCGCGCAACTCGTCGCGGGACTGTGGCGCGCGACGTGGCCGCACGACCGGATCGTGTTCGGATCGAGCCGGCTCGTACGCGTCGCCGACGAGGTGCTGGCGGGCAAGAAGGTCCCCGTGCACGCCAACCGCGGGCTGGCGGGCATCGACGGCACGATCGCGACTGCGCTGGGCATCGCCCTCGCGAGCCAGGGCGAGGGTGAGCCCGGCACGACCCGCGTGCTCCTCGGCGATCTCGCCTTCCTGCACGACGTCGGGTCGCTGCTGCTTCCCGAGGGAGAGCCGCGGCCGCGGATCCAGCTCGTCGTCGGGAACGACGGCGGAGGCACGATCTTCGACGGACTCGAGGTCGCGAAGATCGCGTCTGCCGAGGCGATGGATCGCGTGCAGCTCACGCCGCAGTCCGCGGACCTCGCGCAGATCGCGCGCGCCTACGGCTGGGAGCACGTGCGGGCGACGACCCGATCCGAACTCGATCAGGCGCTGACGGCCGCGATCTCGGGGCCGCAGGTCATCGAGGTTCCGCTCGACCGCTGACCCCTCCCGCTGCACAACGACGCCAATTTTCGACGGCGAGGGGCGATTGGGCGGCGTGTCGGGCCGCGGCGATGAATTCTGGCGTCGTTGTGCATCGGGCGGTCGATCCGCTTGACTGACGGCATGACCGCGAAGAGCCAGGTGAAGTGGGTCGAGGACGCGCGTACGTGCCTGAAGGCGGGGGCGGATCTCGTGTTGCCGAGCGTGGATCCGCGTTCGACGCCCGGGTACGAGGGCGACAAGACGGCGGGGCACGCCGATCTGGAGGCCGGGCTCGCGCAGCTCTCGGAGTATCAGGAACGGCTGTTCGCCGCGCGCACGGCCGGAGCCCGGGACGCGGTGCTCCTCGTGCTGCAGGGGATGGACTCGGCCGGAAAGGGCGGCGTCGTCCGGCACGTCGTGGGCGGCGTCGACCCGCAGGGCGTCGAGCTTGCGGCGTTCAAGGCGCCCACGCCCGACGAGCTCGAACACGACTTCCTCTGGCGCATCGAGAAGCGTGTGCCGAAGCCCGGCTTCATCGGGGTGTTCGATCGCTCGCACTACGAGGACGTGCTCATCGGCAAGGTGCGCGAGCTCGCGGATCCTGACGAGATCGAGCGCCGCTACGACGCGATCGTCGACTTCGAGCGCCGCCTCGTCGCGCGGGGGACGCGGGTCGTCAAGGTCATGCTGCACGTGTCGTACGACGAGCAGGGCGAGAGGCTGATGGAACGGCTCGACCGCCCCGACAAGCACTGGAAGTACAACGCGGGCGACGTCGACGAGCGCTCCGAATGGCCCGCCTATCAGGACGCTTATCAGACGGCGATCCGCCGCACGTCGACGGACGAGGCGCCGTGGTTCGTCGTGCCGGCCGATCGCAAGTGGTACGCCCGCCTGGCGGTGCAGGAGCTGCTGCTCGAGACCCTCGAGGACATCGATCCGTCCTGGCCCTCGGCCGACTTCGACGTCGAGGCCGAGAAGGCCCGTCTCCGCGCGACCTTCTGAGTCCGCGGAAGGTAAGCGCTTTCCGGCAGCGTGCGGCAGGATGGATCCCATGACTCGCCACATCGTCGTCGCGCCCGACAGCTTCAAGGGATCCATCACGGCCGCAGACGCGGCTGCCGCGATCGCCGAGGGGTGGGCAAGTGCGTCGCCCGCGGACCGCGTCACGCTGCGCCCCATGGCGGACGGCGGGGAGGGCACGCTCGATGCCTTCGAGAAGGCCGTGCCCGGCGCGCAGCGTATCGCCGTGCGCGTGACCGGACCGGCGGGGCGCGTGGTCACGACGTCGTGGCTGCGGCTTCCGGCCGAGGAGGACCTCCCGGGCGGGACGGGCGTCGTCGAACTCGCGAGCACGTCGGGTATCGAGCTGCTCGGCGACGAACTGCGCCCCTTCGGCGCCTCGTCTCTCGGCTTCGGCCAGGCGATCGCGGCGGCGCTCGATGCCGGAGTCTCGCGCCTCGTGCTCGGTATCGGCTCGAGCGCCTCGACCGACGGCGGCGTTGGCCTGCTTACGGCGCTCGGAGCGCGTTTCCAGAACGAGTTCGGTGCGTCGATCGCGCCCGGCGTCGCAGGCCTCGACGAGGTCGCGAGCGCAGATCTGTCGTCGCTGCGCGCGCTGCCCACGGGTGGCGTCACGGTGCTCAGCGACGTCACGAATCCCCTCACGGGTGAGCGTGGCGCCGCCGCCGTCTTCGGTCCGCAGAAGGGCCTCGACGCGGCAGGCGTCGCGCGCGCCGACGCGGGTCTCGTGCGCCTCGCCGGTGTGCTCGGGCGGGAGGGCGTCGCGGGGGAGCCCGGCGCGGGTGCCGCGGGTGGTGCGGGCTTCGGCCTGCGGGTCTGGGGTGCCGAGCTCGTTCCCGGATCCGTCGCGATCGCCGAGCTTACGGGCCTGGCCGGGGACATCGCCGGTGCCGACCTCGTCGTGACGGGGGAGGGGCGCTTCGACGGTCAGTCGGCAGACGGCAAAGCCCCCGCGCACGTCGCCGCCCTCGCGCGCGAGGCGGGAGTCCCCGTCGCGCTCGTCGCGGGTGCGATCGACGGCGACACCTCGGCCTTCGCGAGTGCTGCGTCTCTGACGGAGCTCGCCGGATCCACCGAGGCCGCCCTCGCGGATCCCGCCCGCTGGCTGCGTGACGCGGGCGTCCGCCTCGCCGGCTGAGCTCGACCCCTCCTCCAACACAACGCAGTCGATCTGGACGAAGCCAGCCTGAAACGCCGGGGCCCGGGCTGTGTGCGGTGAGGAACGACTGCGTTGTGTTGCGGGGGAATGGGAGAGCGACGCATCGAATCGATTCGAAGCCTGAGGTTCGCTGGTCCAGAAGTATTGGGGGTTGTGCCGCGTCCAGTGCCGCGTGTACTGTCGAACCGGTTCGCACAGCCGCAACCCGAACAGGAGACGCCGTGGTCACGATCGGAGACGTCGCTCGCGAAGCGGGCGTGTCACGCAGTACCGCGTCGTACGCCCTGTCCGGCAAGCGGTCGATCTCGGAGGACGTGCGTCGCCGCGTCGAGGCTGCCGTGCGCGAGCTCCGCTATTCGCCCAACGCCGGTGCCCGCGCCCTCGCGACCGCGAAGACCCGCACGATCGGCCTTCTCGCGCAGTTCTATGAGGACGAGTTCGCGCCGGCGATGATGCAGTACATGCTCGGCGTGTCCGACACGGCGCGCGAGCTCGGCTACGACATCCTGCTCGTCACCGAGTCTGACGGGCGAAACGCCCTGCGCCGCCTGACCTCGACGCGCATGGTCGATGGCATCGTCCTGCTGAACGTCGCCGAGCACGACGAGCGACTGCCCATCCTGCGTTCGGCGGCTCAGCCCGGCGCACTCGTGGGGCGGCCCGCGGACTGCTCGGGCGTCGATGTCTTCGACCTCGACTTCGAGGAGGCCGGGCGTCAGATGGTCGATCACCTGCACGGTCTCGGCCACCGCGAGCTGCTGCTCATCTCGCAGCCCGAGCACGTTGTCGAGCGCGGTGGCGCGTACGTGTGGCGCCTGCGAGATGCTGCGATCGAGCAGGCGCGGATCCGCGGCATTCGGCTCGACACCGCGTTCGCTCCCGCGCGTCAGCCGGAGGTCGGTCGCGCGATCGGCGAGCTGCTCGACGCCCACTCGGGCGCCACGGGCCTGCTCGTGAACAATGAGGCGGCGGCCGCGGCGCTTCCGACGGTCGCGCACGAGCGCGGTCTGTCGGTGCCGCGCGACCTATCCGTCGTCGGTCGATACTCCGATGAGTTCGCCCGCACCTTCTCGCTGCCCTATTCGGCCATCGAGAGCGCCCCGGACCGACTGGGGGCCATGGCGGTCCGGGCGCTCGTCCGGCGTATCGAAGGGCAGACCGGTCACGACGGTCCGCACGTCGTGCGCTACGTCTCTCCCGAACTCGTCGATCGGGGCAGCACGGCTGCTCCGCGGCGAGCCTGACCGCAGAACCCAACCGTCGATCCCTTTCAGCACGTCATTCATCGAACCGGTTCGAATGAACTGGATCCCGTTCAAGGAGGAACAGAAATGATTCGCACCCGCACAGCTTTCGCCACGGCCACGGCGCTCGTCGCCGTGGGCGCCCTCGCCGCCTGCTCATCGGGCGGAGGGAGCGGCGGATCCGACGATGGCGGCGACGCCGCCTCCGGCACCTACACCTGGTGGGATCCGTACCCCCAGCACGACGGTTCGTCCGATTGGGAGCAGCGCGCCCAGCAGTGCGGCGAGGACGCCGGCGTCACGATCGAGCGCACCGCGTACGACACGACGGCGCTCACCAATCAGGCGCTGCTCGCGGCGCAGGAGGGCACGTCGCCCGACATCATCCTGCTCGACAACCCGGCCGTGTCGACGCTCGCCGAGACCGGGATGCTCACGACTGTCGACGAACTCGGCCTCGACACCTCGGCGATCGACGAGAACCTTCTCGGCGCGGGGGTCGTCGACGGGTCCGCATACGGGATCCCGGTCGGCGCCAACACGCTTTCGCTCTACTACAACGCCGACGTCCTCGCCGCCGCAGGCGTCGACCCCGCGTCGATCACCGACTGGGCGTCGCTCACCGCGGCCCTGAAGAAGGTCGACGAGGCGGGCAGTCGCGGCATCACCTTCGCAGGCATCGGCACGGAGGAAGGCACGTTCCAGTTCCTACCGTGGTTCTGGGGATCCGGCGCCGAGCTCACGGAGCTCGATTCGCCCGAGGCGGTCGAGGCCCTCGAACTGTGGAAGACGTGGCTCGACGAGGGTTACGCCCCCAACTCGGTCATCGGCAACTCGCAGAACACCGTGTGGGAGGAGTTCCTCACGGGCGAGTTCGCCTTCGCGGAGAACGGCACGTGGCAGGTCAACAGCGCCGCCGAGGCGGACTTCGAGACGGGCATCGTGCAGCTGCCCGGTCGCGACGGTGGCGTCGCACCCGCCCCGACGGGAGGCGAGTTCATCGTCGCGCCCGTGCAGTCGGATGCGGATCGCTATGACGTCACGCGCCAGATCGTCGAGTGCATGACGACACCCGAGGGCTTCGTCGAGACGGCGAACACGTTCGCGTACTACATCCCGCCGACGGCCGCGGGCCAGGAGCAGCTTCTCTCCGACAACCCCGACCTCGAGCCGTGGGTGACGGCCGTGCAGAACGCGAAGGGCCGCACGAGCGACGGTCTCGGCACCGACTACCCGCTGATCTCCGAGGCGCTGTGGACGGCCGTGCAGAGCGCGCTGTCGGGCGCCGAGAGCCCGCAGGAGGCACTTGAGGCGGCGCAGGACGCCGCCGAAGCCGCCACCAGCTGATCCGCGCACCCCGCGCACGAGAGGGAACCGATTCATGACCACCACCGCGACGCTCATCGGGGCGCGGGAGAAGCAGGGCGCGTGGCGCCCCCGACGGCGGCTCGACGCGAGCCGGTGGGCCGCCGTCGGGTTCGCCGCCCCGCTGCTGGCGTACCTCGTCGTCTTCTACGCCTACCCGCTGTGGCGCAACATCGACCTGTCGATCCACGACTACACGATCCGCGCGTTCGTGCAGGGAGACGCCGAGTTCGTGGGCTTCGCGAACTACGCGGAGATCTTCGGATCGTCGACGTTCCCGACCGCCCTCGTGAACACCCTGCTGTTCACGTTCGGATCGATCGTCGTCCAGTTCGCGATCGGCCTCGCGCTCGCGGTGTTCTTCCGGCAGAACTTCCACCTGTCGAACGTGCTGCGCGCGCTCTTCCTCGTGCCGTGGCTGCTGCCGCTGATCGTGTCGGCGTCGACGTGGGCGTGGATGCTCAACAGCGACAACGGCATCGTGAACTCGGTGCTCGTCGCGTTCGGCGGCGATCGGATCAACTGGCTCACCTCGCCCGAGACGGCGCTTCTGTCGGTGACGATCGCGAACATCTGGCTCGGGATCCCCTTCAACCTCGTGGTCCTGTACTCCGGTCTCCAGAACATTCCGGAGGACATGTACGAGGCGGCCTCGCTCGACGGCGCCGGGCCGTGGCGGAAGTTCTGGAGCATCACGCTCCCGCTGCTGCGGCCGGTGTCGGCGATCACCCTGCTGCTCGGCCTGATCTACACGCTGAAGGTCGTCGACGTGATCTGGGTGATGACCGCCGGAGGCCCGGCCGGCGCGTCGACGACGCTGTCGATCTGGGCGTATCAGGAAGCCTTCGGCACAGGGATCCCGGCGTTCTCTCCTGCCGCGGCCGTCGGCAATCTGCTCATCGTCATCGCACTCGTCTTCGGGTTCCTGCACCTGAGACTCCAGCACCGACAGGGGGCCGGATCATGACCGCCGCACGCTCGCTCCGGCGCGCCTGGTGGAAGACGGCGCTCGGCGTCGTCTTCACGCTCGCGATGCTCTTCCCCGTCTACTGGATGGTGAACGTGTCGTTCACGAAGACGGGGGATCTGCGGCGCACGCCGCCGCGATGGTTCCCGTGGGATCCGACGTTCGAGGGATATGAGGCGGTGTTCGCGCAGCAGCTCCCCGCGCTCGCCACGAGCCTCCTCATCGGCCTCGGATGCGTCGCGGTCACCCTCGTGATCGCCGCGCCCGCGGGCTACGCGCTCGCGCTGCTGAACCTGCGCGGCGGGCGTTCGCTCAACTTCCTGCTGCTCGTCGCGCAGATGGTTCCGGCCGTCGTGATGGCGATGGGGTTCTATGCCGTCTACAACAGCCTCGGCCTGCTCAACACGGTCTGGGGCCTCATCATCGCCGACTCGACGATCGCGGTCCCGTTCGGCGTGCTGCTGTTCTCGGCGTTCATGTCGGGGATCCCGCGCGAGCTGCTGCAGGCGGCGCGCGTCGACGGCGCGGGCGCGTGGCGCACCTTCGTCTCGATCGTGCTGCCGGTGAGCCGGAACTCGGCCCTCACGGTGTCGCTGTTCGCATTCCTCTGGGCCTGGTCGGACTTCATCTTCGCTTCGACGCTCAACCGCAACGGCGAGCTGATCCCCATCACCCTCAGCATCTACAACTACATCGGCAACAACACGACGCAGTGGAACGCGATCATGGCGACCGCCGTCGTCGCCTCCGTCCCGGCCGCGATCCTGCTCGTCATCGCCCAGCGCTACGTCGCCGCCGGAGTGACGGCCGGCGCCGTCAAGGACTGAGAAGGAATCCTCGTGACATTCGACACCACACGCACCGCGGTCGCACGCCCCGTCGTCGCCCCCGGGCCTCGCCGCGGGATCGGCCTCGACGAGATGCGCCTCGACGGCGGGTTCTGGGGAGTGCACCAGGAGACCAATGCGCGCGCGACCCTGCGGCACTGCGTCGACTGGATGGAGCGACTCGGCTGGCTCGCGAACTTCGACCGCGTCGCGCGCGGCTCCACGGGCGGGGAGCGGCCGGGCTGGCAGTTCTCGGACTCGGAGGTGTACAAGCTGCTCGAGGCCGTCGCCTGGCAGACCGCGCGCGAGCCGGATCCGGCGGCCGAGGAGTTGTGGGACGCTCTCGTCGAGCGGATCGCGGCCGCGCAGGACGACGACGGATACCTCAACACCTGCTTCGGGCACGGCGGACAGCGGCCGCGCTACTCCGATCTGTCGGAGGGGCATGAGCTGTACTGCACGGGGCATCTGCTGCAGGCGGCGGTCGCTCGCGTACGCACCCGCGGCGAGGACGAGCTCGTGCGGATCGCACGCCGTGCCGCCGATCACGTGTGCCGCGAGTTCGGCGCCAACGGGCGGCAGGGCATCTGCGGCCATCCCGAAATCGAGCTCGGGCTCGCCGAGCTCGGCCGCGCCCTCGACGAGCCCGCGTACATCGAGCAGGCCCGCCTGTTCATCGAACGCCGCGGGCGCGGATCCCTCGCTCCGATCGCGCTGCTCAGCCCCGCCTACTTCCAAGACGACATCCCCGTGCGCGAGGCCGATCGCTGGCGGGGTCACGCCGTGCGGGCTCTGTACCTCGCGGCGGGCGCGCTCGACGTCGCGACCTCGATGGGCGACGACGAGCTTCTCCACGCGGTCGAACGACAGTGGACACGTTCGGTCGAGCGTCGCACCTACCTCACGGGGGGCATGGGCTCCCGCCACCAGGACGAGGGCTTCGGCGACGACTGGGAGCTGCCGCCGGATCGCGCCTACTGCGAGACCTGCGCGGGCGTTGCTTCGATCATGGTGTCGTGGCGCCTGCTGCTCGCGAAGGGCGAGGTGAAGTACGCCGACCTCATCGAGCGGACGATGTACAACGTCGTCGCGACATCGCCACGCGCCGACGGGCGAGCGTTCTTCTACGCGAATCCGCTGCACCAGCGCGAGCCTGGCGGCGACGTGCGCCCGGACGAGGTCAATCCCCGCGCCGAAGGCGGGATCCGTGCCCCCTGGTTCGATGTGTCGTGCTGCCCGACGAACGTCGCCCGCACGCTCGCATCGTGGCAGAGCTACGCCGCGTTCGTCGACGACGCCGGGGAGGAGCCGGTCGTGACGATCGCGCAGTACGCCGCCGGCGAGATGCACGTCGCGACGGATCGCGGGACGCTCGTCCTCGACATCGCGACCGCCTACCCCGACGAGGGATCCGTGCGGATCCGCGTCCGCGAGGCGCCCGCGGATCCCGTTGCGCTCCGCCTGCGCGTGCCCCACTGGGCCGACGGAGCGACGCTGCGCGGCCCGGACGGCGACCTCCCCTGCGCGCCCGGCTGGGCCGACGTCGCGGGGCCGTTCGCGACGGGCGACGAGATCGAGCTCACTCTCCCCGTGGCGCCGCGCCTCACGTGGCCGGATCCGCGCGTCGACGCCGCCCGCGGCACGGTCGCCGTCGAGCGCGGGCCGCTCGTGCTCTGCCTCGAGTCGGTCGACCTTCCGGACGGCGTCGCAATCGACGGCGTCGCCCTCGACGTCGCTGAGTCGCCGCGCGGATCAGGGGACGGCGCGGTCGTCCGCCTGCGCGTGAGGCAGCCGAAGGACGGCGCCGAAGGGCGGCCGCCCTTCCTCGCGTCGCCGGCGCACCCTGACGGGCTCGGGCGCGAGATCGACGCGACCGTTATCCCGTATCACCGGTGGGCCGAGCGCGGCGCGTCGACCATGCGCGTGTTCCTTCCGGTCGCATGACCGACGCCGATTCCGAACAGGAGAACGACATGACAGCCGACTTCCCCGTCGCCGTCGACGGACATCGCCTCGTATGGCGGGGCGGCGGCGAGACCCTCGTCGTCGAGCCGTGGGGTCGCGACAGCGTGCGCGTGCGCGCCGCCCTCATGGGCGACGTCGAGGACGCCGACTGGGCGCTCGTGACGCCGGACGCCAGGGCGCACGACCGCGTCCGGATCGAGGCGGATTCGGATGGCGCGGTGCTCGTCAACGGCGACATCCGCGTCGAGCTCGCGACGTCGTCGTGGTTCCACGAGATCGTCGGCCACGAGGTCACCGCGTGCGAGCTGACGTTCCGCGACGCGGACGGGCGCGTGCTGTTCCGCGAGCTGAGCCGCGGCGGATCCCTCAACCTGCGCGCGCGGAACATGCGCCCACGCCTCGGCGACGACGGGATCTCCCTGACCGCGTCGTTCGAGGCTGACCCTGGCGAGCACCTCGCGGGGATGGGGCAGTACCAGCAGCACGTGCTCGACCTCAAGGGGACGACGCTCGAGCTCGCCCACCGCAACTCGCAGGCGAGCGTGCCGTTCGTTGTCTCGAGCGCGGGTTACGGCTTCCTCTGGCACAACCCGGCGATCGGGCGCGCGACGTTCGCGCGTAACCGCACTGAGTGGCACGCCGAGTCGACGACGCAGCTCGACTACTGGGTGACGGCCGGGTCGACACCCGCCCGGATCGCGCGGGCGTACGCCGACGCGACGGGCCACGCGCCCATGATGCCGGAGCGCGGTCTCGGTCTCTGGCAGAGCAAGCTTCGGTACGCGAGCCAGGACGAGCTCATGGGCGTCGCGCGCGAACACCGGGCGCGCGGGTTGCCGCTCGACGTCATCGTCGCCGACTTCTTCCACTGGCCGCACATGGGCGACTTCCGCTTCGAAGACGAGTTCTGGCCCGATCCGGCCGCCATGACCGCTGAGCTGCAAGGGCTTGACGTCGAGCTCATGGTCTCGGTGTGGCCGCAGGTGTCACTCGAATCCGAGAACTTCGCGTATCTGCGTGCCCATAACATGCTCGTTCGCTCGGACCGCGGCGTCGACGTGCAGATGTCGTTCGAAGGGCCGAGCGTGTTCCTCGACGTGACGAATCCCGCCGCGCGGGCGTGGTTGTGGGAGACGTGCCGGAAAAACTATGGGGCGTATGGCGTGCGCACGTTCTGGCTCGACGAGGCCGAGCCCGAGTTCGGCGTCTACGACTACGACGCGTATCGCACGCATCTCGGCCCGTATCAGCGCGTCGGCAACATCTATCCGCAGGCGTTCGCCCGGGCGTTCTTCGACGGTCAGAGCGCGGACGGCGAGACGGAGATCGTCAACCTCGTGCGGTGCGCGTGGGCTGGAAGCCAGCGATACGGTGCGCTCGTCTGGTCGGGCGACATCTCGTCGAGCTGGGAAGATCTCGCCCGTCAGGTCACCGCCGGGATTCACATGGGCGTCGCCGGAATCCCGTGGTTCACGACTGACATCGGCGGCTTCCACCGCGGCAACGTTGCGGACCCGGCGTTCCACGAACTGCTCGTGCGCTGGTTCCAGCTCGGCGCCTTCAGCCCCGTCATGCGCATGCACGGTGATCGTCTGCCGTACGCCGAGGTCGCGGCGGCCGACGGATCCCGGCGCCTGCGCAGCGGCGGCCCGAACGAGCTGTGGAGCTTCGGAGACGAGGTGCTCGAGATCCTCGCCCGTTACGCGCACCTGCGCGAGGAGCTCCGCGGGGTCGTTCGCGGGGCGATGCGTGCGGCGCACGAGGACGGGCAGCCGGTCATGCGCGGCCTGTTCCACGAGTTTCCCGCCGATCCGCGGGCATGGGAGGTCGACGACCAGTTCCTCCTCGGCGCCGACGTCCTTGTCGCGCCGGTCGTCGTCGCCGGGGCCCGAGAGCGCGATGTGCATCTGCCCGCGGGCGCGCGCTGGACGAACGCGGCGACGGGGGAGCGACACGACGGCGGCCGGACGATCCGGGTCGCGGCGCCGCTCGACGTGATCCCCGTCTTCCTGCGGGACGGCGCGCATCCGTATCTCGTGGGCCGCACGGCGACCCGCGACGGCGCATGAGGCACGGCGCCACGGCCTTGCCGCGCGCCGCAAATCGAACCGGTTCGATCAACGAAGGGAGCGCATCCGCACCAGCCCGGCCCCACGGCCGACGATCTGATGACCCCGGCGTGCGCCGCACGACGGATCCACGAACACACGGAAGGCACTCAAAGATGAGGAACACACCTCCGACGAGCCGATCGAGGCGGGCGGCCATCGCCCTCCCGGTTGCGCTCTCTCTCGGAGTCGGCATGGGGGCCGTCGCGGTCCCGGCCGCGGCGGAGGAGGCGCCCGCGCCCCTGCTGCACTACACGATGGATGCGATCGACGGCGGCGTCATCGCCGACGCATCGGGCAACGGGCTCGACGGCACCCTCACGGGCGCGGCCGAGATCGTTGGCGCCGACGGCGGCGGATCCGCCCTCCAGCTTCCCGGCGGCGACGGCGGCGGGTATGTGACGATCCCGCGTGGTGCTCTCGAAGGCGCCACGGACCTCACGGTCTCGGCGCGCGTGCGCTGGGACGGAACCGGCGGCGCGTGGCAGCGCGTCTTCGATCTCGGCACCGACACGACGAGGTATCTCTTCGCGACCCCCTCGAACGGCGACGGCGACCTCCGTACGGCCCTGACGGCATCGGGCAGCTCGGGGGAGGCGAACGTCACGGGATACGGCGCGCTCCGCGCGGGCGAGTGGGCGACGATCACGACGACACTCGACACGAGCGCCGGAAGCGTGACGACCTACCTCGACGGCGTCGCGGTCTCGAACGCCGCAACGAGTATCGCGGTGGGCGATCTGCTCACAGACGACGCGACATCGGCGGGATACCTCGGCAGGTCCTTCTATCCGGATCCGCTGCTGCAGGGCGCCATCGACGATGTCCAGGTCTTCCACGACGCGCTCTCGGCCGAGCAGGTCGCGGGGCTCGTCGGGGAGACCCCGACCTTCGAATCACTGACGCAGGGAGCGTTCGAGGTTCGGACGGCAGCGCAGGCCGCTCCCGAGCTGCCGTCGAGTGTTCGCGCATCGTTCTCGGACGGATACGATCGCGATGTGGCGGCCACGTGGGAGGACATCGACCCGTCCCAGTACGCCGAGGCCGGCACTTTCACGGTGCAGGGCGAGGCGGCGGGCGTGGCCCTGACTGCGGACGTCACGGTGCACGACGGCGGGCTCTTCGTCGACCTCGGCAGCGACACGGGGGAGTTCCTCGGCGGCGCATCCGGCCTTCTCTACGGGCTCTACGCCGACGGCATGCCGACGGACAACCTCGTCGAGGGGATGAACGTGCGATCCGTCGCGACGAAGGCGCAGGACGGCGCGCAGCACCCCGGATCCGACGCTCTCGAGGTGCTCGAACAGCTCGCCGACACGACCGACGGCGACGTGTACCTTCGCGTCACCGACTGGTACCGCGGATTCCCGTACCAGTGGCCGGGCGACACTCCGGAGGAGAAGCTCGCCGACTACGCCCGCGTGCTCGACGACCAGCTCGAGAAGATCGCCGGACTGGACGAGGAGTACCTCGACAATCTGGTGATCGAGCCCTTCAACGAGCCTGAGGGAAACATGTTCGGCACCGGCGAATGGAGCCTCGACGGTACGTCGTGGCTCGACGACCCGACCGACTACTTCGCGGCATGGGATGAGACCTATCGCACGATCAAGGCCGCCTACCCGGACGTGCGCATCGCCGGCCCCGGAACCAGCGTGCTCTACGGCCAGGTCAAGGGCTTCCTCGAACACGCCCGCGATGCTGGCACGGTGCCTGACATCATCACCTGGCACGAGCTCTCGCATCCGCAGAGCATCCGCGATTCGGTCGAGCGCTTCCGCGGCTGGGAAGCGGAGGTCTTCGCCGGAACAGCGCACGAGGGGCGCGAGCTGCCGATCAACGTCAATGAATACGCGTTCAACTATCACACCTCGGTGCCCGGCCAGATGATCCAGTGGATGTCTGCGATCGAGGACTCCAAGGTCGACGCGATGATCGCGTTCTGGAACATCAACGGAAATCTGTCCGACTCGGCGGTGCAGTCGAACCGCGGAAACGGCCAGTGGTGGCTGTACAACGCGTACTCGCAGATGTCGGGGCACACGGTCGACGTCGCACCTCCATTCCCGGGCGAGAACTACACGCTCCAGGGCGTCTCGACCCTCGACGAGGAGAAGGCGGTCTCCCGCACGATCTTCGGCGGGGCGGACGGGGCCGCACCCGTCAGGCTTCAGAACGTGCCGGCGGATGTGTTCGGCGACGCCGTGCGCGTGACCGTGAGGGAGATCCCGTGGACGGGTCAGCTCGGCGACTCCGCGCAGCCGCGACTGCTTGCTGAGACGACGATGGGGGTCGAGGGCGGATCCGTGACGGTGCCGTTCGACGGGGAATCGCTTCCGCTGATCGAGGAGTCGTCGGCCTACGAGGTCATCGTGACGCCCGCGGGCGCCGGCGAGGCGACTGCGGCGAACCCGATGCTGTGGACCGGGAGCTACGAGGCCGAGGAGGCCGAGTACACCGGCTCGGGTTACTCGAAGAACGGCCCCGAGGGGTCGCCGGCCGACGTCGGCAAGTTCTACACCTCGGGCGGTTACGGCGTCGGGGGATTGCGCACCGGATCCGACGGGGTGCTCGACTTCGAGGTGACCGTGCCCGAGGACGGCACCTATGACCTGTCGGTCTTCGCGAACTCGCTCAACACCTTCGACGCGGTCGCGGAACAGGGGCCCACGAACGTGTTCGTGCGCGTCGACGGCGGTGCCGAGCAGGAGATCCTGCTGCCGCTCGCGTACAAGTGGGTGGTCTGGGATCACGCCGACACGACGGTCGAGTTGACGGAAGGCACGCACACGATCTCGCTCGCGGCGCAGAGCCTCGACGGAACCGGAGCGACGCAGGGCGACGCGATCATCGACCGCATTACCCTCGCCCTGCCGAACCCGGCCGCCGCAGTATCGGTCTACGAGGCCGAACATGCCTCCCTGGCGGGTGGCCGCGCGGTGTACGCGGGGCTGGATGGCGACGTCTCGGGTGCAGGCGCCGTGCAGCTGGCCGAGGGCGAGACGGCGACCTTCTGGGTCTATGGCGACATCGACGGCGAGAAGACGCTCGGTGTCGACGTGCTGGGCGAGGCGACCGGATCCGTGTCGATCAACGGACGCGACGTCGCCGACCTCGCGTCGCGCACCTCACTCGCGGCGCACCTGTCCGGCGGCGTGAACAAGGTGGTCGTGACCGGCGGATCCGCAGGAGCGCTTGTCGATCGCGTCACCGTCGGCGCCAGTGCGGGCGCACTCGACACGGCCGAATACGCCGCGGAGGACGCGATTCTTGCCGGCGATGCCGCCATCGTCGAGCTGACGAACGCCTTCGGCGGACGAGCCGTCGCCGGAATCGGGGGAGAGCAGGGCAACGGCAACACGCTCACCTTCGAGGTCGACGCCGCGTCGGCCGGGCCCCATGCCGTGGTCGTGCGCTATTCGAACCCTGAGCAGGTCGACGGAACGCACTACAACCCCAACCCGGTGGCGCGCCACGCCGACTTCTCCGTCAACGGGGGCGCACCGCAGCGGGAGATGTTCGTGCCCACCTTCCACGAGAACAACTTCTGGGAGCGGACGATCGTGCTCGACCTTGAGCAGGGCGTCAACACCATCGAGTTGCGATCGGAAGAGGCGAAGAACTGGGGCGGCGACACACTCGCCTCCGAGATCTGGCCCGCCGATTACAACCTCCGGGCTGACGAGGCGCCCATCGTCGACCGCATCGCGGTGTCGCCCCTGAGTGCCGCCGTGGCGCCCGTCGCGGCCGAGGCTGAAAGCCGGTGCGTCGGCCCGCGTGCGTTCGTCGTGGTCCGGGCCGAAAACGTCTCGGAGGAGCGGCAGCGAGCGATCGTGTCGACGCCGTACGGCGAGAAGTCGACCGGCGCCCTGGCTTCGGGCGACAGCGCCTCGCGCGCCTTCCCGGTCCGCTCGCAGGACGCCGAGCCGGGCGAGGCGACTGTCACCGTCGGCGACGCCGCAGTGACGGCTCCCTACGACGGCATCAGCTGCGGCTGATCCGTCGTCCCGGCAACACAACGCAGTCGATCCGAACGGGGCGGCCCAACGCGCCGCCCTACGGCCAGTCCGTATGCCGGATCGACTGCGTTGTGTTGACGCGTCAGAGATCGAGCGCGTCGAGGACGTCGAACCAGGGGTGCGTCGTCGCCTCGTTGAAGGGGGCGACGCGGTCGGTGACCCGCTGCTTGAGCTCGGCCGTCACCTGCTCGAGCCGGTTGACGACGTGCAGCGGGTACCCGTACTCGACGCGGTGCTCTTCCCACTCGTCTTCGTCGTCGATGTAGATGCCGCGCTGGTCTGTACGGCGCACGACATCGAGATCCATGTCGATCGCGCGGGGCTCCTCGTCGTCCCAGCGGGCATCCCACGCGACATCGATGTAGATGCGGGTGCGCTGCGGGGGCGCGTTGACGGTGAGGATCCACTCCGCACCATGATCACTCCCCGCCTCGGGGTCGGGGAGCAGCATGACGCACGGCGTCTTCAGCAGCGTGTCCCGCCCCGGGCGGTGGCTGCGCCAACCCGGGCGCTGGCCGAACCACGCGCCCCATTCATCGCGACCGAGGTAGACGACCTCGTGCACCCAGTGCGGCCCGCCGTCCCATTTTCGCCAGTTGATGTGCGTTCTGGTTCCGGGGCGGATCGAGGTACTCATCCCTCGACAATATGGTGTCGTTCCGCTCCCAGGCGGAATGCACCGGTCGCTCAATAGGATCGGGGACGTGACAGAACCGCTTTCGCTGCCGCGCCTCGTCGCCACGACCCGGGAGATCGCACCCGTCGACGCGTTGCTGTGCGCGGATCCGCGGAACCCGCTCGTGTGGACGCGAAAGGGCGACGGGCTCGTCGCCGCGGGCCCCGATCTCCTCCACATCGACGTCGCGGAGGACGGACGGATCGCGGCGATCGCCGACCTCTGGCGCGCGATCTCGCAGGCGACCGACGTCGACGACGAAGTGGGCCTCCCTGGAACGGGTCTCGTCGGCTTCGGTGCGTTCGCGTTCGACGACGCCTCCGAGTGGCCGAGCACCCTCATCGTCCCGTCGACGATCGTCGGGCGCCGCGGCGACCGCGCATGGATGACGACGATCCGCGTCGCGGACCGTCCCGACGACCTCCCCGCCGTGGGCGAGGTGGGATTCGGGCCGTCCTGGTCGGCGACACTCGGCCCGGGAGCCATGGATCCCGAGGCACACGACGCGGCCGTGCGCCAGGCGCTCGCCGCGATCGGATCCGGTGAGGTGAGCAAGGTCGTCATCGCGCGCGACCTCGAGGGAACGATCCCCGCGCAGGCCGATCTGCGCCGCCTCGTGCGCTCGCTGGCGACCGAGTACCTCGACACGTGGACGTACGCCGTCGACGGAATCATCGGGGCGAGCCCCGAGACGCTCGTGACCGTCCAGGGTGGCGAAGTCTCGGCGCGCGTTCTCGCGGGAACGCTGCCGCGCGGCGCCAGCGCGATCGAAGATGATTCGGTGCCGTTCGAGCTCTCCACGAGCGAGAAGGATCGCGCCGAGCACCGGTACGCGGTCGACAGCGTCCTTGACGCGCTGCGTCCGCACACGCGCGACCTCGAGGCGGCAGGGGATCCCTTCACCCTCGAACTGCCGAATCTCTGGCACCTCGCGACCGACGTGCACGGCACGCTCACCGACGGAGCGTCGGCGCTCGACATGGTGCGGGCGCTGCACCCGACGGCTGCCGTCGCGGGCACTCCGACAGACAAGGCGAAGGAGGCGATCCGCCTGATCGAGCCTTTCGATCGTGGTCGCTACGCCGGACCTGTCGGGTGGATCGACGGCAACGGTGACGGCGAGTGGGCGATCGCCCTCCGCGGGGCGCAGTTCGAGCCGCTGTCGGAGGACGACGCGGATCACGGCGCGACGCGGGCGGTCCGCGCGCACGCAGGCGGCGGCATCGTCGCCGGATCCGTCCCCGAGGCCGAGCTGCTCGAGACCCGGGTGAAGTTCCGCCCCATCGTCGACGCGCTCGCGTAGCGGTCGGCGTGATCTGCACAACGACGCCAATTCTGTGCAGACGGGCCCGAGTTGCGGCGTGTCGGGCGGCTCGCGCTCAGAGTTGGCGTCGTTGTGCATGCGCGCGGACGCTCCCGCCGAGCCACCCCACGTAGACTCGTCGGGTGACCTCGAAGCGCGCCGACCTCAGCAAGGATCCGCGGACCGTCAGCGGCATGTTCGACCAGGTCGCGAAGCGATACGACCTCACGAACGTCGCCATGACGTTCGGTTTGGACGCCCTCTGGCGCGAGGCGACGACGCGCGCGGTCGATCCGCAGCCGGGGGAGCGGATCCTCGACCTCGCGGCGGGCACCTGCCGCTCGTCGGCATCGCTCGCGCGCCGCGGAGCCCAGGTGGTCGCGGCCGACTTCTCTCCCGGCATGCTGGCCGAGGGGCGACGTCGCTTCGGAGACGTCCGCGGTCTGAGCTTCGTCGAGGCCGACGCGACCGCGCTGCCGTTCGACGACGACGAGTTCGACGCCGTCACGATGTCGTACGGCCTGCGCAACGTGAACGAGCCGAAGAAGGCGCTCGCCGAGCTGGCGCGCGTGACGCGGCCGGGTGGGCGCATCGTGATCAACGAGTTCTCGACGCCGCCGAACGCCGTCTTCCGCCGCCTCTACGAGTTCTACAACGACCGCGTGCTCCCGCAGATCGCCCGGATCGTGGGCTCGAACGGCGAGGCATACGACTATCTGAACGAGTCGATCCGCGCCTGGCCCGATCAGCGCACGCTCGCGGCGTGGATGCGGGAGGCGGGATGGAGCGACGTCGCCTATCGCAATCTGAGCTGCGGCATCGTCGCGCTGCACCGGGCCCGTCGCACGGCGTAACAGCCCCCTGGCACGCGGGTAGGGTGGACGGGTGACATCGAGCCCCGTGCCCTCGGGCTCGCGACTTGCGAGCCGATTCGGCCTCAGCGACCGCATTTTCGTCGGCCCTGCGGCCCGACGTCTGGTGTCGACGCTCGAAGAGGCGTTGGAGGAGGTCGAGCAGGCGATCGCCGAGGAACTCGGCTCGGCCGACCGCCTCGCCGACGCCACGAGCCGATACCTCTATGAGGCTGGCGGCAAGCGCGTGCGCCCCATGCTCGTGATGCTCACGGCGCAGCTCGGCGACGGCATCACCCCCGCCGTCCGCGACGTTGCCGTTGCGCTTGAGCTCATGCACCTCGGGTCGCTGTACCACGACGACGTCATGGACGGCGCCGACCGGCGCCGGGGTGTGCCGTCGGCGCACCGCGTCTGGGACAACTCGACCGCGATCCTCACCGGAGATCTCCTGCTGGCGCGGGCGAGCCGCGTCATGGGGCGTCGCGGTGCCGTGGCGGTCGATCTGCAGACCGAGACGTTCGAGCGTCTCGTCATGGGCCAGCTGCACGAGACGGTCGGCCCGGCCGAAGGCGACGATCCGATCGACTTCTACATTCGTGTGCTCGCCGACAAGACGGGGTCGTTGATCGCCGCCGCTGCGCAGGCCGGGGCGTACTTCGCGAACGCGAAGGATGACTACCGCGATGCGCTGCGCGAGTACGGCGAGAAGGTCGGTGTCGCCTTCCAGCTCGCTGACGATGTCATCGACCTCTCCTCGCGCCCGGAAGACACGGGCAAGGTTCCGGGAACCGATCTGCGGGCCGGGGTCGTCACGATGCCCTATCTGCTGTTGCAGGCGAGTGACGACGCCGCCGACCGGGATCTCGCGCGCCGCATCGACGACGGCGTGGCGCGCATCCGTGACGGCGAGGATCCCGCGATCCTCGACGGTCCGCTCGCCGAGCTTCGCGACCACGCCGCGACGACCCGCACCCACGAACTCGCGCTCTCCTGGACGAACGAGGCAGTCGACGCCCTGTCGGTCCTGCCACGCGGCGCCGTGCGCGAGGCGCTCACGCGCTTCGCCCGGCAGCTCGCCGATCGATCCAGCTGACGCGCTTCGCCGAAAAACAAGAGAAAGATCCGCACCACATGACAAAGCTCCGCCTTGCCATCGTCGGCGCCGGCCCCGCCGGGATCTACGCCGCCGACATCCTGCTTCGGACCGAGCGCAGCTTCGAGGTCTCGATCGACCTCTTCGAGCACCTCCCCGCGCCCTATGGCCTCGTGCGCTACGGCGTCGCGCCCGACCACCCGCGTATCAAGGGCGTCGTGAACGCGCTGCGCGGCGTGCTCGACCGCGGGGACATCCGGATCTTCGGCAATGTGCACTTCGGCGAGGACATCACCCTCGATGACCTGAAGCAGCACTACAACGCGGTGATCTTCGCAACCGGCGCGGTGCGCGATGCGTCGCTCGACATCCCGGGGATCGACGCGAAGGAGTCGTACGGCGCGGCGGACTTCGTCAGCTGGTACGACGGACACCCCGATGTGCCGCGCACGTGGCCGCTCACCGGCGAGCACGTCGGCATGATCGGCAACGGCAACGTCGCGCTCGACGCCGCACGCGTGCTCGCGAAGCATGCTGACGACCTGCTGCCGACCGAGATCCCCGCGAACGTCTACGAGATCCTCAAGCAATCGCCCGTCACCGACGTGCACGTGTTCGGGCGCCGTGGCCCCGCGCAGGTGAAGTTCACGCCGCTTGAGCTGCGCGAGCTCGGCGAGCTGAACGATGTCGACATGGTCGTCTACGACGAGGACTTCGACTACGACGAGGCCTCGAAGGAGGCCATCGCCACGAACAAGCAGGTGAAGGTCATCGACCGCGTGCTGCAGAAGTGGCGTGAGCTGCCGAGCGCGAATGGCGCGGGCGGCGAGGCGTCGCGCCGACTGCACCTGCACTTCTGGGCGAAGCCCGTCGAGGTGAAGACCGACGACGAGGGGCGCGTGGCGTCGCTCGTGTACGAACGGACGAAGTCGGACGGCGCCGGCGGCGTCGTCGGCACGGGAGAGCTGCGCGAGCAGCCCCTCGGCCAGCTGTACCGCGCGGTCGGCTACTTCGGCTCCCCGCTGAAGGACGTTCCGTTCGACGACCGCCACGGTGTCATCCCCAACCACGAGGGCCAGGTGCTCGCCGAGGACTCGAACGACATCCTCCCCGGCGTCTACGCGACCGGCTGGATCAAGCGCGGACCCGTCGGCCTCATCGGGCACACGAAGTCCGACGCGATGGAGACGATCACCCACCTCGTCAACGACCAGGGATCCTGGTGGCAGCCCGCGGATCCGTCGGAGGAGGCGATCCCCGCTCTGCTCGCCTCGCGCGACGTGAAGTGGACCGACCTCGACGGCTGGCACCGCCTCGACGGACACGAGGTCGCGCTCGGCGAGCCCGAGGGGCGCGAGCGCGTTAAGGTCGTCCCGCGCGACGAGATGGTGAAGATCTCGCGCGGCGAGTGATCGCCTGACACAGAGAACCCCCGGCCTTTCGAGGCCGGGGGTTCTCTGTGTCACGTGACACCCCCAGGGTCGCCAGAAAATGTCAGTGGAGCGGTGCTCGCATCAGCATTTTTTGGCGACCCTGGTATGGCGGATCAGCGGGAGGCGCCGCGGCGCTGGCCCTGGCCGCTGCGGCGCTGGCCGCCGCCCTGGCCGCGAGCCTGACCGCCGCGGCCCTGGCCGCGTCCGCCCTGGCCCTGCTGGCCCTGGCCGCGGGCCGCGCGCTTGCGGCGGGCGTTCGCGCCCTGCGATGTTCCGCCGCCCGTCGAGCCGGGCGCGGGGGCGTTGCCCGAGCCGGGGCCACCGGCGCGCGGCGCGACGTGCTCGGCGGGCTCGCCGATGAGGGCGACGACCTCGGAGCTGTCGGGGTTCACGAGCTGCGGGCGTGCCTGGATCCCCGCGCGACGCAGCAGCTGCTTCACATCGGAGCGCTGGTCGGGCGTCATGAGGGTCACGACATCGCCCGAGGCTCCGGCGCGCGCCGTGCGGCCGGAACGGTGCAGGTACGCCTTGTGGTCGGCCGGCGGGTCCATGTGCACGACGAGGTCGATGCCGTCGACGTGCACGCCGCGCGCCGCGACGTCGGTCGCGACGAGCACCTTGACGCTGCCGTCGGAGAGCGCCGCGAGGTTTCGGTCGCGCGCGTTCTGCGAGAGATTGCCCTGCAGGTCGACGGCCGGGATCCCGGATGCCGTGAGCTGGCGCGCGAGACGCTTCGCCTGGTGCTTCGTGCGCGAGAAGAGGATCCGCTTGCCGCTGCCCGACGCGAGCGCGTGGACGAGCGCCTTCTTGTCGTCGGGGGTCGCGGCTTCGAAGACGTGGTGCGTCATGTCGGGCACCGGCGATTCGGCCGAGTCGACCGAGTGCTCGACGGGAGACGACAGGAAGCGCTTCGCGAGCTTGTCGACGCCGTTGTCGAGCGTCGCCGAGAACAGCATCCGCTGACCGCCCTGCGGCGTCTGCGAGAGGAGACGCGTGACGCCGGGAAGGAAGCCGAGATCGGCCATGTGGTCGGCCTCGTCGAGAACGGTGATGAGGACGCGGTCGAGGCGGACGATCTTCTGGCCGATGAGGTCCTCGAGGCGGCCGGGGCACGCGACGACGATGTCGACACCGCGCGCGAACGCCTGCTCCTGCGGGCGCTGCGAGACGCCGCCGAAGACGGTCGTGACCGTCAGGCCCGCGGCCTGGGCGAGAGGCGTGATGACTTTCGCGATCTGCGTGGCGAGCTCGCGCGTCGGTGCGAGCACGAGACCGGTCGGCTGACCGGGACGACGCGCGTTGCCGCCGGCGGCAAGACGGGCGACGAGCGGGATGGCGAAGGCGAGCGTCTTGCCGGATCCGGTCTTGCCGCGGCCGAGCACGTCGCGACCGGCGAGGGTCGACGGCAGCGTGGCGGTCTGGATCGGGAACGGAGTGGGACGATCGGCCGCGATGAGCGCGTCGACGAGAACGGAGGGAACGCCGAGATCGGCGAAGGACGAGGTCTGCGCAGGGGCAGCGGTCATGAATGTGTCTCTCGGTGAGGACCGGGCACGCGGGGAGCGCGGATCCGGTGGGGGGCGAACGCGGCGGGTGCCGAATCCGATTCGCCACGGGGAGCGGTGCGAGCGAGAAGCTCGAGCAGACCGCGACGACGAACGCGCGATGCGTTCGCGACCCACCCTACCCGGTGCGCGCCCCGAGAAGACTGACCGTTGCTTCTCGGGGCGCGCGGGAGGCACTCAGACGGAGGCGGTCTCGGCCTTCACGAGCGGGTAGACGCCGTTCTCGTCGTGCACCTCGCGGCCGGTGATCGGCGGGTTGAACACGCACACGCAGCGGATCTCTTCGCGCACGCGCACGATGTGCTTGTCGTGGTCGTTGAGCAGGTACATCGTGCCCGGCTTCAGGGGATGCACTTCGCCCGTCGCGAGATCCTCGATCTCGCCTTCGCCGTGCGTGATGAACACCGCTTCGATGTGGTTCGCGTACCAGAAGCTGCTCTCGGTGCCGGCGTACAGGGTCGTCTCGTGGAGGGAGAATCCGACCCCCTCCTTCGCGAGCACGATGCGCTTGCTGCGCCAGTTCTCCGAACGGATGTCGGAGTCGCTGCCGTCGATCTCGTCCAGGGTGCGAACGATCATGTGTTCTCCTCTCGGGTCAGTGCGCGAGGGCGTCGGCCGTCGCGTCCTCGATGATCGCGATGCCGCGATTCAGCTCGTCGTCGGTGATGGTCAGGGGCGGCAGGAGCTTGAGCACCTCGTCCTCGGGGCCCGAGGTCTCGACGAGGAGGCCGCGCTCGAACGCCTTCGCCGAGACCCGTCCAGCGGTCTCTCCGTCGGCGAACTGCAGACCGCGGGCGAGGCCGCGGCCCTTGGCGACGAGATCGGCGGCCGGGTGGTCGGCCGCGATCGCGTTGAGTCGGCTCTCGATGTAGGCGCCCTTGTCGCGGGTCGAGGTCGCCAGGGTGTCGTCGCTCCAGAACTTCCGGATCGCCTCGGCCGCCGTGACGAACGACGGAGCCACACCGCGGAAGGTGCCGTTGTGTTCGCCGGGCTCCCACACATCGAGCTCGGGGCGCACCAGCGTGAGCGCCATGGGGAGGCCGATTCCCGAGATCGACTTCGACAGGCAGACGAAGTCGGGCACGATCCCGGCCTCTTCGAAGCTGAAGAAGTCTCCCGTCCGTCCGCATCCCATCTGCACATCGTCGAGGATGAGCAGGATGTCGTGCGCGCGGCACAGGCGCTCGAGGCCGCGGAGCCACTCGGCGCGCGCGGTGTTGACGCCGCCCTCGCCCTGCACGGTCTCGACGATGACGGCGGCCGGCTTGTTCAGTCCGCTGCCGGTGTCGGTGAGCAGCTTCTCGAAGTAGAAGAAGTCGGGGTAGTCGCGGTCGAAGTAGTCGTCGAACGGCATGGGCGTCGCGTGCACGAGCGGCACGCCGGCGCCGCCGCGCTTGAGTGAGTTGCCCGTGACGCTCAGCGCGCCGAGCGTCATGCCGTGGAATGCATTCGTGAAGTTGACGACCGACTCGCGCCCCGTGATCTTGCGGGCGAGCTTGAGCGCCGCCTCGACGGCGTTCGCGCCGCCCGGTCCCGGGAAGATGACGCGGTAGTCGAGATCGCGCGGCTCGAGGATCGTCGAGGAGAACGTGTCGAGGAAGTCGCGCCGCGCCTCCGTGAACATGTCGAGCGAGTGGATGATGTGGTCGCCCGAGATGTAGTCGAGGAGCGCCTTCTTGAGCGTCGGGTCGTTGTGTCCGTAATTGAGCGCTCCGGCGCCCGCGAAGAAGTCCAGATACGGTCGTTCGGCGGTGTCGTACAGGGTTGCTCCCCGGGCGCGGTCGAAGACGACCGGCCAGGATCGCGAGTAGCTGCGGACGTTCGATTCCTGGCTGGCGAAGGTGGCGATGGACGGGTCTTCGGTGACGGACATCGTGATTTCCTCCAGGGGATGCCCCGGCTGGGGCAATGACGCTCGACGCTCTCGCGTCTCGCGGCTGGGGCCGTCGGCCCCAGGCTCGGTCATGCCGCTGCGGCGACGAGCGGGCCGATCAGGTGCAGCGGTTCGGGATCGTGGTCGTCGGGGAAGTGGGTGGCGTCGAAGAGCGGATCGATCCGCTCGGTCGTCTGCCACCTCTCCGCGAAGGACCGGAAGAGCGCTCGGGACGCGACGTTGTCGTCCGTGATCGTCGTCTCGAGCCATGCGACCGTCGGATCTTCGGCGCGCAGCCCGGTGACGAGGTCGTCGAGCATGCGCCCCGAGAGGCCCCGGCCTCGTTGCTCGGCGTCGACGGCGACCTGCCAGATGAAGAGGCGGGACGGGTCGTCGGGCCGGCGGTAGCCGATCACGAATCCGACCACCTCGCCGTCCGTGACGGCCACCCGGCACGTCGTCGCGAAGTCGCGCGCGAACAGCGCGTACGCGTAGGAGGAATTGAGGTCGAGCGTGCCCGAGTCGCGCGCGACCCGCCACATCTCGCCCCCGTCTTCCATCCGGGGTGCGCGCACCGTCACCGGTGCGACCTCGGTCTGGTCGGAAGTCCGCTCGTTGTGCAATGACATCGACGCGGACGATACCGACCTGAGCGGTCAGCACAAGCCTTTCTCTCCCGCGCGGAACGTGCTAGATTCCGCGCCCGGCGTTACTCGCGCAGGGCGGATCCGAGCTCACGCAGCACCGTCTCGCGCGCGTCGCGTCCCCGGGATCCGCGATGGGCGATGAGTGCATCCGTGAGCGATTCGATGACGAGCATCAGGCCCGCTCGCGACGTGTGCACGAGCTCGTCGCGGAACGAGCCGTCGATCGTCGGGATGATGAGCGCGGTGTCCGCGGCCTCGGCGACCGCCGAGCGCGCGAAGGATGTGATCGCGAGGACGCGCGCGCCCGCCTCTCGGGCGGCACCCAGGGCCGCGAGGGATGCCCCATTGGCGCCGGATCCCGAGATCACGAGGCAGAGGTCGCCGGATGACATCTGCCGCGCGGCGATGCGCTGAGCGAGCGCATCGTGCAGATATTCGGCGGGTCGGCCCGCGGCCGTGAGCCGCAGCACGAGATCGAGACCGATCGGCGAACTGAGACCGTTGGCGACGACGAGAACGCGGCCCGCCTCGTCGAGCGAGGTGATGGCGGCGCGCAGAGATTCCTCTGTCAGGGCGGAGACGATGTGGCCGAGCCGCGCCGCGAACCGGTCGGTCGATGCGCGCAGGGTCCCGACGAGGGATCCGTCCCCCGCTTCATCGGACGGGGTCTCGCGCGCCAGCTCGCGCGCGGCGGCCACGCGCAGCTGCGGATAGCCGTCGAAGCCGAGGGTCTGCGCCGTGCGGATGACGGTCGCGCGACCGACGCCGACGGCCTCGGCGAACTCCTGCGCCGTCGATTCGACGGTCGCCGAGAGGTCGTGGACGATCGCCTCGGCCACGCGGCGTTCGCCCGCGTGCATGGAGGGCGCGAGCGCGTGGATCCGCGCCGTGGGCGGCGCGTCAGCGGATCCTGTCCAGGCCACGGGGCTTCGCTCCTTCCATGATGCGGCGGCGCAGCGCCCCCGAGATCGCGTCGATCAGCATCGTCGCGGCGATCACGACGATGAGCAGCATCCCGACGGTTCCCCACTCACGATAGTTCGTGTAGTTCGACAGCATGCTGCCGATGCCGCCGGCGCCGACGAGGCCGAGCACGGCCGAGGTGCGGATGTTGATCTCGAAGCGGTACAGCGCGAACGACATCAGAGAGGGTAGCGCGGCTGGCCACAGCGCCCAGCGCAGCACGGCGAGGCGGCCGCCTCCCGCGGCGCGCACGGCCTCCGTCGCGTCGGAGCGGAGCGATTCGATCGTCTCGTACACCCACTTGCCCTGCGTGCCGATGCCGGCGATGCCGAGGGCGAGCGCGCCCGTGAAGGGCGTGAGCCCCGTCACGGTGAGGAGGATCAGCGCGATGATGACTTCGGGAACGGCGCGGATGACGGCGAAAATCCCGCGCAGGCCCTGTCGGAGCCACGCAGGCCCGACGCCGTGCGCCGCGAGCATGCCGAGGGGGATCGAAGCCACGACGCAGAGGATCGCGCCGAGCCACGCCATCGAGATCGAGCGCCACGTCTCGAACAGCGCGCGGGGGAGCTTCTCCCACGTCGGGTCTGCGAACATCAGCACGCCGTACTCCCACGAGGCGCGGGGGAGGTCGAACAGCTTCGCCCAGTCGACGTCGAGCGTCGCGATCGCGGCGAGGATCAGCGCGCCCACGCCCAGAGCGGCGACGTTCTGCTTCGTCCGCGACGGCGGCGCGGGCAGGAGGAGATCGGTCTGCGTCGTCATGTCAGCCTCCGCCGCAGCAGGTTGGAACAGACCTCGATGAGGATCACGACGACGAGGATCTCGAGGATGATCACTGACACGTCGTCGTAGGCGTAGAAGCCGAAGCGCTCGTCCAGCAGGCGCCCGATGCCGCCGGCGCCGACGATGCCGAGGATCGCCGAGATGCGCACGTTCAGCTCGAGCGCGTAGAGCCACTGATTCGCGAACAGGGGCAGGCTCTGCGGGAGCGCGAGCGCGCGATTGAGTCGCCCCTGCGTCGCGCCGGCCGCGCGGCCCGCCTCGAGGTACGGGTGCTCGTCCGAGTCGATCGCCTCCGACACGAGCTTCACGATGATCCCGAGGTCGAAGAGGAACAGCGTGAGCAGGCCGGGAAGCGCCCCCACCCCGACGAGCGCGACGAGGATCGTCGCGTAGACGAGGTCGGGAACCGAGCGGATCACGTTGATCGCCGCGCGGACGAGACGGCGCGTGACGGCGTTCGGGTTCGTGGGCCGGGCGGCCCACAGCGTGAGCGGAACAGAGACGATCGCGGCGGCGGCGGCGCCGATCAGCGCCATCTGCAGCGTCTCGAGCATCGGACCGAGCGTGCGCGGGAGGAACGCGAGATCGGGCTGCAGCAGCTGCAGCATCTTGTCCGCTCCGTTGCGCCAATTGCGTGCGATGGCGGCGAGGTCGATCTCGACGCCGCCGATCGCGGGGAGGCAGGTCAGCGCCGTGAAGGCCGCGAAGCCAGCGACGACGAGCAGCGTCCGCGGCCACGTGCGCGGGCGCGCGGGGACGGCGAGATCCGTCATTCCGTCGTCCCCAGGCGGTCCTCGGGGCGGATCCGGCGTCCGTAGATCTGCTCGAAGTCGGCGTCGGTCGCGCTCGCGGCGGGTCCGTCATAGACGACCTCTCCGGCGCGCAGGCCGATCATGCGGGTCGTGTAGTCCCGGGCGAGGTCCATGAGGTGCAGATTGACGAGCACCGTGAGGCCGCGCTCGGCGTTGATGCGCTCGAGCTCGGCCATGACGGCGTGCGCCGTCGGCGGATCTAGGCTCGCGACGGGTTCATCGGCGAGCATGACGCGCGGCTCCTGCGAGAGCGCCCGCGCGATCGCGACGCGCTGCTTCTGTCCGCCCGAGAGGGATCCGGCGCGCGTCCAGACCTTCTCGAGCATGCCGACGGCGTCGAGGGCACGCAGGGCGATCTCGCGGTCCTCCGCGGTCGCGATGCCGAGGAGCGTCCGCAGGGCGCCGGCGCGGGCGAAGCGCCCGACGAGCGTGTTGCGGTACACATCGACGCGCTCGGCGAGGTTGAAGCCCTGGAAGATCATGCCGACGTGGGCGCGCAGCTCGCGCAGGCGGCGTCCGCCGAGACCGGAGACGGTGTGCGGACCGACCGCGACGGATCCGCCCGTGACGGGGACGAGACCGTTGATCGTGCGGATGAGCGTCGACTTGCCGGATCCGGACAGGCCGACGACGGACACCATCTCGCCGGCTTCGATCGTGAGGGACACGTCCTTCAGCGCGGCGGTGCCGTTCGGGTAGGTGACCGATGCGCCGTCGAGGCGGATCGGCCACGAGGCGGAGGCCGGGGAGTGCCCGGCCTCCGCCTGAGGTGCGGCGTTCGTCATCGTTTCGGTCAGCCCGCGAACTGCTCGAGGATCTCGCCGTAGCGGGTGATCTCGTCTTCCGCCGTGTCGGCGCTCCAGTCCGACAGTCCGACGAGGTCGAACATGACCGTCGCGGCTTCCTCAGACGAGTCGGCGTACTCGTCCATGAGGCTCGTGAGCTCGGCCACGAGGTCGTCCGGCAGCGTGTTCGACGCGGCGACGCCGCCGTTCGGGATCATGTCGGAGTAGGCGAACGCGACCGCCTTCTCGGCGATGTCGGGGACCTCCTCGGCCACGGTCGTCCGCGCGTCCCAGTACGCGAAGCCGATCTCGGCGTCGCCGTTCGCGACGGCGAGGACGGCGTTGTTGTTGCCCTCGACGGGGATCTGCTCGATGTCGGCGTCGGTGTCGAGGCCCAGCTCGCGCATCGCGACGACGGGGTACTGGTAGCCGGCGGGGCTCGTTGCGGCCTGCAGGGCGACCTTCGCGCCCTCGGCCTCGGCGAGTGCCTCGATTCCGGCGGGGCCCTGGCCGGTGGCCGACTCGCCGCCCGGCTCGATGCCGTTGCAGTACGACAGCTCGATACCGCTCGCCTCGTACGTCGCCAGGACGGGCTCGTCCTCGCAGTATGTGTCGGGGTCGTTCGTGTACGCGACGGACGCGTACGACGTCGCGCCGAAGCGCACATCGCGCAGGATGAGCTCGGCGTCGTACTGCTGGGTCGCCTGGTAGAGCGAACCGGCGTCGGTGATGACGACCTGCGCCTGGTCGGCGCCGAGGGCCTCGACCGTCGCGGCGTAGTTGTTGGCGACAACGCCCTCGACCTCGATGCCGAGGCCATCGGAGAGGTAGCCCGTGAGCGGGTCGAGGGCCTCCGCGAGGTCCTCACCCTCGACAGAGGGCACGAGCGAGATCGTGATCGATTCGGGCCATTCGCCGTCGGCGGAGGCGGTGTCCTCGCCGCCGGCGCTGCAGCCGGCGAGTCCGAGGGCGAGCGTCGCGGCGGCGCCGGACGCGAGCAGGGTCTTCGTACGCATGTGGATCACCTTTCGGGGACGGGTGCTGCTGGGGTGGGTCAGTTGGTCGGGGAGGAGGGGACGCGGTCGCGGATCGCGGATCCGTCGTGCTGGCGCGCCCACGCGAGGATCGTGGGGGCGAGGTCGGCGAGCGTCGAGCCGCGCATGGTGACGTCGGCGGGCGACGTCGCGGCCGTCGCGCCGACGAGCGCCGTGGCGGCGCCGAGCGCCGAGGCCGGGGCGAGATCGTTCTCGACGATGTCGCCGATCGACAGCACGGGGCCGTGGGCGAGAGCCTCGCGCACGATCGGCGTGAGGCCGTCGGGCTTGCCGACGCTGTCGCGGATCTCGTCGAATCCGTCGCGCAGCTCCCATGCCGCGAGGACCTCGTCGAGGCCCGCGCGGGGGGCGTTCGTGGCGAGCACGACGCGCGCGTCGTCCGGCAGTTCCCGGAGCAGATCGGCGAGGCCGGGCGCGGGTTCGGCGCCCGAGGAAGCCAGGGATCCGCGGCTCGCGAGGTAGGCGCGCTGTCGCGCCCCGGGATCCACCCCCGCCTCCGTGGCGAGGCTGCCGACGACGTCGTAGCCGTCGCGGAATGTCGAGTCGCGACCACCGTCGAAGGCCGTCAGCGTCGCCTCGACACGGGCGAGGTAGTCGCCGCCTGCGTGCGGGGCGATCTCGCGAGCGTAGGCGAGCACGGGCCCATTGCCGACGGCGACCGTGCCGTCGAAGTCGAAGATGATCGTCGAAGCCACGTGTTCTCCTCGCTGTTGTGGACGATGCGTCCACCGTAGAAGGATTACGTGAACGGATGGGTCACGGTTGGGTGAACATTCGGTGTCGCGGGGCGCGCTCGATCGCCGGAGCATCGCCGGAGGTGCGGATCCCTCCACGGAGAGAATCCGAAGGGCGGGCGATTCTCCGGAGCCTCGGACGCTGGCGCGAGGCTGCAACGCGGGACGGACGCCGGGCGCCGCGACGTGAGGACGGGCACCAACGCCGGAGAATCGCCGGAAGTGCGGATCGGGAGAGGGCGGCGGATCCGACTTTTGGGCGAATATCCGGCGTTCCGGCGCGCTCAGGCGCCGAGGAGGGTGGGGCTTCCGTAGCGCTCAGGCCCCGAAGGGAGGGAGCGCCGCGTTCCAGCGGAGGCGCGGCGGTTCGGCCGCGGCATCGCGCGCGAAGGTGGCCGCATCGGCCACGGGGAAGACCGTGACGAGGCGGAACCCGCGGCCCGTGTCGATCCCGGAGATCAGGGCGGCGGATCCATCGGGGGCCGGGCGCGTGACGACGGCGCGGGTCGTCGCGTCGCCGACGCGCTGCTCGATGACGCCCGCAGCATCGGCGGGCGGCGACAGGAGGGGCGGCAGTGCGGCATCGGTCACGCGCTGCAGGGGCGTCTCCTCGGCGCTGTCGCCGAGGCGGAACGCGGTCTCGGGGAGGCCGAGTGTACGAGCGAGGATCCCGTCGTTCCAGCGGGCGGACTTCAGCCCGTAGGGAGTCACGACGGTCGAGAAGAGGTATCCGTAGACGTGAACGACGCCTGCGTTGCCGAGGGGGAAGTCGGCGACGATCCCGGCCGCGACGTGCAGCTGGTCGAACAGGTCCCGCTCGATGACGGGAGCGCCGACGTTCTCATCGACGACGGTCGACCAGCCCCACTCGTCGAGCCGCCCCGCGAGCGCGTCGGCATCGACGCGCCGCAGGGCGGCTTCGAGGGAAGGGTCGCTCACCGGTAGTTCTGGAACAGATCCCCGAGAATCGGGGCCTGCTGTGGGTCGTAGCGGTTTTCGGTCTGATCAGGCATTAATCGTCGATCCGTGATGGTGTGCGCGAGTGGAGAGTTGAAGATCCTGCGGACTCTGTGCGGACTCTCTGGGCCCAGCCTAGGCGAGGATGGGGCGTTGACCGGATCCTGATTCCGGCCATCGAGACAAGCGCGCGACGAAAGCGACCCCCTGCCGAAGCAGGAGGGCGCCGCAGCGACAGCACAGTGCCTCACACAGGCGCATGCCCCGTCAGTTTGATGACGATCTCGTCGAGATCAGCGACCGCAATTCGGATCACGTACGTGCCGGGCTCGGGAACGACCGCATCACGGAACGATACCGGCGCGGCAAGGTAGCTGCTGGATTCAGCCTCCGACCCAGCCCAGGCGAACTCTCCGTCGATCGCAGCGACCGTCTCGCCACTCGGTGCAACGAGTGTGAATCTCGCCTCGATAGCACCATTTGACGCGAGTTCCTCCGGCGTGATCTCGATCATCAACGCAACGTCGATTCCAAGCCGTGCCGGATACTCCTCGCGAACGAACTGAGTCACGCCCGCGGAAAGAACGTTCATCATCCCTTCGCGTACGTTTGCGGCGTCCGCTGCCACGGCCATGGCGATGCGCATCTATCTACCTACTTCCCGCTTCACAGCGAACGTCGCCTCCAACTGAGTCGAGGTCTGCGCCACACGCTGAAGTGGAGCTGACTCGGGGGTCATCGGCGGCACACCCTGCGGTGTTGCGATGATCTTGACCCCAAACCGCCCGTCATGCTCGACGGGAGCCGCCCAAACGTCGTGCTGCTCTCGCTCAGATGCACGACGACCTCGCCGCCTGCGCCGCGCGCGCAACGGCGGCACGGCATTGTCTGCTGGGTTGACCTGGAGTTCAACGACGTACCCCATCGCCCGCAAATAGCGAGCCAATGTCGACAGGCGCACATTCCCGTCGCCGTGGAGCACTTGTGAGACACGCCCCTCGCTGACGCCTAGTTCGTGGGCGAGATCCTTCTGCGTTCTGCCACTCAATTCGAAAGCACGACTGAGACTCTGCGCGGCGTGCACCATGACACGCGCCGCTGCCATCTCACGTCTGCCCTCGGCAGTTCGCTCTTCGAGCTCGCCCAGGGTTGCCCTGTCCTCAATTGCAGATGTCATGTTCCAGGTCCTCCTCCCGCACAGTCGCACACGACGCCAGATCGGCTTCCGTTGTCTTCTGGGACGTCTTCGGGAATGCGTGTCCGAGACGTATGAACTCATCGAACTCGGGGAGCTCGTATATGTACCGCTGGTCCCATGTGCTCACGCGCTCTCCGTGCTTCGGGTCGTAGCCACCGATACCGTCCGTGTCGTAGAAGCTGATCCGCACGCCCGACGCCTTGAACTCCCAGATACCGTCCCGCAATCGGTTGTAGCTGTCACGGCCAAGCTCGCCGTGGTTCGCGAAGTACTCGATGTTCGCGATGAGCCTCCGGCGCAACGTCGGCTGATACTCGTCGGGCAACGACTCTGCCTCGGGGTCATCCCACATGCCTTCACTCAGATCGTCGAGGAGGTCGGACGCGGGAGATGTCGTCCCGTCGGCCCGCACCGCGCACGTCACCTCGCAATACTCTCCGTCCGCGATGACTCTACGCGCAACTTTAGGCAAAAGTAAATCCCCACGTCGGCACCTACAACAGGTTGCTAGCGATCCTAGAGGCTCCCCACAGCGGGACGGTAGTACGAAAAGTCGCCCCTCCCGCGGAGCCCGCCACCGCGTAGGTGTCAGCGGGCCAGCGCGGGGCGTCGACCAGGCGCTCAGATCGCCTTGAGCATCGAGCGGATGTTGTCGCGTCGCTTCCGCGCATCGGCGCGCGTCGACGGGGCCGGGGTGTGCGAGGCCATCTCGATGACCTCGTCCACCTGCTCGTCGGTCATCCGTCTGTTGCGTTGGGAGATCTTGACGTGCGGCCACTTGCCGGAGTAGACGTTGGTGCGAACGATCTCGTACGGGACCTGCAGGACCTCCGCGACCTGGCGCAGGGTGAGAAGGGGCGGTCGTGATTCGGTCGTCATGTGGTCTCTCTACCGCAAGACCGGTGGCGCTCCAAGAGGGCTGAGCGGAGAGAGCAGGGTGCTCTACGAAGGTAAAGCGCCCGCCGCTACCCCTGCGGGCGGCCGTAAGTGTGCTGCTCGATGAATGCTTCGAGGTCCGACTCCCGGATCCGCTGGTTGTGCCTCTCGTTGCCGAGCTCGACGACGGGGATCTCGCCGAGTTGATGCGTCGGTAGACCCAGTCGCGGCCGACGCCCAGAAGCTTCGCCACCTCGGCGACCTTCAACAATCGGTCGATCATGACGCGAGCATATGCCTTCGTCCCGCGCGCACGTGCGCCGTCTTCGAATGTTCGACCCCGTGCCATGTCGATCACCTCGTTTGGGCCTCTTGCCCGTGGGATGAGGTGCCGACGCGGGGGTCGGTGTCTGGGACGCTGTGGGGATGGAAGCTTCGATGCTGTGGTTGACGCTCGTCCTAGCCCTTGCCGCTGTCGCATCTGCCGTGTTCGCGTTCGTGCAGGCTCGTGCTGCGGTGAGTGGCCGCGACGATGCCCTAGCTGCGCAGCGGTCGGCGGAGTCTGCTCGCGACGAGGCGTTGGAGCTATCGAAGCGAGCCACCGTTGCAGCTGAAAAGCACGCGGAGGCTCTCAAGCGTGCAGCCCCTGGGGAGTGGAGCACTTTGCGTAGAACGGGGGGCCATCGTCTCGCGCTCACGAACACGACCGGCCGCGAGGCGACCATTGAAACCATTGAGGTCGCCAATGGTGCCCTTGCGAAAGTGAATACCACCCGCCGCCCCTTGCCCGCGCAAGTGGATCACGGCGATGTTTACGAGTTCAGCCTCGAAGCGCCGGGGACGTCCAGAACGCCAGAGGTCAAGGTGACATGGTGCGTACACGGCGAATCGGATACCCGCACATTCAGAAGGACGCCGCTGGCCTACTAACGACCGAGCGGCCGGACTTCTCCTGCACGCAGAAGCCCCGTTGCCTCTTGCGAGGGCCGGGGCTTCTGTCTGGGCGGTCTGGCTACCGTCGCTGTGCCCTCGGGCATGGCGACGAGCACGTCCACCGCTGAACGCGCGGACACGGCGCGCGTGTCAACGTGGCGTGCGAGAGCATCGCACCTGTCCGATCAACCACGAACGCCACCTCCCGGCTTGCTGCCGAGCGAGTACGCCCGCAACGCGAACACGACGTCGTTCATCGAATCGCGCGGCGTCGGGCCCGCCTGCATCGTCATATTCCCGATCGGAGGAGTGGCAGAGGGGACCTCCGTGGGGCCGACGTCCGCTGGGACCACTGCGCCTGTTGCGTACGGTGTTGTTCCGGCTGGGATGTACGTGCCACCAAACCGCGACGCAACCTCTGCGACGAATGCTTCAGACCTCGCCCGCTTGTGCGGAGCGAGCGGGATGTACGCCTCCCCGCCGGTCTCGGGCTCAGCCCACACTCGATATGCGCCAGCGCGCCATCGATGACGTGCTGGCATCGCTCGCGGTCTTCCTGTTCGTCGGCGTGGTTACCGAACTGCGGGAGGATGTCGGTCTCGATCCGGTCGAGTGCTGCGGCGAGGAAGCGCACGTTGGCGATGTCGGGGTGTGTCCGAGGAGGCCGAGAATCGCGTGCCACCACTTACCCGCGTCCATGTTGCTGTCGAACGCCTCGAGGGCGCAGGGGCGCTCTCGGCCGCGTGGGGACGGAGGGATTCGGCGAACTTGTGGCCGGCGCGCTGGACGCGGTCGCGCTCGTGCCGGTGCATGGTGAGGATCCTACGGGTGGGGCAGGACGGGAAAGGGCGCGCGCCCCGTGCGAGTGGCACGGGGGCACGCTGTGGCGGCACTGAGGGTGTCTTTGTGGCAGGGGAGGGTGCGCGCTCGGCCACTCGCAACCGTCGATCACACTCGACACGTACTCGCACCTCTGGCCGTCCGCTGAGGACCGCACGCGCGCCGCGACGGCGGACTTCGCGCGCGAGATCCTCGATTCTGCGGACTCTGCGCGGACTGGAACCTGAAAACCCCAGGTCAGGGGCGTTCGCTACCGGTAGTTCTGGAACTGCAGTGCGACGTCGAGGTCGTCTTCCTTGCCCTTGAGGAGGGCGATGACCGACTGCAGATCGTCGCGGCTCTTCGAGCTGACGCGGACCTCGTCGCCCTGGATCTGGCTCTTGACGCCCTTGGGGCCCTCGTCGCGGATGATCTTCCCGATCTTCTTCGCAACGTCCTGCGCGATGCCCTCCTTGAGGGAGGTGACGATCTTCGTCTGCTTGCCGCTTTCGAACGGCTCGCCGCTGTCGAGGCTCTTGAGCGAGATCCCCCGCTTGATCATCTTCGACTGCAGGACGTCGAGCGCGGCGGTCGCGCGGTCTTCCGTGTTCGCCGTGATGAGGATCTGCTCCCCGGACCACGCGACGTCGGTCTCGGTGCCGCGGAAGTCGTACCGCTGGCTGATCTCCTTGCGCGCCTGGTTGAGGGCGTTGTCCGCCTCCTGGCGGTCGATCTCACTGACGATGTCGAAGCTGCTGTCGGCCATGACACCAGCCTACGACGGGCCGCCCTAGACTGACGGGATCATGCAGGAGCTCACGGCAGATGTCATCCGTGCGTCGTTCGTCAACGCCGACGAGCGTGATCTCGAGATCCTCGATCTTCCACCGGATCTGATGCTCGCAGACTGGTTTCATCTCGACTTCCTCGCCTGGCGGGATCCCGCGACCCGCAGCCGTTGCTACGCCGTCGTCGAGCTGGACGGCGAGCCGACCGGGGTGGTGCTGCGCGTCGCCGCCTCGTCGTCGCGGGCCCGCAACGGCATCTGCAACATCTGCCGGACGATGCAGCCCGGCAATCAGGTCACGATGATGAGTGCCCGCAAGGGAGGCGAAGCGGGGCGGCGCGAGGAGAGCATCGGCACGTATATGTGCGCCGACGCGTCGTGCCATCAGAACGTGCGGATCGCGCATCCGCTCGCTCCTGGCGAGTTCCGGGCGGACGTCGACTTCCGCATCGACAGCACGGCCCGCCGCATGCGCGACTTCGTGCGCCGCGTCCGCGACGCGGACTGAGGCGACCGGGCTCATCGCCGGTAGCCTGGAGGCGTGACTGACTCGCCGCGCATGAACGTCGAATCCTTCAACCTCGACCACCGGGCGGTGGCCGCGCCGTATCTTCGGCTCGCCGACCGCAAGCAGCTGCCGGCGGGCGACGTCATCGTCAAGTACGACGTGCGCTTCGCGCAGCCCAACGTCGAGCACCTTGAGATGCCCGTCATCCACTCGCTCGAGCACCTTTTCGCCGAGAAGAGTCGTGAGCACTCCGATCGCGTCATTGACTTCTCGCCGATGGGCTGTCAGACGGGCTTCTACCTGATCCTGCAGGGCGAGCACACGACCTCGCAGGTCGCCGAGCTCGTCGGCGCGACGCTCGCAGACATCGCGGAGGCGACCGAGGTGCCCGCCGCCAACGAGGTGCAGTGCGGCTGGGGCGCGAACCACACGCTCGAGGGCGCGCAGCGGGCCGCGCGCGACTTCCTGGCGCGGCGCGGCGAGTGGCTCACGGTGTTCGCGGCCGGATCCGCGGAGGCATGAGCGTGACGGCGATCGTCATCCAGGTCGCGATGGACGAAGAGGCCCAGCCCTTCCTCGACGCCGCTCGCGATGTCAGCGAGCCGGTCGAGGTGGGCCGCGCCGTGCATCGCGGCGTCGTGCTCGGCGACGCGACCGTCGTGCTCGTCACGAGCGGGATCGGCATGGTCAATGCCGCCGACGCCGCGACCGGCGCGATTCACCGCTACGGCCCCGAGGGGGTCGTCCTCATCAGCGCCGGATCCGCCGGCGGCCTGGGGGCGGACGTCGCGGTGGGCGACATCGTCGTCGGCACGGAGGTCGTCAACGTCACGGCCGATGCGCGCGCGTTCGGCTACGCGCTCGGACAGGTCCCGGGCATGCCCGCGACTTATCCGGCGGATCCGCAGCTCGCAGCCGCGCTCGCGGATTCCGGCGATGCGCGCCGTGGCGCGATGGGATCCGGCGACGCGTTCGTGACGAGCGAGCTGGCTCACCGACTGCGGAGCGACTTCCCCGACGCCCTGACCGTCGACATGGAGACGGCAGCGATCGCGCAGATCGCCTTCAACCATTCCGCCCGCTTCGCGGCCTGCCGCGCGGTGAGCGATCTGTGCGCGCCGGACGCCGACGAGTTCGAGACCCACATCGACGACGCTGCATCGCGCTCGGCCGCCGCCGTGATCGACGCGATCGCGCGGCTCGCCGCGTGACGACCCCGCCGCCCGTTCAGCGGGCTCACCGCGTGCGTCTCGACATCGCGTACGACGGATCCGGGTTCAGCGGCTGGGCGCGCCAGCCTGGACTGCGCACGGTGCAGGGCACGATCGAAGACGCGCTCGCGCGGATCCTCCGCAGCGACGCGCGGCTCGTCGTCGCGGGCCGCACCGACGCCGGCGTGCACGCGACCGGGCAGGTTGCGCACATCGATCTCGACGAGGAGCAGTGGGCCCGCGCGACCGAGCCCCGGCGAAAGGGGCGGGAGACGCCGGCGGATCCCGTCGCCGCGCTCGCGCGCCGCGTGCAGGGCGTGCTGCGGCCGTACGCCGACGTCGCCGTCACGCGCGCCTCGACGGCTCCCGAGGGATTCGACGCCCGCTTCTCCGCCACCTGGCGGCGATACGCATACCGCGTCGCCGATCTGAAGACCGGATACGATCCGCTGCGCCGGCACGACACGACGCATGTGCGCGCCCGGCTCGACGGCGAGGCGATGGATGCGGCCGCCCGCTCCCTCACCGGCCTGCACGATTTCGCGGCGTACTGCAAGCCGCGGCCCGAGGCGACGACCATCCGCACCCTGCTGGAGTTCGACTGGAGCAGGGACGACCGTGGCGTGCTCGTCGCGAACGTGAAGGCTGACGCCTTCTGCCATTCGATGGTGCGGGCGCTCGTGGGCGCGTGCGTCGCCGTGGGCGAGGGGCGGCTCGCCGTCGCCGATGCCGCCCGGCTGCGCGACGAGCTGACGCGGACGAGCGCCTTCGCGGTGCGGGAGGCGCGCGGACTCACCCTCACCGAGGTCGGCTACCCCGCCGACGACCAGCTCGCTGCGCGCGCCGAGCAGACGCGCGCGCGTCGCGATCCGAACGAGGTCATGGGGAGTTCATAGCCCGTCGCTACCGTGCGGTCACGCGTCGGGGATACCGTGAGAGAACTATGCGAGTCCTGTCGTACAACCTCCGTAAACACGCCGCCGCGGCGGAGCTCAGCGCGCGCGTGGAGCGATGGGAGCCCGATGTCGTCTGCCTGCAGGAGGCCGATGTCGAGAGCCTGCCCGCCCGCATCGACGGGCTCCGGCTCGCGGCGGCCACCGACCGCAACCGGCTCGGGCTCGCCCTGTACTTCCGCGAGAACGGGTATCGCTTCGTCGAGTCGGTGTCGATGGGCTTGAAGCGATCGCTGCACGACATCGTGCTGAAGCCCGCGCACGAGCGGCTTCTCGGCGTGCAGCTGTTCGACATCGACGCCGGGCGCGAGATCACGGTGGCCTCGTTCCACGCCGCGCCGCTCACGGCGCTCAACTCGCTGCGGCGCACGCAGATCCGCGCGGCCCTGCAGGCGCTCGAGCGGCTGGGCCCCGGCACCCCGACGCTCATGGTCGGCGACTACAACTACCCGATCTTCAAGGAGCGCCTCGGCGACCGGATCCGCGAACACGGCTACGACATGACGCTGAGCGATTCGCGCACCTACACGCGCTACCGCTTCTTCAAGGGTCACTACGACTTCGTCACGAGCCGGGGACTGTCGATCGGTGACATCTCGACGCTGCCGCAGGGATCCAGCGACCACCTGCCGATTCTCGTCGAGGCCGAGTACCGCCGGAACGGGCGGTGACGCGGGACGCTCAGCTCGGTCGGAGCGCGCCGGGAACGGCGTCGGAATGCCGCGGCTCGAGCGGAAGGATCGCGTTGACGACCCAGCCGTTGATCGTGGATCCGGCGTGCATGCGGCCGCCGAGCTGCTCGACGCGCTCGCGCGAGCGGGCGATGCCGCGTCCGCCCGATGACGGTCGCCGCGCCCCGGCGCTCTGATCGACGTTGAGGATCGCGAGCTCGACTTCGCCGTCGCGGCGCGTGAGCTCGATCTGTGCGGAGATGGAGCGTGGGGCGTGCTTGATGATGTTCGTGGCGGCCTCGATGGCGACCTGCGTCAGCGCGCGATTGACGGGCTCGGCGAGCGGATCCTCAGAGTCGGGCGCCGATGAACCGGCGCGGATCCCCGTGTTGCCGAGCAGTGTCGTGAGCGACGAGATCACGCGCTCGATGCGTTCGCCGTAGCGCGGCTCGAGGTCGGTGAACGGCTCGTGCGCACCGCGGATGACCTCCAGCAGTGAGCGGATGCTGGTGAGGGCGCGCTCGGACGAGTTCTGGATCGTCGTGAGCGAGATCTCGCGGTCGGCGTCTTCTGTGTGGAGCGGGAGCCCCTGGGAATGGAACCGGATGAGGGTGAGGTCGTGCGCGATGCCGTCGTGCAGCTCGTCGGCGATCCGCTCCCGCTCGTCGTGCGCCATGCGCGTCAGGTCTTCGACCGCATGGAGCCGCTCGCGCTCGAGCGCACGTTCGCGCGTCGTCGCGACCCGGAAGGCGAAGCCGACGAGGAAGGCGATGAGCGTGGCGCCGGCCATGCCGATCGGGCCCGCGTCTGTCAGGTTCGTGTCGGCGATGGACGCGTACGCCGTGAGGAGCGCGATCGCGACGGCGTAAGCGGCCATGACCCATACGGCACACGTCGCCGTGACCAGAGTGTAGGTCAGGGCAGCGGCGAGGAGCAGAGCGATGTTGTCGTAGGCGACGACGCTGATCGCCGCGAGGACGAGGACGACGATCGAGGCGACGTGGGGCCGCCAGGCGAAGAGTCCGATGCTCGCGTAGATGAGCAGCCCGACGATCCCCAAGGGCGACAGCTCGCCGTCGACGAATGCGAATCCCACGTTGACGAAGACCAACGATGCCGCGGCGATGAGGATCAGGATCTGTGAGAGGCGATGGAAGTGCCGCGGCCCCCACAGCTCCCGGCTGCGCAGGAGAGTGCTCATCCTTGCGTCCAAGGACGCATGAATGAGCGTGGTCTGAGCGTCGAGAGACTCGGACGATTCAGTCACAGATACCGAAGACCTCGCAGAGCCATGTCGGGTCGTCGACGTTGTCTGGTACCCCGAGGTGATGAAGGTCGTCCGATTCGTACACGGGAGCTCCTTCAGAGAAATCATGATCGTGACTGTTGACCGACTCGCATCATTCCACGTTCGGGCGCGGATCCCGCGCGAAACCCTAAACCCAGGGCTAGGGTTTCGTCCTCTGACAGCACGATAACGTCCATGTATGGATCCGGTGCGGGTGCTCATCGTCGACGACGAATCGCTCATGCGGCACGGGATCCGCACGTTCCTTGGGGTCGACGATCGCATCGACGTCGTCGGCGAAGCAGCGGGCGGCGCCGACGTGCTCGAGGCCTGTCGTGAACTGATGCCAGATGTCGTGCTGATGGATATCCGTATGCCGCGGGTCGGCGGCGTCGAGGCGACACGGCGGATCGTCGAGGCGGGCCTGCCCTGCCGTGTGCTGGCTCTCACGACCTTCACGACGGAGTGGCGTGTCGTTGAACTCCTGCGCGCCGGCGCCCATGGCTATCTCGTGAAGGACTCGACACCCGAGGCGCTCGCAGATGCGGTCATCGCCACCCACGCGGGTGATCGCGTGCTCGCGCCGGCGGTGCAGACATCGCTGGTGAAGAAGATGCTCGCGACGGCGCCGCACGCGGCGGCTACTGCCATACGGGCGGACGGGCTGAGCGAACGAGAGTTGCGGGTCGTAGAACTGATCGCGGACGGGCTGTCGAACGCGCAGATCGCGCGCGAGCTCTCTTACTCGGAGGCCACGGTGAAAGCTGACATCAACCGGATCAATTGCAAGTGGGGAGTGGAGAACAGGCTGCAGGTCGTGCTGCACGCGGCGGAAGCATCGCTGGTGAGTCTGTAACCGGACGTCGGCAATGCCCCTGTGGTGACGTTGCCGACCGGCCTCGACGAGCTGACCTCGTGTTCAGAGGGTGTATGCCTCTGCCGGTGCGAGCGATCACGGCCCGGAGGGGGAACAGGCGGTGCCGGAAGCCTTTCGGCTCCCAGCGGCGTGCCTGCTCGGTGGGGTGGGCGAGGAGGCCGAGTCAGGCGATCAGCTCGCTGGCGATTCCGACGATGAGACACGGGACGCGGTACTGGCTGAACGTCTTCAACGGGAGGTTCCTCAGGCCGGTGTCTTTCGCGTCCCGGATACGGCCCTCGGCTCGCGCCCGGCGGACGATGACGCGCATCCAGTCGGGCCAACCAGTGAGGTCGAGCAACCCGGTGAGCTCGCCCGCGCCCGCGCCCGCGCCCTGGCGTGGCTCGCCGTCAGCGCCATGGTCGATCGATGCGATCAGCGGATGGAACCCGAAGCCGCGTTTGAACGTCGGTCGGGCGTCCTCTTTCTCGAAGTGCGCGGTGATCAGTGTCGCGTCCAGGTCGACGAGCAGAGGTCCCGCGCGGACCGGCTCGCGCCGGGGCGTGTTCGCCAGCGAGCGACCACGCGGCCTCTCGCGCCGTTCGCCTGGCGGCCCGAACGGCTTCCTCGCCGCGGGACACGTCTGCTGCCAGCGCGGCGATGGTGCGGGAGATCGTCGGATCCGACGCGACCTGCCCGTGGACGGCAGGCTCCGCGCTGAGCGCGTCGATGTCGCTGAGCGCGTCGCCGCCGAAGGTGAGGCTGATCGCCGCGTCGCAGATCACCTTTGCCGGGTCATGCCGCGCTTATATGCAGGCGTGGGTACGCGAGCGGTGTCCACCGTGAAAGTGTTCCTTCGTCGGGAGTGAACAGTTCCGTAGGGGAGCACTATTCTCCCCGATCAGGAGAACTTTTCTGTTGCGGCAGACCGCGATCGGTCAGATCAACCGTGAAAGCCCGAGGTTCTCGCAGGGCGACTCTGGTATCTCGCGAATCGTCGCCTGAAGGGCAATCAACGAGAAGACCGTGCGCGTGTGGAGGGTGACGGGGCATGACGGGCGGAGCGCGCTGTGGGGCTCTGGCAGTATGAGGTTCGCGAGACGCTGATCGCCCTAGACTCGCACAGCTAACTCCGTCAGCAGCGCGTCGAGCTTGTCGGCCGTGTCCTCCCAGCCCGTCACCGCGACGCAGGCGACGCCCATGTCGAGCACGGGGCGGTCGTTGCCGCCCTCGTCGAGGCGGTCGCCGTAGAACAGCATGTCGTCGAGCGAGATCCCGCTCTGCTCCGCAAGCTGGTGCATGCCGTACGCCTTGTCGATGCCCTTGCGGGTGATGTCGACCGAGGTGGATCCGCCCGAGCGCACCTCGAGATCGGGGAGACGCGCCGCGACGGCGTCGCGGAGCTCCGACTTCTTCTCGCTCGTCGGATCCCACGCCTTCTTGGCGTCGACGGGAGCCGACTGGCCGAGCGCCGAGAACGTGATCTGCGAGCCGCGATCCTCGAGGATCGGGCCCCAGGTCTCGGTTTCCCAATATCCGAGGCGCTTCGCCTCCTCCTCGATCGCCGCGAGCGCGCGCGACTTCTCGTCGTCGGTGAGGTCACGCGAGTAGAGGAGCGAGAAATCGGATCCATCGTGGCGGTAGTACGCCGTGCCGCACGTCGGGAGGAGGTGGATGTGCGCGAGCGCGTCGGTCGCGTCGGGCAGGCGGTCGACGAGCTGCGCGCGGAACTGGCCGATCTGGCCTCCCGAGATGACGGCGACCTCGACGCGGCGGGCGAGGTCGACGAGCTGCTGCGCGACGCGCGGATCCACGGGCGACTTCGAGGGGGCGAGCGTGTCGTCGAGGTCGAACGCCACGACGAGCGGCTGGGCGGAGGTCATGCCTCTATTCTGTCCCATTCGCGCTGGGGATCCTGATCGGGTAGTATTGCTCGCTGGTGCGTGCACGTGTGCGCACCACGAACGTGAGCCCTCCACCGGCTGCGTTGTCTCGGCGTCTCCGAGGCAACCGCCCCGGAGCGGGATTCACGAACACCTCCGTTCGACAAGAAAGCAGCACAATCGTGACGCGCACTTACACCCCGAAGGCCGGTGACGCTCAGCGCGAGTGGCTCGTGATCGACGCCACCGACGTCGTTCTCGGCCGCCTCGCCTCGCACGCCGCAGCGCTCCTGCGCGGCAAGCACAAGGCGACCTTCGCTCCCCACGTCGACATGGGCGACTATGTCGTCATCATCAACGCAGACAAGGTCGCCCTCACCGGCAACAAGGCGCAGAACAAGCGCGCCTACCGTCACTCGGGCTTCCCGGGCGGCCTCAAGTCGGTCAACTACGAGGAGCTCCTCGCGACGAAGCCCGAGCGGGCCGTCGAGAAGGCCGTCCGCGGCATGCTCCCGAAGAACACGCTGGGCCGTCAGCAGCTGGCGAAGCTCAAGGTGTACGCCGGTGCCGAGCACCCGCACGCCGCTCAGCAGCCCAAGACGTACACCCTCGACCAGGTCGCCCAGTAAGCGCCGCGGCTAAAAGGACCAAATCGTGACTGAAGACGTTCAGAACTACTCCACCGAGACCCCGGCCGAGGCCGAGGTCGAGGCTCCGCGCCCCGTCGTCAGCGTCCCCGGCGCCGCTGTGGGTCGTCGCAAGCAGGCCATCGCCCGTGCGCGCCTGAACCCCGGCTCGGGCGCCTTCACGGTGAACGGCCGCCCGCTGGAGGAGTACTTCCCCAACAAGCTCCACCAGCAGCTCATCACCGACCCGTTCACGCTCCTCGGCCTCACGGACTCGTACGACGTGACGGCGCGCATCAACGGCGGCGGCCCCTCGGGCCAGGCCGGTGCGCTCCGCCTCGCGATCGCGCGCGCCCTCAACGAGATCGACCGCGAGAACAACCGTCCCGCCCTCAAGAAGGCCGGATTCCTCACGCGCGACGCTCGCGTCATCGAGCGCAAGAAGGCCGGTCTCAAGAAGGCCCGCAAGGCTTCGCAGTTCTCGAAGCGCTAAATGGCGCTCTTCGGCACGGACGGCGTGCGAGGGCTCGCCAACGGCGCCCTCACCGCCGACCTTGCCCTCTCCCTGGCCCAGGCGACAGCTGTCGTCCTGGGCCAGGGGCGTTCCGCTGAGGCGCGCCGCGCCGAGGGACGACGGGCAAAGGCGGTCATCGCTCGCGACCCACGCATCTCGGGAGAGTTCCTCGGGGCGGCGGTCGCGGCGGGGCTCGCATCGAGCGGCATCGACGTCTACGACGCGGGAGTGATCCCTACGCCCGCCCTCGCGTTCCTTGTGAGCGACTTCGACGCCGATTTCGGCGTCATGATCTCGGCGTCGCACAACCCGGCGCCCGATAACGGGATCAAGATCTTCGCGCACGGCGGCATCAAGCTTCCGGATGTCGTCGAGGAGCGCATCGAGCGCTATCTCGAGCGTCCGAAGCTGCTGCCCACGGGCGGCGACGTCGGCCGCATCGCGCGCTTCGCCGACGCGGAGGATCGCTACCTTCTTCACTTGCTCGGCACGCTTCCCGTACGCCTGGACGGCCTCCGGGTCGTGATCGACTGCGCGAACGGCGCCGCCTCCGGCGTCTCCCCGCAGCTGTTCGCCGACGCGGGAGCAGATGTCACGGTCATCGGCGCGGATCCCGACGGCCTCAATATCAACGACGGCGTCGGATCCACGCACCTCGAGAAGCTCTCGGAGACGGTCGTCGCGCTCGGCGCGGACGTCGGCATCGCCCACGATGGCGACGCAGACCGATGCCTCGCCGTCGATGCGGAGGGCCGCGTCCTCGACGGCGATCAGATCATGGCCATCCTCGCCGCCTCTCTGCACGAGAGGGGCGAGCTCGTCGACGACACGCTCGTCGCGACCGTCATGAGCAACCTCGGTCTCACGCTCGCCATGGAGGAGCGCGGGATCCGCGTGGTGCAGACGGCGGTCGGCGACCGTTACGTTCTCGAGGCGATGAACCGCGACGGATACTCACTCGGCGGCGAGCAGTCCGGTCACGTCATCATGAAGCAGCATTCGACCACGGGTGATGGGCTCCTCACCGGCCTGCAGATCGTCGGCGAGATGGCGCGCACGGGACGGAGTCTCGCGGAGCTCGCGTCGATCATGACCGTGCTGCCGCAGACCATGATCAACGTCTCGGGTGTCGACAAGACCCGTGTGGCCGACGACGAGGGCGTGCAGAACGCTGTCGCCGAGGTCGAGGCCGAGCTCGGCGACACGGGGCGTGTGCTGCTGCGCCCGTCGGGCACGGAGGCGCTTGTGCGCGTGATGGTCGAGGCCGCCGACGAACACACGGCGCAGACGGCCGCCGAGCGGCTCGCGCAGATCGTCCGCGACCGCCTCGCGCTCTAAGCCTTCATCCCTCGCGGGGTCAGCCGGTCCAGGTCCGCACCACGATGAACGCGGTGCAGGCGATGCCGACGAGGAGAGCCGCGCCCGTGACGAGAAGGATCGGAACGCCCGTCGTGCCCGAAGCGCCGTGGGCGTGCAGCGCCCGCTGGGCCCGCTGGTATCCCGCCGCCGCCGCGAAGTAGGCGGTCGCCGCGAGACCCGCGCCGAGCACGCCGATGACGACCGACAGCACGCCGAGCGCGTCGACCGTGAAGCGCGCGCCGACGAGGCTCGCGAGAGCGAACGCCAGACACGTGCGACGCCACGCGAGGAGCGTTCGCTCGGGCTGGAGGCCGGGATCGAAGACCTCGTGCGTCGTCATGGCACGAACATGCCGATCACGATGAGCACAACCGCGACGATCACGCCGACCACGACGAGGCCGCCGACGGCGAGACCCGGAAGGGGTTCATTGCGCCGAAGCGAGGTCTCGGTGCGTGTCCACCCGATCCAGGCCTGCACGGATCCGACTGTGCCCAGCACGAGGAAGACAGCGGCTGCCGCGAGGCGCCATCCGGCGGAGGCGGGCAGCTCGAGTGCCTCGAGCGCGAAGGCGGCGGCGTACATGGCGAGCGACGTGCGCAGCCAGGCGAGGAACGTGCGCTCGTTCGCGAGGCTGAAGCGCGGATCCGGCTCCCCGCCTTCGCGGTAGACGCGGCGGGGGAATCTCTTGTCGGTCACGCGTGCCCGCCGTTCTCGCGCGCGACGGTGCGGAAGCCCGCATTGCCCATCGACGAATCGGGCGTGTTCTGCGAGCGCGCCGAATTGCGGTATCGGTTGCAGTACGAGTCGTGGCAGAGGTAGCTGCCACCGCGGAGCACGCGCGCGTTCCCTCGCTCGGGGCCGCGCGGATCCGAATCGGGCGAGCGGCGGTATGTGTTCGGGTCGAACCAGTCCTCGCACCACTCCCACACATTGCCGACGGTCTGCCACAGGCCGTAGCCATTGGGCGAGAACGTCCGTACGGGCGCGGTCGTGAGGAAGCCGTCCGCGACCGTGTTCTCGGTGGGGAAGACACCCTGGAAGATGTTCGCGCGCCAGCCGTCGGCGTCGACCTCCTCGTCACCCCAGGGGTACTTCGCGCCGTCGAGCCCCCCGCGTGAAGCGCACTCCCACTCGGCCTCGGTCGGCAGGCGCCGACCGGCCCACGTGCAGTAGGCCTGCGCATCGTTCCAGCTCACGTGCACGACGGGGTGGTCGTCCATCCCCTCGATCGAGGAGTTCCGCCCGTTCGGATGCCGCCAATCGGCGCCCTTCGTCCCGTACCACCAGGGGGTTCCCGGGGGAACGCCGAGGATGTCCTCCTCGTCGGCCTCGAGAGCGAGGTGGAACACCGCCGAGAAGCCGAACGACTCGGCCTCCGTGACGTATCCGGTCGCCTCGACGAACTTCGCGAAGTCGGCATTCGTCACGCTCGTCGCGTCGATCGAGAACGCCTCGAGCGAGACCTCGTGCAGCGGGACCTCGCCATCCGCGGGATTACGGTCGCCCGACGAGTCGCCCATCGTGAAGCGGGTTGCGGGGACCACGGCCTGCTCGATCGCGTGGGCGGCGCTCCCGTCGCCCGCGGCGTGGGTGGGCGAAACGGCCGGCCGGGTCGTGAGCGGAACCATCTTCTCGCGGGCAGGGCTGCACCCGCATCCGCATCCCGTTGCGTCCGTGGGGGAGGTCATGCCCCCACCGTACCGGGCCGCTTCACCAGCCCATGTCCTCGATGTAACGCAGCAGAACGCCCTCGCGCAGCGCCCACGGGCTCACCTCGAGCTCGTCGACGTCGAGCGCCTTCATCGCCTCGTGCAGCACGACGGCGCCCGCCGTGATCTGGAAGGTCCGATCCTGCGTGATGCCGGGGAGTTCCTGCCGCGACTGCGCCGGGATCCGTGAGAGGACGGGGATCCACGCGCCGAGCGCAGCGCGGGGGAGCATCCAGCGATCGATCCCGGACCAGCCGGGCCGCTTGTAGCCGACGAGCCGCGAGAGCGAGCGGATCGTCTTCGAGGATCCGACGACGTGATCCGGCCGAGCGATCCGTCCGAAGCGCGTGGCGAGGGGCGCGAGTGTCTCCTCCGCGTGCGCCGCGAGGCGCGCGACCGCCTCGTCGCCCGGAGGATCCTCGGGGAGGTGCCGCACGGTCATGCGCCCCGCCCCGAGCTGCACCGACTCGGCCATCTGCGGAAGCTCCTCGGATCCGCCCGCGACCTCGAGGGATCCGCCGCCGATGTCGAAGAGCAGGATCTGCCCGGCCGACCAGCCGAACCAGCGGCGGACGGCGAGGAACGTGAATCGCGCCTCGTCGGATCCGCCGAGCACCTGGAGGCTCTGGCCCAGAGTCTCTTCGATCTGCGCGATCACCTCGGGGCCGTTCGCGGCCTCGCGCACGGCCGAAGTCGCGGTCGCGAGGAGCTCCTCGACACCCTCCTTCTTCGCGACCTTCCGTGCCTTGCGCACGGCCTTGAGGATCGCGTCGACCCCGTCGGGAGAGATCGCCCCGTCGTCCTGGAGATAGCGCATGAGGCGCAGGGTGCGTTTCTCACTCGTCGCGGCGAGCGGGCGGCCCCCCGGCTGCGCATTGGCGATGAGCAGGTGGACGGTGTTGGAACCGATGTCGAGAACTCCGAGGCGCATGGCAGAACGATAGACGCCGAAGAGCAGGCGCGAGAGCCCGACACCTCCCGAACGCGCGTTCTTCGACGAGCTGCCGGGGGAAGTATCATGTCGCGGATGGCTTCTGTCAGCGGCTCCCTGCAGCCCTCCCTCTACCGCGATATCCCGCGCGAGGACTGGGCGCGCCTGGCGAAGGGGATGGACCAGCCCCTGACCGAACAGGAGATCGTGCAGATCCGCGGCCTCGGCGATCGGCTCGATGTGAACGAGGTGCGCGACGTGTACCTGCCGATCAGCCGTCTGCTGAGCGCGTGGGCGCGCGGCACGCGCCAGATCGGCGGGGAGGTCGCCGATTTCCTCGGCGAGGAGCAGCCGCGGATCCCGTTCGTCGTCGGGGTCGCCGGCTCGGTCGCGGTCGGCAAGTCGACCGTCGCGCGCCTGCTGCGCGAGCTGATGAGCCGATGGGGAGACACCCCCCGCGTCGAGCTCGTCACGACCGACGGCTTCCTGTACCCCAACGCGGAGCTCGAGCGTCGCGGGCTGATGGGCCGGAAGGGCTTCCCCGAGTCGTACGACCGCCGCGCGCTCGTCGACTTCGTCACGCGCGTGAAGTCGGGCGCGCGCGAGGTGCGGGCGCCGTTCTACTCGCACGTGAAGTACGACATCATGCCCGATGCGTCGGTCGTCGTGCGCAGTCCCGACGTGCTCATCGTCGAGGGCCTCAACGTCCTGCAGCCGCCGCCCGCCCCGAATGACGTGGCCGTGAGCGATCTGTTCGACTTCTCGGTCTTCGTCGACGCCGACAGCGCGCACATCGAAGAGTGGTTCATCGGGCGCTTCCTCAAGCTGCGCGAGGGCGCCTTCTCGAACCCCGCGTCGTACTTCAACGTCTACCAGCACCTCTCCGACGAGGAAGCGATCGCAACGGCGCGGGGCATCTGGAACGAGATCAACCTGCCGAATCTCACCTCGAACGTCGAGCCGACGAAGCACCGGGGGACCCTCGTCCTCCGCAAGGGGGCCGAGCACGCCGTCGAGCGCGTTCTCCTGCGCAAGCTGTAGCGCGACCGGAGGAGCGCCTCTGGCGGGATTGTCAGGCACCGGTCATAGGATTGCCCGCATGTGCGGAATCGTCGGATACGTCGGCCCTCGGGCCAGCCAGGACATCCTCGTCTCGGGCCTGGCCCGCCTCGAATACCGCGGGTACGACTCGGCGGGCATCGCCGTGATCGACGAGAGCGGATCCCTCGGCATGCGCAAGCGCGCAGGCAAGCTCTCGGCGCTGCGCGAGGCGCTCGCGGCCGAGCCGATCGGCGCGGGCACGACGGGCATCGGACACACCCGATGGGCGACCCACGGCGGGCCCACCGACGAGAATGCGCATCCCCACCTTGCCGACGATGACCGTCTTGCGGTCATCCACAACGGCATCATCGAGAACTTCGCCGATCTCCGGCGTGAGCTCGCGGCGGACGGCGTCACGTTCCGCAGCGAGACCGACACCGAGGTCGCTGCGGCACTTCTCGCCCGCGCATACCGGGCGAACGGCGGAGATCTCGTCGGCGCCTTCCGTGCCGTCGTCCACCGTCTGGATGGGGCGTTCACCCTCCTCGCGACGCACGAGGACCACCCGGGCCTCGTCGTCGGCGCCCGTCGCAACTCGCCCCTCGTCATCGGACTCGGTGAGGGTGAGAACTTCCTCGGATCCGACGTCGCCGCGTTCGTCGAGCACACGCGCCACGCCCTCGCGATCGGTCAGGACGAGATCGTCGCGATCACGCCCGACGCTGTCTCCGTGATCGACTTCGACGGCAACCCGGTCGAGCCGGCACCGTTCGAGGTGTCGTGGGACGCTTCGGCGGCCGACAAGGGTGGCTGGTCGAGCTTCATGGCCAAGGAGGTCTCGGAGGAGCCCGAGGCCGTCGCCAACACCGTGCGGGGGCGGATCCGCGATGGCCGGATCGTGATCCCCGAGCTCGACGGTCTCGACGAGCTGTTCACCGGCATCGAGCGCGTCGTGATCCTCGCCTGCGGCACCGCCTACTACTCGGGACTCGTCGGCAAGTACGCGATCGAGCGCTGGGCCCGGATCCCGGTCGACGTCGAGCTCGCTCATGAGTTCCGGTACCGCGATCCGATCGTCGGCGCCTCCACGCTCGTCGTCTCGATCAGCCAGTCGGGCGAGACGATGGACACGCTCATGGCCGTCAAGGAGGCGGCGCGCCTCGGCGCGAAGACGCTGTCGATCTGCAACACCCAGGGCGCGACGATCCCTCGCGAGTCGGATGCGATCGTCTACACGCACGCCGGCCCCGAGGTCGCGGTCGCATCGACGAAGGCGTTCGTCGCACAGATCACGGCGCTCTACCTGCTCGCGCTGCACGTGGGGCGCGTCCGCGAGGCTCTGTCGACGGACGACGCAGCCGAGGCCGTCGTCCAGCTCGAGGAGCTGCCCGAGAAGATCCAGTGGATCCTCGACAACGAGCAGGAGCGCATCGAGCAGCTCGCGCACTGGATGGCGGACACGCGATCCGTGCTCTTCCTCGGCCGCCACGTGGGCTTCCCGATCGCGCTCGAGGGCGCGCTCAAGCTCAAGGAGATCTCGTACATCCACGCCGAGGGATTCGCGGCCGGAGAGCTGAAGCACGGTCCGATCGCGCTTATCGAGCCAGGTCAGCCCGTGTTCGTCGTCGTGCCGTCGCCGCGCGGCAACGCCACAATGCACGCCAAGGTCATCTCGAACATCGAGGAGATCCGCGCGCGCGGCGCCCGCATCATCGCGATCGCGGAGCAGGGCGACACGGCCGTGCTGCCGTCGGCCGACGAGATGCTGCGGATTCCGCTTGCGAGCCCGCTTTTCGAGCCGATCCTCGCCGTCGTGCCGCTGCACATCTTCGCGATGGGCCTCGCGACCGCGAAGGGCCTCGACGTCGACCAGCCGCGCAACCTCGCGAAGTCCGTCACGGTGGAGTAGCGCGCGCCCGATCGGCGCAGAGCAAGAGCGAGCCGGTGGTCGACCTAGACTGCTGGCATGAGCAAGGGGAGCGCGTCGTGATCATCGGCATCGGCGTCGACATGGTCGACATCGATCGTTTCGAGGGACAGATCGCGCACTCGCCGCGCCTCATGGAGCGCCTGTTCACGGCGCACGAGCGCGAGCTGCCGCTGCGTTCCCTCGCCGCGCGCTACGCGGCGAAGGAAGCGCTCATCAAGGCGCTCGGCGGATCCGACGGCGTGCGCTGGCAGGAGATCGAGGTTCCCCGCCTCGGCGAGCGCCAGGCGCCGAGCTATGTCGTCACGGGCGAGACAGCCCGCACTCTCGCCGCGCGCGGGGCGACCCGGCCCCACCTGTCCCTCTCGCACGACGGGGGCCTCGCCCTTGCCTACGTCGTGCTGGAGGGGTGATGTCCTACACAACGACGCCAATTCTGTGCAGATTCGTGCGATTCGGCCCTTTCCGGCCCGTCCGGGCGAATATTGGCGTCGTTGTGCAGGTGGGCGCCGCGGGTGGCGAGTGGGAGGATCCGAGGTATGACTGAAGCTGACGGGTACGGCGTCGCGCGCGAGGCGATCGTCGATCGCGGCGCGATCGAGCACAATGTGCGCACGCTGCGGGCCGTGACCCGCACGCATGAGTTCATCGCGGTCGTGAAGGCCGACGGGTACGGCCACGGTGCGATCACGGCGGCGCGCGGCGCCCTCGCCGGGGGAGCGACGCGGATCGGCGTGGCCGATGTCGCGGAGGCGATCGCTCTGCGTCAGGCTGGCATCGGCGCGCCGATCGTCGCCTGGCTCCACGCTCCCGACACCGATTTCCGGCCGGCCCTCGCCGACGGCGTAGAGATCGGCGTCTCGGGCGTCGATCAGTTGCGCCGCGTTGTCGCCCACGCCTCCGGATCCGCCCCGGTCGTGCATCTGAAGTTCGAGACGGGCCTCGGGCGCAACGGCGCCGCGCCGGGGGAGTGGGCCGCGCTTCTCGGCGAGGCCGCGCGTCTCGAGCGTGAGGATCGCGTGCGCGTCGATGGTCTGTTCAGCCACCTGTCTGGTGCGAGCCGCGAGGACGATCTCGCGCAGCTGGGGCTGTTCGAGGAAGCGCTCGGCGGCGCCGCGGAGGCGGGCCTCTCCCCGCGGATCCGTCATCTCGCGGCGACCGCCGCGGCGTTCGACGTGCCCGAGGCGCGCCTCGACGCGGTGCGGGTCGGGCTCGGGATCTACGGCCTGTCGCCTTTCGACGACCGCTCGGCGGCCGAGCTCGGGCTGCGGCCGGCCATGACGCTGCGGGTGCCGATCGCCGCCGTGCGCCGCGTGCAAGCAGGGCAGGGTGCCTCGTACGGATACACCTATCGCGCCGAGCGGGACACGACGTTCGCTCTCGTGCCGCTCGGGTACGCCGACGGCGTGCCGCGGCAGGCGTCGAACGCCGGTCCGGTGCGGATCCGCGGAGAGCGCTTCCGTGTGGCCGGGCGCGTGGCGATGGATCAGTTCGTCGTCGATGTCGGCGACACCGAGGTGGCGCCCGGCGACCAGGCGGTGCTGTTCGGGGATCCGCTTCGCGGCGCGCCGTCGGCCGCCGAGTGGGGCGATGCGGCGGGCACGATCAACTACGAGATCGTCACGCGCATCGGCCCGCGCGTGCGCCGCGTCGTCGTGGAGTAAGCGGATACACAACGACGCCGATTCTGTCGTCCGTCGCGCAGATCCGCGGCGTGTTGGCCGGAACGGGTCAGAATTGGCGTCGTTGTGCACGGAGACCACGCGAGAGGATGGGTTCATGGTTCCCGACGACATCCTGGGTGAGCACGAGGTCGCGACGTCCGCCGACATGGAGGCGCTCGGGCGCCGGATCGGCGACGCGCTCGTGGCGGGCGACGTTCTGGTGCTGACAGGGCCGCTCGGCGCGGGCAAGACGACGCTCACGCGCGGCATCGCCGACGGGCTCGGAGTGCGCGGCCCGGTGCAGAGCCCCACCTTCGTCCTCGCACGGACGCATCCGTCGCTCACGGGCAGCGCTCCGCTGGTTCACGCCGACGCGTACCGGCTGTCCGATGCCGCCGAGCTGGAAGACCTCGACCTCGATCTTGACGGATCCGTGACGATCATCGAGTGGGGCCGCGACGCGGTCGCGCACATCGCCGATGCTTGGTGGGACATCGAGATCACGCGTCCGGTGGGGGAGGCAGATGTGGACCCGGAGAACCTCGACCTCGATGCCCCCCGGACCGTTGTCGTAACGCAACGTGACGCCAGCTGGCTCTGAGGAGCGCACGCCTACGCTGGAAGCGATGATTCTCGCGATCGACTCCTCACTCGGCTCCTCCGTCGCCGTCGTCGACCCGGCGACGGAAGACGTGTGCGCGCAGGCCGACAGCGAGGGCACCCGTGGCCACGCCGAGGTGATCGGCACGCTGCTCGAACGGGCGCTCGCCGAAGCGGGGGCTGTTCCCGCCGACATCACGCACGTCGCCGTCGGCATGGGGCCGGGGCCGTTCACGGGCCTGCGCATCGGGATCGCGGCGGCCCGCGCGTTCGCGACGGGGCGCGGGATCCCTGTGGTGCCGGTCGTCAGCCACGACGCGGCGGCGCTCGAGCGGCAGACCGATGGCCGATTCTCCGTCGTCACCGACGCGCGGCGCCGTGAGAACGCGGTGAGCACGTACGAGGGATCCGACGACGGCATCCCGCGCCGCGTCTCCGGGCCCGTACTCGTGCCGCAGCCGCGTGCCGAGGACCTGACGAATACCCGAGATTCTGAAGGATCCGGCGAAGGCGTCAGCACGCCGGCGCGAACTCAGAATCTCAGCGCGCCGGACCCCGCGGCAGGCGCCCCGCTCGGAGAGGTCGTGCACGCCAGGTCCATCGCTGCCGGCGCCATCGGAATCCTCGCGGCGCGCATGCTCCGCGCGGGCAGGATCCCCGAGATCGGCGAGCCGCTCTATCTGCGTGCCCCTGACGCGAAGCTGCCGGGCCCGGTGAAGCGGGTGAGCACGTGATCCGCACGGCGACGATGGATGACCTCGGTGCGATCATGGCGATCGAGCGGGCGAGCTTCCCCGCGGACGCGTGGAGCGACGAGACGATGCGGGCCGAGCTGGCCTCGCCGCACGGTCGATACATCGTGCTCGAGCGGGGCGGAGCCGTCGCCGGATACGCAGGCCTGCGGCACCTCGCGGGCGGGAAAGACGCGGACGTGCAGACGATCGCCGTCTCGGCCGACGCGCGCGGTCGTGGTCAGGGGCGTTCCCTGCTCCGCGCGCTGCTCGAGACGGCTGCCGAACGCCGCGCTCGCGAGGTCTTCCTCGAGGTGCGCGCCGACAATCCTGTCGCGACCGCGCTGTACGAGAGCGAGGGATTCACGGAGCTCGGTCGTCGCCCCCGCTACTACCAGCCCGACGACGTCGACGCCGTCGTCATGCGACTCGACCTGACCGCGTGGGCTGAGACGCAGGAGACGCCCCGATGAACCGCACCGACCCTCTCGTTCTCGGCATCGAGACGAGCTGCGACGAGACCGGCATCGGGATCGTGCGCGGCCGCACGCTGCTGAGCAACACGATCGCGAGCAGCATGGACGAGCACGCGCGTTACGGCGGTGTCGTGCCCGAGGTCGCGGCCCGCGCGCACCTGGAGGCGCTGCAGCCCGCCATCGAGCGCGCGGTCGCCGAGGCAGGCGTGCGTCTCGACGACCTCGATGCCGTCGCCGTCACGAGCGGCCCGGGTCTCGCGGGTGCCCTCATGGTCGGCGTCGGCGCGGCGAAGGCCCTCGCGCTCGCACTCGGGAAGCCGCTCTACGCCGTGAACCACCTTGTCGGGCACATCGCGGCCGATATCGTCGCGCCCGACACGGATCCGCTCGAGTACCCGACGATCGCGCTGCTCGTTTCGGGCGGGCACACCTCGCTTCTGCACGTGCGCGACCTCACGAGCGACGTCGAGCTGCTCGGCGAGACGATCGATGACGCTGCAGGCGAGGCGTTCGACAAGGTCGCGCGGATCCTCGGCCTGCCGTACCCCGGCGGGCCGCAGATCGACCGTGCGGCCGAGGGCGGGGATCCGGCTGCCATTCGCTTCCCGCGTGGGCTGTCGCGTGCGAGCGATCTCGAACGGCATCGGTTCGACTTCTCGTTCTCGGGCCTCAAGACATCGGTCGCGCGCTGGATCGAGCAGCGCGAGCAGGCGAGCGAGGTCGTCCCCCTTGCTGACGTGGCCGCGAGCTTCCGCGAGGCCGTCGTCGACGTGCTCGTGACGAAGGCGCTCGATGCGTGCGAGACGCGCGGCGTGCCGCGGCTGCTGCTCGGCGGGGGCGTCATCGCCAATCGCCGGCTGCGCGAGGTCGCGCTCGCCCGCGCCGAGGAACGCGGAGTCACCGTCCGGATCCCGCCGCTCAGCCTGTGCACCGACAACGGCGCGATGATCGCAGCACTCGCGGCTCAGCTCATCGCGAGCGGACGGGATCCGTCGACGCTCGCGTTCGGCGCCGACTCGACGCTGCCCGTCACGGAGATCCAGGTCGCCGAGCGGGAGGCCGTGACGGCATGATCGGGATGCGCGCGCACGCGGACGTCCCGGAAGAAGGGTCCTCCGCCGACCGCGCGTCGGAGCAGCGCTCGACCGATCCCCGCGCGGTCTCGTCGACGACGGGGCCGCTTGCGACGGTCGGATCCGACACGTTCGGGTGGATCCACCCGGATGTCGCCGAGCGCCCCCTCACCCGGCGCGAGCGGCGCCCGCACGTGACGCGCCTCGGTGTTGTCGCCGTGACGCTCTCGGCGATCGGCATCGTCGTGTCGTGGTTCGGACCGTGGGGCGCCGTGGTCGGTCTCGTCGGCGTGGTTCTCGGCGCGGTCGCCCTGTTCCGTCGCTCGGAGCGGCGGCGCTGGTGTTGGACCGCGATCGTCTGCGGGAGCGTCTCGATCCTTTTCAGCGCCTACTGGCTCACATGGATCCTGCCGCAGCTCGCGGTGTCTGAGCTCGTGGTCTGACCGGCGCGCTTCAGACGGTCGGAACCGGGTGCGCGCGTCGCCGGGTGGCGCGCTCACGGCTCTGGCGCACCATGTCGACGACGAGCACGAAGCAGGCCAGCCAGACGAGGGCGAATCCGATCCACCTCTCGATCGGCATCTCCTCGTGCAGCAGGAATGCGCCCGTGAGGAACTGCAGGATCGGCGCGGTGAACTGCAGCAGTCCGACGGTCGTGAGCGAGACGCGGCGAGATGCAGCCGCGAACAGCAGCAGCGGGACGGTGGTTGCGACGCCGGCGAGCAGCAGCAGCATCGTGTGGACCGCGCCGTGGTGTCCGAGCGTCAGTCCCGTGGTGGATCCGACGATCAGCAGCTGGACGCACGCGATCGGCGTGAGCCAGGCGGTCTCGAGGGTCAGGCCGCTCACGGGATCAACCGCGTGTCCGAGGTGCTTCTTCTTGACGAGGCCGTAGAGCGCGAACGTGCCGGCGAGCAGCAGCGAGAGCCAGGGGATGGATCCGTAGAACACGACGATCACGACCACTGCGACCGCGGCGATGCCGACCGCGGCCCACTGCAACGGACGCAGGCGTTCCTGCAACGCGAGGACCGCGAGCAGGACGGTCGCGATCGGATTGATGAAGTACCCGAGACTCGCCTGCAGCACGTGGCCCGTCTGCGCCGCGAAGAGGAATCCCTGCCAGTTCGCGTAGATGAGCACGCCCGCGACGGCGGACCATGCGAGCAGTCGCGGTGACCGGGCGATCGCGCGCAGTCGGCCCCACCCCCGCGTGACGGTGAGCAACAGGGCGCAGAGCGCGAGCGACAGCAGCACGCGCCAGGCGAGCGTCTCCCACGGTCCGGTCGGCGCCAGCACGACGAAGTACAGCGGGAGCACGCCCCACAGCAGATAGGCCCCGAAGCCGTATCCGACGCCGGCCACGGCATCGCGGGAGAGGGGACCAGGAGGAGAAGTCGTGCTCACCGATCAAGCCTACGGCGGCGGCGAGACTCGCGGCTGCGCGCGTCCTGTCGAGCAGGAGCGGGATCCTGCCAAATCAGGTGGCGTCGGGATCGACCTGCACGCGGGTGCGGGACAGATCCTGCGGGCGCTGCGTCGCGATGAACGCGACGAGCTGCTCGCGCACCTTGCAGCGCAGATCCCACAGCAGGTCGCCGTCGGCGGCCGTCATGGTCGCGCGCAGCTGGGCGACTCCGCCCGTCGCATCGGACACGATGAGGCCCCAGCTGCGGCGATCCCACTCGGGAGCGGCGTCGAGGATCCGCTCGAGTTCGGCCCGCACGGCGTCGACGTCGACCGTGTAGTCGGCCTCGACGAAGACGGTGCCCGTGACCGCGGTCTGGTTGCGGGTCCAGTTCGTGTACGGGGTCGTCGTGAAGTAGGTCGATGGGAGAACGTGGCGCCGATCGTCCCAGATCTGCACGACGACGTACGTGAGCGTGATCTCCTCGATGGTGCCGAACTGATCGTCGACCTCGACCGTGTCTCCGACCTTGAGCGCGTTCGAGAAGGCGAGCTGGATACCCGCGACGAGATTGCCGAGCGTCGACTGCGCCGCGAGGCCGGCGACGATCGAGGCGACGCCGGCAGACGCGAACAGCGAGGCGCCGAACGTCTCGGCGCCGGGGATCGTGAGAAGCATGGCGGCGATCGTGAGCACCGCGACAACGGCGATCACGAGCCGGCGGATCATGCGCAGCTGCGTGCGGCGCCGGCGCGCCGTGAAGGCGTCGCCGCTCACGGAATCCTGACGACGCATCGCCCCGTCGATGAGCAGGATGAGGATCTTGCCGAGGATCCAGCCGATGACGGCGATGATCGAGAGATCGAGCGCGTAGTCGGCGGCTCCCTTCAGATCGTCGAAGCCCTGCGGGAAGAAGAGCGGAACCGTCGCCTTCCAGCCGATGACCGTGACGAACCAGAAGGTGGGCTTCGGGAAGCGACGGCTGAGTTCGCGGAACACTTCGTGTCGGCGGCCGAGCCGGCTCGTGACGGCCTTGAACACCCAGACGACGACGAACGCGAGGGCGAGTGCGCCGACCGCAGAGATCGCGACGGCGCTCCACGCGGTCCACAGATTCGTGGTCACGCTCTCGGTGATCTCTGAGACATCGGCGGGGATCTCTGGGGTCATGTCCTCCAGAGTAGGGATGACCCCCGACAGACGAAGAACCCCGGACGCATCGCGTCCGGGGTTCTCAGGTGACGTTGAGCGTCAGCGCTCGACGACCGCGAGGACGTCGCGGGCCGAGAGGACGAGGTACTCGTCAGCGCCGAACTTGACCTCGGTTCCGCCGTACTTGCTGTACAGAACGACGTCGCCGACAGCGACATCGACCGGAACACGGTTGCCGTTGTCGTCGATGCGACCCGGCCCGACCGCCACGACCTCGCCCTCCTGGGGCTTCTCCTTGGCGGTGTCGGGAATGACGAGCCCGCTCGCCGTGGTCTGCTCAGCCTCGACCTGCTTGATGACGATGCGGTCCTCGAGCGGCTTGATGGAAACCGACACGGTGTACCTCTGCTTTCCTGTCCTGACAGAAGACGTAAGGTTCGCACTCTCACCCCGAGAGTGCTAATCGTCAGTCTAGAACTGCAATTGGCACTCACGCAACGTGAGTGCCAAGTCGGTCCCGTCCTACGCTGGAATGATGGACCACGCCGAGCTCGACGAGCTTCTCACACCCGAGGCACTGGAACTGCTCGACTCCCTGGACACCGTCGAGACGGTCGCCGACGTCGCGCGCGCGGTCTCGCGGCTGCGGGGCGCCGGACACAGCCCCGAGCGCGTCTCGGCCGTCGTCGGGCAGGTGCGCCTCAGACAGCGCGCGGAGGCGAAGTTCGGAGACTTCGCCCGCCACATGCTCTTCACGCGCGCCGGCCTCGAGCAGGCGACCCGCATGTCCGTCTCGGCCCACCACGCGGGCCGGTTCCAGAAGGCGGGGATCGGGCGCGTCGCCGATCTGGGCTGCGGAATCGGAGGCGACTCTCTCGCATTCGCCTCGCTCGGGATCGGTGTCCTCGCGGTCGACGCCGACGACGTCACGGCCGCGCTCGCCGCCTACAATCTCTCGCCGTTCCGAGACGATGCCGGGTCCGTCGACGTACGTCATGGGCGAGCGGAGGAGACGGATCTCGCGGGCGTCGACGCCGTGTGGCTCGACCCCGCGCGCCGCACGAGGGGCCACAGTGAGACGCGGCGTGTCTCTCCCGACGACTACTCGCCCGCCCTCGACTGGGCGTTTGCTCTCGCTCAGCGGCTGCCGACCGGCATCAAGCTCAGCCCGGCACACGACCGAGACGCGATCCCAGACGAGTTCGAGGCGCAGTGGATCAGCGTCGACGGCTCGACCGTCGAGCTCGTGCTCTGGTCGGGCTCTCTGGCCCGCGAAGGGGTGCGCCGGGCTGCGCTCGTGATCCGCTCGGGAGGTGCCCACGAGATCACTGCGCCCGGCGATGCAGAGGACGAGGCGGTGCGCCGGCTCGGATCCTTCGTCCACGAGCCAGAAGGATCCGTGATCCGCGCGCGCCTCGTCGGTGACGTGGCCCGTGCGCTCGAGGCCGGACCGGTGGCCGAAGGAATCGCCTACCTGACGGGCGACGCGGAGCTCACGAGCCCGTTCGTGCGCACGTTCCGGGTGCGCGAGACGCTGCCCGCCGATCCGGGGCGCCTCGCGAAGGCGCTTCGCGAACGGGATATCGGCACTCTCGAGATCAAGAAGCGCGGCGTCGACATCGATCCCGCGGCGCTGCGGAAGAAGCTGAAGCTCCGGGGAAGCGGATCCGCGACCCTCCTCGTCACGCGCATCGACGGCAAGCGTGTCGCGATCCTCGCGGACAGGGTGTGAGACGGACTCACTCGTCCGAGACATCGGGCGCGAGGCGGTAGAGCACCTCCGGGCGACCCCGGCGGCCGTATCTGTGGGCGAGATCGATGCGGCCGACGTCGACGAGGTGGTCGAGGTACCGCCGGGCCGTCGCGCGCGAGATCTCGCTCCGTGCCGCGATCTCGACCGCCGTGCGGGGGACGAGCGGGTCGAGTTCGGACAGGACGCGACGCAGCGTCACCTCGGCGATGCCGCGGGGGAGTTCGTGCGGGGAAGCGGATGCCCTCCGGGGATCCTCGCCGTCCGTGCGCGCGGGGGCGAAGAGATGATCGATCTCCCCCTGAACCAGGGGGCGTTCGCGTTCGCGTTCGACGATGCGATCCGTTCGGTCTGCGCGATACGCGGCGAGGCGGCCGAGCAGCCGTTCCTGCGTGAACGGCTTGACGAGGTAGCCCGCCACACGTCCGGCGAGCGCCTGGCGCACCGTGACCTGGTCTTGTGAGGAGCTGATGACGAGCACGTCGATGTGGGCGAGTCCGTGGGTGCGCAGACGGTTCAGCACCTCGATGCCGCTGATGTCGGGGAGTCGCATGTCGAGAAGCACGAGATCGACGTCGTGATGCGCGGCGTACTCGATCGCCGCGCGTCCCGTGCCGACGCGGGCGACGAGCACGAAGCCGGGGGATTCGTCGACATAGCGGCCATGCAGCAGCTGCGCACCGCGATCGTCGTCGACGACGAGCACGCGAAGAGGGCTCTCGGTCACAGTGCCACCTGCATCTCGAAGCGGAATCGGGCGCCGCCCAGCTCCGAGCGACCGACTTCGAGGCTTCCTCCGCGCGAGATGACCGTGCGGCGCACGATGTCCAGCCCGATGCCCCGCACCGCCTCGTTCCGGTCTGTCTTTGTGGAGAACCCTCGCGTGAAGATCCGCTCGACATCGGAAGGCGCGATACCGGGACCGTCGTCTTCGACGGTCGCGCGCAGCAGATCGCCGTCCTGGGACAATCGCAGGCGCACGAGCGACGCTCCCGCTTCGCCCGCATTGCGGCACAGATTCGCGAGCACGAGCGACACATCGCCGTCGATGTCGCTCGTCGCGTCGTGCGCCACATCGATCGCAGTTCCGTGCACGCTGAGCTCGGCGCGCACGGCGTCGAGAGTCGCGCGGAGAAGGGGCGGGCACGAGCCTCCGTCGTCGCCCTCGCCGACGGATCCGAGCTCTTCGACGTAGTCGAGCGCATCCTGCGCATCTCCGTGCGCGAGCAGGCCGTGGATGACGTGGATCCTGGTGTCGAACTCGTGCGACTGCTCCCGCAGAGCGAGGGTGATCCGCCGCGTCGTCTCGAGCTCGCGGGCGTCGTCGTCCGAGTGTCGGAACCGCCGCAGCAGGGCGACGGAGACGAAGGCGCTCGCGATCGTGCCGAGGAGGAGTGCGCCGAGCGCCCAGGGAAGGAGATCGCGAAGCGTCTCGGCGGCCCTCTCGTCGAGGCGGGTCTCGAGCAATCCGACGGCCACCATGCCGACGACGTCGCCCTCGTCGTCGAAGACGGGGACCTTGACCCGCAGCGTGCGACCGACCGGTCCCGTGTCCGTGCCGATGTACTCTTCCCCCGTGCGAAGCGGCGACGTGTCGGTGAGCACCTGTCGTCCGCGCTCCGACGGCCGCGGATGAGTGAGGCGGATCGCGCCGAGGTCTGCGACGACGACGTACGTGACGCCGGATGTCTGCTCGATGATCGTCGCGAGCGACTGCAGCTCGCCGAAGGCGGGCTCCTCGCGGATGGAGGATCCGTCGACGACGGGATCCTCGTTCGCGAGCCGAAGCGCCTCGCGCACCGAGTCGAGCTGAGCGAAGCTCGTCGCGACATCCCGAGCGAGCGTCGTCGTCGATTCGCGGATGCTGCCGATCTGGACCGTGGCGGCGATGCTCGTTGTCGCGATGACGCTGAGGAGCACGACGAGGCTCGGCATGAGCAGCAGGACAACCCGTCGGGCCTCCGGCCGGGACCAGGCGTGCACGCGCGTCTCCTCTGACGGGGTCATCGATCAGATTGAGCATATAGAGCACAATTCGGATTTCGGTTGTCGTCGCCTCATCTCGTCGTGAGACTGACGATCACTGTGCTGACAACGGTGTCGCGCAGGAAGGAGATCCCCATGCCCGAGACATCCCTGACCCCTGATGCCCCGCCGGGCGGCCCGCCGAGCAGGCGCGTGATCGCGCGCGTGATCGGGGGTGCGGTCGCAGCAGCCCTGATCGTCACCGCCGGAGCCGGCTCGATCCGCGCGGCCTCCGCGGGGACGGACATCCGATCCTCCATGACGATCATCGCTCCAGCGGCCGCCGGCGGTGGCTGGGACGCGGTCGCCCGCGAGATGCAGCAGGCGCAGAAGTCCAACGGGCTGGTGAACAACGTGCAGGTCGTGAACATGCCCGGCGCGGGCGGCACGATCGCCCTCGGCAATCTGTCGGCTCTCGACGGCGAGCCGAACAACCTGCTCGTCGGTGGCACGGGGCTGCTTGCCGCGACCATCCAGTTCGAAACCGAGGCGACCCTCGATGACATCACCCCGATCGCCGTGGTCGTCGAGGAGTACAACGTGATCGTTGTCCCCGCCGACTCTCCCTATGAGACGCTCGATGATCTCGTCACCGCGTGGAGGGACGACCCGGGGGCTGTGCCGTGGACGGGAGGCGGATCCTTCGACCAGCTGGTCGTCACCGATCTCGCGGTGACCGCCGGGATCGACCCGGTCGACACCTCCTACATCTCGTCCGACGGAGGCGGGGAGGCGATCCAGGCCCTGCTCAACGGGACGGCGGCGGCCGCGGCCGGCGGCTATCCCGACAACATCGACCAGATCGAATCGGGGCGACTTCGCGCACTCGCGCTTGTCGCGACGGACCGTGTGGACGGCATCGACCTCCCCACGGCGAAAGAGCAGGGATACGACATCACGCTGACGAACTGGCGCATGCTCGCCGCCCCCGCGGCTCTGCAGGCCGACGACGTCGAGCAGCTCACGCAGCTGGTCGTCGACACCGTCGGCACCGCCGAGTGGCAGGACGCCACGGAGCGATACCACTGGACCGAACAGGTGATCACGGGGGATGAGCTCGACGTGTTCCTCGATGAGGAGACGACGCGGATCGCCGGACTGTACGAGGAGATGGGGCTGTGAGCGGAATGCACAATCCGACCGCCGTCTCGGCGGTCGTCGGTGAGCGCCTCATCTTCGGCGTACGTTCGGGGCGCATGGCCACGCTTGCGGTGGCGCTTCTCATGCCAGCGCTCATCGTCGCCTTCGCGGTGTATCTCGCGATCGGCATCGCGACGATGGAGATCCCTCCCGGCGCCGCGTTCCCCGGACCGCGCTTCTTCCCCGCGATCATCACGGCCGGCCTCTTCGCTCTCGCGGCGCTGCTCGTCGTCGGCGCGGTTCGCGCCTGGCGCGCGCCGGTTCCCGCGACCGCCGAATCGGACGACGAGGACGCCGCGACCGAGAGCACTTCGACGCTCGTCACCCGACGCGTCGGAATGGACTGGAAGTCCTTCTCATGGATCGTCGGATCCGTCCTGGGATTCACGCTCTCGCTCCAGATCCTGGGGTGGGTGATCGGCGCCGGTCTGCTGTTCTGGTGCATCGCGCGGGGATTCGGGTCTGCTCGCCCGATCTTCTCGCTCATCGTCGGGTTCAGCGTGAGCTCGGCCGCGTACATCGCGTTCGACATGGCGCTCGGACTGTCTCTGCCGTCCGGCATCCTCGGAGGGGGTTTCTGACATGGAATCGCTGCAGCTTCTCGCGGACGGCTTCGCCGGCGCGCTCACCTGGCAGAACCTCGTCTGGGTGCTCTTCGGGTGCCTGCTCGGAACGGCCGTCGGCGTCATGCCGGGCCTCGGATCCTCCATGGCCGTCGCGCTCCTGCTTCCCGTCACCTTCTCTCTGGAGCCGACGGCGGCGTTCATCATGTTCGCGGGCGTCTACTTCGGTGGTCTCTTCGGTGACTCGACCATGGGCATCCTCATGAATACGCCGGGGCAGGCCTCTGCGATCGCCTCGACATTCGAGGGGCATCGCATGGCGAAGAACGGTCGCGGGGCGCAGGCTCTCGCGACAGCGGCTATCGGTGCCTTCATCGGAGGCCTCGTCGCGTCGATCCTCGTGGTCTTCCTGGCGCCTCTGCTCGCGGATCTCTCGACGCACTTCGGTCCTGCCGAGTTCTTCGCGCTCGCCGTGTTCGCGTTCGTCGCAACATCGTCGGTCGTCACGGACAGCCCGGTTCGTGGTCTCTCCTCGCTCTTCCTCGGGCTCGGTATCGCCGTCATCGGGATCGATGGGGTCTCGGGCGCGCCTCGCTTCACGGCCGGATCCCCTGATCTGTTCGACGGTGTGTCGCTCGTGACCGTTACGGTCGCGGTTCTCGCGCTCGGCGAGGTGATCTATGTCGGCTGTCTCGAACGACACCGTTCGGGGTCGGCTATGATCCGCCCGTCGGGCCGCACCTGGCTCGCATGGAAGGACATCGTGGAGGCCGCGCCGGCCTGGGGGCGCGGAACGGTAATCGGCCTGCCGTTCGGCATCGTCCCGGCAGGCGGCGCCGAGATCCCGACCTTCCTTGCGTACGGGCTCGAGAAGCGTCTCGACGCGCGTCGCCGCAACCCGCAGTTCGGAAGGGGCGCGATCCGGGGGCTCGCTGCGCCCGAAGCCGCGGGCAATGCGACGACGGGCATGGCGATGGGGGCGCTCCTCGCATTGGGGCTCCCCATCTCTGCGACAGCGGCGATCATGCTTGCCGCCTTCCGGCAGTACGGACTGCAGCCGGGGCCGTTGCTGTTTGAGCGCGCGCCCGATCTCGTCTGGGCTCTTCTCGCGAGCTTCTTCCTCGCGATGATCGTCCTCCTCCTCATCAATCTGCCGTTCGCGATGGTGTGGGCGAAGCTGCTTCTCGTTCCGCGGCCGTATCTGTACGCGGGCATCGGGGTGCTGTGTGCGCTCGGAATCTACGCGACGTCGGGGTCGACCTTCGATCTGCTGATGCTCCTCGGCATCGGCATCGTCGGGTTCCTCATGCGCGCCGCCGATTTCCCCATCGCACCGCTCATCATCGGGATGGTGCTCGGGCCCGTGGCGGAGACCGGGCTGCGTGACGCCGTGATGAGTTCGGATGGCGACGCCAGCGTGCTCGTGCAGAGCCCCATCTCACTGGTGCTGTACGGCGTGCTCGTCGTCGCCCTGGTTCTGACGGCTCGGCGCAGGATCGTCGCCCGGAGGCGCTGACGATCCACGGCGCGGCGGGATTGTTTTCGGTGTGCCGAAAGATTATATTTTCGGTATGCCGAAAACGATCCTGTCGTGGGCGGCGGCGACCGTCGCCGCGGTCGTCTCGTCGACTCTTGTCGGCTGCTCCGCTCAGGCCGCACCACCCGACGACGACCGTCCCGTCGTCCTCACGACCTTCACGGTTCTTGCTGACATCGCCGAGCAGGTCGCCGGCGACCGCCTGCGCGTCGAGTCGATTACGAAGGTCGGCGCCGAGATCCACGCGTACGAGCCGACGCCCGGCGACATCCGCCGAGCCACGGAGGCCGATCTCATCGTCGACAACGGGCTGAATCTCGAGGCGTGGTTCGCGCAGTTCGTCGATCCGCTCGATGTGCCGCACGTCGTCGTGTCGGACGGCGTCGAGCCGATCGACATCGCGGCGGACGCGTACGCGGGCACCCCCAATCCGCATGCGTGGATGAGCCCGCTCAACGTCCAGATCTACGTTGACAACATGGTCACGGCGTTCTCCGAGCTCGATCCGGACGGGGCCGAGGAATACGCCGCGAACGGCGCCGCGTACCGCGAATCGCTGCAGGAGGTGCAGGACGAACTCGTCGAGTCTCTCGCGGCCGTTCCCGAGGGAGAGCGCGCACTCGTCACCTGCGAGGGCGCGTTCTCCTATCTTGCGCGCGACGCGGGGCTGACGGAGGCGTACATCTGGCCGGTCAACGCGGAGCAGCAGGCGACCCCGCAGCAGATCGCCGAGACGATCGAGTTCGTCGACGAAGCCGGGGTCCCCGCTGTCTTCTGTGAGTCGACCGTCTCGGACCGGCCCATGCGGCAGATCGTCGAGGCGACCGACGCCGTCTTCGGCGGAACCCTCTACGTCGACTCGCTCTCGGCGCCGGACGGGGACGTACCGACGTATCTCGATCTGATCCGCTACGACGCGTCGGTCATCGTGGAGGCGCTCGCCGGATGAGCACCGCGATCGAGGTCGACGGCGTCACGGTGCGCTACCGCGACGTCGTCGCGCTCCGGGACACGAGCATTGCGATCGAGCCGGGGCGAGTGACCGCGCTCATCGGGATGAACGGATCCGGCAAGTCGACGCTCTTCAAGACGATCCTCGGCCTCGTCCGTCCGGACTCCGGAAGCGTCCGTGTCGACGGAGGGACTCCCGCAGAGGCGCGGCGGCGCGGCGTCATCGGATACGTGCCGCAGAGTGAGGACATCGACTCCGGTTTCCCCGTCTCCGTGAGAGACGTCGTCATGATGGGGCGATACGCGCGGCAGGGACCTACCCGTCGTCCGAGCGCGGACGATCGCGCGGCCGTCGCCGAGGCGCTCGATCGCGTCGACCTCTCGGCCCTCGCCGGTCGGCAGATCGGTCAGCTCTCGGGGGGACAGCGTAAACGGGCCTTCGTCGCCCGCGGTATCGCTCAGGGTGCACGGATCCTCCTTCTTGACGAGCCGTTCGCCGGCGTCGACAAGCGATCCGAGGCGACTATCGTCCGCCTGCTGCGCGAACTGGCGGTCGACGGGTGCGCCGTCGTGGTCTCCACCCACGATCTGCATGCGCTGCCGCGGCTCGCCGACGAAGCGGTTCTCCTGCTGCATCGGCCCCTGTTCCACGGACCCGTTGCGGAGGCGCTGCTGCCCGAGAACCTCGCGAAGGCCTTCGGATTGGACGATCTCGGATGACGGTTCTCGACCTGATCCTGGAGCCGCTCGGCTACGACTTCATGGTGCGGGCGATCGTGACGACGGTCGTCGCCGCCACTGTCTGCGCGCTGCTGTCCTGCTGGCTCGTGCTCGTCGGCTGGTCGCTCATGGGCGATGCCGTCTCGCACGCCGTGCTGCCGGGTGTCGTGCTCGCGTACATCGTCGGCGCGCCGTTCGCCCTCGGCGCCCTCGTGTTCGGCGTCCTCGCCGTCGTGCTCATCGGCGTCGTCCGCGATACGGGGCGGGTGAAGGAGGACGCCGCGATCGGCATCGTCTTCACCGTGCTCTTCGCCCTGGGGCTTGCGCTCGTCTCGGTCACCCCGAGCCAGACCGACCTGAGCCACATCATCTTCGGGAACATCCTCGGGGTGTCAGACGGAGAGGTGATGCAGATCGCGCTGCTCTCGGCCGTCGCGTTCGGCGTCCTCGTCGTGAAGCGACGCGATCTGACCCTGTACGCGTTCGATCCCGGCCACGCCTTCGCCATCGGGTTGTCGCCGCGCCTGCTCGGCGCAATGTTGCTGGGCGTGCTCGCCCTCACGGCCGTGGTTGCGCTCCAGGTCGTGGGCGTCATCCTCGTGGTCGCGATGCTCATCATCCCGGGCGTCACGGCGCATCAGCTGACGGATCGCTTCGGGCGCATGCTCCTCATCGCACCGATCTTCTCGGCAACGTGCTCGGTCGTCGGCATCTACCTCAGCTACTGGCTCGACGCCGCGTCGGGTGCGCTCGTCGTGCTCGTGCAGGGGGTGGCGTTCGCACTCGTTGCCCTTTTCGGACCGAAGAGCGCCCTCGTCTCGCGGTGGCGCGGACGGCGCGTCTGAGACCCGCCCGCATCGGTCAGTTCCGGGCGACTGCCGACTGCGTTGGCTGGCGAGCCGGCGCACAGCTGCGCGGCCATAGAATAGGAACCCCGCTCGCGCCCCAGCAGGAGTTCCCACACATGACGGACAACGATCCCTTCGGCTTCATCGGACTCACCTACGACGACGTGCTGCTCCTGCCCGGGCACACCGATGTCATCCCCAGTGAGGCCGCGACGGCGTCGCAGCTGACGAAGCGCATCCGCGTGGAGCTGCCGCTGCTCTCGGCCGCCATGGACACCGTCACCGAGAGCCGCATGGCGATCGCGATCGCGCGACAGGGCGGCATCGGGATCCTGCATCGCAATATGTCGATCGCCGATCAGGCGACGGCCGTGAACCGCGTCAAGCGCAGCGAATCGGGCATGGTGACCGACCCCATCACGACGTCTCCGGAGAGCACCCTCGCCGAGGTGGACGCGACGTGCGCCGAGTACCGCATCTCGGGCCTTCCCGTCGTCGATGAGTCCGGGAAGCTCGTCGGCATCGTCACGAATCGCGATATGCGATTCGTCTCGGAGGAGGCGAAGCGGACGACCTCGGTGCGGGACGTGATGACGCAGGATGGCCTCGTCACCGGACGCCCCGGGATCTCGCACGACGAGGTCGTCGCGCTGTTCAGCAAGCACCGCGTCGAGAAGCTCCCGCTCGTCGACGACGACGGCACGCTTGCCGGACTCATCACGATCAAGGACTTCGACAAGCGCGAGCAGTACCCACACGCGACGAAGGACGATCAGGGCCGGCTCCGCGTCGGCGCCGCGATCGGGTTCTTCGGCGAGGCGTGGGAGCGAGCTGAGGCTCTGCGAGATGCGGGCGTCGACGTCATCGTCGTCGACACGGCCAACGGGCAGTCGCAGGGCGTCGTCGACATCGTGAAGCGGCTCAAGGCCGACGAATCTTTCGCCCATGTCGACATCGTCGGCGGAAACGTTGCGACGCGCGAAGGCGCCCAGGCGCTCATCGACGCGGGCGTTGACGCCGTGAAGGTGGGCGTCGGCCCCGGATCCATCTGCACGACCCGCGTCGTCGCCGGCGTCGGCGTTCCCCAGGTGACCGCCATCTACGAGGCGTCGCTCGCGTGCCGCGCGGCTGGCGTTCCCCTCATCGCGGACGGCGGTCTGCAGTACTCGGGCGACATCGCGAAGGCGCTCGTCGCCGGTGCCGACACCGTCATGCTCGGTTCGCTGCTCGCAGGAACCTCCGAGTCGCCGGGCGAGCTCGTCTTTCAGAACGGAAAGCAGTTCAAGCAGTATCGCGGCATGGGCTCCCTCGGGGCGATGCAGACGCGCGGCAAGAAGACGTCCTACTCGAAGGACCGCTACTTCCAGGCCGATGTGCCGAACGACGACAAGCTCATTCCCGAGGGCATCGAGGGCCAGGTGCCGTTCCGAGGCCCTGTCGAGGCTGTCGCCTACCAGCTGACCGGTGGCCTGCGTCAGTCGATGTTCTACGTCGGCGCGCGCACGATCGACGAACTCAAGAGCAAGGGGAAGTTCGTCCGCATCACGCCGGCGGGCCTGAAGGAATCCCACCCGCACGACGTCCAGATGGTCGTCGAGGCGCCCAACTACACACGCTGAGGACGCTGAATCGATGAGCATGGAGATCGAACTCGGGCGCGGCAAGCGCGGCCGGCGCGCATACACCTTCGACGACATCGCGGTGGTGCCGTCGCGGCGTACCCGCAACCCCGCCGATGTGTCGACGACGTGGACGATCGACGCCTTCACCTTCGACACCCCGATCCTCGGTGCGCCGATGGACTCGGTCGTGAGCCCCGCGTCGGCGATCGCCCTGGGGCGGATGGGTGCGCTCGGCGTGCTCGACCTCGAGGGTCTGTGGACCCGTTACGAGGATCCTGAACCGCTGCTGGCCGAGATCGCCTCGCTGCCGACCGAATCGGCGACGCAGCGCATGCAGGCGCTGTACGCCGAGCCGATCCGGCCCGAGCTCATCACGCAGCGCATCGCGGAGATCCGCGATGCGGGCGTCGTCGCGGCGGGCGCCCTCTCGCCGCAGCGCACGCAGGAGCACTACGAGACCGTTGTGAACGCGGGCGTCGACCTCTTCGTGATCCGCGGCACGACAGTCTCGGCCGAGCACGTCTCGAGCGGCGACGAGCCGCTGAACCTCAAGCAGTTCATCTACGACCTCGACGTGCCCGTCATCGTCGGCGGAGCGGGCACCTACCGTGCGGCGCTGCACCTCATGCGCACGGGCGCGGCGGGCGTGCTCGTCGGCTTCGGCGGCGGCGCCGCCTCGACGACCCGCACCACTCTCGGCGTGCACACGCCGATGGCGACCGCGGTTGCGGACGTCGCGGGTGCGCGCCGCGATTACATGGACGAGTCGGGAGGCCGGTACGTGCACGTCATCGCCGACGGCGGCGTGGGGACCTCGGGCGATCTCGTCAAGGCGATCGCGATGGGGGCCGACGCCGTCATGCTGGGCGTCTCGCTCGCTCGCGCGACCGACGCGCCGGGTCGCGGCTTCCACTGGGGCCAGGAGGCCCACCACCCGACGCTGCCGCGCGGGCGCCGCGTGCATGTCGAGCAGATCGCCTCGATGGAGGAGGTGCTGTACGGCCCGGCGCAGATCGCCGACGGCACCTCGAACCTCATCGGCGCCCTGCGCAAGTCGATGGCGACGACCGGATACTCCGATCTCAAGGAGTTCCAGCGCGTCGACGTGGTCGTCACGCCCTACGAATGACCGACGTCTCCGCGCACGACGAACTCAGCCTGCAGGAGTTCCCGCCGACGCTCCGCGAGGTCATGCTGCGACCGCGCTGGATCGGCATGCTGGTGCTGTGCCTCGTCGTCGCGGGCATCTTCGCGGGGCTGCTGCAGTGGCAGCTCTCGCGTGCGATCGCGACGAATCCGCTTCCGGAGGGCGCGACCGAGAATGTGCTTCCGATCGACGAGGTGGTCGCGACAGGCGACTATCTGCCGGGGCCGCTGGTCGGGCAGCGCGTGGAGCTGACGGGCGCCTGGTCTGCGACCGACTTCCTCGTCGTGTCCGAGCGCTTCAACGACGGCGCGGCGGGCTTCTGGGTCACGGGACGCCTCGTGACCGAGGAGGGCGCGTCGCTCGCGACAGCGATCGGATGGGCGCCGGATCGCGCGGCGGCGGAGGCAGCGGCGGCGGAGTTCGCCGCGGAAGCCGGGTCTGAGCCGGTCGAACTCACGGGCCGCCTCGTCGCGGATGAAGGGCCGACGCCCGCCACGGGCGATGATCCGTACGAGATGACGCGCATGTCGCCGGCCGCTCTGCTTGGCCAGTGGTCGGAGGTCGACGGGCCGGTCTACCGCCCGTTCCTCGCGGCGGCCGACGCAACGGGCGGCATCGCCGAAGCCGGGCTCGAGACGATCTCCTCGCCCGCGCCGTCGGACGACGGATCCGTCAACTGGCTCAACCTGTTCTATGCGGCCGAGTGGGCGATCTTCGCGGCCTTCTCCTTCTACCTCTGGTACCGCCTCGCGAAGGATGCGTGGGAACGGGAGCTCGAGGAGATCGCGGGCATCGATCCCGACGACCTCGACGAGGAGTAGGCGGAATCCCACAGTTTCCGCCCCGTAGACTGGTGGGCATGCCTCAGCCCCGGATCGCGACCTTCCCGAGGATTCGCACGGCGCTTCGCTTCTACCAGATCGCGAGCGTGATCACGGGCGTCGGCCTGCTCCTGCTCGTCGCCGAGATGGTCCTGAAGTACTCGCCGCTGCACGTCGAGCTCTTTCTGGGCGGATCCGGCGGCTTCCTCTGGTTCGCCCCCGTCATCCCCGCGGGGGACTGCGTCTGGTACTCCCAGTTCGCGATGGGCGCGGGGGGCTGCGAGATCGTGTCGACGGGCGAGGGCAGCGGCGGAGTCAATCTCTCGCTCGGCATCCTCATCGCGCACGGCTGGTTCTACGTCGTGTATCTCGCGGGCGTGTTCTGGCTGTGGAGCCTCATGCGGTGGCGCTTCGGCCGCTTCCTTCTTCTCGCGGGCGGCGGCGTCGTGCCGTTCCTGTCGTTCATCATGGAGGGCATCGTGGCCCGCGACGTCAAGACCTACCTCGCCGAGCGCGAGAAGCGCGCCGCCGCCAAACGCGCGGCGCGTGAGAACCTGACCCCCGACCCCGCACAGGAGGCCGCCTCGTGAGCACCGACACCGCACAGCGACCCGTTCTGGTCGTCGACTTCGGCGCCCAGTACGCCCAGCTGATCGCGCGCCGCGTGCGCGAGGCCGGCGTGTTCAGTGAGCTCGTGCCGCACACGATCTCGGCGGCCGAGGTGACGGCGAAGAACCCCGTCGCGATCATCCTTTCGGGCGGCCCGAGCTCGGTCTACGCGCCGGGTGCGCCGCAGTTCGACACGAGCGTGTTCGATCTCGGCATCCCGACGCTCGGCATCTGCTACGGCTTCCAGGTGATGGCGCAGGCGCTCGGCGGCGAGGTCGCGCAGACCGGCCAGCGCGAGTACGGCGCGACCGACGCGAGCCTCGCGGGCGACGGCGGCGTTCTGCTCGAGGGCACCCCGACGTCGCAGAACGTGTGGATGAGCCACGGCGACTCGGTCGCGAAGGCCCCCGCCGGCTACGACGTGCTCGCATCGACCGAGGCGACGCCCGTTGCGGCGTTCGGGAACGCCGAGGCTTGCTTCTACGGCGTGCAGTGGCACCCCGAGGTGAAGCACTCCGACCACGGTCAGCAGGTCATCGAGAACTTCCTCCACCGCGCGGCCGGTCTTCCCGCTGACTGGAACAGCGGATCCGTCATCGACGAGCAGGTCGCCCGCATCCGTGAGCAGGTGGGATCCGCGCGCGTGATCTCCGCGCTGTCGGGCGGCGTCGACTCGGCCGTCTCGACGGCCCTCGTGCACCGCGCCGTCGGCGATCAGCTCACGGCTGTCTTCGTCGATCACGGACTGCTCCGTCAGGGCGAGCGCGAGCAGGTCGAGCAGGACTACGTCGCCTCGACGGGAGTGCGCCTCGTCACGGTCGATGCCGAAGAGACGTTCCTCGGCCATCTCGCGGGTGTCACGGATCCCGAGGAGAAGCGCAAGATCATCGGCCGCGAGTTCATCCGCGCGTTCGAGAAGGTGCAGCGCGAGCTCGTCGACGAGGCGAAGGCCGAGGGCGAGCCGATCAAGTTCCTCGTGCAGGGCACGCTGTACCCCGACGTCGTCGAATCGGGCGGCGGATCCGGCACAGCGAACATCAAGAGCCACCACAACGTGGGCGGATTGCCCGACGATCTCGACTTCGATCTCATCGAGCCGCTGCGCACGCTGTTCAAGGATGAGGTGCGCCAGATCGGGCGCGAGCTCGGCCTGCCCGAGGCGATCGTCGGCCGTCAGCCGTTCCCGGGGCCGGGCCTCGGAATCCGCATCATCGGCGAGGTCACGCACGACCGTCTCGAGACCCTGCGCGCGGCCGACGCGATCGCACGCGCGGAGCTCACGGCTGCGGGCCTGGACGGCGAGATCTGGCAGTGCCCCGTCGTGCTGCTCGCCGATGTGCGCAGCGTGGGCGTGCAGGGCGACGGCCGCACCTACGGCCACCCGGTGGTGCTGCGCCCCGTCTCGAGCGAGGACGCGATGACGGCCGATTGGACGCGTCTGCCGTACGACGTGCTCGCACGGATCTCGAACCGCATCACCAACGAGGTCGCCGAGGTCAACCGCGTCACCCTCGACGTCACGAGCAAGCCCCCGGCGACCATCGAGTGGGAGTGATTCCACCCCGATGACGACGATGCCCCACGCCGCGCGCGTGGGGCATCGTCGTCATCGGGGTTCCCTCCCGTGGTACCCCGCGTTCCGGGGGTGTCGTGTGGCTCATATGGTGCCGGGGAACGACCGCGGGGCACCCCTGGGTGCGTTCGGGAGGAGAACTGCCGGTGTCGCTGCGCATCCGAACGTGGGGTACGAGCGGTTGTGTCATTCGGGTGAGGGATCCGGGCGATCGGGCGGTATCGAACCGTGCCAGATCCGCAGGGCGATGTGCAGCTCGCTGCGACGCGCTCCGTGCCGCCACGACGGACCCAGGAGGTCGTCGATGCGGCGCATGCGCTGGCGCACCGTGTTGGGGTGGAGGTACAGCACCTCCGCCGCTCGGACCGCGTCGGCGTCGTTGTCGAGCAGCGTGCGCGCGGTCGTGACGAGGTCGGAGCCGCGCTTTCGGTCGTACGCGAGGAGAGGTCCGAGGGCAGACTCCGCGAGTCGCGATGCGGTGGCGTCCGGCAGATGCGAGAGCGCGAGACCGGCGAGGCCGAGCTCACGCGTCGGGTCGGCGAATCCGATCTCTCCGAGCGCGCGCATGGCACGCACGGCGCGTTCCGTCGTCGCCACAGCGCGGGCGAGGTCTTGGCGGGCGAACGTCGTCGAGACCCCCGAAATCGCGGCGTGGATCGTGCCCGGATTGAGAATGCGCGCTGCGTCATCCGGACCCACATCACCGCTGACAATGCGCACTGTGCCGCCCACTTCTCCGATGACGCCGCCGCGTGATTCGACGAGCGGGCGAAGCGCCGCGAACACGTCGGCGTTGCCCGGGCCGCGCGCCGAGAGCACGTGGACCCGACTTCCCTCGAGGAGCCCGAAGGGAGCGAGACGGCGAGAGAGCGTGGGCCACGCGGTCTGGTCGGCCGTCTCGATTCCGGAGACGAGCTGATCCTGCAGCTTCCGGTCGGCCTCGTGTCGCCGCTCATCGTGCAGCAGCATGGCGCTCAGCACGCCCGCACCGCGTTCGAGAAGACGCGCGTCATCTTCCCCGAGGGCCCGGCGCACCTCGATGGCGCCGAGCACACGACGCCCGGCGACCGCGTGCATGAGGGTCGTGGCCCGGCCGTCGCAATCGTGCACCCAGGGGGTGCGCCGCGCCGCGCGGTGCACCCCCTCGAGTTCGGCGGCGCGCAGCAGTGCGACCTCCGCGCCGAGGTGCGACGACAGGGCATCGATGAGGGACGTCAGGGGGCGGTCATTGCGCAGAAGTTCGAGAAGGTCGTGGTCGAACCGCTGCAGCCGCTCGAGCGCCAGCAGCCGCGAGTCGGCCTCCTCGCGTGCGCGGTCGCGCTCGGCGAGGGCATCCGTGAGTGAGTCGACGTACGTGGCGCGCTGGAGCGCCACCGACGCGAGGGCGGCGATCTGCTGCAGCAGCGCGATCACGTCGGAGGAGTACACACGTGTCGAGCGATCGGCGATCATGAGGGCGCCGATCACACCCTCCGACGTCCTCAGCATCGTGCCGAGGATCGAGACCACGCCCTCCTCTGCGACAGCGGCGTCGATATGCGGCAGATGCGGGAACGAATCGTCGTGAGAGTAGTCGCTCGACATCGCGTACGTCGAGCCGCCGGCGGCTGCCTGCCCCAGGATCCCCGATCCGAACGGCATCCGGATCTGTCGATACGTGTCGGTCACGATGCCGTCGGTCGTCCGGATGTAGGTCTCGCCCGTCGACGCGTCGTTGAGGCTCACGTAAGCCATGTCGGTGACGAGGAGCGACCGCGTGCGCGCGCACACGCGTTGGAGGATCTCGTCGATGTCATGGGCCTCGGTGATCGCCGATGCGGTGTCGAAGAGCAGACGCGATGTCTGCTCTTGCCGGCGCCCTTTGGCGAGCGTGGCCTGCAACTGGGAGACGAGCATCGCCTCGCGGTGGGGGAGGGAGCGGCTCGTTTCCGGAGGCTCGTCAGGGGTGGCGAGCACCCGCTCGAGCGCACTGGTGAAGGATCGGGCCACGTCTGTCATCGAGGACCATCCTTCCTCCTGCTTCATGTTCTGCACAACATGTGATGCGTCACGAAAGGACGGTTGACTGGCGGAGTCCCGAACTCGATGAGGAGCGACAGAGTCGATGCCGATCACCTATCCACTGGCCATCCGTGGCGCCGTGCTGGAACGCGGCGATGCTGCGCGCCCGTTCGGCGCATCGCGCCCCATCTCTGTCGATGAGCTCACGCTTGCCGCCCCGCAGGCCGGTGAGATGCTCGTCCGAATGGAGGCGGCGTGCATCTGTCACTCCGATCTGTCCGTGGTCGACGGCAGCCGGCGGCGTCCGACGCCGCTGCTCCTGGGGCACGAGGCGGCCGGCATCGTCGAAGACCTCGGCCCGGCGACAGAGGGCTTCGAGGTCGGCGACCGCGTCGTGATGACGTTCCTGCCGCGCTGCGGCACGTGCGCTGCGTGCGAGACGGCCGGGCGCCTGCCCTGCGAGCGAGGATCCCAAGCGAATCAGGCCGGAGAGCTTCTCGCCGGCGGTCGCCGACTCAGCCGTGGTGGATCCGATGTGCACCATCATCTGGGCGTCTCGGGATTCGCGACGCACGCGGTCGTCGACGCTCGATCCGTCGTCCGAGTCGACGCGGACGTTCCGCCCGATGTCGCCGCTCTGCTCGGATGCGCGGTGCTCACGGGGGGCGGCGCGGTTCTCAACGCGGCATCGCCTGCCCCGGGATCGACCGTCGTCGTGGTCGGCCTCGGCGGGGTCGGGATGGCGGCCGTGCTCGTCGCGCATGCGCTGGGTCACCGCGTCATCGGGGTCGACGGATTGCCGCACAAGCGCGCGGTCGCACTGCGCGGTGGCGCCGCGGAGGCGTACAGCCCGGAAGAGGCGGTCGAGGCCGGTGTACGGGGAGCGGCCGTGGTCGAGGCCGCGGGAAATCCGAGGGCATTCGAGATGGCGATCCGATTGACCGCGCCGGGCGGCACCACGGTGACCGTCGGCCTGCCCGCCCCCGAGGCCGAAGCGCGCGTCACGCCGCTCGATCTCGTCGCCCAGGCCCGCACGATCGTCGGCAGCTATCTCGGTTCGGCGATCCCTTCGCGGGACATCCCGATCTTCGTCGAGCTGTGGCGGGCGGGCCGGCTGCCCGTCGACGAGCTCGTGAGCGGCGTGATCGACCTCGAAGACATCAACGAAGGAATGGATGCGCTCGCCTCCGGCGACGCGCTCCGACAACTGATCCGATTCGAAGGGAGGCGCTGATGCGCGCTGCGATCATCTCTGGCGCCCGCACGCCCATCGGCCGTCGTGGGGGAAGCCTCGCGGAGTTCGAGGCTCGTGACCTGGGCGCGGTCGCGCTCGCCGAGGCGCTCGAACGCGCGACGGTCGATCCGCAGGAGGTCGACGACGTCGTCATGGGGGTGACGCTCGCGCCCGATGGCAATCCGGCGCGCGTCGCATGGCTGCAGGCGGGACTGCCCGTGACGGTGCCGGCGCGCACCATCGACCGGCAGTGCGGTTCCGGAATCGACGCCGTCTGGCTTGCGGCGCAGGCGGTGTCGGCAGGGGCTGCCGACACGGTCGTCGCGGGCGGTGCTGAGTCGATGACGCGCGAGCCCTTTCAGCTGGAGCGCTCTCTTCGCCCGTCTCCGCCTGTTCCCCCGAGCTTCCTGCGCCGCCGTCTCGCGAGCGACGCCGCCGGAGACCCGGCGATGGGCACCACGGCCGAGAATCTCGCCGAACGGTTCGCGATCGGACGTGAGGATCAAGACGCCTTCGCGGCGACGAGCCAGCAGCGTTACGAGAACGCACGGGCGAAGGGATGGATCGACGGCATTGCGGCCGTCCCGACGAAGAACGGGGTCGTCCGCGCCGATGAGCACCCGCGGCCGACGACGACGCGAGAGGCCCTCGCGGCGCTGCGGCCCGCCTTTCACGTGAACGGCAGCGTCACAGCGGGCAACTCCTCGGGAATCAACGACGGCGCGGCCGCGGTCGTCGTGGTCGGTGAGGAAGAGGCGATCCGCAGGCGGGCTCGGGCCATCGCCTGGGTCGTCGACGGAGTCGTCACGGGTGTCGACCCGAAAGTGATGGGCGTGGGTCCTGTTCCGGCGATTCGCCGGCTTCTCGCGCGCACCGGCTGGTCATTCGACGACGTCGATGTGATCGAGATCAACGAGGCGTTCGCCGTGCAGGTGCTCGCCTGCGCACAGGAGCTCGACCTCGACATCTCCCGGGTGAACGCCTGGGGCGGAGCCATCGCGCACGGGCATCCCATCGCCGCGACCGGTACCGCCCTCGTGATGAAAGCGGTCGACCAGCTCGCGCGCGCGGGCGGCGGGCGCGCCATCGTCTCCGCCTGCATCGGGGGCGGGCAGGGCATTGCGCTCGCGATCGAGCGGGACGCATCGCCGGCGGGCCCCGCCGGCTGGAACCAGAAGGAGAACTGATGACACCGATCGGAACCGCGGTCGTGTGCGGAGCTGGAGCGATGGGCAGCCAGATCGCGATGCTCGCGGCGCTCGCCGGCTGCGACACGACGATGGTCGACGTCGACCAGGAACGGCTCGACAGCGCCATGGATCAACTCGAGAAGCGCTGTGCGCGCGGCGTCGCCCGAGGAACCCTCGATGCGGATGACGTCGAAGCCGCGTTCGCGCGTCTCGCCACATCCCTCGACCTCGACGACGCGGCCAGCGGGGCGGACATCGTCATCGAGGCGATCGTCGAAGATCTCGGCGCGAAACGCGATCTGTTCCAGAGGCTGGGGCGCGTCGCACCGGCCGACGCGATCCTCGCGACGAACAGCTCCAGCATCGTCTCGAGCAAGCTCGCGGACATCACGAATCCGGGGCGCGTGTGCAACATGCACTTCTTCAATCCTGCGCTCGTGATGAAGCTCGTCGAGGTCGTCGGCGGTGAGCACACCTCGCCCGACACCGTCGAGGCTGCGGTCGAGCTCGCGGAACGGATGGGCAAGACTCCGGTCGTCGTGCGCAGGGAGATCTTCGGATTCATCGCGAATCGGATCGTCGCGGCGATCTTCGACGAGGCCATCGAACTCCTCGAGGCGGGCGTCGCGACGGTCGAGGACATCGACCTCGCCGTGACGAACGGACTCGGCCACCCGGTCGGCCCGTTCGCCCTCCTCGACCTGACCGGCATCGATGTCAACGTGGGCATCAAGAAGCTCGAGGCCCAGGAGACCGGCGATCCGTCGCGCGGTCCCGCCACGACGCTGCTTGATCTTGAGCGCGCAGGCCGGCTCGGACGCAAGACGGGGCGCGGCTTCTATGAATACGGTGCCTCGTGACGGGCCTGCGCACGGATGTCTCCGATGGCATCGGCACGATCACGCTCGCGCGTCCGAAAGCGCTGAACGCTCTCACAAGCGAGGTGACCGAGACGCTCGCCGCTCAGATCCGCGCCTGGGAGGCGTCAGCGAGCGTCGACGTCGTGATCGTCACGGGCGAGGGTGATCGGGCGTTCGCGGCGGGCGCCGACATCCCGGAGCTGCGTTCGAAGAGCGGCATCGAGATGACCCACCGCGGCATGCAGCACGCCATCTCGACCGTGCGCGAGTCGACGTTGCCGACCCTCGCGGCCGTCAACGGCCTTGCGTTCGGCGGGGGCTTCGAGCTCGCGCTCGCATGCGATGTCCGGATCGCCGTGCCGCGTGCGACGTTCGCGCTGCCCGAGACCGGACTCGGCATCATCCCGGGTGCCGGGGGGACGCAGATGCTGACGCGCATCGCGGGGCCATCCGTCGCCTCACACCTCATCTTGACCGGCGCTCACATGCGCGCCGATCGCGCCTACGAGCTCGGCATCGTGTCGTCGATCCACGAACCGGAGGATCTCGAGGCCGCGGCGATCGAGCTCGCACAGGCGATGCGCGGCAAGGGTCCGCGCGCGCTTCGCCTCGCGAAGGCGGCCATTGCGGCTGCCCACGATACGAGCATGTCCGCAGGGCTGCAGATAGAGCTGCTCGCTCAGGCCGTGCTTTTCGAGACTGCCGACCGCGATGAAGGCATGGACGCCTTCCTCGAGCGTCGCCAGCCGCACTTCGACGGTGAAGTGCGTCACCACCAGTAAGGAAGCAACCACATGAGCATCGAATCCCGACCGGCCGCGACGCGGGGCTTCTTCCGCATCTCGCGGTTCCGGCTCTGGGCGACCATCGTCATGCTGATCCTGACGGTCGCCACACTCAATCCGTGGGCATACAACACCATGCTCGGCGGTACGTCGCTGATCAACTACATGCTGTGCGGGCTCATGATCGCCGCGTTCATCGTGATGATCATCGACCTCATCGTCACGCGCAACGACTCGACCGGCGAGGAGGGCGACAATGCCTAACCCGATCCCTCTCGTCATCCTCATCGCGTACATCGCGTTCTGCATCGGCATCGGCATATACGCCCGTCGCGGCGGGAACAAGAGCAGCCGCGAATACCTCACCGGCGGCGGCAACGTCGGCGTCTGGGTCAACGGCTTCGCCATCTTCGCGGCTTTCGCGACGGGTGGCACGATGCTCGGCAACATCGGCCTGTCCTATGCCGGAGGCTGGGGTTACATCACCGCATACAACGGCGGCGTCGCGCTCGGATACCTCATCGCGACGTTCTTCCTCGCGAAGGTTCTGCGTAATATGCGCATCTCGACCGTCCCGGAGTTCCTGCGCGTCCGGTTCCACAACAAGGTGCTGAACACGATCGTTCCGATCGTTCTGATCGGCGTCCTCGTCGCCTACCTCGTCGCGCAGATGAAGGTCGGCGGCATGCTCGGCGAGCAGCTGTTCGGCTTCGACTACGGCTGGTCGGTGATCGCCATCGGCGCCGTCTACATCTTCTACACGTTCTTCGGCGGGATGAAGGCTGTGACGCTGACGGACTTCGTGCAGGGACTGCTGATGATCTCTGTCGTCGTGATCTGCGGGGGTATCGCCTTCGCTGCTCATAGCGGCCCGGCATCGCTGTACGATCTCGCGACCACCCTTCGTCCGCTCTGGTCCGGCGCGGAGACCTACCCCCTGGTGTCGTACATCGGTGCCTTCATCATCTGGGGAACGGTGAACGCGGTATTGCCGCATACGATCATGCGCATCTTCGCCGCGAAGTCGGAGCGCGCGGGGCGCGGCAGCCTCGCCGTCGGCCTCGGGCTGTACATCGTCACGTCGATCGTGACGACGGTCTTCATCGTCGGTGCCGTCATCATCCTCCAGGGCGGGGACGACCTGTCCTCGTTCGACAACACGTTCCTCGTCTTCCTCGCACAGCAGACGCCCGCCTGGGTTGCAGGCCTCGCGTATGCGGGGATCTTCGCAGCCGTCATGTCGTCTGTGAGCGCCATGCTGCTCGGCCTCGGCGGCGCGTTCGCCTATGACCTCGTCGGTCAGTTCCGTCCGAACATGAAGGACTCGTCGCTGCGCAAGCTCACGAGCTGGAGCGTTCTCGGCTTCGGAGTGCTGACCGTGGCGCTGTCTTTGAACCCGCCCGAGCTGCTGACGATTCTCTACACCGCGGCCGTCGGCCTGCTGGCCTCGACGCTCTTCTTCCCGACGCTGCTCGGGATCTGGTGGAAGCGCATGAACACGCTGGGCGCGCTCCTCGGTGCGATCGTCGGGGGCGCTTCCTATCTCATCCTGCTGTGGGGCGTCGAGATGCCGACCCTGTCCCAGATCACGGTGTCGCTGCCGCTGTCGCTGGTCGCGTGCCTCATCGGCGTCTGGGTCGGCCGACCGCCGAGCGAGGCTGAGCTCGAACGCGTCGTCATCGCGCATCAGCGCGAGTACGTCGACACCCCGGCGCCAGCGCGACAGGGAAGGTAGCCGTGTACGTCACGCAGATCGAGCCACGCATCAGCGAAACGGACGTCGTCGGCCACGTCAACAACACCGTGCCTCCCGTATGGTTCGAGGCGGGGCGAAGCGAGCTGTTCCGGCTGTTCATGACGGACGGGACTCTCGAGAACTGGTCGATGATCGTCAAGGCGTACGCCGTGGTGTTCGAGAAAGAGCTGCACTACGGATCCACGGCGACGGTCGAATGCCGCATCGAACGAGTCGGGAACACCTCCGTGACTCTGGACGAACGGATTCTTCAGCGGGGCGAGATCTGCGTGACGGGGAAGACAACCTACGTACATGTGGGGCCGGATGGTCGTCCGGCCCCCGTGCCACCGGAGATACGCGCGGAATTGGACCGGCAGCGTCTGGAGGAGGAGAAGAAGTGACGGATCGGATCAGAATCACGCGGACGCGAGGCGTCCTCGAGATCACACTCGCGAGGCCCGACGCGCTCAACGCGCTCGAGAACTCGATGATCGCGGCGATCTGCGATGCGCTGGACCAGGCGGCATCCGACTCGGCCGTGCGGGCGGTGCTCGTGCGCGGGGAGGGAAAGGCGTTCTGCGCGGGCGACGACCTTGTCGACATGGGAACCGCCGAGCATCCGGAGCCCGACGACCTGCACGCGCGCTACGCGGGCGGCTATCCGCGCATCGTGACGAAGATCCTCGAGCTGGACAAGCCGGTGGTGTGTGCCGTTCAGCGGTACGCGCTGGGCGCGGGATTCGAGATCGCCCTGGCGAGCGACCTCATCGTCGCGGACGAGGGGGCACGTTTCGGACTGCCGTTCGTCCTGCGAGGGATTGCCGCGGGCACCACGATGCTGGTTCGTCGCACCAGCTGGCACGTGGCGATGGGCGTGCTCGCGACGGGCGGGATGATGGACGCGGCGACGGCGGACAGGCTCGGTCTGCTTGCCCGTCGCGTGCCCGCCGACGAGGTGCAGGACGTCGCTGCGGAACTCGCCGGATCCCTCGCGGGATCGGCCACCCGCGCGATCGGCCTGATGAAGTCGGCGATGCGCTCGGGCGAGACGCTCTCGGTGGGAGAGGCGTTCGACCTTCAGGTCGAGGCGACGGCGGCGAGCGCCCAGACCGACGACTTCGCCGAGGGCAAGCGCGCCTTCGCGGAGAAGCGGGATCCGCAGTTCGAGGGGAGATGAGCCCATGAACGAAACGACGCACGGCGCCCGCACGGCGCCGACACGCGATCAACCGGTCCATGCCTACGTCGCCGAGCACGCGCGCGAGCGGCCCGACCACCCGGCGATCGTCTTCGGGGATCAATCGATCAGCTACGCGGAGCTGGAGAGGCAGGCGATTCAGCTCGCCGCCTATCTCGCGGAGCGCGGGGTCGAGAAGGGCGATGCGGTGGGGCTGTTCATGCAGAACTCGCCGCAGTTCATCGTGTCGTTCCTCGCGATTCAGCGCCTGGGAGCTGTCGTCGGGCCGTGCAACCCGATGTTCAAGGAGTGGGAGCTGGAGTATCAGCTGGGAGATCTGGGGGCGAAGGTCCTCATCACCTTCGACGAGCTCGTCGACGTATTCCGGCGCGTGGAGACGAGCGATGTCCACACCGTGGTGTGTGCGAACTTCGCCGATGTCGTCACGGACCCTTCATCGATCCCCGTCGACGCGTCTGCGGCCGTCGTCCGCGACAGCGGGGCGGCGGAGACCGCGAGATTCGCGGACATCGTGGCGGGGACGCGTCCCGAGCCCGCTCCCGTCGACATCGACATGGTCAACGACCCGAGCCTCGTGATCTACACCTCCGGGACCACGGGGAAGCCGAAGGGTGCGATGCTCTCGTATCGCAACGCCGAGTTCAAGACGGCGTGCCTCGTCGAGACCTACGGCTTCTCCGGCGACGACGTCTTCTGCTCGGTCATGCCGATCTTCCACATCGCCGGCATGGTTGTGGGGATGACGTCCCCGCTCATGGTGGGGGCGACGATCGTCGTCGAAGCGCGGTTCGATCCGATCCTCATGCTGAAGGACGTTGCACGCACCCGGGCAACGGTGCTCTACGTGACGCCTCCGATCGCGCTGGGTCTTCTGGACGCGGACGTCGACCAGTCGGCGGCGCTGCGGGACGTACGGCTCACGCTCGGCACGAGCTTCGGAATGCAGATCGATCGGGATCTGTCGGACCGCTGGCAGGCCGTCGCGGGGGTCCCGTTGTTCGAGTGGGCATACGGCATGAGCGAGACCCACACGGGCGACACCCTCATGCCTCCGGAGGCGATCCGGTACGGGTGCCATGGCAGGCCCACCTTCGAGACCGAGCTGCGCATCGTCGATCCCGAGGATGCGTCGAGAGACCTCCCGAGCGGCGAGGTCGGGGAGATCCTGGTGCGCTCGCCCAGCGTCTTCCTGGGGTATCGCGGCAGGCCGGAGGCAACCGCCGAGGTCCTCATTGAGGGGTGGTATCACACGGGAGATCTCGGGCGGATCGACAGCGAGGGGTACCTGCACTTCGACGGTCGCAGCAAGGAGATGATCAAGAGCTCGGGGTACTCGGTGTTCCCGGAGGAGGTGGAAGGGATGCTCATCCGTCACGACGATGTCGCGCAGGCCGCCGTCGTCGGATACGCGGACCCGAAGCGGGGCGAGAGCGTGCGCGCATTCATCGTGCTGCGTGACGGCGCGGAGACAACAGCGGACGACATCATCGCGTGGTCACGCGCACGGATGGCGGCCTACAAGTATCCGCGTGACGTGCGCTTCGTCGATTCCCTGCCGCACACCACGACCGGGAAACTCCAGCGGACGAAGTTGAAGCAGACGGGGTAGGGAGAACGGCCAGATTCCGGCGGCGCGACGGCGCCGTTCCCCTCACGCCACCGCGCCGTCGCCCGTGAGATCTCGGGAGCCGGCGCGAAACGTGAACCGACACACGCCGGAAATGGGCACAGGGCACGCTGTGGGGGACCCCATCCGAGGAGGCCCCATGTCGTATGTGAAGCCCGCCGAGCTCGTCACGAGCATGATCGATGCCGGCGAGTCGAAGGTCCTGATGTCGACGCGCGACACGCTGATCCGCTCGTTCATGGGCGGCGCGATGCTCACGCTCGGCGCAGCGTTCGCCGTGACCGTTGCGACGCAGACAGGCAATCCGCTTGTCGGTGCGATGCTGTTCCCGGCGGGCTTCGTCCTGCTCTACCTGCTCGGCTACGACCTGCTCACGGGCGTGTTCACGCTCGCGCCGCTCGCGCTGTTCGACAAGCGGCCCGGCATCACGGTGGGCGGGATCGGGCGCAATTGGGGGCTCGTCTTCCTCGGCAACTTCGCCGGAGCGTTCATGGTGGCGCTGTGCATGTCGATCTACTTCACCTACGGCTTCACGAGCGAGCCGAGCGTCGTCGGCGAGGCGATCAGCGAGATCGGCCACGGCCGCACACTCGGCTACGCGGAGCACGGCGCGGGCGGCATGCTCACCCTCTTCATTCGCGGCATGCTCTGCAACTGGATGGTGTCGACCGGCGTGGTTGCGGCGATGATGTCCACCTCGGTGCCCGGCAAGGTGATCGGCATGTGGCTGCCGATCATGCTGTTCTTCTACATGGGCTTCGAGCACTCGGTCGTCAACATGTTCCTCTTCCCGACCGGGCTGCTCCTCGGCGCCGACTTCACGGTCGGCGACTACCTGATCTGGAACGAGATCCCGACCGTCATCGGGAATCTCGTGGGAGGACTCACCTTCGTCGGGCTCATGATCTTCGCCACGCACGGGCGCACGGGCCCGAAGCGAGTCGTGCACACCCGTCCGAACGGCAAGACGTTCGCGGCCGCACCGACGCGCGTGCCGCCGCAGGGCTGATCGAATCCGGCGCGGCGGCAGTCCCGCTCACCGAATGTCGGCGTCGGCCGACGCACGGTCCGTCACGGTGCGGGCCCCGCGGGACAGGAAGATCGCGATGGCGACGAGGCAGAGCACCACGACGAGGGCTGTTCGCAGTCCGAAGTGCTCGCCGAGGAAGCCGAGGACCGGCGGGCCCACGAGGAAGGCGATGTACCCGATCGTCGCCGCGAACGACACTCTCGCCGCCGAATCGGGGCCCGAATCGCCCGCCGCGGAGATCGCGACGGGGAACCCGAGCGAGGTGCCGACGCCCCAGAGGATGACGGCGACCGCGGCGGCGATCTGGCTGTCGACGAAGATGATGACCGCGAGGCCCAGAGCGCCGAGGAGCGCGCTCCCGGCGAGGACCGCGGCGCGGCCGAAGCGGTCGACGAAGCCACCGCCGAGGAATCGCCCGATCGTCATCGACGCGGCGAAGACCACGTAGGTCGCCGATCCGAGGGCCGCGTCGAAGCCGTGCCCGTCGACCATGAGGAGCGGCAGCCAGTCGTTCGCCGTTCCCTCGGCCATCGCGAGCGCGAGGATGATGCCGCCGATCAGCAGGAGATTCGGATCGCGCCAGACGCGCGGGCGCGGCGATCGTTCGTTCGCTGCGGAGGCGGATCGCTTCCCGAATCCGCTCGGTACGGAGCGGATCGCCGCGACGACGACGATCGCCATGGCGACGGCGACGATCCCGAGGTGCCAGCCGACGGGGAACGAGATCGCCGTGAGGAGCATGCCGACGACGGCGCCGAGGACGGTGCCGAGGCTGAAGAAGCCGTGGAGGGTGGGCATCACGGAGCGGCCCAGGAGGCGCTCGACCTCGGCGCCGTCGACGTTCATCGCGACCTCGCCGCCGCCCATGCCGAGCCCCACGAGCGCGAGCCCGAGCGCCACGACGGGGCCGGATCCGGCCGCGGATCCGGCGCCGGCGGTCGCGACGCCGAGGGCGACGATCATCGCGCCGACCGCGATCATCGGGCGCGTGCCGAAGCGCGACACCAGAGGCCCAGATCCGAGGATCCCGATCATCGAGCCGATCGACAAGCCGAAAAGGATGAGCCCCATCTCCGCAGTCGACGCGCTGAGGAGATCCCGCACATCGGGGGTCCGCGTGACCCACGACGCGATCCCGATGCCGGGAAGCAGGAACAGCACGAATAGCGCGTTGCGGTGCGCGCGGAGAGTGACGGACATGCGGCTCCCGGGAGATGAGAAGGACCTCGCAAATCTACCTGCCTCTCTGGAGAGCGGATTCCGCGCTGTGCGCGAGGATGGAGGGATGACGACGCACGAGTTCAATCTGCGCGGCGTTCTCGTCCGCGACCACGCCGTTTCCGCCCCTCTTGACTGGGCGGATCCCGCGAGCGGACGGAGCATCGGCCTCTTCGCTCGCGAGCTGCAGAAGCCCGGGATGTCCGACGCGCCCGTCCTCCTGTTCCTGCAGGGAGGACCGGGCGGCAAAGGGCCGCGGCCCATGCCGGGGGAGGGGTGGATCGACGAGGCTCTGAAGACGCATCGCGTGCTGCTGCTCGACCAGCGCGGCACGGGACGCTCGACGCCGATCGACCGCGCGACGGTCGCCGGGATGACGGCGGAGGAAGCGGCCGACTACATCCGCTGCTTCCGCGCCGAGCAGATCATCGCCGACGCTGAGCACATCCGCCGCGAGGTGTTCGGCGGCATCCGGTGGCAGACGCTCGGCCAGAGCTACGGCGGGTTCCTCACGCTCAGCTATCTGTCGTTCGCGCCCGACGCGCTCGAGGCGAGCTACGTCACGGGCGGGATCACCTCGATCGACCCGTCGATCGACGATATCTACCGGAACACCCTGCCGCGCGTGCAGCGCAAGACCGCGGAGTTCTCCCGCCGCTACCCCTGGCACGTCGAGACGCTGCAGACGATCGTCGACATCGTCGAGAACGACGAAGTGCTGCTGCCGAGTGGGGATCGGCTGAGCGCCCGCCGGCTGCAGACGCTCGGGATCGACTTCGGCATGGGCCCCGGAATGGAGCGGCTGCTGTGGCTGCTCGACGAGGCGATCCTTCCGTCCGGGCGGCTTAGCGACGCCTTCCTCGACGGAGTCGACCAGCGCACGCAGTACTGGAGCGGGCCCCTGTACGCCGTGCTGCAGGAGGAGATCTACGCCGACGGGGCGGGCGCCACCCGGTGGGCGGCGCACCGCATGCGACAGGAGCTCGGCGGGTTCGATGCCGCCGAGGAGGTCGCGGCGGGACGCCCGATGCCGTTCACGGGCGAGATGTTCTTCCCGTGGCAGTTCGACGAGATCGCGTCGCTGCGCCCGTTCCGCGATGCAGTCATGGCGCTGCATGAGCGCACCGATCACCCGGAGCTGTACGATCGCGCGCAGCTGGCCCGCAACGAGGTGCCCGTCGCGGCGGCGATGTACCACGACGACATGTTCGTGCCGATCGAGTTCGCCGAGGCGACCCGCGACGCCGTGCCGAACATGCATCTGTGGATCACGAACGAGTTCGAACACGACGGGATCCGCCAGGATCCGCGGGTCGTCCGCCGTCTCCTCGACCGCGTGATCGAGGAGGGCGGGCCGCTGCGCTGACATCGCGAGTCAGCCCCGCGGGCCGCCCATGCCTCCAGCGAGGGCCTCGCCGGTCGTCACGGTGGCTGCCTCGGAGCCGTCGACCGTGATCGTGTAGCTCTCTCCGGCGGCGACGTCCGCGCTCGAGAACACCACGGCGCCGAAGTCCTTCGCGGCCTCGTCGGAGTACAGGGTGGTTCCGTCGGCCGCGACGATCTCGATCGTCGCGCCGGCCGAGCCGGAGGCGCTCGCGGCGACCCAAGCCTGAGCTGAGTCGGTCGACGGCGTCTCACTCATGCCGCCCGCGTCGAGCGCGAGCAGGGTGCCACCTGACACGGTGATCTCGCCGTTCGCGTCGAGTGCGCCGTTGCCGCTGTTCGTGGGGCCGCCCACGACGATCGTGCCGCCCGTGATCTCGAGGGATCCGTTGGAGTCGAGGCCGTCGCCCGCGGCGTCGATCGTGATCTCGCCGCCCGCGATGAGCACCCACTCGCCCGTGTCCTGCATGCCGCCGCCCATGTCGGGCCGGTCCCCGCCCTCGGGAATCTCGCCGCCAGGGAACTCACGATCTGCCGTGGCGTCCTCGTCGGCCGTGGAATCCTCGTCGGCCGTGGAATCCTCGGCAGACGTCGTCGTCGAGTCCGGTGTCCCGGCGGATCCGTTGATTCCGTCGTCGGACGCGACGATGTCGATCCTGCCCCCGCCGATCGCGACTGTGCCGCCCTCGATGCCCTCGTCCGCGGCGATCGCGATGTCGCCGTCCGTGATGATGACGTCGGTGAATCCGTCGATGCCGTCGCTTCCGGCCGTGACGTCGAGCGTGCCGCCTTCGACGAGGACCCAGCCCTCCGTGTCGTCGTCGTCCTGGTCGCTCACGAGGCCGTCGCCCCCGGCATCGACCGTGATCTCACCGCCGCGCACCGTGAGCGAATCCTTGCCGCGGAGACCGTCGTCGGCCGCGGTGACGTCGATGGTTCCGGAGAGCACGACGAGGTCGTCCTTGCTGGTGATGCCGTCGTTCGCGGATCCGTCGACCGTCAGCGATCCGTTGCCTGAGATCGTGAGGTCAGTGTCGGCGAAGACCGCGGCGTTGGCCTCGGCTTCCTCGTCGTATGAACCGGTCGACGTGGCAGCGTTCGTGGATCCGTCTTCGAGGAAGAGCGCGACATCATCGGCCGAGATCACCTGGATCGCGGGCGCATCCTCCGCTTCGATCGTGACGCCGTCGAGGATCAGCACGACCTGCGCATCGTCGGCCGCGTCGACCTCGACCGAGCCGGAGAACTCGCCCGAGAGGCGGTACACGCCGGCCTCGGTGATCGTGAGGACGCCGTCCGCGACCGTCACACCGGACGCGTCGGTCTCCGCGGTGGATCCGGACAGCGCGATGTCCTGTGCGTCGTCCGCCGACCACTCGTCGTCGTTGACGACGGTCTGGTCGGCGTTCGCCTCGACGACTGCCGACACGCTCTCGGACTTCGAGGCCGTCGATGCGGTCGTCGCCGTGCCGTCGGAGGGCGTCGAATCTGTCGCGGCGTCGGCGATGGCCGAGCAGCCTGTGAGGGCCGCGACGCCGAGAGAGAAGGTGAGGCCGAGGCCGACCGCGACGCGGAGAGCGGGCCGGTGCCGGCGGGAGGGGGATGTGGTCATGGTGGTTCTCCTTGGGAAATCAGGCGACGCGAGTCGAGGGCGCGCCGTCGGCGAAATGGGTGCGGAGCACGCGGCTCCACTTGTTCGACGGGAGATCGGGTCGCAGTGCGGCGAGTCCGGTCGCGAACTTGCTGACCGACGACGGCCGGATCCCCGCACGCCACAGCAGGTGGTCGACGACGGAAGCGCGCGAGGACGACTTCGTCTCCACGACGACGAGGCCGGGCCGCGTCAGATGTCCGCCCCACGTGTCGGCCCATTCGAGATCGGAATCGACCGTCGCGCGTGCGCCATCCGACAGGAGGAGCGTCATGCGGCGGTAGCCCGTGTGCAGGGTGGGGACGAGATCGTCGACGAGCGTCTCCTCGAGGCCAAGGGCCGAGATCGCCTCGGCCGCGTGCGAGCGGCCTTCGGGCGTGAGCCGTTCGACGGCGTCTGTCGGGTGCGGGATGCGCTCCTTGACGGTTGTGCCGCGGCTGCCCTTCGTCTTCATCTCGAGGAAGGCGGCATCGGTGTCGACATAGTGGCGGCAACGGAGCTTGAAGCGTCGGCGCCGACCGCGCGCCGCGAGGTGGTAGCTCAGCAGATCAGGGGTGTCGAAGTACATCGATCCGTAGTGGGATCGGCGCTCGCCGTCGATCTCGAGTACGCGTGTCGCGTCGTCCAGGTGATGGAGGATCCCGATCACGCGTTCGGCGGGGACGAGGTACTTCCGGTCGACGCGGGTGAGGAGCGCGGCTTCCGCGACGAGCTCGTCGAGCCCGATCGGACGGAACCGCGATGCGACACCCTCGATGACTGCCGTGCTCATGCGGACACCTCAGCGCGATCGGCGCTGCGCTCCCGATCTCGCTCATCGCCCTGGCTCGTCACGCGGTAGCGCACGTCGACGAGCGTCGTGTCGTTGACGAAGTCGATGTGCTGAACGTTCAGCGAGCGCACGTCGCCACCGACGCGGGCGCCGATCACGGCGCGAAGCTCGTCTTCGTCGGCGATCGCCTCGTCGAGTTGCATCGTGCGGTGCCGGGTGGCTCCGAAGAGGGCCGGGTGATCGACGATCGCGAGGGCGAGGACGATGAGGCCGATGAGTACGGCCGGCATGACCCCGAATGCCGGGGTCAGCCCGGCGATGAGCCCCATCGCGAGGGCCGCGAAGTAGTAGGCGACCTCGCGCTGGGAGATCTCGCTTGAACGCAGCCGGATGATCGAGAGCACGCCGAAGAGACCGAGGCCGAGTCCCATCGCGACGTCGGCGGAACCGAGCACGTATGCGACGGCGTAGACGCCGATGTTCACTCCGAAGAACGCGACGACGAGGTCGCGCCGACGATGGCGGCGGAAGTAGACCGCGATCGTGAGGATCGTGATCGCGGCGAGGTCGATGAGGAGCATCGTGAGGTCGGGCATGGTGTTCACCTTTCGTTCACTTCGAGTGAAGTGACCCGCCCTATGTGGCATCTATGCCGCGGTGAAGCGCAGGACATGAGTTCGTCTGCGCCCACGAAAAAGGTCCGCCCCGGCGAACCGGGACGGACCTTCTCTCTCAGGCGGCTGCTCAGTCGCTGCCGCGCAGGATCGCGATCATTCGCAGGATCTCGATGTAGATGAACACGACGGTCGCCATGATGCCGTAGGCGGCCGTCCAGGCGAGCTTCGCGGGGGCGCCGTTGCGGACGCCGCGCTGGATCGCGTCGAAGTCGAGCACGAGCATGTACGCGCCCATGAGGACGACGGCGATGCCGATGATGACACCAAGGGGGATGCCCATGATCGTGATGTCCCGCATGCCGAACGTCAGCTCCGGGGGCAGCACGCCGAACATCATCAGACCGATGTTGAGGAGCGAGAACACGCCGTAGCCGATCATCGCGATCATGACGATCTTCGTCATCTTCGCCGAGGCGCGGATCTTGCCGCTCGCGAACAGGGCGAGGGTCGTACCGATCACGGCGATCGTCGCGAGCGCGGCCTGGAACACGATGCCGGGCCAGACCACCTCGAAGAACGCCGAGATGCCGCCGACGAAGAGCCCCTCCACGACCGCGTAGGCGAACGTCAGCGCGACGGGTGCCGTCTTGCGGAAGGCGATGACGAGGCTGATGACGAGCGTGCCGACGGCACCGATGATCGCCGGCAGGAGGTTGAGGGTCGGGGCCGACTGGGGCGAGAGCGTGCCGCCGAGCGTGATGAACCAGCTGACGACGCCGACGGCGAGCATGATGGCGAACAGGATCACGGTCTTGACGATCGTGTCCTCGTACGTCATGCGGCCGGTCTGCGGCGTGCCGGCGGAGGGCGCGGCGTACATGCCCTCGATCTGCGCCTGATCTGCGACGCCCTGCGCGGGCGGAACGGGGGGCGCGGTGGGAGTGAGGGGCGTGGCGTACCCGTTCTGGGCGCGTCCAGGCTCCTGCGTGAAGTAGGGGTTGTTGAATCCGGCGCTGGCCATTGCTGCGGTCACACTCCTGGGTTCTCTTGGTCGCGCGTGCGCGCGGTTCCTCCAGAGTATCGACGCGAGCCTATGGCTGGGCTGTGTTCACGCGGATTTCTCGGGGCAGCTCTACCCTGTGACGATGCGTTCCTCCGCCCCCATCGTCATCGGCCATCGCGGCGCGCCCGGTTATCGGCCGGAGCACTCCCGGTCGGCGTACGAACTCGCGATCGCCCAGGGGGCAGACGCGATCGAGCCCGATGTCGTCGCGACGCGTGACGGCGAGCTCGTCGTCCGGCACGAGAATGAGATCTCCGGAACGACCGACATCGCAGGCCGCCCCGAGTTCGCGCACCTGCGCACGACGAAGGAGTTCGCCGGCCACGTGCTCGAGGGATGGTTCACGGAGGACTTCACCTGGGACGAGCTGCGCACGCTCCGCTGCCGCGAGAGGATCCCGAAGCTGCGTCCCGCGAGCGCCGCGCACGACGGCGAGGACCGGATCCTCACCCTCCGGGAGGTGCTCGACATCGCGCGGGACGGCGGGGTCGGCGTCGTGATCGAGATCAAGCACGCGCCGTACTTCTCCGCGATCGGGATCGATCTCCCCGCCCTCGTCGCGGAGGAGATACGGGCGTCGGGCTGGCAGAAGCCGGGCGCGCCGGGGCGCCTCGTGATCGAGTCGTTCGAGCAGTCTGCGCTCGACGCGGTGCGCGTTCACGGGATCCGTGCCGAGTACGTGTACCTCGTCGAGCGCGCGGGAACCGCGCTTGATCTCGCGCTCGCCGAGGGCGATGCTGCCCCCACGTACCGTGCCCAGCTGAAGGATCTCGACTCTCTCGCCGCGCAGATCGACGGCATCAGCGTGCACAAGAGCCTTCTGCTCCGTGAGACGGCGCCCCCGCGGTTCGCGCTCGAGGCGCGAGAACGCGGGCTCGAGCTGTTCACCTGGACGTTCCGCGCCGAGAACGCGTTTCTGGCGCGGCGATACCGCCTCGGTTCTGCACGCGCCGCGCACGGCGATTGGCGCGCGGAATGGCGCGCGCTGCGCGCGGCCGGCGTGACCGGAGTGTTCGCCGATCAGCCCGATCTCGCGCGGAGGGCGCTCTCGTCGCCGTCGTCGTCCCAGGGGTTCGAGACGCGACCGACCAACCCGGACTGACCCGGTCCCAGAAGGAAGATCCTTCGCACGCATTCTTCGGCGGCGATCGCGTCGCCTCGCTCGATCGCGACCGCGGCTTCTTCGAGCGTCGCTCGGATATCGGCAGCGGCCGTGACGATCGGGAAGGTCCCGCGCAGATTGCGCGAGAGCGTGAGCCACGCGTCGGACATCGTCGACTGGAAGAGGGGGTTGTTGCTGTGCGCTCCGAGGATCTCGCCGAGTCGCTGCGTGCCCTCATAGGCCGACTTCGGCTCGTTCGCGACGAGGCGGCCGATTTCGCGGAGCAGAGCCGTGACCTGAGCGCGCGCCGTCTCGTCCATCCTCGGCACGGCCAGTCGGATGCCGATCCCGAGCTGGTAGCCGAGGAACTCGAGCGACTGGGCGGGCATCTCGGGGGTGACCTCGGTCACGCGCGTGTACCGGCTTGCGACCATCTCGATGAGCCCCTGCCGCTCGAGGCGCTGCAGGGCCTCGCGCACGGGCATGCGCGAGACGCCGAGGCGGTCGGCGAGCTCGCTGTCGCGCACGCGCTGACCGGGGGTGAGCGAGCCATCGACGACGGCCTGGCAGAGTCTCTCGTACACGATGTCGGCGAGCCGCTTGTGCTGCGCCTGGGTCTCGGACATGTCGGTTTCCACGGCTCTCCCGTCGCTGTTCTTGCGATACTACGCCGCTGAATGTCAGGGGTCTCTCATAAACTCGATCGGGCCATGCCTGATGCACCCGACTCGCCCCTCGTCCCATCCGACCACGATCCGCTTCTTGACGGCCTGAACGCGCAGCAGCGCGAGGCGGTCGAGTATCGCGGACGTGCGCTGCTCATCGTCGCGGGGGCGGGATCCGGGAAGACTCGCGTCCTCACGCACCGCATCGCGTCGCTGCTGCGGGCCCGAGACGCCTGGCCGAGCCAGATCCTCGCGATCACCTTCACGAACAAGGCGGCGGGCGAGATGCGTGAGCGCGTCCAGGAGCTCGTCGGCGAGCAGGCGAAGGGCATGTGGATCTCGACGTTCCACTCGGCCTGCGTGCGCATCCTGCGTCGCGAGGCCGAGCAGTTCGGCTTCACGAAGGCATTCACGATCTACGACTCGGGCGATGTGCGCGCCCTGCTCAAGCGGCTCGTGAAGGAGCATCAGGCCGACGCCTACGGGCTCACGCCTGCGACGACGCAGAGCCGCATCTCGAAGCTCAAGAACGAGCTGATCGACGCCGATGCTCACTCACGTCAGGCCGATATGAACGACCCGGCCGAGCGCGTGTTCGCGGAGGTGTTCCAGGACTACGCCCGCCACCTGCGCCGCGCGAACGCGTTCGACTTCGACGATCTGCTGGCGCAGACGGTTTTCCTGTTCCGCGCGTTCCCGCAGGTTGCCGACGTCTACCGCCGCCGGTTCCGACACATCCTCGTCGACGAATATCAAGACACGAACCACGCGCAGTATCAGCTGATCCGCGAGCTCACGCGCCCCGTCCAGGGAGACAGCGTCGATGTGGGCGGCGGCATGGTCGCGCTGATGCCCGATGCGGCTGACGAGCCGGCCTCCCTCACGGTCGTGGGCGACTCCGATCAGTCGATCTACGCCTTCCGCGGGGCGGACATCCGCAACATCACCGAGTTCGAACGCGACTTCGAGGGAGCGAAGGTCGTGCTCCTCGAGCAGAACTATCGATCGAGCCAGAACATCCTCGACGCCGCGAACGCGGTCATCCGCAACAACTTCGACCGTAAGGACAAGAAGCTCTGGACCGATCAGGGCGAGGGGAAGGCGGTCGTCGGCTTCACCGGATACTCGCAGCACGACGAGGCGCAGTTCGTCGCTGACGAGATCGATTCGCTCCGCCGCGACGGCGTCGACTACAGCGACGTCGCTGTGTTCTACCGCACTAACTCGCAGTCGCGCGCGCTCGAAGAGATCTTCATCCGCTCGGCGATCCCGTACCGGATCATGGGCGGCACGAAGTTCTACGACCGTGCCGAGATCAAGGACGCACTCGCGTACCTCGTCGCGGTCGTCAACCCGGCCGACGAGATGGCTGTGCGGCGGATCCTCAACAAGCCCAAGCGCGGCATCGGCGCTGTCACCGAGACGAACATCGCGCGGTTCGCGGCCGACAACGACATCACCTTCCGTGACGCGATCGGTCACGCCAGCGAGATCGGGCTCGGTCCCAAGCTGCAGAAGGCGCTCTCTCACCTCGATTCGGTGCTGCGCGAGGCGCAGGAGATCCTGCTGCCGGCGTCGGGCGATCCCGCCCCGCCGAGTGCCGTCGCCGAGGGGCTCCAGGTGCTGCTGAACAAGTCGGGATACCTCGACGTTCTGCGCCAATCGCGCGATCCGCAGGACGAGGCGCGGGTCGAGAACCTCGACGAGCTCGTCGCGGTGACGCGCGAGTTCGCGCGCAACAACCCCGAGGGAACGATCATCGACTTCCTCACCGAGGTGGCGCTCGTCGCCGACAGCGACGACATCGACGACGCATCGGGGACCGTCTCGCTGATGACCCTGCACACCGCGAAGGGGCTCGAGTTCGACGTCGTCTTTCTCACGGGCGTCGAAGAAGACCTCATTCCGCATCGCATCGCCGCGGGGGAGCCCGGGGGGCCGCAGGAGGAGCGGCGCCTGTTCTACGTCGGCATCACGCGCGCCCGCAAGCGACTGTTTCTCTCGCTGGCCATGACGCGCGCGCAGTTCGGTGAGGTCTCGGTCGCGATGCCCAGCCGTTTCCTGCAGGAGATCCCGGCCGGCCTCATCGACTGGCGTCAATCGCCGGGCGACGTCAATTCGCGTGGCGGCACGCAGTCGCGCGCGCTCAACGCCGTGCGCCCCAGAGAGAACCGATGGGGCGCGCGCCCCCTCGAGTCGAAGGGCACGTCTTCGTCGCTCGCCGAGTTCTCCAATCGCGTGACGGGCAAGGTGCGCGACAACGGTGACCTCGAGCTCGCGGCCGGTGACCGGATCCGCCACGACGACTTCGGTGAGGGCGTGGTCGATGTCGTGACAGGCCAGGGTGCGAAGCGCATCGCGCACGTGCGTTTCGAGGAGGCTGGGGCGAAGAAGCTGCTGATCAAGGTTGCGCCGATCGAGAAGCTCTGACGCGTCGCCGCTGGATGTGACGCCCCTGGAGAGACGGACGTAGGCTGGGCGCATGGGTCTTTTCTCGCGCAAGAAGAAGTCCGACGGCGACGACGACGGATCGGTCGATCCGCAGCGCGAGGAGCCCCAGGCGCCCGCGGAGGAAGGCTCGGCGGCGGATGCCTCGGCCGAAGCTCCGCAGGATGAGAGCGCTGCCCCGGGCGTCAACATCTCGTTCTCGTCCTTCCAGGGCGTCGGCGCGCCCTCCGGCCCCGAGGTCGGTTCGCCCGACGAGAAGAAGCCGCGTCAGGAGCAGCCCTCGCCGCAGCCCACCCCGGCCCCGCAGGGCGGCCGCCCCGTGCCGCCGCGCGAGCTGCCCCTCGCGCCCGCCGCCCCGCCGAACGACATCGAGACCGTGAAGGGGCTGCGCGACAACACGCTGCTGCGCGACGCGCTCGCGTCCCTTCCCGAGAAGCCCACGCCGCAGCAGCTTCTCGGCGTTGCCCGTCAGCTGATGCAGGGGCACGTCTTCCTGCGCGTCACGGGCGATGTCCGCGAGCAGATGCAGGAGAACGGCAAGGCCACCCTCTCGTTCGGCGTCGCGCGCAACGGAGACAAGAGCTACATGCTGGTCTTCAGCTCGGGCAAGGCACTGCGCGCCGCCGTCCAGGCCGACGGCAATGCGCAGACCTCGGCGGTTGCGCAGCCCGTTCCCATGATTCTGGGGCACATGATCGACAACGGCTTCGACGGCCTCATCGTCGACAACGCATCGGGTCCGCATCGCATCGTGCTCCCGCGCGAGGTCCTCGAACGAGCGCGCGAGCAGGCCGATCCGAATCTGCGCGTCAAATCGGCGCTCGCGCAGCCGCGCGAGACCGACACGCCGAAGAAGGTCGCGTCGATCCTTTCCGAACGCCCCCCGCTGTGGGTCGCCGTCGGGCCGTCGCCGAAGGACGAGAAGAAGATGGGGATCGCGGAGGCCCGCCTCGCGAACGGCACGCGCCTGCTGCAGGTGTACTCGCACCCCCTCGAGGTCGTGGCCCAGGGGCGCAGCGAGCGCGCATTGCCGTTCGGTGTCGAGAAGGTCGCGAAGGTGCTCGTCGACCACCCCGAGCTCGGCGGCATCCTCATCGACCCCGCGGGCCCCCTCATGACGCTCACGCGTGAGGAGCTCGACCCCGTACTCGCCCTCGCCGACGAAGCGGATGACACGGGCCTCGACACGCAGATCTGACAGCGAGACATGATGCGCGGGCGGGGCCACCGCCCGCGCATTGCGCCGTATGTCGGGATGGTTCGCCTCGCGCCCTCGCGCTTGCGTACAGTCGATGATCCTTGACCCGAGGAGTTTCATCATGACCTTCCGCGCCCGCACCGTGGCCTCCCTGTCCGCCGTCGCCGTTCTCGCGCTCGCCGGATGCGCTTCCGGCGCCTCCGACGATTCCGACGCCGCCGCCCTCGGAAGCGAGTCGAATCCGGTGCGCATGGGGGTCGTGGGCGCGAGCGATGCGTACTGGGACGTCTTCGTCGATGCCGCGGCCGACGAGGACATCGCGGTCGAGCTGGTCGACTTCACCGAGTACACGCAGCCCAACCCGGCGCTCGCGGAGGGCGAGCTGGACATCAACCAGTTCCAGCACATCATCTACCTCGCCGACTACAACGTCTCGGCGGGCAAGGACCTCCAGCCCATCGGTGCGACCGTGACCTACCCGCTCGGCCTGTACTCGGCCGAGTACGGCGACGTCGCCGACATTCCCGAGGGCGAGACGGTTCTCGTCCCGAACGACACGACGAACCAGGCGCGGGCCCTTCTGCTTCTGCAGTCGTCCGGCCTCATCACCCTCGAGGAGGGCGGCAGCCCGTTCTCGACGCTCGACGACGTGATCGAGGACGAATCGGCGGTCGAGGTGAAGGGCCTCGACGCGGCGCTCATCGCCCCGTCGCTTCCCGACGCGGCCGCAGCCGTGATCAACAACGACTTCCTCGAGAGCGCCGGCCTCACGAGTGAGGACGCCATCGCGACGGACGACCCCGCGGATCCGTCGGCCCGTCCGTACGTGAACATCTTCGCGACCCGCGCCGACGATGTCGACGACGAGGTGCTGAACCAGCTCGTCGAGATCTACCAGGCGAACGACGAGGTGCTCGAGGGCGTCATCCAGGTCAGCGGGGGGACGGCCGTCGTCGCGACGACGCCGAAGGACGAGCTGCAGGCCTCGCTCGCCGAGGTCGAGGAGCAGGTCCGCGCCGCGGGCGAGTGACGAGCCGCCGCACATGCCGCACATCACGCTGAGGGACGTGACGAAGACCTACCCGCCACGTTCGCGGGGAGGCGAGGCTGTCACGGCCGTCGACGGGGTGTCGCTCGAGATCGAGCGCGGCGACGTGTTCGGGATCATCGGGTACTCGGGCGCGGGCAAGTCCACGCTCGTGCGACTCATGAACGGTCTCGAGCCCGTGACGAGCGGATCCATCGACATCGACGGCGTCGACATCGCCGCGATCTCGCCGCGGCGGCTGCGGCACCTGCGGCAGGGGATCGGCATGATCTTCCAGCGGTTCAACCTGCTGCGCTCGCGCACGATCCGCGGCAACGTCGCATATCCGCTCGAGGTCGCGCGCGTGCCTCGTGCCGAACGCGCGCGCCGCGTCTCGGAGCTGCTTGAGTTCGTCGGGCTCGCCGATCGCGCCGATGCCTACCCTGAGCAGCTGTCCGGCGGACAGCAGCAGCGCGTCGGTATCGCGCGGGCGCTCGCGGCGGATCCCGCGATCCTCCTTGCCGACGAGGCGACGAGCGCGCTCGACCCCGACACGACCGACGAGGTGCTCGAGCTGCTCTCGCGCGTCAATCGCGAGCTCGGCATCACGATCGTCGTCATCGCGCACGAGATGGACGTCATCGCCCGCATCGCGAGTCGTGTGGCGGTGATGGAACGCGGTCGCGTCGTCGAGTCGGGCGAGACGTACGACGTGTTCACCCGTCCGCGCACCGATACGGCGACGCGCTTCGTGCGAACGGTCGTGCGCGCCCTGCCGGAGGGCGACGCGCTCGTCGAGCTGCGGAAGAAGCACGAGGGGCGGCTCTTCACGATCTCGTTCACCGACGAGGGCGTCTCTGAGGCGCGCGTCTTCGGTGCGCTCGCGCGGGCCGGTGTCGACTTCAATCTCGTGCACGGGGGCGTCGACGACATTCAGGGTCGCGTCTACGGGCTGCTGACGATCGCCGTGCGCGGCGACGAGCAGGCGGTGCGCGAGGCGATCGGATCGATCGGGTCCGGCGTGACGATCTCGGAGGTGACGGCGTGAGCGACCTCCAGAGCGACATCGTCGCCATCCTCCCCGACATCCTCGAGCAGACGGGCATCACGCTGTGGCTCGTCTCGGCGGCCCTCGTCTTCGGCGGCGTCGCCGGGCTCATCGTGGGCGTCGCCCTCACCGTCACGCGCCGGGGCGGGATCCTGCAGCAGTCGCTCGTCTACGGCACGCTGAACCTGCTCGTGAACGTCTTCCGGCCGATCCCGTTCATCATCCTGCTCGGCGTCCTGCAGCCGCTCGGACGCATCGTCCTCGGCACGGGCATCGGCAACACGGCGGCGATCTTCGCGATCTCGGTCGCCGCGACGTTCGGCGTTGCGCGCATCGTCGAGCAGAACCTCGTGACGGTCGACGACGGCGTCATCGAGGCCGCGCGGGCGATGGGCGCGGGCCCGTGGCGCATCATCCTCACCGTGATGCTGCCCGAGGGGCTCGGACCGCTCATCCTCGGCTACACCTTCGCGACGATCGCGATCATCGACATGTCGGCGGTCGCCGGCATGATCGGCGGTCTGGGCATCGGAAACTGGGCGATCGCCTACGGACAGCGCCAGAACGACTGGGTCGTCATCCTCAGCGCCCTCGTCGCGATCATCATCGTGACGCAGATCGTCCAGGCCATCGGCAACGCGCTCGCGCGCCGCGTCCTGCGCCGGTGATACCGGTTCAGAGTCCGTCCGCGAGCACGTCCGCATAGAGCGCGCGCGTGCGGGCGGCGATCGTCGTCCACGAGAACTCGCGCTCGGCGCGCTCGCGGCCCGCGGCGCCGAGCGCGCGCGCCCTCTCGGGGTCGGAGACCATCTCGGTCAGGGCTTCGGCGAGGTCGGCGACGAATCGATCGGGGTCGAGCGGCGTGCCCGTGCCGTCGTCGAGCTGTTCGATCGGCACGATCGTTCCGGTCACGCCGTCGGCGACGACCTCCGGGATCCCGCCCGTGCGCGTTCCGACGACGGGGAGACCGCAGGCCATCGCCTCGAGATTCACGATGCCGAGCGGCTCGTACACCGACGGGCACACGAACGTCGTCGCGGCGCTGAGCAGCGCGCACAGTTCGGGTCGCGGCAGGTGACGATCGATCCAGACCACGCCGTCGCGTCGCCCGCGGAGCTCGGAGACGAGCCCCTCGACCTCAGCCATGATCTCGGCCGTGTCGGGGGCGCCCGCGCACAGCACGAGCTGCACCTCGGGCGGAAGCAGCCGGGCGGCGCGCAGCAGATAGGGGAGCCCCTTCTGCCGCGTGATCCGGCCGACGAAGACGACTGATGGGCGGTCGGGGTCGACGCCGAGGGCGCGCACGGCGTCGCCATCGTCGACACGGCTCCACCCGTCGAGGTCGATGCCGTTGTAGATCACCTGAACGCGCCCGGGGTCGAGATCCGGATAGACGCGCAGCAGATCGCGGCGCATGCCCTCGCTGACGGCGACGATCGCATCGGCGTCGCCGAGGGCCTCGCGTTCGATCCAGCTCGTGAGCCGGTATCCGCCGCCGAGCTGCTCGGCCTTCCACGGGCGCAGGGGCTCGAGGCTGTGCGCGGTTGCGATGTGCGGGATCCCGTGCAGGAGCTTCGCGATACGGCCCGCGAAGTTCGCGTACCACGTGTGCGAGTGCACAAGGTCGGCGCCGGCGACGTTGTGCGCGATCGCGAGGTCGGTGCCCATCGCCTGCAGCGCGCCGTTCGCCTCGGCGAGATTGTCGGGCGTGCCGTAGGCGAATGTGCCCGGCTCGTCCCGTTCGGCGCCGAAGGTGCGCACGACCGTGTCGACCCCTCCCGCACGCAGCGCCTTCACCAGCTCGGCGACGTGGACGCCAGCGCCGCCATACACCTCGGGGGGATACTCGCGGGAGAGGACGTCGACTCGCATGCCCCTCAACCTAGACCCGCGATGCCCCCAGAGGAACCCCCGGAGGAGCCGCGCAGATCGTCGCGCGAAGGGGTCTGGTTCTGGGAGCGCGATCGTCCTACGGTGTGGCCATGAAGCTCTTCGGAATCGTGCTCGCCGGCGGCGAGGGAAAGCGGCTCATGCCTCTGACGGAGCTTCGCGCGAAACCCGCGGTGCCGTTCGGAGCCCAGTACCGACTCATCGACTTCGCGCTCTCGAACCTCATCAACTCGGGGCTGCGCCAGATCGTCGTGCTGACGCAGTACAAGTCCCACAGCCTCGACAGGCACATCTCGCAGGTCTGGAACACGAACGGGCTGCTGGGTTCCTACATCGCGTCCGTTCCGGCGCAGCAGCGGCTCGGCAAACGATGGTTCCAGGGATCCGCCGACGCGATCCTGCAGAACCTCAATCTCATTCACGATGAACGGCCCGACTACATCGCGGTCGTCGGCGCCGACCACGTCTACCGCATGGACTTCTCCCAGATGCTCGAGGCGCACATCGACTCGGGGGCCGAGGCGACCGTCGCGGCGATCCGCCAGCCGATCTCGCTCGCCGAGCAGTTCGGCGTGATCGAGGTGGATCCGGACGATCCGACGTGCATCCATCGCTTCCGGGAGAAGCCGCAGGATCCGGCGGGGCTTCCCGACTCGCCCGGCGAGGTTCTTGCGTCGATGGGCAACTACATCTTCACGGCCGACGCCCTCGTCGACGCGATCGTTACAGACGGGGACGAGGCGCAGTCGAAGCACGATATGGGCGGCGACATCATCCCCGCCTTCGTCGAGCGCGGCACCGCCGGCGTCTACGACATGGTGCGCAACTCGGTTCCCGGCTCGTCCGAGCGCGACCACAGCTATTGGCGGGATGTCGGCACGATCGACTCGTACTTCGAGGCGCACCAGGACCTCATCTCGGTGCTTCCCGTGTTCAATCTCTACAACCAGGAATGGCCGATCTTCACCCAGCAGGTGAATCTCCCGCCCGCGAAGTTCACGCGCGACGCCCGCGGCACGCTGAGCACGGTCATCGACTCGATCGTCGCGGCAGGGAGCGTGATCTCGGGCGCGCACATCGAACGCAGCGTCTTGAGCGCAGGCGGCATCGTCGAATCCGGTGCTCACGTGAACGACGCGATCGTGTTCGAGGACGCGCGCATCAAGCCGGGGGCGACCATCCGTCGCGCGATTCTCGACAAGAACGTCGTCGTCGAGGCGGGCGCGTCGATCGGCGTCGATCACGAGGCCGATGTCGCGCGCGGATTCGCGGTGACGCCGAGCGGCATCGTGCTCGTGCAGAAGCACGCCGTCGTGAGGGCCTGAACGGGCGGCGGGACTCTACACGAACGCCCCGACGCCCGTGATGTCCCGGCCGATGAGGAGAGCCTGCACGCTCTCGGTGCCCTCGTAGGTGTGGAGGGCCTCGATGTCCGCGAGGTGCTGCATGACGCGGTTCTCGAGCAGGATCCCGTTGCCGCCGAGCATGTCGCGCGCCTCGCGAGCGATGTCGCGCGCGGCGCGCGTGTTCGTGTACTTCGCGAGCGACGCCTGCGTCGGGCGCAGCGCCCCCGATGCCTCGAGGTCGGCGAGGCGCCGACAGAAGAGCTGCATGCCGGTGAGCTGGGAGAGCATGCGCGTGAGGCGCTCCTGCACGATCTGGAAACCGGCCAGCGGGCGGCCGAACTGGATCCTCTCGCCCGCGTACTGCAGCGCCGCCTCGTAGCAGGCGGTCGCGTGGCCGAGGGCCGACCACGCGACGCCCGATCGCGTCGCGAACAGCACGCGCGAGGTGTCGGCGAAGGCGTGCGCACCGGGGAGGCGCGCGTCGAGGGGCAGGCGCACGTCGTCGAGCCGGATGTGGGCCTGGTGGATCGCGCGCAGCGACCCCTTGCCCTGGATGACATCCCCGCGGTAGCCCGGCGTGTCCTGGGCAACCAGGAAGCAGCCGACACGTCCGTGGTCGTCGTCGGACTCGTCGTCGATCCGCGCCCAGGTGAAGGTGATGCCGCCGGAGGCGCCGTTCCCGATCCACTTCTTCGCGCCGCGCAGCACCCACTCGTCGCCGTCGCGCCGGGCCGTCGTCTCGAGGCCCGTCGAATCGCTGCCGTGATCAGGCTCTGTCAGAGCGAAGGATCCGGGCACCTCGCCGCGCGCGATCGGCCGCAGCCATCGCTCCTTCTGCGCATCGCTGCCGAACAGGGCGAGCGTGCGCAGCGCGAGACCGCCCTGGACGGCGAGGACGGTTCCGAGGGATCCATCGCCGCGCGACAGCTCCATGTTCACGAGTCCCGCCGCGAGCGGGCTGAGACGCGTGAGGCCGTCGTGTTCGACACCGTCGGTCATGACGTCGTGACGTCCGAGCGAGCCGAGGATCCGCTCGTGTGGGTACTCCGCCCGCTCCCACGCGTCCAGCAGATCGTCTGCGATTTCGCCGACGACGGCGCGGGCGCGACTCCACGCGTCGCGCTCGCCGTCTGCGAGATCCGCGAAGACGTCGTAGTAGTCGGTGTCGAGAGGTCCGGTGACGTTGTACGAGCTCACGCGCTCGCCGGGGAACTGCTCCGTTGCCATGAGGGCCAGGCTAGGGCGCCAGGCGCGTCGCGCACGAGCGGGCTGTCGGGAGCCTACAAAGGCCCGTGGGCGGCTAGGTGAGCTCCTTGCGGGACCCTTCGGCGGTTCGCAGGACGGCGATCGTTCCGGCGAGCATCACCGCGATCCAGAACACGCCGACGAGCCAGATGGATCCGTCCGCCAGGAGCACCAGTCCGCTTGCGATCATGGGAGTGAAGCCGGCGCCGAGAGTTGATGCGCCCTGGTAGGCAAGCGATGCTCCCGTGTATCGGACGCGAGTCGGGAACTGCTCGGCAATGTACGCGCCGATGGGGCCGTACAGCAGTCCCTGGACGAGTCCGTTCCCGAGCAGATCGGCCGTCGCGAATCCCCACACCGTGCCGTTCGTCAGCAGGATGAGCATCGGGTAGGCGAGCAGGATCCCGAGGCCACCGCCGATGACGAGGACGGTGCGACGGCCGATGCGGTCGCTCAGACGGGCCGAGAGGAAGGTGATGACGAGTGTGAGGGCCGCGCCGACGGCCTTCCACACGAGGACGCTCGTGCGGTCGGCGCCCGCCTCGACGGAGACAGATACGCCCCACACGGTGACGATGCCCTGGCAGCAGTAGAAGCTCATCGTCGCGATCAGGGCGAGCAGCACGGCGCGCGGGTGGTGGGCGAGCACGTCCAGGATCGGCAGGCGCCGCTTCTCGCTCGACTGCTCGAGTTTCTGGAACAGCGGCGACTCCGTCACGCGGAGCCGAATGACGAGCCCCACGGCGATGAGCACGGCGCTGAGGAGGAAGGGGATCCTCCATCCCCACGTGAGGAACTGATCCCCCGTGACGCCCGATAGGAACGAGACCACGAGCGTCGCGAGGATCGCGCCGGCGGGACCACCAGCGTTCGCGAAGGAGGTCGCGAACCCGCGCTGGTGCCGGGGCGCGTGCTCCATCGCCATGAGCGCGGCTCCGCCCCACTCGCCGCCGACGGCGACTCCCTGCACGAGGCGGAGCGTGACGAGCAGGATCGGGGCGATCACGCCGATCTGCGCGGTCGTCGGCAGCAGTCCGATCGCCGTCGTGGCGACGCCCATCATGAGCATCGACAGGACGAGCATCTTCTTTCGCCCGACGCGGTCGCCGAAGTGTCCGAACACGATCCCGCCGAGAGGGCGGACGATGTATCCGGCGGCCAGGGTCGCGAACGAGGCGAAGATCGCGACGGCGTCGGGCAGGTTCTCGAAGAACACGCGGTTGAATACCACGGAGGACGCGACCGCGTAGAGGATGAAGTCGTAGTACTCGATCGCCGTGCCGATGAAGCTCGAAGAGAGGATGCGCCGCATCTGCGGCGTGTTCAGCGACGTGGCGACGACGGTGGCGGTGTCGGCGGAGTCGAGTGTCTCGGCTCCGGCCGGGCGGGTGCGATCAGTCATGATTCCTCCTTGAATCGACCGAGATGTCGACGCTCAGGCGCGTCGACGGAGCGGGGGAGAGCCGACGAGGGCGTCCTCGTCGCGCAGGGGGATGACGTCGAGGTCATCGGGGAGGTGGAAGAGGCCGTCGAACTCGTCGGCGGCGGCCCGCCAGACGTCGTCGTCCGCGGTGCCGGGGACGAGATGGTGCAGCGCCAACTGGCGGGCCCCTGCGCGCGCGGCGATGCGGGCCGCGTCGCGCACCGAGGTATGGGACTTGTAGTGGTGGTCGCGCGAGGCGCGTGAGCCATCGTCAGTGCGATGCGCATAGATCGACTCGACGAAGTCGAAGTCGATCGCCTCGTGCAGCAGCAGGTCGGTGTCGCGCGCGAGCTCGATCATGTTCGGGGTCGGGGCCGTGTCGCCGGAGATCGTGACGGAGCCGCCCGCGGTCTCGAAGCGGAATCCGAACGCGGGGGCGATGGGCGGATGCTCGACGAGCGTCGCGGTGACGGTGACGAGCTCGTCTCGGTAGATCTCGAAGGGCGCCATGCGGGGCGTGGGGGCGTCGTTCGGGTGATAGCCGACGCCCTCGGGGATCTCGATGTCGCGCGCCGCGAAGAGGTCGAGCGGACTCGGCCGCAGGCTGTCGATGATCCGGTCGTTCAGATCGGTGGCGTGCGCCGCCATCAGCGTGTCGAACATCCGGGCCGTCCCGGGCGTGGGGTGTTCGGGGGCCACTGGCCGCGGCGGCACGGCGGCGCGGGGAGAGACCGGCGGCAGCATGCCGCGGTCTCCCGGGCCCATGAGCACGACGGGGGAGCCGGTCCGCTCGAGCATCTCGTACAGGCCGAAGACGGCGAGGCTCGCGAGGTCGATCGTGTGGTCGGAGTGGAGGTGGGTGAGGAACACGCCACGCAGGTTGCCGAGACTGAGGCCGGCCTCGTTGATGCGACGTCCGACGCCGTGCCCGCAGTCGACGAGATAGAACGCGTCGCCGACCTGGATCGCCGTGGCGATGCCGGAGCGGCGGATCGGCTGGCCCGATCCCCACCAGCGCGGACCGCCGGCGGTTCCCAGCGTGATGACGCGAGGGGTGAGGTCGCGGTTCGTCATGAGATTCCCTTCGGAGGTGGCGGCTCTGTCCAGAGTGACCGCCCCCCGCTAATCTGAAAAGTCAAATGATCTGATCTCATCAATCAAGGAAACCGATGGCAGACGTGACGCTCCGGCAGATGCAGTACTTCGTGGCCGTCGTCGACGCCGGGTCCGTGACCGCCGCGGCTGTTGCCGAGCACGTGTCCCAAGCGGCGCTGTCCATGTCGGTCGCGCAGCTCGAGCGCGCGCTCGGCGTCGATCTGCTGATCAGGAGCAGATCGCGCCGAGTCGTGCCGACTCGACGCGGACTGTTGTTCGCGGCTCACGCGCGGCGCGTGCTCGAGGGGGTCGACGAGGCAGTGGAGGTCGTCGCCGACGGTGCAGGCGAGCTGACGGGCACATTGCGCGTCGGATGCAGCTTCACGCTGTCGCCGCGCCTGATTCCCGAGCTCGTCGAGCGCTTCGATCAGAGCCATCCGCGCGTCGAAGTCGACTTCCACGAGGGGTCGCCCGGCGACATACAGGAAGAGGTGCGCACGGGGCGTCTCGACATGGCGCTGCTGTACAGCCAGCAGGCCGATCCGGCGCTCCGCCAGGACCTGCTGGCGAAGGTCCGGTTGCACGCCGTGCTCCCCACATCGCATCCGCTTGCCCGCAGGGACGCCGTCGAGATCGCGGATATCGTGGGGGAGGATGCGATCTTTCTCAGCGTGCCTCCGACTGTTGAGCGTCTGACCGCACAGCTGCGCGCGGCGGGGCACGAGCCGCGGATCCGGTATACGAGCGGCAACATTCAGACGATTCTGTCGCTGGTAGCGCGTGGCTACGGGTATTCCCTGGTGAACAGCCCGCCCGCGACCGATGAGACCTTCGACGGTCGCCGCGTCGTGTTCCCGCCGCTGCGGGGGCTCGCCGAGTCGAACGCGATCGTGGCCGTCACCGCCGGTCAGCATCGCGTCCCGCGCAGAGTGCGTGCCGCCATCGACGCGCTCGTGGGGGTGTGATCTGTCCCGGAGTGGGTCGTCCTCGCGCGCCCTCCGCAGCCGGTAGGCTGGAGCTCAGACTTTTCCGGAGGGCTGTTCCATCATGATGTTCATTCTCGCGCTGATCCTGTTCCTCGGCGGGCTGTTCCTGTTTGCCGTCGCATTCATGGTCTCGTCGTTCCAGGGGCTCGTCTTTGCGCTCGGCATCCTCGCCGTCTGCCTCGCGATGGCGCTGCCGATGTTCAAGAGCGCGAAGTAGCGGTCTTCACGCGAAGGCGCCCCGCGGCCGCGGGGCGCTTTTTCGTGGGGCGACCGTTTTCGCGGCGGTAGTAGGCTGGACGACGGTCGAGGTCTCTCGACATCGAGACAGTCCAACCCACGAGCGCGGCTGCCTCTTTTCCCGTGCCCCACCGAAGGAATGCGACGTGGATCTCTACGAGTACCAGGCTCGAGACCTTTTTGAGAAGTACGAGGTGCCGGTGCTCGCCGGCCTCGTGGCCGACACCCCCGAGGAGGTGAAGGCAGCGGCCGAGAAGATCGGCGGCGTGGTCGTCGTCAAGGCCCAGGTGAAGACCGGCGGCCGCGGCAAGGCTGGCGGCGTGAAGGTCGCCAAGAACCCCGAAGAGGCGTACGAGGCGGCGAAGGCGATCCTCGGCCTCGACATCAAGGGCCACACCGTCCAGCGTGTGATGGTGGCTGCCGGCGCCAACATCGCCGAGGAGTACTACTTCTCGGTGCTGCTTGACCGCGCGAACCGCTCCTACCTGTCGCTGTGCAGCGTCGAGGGCGGCGTCGAGATCGAGCAGCTCGCGGTCGAGAAGCCCGAGGCGCTCGCGCGCGTCGAGGTCGACCCGCTCGTCGGAATCGACAAGACCAAGGCGATCGAGATCGCCCAGGCCGCGAACTTCCCCGAGGAGCTCGTGAGCCAGGTCGCCGAGGTCTTCGTCAAGCTGTACGACGTCTACACGGGCGAGGACGCGACGCTCGTCGAGGTCAACCCCCTCGTGCGCACGGCGGAGGGCGACATCATCGCCCTCGACGGCAAGGTCTCGCTCGACGACAACGGCTCGGAGGTGCGCCACCCCGAGCACGAGGAGCTCGAGGACAAGGGTGCGGCCGATCCGCTCGAGGCGAAGGCCAAGGAGGCCGGCCTCAACTACGTCAAGCTCGACGGCGAGGTCGGCATCATCGGCAACGGCGCGGGCCTCGTCATGTCGACGCTCGACGTCACGGCGTACGCAGGCGAGAACCACGGCGGCGTGAAGCCCGCGAACTTCCTCGACATCGGCGGCGGCGCGAACGCGCAGGTCATGGCCAGCGGCCTCGACGTCATCCTCGGCGACCCGCAGGTCAAGAGCGTCTTCGTCAACGTCTTCGGCGGCATCACGAGCTGCGTGGCCGTTGCAGAGGGCATCGTGAAGGCGCTCGAGATCCTCGGCGACGCGGCCACGAAGCCGCTCGTCGTGCGTCTTGACGGCAACCAGGTCGAGGAGGGGCGCGCGATCCTCGCGGACGCGAACCACCCGCTCGTCACCCTCGCCGCCGGGATGGACGAGGGCGCCGACAAGGCCGCCGAGCTGGCGAACGCCTGAGACGAAGACGGATAAGGACAAGAAGATGTCGATCTACCTCAACAAGGATTCGAAGGTCATCGTCCAGGGCATCACCGGCGGCGAGGGCACCAAGCACACCGCGCTGATGCTCAAGGCCGGCACCCACATCGTCGGCGGCGTCAACGCGCGCAAGGCCGGTACGACCGTCACGCACGAGACGGCGCACGAGGGCGAGGTGGAGCTGCCCGTGTTCGGCTCCGTCGCGGAGGCGATGAAGGAGACGGGCGCTGATGTGTCGGTCGCGTTCGTCCCGCCGAAGTTCACGAAGGACGCGATGATCGAGGCCATCGATGCCGAGATCCCGCTGCTCGTCGTCATCACCGAGGGTGTGCCCGTGGGTGACGCCGCCGAGGCGTGGGCCTACGCGAAGTCGAAGGGTAACAAGACCCGCATCATCGGGCCGAACTGCCCGGGCATCATCACGCCCGACGAGGCGCTCGCGGGCATCACCCCCGCGAACATCACGGGCAAGGGACCGATCGGCCTCGTGTCGAAGTCGGGAACCCTCACCTACCAGATGATGTTCGAGCTGAACGACTTCGGTTTCTCGACCGCCATCGGCATCGGCGGCGACCCGGTCATCGGCACGACGCACATCGACGCGCTCGAGGCGTTCGAGAACGACCCCGAGACCAAGGCGATCGTCATGATCGGCGAGATCGGTGGCGACGCCGAGGAGCGCGCGGCCGAGTACATCAAGGCGCATGTGACGAAGCCGGTCGTCGGCTACGTCGCGGGCTTCACCGCGCCCGAGGGAAAGACGATGGGTCACGCCGGCGCCATCGTCTCCGGATCGGCAGGCACGGCCTCGGCCAAGAAGGAGGCCCTTGAGGCCGCGGGCGTGAAGGTCGGCAAGACGCCGAGCGAGACCGCCCAGCTCATGCGCGAGATCCTGCAGGCGCTGTAAGCCCTGAGCCTCGTCGAGGGCGCCCCGTCGGATCGATCCGGCGGGGCGCCCTTTGCGTTCTCTGGAAGTCGCTACCCCGCGCGGGAGGCGCGGGCGACGGCGGCGGCGATCGGAGCGGGATCCGAGTCGAGGGCGCCGATCGTCAATCGGATCCGATCGCTCGCATCCGACAGCGTGAAGGCGCTGCCCGCGGCGGCACGAATGCCCTGCGCGGCGAGCGAGACGATGGCGGCGCGTTCGTCGGCGACGGGGATCCACGCATTGATGCCGTCGAACGCCCCCACTTCGTGGCCCAGTTCAGAGGAGAGCGCGGCGGCGAAGCGGCGCTGGCGCGCCGCGTAGGTGGCGCGGGCGAGCGCGAGGTCGGCGATCGCCTCGCCATCGACGAGGAGTTCCGCGACGATGCGCTGGATGAACCTCGGCGTCCACCATGCGCCGAGGGTGCGCCGTGCTTCGATGCGCTCGACGACGGCATCGGGACCGCCGAGCGCGGCGATGCGCAGGTCCGGGCCGTGTGACTTCGAGAACGACCGCACGACGAGAGTCTGCTCGGGCAGGGCGGGGGCGAGGGAAACGGGGGACGCCTGCGCGATCGCGTCGGAGTGATCATCCTCGATCACCGTCAGGGCGCGGCCGCGTGGAGAGAGGCGGAGGACGTCGGCGATCTCGGCCGCGCGTCCGGCTGACATCGATGCGCCCGTCGGATTCTGCGCCCGCGGCTGCAGGAGGACGGCGCGCGGACCACACCCGAGCGCATCGGCGAGCGCGTCGGGGAGCATGCCGTTCTCGTCCATCTCGACGGGGACGGCGACCAGGTGAAGCGCCTCGAGCAGGTCGTGAAATGGCGGGAACGTCGGTTCCTCGATGATCACGCGGTCGCCGAAGCGCGTCAGCTGCTGCAGGGATCGGTCGATCGCGTCGAGAGCGCCGTCGAGGATCGTGATCCGGTGGGATGGCTCCGGCCACCCCGCCCGCAGCTGTCGTTCCAGGGCCGGCAGCACGGGGCTGTCATGGTAGCTTGCGGTCCCCGCACGCGGTGTCGCGCGCGCGAAGGCCCGGGCGAGGTCGGGCAGGAGCGCCGGATCGGGAGTTCCCCGGGAAAGATCGAGGCGGGTCTGCTCGACGTGGCCCGCGAGGCGCGTCGTGTGCGGGGTGACCGCGTCTGTCTCGGTCTGGCGGATGAAGGTGCCGGCTCTGCCGCGCGCGATGATCGCGCCCGCACCCGCAAGGGCCTGCCACGCGGTCGACACCGTCGCCGGGCTCACCCCGAGCGCTCGCGCGAAGTCGCGCACCGTCGGGAGCCGGTCACCGGGCGCGAGCGACCCGTCGGCGATGAGCGACGCGAGCGTCGACGCGATGCCGGTCGGCGTGGGGGCGCCGACGCGCTGCGCGAGCACGCCGGCCGTCGCGAGAGGAGGGGTCACGGTGATGATCCTGCCGCGGAAACGGGGAGGCGGGCGAGGAATTTACCGCGGCGGTCGACAGAGAAATATCAGAGAAATGTTCAGGCGGAACAGTAACGCAACATCGACCGGACGCGACGACGGAGGATCCCCATGACGATCGTGAGAGCAGCCATCAGCCAGACGAGCTGGACAGGCGACAAGGCGTCGATGCTGGACCGGCACGAGCAGTTCGCGCGTGATGCGGCGGCACGGGGCGCGCAGGTGATGAGCTTCCAGGAGCTGTTCTATGGCCCGTACTTCGGCATCACGCAGGACGCGAAGTATTACCGCTACGCAGAGCCCGCCGACGGCCCGATCGTGCAGCGCTTCGCCGATGTGGCGAAGGAGACCGGGATGGTCATGGTTCTCCCGATCTACGAGGAGGCGATGACGGGCGTGTACTACAACAGCTCGGTCCTCGTCGACGCCGACGGATCCGTGCTCGGAACCTACCGGAAGCACCACATCCCGCATGTCGAGAAGTTCTGGGAGAAGTTCTACTTCCGCCCCGGGAACCTCGGCTACCCCGTCTTCGAGACGGCGATCGGGCGGGTGGGGATGTACATCTGCTACGACCGGCACTTCCCCGAAGGATGGCGTGAGCTCGGCCTCAACGGCGCCGATATCGTGTTCAACCCGAACGCCACGAAGCCGGGGCTCTCGAACCGGCTGTGGGAGCTCGAACAGCCCGCCGCGGCGGCGGCAAATCAGTACTTCGTCGCCGCGCCCAATCGAGTGGGAACCGAAGACAACGAGTACGGCGACGAGGCCGTCACGTTCTATGGCCGGAGCCAGTTCTGCGATCCGCGGGGGAACATCGTCGGCTCCTACGGATCCGAGTCCGACGAGGAGGTGCTCGTGCGCGACCTCGATTTCTCGCTCATCCGCGAGGCGCGCGACAGCTGGCAGTTCTACCGCGATCGGCGTCCCGACTCCTACGCCGCCATCCCCGCACCCTGAGAGGAATCGACATGACAACGACACTCATCACGGGCGGGACGGTCGTCAGCGCGACGGGCCGGGGCCTCGCCGACGTTCTCGTCGACGGCGAGAAGATTGCGGCGGTCCTCGAACCGGGATCGCAGCTGCTCGGATCCGATCTGACGCGCGCCGTCGACACGGTCATCGACGCGACCGGGAAGTACGTCATCCCGGGAGGGGTCGACGCGCACACCCACATGGAGATGCCCTTCGGGGGGACGTTCGCCTCCGACACCTTTGAGACGGGAACCCGCGCGGCCGCGTGGGGCGGAACGACGAGCATCGTCGACTTCGTCGTGCAGTACCCCGATCAGAACATCCTCGACCAGCACCAGCTGTGGCAGGAGAAGGCCGCAGGGGCGTGTGCGATCGATTACGGCTTCCACCAGATCCTCTCCGACGTGCAGTCGTCGTCGCTGACGGCGATGGACGAGCTCGTCGCGGAGGGAGTGACGAGCTTCAAGCTGTTCACGGCGTACAAGGGTGTCTTCCTCTCGGACGACGGCCAGATCTTCCGCGCGTTCCAGAAGGGTGCTGAGAACGGCGCGATGATGATGATGCACGCGGAGAACGGCTCCATCATCGATGTCCTGCAGCAGCAGGCGCTGGAAGCCGGGCATACCTCTCCGGAATGGCACGGGCTCACGCGGCCGTGGCAGACCGAGGAGGAGGCGACGCATCGAGTCATCTCGATCGCCGATCTCACGGGTGCCCCGCTGTACGTCGTGCACGTGTCGGCGAAGCAGGCCGTCGAGCAGATCGCCGCGGCTCGCGATCGCGGGATGAACGTCTTCGGCGAGACGTGTCCGCAGTATCTGTACCTCTCGCTTGAAGAGCATCTCGCCGCGAAAAGCGCGGAATGGGGAGATTTCGAAGGCGCCAAGTACGTGTGCTCCACGCCGATCCGCTCGCGCGAACACGGCCACCAGGACGCGATGTGGCAGAGCCTTCGCACCAACGACATTCAGATGGTCTCGACCGATCACTGTCCCTTCTGCATGAAGGAGCAGAAGGAGCTCGGACGCGACAGCTTCGCGAAGATCCCCAATGGGATGGGGAGCGTCGAGAATCGCATGGACCTCATGTACCAGGGGGTCGTCGACGGACGCATCACGCTCGAGCGGTGGGTGGAGATCACCTCGACGACGCCCGCTCGCATGTTCGGGATGTACGGCCGGAAAGGGGTGATCCAGCCCGGCGCCGACGCCGACATCGTCGTCTACGACCCGAAGGGGCACACGTCGATCGGCGTCGGCGGAGCGCACCACATGAATCTCGACTACTCCGCGTGGGAAGGGTTCGAGATCGACGGACACGTCGACGTCGTGCTCTCGCGCGGATCGGTCGTCGTCGACGAGTCCGGGTACGTCGGCAGAGCCGGCCATGGGCGCTATATCAAGCGCGGCCTGAGTCAGTACCTGAGCTGAGGGAGAGAGCATGGACTTCGGAGTCGTCCTTCAGAACGATCCGCCCGCGTCGCGCGTCGTCGACCTGGCCGTGCGGGCGGAGAACCACGGGTTCAGCCACGTGTGGACATTCGATTCGCACCTCCTGTGGCAGGAGCCGTATGTCGTGTTCAGCCAGATCCTCGCGGCGACCCGGAAGGTCACGGTCGGACCGTTCGTGACGAACCCTGCGACGCGTGATTGGACGGTCACGGCGTCGCTGTATGCCACGCTCAACGAGATGTTCGGCAACCGCACGGTGTGCGGCATCGGTCGCGGCGACAGCGCCGTCCGCACATTGCAGGGGCGTCCGTCGACGCTGAAGGAGCTGCGCGAGGCCGTGCACGTGATCCGCGAGCTCGCGAACTCTCGCGCAGTCGAACGAGACGGGGCCACCATCCGGTTCCCGTGGTCGACCGGCAGCGAACTCGAGATGTGGGTCGCGGCGTACGGCCCTCGAGCGCTGCAGCTCACGGGCGAGGTGGCAGACGGATACATCCTGCAGCTCGCGGATGTCGACATCGCGCGGTGGATGATCGGAACGGTCCGCGAGGCCGCGGAGCGCGCCGGCCGCGACCCTGACAGCATCACCTTCTGCGTCGCGGCGCCCTTCTACATCGGCGATGACTGGGCCCACATGCGTGAGCAGACCCGCTGGTTCGGCGGCATGGTCGGCAATCACGTCGCCGACATCGTGGCGAAGTACGGATCCTCCGGTTCCGTGCCGCAGGCGCTCACCGACTACATCGCGGGTCGCACGGGTTATGACTACAACTCGCACGGCAGGGCCGGAAACGATCACGTCGACTTCGTGCCGGACGAGATCGTCGACCGGTTCTGCGTGCTCGGGACGCCCGAGCAGCACCTCGAGAAGGTCGAGCAGCTGCGCGCGATCGGCGTCGACCAGTTCGCCGGCTATCTCCAGCATGATGCGAAGGATGAGACGCTGCGGGTCTACGGCGAGACGGTCATCCCTGCAATGCGCGAGACGGTGAGGGCGACGTCGTGAGCGCGGCGGCAGCAGGACGCCGACGCGCGTTCGTGTGGGGTGTCGCGGGCATCGTCGCGGTCGCGCTTCTCTGGGAGGCCGTCCGGCTGCTCAGCCCGGCAGACGGGCTCACCATCGGCTCGGCGCGCGTGCTGCCGCGTGCCACCGATCTCGCGATGCCGCACATCTGGGAGATGATCGCTCGCCTTGTCGGGACCGAGACGGCGTCGTCGCGAGCTGAGCCGCTCTGGCTCGTCGTCGCGCAGGCGTCGGCGACGACGCTCGGGATCGCCGCGGCGGGCCTCGTCGTGGGCCTCGTCGTGGGGATCGCGTTCGCGCTCGCCATGCTCGCCTCGCCGATCGCGCGAATGTCGCTGCTGCCGTGGATCGTGCTGAGCCAGACGGTGCCGCTCATCGCCTTCGCGCCGCTCGTCCGATCGCTCGGGGCGCAGGCGGGGTGGACCGACGAGATGAGCGTCGCCGTCATCGCGAGCTATCTCGCGTTCTTCCCCATCGCCGTCGGCGCGCTGTCGGGATTCGACGCGCCGGAGAAGATCCATCTCGAATTGATGCGCACCTACGGGGTGGGGTGGTGGGGCACCCTCCTGCGACTGCGGCTCCCCGCGTCGGTTCCGCACCTGCTCACGGCTCTCCGGCTCGGGGCTGCGGGCGCCATCGTCGGCACCGTCGTCGCGGAGGTCTCCACGGGCATGCGCGGCGGTCTCGGGCGCCTCGTCATCCAGTTCGCGGGACAGGCGTCGTCAGATCCGCCCAAGGCGTGGGCGCCGGTCTTCGGCGCCATCGTGCTGGGGCTCGTCGCCGCCGCGACCGTCGCGGCCGCAGGCGGGATCCTGAAGAACTTCCGACGAACGGAGGCGTCCGCATGACCGATCTCACTCCCGCTGTCTCGGTACGCGGCGTCGACCGCTTCTTCGACACCAAGGAGGGGCGTGTGCACGCCCTGAGCGGCGTGGATCTCGATGTCGCTCCCGGCGAGTTCGTGTCGCTCATCGGCCCATCCGGATGCGGAAAATCGACGCTTCTGCGGCTGATCGCCGACCTCGACCGCGCCGACAGCGGATCCGTCGAGGTCTTCGGGAAGTCGTCCGCTGCGGCCCGCATCGATCAGGACTACGGCATCGCGTTCCAGCAGGCGGGGCTTCTTCCGTGGCGCACTGTCGCCGCGAACGTCGCGCTGCCGCTCCAGGTGCACGGAATCGGTCGGGCCCAGCGCGAAGAGCGGGCCGCGGAGCTGCTCGAGATGGTCGGACTCGCTGAGTTCGCCGACCGTTTCCCGGACCAGCTCTCCGGCGGGATGCAGCAGCGTGTCGCGATCGCCCGATCGCTCGCCGAGAAGCCGCGGCTGCTGCTGATGGACGAGCCGTTCGGCGCGCTCGACGAGATGACCCGCGAGAAGATGCAGTCGGATCTGCTCCGGATCCGTGCCGAGACCGGCGCCGCCGTCGTCTTCGTCACCCATTCGATCCCGGAGGCGGTGTACCTGTCCGACCGCGTCGTCGTGATGTCGCCCCGGCCGGGGCGCATCAGCGAGATCGTGGCGATGGACATCGCAGACACGGCGCATCGCGGAGATGAACTGCGCGAGGAGCAGGGCTACTTCGACATGATCACGGCCGTGCGCGAGTCGCTGCACGGCGGCGAGATCGCGATGCGCGGAGTGGAGACGCGATGACCGTGGCATCGGATCCGCGCGTGCGCGGGGGATCCTCGGCGTGGGGGCCGCTCGCGTGGCCCGTCGCGCTCGGCGTCGTCGGCGTCGTCCTGTGGCAGGCAGTCATCGCGCTCGGCTTCGTCGACGAATACGTGCTGCCGAGCCCGGCGGCGATCGTCGTCGAGTTCGTCGCGTTCCTGCCGGCGATTGCGGAGGGGGCGGCCGTGACGGGAGGCAACGCCGCCGTGGGGCTGCTCGGAGGATCCGTCGTCGCGATCGCGCTCGCCGCGGTTGCGGCGAGCAGGCGGCTGATCGACGGCATGCTCGCGCCTCTCGTGGCGGCTCTCGCCGTCATTCCCATCGTTGCGCTCGCGCCCGTCCTCAACACCATGTTCGGCGCCGACAGTCAGACGGGGCGACAGATGATCGCGGGAATCGCGACGTTCACGCCCGTCTTCCTCGGAACTCTGCGCGGGCTGCGGCAGACGGCGCCCGTGCACCGAGACCTCATGCGCGCGTACGCCGCATCGGGATGGCAGAGCTTCCGTGTCGTGACGCTTCCCACCGCGACGCCGCACGTCGTCACGGGGATCCGCATCGCCAGCTCTCTCGCCGTGATCTCCGCGCTCGTCGCCGAGTACTTCGGCGGGCCGCGTGGAGGACTCGGCGGACTGATCTCGACCTATGCCGCGCAGAGCGCATACGCCCGGAGCTGGGCGTTCGTTCTCGGCGCGATTCTGCTCGGCGTGCTGTTCTACGCCGTCACCTCGGGGGTCGAGCGCGTCGCGAATGCGCGCCTCGGCCACCGCTGATCACCGCACCGCCCAGACGAAGGAGAACACCGCACATGCACAGCACCACGGGCCGACTCACGGCCATCACGATGACGGGGGCCGCCGTCACTCTCGCGCTCGCAGGATGCTCGGCGGCCGACGGTGCGCCGACGGCCGACGACGGGCTCACCCCCGTCTCGCTTCAGCTGCAGTGGCTGCCGCAGGCGCAGTTCGCGGGATACTTCGCCGCGCAGGAACAGGGCTTCTTCGCGGAGGAGGGGCTCGAGGTCGAGATCATCGAGTCCGGCGGAGACATCGTGCCGCAGGATGCGCTCGTGAGCGGCGATGTCGACTACGCCGTCGCCTGGGTTCCCAAGGTCCTCGGATCCATCGAACAGGGAGCGGCGGTCACGAACGTCGCGCAGATCTTCCAGCGGTCGGGCACGCTGCAGGTGGCGTGGGCGGACGCGGGGATCGATGACGTCTCCGACTTCGAGGGGAAGAGCATCGGATCCTGGGGCTTCGGCAACGAGTGGGAGATCTTCGCAGCGATGGCCGCGGAGGGGCTCGACGCATCGTCGGTCGACATCATCACGCAGAGCTTCGACATGAACGCCTTCCTCTCCGGCGACATCGACGCCGCGCAGGCGATGACGTACAACGAATACGCCATGCTGCTGGAGGCGGTGGATCCCGACACCGGCGAGCTCTACCAGCCTGAGGACTTCTCCGTCATCTCCTATGAGGAGACGTCGGGCGCGATGCTCCAGGACGCGCTGTGGGCCGACAGCGAACGGCTCGCGGACGACGAGGAGTACCGCGAGACGACCGTCGCGTTCCTGCGGGCCGTCATTCGCGGGTGGGTGTATGCCCGCGACGATGTCGAGGCGGCTGCGGACATCACGATCGAAGCCGGGTCGAGTTGGGGCGCAGGCCACGAGCTGTGGATGGCGAACGAGACGAACAAGCTCGTCTGGCCCGCGGAGAACGGCATCGGGTACATCGACGCGGACGCCTGGGATCGAACGGTCGCCGGGGCGCTGGCCGCGGTCAACGAGCAGGGCGCCCACCTCATCACGGAGGAGCCGCCCGCGGGCGCCTACACGAACGAGTACGTCCAGCAGGCGCTCGACGACCTGGAGGCTGAGGGCGTCGACGTTCGCGGCACCGCCTATGAGCCGATCGACGTGAGCCTGGCGGAGGGCGGAGCGTGAGCGACCTCGCGCAGCGCGCGCGGGACCTCGACCGGCACGTCTTCCACTCGTGGTCGGCCCAGGGAGGGGCCGCGGGGATGACGATCGCCGGTGGGGCTGGCACCCGCATCTGGGACTACGACGGCCGCGAGTACCTCGATTTCTCGAGTCAGCTCGTGAACGTCAACATCGGCTACGGGCACCCGCGGGTGGTCGAGGCGATCCAGCGGCAGGCCGCCGAGCTCGCGACGATCGGGCCCGCGACCGTCAACCTCGCTCGCGGGGAGGCAGCCGAGCGGATCCTCGAACGGGCCGGCGGCGAGTTCGAGAAGGTCTTCTTCACGAACGGCGGAGCCGACGCCAACGAGAACGCGATGCGCATGGCGCGCCTCGTCACGGGGCGCGACAAGATCCTCAGCCACTACCGCAGCTATCACGGCAACACGGGGGCGGCGATCGCGGCGACGGGCGACTGGAGGCGCGTGCCCAACGAGTTCTCCCGCGGCCACGTGCACTTCTTCGGGCCTTATGCCTACCGGAGCGAATTCTGGGCCGACTCGCCCGAACAGGAGTCGGAGCGCGCCCTCGAACACCTCGAACGGGTCGTCGCGGCCGAGGGAGGCGCGTCGATCGCGGCGATCCTCCTCGAAGGCATCCCGGGCACGGCGGGCATCCTGGTCCCTCCCGCGGGGTACCTCGACGGCGTCCGCGAGATCTGCGATGCGAACGGGATCCTGTTGATCCTCGACGAGGTGATGTCCGGATTCGGGCGCGCGGGAGAGTGGTTCTCCTGGCACAGCGAGGAGACGAACCCTCGGGGCATCGTCCCCGACATCGTCACCTTCGCGAAGGGGGTCAACTCGGGGTATGTGCCGATCGGCGGCGTGCTCCCGGCGCCGCACGTCGCAGACCGGTTCTCGGAGACGGTCTTTCCCGGAGGGCTCACCTACTCCGGCCACCCGCTCGCCGCCGCATCGATCGTTGCGGCGCTCGACGCCATGACCGAGGAACGCATCGTCGAGAACGCGCGGCGCATCGGATCCGCCGTGATCGGGCCCGGGCTGCGGGAGATCGCGGAACGGCGGCCCATCATCGGCGACGTTCGCGGGCTCGGAGTGTTCTGGGCCGTCGAGCTCGTCGCCGACCGGGCGACGCGCGAACCCGTTCCGGACGCCGCCGTCGCCCGTGTGAAGGCGCTCCTGCTCGATCGCGGTGTCATCGCCTTCACCGCCGCGAACCGCATCCACGTCGTTCCCCCGTGCACCGTGAGCGAGGCCGAGGTGGGCGCCTTCCTCACGGCCCTCGACGGGGCGCTCGCCGCCCTCGGAGCCCCCGAACACCTGGAGGATCATGACTGACTCATCCCTGCGCGTCCTCGTCACCGGGGCGTCGAGCGGAATCGGCGCCGCGACGGTCCGGCGCCTGCGTGCCGAGGGATGGCGGGTCGTCGCCTCGGCGCGTCGACGCACGCGGCTCGAGCAGCTGGCGGAGGAGACCGGCTGCGAGACGGTTGTTGCCGATCAGACGGATCCGGATTCCGTCGCCGCGCTCGTGAGGACCGTCGCCGAGGGAGGGCCCCTCCACGCTCTCGTCAACAACGCCGGAAATGCGTTCGGCCTCGAAGCCGTGGAAACGGGCGATATCGAGAGATGGCGTGCGATGTACGAGCTGAATGTTCTCGGCACGCTGCGCGTCACCCAGGCGATGCTCCCCATGCTGCGTGCTTCGGGGCGCGGAGACGTCGTGACGATCACCTCGACCGCCGCGCACGGCGAGTATCCGGGCGGCGCCGGGTACACCGCGTCGAAGCACGCCGAGCGCCAGATGGTGAAGACGCTCCGGCTCGAGCTCGGCGGCGAGCCGATCCGCGTGATCGAGATCGCCCCCGGCGCGACCGAGACGGAGTTCTCGCTCGTCCGCTTCGACGGCGATACGGAGAAGGCCGCGGCCGTGTACGCCGGATACGAACCGCTCGTCGCCGAGGACATCGCGGACGCCGTGGCGTGGAGCGTGACCCGGCCGCACCACGTGAACGTCGACACGCTGGTCATCCGACCGCGTGCGCAGGTCTCGAACACGCAGACGGTCCGGAGCTCGTCGCCCGTGTGAACCCTGCGACGCCCGTCGGCGTCGGGCGCGTCGCTGGCAAATGCCTGCGCCGCTCGCGAGCCGGAGGGGTTCCTCGTACCGCGCCGGGTAGCCTCGAACGGCTATGCAACGAGTCCTGGTCGCCGCCCTCGCCGCCGTCGATGCGATCGTCGCCGCCGCCGTCGGGCTGGCCGCCGTGCTCGCCCCTCTCACTCTTCTGTGGATCGCCGTCTTCGGCGGCGCGGATGCGTGGGGTGCGCTCTGGCCGACGACGGCACGGATCTGGCAGCTGGGCCACCTCGTGCCCGTGCATCTCGACCTCGCCGACGCGACAGAGGACCTCGGCATTCCCGACGCCGGCTCGGCCTTCTGGGCGAGCCTCGCACCGCTGCTGTTCGCGGTCTTCACGCTGCTGTTCGCCGCGCGCTCGGGCCGCCGCGCGGCCTCCTCCGGTGCCTCGCTCCCCGGATTCGTCGCGGGCGTCGCGACGACCGCGATCGCCAGCTCCCTCGTCGTCGCGACGAGCGACAACCCGATCGCGACGGTTGCGCCGTGGCAGGCCATCCTCCTGCCGAGCGCGATCTACGCGGCGGGCCTCGTCGGCGGGATCACCTGGGCGGCGTGGTCCGAGGGCGACGGCGGCGTCATCGACAGAATCCACGATGTCCTCGATGACTGGGGGCCCGCCTGGCGTGAGGTCCCCGCGCTCATCGTCACGGGAGCGACCGTCGTGGTCGTCGGCCTCGTCGGCGCGTCCGCGCTGCTGTTCGCCGCTCTCGTCGCTCTGCGCGGCGGCGACATCATCGCGCTCTTCGAACGTGCGAACGTCGACGCCGTCGGCGCGACCGCCCTCACACTCGCGCAGCTCGCCTATGTCCCGACGATGCTCGGCTGGGGCGTCGCCTGGTTCGCGGGCCCGGGCTTCGCGCTCGGCATGGGAACGGCGGTGTCGCCGTCGGGCACGTCGCTCGGCGTCATCCCCGGCGTCCCGATCTTCGGCGTTCTGCCCGAGAGCGGATCCGGGTGGCTGCTGCTCGTCGTCCTCGTCCCCGTTGCACTCGGCGCGCTCGCCGGGTGGATCGCCCGCCGCCGCTACGCATACGACTGGGCGTTCGACGGCGACGGGGAAGAGCTCTTCGCCCCCCGTGCCGCGATCACCGCGGGCATCGCCGTCTGCGCCGGTGCGGCCGCGTCCGTCATCGCTGTCGCGTCGGCCGGTGCGATGGGGCCCGGGCGTCTTGCCGACGTGGGGCCGGATCCGGGCGCCGTGGCGCTGACAGTCGGCCTCGAGGCGCTCGTCGGCGCGGGGATCCTGCTGCTTGCTCCTCTGCGACGGCCCGCGATCGAGACCGCGGAGTCGGAGACAGCGGGGACGCGTGCGTAGACTGGACGCGTGCTGAACGTCGCTGTCCTGATCTCGGGTGCCGGATCGAACCTGCGCGCTCTGCTCGAGGCGGCGGAGGATCCCGCGTACCCCGCCCGCGTCATCGCGGTGGGCGCCGACCGCGATGCGGACGGCCTGCAGCATGCGACCGACTTCGGCGCCGCATCGTTCGCCGTGCCGTTTCGCGCCTTCTCCTCACGAGAGGCGTGGGGCGAGGAGCTGGCGACGCAGCTGCGGGCGTGGTCACCCGATCTCATCGTGCTGAGCGGTCTCATGCGCCTGCTCCCCGCGAACGTCGTCGCGGAGTTCGGCCCGAACATCATCAACACTCACCCCGCCTATCTGCCGGAGTTCCCGGGTGCGCACGGTGTGCGCGACGCGCTCGCCGCCGGTGCGAGCCGCACGGGAGCGAGCGTCATCCAGGTCGACGACGGGGTCGATACGGGGCCGATCCTCGCTCAGGAGCGTGTGGACATCGAGCCCGGCGACACGGAAGGCTCGCTCCACGCCCGCATCAAGCCCGTCGAGCGCAGACTCCTCATCGATGTCGTGCGCCGCATCGCCGCGGGCGACCTCGTTCTCACATAGACCTCGTTCCCGACACGCACAAGGAGACCCCATGGCCGGCCCGAGCCACGACCCCTCGCTCTACCGCCACCGCGACGTGGTGCCGATCAAGCGGGCGCTTGTGTCCGTGAGCGACAAGACCGAGCTGTTGCCGCTCGCACAGGCCCTCGCCGACGCGGGCGTCGAGATCGTGTCGACCGGCTCGACGGCGGCGCGGATCCGCGACGGGGGCCACGAGGTCACCGACGTCGCCGACGTGACCGGCGTGCCCGAGATGCTCGACGGCCGCGTGAAGACGCTGCACCCGAACGTGCACGGCGGGCTCCTCGCCGATCGGCGCCTCGAGCACCACGAGTCGCAGCTCGCCGACTACGGCATCGCTCCCTTCGACCTCGTCGTCGTCAATCTGTACCCGTTCGTCGAGACGGTCGCCTCGGGCGCTCAGGGCGACGACGTCGTCGAGCAGATCGATATCGGCGGCCCCGCGATGGTGCGGGCGTCGGCGAAGAACTTCGCGAACGTCGCGATCGTCGTGAGCCCCGCCTCGTATCCCTCCATCATCGAGGCGCTCGCTCACGGCGGCACGACGCTCGAGGCACGCAAGGAGCTCGCCGCTCGCGCGTTCGCGCACACCGCCGCCTACGACACGGCGGTCGCGCAGTGGTTCGCCGAAGAGACGATGGGCGGGGGAACGGCTCTTCCGGACCATCTCACGGTGCAGGCCGAGAAGATCGAGGACCTGCGCTACGGCGAGAACTCGCATCAGCGCGCCGCGATCTACACGCGAGTCGGCGGGCACGGAATCGCGCAGGCCGAGCAGCTTCAGGGCAAGCCGATGTCGTTCAACAACTACACCGATGCCGATGCGGCCCTGCGCGCCGCGTACGACATGGTGATGCCGGCCGTCGCGATCATGAAGCACGCCAATCCGTGCGGGCTCGCGATCGCTGATTCGAAGGCCCTGGATCCCATCGCCAGCGCGCATCTGCGCGCGCATGAGTGCGATCCGCTTTCGGCCTTCGGCGGGGTCATCGCGGCGAACCGCCCCGTCACGCTCAAGATGGCCGAGAACCTGCGCGACATCTTCACCGAGGTCATCGTCGCCCCCGACTTCGAGCCGGAGGCGCTCGAGCTGTTCTCGGCGAAGAAGAACCTCCGCGTGCTGAAGCTGCCGGCGAACTGGCGGCAGGAGCGCATGGACGTGCGGCTCGTCTCGGGCGGCCTGCTGCTGCAGGATGCCGATCTCTTCCCCGATGACGACTTCGAATCGGTTGCGAAGAACTGGGAGCGCGTCGCGGGCGAAGAGCCCGATGTCCCTCTCGCCGACCTCGTGTTCGCTTGGAAGTCCTGCCGCGCGGTGAAGTCCAACGCGATCGTCCTCGCCCGCTCGTCGGCGACGGTCGGGATCGGCATGGGGCAGGTCAACCGCGTGGACTCCTGCCGGCTTGCGATTGAACGCGCGGGAGACCGCGTGGAGGGCAGCATCGCCGCCTCCGACGCGTTCTTCCCGTTCTCCGATGGGCCCGAGGTGCTCATGGATGCGGGCGTGAAGGTCATCATCCAGCCCGGCGGATCGGTGCGCGACGAGGAGACGATCGCCCTCGCGAAGGCTCGCGGCGTCACGATGTACTTCACGGGAGAGCGCCACTTCTTCCACTGAGTTCGGTTCGGACGTTCCACAGCCCTCCAGTCTTGTCATAGGCTGGAGGGCTGTCGCATTCGCGGCATCGGTTCCGTTTCGAGGCTGAGATGTCTGCTGATACTTCTTCCGGCGCGCCCGCGCGCCTCCCGCTTCACCGTGCTCTGCTGCGCCTGGTGCCCTTCGCCAAGAAAGATCTCCCGCGGATCGCTCTGGGCGGGCTGTCGGCGCTCGGAGCCTCCGTCGTCGCGCTCCTGATCCCGACCGCCCTCGAATGGATCGTCGGCGGTCCCATCGCGAGCGGCATGACCTCGGCCGTCGTCTGGGGCGCGCTCGCCGTTCTCGGGCTCGGGCTGCTCGAGGCGGTCATGGTCTATCTGCGCCGCTGGCTCGTGCTCGCCCCGGCGACGGCGATCGAGTACAACGTGCGGGCGTCGTTCTACAACCGCCTGCAGAAGCTGCCGATCGAGTTCCACGATCGCTGGCAGGGTGGGCAGCTGCTCAGCCGGATGATGCAGGACATCGGCCTCATCCGCCGGTGGATGGCATTCGGGTTCATCATGCTCGTCGTCAACTGCCTCACGGTCGTGATCGGATCCGTGCTGCTGTTCCAGTGGCACTGGCTGCTGGGTGCGATCTTCGTCGTCTCGGGCATCCCGCTCTGGATCCAGGGCTACCGGTTCCACAACGCGTACAGCCTCCTGACCCGGCGGAGCCAGGATCAGCAGGGCGATCTCGCGACCAGCGTCGAGGAGAGCGTGCACGGGATCCGCGTGCTCAAGGCGTTCGGCCGCGGACCTCACGCGCTGAGCCGCTTCACGACCCAGGCGGAGGGCCTACGCGGCACGGAGATGCGCAAGGCCCGCGAGATCGCCGTCGTCGACTTCGTGCTCGTGCTCATGCCCGAGCTCGCTTTCGCCGCGTGCCTCGCGACGGGTATCTGGCTGACGGCCGACGGGCAGGTCGAGATCTCGCAGCTGTTCGCCTTCTTCGCGATGGCGACGATCCTGCGGTGGCCGATCGAGTCGATCGGCTTCCTGTTCTCCTTCATGCTCGACGCGCGTACCGCGACCGATCGCATCTTCGAGGTGTTCGACGCGGTCGACACCATCACGGATCCGGTGTCGCCCGTGTCGATCGAGCGACCGCGCGGCGCACTCGCCTTCGAGAACGCGCACTTCCGCTATCAGGACGCGCGCGAGCACGAGCGCGACCTTCTCGACGGCATCGATCTCGCCCTCGAACCGGGGGAGACGATGGCCCTCGTCGGTCTGACGGGATCCGGGAAGACGACGCTCACGACACTGCCGACGCGCCTCTACGATGTCACAGCAGGACGCGTGAGCCTCGACGGCGTCGACGTGCGCGAGATGTCGCTCGTCGAGCTGCGTACGCACATCGCGACCGCGTTCGAGGACGCGACGCTGTTCTCGGCATCCGTGCGCGAGAACGTGCTGCTGGGGCGCGACGACCTCGATCTCTTCTCAGAGGAGGCCGACCGCGTCATGCGCGAGGCCCTCGCCGTCGCCCAGGCTGATTTCGTCGAAGAGCTGCCCGACGGCGCTGCGACGATGATCGGCGAGGAGGGCATGAGCCTGTCGGGAGGCCAGCGGCAGCGTCTCGCTCTCGCGCGCGCCGTCGCGGCGCGGCCGAAGGTACTCGTCATGGACGATCCGCTGTCGGCTCTCGACGTCAACACGGAAGAGCGTGTGCAGACCGAGCTGAAGCGAGTTCTTGCCGGCACGACGGCGCTCGTCGTCGCGCACCGGCCGTCGACTGTTGCGCTCGCCGATCGCGTCGCACTGCTCGAGAACGGCCGCATCGCCGCCGTCGGCACGCACCACGAGCTGATGGCGACATCGCCGAGCTATCGCTCGGTTATCTCGAGTTTCGAGGCCGACGAGCGTGAGGCCGAGCGGGTGCGCAGGGACCCGAACCCCACCTCGGAGCTGGACATCCTGGCGGGCACCGTGCACGCCGACGACGCGGACGAGGAAGGCGCACGATGAGCACGACGGTTCAGGGCGTCGCGGGCGAGGACCGCAACGACTACACGCGCGAGGAGAGCCGGGCGATCCGTCGCCGTTCCTGGCGGCTGCTCGTCTCGCTCCTCGTCCCGCTCAAGGGGCAGGTCGCGCTCACGGCGATCGTCGTCGTCGCGCAGACCGGCATCCGTGTGCTCGGTCCCGCGCTGCTCGGGCTGGGGCTCAACGAGGCACTTCCGGCCGTCCTCGACGGCGACGACTGGGGGCTGACGTGGCTCATCGCGGGCGCCTACGCGCTCACCGCGATCCTGGGCGCGGGGATGCTCGCCTGGTTCGACATGCTCTCGGCCAGGCTCACGCAGACCGTGCTGCTCGACCTCCGGCGCCGCGTCTTCCGTCACACGCAGCGGCTGAGCCTCGAGTTCCACGAGACGTACACCTCGGGGCGCATCATCTCGCGCCAGACGAGCGACCTCGAGACGATCCGCGAGCTCATGAACGGCGGCCTGCAGCAGCTCGTCAGCGGCGTGCTCTACGGCGTCTTCACGTTCATCGCGCTCATGATCATCGACTGGCAGTCGGGCGCGGTGATCGTGCTCGCGTGCATCCCCCTCGCCTTCCTGATGCGCTGGTTCTACCGCCGCTCGCAGCTCGCGTACCGCGACACCCGCGTCATCAGCGCGCAGGTGATCGTGAAGTTCGTCGAGACGATGACGGGGATCCGCGCGGGCAAGGCGTTCCGCACCGAACCCCGCAACGAGAAGCAGTTCGGATCCCTCGCGTGGGACTACCGCAACGCGAACATGCGCGTCATCCGGCTCTTCGGCACGTTCGAGCCCGGGCTCATGGCGATCTCGGCGTTCGCGATCGGAGCGGTCGTCCTGTGGGGCGGCGTGCGCATCACATGGGGCGAGTTCTCCGTCGGACTGCTGCTCGCGGCTGTGCTGTACGTGCGGAACTTCTTCACGCCTCTGCAGGAGGTGGCGATGTTCATCAACTCGTTCCAGGCGGCCTCCGCAGCGCTCGAGAAGGTGTCGGGCGTGCTGCAGGAGCAGCCGACCGTTCCGGACCCCGAGAAGCCGGTCGCCCTGCCGGAATCGCGTGGCCACCTGCTGTTCGACGACGTCACCTTTGCGTACGGCGAGGGCAAGACGGTGCTTCCCGACTTCCGGCTCGACATCCCGGAGGGGCAGACCGTCGCGATCGTCGGCACGACGGGCGCCGGCAAGTCGACCCTCGCGAAGCTGGTCTCGCGCTTCTATGATCCGACGGAGGGTCGCGTCACCCTCGACGGGATCGATCTGCGCGATCTCGCGCCGGAGGATCTGCGTCGCGCCATCGTGATGGTGACGCAGGAGGCCTACCTGTTCAGCGGATCCGTCGCCGACAACATCGCGCTCGGCAAGCCGGGGGCGTCGATGGAGGAGATCGTGCGCGCGGCCGAGGCGGTCGGAGCGCACGAATTCATCGAGCAGCTCCCCGACGGCTACGACACTGATGTGAACAAGCGCGGTGGTCGCGTCTCGGCGGGGCAGCGCCAGCTCGTGTCGTTCGCGCGGGCCTTCCTCGCGGATCCGTCGGTCCTCATCCTCGACGAGGCCACGGCGTCGCTCGACATTCCGTCCGAGCGGATGATCCAGACGGCCCTGCAGACCCTGCTGGCCGATCGCACGGCCATCATCATCGCGCACCGGCTGTCGACCGTCGAGATCGCCGACCGGGTGCTCGTGATGGAGCACGGCCGGATCATCGAGGACGACGCGCCCGCAGCGCTCAAGGAGGGCACGGGCAAGTTCGCCCAGCTGCACCAGGCGTGGCAGGACTCGCTCGTGTGAGTCGCCGCCGACGAGACGAGGCCCGCATCCCAATGGGATGCGGGCCTCGTGCATGAGGGATGGCGGCGGAACCTCGGTGGGGGGAGGGGAACCTAGGTCCCGCCGCCAGTCTGAGAGCCGGATCAGAGCATGATCTCGGCAACCACCTCACCGTACTCGGTTTCGTCGACCGGTGTGAAACCGACACGTCGGAAGAACGCCTCCGGTCCGAGCTCGCCGGCCTCGTAGACGACGGTGAGTCGGTCGAAACCGCGGCGTCGCGCCTCGTCGATGACCGCCTGGACGGCGAAGCGACCGGCGCCGCGCCCCTGAGTGCCGGCGTCGACATTGATGCGCCAGAGGGCGGCGCGAAGGTGCTCGCTCTCTGCATCGGGGTCGAAGTAGGCACGCACGAACGCGACGACGTCGTCGCCGTCGACGACGACGCGCTGCCAGGTCTTCTGGGGATCGGCCACCACCATCGCGACGGAGTAGGTCGTCGGGGCGATGAACTCCTCTTGCCCCGGCTTCAGCGTGAGACTGTTCGCGGCGACGATCGTGTCGGCCGACAGCTCTTCGACGTGCAGATCGGTCATGCAGTCAGCGTAGAGCACCCTCGAGGCGGGAGGGAAGACGGCGCCGTCCGCGGGTCATGCACGGACGGAGACGGGCGACCCGATCTGGAGGAAGGAGTAGACCCAGGCGGCGGCCGACTCGGTGAGGTTGACGCAGCCGTGGCTCATTCGCGCGCCAGGGCCGAAGTTGTTGTGCCAGTAGGTGCCGTGGAAGCCCTGGTCGCCGTTGAAGTACGTCGGGTGCGGCACGTTCGCCGTGCAGTAGTCGAACGACGTGTCCGGATCGGGTACGTAGTTGCCCTGCGCATCGCAGTCGCCCATGTGCTGGATCGTCAGCTGGCCGTAGACGGTGAAATCGCCGACCTGGGTGTCATAGCCTGGCTTGCCGATGGCCATCGGGAAGCTGTTCACGAGCTGCTTCTCCCCGCCGTTGACCGACTCGTAGAAGTAGGCGCGTCCCTCGCTCTTCATGACGACCGAGCTGCGAAGACGTTCGGTCGTCTCGTGCGCGACCTTCTCTCCCTCAAGGGCGATCTCGGCGCCCGAGGCGAGGGAGGTGAGCTGCTCGGCGATCTGCACGTCTGCGCCGTCCGTCGACGTGACGCGGTATCCGTCCTGGCCCTCGGTGAGAACCTTGCTCACGACGCCGGCCGCGTCGACGACGACGTCGCTGTCGACCGGCTCCTGGCCGACCTTCGACGGCAGCTCGTCGACGTATGCGCGGATGCTGCTCGTCTTCGCCGCGATGTCGAGCTCGCCGGCATCCGAGACCGTGACGTCGAGCCACTCGGCCGCCGTCTCAGCGGGGACCTCGTCGACGACGTCGCCGTCGAGTGTGAACGATACGCCGCCGACGGCGGCGTTGAGCTTCGTCGCAGCGTCCTCGGCTTCGGCCGTCGTGAAGGGGGCGTCCTGTTCCGTGACGATCGCGTCAACCGAGATCGCGGAGGCCGCGGCGGCGAGCGGTGTCGCGCCGGAGGCGATCGCCTGCACGCCCTGCTCGGCCGCGAGCTGGGAGCCGATCTCGTCGGCGAGCGCGTCGATGTCGATACCGCGGCCCGCCTCCGCGGGGGTCACCGCGTAGGCGCCGTCGACGTAGGCGATGCTCGCGTTGACGGGATCCGTGTAGGAATCGGGGAACGCACTCACCAGCGACTCGCGGATCGCGGCAGCGTCGACCGTGAGATCGGCGTCGACGTCGCCGGAGCCCCACGTGCCGATCTGCCACAGAGGTGCCGCATCGAGGGCCTGCTGTGCGGACTGCTCGGCGTCGACGGTGAGGCCGAGGTCGGCGCCGGAGAACGTCTCGGTGGTGTCGTCGACGGAGACCGTGATCGGCATCTCCGCGATGTGCGCCGCGATCGACTGCTGAGCGCCGCTGACGCGCTGCACACCCACCTCGGCACCGAAGACCGTGGTGCCGGGGGCGATGAACGTCGTGCCGACGAACGCGAGAGCGCCGACGGCGACGACCGCGACGGTCGGGATGCCGATGCCGAGCCAGAGCTTCTTGGCGGATCGCTTCTTCGGCTGCGGCGCGACCCACTGCACGTGCGGCTCGCTCGTCGAATCAGCGCTGTCGGTGCGCGTCGGCTCGGTCACCAGATCGGTCATCGAGATCTCCTCCCCAATTCGCGCGACGCATCACGCGGGTCACCGACCATGATATTGGGCACACCTCCATGTGGGCGGGGGAATCGATCACGAAAGGTTCACGATCGCAGTGGACCGCATGACAGGATCGTTGTCGAATACTCTTCTCGTGAATCCCGGAGGATCCGCATGGCTGAGGTCGTCATCGTTCCCGATCGCGCGTCTGCGGGCGCTCTCGTCGCAGACGAGATCGCCGCTCTCGTCACACGCCGACCCGACGCCGTCCTCGGCCTCGCGACAGGCTCGACGCCGCTGCCTGTCTACGAGGCGCTGCGTGCGCGGCTGCAGGGCGTCGATGTCTCCCGGGTGCGCGGCTTCGCTCTCGACGAGTACATCGGGATCGACCCCGCTCACCCCGAGGCGTACGCGTCAGTGATCGCGCGGGAGGTCGTTGAACCCCTCGGGCTCACGCCCGAGCTGATTCGCACGCCGCCCGCGCATGACGATGATGTCGCCACGGCGGGCGAACGCTACGACGAGGCGATTCGCGCCGCAGGCGGCGTCGACGTGCAGATCCTCGGGATCGGCACGGACGGGCACATCGGCTTCAACGAACCCGGATCCTCGTTCGCCTCGCGCACGCGGGTGAAGACGCTCACGCGGCAGACGCGCGAGGACAATGCGCGGTTCTTCGGATCGATCGACGAGGTGCCGCGTCACTGCCTCACTCAGGGGCTCGGCACGATTCTCGAGGCGCGCCACCTCGTGCTGCTCGCGTTCGGCGAGGGCAAGGCAGAAGCTGTCGCGGGGGCCGTCGAAGGGCCCGTGACGGCCATGCTCCCGGGATCGGCGATCCAGCTGCACCCGCACGTCACGGTCGTCGTCGACGAGGCCGCTGCGTCGCAGCTGCGCCTGGTCGACTACTACCGTGACACGTTCGCCGGCAAGCCGGAGTGGCAGGGGATCTGACCCCCGGATCTACTTCTTGTCGCGTCCGAGGAGGGGCCCGTAGAGGAAGCCGGCGAGCAGTCCGCCGACGATCGGGAAGAGCAGGAACACCCACAGCTGGGCGAGCGCGTCGCCGCCTCCGTACACCGCGGCGGCGAGGGAACGGGCCGGGTTCACCGACGTGTTGTCGACCGGGATCGTCACGAGGTGGATGAGCGTGAGAGTGAGTCCGATGGCGAGACCTGCGAGGGCGGGATTGCCCCGCTTCGCGTCGGTCACGCCGAGGATGACGAACAGGAAGATGGCGGTGAAGACGATCTCGACGACGATCGCACCGACGATCCCGAATCCACCGGGGGACATCTCGCCCCATCCGTTGCTGGCGAAGCCGCCGTCGCGGGCGGCGGCGAGCCAGCCGTCCTGCGACGATCCGATGAGTGCGATGATGCTCGTCGCGGCGATGCCTCCGAGCAGCTGCGCGACGATGTAGCCGGGAACCGCTCCCCACGAGATGCGGCCGGCAGCCGCCGCTCCGAGCGTGACAGCGGGATTGAAATGACCGCCAGAGATCGGGCCGAACGCATAGGCGCCGGCGACGACCGTGAGGCCGAAGGCGAGTGCGACGCCGACGAAGCCGATGCCGAGGCTCGATCCATTGGCGCCCGTTCCGAAGTCGGCGGCGAACAGGGCAGATCCGACGCCCCCGAGAACGAGCAGGAATGTGCCGAGGAACTCGGCGATGAGCGCGGATGAGGTGGCGGGCCGCGCAGCCCCGGTCGTGTCGTCCCCCATGGTCAGCCTCTCCTCGAGATCCGTGTCGCGGCCGCGACAGGCTCAAGCTAGCCCGGAGGGCGGACGCCTGTCTACGGGTGCTGGAGAAGCTCGTCTCGCGGCGCGAACACCTTGCCGGGGTTGAGCAGACCCTGCGGATCGAACACGTTCTTGATGTCGCGCTGAAGCTGCCACTGCTTCTCGCCGAGCTCGTCGGCGAGCCAGCGGCTCTTGAGCACGCCGATGCCGTGCTCGCCCGTCAGGGTTCCGCCAAGGCGTATGGCGGCGCGGAACAGATCGTCGGCCGCTTCCCAGATCCCGGGAGGCACCTCTTCCCCGTCGAAGATGAAGTTCGGATGCAGATTGCCGTCGCCCGCATGCGCGACGGTCGGGATCCGCACGCCGTGGTCGCGTTCGACGCGCGCGATCTCGTCGAACATCTCCGCCATGCGTGAGCGCGGCACCGAGACGTCCTCGATCAGCGTCGTGCCGAGCGACGCCATGCCCGGGTGCATCGCGCGGCGGATGCGCAGCAGCTCCTCGCCCTCGGCCCGGTCGCGCGTGACGCGGACCTCGGACGCGCGCCGACGGAGGATGTCGGCGATGCTCTCGGCTTCGGCCGTCGCAGCGGGCCCGTCGGTCTGGATCGTCAGCTGCGAGGCTCCGGACGTCGGCGCATCCAGGCCGAGCACGCCGCAGGCCGCCGAGAGGCTCGCGTGGTCCATGAGCTCCATGATCGCGGGTTCGACACCCGATGCCGTCACAGCTGAAGAAGCGGCTGCCGCCTCGCGCACCGAGGGGAACATCGCGGTGAGCGTGCACACGTCGCCCGGGACCGTGCGGCGCAACTTGAGCGTCGCGCCCACGATCACGCCGAGCGTCCCTTCGGACCCGATCATGAGGCTCGTGAGATCCAAGCCCGTCACGCCCTTCACGCTGCGGTGGCCCATGCGCACGAGAGAACCGTCGGCGAGGACCACGTCGACGCCGAGCACGGCGTCGCGGGTGACACCATACTTCGCGCAGAGCAGCCCGCCCGCGCCCGTCGCGATGTTCCCGCCGACCGTGGAGATCTCGCGGCTGGCCGGGTCCGGCGCCCACCACAGGCCGTGGGTGGCGAGGTGCTCGTTCAGAGCGGCGTTCAGGATCCCCGGCTCGACGACAGCGAGCTGGTCGTCGGGCGAGACGTCGAGGATCCGGGTCATGTCCGCGACCGAGAGGGCGATCTCGCCGCCCCCAGCGTTCGCCGCGCCCGCGAGCCCCGTCAGGGCCCCCTGCGTGACGACCGGCGTCGTCGTCTCGCTCGCGATCCGCATCGTCGCGCGGACGTCGTCGATGGAGGCGGCGCGGACGACGGCGAGCGGGCGCTCGGCGGCGGCGTGCCCGGACCGATCACGCCGCGCCGCTTCGAGCGCGTCCGGATCCGTCGTCACACGGTCGCCGAGCGCTCCGCGCAGGGCGCCAAGGACGTCTGCGGATCCGGCAGTGCTCGCCGAACTCGCGTCGACGCGCCGTCGGGGTGCTGAAGGAGTGTCGTCGCTCATCACCCCAGTCTGCGACGACGAGCAGTCACGACACGCCTTGTCGAGGGGGGATACGCAGGGCGTGTCGCGGCTGCGTGCCTGTGCTGCCGCTCGTCAGCGCACGCCGCGCCGGCCGTGGAGCACGCCGACGACGACGCAGAACACGCCGACGGAGAGACCCGCCCAGGGAAGACCGAGCGCCCACAGCGCGAGAGTGGCGCTGACGAAGACGAGCAGCTCGACGACGGCGCGCACGTCGCGATGCAGGTGAAGGACGGCGCGGGGGGAGAGGAACAGCGCCCACACGAGGATCGCCACGAGAGGCGCGCCGAGCCCGAAGACGATGCTCCACGGCAGCGGCCAGGCGAGGAAGCCCCAGAGCGCCAGTGACCCGAACGCGAGAAGCTCGCTGAGGAATCGGAGGACATCGAGCACCGTGATGCGCGGACGGGCGACGTCGGGCGACGGATTCTCGGGCATGACACCAGTCTACGAACGGCCGGCCGTGAACTCGGCCGGAACGGAACCTGCGGCTGATGCTCGCGGTGAATAGAGTGGATGGAACCCGTTGGGCGGCGTCGCCGGCGCGCGCGGACGGCTGAACGAAGGGGAGATACGAACGTGAGTGGAATCCTGGGGGCCGCAGGAGGTGTCGCCGTCGTCATCGGGCTCATCATCCTGCTCGTCGTCGCGGCGATCATCGCCCTGATCGTCACGCTGCTGATGCGGGCCTGGTACAAGGTCGCGCGGGCCGACGAAGCGCTGGTGATCGTCGGACGGAAGCAGAAGAAGGGGACGGGACCGACGTCCAACGTCGCGGTGATCCGGGGCGGCGGCGCGGTCGTGAACCCGATCACGCAGCGCGCCGAGACGCTGTCGCTCCGCGCGCGCCAGATCATGGTGCAGCCGACGGCGCAGTCGATCCAGGGCGTCACGGTCGACGTGACGGGCGTCGCGCTCGTCAAGGTCGGATCCGACGGCGAATCGATCGCGCGCGCGGCCGAGCGCTTCGTGTCCCAGGACAAGGCCATCGAGGTATTCACGACCGAGCAGCTCGAGGGTGCCCTCCGCGGCGTCGTCGCGACGCTGTCGGTCGAGCAGCTCATGCGGGACCGCCAGGAGCTCAGCGACCAGATCGCCACGCTCATCAAGAGCGATCTGGAGGAGCAGGGTCTCGTGCTCGACAGCTTCCAGATCCAGGGGATCACCGACGAGAACGGCTATGTTCACGCTCTCGGTGCCGAAGAGGTCTCGAAGGTCAAGCGCCAGGCCGAGATCGCTCGCATCGACGCCGAGCGCCAGATCAAGGCCCGCGAGATCTCGACGAGCGAGGAGACGCTCGTCGAGCAGACGGCGTACGACAAGAACCAGGCCGCGGCCGCCGCGGACGTCGGCGAGGCGCGCGCAGAGGCCGAGCAGGCCGAGGCGCTGGCGCGTGCGCGCGCCGAGCAGGGCGTCCTCATGCAGCAGGCCGAGAACAAGCAGGCCCAGCTGGATGCCGACGTCAAGCGCGTCGCCGATGCGTCTCAGTACGAAGAGCAGAAGAAGGCCGACGCGCGCGCCTACTCGCGCGCCAAGGATGCCGAGGCGGCGGCTGACGTGCAGCGTCGTGAGGCCGACGCCGACGCCTACTCGCAGATCAAGGCGGCCGAGGCAGACGCACAGAAGGCCGAGCGTGAGGCCGAGGCGATCCGCGTGCAGGCCGAGGCTGAGGCCGACGCTGCGCGCGCCAAGGCGCAGGCTGAGGCCGACGCGATCCGCCTGGCCGGTGAGGCGAAGGCGGCGGCCATCGAGGCCGAGGCCGAGGCGCTCAAGAAGAACCAGGAGGCGGTGCTCGCACAGCGCTCGCTCGACGTGCTCGTGCCGATGATGACCGAGTTCGCGAAGGGCTACGCAAACGTCGGCAATGTCACGGTGCTCTCCGGATCGGGCGAGGGCGGAGCGACGACCCACATGGCCGGCGAGGCCGCGATGGGCATGCGCGCCATGTTCGACACGGTGCGCGAGGCGACGGGAATCGACCTGTCGGGCGTCATCCAGGGCAACGCCATGGGGCGGGGCATCGCGTCCGGACAGGCGCAGGCACGGGCCGAGCAGGGTGCGCCCGCCGAGACGCCTGCAGCGCAGGATGGTCAGGAAGCGCCCGCCGCGGACTGAAACCCTCCCACACGCGCTCGCCGCGTGCCCTCGACATCACGAGGGCACGTGGCGAGCGCGTCTCTGTGTGACAGGGAAAGACGGCTGCCGCGGTCAGGACCGCAGCGCCAGCGCGAACGGCAGGACGGAGGCTGCTCCGGCGCGGCGCAGCTCGCGCGCGGCGATCGTCGAGGTCCACCGGCTGTCGACGAGGTCGTCGACGAGCAGGACGGGGCCAGCGGGGATGTCGAGGCCCTCGGCCGAGAATCGGTCCCGGAGATCGGCGACGCGGAACGCGCTGTTGCCACCCGGCCGCGCCGGGGGTGCGGCCGGGTCGGTCGTGAGTTCGCCGAGAAAGGGCAGGCGCCCGATGCGGGCGATGCCTTCGGCGAGGGAGCGGACCAGCATCGGCCGCGAGCGCGACGGCACCGCGGCGACGGCGACGGGCCGCTCGTCCCATCCCCATTCGGCGAGCACCCGCACGCACGCGTCGAGCAGGCGCGCGGGGACTTCCTGGTCGGGAGCAGTCGCGGCGAACAGCTCGCGCAGGGGGCCGCCCCAGCCGAGATCGGTGAGCCGGGCGAGCGCGCGCCCGGTGGCCGCCTGCTCGTCGGCCGGAATGCGGCCCTTGAGCGGAACTCCCAGCCGTTCGAGGCCGGTCGGCCACTGGCGCCGCGGCTCGATCGGCACGCCGACGCGATCGATCGCCGAGGCGGCGGCCGCCGTCGAGGTCTGGGCGATGTCGGCCGTCAGCCACGCGCCGGCGCAGTTGTCGCAGCGTCCGCACGGCGCCGCGGTCTCGTCGTCGAGGCGGCGCTGCAGGAACTCCATGCGGCATTCGGTCGTCTGCTCGTACGCGAGCATGTCGTTCTGCTCGGCGCGCCGTTCCTCCGCGATGCGGTCGTAGCGCTCGGTGTCGTAGGTCCATGTCGCGCCCGTCGCGGTCCAGCCGCCTCGCACGCGCTGCACGGCTCCGTCGACGTCGAGCACCTTCAGCAGCAGCTCGAGCCGGGTGCGCCGGATGTCGACCACGGTCTCGAGCGCTGCGGTCGACAGGGGTCTGTCCGACTCGTTCAGTGCCCGGATCACCCGCTCTGCGCGTTCCTGGTCGGGCATCGATGCCGTCGCGAAGTACCGCCAGATGTCGGCGTCTTCGGGGCCGGGCATCAGCACGACATCGGCGGAGTCGGTCGCGCGCCCGGCACGGCCGACCTGCTGGTAGTAGGCGACGGGCGACGACGGTGCGCCGAGGTGCAGCACGAATCCGAGGTCGGGCTTGTCGAAGCCCATGCCGAGGGCGCTCGTCGCGACGAGCGCCTTGACCTCGTTCTCTTTCAGCAGGCGCTCGGACTCCTCGCGCTCATCCGCGTCGCTCTGGCCCGTGTAGGCCCGCACCCTGTGCCCGTGCTCGCGGAGCAGCTGCGCCGTGTCGACCGCGGCCGAGACGGTGAGGGCGTAGATGATGCCCGAGCCCGGGAGATCATCAAGATGGCTGAGCAGCCAGGCGAGGCGCGCCGTCGCATCCGGCAGGCTCAGGACGCTGAGACGCAGGGACGAGCGGGCGAGCGGGCCGCGGATCGTCGTGACGCGATCGGATCCGAGCTGGTCGACGACGTCGGCCACGACGCGTGAGTTCGCCGTCGCCGTCGTCGCGAGCACGGGAACCGACGAAGGCATCTTCGCGATGAGATCGCGGAGGCGACGGTAGTCGGGTCGGAAGTCGTGGCCCCAGTCGCTGATGCAGTGCGCCTCGTCGACGACGAGCATGCCGATGCGCCGCACGAGCGTCGGCAGCTGCTCGTCGCGGAACGTCGGATTGTTGAGGCGCTCGGGGGAGACGAGGAGCACATCGACCTCGTCGGCGTCGAGACGGGCGCGCACGTCGTCCCACTCGTGCGCATTCGTCGAATTGATCGCCACGGCGCGCACCCCGGCGCGCTCCGCGGCGCGAATCTGGTCGCGCATCAGGGCGATGAGGGGGGAGACGAGGATCGTCGGTCCTGCGCCCTGCGCGCGCAGCAGCGCGGTCGAGACGAAGTAGACGGCGGACTTTCCCCACCCCGTGCGCTGCACGACGAGCGCGCGGCGGCGCTCTCCGACGAGTGCCTCGATCGCCTCGAACTGGCCATCGTGGAAGCTCGCATCGTCACGACCGACAAGGAGCCGGAGCGCGGCGAGCGCGTCGGAGCGGAGGGAGTCGTCTGTCATGCCCTCAGCTTCGCATCGACGTCCGACATGCGAAGCATCGCGCGACCGTCACCAGCGGTCGTGCACCTGCGGGCGGATCTTCTCGTCGTACAGGGCGCGCACATCAGAGACGAAGGACTCGGGGAGCGCGGTCACGTCAGCTGCCGCGGCGTTGCCGCGCGCCTGCGCTTCGTTTCTGGCACCGGGAATGACGGTCGTCACGCCGGGCTGCTGGATCACCCACGCGAGTGCCGCCGCGGCGGGCTCGATGTCGATGTCACGCGCGAGCGCGGAGAACTCGGCGGCCGCGTCGACGCCCGTCGCGAAGTCGACTCCGGCGAAGGTCTCACCCACGTCGAAGGCGGATCCGTCCCGATTGAACGACCGGTGGTCGTCTGCGGCGAAGGTCGTGTCGGCCGTGTACCGCCCCGACAGGAGCCCGCTCGCCAGCGGCACGCGGGCGATGACACCGACACCGGCCGCCTCGGCGGCCGGCAGCACGCGGTCGAGCGGCTTCTGCCGGAACGCGTTGAGGATGATCTGCACGCTCGCGACGTGCGGGCGTGCGATCGCTGAAAGCGCCTGCGTGCAGGTCTCGACGCTCACGCCGTACGCGGCGATCGCGCCCTCGTCGACGAGGGTGTCGAGATCGTCGAACACGCTGTCGGAGGCGAAGACGTCGTCGGTCGGGCAGTGCAGCTGCACGAGGTCGAGTGTGTCGACGCCGAGGTTGCGGCGCGAGCGATCCACCCAGTCGCGGAATGCGTCGTACGACGCGTAGCGCAGCGACGGGGCAGGCGCGCGGCGGATCATCTTCGTCGCGACAGTTCCTTGCCAACCGGGATTCGCGCGCCGCCACGCCGCGATCCGCTGCTCGCTGCGTCCGTCGCCGTAGACATCGGCGGTGTCGAAGAATGTCACTCCGGCTTCCGCGGCCGCGTCGAGAACGTCGAGAGCGGCAACCTCGTCGACATCGCCCCAGTCACCGCCGAGCTGCCACGTGCCGAGTCCGACGACCGACACCTCGCGCGCGGTTCGCCCCAGAATCCGATGCTCCACAGCTGCTCCTCGTCGTTGTGAACGCGTGGGATCAGCCTAGCGATCGCGGAGGGCGTGCGGCGCCGTTGACAGGCAGTCGAAGAAATGTTCGAATGGTGGCATGCGGTGGAGTGGACAGAAAATCGAAACCTCGTCCCCAGGCGAGCCCGCTCTTCTGCCGATGCCAGGTCTCGTGCGCACCGTCCGCACTCCCGAGTTCGCAGGGCTCACGTTTCATGAGGTCCGGGCGAAGACGGCGCTCAACCGCGTACCCGACGCCAGCCCCATGCCGTTTCGCTGGACCATCAACCCCTACCGCGGATGCAGTCATCAGTGCGTGTACTGCTTCGCCCGCGCCACGCATCGCTACCTCGACTTCGACGCGGGCGACGACTTCGATCGTCAGCTCGTTGTCAAGGTCAATGCGCCCGACGTCGTGCGGGCCGAGGTGGGGCGCCGATCGTGGCGGCGCGAACTCGTCGCGCTCGGCACCAACACCGATCCGTATCAGCGCGCTGAGGGTCGGTATGCCCTCATGCCGGGCATCATCCGCGCGCTCGGCGAGAGCGCGACGCCGATCTCGATCCTCACGAAGGGGACGCTCCTCCGCCGGGATCTGCCGCTTCTGAGCGAGGCTGCGGAGCACGTGGCCGTCGACATCGCGATGTCGATCGCTGTTTTCGACGACGAGCTGCAGGCCGCGGTCGAGCCCGGCACTCCGTCGACTGAGGCGCGCCTCGCGACCGTGCGGCAGGCGGTGGAGCGCGGATTCCGGGTGACCGTCTTCCTCATGCCGATCATGCCGTGGCTGACCGACTCACCCGAGCAGCTTGAGCACGCGGTGGAGCGGATCGCGGCCTCGGGCGCCACGCGCGTCGTCTTCGGCGCGCTCCATCTTCGCCCGGGCGCTAAGGAGTGGTTCCTCGCGTGGATCGCGCGCGAGCATCCCGAGCTCGAGGCGGGATACCGGCGCTTCTACGACCGATCCTCGTCCGCCCCGGCCGCCTATCGACGGCAGCTCGGAGCCCGCCTGCGCCCACTCCTGCGCCGGCACGGGCTCGACCCGCGCGATGACGAAGACCAGCCGGAGGTGCGTCGCGCCGCCCGGGTGGCGGCCGCGGAGACCCTCGCTCCGAGCCCGCAGCCGACGCTGTTCTGAGAACGCGAAGAGTCGCTGTTCGGATCAACGGAAATCCGCGTCCGCATCTCGCGGCGCGATGCCTACACTCGCCGAACCGCCCACCACGCAAGGAGAAGACGATGACGTCCGAAACTCTGGCACAGGCCATCGAACGCGTCGGCAGCCCCGTCGAGCTGCTGCGCAATCAGGATTGGCCCTCCATCACGTTCCCGATCCAGGCCGAGTTCACGAATTGGCGCGACGAGCAGCGCGCGTGGTCGCAGTCGGTTGCGATCATGGATCAGTCGCACCACATGACTCAGCTGTTCCTGCACGGAGCAGACCTGATCCCCCTGCTCGAGACGATCTCGCCGAACACGTTCCGGACCTTCAGGCCGGGGGTCGCGAAGCAGCTCATCAGCGTGAACGAGGACGGTTTCCTGATCGGCGACGGCATCCTGTTCTACAACTCCGACGGTCCGGAAGGGATCGTCCTCATCGGGCACCACATCCTCATCGACTGGGTGCGGTTCAATGTCGAGAAGGCCGCATCGGCGGGGAAAGACGTCCACCAGCGGCTCGAGGCGAACTCGAACATGCGCGAGGGCGATCCGACATTCTTCCGCTACGAGCTGCAGGGCCCGCGGGCCGACGATGTGATGGAGAAGCTGTTCGGCGGGCCGGTGCCCGAGGTGAAGTTCTTCCACATCGCCGACTTCGAGATCGCAGGGAAGAAGGTGAAGGCGCTCCGCCACGGCATGGCGGGCCAGCCTGGCTTCGAGTTCTACGGCGCCTACGCCGACGGCCCTGCCGTGCTCGAGGCGATGCTCGAAGCGGGCGACGAGTTTGACGTGCGGCGCGTCGGCGCGAAGGCGTACTCGTCGTCGCCGCTCGAATCCGGGTGGGTGCCGACGCCGCTGCCGGCGATCTTCGACGATGATCTGGCCGAGTATCGCGAGTGGCTGCCCGCAGCCCGCGCCGGTTCGATCGGGGGATCCCTGTACTCGGCCGACATCCGTGACTACTACGTGACGCCTTTCGACATCGGTCTCGGGCGCTCGGTGCGCTTCGACCACGACTTCCACGGCCGCGCCGCGCTCGAGCGCATCGCGGAGAACCCTCCCCGGCGCAAGGTGACGCTGCTGTGGAACTCCGAGGACGTCGCGTCCGTCGTACGCTCGCAGATCGAGCCGGGCACGCCGGCGAAGTTCCTCGACTTCCCGAAGGCCCGCTACGGCTTCTACCAGATGGACACCGTCGAGCAGGGCGGCGCCCAGATCGGGATCTCGACCGACGCCGGATACATCGCCTGCGACCAGCTCTACATGTCGCTCGCGACTGTCGACGAGAGCATCGCTGATGGCGACGTCGTCGATGTCGTGTGGGGTGAGGATCCGATCTCGCAGAAGCCGCAGGTGGACGCCCACCACCGGCAGGTGCGCATTCGCGCGACCGTCGCGCCGGCGCCGTATCACGACTACGCGCGTACCGCGTATCGCCAGAACAGCTGACGGGGCGTTTCAGAGCAGCTCGTATCCGAACGAGACGCCCGTCCCGGGTGAGGACGGCAGCCGGCGGAACCCGAGCCGCTCGTAGAACGCGATCGCGCCGCGATTGTCCTCGCCGGTTCCGAGGTGCGCCGCCGGAATCCTCCGGCGGCGCAGCTCGGCGAGCAGCGTCTCGATCAGACGGCGACCCAGTCCCTGCCCCTGCGCTTCGGGCAGCAGATCGATGTGCAGGTGCGCGGGGTGCGTCGACGCGTGCGGTTCGCGCCCCGGCGCGCGTGCCGCGGCGACGGACACGACGCTCCGGTGCCGCTCGGTCGGCTCCGGTACGGCGTAGCGCTCCGCCCGATCCGGCCACCACTCGTCGCGAAACCACTCCTCGAAGGCGTCGGTATCGTCCGTCGCGACGATGTAGCCGATCACACGGCCGTCGCCGGACTCGACGACCCAGCACAGGCCCGGATCGCGCTCGGCGTACGGCACGGCCCAGACGTCGCCCCACAGCCGGTCGTCGCACGCGAGCCCCGTGGCGTCGGATCCCGCGTCCGCCGTCCGGACGCACACGTCGTACAGCGCGTCGCGGTCGGCGGGGCGAGAGGGGCGGATCGTCGGCATGGGAGACCTACTTCGACGTGCCCTGAGACACGGATCCCTGCAGCTGGCGCTGGAAGAACACGTAGATGATCAGGACGGGGACGATCGTGATGACGACGGCCGCGAACAGCGATCCGAAGTCGACGTTGTACCCGGCCGACGAGGCGAAGGCGGCGAGCCCCTGCGAGAGCACGTAGCTGTCCTGGTCGGTGTTCAGAGCGACGGGCAGGAGGAACTGGTTCCACAGCCCGAGGAAGTTGAAGATCGCGATCGCGGCGATCCCCGGTCGCGCCTGCGGCAGCATCACCTGGAAGAAGGTGCGCCACTCGCTCGCGCCGTCGATGTAGGCGGCCTCCTGGATCTCATCCGGCAGGTTCTTGAAGAACGAGAACAGGAAGAACACCGTGAACGGCAGCGCGAAGGCCACGTAGGTGATGATCAGCCCCGGCAGAGTGTTGAGCAGGCCCATGTTCTGCAGGATGAAGAACAGGGGCACGATCGCGAGGAACACGGGGAAGGTGAGGCCCGCGAGCATCATGTAGTAGATGACCCTGCTGCCCGGGAGCGCGAATCGGGCGAGCACATAGGCGCACATCGCGCCGAGGATCATCACCAGCACGAGGGCGACGCCGACGACGACGACCGTGTTGACGAACATCCGCCCGAAGTCGTCCTCGGACCACGCCGTCACGTAGTTCGCGAAGCCCCATTTCTCGGGGAGGCCGAACGGCGAGGCGAAGATCTCCTCTGAGGTCTTGAAGGAGGAGAAGACCGTCCAGACCAGCGGCAGGATGACGATGATCGACCAGAGAATGAGCACCGCGTGCGAGGCGATGCCGACCGCGCGATCGCCGCGCGTCGTCTTCCGGTCCTGACGGTCCGCGCGCGCCGCGCGCTCGTCGATCGTGATGGTCGAGCGGGTGGAGACGCTCATGCTCGCCCTCCCTTGTCGCGGCCGCCCGTGGCCCAGTTGACGATGAACACGATCGCGGCGAACACGAGGGTGACGACCGCGAGCATGACGCCCATAGCGCTCGCCAGGCCGAACTGGCCCTTCTCGAATGCCGTGCGGAACAGGTACTGCGACATCACGAGCGTCGAGTTTCCTGGCCCGCCCGTCGCGTTCAGTGCCGCCATGTAGACGAAGGCGTCCAGGGCGAGGATGCCGATGTAGATATAGGCCGTCTGAACGTTGTCGCGGATCAAGGGCAGCGTGATGGCGAGGGTCGTGCGGAAGCGGCCCGCGCCGTCGATCCGTGCGGCCTCGAAGACCTCCGCGGGGATCCCCTTGATCGCGGCGATGAACAGCACCATGTAGAAGCCGACCATGCCCCACACGATGACGAAGATCGATGCGCCCATGGCCGTGCGCTGGTCGCCGAGCCACGGGAAGTCCTGTACGCCGTCGAAGCCGATCGCCACGAGGATGCCGTTCAGCAGCCCGCTCGGATCGTAGATCTGGCTCCACAGGAGGCCGATCGCGATCGCGGGGATCACGTAGGGGAAGAACGACACGACGCGGTAGAAGCTCGATGCGCCGAGTCCGCGGACCTGACCGTGGCTCGGGCCGCCCACGGTGATCATCGAGGCGAAGATGAGGGCGATCGAGAGGGTCACCAAGGGCACGACGAGCGCGAGGAACAGGCTGTTGCCCATCGACTGCACGAACGTCGGGTTCTGGAAGAGCCGGACGAAGTTGTCGACGCCGACGAAGTCCATCTCGGGGGAGAAGCCCGTCCAGTTCGTCAGCGAGTAGTACACCGCCTGCGCGAACGGCGAGATCACGAAGACGAAGAAGATCGCAAGAGGCAGCCCGAGAAAGACCGCGAGGAAGCTCACGTAGTCGGCCGTCAGGCGGCGCCGACGCCGGCGGGGCGCCGCGCGGCGCCCCGCCGGCGTCACGACCGCAACGGTGTCGAGCCCCGTCGCGGATCCGTGTGCGGGCGTCATGTCGCGGGGATCTTCTCGATCGAGTCGTCTTCGCGGACGCGGTCGGTGAGATCCTGGAGCTGCTTCGTGATCTCCTCGACACTCATCTTCCCATCGAGGAACGAGTTCCAGATCGGAAGCTGGTCGGAGTTCATGCCGTAGAGGTTGATGAACTTCACCGTGAAGACGTTCTGACCCGCGGCCTCGAGCATCTCGGTCTGCGAGACGAGCGCCGAAGACCCGAAGCCGTCGGCCGGCACGACGCCCTTGACGATGGGCGGCGACAGTTTCTCCTGGGCGAAGTAGGTTGCCGCCTCCTTCGAGAGCATGGTGCGCAGGAGCTCCTTGCCGCCGGCGGGGTTCTCGGCGTTCGAGGGGACGACGAAGGGCTCGCCCGCTTCGGCGCGCATCGTTCCCTGCGGAGTCGTCTGGTTGCCGTCGAACGGCAGCTCGGCGATGCCCGCCATCTCGAAGCCGTCGGCCGTCTGATCCTTCATCTCGTTCTCGATCCACGAGCCCGACGGATACAGGAGCGCCTCCTGGCCGTTGGACCACGACGCCTGCGCCTGCGTGAACTGCGTTCCTGAGCCGCCCGGCTTGACGTACCCCGACTGAATCAGCTCGTGGAACGTCGTCAGGATGTCCTGGATGACCGGGTGCGACCAGCAGCCCTCCTCGAGGTTCTCGAGTGCGAGGCGCACCTCGTCGCCGCCCTGGATGATCGCCGAGTCGACGACGAAGGTCTGGTAGTAGGTTGCGGCCTCCTTGCCCCAGAGGAACAGGTACTTGCCCTGTTCCTTCGCCTGGGCGCCGAGATCCGCGAGGTCCTGCCAGCTCGTGGGGACGTCCCAGCCGTTGGAGTCGAAGAGGCTCTTCGAGTACCACAGGCCGTACGTCGTCATCACGTAGTTCAGCGCCTTGAACTCGCCGCCGAACGTGCCGGGCGCCTTCACGCCGCCGTACAGCGTGTCGGCGATCTTCTCGCCCTCGAGGTTGTTCGCCTCGAGCACGTCATCGAGCGTCTCGAGCTGATCGAGGATCGTGTTCCATCCGATCGAGTTCGCACCCGAGTTGTCGATCAGATCCGGGGGAGTGCCCCCGACGAATCGAGGCTGCAGCTCCTGCGCGATCTTCGTCGATGCCGCGATGGTCGCCGTGACGCCGTCGTGCGAGCCCTGGAGGACCTCTGCCGCCTTCTCGACGTAGTCGGTGCCGTATCCGCCGTCGAAGATGACCGCGTCGATCGTGCTGTTCGCCGCGACGCCGAAGGGATTGTCAGCGGTCACGTCACCCTGTGGCTGCTCGTCACCCGTCCCGCCCCCGCCGCCCGGAGCTGCGCAGGACGCGAGCGAGGCGCCGAACGGCAAGAGCACGGCGCCAGCGATGGCGCCGCGAAGCAGATTGCGTCGACTGACGCGTGCCTCGTCGATGTTCATGGTGTTTTCCTTTCTGTCGACGATCGTCGTTGATCTGTCATTCAGGTCGTGGTGCGCCCGGAGCGCACCGAGCGGCGTGCGGGCCGGCGGTGATCCGACACCGCCATCGCAGAGGCCGCGAGCTTCGTGGCGATCCCGCCGAAGTCCTGCTGCGCCGTGATCAGGTAGATCAGATCGATCACGAGCAGCTGCGAGTGCTTCACCGAGAGGTCGTCAGGCTGGAGGTACTGCCCGGGGCCCGCCGTGACAAGCGTCACGTCGGCTTCGCGCGCCAAAGGCGATGCGGGCTCAGATGTGAGCGCGACCGTGAGGGCGCCGACGGATCGCGCCTGCGAGAGCATCTGGAGCGTCTCGTCGGTGCGTCCGGTGTTCGAAATGCCGATGGCGACTGAATCGGCGGTCTGCTGCACGGCGCTCGCGAGGCCGCTGTGGACGTCCGACCAGCTGTGTCCGTTGATGCCGATGCGGAACAACCGCATCTGCAGCTCGTCGGCGATGACCCCGCTGCCGCCGACGCCGTAGATGTCGAGGTGACGGCATCCGGCGATGGCGCGAGCGACCTGCAGCAGGCCCTCCAGGTCGATCCGCTCCGTCGTCTCCTGAAGCGCCTGCATGTGAGAGGCGAGGAGCGTGCGTGCGATCGTCTGCGGCGCGTCGTCCGGGCGGAAGTCGCGCCCGATGTCGGCGCTCCAGGATTCACTCACGTCGCCGCGTCCGATCTCGGAGGCGACCGCGACGCGGAACTGGATGTACCCGGGGAATCCGAGGAGGCGACAGAAGCGGGTCACGGTCGCGGGGGAGACATCCGCATCGTTTGCGAGCTCCGTGATCGTGCACTGCACGGGGGCCAGGGGGCGTTCTTCCAGCAGGTCGGCGATTTTCACCATCACCGCGGACATCTCGGCGCGCTTTTCGTCGATCTGCTGTGCGATCAGCAGGTTCCCGCCGTCGATTGCCGTGCGTGACACCATTGCCCCTTGAAAAACATCGTCGTCGATGAGTGGTGACAATGAAAATAATTCTTTTCGGCAGTGCCGTCAAGTCCGCGGGACGCGCGTGCGCCGCGTGGTGCGCACGCGGGGCCGGAAACGCAGATCCCCGCCCCCACGGCGTGGGGACGGGGATCTGAGGGGTGCGTGTCTCAGGCGAGCGCGCCGCGCAGCTCGGCGGCGGCCGTCGAGACGTCGGGTGCACCGTAGATCGCGCCGCCGGCGACGGCGATCTGCGCGCCGGATTCGCGGACGGCGGCGATCGACGCGGCATTCACGCCGCCCGCGACCGAGAAGGGGACACCCGACGCGCGGCCGGCCTCGAGGAGGCCGTCGAGCGAGTAGCCCTCCTGAGCCTGCTCGTCGAGGCCTGCGTGCATCTCGACGAAGTCGGCACCGAGCGCCACGACCTGCTGTGCGCGCGTCGCCTTGTCGGCGACGCCGATGAGGTCGACGACGACGCCCTTGCCGTGCTCCTTCGCCGCCTCGACGGCGCCGAGGATCGTGCTGTCGTCGGCTGCGCCGAGGACGGTCACGAGGTCGGCGCCGGCGGCGAAGGCGATGTCGGCCTCGAGCGCGCCGGCATCCATCGTCTTGAGGTCGGCGAACACGACCTTGTCGGGGTGCGCCTCCTTCATCGCGGTGATGGCCGAGAGGCCCGCGCTCTTGATGAGGGGCGTGCCGAGCTCGAGGATGTCCACGTGGTCTGCCGCGGCAGCCGCGAGCTCCAGGGCGTGGTCGGTGGTCAGCGTGTCGATGGCGAACTGGATCTTCATGTTCCTGCTTCCTATGGGGTGGCCGTCGCGGGGAGCGTCGGTGGGGTCATTCGAGGTTTGCGTGACGGGGCCAGATCTCATCGGCCGTCGTGCCGTCTCTCCGCCACAGGCCGTCGAAGACGGCGTCGCCGAGGAGCGCGACCGTCTGCTCGAACAGGCTGCCGGCGTACTGTGCGGACGCGGATCCCGATCGGTCGAGCTTGCCCGCGGCGGGCACGCGCACGACGAGGTGGGCGAGATCCGCGAGAGTCGATGCCGGATCGGTCGTGATGGCGGCGATCGTGGCGCCTGCGTCTCGTGCGGTCGTCGCGGCGCGGACGACGCCGCCCGTGGTGCCCGATCCGCTCGCGGTGAGGAGCAGATCGCCGGCCGCGATCGCCGGTGTCGTCGTCTCACCCGCGACGTGCACGGTCAGGCCCAGGTGCATGAGGCGCATGGCGGTCATCTGCAGCGCGATCCCGGAGCGCCCTGCCCCGAGGACGAAGACGCGATCTGCGGAGAGGAGGGCGTCCTCGAGCTGGGCGAGTGCGGGCTCCTGGGTGTCGGCGATCTCCGCGAGAGCGCGCCGCACCTCGTCTGAGATGCGATCGAGAGCCGCGGCGGACTCGGTCTGCGAGGTGGTCATGCGTCGATCCTCCCGGCAACGCGGAAAGCGCGCCCTCCGCCGGATGGGTACGCAGACTAGCCGGTCGGGTAGTGCTCCCTGAATGGCTATCCTGGGGCGATGGAGACGGAGCCCCCGGTGCGGTCGACGCGCGCACGTCTGTCGGAGCAGGCTCGAGCGCTGGCAGAGCAGTCCGACGCGCACGCCGTCGTGCTCGAATCGATCCTCGCGCCGCTGAGGTCGACCCGCCTCGACGACCGTGCCGCGCGACAGGCGGCGCTCGATGTGGCGGCCGCAGCGCTCGTCGATCTGAGGACGACGGCCGACGGGCGACAGCAGGATCGTCTGGAGCCCGTTGTCGGGGCATTCGAACGGCTCAAGCGGGATCTGCGCCCGCTCGTGCGCTTCGGTCAGCTGGACGTGCAGTTCGTCGAGCCGCCCTCGAACGGGCGCGCTCTGCCCGGCGATGTGGCGCACTCGGCGCGCGCGATTGCGAGAAGCGCTGTGCTGGGGGTCGTCGACGCGGCGGAAGCCCGACGTGTCCGGATCCAATGGGACTGCGACGGCCTCAACCTCCTCATCGCGATCCGCGACGACGGGAGCGGCGAGACCCACGCCCACGACGACTCCCTGCGGCCGATCGTCGAGCACGTCGCGGCGCTCGACGGGCGGCTCGAGGTCGCATCCACCCCGGGGTGGGGCACGGATCTTGCGATCACGATCCCGCTGGATCCCGTTCCACCCGCGATGCTCGGCGACGAGCTGACGGATCTCACGGCGCGTGAGCGCGATGTGCTGCAGTGTCTCGCCGCGGGATCGCGCAATGACGAGATCGCGCGTGAACTGCGGATCAGCGCGCACACGGTGAAGTTCCACATCTCGAAGCTCCTCAAGCGCACGGGGGCGCGGAACCGCGCGGAGCTCGCGGCCCTGTACGGAGCGGCGCCGACGAGCCGATAGGCGCCGGAGACGACGGAATCCCCTGATCGGAATAGCTTCTGATCAGGGGATTCTTTGGCGGAGGATGGGGGATTTGAACCCCCGAGGGCTTGCACCCAACACGCGTTCCAAGCGTGCGCCATAGGCCGCTAGGCGAATCCTCCTCAGCCCGAAGAAGGGCCTCGGGCAATATTACCCGTCTTGGTCCGCGTCGACCAATCGAGCGCGTGTCCGGGGCGGCGGATCGACAAGCGCGCCCGCGCTGGCCGTCGTAACCTGAGGCTGCAGGATCTGAGACGAGGAGAGGGCGGACCGGCATGACGGACACGAAGAGCGGGTTCAGCGACGACGAGCGCGCCGCGATGAAGCAGCGGGCCGAGGAGCTGCGGTCGACGAAGGGGCTGAAAGGGGCGGCGAAGCTCGCCCGTGAGCTCGAGGCCTGTGTGAAGGCGATCGATGGGCTCGACGGAACGGACAGCGCGGTCGCAACCCGCCTGCACACGATCGTGAGCGAGGAGGCCCCCGAGCTGAACCCGAAGACGTTCTACGGGTTCCCCGCCTACGCTCGCGACGGCAAGGTCGTCGTCTTCTATCAGCCGGCGTCGAAGTTCGATACGCGATACGGAACCGTGAACTTCGACGACACCGCGAATCTCGACGACGGCGAGATGTGGCCGACCTCATTCGCGGTCATCGAGATGACCGACGTGGCGGAGAAGCGGATCCGGGAGCTCGTGCGCCGAGCCGTCAGCTAGAGACGTCGTCCGTCGCCACGCGAGCCCACAGGGATCGCGGGAGGAGGAACCTCCGCGCCCGATCGGCCGGGGCATCGGCGCGGAGCGCGAGGGCGACCGTGCGCAGGGCGGGTAAGAGGTCGTCCTCCGGCCCAGGCTGCGCCGCAAAAGCCTGGTGTTCGACCGCCGAGACGATGCGTTCGACGTCGTCTTCCGGCGCGCCGAGGGCGACGAGTCGCGCGCCCAGGGCGCGCGGCGACTCGGATGCGTGCAGCGTGAGGCCGGCGTCGAACGCGACCGCGACGAGTTCTCGCCAAGCCGACAGGACATCGCCTTGGCGCGCGGCGCGGACGCGGCGGATCCGGAGTGCCCGGCGGAGCGCTGCGGGCGCGAGTGCCAGCAGGCAGGCACCGATGACGACGAGCGCGATGACGAGCCACGCGGATCCGATGCCGGCCCCAGAGGACGAGCCTGCCGTCGTGTCGGCCGGCACCGCGTCGGTCGGGGACGCGGTCGGCGTGGGAGTCTCTTCGGGCTCGTCGCTCGGCTGGACAGTCGCCTCGGGCGACTCGCTCGGCGTCTGTTCGGCGTCGCGCACCACGCTCTGCGCCTGGGCGACGCCGGGCGTCGGATCGAAACGCATCCAGCCGATCCCGACGAGATATACCTCGGGCCACGCGTGCAGGCGATCGGCGCTGACGGAATAGACGTCGAGGTCATCGACCCGCTCGCCCGTCTGCGTGCCGGGGAGGAACCCGATGGCGATGCGCGTGGGTAGGCCCAGTGAGCGCGCCATGAGCGCGTATGTCGACGCGAAGTGCACGCAGTATCCCTCGCGCACCTCGAGGAACTGCTCGACGGCCGCGACGTCGCTGCCGTCGAAGTCCTGCTCGACGGGCGTCTCGAGCGAGTAAGCGAACTCGCTCGACCGCAGCCACTCCTGCAAGGAGAGGGCGGCGGCGTAGGGGGATGCGGCGTCGCCCGCGACAGAGCGGGCCGCCCGGCCGATCGCGCCCCCCGTCACGGCGGAGTCGACGTCGAGCGTCGCGGGCGGGACAGTGTCGAACACGATCTCATCGCTGGGGGACGACTCGAAGACGAAACCGCCGTTGTCACCGTCCGAGACCCACGGCGACGCGTCGAGCTGCTCGCGCGTGGGCGCGACCGGATAGGCGTCGACGCGGTACGTCTCGCCCTCGGCCGTCGACGACGTCGAGCGCACGGTGCGGCTTTCGAGCAGTGCGTTCCATGCGCCCTCCGCGCCCGCGATCGCGACGGCGTTCTCGGGAACGGGCAGGAACTCGGCGTCGAGCGCGACGTCGCTGATCCACGTGCGTTCTCTCTCACTCGTGACTTCGCCGACGACGCCCGAGGGGACGACGTCGTCGAACCCCTCCCGGAGAGGACGGATTCCGCCCTCGTCGAGCCGCCAGCCATCCTCGTCGAACCGGGTGTGCGTCGCGAGACGCAGATACGGTGCGGTGTCGGCGCTCGTGCGCACCCGCAGCATCTCGGCGCTCGAGGCGTTTCGGAGATCATCGCCGAGGTCGATCGACACGTCGATGCTCGTCGGGCGGGCGAGCAGACCGGAATCGGCCGTCGGGAGCACGGGGATCCGCGGTGCGACGACGACCGCGACGAGGGCCGCGACGATCGCGATCGCGACGGTGATCGCCGCGGTGCGCGGGGGCTCGTCTTTCCGGATCCGAGACGAGCCCGTCGTCGCGACGAGCGCGACGAGCGCGAGCGCGAAGGGCACCGCGAGCGGCAGGTGATCGTCGCGGGGAACGGCCAGCTGAGGCGTGATGAAGACGGCGACGAGCGGGATTCCCGCCAGCACCGGCAGTCGTGCGGCGCCCGCGAGCTGGTCGACGACGACGGTGAGAAGAGCGATCGCGGAGACGAGCACGAACGTGAGCGGTGCCTCCACGGCGAGCGGTGCGACACCGTCGATGATCTGCTCTCCGGCGGCGGCGATGACCGGAGGCAGCCCCCAATCGGATCCCCACGGCACGAGTCCACCGAGGACCGGGCCCGGGAACGCGAGGGTCGTCACGAGGACCCAGGCGATGAGCTGCGCCGCGAGCGCGAGGCCACGCCGGATCCGCCGGGCGACGTATCCCGCCGTCACGATCGCCAGGGACGCCGCGAAAGCAGGGAAGAACCACGACGGCAGAAGGAGCGTCGTGAGAGGGAGGGTGGCCGTGATGATCGCCGCGAGAATGGCGATGGACGCGGCGGCCCGCGGGCGCCTGTGCGGAGAGCGGTTCATCCGGCGTCCCCCTCGATCGCCTCGCCCCAGGAATCGGCGATGTCGTCGCGAAGGGTCGCGGTATGCCAGCCCCTCGTCGCCGCGGGATCCGGCGGATCCTCGGGCGTGAGCAGAACGTGCGGCGCGGGGGAAGCGACGGGCATGACTGCGCGCCCGATCGAGACGACGACTCCGGCGTGAGCGGAGGACGACGCGTGCGCTTCCCCCTGTCCGCGCGGCTCGATGGTCGCGCAGCGTGTGAGGAAGCTGTTGAGAGATGCGCGGCTGTCGACGGTCGCGAGGACGGATCCGTCGGCGGCCTCGACCTCGATGACGAAGCCATCGGCGAGAAGGCGTGCGACGACGGAGGCGCAGGCGCTGACCGCTGTGTCGAAGGCGGCCGCGTCGCGCCAGCTGTCGGGAGAGAGGTCGAGCAGCACGATCGCCGTCGGCGTCGACTCGCGCTCCTCTTCGCGCACCATGAGATCGCCGTGATGCGCAGAGGCGCGCCAGTGCACCCGCCGCATCGAATCGCCTGCGACGTAAGGGCGGGGGATGAGGTTGTCGTGTCCCTGACCGCTGTGCTCGATCCGCGCGGAGTCCTCGCCCCCGTCGTCGCCCCTCGCCCGGATCGAGGGGAGGGCGACGACCGGGGGAACGGCGACGACTTCGTCGCTTCCACCGATGTCTCGGCGGCGGCGGACGGCGCCGAAGGGCGAGACGAGTTCGACGCGCAGCGGTCCGACGCGGTGCACCCCTCGGCGCGTGGCGGTGACGGTGCACGCGATCGTCCGATCGCCGTCCTCCTCGTCTTCGGAACTTAGGAGCCCCGGCGAGACGAGGTCCGCGCTCGATGCGACGAAGGTCGTGCCGCCGTGCACGGTGGTCGTGACGCGCATCGGATCGCCGACGGCGACGATCTCTTCGTGCAGGACCCGCACGGTGGACGTCGGTGACGGCCAGGCGGCGACAGCGATCGCGCTGAGGGCGACGACGGCCACGAGAACGATGCCGAGATACGTGAGCTCGACGCGGTCGATCGCGGCGCCGCCGACGAGGAGGATGCCGCCGAATGCGAGCAGGGAGGTACCGCGGACGGTGGGGACAAGACGTCCGCGTGCGGGCCTGCGGGACGTGGTGGACGTCACCGATCCGCCACGGGTACCGCGACCGATTGGACGATCTGATCGATGATGCGAGGCACAGGGTTCGCGGAGCGTCGCCCGGCGGCAGCGTGGCGCGTCGGGACCAGGCGGTGCGCGAAAATCGAGCGTGCGAGGCCTGAGATGTCGTCGGGGATGACGAACTCGCGCCCCTGCAGAGCGGCCCACGCCTTGGCGGCGCGCACGAGCTGCAGCGTGGCGCGCGGGCTGGCGCCCAGGCGGAGATCGGGGTGTTCGCGCGTGGCGCGCGCGAGGGAGACGGCGTACTGCTCTATGACAGGTGCGACGTGCACGCGGTGCGCGAAATCGATGAGCTGCGCGACGCCGTCCAGCGTGACGACGGGGCGGATCCCGAGGAGCGGGTTCTGCGTGTCGCGCTGGCGCAGCATGAGCACCTCGGCGTCGGCGTCGGGATAGCCCATCGACATGCGCATCATGAATCGGTCGAGCTGCGCTTCGGGCAGCGCGTATGTGCCGTCCATCTCGAGAGGATTCTGCGTGGCGATGACGAGGAACGGATCCGGCAGCGGATGCGATCGCCCGTCGACCGACACCTGCCGCTCCTCCATCGCCTCGAGGAGCGCGGACTGTGTCTTCGGCGACGACCGGTTGATCTCGTCGGCGATGACGACGTTCGCGAACACCGCGCCGGGGGTGAACTCGAACTCGCGGTTCGCGGGGCTGTAGACCGACACGCCCGTCACGTCTCCGGGCAGCAGATCCGGCGTGAACTGAATTCGCCTCACCTCGGCATCGATCGACGCCGCGAGAGCGCGGGCGAGCATCGTCTTGCCGACGCCCGGGACGTCCTCGACGAGCAGGTGTCCCTCGGCCAGCAGCACGACGAGCGCCGAGCGGATCGCGTGCTCCTTCCCGTCGATCACCTGGCGGACGGCATCGGCGATTCGGTTCGTCGTCGCGCGGAACTCGTCGGGAGTCATCGTCGTCTCGGGCATGTTCGCTCTCGGTCGTCGGGCGGCGTCGTGCGACAGCCTAACCACGTGGTGTGACACGTGAGCGTGCGACCGAGCACTCCGTCACGGCTGATAGACTTGAGTCAGCTCTCCGCGTGACGGCATCCAGGCCAACTCCCCCAGGACGGAAACGTAGCAAGGGTAACCGGGCTCTGCCGGGTACGCGGAGAGTCTTTTCGTTGTCGGTGCTCGCCGGTAGGTTGGATACGTGGCGAGAAGCATCTACATCACCTCCGCCGAAGGCCATTCGGGCAAGTCGACCGTCGCCCTCGGTGTACTCGATTCGCTGAGCCGCGTCACGCCGCGGGTCGGGGTGTTTCGGCCGATCGCGCGATCGACGAACGAGCGCGACTACGTCCTCGAGATGCTGCTCGACCACGACGGCGTCGACCTGCCGTACGAAGACTGCGTCGGAGTCACATACGACGACGTGCGCGCGGATCCGGAAGGCGCCCTCGCCGAGATCGTCGCGCGATATAAGCGCGTCGAGGAGCGCTGTGACGCGGTCGTCGTGCTCGGCAGCGACTACACCGATGTCGGCAGCCCGGCCGAGCTCGCCTACAACGCGCGAATCGCGGCCAATCTCGGCACACCTGTTCTGCTCGTGCTGGGCGGACGACAGCAGCAGGGGCAGACCGAGGCGCTCGGCTCCCTCGCGGCGCGCTCGCCGCAGCAGATGGGGCAGATCGCGTCGCTCGCGATCGCCGAGCTTGTACGGGCGCGCGCCGAGCTCGCGGCGACGATCGTCAATCGCGCCGAAGGAGAGCGCGCCGACGAGATCGTCGCCGTCGTGCGAGATCACACGGGCGGCGCGCCGGTGTGGGCGCTCCCGGAGGACCGCCTGCTCGTCGCGCCGACCATGGGGGACATCCTGCGCTCAGTCGACGGCGAGCTCGTCAAGGGTGATGAGGCGCTCCTCGGGCGCGAGGCGCTGGGCGTGACGGTCGCCGCCATGTCGATGGTGAACGTGCTGCCACGACTCAGCGAGGGCGACATCGTGATCATCCCGGCCGACCGCAGCGATGCACTGCTTGCGACCCTGACGGCGAACAGCTCAGGGACCTTCCCGTCGCTCGCGGGCATCGTGCTCAACGGCGACTTCGAGATCCCCGAGGTCATGCAGCGCCTCATCGAGGGCCTCGCCTCGCGGATCCCCATCATTCGGGCGGCAGGCGACACCTACGACACGGCAGTGCGCGTCATGAACACGCGGGGGCGGCTCGCGGCGTCCAGCGCACAGCGCTACGCCCGCGCGCTGAGCCTTTTCGACCAGAACGTCGACATCGACGAGCTCACCCGCGTGCTCGGGGTGGCGCGCGCGACGGTCGTGACGCCCCTGATGTTCGAGTATCAGCTGCTCGAACGCGCACGAAGCGACCTCAAGCGCATCGTGCTGCCCGAGGGCGACGACGACCGGATCCTGCGGGCGGCCGCCGTCCTCCTCGAACGAGGCGTCGCCGAGCTGACGATCCTCGGCGAGCCGTTCGAGGTGCGCGCCCGCGCGATCGAGCTGGGCCTCGACATCAACGCCGCCCGGGTCCTCAGTCCGTTCGATCCCGTGTACGTCGACCGCTTTGCGGCCGAATACGCGCGGCTGCGCGCCCACAAGGGGATGACGTACGAGAAGGCCGCCGACCTCGTCACCGACGTGTCCTACTTCGGCACGATGATGGTGCATATGGGAGACGCCGACGGCATGGTCTCCGGCGCGGCGCACACGACGGCCCACACGATCCGTCCCTCGTTCGAGGTCATCAAGACGCGCCCGGACGTCTCCGTCGTCTCGAGCGTGTTCCTCATGGCGCTCGCCGATCGCGTGCTCGTCTACGGCGACTGCGCCGTGATCCCCGATCCGACGAGCGAGCAGCTCGCCGATATCGCCATCTCGTCTGCCGAGACGGCGGTGCAGTTCGCGATCGAACCCCGCGTGGCGATGCTGTCGTACTCGACGGGTGAATCGGGAACGGGCGCCGACGTCGAGAAGGTGCGCGAGGCGACGGCGCTGGCACGGTCGCGGGCGCCCGAGCTGCCGATCGAGGGCCCGATCCAGTACGACGCGGCAGCGGATGCGGCCGTGGCGCGGACCAAGATGCCCGACTCCGCGGTTGCGGGGCGGGCGACCGTCTTCGTCTTCCCCGACCTGAACACGGGCAACAACACCTACAAGGCTGTGCAGCGCTCGGCGGGCGCTGTCGCGATCGGCCCGGTCCTGCAGGGGCTGAACAAGCCGATCAACGATCTGTCGCGCGGAGCGCTCGTCGACGACATCGTCAACACGGTCGCGATCACCGCGATCCAGGCCCAGGCAGAGAGGTGACCATGTCGGTTGTGCTCGTCGTCAACAGCGGCTCGTCGTCGTTCAAATATCAGCTCATCGACATGAGAAGCGAGCGAGTTCTGGCGACCGGTCTCGTCGAGCGCATCGGCGACGCGCAGGGGCGCGCGCGGCACACGGTGCACGCGCAAGCTGATCCGGAGGTGGGTGCCGAGAGCGCGACGGCAGAGATCGAGCGGCGGATCCCCGATCACACCGCCGGCTTTCAGGCGATGCTCGACGCGTTCGCCGAGCACGGCCCATCGCTCGCTCAGCATGCGCCTATCGCTGTCGGCCACCGGGTCGTTCACGGGGGCGCGCGCTTCTTCGCGGCGACGCCGATCGATGATCTCGTCGAGATCAACATCGACGAGCTCTCCGTGCTCGCGCCGCTGCACAACCCGGGGGCACTGCAAGGGATCCGCGCGGCGCGGAGGGCGTTCGCCGATGTTCCGCATGTGGCCGTGTTCGATACGGCCTTCCACCAGACCATGCCGCCCGAGGCATACACCTACGCTCTCGATCGCGAGCTCGCCGAGCGGCACCGCATCCGCCGATATGGCTTCCACGGCACAAGCCACCGATTCGTGAGCGAGGCTGCGGCGGCGTATGTCGGGCGACCCGTCGAGAAGCTGCGCCAGATCGTCTTCCACCTCGGCAATGGCGCCTCGGCGACCGCGATCGACGGCGGGAGATCCGTCGACACGTCGATGGGATTCACGCCGCTCGAGGGGCTCGTGATGGGAACCCGGACGGGAGATCTCGACCCGGCGATCCTCCTGCACCTGCAGCGGCGAGCCGGCCTCGGTGTCGACGACCTCGATCGCGTGCTGAACAAGGAGAGCGGCCTCTTGGGGCTCGCGGGCGCGAACGATATGCGCGATCTCGTCGCCCGGCACCGTGACGGCGATGAAGCGGCGACCCTCGCCCTCGACGTCTATCTGCACCGCCTGCGCGGGTACGCGGGCGCGTACATGGCGCAGCTCGGCGGCGTCGACGTGATCAGCTTCACGGCAGGCGTCGGCGAGAACGTGCCGATCGTGCGCGCCGGAGCCCTCGACAGACTCGCCTTCGCGGGGGTGCGGGTCGATCCCGAGCGGAACGAGAAGGCACCGCGCGGTGAGATCGCGCGCATCTCGGCCGACGATTCCGACGTGACCGTGCTCGTGGTGCCCACCGACGAAGAGGTCGAGATCGCCCGCCAGACCCTCGCGGTCTGTTCGTGACGGCAGACCGCGACACGAGCCGGTAACCCGCAGCCCCCTATGCTGGCCGCAACACCCGGCCCCGCACCCGATCGGAGACCCTCGTGACCGACAGCACCGATCCCACCGTGCCGCGCCTCGCGGACGTCGACGCCGTCCTATTCGATCTCGACGGGGTGCTGACGCCGACCGCCGAGGTGCACATGCACGCGTGGCAGACGGTATTCGACGAGCTGTTCGACGAGTGGGGGATCCACCCGGCGTACACCGAACGTGACTACTACGAGCACGTCGACGGCAAGAGGCGATACGACGGCGTCGCCGGTGTGCTGCGCAGCCGAGACGTCGAGGCCGCGTGGGGTGATCCGTCGGACGATCCGTCAGCACAGACGGTATGCGGTGTCGGGAATCGCAAGAACGCTGCGTTCCTCCGCGTGCTCGAACGCGATGGCATTGCGCCCTACCCGGGTTCCCTGGCCGTCCTCGAGGCGCTCGAGCGGGCGGGAACGCCCGTCGCCGTCGTCTCGAGCTCGAAGAATGCCGGCCCCGTGCTGGATGCCGCGGGCCTCCGCGATCGCTTCTCGGTGATCATCGACGGCCTCGTCGCCGAGCAGAGGAACCTGCCCTCGAAGCCTGCCCCGGATGTCTTTCTCGAAGGTGCCCGCGCGCTCGGCGTGGATCCTGCCCGCGCCGCCGTCATCGAAGATGCCCTCGCCGGCGTCGCATCCGGCGCCGCGGGCGGCTTCGGCCTCGTGATCGGCGTGGATCGCGGCGTGGGCGCCGACGCCCTGGCCGACGTCGGTGCCCACCTCATCGTGACCGACCTCGCCGACCTTCTGGAGGTTTCTGCATGATCGACCGCGAGCGCTTCCCCATCGACCCGTGGCGTCTCGTCGAAACGCGATTCGACGAGGACGACCTGGGGGTGACGGAGACCATCTTCGCGACCGGCAACGGCTTCCTCGGCATGCGAGCCGACCATCCGGAAGGCCGTCATGCGCACGAACACGGCACCTTCATCAACGGGTTCCACGAGACGTGGCCGATTCAGCACGCCGAGAGCGCCTACGGCTTCGCGGAAGTCGGACAGACGATCGTGAATGTGCCGGACGCGAAGATCATGCGCGTCTACGTCGACGACGAGCCGATGTCGATCGATATCGCTGAGATCAGCGAGTACGAGCGCAGCCTCGACTTCCGCGACGCGTCGCAGAACCGTCGGATCCGATGGGTCACGCCCTCGGGCAAGGAGGTGCTGCTCGAATCCAGCCGCCTCGTCTCCTTCCTTGATCGCCACCTCGCGGTGCTGCAGATGAAGGTCACGGTCCTCAATGCGGACGCACCCGTTGTGATCAACTGCCAGATCATCAACCGGCAAGACGGCGAAGATGTTTACGGCGGACGTCCCGCGGCGGCGCGCAACACCGGCGAGAAGACCGACCCGCGCAAGGCCGAGCGGATATCGGAGCGGGTGCTCGTGCCCCAGGAGTACTGGCAGGTCGGTGCGCGTTCGACCCTGTCGTACCGCACGAGCTCGAGCGGCATGACGCTCGCGGTCGTCGCCGACCACACGATCGAGACCGAGAACGAGTACGAGTCGCGAGGGCTCATCGAACCCGATATCGCGAAGAACGTCTTCCGTGTCGAGGCGAAGGCTGGCGTTCCGGTCACGGTGACGAAGTATGTGAGCTATCACACCTCGCGCGGCGTGCCTGCTGCCGAGCTCATCGACCGTGGGCGCCGCACGCTCGATCGCTCGACGTCGGCGAGCGCGGAGGAGCATCGCGCGCGTCAACGTGAATGGCTCGACGATTTCTGGGACCGTTCGGACGTCCGGATCGCGGGGCAGGACAGCCTGCAGCAGGCGACGCGGTGGGGGCTCCTGCAGGCGGCGATGGCGTCGGCGCGTGCCGACGGCTGGGGTGTTCCGGCGAAGGGCATGACCGGATCCGGCTACAGCGGCCACTATTTCTGGGACACGGACGTGTATGTGCTGCCGTTCCTCGACTACACCTCGCCGCTCTGGGCGCGCAATGCGCTGCGGATGCGAGCGGGCATGCTGCCGGCGGCGCGTCGGCGGGCGGCCGAGATGAGCGAGGGAGGCGCGCTCATCCCCTGGCGCACGATCAACGGCGAGGAGGCGTCGGCCTACTACGCGGCGGGTACCGCGCAGTACCACATCAACGCCGACGTCGCCTACGCGCTCGTGAAGTACGTGCGCGCGACGAACGACGTGCATTTCATGGCGAACGAGGGGGTCGATCTGCTCGTCGAGACGGCGCGCCTCTGGAGCACCCTCGGATTCTGGCGTGACTCGTCGTTCCACATCCACGGCGTGACGGGGCCCGACGAATACACGACGGTCGTCAACGACAACCTCTTCACGAACGTCATGGCGCGGTTCAATCTGCGTGCAGCCGCGAGCGTCGTGCGCGAGTTGGCCGAGCGGGCCCCTGCGGAGTATCGCGCGATGGTGGACCGACTGAAGGTTCTGCCCGACGAGCCCGAGCGCTGGGAGCGGCAGGGGCACGCGATGCACATCCCCTACAGCGAAGAGGCGCGGATCCACCCCCAGGATGCGCAGTTCCTGGAGCGCGAACTGTGGGATCTCGAGCACACCCCCGAGGAGCATCGCCCTCTGCTTCTGCACTTCCATCCGCTTGTGATCTACCGATTCCAGGTGCTGAAGCAGGCCGATGTCGTGCTCGCCGAGTTCCTCCAGGGCAATTACTTCACCGACGAGGAGAAGCTCGCCGACTTCGAGTACTACGACCCGCTGACGACGGGAGATTCGACTCTGTCGGCGGTCGCTCAGGCGGTCATGGCGGCCGAGGTCGGGTATCAGGACCTCGCCCTCGAATACTTCGAGCACTCGCTGTTCGTCGATCTCGCGGATCTGCACGGGAACGCGTCGGACGGCGTGCACATCGCGGCGGCCGGCGGGGCGTGGACGGCGCTCGTGAGCGGCTTCGCAGGGATGCGCGACTTCGGCGGCGTGCTGAGTTTCGATCCGAGGCTGCCTGTGGAGTGGCCGGAGCTCGCCTTCCCGCTCACGTGGCACGGCACGCGCCTTGATGTGACGGTGCACCGCGACGAGATCATCGTGGAGGCGCGAGCCGGCGGCGAGGTCGACGAGGTGCCGTTCCGCGTGCGCGGCACGTCGTTCACGGCGCGTGCGGGGGAGGCGACCGTTGTGCCGCTGGCCGATCAGGGTCCGGTCCGGGCCGGGCGCCCGGTGCTGCGGCGGCGTCAACGGGACGACGGCTCGCAGCCGAACGCGACCGTGCCGCCGTCGACCGATGTGCTGTCGGTGATCGCGAGCGAGATCGATCCCAGCGCGGCGCCTGTCCGCCGGGACATCGACGAATAGGCGCGGCCGGCTCGGCGTCTGCGGAGACGGTCAGAAGCCCGTCTGATCGGCCGCGGTGGGTGTCTGCGCGAAGAGTTCGTCGGGGGTGAGGTGCTGGAATCTCACGCGGCTTCTCGGCTCGGTGCGCGCTGGTCTGCCGGCGGGGCTCGTCCACTCGTACGCCCCGGCGGATGTCCGCGTGACCTTCCAGGGCGTCTGATGTTCCAGGGTGTGGTGTGCACGGCAGAGGCAGCCGAGATTGTCCGTGGATGTCGGCCCGCCGCGCGCATGATCGATCACGTGATCGATGTCGCATGAGCGTGCCGGGACGGCGCACCCCGGGAATCGGCAAGAGCCGTCGCGGGAGACGACGAGCCGGCGCTGCGCGGCCGTTGGGCGGTAAGTGTCGGTGGCGATGACGTCGCCGGACTCGGGGCGGACGAAGAGGCGTGCCCACGCAGGAGCATCTCGCGCGAGCCGCCGAGCGCGATCCGGGTGCACGGTCGCGTCGCCGTCGAGCAGGGGCGGCGCGGCGTCCGAGTCGGCGGATCCGATGAGCGTCTCGGCGGAGATCGTGATCTGGACCGTCGCGCGGATCGCACCGAGAGCCTCGGAACCGGGCGTGTGCAGCTGGTGCGCCGTAGGGGTGCCCGTGAGCATTATGTCGGCGAGCAGATCGGCCGACAGTTGGCGCAGCGTGCGGTCGTCGTGATCGTCGTGATCGTCGTCGTCGGAAGCGGAGACGGAGACGGAGGCGGAAGCGGAATCGGACGCGGAAGCGGAAGCAGCGGTAGCGGTGGTGGTGGCAGTGGTGGTGGCAGCGGCAGTGGTGGTGGTGGTGGCAGTGGCGGCGGAAGTGGAAGCAGCGGCAGCGGTGGCGGTGGTGGCGGCATCGCGGTCATCGCCTACGGCGCCGGGCTCGGTGTCGACGTGAGAACGACGGTCGTGAGGTGCGTCGCCGGAGGCGGTCCGGCTCTCAGCGGAGGAGGGCAGACCCTCACCCTTGCGCTCGGCCGCCGCCGTCGCGCGCTTGACGGCGCGCCCCATCGCAGTGAGGCGATCGTGGATGCCGTGCGCGACCTCGCTCGGGAGGATCGCACCGAGCTCGCTGATGCCGTCGTCGAGATCGGTCCCCCACACCGTCCGGCGAGCGACCGCCCGATCGCAGCGCTCGTCGAGGGTGGCAGGTTCGATGCGATCGGAGATCAGCTTCGCGATTCGTCGCGTGTGGAAGACCGTCTCGGTCGTCGCGTGCGCCAGCACTCGCGACTCGTACTCGCTCCGTGCCTCCTGCGTCGACAGGCGTCGGCCCACATCGGCGATCGCGCGCGCATGCGCCTCGGAGATGAGCCCGTCTCGTAGCGACTCGCGCGTACGCGGGTAGCGGTCGATGAGGTCCCATGCCGAAGCGAGCGACTTCTTCGCCGCGTTCTGCGACACGTTCGTCGCCGTCGCGACCTCGGCGGCCATTGAGCGATAGGCGAAGTCCTCGTCCTCGGTCGACACCCGCCCCCGCGCAGCCTGGGCTGCCGCGATGTTCTGCAGCTCGGCATGCGCGTACGCGATGAACGCGTCGGTCGCGGCCCGCATCTTCAGGGCGGTCTGCAGCGCATCGAGCAGCTCGGATACGGCGCTGGCCTCGCCCGTCGTCAGCTCCCAGGGTGCGGCGACATCGCCGGCGTCGGTGTGGGGGCTGCGGTGCGTCATGGCCACAAGTTTATCGAACATATCTTCGAATATCAATGGGTCTGCGGCCTGAGTGGTGAGCGAGACCGCGGTCTCGATGTGGATCCGTCGCCGTCGGCTTCGTTTGTCAGTGCTCCGCCGTAGGCTGGTGAGGTGAGCAAAGCCCTGTATCGCCGCTATCGGCCTGAGACCTTCGCCGGCATGATCGGTCAGGCGCAGGTGACCGAACCGCTCATGACGGCGCTGCGCTCGGATCGTATCGGACACGCCTACCTGTTCTCGGGCCCCCGCGGCTGCGGGAAGACGACGTCGGCGCGCATCCTCGCCAGCTGTCTCAACTGCGCCGAGGGGCCGACCGACACCCCGTGCGGATCCTGCGCGAGCTGCGTCGAACTGTCTCGCGCGGGCGGCGGTTCGCTCGACGTCGTCGAGATCGACGCCGCGAGCCACAACGGCGTCGACGACGCGCGCGATCTGCGCGAGCGCGCGATCTTCGCCCCGGCGCGCGACCGGTTCAAGATCTTCATCCTCGATGAAGCGCACATGGTCACGGCGCAGGGGTTCAACGCTCTGCTCAAGCTCGTCGAAGAGCCGCCTGAGCACGTGAAGTTCATCTTCGCCACGACGGAGCCCGACAAGGTCATCGGCACGATCCGATCGCGCACGCACCACTATCCGTTCCGCCTCGTTCCTCCCGCGGCCATGCTCGAGTACGTCGAGCAGCTGTGCGAGCAGGAAGGCGTCCAGCCCGACCCCGGAGTGCTTCCGCTCGTTGTGCGCGCCGGGGCCGGCTCGCCTCGCGACACGCTGTCGATCCTCGATCAGCTCATCGCCGGATCCGAGGGCGACACCGTCGGATACGAGCGCGCCGTGGCGCTGCTCGGATACACGCACGGAGCGCTCCTCGACGAGGTCGTCGGTGCCTTCGCGGCGAGTGACGCCGCATCGGCGTTTGCCGCTGTAGATCGCGTCGTGCAGACCGGCCAGGATCCGCGTCGTTTCGTCGACGATCTTCTCGAGCGGCTGCGCGACCTCATCGTCATCGCCGCAACGGGCGACCAGGCCGCCGCGGTGCTCCGCGGTCTGCCCGCCGACGAGCTCGAGCGGATGCAGGGGCAGGCGCGCGAATACGGCGCCGCGCGGCTCTCCCGAACGGCCGATGTCGTGAGTGCCGCACTCGACCAGATGACGGGTGCGACGTCGCCGCGACTGCAGCTCGAGCTCATGATCGCCCGCGTCCTCACAGAAGACGGTGCCGGAGCCCACGCCCCGGAGGCGTCCTCCGGTGCCGCTCCGAGCGCGTCGTCGCCCGGAGCGGCGGTACGCGGTTCGGTGGAGCCCGCACCGTCGCCCAGCGCGCATGGTGCTCCCGCCCCGGCCACGGGCGCGTCTGCGCCGCAGACCGCGTCTCCGGCGGCCCCGCCAGCGTCTCCGGGAAGCCCATCGGTCGAGTCGGCTGTGGTGTCCCCGGTCGCGCCTGCGGCGTCGGGTTCCGCCGGAACTGCGGAGGCCGGGCAGATTGCGTCTCCGGCGCCGCCGCCCGCGGCGCCTGCAGCGTCTCCGGGAAGCCCGCCGGCCGCGTCGCCCGCGGCCCCTCCGGTGCCGCCCGCGGCACCTTCGGGCGAAGCTCCCGTGGCGCCGCCGTCTGCGTCCTCGGCCGAGGGCAGGCGTCCGACGCCTGGGTCTGCCGCGCCGCCCGCGGCGACAGAGGGCGATTCCGCGCGGTCCGATGAGCGTCTCGACGAGCAGGGGACGGCCGGCCCGGTCATGCCGAGCGAGCCTGACGGGGGCGAGCCTGCGGTGAGCGGTGGCGCACGTGCGTCCGTCGACGCCGAGTCGACCGTCCCCCCGGTTGCTGCGCCTGCCGGCCCGCCGGAGTCGGACGAGGTTCCGGCCGCCGCGTGGAGCGCGGTCGCGCCGGGGCAGGCTGGGTCCTCCGGCATGCCTCCCGCCGATGAGGAACCCCCGGCTGACGACGTGCCCGCGCCACGCGAAGAGGCCATGCGGGGCGAGGACACCGGGACGAGCGTTCCGGGGACCGCAACGGAAGACGCCCCGCAGCCAGCGGAGGGCCTCACTCTCGATTCCCTGCGGGCGGCGTGGCCGCGCGTGCTCGCCGCCATCGAGGGGTCGAACCGTGCCTCGTGGCTCGTGCTGCAGTCCGCTGCACCCGCGCATGTCGCCGACGACGTCGTCGGTCTCGCGTTCACGAATCAGGCCGACCTCGGTCGATTCAAGACGCGCGCTCCCGACGGATCCGGCGTCAGCGAGGATCTGCGAACCGCGATTCTCGAGACCCTCGGCCAGCGAGTGAAGTTCTTGGCGAAGCACATCCCGAACGACCCCGATGGCGGGGGAGGCTCGCCCGGGCCTCACGGCCCCGGCCCCTCCGAGCCGGCACCGAGCGGTCAGGGGGCGGCCCCTGCCCCGTCCGGGCGTCCCTCGGAGCCGGTCACCGGAGCGGTCGCAGGAGCAGCCCCATCAGGCGCGTCCGCCCCGGCCTCGTCCGCGGGGCCGGTGCCCGATGGCGACGCGCGCCCTGCCGACGGCGCCGCGCCCGATGCAGACGACGGTGAACCGGAGGCGACCGCGCGGAGAGCCGCGTCCGACGCGGTCCCGGGCGGACTCGACGACGGTCGCGAGGGCACGCACGCGTCGGTCGGCGGCGACATCGCGGCGCCGGCCGATGCCCGAGCGGCGACACCCTCGACGCAGTCGGACGGATCCGCGCGCTCTGCGGGGGCGGCCCCGCCCGAATCGCCGAGCCCCGACGACGTCCTCGCGGCTCCTGGCGGACCGCGCGCCGACGCACCGCCCGCCGGATCCGGTGCCCCTGTAGCGCCGAGTTCGGCAGCAGCCCCCGCGCCGTCGGGTCGTTCCGGCCCTGAGACGAGCGCCTACGCGGCGGCGCCCGCGTCGGGATGGGCGGTGGCACCGATCCCGAATGCCGATGCCGTGCCTCCCGCCGCCGCGGCTCCGCCACCTTTCGCCGGTCCGACCGCCCTCGCGGTCGACGCTGATCCGGGCGAGGCGACGGTCCCGAGCGCTCCCGCACCGCGCCGCGACGGCGACGTGATCGACGATGTGCCGCCCGAGCCCGACGACGACGCGTACCCGCCGGAGGAGGCTCCGGTTCCCTCGACCCCGACGGTCCAGGCGCGTCAGGTGCAGCTCGACGATGGTGTGCAGCGCTACGGGGAAGCCGTTGTACGTCAGAAGCTCGGCGCAAGATTCCTCCGCGAGGAGGAGTTCACCCCTCCCACACGATTCCAGTAGCGGATCCCTCGAGAAAGAACACTGATGTACGACGGAATCGTCCAGGAGCTGATCGATGAGCTCGGGCGCCTGCCCGGCGTCGGCCCGAAGTCGGCGCAGCGCATCGCGTTTCATATTCTGCAGACGCCCGCGTTCGACGTCTCGCGGCTGTCCGATCTGCTGCGAGACGTGCGCGAGCGCGTGAAGTTCTGCGAGCGCTGCGGAAACGTGTCCGAGAGTGAGCTCTGCGCGATCTGCCGAGACACGAGGCGGGACCAGACCCTCATCTGCGTCGTTGAGGATGCGAAGGACGTCGCCGCGATCGAGCGCACGCGCGAATTCCGGGGCCTCTATCACGTGCTCGGCGGGGCGATCAGCCCGATCGCGGGCATCGGCCCCGACGATCTGCGGATCCGTCAGCTGATGACGCGTCTCGCCGACGGCACGGTGCAGGAGATCATCCTTGCCACCAACCCGAACCTCGAAGGAGAGGCGACCTCCGCCTACCTCAATCGTCTGTTGAACGACATGGACATCACCGTTACGCGTCTCGCATCCGGCCTGCCCGTCGGTGGCGACCTCGAGTACGCCGACGAGATCACCCTCGGCCGTGCGTTCGAGGGCCGTCGCTCGGCGTAGCCCGATTCTGACGATGCCCTCTGCTCGATCTAAGCTGGGGCAGTGGGCGGACCTCGCCCGACGCAGCATCACCCGGGAGCATCACAGTGGCATTGATCGTGCAGAAGTTCGGCGGTTCGAGCGTCGCGGATGCCGAGAGCATCAAGCGCGTCGCGAAACGGATCGTCGACACTCGCCGCGCGGGCAATGACGTCGTCGTCGCCGTCAGCGCCATGGGCGACACGACAGACGAGCTCCTCGACCTCTCGCGTGCCGTCGCTCCCAGCCCGGCCCCGCGCGAGCTCGACATGCTCCTCTCGAGCGGCGAGCGCATCTCGATGGCGCTCCTCGCCATGACGATTCACTCGCTCGGCTACGAGGCGCGATCGTTCACCGGCAGCCAGGCTGGCATGATCACGACGGCAGACCACGGATCCGCGCGCATCGTCGACGTCACACCCGTTCGCCTCCGCGAGGCGCTCGACGACGGCGCGATCGTCATCGTCGCCGGATTCCAGGGCTTCAACCGCGACACCCGCGACATCACGACGCTCGGCCGCGGCGGATCCGACACAACCGCTGTCGCTCTCGCCGCAGCCCTCGACGCAGACGTCTGCGAGATCTACAGCGACGTCGACGGCATCTTCACGTGCGATCCGCGGGTCGTGCCGCTGTCGAGGAAGCTCGAGGTCATCTCCGCCGAGGAGATGCTGGAGCTCGCCGCGAACGGGGCCAAGGTCCTCTACATTCGCGCGGTGGAGTACGCCCGCCGCCACAAGGTTCTCATTCACGCACGCTCCACGTTCACGTCGAACGAGGGCACATATGTTCTCGGCGAGGGCATGGCAGACCCTCGCCTGGCCAAGGGAGAAGACATGTCCGACGTCATCGGCAAGGAGGAGCCCGTCGTCGCCGGCGTGGCCATCGACCGCAGTCAGGCGAAGATCACGGTCGTCGGTGTTCCCGACGTCCCCGGGTCCGCCGCCGCCATCTTCACGCGCGTCTCCAAGAGCGGCGCGAACATCGACATGATCGTGCAGAACGTGCAGTCGGCGAGCCCCGGACACACCGACATCTCGTTCACGCTCCCCAAGGAGCAGGCTCCCGAAGTTGCCAAGCTGCTGCAGGCCGAGCACACCGAGCTCGGGTTCCAGAGCCTCGTCCACGACGACCAGATCGGCAAGCTCTCGGTCGTCGGAGCCGGTATGCGCTCTCACTCGGGTGTCTCGCTCACCCTGTTCGACGCTCTCAGCAGCAACGGCATCAACATCGAGATGATCTCCACCAGTGAGATCCGCATCTCGGTCGTCCTGGGCGACACCGACCTCGACAAGGCCGCGCGCGCGGTCCACACGGCCTATGGCCTCGACGGTGACGTTGAGGCGACGGTCTACGCCGGCACCGGCCGCTGACGATGCTCGCCGGGCTCGCGCTCCCCGTCGAGTTATCGGGGAGCGCGAGCGCGTTCACACTGAGGGAGGCTCGCGGCGACGACCTCGACGCGCTCATCGGCCTGATCGCGAACGACCCTGTGAGCGCCGCGCGCGGCGATGTCGCCTCCGCGGACGACCGCGACGCATACGCGCGCGGGCTCGCGGAGATCGCGGCGGATCCGCGCAACGCGCAGCTTGTCGCCGAGCGCGATGGTGAGCTGGTCGCAACGCTGCAGCTCACCGTGATCCCGGGCCTCGCCCGGCGGGGAGCGACGAGGCTCCAAGTCGAGACGGTGCGCGTGCGGCACGACCTCCGCTCGGCGGGCATCGGTGCGGCGCTCATGCGGTGGGTCTCGGACGAGGCAGCCCCCACTCTCGGCGCGAACCTCATCCAGCTGACCTCGGACGCCGCGCGCTCCGACGCGCACCGCTTCTACGTGCGGCTCGGCTACGCCCCCTCCCACATCGGCTTCAAGCTCTCCGTCTGACCTCGGGGCCCCCAACACAACGCAGTTAATCCGGTCGTCCCTGCCCCGGTTCGGGCCGGATCCGCGGGTTTCTCGTGCGGTTTGACTGCGTTGTGATGTGCCGGCCGACCGACAGGCGCGTCGGGCGTACACAACGACGCCAAATCTGTGCGGAACAGTCCGCGTCAGCGTGTTCGGGGCTCCTGAACGCAGAATTGGCGTCGTTGTGCATCGAGGTGCGCGGAGAAGGGGCGAATAGGCTCGCGGGATGACCGCCGATCTCGTCATCCGTCCCGTGGAGCCCGCCGACCGCGACGCGTGGGGCGCGCTGTTCCGCGGATATCGCGACTTCTATCGACTCGAGCACGATGAGAGCGTGATCGCGACGGTCTGGTCGTGGTTGACGGACCCAGCCCATGAGCTGCGGGGGCACCTCGCCGTGCGGAAGGGCCGCCCGATCGCTCTCGCGCACTGGCGGCGCTTCGCCCGCCCATCCCGCGGCGGCACCGCGATCTTCCTCGACGACCTGTTCACCGTCCCCGGCGCGCGCGGCGCGGGCACCGGATCCGCGCTGATCGCCGAGCTCCAGAGGATCGCCGCCGATGAGGGACTGATGGAGGTGCGCTGGATCACATCGGAGACGAACCTCGACGCGCAGCGCTTGTACGACCGCGTTGCCGGGCGCGTGCCGTTCCTGACGTACAGCGCACCGCCTGCGGCGACAAAGCCGGAGGTGACGCCGTAGGGGCCGTGGCATGCACGTTTCGCGCCATTGCGGAGTCGGAGCGCGCACTTTCGAGCCCCGGTAGACTTCTCGGAATCCTGCGCACGGTGATCCGTGCGACCCCGACACACCCCGAGGAACCCTCATGGCTCGTATCGCAGAATCCGGAGTCTCGCTCGCCGTCGTCGGCGCCACCGGCCAGGTCGGCGGCAAGATGATCGACATCCTCACGGAGCGCGACTTCCCGATTCGCGAGCTGCGTCTGTTCGCGTCGCCCCGCTCGGCGGGGAAGACGCTGTCGTACCGCGGGACCGACGTCGTGGTCGAGGACATCAACACGAACGAGCTGTCCGGCATCGACGTGGCGCTGTTCTCCGCAGGCGGATCCGCCTCGAAGGAGCACGCGCCGCGCTTCGCCGAGGCCGGCGCGACGGTGGTCGACAACTCGAGCGCGTGGCGCATGGATCCTGAGGTTCCGCTCGTCGTCAGCGAGGTCAACCCGCACGCGATCGACGAGGCGAAGAAGGGGATCATCGCGAACCCCAACTGCACGACGATGGCCGCCATGCCCGTCCTGAAGGTGCTCGACAACGAGGCAGGTCTCGAGCGACTCGTCGTGTCGACCTACCAGGCCGTATCCGGTTCGGGCCTCGGCGGCGTCGAGGAGCTCCGTGGTCAGGTCGAGCAGGCGGTTGCGCAGGGCGATCTGGAAGCGCTCGTCCACGACGGATCCGCGGTGGACTTCCCGGCGCCGGAGAAGTACGTCGCGCCGATCGCCTTCGACGTGCTTGCTCTCGCGGGCAGCATCGTTGAGGACGGCCTCGGCGAGACCGACGAGGAGAAGAAGCTCCGCAACGAGAGTCGCAAGATCCTCGAACTGCCTGGCCTGCGCGTCTCGGGCACGTGCGTGCGCGTCCCGGTCTTCACAGGCCACTCGCTCACGATCAACGCCGAGTTCCGCGAGGACATCACGCCCGATCGCGCCCGCGAGATCCTCGCCGACGCCCCCGGCGTCGCGCTCGCGGACGTCCCCACTCCGCTCGAGGCCGCGGGCAAGGATCCGAGCTTCGTCGGACGTATCCGCGCTGACCAGGCCGCGCCCGAGGGCAAGGGCCTTGCGCTCTTCATCTCGAATGACAACCTGCGCAAGGGCGCCGCTCTCAACACGGTGCAGATCGCTGAGCTCGTCGCGGCGAAGCTCGTCCAGCCTGCCTGACCGACGCGCCGAGGATCGCGTAACGCCGACGTAAGAACGGCGATTCTTGCGGTGCGCCCGTGGTGAAAGACGCCCAGGCGCCGAGAGTAGGGTGGATGATCGTGAGCGAATCCGTAGATGTCGCGCTCATCGGCGGCGGAGTGATGTCCGCCACGCTGGGCGCACTCCTCAAAGAACTTCAGCCCGACTGGAAGATCGTCGTCTTCGAACGCCTCGGCGACGTCGCTCAGGAGAGCTCGAACGCGTGGAACAACGCCGGCACGGGGCATGCCGCGCTGTGCGAACTCAACTACATGCCGAACCCTGACGACCCCTCGAAGGCGGTCGGTATCAACGAGCGGTTCCAGGTGAGTCGTCAGCTCTGGTCGTCGTTCATCGACCGGGGGATCCTCGACTCGGCGGACACCTTCATCAACTCCACCCCGCACATGACGTTCGTCCAGGGTGAGAAGGACGTCGAGTACCTCCGCAAGCGGTATGAGACGCTCCGTGAACAGCCCCTGTTCGCTGGTATCGAGTACAGCGAGGACTCGCGGGTCATCAATCAGTGGGCGCCCCTTCTCATGCAGAAGCGTCGCAAGGGTGAGCCCTTCGCCGCGACGCGGGTACCGGCGGGAACCGACGTCGATTTCGGGGCCATCACGCGTCAGCTGTTCGACCACCTGAAGGCGAACGGTGCCGAGTTGCGCCTCAATCATGAGGTCAAGAAGCTCTCGAAGAAGAAGGACGGCACCTGGGATGTCCGGTACCGTCACCGCGTCGGCGGTGCGCCGGGCACCGTGAACGCACGGTTCGTTTTCGTCGGCGCGGGCGGCTGGGCGATCAAGCTGTTGCAGAGCGCAAAGATTCCCGAGATCAAGGGCTACGGAGTCTTCCCGATCGGCGGCCAGTTCCTGAAGACCTCGAACCCCGACATCGTCAAGAAGCACCAGGCGAAGGTGTACTCGCAGGCCGCGGTCGGCGCTCCGCCCATGTCGGTCCCTCACCTCGACACGCGCATGGTCGACGGCGAGGCGTCCCTCATGTTCGGGCCGTTCGCGACGTTCAGCCCGAAGTTCCTGAAGACCGGACGCTGGATCGACATCGTGCAGCAGGTGCGGTTCTCCAACATCCTCTCGATGCTGAAGGTCGGCGCGACCAACCTCTCGCTCGTGCGCTATCTCGTCAGCGAGCTCATGAAGGGCCGCGCCAAGAAGGTCGACAGTCTCCGCGAATTCATGCCGACGGCAGACGGGGCCGACTGGGAACTCATTCAGGCCGGGCAGCGTGCCCAGGTCATGAAGGGCGGAAAGCTGCAGTTCGGCACCGAGGTCGTTGCCTCGGCAGATGGCTCGATCGCCGGGCTGCTCGGGGCGTCGCCAGGGGCATCCACCACGGTGTCGATCATGACCGACCTGCTCGCGAAGTGCTTCCCCGAGCACATCGGCGATTGGGAGTCCACGTTGCGTGAGTTGATCCCCTCCCACGGGAGCTCGCTCAACGATGACCCTGCCCGCGCCGCCGAGATCACGGGAACGTCCGCCGAGAAGCTGGGCATCCGCGCCTGAATCTCGCCGCCGGCGGATGATGCGAGTCCGTCGGTCGTCGGCGGATCCGTCTTCGCCGTCGGCTTCATCCCTCGCTTCCTCTGCGCGCCCCGCCTCGATCCTCTTCGGCCGGGGCGCGCGGCGTCTCGCCCGGGTCCGACTACGCTGTTTCGGTGGCCAAACTGTACTTCCGATACGGGGCGATGAACTCCGGCAAGTCGACCGCGCTGTTGCAGGCCGCCTTCAACTACGAAGAGCGCGGTCAGGCCGTGCTCCTCGCCAAGCCCGCCATCGATACGAAGGGCGCGGGCGAGATCGAATCCCGCCTCGGCGTGACTCGCCCGGTCGACTTCCTCATCGCACCCGACGGCGATGCGCGGGAGCTGTTCGCACGCGAGCGACTGCGAGTGCGGCGTGCGGCCGAGGATGCTCTGTTCGACCGAGACCGGCCGACGGATGTCGCCTGCCTCCTCATCGACGAGGCCCAGTTCCTCTCGCGAGGGCAGGTCGACGACCTGTTCCGCATCGCGGTCGAGGACGGGATCCCTGTCATGGCCTATGGGATCCGCACCGATTTCCAGACCGAGGCGTTTCCTGGATCCCGCAGACTGCTCGAGGTCGCGCACTCGCTCGAGGAGCTCAAGACCATCTGCCGCTGCGGGCGCAAGGCGATGTTCAACGGCCGGAAGGTCGGTGGCGAGTTCGTGTTCGATGGCGACCAGGTGGCGATCGACGCGGCGACGGCCAGCGTGCGCGACGAGCACTTCGTGACGTACGAGTCCCTCTGCGGCACGTGCTATCTCGAGGAATCGGGAGGCGTGCTGGGGCCCCGCTAGGCTGGAGCCATGCGCGTTCTTCTCGCCGGCGGAGCCGGATATGTCGGAACCCACACGGCCATTGCTCTCCTCGAGGCTGGTCACGAGCCCGTCATGCTCGACGATCTCTCGAACACGAGTCGCGTGGTGACCGACCGCGTCGCCGAGATCACCGGGTCGACGGTTCCGCTCGTCGTCGGTGACGCCGCAGACGACGAGGTCGTCGAGGGAGTCTTCGACGAGCACGGTCCTTTCGAAGCGATCATTCATTTCGCCGCGCTCAAGGCCGTCGGCGAGTCGGTCGAGAAGCCGCTCGCTTACTACGCGAACAATCTCGACACGACCTATGCGCTCCTGCGCGTCGGTCTCGCGAAGGGGATCCGCTCCTTCGTGTTCTCGTCGACCGGCACGGTGTACTCGGATCCCGCCGATCTGCCGTTCACGGAGGAAGCGACGCGCAATCTTGTCGAACTCTCGAACCCGTACTCGAAGTCGAAGCTCATGAACGAGACGGTCCTCGCCGACGTGCAGAAGGCGAATCCCGAGGTCAACGTCACCCTGCTGCGTTACTTCAACCCGGTCGGCGCGCACGCGTCGGGCCTCGTCGGGGAAGACCCGAAGGGGATCCCGAACAACCTCATGCCGTTCGTCGCGCGCGTCGCGGTCGGTTCTCTGCCCGAGATCGGCATCTTCGGTGACGACTATGACACCCCGGACGGAACGGGGCAGCGCGACTACATCCACGTCGTCGACCTCGCCGAGGGGCACGTCAAGGCTCTCGAGAACGCAGCGCCGGGTCTCGCGTCCTACAACCTCGGCACGGGCAACCCCGTGAGCGTGCGCGAGCTGATCGCGTCGTTCGAGAAGGCAGCGGGCACTGAGCTGCCGAAGTCGGTGAAGCCCCGTCGTGCGGGCGACCTCGCTGCGACGTACTGCACGCCCGCGAAGGCCGAGCGCGAGCTCGGGTGGAAGGCGACGCGCACGATCGACGACATGACGCGCGACGTCTGGAACTGGCAGCAGAAGAACCCCGGCGGCTACGAGGGCTGACTCCGGCGCTCGTCCTCCCACACAACGCAGTCGATTCGTCGGCTTGCGTGTCCTGGTGGGCTGATCGGCGAAGCCAGAGCCCGGATTGACTGCGTTGTGATGCGCGGGGCGGAGGGCGAGACGGTGCGCCCGCGTCAGGTCTGATCCCGCGGCGGGCGCAGCTCGAGTTCGTCGAGAATTCGCGCGAGGCGGCCGCGCTGTTCGTCATCGAGGCCGCGGAGCGGGCGGGGGAGGCACGAGCGCGTCGCCCAGCGCAGGTGCTCGGCGATGGCCGCCATGACGCGCAGCCCGCCACCTGCCTCGGCGAACAGATCCCAGAGCGGGCGCAGGCGCTCAGACTCGGCGCGCGCAGCCGCGTGGTCGCCTGCCTGTGCCGCCCGCACGAGGCGCAGAGCGGGATCCGGAAGGGTTCCGGCGAGCACGGAGAACCACGCGTCGCAGCCGGCCTCGAGGCCGGCGGCCGCGAACGCGTCGCCGGAGATGCCGATCGTCACGCGCGCGGGGATCCGGGAGCGGATCGCCGCGATCCGCGCGCGTGCCTCCTGCGGATCCGTCGTGCTCCCGGGGATCTTGATCGACGCGATGCCGGGCAGCTCGGCGACGCGTTCGTACATCTCGAGAGAGAAGGCGAATCCTGTCGTGCGCGGGTTGTCGTAGACGACGATCGGCAGCTCGGTCGCCCGGGCGACGTCCTGATACAGCCCGAAGACCTCGTCGTCGGTCAGCGGCTGATACGAGACAGGTGCGACGAGGAGGCCTGCGACCCCGGCGCGCTCCGCGTCGTCGGCGTGTGCGAGGACATCTGACGTGCGCAGTGAGCCGACGCCTGCGAGTACGGGGACGGTGCCTGCCTCGTCGACGGCGATGCGGAGCACCCGTGCACGCTCGGCACGTGACAGGTAGACATACGAGCCGGTGGAGCCGAGAGCGGTGATCGAATCGACGCCGCTGCTCGAGAGGCGGCCGATCTGCGCCGCGAATGCGTGCTCGTCGATCTCGTCGTCGACAAGCGGAGTGAGGGGAAACGCGCTGAGGCCCGTGAGCGGCATGAGCTCAGAGTACGCGTCACCAGATGGCGAGATGCACGGCGGCCGCCGCGATGCACGCCCAGCCGAGGCTTGCGAGGGTGCCGATGATGAATCTCTCTCGCGCTTCGGGGGTGCCGAGCTCGGTGAAGCGGGCGATCCCCTTGATCGCGACGACGACAGCGATCGCTTCGGGATATCCGACGAGGATGGCGAGAGCCGCGGCCGCTCGCTCGAGGTATCCGATCGTCACGCCGCCGCGCATGACCTCGGGCAGCATCTGGGGTTCGGGAGGCGTCGCGCGCAGCAGGATCCCGCCGTGCTCGCCCTCGCGGACTCGGTCGTCGGAAGCGAGGTCGAGCACGCGCCGGGCGGCAGGGTCCCCGCCGAGCACGGCGACGGTCGTGCCGACGACGGCGAGTGCTGCCGCGAAGGGCAGGGGCGCAGAGACGGGGGAGATCGCCGCAGCCAGGAGGCACAGGGTGAGGAAGATCGCCGCCGCGAGCAGCGGGCCCGATGCCGGGCGACGATGCCGGAGCAGCACCAGGACGAGCGCCGCGACGAAGGCCGCGAGCAGCACGGCACCGTACACCGTGCGGGCGACCAGCTCGGGGGCGAACATGTCGTCAGTCTGTCACGCACCTCCGACATCCCCATCGGGGTGTGCGTGACAGCATCAGTCGGGATCCAGAGCTTCGAGGATCCGTGTCAGGGCGGGAACCGCCGCCTCCTCGGTGCGGAGCGCAGCCGTGCTCACGCGGCGGCTGACGGCCCCCTCGCTGATGCCGATGCGCTCGGCGGCCTCGCGCTGGGTGATGCCGCCCACGAGCAGATCGTGCACTTCCCAGCCCTCGTCGGTGCGTCTGTCGCGCAGCTCGACGAGCAGACGAACGAGGGCCTCGGCGTCGCCGGCGCCCTCACCGGAGATCGCGATGCGGGAGGGTGCCTTCTTCGCGCGATCGACAGCGTCGCGTGCGCGCACGAACGCCGCTCCGCGCGCCGCGCGCACCTCTCTCGGCAGCGGGGCCTCCACATCTCCCACGCCCAGCCCGACGCTCCAGGTCTCGGCACGTGTCAGGGCGAGGATGACTGCGAGGGCCGACGCTGCCGACGTGATCGCCGCCTGGATCTCGTCGCCAGCCGTGCGCTCAGGGGGAAGCGCGAGCCCGTCTGCGGCCGCCCGCTCCACGGTGGCGATGCCTGCGGGGACGAGGTCGGCGCCGGTCTGGCTGTCGCGCTGGTCTGCTGTCACGATGAACATCGCTCTCCTTGCGTTTGAGAGTGCAAGCAAGGATGAGTTTAATCTGCATCATCAATTCTTGCCAGTGTGCACCTCGGGTGTCATGGCCGAATCGACTGTGCATAGATAGTGCACTATCCTGCACTGTATGGATGATGCCTCCCACCAGCTCGCCCAGGCGATCGGATTCCGCATCCGCGCCGCCCGCCGATCGCGCGGCTGGACCCTCGACCAGTTCGCCGAGGCCTCCGGGGTGAGCAGGCGCATGATCGTGAACGTCGAGAAGGGCGAGGCGAGCCCAGGGATCGCGATCCTGCTGAGCCTCAGCGACGCCCTCGGACTCGGGCTCCCCGCCCTCGTCGAGCCGCCGCAGGCCGCGCGGGCGAAGGTCACCCGCTCGGGCGACGGTGCCGTTCTCTGGCGCGGCGACCGCGGCGGAGAGGGGATCCTCGTCGCCGGCACACAGCCGCCCGACGTCGTCGAGCTCTGGGACTGGACCCTCGCGCCCGGCGAGCGCCACGACAGTGAGCCGCACGCCGCCGGCACCAAGGAGCTGCTGCAGGTGCAGTCGGGCTCGATGCGCGTCGACGTTGCGGGGGAGGGGTACGCGCTCGCCGCGGGCGATGCGCTCGCCTTCGACGGCGACGCTCCGCACGCCTACGTCAGCGACGCGGGCGCCCGCTTCATCCTCACGGTGTTCGAGCCGGGGGTCGGTGAATGAGGCTGCCCGCCTGGTCGCTCGCCGTCGGCGCGATGCTCTCGGTGCAGCTCGGGGCATCGCTGTCGATCGGCCTCATCGCCGCGATCGGCCCCGGCGGTACCGCGTGGCTGCGGCTGGCGTTCGGAGCCGTCATCTTTCTCCTCATCGCCCGCCCGCCGCTGCGGAAGGTGCGCCGGCGCGACGTGCCGATCATCGTCGGCCTCGGCTTCACGCAGGGCCTGCAGACCGTGACATTCCTCGCCGCGATCGAGCGGATCCCGCTCGGCACGGCGGTCGCGATCGAGTTCCTCGGCCCGCTCACGGTGGCCGCACTCGCGAGCCGAAGCCTGCGGAAGGCCGTGTGGCCCGCCGTCGCGCTCGTCGGGGTCGTCGTCATGAATGAACCGTGGGGCGGATCCGTCGACCTCGTCGGCGTCGGGCTCGCGTTCGTCGCGGCGGCTGGGTGGGGTGCTTACGTCGTGCTCATGCAGAAGGTCGGTGATCGGTTCGCGGGGGTCGGTGCACTGTCGCTCACCGTGCCGATCGCCGCGATCCTCGTCGCCGTCGTCGGCGTGCCGCAGGCGATCGGATCCCTCGAGCCGATCCATCTGCTCGTCGCGGCCGGTCTCGCCGTGCTGCTTCCGGTGATCCCGTGGGCGTTCGAGATGCTCGCGCTGCGGCGCATGAACGCGACAGCCTTCGGCACCCTCATGTCGATTGAGCCCGCGTTCGGGCTCCTGCTCGGCTTCGCCGTGCTGCACCAGGTGCCGAACGCCCTGCAGGTCTTCGGCATCGCCCTCGTGATCGTCGCCGGGGCGATGGCTCAGCGCGACGGCGGACGCGAGAACCTCGACGCCGAACCCGAGGGCGCGGCCGCGCGGGCGGGCTGAGCGCTCAGTAGGTCGCGAGCAGGACGGTGGTGATCCCTCCGCTCGACTCCTCGATGATGTCCACATTCTCGGGGTCGATACCCGCCAGCATGCCCTCGATCGTGTGCGTCGTCGGGGCGATGTCGGCGGTGCACGCATCGGCGTCGGGCGCGACGAGCGTCAGCGTCGGGACCTCGTCGATGACGGTCGGCTCCGTGAAGGTGGGAACGCACGAAGAGCTGCCCCACGTGACGATGCGCAGGTCGCCGTCACCGGCGTCGAGTGCCACGAGCGTGGGGTCGGTCACGTCGTCGGCCGGCGTGTATCCCGCGGGCAGGCCCGGTTCTGTCGATCCCGCGGGATCCGGCTGCCCGGAGCAGGCTGTCAGCGCGAGCAGGGCGCAGGCGGCGACCATGGGCGCGGCGCGGCGCGCTTGCAGGAGGCGATTCGACATGATCGCGATTCTGGCACGTCGTCTCGCCGCGCGAGGCGATGTCTCGGGTGATCGGATCCCGGGCATCGATCTCCTTCCGGACCCTGCGTGCGAGAGTGCCGGTTGACGGCGATCGCGATGCGGGTCTAGATTGCTAGCATGACAGGAAGCGACAAGGTGCAGTTCAATGTGTACCTCCCGCGCGACCTCGTGCGCGAGGTCAAGCATCGGGCGATCGACGAGGGTTCGAGCCTGTCGGCCCTCGTCGAGCGCGTGCTGCGCGCCGAGATCGAAGGGGGTGCCGAATGACCTCGATCCAGCAGATCCTCTACGCCCGCGACGCCTCCGCGTGGCACGCCGCCGCGGGTGCGCTGGGGCTCGAGGCGCCGCATCCACCGGCGCCCGAGTGGGGCGAGTTCCACGGGCGCGGATCGCTCGCGATCCATCCCGAGACGCCGGGGCATCCCGCCGGATCCGTCGACCTGCATCTGCTCGTCGACGACCTCGACGAGGCGGAGCGGGCGCTTGCGTCGTTCGGCGTCGAGCGGACGACGATGGCGGGTGTCGGCGAGATGCTCACGGTCTCGCATGGAGTCGAGATCACGGTGAGCATCGGGTCCGCGGCGAACCGCGACGGCGCGCTCGCGGTACAGCCGATCTGGTTCACGCCCGAGATAGAGACGCCGCGCCGGATCCTCGAGGCCCTCGGGCTGCGTCCGACGATCGCATCGGACCGGGGCGGCTGGATCGAGCTCGAGGCAGACGGCGGTGGCCTCGTCGGGCTGCATCGCGGCGACGAGCCACGCGTCGGCCTGTCGTTCCTCTGGGCGGACGTCGAGGGCCTCGCTGAGCGGCTTCGCGCCGCGGGGTATGACGCGGCGGTCGTCGGCGAGGCCTTCGGCCGCTCGGTGCGGTTCCCGAACCCCGACGGCGGTGACGAGGTGTGGATCAACGGCACCCAGGACGACCTGTACGGCTACCGCCGCGAGGGGTGAACTGCCGGGCGACGCCAATTCTGAGGTGGCTGCTTGGGGCACCCGCGGGATTCCGCGGATCCTGCCCGGCGCCGCGCAGAATTGGCGTCGTTGTGTATCCCGAGGTGGCGCGCTGAGTCGGCGGGGGAGGATCCTCCGTGCGCCTGGCGCTGCGGCCCGATCGCCGGAGAATGACCCATTCGACGGAGCGAAGCGACCAGTCTGATCCGTCGAATCGGCGAATCTCCGTCGGATCGGGCGGCTACGCCTCGGCGACGATCTCGACTTTGAAGCCCGCGGCATTCTCGAGCCATGCCTGCTCGAAGGCGAACCCAAATCGTTCGAGCAGCCAGCCCCAGGAATCCCGCGCGGCGGAGATGTCGTCGACCCACAGCTCGACGTGATGGAAGCCCGGCATCGTCGTCACCTCGCTCGGGATCCGCCGCGGCGCGCGGCAAGGTACTCGGGGGGCATGCCGGGGCCGATGCGGACCGCGACCTCGCCGGCGGGTACGACGCCGCAGCTGTCGCAGTGCGCCTTCGCATGGACGGGGCTGTCGCACGCGGAATGGCGATAGAGGATCGGCGGCGGAACGGGGGACGCCCACTCATCGCCCCATTCCGTCAGTGCGATGAGCGCCACAGCGAGCGAACGGCCTTTCGGCGTGAGTGCGTACTCGGATCCGTCCTGGCGCTCCATGATCCCGCTGGTTACGAACGACTCCAGTCGTGATGCGAGAACGTTTGTCGCGATGCCGAGGTTGTGCTGGAAGTTGCCGAACCTCGCCACGCCCGCAAAGACCGCGTCGCGCAGGATGAGCAGGCTCCATCGTTCGCCGACGAGTTCGAGCGAGCGTGCGATCGAGCAGACCTGGGTGTCGTACGTCCTTCCGAGCATGATCGAAATCTATCACTTGTGTGATGCAACTACCCGTGAGTACTGTTGCTTGCGTCACGAAAGCCCCCGCAGGGGCGGGGCAAGAAGAGGAGAGGGTCATGTCCGAGAACTTCGCCACGACGATCATGACGACGGCGACGGCGCAGGAGTCATTCGCCGCGATCAACGACGTCTCCGCCTGGTGGGGGCGGATCACGGGAACGACCGCCGCGGTCGGCGACGAGTTCGTCTACGTCGTCCCGGGGCTGCACTACAGCGGATTCCGCGTCGCCGCCCTCGAGCCGGGGCGCCGTGTGGAGTGGCTCGTCACGGGCAGCTATCTCGACTTCGTCGAGGATCACCAGGAGTGGAATGGAAGTACCGTGCGCTTCGAGATCGACGAGGTCGCTGCTGGAGGGGCGTCAATCCGGTTCACGCACGACGGGCTGACGGAGGCCGACGAGTGCTACGACACGTGCGCCAACGGCTGGGCGATGTTTATCAACGGGAGCCTCAAGTCCCTCCTCGACACGGGGCGCGGCGCCCCGTTCACCTTCGACGGTTCGGAAGCGCTCACGACGGACGAGCACGAGGCGCTGCATCGTCACTCCCAGGAGGGTGCTGCGGCCGCGCGGAGTGCGGACTGACGCGGAAGGTCTCGGCGTGGTGTGTCCGAGGATGTGGGTAGCCGTGATGCGGCCACCGACGGTTCGTCAATCGAGCACCACGCGGTTGTTGTTCGGGCCCCGCCCGCGCTACTGTGGTCAGACCACATGCGTAAGGGGGCGGGATGGCCGAGACGAAGGCCTGGCGCGTCGTGCTCGAGCACGTCGAGCGCCGCCTGCGCGACGGATCCCTCGGGCCCGGAGATCGCCTGCCCGGCGAGCGCGACCTCGCCACCCAGCTCGGTGTCGGGCGCTCGAGCGTGCGCGAGGCGCTGCGTGTCCTTGAGGTCATGGGCGTCCTTCACACGGCGACCGGATCCGGGCCCCGCGCGGGCGCCGTCATCACGACCGCCGCGGGATCGGGCGTCGCCCAGGTTCTGGGTCTGCAGGCCGCGGCGCAGGCGTTCGCCTTCGAAGACATCGTCGAGACGCGCCTCGTGATCGAGAGCGCCGTGGCGACCTCGCTCGCCGCATCCCGCGCGGACATCGAGAGCGGATCCGAGCTCCTCGACGCCATGGACGATCCGGATCTCATGCGCGACGACTTCCTCGCGCTCGATGCGCGGTTCCACGGCCTGCTCGCCGAGGCGACCGGCAACGCCGTCTTCGGCACGATCATGACGGGTCTGCGTGCGGCGATCGAGGCGTACGTGCAGCACGGGGCGCACGCGATCGATGACTGGGGCGCCATGCGCGAGAAGCTGCAGGCCGAGCACCGCGCGGTGCTCGCCGCGATCGCCGCGGGCGATGCGACGGCGGCGCGCGCCCGGATCCACGACCACATCAGCGAGTACTACGACGCGACGCGTTCGACCGCGTGACGCAGAAGGAGAACAGCATGGTTCAGCGACAGATCCCGAACCCGGCCGACGTGCTGGAGTTCCTCAAGATCAAGATGCCTGAGTTCGGCAAGGACGCCCGCCTGAAGAAGGCGCTCACGGTGTACGACCTGCGCCGCATCGCGAAGCGCCGCACGCCCGCCGCGGCGTTCGACTACACCGACGGGGCAGCGGACTACGAGCTGTCGATCCAGAGGGCGCGGCAGGCGTTCGAGGATATCGAGTTCCACCCCGACGTCCTCACCCCGGCCGAGAACGTCGACACGACGACCGAGATCCTCGGCGGATCCTCCGCGCTGCCCTTCGGCATCGCGCCGACCGGATTCACGCGCCTCATGCAGACGGAGGGCGAGACGGCGGGCGCGGGCGCCGCCGGCGCCGCGGGGATCCCCTTCACGCTCTCGACTCTCGGGACCACGTCGATCGAGGACGTCAAGAAGGCGAACCCCGACGGGCGCAACTGGTTCCAGCTGTACGTCATGCGCGACCGCGAGATCTCGTACGGCCTCGTTGAGCGCGCCGCGAAGGCGGGATTCGACACGCTGCAGTTCACGGTCGACACCCCGATCGCCGGCAACCGCATGCGCGATGCCCGCAACGGGTTCTCGATCCCGCCGCAGCTGTCTCTCGGCACGATCGCGAACGCGATCCCGCGCCCGTGGTGGTGGATCGACTTCCTCACGACGCCAAAGCTCGAGTTCGCCTCGCTGTCGTCGACGGGTGGCACGGTCGGTGACCTGCTGAACTCGGCGATGGATCCGACGATCAGCTACGACGATCTCGCGACGATCCGCGATCTGTGGCCCGGCAAGATCGTCGTCAAGGGCGTGCAGAATGTTCCCGACGCGGCGAAGCTCATCGACCTGGGCGTCGACGGCATCATCCTGTCGAACCACGGCGGCCGCCAGCTCGACCGCGCGCCGATCCCGTTCCGGCTGCTTCCTCAGGTCGTCAAGGAGGTCGGGCAGGATGCGACTGTCATGGTCGACACGGGCATCATGAACGGTCAGGACATCGTGGCGTCGATGGCGCTCGGTGCGAAGTTCACGCTCGTCGGTCGCGCGTACCTGTACGGGCTCATGGCGGGCGGACGCGAGGGCGTCGACCGGATGATCCAGATCCTCTCGAGCGAAATCCGCCGCACGATGGCGCTGCTCGGCGTCTCGTCGATCGAGGAACTCGAGCCCCGCCACGTCACGCAGCTCACCCGCCTGGTCCCGGTCGGGGAGTGAGGCGACTCCTCATTTCTCCAGCAGGTCCACAAGTCTTCGCCGATTCCGCTGCAATTCGCGACGGACTCGGTGAAGACTTGTGGATCCGGGTTGAGGTCGCCCTGTGCGACGCGCGCGGGGCGGCCTCGGTTCGACGGGGGTTCTCGGATCGGATAGACTTATCTGGTTGCCACGGGGTGTGGCGCAGCTTGGTAGCGCGCCTCGTTCGGGACGAGGAGGTCGCAGGTTCAAATCCTGTCACCCCGACGTGTGATGTCTTACGACATCGGTAACAGAATCCCCCTCCTTTGGGAGGGGGATTCTTCGTTTTCGGGATCCACCCTTGCGGGCGCCCTCGGATCCTCGCCCGTCTGGGCACACGAGAGTGCACCTGCGGTTCACTGCGCGGTCCCCGTTCCGTTCACGTGTCCTCTATAGCGTCGCGGCATACCCTCACGCCACGCCCAGAGTCGCGCGCTGTGCGATCCGTCGGACGCGCCTGGGCACACTCCGCTTCGTCTGTGATCGCGCCGCGCTCTGTGTGCGTCGTGACACGACGAGAAGGAGAACGATGACGAATTCCAAGCGCGCCGCGCGGATGACGGGAGCGGGGGCTCTTGCTCTCGCCCTCGTATCCGCGGGGCTGGTGAGTACGACGCATACGTCGGCCTCCGCCATCGAGACCGGAGTCGGCGACCCCCGACACGTGCTGATCGAGAGCGCGCACGCGACGGGAAAGACCGCTGTGATTGAAGCGAGCGAGCGTCCGGTGACGAGCCGCACCATCGCGACCGAGCCCGCCGAGGTCGTGGCGCAGGCGGTGACGATCTACCCGGTCGACGGTGTTGACGACGAGTTCGTGCTCGCGAACGCTGAGGGAGACGTTCTCGCGCTGGCGAGCGAGGACGGTGGCTTGGAGCTTCTCGACGTCGAGCCCGACGCGGCCGCGGGGGATCCGCTCGCGACGTGGAGTCTCCCGACGCGAGACGACCGCATCATGGTCGTGAACGGCGGATCCGCTCTCAACCTCTTCGGATGGAGCACCGCCGACGGCGCCGAGATCGGCACATGGGCCCCGGGGGATTTCGGCAACAACGAGTCGTGGATCCTGCACGAACTGCAGGGCGATGCGGACGCGATCGGCGAGCTCGTCGCACCGGGAGCGGTACCCGCGATGCCCGATTCGGTCACGGCCCGCTACAGCTGGGGACCGAGTGCCGAGCTCTCCGACATCGCGTGGGACATGCCCGCGGACGAGGTGTGGCAGCAGGACGGCGTCGTTGAGTTCAGCGGCAGCGCCCAGGGGATGTTCGGCGACAAGGTCGAGATCGATGCCCGCTTCACGGTCGGCACGGTCGGAGACGCGATCGAGCAGACCATGACGAGCTACGCGGGCGCGCGCGTTGCGACGCTCAAGCAGAACGCGCCCCGAACCGTCGACCGCACGGTGAGCGGATCCGACATCACCGTCACCGCGGATGTGCGCTGGGACTGGGACGCCGTCGCGCCCGAGGATCTTGAGCACGTGGGAGACATCGTTGTGCCGGGCGTCGAGGATCTCGGGTTCGCCGCGGCTCTGCGCATCACGCTCGAGACGCCCGTCGAGACGAATCAGCTGCTCTCGGGCGCGCGCACGTGGCAGCTGCATGTGAACGGCGACACCGACCTCGGCGACCTCACCAACGGCGACCACGACGCCGAGGCGTTCAGTGACTGGCGCTCGGGCGGCGCTACGAATCGCGTGAACCCGAACTGGGTCGCGTACTACTTCGATCGCCCTCGCGATCTCACCCGCGCGGCGATCTTCGAGCCCGTGGAGGCCGACAATGTCGGCGCCGTCACGTTCCAGTACCGAAACATGCTCGGCGGCTGGGAAGACGTCTCGGCGGGCCGCATCGTGAACGACGGCGGGCGTCTGGCGATCGATGTCGAGTTCGAGCGCGTCACGGCGACCGGCTTCCGAGCCGTCATCGAGAACAAGACGGATGCCACTTGGATGAGCCTGTCCGAGATCGAGGCGTGGGGACCGGGCCTGTGATCCGCGCGCCGTACGAGACCAGTCGAGGATTCATGAAGACCCTGAAGAAGCCTGTCGCGCTGCTCGGCGCCGCCGTCACGGTGGGAGCGCTGACTGTGCCGATCGCGATCGATACCGCACCGGCGCAGGCTGCGGCGGATACCGGATCCCGATTCACGGTCGCGGTCCTTCCCGACACGCAGTTCTACTCGCGTTACTCGGCCGAGCAATTCGTTCCGCGCTACGGGACCGATCCGTTCGAGACGCAGACGCAGTGGATCGCCGACAATGCAGACGAGCTGAACATCGCGTTCACGACGCACATCGGCGACGTCGTGGACCAGGAATGGGTCGGCGGCGAATGGGAGGCCGCCGACCGTGCCATGAGCGTGCTCGAAGACGCCGGCCAGCCGTATTCGGTCCTCCCCGGAAACCACGATGTGTCGAACATGGGTTCGCGCGAGGGAGAGGCGATCGCGGGAAACTACCTCGCGCACTTCCCCGAGAGCCGCCTGGCGGAGAGCGACACGTTCGTCTCGGCGCACCAGAACGGGTATTCCAGCGCGCACGTGTTCGAGGCCGAGGGGCAGGAGTTCCTCGTGCTTGCGATCGGGTGGAATGCGAGCCAGGACACGTGGGCGTGGGCCCAGTCGGTTCTCGACGAGCACCCGACGCTGCCGACGATTCTCACCTCGCACGCCATCATCGACGTCGACAAGAACACGGGCGACGCGGCCGACTTCTGGTTCGGGCAGGAGATGTGGGAGGAACTCATCCGCTCCAACGACCAGATCTTCGTCACGCTCAACGGGCACTTCCATGGCCAGACGCGGCGCGTGCTCGTCAACGATGCCGGCCACGACGTGCATCAGATCCTCACCGACTGGCAGATGGCGGCTGACGGCGGCAACGGCATGATGAACGTGATGGAGTTCGACCTCGAGAACGATCGGATCGACTTCGCGACCGTCTCACCGTGGGTTCCCCGGAAGGACCCGGAGACGCTCTCCTTCGACGACCATCCGGTCGCGACGGATCCGGGAGCCGATTTCACGATCGACATCGACTTCGCGGAGCGCTTCGCCTTCGCCGATGGCTTCGGGCCGGGCGATGGCGAATACGGCGATCTGTCGGAGCGCGCGAAGGAGCTCGTGCTCGACGGTTGGGAAGGCGGCGAGGGCGGCAGCGTGCTGCAGACCGCGGGCAGCCGCGACGACTACGTCGACGTGCCCGGCACCGTCGCTCACTGGCGATTCGGTGACCAGGCGGAGGGTGTGTTGGCCGAAGGCACCGAGATCACCGACGAGACGGGCGAGAACCCCATGTACCGTCTGCCCGTCGACCAATTCGACGCGCCGGCCGAGGTCGAGGACGTCACGATCACGCACGATGCGGTGTCGGGGTTCTCGGCTGACGGCGGCGCGGTGTGCTTCGCGAACGCATCGCGCGACACGGGGCGCTTGAACTACCTCACGACCGAGTACGAGGTGCCCGTCACCCACGAGGACTTCGCGGACGGATACACCGTCGAGTCGTTCGTCTTCCTCTCTGATGAGTGGACGGTCGAGGACAACGAATGGGGCGGATGGCTCAGCCGCACGGGGCGTCGTTCGGCGCTCCCTGTCTCCTGGGAGCGGTACGACTACGAGATGGGCCCGGCGTTCTTCTCGGTGTCGAATCTCCGGGAGTTCCAGTGGGCGACCACGAACGGCGAGCCGTGGCGGGGGACGAACTCGCTCTGGTCCGGCGAGATCATGACGGGCACGTGGTACCACGTCGCCGCGGTCAACGACCCCGCAGCGAACACGACGACTATGTATGTCGACGGCGTCCCGGTCCTCCGCAACGCGACGGATCTCAACGGCATGACGTTCGCCCCCGGCTATCCGTGGGTGATCGGAACCGTGTTCAACCACGACGAGGCGTCGAACGGCTGGAACGGCTGCGTGGGGGAGACGCGAATCGTCGACCGTGCGCTCGACACGACCGAGCTGCTGTTCAACCGCGTCGATATCGACGGCGACTTCTCCGTCGCCACGCCGGAGGACGGTGCCGCGTCGGTCACCGAGCTCACGGGGACCGGCCTGCCCGGCACCGAGGTGCGCATCGCGCGCGGGGAGGCCTCGGGGGCTTCGGGCTCCGGCCTCGTGATGACGGCCGCGGCTACGGCTGATTCTGCGACTGTCGCGGACGACGGCACATGGCGCATCGAGCTCGCGCAGCCGATCACATCGCCGGGTCAGCATGAGCTCCGAGTGATTCCGAGCATCGGGACGCGCGATGGTCAGGCGGCGACGGTTTCCTTCACGGTGACCGATACGGGCGAGACGCCTCCGGGAGACGGATCCGACGGATCGGGTGAGTCGGACGGTTCCGGTGAAGGTGAGCCGGGCGACGGATCGGGCGACTCGGGTGATGGTTCGAGCGATGGCTCTGGTCAGCCGGGCGACCCGGGCGATGGATCGGGTGGCGACTCGGGTGGTGGTTCGAGCGATGGCTCTGGTCAGCCGGGCGACCCGGGCGATGGATCGGGTGGCGACTCGGGTGGTGGTTCGAGCGATGGCTCCGAAGAGCCGGGCAGCGGATCAAGTGATGGTTCTGGTCAGCCGGGCAACCCCGGCGACGGTTCGGGCGATAGCTCCAACGGTTCGGGCGATGGATCCGGGGAATCCGGCGATCGTCCGGGCCAGCCGGGCGATCGTCCGGGCGAGTCGGGCGATCGTCCGGGCGAGTCGGGCGATGGCGCGGGTACGACGGATCCGTCTGCAGACGGCGGCGACGCGCACGATCTGGCGGCGACGGGCGAGGCCGCGGGCATTTGGGCGGCGCTCGTGCTCGGCCTGCTCGCGGTCGGAGGCGGCGTGATCTTCCTCCGCAGGCGTCAGCGGGCGTAAAGGTCCGCACGGGAGGCCTGATCGATCGGTCGGGCCTCCCTGGCGTTCTGCGGCCGCGTTGTGCCCGGGTCGCCGTCGTCCGCGAATACGCTGGGGGCATGGACGTCGAGGCTCAGGTCAAGGACGCGTTGCGGGCCTATGACCGCTCGCTCGTCGAGTACCGCGCCCTGCGCGAGGCGCTCGAGCAGGAGATCCCTCTGCATCTGCGTCAGTGGGGCGTGCCCTACTTCCGTGTCGAGGCGCGCGTGAAGAAGAGGGGATCCTTCGAGGAGAAGGTGCGCAGGGATCCGACGAAACCTGTGATGGACATGGTCGGCGTGCGTGTCATGGCGTTCTTCCGCAATGACCTCGCCCAGGTCGAGAAGATGACCCGGCGCCTGTTCGAAGTGGTCGAGGAGTCGTACATCGACAAGGGCGATCTGCTCGGCGACGAGAGCTTCGGATACCGCAGCGTGCAGTTCGTCGGGCGGACGCGCGGGCAGGGCGTCTTCGCCGACTTTCCGGCGGGGATCCCCGTCGAGGTGCAGATCCGCACGATGCTCGAGCACGTGTGGGCCGAGGTCGAGCACGACTTCCGCTACAAGCCGCAGAGCGAGCCGCCGACGCCCGACATCAACCGACGCTTCGCTCTGACGGCCGCGCTGCTCGAGCAGGCCGACCGGAATCTCGACGACATTCGCCGCGAGCTCGAGGACCGGTAGACGGCCTCAGCGCCGGGGCGCGAGGGTGATGAGCGACACCTCGGGCGGGCAGGCGAAGCGGATCGGCGCGTAGATCGAGTGGCCGAGTCCGGCGCTCACGTTGAGCGGGATCTTGCGGCCGCCGTGCGGCCAGGTCGACAGCCCGCGGGCTTGCTTCAGGGGAATGTCGCAGTTGGCGACGAGTGCGCCGACGCCCGGCACACGCACCTGGCCGCCGTGGGTGTGGCCCGCGAAGATCATGTCCGCGCCGCGGTCGGCGAAGCGGTCGAGCACACGGCGGTAGGGCGCGTGCGTGACGCCGATCGTGAGCTCGGCGTCGGGGAGCGAGTCACGCGTCGCGTCGAGCGCGTCCCAGTCGTCGAGATCGTGATGCGGGTCGTTCGTGCCGAGGAACCGCAGCCGGTGTCCGCGCACGTCGAGCGCGACGGAGTCGTTGTTCAGCGCGAACCAGCCGAGCTCGCGGTCGAGGAACGCGTCGAGTCCGTCGGTGTCGAGACGGGGCTCGTCGTGTGCCTTCTCAGACGGGCCGAGGAAATAGCGGAAGGGGTTGCGCGGCGAAGGCGCCCAGATATCGTTTGAGCCGTGCACGTGCACGCCCGGTGTACCCGCGAACGGGCCGAGAGCATCCTCGATCGCGGGGAGGGCGGATGGATGACCGAAATTGTCCCCCGTGTCGATGACGAGATCGGGCCGTAGGGACGCGAGCTTTGCGACCCAGTCGCGCTTGCGACGCTGCCACGGCGCGAGGTGCATATCGCTCAGATGCAGCACCCGGATCGGAGCCGTGCCCGGTTCGAGCACGCGCACCGTGTGGTGGCGCACCGTGAAGAGGAATCGCTCGACTCCGATGCCCCACACCGCGCTCGCGGCGCCGAGCGCCCCGGCTGCGGCGAGCGCGGTCGGCAGGACGCGGCGGGGCATCAGTCGTCGTTTCCGCGGCCGTTGTTGTTGCCGTTTCCGTTGCCGTTCTCGTCTCCGTCGTCGTCCGGATCGTCGCCATCGCAGCTCGGGGCTTCCCAGTAGATGCTGATGTTCGCGCCCTCGGGTAGTTGCGTGCCGGCACCCGGGTCGGTGCGAGTCACCGTCGCGCGCGACACGCCGTTGCTCTCGGAGCACGCGTTGTCGGCGAAGTTCGGGCTCAGTCCTTCGTCGAACAGCGCTCGGGACGCCTGCGCCGGTGTCATCCCCGTGACATCGGGAACGTCGATGGCGCCCTTGCCGTCCGAGATCTGCAGCGTGACGAGGCTTCCCGCGGGGGCCGTGCCGGAGGGCGACGTGCCTTCGACGAGACCCTTGTCCTGGTTGCCGGGGATCTCCTCGCCGACACGCACCCGGAAGCCCTCTCCATTGAGCACGCTGGTGGCCTCGTCGACCGACATCCCGGAGACGTTCGGGACGCTCTTCTCGATGACCTGGGTCAGGTTCGGGTCCGGCTCGGGGAAAGCGTCTCCGCCGTACTTGGCGTTCGCCGCGGCTTGGTTCTCGCGGGAGATTGTGTAGCGCAGGTTCGCTAGGCCTCGAGTGAAGAGGTTGTCCATATGCGGAGTCTCGGCGCCTGTCGTGAGGTCTACCTTGTCTGCGTACCACCACGCGGTATTCGAGTTGAAGTCTTCCTCGCTGGGGAAGACAACCGTCCAGTTGCCGACCCATGCGGCGGTCGTGACGTTCGTGGAGGTCTGCACCATCCAGCTCTGCATGTCTTCGTGGGTACCGGTCTTGCCGAAGGTGGCGATGCCGTCGCCGACGTTCGCGGAGAAGCCGGTCTGGCCGGGCTCCATCACGCGAGACATCGTGTACGCCGTGGTCGCGGCGACGTTCTCGTCGAGCACTCGCTCGCACTGCTCGTCCGGCATCTCGAGTTCCTCGCCGCCGGCATCGACGACGCGAAGGATTGCGGTGGGCTCACAGCGGATGCCACCGTTCGCGACCGCAGCGTACGCCGCGGCCATGTCGATCGGCGCGATGTTCGCCGAGCCGACGACGCTGAAGTAGTTGGTGTATCCGCTGAAGTCCTCGAGGGGCGTTCCGTCGCCGAGGGTGATGCCCATGCGCGATGCGACGCCGTGGATCTCGCACACGTCGAGCTGCGAGGCCATTGCGTAGAAACCGGTATTCAACGAAAGACCGGTGAAGTTGCGCACCGTGTCGACCCGGCCGCCGTCACCGTTGAAGTTGTCCCGCGGGTTTGTCGTGTAGCTGGGGATCGGAGCACCGTTGCACGTGAACGACAGGGACTGCCCCGCACGTCCGTCGAGGATCTCGTTCGCGCTGCGGCCGTTCTCGAGCCAGTCGATGATCGTGAACATCTTGTATGTCGAGCCCGCAGAGAAGCCGGTCGACGACCCATGATCGTCGTCGCCAGCGAACACGACCGACGTCTCACCCGTGACACGATTGCCCGTCTCACTGAACTTCGTGTTCTGCGCCATCGACAGGATGTTCCCCGTGTGCGTGTCGAGCTGCACGGTCGTCGAGCCGAGTCGCATGCTTTCGACATCCTGCGCGACGTTGTTCGCCATCGTCTGCTGGGCCTGCGCCTGAAGATCGCTGTCGAGCGTCGTGTAGATCTCGAGCCCGCCGCGGGTGAGGAGGTCGCCGCGCTCGTCGTCCGTCTCGCCGAACGCGTCGTCGTAGCGGTCGTCGTTGAGGATGGTGTTCTTCACGTACTGGCAGAAGTACGCAGAGCCCTCCGCCGCCGCGCATCCCTCATCGCGATAGGTGAGCTTGGGCTCGATCGGCTGCTCGTAGGCCTCGTCGTAGGCCTCCTGCGTGATGACGCCCTCGTTCAGCATGCGGGTGAGCACGTAGTTGCGGCGATCGAGCGTGAGCGCGTAGCCGTCTTCCGCGCTGTTGATGGGATTGCCGTCCGCATCGACCGTCGAGCCATCCTCGAGGTCGATCCGGTAGGTGTTCGGGTTCTGCACGATTCCTGCGAGCGTCGCGGCATGTGAGAGGCTCAGATCCTTCGCCGACGTCGAGAAGTAGCGCTTCGCCGCGGCCTCGATGCCGTACGTCGTACCACCGAAGTTCGCGAGGTTCAGGTAGCCGAGGAGGATCTGCTCTTTCGAGTACTCCTGCTCGATCGTGATCGCGTACCGCATCTCCTGCAGCTTGCGCTTGTACCCCTCGGTGCCGTCCGAGACGACGGCGTCGTTGTAGCACTCCGCCCGCTCTTCATCGCCCTCTGCCGTACGCTCGCACGCCTCGACCTGCACGTTCTTCACGTACTGCTGGCTGATCGAGGATCCGCCCTGCGTGTTGTCGCTGACGGCGTTGCTCAGGATCGCGCGGGTCGTCCCGATGAGGTCGACGCCGCCGTGCTCGTAGTAGCGCGGATCCTCGCTCGAGAGGATCGCGTCGTAGAGCGTCTGCGAGACCTCGTCGTACTCGACGGGCTCGCGGTTCTGGTCGTAGAACGAGGCGAGCTCGTAGTAGCCGTCGTCGTCCCCGCCATTCTTCGCATAGATCGTCGTCGGCTCCATGGGGCGGTCGACCTGGAGCGCGCCCGGGAGGCTGTCGAAGAGCGAGATCGCACTCGATGCCGCGTAGCCCGAGACGGCGATCGCCGGGGTCACTGTCGCGGTCACGAGAATGCCGGCGATCGCGCTGAGACCGACGAGGCCGAGAAGCCCGCCGAGCACGCCGCTGGCCGTCCTTTTCGCATGAGGCATAGGGTTGATGGTAGGGGAGAAGCCTGAGACGCGTCGTGCCCGCACACCGTTCTTCGACCCGATCCACAGCGTCCGAGCACACCGCTCGCCGCCGATACGACGGGAGATTTCGTGACCACCTGGGAGTACCTGACCACTCCGCTGATGATCCACAACACGGCCGCCATCCTCAACAACTGGGGCAAGCAGGGCTGGGAGCTCGTGCAGATCGTGCAGAACGCCGACGGCGGGCTCGTGGCCTATATGAAGCGTCCCTCCGGCGCGGGCGAGCAGAACACGGGGCTGGGCGCCGCGGCCGAGGCCGCCAAGCAGTTCGAGGGCGAGCAGTGACCGTCTCGCAGCGTCTCGCCGAGCTCGGGATCGAGCTGCCGAGCGTCGCGGCGCCCGTCGCGAGCTACATTCCCGCGAAGACGCACGGCGATCTCGTCTGGACCTCGGGACAGCTGCCTTTCGTGGCGGGTGAGCTGCCGCGGACCGGCAAGGTCGGCGGCGGATCCGTGTCGGCCGACGACGCGAAGGCCGACGCCCGCACATGCGCGCTCAACGCGCTCGCGGCCGCGGCCGACGCCGTCGGCGGCGCCGACCGCCTCACGGGAGTGTTCAAGGTGACGGGCTTCGTCGCCTCGGATCCGTCGTTCACGGGGCAGCCCGGCGTCATCAACGGCGCGAGCGAGATCCTCGGGGAGATCTTCGGCGAGGCCGGCGCACACAGCCGCGCCGCCGTCGGAGTCGCCGCGCTGCCGCTCGACGCCCCCGTCGAGGTCGAGGTGGCCTTCACCTTCGCGTAGCGCGCTTCGAATGCCGCAGATCGATCCATAGCCAGAGCCATGGATCGATCTGCGGCATTCGGCGTCTTCAGCGCATCTGCGAGCTACTTCACCTGCTTCGCGATGACGCTCATCACGGCCGTGTCGGCGAGCGTCTGCGTGTCTCCGACCTCGCGGCCTTCGGCGACGTCGCGCAGCAGGCGGCGCATGATTTTCCCTGAACGCGTCTTCGGCAGCTCGCCGACGATGTAGACGTCGCGGGGGCGTGCGATCGGGCCGATCTGCTCGCCGACCCACTGGCGCAGCGCGGTCGCGAGCCCCTCGGCCGTGTGCTCCTTGAGGAAGCTCTCCTTGAGGATCACGAACGCCACGACCGCCTGGCCCGTCGTCTCGTCATTCGCCCCGACCACCGCCGCCTCGGCCGTCGCGTCATGCGCCACGAGCGACGATTCGATCTCGGCCGTCGACAGGCGGTGCCCCGACACGTTCATGACGTCGTCGACGCGTCCGAGCAGCCAGATGTCGCCGTCGTCGTCGCGTCGAGCGCCGTCGCCGGCGAAGTAGTAACCCTTGTCGGCGAACATCTTCCAATAGGTCTCGACGAAACGATCCGGGTCGCCCCAGATCCCGCGCAGCATGCTCGGCCACGGCTCCGTCGCGACGAGAAGACCGCCCGCGTCGTTTCCGACCGTCTCGCCCTTTTCGTCGACGACGTCGATCGCGATGCCCGGGAGCGGCACCTGAGCGGATCCCGGCTTCGTCTCGGTCACGCCGGGGAGCGCGGAGATCATGATCGCGCCCGTCTCGGTCTGCCACCAGGTGTCGACGATCGGCGCCACGCCGGATCCGATGACGTCGCGGAACCACATCCAGGCCTCGGGGTTGATCGGCTCGCCGACCGAGCCGAGGAGGCGCAGACTCGAGAGATCGCGCTTCTGGGGGATCTCGCGCCCCTGCTTCATGAAGCTCCGCACGGCGGTCGGGGCGGTGTAGAAGATCGTCACGCCGTACTTCTCGATGATGTCCCACCACCGGCCCGGTTCGGGGAACTCGGGCGTCCCCTCGTACAGCACCTGCGTCGCGCCGTTCGCGAGCGGCCCGTAGGTCACGTAGCTGTGGCCCGTGATCCAACCGATGTCGGCCGTGCACCAGTACACGTCGGCCTCGGGGTGCAGGTCGAACACGTTGCGGTGCGTGAAGGCCGCCTGCGTCAGGTACCCGCCCGAGGTGTGCAGGATGCCCTTCGGCTTCCCCGTCGTTCCTGATGTGTAGAGGATGAACAGCGGGTTCTCGGCGTCGAACGCCTCGGCTTCGTGCTCGGCGGACGCCGTCGGGACGACGTCGTGCCACCACACATCGCGGCTGTCGGTCCATTCGACCTCCTGCTCCGTGCGCTGCACGACGAGGACCTTCTCGACCGTTGCCTGCTCGCCGTCGCCGCGATCCGAGAGCGCCTGGTCGACAGCGGGCTTGAGGGCGGAGGGCTTGCCCTTGCGGTATCCGCCGTCTGCCGTGATGACGACCTTGGCGCCGGCGTCGTCGATGCGGGCGCGCAGACTGTCGGCACTGAAACCGCCGAACACGACCGAGTGCGCCGCGCCGAGGCGGGCGACCGCGAGGAGAGAGGCGATCGCCTCGGGGATCATCGGCAGATAGATCGCGACCCGGTCGCCCTGCCCGACGCCGAAGCCCTTCAGGACGTTCGCGACGCGCTTCACCTCCTGGGTCAGCTCGGCGTACGTCACCGAGCGCGAGTCGCCCGGCTCGCCCTCGAAGTGGATCGCGACGCGGTCGCCGTTTCCTGCCTCCACGTGACGGTCGAGGCAGTTGTACGCGACGTTGAGCTTCCCATCGTCGAACCACTTCGCGAACGGCGGGTTCGTCCAGTCGAGCACGTTCGTGAACGGAGTGTGCCAGTGCAGCAGTTCGCGCGACTGCTCGGCCCAGAAGTTCACGCGGTCGGCCGACGCCTCGTCATAGATGCCGGGGCCCGCCACCGCGTTCTGAGTGAACTCGGGCGACGGCGCGAAGCGGCGATCCTCGTTGAGGAGGTGGTCGATCTGCGGGGACATGGGGCGCTCCTTTGCGACGTGGTGATGCGTGGACGGCGACGCGGCCGTGCCACGACGCTACGACGACCGGACGTCCGCGACCACCTCCGAAAGAAGCGAGCGGCGTGTCGGACGTGCGAGTCAGCGTGTCCACAACCATGGGATCCGCGAAGTTATCTGAGGATCCGCGGATCCGCGGACGCGGCGACTCGCCGACGATCCTAGCGTCGCCTGCATGCCCGAGCCGTTCATCATCCAGCCTCGTTCGAACCGCGAGACGCCGGCCTCTGCTGCGCGCCTCGATGAGGGGCCCGCGGGGCGGGGGAGGGGCGCTGATATCTTCGGCGCGCTCGCGCCCTACGTCGCCGATGACCGCGTGACCGATGTGTTCGTCAACGGATCCGCGGGGCTGTTCGTCGACCGCGGATCTGGAGCTGAGCGGGTCCCTGAGTGGAGGGCGTCTGAGCGGGAGGTGCGCGATCTCGCCACCGAGCTCATCGGGCGCGGCGGGCGACACGTCGACGATTCGGTACCCCTCGTCGACGTGCGGATGCCGGGCGGTGCGCGCGTGCACGTCGCTCTCTCGCCCGTCGCCGCGGCCGGAACGACGATCTCGATCCGTGTCCCGCGCCTTTCGCACGTCGACCTCGATGCTCTCGGCGCGGGCGGGGCGTTTCCGCCGGCCGCCCGCGAATGGCTCGGTGAGCTCGTCGCTCGCCGCGCGAACATCCTCGTCACGGGAGGAGCGGGCTGCGGTAAGACGACCTTGCTCTCGGCTCTGCTCGGAGCCGCAGCGCGCACCGAGCGCATCGTGACGGTCGAAGACGTCGCCGAGCTGCGGCCGAACCATCCGCATCACGTGGCTCTCGAGGCGCGCCAGGCCAATCGGGAGGGTGCCGGGGAGATCGGCCTCGCGCGGCTCGTGCGCGAGAGTCTGCGCATGCGGCCGGACCGGATCGTCGTCGGAGAGTGCCGCGGCGAGGAGATCCGCGATCTGCTCACGGCCCTCAACACGGGTCACGATGGGGGCGCGGGGACGCTCCATGCGAACGGCCTCGCCGACGTTCCTGCCCGACTTGAAGCGCTGGGAGCGCTCGCCGGCTGGGACGATCATGCCGTCGCGCGGCAGGCGTCCAGCGCCTTCGACGTCGCACTGCACCTCGCACGGAACGCCGATGGAGAGCGGCGTCTCGTGGCCGTCGGAGAGTTCCGGCATCGCGCGGGGCGCCTCGAGATCGAGGAGGTGCGGCCATGGGGCTGACCGGCAGGCAGGCGGAGGCCGCCGGGGAACCTGCCGCGACACTCCTGTCGCTCGCCGTGCTGCTGCAATCGGGCGCAAACCCTGCTGTATCGTGGCGCCATCTCGCCGAGAACGGCGATCCGGTCGCACAGCGTGTCGCCCAGCGCGTCGGCGAGGGATCCTCCGTTGCGGACGCGATCGCCTCCGAGCGTGGCCGCGAGGAGTCGTGGGGCGATGTCGCAGCGGCGTGGGAGACCGCCGAGACGGTCGGTGCTCCCCTCGCCGACACGCTCCGCGGCATCGCCGCCTCGCTGCGAGAAGTCGGCGAGCTGCGCGACGACGTGCGCGTCGCGCTCGCCGAGCCCATGGCGTCGGCGCGCCTCATGGCGTGGTTGCCCCTCCTGGGGCTCGTCGTCGGAACGGGGCTCGGCCTCGAGCCCCTCGGCGTGCTGTTCGGCACGACGCCCGGACTCGTCTGTCTGGCTGCGGGGATTGCGCTTGTCGTGCTCGCGCGCGTCTGGACGCGCCGGCTCGTGCGTGCCGCGCAGCCCGCGCCCGGCACGCCGGGCATGCGCGAGGAACTTCTCGCCGTTGCCCTCTCGGGCGGCGTATCGGAGGGCCGCGCACGCGAGGTTCTCGACCGCTGTGACGAGTGGACCGACGCCGTGCGATCGCCACGGGAGGCCGACCGGGTGCTCGCGCTGTCGCGCGCCGCGGGCGTTCCCGCCGTCGAGCTTCTCCGCGCGTCTGCGGCGCATGCGCGGTACCGCGCACGCGTCGACGGTCGGCTGCGTGGGGGTCTGCCGCACGGATAGGTGACGGTTTGTAGTCACGCCGCGAGGGCGACATCGGTGTTCATGATTGCTTCGTACTCGATGGGGGTCAAACCGTGGAGTCGTTTCTGGCGGCGACGGCGGTGGTAGGTGCGCTCGATCCAGGTGACGATGGCGATGCGGAGCTGTTCGCGGGTGTCCCAGGTGCGCCGGTTGAGGACGTTCTTCTGCAAGAGGCTGAAGAACGATTCCATGGCCGCGTTATCGCCTGCCGCACCGACGCGCCCCATCGATCCGACCATGCCGTGGTGGTGCAGGGTGCGGACGAGTTTGCGGGCGCGCAATTGCGATCCTCGGTCTGTGTGGACCACGCAGCCGGCGACGTGCCCGCGCCTGGCGACGGCGTTGTTGACGGCGTCGACAGCGAGACGAGCTTTCATCCGGTCGCTGATCGAGTAGCTCACGATCCGGTTCGAGCACACGTCCTTGATGGCGCAGAGGTAGAGCTTGCCTTCACCGGTGTTGTGTTCCGTGATGTCGCTGAGCCAGAGCCGGTTCGGGGCGTGCGCGGCGAACTCCCGGCGCACGAGATCGTCGTGGAGCGGAGGGCCGGGACGCCGGCTCTTCCCGCGGCGGCGCTTGCCGAACGCTGACCACCAGCCGTTGTCACGGCGGATCCGCCATGCCGTTCGCTCCGCCATGACCTCACCCGCGTCGCGGGCCTCGTCCAGGAGGAACCGGTAGCCGAACTCTGGGTCATCGCGGTGCGCGTCGAACAACGCGTTCGCGCGATGCGCTGCGACGAGTTCGGCATCGGTGATGGGGTTCGCCAGCCACCGGTAGTAGGGCTGGCGAGCGAGCTTAAGCACCCGGCACGTCACCGCGACGGGAACACCGTCCACGGCGAGCTCGGTCACGAGCGGGTAGAGCCTTTTCCCGGCAGGTTCGCCTGCGACAAATACGCCGCCGCACGCCGCAGCACCTCGACCTCTTGCTCCAGGAGCCGGATCCGCTTCCGCGCTTCCCGCAGCTCCGTCCCTTCGGAGCGGGTCGCGCCCGGCTTCGCACCCTCTTCGACCGCGGCACGCCGCAGCCACTTCTGAAGCGTCATCGGGTGAACCCCGAAGTCGGTCGCGATCTGCTCGATAGCCACTCCGGGCTCGCGGCTCCTCGCGACGCGCACGACGTCGTCACGGAACTCGCTCGGATAAGGCTTGGGCACGATGACATCCTTCCAGGCTGCCCTGCCGGGCAACCCAACTCAGATGTCACCTACCGGTGCGGCAGACCCGATCCCAACGTCGAGCTGTCTGATCACGCGGTCGGACACTCCCCGCGGTGGACTGTCGACGAAGATCCACCAGCTCGTTGACGATCACGGCCTGCCGCTGGTGATCGCCGTCGCGCCGGGCCAGTCTGGCGACGCCCCTCGCGTTGCTGCCGCTGCTGTCCAGGCTCCGTGTCGCGCGCCCGGTGGGGCGCCCCCGCACCCATCCGGACGTGGTCCGTGGTGGCAAGGCGTACTCGTCGCGAGCGATCCGTGCTCATCTGCGCGGCCGCGAGATTCGGGCGGTGATCACGCAGCCGCGGGACCAGCAGTCGCATCCGAAACGACACGGGTCGCGCGGAGGCCGAGCACCTGGGTTCGACGCGGTCGACTACAAGGGACGCAACCTCGTGGAGCGGCGCTTCTGTGACGTCAAGCAGCGGCGAGGGCTGGCGACGCGCCACGACAAGCTCGCGTTGTGTTCCGCGCCGCGGTCGTGCTAGACGCGGTAATCGCCTGGAGCCAAAGATGTTCATGAGACATGCCCTAGTCGATGCACCCACTAGCATGGCAACGTAAACACGGCCATCCCGTGCGGGCTGTACCGCAACCATGCTGGCAGAAGGGCTGACATCATGACCGCGCCCACTCGAACAAACGACCTCCCAACACCACTCATTTCTCCTATTGCCGATCGAGCAGGGACGGCCCGCGCACTCGCAGGCATCCGCCTCGATGACGGCGAGCGTGCTGGAGGAGTGTGGTCTGCGCCTGGACGGGTGAACCTGATCGGCGAGCACATTGACTACGCCGATGGCATGTGCCTTCCCATCGCTATTCCGCAACGGACGTTTGCACGTGTGTATAGACGAGACGACGGAATGTTGCATCTCAGCTCTAGCCAGGAGACCACCGTGACGAGCATCGCCTCGGCCGATATCCGTAACAATGCGGACAGGGGCTGGCACCGATACGTACTCGGCGTCTTATGGTCCATGAGTGACTGGCCCGGGGCGGCGGACATCATAAACGGAGGCCTCGACATCCATATTGATGGACACGTGCCGTATGGGTCCGGACTCTCATCCTCAGCCGCCTTGGAGTGTGCCGTCGCGGTCGCCGTCGCCGAATTGGCAGGCACGCCCTTTGACGGCTCGCGGGAGGAAGAGGAAGTGCGTCGACGTCTAGCGACTTACACAATCCGAGCCGAGAACCAGTACGTCGGTGCACCCACAGGAGGCCTTGACCAATCAGCAAGCCTGCGGTGCAAGAAAGACGAAGCTCTCCACCTTGACTGCGCCTCGTGGAGTACGCAGTCGGTACCAATCGATATGACAGGTGCTGACCTGGTGCTTCTCGTTATCAACACGAACGTCTCGCACTCGCATGCGGACGGAGGCTACGGGGATCGACGTCGCAGCATTGACAGCGCGAGCGAACGCCTCGGCGTTCCTAGCCTTCGGCACGTCTACAACGGCGGGCAACAGGAATGGGCTTTGGAGGCGCTTCGGCCGGCCCCGATCCAACAGCGCCGTGTTGCGCACGTGCTCACTGAGATGGAGCGAACTGATCGTGCGGTCGCGGCACTGCGCGACTCCGACTGGACTACATTTGGCACCTTGATGCGCGAGTCCCACGCTTCTCTTCGTGATGACTTCGAGGTGTCGTGCGATGAACTCGACACTGCGGTGCAGACTGCTATCGAAGAGGGGGCGATTGGTGCCCGGATGACGGGCGGCGGCTTCGGTGGCTCGGCAATTGCGCTCGTCCCCGCACGCCTGACCGAATCGATCGCGAAGGCCATAACTGCACGCTTTGAACGCGAGCCCGGCTGGGCGTCACCTGACTTCTACATCGGAACGCCCTCGGACGGTGCGGGGAGGGACCTTTGACGCTCCTTGAGCAAGTCGACAAACGACCTCGGCGAGGTTCAGGGTTGATTGAACGTCTGAACGTCATCGCGACGGTTGGCGAACGTGAGGTTTTCCAGTCCTACCATCTCACCAGAGAACACGGAGCGATCCGCGCGAAGCTCCACTCGCCCGCTGACGATGACCTTGCAATTGACGTTGTGCACGAGCATCCCGATCAGCTGAGTTTCGAACTGACCACATCATCTCTGTTCTCGGGCGTGCGAATCGAGTACGTCACCGAACTGGACAACTTCGACCGCGTCATATTCCCAGACACGGGGCGTTGGTTCGTCAACAGCCTGAGTCCGATCTCTGCCTGGCGGTTTCGAGAGACAACCGCTGTCCGAATCAACTCTTTCGCCACGCCGGTGTTCGTCTTCGAGCATCTTGGTGGTGACGCCGCCTCTGCGATAGGTCTGCTTACCGAGACGCGCGAGATGGACATCCGAATTCACGAGCCTGCTTCGAACCGGGCACTCAACGTGCAGCACCGAAGGTTCCGAGTCGAGTACGAGCTCGGGCCGACAAGCGCAGCGTCCGGCGCGGGGCTCAAGTTTGGGTGGGTGAGTACCGGGGTAGCGGTGCACGATGCATGGTTCGACGCGCTCCGGAGATTTAGTGATCTCGAGCAGGAGTGGCTGTCGGTCGAGTACGCGCCAGACGCATCATCTTTAGCCCCGTACTGGTGCAGCTGGGTTGACTGGAGCTCTGATCAGATGGATCAGACGGTGTTCACCGACAACGTCAAAGCCGGGCTGGACCTTGGATTCCAGAACTTCGTTCTTGATGACGGCTGGTTCGGCCCGGGACTGGACTCCGACTACGACACCGTCCTGAACATCGGCGATTGGCAACCCGACACAGTTCGCTTTCCAGACATGTCGGAAATGTTGGAGGAGCTTCACGTCGCTGGAGCGAAAGTGCTTCTCTGGTGCGCTCCTCATGCGGTCGGACCCGCTTCCAACTCATACGGCATGAACGCTGGGCTCCTCGTCGAGGACTCAACCGGTACACCGATCATCAACTCCACCATGTTCTACTCCTTGTGCTTCCGGTCCCGAGAAGCTCGGGCGAAGATGCTCAGCGTCGTCGAGAACCTCGTGGCCACGTATCAGATTGACGGGCTCAAGTTCGATCTGTTCAACTGGCTCCCCAGCGAACCTTGCGCTGGCGTCCATCATCACCACGACACTGAGTCCGCGATGGCGGGGCTGGTGACGCACTTAGCAGAGGCTCGCGAGCGCGTCGACCGTATTGGTCGCCCCATGACCATCGAGCTCAAGCAGGACTACGCCTCTCCGCAGGCGGCTGTGGCGGGAACGGTGGTGCGTGCGGGCGACGCGCCATACGCGTCCAAGACGAATCTCGATCGCATGGTCTACATGCAGGCGCGCAACCTCCCCGCACTGAACGACTACCAGACCTTTCCCCCTTCGGTCGATGCGAACAATGTCGCCTTGATCGGAATGCGGATGATTGCGGGTGGGATTCCAGCCTGGGGCAAAGACCTTAGGTCTCTCACGTCATCGCAGCGCAATGCAATGCTGTCTGTGCACCGGTGGTATAGGTCACTTCGCGATCGAGGGCTTCGTCATGTTCGTGACTACGTCGGCGACGGACTTGCGCTGATTCCACTTGAGGCAGGAACGGTGTTGGTGCAAACGGAAGCGCGCCGCATAGCCGATCTTCCCTCTTCATGTGTGGAGCTGGCCAACGCTTCCACTGATTCGACCGTCACTGTCTTCTCGGAGGTGGACAGAGTGATTGTTGGCCGACTCGATCTGACAAACGGCGCACATTATCACGATAACGAGATCGTTCCAGCCGGCACGAGCAGAATCCCACTGTCAACCGGCCACGTCGCGGTGTTCCTGGAGTCCGAAGGAAGATGATGAAACGAGGGCCGATGTCTACAAAGAACGCCTTGCGGGGTGTGGCGATGACGATTGGCGCAGCACTACTGGCGACGACAACAACTGCCTGTGCCAGTGACGATGGCGCCGTAGATGTGGTGATTGGCTATCAGAGCGAGACGATCAACACCGTCACGGCGGGGTCTCTCCTCAGGTCCCGCGGCTACTTCGAGCAGGCCCTCGCCGACGAGACAAGCAAGACCGGGGTGCGCTACAACGTCACGTGGGAGGACTACGACACAGGTGCTCCGATCACAGCGCAGATGCTCGCCGGAAAGATCGACATCGGGTCGATGGGTGACTTCCCGCTTGTGCTGAATGCATCGCGAACCTACGCAGACGCTGAGGCGCGAACCGAGCTCATAGCAACAACCGCTTTCAACATCTCAGGCGGGCTCAACGGAATCGTGGTCCCGTCGGATAGTGACGTCTCCTCGTTCGAGGAGCTCCGTAATGCAGCGATCTCGACGTCGGTCGGATCAGCAGGGGACGGACTGCTTGACCAAACAATCGACGGCGCCGGGCTGCAGCCATCTGATGTGAATAGGCAGAATCAAGCCCCGAGCGTAGGGGCCACCTCATTGAAGGCCGGCAGCGTCCAGGCCTACTCGCAGTTCGCTCCGTGGCCAGCGCAGGTAGTCTGGAATGAGAACGGCCGACTTCTGGTCGATGGAGCAACAACTGGGAACCCGACGTTCCACGGGGTAGTGGTGCGGCAGAAGTATGCCGAGGCTCAACCTGCTGTGGTGCAGGCGTTCATCAAAGGTATGAGCGACGCCACCGACTACCTTCATGCGAATCCGTTGGCGGCGTCCCGTGAAGTCGCGGCTACGACGGGTCTTCCGCTGGAGGTGGTGTACCTCTACAACGGGCCGTACGGGATAGCCAATTTCAACATGGCCCTCAAACCATCTCTGGTCGCGGCTCTTCAGACCGACGCAGAATATCTCCGTCAGACTGACCGCATAACCGACGGTCACCTCTCCAGCTTCGCGAACGAGACCTACGTCAAGCAGTTGTTCGGGTCAGACTACCAAGCAATGGTCACCTCGGAGGTCAACCTGGCCGCCTCAGAACCGGTGGAAGAAGGCTGCACGGCGCCTCTCGGCACCGACGCTGCGCCAAGCGCGGTTCTCTGGAGCGATGAAGACAAGACTTCCTTCTACGCGACCCCCGAGTGTCTACTGTCGGCAACGTCCTCCGCCGACGCGCCGTTTAGGGCGGCATACATCTCCGATGGCCTGACAGGAACACGCTGGTTCGCGGAGAAGAGCGAGTGGGTCTACGACCCAGGCGCTCCGGCTGGTGCCCGGTGGGCAGCGTTCGCGACTGCAGAGAACGCGTCGACATACCGTTCCACGAGGCCAGGTAGCCGGCAGTTCTCTTTCGAAGAAGCACAGCAACGATCACAGGATAACGGCTGATGGTCACGGTCCAGCGTGAGAAGCGCAGCCTGAACAGCACGACAAGACGCTGGGTGAGATCTCCGAGGACGATCCTTACACGCTTGTTCGTAGTGGCAGTCGCCCTGCTGACGTGGGAGGTGCTGTCTGTCACGGGGGTCCGGCTCTGGTTGTCATTCGACAAGCTCCCGCCCCCCAGTTCAGTCGCTCTCGTTCTCGTTCAACAGCTTGGGACGTCGGTCTTCTATCAGGACATCGGCGCGAGTCTTGCACGGATCGCGATCGGTTTCCTGCTGGCGTGTGTTGTTGGGGTGATCCTCGGTATTCTGCAAGGGCGTAGCGCCCTCGTAGAGAACACCGTCGGCACTCTCGTGGAGATTGTACGACCCATCCCAGCCATCGCGCTCGTCCCAATCGCCCTCTTGCTATTCCCCACGAACGAGCAAGGCATCGTAGCGATTACGTTCGCTGCAGCTGTTTTTCCGATTATCATCAGTACGAAGAGCGCCGTGCGAACGCTCCTGCCCACATGGGATGAAGCAGTTCGAACCATGGGTGGTAGTCGAACGACGGTCATTCTTCGAGTCGTCTTGCCCGGTGCATTACCGGGCATATTTGCAGGCTTCTCCGTCGGTCTCGGGGTGTCTTGGGTGTGCGTTATCTCAGCCGAAATGATCTCCGGACAGTTCGGTGTCGGCTACAGGACGTGGCAGGCGTATACCTTGGTCGATTACCCGTCAGTGATCGCAGGAATGGTGGTCATCGGGCTGCTCGGGATGATGACGACCGGACTCGTCACATACCTCGGGAGACGATCTACCACTTGGGCCGAAAAGGGGGCAGGAAATGAGTAGTGCGACCATCACGCTCAAAAGTGTTTCGGTCGACCTGGGTGAGCGAACAATTCTAGACGGCCTATCCGCAACGTTCGCGGCGGGAGAGATCTCAATCGTCCTCGGCCCATCAGGATCAGGTAAGTCAACGATCCTGCGCGTCTTGGCAGGACTGCAACGGATCGACAGTGGTGCTGTCGTCGTCGGCAGTACACCGATCACTGGTCCATCCGCCAGCAGAGGCCTCGTCTTCCAGCACGATGGTCTCTTGCCCTGGCTGAGTATTCAACAGAACGTCGAACTCCCGCTCAAGATCGCCGGAGTTCCCAGGCTCGAACGGAGACGCCGTGCTCTAGAGATCCTGGATGAAGTCGAGCTCTCCGGGTGTACGAGGATGCATCCGAGTGAGCTCTCGGGCGGTATGAAACAACGGGCGCAGATTGCTCGGGTTCTTGTAACCCGGCCCAGCGTCCTGCTCCTCGACGAGCCGTTCAGCGCGCTCGACGTCCGCACCAGGGCTGCGTGCCAGCAGCTGCTCCGACGCGTTCACGCTGAACATCGCCCGACCGTTGTATTCGTCACCCACGACCTCGAGGAAGCGAGTTCGTTGGGCGGCCGCCAACTCATTCTCACGGGACGGCCCGCGACCAGGCTGGTCCCGTTGCCGGACATTGATGAGCCGGCGTCAGGAGAGACACTCTCACTGAACGAGATGCATGCGCGTCGGCTCAGATTGCTGGACCTGTTCGCTCTGGAGGAAGGACAACTATGAGAGAGAAAACCGCGCTATCGATGGGAACTGTGGCCCCAGTTAGCGGGCTCCTAAGTGTTGTCGTTCCGATGTACAACGTGGAAAGGTACCTATTTGCCTGTCTGAATTCCTTATCGCGTCAGAACATCTCGCTTCAGGTGATCATGGTTGACGACGGATCCACGGACGGGAGCCAGGACATCGCGCATCACTTCGTGAAAACGGACGCGCGCTTCCAGCTCCTTATCCAGCCCCACGGAGGCCTGAGCCAAGCGCGCAATACTGGTGTGGATGAGGCGACGGGGGAATTTCTTGCATTCTGCGACGCGGACGACCTCGTTCCCGACGGTGCGTACGAGAATTCGACCCGAATACTTCACGAGACCAGCGCGGACTTCGTTTCGGGTAACGTGCTCAGGTTCAACTCGAAGGAGGCTTGGCCGCACCCGCGTTATCGAGACGTATTCGGTACCGACCACGAAGAGGTGCACATAACGGTGAACCGAGATCTCATCCTGGACCGGATGGCCTGGAACAAGGTCTTCAGACGGAAATTCTGGGACGAAGCCGGTCTTGAGTTTGAGCTGTCGGCGTACGAAGACGCTCCGGTTATGCTAGCGGCGCATTTGAGGGCGCGTGCAGTTTCGATCACGTCGAGCGTCGCCTATCACTGGAGGGTGCGCGACGCTGGGCCGCGCTCGATCACACAGCGTCTCCACGAACCTGAGAATATCGCCGCCCGAATGCGGATGGCTTTAGAGAGTGCTAGGGTGGTCCGTCAATATGATGCGACTCTCTTGCGTGAGTTGGGGCACGATATTACGCTCGGTGACTTCAAGGTCTTGCTTGACGCGGTGACGCAGTTCCCTAAAAACGATTACGATCAGGCTCTACTCCTCGCAAGCGAATTCGTCGCCGCGCTTGATGAGGAGACAATGAAGTCGATGCCGCCCGAGAATGTGGCAATTCTACGTGCCCTTCAGGAAAAAAGTGGGATGATTTTTCTTCAGGCGTTCGCATCAGATGACGTTGTGTGAGCCGTGGAAAGGAATACTCCCGAGCCTTTGAGTGTCGGGCGCATTCTGTGCCAGAACTCTCATTATCGACGAATCTTCTTTGCTCAGATAATTTGTCAGGGTGGGGACTGGTTCACGATGATTCCGCTTATCCTGCTGATGCAACAGCTAACAGGCAGTGGCTCACTCGGTGCAGTTCTTCTGAGCGTGGAGACTTTTGTCATCGCCGGCTTGTCGCTCGTAGCGGGCTCAGTGATCGACCGATTCGATCGCCGCGGAATTCTGATTCTGTGCATGTTCGGATCGTCCCTCGCAGTCGGTTTGCTCTTTCTGGTCACTTCAGGGGGGACGGCGTGGTTTGGCGTCGGCACCTACGCCCTTCTAGCGGTCGGTAAGTCGTTCTTCACTCCGGCAGTCAACACCGTCGTTCCCGACATTGTGGAACCGCGTGGACTACTGGCCGCGACAACGGGACTGGGTTCAGTATGGGGCGTGATGCTCGTGGTTGGATCTTCCCTTGGCGGGGTCGTGTCGAGTTTCGCGTCACCGTATGTATGCTTCGGCGTGACATTCCTGGGGTACCTTGTCGCAGGCCTTATGCTCACGCGTCTTCCCAAGCTGCCTGTCGACGGCAGGATGGCTCAACGTCCGCGATTCTCTGGACTGACGTCCGATGTTCGCTCGGTATTCCGTGTGGCTAAAAGAAGAAGTTCCATTGGTAGTTTGATCCTGGCGAAACCCGGCACAAACATTGGCAATGGTGTGCTTGCCGTATTTCCTTCTATCGCGTTGGTTCTGTCAAGCGATGAGCCTGCACTGGTCGCGAGCCTTCTATATGCAGCGCGCGGCGTGGGCGCTTTGACCGGACCGATGTTCGCGAGGTGGGCCGTGCGTGCAGGCCTCGCCCTGCGCACTGCAATCTTCATCTCCGTGGCCTGCTTTGGTGCGGCGTATGCCCTGATGTCTTTTCAGACGCTCAGTTGGCTCGCGATCTCTCTTGTGATTCTCGCGCACGTCGGCGGGAGTGCGACAGCGTCGTTAAGTAGTTACGGGCTGCAGGTAGAGGCGCCAGAGGATCTGCGCGGTCGAGTATTCTCGGTCGACAATATGTTCTCGATGCTCGCGATCGGAGTCAGCCAGTTGGTAGCTGCCGTTCTGATCACAGTCATGGCTGATCGTTCGATAATCTTGACGTTTGGTCTCGCGGTTCTCGCGTACGCATTCGTGTGGCGTCTCCTAGGCCGTCAGACCGAGGGCAAGTAGGCGCGTTTATGGCGTGAGAATACGACGCTACTGACGAGCGGTCCGGCGGAGCTTCGTGCCTGAACTAGCCTCGATCTTTCATCGAATTGTTGGGGAGGCGCGTTCTGAAGCGCCCTGAGTTTGTTGGAGGCTCCTGACCTTGGAAACGAGGATGGAGTTATGCCGAAGGAACTGGCGAGTGGGAAGCCGACGACGCGTCGCTACTCGGACGAGGAGAAGGCCGCCGCGGTGC
>NZ_PNFD01000003.1 GCF_003254645.1 Microbacterium suaedae | reverse complement strand
GTTGTCGTGGTCATCGTTCTCCTTCAACGAGGGGTGCGCCGACCGGCCGGGACCGGCCGGCGCACAGGGCCGGTCACTCCTCGCCGACCTCGTTCGCGACGCGCTCCTCCGCCTCAGCAATCGCATCATCGATGTCCGCAGATCCCGACATGACGGCTGTATGCAGATCGAGCAGGATGTTCCGCACGGGAGCAGTCCGCGGCGATGCCACATTCACGGAGCGGGTGTCGTGATCGGTCACCGTGCGATGGGACAGTTCATCGTCCGGCGCGGTGTCGGCCGACAAGAAGGCGCCGACGACATCGTCGCTGGTGAACGCGGGCATGATCCCCGCATTCGCAAGGTCCATCGCGGCGTCCTCGCTCGCGGCGTAGGCGAGGAACTCCTTCGCGAGCTCCTGCTTCTCCTCGGAGATGCCCGTGTTGATGCCGAAACCGGTCGGATCCCCGAAGGTCACCGGCTTCGCTCCGGCACCCGTCGTCGACTCATCGCTCTGCGGAAGCGGTGCGATGCCCCACGCGAAGCCGTCGGCGTCCCCGCTCTCCTGCTGCTGAATGAGCGCTCCCGTGTACCAGGTGCCCATGGGCATCATCGCGGTGCGCTGGGATCCGAACTCACCCTGGTAGGTGAGCTGGTTCGCCGTCACGGTGTTGAAGCTCTCCTGCAGGCCTTCCTCCGACAGCAGCAGGGAGCGCTCGTAGTAGGGCGCGAGATAGTCGTACTCACCATCCAGGACATCCTTTCCCTGCTGAGACGTGGCGGTATCCTGCACCGGACCCTCCCAGAGGTGCTGGTAGGCCGCCTTCGCTGGCGTTCCCGCCGCGTCGAGCCCCTCCTTGAGGTCGCGCGCCACATCGACGTAGTCGTCCCATGTCCACGTGCCATCGGGGTACTCGACGCCGGCTTCGTCGAAGAGATCCTTGTTGTAGAACAGCACCCATGAGTCCTGTCGGTACGGGGTCGCATACGGAACACCGTCGACCTCGTAGGCGGCTGTGCCACTCACGGCATCGGGGAGGTCGATATCGGACACGTCACGGAGCTGCCCGCCCTCGACCAGGGCCGGGAGCCCGACGATCGCCTTCTGGGCGATGACGTCCGGGGCTGAGCCCGCCGCCAGGTCAGCCGTGAGGAGGGTGTCGTACTCGGACGGGTCGTAGTACGTCACCTCGACCGTCACGCCGTCGTGGCTCTTCTCGAAGCCTTCGGCCAGCAGATCGAACTCCGGCGTGGCCTTCTGAGCCCAGCCCGAGATCGTGAGGATGCTCGGGTCGTCGGATTCGGATGCGGAACCGGTGGCCGAGCAACCGGCAAGGACCAGGGCCGCAGCGGCGACCGTTCCAGGGAGGAGAAAACGCTTCATCGCGCTACCTTTCTTCGTGTGCAGAGGTGTGGCACCAGGTGCCGGGGAGGACATGCGTTGACGACCCGGTTCCCCAGCGGATCGTCCAGGACGGGGCAGCGCCCGATACGGTCGGAGGCGAATCGGTGCGTTCCGCCACCCCGAGCGAGAGAGCGGCGATCTGCCAGTCACCTGTCACCGTTCCGAGGGCATAGGGGACGATGGTGTCGCCGTCGAGAGGGGTGACGTCGCCCACGTGGGCGACTTCGACACGATCAAGACCGCGGACCGGGACGACGCGGGTTTCGAGGCCCGTCTCGCCCGTGACGCCCCATCCCCCGATCCGAACCGTGAGATCGGAGGCCCCGGAGTCGACGTGCACCCGGACGAACCGCACCTCCCAGCTGCCGCGGACGACGGACACGATGTCGATCCAGGGTCCGAGCTCTGTCTCCAGCGCCGCGTCTCCGTGCCCGTGATCTGCGTGGCCGGCCAGACGGAGCGGCCAATGCGCGCGCGAACGCGACGACGCGATCGCGGTGGCCTCGTCGAGCACCGCGACCCTTCCACGCGCGAAGCCCGAACGATGGCTGGCCTTGCCCTCTCGCAGCACGCCGACGTGCTGGTCGAGGGGATCGATCACGTGCTCGCCTCGCAGCACGGGGAACGTCGCGGTCGAATAGCCGAGCTTCGCGTACAGCGGACCGTCCGGCTGATACTCACCCTCATTCTTGTGATCGGTACCGTGGTTGACCACGCGGACGATCCCGTCCGCCGAGCCGGACGCGACCCAGCCCGGCGCAGAGATCGCGCGGACGAACGGTCCGCGATCGGCGGGAAGCGGTCGCTCCTTGGCGGTCCAGACGGGGTGTTCGGGCGGGAGGGCGATGCCGAGCAGCCCCTTCGCCGCCCAGTGGGGAGACCCCGGCCCCGAGTACACCTGTGCGAGGTCGCGCCACGCGCCGTGCCAGCCGAGCGTGAGCAATCCGTTCGCGTCCGGCGCGCCCTGGCGCACGAAGTGTGCGACCTGTCCGATCGCGGCGCGACGAAGGAGTCCGGGATCGTGCCGGCTCGCCCCGGAGAAGGCAGCCGCCCATGCGGGCCCGGCGGTCGCGAATCGGTAGACCAGACTCCGTCCCTGCGCCAGGGGCGCCCCGTCGGCCCCGATGAGGTGGAGCGAATCGTCGAGATAGTCGTCGAGCGCGGTGCGGTATCGAGTCGCGCGTGCGGCCCAGGCAGGGTCGTCGCCGACCATGTCAGCCCAGATGATCGGATAGAGGCGAAGTGCCCACCCGCTGTAGTGGTCGTATGCGCGGGATGAACCGTCGGACGACCACCCGTGTTCGCGCTCAAACCCGTCCAGCAGCGCGAAGTCCTCATCGATGTCAGATGCACTGTATTCGGCGCCGACATTCGCGAGGAACTGCTCGACGACGATACGGAACCATGCCCAGTTGCTCGGCGGATATGCGCCGCCGATGAACCCCGATAGATAGTCGACGACGTTCCCGCGCGCGCGGTCATCGAGACGCGCCCAGACCTGATCGCGAGCGATGTGCAACCCGAGCGCAAGCGCCGCCGCCTCCACCTTCGCCTGGCCGACATCCTCGAGTCGCGGCCACCGTTCGGAAGAGTCGGAGTCAACCCCGGAAGCGATCCCGCGCGCGAATCGATCCGCGAGCTCGGAGGTGCCCACCGGATCTCCGGCGATGCGGAAGGCGGCGGTCATGAAGGTGCGTGCGAATCCCTCGAGCCCGTCGACATCCGGACCGTTCCCGCCCGGGGCCCCGGGGTATGCGATCCGCGCGCCACCAGGGCTCGTGTAACGGATCGCGCCGTCGAGCAGACTGTCGGCAACCTGCAGGAGGTGCTCCCGTCGCCATCCCGTGTATGGCGAGATCTCCCGATCGAGCGCCGGCCATGCACGCGCCATCATGCTGTCACCGCCATATCCTGGGGCCGGACTCTGCGCAGCGGCTCCCTCCCCGCCGCATAGGCCTCGAGTTCTTCGATCGCGGCGTCGGCGAGACGACGGGTCTCGCTGCCGGTCGAGCCGGCCAGATGCGGCGTGACGGCGACGTTCGGGAGCGCGAGGAGCGGCGACGTCGCGGGGAGCGGCTCCGGCTCGGTGACATCGAGGATCGCGTCGATCCGTCCGCTCCGACACTCGTCGATCAGGGCGTCGTGGTCGAGGAGCGAACCGCGCGCGGTGTTGATCACGAGCGCACGGTCTCGCAGCGCGGCGAGCTCCGTGCGTCCGATCATGTGGCGCGTCGACGGCAGAGCCGGGGCGTGCAAAGACAGCACGTCCACGGTCGGAAGCATCTCCTCCAGAGCGACGAGCTCCGCCCCCGCCGCGGCGACCTCCCCCGCATCCGCATACGGATCCGCGACGAGAATCCGTGCCTCGTCGAGTCCGCGCAGTTTGCCGACCACCCTGCGGCCAGTGCGCGAGAACCCCACGACGCCGATGGTGCGATCGAGATTGCTGTAGCCCACCCGTGGTGGATTCGGGGCCCGCCCGTCCGGGAGCGTTGCCGTCCGGGCATGGAAGAAGGCCCGCTTGCTCCCGAGCACGATCGCGGCATAGGCGTATTCGGCGACCGGGATCGCGTTCGCATCTGCCGCCGTCGTGACGACGATGCCGCGTTCCCACAGCGCGTCGCTCGCGAGACCCCGAACCGTCCCTGCCGCATGGAAGACAGCGCGAAGACGGGGCATCCGCTTCAGCATCTCGTCGTCCAGTCTCGGCGCGCCCCACGAAGTGACCAGCACCTCGGTCTCAGCCAGTGCGGCACGGTGGCCTGGCGCCGAGAGATCCTCGAGGAACAGTGGTCGCGGGGCGTCCACCACACGCGCGATGCGCGCGATCCGAGCGTCGTCGAACAGGAGCTCGAACGTGGCGCGCGTCATCGCGAGGTGCGTACGTGGCGCGTGCGGCATGGGCTCTCCTTCGAACACCGGTGTTGCGCAGATGTGCTCCTCTCAGTAATCCTTCAAAAGTGAACACATTCAAGCGAAATAGACATGATTAAACATGGTCAAACAGACTCAAACATTCATCACCCCGAGTTCGGCAGCGTCTCGCACGGTGGTTGAGCCTGATGACTGAACGATCGGGCTCCTTCGGGCTCTCGCGACGAGAACGGATCCTGAACGAGCTGCGACGCACGGGAGAGGTGCACGTGAGCACCCTCGCGCACGACTTCGGGGTGACCGACATGACGGTCCGGCGAGACATACAAGCGCTCGCAGACGCTGGCCTCGCGACGCGCGTGCACGGCGGCGCGACGTTGCGCAGCGAGCTCGACACGACGACCGCGGTGCACCGCCAATCGGATGTTCCGATGCATCGCGTCGGCATCGTGGTCCCGTCGCTGGACTACTACTGGCCCCAGGTCATCCTCGGCGCGCGCTCGGCCGCGCCCAGCAAACGCATCCAGCTCGTGCTGCGCGGAGCGAGCTACACGGTCGAGGACCAACGCCGGCAGATCGAGTCGCTGGTCGCCGGCAACGCCGTGCACGGACTCATCGTGGCGCCAGAAGTCGGCGGAGATGAAGGGAAGTCCCTGTTGGAGTGGCTCAACCGACTTCCGATCCCGGTCGTACTCGTCGAGCGACGCGCCCCCGCAGATCTCGAACTGTCCCGGCTCGAGTGGGTGGCGACCGACCATGCGCTCGGGGGCGAGCTCGCGCTGAGGTATCTGGCTCGACAAGGGCACCGCCGGCTCGGCATCATGACCTGGTTTGACTCTCCGACATCAGGACCGCTGCGGAAGGGATGGCGACGTGCGTCACGCGACCTCGACCTGCCGATCGTCATCGACGAGCACGCACCGGGGAACGACCAGACGATGGCGGGACGCATCGATGTGTTCATGCGACTGCTCACACGAGCGCGGCAGGAGGAATGCACGGCGATGCTGGTACACAACGATCCGCAGGCGATCTTGCTGCAGCAGGCGGCCACCGACGCCGGCATGCATCTGCCCGATGACCTCGCGATCATGGCCTACGACGACGAGGTCGCGGAGGGCGCGGAGCTGCCGCTCACGGCACTGCGACCGGCCAAGGAGCATGTCGGTCGCCGATCCGTCGAGGTGATCGCGGCGCGCCTCGAGGAGGGGCGGGCACGGCCCGTCGAACGCCTGCACATCGTTCCCGAGCTCCGTGAACGCGCGTCGACTCCGTCACTGCACCCGCGGTGAAACAGGCAGGTCCGCTCGCGCGAGCGACTCTTCTCGTATCCGATGCCGAGGACGCCTCGAGCCCCGCTCCTACGCGACGATCTCGAGAATGTCCTCGCCCAGGGTCCGGAACGCGGCGTGCACGCGGTGGCGGGTGACGAGTGACGCGTCGCCGCACGTGACGAAGAGCGCGAAGGTGAGGGCCGCGCGACGGCCCAGCACGATCCCCGCTTCTGCGAGCACGCCCTCCGCACGCCCGAGCTGATTCAGGAAGATGAGGTCGGGCACATCGGCGGCGGGGTACGGATCCACCGCAAGGGGAGCACCGACGAGACTCACGTCGCGCCGCCGCGCGAAGAGCGCCGCGAGGCGATCGATCGCACCGCTGGGGAGGCCCTCGCGGCGTGCGAGCCTCGCAAACAGATCGGCGTATTCGCGGGTCGTGCCGATCGCGACGTGCGGCGCGTCGTCGGGCCCGCGATCGCCGCGGAAGCGGTCGAGGACGGCGGATCGCGTCATTCCGAGTTCGGCCATGCGTCGTGTGACCGCTTCGAGCCCCACGGCGTCGAGCAGGGCGTTCACGGCCTCGCGATCGTCGTTCGCCGCCGCGAGAACCGCCACATCCGCGAGCGACAGCTTCTCCTGATCGAGGTGGCGCCACACCCCTCCCCCCGAGACGTCGTCGCCACGTGAGAGCAGCGTTCCCGGGTCGAGGCTTCCCTCTTCGAGCCGGACCGCGACCTCCACAAGGATCGGAAGTGTGCACAGATCGGAGACGGGCATGACGACGTGGCTGTCGGCGGAGAAGATCACCTGCCCCGTGTCCGCGTCAGACACGTACGCGCTCACCTCGGCACCCGAGCGCGCAAGCTCATCAAGAGCCCGCACGGTCGCCACCAGGCGCCGCGGACCCGACGGGCGCCGCCGCGCTCGCCTCGTCCTGCCGCTGCGTCGCTCCCCCCGCAGCGACGCAGACCGGATCTCGGGCTCTGTGGCCACTTCGTCTCCTCGAAGTGCCGCACGGCGAAGCGCGGCAGTGGTCTGCGTCTGTGTTCTCTTGTGTGGTGCGGGGGAACCCCCTGCTCCGGCCTTCACCAGATCGTCACACGCTGATCCTCGGGCAACCAGAGCTCGTCGTTCTCTTCGACGCCGAACGCATCATAGAACGCATCCATGTTGCGCACGATCTGATTGCAACGGAACTCGTTCGGCGAGTGCGGATCGATCGCGAGCAGCCGGATCGTCTCTGCGTCACGGCCCTTCTGCTGCCACACCTGCGCCCAGGACAGGAACACGCGCTGCACACCCGTGAATCCGTCGATCTCCTCGGGGTTCTCACCGTCGAGCGACAGCGCGTAGGCCTTCAGCGCGATACCGAGTCCGCCGAGGTCGCCGATGTTCTCGCCGATCGTGAGGGCACCGTTGACGGTGTGCTGCGGGTCGAGGCCCTGCGGCGTGAGCGCGTCGTACTGGTCGATGAGACTCTTCGTGCGCTGTTCGAACGCGGCACGGTCGTCGTCAGTCCACCAATTGTCGAGGGCCCCGGTGCCGTCGTACTGCGATCCCTGATCGTCGAAGCCGTGGCCGATCTCGTGGCCGATCACCGACCCGATCCCGCCGTAGTTGGCGGCCGCGTCGCGTTCCGGATCGAAGAACGGGTACTGCAGGATCGCGGCAGGGAACACGATCTCGTTCATGAGCGGGTGGTAGTAGGCGTTGACGGTCTGGGGCGTCATCAGCCACTCTTCCCGGTCGATGGGCTGCCCGATCTTCGCCAGCTGCCGGTCGTGCTCGAAAATGCTCGCGCGGCGCACATTGCCGAGCAGGTCGTCGGGATCGATCTCGAGCGACGCGTAGTCGATCCACTTCGTCGGGTATCCGACCTTCGGTGTGAAGCGATCGAGCTTGTCGAGCGCCTTCTCGCGCGTGACCGGGCTCATCCACTCGAGGCCCGTGATCGACTGACGGTACGCCTCGATGAGGTTCGCGACGAGACGATCGATCTCTGCCTTCGCCTCGGGCGGGAAGTGGCGGTCCACGTAGATCTTGCCGACGGCCTCTCCCATCGCCCCTTCGACGAGGCTGATGCCGCGCTTCCACCGTTCGCGGTTCTCCGGGACGCCCTGCAGCGTGGTCCCGACGAAGGCGAAGTTCTCTTCCACGAGGTCGTCGGTGAGATACGGCGCCGACGAGCGCACGATCTTCCAGCGCAGCCACGCCTTCCAGTCGTCGAGGCGCTGCGGTGTGAGCAGAGTGCCGATCCCCTCAAGGAACGACGGCTGCATCACCGTGACCTCATCGACCACGCCGTCCGCGGAGGCGCCCCCGAGGAGGCCCTCTGCCCACGGCCCGAGATCGACGCCCGCGAGCTTCTGCACATCGGCCCACGTCATGAGGTTGTATGTCGCAACAGCGTCACGGCTGCGCACATTGTCCCAGTGGTGCGCCGCGACGGCCGTCTCGAGCGCCATGATGCGCGCGGCACTGTCGGCGGGGTCTGCGACGCCCGCGAGCGCGAGCATGCGTTCGACGTGGCCAACGAACGTCTCGCGCACCTCGGCGAACTGCTCATCGCGGTAGTACTGCTCGTCGGGCAGCGAGATGCCGGCCTGAGCGAAGAACGGGATGTATCGCTGCGGGTCGCCCGGATCGGGCTCGACGTACACACCGATGATGTTGGTGATGCCCTCGCGATCGAAAGCGCTGATCGTGCGCAGCAACGTCGGCACATCGGCGATCGCGTCGACCGCGGCGAGCTGGTCCTGAATGGGCGCCAGGCCGCGTTCGGCGATGCGCCCGGTGTCCATGAAGCTCGTGAACAGATCGCCGACCTTGCGCGCTTCGCCGCCGTCGGCGCCCTGCGCCTCTTCGACGATGGCCCGGACATCCTTCTCCGCCTGCTCGGCGAGTTCGTGGAACGCGCCCCACCGGGCCTTGTCGCCCGGGATCTCCGTTCTGTCGATCCACGCACCGTTGACGTGACGGAACAGATCGTCCTGCGGGCGGATATCGGCGGAGAACTCCTCGATCGCGAGGCCGGAGGGAAGCGTCATGCGAACCATCGTATGCGCGACCACCGACATCGGATCCGGAGCCGATTCGGATCGGATCGCGCAGCGGCAGCTGCCGCGAGCGATGTCACACGTCCCGCCTACGCTGGATCCGTGACCGCACAGCGCACCCTCAATCGACAGATCCTCTGGCTCGCACTGCCTGCCTTCGGGTCGCTCGTGGTCGAGCCGATCTTCCTCGCGCTCGATTCTGCGATGGTCGGCCACCTCGGCGTCACGCCGCTCGCGGGGCTCGGCATCGCGTCGAGCATCCTGCAGACGCTCGTCGGGTTGATGGTGTTCCTCGCCTATTCGACGACGCCGGCGGTCGCGCGCCTGCACGGGGCTGGTGACGACGCGCGGGCGGTCGCCCGGGGCATCGACGGCATGTGGCTCGCCCTCGGCATCGGCGGTGTCCTCGCCGTGGCGGGGTACTTCCTCTCGCCCTGGGCGGTCTCGCTGTTCGGCGCGTCGGCCGCGGTCTCCGAGCAGGCCGAGATCTACCTCGAGCTCAGCATGTGGGGGTTGCCGGCGATGCTCGTCATCTTCGCCGCGACGGGGCTGCTCCGGGGGCTGCAGAACACGATCACCCCGCTCTGGATCGCCGGCATCGGCTTCGCAGCGAACGCCCTCCTCAACTGGGTGTTCATTTACGTCGCGGGCTGGGGGATCGCGGGCTCCGCCGCGGGAACGATCGCGGCACAGTGGGGCATGGTCGCCGCGTATGTCGTGATCATCGCGGCGCTCGCGCGACGTCACGGTTCGAGCGGCCAGCCGTCGCGCGCCGGCGTGCGCGGCACCGCGACCACGGGAGGCTGGCTGCTGCTGCGCACGATCGCCCTCCGCGCGGGGCTCCTCCTCACCGTGGCGGGGGCGACGGCACTCGGGACAGACGAGCTCGCGGGCTGGCAGATCGTGTTCACGATCGGGTCCATGGCGGCGTTCGCGCTCGACGCACTCGCGATCGCGGCGCAGGCCCTGATCGGCAAACACCTCGGCGGAGGCGACGAGGCGAGCGTGCGCTACGTTCTGAGCCGCACGGTCGCCTGGGGCGCGATGGCGGGCGTCGTCATCGGCGTCCTGATCGCGGGTCTCTCACCCGTCGTCGGCGTCGCCTTCACGGGCGACTGGGGCATGTCGTGGATGATCCTCCCCGCCCTCATCATCATGGGCGTTCTGCAGCCGATCGCCGGCATCGTCTACGTGCTCGACGGCGTGCTCATGGGGGCGAACGACTCGCGCTATCTGGCGCTCGCGGGGCTCGTGAACCTCGTGCCGTTCCTCGCCTACCTGGCTGTGCTCTTCATGACGCGACCCGGCGGATCCTGGGGGCTCCTCTGGGTGTCCGTCGCGTTCTACGGCGTGCTCATGGGCATGCGCTGGTGGACCCTCGCGCGCCGCGTGCGGGGATCCGCGTGGTTGACGAACGCGGGGTGACCCTCCGGCAAAAGGGTTCGCGCCAGCAGGTCCTCACCTCGCCCAGCGGCGGCACCACTCGTACATGACGACCGCGCCCGCGGCGGAGGCGTTGATGGACCGCGTAGATCCGTACTGCGTGATCTCGATGTGCGCATCCGCTGCGGCGAGCGCCTCGTCCGACAGGCCCGGCCCCTCCTGACCGAAAAGTAACGCGCAGCGCTCGGGAAGCTCGGCTCGGTCGACCGGCACGGCCTCGCCCACATTGTCGACGGCGATGATCGGGATGCCTTCCTCCGCGGCCCACGCGCGGAAAGACGCCACATCGGGGTGGTGGACGACACGCTGGTAACGGTCGGTGACCATGGCCCCTCGCCGGTTCCAGCGCTTCCGCCCGACGATGTGCACGGTGTCGGCGAGGAACGCGTTGGCGCTGCGCACGACGGATCCGATGTTCATGTCGTGCTGCCAGTTCTCGATCGCGACGTGGAACGCGTGGCGTCGGGTGTCGAGATCCGCGATGATCGCGCTCATCGTCCAGTAGCGGTACTCGTCGACGACGTTGCGGGTATCGCCGTGCTCGAGCAGCTCGGGATCCCAGTGATCGCCATCGGGCCACGGCCCCGGCCACGGTCCGACGCCGTGCGTCGACGGCTCGCGGTTCTCTTCGGGGCCGGCGGAGTCGCTCACTCCCCTATCGTCGCACCCCGCCGCACCTCACACGGTGAGCTGATCCGCCGGACGATCGCCGATTCTCCGGATCCGATCCTGAGACCGGATCCGGAGAACGAGCGGATCTCCGCCGGATCGGCTCGCCTACGGCGCGACCCGGAGGTCGCACCAGATCGACGCCCACTGCGCGGGCGTGAGATCCCGCGGCAGGGCACCGTCCCGCACGCGGGCCCGCGCGAGCGCCCGATCGGCGGCGCGCCCGCCCCGCCGTGAGGCACCCGCTGCGACGCGTCGGAGCGATCCGCCCCTCCCCATGAACACCGCGCGGACGAACGCCTCATATGCGCGACGCTCGTGCGGTGGCACGAGCGGCGAACCACGACGCGTCACACGCAGGATCCCGCCGTCGACGCTCGGCGACGGCGCGAAGTGGCGGGCGGGCACGCGGCCCTCGAGCGCGAACTCGAACCACGGCGCAGCCTGCGCCGTCATCATCGTGCGCCCACCGACGCCCGCACGCTTTCGCGCGACCTCCCACTGCGTGAGGAGGATCGCGTCGCGCCAGCGCGGAGCGCCGAGCAGCCTCCGAAGGACGGGCGTCGTGAGGTGGAACGGGATGTTCCCGACGATCACCGGCCCCGCGAGCGGGTAGCGGAGGGCGTCGGCGTGCTCGACGCGCACATCGGGGAGCGCACGTCGCAATCGACGCACCCGATGCTCGTCGATGTCGATCGCGGTCATCGGACGTCCGAGCTCCGCGAGGGATCGCGTGATCGCGCCATCGCCGGCGCCGATTTCGAGAATGGATCCGCGGGTGTCCGCGGCGAGCGCGGCGATACGCTCGATGGTCGGTCGGTGGGTGAGGAAGTTCTGGCCGAGCTCATGTCGGCCGCCGTGGATTGAACGAGGCATGTGCGCGCTCCAAGGAAGAGTTCTGGAGCACCCCGACGGCAGGGTGAGCGCGTGCGAGCACGCGAAGACTGCCCGTCCGAGGTGCCGATGACATCTCGGAGAGACGGCGCGCTGACGTCAGCGAAGAGTTCGGATCGAACGCGAGCGCGCCGTCAGGCGCGGCGGTCGCGGAAGATCCCGCAGCGCCCCATCACGGGCGCTCCCTCTATCGTTCCCATGCCGTCACGGTAGCACCCGGCCGCGTCACACGGTGAGCCAGATCGCCTCCGCGGCGCCGTCGGGCAGCTCCACGCGGCGCCCGTCGACCTCGACGCACTCCTCGCGCACGGTGATCTCGGTCGCCACGTCGATGCCCGAGCTCGTGATGGCGCGCAGGAGCATCGGATCCCGGTCGCTCACGCGCAGCACCTCGCCCGTATGCCCCGGATCCGCGCCGTCGAGCCGAACGAATGGCAGGCGTTCGACGGATCCGTCCGGGCGCGGAATCGCGTCGCCATGCGGATCCCGCATCGGGTGGCCGAGTCGCTCGTCGATCCGGTCGAGCATGCGGTCGCTGACGGCATGCTCGAGCACCTCGGCCTCGTCGTGCACCTCGTCCCATGTGTAGCCGAACTCCTGTACGAGCCACGTCTCGATGAGACGGTGACGCCGGGTCATCGTGACGGCACGTTCGCGGCCGGGATCGGTGAGCGTCACGGCACGGTACGGCTCGTGTGAAACGAGCCCAGACGCAGCGAGCTTCTTCACCATCTCGGTCACGCTCGACGGCGCGACGCCCAGCTTGGCCGCGAGGACGGACGGCGTGATCGGCGCATCCTGCCACTCGGTGTGGGCGTAGATGGTCTTGAGGTAGTCGTCGGCCGCGGGGCTCGTGGGCATGGCTCCCAGAATACGGGCACCGCCACGACCCTCAGCGTGCTGCGCGCGCCGCCTTCGCGAACGGCCACGTCATGCCGGATAGTGCCTCGCACTTCTCCCACACGCGCCGACGGACCTCCGGATCCAGGGAGGTTGCCGAGGGACGCTGCCGGACCGCGGCGCCGCGCGTGACAAGACGCGGCCCCCAGTACTCGCCGCTCGAGATCTCGGGATCGATGAGGGCACGAACGATCGTGTCGGCACCGCGCTGCTTGCTCTGCGCGACGGGAGCCTGGATGCCGTCGCGGATCCGCTTCCAGGCGCTCGGCTCATTGACTCCCGCGACGTGGGGCGTGCGCCCACCGATCGAATACCCGGGATGGGCGACGACGCTCCGTACGGGAACGCCGGCGTCTCGCAGGCGCGCGTCTGCCTCGAAACCGAGAGCCTGCACGGCCACCTTCGACTGCACGTACGCCTTCCACGCAGAGTAGGTCGTCTCGAGCTGCACGTCCGTGGGGACGTGCGCGCCCATGCGCGTCGACATGCTGCCCAGCCACACCATGCGCGGCTCCCAGCGACTCGTCGACGACTTCGCGAGCGAGACGAGCAGTTCGGCTCCGAGCACGAAGTGTCCGAGCGCGTTCGTCGAGAACACGAGCTCGCGCCCGTCGCGGGTCACCTTGCGGCGCCGGGGCGTGTGCACGATCCCCGCGTTGAAGACGACACCGTCGAGCCGCGTGCGATCGAAGAGCCCGCCGCGCACGCTCGCGGCGGCGGCACGGATGGATCCGGGGTTCGCGACGTCCATCAGCAGCGTCTCGACCGAGGCGCCGGGAACGCGCGCCTCGATCGCGTCATGCGCCGCCGCAAGCCGGTTCGGGTGCCGCCCGCTCATGATCACGTGGGCTCCAGCGCGCGCGAGGTGCTCGCAGGTGAAATACCCCAGTCCGGCGTTCGCTCCCGTGACGAGATAGCTCCGCCCGTCCTGCGACGGCAAATGCTGCGGATCCCAATCCGCCCGCGCGCTCGTGCTCACACTGCCGAGCGTATGCCTGCTCGGGTCCGTCTGGGCTACGGCGCGCGGACTGGACCTGTGGCGATTCCACGCGACACGCGGCGGGAATTCCGCAGACGACATACGCTGAGCCCATGGCGAGTCGAAGCGAGATCGAGTGCTGGTTGACCGATATGGACGGCGTGCTCGTCCATGAGAACCGGGCGATCGCCGGGGCGCCCGAGCTGCTCGCGCAGTGGCGCAGGAACGAGACGCCGTTCCTCGTGCTGACGAACAACTCGATCTTCACGCCGCGCGATCTGTCCGCACGTCTTCTGGCGAGCGGGATCGAGGTGCCCGAAGACCGGATCTGGACCTCGGCGCTCGCGACCGCGACGTTCCTCGAGACCCAATCGCCCGGCGGCACGGCGTACGTCGTCGGCGAGGCGGGGATCCTCACGGCGATGCACGAGGCGGGCTTCGTGATGACGGAATCGGATCCCGAATACGTCGTCATCGGCGAGACGCGCAACTATTCGTTCGAGGCGATCACGAAGGCGATCCGCCTCATCGGACGCGGCGCGCGCTTCATCTCGACCAACCCCGACGCAACGGGCCCCTCCGCCGAAGGGCCTCTCCCCGCGACGGGCGCGATCAACGCGCTCATCACGAAGGCGACCGGCAAAGAGCCGTACGTTGTGGGCAAGCCCAACCCGATGATGTTCCGCTCGGCGCTCAACCGCATCGGTGCCCACAGCGAGAACACGGGCATGATCGGCGACCGCATGGACACCGACATCGTGGCCGGAATCGAGGCGGGCCTGCACACCGTTCTCGTGATGAGCGGCATCAGCGACCAGCGTGAGATCGATCGATACCCGTTCCGCCCGAGCGAGACCCTGTCGAGCGTCGCCGAGCTTCTGGAGGACCGCGAAGATGGGTGAGGTCTTCCTATTCGTCATCGGGCTCTCGTGCATCGCGGCGATCGTCATGGGGATCCGCGCCCTCCGGCACCTGAAGAACGGCCGCGACGACGACGACGCGTTCGGACCGCGGCGCTGAGGCGAGCAGATCAGTCAGTGCGCATCGGGCTGCGCTCGTAGTCGAGGTCACCGATGTCGAGAATGCGGCGGACAGCGAGCTTCAGTTCGGGCACTCGAGGATGTCCTCGACGCGCTCGCGCTGTCGTCTTGGGGTCACAGCGGAACTGCCTCAGCCAAGATGTTGTCCTTCGCGTAGGACTTGAGTCCGGTATCCGGCACGACATCAACGGGCATCCCGAGGATCTCGCCGGCGTCTATGTGCATGCCGGAGAGATCAAAGAGGCTCACACCTGTGCGCAGATGCACCAGGAGATCGACGTCGCTCCCGGGCGACGCATCGCCCCTGGCCACACTGCCAAAGACACGAATGTCCTCCGCGCCGAGTTGACCGAGTGCCGCCTCGAGCTCGGCCTTCTTCGACCGGACATACGCGAGCGTCGGCGTCGGCTTGTAGTCGACGCTGATGCTCAGCTCAGACCCGGCGAGGCTGATGAAGTCGACGAGCGTGCGAAACGAGGGTTCGCGCCTGCCGCGCTCGTAGGCGCTGACTACGCTCTGGGTGACGCCGACCCGCGCGGCGAACTCGGCCTGCGTCAGGCCGGCCTTCTCGCGCGCGTCGCGGATGACCTCGGCTGCCGTCATAGTCACGATACGTACTATAGCGAATCGTGACTGCGCACCGCGGCACCTAGGCCGGCCGCAGAAAATTCCGCGCTGCGGACGCCCGCATCACCGCAGCGCGAGGGCCGCGGCGCCGACGAGGGGGCCGTCGGGGCCGAGGCCGCTGCGCACGACGCGGGTGCCCTGGGCGTACGGCAGGTCGGCCCAGTCGCGCAGAGCGGCTCCGACGAGCTCGACGTAGTCGTCCGCGACGAACGAGAATCCGCCCGAGATCGCCACGATCTCGAGATCGAGGAGCGTCGACACGTCCGCGAGGGTGCGGCCGACCGCCGTCGCCGAGCGCTCGATGGCCTCACGCGCGACGCGATCGCCGCGGCGCGCATCGTCCGAGAGCTGCTCCCCCGTGGATCCCTGCCAGCCTGCGAGCTGGGCCCATTGCACACTCGCTGGCCCGGAGGCGACCTCCTCGAGGGTGAGTTCACCGCCATGCTCGGCCGAGTGCATCTGGCCGAGGTGGCCGGCGTTCCCTGTGGCGCCGCCGATGGGGGCGCCGTCGATGACGATGCCGCCACCCACCCCCGTCGAGACGACGATCGACAGCGAGGCGCGCGTTCCCGCCGCGACGCCCAGCCAGGACTCCGCGAAAGCGAGCGCGCCGCCGTCATGGCGCAGCGTGATGGCGGCGTCGGTCAGCCCCATATCGGCGACAACCGAGTCGCGGACGGCCTCAACGAGCGCGAACCCGCGCACGCCCGGCATATTGACGGGGTGAATCGTGCCGCTCACGAGATCGACGGGGCCCGCGGATCCGATGCCGGCGCCCGCGAATTCGGCGTCGAAAGGCAGTTGGTCGATCGCTGCGCCGACAACGGCGCTCACGGCCGAACGCAGCCCATCCGGCGTGATCTCACGGCCGGTTGGCACGCGGTTCCGGCTCGGCGTGAGAACCTCGCCGTTCTCGTCGACGAGGGCGGCCTCGATCTTGGTTCCGCCGAGATCGACGGCCAGCGCGAAACGGGTCATGGAGGAAGGTTAGCGGGCCGCGCAGCAGGTCCCCGACGACGTGGCTACTGGGGCGCGAGCCCGAGATCGTCCAGATCGATGGCCGCGCGCCATTCGAGGCCCTCGGCCTCGACGGCCGCCTGCGCTCCCGTCTTCCGGTCGACGATGACGGCGACGGCCGCGATCTCGGCACCCGCACGGCGCAGCGCTTCGACGGCCTTGAGCGCAGATTGGCCCGTCGTCGACGTGTCCTCGAGCACGACGACCCGCTTGCCGCCGACCTCGGCCCCCTCGACCTGACGCCCGCGCCCATGATCCTTCGGCTCCTTGCGCACGACGAACGCGTCAAGCGGCTGTTCTGAGGCCGCCGTCGCGTGCATCACGGCGTTCGCGATCGGATCCGCTCCGAGCGTCAGCCCCCCGACGGCCACGACGCCGTCGATATCGGCGACGAGGTCGGCCATGATGCGCCCGATCGCCGGGGCGGCCCGGTGGTCGAGGGTGAGTTTGCGCATATCGACGTAGTACGTCGCCTTCTTGCCGCTCGACAGCGTGAAGTCGCCGTGGAACACCGCCTCGGCCTTGATCAGCTCGATGAGCTTCTGACGGTCGGCTTCGAGCGCGGGCGTGGATGCTGTGGCCATGGGCTCCAGTCTACGAGCGGCGCCCTCTGCACAACGACGCCAATTCTCGCCCGTGGCTGCTCGAACCCCGGCGTGTCGCACGACTCGGCGCAGGATTGGCGTCGTTGTGCAGGTGACTAGGCTGGGAAGATGGCGAAGGCAGATCAGCCCCTGGAAGACTGGCTCGCGTCGCGCCCGGTGAAGAAGCCGGGTCTCTTCCGCGACGGGTACGCTCGCGGACCCGTGAACGACGTGCTCGACAAGGTCGTCGACCGGCTCCGCTCGAACCGGCAGTTCGCCGATCTCGTGAAGAACGTCGACTTTCCCTCGGCGCCGCGCGCCGAGGCCTACGACCGGCAGGCCGTCGACGACCTGTTCGACAACCTGAAGTGGGGTTCGGACCCGCGCCGATAGGCGTTCGCTCCTGCGGGACGAATAGGCTGGATCCATGCGGATCGCGACCTGGAACGTCAACTCCGTCCGTGCGCGCGTGGACCGTGTGGTCGCGTTCGCGGAGCGCGCGGGGATCGACGTCCTGCTCATGCAGGAGATCAAGTGCAAGCCGACGCAGTTCCCGTACCAGCCCTTCGAGGACGCGGGGTACACGGTCGAGGCGCACGGGTTGAACCAGTGGAACGGCGTCGCGATCGCCAGCCGCCTCCCCCTCGAGGACGTCGAATATTCCTTCCCGGGAATGCCGGGGTTCCAGAAGGGATACGACGGCGACGACGCCCCGCTGGAGGCGCGCGCGATCTCGGCGCTCGTCGAGGGCGTGCGCCTCTGGAGCCTGTATGTGCCGAACGGCCGCGGCCTCGACGACCCGCACTACGCCTACAAGCTGAAGTTCTACGACGCCCTCCGCCAGTATGTGACCGACGCGCTGGCGACGGATCCGGAGCTGCCGCTCGCGCTCACCGGCGACTTCAACGTCGCCCCCCTCGACCGCGACAACGGAGATCCGTCGATCGTCGAAGGCGAGACGACCCACGTCTCCCCCGCCGAACGCGAGGCGTTCCGCGCGCTCGAAGGCGCCGGCCTCTCCGACGTCGTGCGGCCCCTCGTGCCCGAGGGATTCACGTTCTGGGACTACAAGCAGCTGCGCTTCCCCCGAAACGAGGGCCTGCGCATCGACTTCATCCTCGGATCGAAAGCGTTCGCCGACGCCGTCGAGGGCGCGTCGATCGAGCGCGAGGAGCGCAAGGGCGAGGGCCCGAGCGACCACGTCCCGGTCGTCGTCGACCTCGACCTGTCCGACGACGAAGACGACGATCTGCCGATGATCTTCGGGTGAGGTCCGACGCCGTTCCGAGATGAGGCAGCCTCGACTCGGGTTTCCCTCTCTCGCCCCCCTACACCGCCCCGTGGCGGTAGGCCCAGACGACCGCGGCGACCCGGTCGCGGGCTCCGGTCTTCTGGAGCACGTTCGACACGTGCGTCTTGACCGTCGCCTCGCCGATGAACAGCTCCCTCGCGATCTCGGCGTTGCTCATCGCGGAGGCGAGCAGGCGCAGCACGTCCGCCTCGCGTTCGGTGAGCTCGACGGGGATCCCCGGCTCGGATGATCTACCGACCGCCCGGTGTCGCTCGATGACGCGCCGCGTCACCTCGGGGGCGAGAAGCGCATCGCCCGACGCGGCAACGCGCGCCGCATGCACGAGTTCCTCCGGACCGGCGTTCTTCAGCAGGAATCCGCTGGCCCCGGCGTCGAGGGCCGTGAAGAGGTAATCGTCACGATCGAACGTCGTGACGATCACGATCGCCGTCGACGAACCGGAGGCGACGATGCGGCGGGTCGCCTCGATGCCGTCCATATCGGGCATCTGCACGTCCATGAACACGACATCGGGCGCGAGGTGGGCGGCACGGTCGACGCCCTCGGCGCCCGTCGCCGCCTCCCCCGCGATCTCGATCCCCGAGGCCTCGAGGATCATGCGGAAGCCCGCGCGCATGGTCGCGTGGTCGTCGACGAGGAGGACGGTGGGAGCGGTCATGCGCTCATTCTCCCGCGAGTGGCACCCGCACCCGCACAAGGTATCCGCCCTGGTCCCTCGGGCCCGTCTCGAGGTGGGCGCCCATCGCGGTCGCCCGCTCCCGCATGCCGAGCGTGCCGAGACCGGTGCGGGATCCGAGCACGACGCGCCCCGTGTTCGTCACCTCGAGCTCGACGCTGCCTGCCGCATACCGCAGTCGCACATCGGCCGCGACGTCCGGGCCGCCGTGGCGTCGCGCGTTCGTCAGGGCCTCCTGCGCAATGCGGTAGAGATTGATCTGCACGAAGTCCGATACGTCGCGCTCCTCGCCGACGATGCGCAGCGTCGTCGGCATGCCCGCGGCGTCGGCCCCGCGCGCAAGCGGTTCGAGGGAGGCGAATCCGATGGTCGACGGCGCCTCGTCGGCCCTCTCATCATGCTGACGCAGTGTGTCAAGCAGATGGCGCAGCTCGACGATCGCCTCCCGAGACGACCGCTCGACCGCGGCGAGCGCCCCCTTCGCCGCCTCGGGATCCGCGTCGACGACGGTGCGCGCCGCTCCGGCCTGCACACCCATCGCCGAGACATGGTGCGCGACGACATCGTGGAGCTCTCGCGCGATGCGCACGCGGTCGAGCGCGACAGCCTGGGCCGACGCGATCTCCTGCTGCTCCTCGAGCTCGCGCGTGCGCTCCTGCAGCGCCTGTCGGCCGAGTGCCGCGTCATATGCCCGATCGCCCATATAGTAGGCGCCGCCGAAGAAGACCACGTTCACGAGCCACATGAGAAGCATGGAGGCCAGGACGGGCGAGAGCGCGCCGACGGCCGCGACGTCGTCGGGCAGCGGCTCGGTGGCCGCGCGGAAGGTCGCGACGAGCATCCACACGAACATCGCCGCGATGATCGCGAGGCGGACGATCCGTGCACGCTGGCGATCGTCCACCCAGGCACCGACCGTGTACATCGCGAGGAAGAGCGCGATCTGCCCCACGTACACTTCCGAGACGCCCAGCTCCATTCCCACGATGTAGACCACGTTGACCGCGATCGCCACGAGAATCGGATGACGCCGGCGCACGACGAAGGGGAGCGCGATCGCCGCCGCGTAGATGAGCCCGGCACGCGGATCCAGCGTCTGGGGGCCCATAATCTGCGCGAAGTAGCCGAGGACCGCACTGATGATCGCGCCCACGAAGAGTGTCAACCCCACCCAGACGTCGTTGCGCACCTGCCGCGGCGTCGGCTCCTGCCGCGCGAACAGGCGCGCCGCCGAGGCAGAGCTCGATGCGCGTTCGAGGGTGTCGACCATGAGTTCACGCTAGGCCCCCTCGGCCTCCTCTGCCTCCCCCGCGCGGCGGATCCGCGCCCCACGGGCTCCGTCCGTTCTCGCGGATCCCCTTGAATCGACACCCCCGCCGGGAGCATGCTGATCACGACACGATCCCGTCGCGAAGGAGCACATCATGGCCACCAGCGTGTTCGTCAACCTGCCCGTCGCCGATCTCGATCGCTCGAAGGCGTTCTACACCGCCATCGGCGCAGGCCTCGTCCCCGAATTCACCGATGAGAACGCCGCGTGCCTCAAGTGGGACGAGAACGTGTTCTTCATGATCCTGAAGACCGGCTATTTCGCGACCTTCACCGATAAGCCCGTCCTCTCCCCCGCCTCAGGCGCGCAGGTCATCACGGCCATCAGCCGCGACTCGAAGGAGGAGGTCGACCGCACTCGTTCCCTCGTCCTCGCGAACGGCGGCGGCGAGAACAAGCCCCCGCAGGACTACGGCTTCATGTCGCAGGTGTCGATGACCGACCCCGACGGCCACATCCTCGAGTTCATGTGGATGGATCCCCGCGCCGCGGAGAAGGGACCAGAGGCGTTCATGGCCGAGCACGCCCCCGACGGCGAGCACCCCGACGCGAACGACAGCTTCTCCGACGCGGAAGAGGAGGGCTGGCCGGCCCGCTGACCGCGTGCTCCGCCGTGCGACGGGAGACGAAGATCCCCCGCACGGCGGATGTGCGGCCTTCGCGATGCTCGTAGCGTCGGAGACATGCTCCAGCTCACCGGCATCACCAAGCGCTACGGCGAGCGCACGGCGCTCGACGACGTGTCGTTCACCGTCGCCCGCGGCCGCCTCACCGGCTTCGTCGGCGGCAACGGCGCGGGCAAGACGACCACGATGCGGATCATCCTCGGCCTGCTTTCTCGAGAGGCCGGCGACGTCTCGCTCGACGGTGCGCCGCTGACGGCCGCCCAGCGGCGCAGCTTCGGATACATGCCGGAGGAACGCGGCCTGTACCCGAAGATGAAGGTGCTCGAGCAGATCACGTATCTCGCGCGCCTGCACGGCTTCGACAAGCGTCGCGCGTCCGAGAAGGCGGGCGTGATCCTCGAGCGCCTGGGCCTCGGCGAGCGACTGACGGATCCCATCGAGTCGCTGTCCCTCGGAAATCAGCAGCGCGCGCAGATCGCCGCGTCGCTCGTGCACGACCCCGACGTCCTCATCCTCGACGAGCCGTTCAGCGGACTCGACCCGATGGCCGTCGAAACCGTGCTTTCGGTGCTGCAGGAGCGAGCCGACGCCGGAGTGGCCGTCCTGTTCTCGTCTCATCAGCTCGATCTCGTCGAGCGCCTGTGCGACGACCTCGTCATCATCTCGGGCGGCACCGTTCGCGCGGCCGGTGGGCGCGAGGAGCTGCGCGCCCAGCACTCGACCAACCGCTACGAGCTCGTCTCCTCGGGCGACGCAGGCTGGCTGCGCGACGAGGAGGGCGTGGACGTCGTCGAGTTCGATCGCGGGTACGCCGTCTTCGACGTCGACGACGACGAGACGGCGCAGCGTGTGCTCCGCCGCTCCGTCTCGGAGGGATCCGTGACGCGCTTCGCCCCGCAGCATCCGTCGCTCTCCCAGATCTTCAAGGAGGTCGTCCAGTGACCCTCGGAACCGACGCCCCGGGCGTCTCGACCCTCCAGTCCACGTATCTCGTCGCCGAGCGCGAGGTGGTCACGCGGATCCGCAGCAAGGCGTTCCTCGTCTCCACGGCGATCATCCTCGTCGGAATCGTCGCCGGAATCTTCCTGATGAGCTTCCTCGGCGACCGCACCCAGACGACCTCCGTTGCGGCTCCCTCCACGGTCGCGGGTCAGCTCGCCGCGGTCGACGGCCTCGAGGTGACGGAGGTGTCCTCCGCCGCCGAGGCGCGCGAGCTCGTACGCGGGGAGGAGGTCGACGCGGCCGTCATCCCCGACGACGCATCGCCGACGGGCATCGCCGTCGTCGCCCTGACCGAGGCCCCCGAGATGCTCGTGACGGCCCTGTCCCAGGCCCCCGCCGTCGAGCTGCTGGACCCCGACGGCGGCTGGACGTTCCTCCGCTACATCATGGGCATCGCGTTCGGAATCATCTTCATGATGTCGGCGATGTCGTTCGGCATGCCCGTTGCGACGAGCGTCGTCGAAGAGAAGCAGACGCGCGTGATCGAGATCCTCATCACCGCGATCCCGGCCCGCGCGCTGCTCGCGGGCAAGGTCCTCGGCAACACGCTCATGGCGCTCGCTCAGATCGTCCTGATCGTCGCCGCGGTATCGGTCTCGCTCATCGCGACGGGCCAGACCGAGATCCTGTCGGGGCTCGGCACCCCGCTGCTCTGGTTCGCCCTCTTCTTCGTCACGGGCTTCCTCCTCATCGCGACGATGTTCGCCGCGACGGGAGCGATGGTGTCGCGCCAGGAGGACATCAGCCAGTCGGTCGCCCCGATCATGTACCTCGTGATGATCCCGTACATGCTCGTCATCTTCTTCAGCAACAACCCGCTGGTGATGTCGATCATGTCGTACGTGCCGTTCTCATCGCCCGTGTCGATGCCGATCCGCCTCTTCTTCGGAGAAGCGCAGTGGTGGGAGCCGATCCTCTCGATCGCGATCTCGCTCGCGGCATGCGTGCTCGTCATCGGCATCGCGGCGCGCATCTACGAGAACTCGCTGCTGCGCATGGGATCCCGGGTGAAGTGGCGCGAGGCGCTCCGCTCCTGAAACCTTCTGACACAGAAGCTCCGGTTCGGGAATACACGCCGCGACCGCACGTTGGCTCTCGCGTGGGCCACGCCCCGCGATCGATCCTCACCCAACCTCAGGGAGCAGCATGAGCACCACCGTCCTCGACCGTACGGCGCCGACCGACGCCCCCGTCCTCGACATTCTCGCCGAGCGATGGAGCCCGCGTGCCTATGACGAGTCGTCCGCCATCGACGAGGGCAAGCTCGCGAGCGCCCTCGAGGCCGCGCGCTGGAGCCCGTCGGCGTACAACAATCAGCCATGGCGCTTCATCGTCGCGCGCCGGGGATCCGCCGCGCACGCCGCGATCGCGGACACGATGATCGACTTCAACAAGACCTGGGCGACGAAGGCCGGCGTGCTCGTCGTCGCGGTCGCCGAGCTCGAAAGCGACGAGGGACGCGTTCACCCGACGGCCCACTACGACCTGGGCCAGGCCGTCGCGCACCTCTCGGTGCAGGCCCACCACGACGGTCTCTTCGTGCACCAGATGACCGGTTTCGACGCGCCCGCCGTGCACGCGCACTTCGACCTCCCCGACCGCCTCGAGGTCCTGTCGCTCCTCGCCGTGGGCGATCTCGGCGACGCCGCGCAGCTGCCCGAGGGGGCACGCGAGCGCGAGACGGCTCCGCGCGAGCGTCGTCCGATCGCCGAGACGGTGCTCGTCAACGACTGAGCCCCTTCATTTCCACAAATCTCCGTCGAGTCCGCACCTATTTGCAGCGGATTCGACGGAGACTTGTGGATTTGCGGGCGCTACGCCCCCGTGAGGGCGAGCTGGGAGCCATCGGCCGCGACGTCCACACGTACCGTGTCGCCGTCGTGGATGTGCCCCGCGAGAATGCCCCGGGCCAGCCGATCCTGGATCTCCTTCTGGATCAGGCGCCGCAGCGGACGGGCGCCGAACGCCGGATCGTATCCGCGCTCGGCGAGCCACGCGCGTGCGTCGGGCGTGACGGCGAGCGCGAGACGCCGATCGGACAGCCGCTGCTGCAGCAGATCGACCTGCAGTTCGACGATCTGCGCGAGCTCGTCCTGGCTGAGCGCCTGGAACACGACGATGTCGTCGAGCCGGTTGATGAACTCGGGCTTGAACGATGCCTGCACGAGCTGCAGCACCTGCTCGCGCTTCGCAGTCGGCGCGATGGTCGGATCGACGAGGATCGGCGAGCCGATGTTGCTCGTGAGGATGAGGATCACGTTCTTGAAGTCGACCGTGCGCCCCTGACCGTCGGTCAGGCGACCGTCGTCCATCACCTGCAGCAGCACGTCGAACACCTCGGGGTGCGCCTTCTCGACCTCGTCGAGCAGGACGACGCTGTACGGACGTCGCCGCACCGTCTCGGTGAGCTGCCCGCCCTGGTCGTAGCCGACGTATCCGGGAGGCGCTCCGACGAGCCGGCTCACGGAGTGCTTCTCGCCGTACTCCGACATGTCGATACGCACCATGGCGTGCTCGTCGTCGAAGAGGAACTCGGCGAGCGCCTTCGCGAGCTCGGTCTTGCCGACGCCCGTCGGACCGAGGAACAGGAACGACCCCGTGGGACGGTTCGGGTCGCTGAGACCGGCGCGCGATCGCCGCACGGCGTCGGAGACCGCCGTGACGGCCTCGGTCTGGCCGATGAGACGTCGGCCGAGCTCGTTCTCGAGGTGCAGCAGCTTCTCGCTCTCGCCCTGCAGCAGGCGGCCGACGGGAATCCCCGTCCAGGCCGCGATCACGCCCGCGATGTCTTCATCCGTCACCTGGTCGCCCACCATGCGGTCGTCGGACTGCTCGGCCTTCTCAGCCGCGTCGAGCTCACGCTCCAGTGCGGGGATCTCGCCGTACAGAAGGCGCGAGGCCTTCTCGAGGTTTCCCTCACGCTGCGCGCGCTCGGCCTCGACGCGCGCATCGTCGAGCCGCGTCTTGAGGTCGCCGACCCGGTTGAGCGACGAGCGCTCGGTCTCCCAGCGCGCCTGCATCTCGTTCAGCTGCGCCTCCTGAGCGGCGAGGTTCTCGCGCAGCGCCGCCAGGCGCTCCTTCGCGGCGGCGTCCTTCTCCTTCTTGAGGGCGAGCTCCTCGAGCTTCAGGCGGTCGACGTGGCGTCGCAGCTCATCGATCTCGAGCGGCGCGGAGTCGATCTCCATCCGCAGCCGGCTCGCGGCCTCGTCGATCAGGTCGATCGCCTTGTCGGGCAGCTGCCTGCTCGGGATGTACCGGTGCGAAAGCGACGCGGCGGCGACGAGCGCTCCGTCGCTGATCGACACCTTGTGGTGCGCCTCGTACCGCTGCTTCAGGCCGCGCAGGATCGCGATGGTGTCTTCAACGCTCGGCTCGCCGACGTAAACCTGCTGGAAGCGTCGCTCCAGCGCCGCGTCTTTCTCGATGAACTCGCGATACTCGTTGAGCGTCGTCGCGCCGATCATGCGCAGCTCGCCGCGCGCGAGCATGGGCTTGAGCATGTTCGCCGCCGCGACGGATCCTTCTCCCCCGCCGGCCCCCATGAGCACGTGGAGCTCGTCGATGAAGGTGATCACGCGCCCCTCCGACTCGGTGATCTCCTGCAGCACGTTCTTGAGTCGCTCCTCGAACTGCCCGCGGTACATCGCTCCCGCGACCAGGGCGGAGATGTCGAGGGTGATGAGCTCCTTGTCCTTGAGGCTCTCGGCCACGTCGCCCGCGACGATGCGCTGGGCGAGCCCCTCCACGACGGCCGTCTTGCCGACGCCCGGCTCGCCGATGAGAACCGGGTTGTTCTTCGTGCGTCGGGTGAGCACCTGGCTCACGCGCCGGATCTCGCCGTCGCGCCCGATGACAGGATCGAGCGAGCCGCGCCGCGCGCGCTCTGTGAGATTGATGCCGAACTGCTCGAGCGCACTCTGCTGCTCTTCCTGCGGCTGCTGAGCCTGTGCCATGGTTCCTCCCCCGAGATCCTAACTTGAGTTGACTTGACTCAAGTTTAGCATCGAAGCCGCATCACGCGGCAGGCGCGACGTCGGCTTGCGTCGCGTCGATGCAGCAGAAGCGGTCGCGGTACGCGCTCGGGGTGAGCCCGAGGATGCGCGTGAAGTTCTGCCGCAGAACCGCGGCGGATCCGAATCCGCAGTCGGCCGCGATCCGATCGACGCTGAATTCGGTGCGCTCGAGCAGGCGCTGCGCGTGGAGCACCCGTTGCCGCGAAAGCCATGCGGCCGGCGTCGCCCCCATGTCCGCCTTGAAGCGCCGCGCGAAGGTGCGCGGAGACATGTGAGAGCGGGCCGCCAGGTCGTCGACCGTGAGATCGAGGTGCAGATTGTCGAGCGCCCAGTCGGTGACGGGCGCGAGCGACGTATCCGGATGATCCGGGATCGGGCGTTCGATGAACTGCGCCTGTCCCCCATCGCGCTGCGGTGGCACGACCATGCTGCGCGCGATCGTGTTCGCGTGCTCGGCCCCGATCTCCTGGCGCAGCAGGTGCAGACTCGCGTCGAGCCCGGCAGCCGTGCCCGCGCTCGTGAGGATCCGCCCCCATTGCACGTACAGCACATCGGGGTCGACTTCGATTTCGGGATGCTCTCGCGCCAGCCGCTCGGTCGAGCGCCAGTGGGTCGTCGCTCGCCCACCGTCGAGCACCCCGGAAGCCGCGATCACGAACGCGCCCGTGCAGTAGCTGACCACCCACGCGCCGCGTGCGACGGCGCGGCGGATCACGTCGAGCACTCGCGGATCCGGCACCGCGCGGAGCGGGGATCCCATCGGCGGAACGACGACGATGTCGGCCGCGTCGGCGTACGACAGATCGTCGTCGATGCGAAGCTCCAGGCCGATCTCGCTCGTGACAGGCCCCGGATCGGGCGTGACCGTGCGGAAGTCGAAGCAGGGAACGCCGAGCTCCGAACGGTCGACGCCGAACGCCTCGACCGCGATGCTGAACTCGAACATCGAGAAACCGGGCGTGACGATCGCGGCGACAGATGTCATGACAGACCCCTTTGGCAGGAAAACGATGCTTCCTGTCGAGTCTGCCACTCGTGGCGGAATCGCGACACCCGTAGCTTCTCTGCCATGGACATCGCAGCGCTCATCTTTGTCGTCCTCGCCCTCGTCGGGCTCGCCGCGACGGGCGCCCTTCTGCCGGGCGACGGATACGGCTTCCCCCGCCACCGCGTGGATGGGGACTGGCCGCCCGGTGCCTCGCCGTCGGCGTCACAGCACCCGTCGATAGACGCCGAGCATCGCCTCGGTGCGCGACGATTGCACGAACTCCCGCCGCACCCGCGGGGACGGCTCCGGCGCGGATCCGCGGCGGACGTCCCGCTCGACGTTCCGCAGGACCGTCGCGAGCTCCCGGATCCGGGCGGTCTCCGTCTGCCCGGGGGAGACGCGCCAGACGCCGCCCCCCATCTCGTCCGCGATGTCGAGATCGCTGATCACGGACGGCGTGCCGAGCTGAGCCGCCTCGAACGGCGTCATGCCCTGCGTCTCGAAGCCGATCGACGTCTGCACGAGGGCTGACGCCGCGGCGATCCGCGTCAGGGTATCCGGATAGGACAGCCGGCCGAGGAATCGCACGCGATCCGATAGCCCGCGCGCCCGCACGTATCGCTCGGCCTCGTCGCGCTGAAACCCCCCGCCCACGATCTCGACCGGCATGTCGATGCGGCTTGCGGAATATGCCTGCAGAAAGGGAAGCAGTCGCTTCTCGGCACTCATGCGCCCGACCCAGACAAGCGCCCCCGATGCGTCGGGCGTGGGCAGATCCCGCAGCACGTCGTCGTCTATGCCGTTCCAGATGACATCGACAGGCTCGAAGACATCGTGCTCCTCCAGCCGGCGCGCGAAGTGCCCGGACGGAGCCGTGGCGGCGGACGCCCCCGTCGCGATCCCGCGGAGATAGGCCCAGCCGTCCGATCCGGGCCCCGATCCGGGCAGCGCGCGGCGCCGCCAGGCGTTCAGCGCTCGCACGGCGATCGTGGGGAACGGCACGGTTGCAGCGATCCCGACGTCGACGCGGTTGTGCATCGTGTGCACGACGGGAAGCCGTGCGCGCCGCGCGAAGCGGTACCCGAGCACCGCGCCCCAGAAGTCGGCCTGCACGTGCACGAGATCGGGAACCGGCGCGCCATGCGCCGTCACCCGGCGCGCGACGCCACGATCGATCGCGCGATCGGCCCGCCGCCCCGGCCAGACGATCGAGTACTCCGGATCCGCCGGCACGGGTGCCGACGGCAGATCGACGTATGCCTGATCCTGCATACCCGCCAGTCCCCGCCCATGCCGGCGAGGGGCGACGATCGTGACCGTGTGCCCTGCACGCTCGAGGAACTTCCTCTGCAGCCGCATCGCAATCTGCGCGCCGCCCGCCGTCTCGGCGTGCTGATCACCGAAGAAGACGACGTGCAGCGGGCGACTCATGCGGGCACGGTCTCCCCTCGATACAGGGCCTCGAAGGTGTCGAGAGTGCGGGTGATGTCGTGGTTCGCGACGAGGTCGAGAGAGGCACGCTGCATCTTCTCGTACCGCTCGCTCGACGCGTGCAGCACGTCATCCAATCGCGCCGCCAGCTCTTCGACGTTCGCGGGCTCGAAGAGGAAACCGTTCTCGCCGTCATGCACGAGGTGGGGGAGCGCGACCGCGTTCGCGGCGACCACCGGCAGGCCCGACGCCATCGCCTCCATCGTCGCGATCGACTGCAGCTCAGCGATCGAGGCGATCGCGAACACCGTCGCGCGCGTCAGCGTCGCGCGCAGATCCTCGTCGGTCATATGACCGTGAAAGGCGACGCGATCGCGGATTCCGAGCTCATCGGCGAGCGCCTCGAGGCTCGACCGCTGGTCGCCGTCGCCCACGAGCTCGACCCGCACGCCGTCATCAAGCCGCGCGGCCGCACGGAGGATGTCCTCGACGCGCTTCTCGGCCGTCAGACGCCCGACAAACACGATCGATTTCTCCGCCCGCGGCGACAGATCCGCCGTGTACTGGCTCATGTCGATGCCGCAGCTGATCGGGATCACGCCCGAGACCTCGATCGTGTCCTCGAGGAAGTCCGCGGCCTTCCGCGTCGGCGTCGTCACCGCGGCGCACATGTCGAAGGTGCGCTTCGCGTCGGCCCACGCCTCCCGCAGGAGGATCCGGTTCGCCCACTCCGGCAGGTGCGTCGAGTCGAGGATGTTCTCGGCCATCGTGTGATTCGTCGCAACGACGGGGATCCCACGCTTGCGCGCCTCGCGCGTCAGTCCGCGGCCGATGACGATGTGCGACTGGATGTGGACGACATCGGGCTCAACGGCATCAAGGACACGGCGCGCGTAGTACCTCGAGCGCCACGGCCACACGAAGCGCAGCCACTCGTGCCAGGGGAGCGGCACAGAGGGCAGCCGGTGGACGAACAAGGATTCGCCCTCGACGCTCTCAACCCCGGGCTTCCGGCGTCGATATCGCTCGTTCGGCGCGCTGACATGCACCTCGTGGCCACGCTGGACGAGGCCGGCCGCGAGCCGCTCCGCGAAGCGCGCGGCGCCGTTGATGTTCGGTGCGAATGTGTCGCACCCGAGCAGGACCGTCAGCGGACGGTGATTCGCGGTTTCGGACACGACGGAAACGCTACCCGCGCGATCCGCCCGATCCTATGCAACGGGCCGACATTCGGGGGTTACCCAGATGCCTGCTCATCCCACCAGGCGCGCAGGCGCCGCTCCGCCTCTTCCTCGCCGAGAGGTCCCTCGTCGAGGCGCAGCTCGAGAAGGAAGCGGTACGCCTTGCCGACCTCGGGACCGGGGGAGATGCCAAGGATCTCCTGGATCCGATTGCCGTCGAGATCGGGGCGGATCGCGTCGACCTCCTCCTGCTCGCGCAGGGCGGCGATGCGGGCCTCGATATCGTCATACGCCCCCGCGAGCCGGCGCGCCTTGCGACGATTGCGGGTCGTGACGTCGGCACGGGTGAGGATGTGAAGGCGATCGAGCTCGCCCCCCGCATCGCGCACATACCGCCGCACGGCGGAGTCTGTCCAGACGCCCTCGGCGTATCCGAAGAAGCGCAGGTGCAGCTCGATGAGCTTCGCGACCGACGAGATCGTCGCCGTGTCGTACTTCAGCTTCTGCAGGCGCTTCTTCGCCATGCGGGATCCGACGACGTCGTGATGATGGAACGTCACCGCGCCACCCGGTTCGAGCTTGCGGGTGCGGGGCTTTCCGATGTCGTGTAGGAGCGCGGCAAGGCGCAGGGCGACATCGGGATCGCTGCCCGGGAACCGCTCGTGTTCGAGATCGATCGCCTGCTGGAGCACCGTGAGCGAGTGCTCGTAGACGTCCTTGTGGTGATGGTGCTCGTCGACCTCGAGCTTGAGGCCCGAGAGCTCGGGCAGGAACTCGTCGCTGAGTCCTGTCTCGACCATCGCGCGCACGCCGCGCACCGGATCCTTCTCGCACATCGTACGGCTGAGCTCTGACTGGATCCGCTCAGCGCTGACGATCTCAAGAGTGCCGCGGAGATCCTCGATCGCCTCGCGGGTCTCTGGCGCGATGTCGAAGCCGAGCTGCGCCGCAAACCGCGTCGCGCGGAGCATGCGCAGGGGATCGTCGCCAAAGCTGACCCGCGGATCGATGGGCGTGCGCAGGGTGCCGGCGACGAGATCCTCGACGCCGCCCGTCGGATCCACGAGCTTCACCTCTGTCACCCTCAGCGCCATCGCGTTGACCGTGAAATCGCGGCGCGTGAGGTCGCCCTCGAGGGTGTCGCCGAACTCGACGGCAGGCTTGCGCGTCTCACCGTCGTAGCTGTCGGCGCGGTACGTCGTGATCTCGACCTGCTCGCCCTTCACGCGAGCGCCGATCGTGCCGAACGCGCGTCCGATGTCCCACTGCGCGGACGAGACGGGCGTGACGATCCGCAGGATGTCGTCAGGGCGGGCGTCCGTCGTGAAGTCGAGGTCGTGTATGTCGCGCCCGAGCAGCGCATCGCGCACGGGCCCCCCGACGATCGCCAGATCGTGCCCGGCATCCGCGAAGGCGCGGGCGAGCGTGGCGACGATGGGGGACTGCGCGAGGTCGCCGAGGCGCGCGAGACCGGCGGCCATGTTGAGCATGGAATCCAGGGTAGTCGCGGGCGGCTGAGCGGATCCGCGCGCATGCACAACGACGCCAATTTTTGCGCTCGGCCCCCGACACGCCGGGGTTCCGGGGCACCAACCGCAGAATTGGCGTCGTTGTGCAGGTGCAGGTGTGCGCTCAGCCCGCGAGCACGCCGTCGAGCACCTCGAACGCCTCGGTCCAGCCGTCGTAGACGCTGTACTCGGTGCCTCGGTCGTCGGCCCGCCCGTCGAGGTGGAAGGTCATCTCAGTGCGGCCGCCCGGCACCTCCGCGAGGTCGACCGTGATGACGGGGACGTCGGGGCCGCGCGGAGCGTCGGGGGTTCCCCACGTGAAGCGCAGCCGTTCGGGCTCGCGCACTTCGAGGTACTCGCCCGCCGTCGGCCACTCGCCGCCCGTCGGATCGATCATCAGGTACGCGTACCCGCCGCCCTCGCGCAGGTCGATGCGCACCGATTCGGCGGGCGTCGTGACCTCGTGCGGGTGCCACCACTGCGCGGCCACGGTCGGGTCGGTCCACGCGCGCCAGACGGTCGCGCGCGGAGCGTCGAAGGTTCGCGTGATCGTGAAATCAGGCATCGGTCTCTCCCTCTTGGATGCGCCGCAGAACATCGTCCAGTCGGTCGAACTGGGCGTTCCACAGCGCACGGTTCTCCTCGACCCACGCCGTGGCGCGGTCAAGGGGTTCGGGACGGATCGTGCAGACCCGCCATTGGGCGCGCGTCGTGCGCTCGATGAGCCCCGCCCGCTCGAGCACGCCGAGGTGCTGCGAGATCGCGGGACGGCTCATGTCGAAGGGCTCTGACAGCTCGCCCACGGTCGCGCTCTCCCTGCTCAGGCGCTCCAGCATCGCCCGGCGGGTGGGGTCCGCGAGCGCGTGGAAGATCTGCGAGAGGGGATCCGTGGGGCTTTGCATGTCAGCTATTCCTTACGTAAGTAATCCCTTAACCATGCATCGCGGGTCAGGATCCGTCAACCCCTCCCGCGATACCGTCAGGGCATGCGCGCAACCCTCCTCCACGGCGAACGAGATATCCGATCCGAGCAGGTCGCGGATCCCCAGCTCAGCGGCACAGGGAAGGACGCGATCGTGCGCGTCACGGCCGCCTGCGTGTGCGGATCCGACCTCTGGCCCTACCGGGGCGTCACCCCGACCGACGAGCCGCGACGCATCGGCCACGAGTTCGTCGGCGTCGTCGAGGAGGTCGCCCCCGACGTGGCGAAGGTGAAGGCCGGTGACTTCGTCATCGCGCCCTTCTACGACTGCTGCGGCGAGTGCGCGAACTGCCGGATTGGCTTCACGACCTCGTGCCTCGAGCTCGGCTGGTTCGGGTCGCAGGACCACTGGGGCCACCCGACCGACGGCGCGCAGGGCGAACTCGTGCGCGTCCCGCACGCCGACGGCGCCCTCACCGTCGTTCCCGCCCAGCCCGACGACGCGCTGATCCCCAGCCTGCTGACGCTGAGCGACGTGTTCCTGACGGGTCATCACGCAGCCGTCTCGGGTGGCGTGGCGCAGGGATCCACCGTCGCGGTCGTCGGCGACGGCGCCGTCGGCCTTTCGGCCGTGCTCGCCGCGAAGCGCCTCGGTGCCGAGCGGATCGTCGCGATGAGCCGCCACGCGTCGCGCCAGGCCGTGGCGACGGAGTTCGGCGCGACCGACATCGTTGCCGAGCGCGGCGACGAGGGCATCGCAGCACTCAAGGACATGTTCGACGGAATCGGCCCCGACGCCGTGCTCGAATGCGTCGGCACGAAGGAGTCGATGGACCAGGCCCTCCGTTCGGCCCGCCCCGGCGGCCAGGTCGGCTTCGTCGGCGTGCCGAACGGCGGGCCCGAGCTGCCCATGCGCACCATGTTCTCGACGAACGTCGGCGTCCGCGGCGGCGTCGCCCCGGTGCGGAACTATGTCGAGGAGATCCTCCCCGAGGTGCTCGACGGATCCCTCGCGCCCGGCCGCGTGTTCGATGGCGAGTTCGCCCTCTCCGACGCGGCGGAGGCATATGCCGCCATGGACGAGCGGCGCGTCATCAAGGCGTTGCTGCGCCCATAGGCGCCCGCGCGATCTCAATGACGCAACCCCCCTGTGCTTCCCGAAGAAATCGGGGAGAGTGAGATCCGGACGAAAGCGTCCGGAGAGGAGCGTCACCATGGCGCGTACTTATGTCATCACCGGAGCGGGATCCGGGATCGGGAAGACGACCGCCGAGCTGCTGCGCGAGCAGGGTCACACGGTCGTCGGGGTCGACCTGAAGGGCGCCGAGGTCGATGCCGACCTGTCGACGGTGCAGGGGCGCGCGGACGCCGTGGCGGCCGCGATTGCGGCGGCGAATGGATCCGTCGACGCCGTGATCGCATGCGCGGGCATCTCTGCACCGTCTGCTCTCACGGCCTCGGTGAACTACTTCGGCATGACGGAGTTCCTCGAGGGGATCCGCGCGACCCTTGCCGAGTCCGACGCCCCGCGCGCCGCGCTCATCTCGTCGGTGTCGTCGGTACAGCCGAACTTCCCGCCGCTCGTCGACGCCCTGCTCTCGGACGACGAGGAGGCGGCCCTGGCTGTGGCCGAGCAGATCACGGGCGATGAGCGCACGGCGAACCTCGTGTATCCCTCCTCGAAGAGGGCGATTTCGCGGTGGGTGCGGCGCGAGGCGCCATCGGAGGGCTGGGCGGGCGCGGGGATCCCGCTCAACGCCGTCGGCCCGGGAATCGTGACGACGCCCATGACGAAGGACCTGATCGCCACCCCCGAAGGCGCCGCGCAGGTCGACGCCGTCGTTCCGATGCCCTTGAACTATCACCAGCCGCCGGAGTCGGTTGCGAGATTGCTCATCTGGCTCACGAGCGAGCAGAACACGCACATGTGCGGCCAGACCCTCTACTGCGACGGCGGCGCCGAGGTGGAGCTGCGCGGTGGCGATGTCTGGAGCGCGTACGACGAGGCAGTGAACGCGAAGTTCGCGGAGATCGCGGGCGGCATGCAGGGATGATCGACCCCTGAGCGCCGAAGCGGCGAGCGCGCCCCGCGGATCCGCGGGGCGCGCTCGCCGGAGCGTTACGCCGCCGACCAGCCTCCGTCGGACGGCAGGATCACGCCGTTGAGGTTGGTCGCGTCATCCGTGAGCAGGAACGCGATGCTCGCGGCGAGCTGCGTTGCCTGCGCGATCGAGGGGATCGACGCCATCCCGCGCTGGATGCGGGGTGCCGCGAACTCCGACGCGAAGGGCGCCTCGATGCCCGTCGCGACCGCGCCCGGAGCGACGGCGTTGACGCGGATCCCCGACAGCGCGTACAGGAACGCCGAGCTCTTCGTCATGCCGACGACGGCGTGCTTCGACGCCGTGTAGGCGGTGCCCGCCGCGGATCCGCGCAGCCCGGCCTCGCTCGCGACGTTCACGATGGATCCGGCGCTGCGCTCCAGCATGCCGGGGATCACAGCCTTCATGAGCTTCGCCGAGCCGGTCACGTTGACCGCGAAGATCTTCTCCCACAGGGCGAAGTCGACCTCGTGGACCGGCTGCATCCGGTCCATGATCCCTGCGATATTCGCCAGACCGTCTACCTCACCCGCGGTCGAGACAATCTCGTCGATCGCCGCGTCGTCGGTGATGTCGGCGACGACCTTCACGAGGTCGGTCTCCGGAAGTTCGGCGATCAGCTCGTCGATCCCGCCCTCGTTCATGTCGACCGCGATCACGCGTCCGCCCTCACGCGCGATGCGCGACGCGGTCGCGCGACCGATGCCAGAGCCGGCACCCGTCACGATGATCGTCTTCCCCTCGAACCGGCCGGGGAGGATCTTCTCGTCCCACTCCTGCATCGCGGGTCCCTGCTGTGCTGCGGCGTCGCTCATGTGCGCGCTCCTTTCGATCGAAGCCCCGTTCGGGGCGGATCCCGGCGTCGCGAGACACGGCGCCTTCCGGACAAGTCTGTCCGGTTATAGGCTACGCCGCATGCCTTCCCCGCACCAGAGTCCCCCAAACAATCGCGGACCCGCCGCCGCCGCCGAGAACAGGCGCGCACTCATCGACGCGGCACGCGAACTGTTCGCCGAGGACGGGTACTCCGTCCCGTTCAGCGCCGTCGCCAAGCGCGCGGGCGTCGGGCAGGCATCGCTCTACCGTCATTTCGGGAGCAAAGAGAAGCTCGCCCTCGCGGTCTTCGACGAGAACCTCGCGGAGCTCGAGGCCGACGACCTCACACTGCATCAGTTCCTCGCCCACATCGCCGCACAGGCGCGCATGTCGGCATCTGTTCTCGAAGCGCACGCCCTCGACCCGATCGCGGCGGAGCCGCTGCAGGCGCGGCTTCGCGGCGTCATCACCCGGGTTCTCACGAGAGAGCAGGCCGCCGACCGCGTGGATCCCTCGGTCACGGCCGACGAGATCGAGACCGCGACGAGCATGATCGCGTTCCACACCGCCTTCGCGGGCGACGGCGAAGCGGCGATCGCCCTCGTCGAGCGCGCCTTCGCGCGCTGACGGACCCGCAGGAAGCAAACACAACGCAGTCGATCCGGCGCCCGGAAGCCCGGAAAGGGCCGAACCCGGCCGCTCGCGCTCAGATCGACTGCGTTGTGTTGGGGGTTAGTCGTCGACGACCGTCACCGTGACGGGGATGTTGCCGCGCGTCGCGTTGCTGTACGGGCACACCTCGTGCGCCGCATTCGCGAGGCCCTGCGCGGTCTCCTCCTCGACGTCTGGGAGAACGACCTCGAGGTCGACAGCGAGACCGTATCCCCCGTCTCCGTTCGGGACGATGGCGACCCGGCCGCCCACAGAGGATCCGTCGATCGCGACCTTCTGCTTCCGCGCGACGAGCTGCAGCGCCGAGTGGAAGCACGCCGCGAAGCCCGCGGCGAAGAGCTGCTCGGGGTTCGCGCCGGCGCCGGATCCGCCCATAGCCTGGGGGACCGCGAGGTCGAATGCCAGCTCGGTGCCCGCGACCGCGACGTGTCCGTCGCGTCCCGCGCCCGTGGCCAGTGCTTCTGTCGTGTAGAGAGCGTCCATCCCCCCAGCCTGACGCGGATGACACCGCCCCGGGGTCACGGGAGATGAGAACTCGCCATGAACGACAATGGATCCGTGCTGAATCCGGATCCGTCGCTCTGCCAGACGCTCGCCGACGACCTCGCGGCCGCGAACTTCCGCTCGGAGCCGCTCCGCGCGGCCTGGGGCGTGGAGGCCGACGATGCCATCGGACGCACGCTGCGGACTCCCGCGCTGCGCGGTCTCGGCGACCGCACGGATCCGCCCGCCGTCCTCGCGCGACTGCTCATCTTCGGCATCGCGCAGTCGACCTCGGACGTCGACCGCGCCCTGCCGCGCACGGGATCGGCCGGCCTCGTCGAGCTCGGGCTCGCGGCCATCGAGGGGCGTGCCGTCCGGCCCGCCGCGACGCTCCGGCCCCAATCGTTCCATGACGACCGTGGCCCGGGGGAGTGGTGGATCGCCGCCGATCTCGACGAGCTCGCCCTCGGGGGCGGCGCCCTCGCCGAGGACCACGTGCTGGGCGCCGGCGGCGCATCTCTCACGCTCGCCGGGCTGCAGCTGCCGACCCCCGCAAAGCGCGTGCTGGATCTCGGCACGGGATGCGGCATACAGGCGCTGCGCGCGCGTCGCTTCGCCGACGAGATCGTCGCGACCGACATCTCCGAGCGCGCGCTCGCCTTCACACGCATCAACGCGATCCTCGACGGATCCGAGGGGATCTCCACCCGCCACGGATCGCTCTTCGAGCCGGTCGCGGGGGAGCGGTTCGATCGGATCGTCTCGAATCCGCCGTTCGTCATCACGCCGCGCGCGGGCGACATTCCCGCGTACGAGTACCGCGATGGCGGGCTCGTCGGCGACGCGCTCGTGGAACAGGTCATCGCCGGCATCGGCGAGCACCTCGTCCCGGGCGGCGTCGCGCAGCTGCTCGGCAACTGGGAGGCAACGGGCGGCGTCGACGGACTCGACCGTGTGCGCGCCTGGGTCGAGGCCTCTCCCGTTCCGCTCGACGCATGGATCGTGGAGCGCGAGCGCCTGAACCCGATCGAGTACGCCGAGATGTGGATCCGCGACGGCGGAACCGCGCCCGGCACCCCGGAACACGACCGCCTGCTGTCGGCGTGGCTGGACGACTTCGATGCCCGCGACGTGAGCGCCGTGGGCTTCGGCTATGTGCTCCTCCGGCGGGCCGAGGGCGATCCGACACTCGCTCGGTACGAGCGCGTACCGCAGCCGATCCCCTCAGAGGGATCCCTCGGATCCCACCTCGCCGACGCTCTCGCGGCGCACGACGCGCAGGCGGCGCTCGACGACGACGCTCTGGGCGCACGCGCCCTGCGCGTTGCGGGCGACGTGACGGAGGCCCGCCACCACACGCCGGGCTCGGAGAACCCGACCGTGATCGAGCTGCGCCAGGGCGGCGGCTTCGGGCGCTCGTTCCACGCGGATCCCGCTCTCGCCGGCCTCGTCGGCGCCTGCGACGGCGAGCTCACCGTCGCCCAGATCGCCGGCGCCCTCGCGCAGATCCTCGAGGTCGACGAGCAGTCGCTGCGGGCATCGCTGCTGCCCGCCGTGCGCTCGCTGCTCGTCGGCGGCTTCCTCCGCTTCAGCGAACCGAGCGAGTAGCCGCGACAGGCGCTCTGCGGGCACAGGACGCGTCGTGGCTGCGGGAGCATCGGGGGAGCCTCGGCACGCCCTGACGCCGCCGAGCGACAGGGCGTGCCGCGGCTAGCAGCGACGGGGAGTCACGCGTCGCGCAGGACGCCGTGCGACGGAGCGACCGTGAACTGGTGGGGTGCCCCGAATCCTGCCCGCTCGAACGCCTCGGCGACGATCGCCTTCGTCTCGTCGACGCGGTTCCGCTCGACGAGCGCGATGGCGGAGCCGCCGAAGCCGCCGCCCGTCATGCGGGCGCCGATCGCCCCGGACTCGAGCGCCGCCGTCACAGCGGTGTCGAGCTCGGGCACGGAGATCTCGAAGTCGTCGCGCATCGACACGTGCGAGGCGACGAGCAGGCCGCCGATCGCGCGCGGGCCCTCGGCCCGCAGCGTGTCGACCGTGTCGAGCACCCGCTGATTCTCGGTGACGATGTGCGCGACGCGACGGAACGTGACGCCGTCGAGCACCTGCCTCGCGCGGTCGAGGTCGCCCGTCGTCAGGTCGCGCAGCGCGGGAACGCCCATCTGGCGCGCCCCGAGTTCGCACGATGCGCGCCGCTCGCCGTATCCGCCCGTCGAGTGCGAGTGGGAGACCCGCGTGTCAATCACCAGGACGCGCAGCCCCTCCCGGGCGAAGCCGAGATCGACCGGCTGCGTCTCGAGAGTGCGGCAGTCGAGGAAGGTCGCGGCGTCGTTCTGCCCCATGATCGACGCGGCCTGATCCATGATCCCGGTCGGAGCTCCGACCGCCTGGTTCTCAGCGATGCGGCCGATCTTCGCCATGTCGAGCTGCGTGAGGCCCAGCTCCCACAGATCGTCGAGCGCACCGACCGTCGCACCCTCGATCGCCGCGGACGACGAGAGGCCGGCGCCGATCGGCACATCGGAGGCGAGCGCGATGTCGACGCCGGGGATCTTCGCGAGCGCGCTGCCGTCCGCGGCGAGCGCTGCCCAGGCGACGCCGAGCGGATAGGCGGCCCACTCCGGGACGGATCCGCTGTGCACCGCTTCGCCGGGCGAGCCGCCGAAGAGCGCGGGCAGCTCGACGATCGCCACCTCGACGGGCGTGCGGTCGAACGTCGAGACGACGCGGATCATGCCGTCGGCGCGCCGGCCGACGGCGGCGAATGTGCGGTACTCGATGGCGAACGGAAGGACGAAGCCCTCGTTGTAGTCGGTGTGCTCGCCGATGAGATTCGCGCGGCCGGGCGCCGACCACACGCGCTCCGGCGCGGATCCCGTCAGCTCGCGGAACAGGTCTGCCGCTTCAGAGGCCGTGGGGGTCATGCAGTCACCTCGCCGATCTGTGCAATCGCCTCCCGGAGGCGCTCGGCCCCCGCTTCCGGCGGGATCTCGGCGGTCCAGGCGCCCATGGCGGCCTCGGATCCGGCGAGGAACTTCAGCTTGTCGGCAGCGCGGCGAGGCGAGGTGAGCTGCAGGTGCATGCGCACGGTGTCGCGCCCCACCGCGACCGGAGCCTGGTGCCAGGCCGCGATGTACGGCGTGGGCGTGTCATAGAGCCGGTCGACGCCACGCAGAACCCGCAGATACACCCGGGCGAGCTCGTCGCGTTCCTCGGACGTGAGCTCGGTGAAGTCGGCCGCGTGCCGGCGCGGCACGAGGTGGACCTCAACGGGCCACCGTGCGGCGAACGGCACATACGCGATCCAGTGCTCCGCGTCGAGAACCACTCGGTCACCGGCCTGTTCGAACTCGATGATCCGCGCGAACAGATCGGATCCCTCGCGCTCGATCTGGCGCAGGAGGGACTGCGTGCGCGGTGTCACGTACGGATACGAGTAGATCTGACCGTGCGGATGGTGCAGCGTCACGCCGATCTGCTCGCCGCGGTTCTCGAAGGGGAAGACCTGCTGCACACCGGGGAGCGCGCTCAGCGCCGCGGTGCGGTCGGCCCAGGCCTCGATGACGGTGCGCGCACGCGTCACGGACTGCGTGCCGAACGAACCGGTGCGCTCCGGGCTGAAGCACACGACCTCGCAGCGGCCGATGGCGGTGCGCGTGCGACCAAGACCCGGGGCCGCGAGGTCTCCGAGACCCTGCGGTGCGTCATCGCCCGCCGGCACGTCGTCGGTCGCGCGGGCGAGCGCCGGCCCGAGGGAGGGCGAGCGATTCTCGAACACGGCCACGTCGTAGAGGTCGGGGACCTCCGAGGGATTCGTCTCGCTCTGCGGTGCGAGCGGGTCGAGCTCGGCCGGGGGGAGCATGGCGCGGTTCTGCCGGTTCGCGGCGACCGTGATCCACTCGCCCGTGAGCACGTCGCGACGCATATCGGCCGTGCCCGGTCGCGGATCGAGTTCGCGTGCATCCACGCGGCGCTCGCTCGGCAACGTCGTGTCCGGGTCGTCGAAGTAGATCAGCTCTCGCCCGTCTGCAAGCCGGGCGGGACGCTTGACGACACCGCCGCTGAGCGTGATCGCTGCGGCGTCGGTGACCTGGATTGCTGCGTCGTCGGGCATTCCCTGTTTCCTTGGGGAGCGAAGGCGGGTGATATACGTGTCGATCCTATCGACGTCGCGGCACGAGCCTCGCACCATACGTCGCAACCGTCCAATCGTTATGTGTCGTGCGAGTGCTCCCAGGCGGGTCACACGGGCATCCGTAGAATCGCAGGCGGCCGTCATCTTCGCGCGGCCCCTCTCTATGGAATCTTCGACTGCCCCTCCGCTTCGCGGCCGTGCGCGCCGCGCGGTCGCCCTGGCGAGCGCGACCGCCGCGCTCGTCGCGTGGGGTGCGCTCGCGCCGTCCGCCTCAGCCGCAGCCGCGCCGACCGTGGCTCCGGCGACGGTCGCGAGCATCGACGACGCCGAGGACGTGGACTCGCCCCTCACGATGGTGCTCGACTCGGGGGGCGTCACGACGGATTCCTCGCTCGGCCTCACGCTGAGCGTCGCGAACACCTCGTCCGAGGAGATCACCTCCTCCTCCGTGACCGTATCGATCGGCGACCCACTCACCGACGCGGCGGCGATCGACCGATGGCTCGATGGATCGTCGAGCCTCGCGGGGGAAGAGATCGCATCCTTCCCGACGGAGCCGTTGCCCGCTGGAGCCTCGCAGTCGCTCTCGGAATCTCTCTCGTTGGATGACATGCCGTCCGGCGTATATCCGATCGGCGCCGAGTTCGATGCCGCAGATACTCCGACCGAGTCGCGCAGCATCGTCATCGTGCCGGGTGAGACGACTCCGTCTGTCGCACTCGTCGTGCCCATCACCGGCCCTGTCTGGTCGGGGGGCGTCTACCCGTCCGGAGCCCTCGCGACGCTCACGGGCGACGACGGCCTGCTGACGGCGCAGCTCGACGCGGTCGAGGGAACAGACGCGATCCTCGCGGTCGATCCGGCGATCCCTGCCGCCATCCGTGCGCTCGGCGACGCCGCTCCGGCCGACGCGCGCGCCTGGCTCGAACGGCTTCTTGGTCTTGCGAACGACCGATTCGCTCTGCAGTTCGCCGATGCCGACGTGTCCCCGCAAATCCGCGCAGGGCTCGACGCCCCCCTCCCGCCGACGGGTCTTGACGCGTATCTCGACGGGACTGAAGAGTCCGCCTCGCTCGACGCCCTGCTGACCGTCGACCCGACGACGTCGGACGATCTGATCTGGCCTGCACCCGGATCCGCCGACGGCGACGTCGTGACAGCGCTCGCGGGTGACACGGACGCCCGCGTCCTCGTCCCCGCATCTTCGACGGTCGATGGCGACACCCACCTCGGAGACGACGTCCTCGCCTACGCCGACGCCCTGTCGGCGCAGCTCCTCGACGCCGCCCGGGAAGGGGACGCGGTAGCGCGGGCGCAGGCGCTCACCGCGGCGACCGCCGAGATCTGGCTCGCCGCGTCGGAGGCAGACGGACCCCTTCTTCTCGCGCTCGATCGGATGGGATCCGACGCCCTCACGACCGATGCGGAGGGAGCGACGATCGTCGACGCCGAGCTCTCGCTCTCATCCGAGGGCCTCGCGGATGCCGTCGACGCGGCGATGGCAACTCCGGCGGTCACGAGCACGTCGCTCGATGGCGTTCTCAGCGCCGCCGATGGATCCGTCTCGCTCATCGACGTCGACGCAGATCCCGAACGGCGAGGCGCCGTCGAGGCATACCTCGAAGATCAGCCTGCGCTGACGCACATCTCGAAAGCGCTCGAGAGCCCCGAAGTCTTCACGGGTCAGGTGCGCGCCGAGATTCTGCGCGTGCTTTCTGTCGGCTGGGTGACGAACCCGCAGGGTTTCGCCGAGCAGAGCGAGCGTCTCAGCGCCCTCAACGACGATCGGGCGGTCGCGATCGACATCCAGCAGCCCGCGCCCGTGCAGCTGCTGAGCCCTGAGGCGCCCATGCCGGTGTGGATCCGCAACGATCTGCCGTATCCCGCCCACGTGACGATCGTCGCGACGCCCGACGACCCGCGCCTGTCGATCGACCGGCACACCGAGGTCATCGCACAGCCCGACAGCACGACGCGCGTCTCGATTCCGATCGAGGCCCGCGTGGGCAGCGGCGAGGTGACGGTGCACTACGAGCTCCACGCGCGATCCGGCGAGCTGATCGGGCCCGTCCGCGCGATGGATGTGACGGTGCGCGCCGACTGGGAGCGCATCGGCATCGGGATCTTCATCGTTCTCGTCGCCGGGCTGTTCGGCTTCGGCATCGTGCGCCAGGTGCGCCGCCGACGGCGCGATCGGGCCGATGCCGCCAAAGATTCCACTGACGGCATGAGAGAGGACGACGTATGAGTCTCGGTCGATCCAGCGCGGCGATCGCGGCGGGAACGCTCGCGTCGCGCCTCACCGGGCTGCTGCGCACGCTGGTCCTCGTCACGGCGCTGGGAGCAACGGGAGAGGCCGCCGACGCCTTCGCGGTCGCCAACCAGCTGCCCAACTACATCTTCCAGGTGATCTCCACGGGCGTGCTCACGGCCGTGTTCGTCCCGCAGATCGTGAAGTGGTCGCAGGCGGAGGACGGCGGACAGCGCCTGATCTCCAAGCTCTTCACCCTCGCCACCGTCGTGCTGCTCGGCGTGACCGTGCTGTCGGTGTCGATCGCGCCACTGCTCGTGGACGCGTTGACCGACTACCCGTCGGCCGCGCAGTTCGATCTGGCCGTGGCCTTCGCCTACTGGTGCCTGCCGCAGGTGTTCTTCTACGGCATGTTCGCCCTTATCGGCGAGACCTTCAACGCCCGTCGCATGTTCGCGCCGTACGCGTGGGCCCCCATCACGAACAACGCCGTCTCCATCGCGGGTTTCGGCCTGTTCATGTGGTTGTTCGGCAGCGAGCGCGGGGGGCTCGACGGGTGGCACGACGGAATGATCCTCGTGATCTCGCTGACGGCCACTCTCGGCATCGCTGCACAGACCGTCACGCTCGCCCTCTTCTGGCGAAAGACGGGCCTCCGCCTGCGCCCAGACTTCGGTTGGCGCGGGATCGGCTTCGGCGAGCTCCGGAACCTCGCGGGCTGGAGCGTCGGCATGCTGCTCGTCGGCCTCGGCGTCTCGATCATCCAGCAGAACGTCATCACGTCCGCGTCGGGTGCAAACGCGTCGTCGACGATCTGGTTCAACTCGTGGCTCGTGTTCATGCTCCCGTACTCGCTCATCGTCATGAGCATCGGGACGCCCTATTTCACGCAGCTCAGCGAGCACGCGCACGCCGGGCGTCACGACAAGGTGCGCGACGACATCGGCCGATCGATGCGGATCCTCGGACTGTTCATCGTGATCGCTGCGGCGGCTGTCGTCGCCGCGGCTTTCCCCGTCTCGCGCGTCTTCGCGAACAATCACGCAGAGGCCGGCGCGATGGGTCCCGTGCTCACGGCGTTCATCGTCGGCCTCATCCCGATGGCCGTGCTCTTCGTGATCCAGCGCACCTTCTACGCGTACGGCGATACCCGCACGCCCTTCTTCTTCACCCTCTTCCAGGCCACGATCGCCGTGCTCGGCGCCCTCGCGGCACCGTCCCTGTTCTCGGACGAGTCCCTCACGGCCGGCGTCGCGCTCATGCAGTCGCTGTCGAGCGTCCTGCAGCTCGGCGCCGCGTGGCTCCTGCTGCAGCGCCGCATCGGACCCTTCGGGTTTCTGCGCACGCTGTGGGCGTACGTGCGCTACATCCTCGCCGCGATCCCCGCAGGTCTCGCGGGCCTCGCCGTGTACTTCGTCGCCGGCGGTCCCGACGGGTGGATGGCGGCGTCCAAGTGGGGCGGCGCGGGCGGATGCCTCGTCATCGGCATCGTCTGTCTCGTGCTCTACGTCGCTCTGCTCGCCCTCTTCCGTTCGCCCGAGCTGAAGGCGGCGAGCGCGCTCGTCCGCGCTCGTATCGGGCGCTGAGCGGGGAACGCAGCCACCCCGCGAGGCAGGTGGCGACGGTCGCGCCAGAGGAGAGTCGCGAGACCTCGCAGGAATCGATCACGCGTTCCGCGGCGCACCTCCACGATGCGTCCCTCTCGCCGCCCGCACGAGAAGTGGGGCCATCGACGCCTGTCGATGGCCCCACTCAGCGGGGTCTCACGGGGCCGGCTCTCGTGAGCCGGCCCCGTTCAGCGCATCACTCCTGCAGCTGACCGTCTTCCTGCCGACCACGACGGAGGAACAGCAGCCCCCCGCCGAGCAGCAGCGCCAGCACGGCCGCGGCGATCGCGCCGCCCGCGACGGTCCCGCCGGTCGCAGCCAGATCCGGCTCGTCCGGCTCACTCGGAACCGGCGGCGCCGAGATCGGGTGCTCCGTGCAGAGCGAACTTCCGTCGACGCACTCCGCAGGAGGCTCCTCACCCTCGCGGATGAGGAAGTTCTCCAGCAGATGGTCGCCCTGGCTCGCGTAGGGCAGAACCTCGACCGTGTATGTCACCGTCGCTGTCTCGCCCGGCTGCACCGCGCCCGAGATCATCAGCTGGTCCGCATCGGGGCCGCTGACCTCAAGCTCACCATCCGCAGTCACCTCGCTGACGAGAAGCGCATCATCGAGGACGCCAGAGAGATCGTCGACGTACGACACCTCAGCAGGAGCCTGTCCGATGCTCTCGAACGACAGCGTGTAGGTCACCTCGTCACCGCCGGAAACCTCCGTGCCCGACGCGGGATCCGAGTGCTTCTCGACCAGAAGACCCGAGATCGGAGTCGACGTGCAGTTCGGATCCTCTCCGACGATGCACTCCTCCGGCGGCTCCTCGCCCTCGGGGACGAGGAAGTTGTCCGCCCAGTCATCGCCACGCTCGGCGTCCGGCAGCACAGTCACCGTGTAGCTCACGGTGACGGTCTGCCCCGCGGCCAGTTCGCCCGTGATCGCGAACGAGCCATCGGCCACCTCCGAGACGCTGAGCGCCTCGTCCGACGCCACCGGCGACGCGGTCAGCTCCGCGTCGTCCAGGACACCCGAGAGGTCATCGACATGATCGACTGTCGCTGCGCCCTCACCCTGGTTGTCGAAGGTCAGCGTGTAGCTCAGCTCCGTGCCGACCTCCACAGGATCCGTCGATGCCTCGACGGCCTTGTGGGTGATCAGCTGCCCGATCGGAGTGACCGTGCAATCCGGACGCTCGCCGTTCTCGGGCTGACACACCGGCTCCGGTGGCGGATCGTTCGGAATCCCCGGAACCAGGAAGTTCGCCGCGATGTCGTCACCGCGCTCCCCATCCGGCTTCACCGTCACCTGGTACTCAACCATCAGCGTCTCACCCGGTGCCACGGCACCCGTGATCGTGATCGCGTTACCGTCGCGAACAGCCTCGAGGCCCTCGTCCGCAACTGGCTCGACCGTCACCGCAGCGTCATCGGTCACGTGATCCAGCAGATCCGTGTGATCCACGACGGCGTCGGCCGCGCCCGTGTTCTCGAAGAACAGCGTGTACGTCAGCACCGAACCCGCTTCGACAGGCGCCGAGTCAGACTCGACCTGCTTCCACGTATCCGGCTCCGGCACGGGGTTCTGCGTGCACGAGACGTTCTCGTCCTCGCAGTTCGGATCCTCGACATCGCTGCTCGCGAGCACGTTGCCGAGCACGTTGTCACCGCGCTCTCCGTCCGGGCCGACCGTCACGGTGTACTCCACCGTCACCGTCTGATCCGCCGCAAGCGTGCCGCCGATCAGAATGGATTCCGCATCGAGATCGGCCGTCAGAGCCGGATCCGACACGACGGGGCCGCTCACCAGATTCGCGTCGTCGAGCACACCCGACAGGTCATCGGTGTAGTCCACCGATCCAGACGCCTCGCCCACGTTCGCGAACGTCAGCGTGTACGTCACATCCTGACCGGCCAGAACCGTCGTGCCCGTCTCCGGATCCACCGACTTGTCCGCCGTGATCAGCGGAATCGGGGTCGACGTGCACTCATCCGAGCCCTCCACGCACTCGTCACGCGGATCCCCGCCGGGAGGAACGAGGAAGTTGTTCGCACTGTTGTCGCCGCGCTCGGCATCCGGCAGAACCGTCACCTCGTACGTGATCGTCGCCGTCTCACCGCCGGCGAGCTCGCCGCCGATCTCGAAACGACTATCGACAACATCCGACACCGTCACCGAGTCCGTATCCGACACCGGCGCGGACGTCAGCTCGGCGTCGTCGAGCACGCCCGTCAGGACGTCCTCACGCGAGACCGGGGTCGTCGCCTCACCCGTGCTGTCGACCGTGACCGTGTACGTCAGAACCGTCCCGGCCTCGACCGGATCAGACGACGCCGACACGCTCTTCGCGTATTCGACAGCCGCGATCGGCGTCACCGTGCAGTCCGGACGCTCCACATCCGTCGGCTCGCACACCGGCTCCGGCGGCGGATCATTCGGAATCCCCGGAACCAGGAAGTTCGCCGCGATGTCGTCACCGCGCTCCCCATCCGGCTTCACCGTCACCTGGTACTCAACCGTGTACGTCTCTCCCTGAGGAACCGAACCCGTCACCGAGATCCGAGCCCCGTCGCGAGGAGCGTTCAGCCCGTCCGCCGATGTCGGCTCCGCCGTCACGTCCGCATCGTCCAGCACATGCGTCAGCTCGTCGGTGTAGTCCACATCCGCGGGCGCCTGGCCCGTGCTCTCGAAGAACAGCGTGTACGTCAGAACACTGCCGGCCTCCGCCGGGTCGTCTGACGCAGAGACCTGCTTCCATGTGTTCAGCTGGGCGGCCGGGACGTTCACTACGTCACACGGCTCGGCGCCCGGCAGGACATCATCCTCAGGAACGCACGCGAGATTGCGCAGGTTGTTGTCACCCTCGCCCGTGTACTCCACCCGGTAGGTGATCGTCGCCGTGTCGTCCGCGTTCAGCGCGCCCTCCCACAGGAGGGTCTCGCCGTCGACGCTCGCCGAACCTGTCGAGGCGACAGGGGCTCCGACAAGCTCACCGTCATCCAGGACATCGCTCAGATCATCCGACATCGTCGCGGGAGCATCCGAGGTGTACGCGCCCGGGCCCTCGTTCGTCACCGTGATCGTGTACTCGACTTCGCCGCCGACGGCCGGCAGATCCGTCTGATCCGCGACCTTCTCGACAGACAAGCGCGGCAGCGGGTACTCCACGACAGCGCACGGCTCACCCGTGACCGGGTCGAGACCGTTTTCGTCGGCAGGGTCGCACTCCGGTGTCGGGCCTTCCGGCACATTCGGCTCCCACGCCACATTGCGCACCTCGCCGTCGCCACCCGCGGCGAGCGTCACCGAGTACGTCAGCTCGACGAAGTCGCCCGACTCCAGCGGACCAGACCACGACAGCAGCGGCTCCTCGTACACGGGCGCATCGCCCTGCGACGCCTGCGCCTCGCCGTCGAACGTTGCGTCGTCAAGCACACCCGAGAGGTCGTCGAAGACGACGGCGGGGTTCTCCACCGTGTAGTCGCCGTCACCCGTGTTCGTCGCCGTCACCGTGTAGTCGATGACGTCACCCGGTCGCGCCTCCGGCGTCCAGTTCGACGACTTCTCGATGTCGAGCTCGAGGTCACACGAAACCGCCGTGTCCTCGTTGTTCGACAGATCGGGGTCCTCCTCGTTTCCGAGCACATCGGCGACGTTCGCGACGCACTCGCCGGACGTCGTCGTCGTGTCGAACTCGATCTGGAACGTCTGCGACTCGCCGGGCTCTAGGCGACCACCGTTCAGCTTCCACGAGGTCTCGTCACTGTCCGGATCAACCGAGACAGCATCTCCCAGCAGGCGAGGGTTGCTCAGGCCTTGCGGGATCGTCTCGGTCACCTGCCACCCACTCGAGACGCCCTCACCGTTGTTGGTGACCGTAAAGTCGAAGACGATCGACTCACCGCTCGTGTAGGTCGCTGGCCCCGATTTGACGATCTGAAGATCAGCCGGCAATCCAGGAATCGAAGTTCCGTCATTCAGGCTGCTGCTCGGACCCGAAACGGTCGAGAACACCTCGAACTGCGGATCCTCCGCGCTGCCGCTCATGCTCAGCTGGTATACTGTGCCGCTCTCGTTGTTGGAGAACCCCAGATTCCCATTTCCAAATACCCATGCCGCCCCATAGGGACCAGGCTCGCCCAGTACCCCCGGGAACGCTGTCACGTCCCCTGTCGCAACGTCGATCCGAAGGACCGCTCCGTCCTCCCTCATCGCCCACGCATACCCATCTTTGAAGGCGAAGTCCTGTGCATCGAGCGGAACATTGAGGGTGATCTCGTTCACGACCGTACCCGTCGCAACGTCGATTGCAAGCATGTCGGTGTTCTGAACTGAGTCCGCAACGTAATACAGTCCGTCGCTCGGATTGAACTCGCCCACGAACCACCCGTACGTCCGAACGTTCGGGTGCTCATACACCTGCGTGCCCACTCGTTCTACGGTGCCCTCTTGACCGACGCGGACTAGCGAACCAGCCGGGATATCCTGAGACCCTCCGCCCCCGATCACCATCCCGTAGATGTAGCCATCGGCGGCGTTGTAGCCAACCGCGTTGTAACTCACTTCAGCCGCTGGACCCTCGAGCTGGAAATCGTAGCTTCCATCGCCGGTCGTCTCCACACGACGCAACTGTGTGGGATTGTCCTGAGCGATGAAGACGGTCGGCTCCACAGCATCGAAAGGATCTCCCGCTGCCGCCTTCGCGGGCGAGCCTCCGAGAACAGTGCTCGCAACCACGAGCATGCTGCCCAGCAGCGCGAGCACGAGCGTCATCGCGGTGCTGCGCTTGGCGGGAGCGGCAAGTACTCCGCCGGATCCCATCACCATACGATCGGCCGCGCGCCCTGGCTCCCGCCTTCGGCCTCGCACATCAACTCTTCGGAAACTCATGGGTCCCCCTCTCGTCTTGCGACCGCGTGGTGTACTCGGGACTCTCCACGTCGATCCCCCCTTCTCGTCGTCGTGGGTGGGTACTCCTCACGAAGGACACCACGCGCGACACCGTCGTCTCAGCTTGTACGTACGGACGAACAGTCCATCGCGGACGCATCCGCCACCGATAGACCACGACACAGAATTACCCTCGGGTTACTCCCGCTGAGGGAATTAGCACCTGAGCAGGGAGCCATGGACCATATTCGTCCGGCGACCCCCGCTCCGAGCGCCCCACGAAGTCTCACGCGCGCGCGAGGTGACCGCATCTCCATATCCTGTAATCACGGGTGGCCGGGATTCTCCCGTCGGCAGCGTCGCTTTATGAGTGCGAGAGGAACGGGTTGACAACAGATCGTCGAGTGCTCTACCCGTCTGCTCTGACCGGCGGTGCTCGGCTGGTCGTCATCCGCGCCGGACATGGACGAGGAAAGACGTCTCTCTTGCGATCGTGGACGTCAGCTCTCTCGGATGAGATCGTCGTGTGGCCGGATGCCACCCCCGCGCCCCGGACGGCTGCGAGTTTCTGGCTACGAGCGATCACTCACCTGCACTCACGCGCGCTGATCGCCGACGAGCATCTCTCCCGAACGCTGACCGCGATCCGCGCGTCGAGCGTCGAGGCGCGCGACGCACTGGCGACGATGCTCACCGTGCTCACAGCCCCGTCCGTGTTGGTCGTGGACGATGCTCACGCCGCCATCGATCCCCCCACCTACCGCGCATTGCTCGCCGACATTGCCCACCTGCTCGACCAGGTCACGCACCTCAGGGTTGTCTTGGCCGAGACCGCTGCGACCGACGTCGACGTCCTCGTCGACTCCGCGAATGTCACGCGCGCAGACGTGAGCACGACGGATCTCGCAGAGTACATGGCGAGTGCGGGACATTGCGACGGATCAGCCGAATCTGGCTCCGGACCGGCGGAATCGTCGCAGTCCGGCTATTCGGTCGGCGAACTCTCTGGCTCGTTCACGGACCCCTCAACGGTGGTCGACATCTGCGCATTGACGCTCCCTCCCAGCATCGACAGGCGGCTCGCCGAAGCTCTCGTCGGACGGCCGCGCGCCGCTGAACTTCTCGATCACGTCACCGATGCCGGGCTCGGCACCTGGGTGAAGGACGCACTCGGATCCGAACGCTTCGAGTTCCGCGGAGGAACTCGTATTCGGGCCCGCGATCTGCTTCGACGACGCTGGCCGTCAGTCCATCGCCGCTCGTGCCAGATCCTCGCGCGACATTTCGCGAATGAGGGACTCACCGACATCGCGCTGGACTATGCGATCGACAGCGAGGATATCGACCTCATCGGCGGCATCGCACTGCGTCTATTCCCCGTCTCTTTCTCCCTGCCCGCCGAGACCACCAACCGCGCCTCGTCTCTCCCGTTCGAGCGTCTCCGCGAGCACCCCCTTCTCGCGGTCTGGACGGCAGAACAACTCGATCTGGGGGCCCGCCCCGGCCTCGACGCTCGGGAGTTCTTTGAGGCGGCTGTCGCCGCGTGTCGGCGCTCCTCCGATGAGGTGAACGCGACGGAGCGGCTCGTCATCCTCGGAATCGAGGCGTACGCGCTGCGCCGCCTGGGTGCGGGAGATGACGCCCGCAGCACCGCGATCCGATTCGACGAACAGGCCCGAAACCTTCTCGCGGCCGGGCGGTTTGATGAGTCGCTCGATCACGCGTTCGCGACCTACGCCTATCAAGTCGGGGTGACGCTGATCTACAGCGAGGAGTGGCAGCGGGCGACACGACTCCTCCGCACCGTCGAGCGATTCTGCGCCCTGCGACGCATCGGGCATCGCCGCAACTCTGCCCTCGCCGCGCAGTCGTATGTCTCCGCCATCGCCGGCGACACGAATGGCTCCGCCGATCTCGCTCGACGCGTCGAGGACGAAGACTGGCCACGCGTCTGGCTCACTGGGAACACTCGAAGCTACTTCCTGCTCGCCAGGATCGTCCGTGAGCTCGCGCGCGGAGATGTCCTCGCGCTGCAGCGCGCCATCGCTGCGTTCCGGCCGACTGCTCCGGTCACCGAGCACTGGGACATCGTGCTGATCGGAGACGTCTTCATCGATCTCTCGAGAGGCAGGACGACCGCCGCGCGCACACGGTTCGAGTCGGTCGTTCGAAGGAAGTTGACAGACGGGACTCACCCGGGAATCGTCAACCGGCTCATGATTTTGCAGCAGATTCTGCTCTTGTTCGGTGAGACGACGCCGGCTCTGTCGCGATCGAAGCGCTCCACAGAGCGCGGTCCGCTCTCACTCGCCCTGGATGCGGCCCGCGACATCGACCGAAAGATGTTCGGCGACGCCGCGACGAAACTGGGGCAGGCCGCCGGTCGCGTCAAGACCCCTCTCGAACAGCATGTCGTCTTCACTGTCCTCGCACGACTCGGCGTTCATCGCGAAGACTCTGACAGCATCCGAAACGCCGCAAGCCACCTGTACCTGCTGCACGCGAATCATGGGCTGAGGATCGCTTTCTCGCTTCTGTCCGACGACGAGCGCGCGGAGGTTCTCGCCGCACTGGACGACCCGTCCTCGCTGAGCTCCGGCTTCTCAAAAGTCCCCGCTCCGCCGGCCAGGGACCGTCCGCTCGCGACGGCGGAGCTCACCCCCACACAGCTGAGGGTGCTTCGAGAGCTCTCGAAGAGAGGCGATCGTCGCGCGGTGGCACACGCTCTCTTCCTCGCGCCGGGAACAGTCAAAGCGCACCTTCGCGCGATCTATCGGAAGTTCGACGCCCACAGCCAAGACGAAGCGATCGCCAGAGCCGCGGCCCAGGGGCTTCTGTGAGGCGCGGCCCGATGACGCTGCAGGACTCCTTTCTCGCCCAGTCAAGACTGATCGTCGTTCGAGAGGGTGAGATCGCCGATGTGCTGAGCCGGCTGCGCCCACTCTCTCTGCCCACGGTCCTCCGTGCAGACGACGGCGCGCCACCCCGCTCGGGTGACGGGTTCTGGATGCGCCTCATCGCCCAGATGCACTCGCGCGGAATGATCGGGGACGACACTCTCGTCGAGACGATCACCGCGGTGCATGGCGACCCGTCGTCGCGGCGCGAGCAGCTCCGTCGCGCGTTCGGGGCCGTCGATGTCGCGGTCGTGATCGTCGTCGACCCCGCCGTGGGAGATGCGGGGCCGGACGGCGGATGGGGTTCCGTCATCACGGAACTGCTGGCCGTGCTCGATGCCCACCCGCATGTCGCGGCGATCGTGCGCGAGACCGACGACGTCGTGGTCGACCTCGACGCGGCGTCCCGGATCCGTCCGGTTCGCCTCGCGCACGCGAGCGACGCCGCGCGGATCCCTTCGATCTCGGAGACGAAGCCGACTTCGTTGCAGGACGCGATCCGCGACGCGGCGGGACTGCGGGATGCCGCCGCACTCGCCATACCGGATTCGGTGGATGTCGAGCTCGCGACGATGCTGACGCAGCGCTCGGACCCCCGCGCCCTTCTCGAGGCTCTCGTCGTGGCCGACCTGGGAGCGTGGACGGAGGATGATCACGGCGGGTTGACGTTCACCTATCGCGAGACCATCCGCCGCGACGCTCTCGACCTGCTTCGCCGTCGCTGGCCGGAGCGGCGTGTCGCTCTCTCTCAGGATGTCGCCTCCTGGCACCTGCGCCGCGGGGATCAGAGACGAGCGTTCCTCTTCGCGATCGATGCCGAGGACGTGGCGCTCGTCGAGTACCTCGGCCTGCGCCTGTTCCCGTTCGCGCTGACCCTGCAGGAGGATGTCTTCGATCGGATCGTCGCTCTGCCGCGTCGCCGCATCCACGAAAGCGTATTCCTGGCGAACTGGGTCGGAACTCGACTCTCCCATTCCACGCTCCCGCATCTCGATCCACGCGAGTACTTCGACGCCGTCGTCGAAGCGTCAGGGCGGCTCCCCGAGGACGTCGCCGACACAGAACGCCTCGTGCTCCTCGGCATCGAGACGTATGCCCTCAGGCGGCTGGGCCTCGCGACTCGAGAGCATGCGACCGCCAAGCGATTCGCCCGGGAGGCGCACCGACTCTACGAGGCAGATGCTCTCGACGACGAGCTCGCTCACGCCTTCGCCGATTTCGCGTTCCAGACCGGCGTATCTCTCATGGTCAATGGCGATCGAGATGCCTCACTCGATCTGCTCGAACTCGTCAACGACTTCTGCACTCGCCACGGGATTCTCCATCGACGAAACTCCGTCCGCGCACTCCAAGCCCTGATCCTCAGCCTCGAAGGCCGCACCCACCAATCGCTTGAATTCTCACAGCAGGTGTCGGACGACGATTGGCCCACGGTCTGGTGGGGCGGAGATCTCCGCGCAAACGACAAAGTGGCGGGTCTCGTCAGGGCGATCGTGACGGGCGATCTCTGTGAAGTATCCCGCACGGTCGGGGCCGTGCAGGAGTCCGCCATCGGGATCGAGAACTGGGACATTCCGCTTTTCGGGAGGATCCTCGCCGACCTCGCGAACGGTCACGCGGGAACGGCTCGCTCGACGTTCGCCATCGCGTCTCGCGATCATCTGAACCGCCCTCCTCACCCTGCAGTCGCTCGACGTCTCCGTGTCTATTCGCTGACGTTCGAGCTCCTGGGCGAAGGACCGCTGCCGGTGATCAGCTCCAGGATCGGACGAGAAGACGGCGCCGTGCCGTTGGCTCTCCGCGCAGCGCTCGACCTCGACCACCGTCGAGTCGAGTCCGCCGCCCGTCGGCTCGCGAAGGCTCGAAGGGCCGCGAGCACCCCCCTGCAGCACCACCTCGTGCTCATCGCTGATGCGCGCCTCGCGCACGCGATGGCAAACGAGGAGGCTCTTGCGTCCGCCGCTACCGAGTTGACGACCCTGGTGGAGACTCACGAGTTGCGCATCGGATTCGTCCTGATGTCGCCGAGTGAGCGGGCGGCGCTCCTGGCGGCTTCCGCGTCGGCGTCGCTCCGGGACGCGATCGAGATGGTGGCCGTGCTGCGCGCTCATCCCAGTCGTCGGAGCGACCTGGCGCTGACACGCCAGCAGATCACCGTCCTCGCCGCACTCGCCGAATACGGAGATCGACGCGAGGTGGCGCGACGCCTGTTCCTCTCTCCCGCCACCGTGAAGGCGCACCTTCGCGCCATCTATCGGAAACTCGATGCGCGCAGCGAGACCGACGCGATCGCGCGAGCAGCCGCCGCCGGTCTGCTCCTCATCGCACCGCGCGGGGATGAGCGGGATCCTCGGTGACGCGTCGACCCCGTGTTGACGTCGCTCCAGACACCTCTGCCCGGCCCCGAGAAAACGGGGGCCGGGCAGAGGCGATCTCCGAATGACGCTACGCCTTCACGACGGCAACCCCACGCGGCGGGAGCAGGCGTTCGCCGAGCAGCCAGTTCCCCTCGACCCCGTCCAGTGAAACTGCCTCGTCCGTGCGGTTGATGTAGAAGTCGATTCGCCCCGCCACTCCGCGGCGCGACGCAAGCTCCACCGAGCCGTGAAGTGCCTCGGGCAGCTCGGCCGCGACGCCGGCTCCGGCGAGCAGCTCCGGCAGCAGCGTCGCGATCCCCGTGACGCCGAGTCGCGTCGACACGTACGCGGCGGATCCGGATCCCACGGGGCGCCTTGTCGCCGCGGCGCCGAGCTCGTCGTGCTCATACGTCGCGAGAACCTCGACATCGTCGGCGACGATGTCGACGGGCTCGCTCCAGACGGATCCGCTCGCGCCGTTCGAGAGAGCAACCACCTCGCCCTCGTATAGGGGACGGAACTCCTCGACGCGCACGCCGAGCAGTTCGCGGAAAGCACCCGGGTATCCGCCGAGCCAGACATGGTCGTTCTCGTCGACGATGCCCGAGAAGTAGGTCGTCACGAGGTGCCCACCGCTCTTCACGTAGGCCTCGAGGCTGTCGCGCAGCGCGGACGTGACGCTGTAGAGCACAGGCGCGACGACCATGCGGTAGCCGCTGAGATCCGCATCCGTCGGCACCACGTCGACGCGCAGGCCCGCGTCGACGAGCGCCGTCCACCACTCGAGCGCCTCGCGGCGGTAGCGCAGCAACTCGGTCGGATGTGAGTCGAGCTCGGATCCCCACCACGAGTGCCAGTCGAAGAGGATCGCGACATCGGCCGGCTCGCGGTCGGATCCGACCACATCCCCCAGGCTTTGGAGCGTCGCGCCGAGTTCCACGACATCGCGGAACAGACGCGTGTCCTCCCCGCCATGCGGCACCATCGCCGAGTGATACTTCTCGGCGCCCGCCTCAGACTGGCGCCACTGGAAGAAGCACACGGCATCGGCGCCGTGGGCGACGTGCGTCAGTGAATCGCGCGCGAGCTCGCCGGGACGCTTGGGGCGGTTGACGGGCTGCCAGTTGACGGCGCTCGTCGAGTGCTCCATGAGGAACCACGGCCGGTGCCGCGCGACGCCGCTCGTGATCGCGGCCGAGAAGGCGAGCTCGTCGCGATCCTGCGTCACATAGTGGTCGTTGGAGACGAAATCGATCTCGCGCGCCATCGCCGCGTAGTCGGCGTGGCGAGTGTCTCCGACGATCATGAAGTTCGTCGTGACGGGGATCTCCGGCGTGAGGCGCGTGAGGATCTCGCGCTCCGCGATGAGGTGATCCGTCAGCGCATCCGACGAGAAGCGCAGGAAGTCGAGCTGCTGCGTCGGATTGGGGAACGTGGCCGCGAGGCGGGGCGGCAGGACCTCCTCGAAGGATCCGTACGCCTGCGACCAGAAGGCGGTGCCCCACGCGTGGTTGAGGCCGTCGATCGTCTCGTACCGGGCGAGGAGCCAGGCGCGGAAGGCGCGCGCCGCGTCGTCGGAGTAGTCGTACGCGTTGTGGCACCCGAGCTCGTTGTTCACGTGCCACGCGACGATGCCCGGGTGGGATCCGTACCGTTCGGCGAGCTTCTCGACGAGCGTGAGCGCGTGCTCCCGGAACACGGGGGAGGTGGGGCGCCAGTGCTGGCGAGCGCCCTGCGAGAGCGTGTGCCCCTCCGCCGTCACGGGAAGCACCTCGGGATGCGCCATCGTCAGCCACGGCGGCGGCGACGCGGTCGCCGTGGCGAGATCGACGCCGATGCCGTTCGCATGCATGAGGTCGATCAGCTCATCGAGCCAAGCGAAGTCCCACGTATCCGCGGCCGGCTGCAGCTTCGCCCACGAGAAGATCGCGACCGACACGACGTCGACTCCGGCCTTCTTCATGAGCCGCACATCGTCGTCCCAGACCTCGCGGGGCCACTGGTCGGGGTTGTAGTCGGCTCCGAACGAGATGCGCGGGGCGGTGCCCTCCGGCGTGCGAATCCAGCGGTGGTTCTGCATGTGTGTTCTCCCGTGATGGGTCGCCAGAAAACGTCAGTGCGGGGTGCCGACAACTGTCGTTTCCTGGCGACCCTCTGGATGTGTGGGCGGGTTATTCGACCGTGAAGCCCTGGTCGGTGCCGTACTCCTTCAACGTGTCCTGCCACGCCGTGAGGCCGTCGGCGATCGTCATGTCGCCGAGGTAGGCCTGGCCGGCGGTGTCGCCGTAGACCGTGTTGGCGTAGACCTGGAACGGCAGGTACTGCCATCCCTCGACGACGTTCGCGGACGACTCCGCGAGGACCTCGTTGATCTTCTGACCGCCGAAGTACTCGAACTCCTGGTTCTGGAAATCGTCAGACTCGAGGTGCTCGGTCGTCGCGGGGAACGCGCCGCCGTCGAGTCGCAGCTGCACGCCGTCGCTGTTCGCGTTGGCGTACTCGATGAACGCGTACGCGAGCTCCTTGTCCTCGGCATCCGCCGGGATCGCGAGCGAGCTTCCGCCGTTCTCGGCCGACGCCTGCCCGCCGTCCTCCCACTGCGGCATCGGCGCGACGCGCCAGTCACCGGATCCCTCGGGCACGCTGCCCTCGAGATTCGCCGGCATCCACGCGCCGATCACGAGCGACGCGAGTGTGCCGTTCGCCATGCCCTGGAACCACTCATCGGTCCACCCGTTGATGGGCGCGAGCACGCCGTCATCGATGAGCGGCTGCCACGTCTCGGCGAACCGCTGCGTCGCCTCGTCGTTCTCGAGGTCGATCGTCAGGTTCTCGCCGTCTGCCGACCACGGCGTTCCGCCGCCCTGCCAGATGAGCGAGGTGTTCCATCCGCCGTCGCCGAGGTCGTTCGTGAGGAACACATCGGAGTCCGACTCCTGGAAGTCGTAGGCGGCCTGCGCGAACTCATCCCACGTGGTCGGCACCTCGATGCCGTGTTCGTCGAACACGGCCTTGTTGTAGAAGAGCGCCATGGGGCCCGAGTCCATCGGCAGACCGATGATCTGCTCACCGGAGTGGACCGAGTCCCAGGGGCCCGGCGCGAACGTGCCCTCGAGCTCATCCGCACCGAACTCCGTGAGATCGGACAGCGAGCCCTGCAGACCGAACTGCGGCAGGGCGTAGTACTCGACCTGCGCCACGTCGGGCAGTCCCGAGCCGGCCGTGATCGCGTTCTGCAGGGCCGTGTACGAGTCGACGCCCGTGCCGACGTTGACGAGCTCGACGTCGACCTCGGGGTGGTCAGCCTCGAACTGCTCGACGACGGCGTCGAGGGTGGGCTCCCAGGCCCACACCAGGAGGTCGCCGCCCTCCTCGAGCGCGGCGTCGGGATCGCCGGATCCCGAGGATCCGCAGCCCGCGAGCGCCAGCGCGCCGGCGCCCACGAAGGCGGTCGCAGTGAGGACGCGCGTGCGCGTCTGGGTCATCCTGAACATGAGGCAACTCCATTGTCGTGGTGATGAGGGGTGGTACGAGGGGACGTGCGGGTCATTCCTTGACGGACCCGGCGGCAAGGCCGGACTGCCAGTAGCGCTGCATGAAGAGGAACGCGACGATGAGCGGAACGATCGTGAGCAGCGAGCCCGTGAGCACGAGGTCGAAGATCGGCTCGCCACCCGCCGTCGAAGCCTGGTTGTTCCACTGGTTGAGTCCGAGGATCAGCGGATACCAGTCGGGGTCTCGCAGCATGATGAGGGGCAGGAAGTAGTTGTTCCACGTCGCGACCATCGTGAACAGCAGCACGGTCACGGTGCCGGGCGCCAGAAGCGGCATGCACACGTTCCAGAACGTGCGGAACTCGCTCGCGCCGTCAATCCGCGCGGCCTCCATGAGCTCGGTCGGGATCGCCTCGGTGGCGAACGTCCACATGAGGTACAGACCGAAGGGGGAGATCAGCGACGGGATGATGACGGCGAGCGGCGTGTTCGTGACACCCATCTCGCTGAACATGAGGAACGTCGGGACCGCGAGAGCCGTTCCCGGCACCGCGACCGCTCCGATGACCACGGCGAAGACGGCCTTCTTGCCGGGGAAGTCGAACTTCGCGAGGGCGTAGCCACCGAGGATCGACAGGAGGGTCGCCCCGCCCGCGCCCACGATGACGTAGAGGAGGGTGTTCCCGAACCAGCGCAGGAAGACTCCATCGTCGTAAGTAAGGGCGCGACCGATGTTGTCGAAGAGGGCGAAGTCGCCCGAGAACCACAGTCCGAAGCTCGAGAAGAGCTCCCCCTGCGTCTTCGAGGCGTTGATCACGAGCCACACGAGAGGCAGCAGCGAGTAGACGACGATGATCGCGGTGAGCACCGTCAGGACGACGTTCCGCCGCGGATTCGCGATCGTGCCGATGCCCGCGCGACGGCGCTGAGCGGCGGTCGCGCGCGGGGAGAGCGTGACGAGGGTGGTGCTGCTCATGGTCAATTCCCCTTCCGCATGCCGCGCAGCTGCACGGCGTACGCGACGATCATCGTGACGACGCCCATGATGAGCGCGACGGTGGCCGAGTAGTTCAGTTGCTGACCCGTGAAGGCCAGGTTGTATGCGTAGAGGTTCGGCGTGAACGACGTCGTGATCGTGTTGGGCGCCATCGTCTGCATGATGCTGGGCTCGTTGAACAGCTGGAAGCTGCCGATGATCGAGAAGATCGTGGCGATGACGAGCGCGCCGCGGATCCCCGGCAGCTTGATCGACCGGATCACGCGGAACTGCCCGGCGCCGTCGATCTCGGCCGCCTCGTACAGCGACGTCGGGATGACACGCAGCGCCGAGTAGAAGATCAGCATGTTGTAGCCCAGGAACTGCCAGGTCACGAGGTTGCCGATCGAAGCCATGATGAGGTCGGGAGCGAGCAGGTTCGGGATGTCGAGCCCGAACATGTCGTTGAGGTTGCCCACGAGGCCGAAGCGCGTGCCGTACATGAAGCCCCACATGAAGGTCGCGACGACGGCCGGGACGGCATACGGAAGGAAGATCGACAGCCGGAAGAAGCTCTTGCCGTAGAGGCGCCCCGAGTCGATCGCGAGCGCCGCGAGGAGCGAGAGGAAGAGCATGATCGGCACCTGGATCACCAGGAAGAGGGCGACGCGCACGACGCCCGTCCACAGCTTCTCGTCGCCGAACGCCTTCACGTAGTTGTCGAGCCCGACGAACTCCGTGCCGCCGACGAGCTGGGTGCGGAACAGGCTCAGGTACAGCGAATAGAGGATCGGGGCGATGAACACGAGCGCGAAAACGATCGCGAACGGCGCCAGGAAGCCCCACCCCGTCCACCGGCCGCGCGCGCGACCGCGCCGGTTCGGCGCGACAGCCGGGGCAGCTTGTGACATCACCGTCATGGTTTTCCTTCGCTTCTCTGCGGGGTCGTCTCGTCTATGTTTACGCAAACATCATGGATTATGCTACCCCAGAGACGACGTCGTACAACCGAGGGAACGCAGGTCACATGACTGGAACAGCCCCGCTCCGTCGCCGTGCGCGCGTTTCGATGGCCGATGTCGCGGCGCACGCCGGAGTGTCGGCCCAGACCGTGTCCCGTGTCGCGAACGGCTCCGAGACCGTCGTCTCCGCGACGCGTGATCGCGTGATCCGCTCCATGAACGAGCTCGGCTACCGCCCCAACAGCGCGGCACGTGCGCTCAAGCTCGGATCGTTCCGCACGATCGGCGTCCTGTCGCAGACGCTCTCGACGATCGGCGATGTCCGCACGATCGAGGCGATCGCTCTGAGCGCAGCCGAAGAGGGGTACGCCACGACCCTCATCCCCGTGCACGCGACGAGCCAAACCGACGTCGACCGCCTCTTCTCACGACTGCAGGAGCTCGCGGTCGACGCGCTGATCCTCAATCTCGAGGCGCCCCAGCTCGGGCATGCGGCGCAGATCCTGCCCCCCGGCGTCCCCGTCGTGTACATGGATCCCGACGCTCCCGGGGCGGAAGTCGTCGTCGACACGGACCAAGTCGGTGGCGCACGCCAGGCGACTCGGCATCTGCTCGACCTCGGCCACCACACGGTGTGGCACATCGCCGGCCCCGCGCATTCGCGACCCGCCGGACGGCGCATCGACGGGTGGCGGGCGACGCTCGAGGAATCCGGACGACCGGTGCCCGAGGTGATCCGGGGGGATTGGAGCGTCGAATCGGGCTACGTCGCAGGCCAGGAGATCGCCGGACGCGACGATGTGACCGCCGTCTTCTGCTCCAACGACCAGATGGCGCTCGGCCTGTACCGCGCGCTCTCCGAGGCGGGTCGCTCGGTCCCACGCGATGTCAGCGTCGTCGGCTTCGACGACACGACCGATGGGCGCGCCTACGCCCCGCCCCTGACAACGGTGCACCATGAGTTCTCCGACGTCGGACGTCGCTGCATCGCCGCGGCGCTCGCGCTCGCGCGCGGCAAGACCGCCGATCCGCTCTCGGTCATCCGCACCGAGCTCATCGTGCGCGACAGCACAGCGCGCCCAGCGTCATAGACGCTCGATCTCGATCACGAGCGCCTGCTGCGGCGCGAGTGACGGGAGCGGCAGGCCGACCGTCGCGAGCGACGCGGCGGGCAGCACGACGACGTCCTCGGCGGCCTGCACCCACGCGGGAAGCTCGTCCTGCATTGTCCGTGCACGGCCCGCCTCGGTGACGACTCGCACGCGCACCGCGCCCTCGGGGGACAGCCCCGGGAACGTCACGGCTCCGGAACGCGTCTGCGCCACGGAGTCCGTGCGCGTCAGACGGTAGACGGCGCGCGACCCGTCCTCCGCGACGACGCCGTCGAGATCGGCACCTTCGTCGAGCCCATCAGCATGCACCACACGTCCCGTGTGCGTGAGCGGACGCAGACGCTTGTACAGCGAGGCCCACGCGGCGATCGCGTCGAGTTCGTCATCGTCGCATTCGAGGAGGTTCCATTCGATGCCCGCATGGCCGAAGAGCGCCGCCGCCATGCGATAGGGCAGATCCGTCGCGCGGCCCGTCGTGTGCGCCCGAGGCGGGCCGATATGCCCTCCGATCATCTCGGGCGGCACGACAAGGCTGGTGAAGCGCTCGATTCTGCCCCGCTCGACGGGGTCGTTGCAGTCGGAGGCCCAGACGCGGTCTGTCCGCTCGAGGATCCCGAGGTCGATGCGAGCGCCGCCCGCCGAGCACGACTCGATCTCGAGATCCGGGTGCCGCTCGCGCAGCGCGTCGATGAGCCGGTACAGCGCACGCGTCTGCTGCCCGACAATCGGACGGTCCGAGCCGTCTCTCTGCGCCACCGCCTCGAGGAGCTCGCGGTTGTGATCCCACTTGATGTAGTCGATGCCGTACTCGGCCACGAGCGACGAGATCCGCTCAAGCAGGTGGCGCCATGCATCGGGATGCGCGAGGTCGAGCACGTGCTGGCCCCGCATGGGCATTCCGAGCCCGTCGGAGGGGCCGAGGATCCACTCGGGGTGGTCGCGCGCGAGGTCCGAATCGAGGTTGACCATCTCGGGCTCGAACCACAGACCGAAGCTCATCCCGTGCGCGCGCACGACGTCGACGAGCGGACCGAGCCCCTCCGGCCAGACATCGGCGGCGACGTGCCAGTCGCCGAGCCCCGCGGTCGTGTCACGTCGCGCCCCGAACCAGCCGTCGTCGAGCACGAGTCGCTCCACGCCGACACGCGCCGCGCGCTCCGCGAGTCGCGAGAGAGTCGCGAGGTCGTGATCGAAGTACACCGCTTCCCAGGTGTTGAGAACGAGCGGGCGCGGCGTCCGGGGATGCCGCGGACGAGCGCGGAGCCGCGCGTGCAGGCGTGCCGCGAGCCCGTCGAGACCGTCCGGAGACCACACGAAGACGGCCGTCGGCGCCCGATGCGACTCACCTGGCGCGAGGCGCACCTCGCCGGGCACGAGTCCCTCGCCCACGCCCAGCGCCCCCGCATGGGACCCGGCGCCCTCGGGCAGGCGTTCGGCAAGGTATCGGGGATTTCCGCTCCACGCGAGGTGCGCGGCCCACACCTCGCCCGAGCGGAACGAGAAGCCGGGGGTTCCCGCCACGAGAAGGAAGGGCGAGTCGTGCCCTGGGCGGCCGCGCCGGCCCTCGCGCAGGTGGGTCCCGAAGGCGAAGGGGATCCGCTGCGGCGCCCGCTCGCGGCACCAGCGGCCCGTGAAGTCGAGCAGCTCGCCCGCGCGTTCCGGAACCGGCATCGCGGCGGTGAGCGACGACAGGTCGAAGATTCCGCCTTCGTCCCCCGCGAAGGTGATCTCCTGATCGAGCGTCAGAACACCGTGCGCGTCGAGCGCGATCGTCACCGTCGCCGTGAGCGCGGTCACGTCGTCAGTGAGCGTGAGGCGCACCGACCGAGCATCCCCGTCGACGACGTGATCTGTGAGTCTCGGGCGCGGCGTCGTGGCAGCTCCGCTCACGTGACCGGCCACGGTCGGCGTCCCCGTCCACCCGTCACGCTGAGTGGCCCACAGACCGAAGACGCGCGCGATATCGGGCTCGGATCCAGAGATCCCCACATGCGCTGTGGACACGAGCGCGGAGAGTGCCTCCGCATCGAGCGGACCGACGTCGGCACCCCAGTGGATCACACGCGGCACGTCATCGAGCGCGATGACAACGCTCGCACCACCGCCACGGAGCAGAACGGGGGACAGTGACTCGGTCATGGGGCTCCTCTCGCTGTGCGCACATCGATGCGCGCTCGTCGACCCTAGCGTCGCCACGCGTCACCATCCGTCTTCCTCAGCGTGGTAACACCGGGTCATTGGGAATACCCGGCCCGTAGCATGGGTTTCAGCAATCAGACACACGCCCGAGGGAGGCACGACACGTGCGAGACGTCATCATCATCGGATCCGGTCCGGCCGGATGGACCGCCGCGATCTACGCCGCGCGCGCCAACCTCGCGCCGCTCGTGATCGCCAGCCAGGTCGAGATCGGCGGTGAGCTGATGAACACCACCGAGGTCGAGAACTTCCCCGGCTTCCCCGAGGCGATCATGGGCCCCGATCTCATGGCGAAGATGCAGCAGCAGGCCGAGCGCTTCGGCACCGAGGTCGCCTACGACGACGCCACCGAGCTCGACCTGACGGGCGAGATCAAGAGGGTGACCCTCGGATCCGGTGCCGTCGAGGAAGCACGATCCGTGATCTTCGCGACGGGATCCGCCTATCGCAAGCTGAACATCCCGCGCGAGGATGAGCTGTCCGGTCACGGCGTCTCGTGGTGCGCTACGTGCGACGGATTCTTCTTCCGCGAGAAGGAGATCGCGGTCGTCGGCGGCGGCGACTCGGCGATGGAGGAGGCGACCTTCCTCACGAAGTTCGCGTCGAAGGTGTACCTCGTGCACCGCCGCGACGAGTTCCGCGCCTCGAAGATCATGCAGAAGCGCGCCCTCGAGAACGACAAGATCGAGGTGATCTGGAACAGCGAGGTCGCCGAACTGCAGGGCGCGAGCGGCCTCACCGGCGTCGTGCTGCGCGACACCGTCACGGGCGATACCCGCGAGCTGCCGCTCGACGGTCTGTTCGTCGCGATCGGCAACGACCCCCGCACGCACCTCGTGCACGACAAGCTCGAGCTCACGAGCGACGGCACGATCGCCGTCGACGGGCGCTCCTCGCGCACGTCTGTCCCCGGCGTCTTCGCCGCGGGTGACGTCGTCGACCCCACTTACCGCCAGGCCGTGACAGCCGCCGCCAGCGGCACCGTCGCGGCACTCGACGCCGAGCACTACCTCGCGGCCTTGGACGACGCCGAGAAGGCGGTCGAAGAGGCCGTCCCCGCCGCCTGACCACACGCTTCAACATCAAGGAGACACCATGAGCGCACCGGCAACGACAACCGACACGTTCGAGCAGGATGTCCTGACGGCCGACGGGCCCGTTCTCGTCGACTTCTGGGCCGAGTGGTGCGGCCCGTGCCGCATGGTCTCGCCCGTTCTCGACCAGATCCAGGCCGAGAACGCCGACAAGATCAAGATCGTCAAGCTCAACGTCGACGAGAACCCCGACCTCGCGATGAAGTACCAGATCACGTCGATTCCGGCGATGAAGGTCTTCCAGAACGGTGAGGTCGCGACGACCATCATCGGCGCGAAGCCGAAGCAGGCCCTCGAGCAGGACCTCGCCGAGTACCTCAAGTAAGGCCTCGCACCCCGCAGCGCCCGTCCGGTTCGCCGGGCGGGCGCTGTCGCGTTGTGTGAGACCGCGCCGTCCCGCTGACGTCAGTTGACGCGTTTGAGCCGCACGGACGACCACGCGTCAGACAGCGAGATGTTGCCGTTGAGCGTCCATCCGAACTCCTCGACACGCCTCCAGATGCTGTCGCGGTTGATGTCTGCTCGATTTCCCTTGAGGTAGCCGATCCAGATCGCTTTCGGCGTCGAGAGCAGCGGCAGAACATCGGTCAGAAGGGCATCGAGATCGTCGCGGCTGCCCGCGAACATGACGGCGACGCCCGACGTATCCCGCTCAATTCCATCGACGACTGCGACGCCGTCGGGCAGCGGATCCAGCAACGCCCGCTGTTCGGCGGTCGACGGGCCGAACACCAGTTCGGAGTCGGGCTTGATCTGCAGCTTCTCGGCGACGGTGCGCACCATGACGGGCGTCCTTCCGAGCCCTCTACGGGTTCCCCAGCACACGCACGACGGAGTCCCAGCGGCGATGCGTGTGCTCGGATCCGAGCATGCCGCGCACGGCCGGATCCAGCTCAGGGTACTGCACCGCAATCTGGCGCAGCAGGCGCTGATTGCGCGCGTGGGTCGGGCGCAGCCCGCCGTCCGCCTCGATGTGCTCGGCGCGCAAGGTGAATACGACGAGCTCGTCGACCGTCGGCAGATCCTCCATGAAATCCCACGGATCCTCGCCGCCGCGCAGCCGTTCGTTCACGAGCGACGACAGTTCGTCCTGCGCCTCGGCGCGCAGCACCTCGACGCTCGCGCGCCGGGGGAGAAGGGGATCCGAGAGAGTCACCCCTCCAGGCTACGGCGCGTGGGATGGACGCGGGCTCCGAGCGCTACTGTTCGTAACCCGACTCGCCGAGCTCGCCGAGGATCCGGTTGAGATCCTGAATTGTCGCGAAACTGATCTTGATCTGGCCTTTCCTCGCCGTGAGGTCGATCTTGACCTTCGTGTTGAGTCGGTCGCCGAGCTTGTCAGAGACCTCGTCGAGGTAGGCACGTCGCGCGCCGGCCTTCGGCTTCGCGGGCGTCTTCTCGCTCTGCCCCGCCCCTGCGATCTGCTTCGCCGCCGCCTCCGCGCCGCGCACGGAAAGCTCCTCGTTGACGATCTTGTCGGCGAGCTTCTGCATGCCGTCGGCGTCGCCGTCGAGCGACAGGATGGTGCGCGCGTGCCCCGCAGTGAGCACACCCGCCGCCACGCGCTGCTGCACGGGCTCGGGCAGGCGGAGGAGGCGGATCGTGTTGGAGATCTGCGGGCGCGAGCGGCCGATGCGGTCGGCGAGCTGCTCCTGTGTGATCCCGAAGTCCTCGATCAGCTGCTGATAGGCCGATGCCTCTTCGAGGGGGTTGAGCTCGGCGCGATGGATGTTCTCGAGCAGCGCGTCGCGAAGCAGGTTTTCATCTGCCGTCTCGCGGACGATCGCTGGGATCCGCTCGAGGCCAGCCTCACGGGAGGCGCGCGTGCGGCGCTCACCCATGATCAGCTCGTACGTGCCGTCCTTCTTGTCCCGGACAACGACGGGCTGCAGGACGCCGAACTCACGCACCGAGTGGACGAGCTCCGCGAGGTCGTCGGCGTCGAAGAGCGTGCGCGGCTGACGCGGGTTCGGGACGATCGAGTGCGGATCGACGTGGACCAGGCGAATGCCGGGCACCTCGGCGAGCTGCTCGTCGGCCTGGGGAGCGGGGGCGGCCTTCGCCGACCCGCTCGTCGTCCGCGAGGCCGTCGTCCGCGCTGTCGAGGATCCGTTCTTCGCTGCGGTGTCTCGCGACGCCTTGCCGGATCCGCTCGTGGTCGACCGCGAGGAGGTCGCGCTCTTCTTCGACGCGCTCGACGTGGCGGAGGATCCGCTCGCAGACTTCGTGCGGGAGCTCGCCGACTTCGCGGGCGTCGAGGCGCGCGGGGCCTTCTTCTTCTGCGGGGCAGCCGGCTTTTCCTCTGGAGCCGCAGGCTTCTCGTCCGCGGGCGCGGCAGGCTCCTCCACAACGGGGGCCGCAGAACCCGCGAAGAAGACGTCAGACGGACGCTCGCGCGTCTCGCTTCCGGTAGGGATGAGGGCGCCGATCCCTCGGCCAAGACCCGTGCGCTTCGCCATCAGTTCCGCCCTTTCCTGCGGGGAGCCCCGCGCTTCACGATTTCAACCGCCGCTTCCTTGTAGGCGATTGCGCCTGCAGAGGATTCGTCGTAAGAGATGACCGTCTGGCCGAAGCTCGGCGCCTCGGAGACACGCACGGACCGCGGGATGACGGTCTTCAGAACCTCATCGGGGAAGTGTTCGCGCACCTCGTCGGCCACCTGCTGCGCGAGGCGCGTGCGACTGTCGTACATCGTCAACAAGATCGTCGAAACCCGCAGGCGCGTGTTCAGGTGCTTCTGAATCATCTTGACATTGCCCAGAAGCTGGCTCAGACCCTCAAGCGCGTAGTACTCGGCCTGGATCGGCAGGAACACCTCGTCGGCGGAGCTGAAGGCGTTGATCGTCAGCAGCCCGAGCGACGGCGGGCAGTCGATGAGAACGAAGTCGAACGGCTCGTCAAGATCGTCGAGGTACTCGTGCAGGGCTGTGTCGAGGCGCTTCTCTCGAGCCACCTGCGACACGAGCTCGATCTCGGCGCCCGCGAGATGAATCGTGCTGGGAACGCAGAAGAGGCGCTCATTCTCGGGGCTCTGCTGCACGGCATCGGCGATGCGCACGTCGTTGATGAGGACGTCGTAGATGCTCGTCGTCTCAGAGCTGTGCGGTACGCCCAGGGCCGTCGACGCGTTTCCCTGCGGATCGAGATCGATGACCATGACCTTGCCGCCGAGATCCGCGATCGCGGCGGCAATGTTGACGGTCGTCGTCGTCTTGCCGACGCCGCCCTTCTGGTTCGAGACCGTGAGAATGCGCGTCTGGCCCGTGAACTCGATCTCGACCTCCTCGAGATGGCGGCGACGAGTGCTGAGATCCTGCAGCTGGCGCATGATCGGGCTGTCATCGAAGGCAGCAGCGATGTCGCTGGAGTGCTGGCTCACGCGCGTCCTCTCGTTCCCCGGGCCGACCTTGATCACTCTAGCTTGCGGGTCTGACAATCGACGTCTCTGGACGATGTGTCTTCCGACCTTCCCTCCCGAATCGCCTCGATGTTCCACGTGAAACATCGAGGCGATTCGCCCGCCTTCCCCACCGCTCGAGTCGTGGGATGCTGGGACCTGTGAGCCTTGAAATCGACCCCTGGCCGGTGCGCACCGAGCGCCTCGTCATCCGCCCCTTCACGCCGTCCGATATTGAGGAGGCGTGGACATATCGACAGCTCGAAGAGGTCACCACGTGGACGGGTTCGTGGCTGGCTTCCCCCGATCAGTGGCGCGAGTTCGCGGCCGATCGCACGGATCTCTTGGCACTCGAGCACGACGGGGTTCTCGTCGGCGATATAAAGTTCGCCGTGCAGGACGGATGGGGCCAGAGAGGGACGGATCCTGCAGCCGTCCGCCGGACTGAAGCAGAGCTCGGGTGGACGATCGATCCCGCGCATGCGGGACGCGGCTATGCATCGGAGGCCGCACGTGCCCTTCTTGGCGTCGCCTTCGACGTCGTCGGCGTCCGCCGCGTCGTCGCTCACGCCTTCGCCGACAACGCACCGTCCGTACGGATCATGGAAAAGCTCGGCATGCGCCGCGAGTACACGACGAGGGAGGACTCGTTTCACATGACGCGCGGATGGATCGACGGCGTCGGGTACGCGATGCTCGCCCGTGAGTGGCGGGAACTCGCCCCCGCAACCTGAGGCGCAAGCGCCACGGGCCTTCGCATGCGTCAGTCCGGCTGACGGCATCTCTCGCTTGCGTGTGCCGCCGGCCGGCGACGGACAACCCGATCAGTCCCCGCGGGGGCCGCCTCCTCGATACCCTGTCTCGCTTGCCGCGCACCCCTCCCTCCTCCCGGGGGCGACCTAATCCACCTGAACTGGGTGCGTTGGTGTGACTCCGCCCGCACCGACCAGGCATTCCCTGGGGATGCGCCAACCCGCCGGTCGGGTCAACACCTACGGGGCGCGCGCTCGTCCGTACCGCTGAGGTGACCGCGGCTGCTCGCAAGGAAGACCGCGACGCGTGACGCATCCCCATCGGTCTTCTCGTCGCCCGTGGGGCAGTCCTGCGGCGGATCTACGGTGCGCAATGCTCGGCGATATACGGACCGCAGTGGCCTGAGTAGGGCGGGATTCGCAACTCCTCCGGGATGGGGCAGACGATAACGACGCCCGGGTCACCGAGGCGTCGCCTCAGGGATCGCTCTCGATCGGCGGGTGGCCGTCGAATCTCGTTCATGTGCGGGGAGCCCCGTACGCGCTTCACGGGAGATCCGCGCCGACGTCCATCCCGCGACGGTGTGCATCCGGAACAAGACCCAATGGACGTGTAGCCGGCGTCGGGGCTGACGCCGCGCATCCGTCGGCACTGCGCCTCCGCGTGCGCCACGCTCAAGTCCGTTCGCTGAAGGTTCTCAGTACTCTCTCCCTCTGCATGGATTGGGCTCGACCCCGCGTGGGGCGCTCGACGATGTGACGACCACAACCCGCCAGCCGCGCGTTGCCAAGCGCCCGCCGGTTCGTGCCGTCTCACGTGAATCATCTTGGTTCGCGATGCGTCGTGACCGAGTTTCACGTGAAACACTGCCGCCCGACTCGACGCCACGACGGCGGTCCCCGAGCCGACGAGAAGACAACGGGTGCGGATCGGCCCTGCACACGCTTCGCGGAGCAACGTAGCGTCTGCAGCCGTTCACCCCGGTCAGAGACCACCCATGGCCCGGGCGTCACCACGCCGAGCCGCACGTGCACGCCTTGCCCGAGGGGGCGCATACCCCCCCCCGCCGGGCGGACTCGTCCACCCGTGCAGCACCGCGCGAGCTCGAGATGAATCTGCACTGCCCCGCTCAACGCCGCTCCCGCTCAGGAGAGGTACACGCCGCACAGAACGCGCTGCGGACTTCTCGGGCCCGCGTTTCGCGTTCCCTTCGCACCACACGGGGTTTCACGTGAAACATCACTTCTGCCCGTCCAGGCAATTCCATCTCCCCGACTTGCGCCAGCAGGGGAGTCGATCACCTCGAGTCCCAGACCAGCCCCCACCTACAGAGAGCGCCTCCCACCACATCCTTACGGACTCGTCCGGCAGGGTGCAGCCCGCGGCGGCCCACCTGGCGCGTGACCGCACCATACGCGCGCGCCGGTTGTTGTGCACCCAGGGAGGTTCTCCCCGCCGCCGTCACGATCCCGCATTGCGGTATCCCTTCGCGCCACACGGTTTCACGTGAAACATCACTCCTGTCCCTTCAGGCGATTCCGTCTCCGGCGATCCACACCGGCAGGGGAGCTGGTCACCTCGGATCCCCATGTCGGCCCCTTCCCGACAGGGGTGCGCCTCCCACCGACATACTTTCAGACTCGTCCAGCAGCGCACTTCGCGGTCTCACCCACAGCCGTTCCGCCCCGTTGGGTGGCGACACCTTACGCGCACACGCAGGTCGCACGTGTCCAAGGTGGCCCTCCTCTCCGTCGGCCACCTCGGTCCCGCATTGCGTGCTCACTTCGCACCATACGGTTTCACGTGAAACATCACCCCAGACTCTCCTGGTGAGTCCATCTCCCGATCCTCACCGGGGGTCGATCACCTCGGGTTCCATGACGTCCCCTCGTCGACAGGCAGCGCCTTCCACCACATCCATACGGACTCGTCCAACTGCGCATCTCGCGATCTCGCGCACAGTCGTTCCACTCCGTTGGGTGGCGACACCTTACGCGCACACGCAGGTCGCACGTGTCCAAGGAGGCCTTCCTCTCCGCAAGCCACCTCGATCCCGCATTGCGGCTCACTTCGCGCCACACGGTTTCACGTGAAACATCATCCAGCCTTTCCAGCAGAGTCCATCTTCCACTCCTCACCGGTGGGGAGCTCTACCACCTCGGGCCCCATAACGCCCCCTCGTCGACAGGCAGCGCCTTCCACCACATCCATACGGACTCGTCCAACTGCGCATCTCGCGATCTCGCGCACAGTCGTTCCGCCCCTGCTGGGTGACACCCGCACCACACGCGCACACGCCGGTTGCACGCGCCCGATGAGTCTCCCACCGCCGGCCGTCACGATCCCGCACTGCGGGCTCCCTTCGCACAAGATGTTTCACGTGGAACATCGCTCCTGTCCGTCCTGACGAATCCGTCTCCACAGATCCACACCGCTAGGGGACTCGACCATCCCGGGTCTTACGACACCACCCCGTCGACAGGCAGCGCCTCCCACCACACCCTTCCGCACTCGTCCAGCAGTGCAGCCCCCGCACGGCCCGCTGTGTGGCTTCACCATGCCCGCGCACACCGGTTGTACGCGCCTAAGGAGGCTGCCCCTCGCCGTCCCCTCTCCAGCACTGCGGGTGCTCCCTTCGCGCCATACGGGGTTTCACGTGAAACACCACCCCAGCCTCTCCAGGCGACTCCGTCTCCGCTGATCCGCACCGCGGAAGGGGAGCCGATCGCCTCGCGGGCCCCATGACCGCACACTCGCCGACAGGGGAGCGCCTCCCATTACACCCTTATGGACTCGTCCAGCAGTGAAGCCCGGGACGCCCCGCTGGACAACCGCGCCATACGCGCGCACGCTGGTTGCACGCGCCCAAGGAGGCTCGAATCCGCCGGCCATCCCGATCCCGCACTGTCGGTTTCCTACGCACCATAGGTTTCACGTGGAACATCACTCCTGCCCGCCCGGGCGAGTCCGCCTCCGCCGCTCCACACCAGTAGGGGAACCGATCACCTCAGGCCTCATGATGCCCCCTCGCCGACCGGGGAGCGCTTGCCACCACACACCCATACGGACTCATCCAGAGCGCAGCCCGCGCACGCCGGTTGGACCCACCCATGGAGACTCCTCCCTGCCGGCCACCCCGCTCCCGCACTGCGGCTCTCTTCGCACCAGAAACTTCACGTGAAACACCGCTCCAGCCTCTCCAGGCGATTCCGTCTTCACCGCTCCACACCAGTAGCCCCATGGCAGCCCCTCGCTGACAGGGGAGCGCCGCCCCACCACACCCTTCTGGACACTCGTCCCTCAGCGCAGAGCCCGCGCCACCATTCAGCGTGACCGCACCATACCCGCGCACGCCGGTTGCACGCCCCCAGGGAGGCCTCTCCCCGCCGGCCACCCCGCTCCCGCACTGCGGGCTCTCTTCGCACCAGAGATTTCACGTGAAACATCGCTCGACGCTCTCCCGGCGTCGCCGTCTCCGGCGATCCACACCAGTAGGGGAACCGATCACCTCGCGCGCCATGACCACCCCCGTTCGCCGACAGGCAGCGACTCCCACCACACCGTTCCGAACTCGTCCAGCAGCGCAGCCCGCGAGCCCTCGCACAACCCCGCGTCGGCCCGCTAGGCGACCACACCATACGCGCGCACGCCGGTTGTACGTGTCCAGGAAGGCGCTCCTCGCCGCAGGCCGCCCAGGTCTCGCATTGCGGGCCCGCTTCTCGTACAACAGCGTTTCACGTGAAACATCCCCCCTCCCGGCCCGTGCAGGCGGCTCCGGTCCCGCCGATTCACATCGGTGGCACGCTGTCCGCGCCGAGAGGCAGAATGGGTCGCCGTGACCCTGTACCGCGCCAAACGGACTTGCTGCACCCGATCGGTGCACGCACATCTCGTCCGGTCGCGAATCCGTCCAGCCGCGCGGCGCACGAGATTGAACACCGGCGCGCCCCAGACAGGAGCCCGGCCCTGATTGGACGGGCGCTCACGAGAGTACGTCGCCCGCAACCTTGTGTCCGCAACGGAGGCGACCCTGCGCACCACGAGGTTTCACGTGAAACAACTTCTCCGTCCCATCCACGCGACCACCGTCCCGCCAATCCCCACCGGGAACGAATCAGGTGCGTACGTCACACCGCGAGGCATCGCACGAGTGATCCAGTGCCCCACGGGGCACACACTCCAGGTCGCGCAGAGCCATCCGGACACTCAGCCCACGACCTCGCACAGCCGCGGCACCCCCGCTCGGGGTCAGACACATGCCCGATGCTTGTGCACCTGAACGGGACGCTCCGCCGGCCGCCTCGTTCTCGCGACGGGGCTGACTTCCGCACAACACGGATTCGCGTGAGTCATTGCTCCACTTGGTCCGGGAGAGAGCTGCCCCCATGAATCTTCGTCGGTGACGAGTCAATCGCACCTAGAACGAGTTGATGAGCAGGCTGTGGTCGAGCGCGGCCAGGAAGCCCATCCATCGGGAAGGGAGCCGAGGATGGGTTTGGCGTCTTTGAAGCGCTGGGCAGGAAGACCTTGGGAGCCAGACTTTCCGGAACTCGCACCGTCGGGATAGGTGAAGGCGTAATCGACCCAGGGGTGAAGCCCGCGTTCAATCGTCTCTCGGTAGTTGCCGCTGACCGTCGCGAATACCTGCTGCTCGAGTTCATCGGCTTCGGCCGGCCAGTTCGAATCGCATGCGTCGCAACCGCAGACTGGGTAATGGAAGTCGTGCAGCAGGCCCGCGTGCATGTAGACCCCCGGATAGGCGGTGAAGACGAATGTCAGGGACGCACACTTCGGATCATTGGGCCGTATCCGCACGGCGCGCACCACATCATGAAATGCGGGACGCAGCAGATCGCCCGCTGTCTCAACACCTTCGTCGACCTCGACGTCGTACGTCTCCCGGAGGTGCGAGATGAGAGCGTCGGCGACGACATGGAGGGGTGCGAACCGCTCGGGATGTGTATCGACCGAGTAGGTGTCCTCAGGAGGCGACCCGTGCCACCGATCCCCGTAATTGATCACGGCACCGTCAGCATCGCGGAACACCGGTTCGTCGATCAAAGGGCGGACGTAGGCGCTCATCCCGTCATCCTGCCTCACATTTGCCGTCCCGTCCGGCCTATGCTCAGACCCGACGGGACAGATCCATCCTGCCCAGATCAACGTGGCGGCGAGGCTGATCACGGCCCTGAAGTCTCGGGTGGGGTCGTGTTTAAGCACAGCGCGATGCGCCGCCACTGCTTGAACCCGTTGACGCACCACTCAACGACGTCTCGACCCTTGAAGCGCTCCCGCTGCTGGCCACCGAAGTCAAACGACCGGCTGGCCAGGACTCCTGCGACGGTGGGCGATCTGGTCATCGCGCGCAGGGTTCGTCGCGGCAATCACGCGGCCGCAAGGCCCTACACGGTTCGCCTTCGACGGGTATCCCTTGTCGACGAGTACCCGGCCGAGACGGGTGCGGGGCCTGCCCTTCCCGGCGCAAGGCACGCGAACGTCGTCGCGCACCGCAGAGATCATCGTGGTGTCATTGGCAATCCCACCCGCGCGTATCATCCCCAGCGGCCTGTCGCGGCGGTCGCGGACCAAGTGCAGCTACGTCGTCAGCCCGCCACGGGAACGGCCGATGCCGTGACCAGGCGGCTCGCACCACGACCTCTTGTGACTCGGCAGAAGCCCCGGCGTTACGCTTCAGGATCGCACCGTGCTGAGGCACGCGCGCGATGGTCGAGTCGATTGAGACAACCCAGCCGATCTCCCCGCCAACGTCGGCTTGCTCCTGCACCGAGGCAAGCAGCTTCTCCCAGGTTCCGTCCTTGGCCCATCGAGTGAACCGGATGTAGATCACGTTCCACCTCCCGAACCGCTCGGTCACGTCCCGCCCTGGCGCCCCGGTGCAGTACTTCCACAACGATCGACACGGCCATCGTCCATTGTCGTTGGACGTCACTCTCTGCCCTTCCCGCCTTCCATCCGGCGAGCCTCTCGAGGGTGTGAGGCTTGACGTCGTCTCGAGGCGAAGAGTCGCACCATCACGTATGTTTCACGTGAAACGGCCTCCTCACCGACATGCGACCCCGCCCCAGACAGCGTCGTCAGCGGACCACGCAACATTGATCAGCGTGCCGAATCCGTTCATCACACGGTCCATCGATCCACGTCCGCACGTCACAGAGGCACCGGTTGGATGCGGGCACGCCGTCACAGGCGCGCGAATACCTGAGCACTCGGCGTCCATGCGCGCACCTCTGCGTGCAGTTCCGCGCACCCGTCAGATCGCCGTCGCCACAAAGACGCGCTCGTCCCCGTAGCGCGGCGCACCTCCTCTGCTTCACGTGAATCATCGCCGTGATCCTCGGAGGGATACGTCGTTCCCAGTCCAATGACTGCCGCCTCTGTCTCCGCCGGGACCAGACGCCCACGACCAGGCGACCAACGCATAGGGTTCTCTCGCATTACCTCCGCCACGAGACCTCGCAAGGGAGGTGTCGACACCTGCTCCCGCGCGGGCGGGGGGAGAGGGGTCCACGACCTCGTTCCGCAATCCGTGCGTCATCGGTATGAGCCCAACACGTGTTCAGGACTACGACGAGCGAGGCTCATGAACGAAGTAGAACATTCAACCCCGCGTGCGATGCGGGGCCCGTCCCATCTCGGCCAAAGACGACTGCCCATCGCCGCCATGGACCCGACCGACGGGACGAACGCAGAATGCGACCTCGCCCCGATCCCGACTCAGCTTGCCATCCGCCGGGACATGTTTCACGTGAAACATCATCGAGAGGGCCAGAACGGCGTCTGCAACGGCACTCTCACGCTTCGCCGACATAGGCCACGCACCACGAGGGGTGCAGGCGATACAGCCTCACGTCGTCACCCCAGGTGCGGGGATCACTGTCGTAGTACGCGTTCCAGTGTTCGAGCACGCCTTCCCAGGAATCGTCCGACTTGTCCAGGCGCTCGACCGTTCCGTGAGTGAAGAACCCCAGTCGCTCACCATCGATGTACGCCGCACTCGCGGAGGGGCGAGCGGACAGATGGCGCGCCTTCGCGGAGTGCCCATCGGTACCGAATGTCCAAGCACCATGCAGGAAATGGCCGTCGACGGCACTCACCCGCGGCTCTCCGCGCGCCGTCACGGTCGCGAGGCTGAGCACGCGCATGCCCTCGAGGTGGGGGAGAAGCTCGCGTGCCGAAGTGAGGTGGTGGCTACCTGAGATGATGGAGCGCAGATGACCCGTCGCACGCGAATGCGACGCCTCCATGAGCGACTGGAGTCGGTCAACTTCAGCAGATGTCTCGTACACTCAGATCTCCTCGCTCCACGACCGCATACACGCATCACTCCTCGCGGAGCGGCGATCCCACGACATCGAAGCGGAACCCGCCCATCTGGCCGCTGAGAAGCGGAGCAGCCTCTGCGATCGCCGCACGCACGCTTGGGAGATCGAGCGAAGCTGCGTGTGCCTCCGCCGATGTCCACAGCTCGGCGACGAAGACCGTCTCCGGGTCGGCATGCTCATCGTTCACGCCCACTTCGTAGAGAAGGCATCCAGCGTCCGCAAGGTCCGCGGAACGCCGCGTGAGGATCCGCACCACATCGTCTCGGTGCCCGGGAAGCACTCCGAGCGTCCCCACGTTCGCAAAGGTCATGTCTTGATCATGACAGCCAAAAGTCATCCAGGACAGAGCTGGCAGGAAGTCGCGGAGGCCGGCCTCAGCCGCCGATCGAGGACACGCCCGTCCCGTCGCGCAGTTCTCCATTCGGCCGCTTCCCCGACGTGGTACGAGAAGCTGGCGCGCGCCTCCAAAGATGGGCGGATAGGTACGAGCGCCAAGGCGCGGCACGCGACGCCCACGCTGCAAGCGGCTTCGGATCCGTGGGCAGTCCGCACGCGCCCGCGCCCGCGCGCAGCGCCAGATCCCCGGTCAGCATCACGTCGGGATCCGACAGCACCCGCATGCGCACATAGTCTGCCGTCCAGGGCCCGATCCCGCGGATCGACAGCAGCTCGGCGCGCTGCGTCGGCCCGTCGTCCGACGAAGTCAGCGGAAGTGCGTCGGATGCAACGGCCTCGGCGGCCTCAACGATCGCGCGAACACGCGACGCAGGCCCACGCACCACTTCCGAACCGTGCAGCGCGATCGCCTCGGGTGTCGGGAAGAGAGTCCTCTCGCGCCCCGCCACGTCGACGCGCTCCCCGAGCTCCTCCGCAATTCGCCCCAGGTGGGTCGTTGCCGCCGACACCGATATCTGCTGCCCAACCATCGCGCGCACGAGCATCTCGAACGGATCCGCGGCGCCGGGAACGCGGATTCCCGGGATCCGTGCGACAAGAGGAGCGAGCTCGGGATGCGCCGAGAGCGCCGAATCGATCGCGACCGGGTCCGCGTCAAGATCGAAGAGTCGGCGAACACGCGCGACAAGCGTGCCGAGGTCCGCCAGCTGCGCGAGCTGCGCGTCCAATTTCAGATTCGGGCCGTCCGCGCGGATCCGGAACCACGCGACGCCGCGCGGAAGGCGGATGGTGCGTGCGAACGAGTCGTTCGCCGCTTCCTCCACACCCGCGACGGCGCGCGGACGCATCCACGCGAAAAGGCCCTCCGCATCGAGCGGACTCCGATAGGGGAGGGCGAGAGAGATTCCGGCTGGCACCGCGCCCGACAGCGGGGACCGCCGCCGCGCCCGCAGCGCCGTCGGAGTGACACCGAAGACTTCGCGCACGGTGTCGTTGAACTGTCGCACGCTCGCGAAACCCGCCGAGAAGGCCACATCCGCCACGGCCAGATCTGTCTCGACAAGGAGCGTGCGCGCCGTCTGCGCACGGTGCGCACGGGCGAGCGCCAGCGGACCGGCACCGAGTTCCGCGGACAGCATTCGCGTGAGGTGGCGGGGCGAGTATCCGAGCCGAGCCGCGAGCCCCGTCGTGCCCTCACGCTCGACAAGCCCGTCGGCGATCATCCGCATCGCCCGGGCGGCGACGTCACCGCGCAGATTCCATTCCGGGGATCCGGGTGCCGCCTCCGGAAGGCACCGCTTACACGCGCGAAAGCCCGCTTCGTGCGCGGCCGCGCTCGTGAGGAAGAAGGCCACGTTCTGCGCCCGAGGCGTACGCGCGGGGCAACTGGGCCGGCAGTAGATGCCGGTCGACCGGACTGCCGTCACGAACTGCCCATCGAATCGCACATCCCGCGCGCAGATCGCACGGTACCGCTCATCGAAGGTCATGTTCACCGTCACAGGTCCAGCTTCGCACGACCGGGATCGATCAACTAGCGGAAATCGGCCACAGCCATCGCCGCGTTCGCAACCGATGTTGACACGAATCCGAACGCAACGTACATTGACGCTATGGAAGCAACACAGGTTGCGAAACGAGCCGCCGACACCACGGATCCGCGCGCCGGGCTCCGGGCGATCGCATCGCTGCGCACGCTCACCGACGTCCTCGAGCTGCGTCAGGTCGAAGCCGCGCTCCGGGCCGGTATGACCTGGCAGGACGCCGCGGATGCGCTCGGCGTCACCCGGCAGGCCGTGCACAAGAAGTACGCGAAGAGGATCGATCCGACGATCGACATCGCGAGGAGAAGTCGATGAGCCGAATCACACGCATCTACGCGACGACGCAGACGCTGTCGATCGCGGCAATGGAAGAGGCGTCGCGGTTCGGGGTTCACGACGCTGACATCGAGCACCTCTTCCTCGCCCTGCTTCTCAGCGAACAAACCGCCGGTCAGGTGCTACGCCGCACGGGGATCACCCTCGAGGCCGCGAGGACGGCGGTCGCAGACCAGCACGGCGCGCAGATCGCTTCCCTCGGCATCGAGGCGGAACTGCCCTCCGAGAACCGCATCACCTTCCACGAAGACGGCCAGTACGAGTGGACCGACCGTGCGATCGAGGTCTTCACGCGGGCCGGGCGACGAAAAGATGCGCGCGGCGCATCGGCCGTGCTGCGAGAACTGCTCGACGAGCCGAGCGGGATCATCGCGGAGATCCTCACGCGCCTGGGCACGAGTCCCGAGAGAATCGCCGCGCAACTGGAGGAGGCCGACCAGATCCCGGATCACCTCGATGTGCCCCGTCGGGGTCGCATCGAACGGACGGAAATCGCCTTCGTTCCCGCGATGCCCGAGGCCGTCTGGGTCCTCCTAACCACACCCGAGCGTCTCCCCGAATGGGATGCGATCATCGGCCGCGTCGATCCGGACGGAGACGTCTGGCAGGCGTGGACACGCACCGTACGACCCGACGGCACAACCATCGCGGTGAAGCCGCAGCACATGCGGCAGCACGCACACCTCACCGCGAACTCGACCGAGCAGCGCGTCACATGGCGCTTCCACTATCCCGACGATCCGCATTCCAACACCCGCAGGATCTCGATCTCGCTCGAGCCGGCGGCCTCCGGAACGCAGCTGTCTGTCACTGTCAGCTGGGAACGCACCGCGCGGCCCACCGGCCTGCGGCGCCTGATCACGCCGGTCATGCGATGGATCCTCGCGCCGGTCGTGCGCTGGGCCCTCTGGATGCAGCACCAGAGCACATCGGCGGGCATCAGCCGAGCCCTGCGCGAGTGAGCGGATCGGCCCTCAATAGATCGCTGAGGAGCCGCCCGACCGACCGCTTCGTCAGCCCCGGACGACGGCGCGGAACACGCGCGTGGGCTCGGCAATCTCGCCCTCGCCGAGGACTTCGACCCGCACATCGCTCAGCTTGTGCTTGCGGATCACCTTCGCGGCCTTCTCGATCTCTCCCTCGACGCTCTGCCCCTTGAGGAGGATCAGCTCGCCGCCGTCTCGCACAAGCGGCGCCGTCCACGGAATGAGTGTCCGCAGCGCCGAAACCGCGCGAGCGGTGACCGCGTCGAGGATCTCCTCGTAGCGCCCGGCCTCCTCAGCACGCGCTCGTTCGATCGTCACGTTCTCTAGGCCCAGGCCCTCGACCTGTTCGGCGAGCCAGGCCACGCGGCGCTCCATCGGCTCGATGAGAACCCACTCCACATCGGGACGCGCGATCGCGAGAACGATGCCGGGGAGTCCAGCCCCGGATCCGACGTCTCCCACGCGGCCGCCCGTCGGGAACAGCGGGGCCGCCACGGCAGAGTTGAGGATGTGCCGGTTCCACAGCCGCGGAACCTCCTGCGGACCGATCAGGCCGCGTTCCTCGCCGTGCTCGGCCAGCGCGTGGGCGAATCGGCGCGCAAGGTCGATGCGGTCGCCGAACAGCGCGGTCGCCTCCGCGGGCTCCGGCTCGAGCTCGTCGAGGGCGCTCACGCCTTGCGCACCACCGTGTGACGTGCGTCCCGCTCGCCGTACGACTCAGAGGTGTAGCCGCGTTCAGCGACGATGTCGTGCACGATCTTGCGTTCGTACGAGCTCATCGCCGGCAGCGATGCCTGCGACGCGCCCTCCTCGAGGCGCGCGATCGCATGGTCCACAAGACCCGTCAGCTGTGCGCGTCGCGCGTCGCGGGATCCGCCGACATCGAGAATCAGTCGTGAGAACTCGCCCGTCTCGCGCTGCACCGCCAGACGCGTGACCTCCTGCAGCGCCTGTACGGTGTCCGGATCCGCGAGAGCCTTGAGGGAATCGTCGTCGCTTTCGACGGACACATACGCCCGCCCCTGACGCACGTCGAGCTCAAGGTCGCCGTCGATGTCGGCGATGTCGAGGAAGCCTTCGAGGAAGTCGGCCGCGATATCGCCTTCGCGTTCGAGCTGCTCGTCCGTCGGAGTGTCTTCGTTCATCGTCACGGTGCCTTCCCGGTGCCCTTGTCCGCCTGCGGCGTTCCGCCCTGGCCTCGCTGCTGGTCCTTCTTCGCGCGCTTCTTGCCCTTCGGCTGCACGCGCTTCGCCTTCTCCTGACGCGCGATCTCAGCCTGTCGCGCGAGCTCCTCTTGTTCACGCTCGTACTCGGCCATCGAGACGACCTTGCCGTGGGAGTTGACGGCCTTGCCCTTCTTCGCCAGGCGCTCCTCGCGGGCCTGCGCGGCCTCGGACCCCGGCGTCGGGTTCTCGTGGATGATGTAGAACTGCTGGCCCATCGTCCAGAGGTTGTTGAAGAACCAGTAGGTCACAACGCCGAGCGGGAAGAAGACGCCCGAGAAGATCATCGCGAACGGGATGACCCACAGCATGATGCGCTGCATCTGGTAGGCCTGGCCGGTCTTCGCCTCGGGGGAGAGGTTCTTCGAGACGATCTGCAGCTGCGTGATGAACTGCGTCGCGATCATCAGCGTGACGAGGATGATCATCAGCACGATCGCCGCAGTGGACGTCGCCATCGGGAAGTTGAAGTGATCGACGAGCGTCATGCTCAACGGCGCGATGTCGAACAGCGACGCATCGTTGAACTGATGCACGCGCTCGACCGTGAACAGCCAGGTGTTCAGACCCGGGTCGTCGTTCTCCGCCCAGATGTTGATGTCGCGCAGCGTCCAGAAGAGCGAGAAGAAGATCGGCATCTGCACGAGCAGCGGCAGACAGCCCGAGACGGGCGTCGTGCCGTGCTTCTTGTACAGGGCCATCGTCTCGCGGCTCATCGCCTCGCGCGAGAGCTGATCCTTCTTGCCCTTGTACTTCGTCTGGATCTTCTTGATCTCAGGAGCCAGCTCCATCATCTTGCGCTGGCTCTTGATCTGCTTCACGAACAGCGGGAAGATCGCCAGTCGCACGATGACGACGACGCCCACGATCGACAGGACCCACGCGAGGCCTCCGGCGCCCGGCAGCCCCAGAGAGGTCCATACCCAGTGCCAGCCGACGAGGATAGCCTCGATCACCCATCGGATGGGGAAGAGGATCGTTCCGAAGAAGTCCACGGAGGGTCAGTCCTTTCGACGCGGCACGACGAAGCCGCGGGGGGTCAGGTCGTATCGGAAATTCTCGTGGGGTCGCACATCGTCCTCGCCGCCAGCCGCCCAGGGGTGACACCGCGCGATGCGCACGAGAGCCATCCACGATCCTCTCACGAGGCCGTGCTGCTGAACCGCCGTCACGGCGTATGCCGAGCATGACGGGTAGTAGCGGCACACATCGCCGTACAGCTTCGAGATCGTCGCGCGATATCCGAGCAGAAGGAGGATCCCTGCGTCGCGTGGCAGCAGCGGGATCGCACGCATCGCGTCAGATACGCGAAACCGCGCCGACCCTGTGGCCGACGCGGGAAGGACGCTCACAGCGCCGCCTTGCGCTCGAGTCCGCGGATGACGTCACGTCGCAGTTCGGCGAAAGGAGTCGCCGCCGAGACGGGCAGCGCCCGGATCACGACATCCGCTCCGGGACGCACGCGTGGGCTCGCCTCATGACAGATCGCCTTGAGCCGCCGGCGAACCGTGTTGCGGGTGACCGCATTGCCCACGGCCTTGCTCACGATGAAACCGAACCGCGGAAGCCTCTGCTCGCCCGTATCGATGACGTGCACGATGTGCACCGCCCCCGCGCGCCGCGCGCCCCGCCGGACGACTGTTCGGTAGTCGATCCCGCGAGTGATGCGCTGCGGACGGGAGAGCACGTGCGGCGTGCCGCTGAGGCGTTATGCCGAGAGCTCGCCGCGGCCCTTGGCGCGGCGTGCGTTCAGGATCGCGCGGCCGGCGCGGGTCCGCATACGGGCGCGGAAACCGTGCTTCTTGGCGCGACGACGGTTGTTGGGCTGGAAAGTGCGCTTGCTCATAGCCTTCTCACTCCGGGAGGAAATGTCACCGGGACTGGTTCGACCGGAGACGTCTTGCGGGATGCCCACAACGGGCACAAGTCAACCGCAACAGACTACGCCGACACGCCGTGACCACGCAAACTGTGTGCCGAAGCTGTCAGTATCCCCACAGCCCCCGCGGGACCTCGCGATAGACACGCGGTCGCCGTTGTGCAGATGTTTGCGGGAGAGCGCCGACATGACTAGCGTATTCGAAGTTATCCACAGGCTGTGAACAACAAGGGGAGTGAGCGGATGGCAGACGTCCCGGACGTACCGATCTGGCGCCTCGTGCTCGCTGAGCTCGAAGAGGACGATCGGATCACGCCGCAGCTCGAGGGCTTCCTCAATCTGGCGGTCGCGCAGGGGGTGATGGGCGGCGCCCTGTACCTCGACGTCCCCAACGACCTCACCGCCGGCCAGATCAACAAGCGCATGCGCGATCCTCTGATGGACGCGCTCGCGCGGATCGGCGACGACGTGACCTCGTTCCGGGTCGTCGTGAATCCCGAGCTCGCGGATCAGCCGTACGTCCCTGAGCCGAATCCGATTGGCGAGGAAGCTCAGTCACGCGATCAGAAGCACGCTGAGCGATCAGGTCCGCGCCCGATCGAACAGGCGCATGCTCAGCCGCGCAGCGAGACGCGGCTCAACCCGAAGTACACCTTCGACAACTTCGTCATCGGCCAATCCAACCGCTTCGCGCACGCCGCGGCTGTCGCGGTCGCGGAGGCACCGGCGAAGGCGTACAACCCGCTGTTCATCTACGGCGACTCGGGCCTCGGCAAGACCCACCTCCTCCACGCGATCGGCGATTACGCGCAGAATCTCTTCCCCGGCGTGCGCGTGCGCTACGTGTCGAGCGAGGAGTTCACGAACGACTTCATCAACTCGATCGCGAACAACCGCGGCGCCGCCTTCAACGCCCGCTATCGCGACCTCGACATCCTGTTGATCGACGACATCCAGTTCCTCCAGGGCAAGGCCGAGACCCAGGAGACGTTCTTCCACACCTTCAACACCCTCCACGACCACGACAAGCAGGTCGTGATCACGAGCGACGTCGCGCCCCGCCTGCTGACGGGCTTCGAGGACCGCATGCGCTCTCGATTCGAGTGGGGGCTCATCACGGATGTGCAGGCACCCGACCTCGAGACACGCATCGCGATCCTCCGCAAGAAGGCTTCGAGCGAGCGCATCTACATCCCCGAGGACGTGATCGAGTACATCGCATCGATGGTCTCGACGAATATCCGCGAGCTGGAAGGCGCCCTGATCCGCGTCTCGGCTTTCGCCAGCCTCAATCGCTCAGAGGTCAGCCGAGATCTCGCGGAGGGCGTGCTACGAGACATCGTCGACAAGCCGGACGACACGGTCGTCTCGCCCACCGACATCATCCAGGCGACCGCCGCGTACTTCAAGCTCACGGTCGATGACCTGTACGGCCCCGGGCGTGCGCAAGCGATCGCTCAGGCGCGCCAGATCGCCATGTATCTCTGTCGCGAGCGGACCAATCTGTCCCTCCCGAAGATCGGCCAGCTGTTCGGCGGTCGTGACCACACGACGGTCATGTATGCCACGAAGAAAATCACCGAGCTGATGAAAGAGAAACGGCAGCTGTACAACCAGGTGCAGGAGATCACGGCGCAGCTCGGTCGTCGCTGACGGGGTGCGTCCCCCGATCCATCCACGGACGGATCCCATGATTCGTCGCGATCCTGACGACTTATCCACAAGTTATCCACAGAACCCCCGGTCCTCTCACCGGGGGTTCTTCGCGTGATCACGCGGATCCCGGGCGCGTCCAAGGTGAACGCGAGGTGACGTCATCCACAGGAGGGTCTTGACAGGTCCCCCGATCAGACGTTAAGAGTTCTCCACCGTGTGGAGAAGCTGTGGATAACTGTGGAGACACGCCTCGCCGACTGTGTACGACACGCGCTCGATGTGTGAAAACCGCTGTGGGCGACCGATCGGCCCCCTCCCGCGCTTCCACGCCCCCTCCGCACGGCATCCACAACTCACACGGGTGTAGTTTCCTACTGCCGACTGCGCTCCACAGAGTTATCCACATTCTCCACAGCTGTTAACGCCGTTAAGAGAACACTCTGATGAAGGGCGGCCTCCGATGACCACAGCCGAGACCATGCGACGAGCGGTCGAGCGGAACCACTAGCATTGGTTCCCCGCGACATGTGCGCACCGACCGGTGCGGAGTCTTCGTGTCGCACTGGCTTTTTCCGCACATGAGGGAGAGTTACGTGAAGTTCCACGTGAACCGCGACGTCTTCAGCGAGGCGGTCTCGTTCGTCGTCAAGCTGCTGCCGCAGCGCAACCCGCAGCCGATCCTCGCTGGCGTGCTCATTGAGGCGACCGACGATGGTGCGCTCTCCCTGTCCGCGTTCGACTACGAGGCATCCGCCCGGACGACGATCGAGGCGACGATCGACGAGCCCGGCACGATCCTCGTCCACGGTCGACTTCTGAACGACATCGCAAACCGCCTGCCGAACGCTCCGATCGAGGTCTCGACCGAGGAAGACGGCAATGTCGCCGTCGTCTGCGGCCCCGCACGGTTCGCGCTCGCGTCGATGCCCGTCGAGGAATACCCCGCGATCCCCGAGGTCACGGGCGAGTCCGGGCTCGTCCCGGGCGAGGACTTCGCGACTGCGATCTCACAGGTGGCGTTCGCAGCGTCGCGCGACGACGTGACCCCGGTTCTCACGGGCGTGCAGCTCGCCGTCAGCGGCACGCAGCTGAGTCTCGTCGCGACCGACCGGTACCGGGTCGCGCTCCGCGACATCGACTGGGACGGCGGACAGGAAGAGTCGCAGGCTCTCGTACCCGCCCGCACTCTCACCGAGGTCGGCAAGACGTTCTCCCACGGAGGGAACATCTCGATCGCGTTCTCGGGGTCGGGAGACCGCGAGATCATCGCCTTCACGGCGGGCAACAAGACGGTGACCTCGTTGCTCATCAAGGGCAACTTCCCTCCCGTCAAGCGCCTGTTCCCCGAGCAGACCGGCCACTATGCCGTCGTCTCGACGAGCGACCTCAGCGAGGCGGTGCGCCGCGTCGCCCTCGTTCTCGATCGCTCGGCTCCTCTTCGGTTCACGTTCGGCCAGAACGAGGTCACGATGGACGCCGCGGGCGGAGACCAGGCGCGCGCGTCGGAGTCGGTCGATGCGACCCTGACGGGCGGCGACGAGGTCACGATCGGTCTGAACCCGCAGTACCTCCTCGACGCGCTCGGCGCTGTGAAGAGCGAGTTCGCGCGAATCACGTTCACGTCGAGCGACAACGCGAACAAGCTCAGCCCGATCCTCGTGACGGCGCAGACGTCGGTCGACGACGCCGCGAGCGACAACTTCAAGTACCTGTTGCAGCCGAACCTGCTTCTGCGCTGACGCGTTCGCCGTGATCGTCGAGCACCTGAGCCTCGTCGACTTCCGCAACTACGCGCAGGCGGAGCTCGAGCTGCAACCCGGCACGAACCTCCTTGTCGGCCGCAACGGCCAGGGCAAGACGAATCTCGCGGAGGCTGTCGCCTACCTCGCGACACTCGGCTCACATCGGGTCTCCGCCGATGCGCCCCTGGTGCGCGAAGGGAAGGACGCAGCATTCGTCCGGGCCCGCCTCGCACACGGCACGCGGAACGTGACGCTCGAGCTGCAGATCAACAAGCAGGGGGCCAACAAAGCACGGGTCTCCGGCAATCCGGTCCGCACGAACGAGCTGCCCCGGTACGCGCAGGCGGTGCTGTTCGCTCCCGAGGATCTGACGATCGTCCGAGGCGATCCGTCGGCACGTCGGCGCTTTGCAGATCAGCTGCTCGTGCAGCGCACGCCCCGGATGGCGAGCATCCTCGGCGACTACGACCGCACGCTGAAGCAACGCACGACCCTGTTGAAGTCGGCTCGGGCGCGGGGCATGAAGGTCGAGCAGCTGACGACCCTCGACGTATGGGACGACAAGCTCGTCGCGCTCGGCTCCCAGATCATCGACGCCCGTCGGCGCCTCGCGGCCGATCTCACGGATCCGCTGGCGCGCGCCTACGCGGCGATCGCCGGCGAGGACCATACTCCGGAGATCGCGTGGGCGCTCTCGATCGGCGGAGCCGATCCGGAGGAGGGCGACGGAGTCGAGGAGATATCGGAGGTCGGCGCGACCGAGGACCAGTTCCGGCAGGCACTCGCAGCGCGGCGCGCGCAGGAGCTCGAGCGCGGGCTCACTCTCGTCGGTCCCCATCGCGACGATCTCGTGCTGCGCCTGCGAGGCCTCCCCGTCAAGGGATATGCCTCGCACGGTGAGAGCTGGTCGATGGCGCTCGCATTGCGACTGTCGTCGGCTGAGCTGCTGCGCGCCGAATCGCCGGGCGGCGATCCGATCCTCATCCTCGACGACGTCTTCGCCGAGCTCGACGCCGCACGACGCGGTCGCCTCGCGGGCGTCGTCGCGGGATACGAGCAGGTGATCGTCACGGCCGCGGTCGCACGAGACATCCCGGATCCTCTGCGCGAGAACGCCGTGCGCATCGAGGCCGGTCAGATCCTCGGCTCGCTCGACGACCACCCCCTCGACGAGGGTGAGGCATCGTGAGCGGAGAGCGTCCTCCGGGAGTCCCCGAGACGATCGCCACGTATCTCCGGCTGCGCGGCCTGCCGATGAGCAGGGCCGCGCAGCGGAAGCGACGGCGACGCGGAGACCCCGATGGCAGCCAGCCGTTCACGAAGGGCCGGGATCCGGGAACTCTGGGCGACGCGATCTCGGCGCTCACCACGTCGAGCGGGTGGGGGCCGCAGCTGGAACGCGAGGAGCTGGCGCTCAACTGGGAGGAGATCGCCGGTCCGGACAACGCGACGCACTCGCACATCGAGACCTTCGCGCAGGGCCTCGTCGTGGTCCGATGTGACTCGACGGCGCGCAGCAAGCAGATGCATCTCATGCGGGCGAGCTTCCTCACCCGGATCCTCGAGCTGTATCCGGATGCGGGCGTGAAGGAGATCCGATTCTTCGGCCCCGACGTCCCCACGTGGAAACACGGCTTCAGACGCGTTCAGGGGCGTGGCCCGCGCGATACCTACGGTTAGGACGGGTCGCACCCTGTCCGAGGGTGTTTTCTCGCGTCAGAGGGCCAATTCTGGCGTTTCGAGCCGCGGGAGCGGGTAAACTGATGATGCTGCCCCGACCATAAGGAGCGATCCCTTCATGACGAGCGAAACCCCTCAGGACGAGCCTGTTTCCACGACGGCCGACACGGGGGGCGACAGCACGTCGGCCGGGCCCGGAAAGGTCATGAACGACTACGGATCCGACCAGATCCAGGTTCTTGAGGGCCTCGAGGCGGTGCGAAAGCGCCCCGGCATGTACATCGGGTCGACCGGTCCGCGTGGTCTCCACCACCTCGTGTACGAGATCGTGGACAACTCGGTCGATGAGGCGCTGGCGGGCTACTGCGACACCATCACGGTGACGCTGCGCGAAGACGGCGGCGTCCGCGTCGACGACAACGGCCGCGGTATTCCCGTCGACGAGCACAAGATCGAGAAGAAGTCGACCCTCGAGGTCGTGCTGACGGTGCTGCACGCGGGCGGGAAGTTCGGCGGCGGCGGATACGCCGTCTCGGGCGGTCTGCACGGTGTCGGTTCATCGGTGGTCAATGCGCTCTCGACGCGGCTCGAGGCCGAGGTCCGGCGCGAGGGCAGCGTCTGGCGTCAGTCGTTCTCTGACGGCGGCGTGCCGCGCGGACCCGTCGAGCAGGGGGAAGCGACGGACGAGACGGGGACGTCGATCACCTTCTGGCCGGATCCCGACATCTTCAAGGAGACCGTCGAATTCGAGTACGAGGTCCTGCGCACCCGATTCCAGCAGATGGCGTTCCTCAACAAGGGGCTGCGCATCGAGCTGTACGACGAGCGGCCCACCTCGACCGAAGAGGTCGAAACCGAAGAGGGGGCGCCGGAAGTCGAGCAGCGCCACGACGTCTTCCACTACGAGCGCGGTCTCATGGACTACGTCGACTACCTTAACAATGCGCGCAAGGCCGAGCGCGTGCACGAGGACATCATCAGCTTCGAGTCGGAGGACGACGGGCGCAAGATCGCCCTCGAAGTCGCCATGCAGTGGACGACGTCCTACAGCGAGAACGTGTTCACCTATGCGAACACGATCAACACGCACGAGGGAGGCACGCACGAGGAGGGCTTCCGCGCGGCGCTGACCTCGCTCGTCAACCGCTATGCGCGCGCCAACAGCATCCTCAAGGACAAGGAAGAGAACCTCACGGGCGATGACGTGCGCGAGGGGCTGACGGCGGTCATCTCGGTCAAGCTCAGCGAGCCGCAGTTCGAGGGGCAGACGAAGACCAAGCTCGGCAACACCGAGGCGAAGAGCTTCGTCCAGCGCATCGTCGCGGATGAGCTCGGCGACTGGTTCGAGCGCAATCCGCAGCAGGCGAAGAACGTGATCCGCAAGGCGATCGACGCCGCGAACGCGAGGCTCGCTGCGCGCAAGGCCCGCGAGACTGCTCGCCGCAAGAGCGTGTTCGAGTCGGCCGCAATGCCCGACAAGCTCAAGGACTGCACGAGCAAGGATCCCTCGATCAGCGAGGTCTTCCTCGTTGAGGGCGACTCGGCCGGCGGATCCGCGGTGAACGGCCGCAATCCGCTCACCCAGGCGATCCTCGCGCTCCGCGGCAAGATCCTCAATGTCGAGCGCGCGCGCCTCGACAAGGCGCTCGCGAATAAGGAGGTCCAGGCGATGATCCAGGCCTTCGGAACGGGCATCGGCCCCGAGTTCGACATTGCGAAGGCGCGCTATCACAAGATCGTCCTGATGACCGATGCCGATGTCGACGGTCAGCACATCGCGACGCTGCTGCTCACGCTTCTGTTCCGCTACATGCGGGGCCTCATCGAGGCGGGATACGTGTTCCTCTCGATGCCGCCGCTGTATCGCCTGAAGTGGACGAACGCCGAACACGAATACGTCTACAGCGATCGCGAGCGCGACGCGCTTCTCGAGCTCGGAATCGAGCAGGGCAAGCGCCTGCCGAAGAGCAACGAGGGCGGCGTGCAGCGATACAAGGGTCTCGGCGAGATGAACGCCGAGGAGCTCTGGGAGACGACGATGGATCCCGAGACGCGCACGCTGCGCCAGGTGACGATCGAGGATGCCGCCGCGGCTGACGAGATCTTCTCCGTGTTGATGGGCGACGACGTCGAGTCGCGTCGCAGCTTCATCCAGCGCAACGCCAAGGACGTCCGCTTCCTCGACATCTGATCGACGACGGACCGCGAAGAGAGACAGACTTATGAGCGACACAGAGCTGCCAGAAGAGCAGGGACGTCCGGATATCAACGCCGGACACAACCACGGTCGGATAGATCAGGTCGACCTGCAGTCCGAGATGCAGCGCAGCTATCTCGACTACGCGATGAGCGTGATCATCGGTCGCGCGCTGCCGGATGTGCGCGACGGGCTCAAGCCCGTGCACCGCCGCGTCATCTTCGGCATGTACGACGGCGGATACCGCCCCGACAAGTCGTTCTCGAAGTGCACCCGCGTTGTCGGCGAGGTGATGGGTCAGTACCACCCGCACGGCGACTCGGCGATCTATGACACCCTCGTGCGCCTCGTGCAGCCGTGGTCGATGCGCTACCCGCTCGCGCAGGGGCAGGGCAACTTCGGAACTCCGGGCAACCAGGGCGCGGCAGCTCCCCGTTACACCGAGACGAAGATGGCCGCCCTCGCGCTCGAGATGGTGCGCGACATCGAAGAAGAGACCGTCGACTTCGAGGACAACTACGACGGTCGCACGCAGGAGCCCACGGTGCTCCCGGCGCGGTTCCCGAACCTCCTCGTCAACGGATCCGTCGGCATCGCGGTCGGCATGGCGACCAACATCCCACCGCACAACCTCCGCGAGGTCGCGGACGGTGCCCTGTGGGCGCTCGAGAACCCGGATCTGCCGCGCGAGGAGGTCCTCGGCGGACTGATGCAGCGGATCCCCGGACCCGACTTCCCGACGGGCGCGCAGGTCCTCGGCAACAAGGGAATCCACGAGGCGTACCGCACCGGTCGTGGATCCATCACGATGCGCGCCGTCGTGAACGTCGAGGAGATCCAGGGCCGCACCTGCCTCGTCGTCACGGAACTTCCGTACCAGGTCAATCCCGACAATCTCGCCGTCAAGATCGGTGAGCTCGCGCGCGAGGGGCGCGTGACGGGGATCGCCGACATCCGCGACGAGACCTCGGGACGCACGGGACAGCGCCTGGTGGTCGTGCTCAAGCGCGACGCCGTCGCGAAGGTCGTGCTGAACAACCTCTACAAGCACACCGATCTGCAGACGAACTTCGGTGCGAACATGCTCGCGATCGTCGACGGCGTGCCGCGCACGCTGCCGCTCGACCGCTTCATCTCCCTGTGGATCGAGCATCAGCTCGAAGTCATCGTGCGGCGCACGCAGTTCCGCCTCCGGAAGGCGGAGGAGCGGATGCACATCCTCCGCGGCTACCTCAAGGCGCTCGACGCGCTCGATGAGGTCATCGCGCTCATCCGGCGTTCGCCGACCGTCGACGACGCCCGCTCGGGCCTGCGGTCGCTCCTCGACATCGACGATCTGCAGGCCGACGCGATCCTCACGATGCAGCTGCGCCGCCTCGCGGCCCTCGAACGGCAGAAGATCGTCGACGAGGCCGAAGAGCTCGAGGCGAAGATCGCCGACTTCCGGGACATCATCGCGAGCGACGAGCGTCAGCGCGCGATCGTGAAGACCGAGCTCACGGCGATCGCCGACAAGTTCGGCGACGATCGCCGTACCGAGATCCTCCCCGGTTTCGACGGCGATGTGTCGATCGAGGACCTCATCGCGGAAGAGGAGGTCGTCGTCACGATCACGCGCGAGGGCTACGTCAAGCGCACGCGCAGCGATCTGTACCGCAGCCAGCACCGCGGCGGCAAGGGAATCCGCGGCGCGCAGCTGCGCGCCGACGACGTCGTCGAGCACTTCTTCGTCACGACGACCCACCACTGGATCCTGTTCTTCACGAACGCCGGCCGCGTATACCGCGTGAAGGCATACGAGCTGCCGGAGGCAGGGCGCGACGCCAAGGGTCTGCATGTCGCGAACCTCCTCGCGATGCAGCCGGACGAGCAGATCGCCGAAGTGATCGAGCTGAAGGGCTACGACGACGCCGAGTATCTCGTGCTCGCCACCCGCAACGGGCTCGTGAAGAAGACGCGCCTGACCGAGTACGACTCGAACCGGCAGGGCGGGATCATCGCGATCAACCTCCGCGACGGCGACGAGCTCGTCGACGCGATGATCGTGGACGGCGATGACCACCTCATGCTCATCAGCCGCAAGGGCATGTCGCTGCAGTTCCCGGCGTCCGACGAATCGCTGCGTCCGATGGGACGTTCGACGTCGGGTGTGAAGGGCATGTCGTTCCGAGAGGGCGACGAACTGCTCAGCGCCTCGGTGGCGCGCGCGGACACCTACGTGTTCACGGTGACCGACGGTGGCTGGGCGAAGCGCACCGCGATCGGCGAATACCGACAGCAGGGCCGTGGCGGTCTCGGTATCAAGGTCGCGCGTCTGCACGACGAACGCGGAGAGCTCGCGGGCGGACTCGTCGTGCAGGAGGAGGACGAGGTCCTCGTCGTGCTCGCCAAGGGCAAGGTGGTACGCTCAGCCGTTGCCGAGGTGCCCTCGAAGGGCCGAGACACGATGGGAGTCGTGTTCGCTCGCCCCGATAAGGGAGACCACATCCTGACGATCGCCCGCAACAGCGAGCGCGGATTGGGTGAGGACGAGGCCGAAGAATCGGCAGAAGAATCTGCTCCCGAGACCCCTGAAGGTGACGCATGAGCACGGTAGCCGACAAGCTCGCGAAGAAGTCCGCGCAGAAGACCTCGTCGAAGCAGGTGCGCCTGCGCCTCGTCTACATCGACTTCTGGTCGGCCGTGAAGCTGTCCTTCCTCGTCGCGATCGCCATCGCGATCGTCACGCTCGTGTCGTTCGTGCTCATGTTCCTCGTGATCCAGTCGACGGGACTCATCAGCCAGGTCGATGAGTTCATCGGCAGCTTCAGCGACGGCCGCTTCTCCATCGAAGCCGCGGTCGGCCTGCCGCAGGTGTTCGCGTTCGGCTCCGTCGTCGCGATCCTCAACCTCATCGTCGTGACGGTGATGGGTGCGGTCGCCGCCGGCATCTACAACATGTGCGTGAAGATCACGGGCGGTCTGCTCGTCGGCTTCACCTCGAACTGAGTTCGCTGAGGTGCCCCGGGGTTGCGGCCCCGGGGCACTTTCGCGTGTCGGGGTGTCGCGGACGTCACGGATTGCGGAGATCTCACGAAACGAGGGCGGTTCGGTGAATCCGGCCCTCGTTTCGTGAGATCTCCGAGTTCTGTGGCGTCGAAGGCGGCAGCGACGGAGCGCGCCACGCCCGGGGCGCAGGGGCGAATTGGAGAGCGTCGTCGCGGTGATGTATGCTCTTGCAGGTTGGCAGGTGAGCCTGCTGGTGATACGGGGCTATAGCTCAGGCGGTTAGAGCGCTTCACTGATAATGAAGAGGTCCCAGGTTCAAGTCCTGGTAGCCCCACCATCCCTCCTCACGGGGCCTTAGCTCAGTTGGTAGAGCGCCTGCTTTGCAAGCAGGATGTCAGGAGTTCGAATCTCCTAGGCTCCACATCTTCGAACGGCCGGATCCGCACTAAGCGGATCCGGCCGTTTCGCGTTGCGGCGTAGCTGAAGGCAGGGGGTTATCGGCCAAAAGGAGTGGATGACTCCGTGATCTAGCCGCGTGATCGCGCGGTAGAAAGAGAACAGTCATGGTCTGCGAGGCTTACTCGTGGACCTTCCGGCGAACTGTCTGGTATGCGGCAGCAAACTGGTCAAGAGCCGGAAACACCGCTCCGGAACCCAACGCTCGCGCTGCCCGCCCTGCGGATCCTCGAGCGTGCGCCGCCGACCTGACGTGACCGCCCGCGAACGGCTCCGCGCTTTCGCGTGCTGGCTCACCGGGAAACTCACCCATGCCGAGATCGACGGGACGGCCACCGGGCGCTCGTTCCGCCGCCGGACCGCGTGGTGCTGGGGCATTTCCCCGCGACTGGGCCCCCTATCACGCGGTCCTCATCGATGGCATCCACATCGGCTCCTGGTGCCTGCTCATCGCTCTCAGCGACACCGGCAGAGTCCTCGCCTGGCAATGCTGCGCGAGAGAGAACACCGCGGCCTGGAAAGCACTGTTCGAGCAGATCCCCGCTCCCGGCATCGTCGTCTCCGACGGCGGCAGCGGTCTCCCGTCCGCGCTGCGACAGGCCTGGCCCGAGACGAAGCACCAACGCTGCCTGTTCCGCCCGCAGATGACATCACCCGTCATCTCACCCTCAAACCGCGAACCCCGGCAGGGCGCGCGCAGTGGCACCTGGTGATGGACCTCAGTTCCGTCCACGACGCGGATGCCGCGATCGAATGGCAACTGCGCCTGGAGCAATGGTGGCAGTCATTCGGTCACCTCACGACCGAGCGGACACTGCTCCGCAATGGCCAGTTCGGATTCACCCATGACCGGCTCCGGAAAGCCTGGCTGCTGGTCCGCCTGGGCGTTCGGAAGAACCTCATCTTCACCCACATCACCTACGGCAACCCGCGCACCACCAGCCCGCTCGAGGGAGTGAACGCGCGGATCAGGGATATCCTGCGCCGACACCGCGGGATGAGCGAGGAACACCGCCGTCGCGCGGTCGAGTGATTTCTCACCCCGCACGAGCTCCCGCTCGAACACGCTCTCGATCTCGCCAAGACCGTCGAACCCATCACCGCTCCGGCACCGGTCGAGGAACCGATCGGCCCGGCGCTCTATGACACCGGGCTCGACGCGGGCGAAGGGCTCTGGTCCCGAGCGGGATGGGCAGGACGCGGGTGACACGCCAGACCCCATCCACACTTTCTGGCCGGTAACCCTCGCGGGTCGCTTAGGCTCGGAGGCAAAGAAAAACCCCGGCTGCATGCCGACTCATGTTCGACAGAGGCTTATGCCGGGGACTTCCCCACCAGACTACATCGGAGAGGAGGCTTCGTCCAGTGTCGATGCCTGCCCACCACATCGCAGCATTGGATCGGTCGGTCACTCCGACGCGGATGGGCACGTATCTCTCCGCCGCTGCAGGGGATCCGGTTCGGGCGCGCGAGCTCTACCTCTGGGACCGCGACCTGGCGGTTGCCTTCCTCGGCGACCTCGCGATCCTCGAGGTGGCGCTGCGTAACGCGATGAGTGCGCAGCTCGAGGCCAAGTGGGGCGTCGACTGGTACGAGAACACGGCCATGCCGCTCGACGACCGCTCCATGAACACACTGAGCACGGCCTGGGGTCGCGTCAAGGAGCCCAAGACGCCGGGCAAGCTCGTCGCCCAGTGTATGTTTGGGTTCTGGCGAGGGCTTCTCGACAAGGGTGACCATGCCGGTAAGCCCCCGCGCCGCATCCGCTGCGACTATGAGGTGCTGTGGAGAGGCGTGCTCGACAAAGCCTTCCTCGGTGGGCGCGCCCAGGCCCGGGCCGACCATCAGCGGTGGAATCGCGAATACGCACTGGCTGTGGTGAGCCGCGTCCATGAACTGCGCAACCGCGTCGCCCACCACGAGCCGCTTGTCAATGGGATGCCCCTGCCAGGCCAGCGGACGCGTCTCAGCGCGCAGGAAGCGCACGAGGACACGCTGCGGCTAGCGGCCATGCTCGACCGGGATCTCCACGCGTTCCTGGTCACCCGATCGCAGGTGCCGGTGCTGCTCGGGAGCCGGCCGTGAAAGCCGGTGCGCCGCAAATGCGCCTCGCGCGAACCAAAAGCTGCCTATGACCAGGCATAATGCATGTTCGCAACATGCTTTGCAAGCAGGATGTCAGGAGTTCGAATCTCCTAGGCTCCACATCTTCACCTCCCCGATGCGCTCGACCAGGCTCAGACCTGGTGCATCCCCGAGACTCGGGGACTGGAACCGGCAGCCCGACATCGTCGGCGGCACGGCGATTCTGGCGCCGCAGCACGTCAGTGCGGCATGCCGGTTCGTACGGCGCATCCGCCTCAGCTTCCGTCTGGCGACCAGCCCTCGGCTACTCGTCACGTGATGCGACGCTCGACACGATGTGCGCGCCACGGGGGAGGCGTCGCACGAGCAGAGTCCGTCGCACGAGGTGCTCTACGATCTTCGAGAAGGCGGGAGGCCTCGGGTGGATCTGCGTTGGCTTTCAGCCCCTGAGCACGAGATCGCGGAAGCGATGCAGCAGTACCGGCTCAGCTCGCGGCCGCACTGGGTACCGACGAAGCGTCAGGTGCTCGTGCATGTCAATCACTGTCTGATGCTCTGGTATCTCTGCATCGTGCTGATGGTGCTCGGCGTTCGCATCGACACCTTGCAGGACAACCGCATCGAAGCGCGAGACATCAGGGACATCGTGGTGTGTGCTGCCGTCTTCGCGGTCTGGGTCGTCGCTGCCGTCTGGCTGCGTCGGTGGGCGGCGAGGCCGCCGTCATCTCGCGCACGGATTCGACAGTGGCGACAGATGCTCACAGCATTCGCCAATGGGCTTGCGTATCAGCCCCGGCGCGGAGCCGCGTTCTCCTCGCTCATCACCGCGGAGCGGCACGCTCACTGCTACCCGCGCTTCGTTGCGGAGCGCATCGAGTTCGGCAATATCGGATATCGAAGGGGATCGCGTTCAGGATCCTGGCAGTACATCGCGTTCCGAATGCCCGTGCCGCTCCCGCACATGGTTCTTGATTCCACGGAGAACGGGGGCCTCGCGCGGATGCTGCCGGTGCATGTGGCCAGGCACCAGACGCTCTCGCTTGAAGGCGATTTCGATCGCTGGTTCCAGATGTACGCGCCCGCCGGCTACGGGCGGGATGCGCTGTTCTTGCTGACCCCGGACGTCATGGCGGCCATGATCGATCACGCGCATGCGTTCAGCATGGAGGTCGTCGGGGACCGAGTGGTGTTCTTCCGGCCAGGAGCGGCCGACTTCTCGGATCCTGATCCGTGGAACGATGTGGCGGAGATCGCCGGAGGAGTCATGGGCCCGTTCCTTCGCAATGCGTCGCGTTACCGCGACGATCGCGTTCCGGAAGGCAACGTGTCACCGATCAGAGAGACGATACGAGCAGCCCTCGCAACACCCGGGGGGAGATGGGCTGAGTCATCGCCGCGGATCGCAGACGACGGGACTCGGCTTCGTCTGGAAGATCGGCGCACCGGGTTCTGGTGGATGCTCGGTGCGATCGGATGGGGAGCAGCGCTCGTGTTTCTCTACGTCGTGCCCGCAGTCTTCGCTTTCGCGGGATTCATGTCGATCGCCGACGGCAGATGAGACCGCGCCTCGCCGCGGAGTCGGCAACAAGTACCTGGTGAAGCGTCATGGACGCCGGCCAGCGGCTGCTGGTGCACGCGCATCAGGATGTGAGCTTCGCGCGCGTCGGGCGTCTCAGACTGTCCTCGCGGGGCCTTGGCTCAGTTGGCAGAGCGCCTGCTTTGCCAGCAGGATGTCAGGCGTTCGAATCTCCTAGGCTCCACGGTTGAAGACGTAGAGAGCGTCTGACGTCAACGGCGGGTCGGTCGGTCCTCGACCGCCCTGGCGAAGTGGAGTCCCGTGGAGTGGTGTAACGCTTTCGTGATCAATCGAGCTCGTGCATGTCAATCTTCGCGCGCGTCAGCCGTCTCAGATGATCGGCTTGCCCTTCACGGCAGAGGGGATCATGGAACAGTGAACGCTTCCCCACGCGAACTCTCGGTCGTGCTCCTGCACGGATGGCCCGTTGCTCAGGCGCACTGGCGGGATCTGTTGCCGCGTCTGGAGAACGCCGGCTTCGCGCCGATTCCCCTGACCTTGCCCGGGCTCGGAAGCGTACCCGGGGGCACTCAGAGTCTCCGGAAGAGGGAACTTGCCGCGCGCCTGGGGGAGCGGCTGATCGAACAGGGGATCACGCGGTTCGCGGTCATCGGTCATGACTGGGGAGGGACCGTCGGGACGCTTCTGGCTGCGGCGATGCCTGATGCCGTGACGGCGCTTGTGGTCGAGGAGGAGATCCTGCCCGGCATCGACGTGGAGATCCCGACACCAGGCGCAGATCATTACCCGTCTTGGCACGGGCCGTTCAACCGTGCGCCGGGTCTTGCCGAGCGCCTCGTGCCGGGACGAGAGGACGCCTACTACGGCACCTTCCTCCGACAGAGCGCCGGACCGACGGGGCTCGATCCCGCCGTCCTACGCTCCTACGTCGACGTCTACGCGTCGGACGGCATGCTCGAAACGGCGCTTGGCTACTACCGAACGTGGACGGACGACATCATCGATATCGGTCGACTTCGGGAGAGCCCGATCAGCACTCCCGTCCTCGCGATCGGAGGTCGCTACGCGATGGGGTCCGCCGTCGCGGAAGGTCTGCGACCGCTGGCAGCGGATGTCACTGAACTCGTGATGGAACGTTCCGGCCATTATCCCGTCGAGCAGGAACCCGAACCGGCGGCCTGCGCCATCATCGAGTTCCTCGAACAGAACCGCGGTGGCAGTGAGGGCATCCCTCATCAGCCTTGATAGGACTAGGCGATCACCGCGTTGAGCGTGGTTGCGGGATCAGGCTCCGAATGCCGCGATCACGCAGGTGGGTACGGATCGCTCGCGACGAGTACGCCTTGTCGCCACGGACCGCGTCTGATCGCGTGATCAGGTGGCTCGACGGCCGGATCCGTGTCATTCGATCCAGCCCCCTGCGGGGCGCGTGACGTTCGTCGCGTACGGATGCACGCGGACGATCGTGGAGTCCACCGGCATCGACCAGCGGATCTTCCCGTCTCGATCGGCGGCGGCATCGCCGTGCGACGCCCAGCAAGACGACGGAGTTCCGGACACCACGTGAGAAGCAGACCGAACTGATTACCGGCGTTGCACGAGCGAGCAGAATCGGCCCTGAGTTCTGGAGCGATCTGCGGCAGTGGAGCGGCCGTCAGGATCCCGTCAGCGACTTGTTCACGGCGCCTGCGGAGTACTCCTCGTCAACTGCGAGGAGCGAGAGGCCGATCAGAGCGGCGTCGGCGTCGAGCTGCGACGGCACGATCTGGAGATTGCGCGTCGCGCGTGGGAGCGACCGCGGGTAGAGCGCCTCGCGCACACCGGCGATCATCGGGGCGACAGCGAGCGTGCCGCCGAGGACCAGCTGCGCCGGATTCAGCACCGACACGACCGTCGCGAGCACTTCGCCGATCACGCGTCCGGCATCCTGCGTCAGCCGTGCGGCGTCCGGGTCGCCGGCGTTCAGGGCGTGGCGCACGTCCGTCACCGAGTCGGCGGTCTTCCCGATCTCCGTGAGCTGCCGGGCGAGGGCGCGTCCCGACGCGACGGAGGCGAGGCAGCCTGTCGCACCGCACAGGCACATCTCGCTGTTGTTCCCGGGTAGCTTGATGTGCCCGATGTCGCCGGATCCGCCGTCGGTCCCCCGGTAGATGTCGCCGTCCAAGACGATGCCCGATCCGATGCCCGTGTCGATCTTCACGAAGCACAACGATCGGGACTGCGGGTACACCCGGCGCTGTTCACCTAGCGCCGCGGCATCGGCGTCGTTCGACACGTGGATCGCGACGCCGAGTCGGTCCTGCAGTCGTTCGGCGATCGGAAATCCGTCCCAGCCCGGCATGATCGGTGGTTCGTTCGGGCGCCGTGTATCCGGGTCGATCGGCCCCGGCACGCTGACGCCGCAGGCGGACACCTCGGCAAGCGTGGATCCCTCGCGATCGATCAGACGCGTCGCCGTTTGCGCGATCGCGTCGAGAGTCGTTTCTGGCCCGTCGGAGACGGCGGGAGCGATGCGTTCCTCGGCGAGGATGTGACCCGCGAGATCGGTCACACCGACCGTGGTGTGGGTCGTGTCGACGGAGGCGACGAGGATCCGTGCGTGGTCCGTGTGGAAGTGCAGCTGGCGCGACGGCCGACCGGTGCTGTTCCGATTCGCCTCCCCTTCGACGAGCAGGCCGCTGTCGAGGAGCGCGTCGATGCGTGTGGAAACCGTCATCCGCGACAGGCCTGTCAGCTCCCTCACTTCACCGCGCGTGAGCGAACCGTGTACGCGTACGAGCTCCAACACGTCCCCTGGTCCCGGCATGGTCACCTCCTTCTGTCTCCACCTTAATGCTTGACAGCTAGACACGTTATGTCTATCGTCTAGACATTATTAATTCGCGGTCAGCCGCGGACCTTTCTCGTCATTGCAGGATCAGCGCAAGGAGGCGCACGGTGAAGAACCGAATGTTGACGGCAGCTGCGGCTGCAGGTGTCGTCGTGATGGCGGCGGCTGGGTGCAGCAGTGGCACGGCCGATGAAGAGGGCGGCGACAGCGAGCTCACCATGTGGGTGCAAGAGGACCTGCCGGATCGCGTCGCGGCGACACAGGAGATCGTCGACGCCTTCGCCGAGCAGAGCGGCGTCGAGGTGGAGCTCGTCCCCGTGGCCGAGGACCAGTTCAGCCAGCTCATCACCTCGGCGGCGGCCGCGAGCGACCTCCCCGACGTCATCGGTGGGCTCTCCCTGCCGCAGGTGCGCACGCTGTCGTCGAACGACCTCATCGACACAGACGCCGTCGGATCCGTTCTCGACACCCTCGACCGGTCGACCTTCTCCGAGAAGGCGCTCGAGCTCACGTCCGACGGCGACACGTCTCTCGCGGTCCCCAGCGAGTCCTGGACCCAGATGCTCTACTACCGCACCGACCTCTTCGAGGCGGCGGGGCTGGACGCACCCGACAGCTACGAGAAGATCCTCGGTGCGGCCGAGTTGCTCGACGACGGCGACATCGCCGGGTTCGTCGGCGCGACGGCCCCGGGCGATGCCTTCACGGAGCAGACGTTCGAGCACATCGCCCTCGGCAACGGATGCGAGCTCGTCGACAGCGCGGGCGAGGTCCAGCTCGACTCGGATGCGTGCGTCGGCGCCTTCGAGTTCTACGGCGAACTCATCACGGAGTCGTCCGTTCCGGGCGCACAGGACGTCGAGACGACGCGCGCGAGCTACTTCGCGGGTGACGCGGCGATGTTCGTCTGGTCGAGTTTCGTCCTCGACGAGATGGCGGGGCTCCGTGACGACGCCAAGCCGTCCTGCACCGAGTGCCAGGAGGACCCTGGGTTCCTCGCCGAGAACACCGGCGTCGTCACCTCGATCGCCGGGCCCGATGGGCCGGAACCGGCCCAGTTCGGCGAGATCACGTCGTGGACCACGACCGTGACGGCCGACGCCGAGAGCGCGACGGCGCTCATCGAGTACATGATGTCCGACGGCTACGAGCCGTGGATCGCGATCGCGCCCGAGGGCAAGGTTCCGGTGCGAACGGGGACGCCGGAGGAGCCGACGCTGTTCACGGACGCCTGGGGAACGCTCCCCGTGGGAGTGGACACGAAGGCCCCCCTCTCTGACTTCTATGGCGACGAGGTGCTCTCGGCGGTCGCTGCCGGCCCCGAGAACCTCGCCCGTTGGGGACTCACGCAGGGGCAGGGAGACCTCCTCGGCGCCCTCCAGGGCGAACAGCCCATCGCGGCAGGCGTGAGCGAGGCGACGCAGGGTGCTGATGCAGAGGCGGTCGTCGAACAGACGACCGAGGTGGTGCGCTCCATCGCGGAGTCCGTTCAGTGACGCAGCTCGCGGCGGGACCGAGCCGATCCGCGGCTCGGCCCCGCCGAACCGGAGCGTCGCGCACGCGGCGAGAGGAGAACCGGTCGGGTCTCCTTCTCCTCTCGCCGACGCTCATCATCGTGCTCGTCGCGGTCGTGCTGCCCATCCTGTGGGCTGTGGCTCTCGCGTTTCAGGACGTCCGGCTGATCACCATCGGGACGGCGGGCTTCTTCGGCGAGTACACGTTCAACAACTTCATCGAGGTCGTCACCGCGCCGGGCTTCCTGTCCTCCCTGTGGACGACGTTGCTCTACTCGGTTCTCGGAACCGGACTCGCGATCGGCGTCGGGCTGATCGCAGCTCTCGCGTTGCGGAAACCGTTCCGCGGACGCGGTGCGATCCGAGCGGCGCTTCTCCTGCCGTACGTCGCGCCCGTCGTCGCCGCGACCTTCGTCTGGTCGACGATGCTGAATCCCCAGTACGGGATCGTCAACTGGGTCGGGGTGAACGTCTTTGGCTGGGAGGATCCGGTGGCGTTCCTCTCGGCCCGGTGGCTTCCGGTCGACGTCCTCGGGTGGGAGATCCAGCTCCCGATCGCGCTCATGACGGTCATCGTCTTCGAGGGGTGGCGGTCGTTCCCATTCGCCTTCCTCTTCCTCACCGCGCGCCTGCAGGCTGTCCCCGACACGCTGGACGAGGCGGCGCGCGTCGACGGCGCGACGCCCACGCAGAGGTTCTTCCATATTCTGCTGCCTCAGCTCGTCCCGACGATCGCCGTGCTGAGCGTGCTGCGGTTCATCTGGACCTTCAACAACTTCGACGACATCTATCTGCTCACCGGCGGCGGCGCGGGAACCGAGGTCGTGTCCGTCCGCGTCTTCAACTACCTCACGGCACGCGGAGACATCGGCGCGGCGGCGGCTCAGGCCCTGATCCTCGCCGCGATCCTCGGGATCCTTGTGTGGGCGTACCTCAAACTCTTCGGACGAGAGGAAGACCAGGCATGACCCTTGAGCGCTCCGTTGAGCGACAGCGTCCGACCGGAATGCTCCGCGACCGAGCGGAGAATGCGATTCTGCGCGTGCTGCGGCCGATCGTGATCGTCGCGCTGCTATTCGCCGCGATCGTGCCGTTCTACTACATGCTCCTGCTGAGCTTCCGCTCGCTCGACTCCCTGATTCAGAATCCGGGTGCGCTGTGGATCTCGATCGAGGAGCTCGATCTCACGACGTACCTCGACGTGCTGGCGCCCACCTCGGAGGGCGGCCAGGGCTTCACGGGGTTCATGTGGAACTCGCTCATCGTGGCGCTCGCGACGGTCGTCGTGACGCTGATCGTGTCGATCCCGGGCGCATACGCCGTCAGCCGTCTCCGCTTCTTCGGTCGCCGCCACGTATCCGCGCTCTTCCTCGCCGTGTACTTCTTCCCGGTGATCCTGCTCGCCATCCCGCTGTTCGTGTTCTTCACACGCGTCGGTCTGCGCGGCTCGCTGGTCGGGCTGCTGATCGTCTACGTGTCACAGGTCGTGGCCGTCTCGATCTACACGCTGCGCAACTACTTCGCCACGATCCCCGTCTCCCTCGAGGAGGCCGCGGCGATCGACGGGTGCACGCGCGTGCAGACCATGTGGCGGATCAGCCTGCCGCTCGCGATGCCGTCGATCATCTCGAACGGGCTGTTCGTCTTCATGATCGCGTGGAACGAGTTCCTCTTCGCGCTGCTGTTCCTCGTCGAGAAGCGCGAGAACTGGACCGTCTCGCTGGGGCTGTCGCAGCTCTCCGGGAGCATCGAGGTGCCCACCACGGTCCTCATGGCGGGATCCGTGATCCTCACGCTTCCCATCATCATCCTGTTCTTCGCGTCCGAGAAGCTTCTCGTCGGCGGGCTCACCGCCGGCGCCGAGAAGGGCTGACGCTCTTCTCCTCTCACTCATTTCACCTGTATCGAAAGGAGGACTCGGGGTCGTGCCTCAGATCGTTCAGTTCCCCTCTCCCCGCGACGTCGTGCTACCCGAGCCGAGCATCCGGGGATCCTCGGACCAGCTCTCGCAGTTCGACGAGCATGGTCGGCAGTTCGTACGCCAGCTGCGGGGCCGTGCACGATGAACGCCGATCGATCTCGCGCGCTTCGCGATCTGCTCGGGACGCTCCTGGCTCCGCTCTACGGTGACGGTGCCCCCGAGGTGCGGGACCAGCTCCTCGCCCTGGCGGATCGATGGGAGCCCCAGCTGTCCCAGGAACGATCCTTCCCCCTCAGCCACGAGACGGCGTACCTCATCGCCTACGGTGACTCGTTCACGCGCGACGGCGAGGTGCCGCTGCACACGCTCGCGGGGGTGCTCCGCGAGCACGTCGGTGACATCCTCACCGACGTGCATCTGTTGCCGATCTACCCGTGGACGTCCGACGACGGCTTCGCGGTCGTCGATCATCGCGAGGTGGATCCGGCGCTCGGCACCTGGGCTGACGTCGAGGAGACCGAATCGGCCGGGTACCAGGTGGCGCTCGACTTCGTCGCGAACCACGTGTCCGCGTCGAACCCCTGGTTCCGCGGGTGGCTCGATGGCGATAAACGGTATGACGGGTACTTCCTCGAGCCGGCTGCGGACTTTGACACGGCGCAGGTTGTCCGCCCGAGGGCGACGCCGCTCCTGCATCCGTTCGAGCGCGCCGACGGCACGACGGCGAAGGCATGGACGACATTCGGCCCCGACCAGATCGATGTCGATCCGCGAACGCCGAGCGTCCTGCTCGAGTTGACCGACGTCCTCCTGGGCTACATCGCGCGCGGTGCGCGGACCATCCGCCTCGATGCGATCGGATTCCTCTGGAAGGAGTCGGGTACGAGCTCGATCCACTTGCCACAGACACATGCTGTGGTGAAGGTCTGGCGTGCGCTGATCGACGCCGTCGCCCCAGGTGTGCTGCTGCTCACGGAGACGAACGTCCCGCACGTCGACAACATCTCGTATTTCGGAGACGGTGACGATGAGGCGAATATGGTCTACCAATTCGCCCTTCCGCCGCTCGTCCTCCACGCCTTCATCACGGGGCGCGCGACGGCCTTCGCCGACTGGGCATCCGGGATCCGGCCCGTGAGTGACACCGCGACATGGTTCAACTTCCTGAGCAGCCACGACGGCATCGGACTCCGACCGACGACCGGACTGCTGACCGACGACGATCGCCGCCTGATGGTCGAGCGCACGCTCGCGCGCGGCGGCCGGATCTCGATGGCGACCCAGCCCGACGGTTCCGAGACGGTGTACGAGCTCAACACCAACTACCTTGACGCGCTCGTGGAAGCCGACCACCCGGATCCCACGGCGGCCGTCGTCCAGCGCGGGCTCGCGGCGCACGCGATCCTTCTTTCGGTCGTCGGCGTGCCCGCGATCTACTACCACTCGTTGCTCGGCTCTGCGCAGGACCTTGAGGGCGTACAGGAGTCGGGGATCGCGCGCCGGATCAACCGTGAGCGCCTCGACGCCGACGTGCTGGCCGAGGAACTGGAGACGTCGCCGAGACGCAGGGGCGTTTTCGAGGGACTCCGGAGGCTCTTCGAGACACGTCGCGGCCTGCCGGGCTTCTCGCCCTTCGCGGACCAGGAGATCGAGCGTCACGACGAGCGCCTCGTCGTCATCCGTCGAGCCGGTGGGACGCCGGACGAGATCGTCGCCGTGATCAACGTCAGCGGCGACCGCGTGGAGGCGCCGAGCCTGTCGGGAATCGATGTGCTCGCGGGCCGACGGCACGACGTGCTGGCACTCGGGCCCTACGAGTACGTGTGGCTGCGGCGACTCGCATCCTGAAGGGCTGAGCATGCTCAGATTGGCGCGACTCTCGGTGGTCCGTGGGCGGGGAGGACTGCTCACCCCGCCCGGCCCCCGCACATCTCCCCCTGATACGTTGAGTTGGTCGGCATCTTGCCGGCGTTCAGAGAAGACTTCTTGTCTGTCGATCCGCCCCTCGGGCTCTCCGCGATCCGTCGCCTCCTCTGTGTGACCGCAAGGAGTTCGATGAACGCCCATCTTCTGACCCGATCCACGGCCATCGTCTACTGTGAGGGCCAGTTCGGCGCACAGGACGGCAAGACCGCCAACGGCCTCGTCCGGCACTCCGAGAAGTACGAGATCCTCAGCGTGATCGATGGCAGCCGCGCGGGCGTCGACGCCGGCGAGTTCCTCGACGGCGTGCGAAATGGGATCCCCGTGCTCGCCGATCTCGCGGAAGCGATCGCACACGCGGGGCGCGTTCCCGACTACCTGATCTGCGGGGTGGCGCCCGCAGACGGGCTGCTGTCGCCGGCCCAGCGCGTCGTGCTGCTCGACGGCATCGCCCGCGGCATGCACATCATCAACGGCCTGCACGAGTTCCTCGCGGACGACGTCGAGTTCGCCGCCGCGAGCCTCGTCGCCGGCGTCACGATCACCGACATCCGGCGCCCGCGCGAGAAGAAGGATCTGCACCTCTTCTCGGGGCGGATCGCGGGCGTCACCTGCCCGCGCATCGCGGTCCTCGGCACGGACGGCGCGATCGGAAAGCGCACGACGGCGACGCTCGTCGTGCGGGCGCTCGTCGATCGTGGGATCCGCGCCGTCATGGTCGGCACGGGACAGACGACGATCATTCAGGGCGGGCGGTACGGTGTCGCCCTCGACGCGCTGGTTCCCCAGTTCTGCTCGGGCGAGGTCGAGAACCAGGTCGTCGCGGCGTTCGAGGGCGAGGATCCCGACATCATCATCGTGGAGGGGCAGGGCGCTCTGAGCCATCCGGCGTATCTGACGTCGGCGCACATCCTGCGTGGCAGCCAACCGGCCGGTGTCATCGTGCAGCACGCGCCGCGGCGGCGGGTCCTCGGCGACTTCCCGATGGTGCCGATGCCGACGTTGGAGAGCGAAATCGCTCTCATCGAGGCGTTCGCGACCACTCGGGTCATCGGCGTCACCGTCAACCATGAGGGCATGACGGACGTCGAGATCGACGACGCGATCGACGACATCGAGCTCGCTCACGGCGTGCCGGCGACCGATCCGCTGACGCGTCCGGCAGAGCGACTCGTCGATATGGTGCTGCAGGCGTTCCCGGCCCTCGCGGATCGTGCCGCGCTGCGCCCCTCCCCGGTGCGGTAGGCGGGCGCGTCGACCGAAGGCCGCGGATCGCAGAGGCGTGAGCCGCGGCCGAGACAGACGACGAACGGCCGCAGTACCGTCGGATCATGACGGATCAGGTCCCGCGCCGGCGTGAGACCCCGGATGAGCGCGCCGATCGCAACTGGATCGAGGTGCTGCAGGAGCTCCGCGTGCTGCAGACGGGCACGCAGATCCTCACCGGCTTCCTCCTCGCTCTCGCCTTCCAGCCCGCGTTCGCCGATCTCGCGCCCGGCCAGAAGGGCCTGTACCTGGTGCTCATCGCGCTGAGCGCTCTGAGCGCGGTTCTCGCCCTCGCCCCCGTCGCCGCGCACCGCATGCTCTTCCGTGCCGGGGCGAAGGCCGCGGTCGTCTCGGCCGGGCACGTGTGCCTGCTTGCGGCTCTCGCCATCGTCTCGTTCCTGCTCGCGGGCGTCGTCGGGTTCGTGTTCGACGTCGTCATCGGGACGACGGCGGGATGGATCGCCGGCGGATCGCTCGCGCTCGCGGCAGCGGCGGGATGGGTGGTCGCGCCGTTGATGATCCGCGCCAGGAGGCGGTGAAGAACGGGCGGGAGCGGGTACCATTCGACAGATCATTCCCGCTCGTCTCATGCCACAAGGACGTCTCATGTCACAGCCCCGTTTCCGCCGTCTCGCCGCCGCTGGTCTTGCCGCCGCCGCGCTGTTCGCCGTCTCTGCCTGCTCGGCCTCCGATGACGGCGGATCCGAGGGCGGAGGATCCGACGGCGCCGCCGCCGACACCGTGCAGATCGGCGTGCTTCAGTTCGTGCAGCACCCCGCGCTCGACGCGGCGACCGAGGGCTTCAAGGAGGCGCTCGCCGACGCAGGCATCGAGGCCGAGTACGACGACCAGAACGCACAGGGCGAGGTGCCCAACACGAACACGATCGCGACGACGTTCTCGAACGAAGACCTCGACCTCGTGCTCACGGTCGCGACGCCCGCCGCGCAGGCCGCGGCCCAGGCAATCGTCGACACCCCCGTCCTGTTCACCGCCGTCACCGATGCCGAGGCGGCGGGGCTCGTCGACTCGAACGACGCGCCCGGCGCGAATGTGACGGGTACGAGCGACCTCAACCCCGTCGCGGATCAGCTGGCTCTGCTCGCCGAGATCGCGCCCGACGCCGAGTCGGTCGGCATCGTCTACAGCTCGGGCGAGGTCAACTCCGAGGTGCAGGTCGATCTGGCGAAGGAGGCCGCGGCCGAGCTCGGCCTCACGATCGAGGAGGCCACGGTCTCGAACTCGGCCGAGGTGCAGCAGGCGACCCAGTCGCTGGGCGACGTCGACGCGATCTACGTGCCGACCGACAACACCGTCGTCTCGGGGATCGCGGCCCTGATCCAGGTCGCCGAGCAGAACGGGATCCCCGTCGTCACCGGCGACGCCGGTCCCGTCGAGAACGGTGCGATCGCGACGGTCGGCATCGACTACGGCAAGCTCGGTTACCAGACCGGCGAGATGGCGGCGGCGATTCTGCAGGATGGTGCGGACCCCGCAGAGATGCCGGTCGAGACGTCGAACGACGTCGAACTCATCATCAACCCGGCGGCGGCCGATCGCATGGGCGTGGAGCTTCCTGCGTCGGTGACGGATCGCGCCGACCGCGTCATCGAGTAGCGGCGCATGATCGGCGCGATCGAGCTGGGCCTCCTCTACGGGGTCATGGCGCTGGGCGTCTACCTGACCTTCCGCGTGCTGAAGTTCCCCGATCTCACGGTCGACGGCAGCTTCACGACGGGCGCAGCGGTCGCCGCCGCGATGATCACGGCCGGCCAGAACCCGGTGCTGGCGACCCTCGCGGGCGGTGGCGCGGGGCTCATCGCCGGAATCGTGACGGGACTCCTGCACACGAAGGGGAAGATCGACGGGCTGCTCGCGGGCATCCTCACGATGATCGCCCTCTGGTCGGTGAATCTGCGCATCATGGGCGGTGCGAACGTGCCCCTGCTGCGCGAGGAGACGCTCATGACCCCGCTGCGCGACGCGCAGCTGCTCGGTCGCACCTGGATCGGCGTGCTCGTGTTCCTCGCGGGCGTCTTCGTGCTCAAGCTCCTCGTCGATTGGTTCCTCTCGACCGATCTGGGCCTCGCGATCCAGGCGACGGGCAACAACAAGCAGATGATCGGCAGCCTCGGCGCCGATACCGATCGCACGACGATCCTCACGCTCGCGCTGTCGAATGGTTTCGTCGGCCTGTGCGGCGCGCTCGTCGCGCAGTACCAGGGATTCGCCGACATCAGCATGGGCATCGGCCTGATCCTCGTCGGGCTCGCGTCGGTCATCCTCGGTCAGGCGGTGCTCGGCCAGCGATTCATCTTCCTCGCGAGCCTCGCCGTCGTCGTCGGCGCGGTCATCTACCGGGTGATCATCTTCGCGGCCCTGCAGGTGGGGCTGAACCCGAACGATATGAAGGCGATCACGGCGGCGCTCGTCGTCGTCGCGCTGCTGCTGCCGCGCTGGGGTGTGCTGAAACGGACCCCGTCGTGGCGCGATCTTCGGGGAGGGCGGGCGCCCGCCCGCGCGGCGGCCGAGACGAAGGGAACGTGACGATGCTCACGATCGATGGCGTCAGCAAGACGTTCTTCCCCGGATCCGTGAACGAGCGCCGAGCGCTCACCGGCGTGGATCTGCGCCTCGACGAGGGCGACTTCGTGACGGTGATCGGTTCGAACGGCGCCGGGAAGTCGACGCTGCTCAACGCGGTCGCGGGCCGGATCCCGGTGGACGCGGGCCGCGTCGACATTGACGGCACGACCGTCAACAAGCTGAAGGAGCACCGCCGCGCGCGGTTCGTGGGGCGCGTCTTCCAGGATCCGATGGCCGGCACCGCGCCCGATCTCACGATCGAGCAGAACCTCTCGCTCGCGCTGCTGCGCGGCAAGCCGCGCGGGCTGCGGCGCGGCGTGACGAAGGCCCGCCGCGAGCGTTTCGTCGAGGAACTGAAGTCGCTCGAGCTCGGGCTCGAGAACCGGCTGAAGGCGAAGGTCGGGCTGCTCTCGGGTGGTCAGCGGCAGGCGCTGTCGCTGCTCATGGCGGGCTTCACGCATCCGCGGATCCTGCTCCTCGACGAGCACACGGCGGCGCTGGATCCGCAACGCGCGGCGCTCGTGACCTCGCTCACGGGCCGCATCGTCGAGCAGGGCGGTCTCACGACGCTCATGGTCACGCACAACATGGAGCAGGCGCTCGCGCTCGGCAACCGGCTCATCATGATGCACGAGGGGCGGATCGTGTTCTCCGCCGATGCCGAGACGAAGAAGAAGCTTTCAGTCGAGGCGCTCCTGGCAGAGTTCGGGAAGATCAAGGGCGCGAGCTTCGACGACCGGGCCATGCTCGGCTGAGGGGCCCGTTCCTGTCCCCGGACCGACCGCTCCCTCGGATGGAGCGGTCGGTATCGGTCATGCGGTCGGGGTGGGATCCGCCTCGAACCGCTCCGCGAGCACGCGGGCCGTCGCGCCCTCGCCTGCGGCGGCAACGTCACGCGGGCGCCCTTCCGCCACGATGCGGCCTCCGTCGGGTCCTGCGCCCGGGCCGAGGTCGATGAGCCAGTCGGACGCCGCGGCGAGCTCCATGTTGTGGTCGGCCATGAGGATCGTGTCGCCCTCGTCGACGATCTGCCGGAAGAGGGCGCCGAGAACGCGGGCATCGGTCGGGTGGAGGCCGTTCGCGGGCTCGTCGAGCACGAAGAGCGAACGTTCGTGTCGCTTCCGCGCCTTGAGGGCGGCGGCGAGCCGGAGCCGCTGGGCCTCGCCGCCCGAGAGCGTGGACGACGACTGACCCAGCAGCAGGCCGCCGAGGCCGACTCGCTGCAGCGCCTCGAAGTGGCCGGCGGCCCGGAGAGGCTCGGCGAACCTCTCGGCGGCGGCGTCGATCGACAGATCGAGCACATCGGCGATCGTCAGCCCGTCGACCGTGATCTCGAGGGTGTCGGCGGTGAAGCGGCGGCCGTCGCATTCGGGGCACGTGCCGTGCGAGGCGGGCAGGTGCACGAGGTCGATCGTGATGACGCCGAGGCCCTCGCATCGCGGGCAGCGCCCCGCGGCGGTGTTGAACGAGAACCGCGATGCGGTGTATCCGCGCTCGCGAGCCTCGGGCGTCTTCGCGAAGAGGGCGCGGACGCGATCGAAGATGCCGAGATACGTGCCGATCACGGATCGTGGCGACCGCCCGATCATGCTCTGATCGAAGCTCACGACGCGCGCGAACGCGTCGAGGCCGCTCGTCGCGGCATGCGCGAGGCCCTCTCGTTCGTCTCCGCTCGCGAGGGCGTGCGGCGCGTCGTCGTCGAGCAGGGTGGACGCGCCGGATCCGCGCACGAGCGAGGCGACCGATCGCAGCAGCGAGCTCTTTCCGGACCCCGAGACGCCCGTCACGGTCGTCAGGGCGCCCACGGGGAACGCGGCCGTCACGTCATCGAGCGTGTTCGCGGTCAGGCCGGCGCAGCGCGCCCACGCATCGAACGCGCGCGGCTCCCGCCACGGGGATCCGCTGGGCTCGTTGCGCAGCCGCGCCCCCGTGGATCCGTCGCCCGAGAGGGCGGCGTCGACGGGGCCGACGTACATGACCTGGCCGCCGTCGGCCCCGCCTCCGGGCCCGAGCTCGATGACCCAGTCGCACCGGCGCACGAGCTCCATGTCGTGCTCGACGAGGACCACGGTGTTGCCCGCGTCGCGCAGCTGCACGATGAACTCGAACAGGTGATCGGTGTCGTCGGGGTGCAGACCGGTCGAGAGCTCGTCGAAAACGTAGACCATGCCGTGCAGGCCGCTGTGCAGGTGGGCGGCGAGGCGCAGGCGCTGCAGCTCACCGGGGGACAGTGTCGCCGCGGATCGGCGCGGGGCGAGATATCCGACGCCGAGGGCGTCGATGACCGAGGTGCGCTTGTCGAGCTCGTCGAGCAGGACGTGCGCGGCCTCGTCGGCGGCGGATCCCGGATCCTCGCCTCCCCGCTGCGTCAGGGCGTCACGCAGGAAGCGCGCGAGATCGGAGAGGCTGCGCGCCTGCGCCTGGGCGATGTTCTCGCCGCCGATCCGCACGTCGAGCGCCGCGCGGGCGATGCGGGATCCGCCGCACTCGGGGCACGGCTCGTCGGTGAGGAAGCTCTCGGTCCGCTCGCGCACCGTGGCGCTGTTCGTGGTGACGAGCGTGTCGAGCAGGTAGCGGCGGGCGCTGCGGAACTTTCCCTTGTACCCGCGGGGGATCCGCTCGCGCAGCGTGTCGGGGTCGACCGTCACCTCGGGCGTCTCGTCGGTCGTGAGCAACCATTCGCGGGTGTCGGCGGGAAGCTCGCGCCACGGCACGTCGACATCGATGCCCAGCGTCTCGGTGATGTGCGTGAAGTTGCGGCCCAGCCAGCCGCCGGGCCACGCCGCGATCGCGCCGTCGCGGATCGTGAGGGCGTCGTCGGCCACGGCGACGCGCAGATCGATCTCGTGGATCCGGCCCGTCGCGGCACAGCTGGGGCACGCGCCCTCGACGGTGTTGGGCGAGAAGGCCGACGCGAGCAGGCGCTCCTGCCCTGCGGGGTACTCACCCATGCGCGAGAACAGCACGCGCAGCAGATCGGACACCTGCGACAGCGTGCCGACGCTTGAACTGTCAGGCGGGGTCGAGACGAGCTGCTTGACGGCGATCGCGGCCGGCAGGCCCGTGATCCGGTCGACCTGCGGTGTGGCGATGGATCCGAGCAGGTGGCGCGTGAACGGCGATACCGATTCGAGATAGCGGCGCTGCGCCTCGGCGTAGATCGTGTCGAACGCGAGCGACGACTTGCCGGATCCGGAGACGCCGCAGATCGCGACGAGGTGGCCGTGGGGAATCGAGACGTAGATGCCGTCGAGGTTGTGTTCGCGCGCCCCGACGACGGAGATCTCGGTGGCAGAGCGCTTCGGATCCATCCTCGCCACAGTATCGCCTCTCCGGCGCTTCGAATGCCTCAGGTTGCCCTATCCGCGCGATCTTGTGGCGACCCGAGGTGTTCAACGGGGTCGCATTGATGCAACCGGTTGACGGTTGGAACTCGGCCGGATTCAATGGGCGGAGCCGGACGGCCGGCGAAACGACCACGGGAGTTCGACACGTGCCTCAGATCAGCCCTCCGCCCCGCGGGTCAGGCGGGCGCGGCGGTGGACTCTCGGACAACGAGCTCCGTGACGAGGGGATCCGTCGCCTCCTGGTCGCGCGATTCGAGCGTCGAGACCAGCTCCCGGACGGCGGCGGCGCCCGCGCGGTCGAGGGGGCTGCGTACCGTCGTGACGGATGGCGTCGTGAGGTCGGCTCCGAAGATGTCGTCGAAGCCAACGACGCTCAGGTCGCGGGGCACGTCGACCCCGTCGCGGCGGCACGCGCGCAGCAGGCCGATCGCCATGAGGTCGTTGTACGCGAGCACGGCCGTGGCGCCGGAGGCGCGGACGCGGCGGAGGGCCGCCTCGCCACCCTCGACGCTCGGCTGGTTCGGTCCGATCTCGACGAAGGTCATCCCGCGCGAGACGGCCTGGTCGAAGAGTCGCTCGCCGCGCTCGCGCGACATCCACGACGAGGATGGCCCCGCGACGTATGCGACCGATCGATGCCCGAGGCTCGCGAGGTGATCGATCGCCTGAGTGACGCCCGAGTCGATGTCAGGGACGACGGCCGTGAGGTCGCCGACGCGGCGATTGACGAGGACGACGTCCTTGCCGGCGGCGATCGATGCGATCTGCTCGTCGTCGAGGCGCGCGGCGGCGAGCACGACCCCGTCGACGGCGGGCAGGAGTCGGTCGAGCGTGCCCGACTCGATCTCTCCGGACTCCTGCGACTCCGCGAACACGAGCGTGTAGCCGAGCTCGCCGCAGACTTGTTCCGCGCCGCGCACGAGGCGGAAGAATACGGGGTTCGTCACATCGGAGACGACGAGGCCGATCATCCGCGTGCGCCCGGTCGGAAGCGCACGCGCCATGGGGTTGCTGCGGTAGCCCAGCTCGGCCGCCGTCTCGCGGATTCGCTTCTCGGTCTTCGCGCTGATGCGCCCGGGCTTGTTGAGAGCACGCGAGACCGTGGACGGGCTGAGATCGAGCGCGCGGGCGATGTCGTAGATGGTCGCCGATGGCCTTCGATTGCCGTTCGCGCCGTTGCGCCGCTGATCAGTCATCTTCGCCCACAGTCGTCGTCCGCATGGCAACCATCGTGACACATTGCCACCGGTTGTCGAATCCCGAGCACACGAGAGAGGAATCCGATGGACGCGCCGCATGATCTCCGCATCGACGCTGGGGGCGATTCGTTCCCCGTCAGCGGACCGTCTCCGACGATGACGTGGAAGCCCTCCCGCATCGCCGCGACTGAGTGCGAGGTGGAGGTGAGCATCGACGGCGACCGTCCGCGTCACGCGACGACGAGCGGAACCTCGCTGACGTGGCCGTGGCCGCCGCTCTCGGGGCGCGAGCGCGTGTCGTGGAGGGTTCGGGACACGGACCCGGGGGCGACGTGGTCATCGATGGCCGAGTTCGAGGCTGGGCTGTTCGACCCCGATTGGCGTGCCGAATGGATCTCGCCCGTCGAGGATGACGACCCCGGCTACGGCGCCCGTCCCGCATTCCTGTTGGCGGCGAACGTCGAACTGCCCGCGGCGGCGCGCTCCGCGCGGCTGTACGCGACCGCGCTCGGCGTCTACGTGGCAACGATCAACGGCCATCGCGTCGGTACGACGGAGCTCGCGCCGGGTTCGACCTCCTACCACCGAACCTTGCACGCACAGGCCTACGACGTGACGGATCTGGTGCGCGCCGGCGAGAACCGCCACGAGATGGAGCTGTCTGACGGTTGGCATCGCGGACAGGTGGGGGCATTCCGCGAGCCCGCCCAATGGGGAGACACGACGGCCGTCCGCGCGGAGCTGCACGTCGATCTTGTCGACGGTCGCACGGTCGTCGTCCCGACCGATGCGTCGTGGACGTCGTCGCGGTCGCCGGTCGTGCGGGCCGACCTCATGGACGGCCAAACGACCGACCTCACGGCGACGGCCGGACCCCCGCGCCCGGTGAGGGTCGGCGTCGTCGTGGCGCCGCCTATCAGCTGGTCGCCGGCGCCGCCCGTGCGTGTCGTGGAGGCGCTCGATCCGGTCCGGGTGCTGCGTCCCCGCTCAGGGAAGTGGATCCTCGACTTCGGGCAGAACGCGTCCGGATGGATTCGGATGCGCGACCTCGGTCCCCGCGGTGCGCGCACAGTCATCGAGTACGGCGAGCACGTCGGGCCGGACGGCGACCTGACGACCGTCCACCTCGACGCGGAGCGGCCGGGCGAGCAGCCGCGGGCGTTCGTCCAGCGCGACGAGGTCATCGCCGGGGGAGGCGCGGACGTCTTCGAGCCACGGCACACCGTCCACGGTTTCCGGTACGCGCGCGTCACGCGCTCCGGGGCGCCGTTCGATCCGTCATCGACCGAGATGCGGATCGTCCAGACGGACATGCGCGAGACGGGGGAGTTCGCCTGCGGCGACGCCGACCTGGAGCGCCTGCACGACATCGCGGCGTGGAGCTTCCGCGGCAACGCCGTCGACGTGCCGACGGACTGTCCGACGCGCGAGCGGCTCGCTTGGACGGGCGACTACCAGTGCTTCGTTTCGACGGCGACGCGGCTGTTCGATGTGCTCGGCTTCAGTCGGAAGTGGCTCGCGTCCGTGCGGGACGACCAGCTGGATGACGGCCGGATCGCCAACTTCTCGCCGGACGGGCGCCGGATCCGAAGGAATCCCGACGCGCAGTTCGCGCAGATGACTGGATCCGCAGGCTGGGGCGACGCGATCGTCGCCGTGCCGTGGGAGCTGTACACGGAGTACGGCGACGCACGCGTGCTCGACGAGAACTGGGAAGCCATGGTCCGCTGGGTCGAGTGGGCGCTCGAGATGGCCGCGACCCGCCGTCACCACGAGCGCGAGGCGCGTTCCCCCGAGCCGGAGCCGTTCGAGCGCTTCCTCTGGGACGGGACGTTCCACTGGGGCGAGTGGCTCGAGCCGCGCGTCCGCGACGCGCAGGGCTGCACCGTCGACCCGGTGAAGGACGACCCGCGGGGGTGGTTCATGTCCGACAAGGGCGAGGTGGGCACCGCGTACCTCTTCCGCTCTGTCGGCACCCTCGCCCGCATTGCGCGGATCCTGGGACGGTCGCGAGACGGCGAGCGGTACGCCGCTCTGGCGGATCGCATCCGTGACGCCTGGCGATTGGCCTATCTCGGTGCGGGCGGGCGGACGGCGACGGACACGCAGGCCGCATACGTGCGCGCCCTCGCCTTCGGGCTGATGCCCGACGAGCTGCGGACGGCGGCGGTTGATCGCCTCGTCGCGCTCATCCGCGCGGCGGGCAACCACCTCGCGACCGGCTTCCTCTCGACGGGCGACCTCCTGCCCGTGCTCGCCGAGGCCGGTCGGGCCGACGTTGCCTTCGACGTGCTCTTGCAGCGGTCCGCGCCCTCGTGGCTCGCCATGATAGATCGCGGCGCGACGACCGTGTGGGAGGACTGGGAGGGTATCGACGAGCACGGCGTCGCGCACGAGTCCCTGAACCACTACAGCAAGGGCAATGTCGCCCTCTTCCTCCACACCCATGTCGTCGGAATCCGCCAGGCGCCGGGTTCCGCCGGGTGGCGCGAGATCGTCATCGCGCCGACGCCAGGAGGAGGCCTCTCGACGGCGCACGCCGCGCACGAGACGCCGCTCGGACGCGTCGAGGCCGCGTGGTGCATCGAGGGCGGCGTGCTCCGCGTGCGCGGCGAGGTCCCACCCGGGGCGACGGCGTGGATCGTTCTGCCCGGAGGTACGGAGCGCCGTGTCGAAGCGGGTGTGTTCTACGCCGAGGAATCCATTCTGGCAATCGATTGACAATCCGAATCAGGTCACGCAGACTGGAACGCATGTTCGCACCACGACGACGTGACCCCGATCGCCTCCTCCCCGCAGATCCGCGGGCCCGGGGCATCGCACGCGCTCTCTACGGCGCAGTCGCCGACGCGCCGATCATTTCGCCGCACGGACACGTGCCCGTCGACTGGCTCGCCGACGACGCGCCCTTCTCCGACCCCACATCGCTGCTCGTCTCGCACGACCACTACGTGACCCGACTCCTGCACGCGGCGGGCGTCGATCTCGCGGCGCTGGGCGTCGGGGGCGCCGAGGTCGAGCCGCGCGCCGCGTGGCGGCGACTCGCCGAGAACTGGAGCCTCTTCGCCGGGACGGCGTCGGGCTACTGGCTCGACGAGGAGCTCGCCGGAGTTTTCGGCATCGATGAGGAGCTGTCGGCCGCGACCGCCGATCGGATCTACGACGCGATCGCCCGCCGAATCGCCGAGCCGGACTTCCGTCCGCGCGCCCTCTTCGAGCGGTTCGGGATCGAGTTCCTCGCGACGACCGACGACCCGCTCGACGACCTCGCGTGGCACGACGAGATCGCCGGCCGACTGCCGGGACGTGTGGCCCCGACGTTCCGGCCGGACGCCTATCTCGATCCCGACGCGCGCGGGTTCGCCGAGCGCGTCGAGCGCCTCCTGGCGGCAACCGCGTCACCCGCGACCTTCCGCGGATACCTGTCGGCCCTCGAGCAGCGTCGCGCGCATTTCATCGCCCACGGTGCGGTGTCGGCCGATCACGGGGTCGAGGATCCGTACACGGTGGACCTCGACGAGGGGGACGCCGAGCGGCTGTTCCAGACCGTGCGCAACGGAAGGGCCTCGGCCTCCGAACGGCGCGCCTTCCGCGGGCACATGCTGCTGCAGATGGCGCGCATGAGCGTGGATGACGGGCTCGTGATGACCCTCCATGCGGGCGTGCTGCGCAACCACAGCACCGCGACGTTCGATTCGCACGGGCCGGACTCCGGCCACGACATCCCCGTCCCCACCGACTACGTGCGCAACCTGCGGCCGCTGCTCGAGAGGTTCGGGCTCGCGAAGGACTTCCACCTCGTCCTCTTCACGGTCGACGAGACCGCGTACTCTCGCGAGATCGCGCCGCTGGCGGGCTTTTATCCGTCAGTGTTCATAGGCGCGCCCTGGTGGTTCCTCGACGCACCCGATGCGGTTGGCCGGTTCCGGTCGGCGGTGACCGAGACGGCCGGCTTCTCGCGGGGATCCGGGTTCATCGATGACACCCGTGCGTTCCTTTCCATCCCCGCACGACACGACATGGCGCGACGCTCCGACGCGGCCTTCCTCGCGCGGTACGTCGTCGAGGGCCGGATGACCGAGTCCGTGGCCGAGCGGATCATCCGCGACATCGTTGGGCCCCAGCCGAAGCGAGTGTTCAAGCTGTGACCGGCCTCGACCGCACCCGACCCGCGCCGCCCGTCCGCATCGTCCACCTCGGGCTCGGCGCCTTCAGCCGGTCGCACACCGCCTGGTACACCCACGCGGCCGACGATGCCGACGACTGGGGAATTGCCGCGTACACCGGGTCGAGCACCCGACTTCCGCGCGCGCTCGCCGCGCAGGATGGCGTCTATACCCTCGTCGAGCGCGACGCCGACGGCGACCGAGCCGAGCTCATCGAGAGCGTCGTGCGCGCGCACGCCGGCGGCGACGTCGAGGCGATGTTGGACGACATCGCGGCGCCCGAGACCGCCGTCGTGACGCTGACAATGACCGAGGCGGCGTACGACCTCGACCTCGACGATCCGCGCCGCGCTGCCGACATGGCGGCGCTCGCGGGCGGCCCCGGTGCGCCGGTGACCGGCCCGGGCCGCCTCCTGGCGGGCCTCGAAGCCCGCCGCCGCGCGGGATCCGGACCGCTGACGCTCCTCTCATGCGACAATCTGCCCGACAACGGGCACCGCCTCGAGGGCACCCTGATCGGCTGGGCACGCGAGCTGCCGGACGGTCTCGCGGAATGGATCGCCGAGAACATCGCCTTCGCCTCGAGCTCCGTCGATCGGATCACGCCGAGCATCGGCGAGGAAGAGCTGTCCGCCCTCTCGAGTCGGTACGACGACCGCGTCCCCGTCGTGGCGGAGCCCTTCCGCGACTGGGTGATCAGCGGAGAGTTCCCCGCGGGCAGGCCCCGGTGGGAGTCGGCGGGAGCGCGAATCGTCGACGATCTCGCGCCCTGGGAGGCACGGAAGCTCTGGCTCCTGAACGGCGCGCATACCCTTCTCGCGAATCTTGGGTCGCTGCGCGGACACGAGACCGTTGCCGAGGCGATCGCGGATCCGGTGTGCCGGGAGGCCGTCGACGCCCTGTGGGACGAGGCGGAGCGCAACCTCTCACCGGACCTCGACATCGCGAACTACCGCGCGTCCCTGCTGCGGAGGTTCGCCAACCCGCGCATCGTCCACGAGCTGCGGCAGATCGCGCGCGACACCCCCCTCAAGCTCGGGGTGCGCGTCGCGCCTGTCGCGCTCCGCGAGCTCGAGGAGGGGCGCTCCGCCGCCGCGTGCGCGTTGGCGTTCGCCGCCTGGCTGGCGGTCGAGGGCGTCGCGCCAGACGACGCGATCGCTGCGATCTCGCGCGTGTCGCCCGAGCTGGCGGCGGATGGCGGCTTCGTCGCGGCCGCCCGTGAGCGACTCGCTGATCACGATCCGGATACGGGATCGGAGAGTAATGGCAATCGATTGACAATCAATCCGACCGCTGATTGACTTCTCACATCGAGCAGACGCATCACCCGTGAAACCCGCGGCTGCCCGTACCCGAACCATTCGAAGGGGAATGACATGTCTTGGACCATCCGACCGAAGGGCCGGCGTGCGTCGGCCGTCGCGGCCGTCGCCGCAACTTCAGCGCTCGTGTTCGCGGGCTGCAGCGCCGGTGCCGAACCGGAGGCCGAGGGGGGTGCGGGGGAGACGGAACGCGACCTCGCGATCGCCGTGCAGTCCGGCCCGAACTCACTCGATCCCGCGCAGGTGGTCGACGGCCAGCAGATGTTCGTCTGGACGTCCGTGCTCGACACGCTCCTGGCGCGAGATAGCGAGACGGGCGAGCTGATCCCGCACGCCGCCGAGAGTTGGGAGTACAACGAGGACGGCACCGTGCTCACGCTCCAGCTCCGCGAGGGCATGACCTTCAGCGACGAGTCGTCGGTAGATGCGGCCGCCGTCGCCGCCACGATGGAGCGCACGCGCAAGACGCCGGGGGCGGTGCAGTCGAAGTTCGAGAAGGTGTCCGAGGTTGTCGCGGTCGACGACCTCATCGTCGAGGTGCGCTTCGATGCGCACGACCCGCAGTTCATCTACAACCTCGCTCTCGGCGCAGGGGCGATCGGCCATCCCGACACGCTCGACGATCAACGTACCGAGACCGATCCGATCGGCTCCGGTCCGTACACGCTCGATGTCGAGAACACCGTGGCGGGTACGACGTACGTGCTCGAGAAGCGGGACGATCACTGGAACGCCGACGCGATCGAGGTCGACACCTTCACGGTGCGCGTGCTGCCCGACCCGACGGCGGCGTTCAATGCGCTGCAGGCGGGCGAGATCGACGCCGCCGGCGTGCGGGCCGAGATGCTCGCGCAGCTCGACGAGAGCCAGTTCACGTTCAGCGAGATCGAGGCCACGGCCGTGGTCGTGCTGGACATCCTCGACCGCGCGGGTGAGACGTGGCCAGCTCTCGGCGACGAGCGCGTGCGCCAGGCCCTCAATCTCGCGGTGAACCGCGACGACTTCGTCACGGGGCTCCTCGGCGGGCAGGGGCAGGCGACGGAGCAGGTCTTCAACCCGCAGGGCGAGGTGTACGACCCGGCGCTCGAGGGCGCCTACGAGTATGACCCGGAGCGCGCGCGTGAGCTGGTCGAGGACGCCGGCTACGTCGGCGAGACCTTCGAAATCCCCAGCACCTTCCTCTCGACGAGCTTCGAGCCCGCGATCTCGCAGGCGTTCGAGGACGCGGGGCTGAAGGTCGAATGGGTGTCCGTGCCGCCGCAGCAGGCGCAGTCCGCGCACCTATCGGGTGACTACGGCATCTCGTTCCAGATTGTTGGATTCAACTCCGACCCCGCGGACGCCTTCTACCACTATGCGCTTGGCGGTTTCGGCAACCCGGCGAACTACTCCGATGACGTGCTCGAGGAGCAGTTCGCGACGATCAACTCGACGGTCGAGTTCGACGGCGCACTCGACGCCTACCGTGCCGTCAACGAGCACGCGGTCGAGCAAGCGCTCGAGGTGCCCATCGCCTACATCGGATCGACGTGGGCGGGTCGTGACGGCATCACCTACTCGACCGTCGGCGGCCTCCCGACGACGATCCGCGCCTTCGACTTCGAGGGCTGACCGACGCGCGGCGCGTCCGACGCGGCGCGCCGCGCGACAGGAGCATTGAGATGGCTTTCTACATCGTCAGACGACTCGCCGCCGGAGCGGTGCTCGCGCTGATCATCACCCTGCTCGTCTACCTCCTTCTCAGCACATCGTTCGAGGACGTGGCGCGCACGATCCTCGGACAGGGAGCGACGGACGAGGCGACGGCGGCCCTTATGGAGGCGCGGGGCTGGACGCGTCCGGTGATCGTGCAGTACGTCGACTGGCTCGGCGGCGCCGTGCGGGGCGACTTCGGACAGTCGGTGTTCACGTCGCTGCCGGTGCTGGCGTCCGTGATCCAGCGGCTCGCCGTGACGCTGTCGGTCATCGTGCCGGCGCTGCTGATCACGTCGATCCTCTCGGTGCTCCTCGGCGTGTGGGCCGCGTCGCGCGGGGGCTTCGTCGACCGCTTCGCGCAGATCATCGCGATCCTCGGGTTCATCCTGCCGGGCCTGCTCCTCGCGATCGGCCTCGTGGTCATCTTCGGCGTGCAGCTCGGGTGGCTGCCCGCGACCGGCTACGTCCCGTTCGGCGACGATCCCGCCGGATGGGTGCGCAGCATCACGATCCCGGTGATCGTGCTCGTGACGGCAGGGGTCGCGAATATGTCGGCACAGGTGCGCGGGCGGATGATCGACGAGCTCCGCCGCGACTACGTGCGCACCCTGCGCACGCGCGGCATCCCCTACCGCCGGATCGTGATGAAGCACGCCCTCCGCAACGCGGGGAGCCCCGCCCTGACGGTGATGTCGCTCGAGTTCATCCAGATGTTCGGCGCGGCGCTCATCATCGAGAACGTGTTCGCCCTCCCCGGCTTCGGCAGCTACGCATTCAATGCGTCCCTGCAGGGCGACATCCCCGTCATCCTCGGCATCTCCGCATTCGGCGTGGTTCTCGTCACGATCGTGAACCTCGTCACGGACATCGCCAACGGCTGGCTGAACCCGAAAGCGAGGATCCGATGAGCGGCTCCGACGACCACACGACGAAGACCATCAGGACGCCCAGCACCGAGACGATCGTCACGGCGAAGGGCACAGCATCGACGCGCACACCGATGTGGAAGAAGATCCTGCGTGACCCGCAGGCGGCGATCACCCTCTCCATCCTCGCGGCAATCTTCATCCTCGGTGCGCTCACGCCGCTGATCGCCCCGCACGGGCCGAACGAGGCCGATCTCGGCATGGTCAACGCGCCCGTCGGCACACCGGGATATCTGCTCGGCGCCGACGAATCGGGCCGCGACATCCTCAGCCGGATGCTGCACTCGATCAACACGGCCGGAATCTCGGCCCTCCTCGGCACGACCGTCGCGCTCATCGTCGGCGTCGCCGCCGGCCTCGTCGGCGGATACTTCGGCCGGGCGACGCAGTCGATCACCGAGTGGCTCTTCGCGCTGATCATGACGCTCCCCGGCGTGCTGCTGCTCATCATCCTCATGCCGATCACGGGGGGCGACTATCGCTGGACGATGCTGATCTTCGGCGTGCTCCTCGCGCCCGGCATCTACCGCATCGTCCGCAATCTTGTGCTCGGCGTGAAGAACGAGCTGTACGTCGACGCCGCCCGCGTCTCGGGTCTGGGTAACGTGCGGATCCTCGCGCGGCACGTCCTTTCGATCGTCCGCGGCCCGATCATCATCGCGACTGCCTTCATGGCCGGCACCGCGATCAACGTGCAGTCGGGCCTCGCGTTCCTCGGCGTCGGGTCGAAGGAGATCCCGAGCTTCGGCGCGATGATCTCCTCGGGCTTCCGGAACCTCTACATCGCGCCGACGCAGTTCCTGTGGCCGAGCCTGCTGCTCGGCGTCATCACCGCCTCGTTCGTGCTGCTCGGGAACGCGCTGCGCGACACGCTTGAGGGATCCAAGCCGAAGGCCGCGAAGGGCGGAGTCGGACAGCGGGTGGTCGCCGAACCGGCGGCGACGGCTGACACGGCCGCGGAGGAGGACGTGATCCTGGCGATCAGCGATCTCGGCATCGCCTACCCCGGGGTCGACGGCGAGCTCAATGAGGTCGTCCGCGGCGTGGATCTGACCCTCAAGCCCGGAGACGTGCTGGGTCTCGTCGGCGAGTCCGGCTCGGGTAAATCCCAGACGGCCTTCTCGACGCTCGGAGTGTTGCCGCCCGAGGCGGTCATCACGAGCGGGTCCATCCGCTTCGACGGGCGCGAGCTCCTCGGCCTGGACGACCGGCAGATGTCGGCGCTCCGCGGCAGCGACATCGCCTACATCCCGCAGGAGCCGATGTCGAACCTCGACCCGACGTTCCGCGTCGGCGCGCAGCTCGTCGAGGGCGTGCGGGCCGCGACGAACGTGTCGCGGAAGGAGGCGAAAAGCAGGGTCATCGCGTTGCTCGATCGGTGCGGCATCCCGGATCCCCAGCGCACCTTCTCCTCGTACCCGCACGAGATCTCCGGCGGCATGGCGCAGCGCGTGCTCATCGCGGGCGCCGTCGCAAGCCGACCCCGGCTGCTCATCGCCGACGAGCCGACGACCGCCCTCGACGTGACGGTGCAGGCCGAGATCCTCGACCTGCTGCGCGACCTGCAGGACGAGCTCGGTATGGCCATCCTCCTCGTCACGCACGACTTCGGCGTCGTCGCCGACATCTGCGATCGCATCGCGGTCATGAAGACCGGCGAGATCGTCGAGAAGGGATCCGCCGAGGCCATCTTCGGCGACCCCCGGCACGACTACACCCGCATGCTGCTCGGCTCGATCCTCGACGAGGACACCGTGCGCACCGATCCCCCCGCGACGGCCGAGGAGGGCGCGTCATGAGTCTTCTCGAGATCGACGAGCTCCGCGTGAGCTATCCCGGACGTGGCTTCCGCGCGAAGCCGGTGGAGATCCTGCACGGGGTCTCGCTCGACGTCGGCCACGGCGAGACCGTCGGTCTCGTCGGTGAATCCGGGTCGGGCAAGACGACGATCGGTCGCGCGGTGCTCGGCCTTGTTCGCCCGTCGGACGGATCCATCCGGTACGCGAATCAGGAGATCGGCGGTCTGCAGGGCCGCGCGCGGCGCGGGCTCGCCAGTGAGATCCAGGTCGTGTTCCAGGACCCGTACACCTCGCTCAATCCGTCGATGACGATTGGCGACATCCTTGCTGAACCCCTCATCATCCACGGCGCCTCCGGGCGGGACGCGCGCTCCCGGGTACGGTCCCTGCTCGACCAGGTCGGCCTGCCGGCCGACGCGATCGATCGCCTTCCCCGTGAGTTTTCCGGAGGGCAGCGCCAGCGCGTCGCCATCGCGCGCGCGCTCGCTCCGGGGCCGAAGCTCATCGTCTGCGACGAGCCGGTTTCGGCGCTCGACCTCTCGACGCAGGCCCTGGTTATGGATCTCCTCGTCGACATCCAGCGCGAGACCGGGGTCGCCTACCTCTTTATTTCGCACGATCTGGCCGTCGTGCGGCACATCAGCCACCGGGTCGCCGTGCTCTACCGCGGCGACCTCGTCGAGACGGGCGACGCCGCGACCGTGACGTCGACGCCCGAGCATCCGTACACCGAGCGCCTCCTGCTCGCAGCGCCGGTCGCCGATCCCTCAGCCCAGCGCGAGAAGCGTGAGAAGCGCCGGCGGCTCCTGGCGGCGAAACCCTGACCTACTAATGAAGGAGATTGACGCATGAACGCATTCCCGGACAAGTTCCTCTGGGGCGCCTCGACTGCCGGTCACCAGATCGAGGGCGGCAACGTCAACAGCGACTGGTGGGCGCGCGAGCAGTCGACACCAGGGATGGAGCTGTCACTCGACGCCTGCGACAGCTATCACCGCTTCGACGAGGACATCGCGCTCCTCGCCGAGGCGGGTCTCGACAGCTATCGATTTAGCTTCGAGTGGTCGCGCATCGAGCCGATCCCCGGCCACTTCTCGCGCGCGGCTCTCGACCACTACCGGCGGGTCGTCGATGCGTGCCTCGCGCGCGGCGTGACTCCCGTCGTCACCCTGCAGCACTTCACGACGCCGCAGTGGTTCGCGGAGGCGGGCGGATGGACGTCGCCTGACGCATCCGACCGCTTCGTCCGCTACGTAGCCGAGACGACTCGGATCCTCGAGGGCGTCGAGTGGGTCGCGACGATGAACGAGCCCAACATGCAGGCGGCGATCATGACGGCGATGCAGCGCGTGTCGGCCGCCGCCGACGGAGAGTGGACGAGCCCAACCGTCGAGCGGGAGCAGTCCGGCGAGGATCGCCAGCGCGCGGCGCGCAACATGCTCGCGTACGCGGATCCCGAGATCGGGCGCATGTTCGCGGGAATCCACCACGCGGCGCGCGAGGTCCTACGCGAGCGAACTGACGCCAAGGTTGGCTGGACCGTCGCGGCGGGTGCGCTCACGGCCGCGCCGGGCGGCGAGGAGAAACTCCGCGAGGTGCGCTACGGCAAGGAGGACGTGTTCTGGGAGGGTAGCCGCGGCGACGACTGGGTCGGCGTGCAGGCGTACTCGAGCCAGGAGGTCGACGAGCACGGTCCGGTGCCCCACCCCCCGCACCCCGAGAACACACTCGTCGGCACCGCATACCGTCCGGACTCGCTTGGGATGGCCGTGCGCCACGCGGCGGAGGTCACGGGCGGCGTCCCGATCCTCGTCACGGAGAACGGGATTGCGACGGGCGACGATCCTCAGCGGATCCGATACACGCGCGAGGCGCTCGCTGGGCTCCGCGCGGCGATGGACGACGGGGTGGATGTGCGCGGGTACCTGCACTGGTCCCTCCTCGACAACTTCGAGTGGGGGCATTGGGAGCCGACGTTCGGGCTCGTCGCGGTCGATCGGGAGACCTTTGCGCGCGACCCAAAGCCCAGCCTCGCGTGGCTAGGCGATGTCGCCCGGCGGAACGGGCTCGCGTAAACGCGTGACGCCGCCGGCGTCTCCTTCATCGGAGCCCGTACCGCCGCGGGTGATCCTGCTACTCGTCGTCGCGACGTTCGGGACGGCGATGGCGGCCATCGTGCCGATGTCGTACTCCCTTGCCGTGCGCATCGAGCAGCTCGCGCCGGGGCGCCCCGATCTGCTCGGCGTGACGCTCGGGCTCGGGGCCGCGGCGACGCTGGTCGTCGCCCCCGTGACCGGCCTCCTCAGCGACCGCACACGCTCGCGCTGGGGCCGCCGCCGCCCTTACACGGTGGGGGGTGCGCTCGTCGGGGTCGCTTCCGTGCCCCTCCTCGCCCTCGCGCCGAACGTTGCGGTGCTCGCGATGGCGTGGATGCTCGGCACCGCGGCCTGGAACACCGCCGCGGGCTCGGTCGCGAACTGGCAGGCCGATCATCTCGCCCCGCGACAGCGCGGCAGGGTCGCTGGGATCACGGGCCTCGTCATGCAGGTCGCCCCGGTGGTCGGTATCGCACTCGTCGGCATCGTGCCGCACAGCGCGCTATTCGTGTTCGGCATTCCCGCGATCGGCGGTCTGCTCTGCCTCGCACCGTTCGCGGTCGTCGTCGACGATTCCGACACGAGGGCGCATCCGCGGGAGGAACGGCTGACCGTGGGACGTGTGCTGCGCAGCTACGCCTTCTCTCCGCGCGCCTTCCCGGACTTCACCTGGAACTGGTGCGGACGCTTCCTCTTCTTCATGGGAGTCATGCTCACCTCGAGCTTCACCGTCGTCTTCTACGCGCAGCGTCTCGAGCTCGCCGTGTCGGCGGTCGCCGGACTGCTCGCCCTATCGTCGGGACTCAGCATCGTCACGGCGTCGATCGGATCCCTCGGCGGCGGGTGGCTCAGCGATCGCGTCGGGCGGCGGCGCCCGGTCGTGCTCGCGGGGGCGCTCGTCTTCGCGACGGGGTCGGCGCTGCTCGCGTTCGCGCACGACGTGCCGTCGCTGATCACGGGAACACTCGTGACCTCGCTCGGCGTCGCCCTGTTCTCCGCCCCCGCGCAGGCGCTGACGCTCGACGTGCTGCCGAACCGCGAGACGGAGGCCGGTCGCTACATGGCGATCACGATGTTCTCGCAGAAGATACCGGGCGCGATCGCGCCACTCGTCGCGCCCATGATCCTCGGGGTTGGCGCCGCGGCGGGGGCGTCGAACTTCGCGCTGCTGTATGCCGTCGCCGCGTGCTGCGCCGTCGCGGGCGGCGTTGTCGTCTGCGCGGGCGTCCGCGGGACACGGTAGGCTCGACATTTAGGCAATCGGTTGCCATTCGATACGGAATCTGGTTCACTCGTCCTATCGGCAACGACGCACAGGAGGCCCCGCCATGCTGAAGCCCGTCCCCACTCCGACCCGCGAGCAGGTCATTCTCGACGGCGTCTGGCGATTCGCGATCGACTCGCGGGTCGGCGACGAACCGTGGGCGGCACGCCTCGACACGCCTCTCGAGGTCGCGGTCCCCGCGAGCTACAACGACCAGTTTGCCGACCCCGAGATCCGCGACCACGTCGGGTGGGTGTATTACCAACGCGACGTGCGCGTGCCGCGGGGCTGGGCGGGTGAGCGGATCCTGATCCGCTTCGACGCCGCGACGCACGCCGCACGGGTGTACGCCGGCGACGCGCTCGTCGGCGAACACGTCGGCGGGTACACGCCCTTCGATGTCGATATCACCGATCACGTCGAGGCGAGCGGGTCGTTCCGCCTCACCGTGGCCGTCGACAACCGGCTCACCAGGGAGACGATTCCTCCCGGCACGGTGACGACGACGTCTGACGGATCCCTGTCGCAGAGATATCTGCACGACTTCTACAACTACGCCGGGCTCGCCCGCTCGGTTCGGCTGCACAGCGTGCCGCGGGCCCACGTGACCGACATCGCCGTGACGACCGGCTATTCCGGGACGACCGGGCGCGTCGGATACGCCGTCGACGTCGAGGGAGCCGGCGACATCGCGGTGACGCTGCGCGACGAATCGGGCGCCGACGTGGCGTGCGGTACGGGGCCGGTCGGCGAGCTGGAGGTCGCCGACGTGCGGCTGTGGCAGCCGGGCGCGGCGTATCTGTACGACCTCGTCGTCGAGCTGCGCGCTGGCGGGGAGCTCGTCGATCAGTACACGCAGACCGTCGGAGTGCGCACGGTGGAGGTGCGCGGCACCGAGTTCCTCATCAACGGCGAGCCGTTCTACTTCAAGGGCTTCGGCAAGCACGAGGATACTCCGATTCGCGGCAAGGGCCACGACGACGCATTCCTCGTGCACGACTTCCAGCTGCTCGAGTGGATCGGCGCGAACTCATTCCGCACTTCGCACTACCCGTATGCCGAGGACGTGCTCGACTTCGCCGACCGTCACGGCATGGTGATCATCGACGAGACGGCGGCGGTGGGGCTCAACATGCTGATCGATGCCGGGATCTCGAAGGGTGGGGAGAAGCGCACCTTCGGCCCCGAGGTCATCGGCGACGAATCGCAAGCGGCCCTGGCGCAGCACGTGCGCGAGCTCATCGCGCGCGACAAGAATCACCCGAGTGTCGTCATGTGGTCGCTTATCAACGAGCCGGCCTCGAACGAGGACGGCTCGCGCGAGTACTTCGAGCCGATCGTGCGTCTGGCGCGCGAGCTCGACCCCTCCCGCCCGATCACCTTCTCCCTCGTGATGTTCGCGAACGCGAAGAACGATCAGATCGTCGACCTGTTCGACGTGATCAGCCTGAATCGGTACTACGGCTGGTACGTCACGCCGGGGGACCTGCGCACCGCCGAGAGTTACCTCCGGATGGATCTCGCGAGCTGGGAGGCGTTCGGCAAGCCGGTGATGATGACCGAGTACGGCGCCGACACGCAGCCGGGAGCGCACTCCATCTGGGACGGCCCGTGGACCGAGGAGTATCAGGCGAGTTTGCTCGACATGTATCACCGAGTGTTCGACGAGGTGCCGTACTTCGTCGGGGAGCAGGTGTGGAACTTCGCCGACTTCCAGACGTCGAACGGCACGCACCGCGTCGAAGGAAACAAGAAGGGCGCCTTCACGCGCGACCGCAAACCGAAGGCAGGCGCTCACGCGCTCCGGCGCCGCTGGACGTCGTTCGGCGACCGCAAGCCCGGCACGGACTGATGAACGCTCCGGGGCTCGGCTGGGCCGTCATCGGCACGGGCGGGATCGTCGAGCGATTCGTTCCCGACATCCACACCGCCGGCGAGCGCGTCGCCGCCGTCTGGGGCCGCCGGTCGGACGCCGCGCGCGACGTCGCGGCGCGGCACGCGATCGACGTGCACGATGTCGACCTCGATCGGATCCTCGCGCGCGACGACGTAGACGTGGTCTACGTGGCGACCCCGCCCGCCACGCACCTCGAGATCTCCCTCCGCGCTCTCGACTCCGGCAAGCATGTGCTCGTCGAGAAGCCGCTCGCAACCGCGGCCGGCGACGCCGATAGGATCCTCGCGCGGGCCGCCGAGCGCGGCCTGTTCGCGATGGAGGCGATGTGGATGAAGTTCAATCCGCTCCATCGCGAGGTGATGCGCCGCATCGGCGAAGGCCTGATCGGCGATCCGCACTACGTGCGCGGCGGATTCGGGATGCCCTTCCCTCGCTCCGGATCGCGGTGGCGCGCCGAGCTCGGCGGCAGCACCGTGCTCGACCAGGGGATCTACCCGGTCACGCTCGCGAGCTGGGCGCTCGGGGCGGTGGCCGATGTCTCGGCGTCGGGCGGCGTCTCCGACGGCGTCGACACCCGCGCCGACGTCACGTTGCGCCACGCCTCGGGCGGCCTCTCGCACTCGTCCTGCGCCATGACGGAGTTCGTCGACCCCTCGGCGTCGATCAGTGGCACCGAGGGGTGGATCGAGATCCCAGCGATGTTCTGGGCCGGCGACCGCGCCCTCGTGCACGCCGGTTCCCGCGAGGCCGTGTTCCACACCCCTGACGAGATCTCCCGGCCGACGGACGGCAACGGATACGTCCCGATGATCGGCGAGGTCGCGCGCGCCGTCGCCGACGGGGTGCGCGAGCACCCCTGGCATGCACACGACGAGACGATCGAGATCCACCGCACGCTGGACGCCATCCGGGCTCGGATCCACGGGAACGGAGCGTCGGTGTGACCGCCGCGGTCGACACGACGGGGCTCGTCCACCTCGGGCGCCTGCCGATGACGACGGTGCGTCGAGGGTTCGACGTCGACCTCGACGGCGAATGGGAGTTCGCTCTCGTCGCATCGACCGACGCGCTCGACGGCGCCGCGTGGGGGTCGGCGCAGGTGCCTGGCCTTTGGACGATGTCGTCGGAGGAGGCCCGCCCGATCTATACCAACGTCCCCATGCCGTTCGACGACGTGCCGCCCACCGTCCCGTCGCGCAATCCGATCGGCGTGTACCGCCGCACGGCGCGGGTCGAGGCCGGAGACGACCGCGTGCTGCTCCACGTCGGCGCGGCTGAGGGCCACCTCCGGGCGTACGTCAACGGCGAACTCGTGGGCACGAGCGGCGACGCGCACCTCGCCGCCGAGTTCGACGTGACAGATCGGATCCGTCCTGGCGACAATGACATCGAACTGCACGTCGCGAAGTGGTCGGCCGCCTCCTACCTCGAGGATCAGGACCAGTGGTGGCAGTCGGGCCTTTCGCGGTCCGTCGGACTGATCGTCGTCCCCGCCGTGCACCTGAGCGACCTGCACGTCGATGCCGATTTCGACCCGGACGCGGGGGTGGGCCGGCTCACGCTCACGGCGTGGGTCGACGCGCTGGCCGCCGACACGGATCCGGGGCATGAGATCGTCGCGACGATCCTCGGCGCGGAGCACGCGGCGCCCGTCGCGGGCCGCGTGTTGGCGCCCACGATGCCGCCCCCGTCGCGGGACCGTTCGGTGCGCCCCGCGCCGCGGATCCCCGAGGACGCGATGGACATGCTGTCCGTCAACGCGGCCGGCGGCGCCGTCCCACCCGAGCTGCGGGCCATCCCCGACGCGGGCGGTATCGTCGCCCACCGCGCCACCTCGCCGGCCGGAACCGCGCGCATCGACCTCGAGGGCCTCGACGTCGCGCCGTGGTCGGCCGAGACGCCGGTGCTCTACGACCTCGCCGTCGAGCTCCGCGATCGCGACGGGGCGGTCGTCGATCGCACCTCCCTGCGCGTCGGCTTCCGTCGGGTGCAGATCGTTGGACCCGATCTGCTCGTCAACGGCGAGAGGATCCTCGTCCAGGGCGTCGCGCGCCACGACGTCGACCCCACGACGGGTCGTGTGATGAGCCGCGAGCGGATGGCCGCCGAGCTGTCGCTCCTCAAGCGCCACAACGTCAACGCCATCCGTACGGCGCACTATCCGAACGACCCCGTGCTCCTCGATCTGTGCGACCAGTACGGCCTCTACGTCGTCGACGAGGCGGACGTCGAGGGGCACGCGTTCGCGTCGACGATCGCGGACGACCCGCGCTACCTGACCGAGATCGTCGATCGGGTCGCGCGGATGGTGCGCCGCGACCGCAACCATCCGTCGGTCATCCTGTGGTCGCTCGGGAACGAGACGGGCCACGGGGCCGCGCACGACGCGGCGGCCGCGTGGATCCGCCGCGCCGACCCCACGCGCCCGGTCCACTACGAGGGCGCGATCGCCGATGACTGGCACGGCGGGCGCGCGGCGTCGGATGTCGTGTGTCCCATGTACCCGTCGTTCGCGGCCCTCGAGTCGTACGCGCGGGACTCCCGATCCGACCGTCCCCTCATCGCGTGCGAGTACGCGTACTCGCAAGGGAACTCGACGGGAGGGCTCGCCGAGTACTGGCGGATGTTCGAGACCTTTCCGAGGTTGCAGGGCGGGTTCATCTGGCAGTTCGCCGATCACGCCCTCGACCCCGACCGCGACGGGAGCTTCCGGTATGGGGGCGACTTCGGAGACCACCCGCAACCTGTCGCCACGATGCTCAACGGCATCGTGTTCTCCGATCTGCGCCCTCAGCCCGCCCTCCTCGAGGTTCGCGGCGTCTTCGCGCCCGCGCGGATCGTCTCGGACGCCGTCCTCGCCGCGGCGGGTCGCGTCGCGATCCGCAGCCGTCAGGCGTTCGCTGATCTGTCGTGGCTGCGGTTCGAGGCGCGCGTGGAGTCGGCGGACGGTCCGATCGCGACCGCTGATCTCGCGCTCCCGCGCGTCGTCGCCGGTGCGACGGCCGTCGTCGAGCTGCCGCCGGACATCGTGCGGGCCGTGCGCGCGCCGGGTGCGATCGCGTTGACTCTCGTCGGGCGCACCGCGGCCGACGCGCCCTGGGCGCCCGCCGGCACCGAACTGGTCGCGGACCAGGTGCGGCTGCTCGTCGCCGCAGCGCCCCTTCCCGTTCCGACACGCGCGCCCGCGCTCGATAGCGGCGGCGACGTCGTCGACGAGCTGCTCGCGAGTCCACCGCGGCTGTCGCTGTGGCGTGCGCTGACCGACAACGACATGGCCTTCGCGCTCGACCAGCGTTTCGTCCGATCGGGCTTCTTCCAGCTCACCCCCGAGGACGTCCGCGTCGCGCAGGCCGAGGACGCGGCGACGGTCGAGATCGCGTATCGGACTGCGTTCGGCGACCGCGTTGTCCACCGGCGCCGCGTCGGGGAAGTCGAGTCGCGTGACCTCGTCTTCGACGAGGAGGTGATCCTGCCCGAGGGTACCCGTGACGGCCTCCGCGTCGGCGTCGAGTTCGTGCTGCGCGATGGATTCGACGACACCTCCTGGGTCGGGCTCGGACCCTGGGAGAACTACCCCGATCGCCGCGCCGCCGCGCTGCTCGGCCGCTGGACGCAGCGCGTCGACGACTGGGCCGTCCCCTACGTGAGGCCTCAGGCCAACGGTACGCGCGGCGGGGTCACATGCCTCGACGTCTCGGGCTCCGCCGGCAGGATCCGCGTGGAGGCCCCGCATGGTCTGCACGCCACCGTCTCGCGGCACAGCGCCGACGAGCTCGAGGCCGCCGACCACTGGTGGGAGCTTCCCGCGCGCGCCGTGACGCGGATCCACCTCGACGTCGCCCACCGCGGCGTCGGAACGGGGTTGCTCGGCCCCGACACACGTCCACCCCATCGCCTCGTCGGCACCCACTACGCGTGGAGCTGGCGGCTCTCGCTCGAAGGATCATGATGACCGACACCTCACCCGACCGACTGCTCTCGCCCGCCGAGCGCGCGTCGCAGCTGCTCGCGCGCATGGAGCCGGCCGAGAAGGTCGCGCAGCTCACCGGCGTCCTGCCGCACACGCTCGGCGCGCCCGACAATATGACGCCCGAGGTCCTCCAGGCGCACCTCTCCCACGGCATCGGCCACATCTGCGGCGTGGGCACAGCCGTCGGAGGCGCCGCCGAGTTCGCCCGCCTCAACAACGAGCTGCAGGCGCACCTGCGCGACCGCACGCGTCTCGGGATCCCCGCGCTCCTCCATAATGAGGCGCTCAATGGCGTGCAGGGCGAGGCGTTCACGTCCTTCCCCACGGCGATTGGCCTCGCCGCGACCTGGGACCCGTCTGCGATCCGGGAGATGGCCGACCTCATCCGCCGCCAGATGCGCGCGACCGGCGTGCGCCAGGCGCTCGCGCCTGTGCTCGACGTGGCGCGCGACGCCCGCTGGGGCCGCGTGCACGAGACGTACGGCGAGGACGTGCTGCTCGCCTCGGCCTTCGGCGTCGCCTACGTCGACGGTCTGCAGGGCGACGACTTGCGCGAGGGCGTCATCGCGACCGCGAAGCACTTCCTCGGCTACGCGTGGAGCGAGGGCGGTCAGAACATGGCCGCGACGCACCTCGGTGCGCGCGAGTTGCGCGACGTGCACGCCGCGCCGTTCGAGGCCGCGATCCGCATCGCCGGCCTGCAGAGCGTCATGAACAGCTACTCCGAGATCGACGGCGCTCCCGTCGCCACCTCGCGCGAGATCCTCACCGATCTCCTGCGCGGGGAGCTCGGCTTCGACGGCACCGTCGTGTCCGACTACCGCAGCCTGTTCTACGTCGTCGAGCGCCAGGGCGTCGGCGACCGCGACCGCATCGCCGACGCGGGTCTATCGGCTGGGCTCGACGTCGAGTTGCCGTCGCCGTACGCGTACGGCCCCGAGCTCGTCGCGCGCCTCGAGCGCGGGGAGGCGAGCGGAGCCGACGTCGACGCCGCCGTGCACCGCACGCTGACCCACAAGTTCGCGCTCGGCCTGTTCGACGATCCCTTTGTCGACGACGACGCCGCACGCCTGACAGCCCTCGCCACGAGTGGGAAGGACCTGTCCCGGCGCATCACCGACGAGTCGGTCACGCTGCTCAAGAACGACGGCGCGCTGCCGATCGCGCCTGACGTGTCGTCCGTCGCCGTCATCGGCCCCCACGCCGACACGCTGATGTCGGGCTTCGCGAACTACACCCACCCGGCCTTCCTCGAGACACTGCGTGGAATGCTCCTGGGGAAGTCGCGCATGGCCGGGATGGAGGCAGCGCTGTCGGATGAGGATCCGGCCGCCGCCGAGAAGAAGAAGGCGAAGGCCGCGGCGATGGCGGGGCTCGACCCCGAGCGCCGGGCCCGCGAGACGCACGGGACGCCGACCCTCGCCGAGGCGCTCCGCGTCGAGCTCCCCGGGGCGAGCGTCGTCACGGCACCCGGGACGGGCGTGCTCGACGACGAACCCGCCGACATCGCGGCGGCCGTCGACGCCGCGCGCGACGCCGACGTCATCGTCGCGGCGATCGGCGGTCGATCGGCCGCGTTCGCCGGACGCGCGACCGAGGGTGAGGGATCCGATTCGGCGACGATCGAGATCCCCGCCAGGCAGGTCGAGCTCGTCGAGGCGCTCGCCGCGCTTGGAAAGCCCGTCGTCGCCGTGCTGTACATGGGCAAGCCGTACGACCTCTCGCGCATCGAGGGGCTCGTCGACGCGATCCTCACGGGGTATGTCCCGGGCCCGGAGGGCGGCGCGGCGCTCGCCGCGGTCCTCACGGGATCCGTCGCGCCATCGGGGAAGCTGCCGTTCACGATCCCGCGCCACGTCGGTCAGGCGCCGATCCATCACGCGCAGAAGACCGGTAGCGGGCAGCGCCGCACGGTGGCCGATCAGTTCACGGGATACATCGACCTCGAGAACACGCCTCTGTACCCCTTCGGTCACGGCCTCGGCTATACGACGTTCTCGCTGTCCGAGCTGGCGATCACCGACCCCACCGACACCGCGGGCACCGCGTCGATCGCGGTCACCGTGACCAACGACGGCCATCGCGACGGCGCCCAGGTCGTGCAGGTGTACGTCTCGGCGCCGGCGTACGCGATCACGCGCCCCGAGCGCCAGCTCGCTGGATTTGCGCGCGTGCCGCTCGCGCCCGGCGAGTCGCGCCGCGTCACGATCGAGATCGATCTGGCCCAGCTCGGCTACACCTGCGAAGACGGGCGGTTCGTCGTCGATCCCGGCGAGTACGGGGTGCGGTGCGGGTCGTCCTCCGAGGACCTCCCGCTCGAGGGGGCGTTCTCAGTGGCGGGGGAGCGCACTCTCGTCGCCGAGCCTCACGCGTCGTTGCCGCGGGTAACGGTCTCCTGATCGACGACGAGCGCCCCCGGCCGACGGCCGGGGGCGCTCGTTGAGGGGGCGCTACTGCACTGACCAGCCGCAGTCGGAGGGCAAGACGACGCCGTTGAGGTTGACGGCGTCGTCGGACAGCAGGAAGATGATCGACGCGGCGAGCTCCTCGGCCGTGGCGACCGTCGGGATCTGGCTCTGGAACGGATTCAGATGCACCGAGCCCGCCTCCGACACGCTCGGGGGAAGAGGAATCCAGGTGGCGACGCCGCCCGCCGCCATTGCGTTGACGCGGTGGTTCTGCATGGCGTTGCTCGTGTCGTGGAGCGGCGAGAAATCGTCGTTGATGCTCGCGATGTTCGCGGGGCCGTCGAAGCGGTCGCCAGAGGCGGTGAGGATCTCGTCGATCGACTCCTACTGCGTGATGTCGCCGGTGATGGACGCCACGTAAGGGGTCGAGGGGCTCGGCGGAGACGTCGGCGGCTTCGAGCAGCTCCCAGATGAGGGGGTCACCCTCGGGACTGTCGAGCCATTCGCCGATCGTGGAGGTAGCGATGGGGGGGCATGGTGCGCCTTTCTGTCGTGATTCGTTCGTCTTCGCCTCCCTCACGTTGCGATGCATGTGGCAACCGATTGACAACATGGGTCGCCGCACGCTTCAATGGAGGCGTCACGCAATCGAAGGAGATGCCATGATCATCGACAGGGCAGAGGTCATCGTCACGAGTCCGGACCGGAATTTCGTGACGCTGAAGCTCACGACGTCCGACGGCGTCACAGGGCTTGGCGACGCGACCCTCAACGGCCGCGAGCTCGCCGTCGTGGCCTATCTGCAGGAGCATGTCGTCCCACTGCTGATCGGTCGGGATTCGTCGCGCATCGAGGACACGTGGCAGTTTCTGTATCGCGGCGCGTACTGGCGTCGGGGTCCCGTGACGATGGCGTCGATCGCCGCCGTCGACATGGCGCTGTGGGACATCAAGGGCAAGATCGCCGGGATGCCCGTGCATGAGCTGCTTGGCGGCGCCTCGCGCGACGGTCTGCTCGCCTACGGGCACGCGTCGGGCAAGGAACTGCCCGAGCTCTTCGACTCAGTGCGTGAGCACCTCGATGAGGGATATCGCGCGATCCGGGTCCAGTCGGGGATTCCCGGGCTGAAGGCGATCTATGGGATCGCTTCGCAGTCGGCCGACACAGGCGGCGGGGCGCGCTACGATCACGAGCCCGCCCGCCGCGGTGCGCTGCCGGTGCAGGAGGACTGGGATACCCGCGCGTATCTGCGGCACCTGCCCGGCGTCTTCGAAGCGGTGCGGAACGAATTCGGTCCGGAGATCCCGCTGCTGCATGACGGGCACCACCGGATGACGCCGATCCAGGCGGCGAAACTCGGGAGATCGCTCGAGCCGTATGACCTGTTCTGGCTGGAGGACTGCACCCCGGCCGAGAATCAAGAGGCGCTGCGCCTGGTGCGGCAGCATACGACGACGCCGCTGGCGATCGGCGAGATCTTCAACACGATCTGGGACTTTCAGGACCTGATCAGCGAGCAGCTTATCGACTACGTGCGCGGTGCGGTCACGCACATGGGCGGCATCACGCCGCTGAAGAAGACGATGGACTACGCGGCGATGTATCAGATCAGGTCCGGGTTCCACGGGCCCACCGACATCTCGCCCGTCGGGATGGCGGCGCAGGCGCACCTGGGGCTCGCGATCCACAACTTCGGGATCCAGGAGTACATGCAGCACGGCGACAAAACCAACGAGGTATTCCAGCAGTCGTACACGTGGCGGAACGGTCTGCTGCACCCGGGCACGAAGCCAGGGCTCGGCGTCGAGCTCGACGTCGACGAGGCGGGGAAGTACCCGTACGAGAGAGCGTACCTGCCGTACAACCGCCTCGCCGACGGTACCGTGCACGACTGGTAGGCGCGATCGTGACGAGGGGGCACCGGCGACGCCGGTGCCCCCTCGTCATGCGCCTCGCTCGGAGGCGACCGATCACGACGCGCGCAGCTGCTCGATCAGCAGGCGGGCGACGGTCTCCGGGTGGGACGCCGGGACGAGGTGCCCCGCGTCCGGAACGATTGTGTGGGAGGCATGCGGGATCCCGTCGACGATGCGGCGCTGGTGCTCGACGGGATTCGCGTTGTCGAGCTCCCCGGAGACGATGAGCGCCGGCTGCTCGATGCGGGAGAGCTCGCCCGACACGTCGGCCTCGGCGAGAAGATCGCACGCCCGCGCGTAGCCGTCATCGGGTGTCGCCGCCAGCATCGACGCGAAGCGGCCGACGAGGGCGGGGTGCGCGTCCTGGAACACAGGGGTGAACCATCGATTGAGTACGGCGGGGACGAGCGGAGCGAGGCCCACCTCCCGAACCGCCGCCGCGCGTTCGATCCAGACGTCGCGCGGGAAGCGGGCAGCGCAGCACATCGCCGTGACGGTGACGAATCGGTCGGGCCGCGTGGCCGCGGCGTGCAGGGCCACGATCCCCCCGAGCGACACGCCGGCGACGTGCGCGCGAGCGATCCCGCGTTCGTCGAGCGCGGCGACCGCGTCGTCCACCATGTCGTCGAGTGCGAATGGCGCCGCATCGTCGCTGTGACGCTGATCGCGCTGGTCGAACGTTACGGCGTCGACGTCGTCGGGGAGCGAGTGGCGCACCCCGTCCCACAAGGCCGCGCGCGTCGCGAGCGAGTTGAGCAGCACGATACTCGTGCGTTCGTCTCCGGCGGGGATCACGGTGCCCCGAACTCGCGGATGTCCTGGAGGGATGTGGATCCGCCGACGTATGCGACGGCATCGCTCATGGCCCAGGTCGACGACTGCAGGAACATCGGTACGTACCACCCCTGTTCGACGACGTGCTCGTTCATCTCGCGGTAGATCTCGTTCGCCTTCTCGGGATCGCCCTCGGTCTGCAAGTCCGCGAGCAGGCCGTCCATGACGTTGTCTCGATGGTGGAAGGGATTCTGCGAGCCGTCGGGCGCGAAGTAGAGGGAGCTAATGCGCGACGGGGCCGCCATGCCTCCGAAGTTGAAGTACATGCCCCAGTCCGTGGTCTGCCCCGACTGGGACGCGGGCACGGGCTCCCAGTCCACCGTGATCCCGACGTCCTTGAGCCCCTGCGTGATGCTGGCCTGGAAGTGGGTCACGAAGAGACTCTCGGGCATCGCGAGGGTGAAGCCGTCCTCGTAGCCGGCCTCGGCCAGCAGGCGCCGCGCCTCGTCGGGATCGTACTCGTAGCGATCCGTGAGCTCTTTGACGTACGCCGGCGATGAGCTGTTGAACAGCTGCGACGCCGGCGTCCCGGCGCCGCCGAGGAGGCCGTCGATCATGCCCTGCTTGTCGAGCGCATAATTGATCGCCTGGCGGACGCGCACATCCGCGAGCGGCTCGGCGACCTCGCCGCCTCGGTCGGCGATGACGATCGACCCCAGCGACGCGCCTTCGACGGTCGTGAGCTCCAGACCGTTCGACTCGGCCTGTCCGGCGAGCTGGGCCTCGATGGTGCCCGCGTCGATCTCACCCGCGATGAGCGCGTTGAACTGGGCCGTCCGGTCCTGCATTACCCGCACGGTGATCGTCTCGAACGGATAGGTCTCGGCGTTCCAGTGGTCGTTGCGACGCTCGAGAACGTAGGTCGTTCCGTCGGCCGTGCGCTCCTCGTCGAGCGCGTAGGGGCCCGATCCGACGGGGTCGAGCGTGTCGGCGTCGGCCTCGATCGCGTCGGGCTCGGCGATCGCCCCGGCGCCGTAGGACAGCGCGACGAGCAGGTTTGGATCCGGCTCGCTGAGCGCGAGGACGACCGTGCGCTCGTCGGGGGCGCTCACGGACGAGACCGCCGCGAGGTTGCTCTGCTGGGGGCCGGGGGTGGTGCGCGTGCGCTCGAGCACACCGGCGACGTCCGCGGCCGTGACGGGGTCGCCGGTCGAGTAGGTCATCCCTTCGCGGAGGGTGAGCGTGAGGGTCTTTCTGTCGTCGGAGTATTCCCAGGTCTCCGCCGCGTTCGGCGTCACCTTGCCCGTCGTGTCGCTGTACAGGAGGGTGTCGTAGAGGGCGCCCCAGAGGTACCGCTGCTGCCCGTCGTGCAGCTGCGCGGGATCGAACGAGTTCGGGGGCGCCTGGACGGTCATGGTCATCTTGGCGTCGGAGCCGTTCGACTCGCCCTCCGTCCCCGATGTGTCGCCGGAGCCGCACGCGGTGAGCGTCACGGCGATGGTCGTGGCGGCGGCGATCGCCGCGGCGCGGGTGGGGTGAAGCATCTTGTCTCCTTCGACGAGTGTTCCGGTCGTGCGGGCGTCAGCCCTGGGTGTAGAGGTCGCGCGGCGTCATGGCGTTGAGCATCGGCTCGCCACGGCGGTAGCGCCGGGCGTTCTCGGCGATGATGTCGATCGATCGCTGCGTGCGATCGGCCAGCTTCGGGGTGATGTGCGGCGTGATGAGCACGTTCGGCATATCCCAGAGCGGCGACTCATCGGGGAGGGGCTCCGGCGTCGTGACGTCGAGCCCCGCGCCGGCGATCTCGCCTCTGCGCAGCGCGTCGATGAGGGCGTCCTGGTCGACGACCGGCCCCCGAGCCATGTTGATGAGAGTGGCGTTCGGGCGCATTTGGGCGAGCTGGGACGCGCTGATCAGGTGGTGCGTCTCGTCGCTGAGGGGCACCGCGAGCATGACGACATCGGACTCGGCGAGCAGTTCGTCGACACTGTCGCCGTGGTCGGCGGAGAACATTCTGTCGACGCTCGGCGGGGTTTCCCCCTTCGAACGGCGGTAGCCGAGCACGCGCATGCCGAATGCCTTTCCGAGAGCGGCCATCGCCGTGCCCGTGTGGCCCAGCCCGATGACGCCCAGCGTCTGGCCCGATAGGGCGAGGCGATTCTGGTAGTCGGGGAGACCCTGCCAGACGTGCTCCTCCTGCATGCGGTGCAGCCCGCGTGCATCGAACGCGAGACCCAGGGCGAAGTAAAAGGCGTGCTGGGCGAGCGCCGGCGCCGAGCGGCCTGCCGACCCGGTCACGATCAGGCCGCGCGCGAACACCTCGGGCCGGGCGGACTTCGTCAGCCCCGAGTGGTCGCAGTGGACCCAGCGCAGATTCGGGGCTTCGAGGAATCGGTCGTCGAGGTCGATCGGGAGGATCGCCACCTCGGCACGCTCGAGAGCCTCGGCGACACGGTCGAACTCGCGGGGATGGACGTGAATGAACTCCTCGGCGCCGATCGCGTCACGGAGTCGGCCGATCTCCTCGTCGCTCCACAGGAGCGTCGACAGCACGGTGCCGATCGTGTGCTGGTCCGGTTCGGTCATGACGGGCGGGTCCTCTCCTCGGCGACGTCGACGTCGCAGTCCGGTGGACCTCATCGTGCTACGGATGGCGCAGTGCGTCAATCGGTTGACGAAAATGTGATTCCGTTCCGGCGCTGCTCCGCGTAGCGTGGTCAGGGGCTGCCCTGCATTGTCGAAGACCCTGACGTCATCGTAAGAAGGAAGGCGATGAGCTTCTGGGGTCGCGACGGATCTTCGGATGCGTTACGGTGGTCGTCAATCGGTTGCCGATCGGTGGTCCGACAGTGGATTTCTCACCGACGAGAGGAGTGTCGAATGGCGAAGATCGCCTTCATCGGTCTGGGTATCATGGGTCTGCCCATGGCCCGCAACCTCGCCCGGGCCGGTCACGCCGTCACCGGAATCGTCCGATCGGATGCCGCCGCGGAGCGCGCCGCGCAGGCGGGGCTCGCCGTCGTCCGGGACGTCGCGGCGGCGACCGCGGACGCGGACGTCGTCATCACGATGCTCCCGGACACTCTCGACGTCGAGTCCGTCGTCGACCAGGTCGTTCCCGCCCTGAAGCCCGGCGCTGTCGTCATCGACATGAGCACGATCGATGCGGAGGCGACGCGCGCGCTGGCATCGAGGGTCTCCGCAGCCGGTGGTCGATACCTTGACGCGCCGGTCAGCGGAGGAGAGGCGGGCGCGGTCGATGCGGTTCTGTCGATCATGGTCGGCGGCTCGGACGACGACGTCGCCGATGTGCGGTCGCTCCTCGAAGACATGGGGCGAACGATCGTCCACGTCGGGCCGGTCGGCGCCGGCCAGGTCGTCAAAGCGGCCAATCAGCTCATCGTCGCCGGCAACATCCAGCTCGTCGCTGAGGCGATTGTGCTCCTGCAATCTCAGGGGGCGCAGCTCACGGCTGCTCTCGAGGTGATCGGGGGCGGCCTCGCCGGCAGCACGGTGCTCGAGCGGAAACGCGACGCCATGCTGGATCATCAGTTCGATCCCGGTTTCCGGCTCGCGCTCCACGCGAAGGATCTGGGGATCGTGGAACGCACCGCCGGGTCCGACGGACTCTCGCTCCCCCTCACGGCGGCGGTCACCCAGCTCGTGCGGGCGCTCGTCGCGCGCGGCGACGGGGGCCTGGATCACTCGGCCCTGCTCAAGCTGGCTGAAGAGATGAACGGTTCGCGATGACCTCGGCCTCGATCGATTGGACGCAACCCGACACGGTGCGTCGTCTCTCCGCTGACAGCCGCTGGCGCGCGCCGTTCCAGGTTCTGCAGACGAATCTGCAGCCGGTCGACGCCCTCATGGACGCGGGCGCCGCCGTCGATGCGGCGATCGACTGCGGTGCGGACACCTGGCTTCTCAACGCGGGTGGGATCCTCTCGTTCCACCCCAGCGATCTTCCGTTCCAGACGCGCGAGCCCCTGCTTCGAGAGCGGCCGTCGGGCGATCTGTTCGGCGATGCCGTCGCGGCGGCGCACGCGAAGGGCGTGAAGGTGATCGCGCGATTCGACATGTCGAAGCTGCCAGCGCGCATCGCCGATGAGAATCCCGAGTGGCTCTATCGCGACGTCGACGGCGCACCGCAGATGTATAACGGCCTGGCGAGTGCGTGCCCGTCTGCTGCGTACTACCAGGAGCGCACGTTCGACGTCGTCGACGAAGTGCTCGAGCGGTACGACGTAGACGGCGTCTTCTTCAACTGGTTCAACTTCAACGAGCGCGACTACAGCGAGGTGATGCACGGGCCCTGCCACTGCGCCGCGTGCCTCGCCGGCTTCGCGGCGTTCTCCGGCGGTGCGGCGCACCCCGAGGGCATGCGATCGCCGACCTTCGGAAGGTGGCGCCAGTATACGGCGTGGGTGCTCGCCGACCTCACGGCGCGGATCGTCGATCACGTGGAATCGTTCGACCGCGACATCGCGGTCGTTCTGAGACGCGGCGCTCCGGTCGAGTATCTCGAGGGGAACAACGCGTTCCGAGCGATGCCGGGCAAAGAGCTCTGGCCCTACGCCACGGGCGAGGCCGTCAGCGCCGCGACGGCGACGGATCCCGAAGCCGCCGTGCTCGTCAACTGCGTCGCCTTCGTCGATTCGACCTACCGGATGGCGCCCGAGGAGGCCGAGCATTTCGCACAGCACCTGGTCCAGGCGATCGCGCGCGGCGGGAACCCCTCGGCCTACTACTTCGGTGCTCCCGGGCGCCTGCCGATGAGCGCATCGATCGCGGTCGGTCGAGAGGTGATGCGTTTCCGCGCGGCACACCGCGCACTGTACGACGGCCTGCGCACCGCGGCCGAGATCGCTGTCGTGCGCCCCGACTTCGGATCGGCGCCTCCGGGCGGGTATTGGGATCTCGTCGAGGAGTACCGCGGCGTCCATCAGGCGCTGACCGAACGCCACCTGTCGTTCGACGTCGTACCGATCGACCGTGTGGGCGCTGTCGCAAGTGCGGGAGGCCTCGACCGGTACGCGCTCGTCGTGCTGCCGGATCTCGGCGGTCTGCGCGGTGCCGGATCCGAGCTCGACACGTACGTCGAACGGGGCGGATCCCTTCTCACCACGGGCAGCTCCGGCATCGGTGACGACGGTGTCGAACTGCGCACGAGCCCCGCGAGCGGAAGGGTCTCACCGCCCGTCACCGGAACCGATCTGCGCTCGTCCTACGCTTCGACGAACGCGCAGCCCCGCGCCGACCGCCTCGCCTACGAAGGGCCGATCGTGCCCGTGGCGGGGCGGCTCGAACGGCTGCGCTGGGCGGAAAACACCGAGCGGTTCGGGGGCATCCTGCCGCAGGCGCCCTTCGGTCCGCCCGAGTACGCCTTCGGGCACGTCGTCGGCGGCGACCCGGTCTGGGCGCGGCGTCGCGTCGGCGCCGGATCAAGCGCGATCATCCCGTGGACCATCGGGCGCACATATCGCGAGTTCGCGAAGACTGACGCGCGCGACCTGTTCGTCGACATCGTGCGCGCGCTCGTGCGGCCCACGATCGAGCTCGAGGCGCACGAGGCCGTCGAGATCGTGATCGGACGCAGCGGCGACGACCTCGTCGCGCACCTCATCAACCACTCCGGGCTGCGGCGTCGATCCTACGGTCCGCACGTACCGATCGATCGCGCCCGGCTGCGGCTGCGGGGTCGCGCAGGCGAACAGGTCGTCGCCCATGCGCTTCATGCCGACGTCCGGCTCGAGGCGTTTGTCGAGGGCGACGATCTCGTGATCCCGCTGCCGCGGCTCGGCCTCTTCGAGGCCGTCACCGTGTCCGACTCCTGACCGACGGGCTGCTCGAGACCCGTCATCCGACTCAGAGCTGAGGGAGAAAGATGGTCGATCAAACCGCGACCGGAGCCGCGAAGCCACCCCTGGTCGAACTCATCGACGCGCTTCCCGATGTCGAGGTGCTCACGGATCCCGAGTCGACGGAGCCGTATCGCCGCGACCGCGCGAACGATCGCAACGTGGCGGTCCCGCTCGCCGTTGTGCTCGCGGAGCGCACCGAACACGTCCAGGCCGTGATGCGATGGGCGACGGCGAACGGTATCCCCGTCGTCCCCCGCGGTGCCGGCTCGGGGCTCTCGGGTGGTGCCTCCGCGGTCCAGGGCGGCATCGTGCTCTCGACGGAGCGCATGCGTGGTCTCTCCATCGACGAGACGACGCGCACAGCAGTGGTGCAGCCCGGCCTCATGAACGCGGAGGTGAAGGCGGCGGCCGCAGAGGTCGGCCTCTGGTACCCGCCGGATCCCGCATCCGCAGAGTTCTGCTCGATCGGCGGGAACGTCGCGACGAATGCGGGCGGTCTGTGCTGTGTGAAGTACGGCGTCACGACGGACTATGTGCTGGGCATCGAGGTCGTCCTCGCAGACGGGCGTGCCGTCCGCATCGGCGGTCCGCGTCTCAAGGATGTGGCCGGGCTCTCGATGCTGAAGCTGTTCGTCGGCAGCGAGGGCACGCTCGGGATCATCACGGAGATCACGCTCCGGCTCCTCCCTGCACCGATGGCGCCGCGCACCGTCGTCGGCTGGTTCGACAGCTCCGCGGCGGCAGGCGCCGCCGTGGCCGAGATCGCGCGCCGCATCCGTCCCTCAATGCTCGAGTACATGGACGGCGTGAGTATCGGCGCGGTGGAGGACGAACTGGCGATGGGCCTGCGCCGAGACGCCGCGGCGCTCGTGGTGGCGCGCTCGGACGATCGGAGTCCCACGGGTGAGGAGGTCGCCATCATGCTCGACGCGTTCGAACGCCACGGCGCGACCGAGTGCTTCGAGACGGCCGATGTCGAGGACGGCGAGCGATACGCGCACGCGCGGCGAATCGCGATCCCCGCCGTGGAGCGACTCGGTTCGCTCCTTCTCGAGGACGTCGGCGTCGCGATCCCCGAGCTCCCGCGTCTCATCAGTGGAGTCGAGCGGATCGCGGCCGAGAACGACGTGACGATCGCCTTCATCGCGCACGCGGGTGACGGCAACACGCACCCACTGGTGGTCGTCGATCTCGAGGATCGGGACATGGTCCGGCGGGCCGAGCGCTCCTATGGACAGATCATGGATCTCGCGATCGACCTGGGCGGCACGATCACGGGAGAGCACGGCGTCGGTCGGCTCAAGCGCCCGTGGCTCGTCGACCAGATCGGCGACGATCTCCTCGACGTCTCGCATCGTGTCAAGCGTGCGCTCGATCCCGCGGGGATCCTGAACCCCGGCACCATCTTCGCCGCGTGAGCGGCCGACCACGGAGGAACACCGATGGCTGAACGAGTGAAGGCCGCTGGCCTGCTCATTGACGAGGAACTGCACGCGTTCGTTGAGCGGGAGGCGCTGGACGGCACCGGAATCGACGCGCAGGCCTTCTGGGAAGGGCTCGCGCGAATCGTGGCCGACCTCGCGCCCCGGAATCGCGCGCTGCTCGAGGAACGCGATCGGCTGCAGGCCGAGATCGACCGCTGGCACCGCGAGAATCCGCTCCCGATCGATGCGGACGCCTATCGCACGATGCTCGAGGACATCGGCTACCTGCGTCCCGAGCCCGACGACATCGCGGTGACGACGAGCGGTGTCGACGACGAGATCGCGCGGGTGCCCGGCCCCCAGCTCGTGGTGCCGGTCTCTAACGCGCGATACGCGCTGAACGCCGCTAACGCGCGGTGGGGATCCCTCTATGATGCGCTCTACGGCACGGACGCGCTGCCTGGCTCCCCGGTCGGGCCCGGGTACGACGCGGCGCGCGGCGCGCAGGTCGTCGCGGCCGTGCGATCGCTTCTCGACGAGGTGGCTCCGCTCGAGGTCGGATCGCACGCGGACGCGACGGCCTACTCGATCGTCGGCGACGCGCTCGAGGTGCGTCTGTCCGGCGGGCCGACCGGCCTCGCGGATCCCGCGCAGCTCGTCGGGTGGGCGGGGGGGCCGAGCGCTCCCTCCGCGATCCTCCTCGTGCACAACGGACTTCACATCGACATTCGCATCGATCGATCCTCCCCGATCGGAGCCGCGGACGCGGCCGGCGTGTCCGACGTCATCCTCGAGGCCGCGACGACGACGATCGTCGACTTCGAGGACTCCGTCGCGGCGGTCGACGCGGCGGACAAGGTCGCCGCGTATCGCAATTGGCTCGGGCTCAATCGGGGCGAGCTGCGCGACACATTCACGAAGAACGGACGCACCGTCGAGCGAGAGCTCGCGGACGACCGCCGATACATGGCGCCCACGGGAGATGAGGTCGTGCTGCCGGGCCGCTCGCTCCTGTTCGTCCGCAACGTCGGCCACCTGATGACGACCGATGCGATCCTCGATGCCGACGGGGCGGAGATCGGCGAGGGCATCATGGACGCCGCGCTCACCGCGCTCACGGCCCTGCCCGGGATCGACGGAGCGAACCCGAGGCGCAACGGTCGCGAGGGATCCATCTACATCGTGAAGCCGAAGATGCACGGCCCCGACGAGGTCGCCTTCGCCGTCGAGCTGTTCTCCCGCGTTGAGGATCTGCTGGGGCTCCCGCCGCGCACTCTCAAGCTGGGGCTCATGGACGAGGAGCGGCGGACGACGGTCAATCTGAAGGCGTCGATCGGTGCGGCCTCGGATCGCATCGTCTTCATCAACACCGGCTTCCTCGACCGATCCGGCGACGAGATCCACACCTCCTTCGAGGCGGGCCCCTTCGTGCGCAAGGCCGCTATGCGCGACCAGCCCTGGATCTCGGCCTATGAGGACCAGAACGTCGACATCGGCCTCGAGGCGGGGCTCGCCGGGCGTGGTCAGATCGGCAAGGGCATGTGGGCGATGCCCGACCTCATGGCCGACATGCTCGAGAAGAAGATCGCCCACCCGCGGTCGGGCGCGACGACGGCCTGGGTCCCCTCGCCGACGGCCGCGACGCTGCACGCGATCCATTATCACCGTGTCGATGTACGCGAGCGGCAGGAGGCGCTGCGCGGAGCGCGTCGGGGCACGCTCGATGATCTCCTCACGGTCGCCGTCGTCGCGACGCCCGAGTGGAGCGACGCGGAACGTCGCGAAGAGCTCGACAACAACCTGCAGTCGCTGCTCGGCTACGTGGTGCGCTGGATCGACGACGGCGTCGGGTGCTCCAAGGTGCCCGACATCCACGACATCGGCCTGATGGAGGATCGAGCGACGCTGCGCATCTCGAGCCAGCACGTCGCGAACTGGCTTCGTCACGGGGTCGTGTCGGAGGAGGAGGTGCGGGAGAGCCTGCGCCGCATGGCCGCGGTCGTCGACGGCCAGAACGCGGCGGATCCCGAGTACCGCCCGATGTCCGAGGACCCCGACGCGAGCATCGCCTTCCAAGCGGCCTGCGATCTCGTCTTCGACGGCGCACGGCAGCCGAACGGCTACACCGAGCCGATCCTCCACCGGCGTCGCCGCGAGCACAAGGCGGCGAGCACCCGGTGACCGAGAACGAACAGGGAGAGAACATGGGACATTACGTCGAGACCGCCGTCGTCAGCCACGAGACCGCGCTCCGCGCGATCGACCTCGCGCTCGAGATCGGGGCGCGCCGCGGCGTGCGCGTCGCCGCGACCGTCGTCGATCCGAGCCTCGCGCTCGTGGCGTTCGCCCGCGCCGACGGCACGATGGCGCACAGCACCGAGACGAGTCGACGGAAGGCGAACACGTCGGCTTCGAGTCGGCGCCCGAGCGGATGGATGCAGGGCGAGTTCGCCGTCGCGCTGCCGATGGCGACGGGTCACCTGGTGACCAACATCCGCGGAGGCGTGCCGCTCGCAGCCGACGGACGTCACCTGGGCGGACTGGGCATCGCAGGCGGCACTCCCGACGAGGACGCCGAGATCGCCGCCGCGGTGCTCGCCGAGCTCGGGCTCGACGCCTGACGCGGCGGTCGTCGCGTCCTATGACGCGACGACCGCTCCTCCCGTGCGGAACCGCATCAGGCTCTGTCCGGCGAGGACGCGCAGGTGGTCCGCGCGCTCGTGAGAGAGCCTCAGTCTCTCGCGCGCACCGTCGTCGATCCGCTCGCGGACGAGCGAGGCGAACATCGGCGGCACCATGCAAAACGCGGTGCCCATGCCGAGGCATGCCAGGAACGCGGCCTCGTCCCGGCCGAAGAACGCGGGGGCGGCGAGAGTGAGCAGGACGACACCGACGAGGAACATCACGACCCCGCCGACGCCGGAGACGAGGCGGCCGCGGCGGGCGATGCGGCGCATGCGCGCGATCTCGTCATCGAGTTCGCCTTCCAGCACGTGCAGTCGATCGCGCTCGCGGATCTCCGCGGGTCGAGACAGCACGAGGCGCCGCCCCGACGATGCGCTCTCGAGGATGCGCCAGCCGAAGGCGGGGTAGTGGCGGCGGCAGGCGTCGGCCGTCGCCGGCGTGACGCGCAGGCGCCGAATCTCGTGGTGCGGGGTCGCGCCGGCTTCGGTTGCGAACTTGTGGGGTGCGACCGCGGTCCGATCGTGTCCGGCGGCGCTCATGCGGGCCGCCAGGTGCGTCGGTGCTCCGATGGAGCCGAGTCGCGCAGCGCGACGATCCGCAAGTAGGCCACCAGGTCGGCGGCGGCGGCGCTCCACACGCGGTGCGACGACGCGGGCTTCGGTGCGGGGATGGCGATCGTGTTCACGGGTGATCCTTTCGATGATGGGTGTCGTGTGCGATCCGCCGAGGAGGGGGATCCCCTGTGCCCCCAGAGCTCCTGGGATCCCCCTGGTCGGCGTTGTCGGCTCACGCGGTGCGCGAGCGGCGGATGATGAGCGTCGTGGCGGTTCCGATCGCGGCGACGACGGATCCGATGAGCAGCGTGCGCTTCATGGGCCTCTCCTTTCTCGTGTCAGCGGTGGGTCCGGGGCGACGGCGTCACTCGGAGGCGTTCAGACGGCGCGCGCGAGCGTCTCGCGCACGATGACGGGCCGCACCGGGGTCTCGGAGCGGCCGGACACGGCCGATCGCACGGCGAGCCCGAGGCGCAGCAGCCCGTACCCGACGATCACGGCGAGCGCGATGATGGGGATCAGCAGCCATGAGAGCAGGGTGGACACGGCGGCGAGAACGGCGATGCCGACCTCGGCCAGGTGGTTGTTTACGGTGTTCATTCGGGACTCCTCTGCGTCGATGAGTCCACTGTTCCGCGAACGCCGGGCGGGGGAATCCTCCCGGGGGAGCGATACGCGTACTGCGATCGGATGACGTCGCCGCGGAGTTCCGCAATGTGGGAAGAGGATTCTGGCAATCGGTTGACATGACATGATTCCGCACCCACACTGGATGTCACTTGTCACGAACATCAGTGACGGCACCCGGTTTCATCCGCAATTGCTCAAAGGGGAGTGGCATGGTTCACGCACATTCATCGACACGGTGGCGGCTCGTGGCAGCGGCGGCCCTCGCGGCGCTCGCCCTTGCGGGCTGCGGCGCGAGCGAGCCCGACGACGGCGGGGCGGCCGCCGACCCGGTCGAGCTCACGATCGCGGCGCAGTCGGGGCCGAACTCCCTCGATCCGGCCGAGCTGGCGAACGGGCAGCAGATGTTCGTCTGGACCTCGATCCTCGACACGCTCCTCGCGCGCGATCCCGAGACGGGCGACCTCGTGCCGCACGCCGCCGAGGCGTGGGAGTACGACGCCGACGGAACCGTGCTGACGCTCACACTGCGCGACGGCATGACGTTCAGCGACGGCACTCCGGTCGACGCCGACGCTGTCGTCGCGACGATGAACCGCACGCGCGCGACGCCCGGACCAGTGCAGCCGAAGTTCGATCAGGTGACCGAGATCGTGAAGACGGGGGATCTCGAGGTCGAGGTCCGATTCGAGCGGTTCGACCCGCAGTTCGTGCCGAACCTGGCGTACGGCGTCGGGGCGATCGGGCACCCCGAGACCCTCGACGACGCGCGCACGAGCACCGATCCGATCGGCTCGGGTCCGTTCACCCTCGACGTGGATGACACCGTCGACGGCACCACCTACGTCTTCGAGCGGCGCGACGACTACTGGGATGCCGACGCGATCGAGGTCGACGTCTTCACCGTGCGGGTCATGCAGGATCCGACGGCCGCATTCAACGCCCTGCAGACCGGGGAGGTCGACGCGGCTGGTGTGCAGGCGCAGCTCGTCGGTCAGCTGCCCGAATCTGACTTCACCTTCAGTACGACGGATGCCACCGGCGTGCTCCTCCTCGACTTCATCGGGCGGGGCGGCGACGACTGGCCTGCGCTTCAGGATCAGCGGGTGCGGCAGGCGCTCAACCTCGCGTTCGACCGAGACGGCATCGTCGACGGGCTCCTCGCGGGAGGGGGCATGAGCACGGTGCAGGTGTTCAACCCCGACGGCGCCGTGTACGACGAGTCGCTCGAGGGCACCTATCCGTACGATCCCGAGCGGGGACGCGAGCTCGTCGAGGAGGCGGGCTTCGCCGGCGAGACCTTCGAGATCCCCAGCACCTACCTGTCGACGGCCTTCGAGCCCACGATCTCGCAGGCCTTCGAAGACGTCGGGTTGAACGTCGAGTGGGTGTCGGTTCCTCCGCAGCAGGTGCAGTCAGCCGCGCAGTCGGGCGAGTACGGCATCGTGTTCCAGGTGTCGGGCTTCAGCTCGGAGTCCGAGGAGGCCTTCTCGCGCTACGCGGTCGGCGGGTACGGAAACCCCCTGAATCACACGGATCCGACGCTCGACGGTCTGTTCGAGACGGTCAACACGACGGTAGAGTTCGACGACGCGGTCCCCGCCTACCGCGAACTCAACGCGTACGCGACGGAACAGGCATTCGTCGTGCCGATCGCCTACACCGGATCCACCTGGGCGGGTCGTGACGGCATCGAGGTGTCGACGGTCGGCGGTCTTCCGCCGACGATCCGGTCGTTCGACTTCGGCGGTTGACGCCGCCCGGGTGCGGGTGCGCCATTCGAATGCCTCAGATTGCTCCAGCGGGCGCCGGTTGGAGCAATTCGAGGCTTTCGTGCGTCTCCCTCGGCCCGCTCGTCCGGACGCAGTACGACGGGCGCTTCGAGCGGACGACGTGCGGATCCCCCAGGCTCGGAATCGTGGAGGAGGTTCGACGACCGTCTTCTTCGAAAGGTTCGCATGTCCTCTCTTCTTGCCCGCGTGGGGCGATTCAGTGCTCGACACCGCTGGTGGGTGATCGTGGCCTGGATCCTCGTCTTCGCGTCGCTCGTCGGCCTGTACACGGTCGGCAGCCAGACACCATCAGACGCCGCCGCCGACCAGGGGCCATCCGACACCCCGGCTGCGCAGGCCCTCGACAGGATGGGCGACGAGTTCCCGGCCGGCGAGGACGGCGGCAGCACGCTGCAGCTGGTCTTCGCTCCCGAGGGCGGGGACGTCGCGGCCGCGGCCGACGACATCGCGGACGTGCTCGCCGAGGCGGAGGCGCTCCCGGGCGTCGACGCGGTCGCCGACCCGTTCGATCCGGCCGCGCACGGCATCTCGCCGGATCGCGAGATCGCGGTCGCGACCCTCAGCTACGGCGAGGTCGCCGAGGCGGATCAGGAGGCGCTCTACGACGCGGCACGTGAGCTGCAGGAGACGGCACCGCCCGGTCTCGGCGTCGAACTCGGCGGCAACCTCGTACCGCTCGGCGCACCGGCTCCCGGACCGGGCGAGGGGATCGGCGTCGTGCTCGCGCTCATCGTCCTGGCCGTCACGTTCGGATCCCTCATCGCCGCGGGCATCAACCTGCTGCTCGCCGTGTTCGGCGTCGGCATCGGCCTGGTCGGCGTGCTCGCGTACGGCGCGTTCGCGCCGCTTGGGGAGAACTCGATCATCCTCGCGTCGATGCTCGGTCTCGCGGTCGGGATCGACTACTCCCTGTTCATCCTCTCGCGATTCCGCATCGAGCTGCGGAAGGGGCGCGAGGTCGAGGACGCCGTCGCTCGGGCGACGGGCACCGCCGGCACCGCCGTCGTGTTCGCCGGGATGACGGTGATCGTCGCCCTTGTCGCGCTCATGGTCGCGGGCATGACGGTGATCACGGAGATGGGCATGGCCGCCGGCTTCGCGGTGGCCGTCGCCGTGCTGCTCGCGCTGACGCTGCTCCCCGCCTGCATGCGTCTCATGGGCGCCCGCGCCCTGTCTCGCCGGCAGCGAAAGGCCTGCGAGCGCGGGGAGATCTGGCAGGAGGGCGGCGAGCAGAAGCGCGGGCTGATCCGCGGATGGTCGAGCGTCGTCGTGAAGAAGCCCGTGACCTCGCTCATCTGCGGACTGATCGTCCTCGTGATCGCGGCGCTGCCGGTGCTCGACATGAAGACCGCGTCGCACGTGCCGGGTGGGACCGACCCGTCGTCGACGGAGCGCGCGGCCTACAACCTGATCCTCGACGGATTCGGGGGCATCCAGAGCCCGCTCATCGTGCTCGCCGAAGGGGAGGACATCGCCGAGCACGCGGCCGACATCGAGGCCGATCTCTCGAGTCTCGAGGGCGCGCACGCGGTGACGCCCGCCGAGGTGAACGACGCCGGCGACTACGCCCGGATCACGGTGATCCCCGAGGAGGGGCCGATCGCCGACTCGACCAAGGATCTCGTGCACGAGATCCGGGGCGACGCCGATGCGATCGACGGCGTGCACCTCGAGGTGACGGGAGAGACGGCGATCGGAATCGATCAGGACGCCGACATGATGCTGGCGCTGCTCATCTACATCGCGGTGATCGTCGCCATCTCGCTGGTTCTCATGATCGTGCTGTTCCGGTCCGTCCTGATCCCCATCGTCGCGACCGTCGGCTACCTGCTCTCCGTGGGCGCGTCGTTCGGAGCGAGCGTGGCGGTGTTCCAATGGGGGTGGCTCGGCATCCTGCCCGCGCCGCAGGGCGATCCGATGATGAGCCTGCTGCCGATCATCCTCGTCGGGGTGCTGTTCGGGCTCGCGATGGACTACCAGGTCTTCCTCGTCTCGCGGATCCAGGAGATGTATCGCGCGGGAATGGATCCGCGGCTCGCGATCCGCGAGGGCTTCGCGCGGTCCGGCCCCGTGCTGGCCGCGGCGGCGACGATCATGATCGTCGTGTTCGCCGGCTTCGCGCTGGCGGAGTTCGCCGTCGGCGCGGCGATCGCCTTCGGCCTCATGGTCGGGGTCGCGGCAGATGCCTTCATCGTGCGCATGGTGCTGATGCCCGCCCTGCTGAGTCTGCTCGGCAGGAGCGCCTGGTGGACCCCGAAGTGGCTCGATCGGGTCATCCCCGACGTTGACGTCGAGGGGCACGCCCTCGACGCGCCCGCCCGCGTCGGCTGACGCGTTCGCGAGCGCAGCGCCTCCGCGGCGGCCGGATCACGACCGCCGCGGAGGCCGGCGGTCATTCGGGCCGGACGGCGGCCCCATACGCGTCGACGACGCGGGCGAGCATGCCGAGGAAGTCCTCGGCCTCGTCCCCGAGGGCGGCCAGCGCGGCGTCGTGTGCGCCGAGTGACGCCGCGACCACGTCGTCGTACAGCTCGCGGCCGTGCTCGGTCGGGGCGAAGTGGCGCGCGGGTCCCGGGCCGTCGACGCGTCTGACGAGCCCCGCGGCGACGGCGGCGTGCACCTGCCGGTTGACCGTCGACTGCTCGAGGCGCAGCGCGTCGGAGATCTGCCGCAGCGTGCGCGGTTCGCCGCCGGAGAGGAGCCAGAGCAGGCGTGCGTCGGCGGTTCCGAGCGCGCTGCGCTGCTCCGCGAATCGGCGGTGCACGTCGAGGCGGGCGAGGAGCCCGGCGAGCTCGCGGTCGCGGCTGAGGGATCCGTCCTGCGTCATCCTTCTCTCCCGGTTTCGCGATCCAACGACATGTATGTAGCATACATGTGCACCGTTTATGTAACTTACACATCGAGGGACGAGATGAGCACTCAGAACCCCACGTCCACCGCGCGGGCCCTGGCGACCGTCGTCGTCCTGTGTTTCGGGAGCCTGTCCGCCGCGCTGATGCAGTCGCTCGTGATCCCGATCCAGAGCGAGCTTCCGCAGCTGCTCTCGACGAGCGCGAGCACGGCGTCGTGGGTCGTCACGGCGACCCTGCTCGGCGGCGGCGTGGCGATGCCCGTGAGCGGCCGACTCGCCGACATGTACGGCAGGAAGCCGGTCCTCGTCGTCTCCGCGGCGATCCTGCTGCTCGGATCCCTGGTCTGCGCCATCTCGAGCAGCGTCGGCTTCGTGCTGATCGGCCGGGTGCTGCAGGGCGTCGCGATGGGCTACATCCCCGTCGCAATCAGCATGGTGCGTGAGGCCGCGCCGGCGCACATGCGCAACACGGCCGTCGCCGGCGTCAGCGCCACCCTCGGCGTCGGCGGCGCGCTCGGTCTGCCGCTCGCGGCGTGGATCGCGCAGAGCTACGAATGGCACCTGCTGTTCTGGGTCGCCGCCGCGCTCGCCGTGGCGATGCTGGCCCTGACGGCGGCGGTCGTTCCCCACGTCGCCGGACCTCATCACGGACGCCTCGACGTCGTCGGCGCGGTCGGCCTCGCGGTCGGTCTCGTCGGTCTGCTCGTCGGCGTCTCGAAGGGAAACGACTGGGGCTGGACGAGCGTGCAGACCGTCGGCATGATCGCGCTCGGTGTCGTCGTGCTGCTGCTGTGGGGATGGTTCGAGCTGCGGCAGACCGATCCCCTGGTCGACCTTCGGACGACGGCGCGGCGGCCGGTTCTGCTGACGAACATCGCGGCCGTTCTGATCGGGTTCGGCATGATGGCGCAGTCGATCGTCGTGCCGCAGCTGCTGCAGATGCCCGAGAGCGTCGGCGGCCTCGGTCAGACGATCCTCATGGCAGGCATCTGGATGGCTCCCGGCGGTCTGATGATGATGCTCTTCACACCCGTGTCATCGTGGATGCTGACTCGTCTCGGCGCCCGCGTGACCATGGCCGTCGGCGCGGCCGTGCTCGCGGGCGGCTACCTCGTCGCGACGCTGCTGATGGCCGCGCCGTGGCAGCTGATGCTCGCCTCGTGTGTGATCTGCGCCGGTGTCGGGATCGGTTATGCGGCCATGCCGACGCTGATCCTCACGAACGTGCCGCGGTCGGAGTCGGCGGCGGGCGTCGGCCTCAACAGCCTCATGCGGTCGATGGGCACGACGATCGCGGGTGCCGTCATGGCGGTCGTGCTCACCTCGAACACAGTGGCCGTGGCGCCCGGCGTCCCCGAGGTCCCGGCCCGCGGTGCATTCCAGCTGTGTTTCGTCATTGGCGCCGTCGCGGCCGCCGTCGGCGCGCTGATCGTGCTCGGCATCGCGCGGGAGCGACGGTCGCCGGCCGAGCCGGGGCCGCGCGTCGACCGGGAGGCGGTCCCCGCCTGACGCGCACGAGTCGCTCGTGCCGCGTCGAATTCTCATATACACTCAGGATTCACAACCAGGGAGTGGACGATGCCGGAGAGGTCATCACGCGGTCCGTATGCCGTCTCGGATCAGCGGAGGCGCGCGATCGCCGACGCCGTCCTCGCGATCGTGGACGAGGATGGCCACAGCAGGGTGACGACGGCCCGCGTGGCGAGCCGGAGCGGTATTGCCGAGGCGACGGTGCTCTATCACTTCCCGACGAAGGGCCACATGCTCGTGGGAGCCCTCGAACGGGCCGACGAGATCGACGTCGCGCTCTCCGTGCCGGACGAATCACACGCGTCGCTCGACCTCGACTTCCTGCGCGAAATGGTGAACGCGCGCCCCCGGGCGGATGAGCCGCGCGCCAGGCTGCGGGAGATGCTGCGCGGGCAGGCGGCCACGGACGGCCATCCTGCCGCCGCGTACTTCGCCGGACGAGACGCCCGAGCTGTCCGCATCTTCACCGGGATCGTCGCGCGTCGCCGGGGCGAGGGCCTCGCCCACGCCGACGTGGATCCGGGCGTGGCTGCGCTGCAGATCCTCGCCCTGTGGGAGGGGATCAGCACCTTCGTCGCCCGCGTGGAAGGAGACCGCGACGTGGGCGCGCTGCTCGTCGACGGGATCCGCCGGTTGACGGGCGCCGACCGCATCACCGAGACGACGGATCCGACGCGGACGGACGGTGCCGCGTGACGACGAGAGGATGCCCATGACCGACCTCACGCGGTCCGCGCCAGCGATGGTGGACCTGACCGACGAGATCTTCGCGCACCCGTACATCGACATCGACGAGCCGCGAACGGATCCCGTCGAGCACCGGTATGTGCACGGCGGGTTCGCGGACACGCAGACGCGGTTCTCGCTCTACCTGCCCTCGGCGGAACGCTACGAGGGACGGTTCTTCCAGCACATCACGCCGGTCCCGTTGAGCGAGCACCTCGCACAGGCGGCGACGGGTCAGGAGGACCGGATCACGTTCGCGCATGACAGCGGCGCGTTCTTCGTCGAGACCAACGGCGGTGCGGACGCCGATCAGGGCCCCGGTGCCGCGTCGGATCCGACGATCACGGCCTACCGGGCGAACGCGGCGGTCGCGCGATACGCGCGCGTCGTCGCCGAGGCCGTCTACGGCCCGCACCGTGTCCACGGCTATGCCTACGGCGGCTCCGGCGGCGGATACCGCACGATCGGATCGGCCGAGAACACCACGGGGGCGTGGGACGGATTCGTCCCGTACGTGATCGGGAGCCCCGTCGCGATCCCCAACGTGTTCTCGGTGCGCATGCACGCGCAGCGTGTGCTGCGCGACGTGTTCGACGACATCGTGGACGCCGTCGAGCCGGGCGGCGAGCGCGACATGCGCGACGGTCTCACCCCGGAGCAGCGCGAGGCGCTCGACGAGGTCACGCGGATGGGATTCCCGCCGCGGTCGTGGTTCGGATGGCGCACCATGGGGATCCATGCGTTCAGCGCCCTCTACCCCGGGGTCGCACAGGCCGACCCGAGCTACTTCACGGACTTCTGGACGGAGCCGGGGTACCTCGGTGCGGATCCGTCGTCGTCGGTGCACCGCGACCGCCTGCAGTTCACGGGCGAGGTCGCGGGCCTCGTCACCCGCGCCGAGGCCCTCAGGGCGGGACTGATCGCGCAGCCGAGCGGCATCGAGGCCCGCGCCGGCGTCGATCGCGCATTCCGCGGCTCGCACCGCGACGATGAGGTCGTCGGCGTGCGGTTGTCGTCCGACACGGTCTCCAGTGAGACGTTCGCCGTGCTCGAGACGAGCGGAAGCGGATCCGTGCGATGTGCGGCGGAGCGGGTCGTCGACGGGGTCGCGATCCTCGATCCGACCGCGCGGGACGACGCGGAGCGGATCCGCGTGGGTGACCGGTGCACGCTCGACAACAGCGATTTCCTCGCCGCGCAGACCTACCATCGGCACCAGGATCCCGGTGCGCAGTACCCGGCCTGGCAGCAGTTCCGCGACGCGGACGGGGCGCCGATCCTCCCGCAGCGGTCGATGCTCCTCGGCCCGATGTTCACCGCCCACGCGAGCGGTTCCCTTCCGACCGGTGAGATCGCCGGCGGCAGGATGATCGTCGTCGCCTGCCTGCTCGACCGCGAGGCGTTCGCGTGGCAGGCCGACTGGTACCGCCAGCGCGTGGCCGAGCACCTCGGCGACGCCGCCGACGATCGATTCCGCCTCTGGTTCATCGACAACGCGCTCCACGGCGACGACGAAGAGCAGGAGCACCCGACGCACAGTGTCAGTTACATCGGCGCGCTGCAGCACGCGCTGCGCGCCGTGGCCGCGTGGGTCGAACGCGGCGTGGAGCCCGCCGAGACGAGCGGCTACGAGATCGTCGACGGGCAGACGATCGTCGCGGGCGACGCCCGCGATCGTCGCGGCGTGCAGCCCGTCGTGACTTTGACGGCGAACGGGTCTGAGCGCGCCGATGTCGCACGTGGCGAGACCGTGGCGCTTTGCGCGACGGTGGCGGTGCCGCCGCGGGCGGGTGCCGTGACGCGCGTCGAATGGGATCTCGACGGATCGGGCGCGTTCACGGACATCGTCGACGTCGACGGGCGCGCGAACATCGTTTCGGAGCGACGGTTCTCGTGGGACAACGGCGGCACGCGTTTCGTGACCGTTCGCGTGACATCGCAGCCCGCGGACGCCGTGGGGACGCCGCACGCGCGCACGTTCAACCTGGCTCGCGCGCGCGTCGTCGTCGGCTGATCCGTCCACGCGAGAAGGCCCCGTGGAGATCCTCCCGATCGACAGGATCCCCACAGGACGCGTGCGTGTACGGGAGACGTCAGCCGCCGTTGGACTGGCGCGTGCCCTCCGCGAGGGCGGCGAACGTGTAGATGTAGCCGCCGTCGGGGCCGCTGACTGTGATGTATCCGTCGGTCGTCCCGGGTTCGATCGCGATGTTGGTCGCGGAGTCGATGTCGTGCGCGTCGTCCGGGACGTCGATCGTCGCGAGGTGCTCGCCGTCGTGCGAGTACACCTCGATCGCCGCGCGGTGGTGGAATGCCTGATAGACGTTCCCGGCGGCGTCGACGGCAGTGGAGTCGACGCGAGCCCGGCCGCCGTCGATGTGGATGGCGGCGTGGGTCTCTGCGACGGATTCGCCTGTCTCGTCGAGCGCGAGATAGTCGATGCGGTTCGCGTTGTACTGCGCGATCCACAAGCCGTCCATGTTCTCGTCGAAAGTGATGCCGTTGGGTGACGGCAGCTCGTCGGCGAGCACACTTGCGGATCCGTCCGCGGCGACGCGCACGACCCGCCCCTGGTCACCGGACGTCCCGCCCATGCCCGTCGTGTCGCTGACGTACATCGCGTCATCGCTGCCGAACGCGAGGTCATCGGGCTGCATACGCGAGCCGTGCACCTTCCCGGAGAACACCACCTGCGGATCCGTGCCGTCCGCCGCGATCGACTGGATCGTTCCCCCGCGGATGTCCGTCAGATACAGTCGGCCGTCCGGCCCGAACTGTGCGGAGGTGAAGGCGCTCTCGTCGTCGGTGTACACGGGCTCCGCCGTCCCGTCGGAGACGTCGATCCGCAGCACCTTCGGCTCTCCCGGCGGTGCCATGACGTCGACCACGAACAGCTCGCCGTCGTCGCTGAACGTCGGCCCCTCGAGGAGCGTGCCGCCGGTGAGCTCGTGCGGGGTCGTGATCTGGCCGAGCTCCTCGGCCTCCTGCGCGACGGCGCTCGCATCGGCCCGGTCGCCAGCTGGATCGGGCGCGGTGGCCGGTGCGCACGCCGCGAGCGCGAGGGATCCGGTCGTGAGCAGTGCGCCGACGAGGACGGCGCGCCTCATGCCGTCGCCTCCGCATACGTGTGCTGCGAGCGGGCCGTGGCCTGCTCGGTGGACACGAGCACGTCACTCATGTCACCATCGCGCCACTCGCGCAGCAGCCGATGGAACACGACGGGGCCAGGCGAGTAGGTCATCCCCGTGATCGCCGCCGTCCCCTCGCCGTTGTAGTAGCCGGGCGTGCACTCGGCCTGGAATGCCGACGTGTCGTGCGCGGTCGCGTAGACCTCGCGCACCCATGCATCCTCCGAGTCGACGGACGGCTCGACCCACGCGGCATTCTCGCGCTCGGCCCGGGCGATGACCGCCGCGATATGGGTCGCCTGCTCCTGCAGGATGTGGACGAAGTTCACCGAGTTGGCGTTCTGCATGGCGCCCAGCTGCAGGAGATTGGGGAATCCGTGCGTGTAGAAGCCGTGCAGCGTGCGCGGCCCGCGACCCCACGCCTCGAGGAGCTGTCGACCGCCGCGGCCCGCGACGGGGAGGGTGCCCGAGACGACCCCCGAAACGCCGGCCTCGAACCCGGTGGCGAAGATGACGCAGTCGAGCTCGTGCTCGTCCTCGCCCACGACGACCGCGTTCTCGGTCATCGCGCTGATGCCGTGCGTGTCCGCCGTGTCGACGAGTCGCACGTTCGGTTGATTGAAGGACTGCAGGTAGCGGTCGCTGAAGCCGGGGCGCTTGCACATGTAGCGGTACCAGGGCTTCAGCACCGCGGCGGTCGCGGGATCGTCGACGATCTCGTCGACGCGGGTGCGGATCCGATTCATTGTGATCGCGTCGTCGACCTCAGTGTCGGTCGTCTCCCCGAACGATCCCGACAGGATCTCCCGCTGCAGGCTCGGCGTCCTGGTCCAACCGTCGGTCACGAGGCTCTCCTCGACCGGCTCACCCGCGAGTACGGCGAGGAAGTTCTCCATGCGCTCCCGCTGCCAGCCCGGCTCCAGCGAGGCGGCCCACTCCGGATCGGTCGGTCGGTTGTCGCGGACGTCGACGGTCGACGGTGTGCGCTGGAAGACGACGAGCTCCTTTGCGTGCTCGGCGAGCTGCGGCACGACCTGCAGGCCGGTCGCACCCGTTCCGACGACGCCCACGCGCTTGTCGCGGAGCATTTCGAGACCGCCGTTCTGGTCGCCGCCCGTGTAGCCGTAGTCCCAGCGGCTCGTGTGGAACGTATGGCCACGGAAGGTCTCGATCCCCGGGATGCCGGGCAGCTTCGGCTGCGTCAGGGTGCCCGAGGAGGTGATGACGTATCGTGCGCGGAACTGGTCGCCGCGGTCGGTCGCCACGATCCATTCGGCGGCGTCCTCATCCCACGTGAGCGAGGTCGCGCGGGTCTGGAACAGGGTGTCGCGGTAGAGATCGTAGTGTTCGGCGATGCGCACGGCGTGCTGTCGGATCTCCTCGCCCGTCGCGTAGCGCTCGGTCGGTACGTACCCGGTCTCCTCGAGCAGGGGCATGTACACGTACGACTCGATGTCGCATCGCACACCGGGGTACCGATTCCAGTACCAGGTGCCGCCGACATCGCCGGCCTCGTCCATGAGTCGGATCCCGTCGATGCCGGCGTCACGGAGGAAGGCACCCGTCTGCAGACCCCCGAAGCCGGCCCCGATGATGAGCACCTCGACGCGATCGTCGACCGGCGCCCGCTCGGTGCGCGCGGTGTACGGATCCTTCGCGTAGTACCCGAAATCACCCGCGACGCGCGCGTACTGGCGAGCGCCGTCGGGCCGGATCCGGCGGTCGCGCTCGCGGCGGTAGACGTCGCGGATGACGTCGAGGTCGATGTCGTTCTCGTCGCTCATGGAGCTCCCTTCGGTGACTGTCCGAGCAGTCAACCGGCCGCGAACCTCGGGGGCGTCGTCCGGAGGGAGCGAGGCGTCTACTGCATCTGCAGTAGTCCACGGGCCGAGAGCCGCGGCGCGTGCTACGCGTCGGGCTCGCCCGCGGCGTGCCAGAAGGCGACGAGCTGGGCACGGTCGCGCGCGTCGAGCTTGGCCATGGCGCGATTGATGTGCGTCTTGACCGTGAAGGGGGAGAGGAACAGGGCGCGCGCGATCTGCTCGTTCGAGGAGCCCGTCGCCGCGAGCGCCGTGAGCTCGCGCTCGCGCGCCGTGAGCTCGCGGAACAGGCGTGCGAGATCCTCGTCGACCTGCTTCACGGGTGCCGAACCGACATGAGAGATCACGGCCGCGGCGGCCTTCGGGCTGAGCGCGCCGCCACCGCGTTCGACCTCGCGGATCGCGTCCGCCAGCTGATCGGGAGAGGCCCCTTTGCCGAGGAAGCCGTCGGCGCCGTTCCGCAGGGCCTGGAAGACGAGCTCGTCCTGTTCGAACGTCGTGAGCATCACGATGCGCACGGCCGCGTGAGTCTGACGGATGCGCTTCGTCGCCTCGACGCCGTCGATTCCGGGCATCCGGATGTCCATGAGCACGACGTTGGGGACGAGCTCCGTGACGCGTTCGACGGCATCCAGGCCGTCGCGCGCCGTGCCGATCACGTCGATGTCGTCGAACGAGCTCAGGACGGACGAGAGTCCGACGCGAATCATCTCTTGGTCGTCGGCGATCAGCACCGTCGTCGTCATGTCGATTCTCCTGTCGTGCGAATGCGGGCGACGACCTCGAAGCGGTCGCCGTCGTCGGTGATGTTCAAGGTGCCGCCCGTGGACTCGACGCGCTCGCGCATGCCGACGAGGCCGAACCCGGATCCCGACTCCTGCGAATGGCGTGCGACGCCGTTCGAGACGCGAAGTTCGATCGTGCCGTCGGCGAGGCCCAACGTGATCTGCGCGGATCCATCGCCGTGTTTCTGGGCGTTCGTCAAGGATTCCTGCGCGACGCGATAGATCGCGGTATCGACCAGTGCGTCCACGTGCTCGTCGACCGGGGCAAGGCGCGCATCGATCGACATGCCGACTTTTCTGAACGAGCCGATCAGCTCGGGCAGCGCCGCGATCCCGCCCGTCGGACGGCCCGCGTCCTCGCCGTCGGAGAATCGCAGCACCTCGAGGATGCGCTGCATCTCATGCAGGATCGCCTGAATGCCGCCGCGCGCCTCGTGGAGGGCATCCGTCGCCCTCTCCGGATCCTTCGCCACGTTCACCTCGGCGAGGGAAAGCTGCACGCTGACGATCGCCACCTTGTGGCCGACGACGTCATGCAGATCGCGGGCGATACGGAGGCGCTCCTCGACGATGCGGCGCTCGGCTTCTCGGTCGCGTTCCGCGATGGCCTCGAGCGCCCGATCCTCCATCGCACGCAGATAACTGATCTGCCGCTTCGTAGCTGCGGCTGTGGCCGTGGCAGCGACGACGAGGATGGCGGACACCGAGGTCGGGATCAGCTCGAGGCCGGGGAGGGAATTGAGAGCCACGGACGCCGCGTTCGAGACGGCGCCCGTCCACATGACGAGCGTCGCCGACGGTCCGCGCATGGTGAGCAGCGGTGCGGAGACGACCACGAGGCACCAGGCGAGCGTGGGGTCGATGTCGAGCGGATACGTCAGCGGCGGGGCGGCTGCGACGATGAGTGTCGCCGTGCGTGGGACGCGACGTGACAGCAGCGCACCGGCGATCGTCACGACGGCGGGAACGGCCTCCAGCACCTGCTGGTGGAGCAGAATCAGCACGAAAGCCCCGACGGCGGCGGGGACGACCGCGACGAGCAGGGTGATCGCGTCGAGACGCCGCGGGTTGCGATACCACCACGGGAACCGTGGGGCGTCGGCGGGTCGGCTGGGCACACTCCATCATCGCCCTCGCCAGTGCCCGGTGGGTACCGCAGGTGGAGTAGATCTCGATCGCGCCTGCCCGCTTCGATTCCTTCAGATCGCCCGAGGATCGCGTCTTTGGAGCGATCCGAGGCACTCTACGGGTTCTATCCCCGCACGTGCACGGAGGCCATCGCGAGGGCGGCGATCGACTCGCCGTCGGTGATCTCGCCCGTCGTCGACATCCGCAGCGCGTCGTCCAGCGGAACCCAGCGTGATGCCGTGATGCCCTCCTCGGCGCGGTGGGCGGTCGCGTCCTCCGCCTCGCGCAGATCGCGGGCGATGAACACGACCTCGGGCGCGACGCAGATCCCGTTGAGGGCGTTCATGCGGCCGGCCTCTATCCACTCGCCCGCCTCGAGACCGGCTTCCTCAAGCAGCTCGCGCCTCGCCGCGACCTCGGCGGGCTCGCCGTCGGATCCGCCCGCGACGACCTCCCACGACGAGCCGACCGTGTAGCGGTCGACCTCGACAAGGAGCACACGATCGTCGGCATCGAGAGCGACGACGAACACGGCGGCGTTGCGCAGCTCAACGACGCCGTAGATGCCGTCGGATCCGTCGGGCCGTCTGACCTCGTCCTCACGGACGCGGATCCACGGGTTCTCGTACGCGGTTCGGGAGCTCTTCGTCGACCAGGTCACGGATCCATTCTCGCGGGACCCGACGCTCGGAGCGTCAGCCCCCGAGGATCCGCGCAGCGATGATGCCGAGAAGCTCGCCCCGAGCGAGCCGTAGACTCGCCGAGTGCCCGAGATCGACGTCCTGACATTCGCCCTGCTGATCGTCGCGGGGCTCATCGCCGGGTGGGTCGATGCGGTCGTCGGCGGCGGCGGCCTCGTGCAGCTGCCGGCCATGATGCTCGTGCCGGGCATCGCGCCGCTCCAGGCTCTCGCGACGAACAAGGTCGCGAGCATCATGGGCACCTCGGTGGCGGCCGTGACCTTCGCGCGCCGAGTGAAACCGGATCCGCGCACCGCCGTTCCGCTCGCGGTCATGGCGCTCCTCGGGGCGATCGTCGGGGCGATGGTCGCGACCTTCATTCCCGAACAGGCATTCACTCCGATCATCCTCGTTGTACTCATCGCCGTCGGGGCATTTACGGTGCTCAAGCCCAAGATGGGTGTGCACGCCCATCAGCGCTGGCACGGATGGCGGCATGTTGTCGCGGCCTCCTTCATCGGTCTCGCGGTCGGAACCTACGACGGCGCGCTCGGCCCGGGAACGGGATCCTTCTTCGTGATCCTCCTCGTCAGCGTGCTCGGATACGCGTTCATGCCCGCCTCGGCGCTCGGGAAGATCGCCAACTTCTGCACCAATCTCGGTGCCCTGATCTTCTTCGTCCCTGCGGGGCACGTGCTCTGGGGGCTCGGCCTCGCGGTCGGAGCAGCGAATCTCGTCGGCGGATACATCGGCGCGCGCATGGCAGTGTCGAAGGGGAATCGTTTCGTGCGGATCGTCTTCATCGTGGTCGTCGGTGTGCTGATCCTGAAACTCGCCTACGACCTTGTGATGGGGGCCTGAATCCGGGTCCGAGCGGAACTACGCTCGGACACATGACTGAACGACGTGACTGGGTGAGCGATGCCGTGCGGCTGCTCGAGGCCGACGCCAACCGGAGCGCCGACACCCATCTGCACGTCTTTCCCCTCCCTCCCGAGTGGGGCATCGATCTCTACCTGAAGGACGAGTCGGTGCACCCGACCGGATCCCTCAAGCACCGCCTCGCCCGCTCGCTCATCCTGTACGGACTCGTCAACGGGCGCATCGGGCCCGATACGGTTCTCGTCGAGGCGTCGAGCGGATCCACGGCTGTCAGCGAGGCGTACTTCGCGCGCATGCTGGGGCTCGAGTTCGTGACGGTGGTCCCGCGCTCGACGAGTCCAGAGAAGATCGAGCTGATCGAGTTCTACGGCGGCCGATGCCACTACGTCGACGATCCGCCCGAGATCTACCCCGAGGCCGAGCGGCTGGCCGCCGACTGCAACGGCCACTACCTCGACCAGTTCACCTACGCGGAACGCGCCACCGACTGGCGCAGCAACAACAACATCGCCGAGAGTGTGTTCGAACAGCTCTCGGAGGAGCGGTATCCGATTCCGCGATGGATCGTCGTGAGCGCGGGAACGGGCGGGACGAGCGCGACCTTCGGAAGGTATGTGCGGTACCGCCGGCACGCGACCGAGGTGTGCGTCGTCGATCCGGAGAACTCCGCGTTCTACGGCGGCTGGAAGACCGGCGCCTCGGACTACGCGACGGGGCTGCCGAGCCGGATCGAGGGCATCGGACGGCCCCGCATGGAGCCGTCGTTCATCCCCGATGTCGTCGACGACATGATTCGTATTCCCGACGCGGAATCCATTGCGGCGATCCGACTCCTGCGCGACCGTACGCTGCACTGGGCGGGCGGATCCACGGGGACGAATCTCGCCGGATCCTTCCGCGTCATCGCGCGGATGCTCGCAGCGGGCGAGACCGGCTCGGTCGTCACCCTCATCTGCGACGGCGGCGCCCGGTATGCGCACACGTACTACGACGATGCGTGGGTCGCGGAGCAGGGGCTGGACCCGGCTCCGCACCGCGCTCGCATGGAGGAGTTCCTCGAGACGGGAGTGTGGCGCGACGATGCCTGAGGACAAGCGTCACAGGAGGGTCATCGATGGCGTGAAGCGTGCGGTCTGGAGCGATCCGGCGAAGCGGCGCATGACCGAGCAGATCCCGATCGTCGACGACCGTACGGCGCAGAGCATCATCGACCTCGCCATGCGCGTCGCCGAGGTGATGCTGTCGATCGGTGCGAGCGCCAAGGAGGTCACGCTCGCGGCGCTGCGCATCACGGCCGCCTATGGCCTGCGCAGCGTCCACGTGAACGTGACCTTCAACTCGGTGATCCTCTCGGATCACCGAAACGGCGCGGGGGATCCGATCACCCTCATGCAGGTTGTGCGTTCGGCCGCGCCCGATCACGCAAAGCTGCAGCGCCTGCAGGCGCTCGTGAACGACATCGAGAGCGGGTTGCCGCTCGGCGACGCGATCACCCAGTTCCACAAGGTGCGTCGCACGCCGTTCATGTACCGCTCCGGCGTCGTCATCGTCGTGCAGGCACTCCTCGGCGTGGCGATCGCCCTCATGTACGGCGCGGGCCCGTTCACCCTGCTGCTCGCGTTCATCGCCGTGCTCGGGATCGCGCTCGCGCAGCATGGTCTGGCGCGCCTGCGGGTGCCGCTGTTCTTCACACAGGCCGTCGGCGGGATCGTACTCGTGGCGTTCGCCGTCGGTGTGTTCGCCCTCTCGATGGCCGGCATCGAGCCATTCACCGAGGTGCGTCCGTCGGTGCTCGTCTCGTCGGGCATCGTCATGATGCTCGCGGGGCTGGCCGTCGTCGGCGCCGCGCAGGATGCGATCGACGGGTTCTCGCTCACCGCGGGGGGCCGGATCCTCGACATCACGGTGATGACGATGGGCCTTGTCGTCGGCATCCTCGTCGGCCTCGAGGCGGCGCATCAGCTCGGCTTCGGGCTGCGGATGCCGGAGCAGGTACTCGCCTTCGGGCCTCCGCTCGGTCACGTCGCGGGAGCGATGCTCATCTCTGCCGCGGTCGCCGTGCTCAACGGTGCGGGGATCCGCATCATCCTCGTCAGCGCCTTTCTCGGCGCCGCGGCGTGGGCAGGCTGGTACCTGCTCATTTCGATTACGGGGATGCCGTCCGCGGGCGCGGTCTTCGGCGGTGCGCTCCTCGCGAGCTTCATCGGATCCGTCGTCGCCGATCGTCTGTCAGTTCCGTCGATCGCGGTGACGACGGCCGCGATGATCCCTTGGGTGCCGGGTACCAGCGTGTTCCTCGGACTGCTCGGATTCGTGAGCGCGGACGCCGATCAGGCGCAGTTCATGCGCGCCTTCGACTCGCTGTTCACGGCCGGGATGACGGGCATCGCGCTCGCCGCGGGCGCGACGCTCGGCATCATGATCGGCAGCCCGCTCCGGGTGCGGATCGGCGGACGCACGGTGATGATGCGCTCGAAGGCGCGGCCCGTGTCGGCCGCCGGCGGTACGGCGGCGTTCGAGGTCGTCCGCACCGAGCCCGTCGCGGCTCCGGAGTACGACGTCGAACACGAGGCGCCCGCGGCCGAGACTGACGATCCGCACCCGATCACGCGGCCCTACGATCCGAAGAGCGACGGGCTGGCGTAGTCGGTCACAGCCCGGGCGCGAACACCCGCTCGGGCGGCGGGCCGACGACCTCGAGATCGAGGTCGGGGTTGCCCTTGATCCCTTCGAAGATCACCGAGGGGTTCACGAGTCCTTCCGTGTAGACCTTGTCGTCGGTGTGCTGGGAGGTCACGTCGAAGAACGGCTCGAAGATGCCCGTCGTCAAGAACCCGAGCATGCGGGTGTTGTGTCCCGCGATCGCGAAGCTGTGGATCGTGCCGGCCGGGGCATGCAGGAAGTCGCCCTCTGTGAGCAGCACCTCCTCGCCGTTCACCCAGAGCCACACGCGACCCGAGAGGCAGAGGAAGTTCTCGGTGTGCTGGCGGTGGAAGTGGCGGATGATGTACGGCTGCGGGGCCGCGAGGGTGTCGACGGAGAAGTAGCGTCCGTCGGTGTTCCGGGCGCGGCTGACGTAGCTGTTGAGCGCATCGGGCCACGCGCGGTGCTCGCCCTCGAGGCTGCGCAGCACGTACGGTTCACATCCCTCCGGGAGGCGATCGTCGGCGGCGTCGCGTGGATCCGTGTCGGGCAGGGCGAGGCGGGTCGCGTTCGCGGGGAGGATGAGGCTGTCGGATCCCGCCTGGGGCGAGTAGATGTGCGACGACGTGCCGCGACCCGAGGCGAGGAGATCGTCGAGCGTGCCGCCGGGCGCCGAGAACAGGAACAGGCGGCTCGCCTCCGCGCGCATGCGGTACCCGAAGAGGACGCCCTCGGGGACGACGACCGAGTCGCCGCGGCTGAGGATGCGGCTCTCGATCGCGGCGTCCTCGCCCGCGGCGGCGCCGAGCCAGATCTGCACCCGGCCGTCGAGCACGACGAAGGTGCGGTGCGCCGAGGGGATCGCGTGCAGGGGCGACTCTGCCCCGCGACGACCGGTGATGTAGGCGGCGTCGAAGTCGTCGCCCGTGTCGACGGCGCGGGCGATTACGGTCCACAGCTGGCCGGCCGTTTCGAACGCCATGCCGTCGCCGCTCGCGACGTAATAGGGGACGGGCTCGCCGGGCAGCGATCCGCGGACCAGGCGCTTTTGCCCGATCTCCTCCGGTGTGTATGCAGTCATGCGACAGCTCCTCGTGTTGATTCGATCAGGTGTGCACGGAAGAAGGCGTCGATCGTCTCGAAGCCGAACCGCGTCTTGTTCGTGTTCCCGGCGGCATCCATGCGGCGCGCGGTCGCCCAGGTCTCGGCCTCAAGGCGACCGTCGTCCATGACGTCCTTCAAACCGGCCTCCATGCGACCGCCGGGGTTCAGGAAGCCGTGCTTGTACCCGTCGAGGAGGAACAGCTCGGCGTCGGCCCCCGTGGCGAGGAGAGCGCTGTGCAGGATCTCGCTGTGGACGTGCCCGACGGCGACATCGGCCGTGCCGTGGGCGAGCTGCATCGGCGGCAGGGACGGGGCCTGCGCGACGTGGGCCGCGGGATTCGCGCTCGTCGCGAGATCGGATCGCTCGCGCGGCACGCCGCCGAGAAGCCGCGACTCGGGGAACGAAGCCGGGTTGGAGCCCGGTCGGGCCTCGAGGGCGTCGTCGACGCAGCGCACGAGGTCGACAGGCGGGTAGGCGGCCGAGACGGCCTGGACGGCGACGCTCGTCGCGCTCTCAGCGGGATCCTCGCCGTCCCACGCCTCGACGTGACCGGTCGCGCCGGCGAGGGCCGCGAGGTGCGCGCCCGCTGAGGATCCCCAGAGGCCGATTCGGCTCGGGTCCAGGCCCCAGCGCTGCGCGTTCTCGCGCAGGAAGCGGATCGCGGCGCGCAGATCGAGGATCTGGGCCGGGAAGAGGGCGTCGCCTGAGAGACGATACTCGATGCTGGCGAACGCGCATCCGGTCGCTTCGGCACGCGCCGCAAGATCGGGGGCGAGCGTGCGGTCGCCCGTGAACCAGCCTCCGCCGTGCAGCCAGATGACGACGGGAACGGGCTGGGACGAATCGGGCAACACGAGGTCGAGCAGCAGGTCTCCCGACGGGCGGGAGGCGAAGACGACATCGCGGTCGTGGCGCACGGGCATGCCGGTCATTCTGGCCGTTCGGATCCGTGCCGCGCCATGATCTCGCGATGCGAACTTCCGCACGATCATTCGATCTGATCGAACCATGTGGTCCCGACCTCCATCGAGATACGGGCGTGCGGGGACGTTCTGCGTGTGGGAGATTCGAAACGTGGACATCACGCTGCACCAGCTGAGGTGCTTTCTGGCGGTCGCCGACGAGCGGCACTTCGCCCGCGCGGCGCAGACGCTCCGCATGGCGCCGTCGTCGCTGAGTCACCAGATCTCCGGGCTCGAGCGCGAGCTGGGGCGGCGGCTGTTCGAGCGCACTTCGCGCGCGGTGACCCTGACGGACGACGGGCGGGATCTCCTGCCGCTCGCCCGGGGTGCTGTCTCCGCCGTGCGGTCGATCGAGACGTGGGCGGGAGAATCCGAACCGACCCTGCTGAAGGTCGGCTATACGGCCGCGAGTGCTGGATTGCGCCTCATCCTCGGCGCCGCGATCGAACGCCTTCCGCGCGTCACCCCGCGCGTCGTCCCCGTCGGTCTTGCCGGCGGTGTCCGCGCGGTCGTCGACCGTTCCGTCGACTGCGCGCTGTCGTTCGAGCTCGCGCCTCCCGACGCGCATGAGGGTGTCGCTGCCGTTCCGCTGTGGGAGGAGGAACTCGTCGTCGCGATGCCCGAGGGGCACCGTCTCGCCGACCGGGGTCGGGTGCGCACGGATGAGCTGTACGGCGAGACGCTCATCGGGATCGCGGCCCCTGACGACAGCACCGCCCCGGGGCTCCCTCCGTGGTACGAGGCGATCGACCCGGTCCTCTTCGAGCGATGCCGTCTCGAGCGCGTCGCCACGAGCGCCGACGAGACGATGGAGGTCGTCGCGGCGGGAATGGGCGTGAACATCGCGGGAGCGTCGGCGATCTCGTCCTACGGCCGAGGCGGAATCGTCTTCGTCCCCCTCGACTCGACGCACCGCGTCGTCGCGCGACTCGTCGTGCGCGACGAGCCCGCCGCCCCGGCCCTGCGCGATTTCATCGCCCTCGCGAGCGACACCATCGCTCGAGCAGACCTCCCGTTCGGGCGGGGGTGACGGTGGGTCGAGTGCCTCACAATTAGGCTGATTCTCGACCGTTCCCGGCGCCGCGCATCGGAGGAATGACGCATGGAGACCGCTCTCGCAATAGCTCTTGCCTGCTGGATCTCCGTCGCGATGCTCGCCGCGGGTTTCGCGGGCGAACGCGGACGCTCGCGGTGGAACTGGTTCTGGATCTGCCTTCTTCTCGGACCGATCGGTGTCTTCATCCTCATCAGCTGGCCGAGGCGCGAGGATGCGGCGTCGCGGCCCGACCGCGACACTGAGACTCGCCGAGAATCGGACGATTCTCTGAGGAACTGACGAATTCGCCCGATCCGTCAGTTCGTCGGCGAGATCTCAGAGTCTCGGCACGCACCGTCGTCGACCGGGCACCTGCGGGGGAGCGCTACGCCCCGAGGCACGCGAGCGGCACAACGTGGATCCCGTCGGTGCGGGTATAGGCGTATCGGCCTCCCGTGATGAGGATTTTCGCGGCCGGAGGCGCGGTGTGGGTCGGGTCGAGGTTGTCGACCACGCGATTCAAGGTCGCTGCGGCGTCGTCCTCACGTGCGGCGGCGAGTGTGACCTCGACGGCGAGCCACGACCCATCGGGGCGCTCGACAACGGCGTCGAGCTCTCTGCCCGCACTGTCGCGGTAGTGCCGGACTGTGGCACCGAGAGGTGCGGAATAGACGCGGAGATCGCGCACCACCATCGATTCGAATACCTGCCCGAAGTACGCCAGATCCGTGAGGAGACGGTCGGCATCCGCACCGACAGCGGCGATGGCGAGTGACGGGTCGACGAAGTGTCGACGAGGTGCCATTCGCACACGGTCACGTGACCGAAGGTGCGGCCCCCAGCTCGGCTGGTCCTCGACGACGAATACGCGCGTGAGTGCAGACAGGTAGGTCTGGACGGAGGCATCCGTCATGCGCTCGGCACCTGTGGATGCATCCCGTGCGAGCGCGGATACTGCGATCTCGGTCGCTGTGCCGCGGCCGAGTGCGCGCAGTACGCGGAGGATCCCGTCGGGATTCCGCCGGGGCTCGTCCTCGAGACGACGGATGTCGATCCGTGCCGTGTCGTCGAGGTAGGAGCGGATGCGGCCGAGCGCGAGGTGCAGCGGAAGTTCCTGCAACCCGGGCCACCCACCGCGCGCCGCCGCCTCAGCCAGGTCGGGAACAGTGAGCGTCGACTCCCCGTCGACGTGGGCGAGATCACGGAAGAAGTCATTCAGGCGAACCGAACCCGATGAGGCGCCGGTCTCTGAGAGGGACATCGGGCGCATCCGGTATCGAACGATGCGTCCGGCACCCGAGTGACGCGTCTCATCGTCGGCAGGCACGGCCGACCCAGCGAGAATGTAGGTCGCGTCGCGCTCTTGGTCGACGCTCGCTCGAACGTGATTCCACAGTTTCGGAGCGAGCTGCCATTCGTCGATGAATCGCGGCTTCTCCCCGCGCAGCAGTCGGTCGGGATCGAGCTCGGCGAGCTGCTGCGCGGATGGCTCGACATCGAGCTGAACGACGCTGCGAGAGTGATGACGACCCGTCGCCGACTTTCCGCAGGCTCGTGGCCCTTCCAGGAGCACCGCGCCCGGGTACCGGAGCATCTCGGCGAGTTCGCTGTCGAGAACGCGGGGGCGATAGGCGGGCATGTGACGATCGTACGCGCGAGAGAGGAAAAAGTGGAGAAAGTAGAGATGAATTTATGGCGTTCGCAGAGAAGAGAATGTGGATCGGTGTTCGGCCTCTCCCGACGTCGCGCATCGGACGAGTGACAAAAGCAGACCGCCTTCGCCATCGCGCTCGCTGCACCGTACTTCAGCGGGGGATCAGCCAGGTCTCGCCCACCCCTACGCCAGCGCCCCCGCGATCCGCTCCAGCGCCGGCAGTCCGACGAGCTCGTCGATGAGGGGGATCCGCGTGAGGCGGGCTCCGAGGTCAAGGTCCGCCAGGAGGGCCTCCTCGCGCGCGGCGCGCGCCGGCAGCAGCGAGGCGGGGGAGAGGCGGTTCGCGACGACGCCGATGAGCGGGATCCCGAGTGTCGCGAGCTGCGCGGCAACCTCCCGGCTCTCGGCGATCGGCATCGGCTCCGCGACCGTGACGAGGAGGAACCCCGTGCGCGATGAATCCTGCAGGGTGTCGCGCATGAGCGAGAAGCGCGCCTGGCGCCGCAGCAGCATCCGGCGCAGCTCGGCGTCGCGGTCGGACGTGTCCTTCGTGCCGCCGAGCGCGCCGTAGGCGACGCCGAAGCGCTCGGAACGGTCGCGGTTGGCGAGCAGCTTCTCGGTCCAGCCCGTCATGCGATCCGGCATCGCGAGCAGGTGCAGCGTGTGTCCCGAGGGTGCCGTGTCGAACACGACGAGGTCGTAGCGGTCGAGCCCCGTCTCGAGCGTCTCGGCGACGCGTTCGAGCACGGCCGCCTCGTGTGTCCCGGGGGCGTCGCGCGCCGACTCGAGGTGCTCGCGCGCGGCCGCGTGCAGGCGATCGGGCAACAGGCGCGTCATCGTCTCGGCCACCGCCGCGAGGTGGCGGCCGACCGTGCGCGCGGGGTCGATCTCGACGCCGTCGACGAGTCCGGGGCCGTCGCCGCCAGACCACAGCGGCGTGACGTCGTCACCGACGGCCTGCTCCCACAGGTGCCCGAGGTTGTGCGCGGGATCCGTCGAGACGACGAGCACGCGGGATCCGGGCTGGGCGCGCGCGAGCGCGATCGACGACGCGACGGACGTCTTGCCGACGCCGCCCTTGCCACCCACGAACACGGCCTGGTGCGCCGCGACGTCGTTCAGGAGCTCGCTCATGTGATCTCGCCCGCGAACGCGGGCGCCCTCAGCAGCACGAGATGTGATCCAAGGGCGATCGCTCCATCCCCGCGCGCTGGTGCCAGTCGTGGAAATCGTCGTAGACGGCGGGCATCAGCTCGGCCGTGTAGTACGCGGCCGGATCGGGCACGCCGAGCGATTCGGCGAGGACGACGAGCATGAAGTGATCGTCCTCGTCGCGCTGGGCGCGGGCGAACGTCTGGCGGTACGGGCCCGCGTAGAAATCGTTCAGGCCCTTTGCGAAGGCCGCCCAGCGCGACGGGGACACGATCGCTACCTCGCCGTCGGGATCGTGTTCGTCACGTGATCGGTCAGGTCGGCGTCCTCCACCTCTGGATCCTCGCGCGCCGCGCGGCGCATTGCGGAGATGCCCTCGGCGCCGACCCAGATCGTCGCGACGATGATCACGATGTCGAGCACGAGCAGCAGCCAGTTCGTGTCGACTCCGCCGTTCCAGAACGACCCGACCTGGACGATCGCTGCCCAGAACGCCGCGATGAACACGAGCGTGAGCGGGATCATCGCGACGAACGCGTTGCGACGCTTGCGGATCAGCATGATCGACACGATCACGAGCGTGAGCGACGCGAGCAGCTGGTTCGTCGTGCCGAACAGCGGCCAGATCGCGAGCCCGCCGGATCCGTCGACGCCCTGGCTGAACACGAGGCCGACGCAGACGACGAGCACGGCGAGCGTGCCGACGAGGTTGTTCATCTTGAAGCCGATGATCTCGGAGGCCTCCTGGAAGACGAACCGCAAGAGGCGCACTCCGGTGTCCATCGTCGTCGCGGCGAAGAGCACGGCCATCGTCGCGAGCACGGTCGCCGACAGCGACTGCGGCAGGCCGAGGCCCATCTCGATGATGTTGCCGCCGCCCTCGACGAATGCGCCGACGCTGCCCTCCCCGAACGCGCTGTAGATCTCCTCCCAGCGGGCGACCGACTGGATCCCAGCCGTTGTCGCGAGGATGGCTCCGAGCGCCAGCATGCCCTCGCCGACCGCGCCGAAGTATCCGACGAATCGGGCGTCGGTCTCTTTGTCGAGCTGCTTCGACGTCGTGCCGCTCGCCACGGCGCCGTGGAATCCGCTGATCGCGCCGCAGGCGATCGTGACGAACAGCAGCGGCCAGATGTCGGGCGTCCCGTCGGGGAGCGCGGTGTTGATCGCGGGCGCCACGAAGCCATTGCCGAAGACGAGGCCCGCGACGATCGTGCCGACGAAGAGGATCGCCAGGCCGATGAACAGCTGCACGCCGTTGATGTAGTCGCGCGGCTGCAGCAGCAGCCAGACGGGCAGCAGCGAGGCGATGCCCGCGTACAGGAAGAGGGCGAGGATCCAGAACGTCGCGGGGCTCATCCCGAGGATCGGATCCGGCAGGATGACGGGGACGCGGTCGCCGACGAAGATCAGTGCATAGAGCGCGACGACGCCGATGACGGTCACGGCCGTGAGATTCCAGCGCAGCTTGTACACGGCGAGGCCGATGAGGATCGCGACGGGGATCGCTCCCCAGGCCGGGATGACGGCCGAGGGGTTGCCGATGAGCAGGTTCTTGATGACGACCGCGAACGCGGCGATCACCATGAGCAGCAGCAGGCCGATCACGACGAGGAAGACGTACGAGCCTCGTCGCCCGATGTAGCGGGCGGCGAGGGCGCCGATCGAGCGGCCCTTGTTGCGCTCCGACGCCCACAGGGCGCCGAGGTCGTGCATCCCGGCGAAGAAGACGGTGCCGATCGTGACCCAGAGGAACGCGGGCAGCCATCCCCAGATGACAGCGATCGCGGGGCCGACGATCGGGGCGGCGCCCGCGACCGACGTGAAATGGTGCCCCCAGAGCACGAACTTGTTGGTCGGAACGTGGTCGACGCCGTCGTGTTTCTCGTGCGCGGGGGTGCGGAACGCGGGATCCAGTCTCAGCACCCGCTTTCCGAGGTACTTCGAGTAGACGAGATAGCCGGCTGCGAAGATCGCGAGTCCGATGATCAGGAGGATCACGGAATCCATGCGATGACCTTTCTGTCGTCGTTGACAGCGTGCGCGCGGAACGCTGGACGGTCGTGCCGTGACGAGTTCACGGCGCATTCATAAGGTACCGCGCAGACCGCAGGAGCAGCGGATCCTTTTATGTACGATCTGGTACGTTAATTGCATGAACACGTCAGTGGCGACGGTGTGCCTGTCGGGCGGTCTCGTCGAGAAGATCCATGCCTGTGCGGCCGCGGGATTCGATGGTGTCGAGATCATGGACGCCGACCTCGTGGCAGCCCCCGAATCCCCGGAGGAGATCCGCGCCCTCTGCGAGCGGCTCGGGCTGCGCATCGACATGTTCCAGCCGTTCCGCGACGGCGAGGGCGTCGATGAGGAGACCTTCGCCGACAATCTGCGTCGCGCGGCCGCGAAGTTCGACGTCATGGAGAGACTCGGCACCGACCTCATGCTCCTGTGCAGCAATGTCGGGACGGCGACCGTCGGCGATGAAGACGTGATTGTGCGTCAGCTCGGCGCACTCGCCGACCTTGCCGCGGAGCGGGGGATCCGCATCGCGTACGAGGCCCTCGCCTGGGGAACCTTCGTCGACGACTATCGCGATGCGTGGCGACTCGTCGAGAGGGCCGACCGGCCGAACCTCGGCGTCTGCCTCGACAGTTTCCACATCCTCAGCCGCGGGCACGACCCCGCCGACATCGAGCGGATCCCGGGCGAGAAGATCTTCTTCCTGCAGCTCGCCGATGCGCCCGCGCTCGCGATGGATGTGCTCCAGTGGAGCCGGCATCATCGGCTGTTTCCTGGGGAGGGTGACTTCGACCTGACGAGATTCCTCGGTCACGTGCTCCGCGCGGGCTACTCCGGGCCGCTCTCGCTCGAGGTGTTTAACGACACGTTCCGGCAGACCGATGTCGTGCGGACGGCCGCGCACGCGCGTCGGTCGCTCACCTGGCTCGCCGATCGCACGTCCGCGGCCCACGGGTGGGCGGATTCTCGGATCCCCGCCCCGCAGGCGGCGCGTGGCGTCGACTTCGTCGAGATCGCCGCTGCCGACCTCCACGAGGTGGATCAGCTGCTCGGACAGCTCGGGTTCACGTTCCGCGGGCGACACCGCTCCAAGCCCGTCCGGCTGTGGTCGGCGGGCCAGGCGCGCATCGTCCTCGACGAGCAGGTGCGTTCCGAGGTGCCGCGTCTGTCGGGCTTCGGTGTCACCGTCGACGATGCGGATGCGGCGTCGGCCCGCGCCGCGTCGCTCGGAGCCGATCCCGTGTATCGCCGCACCTATCGTGGCGAGGTCGAGCTGCGCGCCGTCGCGTCGCCCGACGGTACCGAGGTGTATTGGAACGACCGCGATCCCGAGGAATCCTGGATCCGCGAGTTCGAGGGCGGCGACGTCGCGGATGGCTTTGCAGCGTGGATCGATCACATCAACGTGTCGTATCCCTGGCAGGAGTTCGACGAGGCAGTCCTGTTCATGTCGAGCGTCGTCGGCCTCGACGCCGAGCCGGCGGCCGAGGTTCCGGGGCCGCGCGGGCTCGTGCGCAGCCAGGTGATGCGCTCGCCGGATGGCGTCGTGCGCCTGCCGATGAACCTCGCGCCGCCCACGGCTCCTGTGCCGCACCGGCACATCGCGGTGCGCGTCGACGATGCGGTCGCCGTCGCGCGTCGCGCCCGCGATCGCGGGCTCGCGTTCCTGCCGATCCCCGCGAACTACTACGACGACGTGCAGGCGAGGTTCGCTCTGGAGCCCGAGCGGATCGCCGAGCTGAAAGATCTCGGCCTGCTCTACGACCGCGATGGCGAGGGCGAGTTCGTGCACTTCTACACCCCCACGATCGGCGGGCTCTTCCTTGAGATCGTCGAACGACGCGGCGGCTACGACGGCTACGGGGCTCCGAATGCCCCGGTACGCTTGTCGGCGCAGCGGCAGGTCACATAGAAGGGCGCGCATGCACAAGCGGATCCTGGTCGTCAACGGCCCGAACCTGAACCTGCTCGGCACGCGCAGGCCCGAGCTGTACGGATCCGACACGCTCGCCGACGTCGAGCGCGTCGCGACGGAAGCGGCCTCCGAACTCGGCTTCGCGACCCGGTGCGTGCAGTCCAATTCCGAGGGCGCGCTCGTCGATGCGATCCACGCCGCGCGCGAAGACTGCGATGCCGTCGTGATCAACGCGGGCGCGTACACGCACACGTCCATCGCGATCCGCGACGCCCTCGAAGGCGTTGCGCTGCCCTACGCCGAGGTGCACGTGACGAACGTGTACGCGCGCGAGCCCTTCCGCCACCACTCGTACCTGAGCGCCAACGCGTCTGTCGTCCTCGCCGGCGCAGGGATCCAGGGGTACGACCTCGCCGTGCGCCGCCTCGCGGCCGTCGTGGCGGGCTGACTCCACCGCGAGAAAGACGCGACTCGGTTCCCGCTCGCGGGACAGTCGACTTCTTGCGCACGCAATGTACTACCCGGTACGTTAGTTATCGCACCCGCTCATGGACCGACAAGGACGTCCCATGGAAGACACCACCCCCGTACGACCGCGCGCCTGGCGCGGCCTCGTGCGCGTGATCACCGGCGTCGAGTTCGCCATCGGCGCGACGTGCCTCGTCGTGATCCTCACCCTGATCTTCTTTCAGGCCGCTCAGCGATATCTGCCGGTCGATCAGGTCGCGTGGACGGGGGAGGTCTCGCGGTTCTGCCTCGTCTGGCTCACCTTCTCCGCCGCCGGCCTTCTCATCACGAATCGCGGCCACATCGCGCTCGAGATCGCTGACACACTGCCGAGTCGCACGCTCGTGCGCGTCGTGCAGGTACTCGCGCTCCTGATCGTCGCCGCCGTCGCGATCTCGCTCGTCATCGAGGCGATCGCGCTCATCGACTCGCAGGGGATCATCAAGTCGCCGGTCCTGCGCATCCCGATGTCGTGGGTCTACATCCCCGTCCTCATCGGCGTCGCGAGCACCGCGATCCGCTCGCTCGTCGCGGCTGCGGACATCGCGATCCACGGCCCGGTGTTCGCCGAGATCGCCGCGGACGAGGAGGCCACCGCATGATGCTCGCACTGCTCGGCATCGCCATCGCGGTGCTTCTCGTCATTCGGGTGCCCGTCGCCTTCGCCTTCCTCGGGCCGTCCATCGTCTACATGTGGCTGAACGGACAGTCCGTGGGCAACGCCCTGCGCGAGGTCGTCAACGCCGCCGACAGCTTCCCGCTGCTCGCCGTGCCGCTCTTCGTCCTCCTGGGCGCGCTCTCCAACCACGCGGGAATCGCCGACCGCCTCTTCCGCTTCGCGCTCGCCGTCCTCGCCCGTGTCCGCGGATCGCTCGGGTACGTGTCGATCGGCACGAGCGTGGGCTTCTCATGGATGTCCGGATCCGCCGTCGCCGATGCCGCCGCGCTCGGCAAGGTGCAGATCCCGCAGATGGTGCGCGAGGGCTATGGGCGCCGCTTCGCGACCGGCGTCTCCGCGTCGTCGGCGCTCATCGCGCCCGTCATGCCGCCGTCGATCCCCGCCGTCATCTACGCCGGTCTCGCGGCCGTCTCAACGGGGGCGCTCTTCGCCGCCTCCGTCATCCCGGCCCTCGCGATGGCCGTCGGCCTCGTGATCGTCGTCGCCGTCCTCGTCGCACGCAATCCGTCGATCCGCCGCGGCACCTTCGATCGGCGGGAGGTGGCCGCCTCGTTGAAGGGCGTGCTTCTTCCGCTCGTCACCCCGGTGATCATCCTGGGCGGCATCCTCGGCGGTTTCTTCACTCCGACAGAGGCCGCGGCCGTGGCCGTCGTCTACATCCTCATCGTCGGGGTCGTGCAGCGTTCGCTGAGCTGGAAGGGCCTCCTGCAGGCTCTCACGGAGACGGTTCTCACGACGGGCGCGATCATGCTCATCGTCGCGTCGGCATCGCTGCTCGGCTACATCCTCGCCCGCGAGCGGCTGCCGCAGCTCATGACCGACGCGATGCTGTCGCTCGGCGACAGCGCGACCGTGTTCCTCATCCTGACCGTCGTGCTGTGCCTTGTGCTTGGCACCATCATCGACGCGACCGCCGTGCTCGTCCTCGTCGTCCCGATCCTCGTGCCGATCGCACAGACCTACGGAGTCGATCCGGTCACGCTCGGCGTCGTCGTCATCATCTCGCTCATGGTCGGGCTGCTCACCCCGCCCGTCGGCACGGTGCTGTTCGTCACGGCCTCGGTGTCGAAGGCGCGCATCGGCGAGGTCTTCCGCGGCACGCTGCCGTTCCTCATTCCGTTCGTCGTCATCATCGCTCTCATGGTCGCCTTCCCGCAGGCGGTCACCTGGCTTCCGGGGGTGCTCGGACTGTGATCGCACACGCCTTGCACCGCCGTCGCTCGATTCTCGCCGGACTGATCGGGCAGGGAGTCGCGCCGTCGCTCACGCCGCCCATGCACGAGCGTGAGGGTGCGCGCCACGGGATGAACTACGTGTACCGGCCCATCGCGATCGAGCCGTCGGATGCGGAGGCGGGGCCGCTCGCGAGGCTGCTGTGGGCGGCGCAGAGGATGGGCTTCGACGGGCTGAACGTCACCCACCCCGCCAAGCAGACGATCCTCCCGCTCCTCGACGAACTCGCGCCGAGCGCCGAGCGCGTCGGCGCCGTCAACACCGTGCGCTTCGACGGCGCGCGCACGATCGGGCACAACACGGATGTCACGGGATTCGGATCGGCGTTCGACGCTTCGTTTGCTGGATCTGCTCATGACCTCGTCGTGCTCGTCGGCGCCGGGGGCGCCGGGGCGGCCGTCGCGACGGCCCTCGCCGCGCGCGATATCGCCGACCTCATCATCTGCGATGCCTCCGAGGATCGTGCCCTCTCGCTCGCCGAGCGCGTGCGACCGGTCGCGCGCGGCGCCGTGCGGGGCGTCGACGCCGAGGCACTCCCCGGACTGCTCCCCGTCGCCTCCGGTGTTGTGAACGCGACGCCGTTCGGCATGGCCGCCCACCCGGGCATGGCGTTCGACCCGGCGCTCCTGGCGGCGGACGCGTGGGTCGGCGACATCGTCTACCGCCCCACGGACACGGAGCTGCTTCTGCGCGCCCGCGCCCGGGGTCACCGCACGATCTCGGGGCTCGGCATGGCGATGGGGCAGGCAGCCGACGCCTTCGAGATCTTCACGGGCGAGCCCGCGGACCGCGAGGCCATGATGAACGACTTGAAAGACCTGGTCGCCGCCGAGGCGGCCGTGCACCCGGTGTGAACGCACCACAAGAGAGGAATGCAGAACCATGAACGCACGAACCAAGCGAGCAGCGTGGGTCGCTCTGGTCGCCGCGCCGGCCCTGGCGCTGGCGGGCTGCAGCGGATCCGATGAGGGCGCCGCGACGGGCGACGGAGGCGAGTTCGAGCTCACCTTCGCCACGAGCTACAACGAAGACCAGCCGCAGCACACGTGCGGCGCCGCAGTCATCAAGGAGCAGATCGAGAGCGCCGATGTGGGGATCTCGGTCGAGATCTTCCCCTCGAGCCAGCTCGGCGGCGACGCCGACCGCATTGCGGCGGTCGCGTCCGGCGACATCGACCTCGACATCCAGGGTGCCTCGGCGCTCGGCGCGGTCTACGAACCGATCTCGGTCCTCGACGCGGCGTACGCCTTCGATGACGCCGACCACCTCGCGACGTTCGCCGCGAGCGACGAGGGGCAGCAGGTGTTCGACGAGTTCGCCGCGGCCTCCGGCGTGAACGTGCTCGGTGTGTGGTCGGTCGGGGCGCGCCACTTCACGGCGAACGCGCCGATCCTCGAGCCCGCCGATCTCGAGGGCATGCGCATGCGCTTCCCGGGATCCCCGCAGTTCCTGCTCAACGCTCAGGCGCTCGGCGCTGAGGCGACCGAGGTGGCGTACGAGGAGCTGTACCTCGCGCTGCAGCAGGGAACCGTCGACGGTCAGGAGAACCCGATCACCAACATCGACTCCTCCAATCTGCAGGAGGTGCAGAGCGACCTGAGCCTGTCGGCCCACGCGCTCAACACCAACCTCGTCATCGTCAGCGAGGTCTGGAACGAGCTCTCCTCGGAGCAGCAGGAGGTCGTCTCGGATGCCGTGACGCAGGCGGTCGACGAGGTCACCGCGTGCGTCGAAGAGCAGGAGGCCGCCACGATCGAGGAGTGGAAGTCGGGCGATGAGTGGAACGTGCACGAGGATGTCGACGTCGCCGCCTTCCAGGATCAGGCGGTGAGCTGGTTCGAGGAGAACCTGACGGGCGACTCGCTCGCCATGTTCGAGGCAATTCGCGCGACGGCCGAGTGATCCGATGAGCGCACGGCCCGTACCGACGTTCACGGGCGACGTCGCGCCCGCCGCCCTCGGCGAGACGCTGCTCCACGAGCACGTATTCGTCGGGGGCGGCGAGATCGACCTCGCCGCCCCGAGCGCGGAGTGGGCCGAGCGCGATCACATCGCCGAGGCCGTCCGGCAGCTCGACGGCCTCCATGACCGCGGCGTGCGCACCGTCGTCGACCTCACGGTTCCCGGGCTCGGTCGAGACGTGCGCCGCGTGCAGCGCGTGGCCGAGGCGACGCGGGTGCGGATCGTTGCCGCGACCGGCTGGTACACGCACGACGTGCTGCCCCCGTACTTTCGGCTGAACGGCCCGGGGCTCCTCGTCGACGGACCGGATCCGCTCGCGGAGCTTTTCGTCGACGACCTCACGCGAGGCATTCAGGGCACCCCGGTGCGGGCCGGCGCGATCAAGGTCGTCTCCGATGCCGCTGGCGTCACAGACGACGTGCGCCGCGTCTTCGCGGCGGCCGCGGTCGCGCACGCCGAGACGGGCGCACCGATCTTCACGCACTCGCACTCTCCGTCGCGCGGAGGGCTTCCGCAGCAGGAGATGCTCCGCGCGCGGGGCGTCTCGCTCGACCGTGTGGTGATCGGCCACGCGGGCGACTCTGACGACGTGTCCTATCTGGTCGAGCTCGCCGCGGAGGGTTCCCTGCTCGGCTTCGATCGCTTCGGGATGGAGCATGCCGCCCCCGACGCGCAGCGCGTGCGGACGCTGCTCGAACTGCTCGAACGCGGCCTCGCGCCGCGGATCGCGCTCTCGCACGACGCCGCCGTCTTCAGCCGGGTGACGCCCCCGTCGTGGCGCCGCGCCCGCGCCCCGCACTGGCACCTGCATCACCTGCACGATCGGATCCTGCCGGAGCTGCGCGCCCGCGGCGTCGGGGAGGACGACATCCGCACGATGCTCGTCGACAATCCGCGCCGTCTCCTCGCGAACGACCGGGAGCCCGTACGATGACGGGGATGCCGAGCCCAGGATCCGTCCCCCGTGCGCGCGACGCGGAGCGCACGCGCCGCGAGCTGCTCGATGTCGCGAGCGAGGTGTTCGCCGACGTCGGGTACTCCGGAGCCCGCGTCGACGAGATCGCCGCGCGCACGCGCACGACGAAGCGGATGATCTACTACTACTTCGGCGGCAAAGAGCAGCTCTACATCGCGGTGCTCGAACGGGCCTACCGGGGGATCCGCGAGGCCGAGGGCCGGATCGACGTCGCCGGTCTGGAACCGCTTGAGGCTCTGCGCGCGATCGCCGAGGCGACATACGACCACCACGTGCACCACAGCGAGTTCATCCGTCTCGTGATGATCGAGAACATCCACCGCGGTGAGTTCTTGAAGCGGATCGACTCGCTGCGCGAGCTCGGGCAGCCGGCCGTCGACACGCTCGAGAGGATCCTCGTGCGCGGGCGGGAGGACGGATCGTTCCGCGACGACATCGCGGCGTTCGACCTTCACATGCTCATCAGCTCGTACTGCGTGTTCCAGGTCGCGAACCAGCACACCTTCGGCCACCTCTTCGACCGCGACATCCTTTCCGATCCGACCGCCTCACGGGCACGGGAAATGCTGGCCGACATCGTGGCGAGCTGGGTGTCCGTGCGCTGAGATTCGGCCATCCGGCCGACGCGGGAGGGGCGGGCGCTGACGCACGATCGGGGCATGTCCTCCTCACCGATTCGTGTCCCCGCTCGCGAGTGGGCGCTCGCCGCCGGGCTGGTCTTGCTTGCGCTCGTCCCGGTCCTTGCCGGCGCGGCGCGCCTCGGCGCCATCGCCGAGGGTGCTTCGACGCCGGAGACTGCGCGCTTCGTCGGCGATCCTTTGCCGATCGTGCTGCACATCGTCTCCGCGCTCGTGTTCTCGCTCGTCGGCGCATTCCAGTTCCTCCCCACCCTGCGGCGTCGGCATACGCGCTGGCACATGTTCGCGGGGCGATACCTGCTCGTGCCGTCGGGTGTCGTCGTCGCGGTGTCCGGCCTGTGGATGAACGCGGCGTACGAGATGCCGCCCGTCGATGGCGTCGGTCTTGCGATCTCGCGAGGGATCGTCGGGATCCTGACCCTCGCCTTCCTCGCGATGGGCGTCGTGAACGTCGCGCGCGGCCGCTTCCGCGAACACGGGGCGTGGATGATCCGCGCCTACGCCCTCGCGATGGGTGCAGGCACGCAGGTTCTCACCTCGATGCCCTTCATCATCGCGTTCGGGCCGCCCGACGAGCTCGCGCGCCTGCTGCAGATGGACGCCGGATGGATCCTCAACGCGCTCGTCGCGGAGATCATCATCCGGCGACGGGTTCGTGCGCGGCGCACCGCGGCGGCCCTCGCGTGAGTAGCGTGTCGACCATGCGAAAGCGCGCGCCTGGACCGGACGGCGCCCGCGTGAGGATCCGCTCGCGCCTCCGGGCGGCCTGGGACGCGCCTCGGGCCCCCGGGGCTGCAGGGCCCCGCGCGCGGGATGGCGTGCTCGTCGCCATCGTTGCGGTGGTGGCGGCGACGGAGGGCGCGGTCCGGACGGATCTCGCGTGGCCCGTCCCCGCGGTCGCCGTGACCATCCTCATCGCGCTCGCCCTGCCGTGGCGTCGGCGTCATCCGCTGCCGATCGTGATCGGGATCTCGTTGGCGGTCGCGGGCCTCGAGCTCGCCGCCTTCTCGGCGGGCGCCGGACAGAATGCGCTCGCGGCCATGTTCGTCGCGATCCTGTTCCCGTACGCGCTCTTCCGGTGGGGATCCGGGCGCGCGCGCGTCGTCGGCGGCCTCGTGCTCAGCGCGGGGCTCGCCCTGTCTGCGGCATCCGGAGGCGAGGGCGTCGCCGGCGCGGTCGCGGGCGTCGCGTTCGTCGGAGGCACGTGCCTGGCGGGCGCCCTGCGGCGGGAGCGCGTTGATGCCCGTGCACGCGAGCGGGACGGGATCCGGGCGCGGGAGCGCGAGGCCCTCGCGCGTGATCTGCACGACACGGTCGCCCACCACGTGTCGGCGGTGGTCGTCCACGCGCAGGCGGCGCAGGCGCTCCTTCCCGCGGATCCCGGGCGCGCGGCGGGATCTCTCGCCGAGATCGAGACGGAGGCGCAGGCGGCGTTGGGGGACATGCGCTCCCTGGTGCGCGTGTTGCGCGACGACGCGCGGCTCTCGTCCGGCGGCGCGCGGACCTCCCCGCCCCGCGCGGACACCCGTGAGCCCGATGCGGGTCGCGAGCCGACGCCGGGCCATCGCGAGCCCAATGCCGAGGACGCGCCTCTCGCGCCGACACCGGGGATCGCCGCGCTTTCGGCGCTCGCCGCGGACGGGCCGCCCGCCGTGCGGGTCCGCGTCGACGCAGAAAGCCTTCCCGAGCTCCTGGCGCAGACGGCGTTCCGGATCGCGCAGGAGGCCGTGACGAACGCGCGTCGTCACGCGCTCGAGGCGACCCTGATCGACGTGGCCGTCGCCGCTGCGGGGCCGTCCGTGACGATCGAGGTGACGGATGACGGATCCGCGCCCTCCCGCTCACGCCGGGGGTACGGGATCCTCGGCATGGCCGAGCGCGCGCACCTGCTCGGCGGCACCTGCGAGGCGGGTCCGGATCCATCGGGCGGGTGGCGTGTCCGGGCGGTGCTTCCGAGGGGCGGGAACGGATGATCCGTGTGCTCATCGCCGACGACCAACCGGCCATCCGTTCGGGGCTGCGCGCGCTGCTGGAGACGCAGGGCTTCGACGTCGTGGGCGAGGCCGCCGACGGCGAGGAGGCCGTCGCGCGCGCTCGGAGGCTGCGCCCCGACGTCGTGCTCATGGACATCCGGATGCCGCGCCGCGACGGAGTCGAGGCGACGAGGATCCTTGCGGGCCCCGATGCCGCGGATCCGCTCGCGGTCGTCGTCGTGACGACCTTCGACCTGGACGAGTACGTCTACGGCGCGCTGCGGGCGGGCGCCAAGGGGTTCATCCTCAAAGACGCTGGACCGCAGCTGCTCGGCGAGGCCGTCCGCGCGGCCGCGGACGGCGACGCGCTCATCTCGCCGCGCGTCACCACGCGGCTGCTGGAGAGGTTCGCGGAGCCGCGGTCCGTCGTGGATCCCGCGGAACCCCTCTCGCCCCGAGAAGAGGAGGTGCTGCGCTTGCTCGCGCGAGGCCTGACGAATACCGAGATCTGCGAGGAGCTGTTCGTCTCGCTCGGCACGGTCAAGACCCATATCGGGGGGATCCTCGCCAAGCTCGGTCTGCGCAATCGCGTCGAGGCCGCGATGTGGGCGCACGAGACCGGAAGAGCGTCGCCACCCCCGAGCCCGTGAGTGAGCATCCGTCCCGCGAGTGAGCGTCGATTCAGATGCGCTGCCGCGAGAACGATGCACGCTCGCGGAGCAGCTATTCCTTCGGGAGGACCCCGCGGATCCCGTCGATCGGATCGGTGATGTCGGCGACCGTCGCGTCGTACGCGTCGAGGAGCGCATCGGCTTCGACGTACAGGGCGTAGTCGTGCGCCCCCGCGCCCATCGAGATACGCTTGCCGCGTATGCGTTCATCGGCATACACGGGCCAGTCGTGCGTCGATCCGAGCGGCACGATCGTGCCGCGCTCGTAGCCGGTTGCCTCGAGGGCGAGCTCGGGCTCCGGTAGACGCAGCTTGTTGGCCCCCACAGCGGTGCGCAGCTTCGCCCAGGAGATCGCGCGATCGCCGGGAACGAGGGCGAAGTAGTACCGGTCGCCCTTCCCCTTCACGACGAGCGTCTTGACGATGTCTGCGGGCGTGATGCCGCGCTGGGCGGCGGCCTCCTCGAGGGATCCTGCCCGAGGCGAATCGCGGATCTCGATGTCCAGCCCGCGCGCCTCGGCGGCGTCGCGCACTCGCCGGGTGGGGTCGTCGGTCATTGTCCTCTGGTCCTTCTCAGATGCGGGAGCAGGCAGCGAAAAGGGGTGCGCGGCCGACGAACGGCCCGCGCACCCCTCTTCGTGGGATCACGCGTCGGGAGCGGCGACGGCCTCGTCGGCGACCCAGAGCTCGTCTTCGGCGCTGAGCGTCTTCCACGCGACGACGAAGATGCCCACGGCCGCGGCGATGCCCAGGACGGCGGCGATGACGGCGCCTGCGCTCGACTTCTTCTTGGGCGGCTCGACGACGATGGTCTTCCTGCCGAGCTTCGCGGCCGTCGCGTCGTAGGCGCCGATCGCTCGCCCGATCACGCCGCCGGCGGCGGGGATCACGCGGCCGTCGAAGAATTTCTTGCCCTTGCGGTAGCCGTCCTCGGCGTAAGGGCGAGCACGATCAACGTACGGCTCGACGTACTCGTGGTACTTCCTGCGCGCCTCGGGCGCGAGCACTTCCTGATTGATCGCGCCGAGCTGACGACCGGCCGCACGGGCCACGTCGGCGGCCTCGGCGGCGACTGCGCGCTGGGCCTCCAGCACCTTGTTGGCCGTGCCCTGGAGCTTGCGGAGCTCCTTCTTGCGCTTCCTGCTGAGGCTGACGCTCACGTGTGTGCCCTCCCGCCTAGTGGACGTACTTTCCCCCATCCTGCCACGAGGGCTCGGATACCGGCGAGGGAATCGGGGTTCTCTGCGAGAATGGTTCCATGACTCAGCACACGGCCGTCGCCACCGTCCACACGAATCACGGCGACATCGTCATCAACCTGTTCGGCGATCACGCGCCCGTCACGGTCGACAACTTCGTCGGCCTCGCCACGGGCGAGAAGGAATGGCAGGATCCCCGCACGAACGAGAAGGGCGACGGTCCGCTCTACAAGGACGTTGTGTTCCACCGCATCATCCCCGGCTTCATGATCCAGGGCGGCGACCCGCTCGGCCAGGGTATCGGCGGCCCCGGATACAACTTCGACGACGAGATCCACCCCGAGCTGAACTTCAACGAGCCCTACATCCTCGCGATGGCGAACGCGGGCAAGCGCCCCAACGCCATCACGGGCAAGATGAGCGGCACGAACGGCTCGCAGTTCTTCATCACGACCGACCCGACGCCGTGGCTGCAGGGCAAGCACACGATCTTCGGCGCCGTCGCCGACGATGACTCCAAGAAGGTCGTCGACGCGATCGCCGCGGTCCCGACGGGTGCGAACGACCGCCCGACGGAGGACGTCGTGATCAGCTCGATCGACATCGCGACCGTCTGACCCACCCGCTCCGCACGAAGCTCTGCCAGATCGGATCCCACCCGCAGTGACGTCGAACTCGTACGCCGACAACCCCGACAACTACTGCTACCGGCATCGTGATCGGCAGAGCTTCGTGCTGTGTCAGCGGTGCACCCGCACCATCTGCCCCGATTGCCAGACGCAGGCGTCGGTGGGGTTCATCTGCCCCGAGTGCATGAAGGAACAGCGGAAGAATCGCACGCCCGCGCAGAAGCGCGCGGCTCGCCGCTGGGGGCGCGGGGCGGGCGGATCCGTGGCGTCGTCGTTCGGATCCAGCAGCACGCGGGTCATGACGACGCTGTTCATCGTGACGGCGGTCGTGTATCTCACGCAGATGCTGGGGCGAGTCGTGCCGGGCCTCGACGTGCAGGCATGGCTGCTGTTCTGGCCGCCGTACCTCTACCCCGATGTGACGGCCACCTTCCAGCCGTGGCGCGTCCTCACGGCTGCATTCGTGCACTCCGGATTCTGGCACGTCGCTCTCAACATGCTCGCGCTGTGGATGGTCGGACGATCGCTCGAGCCGCTTCTCGGCGCGTGGCGCTTCCTGACGACTTATCTGCTCAGCGCCGCGGGCGGCTCGGCGGCCGTCGCCGTCCTGGCGTTCTCCACCCCCGTCGTCGGCGCCTCGGGAGCGATCTTCGGCCTCTTCGGGGCGCTGCTCGTCGTCGGCCGTCATCTCGGCGCGAACATGACGGGCATCTACGTCGTGCTCGGAATCAACCTCGTGATCGGCTTCATCCCCGGCATGAACATCGCCTGGCAGGCGCACCTCGGCGGGCTCATTGTCGGCGCGGCCGTCGGGTTCATCCTGACGCGCACGCGCCGCCCGTCGCAGCGGAGGATGCAGATCGGGCTTCTCTGCCTCGTCGGCGCCGTCGTTGCAGCGGCTTTCCTCGTGCCGCCGCTGACGGGATATCTGACTCTCACCTGAGCCCGCGGCGCCCGGGATTCTCCACGCCCTGTCCACAGTGCGTGTGAGGTTTTCCACAGCCGAGACCGGGTTCTCCACGACTTCAGCGGTGTTGTCCACCGTCCGTCCACGCGTTCTCCACCGAGAATCCGAGGTTCTCCACGGACTTATCCACAGCTTTGTCCCCAGTTGGGGAGAATCACACGCGTGTTATTCACAACTGGGGAAACGCCTGGGGATGAATGACAACGGTGTGATTCACCTCGCCGGGTGCGCGCGAAACGCCCCGTCCGGAGCGGGTCCGGACGGGGCGTCGTGAGGTGTCGAGGGGCGCGGCTATCGCCAGCGCGTGGCCATGATGAGGCCGATGAATGCGAGCCCGCCGCCGATCACGAGGTTCCACGCGCCGATGTCGGGGATGGGGAACTGCGAGCTCGAGAGATAGAACACGAGGATCCATGCGAGCCCGAGCAGGAAGAACGCGACCATCACGGGCTTGAACCACACAGGGTTCGGCAGCGGCTCACCCGGAACGTGGGTGATGTCGTCGTCCTCGTTCTGCTTGCGTGCCATGCCGCCAGTCTACGGGAGGGGCCGCCGCAGATGCGACGGCTCGGCGCAGGCCGGTACGCTCGAACGCGTGACCGTCGAGGCGAAACCTCTGCAGCGTCCGCGTCCGTACCGGGCTCGGCGCAGGGCGACCGTCGCGAGCGTGCTGGGCGAGCTGCTCATCACGGCGGGTATTGTCGTGATGCTCTTCATCTCGTGGCAGCTCTGGATCGGCGATCTCATCATCGGTGAGCAGAACAACCTCGCGGGGGCCGAGCAGATCGAGCAGTGGTCGGGTCTCGAGGTCGCCCCGCCCCCTGTCACGGAGGATCCGGAGACGGGGGAGCGATCGTACGAACCGCCGGCGCTCGAGCATCCCGACGAAGGCGAGGTGTTCGCCACCATGCGCGTGCCGCGCTGGGGAGACGACTACAAGGTCAACATCGCGGGCGGCACGACGCGCGCCGTCACCCTCGACCACATCGGCATCGGGCTGTATGACGACTCCAGGATGCCGGGTGAGGTGGGGAACTTCGCGGTCGCCGCGCACCGCACGACCTTCGGTAAGCCGTTCGCCGACATCACGACGCTGCAGATCGGCGACGCGGTCGTCGTCGAAGCGCCAGAGGGGTGGTTCACGTACCGTTACCGTTCGCTCGAGTACGTCGTCCCCACACAGCTCGACGTGCTCTCCGACGTCCCGCGCATGCCGGAGGTCGAATCGAGCGGCACGCGCTACATCACCCTGACCAGCTGTTCGCCCCGGTTCTCGCTCGCTGAGCGGATCATCGGATACGGCGTGTTCGAGTCGTTCACGCCGAGATCCGAAGGCGAGCCCGATTCCCTGAAGAGCGTGAGCTGATGTACGCAGGACTCTGGCGAATCCTCCCCGGACCGTGGCCCGTGAAGCTGCTGATCCTTCTCGTGCTGCTCGCGGCCGTTCTCTACGCGTTGTTCTGGCATGTCTTCCCGTGGATTGCGGGGATGATCATCCCCGACGAGGCCACGGTCGGCATGGCACAGGTGGTGAGGGGCGCGGCCCTTCTCTAGACCGGCACGCTCACTCGTCGTCGCCCGACTCGGGTTCGCCTGAGCAGGTCGAGAGCGTCACGGTTGAGTGCACGGGAACGTCGCCGGGCGCGGGCGACTGGGCGATAACGGTCGGTGTCTCGCTCGCTTCGCAGGTGGCGTCTTCGTGAGTATCGGGGGTCAGGCCGAGTTCCTCGAGTTCGGCGATCGCCGCCTGCAGCGTGAATCCCGCGAGGTTCGAGGTCGTGACGCGGCCCGTGGCGATCGTGAGGTCGACCATCGAGCCGTGCAGCACCTCGTCGCCTTCGGACACCGCATCCCCGTCGACGTGCGCGCTTAGAACGGTGCCCTCGTCGCTGGCGGGGTCGTTGACCGGCAGCACCCGGCCGAGATGCAACCCGTCGGTCGCTGCGATCGCGTCGCGCGCTGACTGCTCGTTGCCGTCGACGAGCTCCGGGAGCACCGACATGAGCCGACCTTCGGAGACGATGACGTCGACCGTTGCGCCGGTCGACACCGAGGTTCCGGGCGCGGGGTCCGTTCGGATCACGACGCCTTCGTCGACCGTGTTGCTCGGCTCAGTGCGTTCGGTGGGAACGAGATCGGCGTCTTCGAGGGCCGCCGCGGCGTCTGCGTAGTTCATCTGTGAGACGTCGACGACGTCGACGGTGTCGGCGGCGCGCAGATCGAGAGGGTCCGTTCGCACGACCCAGAACCCGACCGCGGCCACGAGCGCGATGAGCAGGGCGATCGCCGCCCACACCCAGGCCACGGGAGGTCCAGACTGCGTGCGCGCGATCCCGGTCTCGGCCGACAGCTGGGTGAGCGTGTGCTCAGTCTCGTTCTGCTTCTGCTGACGCTCGCCGTAGAGATCGTCAGTGAGAGCTTCCATCTGGCGTCGCGAGAGCGTCTTGCCATCGAGCGCTGCGTCGAGCTCTTCTCGGAACGTCGCCGCATCGGCGAAGCGCTGCGCCGGATCCTTCGCGAGCGCCCGCAGGACGACGGGATCCAGCTGCGCCGGCGCTTCCGCAGAGATCGCGGTCGGCGGCACCGGGGCCTCGCGCACGTGCTGATACGCGACAGACACGGGGGAGTCGCCACGGAACGGCGGACGACCGGTCAACAGCTCGTAGAGCACGACGCCGGCCGAGTAGATGTCGGCGCGCGCATCGACCTGATCGCCCTTCGCCTGCTCGGGGGAGAAGTATGCGGCCGTTCCGAGGATCGTCGTCGTCTCGGCAACCGTTGCGGACGTGTCGCTCACGGCGCGCGCGATGCCGAAGTCCATGACCTTGACCTGGCCGTCGTCCGTCACCATGACATTCGCGGGCTTGATATCGCGATGGATCACGCCCGCTCGGTGCGAGTACTCAAGCGCCTCGAGGATCCCATCGACGTAGCGGGCGGCATCGTCGGCCGGAAGGGCGCCGTCCGCGACGATGTCCTTCAGCAGGCGCCCATGCACCAGTTCCATGACAATGAACGGCGTGTGCTTCGTGCCGCCGGTGCCGTCGTCCTCGAGGTCTTCTCCCGCGTCGTAGACGCGCACGATCGAGGGGTGGGACATGCGGCTCGCGGCCTGAGCCTCGAGCCGAAACCTGGTTCGGAAGGTGTTGTCGCTCGCGAGATCCTTTCGGAGGATCTTGACCGCAACCTTCCGCCCGAGCGTGAGGTCGTAGCCGCGATAGACGCTCGCCATGCCGCCGCGGCCGATGAGAGAGTCGACGCGGTAGCGGCCCGAGAGGATCCGTTCGTTCTGGACGGGCGCCTCCAGCGCCTGAGTTCGCTCATCCGACACGTCGTCGCCTCCCCCCAAGGTGTGCGTGCATGGCCTGGATCGCAAGACTAGCGGAGCCGAATGACGACCCCGCTCAGGCGAGGCCTCACGCGCTGGCGTCGTCCTCCGAGTCTCCGAGCAGATCGTCGACGGCGGCCTCGTCGTCGCCCGTTGAGCCACCCTCCCGCGGCTGCGGAGTTCCGGTGGGCTCGGGCGTCGGCTCCGGAGCGGGGTCCGTGGCCGCGACGGGTTCCATGGAGGCGGCCGCCGAGCTGCGCTGGGAGTCGCCGTTGGTGCAGATCGCCTGGTAGGAGGCGCCGACGTACTGCGCGTCTTCATCGATCGTCACCTGCGCGACGTAGCCCTCCGCGCCGAAGACACGCTCGCGGGATCCGTCGTCGAAGCGGGCGTCCTCGAGTGTCACGGTGTAGCCGGAGACGCTCCCCGTACCGCTCGGGCACGTATAGGGAGACCAATTCAGCTGGGCGGACTCGCCGCGTACGAGCTCGCTTTCGCTGAACGACGGCGCAGAGCTGGGCGCCGGGATATCAACGAGCCCGCCATATACCGTGGCGGTGATCGTGGTGCCCGCGGCGACGAAACCGCGCGGGGAGATCTCGTAGATCGTGCCTACCTGATCCTCTGTGGTCGCCGCATTGCCGTCGACGCATTCGAGCGTCACCTGAGCATCCTGCTCACTGATGGTGCGGCTCGCCTCGTCGCAGGTGAGGCCCTCGAGGGAGAGAGCCGTCACGTCGATGAGGTCGGCGCTGGGCGTCGGTGTCGCCGTCTCGGACGGCGTCGGCTCGGCCGACGGCGTCGGCGTCTCGGACGCCTCGGGGTCGCCACCGAACAGGCCAGAGGTCATGCCCCACACCGTGCCCACGATCACCACGACCAGCAGGATGATGAGCGCGATGAGCGGCCCGGTCCACGGGCTGCGTTTCTTCTTCGGCTTCTCGGCGACCTCTTCGTCGGGCGCGCCCATCGGCAGCGGCGACGTCGTCGGCATCATCTGCGTGGCGGCGCCCGTCGCACCGAGGAGCTGAGTCACGTCGCCATCGGCGCCCGCCCCGGCCGCGCCGATCATCGGAGCGGCCGCGATCGCGGCCGAGAGGTCGCCTCGACGCAGCGCATTGCATGCGCGCGAGACGGCCGCCGCCGAGGCGGGGCGGTCGGCGGGCTTCTTCGCGATCATCGCGAGCACGAGGTCCCGCACGGGCGCGGGGATCGACTCGGACAGGGGTGGCGGAGCGTCGTTGATCTGCGCCATCGCGATCGCCACCTGCGACTCGCCCGTGAACGGTCGCTTCCCGGCGAGGCTTTCGTAGGCCACGATCCCGAGCGAGTAGATGTCGGTCGCGGGGCTCGCGGGGTGTCCCGACGCCTGCTCGGGCGACAGATACTGCACGGTTCCCATGACCTGACCGGTCGCCGTCAGAGGCACCTGGTCGGCGATGCGGGCGATGCCGAAGTCGGTGATCTTCACGCGACCGTCGGGGGTGATGAGGAGGTTTCCCGGCTTGATGTCGCGGTGGACGAGGCCCGCTGCGTGGGCGGCCTGGAGGGCAGAGGCCGTCTGGGAGACGTAGTCGAGCACCTTGTCGGCGGGAAGCGACGTGTCGCGCTCGAGCATCGTCGACAGAGCCTCGCCCGGGACGAGCTCCATGACGAGGTACGCGGATCCGTTCTCCTCGCCGTAGTCGAAGACGCTCGCGATGCCCTCGTGATTGACGAGCGCGGCGTGGCGGGCCTCGGCGCGGAAGCGCTCGAGGAAGCCCGGATCCCCCATGTACTCGTCCTTGAGGATCTTGATCGCGACCGTACGGCCGATGACGTGATCCGTGGCTTCCCAGACCTCGCCCATCCCGCCGATGGCGATACGCGAGATCAACTCGTAGCGCCCACCGAACGTCACACCCTGCGTTGGCCTCATTGTGCGAGCACCGCCTCCATGACCTTCTTCGCGATGGGAGCCGCGATCGTGTTTCCTGAACCAGATTGACCCATGCCGCCGCCATCTTCCACCACGACCGCGACTGCTACCTCAGGGTCGTCGGCGGGAGCGAATCCGGTGAACCACAGCGTGTACGGCTCGTCCGGGCCGTTCTCCGCAGTGCCCGTCTTTCCGGCCACGTCAACGCCCTCTATTCTTGCACCCGTCGCGGCGCCCGATGCGACGCTCGAGACCATCATCTCCGTGATGGCGTCTGCGTCGTCCGCGCTGAGTGGCTGACTCTTCTCGGAGGCGGCGTACTGCTTCTGGATCGAGAGGTCGTCTCCGACGATCTGATCGACCATCCAGGGGCTCATCAGGGCGCCGTCGTTCGCGATCGCGGCCGACCAGAGTGCCACCTGCAGGGGCGTCGATGTGACCTTGCTCTGGCCGAAGCCGGTCTGCGCCGTCTCGTCCGGGGTGAGGTCTGCGGGATACCCCGAGATCGCCGAGGCGAGGGGGATCTCATAGCCCGCGTTGAATCCGAACTTCTCTGCCTGCTCGCGGATCGCGTCATCGCCGAGCTCGACAGCGAGCTGCGCCATCGGCACATTGCAGCTCAGCTGGATCGCCGTCGCGAGCGTGACCTCATCGCCGTCGCCGCATGTGCCGCGAGTGGCGTTCATCACTTCGGTCGAGGTTCCGGGCAGCGTGTACGCGGTGAGGTTGTCGAACTCGCTGTCGGCCGAGAAGTCACCCGACGACAGCGCCGCCGCCGCCACGACGAGCTTGAACGTGGACCCCGGAGGGTAGATGGAGTCAACGGTGCGGTTGATCAGCGGGTCGCCAGCGTCGTCCAGCAGCTGCTCGTAGGCGTCGTTCGCGGCTTCGGGGTCGTGCACCGAAAGCTGGTTGGTATCGAATCCGGGAGTTGAGACGAGCCCGAGGACCCGGCCCGTGTCGGGTTCGATGGCGACGACGGCGCCCGTGTATCCGGCATTCACCATCGCCTCGTACGCGGCGCGCTGCACGGCCGGGTCGAGGCTCAGCTCGACCGAAGACCCGCGCGGCTCCTGCCCCGTGATGACCTGTTCGAGTCGCGACAGGAACGCCGAATCGGCGAAGCCCGAGAGCTCCTGATTCATCGTCTGCTCGATGCGCGTCGCGGTGTTGAGGGCCGGATTGAGCCATCCCGTGACGCTCGACCACATTGCGGCGTCCGGGTAGAGACGCTGGTAGGCGTAGAGATCGTCGGTCGACTGCGAGCGCGCGATTTGCTCGCCGCCCGCGATGATCGGCCCGCGGCGCACCTCGTACGAGTCGTAGAGCGTGCGGCGGTTGTTCGGGTCGCTCTGGAGCTCGCTCGCCGTGAAGACCTGGATCACGCTTGTCGACGCGAACAGCGCGACAAACATGAACACGACGATGATGCTGATCCTGCGGATCTCTTTGGTCATCCGATCACCGCCCGGGGCTGTCGACGTACGGCATCGCTCACGCGAAGGAGGATCGCGACGATGAGCCAGTTCGCGAGGAGCGAGGAACCGCCCGCCGCGAGGAACGGCGTCGTGAGGCCCGTCAGCGGGATCACGCGCGTCACGCCGCCGACCATGATGAACACCTGCAGCGCGAGAGTGAAGGAGAGGCCGACGGCGAGGAGCTTGCCGAAGTCGTCCTGGCCCGCGACGCCGATGTGGGCGCCACGGCTGACGAACACGAGATAGAGGGCGAGGATCGCGAACAGCCCGACGAGGCCGAGCTCTTCGCCGAGGCTCGGGATGATGTAGTCGCTGTTGGCGACGGGCGTCAGGTGTGGCCGGCCCTGGCCGAGGCCCGTCCCGAACATGCCGCCGTGCGCGAGCCCGAACAGGCCGTTGACGAGCTGGAAACTGCCGCCCGCCGGGTCGTTGTACAGTTCGTCGTCGAATGCGTGGATCCAGGCGTCGAAGCGGCCGTGCACATACGGCATGACGAACGTCGCCGCGACCGCGCCTGCGCCTGCGAGGGTGACGCCGATGAGCACCCAGCCGGTCTTGCCTGTCGCGACGTAGAGCATCGCGACGAACATTCCGAAGATGAGCATGCCGGTGCCGAGGTCTCGCTGCGCGACGATGATGCCCATCGACACGAGCCAGATCACGAGCAGCGGACCGAACTCACGTGCCCGCGGGAACGTGAATCCGAGGATCCTCTTCCCGGTCGACGTGAGGCTCTCGCGTGTGCGCACGAGGTACCCGGCGAAGAAGATCGCGAGGCAGATCTTCGCGATCTCGCCCGGCTGGAAGTTGAACCCGGCGATCCGGATCCACACCGTCGCATTGCCACCGCCGTTCAGGAAGGGGATGAACGGCAGGATCAGCAGCACGACGCCCGTGAGCCCGAAGATGTACGTGTATCGGAACAGCACACGGTGGTTGCGCAGGGCCCAGACCAGCACCGCGCACAGGGCGATCGACAGCATCGCGTACATCAGCTGGTGCAGACCCGCCGATGTGTCCTGCGCGAGGTCGATCCGATAGATCATCGCCGTGCCGAGGCCTGTCAGCAGCAGGGCGACCGGCACCAGGAAGGGATCGGCCTGCGAGGCGCGGAACCGCAGCACGATGTGCACGGCGAGCGCGAGAGCGCACATCGCGGCGACGACGTACAGGATCGACTGGTCGACTCCCCCGAGCGCCCCGAACTGCACGAGGACGAATGAGCCGATCGTCAGGAGGATGGCGAACAGCAGCAACATGAGTTCGCGATTGCGCAGGCGCTGCGCCTTGCGCATGCGGCGCAGCTCTTTCTTGACGCCCCTGTCGGATGTCTGTTCGGTCTCGATGTCGGTCATGCGTCACCTCCCCCGTCGGGTGTCGCGGACGGTGTCGGTGTGCGCGTGGGATCAGGCGTCGGGGTCGGCTCGGGCTCGACATCCTTCGCCGGCACGCGTGACCGGAGGTTCTCGACGATCTGCTGTGCCTCCGCGAGCGAATCGGCGCTGATTGTCTCTTCGACGCGCGACCGCCAGGCGGCGGGGATCTCGTCGATCAGCACGTCGGTGTCCTCGTACGCGGTCGACAGCGCGATCGGGCCGATCGACTGCTGGATGCCCTGATAGATCACGACGGTGTCGTCGTCGGTGCCGACGTAGTAGCGCGTCTGCGTCCAGTCGTAGAACAGCCAGGAACCGGCGGCGATCGCGGCCGCGAGAAGCAGGAGTGATCCGAGGCCGATGATGCGTCGTCGCCGTGCACGCCGGCGGTCTTCGGCGATGAGTTCCTCGAGGTACTCGGTGTCGGGTTCGAAGTGGCTCGGTTCGTTTGCGGCCGCGCGCTGCGGGTGCAGCCAGCCCGTCGGCAGGAGCGAACGTGAGGCCGGCACGTCGACGCCGTCGGGGTTCGACGCCGACCCGACGATCGTCGGCGTGCCCGTATAGAGGGGGTGCTGGCCCCCGACGTCGACGATGACGATCGTGACGTTGTCTGGCGCACCGCCGTCGAGCGCTTGCTTGAGCAGATTGTCGGCCGTCCGCGCGGGAGGCAGCTGCAGCTTGAGCGCCTTCTCGAGGTGTGCCTCGTCGACGACGCCGGAGAGTCCGTCGGAGCACAGCACCCAGCGGTCGCCGGGTCGTGTCGGCATGATGAACGTGTCGACCTCGGGGTTCGCGTCCATGTCCCCGAGTACGCGCATGAGAACCGAGCGGCGAGGGTGGTAACGCGCCTCCTCGGGCGTGATCCTGCCCGTCTCGACGAGGCGCTGCACGAACGTGTGGTCGGTCGTGATCTGCGTCAGGTCGCCGTCGCGATACAGGTAGATGCGCGAGTCGCCGATGTGGCCGATGGCTGCGTACTCGTCGACCATGACGATGCCGCTGACGGTTGTTCCGAGGCCGGCGAGCTCGGGTCTGCGGGATGCGATCTCGATGAGGTCGCTTGCGGTCGACGTGATCGTCGCGCGCAGAGCCTCTTCGGCCTGAGCCGGAGAGTCGAAGTGGGCGTCGAGCCCCTGGAGCCGGTTGATCGCGATCGCCGAGGCGACATCGCCGCCGGCGTGACCGCCCATGCCGTCGGCCACGACGAACAGATTTGACCCGGAATAGCCCGAATCCTGGTTGTTCGAACGGACGCGTCCCGTGTGGGAGATCGCGGCGCTGGAGCCCTCGAAGACCATCGGGTGTGGGCTACTTCCTCAGCTCGAAGGTGGTGGCGCCCACCTTGATGGGCGCGCCGATCCGCACCGCGACGGGCGAGTTCGGCGAGATCTTCGTGCCGTCGTGGAAAGTGCCGTTGGTCGAGTCGAGATCTTGGATCATCCACTGATCCGCGTAGCGCACGAGGCGGGCGTGGTGGCTCGACGTGTAGTCGTCGCGAATCACCAGGCCCGATTCGCTCGAGCGGCCGATCGTCAGCGGCTCGGATCCGAGCGGGATCTCGAGGCCTTCCTTCGGCCCCGAGGTGATGACGATGCGTCCGACCGAGGAGGCGGTCGCGGGTTCGGAGCCGCCCGAAGATCGCGTCACGCTGTGAGCGACCGTCTGCGCTCGCGGATCCGCGCCCGCGGGCGGCCCACCGGATGCGGCGGGCGGATCCGGGAGCTTTCGCACCCGCCCTCCGAACACATCGGCGCGGAGCGCGAAGATGAGTACGAACACGAACACCCACAGCAGCAGCAGGAAGCCGTACTGGAGGATGAAAAGTGTGAGTTCGCTCATCGGCGCCCCCCGTGGAAGGCGTCGATGATCTGTGTCGCGTCGCCCTGATCTGGGAGGCTCTCGGCGCGCGGCGACGCCGTCGCGACGACGCGGAACACGATGTTCGTGCGGCCGATCGTGATCGTCTGCCCGTCGACGAGCCCTGCCTGCTTGACCTTCTGGCCGTCGAGCCGGGATCCGTTCGTCGAGCCGAGATCACGCACCATGCCGCGCTCGCCGTCCCAAAGGATCTCGACGTGACGACGGCTCGTTCCCGAGTCGGCGACCGTGATGTCGGCGTCCGAGCCGCGGCCGATCACCGTGCGTGCCCGGGTGATCGCATGGCGTCGGCCGTTGATGTCGAGAACCGCCTGCCAGGACACGCGACCCTCTGCGGAGGAGCTGAGCACGTCGATCGTTCCGGTCGAGATGCCCTCCGCCGCGTGGATCTCGATGGCGAGAGGTCCGGAGAAGCTGTATCCCTGCGCCGTCGCATGGGCGTGGACGATGTCGCGCAGCTCGTCGTCGAGCGAGCGGCCGAGGCCCTGCATGCGCTCGGCATCTGCCGGGCTGAGGCGCACCTCGAAGCTGTTGGGGGCGAGGATGCGCTCGCGGCTGACGACGGCCGCCTTCGTATCCATCTCGCGACGCAGCGCCGAGGCGATCTCGACGGGCTGGATGCCGCTGCGGAAGGTCTTCGCGAACGCGCCGTTCACGGCGCGCTCGAGTCCCTTCTCGAAGCTGTCAAGCAATCCCACGGTGCTCCTCGATGTCGGATACGGGTATGCGTCATGCTACTGGGCACTTCTGACTTCGCGAGTCGGACGCAAGGATGACGTTCAGGTCACTCTCACGAACGACACGGCCTGGCGGGGTTGGCGAGGGGTCTCACCGTCATGGTATTCTCGGGAAGTTGAGTTCGCGGAGACGCGAACACGCGCAAGTGGCGGAATCGGTAGACGCGCTGGCTTCAGGTGCCAGTGTCCTTACGGACGTGGGGGTTCAAGTCCCCCCTTGCGCACTGGACTTCCTGCATCCCCCTGGTCGCGGCTCCGCCGCTGATCAGGGGGATGTCTCGTTGTGGGCGTCACGGGCGCGCGGAATCGCCCGCTATGAGCCGGCCGGCCTCCTCGAAGAGCTGCCGCATCCATGCGTGCTCGGGATCCCGCTCGTGTGCGGGGTGCCACCACAGGGCGTTGACGAGCGGCGTCGCTTCGAAGGGCAATTTCGCGGTGCGGATTCCCTCCGTCTGTGCGACGACCGGGGCGAGCGCCGATTGCACGAGTCCCACACGATTCGTCCCCGCCACGAAGTGCGGGAGAGCGAGGAAGCTCTCGACGACTGCCTCAGTGCGCGGCTCGATGCCGAGCTGCTGCAGCTGACGCGCCACTGAGGTGAAGGCCGAGCGGGATTGATAGGTCATCACGAATGGACGTGTTGCGAAATCCTCCATTGTGAGGTCGGCGCCCTCTTCCGATTCGTGCGATTTCGCGACGACAGCGATCCAGTCGTCGTGCCAGAGATCGGTGTACGGCAAGTCCGAGAGGTGTCCATGCGGGATGATCATGCCGTCGGCGGAGCGCAGGCGGTTCGCGGCATCATCGACGATCGCCGGGGTGTGCAGCATGAATCGGAAGCGCACACCGGGCGCACGCTCGGCGGCAAGTCGTGAGGCCAGCCTGCCGACGGTGACGAAGCCGTAGTCGGATCCGTAGATCGCGAACTCGCGAACGGACTCCGCCGGATCCCACGCCGCCTGGCTCTCGAACACGCGCCGCGCCGCCTCGAGCGCGACGGTCGTATGCTCCGCGAGCCGAACGGCGAAGGGGGTCAGCTCGTATGTGTTCCCGCGGCGGGCGAGGATCGGATCGTCGAAGTGCGTGCGCAGGCGGGCAAGCGAGGCGCTCAGTGCCGGCTGGCTGAGGCGCAGGCGTTCTGCCGCTCGAGTGACGCTGCGCTCTGTCAGCAGTGCGTCGAGCGAGACGAGCAGGTTGAGGTCGAGGCGCGAGAGCAGCGCGTGATCGGTCACCGGAACCTCCTCGTTCGTGCCGCCGAGCGTATCAACTCAGTCGATGCGGTGTCGGATGGGAATAGGGCCGAGCGATTCAGATCGACCGCTTGGCGGGGATCACCCCGCGCGTGGACGCATGGCAGCTCCGGGCGAGTGCGGCCCCTTCGAACCCACAACGAGCGCGGGCCGGTGGCCCTCGGTGTTCGGTGCGTTGCCACGGCAGACGCCTCGGCTTCGGCGAGTCTTGCGAGAACCCCTGAGATTCAAGCAGATTGTGTATGGTTCCCTCATATACGAGTCGAAAGGGCAATGATTCTCCGTGTCGAGAAGTTCTGGTGATTCCCCTGATCTCACCGTCAATCCGACCGCTTCTTCGACGGTCGAGCAGCTCGTCGGGGCGAACCTCGCCCTCGCCAAATTTCTCGCGACGGAGAAGGCCCGCCGCGTGGAGGGATCCGATCTCGGCGAACTGATGTCCGCTGCCCATTTCGGGCTCGTTCGCGCCGCCCGCGAGTTCGACCCGAACAAGGGGACGCCGTTCGGGGCGTTCGCCCGTCACTACATTCACTGGGAGCTCTCGGACGCGCTGCGCAAGCTCGATCCGGCAGGGGAGCGGATGCGGACCCGGATCAACACCCTCCGTGATGCGCGCACGGAGTTTCAGCGCGACCACGGTGAGGACGGGACCCATGCCGAGCTTGCGGAACTGACCGGAATCGACGAATCCCGTGTCGCGGAGGCGTTCAAGATCGACGCGATGATCCGCAGCAGCGTGAGCTACGAGTCCTTCGTGGAAGAAGGCGCAGAGCTCACGGTCGTCGACCAGATCATCATGCCCGAGCACATGGCCGAGCGCTCGGAGAACCGGCGAATGCTCGTCCGCATGACCGAGGCTCTCCCCGAGGCGATGCGTACCGTGATCCAAGCGGCGTACTTCGGGGATGAGTCCGACACGGTCATCGCCGAGAAGCTCGGTGTCTCACGGCCAAGGGTCAACAAGGTCCGCAGTATGGCACTGCGCCTCATGCGCGAGGCCCTCGATGCGTGGAACGACGACCGGATGGTCGACGCCGAGACGAGCCAGGTCGACGCACCGCAGAGCGCGAAGCGAGCGTTCTACGGTGCCCTCTGGCCGGAGGCGAACCGGGATCGCGTCTCGGCCTGAAGCCGGGAACCGTCCGACCTCCATACCGCAATATCGGCATCTCTGTGGAGGCTCGGTTACGCTCCGGGCGCCGTGTCGCGATGAGTAGGTATGCAGGCCCACGGATGGGCCGGCATCTCACCCATCAGCCACGGAGGAACAACATGGGTCTTCAGATCGCTACCAACACCATGGCGCTCAACGCGTACCGCAACGTCTCGGGCACGCAGGACGACATGTCGAAGTCGCTCGAGAAGCTCTCGAGCGGTGCTCGCATCAATCGGGCCGCCGACGACGCGGCCGGTCTCGCCATCTCCGAGGGCCTGCGTTCGCAGGTCAACGGCCTGAACGTCGCAGCCCGCAACGCCCAGGACGGCATCTCGGTCATCCAGACCGCGGAAGGTGCTCTCACGGAGGTTCACTCGATCCTCCAGCGTGTGCGCGACCTCGGTGTCCAGGCGGGCAACGACTCGAACAACGCCGACTCGCGCGCCGCGATCACCACCGAGGTGACGCAGCTGGTCGCCGAGCTCGACCGCATCGCCGACACGACCAACTTCAACGGGATCCAGCTGCTTGACGCCTCGGCCGGCGCTGCGGGGGACGGTGTGCTGAGCTTCCAGGTCGGCGCCGACGGCACCGCGGGCAACCAGATCACGGTGAACCTCGCTTCGGCGGACATCAAGACGCTCGCCGCCGATCTGCAGACGGCGATCGTCGACACGGATGGCTTCGCGGACCCCACCGTCGCGGCTGCCACCATCGAGACCGTCGATGCGGCCATCACGTCGGTGTCCTCGGCCCGTGCCGACCTCGGTGCGGTCCAGAACCGCTTCGAGTCGACGATCAACTCGCTGCAGATCTCCTCGGAGAACCTGTCGGCCGCCAAGAGCCGCATCGCGGACACGGACATGGCCAGCGAGATGGTCAAGTACACCTCGGCGAACGTTCTGCAGCAGGCGGGCACGGCGATGCTCGCCCAGGCGAACCAGTCGGGTCAGGGCGTCCTGCAGCTCCTGCGCTGATCCTGACGCACGCGTCTCCTGCGCCCGGGCGGGGTCTCGACTCCGCCCGGGCGCTTCGGCTTCTGTAGATCTGACACGAGGGCAAAGGCACGATGAACATCCCCGGACTGGCATCGAACATGGACACGGCGGCGATGATCGACGCGCTGATGAACGTGCAGGCGATCCCCCAGCAGCAGCTGAAAGCACAGATCAGCGACCGGGAACTCGTCGTCTCCAACCTCCAGTCCCTCAACACCTCTCTGCAGTCGCTCGCGACGGGCGCCGCGGAAGCCGCCAGTGCAGACGCCCTGCAGGTGTTCACGACCTCCTCGAGCGACGAATCCGTCACGGTGATCGCGGGCGAAGGCGCTCGCGCATTTCAGACCGACATCGTCGTCGACCAGACAGCGCGCGCCCATTCGATCGTCACGGCTGCGGGCTCCGCAGACGACTGGGGCGGCTCCTTCACGCTCGTCTCGGCCGACGGCACCGAGCATCAGATCGTCCCTGAGGGGACGAGCGCCGAGAGCCTTGCGGCCGCACTGAACGATGCGGGCGCGGGAGTCAGTGCGACCGTCGTCAGCGCGGGGGTCGCGGGCGACGGATCGCCTCTTTCGCGGATCCAGATCACCGCACAGGAGACTGGCGCGCCCGGGTCCTTCACGCTCCACCGCGGTGATGCGACCGGCACAGACCTCAGCACGGAAGCAGACGCGGCGGTCATCGCACAGGGGCAGGACGCCCAGGTGCGCCTGTACGCGGGAACGGCCGCCGAGCAGATCATCACCAGTTCGACGAACACGTTCGATGCTCTCGCCTCGGGCGTCGACATCACCGTCAGCGCCGTCACGACCGGCCCGGTTGCGGTCGGCGTCGCGATCGACGAGCAGGCTCGCGCCGAGACCGCCGGAGAGTTCGTCGCGGTCGTCGCGGACATCCTCGCCCGCATCGACAAGGGCTCCACCGCGACCGTCGCCGGGCCGGGTGAATCCACCACTCTCGGCGTCTTCACCGGCGACAGCACCGTCCGCTCGCTCCGGACCGATCTGGCGAACGCGATCCAGCGACCCGTCGACGGTCGCTCGCCGTCGGAGATCGGGATCTCCATCGACCGCCACGGCGTTCTGAGCTTCGACGAGGAGAAGTTCTCGGAGGCGATGGAAGCCGACCCCGCGGGCACCGAGCAGATGTTCCAGCAGATCGCGCTCCGGGTACAGCAGACCACCGAGCAGTACTCCGACAAGTACGACGGGCAGCTCACCCAGCGCATCACGGGCCAGGAGTCGTTCATCGCGAATCTCGAGTCGCAGGACGAACGGTGGGATACGCGCCTCGAGCAGCGTCGAGCGACCCTCGAGAGGCAGTACGCGACGCTCGAGACGCTGATGGCGAAGTGGAACTCGCAGGAGAGCTGGCTCACCCAGCAGATCGACGCGATGAACGCGTCCCAGAACTGATCCGGAGGAACACCGATGTCTGCACTCGCCATCGCCCGCGCTCGTGAGCAGTACCTGGAGCAGCAGATCGCCTCGGCGACCCCGCAGCAGCTCGTGACGATGCTGTTCGGCCGCCTTCTCGTCGACATCGATCGTGCCGCGGCCGCCCAGGAGAGCGAAGCGTGGGCCGTTGCCGGCGACCACCTCACCCACGCACAGAGCATCGTGGCGGAGCTGACGTCGTCGCTCACCGATGCGTGGGAGGGATCCGCGGATCTCCGGGCGATCTACACGTACGTGAACTCGCGTCTCATCCACGCGAACATCCGTCGCGACCGCGCGGCGACGATCGAGTGCCGCGAACTCGTCGAGCCGTTGCGCGACGCTTTCGCGGGCGCCGCGGACCTCGTCACGGCTCAGGCGGGCTGACGCGTCGTGCAGACTGGCGATATCGCGGCGTGGCGCGAGCTCCTTGCGAGGTTCGAGCGTGCGCTGGATGATCCGGAGGAGATCATCGACGTCGAAGAGATCGTCACCCCTCCCGGGCCCGTTCCCGAGGAGATCCATGAGCAGATGCGCAGCATCATCTCTCGGCAGAGAGTGCTCGTCGACCAGACGGCTCTCGCGCTGGCGTCGACGGCACGCGAACTCCAGGCCCTGCGCAAGATCCCGGAAACGCGCGGGGATTCCCCGGCCTTCCTCGATCTCGAAGGATGACTGCCGGAGAACTCGAGGTCGATTTCGGTTACGGATCAGGCGAGGTGTCCCGATAGTAGGGATCGAGCACGGACTGCTCGACGAGATGGCCACGGATCGGCTGCACCCCTGACTTCGAAGGTGCCTTCGTGCTCGAATCCGTCACGGCCACTGCGCTCATGAGCGCCCTGGATGGCCTCTCCCAGCGCCAGCAGGCGATCGCGAACAACGTTGCGAACGTGAACACCCCTGGCTATCAAGCCCAGCGCGTCCAGTTCGAGGAGGAACTGCGACAGGCGGTCGAGAACGGCTCGGGTGATGTCGACGCGACGACACGTTCGTCGCTCGAGCCCACTCGCTCGAACGGCAACAACGTCAATCTCGACACCGAAACACTCTCCAACATCGACACCGTTCTGCGCTATCAGTTCGCGACCCAGGCGATTGGCGGCCAGCTCGGGAGTGTCAAGACCGCGATCGGGCAGGCATCCGCATGACCTTCGACGCAATCGGCATCGCCGGAACCGGCCTGAACGTGCACCGGCACTGGCTCGACGCGCTCAGCGACAACATCACGAACGTGAACACGCCGACCGCCCCCGGGGAGGAGCCGTTTCGCGAGCGCCTGGTCACGGTCGCGGCGGGGACCGAGGATCCGGGCGTGTACGTCACAGGGGTCGTGGAGAGCGAAGTCGAGACGAAGCTCGTCTACGAGCCGAACCACCCCTACGCCGACGAGGAGGGGTACGTCGAGTACCCCAACGTCGAGCTCAGCGACCAGATGAGCATGCTCATCCTCGCCCAGCGCGGCTACCAGGCAAGCGCCGCCATCGTTGATCGAGCCAAGACCACCTACGAGGCGGCTCTGCAGATCGGACGAAGCTGATGGCCGGGGCCATCGACCCGATCCAGGCGGGGATCAGCCCGCTTCGTGAGTTGAGCTTCGAGCGCGAGACCCCCGAGGCGGCCTCCGCGACCGCGGGGAGCTTCGGCGCCTCGATGACGGAAGCCGTCGATGGGCTGCAGCAGCTGCAGTCCGACTCGAACGCCCTCGCGGTCGGCGCGGTCACCGGAGATCTCAACGACATCCACCAGGCCACGATCGCGTCCAGTCGTGCACAGGTGACGTTGCAGCTGATGGTCGCCGTCCGCGACAAGGGTGTGGCGGCCTTCAACGAGATCATGAGGATGCAGGCCTGATGCCGAAGGCGATCAGCTCGCTCTGGAGCCGGCTGCAGACGACGGTCTCTGGTTTCTCCGTCGCACAGCGCACCATCGCGATCATCGGCATCGCGATTCTCGTCATGGGTGGGATCGCGCTGGGATCCTGGCTCGCCAAGCCGCAGATGAGCCCTCTGTTCACGGGACTGAGCGCGGCGGACGCCTCTGCCGTTGTCGAACAGCTGCAGTCGGCGAGCGTCGAGTACGAGCTCACCGACGGGGGATCCTCGATTCTCGTCCCCGAGAAGGACGTGTACTCCCAGCGTCTCGCGGCCGCATCTGCGGGCCTTCCCGGCGAGTCGAGCAATGGATACGCGCTGCTCGACGACATGGGGGTCACCTCGAGCGAGTTCCAGCAGTCGGTGACCTACAAGCGCGCGATCGAAGGAGAGCTCGCCCAGACGATCGGGGCCATGAGCGGCATCACCTCCGCAAGCGTCCAGCTCGCGATTCCTGAGGACAGCGTCTTCGTCTCCGAGAAGCAGGACCCGACGGCATCGGTCTTCGTGCGGACGCAGGGCACGGCCCTGGGAGACGATCAGGTCGAAGCCATCGCACACCTCACCAGCGCGGCTGTCGCCGGGATGGATGCCGAGGACGTCGCGGTCACCGACCAGGACGGCCAGGTTCTCTCTGCCGTCGGAAGGGGACTGACGGGCGGCTCGGCCAAACAGGCCACCGAGTACGAGGCCGGTGTGCAGGCGGAGGTTGCCCAGATGCTCGAGAAGGTCGTCGGACCGGGGAACGCGACCGTCACTGTCGCCGCCGACGTCACCAATGCGACCAGCGAGCGGATGGATGAGACCTTCACCGATCCGGACGGGGAGCTCTCGCCGAGCGAGACGACGAAGACCGAGACTTACACGGGCGGTGCCGGCCCGGAGACGGGGGTTCTCGGACCCGACAACATCGCCGTTCCCGGGGACGCGAACGGCAACGGGACCTACGAGCTGGAAGAGACGACACGGGCCAATGCCGTGAACAAGTCCACCGAGAAGATTACGACGCCGGCCGGAGAGGTCACGCGTCAGAGTGTCAGCGTCGCCCTCAATGCCGACGCCGTCGAGGGGGTCACCGCCGCCCAGATCGAAGCTCTCGTGGCCGGCGCGGCGGGGGTCGATGAGGAGCGCGGCGATGCCGTGACGGTTGAGTTCGTCCCCTTCAGCCAGGCGGGTGCCGACGCTGCGGCGGAGGCTCTCGCCCAGGCAGAGGCCACCGCCGCCGCGCAGGCGCAGCAGGAACTGATTCGCACGGCGATCATCGGAGGGGCCGCCGTCCTGGCTGCGATCATCCTGGCCGTCGTCGTCGCGATCCGCTCTCGCCGCCGACGGGGCGACGCGCTCGAGGTCGCCCAGACATCCGCACGTCGCACTTCCTTCGAGGATGACGTCATCACGCTGACCACCGCAGTCGACGAGGTGGAGCAGGCCCGGAAGCCCGAGCCGAGCCCCACCGCCGTGCCCGATCCGGAGCCGGGCCCGGAGCCCGAGCACCAGCTCGTCGAGCGCCGCAAGCGCGAGATCGACGACATGGCGAAGAAGGATCCGGAAGCAGCTGCCACGGCGTTGATGAGCCTGATGGATGAGGTGTCGGCATGACGCTGGATGTTCTCGACCCGCAGACGCCGACGACGAAGGACACCGGCACCGATCTGGTGCCGAAGGACATCGCCCCTGTCGCCGCGGACCCCGCGATCTCCGGTGTGCGAAAGGCCGCGATCGTGATCCTCAACATGGATCGGCAGACCTCGGCGGAGGTGCTGCGCCATCTGGGCGAGACCCGATCTGAGCTCATCGCGACGGAGCTGACGCGGCTGGGAGGCCTCGATGCGGCGACCACCGCGAAAGCGCTCGGCGAGTTCCGCAGCATCGCGCGCGGCTCGGGGGTGCCCTCGCGGGGCGGCCAGGAGATCGCCACCGGGCTCCTGGAGGGCGCATTCGGTCGCGACAAGGCGGTCGGGATGGTCGGGCGGGCCATGTCGCAGGGCGCTGTGTCGTTCGAATTCCTCAACGCCGCCGATCCGCAGCAGATTGCGACGATCCTCGACGGCGAGCTCCCGAGCACTGTCGCGGTGGTCCTCGCCAACCTCCGCGCCGACCGAGCCGCTGCTGTTCTCAGCGCGCTGACCGAGCCGCTGCGCACGGATGTCGCGCAGGCGATCGCGACGATGGGAACCCCGTCGCAGGAGGCCATCCAGATCGTGGCCGATTCTCTCCGCGCCCGTACCGGCGTCTTCGCCTCCCGTGAGGTGTCGGAGCAGGTCGGCGGCGTCCAGCCGTTGGTGGAGATCATCAATCGTGCCGACCAGGCGCTGGAGAAGTCTCTGCTGGCAAGCCTCGAAGAGCGCGATCTCACTCTCGCCGACGACATCCGAAGCCGCATGGTCACCTTCACGGACATCGCCCGGCTCGAAGATCGCGACGCGCAGCGGGTGCTGCGAGGAATCGACATGCGCACCCTCGCGCTCTCGCTCAAGGGTGCCAGCGAGGCGATCGTGGAAGTCGTGCGCCGCAACATGACGGACCGCAATCGAGAGAATCTCGCCGAGGAGTCCAAGAGCCTGGGGCCTGTCCGAATGCGCCAGGTCGACGAGGCGCGCGCGGCGATCGTCGCTGTGATCCGTCAGATGGAGGCGGACGAAGAGATCACGATGTCGCGCGATGACGAGGACGAGATCGTTGAGTGAGGTCTTCTCGCCGATGATCGCGCAGCATGTGGGCCCCGCGCGGCCCGATCCGCGCACGGAGATCGATCGTGCGCGCACCCGCGGCTACGCCGATGGCTTTGCGTCCGGACGTCGAGACGCGAAGGAAGCCGCAGAGAGCGAGCGCGCCACGCAGGCTGCGGCCTTTCAGGCTGAGCGGGATGCTGTTCTCCGCAGCATGCGGGAGGCGGTTTCCGCCGTCCACGAAGCGGCAGCCGCTCTTTCGCGACGCACGGCAGAGCTGACGGCCGCCGGCACCGAGCGGGTGGAGGCTCTGGCCGTTGAGCTTGCGGAGACGATCCTCTCCGCGGAGGTCTCCGACGAAGCGCGTTCTGCAGCCCATGCGCTGCGCCGCGCTGTCGAGATCGGCTCCGGCCTCACCGCTCGCGTACTTCTCGCGCCGGAGGACGAGGAGCGCGTCCGGGAATGCGCGGATGCGCACGAGGGGCTCGTCTTCGAGGCCTCGTCTCGCGTGGATCGCGGGGGAGTGATCGTCCACGCGGACGATACGACGATCGACGGGCGTCTCGCCGAGGCGCTCGCTCGGGCGCGGAGTGCCCTCGCGGAAGGTGCGAGTGCATGAGCGGCGGCTCCTGGGAGCGGGTTCTCACTGCGGTGCGGCCCATCGCGTCCGGGCATGTCCACGCCGTCACAGGCCTGGGGGTCGAGATCGTCGGCGTCGACGCCGCCGTCGGCGATCACGTGCAGATCGACGTGTCGGCCGACCGGTCGGTCGATGCCGAGGTCGTCGCCGTGACGGCGGGCATCGTCCGGTGCATGCCGCTGGCTCGCCTCGAAGGGGTGACGACCTCTTCGAGAGTGCGCCACGCCGGCGGATCCCCCCTGGTCCCGACAGGAGACGGACTCCTCGGACGCGTGATCGATGTACGCGGCCGAGCGATCGACGGCAAGGGTGCGCTGAGCGGCGAGGTGCAGCGCGTGTCGATGGATCTCCCGGCGCCGAGCGTGATGGGGCGGCAGCGCATCACCACTCAGCTCGGCGTCGGCGTCCGGGTTCTCGACACGATGACGCCCGTCGGATCGGGCCAGAGGCTGGGCCTGTTCGCGGGATCGGGCGTGGGCAAGAGCTCTCTCATGTCGATGATCGCGCGCGGCACCGAGGCGGACGTCAACGTGATCGCCCTCGTCGGGGAGCGTGGACGCGAGGTGCGCGAGTTCCTCGAAGACGATCTCGGCGAGGAGGGCCTCCGGCGCAGTGTTGTCGTCGTGGCCACGAGTGACGAACCCGCCATGGCGCGCCTGCGCGCGGCCTTCACCGCGACGCGGATCGCCGAGTCGTTCCGCGACCGCGGCCAGGATGTGGTGCTGATGATGGACTCGCTCACGCGCGTCGCCATGGCACAGCGCGAGATCGGCCTCTCGGCCGGCGAGCCACCGGCCACTCGCGGATACCCGCCGTCGACGTTCCAGGTCCTCGCTCGTCTCCTCGAGCGAGCGGGCACGGGGCCGCGCGGGTCGGTGACGGGTCTCTACACCGTGCTCGTCGACGGCGACGACCACAACGAGCCTGTCGCCGACGCCGCCCGCGGAATCCTCGATGGGCACGTGGTCCTCGACCGTTCTCTCGCCGTGAAGGGGCATTTCCCCGCCGTCGACGTCCTGGGATCCGTCAGCCGTGTCCTCTCGAAGGTCACCACACCGGAGCAGCGAGAGGCCGCCACCCGGCTTCGACGCGTGCTCGCTGCGCGCACCCAGGCAAGCGACCTCATCGACATCGGCGCCTACAAACCCGGCGCGAATCCCGACGTCGACACGGCGCTTGCCTCCGAGGCGGCGATCGAACAGTTCCTTATGCAGCGCATCGATGAGCCGAGCACCTCGAACGACGCCTGGACCCGGCTCCGTGCGCTGACGCAGAGCTTCACGGGAGGGGAGCGATGAGGTTCACGCTGGGAGGGCTGCTGCGGGTGCGCGGCGTTCAAGAACGTGCCGCGGCCGCAGACCGGAGCCGGACCGAGACGGCCGCCGAAGATGCACGCAGGGCTGTCCGTCGGGCACAGGAGCGCCTGGGCGTCGGCGGCGACGAGGTCACAGACGCGCGAAGCCTCATGGCCACCTCGGCAGCGCGTGCGGCCGCTCGCGCGGCGCTGCAGGATCTGCGCGCCGCCGAGGCGCTCGCCGCCGAAGCCCACGCAGACGCGTGTGCGGCGCACGTCGAGGCCAAGCGCGAGGTGCGTGCCATCGAGAAGCTCGAAGGTCGCGCGCGCAGAGAAGAGGCCGCGCGCGACGGCCGGAACGAACAGTCGGCCCTGGATGAGATCGCCGTGAACGCTGCGGCCGAGGATCGGAGAAGCAGATGAGCGGACTGACAGCGGCCATCGCCCGCATCGGCGAGATCGAGACGCAGATCACGCAGCTGAACCCGGCCACTCGCTCTGCCGGTGGGGCCCCTGAGGCGGCGACGGTGGCTCAGCCTTCGGCATCGCGGGAGGTGTCGCAGGTCACGCAGCCGACGGCCTCCGCTTTCGAGCGTGCCGCCGAAGCAGTCGCGCCATCGACGCTGGGCGACGGGCAGGTCACCGGCTCCGACGTCGTCGAGCAGGCGAAGAAGTACCTCGGCGTCCCCTACGTCTTCGGCGGCGAAGATGCCACGGGCATGGACTGCTCGGGGCTGGTGCAGAGGGTCTTCGCCGACCTCGGCATCGATGTTCCCCGCGTCGTGCAAGACCAGGACGACATCGGGCGGGAGGTCGGGTCTCTCGCGGAGGCACAGCCGGGCGATCTGCTCGTCCCACACGGATCTGGCCACATCGTCATCTACATCGGTGACGGTCAGGTGCTGCACGCTCCGAAGCCCGGCGATCACGTGAAGATTGCCGACAACTGGTATTCCGACGCCGACCTCTTCACGATCCGGCGCTTCGTTCCGGCGGACAACGAGGTCGAGGCGCCGGCCGTTCCTGCGTCGGCGCCCGCGTCGACGGGCGCGGATGTCACCGGTCAGCAGATCCTCGCCCAGGTGCAGGCGCTGTTCGCCTCGCAGAGCCTTCCGGGGGTCGCCGCATGAGCGCGGTGACCTTCGTCCCCCGTGTGGCGACCGTGCAGCCGCGCGCAGAGGGCCCGCGTCTCGACGCACACCCATTCGACGCGCTCCTGACGGGCATGCTCCCCGCCGGGAATCCGGGACGTCCCGCACAGGCCGCCTCGGACGCCGCTGTCGACGAGGCCGCACAGCTCGCGACTCCCGAAGAATCTCTCGATGCCGAGATCCCCCAGAGCATCGTCGCGGCGGGCCCGTCCGAGCTGCCTCAGCCGCGTGGGGCGGCCGTCTCCACGGAGTCCGAGGCGCAGACCGAGGACGTCCCGGTCGCGTTCAGCGTCGCCGAAGGCGCCGCGGGGGAGGGCGCGGGCGATCCCGCCGCCCTGGCGCAGCCGGATCCACAGACGGAGACCGGCGCGGAGGCCTCCGTGGCGCGTGTGGACGGGGTCGCCGAGACGCCCCCGGATCCGTCCCGCCGTCGTCCCGGGGTGCCCGCCGCCATCACCGCGCATGCCGCGCCGGCTGTGGCGGGATCCGCAAGCGTGCCCGCGGAGGAGGTGCCGGATACCGCGACCATGATGGGCTCTCCCGCGGTCGGTTCCCCCGGGAGCGCGTTCGCTCAGGCTCAGGCGTCGCCCCCTCTCCTCGGGATGCCGCGCCCGGATGCGGCGGTCGCCCCGAAGTTCGAGGTGTCTGGCTCGGAAAGCCCGCAACCCGTGGCCGCGGCGCCGGCGACCCCTGTCGTCGCGGCGACAGCGTCCGCGGCGGTGCAGGCGCCTGCTGCGCCTGCTGCTCCTGCTGCTCCGGTGCTCGCGCAGGTTGCGCCCGCTGTCATGCACCTCGCCCAGCAGCCGGCAGGCACCCATCAGGTGACGCTGACGATCGCCCCCGAACACCTCGGCGCCGTGACCGTGCGCGCGGAGATCGATCGCGCTGGTGAGATGCGCATCGAGCTCTCCGGCGGAAGCGACGCAGGGCGCGACGCCCTGCGCATGATCGTCACGGACCTTCGTCGTGATCTGGCGGCCATCTCGCCGAACGCAACACTGCATCTCGGACAGGGATCCGCGCAGAGCTCCGACGCCGACGCGGGTGCGAGCGGCGGGCTCGCGGATCCTGACGGTCGAGATGGATCTGAGCCCTCCCCGGGGGATCGCCGCGGACGCGGGGCCCCGGCCCCGCTTCCTGATCTCGCACAGCGGACCCCTGCGTCCGAATCCCATGACCACGGCGGGCCGCACGCCCGTCTCGACATTCTTGCCTGAAAGGACACCGGTATGCCTCTCGAAGCCGTGAGCGCGGTGAGCCAGCCGCAGGCCTCTGCGGCGAGCACCGCTCCCAAGCAGAACCTCGACAGTGAGGTCTTCCTCGACCTGCTCGTCACGCAGTTGACGAATCAGGATCCGTCGAGCCCGATGGACACCAGCCAGATGATCTCGCAGACCACCGAGCTCGCGACGATGGAGCAGCTGACGGCTCTCGCGACAACCTCGAGCGAGGCGTTCGCGCTCGACATGCGCCAGGCCGCGACGGCGCTCGTCGGCCGGCAGGCGACCTATGAAGGAGACGACGGCCAGCCCGTGACGGGTCTCGTCGAGAAGGTCTCCTTCGCCGGCGCCGTCCCCGAGGTCATCATCGGCGGCACGGCCGTTCCTCTCGACCAGATCTCCGCTGTCGCACCCGCGACCTCCGTCCCCGACTGACCCGTACGATCAGAAAGGCATCACCATGCTCCGTTCGCTCTACTCCGGGATCTCCGGTCTTCGCTCGCACCAGACGATGCTCGACGTGGTCGGCAACAACATCGCCAATGTCAACACCGCGGGCTTCAAGGGCTCCTCCGTGCTCTTCCAGGACTCGCTTTCGCAGATGACCGGAAACCCCGGGATCCCGGGCGACGAGGTCGGTGGCCGAAATCCCGCCCAGGTGGGACTCGGGGTGCAGGTCGCCGCCATCCAGACCAACTTCAGCCCCGGATCTCCGCAGTCCACCGGCCGCGCATCGGATCTGATGATCTCGGGCGAGGGGTTCTTCGCCGTCCGAAACGGCGACGAGACGCTCTACACGCGCGCCGGAGGCTTCACCTTCGACGCGACCGGGAAGATGGTCTCCGCCGACGGCTCGATCGTGCAGGGCTGGACCGCCGAGAACGGCGTCGTCAACCCCGGGCAGAACCCGGGTGACATCGTTCTGCCGCGGGAGGCCGTCGCCGCCGCGCAGCAGACCACCGAGGCGACGGTGACGGGCAACCTGCCCGCGGATGCCGAAACCGGTGACGAGCTCGTCCGCGACATCACGGTTTTCGACGCCGACGGTGCGGCGAGCGTCCTCAGCCTCACCTTCACCAAGACCGATGCCGGCTGGGATGTGGCCGACGCCGAGAGCGGCGCGGCGGGAAGTCTCACCTTCGACGGCGGGGAGCAGACGGGCGCCCTCACCCTCGACACCGGTGACACGACCATCGATCTTTCGGGCGTGACCGGATACGCCGGGATGAGCACCGTCGCGATCACAGACCAGAACGGAGCGGAGGCCGGAACGCTCACGTCCTACGCGATCACCGATGACGGGTCGGTCGTGGGCACCTTCAGCAACGGGGCGACGGAGACGATCGCGAAGATCGCCCTGGCGACCTTCGAGAACCCCGCAGGGCTCGAGAAGGCGGGCGGCGCGTCCTATCGTGTCTCGGTGAACTCCGGTGTCGCGCAGCTGGGGGAGGCCGGACAGGGCGGTGCCGGCGGGCTCGTCTCCGGCGCTCTCGAGATGAGCAACGTGGATCTGTCTCAGGAGTTCACGAACCTCATCATCGCCCAGCGTGGCTTCCAGGCATCCGCTCGAACGACGACCACCAGCGACCAGGTGCTCGAGGAGCTCGTCAACCTCAAGCGATGACGCGCGCTCGACCGAACTGCACGGCCCGTCTCGGTTACTCGCGGCGGGCCGTGTCGCGATAGTACGGGGTGAACCCTCCCCCCTGTCAGAAGGACCCGCTCGATGATCATCGTCACCCGACTCGACGGATCTGCGCGGTTCGCCATCAATCCCGATCTGATCGCACGCGTGACTGTCGAGCACGACACGTACATCCACATGGTCGACGGGCAGGTGTACGTGGTGGGCGAGAGCCTGGACGGGGTGATCGACCAGATCGTCGACTTCCGCGCGCGCGTCCTTCGTCGGGCGCAGCATCGGGCGACGGATTCGGAGGCCTGAGGTATGGACCTCGCATTCCTCATCGGAGTCCTCGCGGCCTTCGGCGCGCTCTACGCCATGATCACGATGGAGGGCGCGCACCTGAGTGCGCTGCTCCTCCCGGCGCCGATGATCCTCGTTCTCGGCGCCACGATCGGGGTCGGCGTCGCGAGCCACACGCTCCGGGACACGATGATCGCCGTCACCTCCCTGGGGCGCGTCGTCCGTGGCGCTCGCAAGACACCGGCGGCGATGATCCCGACCCTCGTGGAATACGCCGACAAGGCCCGCAGTGAGGGACTGCTCGCGCTCGAACAGCTCATCGAGGATGCGCCCGACGACTTCACGCGCAAGGCCCTGCAGGCGCTGTCCGACGGCACGGACGCCGAGGATCTGCGCGCGGTGATGGACGATGAGATCGCCGCCGTCGCCACGCGCGGGCAGGTCGCATCCCGCTTCTTCTCGTCGCTGGGCGGATACGCGCCCACGATCGGCATTGTCGGGACGGTCGTCTCGCTCACCCACGTTCTGGAGAACCTCGACGAGCCCGAACATCTCGGCCCGATGATCGCGGCGGCCTTCGTCGCGACGCTGTGGGGGCTGCTGTCGGCGAACTTCATCTGGAACCCGATCGGCGGGCGTCTCGGGCGTCTGAACGCCGTGGAGATCGAGCGTCTCACCGTCATCTCCGAGGGCATGCTCATGATCCAGTCGGGAACGGCGCCGCATCTGCTCGAAGAGCGTCTCGAGGCGCTCGTGAGCGTGAAGCCGAAGGCCCGGAAGGCGAAAGTCGCTGAGGAGCCGGTGTGACGCGGGCGCGGCATTCACGCCGGCGCGATCACTCCGAGGACGCTCACGACGAACCCGACGAGCGGTGGGCCGTCAGCTACGCCGACATGGTCACCGTGCTGATGTGCCTGTTCATCGTGCTGTTCGCGGTCTCGAACGTCGATAAGGGCAAGTACGAAGAGCTTGCGGGGTCACTGGCGGCGGGATTCGGCCAGGAGGATCTCGGCGGCGGCGCAGTCGGAGTCGCCGAACTGGTGCTCCCGTCGCAGCCGCCGAGCGAGGAGACCGATCTCGAGCGTCGAGCCGCGCTCGAGTACGACTCTCTCGAAGAGCTCGAGCGTCGAATGCGCAGCGCCCTCACGGCGGAAGGCCTCGAGAACACCGTCGACTTCGTCATCGACGATCGCGGGCTCACGGCCGGGCTCGTCGGCGCCGAGACCTTCTTCGCCAACAACTCCACGGCCCTGTCCGAGACAGCCGGGCGCGTGCTCGACACGATCGGCGGCGTGCTGGGCACGGTCGACAACCAGCTCGCCATCGAGGGACACGCCGACTACCGAAACGCCGTCGCCCCATTCCCGACGAACTGGGAGCTGTCCGGAGGCCGGGCGACGGAGGTCGTCCGCTACCTCGCCGAGCAGGAGCAGATCGCAGGGGATCGCCTGCGGGCGACCGGCTTCAGCGACACCCGTCCGGTGGCTGACGGCGACAGCGCCGAGGCTCTGGCCGCGAATCGTCGCGTGGACATCGTTGTCGAGTCGAGGGAGACCGACGCCGTCCGCGAGCTGATTCCGTCGATCGAACGGGCACGGAATTCATGACGACCACCATGTGCGAGGAGCAGCCATCGATGATCCGTGACGATCCCGCGGGGCGGTATGAGCCTTACGACTTCAGCAAGCCAGCGCAGCTCGGCCGCGAGCACGCGCGACGGCTCGAGGCGGGCTTCGAGTCGTTTGCCCGCCAGTGGTCCTCACAGCTCACCGCGAAGATCCGACTCCGGAGTCACATCTCCCTCCTGTCCGTGGATCTGCTGCCGTACGCGGAGTACGCGGATGCGCTGCCGTCGACGACTTCGATGGTGCAGGGCGTGTCCGGCGACGACGCCCTGATCGTGCAGTTCGGCCTCGATGCCGCGCTGCTGTGGGTGTCCCAGATGATGGGGTCGCGGACTCAGGAGATGCCCGACGCGCGACCGCTCACGCCGATCGAGCTGGCCCTCGTCACGAATCTGCTCGGCGACACCCTCGAGCACCTGGGGCAGAGCCTCGGTGCGGCGATCGGGCCCGATATCGCGTTCGGCGGCATCCACTACAGTCCGCAGTTCCTGCAGATCGTCTCGACGGGCGATGCCGTGATCGTCGCGAGGTACACGATGCGACTCGGCGACGTCGAAACGACCGCGAGCGTCATGCTGCCTGCGGCCTCGGTGATTGCGCGCCTGGACGAGACGGGCGCCGAGAGCGTCTCCGAGTACCACCCCGACACGATGCTCGCTCAGATGCAGCAGACGCCGCTCGAGCTGGCGTTGCGCCTGGCACCCCTGTCCATCGGTGCCGGAGATGTGCTCAAACTCGCCGTCGGCGATCTGATCACCCTGCCGCACCCCGAGACCAGGCCATTCGATCTCGTCGCCGACGACATCCCGGTCGCCAGCGCCATCGCCGGGAGCGCCGGTTCGCGTCTGGCCTGCACGATCACGACCTTGCATGAGGAGACCCACTGATGAGCACGTTTCACGCGACTGCGGTCGCCGCGGCCATCGCTGCGAAGATGCCCTTCGATTTCCCCGTTATCCCGACGCCCTCGACGGATCCCAGCGCGGCCGGCGAGGCGATCACGGCTGCGTTCGCCGGGAACCCGGGGGCGAGCATCTCGATCATCGTGACGGACGAGGAACGTCTCACCGACGGATCCGCGGGCGGAGAACTGAGCGACCGGCTGCACTCCGTGTTCGAGGCTGCGGTCGCGGTTCTCGATGAGGGCACCCTCGGGGAGCTGCGTCAGAGCTCTGCGGCCGATCTGTTCACCGCCGTGGGAGCACAGCGCTTCGACCTGGTCGACGCCGACGGCAACACCGTTGCGCGGGCGGCGATCCGTATCGACGGCTCGGCCGAGACCGCGAAGCCCGCACCGGGCCGGATCAACCGCATCGCGGGCGTGGATATGGACCTCGTCGTCGAGATCGGGCGAGTGCGGATGCCGGTTCGGGACGTGCTCGCTCTCGAGCCGGGCCAGGTCGTCGAGCTCGATCGCGTCGCCGGATCCCCCGCGGACATCCGATTGAACGGCCGACTGATCGCACATGGAACGGTCGTCGTCAGCGACTCGGACTACGCGGTGCGCATCGAGCGGATCCTCGACGACGCCGAGGCCGCCTGATCCGTCTGCGTCGGGCGTACGGCCGACGAAGAACCCCGGCATCGATGGGGTGCCGGGGTTTCGCGCATCCGAGGAGGGTGTGAGCGGTCGACAGCCGACCCTTGCGTGCTAGCCTAAATGCGATATTTCCCTCGGAAACGTGCATAACAGACAGATTGGGCACGTCTATGAATCTGGCTGACTGGGCGACACGCCTCGGCATCAGTCATGCGGCGACGTACCGCTGGAATCGATCCGGCACTTCCTTCGTCGTGCGCGAGGAGGGGAATCCCCGTGGATGACGCGCTCATCGTGGTGCGCGCGGTCGTCGCGCTCGCCGCCGTGCTCGCACTCATCTGGGTGCTGGCTCGGAGGTTCGGCGGCACGGCTGCGCGCCCATCGTCCACGCCCGCCGCGAAGTCGACGGGTCGGCGAACCCCCCTGCCGTCGACGGTGGCGAAGCTCGGCGCGTCGGTGCGGCGCGCGATTCTCCCGCCCCGGCAGGAGGCCGGGGACAACCCGCAGATCCAGGTCCTCTCCCGCGCCGGGATCGCACCACGCGCCCAGCTCGTCGTCGCGGAGTTCGACGGCATCCGGTACATCCTGGGCGTCACCGATCAGGGGGTCACGGTCGTCGACACCCAGGAGCAGCAGGCACCGCAGCAGGCGGTCACGGATGGCGCGGGCTTCGCGACGATCTCCGACGCCGTCTCTGCGGGGCAGGCCGCGTGACCTACCCGCGCTGTCGGATGCCCCGAGCGGCGGCCGTCGTCGGTGCGGCCCTGATCGGCGCACTTCTCCTCGCTGTCCTGGCCCCCTCCGCGGCGCATGCGGCGCCGATCCCCGATGGCGGGGAGGGGGTGACGATCAACGGCATCAATGGGACGCCGTCCGACAGCGTCCTGACCCTGCTGGGCATCACCGTCTTGTCGGTGGCTCCGGCGCTCATGCTGATGACGACGAGCTTCACGAAGATCTTCGTCGTGCTCGCCCTCACGCGAAACGCGCTCTCCCTGCCGTCGATCCCGCCGAATCAGGTCCTCGCGGGGCTCAGCCTCTTCCTGACGATGTTCATCATGTGGCCGGTGCTCGTCGACATCAACCAGGCCGCCGTATCGCCCTACACCGCGGGCGACATCGATTTCGGGGAGGCGTTCGGTCTCGCCCAGGGCCCGCTGCGCGATTGGATGCTCGGCTTCACGCGCGAAGAAGACATCGCGCTGATGTATCGCGCCGGCGGACTGGACAATCCCGAGGATCCGTCAGGGGTTCCGATGTACGCGCTGATCCCGGCGTTCATGCTCTCGGAGCTGCGCGCCGCCTTCCTCATCGGCTTCGTCATCTTCGTGCCGTTCCTTGTCATCGACCTCGTCGTCGCCTCGGCGCTCATGTCGATGGGCATGATGATGCTGCCGCCGGTGATGATCTCCCTGCCGTTCAAGATCCTGCTCTTCCTCCTCATCGACGGATGGGGGCTGGTCGTGACCACCCTCGTGCAGTCGTACGGAGGCTCCGGATGACCCCGGAGCAGGTCATCGACATCGGTCACGACGGACTGATCATCGCGGCCAAGCTCTGCGCGCCGTTGCTCGTCACGGCGCTCGTCGTCGGGTTCGCGATCAGCCTCCTGCAGTCGATCACCCAGGTGCAGGAGATGACGATCTCGTTCGTCCCCAAGCTCGTCGCCGTCGGAATCGCCCTCCTGGTGTGCGGGCACTGGATGATCAACGAGATCGTGGCGTTCACGAACGAGCTGTTCGCGCGCATACCCGGCCTCCTTGCCGGCGGCTGATCGTGCACATCGCGCTCGACTTCTCCTGGATCGAGGCGGTTGCGCTCGCCTGTGTGCGCATCACCGCGTTCATCGTCGTCGCCCCGCCCTTCAGCCACTCGATGATCCCGATGCGCATCAAGGCGATGCTCGGCATCGGGATCGCCCTCGCCACGGCACCGGTGGTCGCCCCCGGGTACGAACCGCTCGGGACGGGGCCGTTCCTCATGGCGCTGGCGGGTCAGGTGCTCACCGGGGCGCTGCTCGGCTTCCTCGTCCTGGCGCTCTTCAGCGCCGTGCAGGGGGCGGGCCATCTGGTCGATATGTTCGGCGGATTCCAGATGGCGCAGGCGTTCGATCCGGGGACGAACCTCAATGGCGCGCAGTTCACCCGGCTCTTCCAGATGACCGCGATTCTGCTGCTTTTCACCAGCGACGGATATCAGCTGATCCTCGGGGGGCTGTTTCGGTCCTTCGACGCGATTCCCGTGACGGGCATCATCTCGTTCGACCGGCCGGCGGAGCTGCTCACCGGCACGATTGGGCAGATGATGCTCTCGGCCGTGCAGATCGCGGGCCCTCTCCTCATCGTGCTGTTCCTCGCTGACGCAGGCCTGGGTCTCATCACGCGCGTGGCTCCGGCCCTCAACGCCTTTGCGATGGGATTCCCGATCAAGATCGGCCTGACCCTGATCCTCGTGGGCATGGTCTACATCGCCCTCCCGCAGATCGTCTCGGCTCTGGCGGACGATGCCGTGCGCCAGCTGATCGGAGTGACAAGGTGAGCGACGACAGCAGCGAGCGGTCTGAGAAAGCCACCGAGCAGCGTCTGAAGGAGGCGACGAAGAAGGGGCAGATCGGCCGAAGCCAGGACTTCACCGCATGGATCTGCATCGGCGGGGCGGCCGCGATGATCCCCGTCGTCATCCACAACGCCTCGAATGCGCTCACGGAGCTGCTGTTCATCACCGCCCAGGCGGCTCGCGGCGTCAGCACGCAGCTGGCCGTCGACACTCTGGCGCAGGCGATCGGTGCCACCGGTCAGGTGCTGCTGCCGCTGCTGATCGTGACCGCCTTCGTCGCGGCGGCGGCCGCGATATCGCAAGGCGGGATCCGCTTGCGCCCCGTGCCGATGCGAACCGAGCAGCTGAACATCGCCGCGGGCTTCAAGCGGATCTTCGGCGCGCAGGCGCTCTGGGAGGGCGTGAAGGCACTCCTCAAGACGCTGGCGATCGGCGGTGCGCTGTGGTTCGTCGTGGCCGGGCTTGTTCCGCTGCTGGTCACAAGCGGGCAGAACCCGGTCAGCTTCCTGCTCGCCCGGGCGTCACAGGCGGTTGTGACCCTTCTGATCGTCGCGGTCGTCGTTGGACTCCTCCTTGCTGCGATCGACATCGCCGTCGTACGCAAGCGCAATCGCAAGCACACGCACATGACCAAGAAGGAGGCGAAGGACGAGCACAAGAAGAGCGAGGGTGACCCGCTCGTGAAGTCGCAGCGCCGCTCCAAGCAGATGGCCCTCAGTCGGAATCGCATGATCTCGGCCGTCGCGAACAGTTCGGTCGTGCTCGTGAACCCGACGCACTTCGCCGTGGCGATCGTCTACGAGCCGGGTGTCTCCGCCCCGAAGGTCGTCGCGAAGGGCGGCGGCGTCGTCGCGCAGAAGATTCGTGAGCGCGCTGAGGCAGAGGCGGTGCCCGTTGTTCGTGACATCCCGCTCACTCGAGCGTTGTTCACGGCCGTCGAGGTCGGCCGGGAGATCCCCGTCGAGCTCTACACGGCCGTCGCGCAGGTGCTGGCCTTCGTCGATCAGCTCCGGCGCCGCGGATCCGCGCGCGGCACGCACACGATGCCGGAGGCGGCCATCAGAAACCGCGGGATCTGACGGGAACACCTTGGATATGCTCGTAGATGAGCGAGAAATGTGATCAGGAGACCCATGAAGCAGCTGTTGTCGAAGGCCACGGTTCCCGTCGGCGTCGTCGGGATCATCGTTCTGCTGATCGTCCCGATCCCCTCCTGGCTTCTCGACGTGCTGATCATCGTGAACATCAGCTTCGCCCTGCTGGTGCTGCTCACCTCGATGTTCGCCAAGAGGCCCCTCGACTTCTCGGTGTTTCCTTCGCTTCTGCTCATCGGGACGCTGTTCCGTCTCGGCCTGAACGTCGCCTCGACGCGTCTGGTGCTCGGCGAGGCGCACGCCGGTCAGGTGATTCAGGCGTTCGGCCAGGTGACCGTCTCCGGCTCGCTCATCATCGGGGCCGTCGTCTTCCTCATCCTCACCGTCATCCAGTTCGTCGTCATCACCAAGGGCGCGGAGCGCGTCGCCGAGGTCGGTGCGCGCTTCACCCTCGATGCGATGCCGGGCAAGCAGATGGCCATCGACGCCGATCTCAACGCGGGGCTCATCACAGACACCGAGGCGAAGAGGCGTCGCGCCGAAGTCTCGGCGGAGTCCGACTTCTACGGCGCGATGGACGGCGCCTCGAAGTTCGTCAAGGGCGATGCGATCGCCGGCGTCGTGATCATCGTGATCAACTTCGTCGGTGGCATCGCCATCGGCATGCTGCAGGACGGCAAGGGCGCTGTCGAAGCCCTGGAGACGTACAGCATTCTGACGATCGGCGACGGGCTGGTCACCCAGATCGCGGCCCTGCTCATGGCGATCTCGACGGGCATGATCGTCACGCGCGAGAACATCGAAGTCGAGATGGGGCAGTCGGCGGGCCGACAGCTGCTGCAGTCGCGCAACGCCTTGATGATCACGGGCGCAGGCGCCGTCGCCCTGGGATTCATCCCCGGGATGCCGATCTTCGCGTTCTTCGCGGTCGCCGCGGTGCTGTTCATCATGGCCTCGCGGATGAAGGCGCACGAGCGGCGGAAGGACGAGGACGCCGAGAGCGTGCAGCTCGCTCAGCGAGAGGCGGAGGCCGAGGAGACTCCCGACGAGCTGATGGACAAGATGCGCGTGCACGCGCTGGAGATCTCGCTGTCCCCGGACATCGTCGACCTCGCAGCTCCGGGACAGGGCGACCTCCTGACGCGGGTGAAGGCCCTGCGTCGCAAGATCGCGCTCGAGATGGGCTTCATGATCCCGCCGGTGCGCACTCGTGACAACGTCGCACTCCCGGCTCAGACCTATGCCGTGCTCATTGCGGGCGTCGAGGTCGCACGCGGGATCGTCCCTCGCGGACAGGTGCTCGCCCTCGGCGCCGGTCTCGATCATCTGCCCGGCACCGCCGTGACCGATCCGGTCTTCGGGCTTGACGGGCGCTGGATCCCCACGGAGATGAGTCACGCGGCAGACCTCGCCGGGGCGACGGTGATCGACCGCACGAGCGTCGTCATCACCCACCTCTCCGACGTCGTTCAGCAGAACGCGCACCGTCTCTTCTCTCTCGAGGACGCACGCCAGCTCACCGAGCACCTCAAGAAGGAGACGCCGTCTCTCGTGGAGGAACTCACCCCGGCGCTGCTGTCGATGGGGGCGATCTGGCGGGTGCTGACCAGCCTCCTCGCTGAGCGCGTCGCGATCGGGGATCTGGGGCGCATCTACGAGGCGCTCGTGCTGCGGGCGAAGATCTCGACCGAGCACGCAGGGCTCGTCGAGGCAGCGCGAGGCGCCCTCGGGCCGGCAATCGCGTCGCGCTTCGCGAACGACGGGCGTCTGCAGGTGATCATGCTCGATCCTGCTCTCGAGCAGCAGATGCTGGAAGGGATGCGTGTTGTCGAGGGGCGCGCCCAGATCGTGCTCGGTGCCCAAGCGACCCTCGACGTCCTCGACGCCGTCCGCGCCCAGGCGCAGTCTGCGGCAGAGAGCGGACACGAGCCGATCCTGGTGTGTGCGCCGACTCTTCGCGCAGGGGTTCGAGAGATGACCGTCTCGCAGGCTCCCCAGCTCCCGGTCGTCTCCTACGACGAAGCGTCGTCTGGCGGCCTCGCCATGGATGTCGTCGGCGTCATCCGCATCGGTGAGCAGGCCGCGCTCACGCCGAACGAATCCTGACCCCTTTCTCTCCGGAAGAACTCGCGCTCCGGCGCACGCCACGGAAGGCACATCCATGCTCGTTCTCACCCGCAAGCCCACCGAGTCGATCCTCATCGGGGATGACATCCGCATCGTCGTCCTCGGGGTCACTCCGGGTGGAGTTCGCATCGGGATCGACGCCCCTCGAGAGCTCCCGGTGCACCGCTCCGAGGTCGTCGTCGCGATCGGTGATGAGAACAAGGCCGCGGCCTCCGGCGCGAGCGATGACATCGAGCAGAAGATCATCGCGGCCCTTCGTGGCGGATCCGAGGCGCCGTAGCCGCGCGGGCGCGCACGAAGGCGGTGCGCGGTGCGAAGGTTACTCTCCGGGGCAATCGTCGCGATAGTAGGCAGTGATGGCGAGAGCACTCGCCCGCACCCCCGCGAAGTGACGAGGTGACACACGGTGCCTGCCCACGACCTGAGCCTGCAGCTGTGGCGAGAGCGCGAACTGCTCGAGCTGATGCTGTTCAAGCTGGAGACGCTGCAGACGTTGCTTGCGACGGGGCAGAACCGGTGGATCAGCCACGCGACGGTCGAAGTGGAACGCGTCGTGGACGCGCTGTCCTCGGTGTCGCTGCTGCGTGCGACGATGGTCGCATCGGTCGGCGAAGAGTGGGGCGCAGGCGGCAACGCGTCGTTGCGCGAGCTGATCGAGAACGCCCCTGAAGACGTGTGGCGGGACGTGTTTCGCGAACATCGCGACGCGATGCTTCGCCTTGCCACGGAGATCCAGGGCGCCAAGGACGTCGGCGAGCAGCGCGTGCGCACCGCGCTCCGCGTCACCCAGGAGACGATCGCGGGCCTGGGGGCGCCCACGGGCGCCTACGACGACTCCGGTGGCGTCGTCCGTGACGGCTCGTCCCGACTGCTCGATACGAACGTCTGAGGGGCAATATGTCCACCTTCTCCGGATTGCAGACCGCCGCGAGCGGTCTGGCCGCTGCCCGCGCCGGCATGACGGTCGTCGGCCAGAACATCGCCAACGAGACGACTCCCGGATACACGCGTCAGCGGGTCGAGCAGTCCTCCGTGCCCTCCGCCGGATCCGCGGGGCTCTGGCCGGCGGCCATCGCCCCCGGAGACGGGGTTGCGGTCGACCAGATCGCCCGGCTCGGTGATGAGGTCCTCGATGCGCGCGTGCGCGACGCCCTCTCCGCCTCAGGCTTCTGGACTGCGCGGGCAACCGCGTCCGCCCAGGTCGAAGCGGCTATGGCAGAGCCGACCGAGAACGGGCTCGCGGCGACGATGGACGGATTCTGGGCATCCTGGTCGGACCTTGCGAACTCGCCTGATGGATCAGCGGCCGCGGTCGTTCTCAGCGGCGCCGATGTTCTCGTCTCCCAGATCGCAGCGGGATACGAGCAGGTCTCTGCGAGCTGGACTGATCTGCGGGGGGCCGTCGACCGGCAGGTGGCGGGTATCAACGCGACCGCCTCCCAGGTCGCCGAGCTGAACGAGCAGATCCGCCAGGCGACGCAGTCGGGCCGTGGCGCGAACGAGCTGATCGATCAGCGCAACCTCCTCGCCCAGAACCTCTCGACAGCGGCCGGGGTGACCGGATCTCTCGAGTCTGACGGCACCATGACGCTGCGGTTGGAGGGGAACGCTCTCGTATCGGGCGGCACCTCTCGCGAGATCGTCGCTTCGGGGCCCGTCGATATCGACGCCGCCGGCCACGTTGCGGTCGCATGGGCCGACAGGCCCGATGTCGCGATCACCTCCCTCGGCGGCGAGCTCGGCGGAATGGTGAGCGTGCTCGCACCGGCCGCGAGCGGAGGGCCCCTGGCTGTCGCGGCGCAGGGCTATAACGACGTCGCGACCTCCCTCGCAGAGCACGTCAACGATCTGCACCGGCAGGGGCAGACGCGCACGGGCGCTGCCGGCGGAGACTTCTTCTCCCTCAGTGGGACCGGCCCCGCGGCGGTCGGGCTGTCCGTCGCGGTCGGCGGTCTTGACGAGCTCGCCCTCGCGCGCCCGGGATCCGGGAGCCTGGACACGTCGATCGCCGACGAGATCGGCACGCTCGGAGACGCCGACGGCGGGCCCAGCAAGGGGTGGGCGGCGTTCGTCACGCAGTTCGGCGTGTCCACGTCCGGTGACCTGCAGCGCGCCAACATCGCCGACACAGGCGCGATCGCCGCCGTCTCGGCGCAGCAGTCGAATGCGTCGGTCGACGTCGATGAGGAGACGGTGAACCTGCTCACCTACCAGACGGCGTATCAGGCCTCGGCGCGGGTGCTCACGGCAGTGGATGAGGCGCTCGACACCTTGATCAACCGCACCGGCCTCGTCGGCCGCTGAGCATCGGAGAGACGATGATCGGTCGCATCACCAGCAGCACCATGAGCCAGGACACGCTGCGCACGCTGCAGAAGAATCTCGCCGAGCGCGCAGAGCTCCACGACAAGGCAACGAGCCAGCGTGCGTTTCGGGCCCCGAGCGACGACCCGACGGCTGCCGCGACGACGCTCGATCTGCACAGCCAGCAGGCGCGCGCATCGCAGCACGCACGCAACATCGGCGATGCCATGGCATGGACGACGACGGCGGACTCGGCGCTGTCGTCAAGCATCGATCTGCTCAATCGTGCTCGCGATCTTGTCGTGCAGGGAGCCAACTCGGGCGCCCTCAGCGATACGGCGCGCGAAGCGATCGCCGCAGAGCTCGACAGCATCGGCGAGGAGCTCCTCGGCCAGGCGAACACGACGATCGCGGGGCGTCACGTCTTCGCCGGGACGAGCGATGCAGGCACGGCCTTCGACAGCGGCACCTTCGCGTACAACGGACAGGGTACGGGCGGAGTGAATCGCCGGATCGACGAGAATCAGACGGTCCGCGTCGACGTCGACGGTGCCGCGGCCTTCGGAACGGGTGCCGACAGCGTGTTCGCACTCCTCGACGACATCGGCACCGAGCTGCGCGGAGGCGCCGATGTCGGGTCGCGTCTCGAGGACATCGACGACCGGCTTCATGCGCTGGTCACCGCGCAGGGCACAGCGGGTTCCCGCCAGGCGCAGATCGAGCGAGCCTCGACCAACAACCTCTCCGTCTCCACCGACCTCGAGGTGCGCCGCGCGGCGGTCGAGAACGTCGACAGCCTGGAGGTGCTCATCGAACTGCAGTCGGCCGAGCTCGCCTATCAGTCGGCCCTGCAGGTGACCGCCAAGGGCCTGAACACGAACCTCCTGGAGTTCCTGCGATGACCATCGAGAAGCAGATCACGTTTGTGCGCCCCCTTCCGGGGCTCGCGCCGTACATCGACTACGCGTTTCGCGAGGTCGACGGCGCAGCGGGTCTGCACACCCTGCGCTCGGCCGACGGCATCGTGCGGCTGTTTCTCGTCCGCATCGGGTTCGAGCGCTACGCCGGTGAGAAAGCTCTGCACGACGCTGTCGCGCGCCTCGGCGGTGAGGAGGCGGAGATCTTCGCCGTCGCGAGCGTCGACGACGACGGTGTGCACGTGAACCTCCGGGCGCCCGTCCTGATCTCGCGCACGAAGGCCGTCGGCGAGCAGGTGATCCTCGAGAACGCCGCGCTTCCGGTCAGTGGCACCCTGGTCGCCTGAACCGAGCTCCGTGCGCAGAAACGGAGCCCGGACGGGATGGAGCGAGTGCGCGCCCTCAGTCGATGCGATGCATCGCGTGGATCGCGGGCGCGGCTGCCGCTGACTCGCGAGCGGCAAACGCGTCGCGCAGATCCGCCAGGTGCGGACGCACGCGGGCGGCGTTCTCCGAGGGGGTCCTGGCGCTCTCTGCGTGCTGCACGAGGTGAGTGAAGTCCTCGAGCGACTCGACGACTCTGTTGCCGGCATGGTCGAGGGTGAGGCGGAAGAACGCGCGCAGGGCGCCGAGGGTGGCCTCATCCTCTGGCGTGCCGATCGCGTCATCGAGCAATCGCACGCCGTGTTCGATGCTCTCGTCGGTGGCTCGCAGCGCCGTGAGCGATGTCGTCATGCTGTAGAGGAAACCCGCGAACTCCAGGGTCTCGGCGACGCGGGCCGCGTCGAACGCGGTGACGCGGGTGTGGCGGCTAGCGGCCACCTCGACGAGCTGCACGCGCTCCAGTCGCATGATCGCCTCGCGCACGGGCATCCGGGAGACGCCGAACTCTCTCGCGATGCTCTGGTCCCGCAGAGTCTCACCGGGCCCCCGTCGGCCGCTTGAGATCTCTTCTGCGAGTCGCGTGAAGGCGAGATCCGACAGGCGGACCGTGTGATTGGTCAGCGGATCGTAGATCGGCTCCGGGCTCGATTCCGTGCGGTCGAGTGCGATCGTCATGTGCTCGTCCTCCAGGGCGAACCAGTGGGTCATGAAGGTGCCGGTTTTGCTCGGGTACGAGCAAGAAACGACGGTTACGTACCTGTTGACTCTACACAGTCCGGGCGAGGGGGACGCGTCGGGGGTGGTCGTGCCCTCAGCCCCAACCGGTCGAACCGGTCGCACCAGTTGTAGCGAAATACCGGTGTTCTGCTGTCGATACGGGTCGCGACTGCCGATAGAGACCTCGAGAGAAAGGCTGCACTCGCCCCATGAGCAACACCTACATCGAGACCGCCGGTCGCATCAAGATCTATGACTCCGCAGTCCGAGCGCACGACGCCCTGCCTGTCGGCACCTATCGCGTGCAGCACAACCCCAAGGAGGGTTTCAGCCTGCTGCGCGTGTCCGACCTCACCGTCGGAGCCGAGCGCGTATACGGCGATCGCGCGCATCGTCTCGACAAGATCTTCTCCGCGCACGAGCGCATCTCTCGCAGCCTCGGGGTGATGCTCTCGGGCAACAAGGGGCAGGGCAAGTCCCTCTTCCTGCGCATGATCGCAGAGCGCGCCCGCAGTCTTGCCCTGCCTGTCGTGCTCGTCACCGAGGATGTCGACGGAATCGTCGAGTTCCTCGACACCCTCGATGAGTGCGTTCTCATCTTCGACGAGTTCGAGAAGACCTTCTCGAATGGGCGACGCGACCGTTTCGGCAGCGCGGACCGCCAGAGCCAGTTCCTCAGCCTGTTCGACGGCATGTCGAGCGTGAAGCGCATCTACTGCCTGACCGTGAACGACCTTGCCGATGTGAGCGAGTACATCGTGAACCGGCCGGGACGATTCCACTACCACATGCGCTTCGACTACCCCGGTCCTGACGAAGTGCGTGCATACCTCACCGACCAGGCGCCGGATGCCGCCGCCCCCGAGATCGAGAACGCTGTGCTGTTCTCGCGCCACATCCCGGTCAGCTACGACCACCTGCGCGCGATCGCGTTCGAGATGAACGATCCCGAGGCCCGCTTCTCCGAGATCATCAACGATCTGAACATCAAGGCGACAGAGCCGTTGACCTACCGAGTCGATGCCCGTTTCGCCTCGTCGCCGCCACTGTCCGATGAGGTCACGCTCAACATCCATGAGCGCGGCGACATGGTCCGCACCATCGAACTGCGCGACAATCGCCGGGCACTGTGCTTCTCCTTCCGCCCGCAGGACCTTCTCTTCGACGACAGCGGGGAGATCTTCCTGCCGGTGAGCAGGATCGACATCCTCGACGAGTACGACGAGACTCCCGACGAGCTCCCGGTGAGCGTTTCACTCACGCTCGTTGGACAGACAAGCTACGGATTCCGGATGGACTGACCGTACGCCCCGGCTCAGACGGCCACGGCGAAAGCGCGCCGGAGACGGCCGTTGATCCCCGCGATCCGCGCGAAGTAGGCGGTCTTCTTCCTGCCGGACGCGGCGTGCGCGGGTGGCGTCTCCTGAGCTGTCGCGAAGTAGCGCTGCATCGCGTCTCTGATCAGCCGGAGAGCTTCGGCGCGCTGCTGCGTCACCGCAGATGGCGTCACTCCGAGTTCGCGAGCCACATCGGCTGCGGTGCGCTCGTCGAAGTAGATCGCACGAACGATGTGCCGGGCGCGTGGCGGGAGAGCATCGATTGCGAAGTTCAGCACCTCGCGACGCTCGCGCTCGACCGCTTCGTCCTCGGGGCCCCTGCTGTGCTGGCGCACGGCGACCTCGTCGAGCGCCGAGAGGCTCACGGGGGCCTGCATCACGCCGCCCAGGGTCTGCGTGACAGTCCTCGCGTCGATCCCCATCCTCAGCGCGACCTCATCGGCTGTGGGCTCGTGTTGGGTCGCCGTCCGCAGCTCGTCACGAACGGCCTCGATCGTCTTCGCGCGCGTGCGCATCGTGCGGGATGCCCAGTCGGCGTTCCGCAGCTCATCGAGCACCGCCCCCGTGATCCGGTGTCGTGCGTAGGTGAGGAAGCTCGCGCCGCGGCTCGAGTCGAAGTCCCGCGCCGCGAGGACCAAGGCGTAGGATCCCGCTGCGACCAGATCGTCCACCGAGAGGGATCCTGCTCGTGGCGCGAGGCGTCGCGCTATGCGGGAGACCAGCGGGAGTGCGGAAACGATCAGGTCATGCTCGGCGTGCTCGGGCATCTCCGGTGGCGCGGCTTTCTGTGCACTTCTTGTCGTCGGACCGCCCGAATCTTTCGGAGCTGTCTTCCCCCACGATGTAGCCTAGCCCTCAAGTACCCATAAACTACCCGGGCACCTAAAAACTACCCGGGTAGTTACCGCCCGGGCGGTTTACGGGTGCCCCTGTTTCGTCGTTCGTCAGGAACGACCCCCCCTGAGAAGACGAAGACCCCGAGGGCGGCCACCCTCGGGGTCTTCATCTTGGCTGTGAGGCTCAGTCGCCGGTTGATCCCAGACGCTTGTTCACCTCACGCGTGGCGGAGAACTTGAGCACCTTGTAGTCGGGAACCTCCTTCGTCGCGCCGCGCTGGCGCTCCTGCGTGAAGTTGGTCTGCGCGACGTGCCCCTTGTGCTCCTGCGGGTAGAACTTGCCGAAGCCGGTGAGCGTGACGCGATTGCCGCTCTGCACCAGGTCGATCACCTCGTCGATGATCGCGTCGTACGCCTGCTGCACGACCTTCACGGGCATTCCGCCGCGTCGCGCCGCTCGCTGGATGAACTCGCGTTTGCTCACCCGGCCCTGGTCGAGCTGAGCTGTTGCCGTCATTGATCTTGCCATTCCTGTTTCGTCTCCCCTGGAGTGCGTGGGGGCCGCGGCTACGGGCAGAGTCGCGTGACGTCATCGCGACCGCGGATCCCCACTGGTCGTGCCGGCGATACACGTACCGCCGGCGATTGACACCTCAGAAGATACAGGCCGTTCCCTCATATATGTGGTGATCTGTCAATGGGCTCTCTGTGTTCCGAGGTTTCTGCGCCTGCTCTCGTATCCACGACAGATGAGCGATTCGTGCTCCCCGAGGGTCGTCGCACCCGTTGGGTGAGCCAACGTGTGCGCCCGCGGTCACCGAAGGCTGTATTCTTGTGGGAGACGTCCTCTCTCGGTCGTCCGGCCCTCACTGTTTCCCCCCGACGGTGAGGGCTGTTTCTCTTCTTTGGCAGGAAATCTTCGCCATACCCTGTTGTTGGACATGTTCGTGGGCTAAGTTGTCAGCGTGGGCGTGAAATTGCGCCGACATCCGCCCCGATAGAAGGCAGTACATGAGCACGCAGGGCACCGTCAAGTGGTTCAACTCGGAGAAGGGCTTCGGCTTCATCTCCCCCGACGAGGGCGGCCAGGACGTCTTCGCGCACTTCAGTGCGATTCAGTCGAAGGGCTACCGCACGCTGGAAGAGAACCAGCGCGTGGAGTTCGAGGTCACGCAGGGCCCCAAGGGTCTGCAGGCTGACAACATCGTTCCGCTGTAAGCAGCGCGACTGATCAGAACCCCGCACCTCCGCTCGGAGGGGCGGGGTTTCTTCGTGCGGTCACTTCAGCGAGCGGTGCGCGCCGCGTCGAGGAAGTCACGGCTTGTCTGCCGGAGATCACGATCAGATCCCCTCCACAGGGCGGTGATCGGTCGCGTCAGGGCGGGGCCGTCGAGCGCGACTCTCCGGAGACGGCCGAGGGCGATGTCGTCGGCGACGACGTGGGTGCTGACGACAGCCGGGGCGATCCCGTCGGCGACGGCCGAGCGGATGGCCGAGGTCGTCGACATCACGGCGGCGGGCTCGGCAGGGGCGCGACGAAGGCGCTCGAAGACGACGGCCTCCCACGCACGCCGAGTGCCGCTGCCCTCCTCGCGGAAGATGAGGGGCGTCGACGCGACCTCGTCGAGCGGCAGGGAGCGCCGACGGATCCACGGATGGTCGGGTGGGACGACGAGGGTGAGCTCGTCGTTCGCGATCGTCGTCGACGAGAGGTCGTCCGGCAGATCCGGAGACTCGACGACGCCCAGATCTGCCCGTCCGGTTCGCACGATCTCTCCCACCTGCGTGCTGTTCGCCGCGAGGATCTGCACCTCGGTCGGCACCTGGCCGGATGCGAGCTGCGCAGAGCGGAAGCCGAGCATCCAGTGCGGGACGAGATAGGTGGCGGCCGTCTGGCTGGCTGCGACGATGAGCGTCCGGCTGCTCTCCCCGCGAAGTGCCTCGACGCCGGCGCGAAATCGCGTCGCCGTGTTCAGGAGGTCTTCGGTCCAGCCGAGGACGAGCTCGCCCGCCTCGGTGAGGACGGTGCCGCGCGCTGAGCGCGTGAGGAGTTCGATGCCGAGATTCCGCTCGATCGAGCGGATCCGCGTCGACGCCGATTGCTGAGAGAGCCCGACCTCCCGCGCGGCGGCCGAGATGGATCCGTGGCGCGCGACGGCGCGGAACAGCTCCAGGGCATCGAGGGGCGGTACATCTCGCATGATCGGTACAGTTTGACTCTGTACCCCCACCGTGCGCAAGCGGATACCGCGGTGTCGGCGGGCGCCGCAGGCTGGAGTCATGTCCGTCTCTGTCGTTGCACGCGCGCGATCGATCCTGCCCGGGCTCGTCGTCACCGTCGCCCTCGCCGGGGGAGCCACGCTGATCGGCAGCATCGTCCCCGTGGTCGGCAGCGCGCTCCCGGCGATCGTCCTCGGAATCGCGATCGCACTCGTCCACTCACCGGGGCGCCACCTGCGGCCCGGGGTCGACGCCGCGAGCGGTGTCGTGCTGCGGCTGGCGATCGTCGTCTTCGGGGCGCAGCTCTCGCTCGACGTCGTCGTCCGCATCGGCGCCGTGGGCCTGCCCGTCATGCTGGTTTCTCTCGCGTCCTGCTTCCTCGCCGCGCCGTTGCTTGGACGCGCGCTCGGCGTCGAGCGGCGACTGGGGACCCTCATCGGTGTCGGGACGGGTATCTGCGGTGCCAGCGCAATAGCGACCGTCGCGCCCGTGATCGGCGCGTCGAGCGCGGTGATCTCGTCCGCGATGTCGACGATCTTCCTCTTCAACCTCGCGGCCGTCGCGGTCTTCCCTCTTCTCGGTCACGCGATGGGGCTCGGCCCGGAGGCGTTCGGGCTCCTGGCGGGAACAGCCGTCAACGACACGAGCTCCGTCGTCGCTGCCGCAAGTGTGTTCGGCGCGGCGTCGCTCGGGGCCGCCGTCACGGTGAAGCTGGTGCGCACCCTCGCGATCGTCCCGGTGAGCATCGTCCTGGCGATCGCGGAGGCTCGGCGCTCCTCGCGGGGTCAGCGACCCACGGGGGCGGGCGTCGCGCGCGTGGTGCCGTGGTTCCTTGTCGGGTTCCTCGTCATGGCGCTGCTGCGCACGGTGGGAGGGATCCCCGCCCCGCTCGTCGAGGCGGCGCCCGCAGCGAGCGGCTTTCTCATCGCGATGGCCCTTGCGGGCGTCGGCCTGTCGACGGATCTCGGCGCGATGCGTCGCGCGGGATGGCGTCCACTCGCGCTCGGCGCGATCCTCTCGATCCTTGTCGCAGCGACCACGCTGCTCGCGATGCGCGTCACGGGCGCCCTCGCGTGACCACCCACCCCCGTTGAGAGGATGCGAATCGACCACTCTTCTCGGGTGAGCGGTCGATACCGGGCATATCGACGGGGCGGCGTCAGCGTCGCCGTTTGCGGAAGCGGGCCAGGACGGCGGCGTCTTCGGCGTCGCGTCGGGCACGGCGGGAGGCGTCGAGCGCCTCGATCGGATCGTGCGACTGACGAGCGAAGGCCAGTTCGCGGCGGGCGCTGTCGAGGCGCACCCGCGCGTCGACCTCGGCGTCGAGAATGACAGCCTCGGCGCGGGCCAGGGCGCTGCGCGCCGCGTTGAGGGATCCGGGAAGGGCGCTGCGGGCGCCGCGCAGACGCTGCTGCTGCGTGCGGGCGTCGGCGAGAGCCATGTCGAGCCGGTCGCGCAAGCGGGCGATGCGCTCATTCGCCGTGACGGGACGACGCTCTGCGATCTCGCTGGCCGACTCGAGGGCGGCGCTCGCGACGCGGATGGCCTCCCCGAGCTCGGCGGCCTGCTCGGGGTCGAGAGCCTTCTGGGTGCCGATCGCGGCGCGGATGGCTGACTCCGCCGCGCGGTGCTCATCGTCGACGGCCAGGCGTGCGTTCTTCACGAGGCGGTGGGTCTCTTCGAGCAGGCGCGATGCCCGCTCGGCGCGGCTCACGGCCTCCTCGCAGGCGCGCAGGGTCTCGCGGGCCGACCGCGAGGGATCCGCCGCCTGCTCCTCGGCCTCGCGCAGGAGGGCCTTCGCCTCCTCGAGGGATTCGCTGGCCTCGTCATCGGCGTGTGCCGCGGCCTCCCACTCGCTCTCGTCCGCGATACGTGCGAGCTCGGCACGAAGCGCTGCCGGTTCGCCCATCCGCGCCTCGAGCTCGACGATCCGCCGTCGCGCGACGTCGACCTGCTCCTGGGCGGAGGAGTGCTCACGCAACCACTCCTCGTGGTCGGCACGAGCCCGTCGGATGATCTCCATGGCCTTGTCGATTCCGACGGAGAGCCGCTTCGCCTCGCGACGCTGTGCGCTCGGGAGCACGTCCTCGCCCGACGCGTCGCGGTAGGCGGCGAAGGCGTCATCGCGCGTGTGCTGGGCCGTGAGCCGCGCGCGTCGCAGCGATGCGGGCGGCCGCCCGTCGTACAGCGCGCTCGACATGCCGATCTCGAGTTCGAGCCCCTCCGTCTGATCATCGAGCTCGACGAGCTTCGCTCCGACGGCGTCGAGCGACTCGCGGGCCGAGCGACGGGCACGCTTCCCGCGACGCGCGACGCGCACGGCCATCACGATCGCGACGATGACGAGTGCGGTTCCGCCGAACACGACGAGCGCAGGGATGACCCACGCGAGCACGCCCTCGGTCGTGACCTCAGGAAGCTCGATCATGTCAGCGGGGCAGAAGCAGCGTGCGCAGGTGCGCCGGATCGTCCGCAACGGCCACGGATCCCGTCGCCTCCTCGGCGTCGCCGAAGCCCCAGCGGACGAAGATCACCGGAACGTCGTGCTCGGCCGCGCCGTCGACGTCATGGTGGCGGTCGCCGATGAGCACGGGGTTCGAGAGATCGACTCCGCGAGCGCGCATGTCCGCGAGCGCACGCCCGAGGACGTGCGCCTTCGTGTCGAGCACATCGGCGTCGGGGACCGCCCCGTGAATGCTCTCGAACAGGGGTGCGAGTACATAGTGCTCGAGGATCGCGCGCACCTGATTCTCGGGCTTCGTGCTGGCGGTCGTCTGCGGGATCCCCGCGGCGTGCACGTCTCGGATCACGTCGGCGACGCCGTCGTAGATGCGGACCTTGTGCGCGTAGCCGTGCTCAGAAGCGAGCTCGCGATAGCGCTCCACCGCGTTCTTCGCCTGTGCGAGCGAGAGCCCGGCGAGCTCCTGGAACGACTCGAGCATGGGCGGGCCGATCCAGAGATGCACCTGATCGGTCGGCGTCGGCGGGTGGCCGAGCTCATCGAGCACGCGCTCGATTCGGGGAAGGATCCCCGCGGACGCGTCCGCGATCGTTCCGTCCACGTCCCAGAGCACACACGACCACGGAGAATTCGCCATGGTGCCAGCCTATTCGGCGTCGGCTGACGGGCCGCACATCGCGGCCCTCGCTCAGAAGAGCGTGGGGATTCCGGAGTCGACGCCCTTCATGGCCTCGTAGTCGAGCGTGACGCAGCGGATCCCGCGATCCTCGGCGAGCGTGCGGGCCTGCGGCTTGATCTCCTGCGCGGCGAAGACGCCTTGGATTCCCGTGAGAAGCGGATCGCGCCCGAGCAGCTCCAGATAGCGCGTGAGCTGTTCGACGCCGTCGACCCCGCCGCGGCGCTTCACCTCGACGGCGATCGCGACGCCTTCCGCATCGCGCACGAGCAGATCGACGGGCCCGATCGCGGTCGGGTACTCACGGCGCACGAGGCTGGCACCTTCGGCGATGAGGTCGACCTGCTCGGCGAGGAGGCGCTGCAGATCCGACTCGACGCCGTCCTTGATGAGCCCCGGATCCACGCCGAGATCGTGCGCCGTGTCGTCGACGATCTCGTGGATCCGCACCGTGAGGGTGTCTCCCGACTTCTGGTGCGTGACCTTCCACATTTCGATGACGCCCGCCTCGGCGAGCTCCTCATCGACCTCGAGGTGGTCGAGTCGGCAGGGCGGGCTCATCCAGTTGAGCGGCTTGTACGAGCCGCCGTCCGAGTGGATGAGGACGCTGCCGTCGCCCTTGTGCATGAGCACGCGGGTGGCGAGGGGCAGGTGGGCGTTGAGGCGGCCCGTGTAATCCACGGAGCAGCGGGCGATGACGAGGCGCACCGTGCGAGCCTAACGCGGGGCGCCGGGAGGGGTGTCGCGCGGCGCGGGATCGGTGAGACTCTGGGCCCATGAATCATCGCCTGCCTCTGCCGCGCGTCGTCGAGCGCGCCGAATGGAACGATGCGCGCGCCGTCCTGCTGCAGCAGGAGAAAGCGCTGACCCGGATGAAGGACGCCGTGTCTGCCCTGCGCCGGCGCATGCCGGTCGTCGAGATCACGTCTGACTACCGCTTCGAGGGACCCGATGGCCCGAATTCACTGCTCGATATCTTCGACGGGCGACCCCAGCTGATCGTGCAGCACTTCATGTTCCATCCCGATTGGGACGCGGGGTGCGATGGTTGCTCGATGATGGCGGAGCACGTGGGGCCGCTGTCGCACCTGCACGCGCGGAACACCTCCTTCGCGCTCGTCTCTCGCGCGTCGCTCGAGAAGCTGCTCGCGTACCGCACACGGATGGGGTGGGACCTGCCGTGGGTGTCATCGGGCGGGTCGTCCTTCAACGAGGACTTCGGCGTGACGGTCGACGACGAGGAGCATCAGGCCGTCAGCGTGTTCCTGCGCCAGGGGGATCGCGTCTTCCACTCGTGGAGCACGTTCCGCCGCGGTGAGGAGCCGTTCATGCAGGTGTTCGACCTGCTCGACCTCACGCCGTACGGGCGCCAGGAGGACTGGGAGAACTCGCCGGAAGGGTGGCCCCAGACGCCGGCCTACGAGTGGATGCGACGCGCCGACGAGTACGGAGAACGAACGGCGCACGCCTGTCACTGAGCCCGGGGGCGATCCGCGCGACGGGAGGTTTCCCTATGCGGGTGGCTCTGGTCGGCGCCGGGGCAGCATCGACCGCATCGTCTCGATGGTCTGGCGCGGCGTGAGGGACGTCATGGCCGGAAGCTGCAGCACGTACCTCGTGAACACCACGCCGACGATCACGATGGCCGCGCGCCGGGCGCGCTCCGCTCCGAACGATGCCGTGAGCTGCGCGATCACGGACTCCTGCAAGTACTCGACGATCGCCGCGGCGCGGGCGGATCCCGATGCCGCGTCGCGCGCGAGCGTTTCGAGGGAGGGCCGTCGCGCCGGATCCTCCCAGATCCGCACGAACAGTTCCGCGAGCATGCCGTGGTCGATGCGCCCCGTCGCATCGGAGCTTGCCGCGATGACGCGGTCGGGGGCCACGCGCAGGGCGATCGCCGCCGTCCGAAGCCCTTCGCGGCCGCCGAAGTGGTAATTGACCAGTGTGTGGCTCACGCCGGCCTCGGCCGCAATCGCTCGAGAACTGGTTTCCCCGAGATCGCCCGCATCGAGATGCTTCTGCGCGGCAGTGATGAGTGCCCTGCGTGCATCGAAGCCGCGTGGCGGCCGACCGCGTCTATTGACCACTCTCGCATCATGCCACCCGCCCGGCAGACAGTGGGGACATGAACGAGAACCGTACGGAAACCGCGGACTGCGTCGTCGTTGGGGGAGGACCCGCCGGGCTCATGCTGGGGCTGCTCCTCGCCCGCTCGGGGGTCGACACCCTCGTCCTCGAGAAGCACGCCGACTTCCTGCGCGACTTCCGAGGCGACACGATCCACCCGTCGACGCAGGATGCGCTTGCCGATCTCGGTCTGATCGACGAGTTCCTCGCCCTGCCGCATACCGAGATGTCCCACGTCACGCTCCGGTATCGCGGGCGGGACATGGTTCTTGCAGATTTCTCGCGCCTCCCCACGGCGCGGAAGACGATCGCGTTCATGCCGCAGTGGGACTTTCTCGATCTCCTGGCCCGCGCCGGGGAACGGGAGCCGGGGTTCCGTCTCCTCCGTCGAACGCGGGGCGCGGAGCCGATCGTCGAGGACGGCAGGGTCGTCGGCGTCCGGGCGGAGGGGCCGGAAGGGGCGTTCGACGTCCGGTCCCGGCTGGTCGTCGCCGCGGACGGGCGCGACTCGGATGTCCGCGCAGCCGCCGGCATGGTTCCCCGGAAGATCGCGAGCGCGATGGACGTCCTCTGGTTCCGGCTGCCGAAGGATCCCGCGGAGAGACAGCCGTTCGTGCACGCTGGCGACGGCACCCTCATCGTGATCGACCGCGGCGACTTCTTCCAGGTCGCGTACGTCATCCCGGCGGGGTCCTGGGAGGGTGACGCCGAAAGCCTCGCGGCCATGCGCACGCGCGTCTCGAGCCTGGTGCCCGAGTTGAATGACCGGGTCCACGCGCTTGAGCTCGACGACATCAAGCTGCTCACGGTGCGCCTCGAGCGGCTGCGCAGATGGCAGCGCGACGGTCTGCTCGCGGTGGGCGACGCCGCACACGCGATGTCGCCGGCCGGCGGCGTCGGCATCAACCTCGCGCTCCAGGACGCGATTGCGACGGCGAACATCCTCGGGCCGATCCTGCGCAATCGACGACCGACCGAGCGCGAACTTCGCCGGGTCCAGCGTCGACGGGCACTGCCGACCGTGATCATCCAGCGTGTGCAGCGAGTCCTGCAGGATCCGCTCCTCGGGTCGGCCGCGGCGTCGCCGAAGCTGCCCCTTCCGATCCGCGCACTGCAGCGGATCCCCTTCCTGAGGCACGTGACGGGGCGCGTGGTCGGACGGGGAATTCGGGCAGAGCGGGTGCGGATTCGGACGGCGGGTGAGACATCCGCGGGTCTCGCAGCTCCCGGGCCGCAATAGACTGTCGGAGAAACACCCGCCGCCTGTGCACCTGCGCCGGCCAGACGACGAGGAGACGCCATGCTCGCGATCCTCGTCGTGTTCGCCGCAGGCTCGGTCCTCGTGGTCCCGCTGGCGAAGCTTCTCGGGGCGCGCGTTTTCTACGTCGCCGCACTCGTCCCGCTCGCGGGAGCCGCCCACGCCTCTCTCGCGAGCATGTCGGTCCTCGCCGGAAACATTCCCCACGAAGAATATGCGTGGATCCGGCCGCTCGGCATCGAGATCTCGATGCGGATGGACACCCTCAGCTGGCTCATGACTCTCATCGTCACGGGGGTCGGCACGCTCGTGATGACGTACTGCGCCGTCTACTTTCGAGGGAAGTCGGCCGGCGTGGGCCGCTTCGCGGGTGTGCTCACGGCGTTCGCGGGTGCCATGTACGGACTCGTGCTGACGGACGACCTGATCATGCTCGTCATGTTCTGGGAGATGACGAGCGTGCTGTCGTACCTGCTCATCGGGCACTCGTACACGCGCGCGGCCTCGCGACGCGCCGCTCTGCAGGCGCTGATGACGACGACGCTGGGTGGGCTCGTGATGTTCGTGGGCGCCGTGATCCTCGTCGCCTCGGCCGGCACGACGAGCATCGTGGAGATCCTCGCGGCGCCGCCGGAGGGGGCCCTCATCGACGCGGCGCTCGTGTGCCTGCTCGTCGGCGCGCTCAGCAAGTCGGCGATCTTCCCGTTCCACTTCTGGCTGCCGGGCGCGATGGCGGCCCCGACACCCGTCAGCGCGTATCTGCACGCGGCCGCGATGGTGAAGGCCGGGATCTACCTTCTGGCGCGATTCGCGCCGACGTTCGCCGAAGAGGCGCCGTGGCGGCCCGTGATCGTGACGCTCGGAATCTTCACAATGCTCCTGGGCGGATACCAGGCTCTCCGCGAGACCGACCTCAAGCGCATCCTCGCCTACGGCACCGTCAGCCAATTGGGCTTCATCGCGGTCGTCGTCGGATTCGGCACGCGTGACACGGCTCTCGCGGGGGTGAGCCTGATCCTCGCCCACGCGCTGTTCAAGGCGACGCTCTTCCTCGTCGTCGGCGTCATCGACCGCCAGCTCTCGACGCGCGACATCGATCGACTCAGCGGGCTCGGTCGCCGCGCGCCGGTCATGGCCACGATCTCGATCGTCGCCGCGGCATCGATGGCCGGCGTGCCGCCGCTTCTCGGATTCGTCGCGAAGGAAGCCGCCCTCACGTCGCTGATCGAGGCGGGAGCGGACGGATCCACGTGGGCGAGCGTCGCGCTTGTCGGCGTCGTGATCGGATCCATTCTCACGACGGCATACGCCATCCGATTCGTGTGGGGGGCCTTCTGGCGCAAGCGCGACGCGCGTGGCGTGCCCCGGCCCGAGACGGAGTGGCCCGACCCGCCGATCGGCTTCCTCGTGAGCCCGCTCGTTCTCGCAGCCCTCACGCTCGCGGGTGGTCTCGTCGCGCCCACGATTGATGTCCTCCTGGCGCCCTACGCCGACTCCGCGGGGGACGGCGAGTACCACCTCGCCCTCTGGCACGGTCTCGAGCCCGCGCTCGGGCTGTCGGCCTTCGCGCTTGCAGCCGGTGCCGCCGTCTTCTGGTTCTCGGTGTCGACGGGCTGGGCGCGGACGGGGCGGGTGCTGCGCTTCCAGGCGAACGACGTCTACTACCTCATCACCCGTTCGGTCGACAGGATCGCCGTCGTCGTCACCCGCACGACGCAGTCCGGTTCGCTCCCGATGTACGTCGGCACCGTCTTCGTCGTGCTCGTCGCGGCGGAGGGATCCGTGCTGCTCACGGGGGAAGGATGGCAGGCGCGGTTCGACGCGTGGCAGCACCCCGTGCAGCCCATCGCCGCCGCGCTGATGATCGCGGCGGGCATCGTGGCCGTGCGGGCGCGCAAGCGCTTCACGGGCGTCGTGCTCGTGTCGGTCACGGGGCTCGGAATGGTCGTGCTCTTCGCGTCGTCCGGCGCCCCCGATCTCGCGGTCACGCAGGTGCTCATCGAGACGGTCACGCTCATCGCGTTCTCGCTGGTGCTGCGCCGCATCCCGTCGCGTCTCGGCAGCCACAACGGGTCCGGAGGGAACATCGTGCGCGCCCTCATCGGCGTGGGCGTCGGCGCCACGATGGCGGCCGTCGCGATCGTCGCGGCCGGAGCGCGGATCCACGAGCCCGTTTCGACACCCTGGCCGGAGCTCGCCTACGAGATCGGACACGGGAAGAACGTCGTGAACGTGGCGCTCGTCGACCTGCGCGGGTGGGACACGATGGGCGAGCTCAGCGTTCTCGTGCTCGCTGCGACCGGCGTCGCGTCGCTCGTGTTCGTCACAGCCCGCGGGGACCGGATCATGGAGGTGCGCGAGCGGGTGCGCGACGGCATCCCCGCGAAGGCGCGTCGCGCCGCGCGCAGGCGACCGCTCGTCGAGACGACCGAGGGCATCCGCGTGCAGACGACGGAGAACCGACGAGCTCCGCGTGCCTGGCTCGTCGGAGGACGCACGATGAGCGCAGAATCGCGCTCGCTCCTGCTCGAGGTCGTCGTGCGGATCCTGTTCCACACGATCATCGTCATCTCGCTCTATCTGCTCTTCGCTGGGCACAATCTGCCGGGCGGCGGATTCGCCGGCGGCCTCGTCGCCGGTCTCGCGCTCGTGATGCGCTATGTGGCGGGCGGACGCTACGAGCTCGGCGTCGCCGCCCCGACCGACGCCGGCTCTCTCCTGGGCGCCGGCATGGTGATCGCCGTCGGCACGGCCATCGCGCCCATGCTGTTCGGGGAGGAACCGCTCACACGCGCCGTGTGGGAGGCGGAGCTGCCCCTCCTCGGGCACGTGGAGTTCGTCTCGTCCACCTTCTTCGACATCGGCGTGTATCTCGTCGTGATCGGTCTCGTCCTCGACGTTCTGCGCTCGCTCGGCGCCGAGGTCGACCGCCAGATCACGCAGGGGACCGCGAGAGAGGGGGCCCGCCCGTGACCGTCTCGCTTTCGCTCGTCATCGTGATGGCGGTGCTGTATGCGCTCGGCGTGTACGCCATGCTCGAGCGCAGCCTCACGCGGGTTCTCTTCGGGTTCCTGCTGCTCGGCAATGCGACGAATCTGCTGCTGCTCATCGCGATGGGTTTCCCCGGGGTCTCTCCGTTCTACGGCGCGGAGGGCGTGAGCGATCCGCTTCCGCAGGCCCTCATGCTCACGGCGATCGTCATCACTTTTGCCGTCAGCGCCTTCCTGCTCGCCCTCATCTACCGGTCGTGGCAGCTCGGTGAGGCGGACACCGTCCTCGATGACGCTGAAGACATCGCGCTTCGCGAACGTGCCGAGGAGACGGAGGACGTGCTCGAGGGTGAGGAAGAGGACGCTGAGGAGGAAGACGAGGAGACGACCGACTTCACCGAGGGCCCGGCCGCACCCGTCACGACGATCGTGGACGAGGTCCGCGACGAGACGCGGGGTGAATCGTGAGTCTGCTCGTGCCGCTCTTCGTCGCGCTTCCGTTGCTAGGGGCGGCGCTCACGCTGCTGCTCGGGCGACGCAGCCGCGCGCAGGTCGCCGTATCCGTCGTCACGCTGACGGCGACGTTCGTCCTCGCGCTCGTCATGCTCGTCGCCGTCGACCTCGGCACGCCCCTTGCCGTCTCGGTCGGCGGCTGGCCGCTGCCGTTCGGCATCGTTCTGTATGTCGACCGGCTCGCCGCCATGCTCGTGGCGGTGTCGAGCATCGTGCTCCTCGCCGTCCTGCTGTTCTCGATCGGGCAGGGCGCGGCTGACGGCGACGAGGACACGCCCGTCTCGATCTTCCACCCGACGTATCTCATCCTCGCGGCGGGCATCTTCAACGCGTTCATCGCGGGCGACCTCTTCAACCTCTACGTCGGATTCGAGATCCTTCTCGTCGCGTCGTACGTGCTGATCACCCTCGGATCCACAGAGTCGCGCATCCGCACGGGCACCGTGTACATCGTCGTCTCGCTCGCGTCGAGCATCATCTTCCTCTCCGCGATCGCCGTGATCTACGGCGCGCTCGGAACCGTGAACATGGCGCACATCGCCGAGCGAATGGTCGAGATCCCGCCCGATGTGCAGATGGTTCTGCACATCCTGCTGCTGCTGGGCTTCGCCATCAAGGCCGCGGTCTTCCCCCTGTCCTTCTGGTTGCCCGACTCGTATCCGACCGCGCCGGCGCCCGTCACGGCCGTGTTCGCGGGCCTGCTGACGAAGGTCGGCGTGTACGCCATCATCCGCACCGAGACGCAGCTGTTCCACGACAGCGATCTCAACCTCGTGCTCGCGATCGCGGGCGTTGCGACGATGATCGTCGGGATCCTCGGCGCGATCGCGCAGGCCGAGCTGAAGCGGATCCTCTCGTTCACGCTCGTGAGCCACGTGGGATACATGGTGTTCGGCATCTCGATCGCGACGGAGGCGTCCGTCGGCGCGACGGCGTACTACATGGTGCACCACATCGTCGTGCAGACGACGCTGTTTCTCGTGGTCGGCCTCATCGAGCGCTACGCGGGATCCACATCGATCGTGCGCGTGAAGGGGCTCGTCGCGGCGGCGCCGTTCATCGCGGGTCTCTACCTCATTCCGGCCCTCAATCTGGGGGGATTGCCGCCGTTCTCGGGCTTCATCGGAAAGTACGCGCTGTTCGACGCGGCCGCCTCTGTCGGGACGCCCATCATGTGGGTCGGGATCGGCATCGGGATCCTCACGTCCCTCCTCACGCTCTACGCGCTCATGCGGGCGTGGAACCTGTCTTTCTGGCGGGTGAAGGACGACTCTCCTGAGACGGAAGACCGCATCGCCTATCTCTCGAAGGCGCCGGAGGCCGATGCGCAGGGCGCGCGCCGCGAGATTCCCCGCGTGATGTCGGGTGCGGCCACGGGCATGGTCGCCGTGACGATCGCCCTGACGGTGTTCGCCGGGCCGATCTACGAGGTGTGCGAGCGGATCGGTTCCTCGCTTCTGCAGCCCATCTCGCTCGTGCAGCTGGAAGACGTGGAGCAGGAATCGTGAGCCGCCGCGAGGGGATCCGTCACTTCTGGACGCAGCTGCCGTTCTTCGTGTGGCTTGTCGCCCTCTGGATGATGCTGTGGGGGCAGTTCACCGTGCTCGCCTTCGTCACGGGCGTCGTCGTCGCGATCGTCGTGACGAATGCGTTCCGCCTGCCGACGGCAGAGCTCACGGGACGGGTGAACCCCTGGTGGCTGCTCGTCGCGCTCGGGACCTTCCTCGTCGAGCTCGTCTGGGGCGCTTTGCAGGTCGCCTGGTGGACGATCTCGCCGCGCACGCCGAGCGCGGCGATCGTGCGCGCGCCCCTGCGTGTGGACGATGACCTCATCATGACCCACGTCGGCGTCGTGCTGTCGCTCGTTCCCGGAAGCACCGTCATCGAGGCTGATCGCACGAACCGCGTGGTGTTCCTTCACGTCATCGGCGTGACGTCCGCGGAGCAGATCGAGGCCATCCGCGCGAACGCACTCACGTGGGAGGCGCGGATCGTGCGCGCCGTCGGTTCGCGTCGTGAGCTTGCGGAGGTCACCGCGCGGGTCGCACCGTACGTCGAACGTCGGGCGACGACCGAAGGAGGCGGCCCATGACGATCCAGACCGTCCTCGTTGTCGCGATCGCGGTGGTCTTCGCGGTCGCGGCCGCGCTCGCGATCATCCGGATGGTGATCGGGCCATCGATCCTCGACCGAGCCGTCGCGAGCGACGTGCTGCTCACCGAGGTTCTGTGCGTCATGGGGGCGGAGGCCGTGATCAACTCCCACACCGACACGCTGCCGGTCATGCTCATGATCGCGGCCACGGGAATCCTCGGGACGCTCGCCGTGGCCCGCTTCGTCGCCCGCCGCGATCGCGCGAGCGGAGAGGAGGGACGATGATCCTCGAGACGGTGGCGCTCGTGCTGGTGCTGTGCGGGGCCGTGCTGTGTCTGACCGCGTCGATCGGCCTGCTGCGATTCCGCGATGTTCCGTCGCGCCTCCACGCGGCCACGAAGCCCCAGGTTCTCGGGCTGCTCTTCATCGCGGGCGGTGTCGCGGTGGCGTTCCAGTCGTGGGCGGTCGTCGCGTTCCTGGTTCCGATCGTGCTGATCCAGCTGGCGGCGTCGCCGATCGCGGCGCACATCGTCGGGCGGCAGGCCTACCGAAATGGCAGCATCGATCGAGACACGATCCTCATCGACGAGCTGAGGGACGAGTGACCGGTCCCGCGCGGCGCGAGGGTTCCGTAAACGATGTGGGTTCGGCCGCACTCTCGCGGGCGCTATAGGGTCGAGCTCATGCATCGAATCGGGGGATGGGTTCGGATCGCCGTCGCGGCGCTCGCCGCGGGAATGATCGTTCTGCTGGGGGCGGTTCCCGCGAGCGCCGACGTCGACGACTTCGATTTCGCGAGCGTCGACGTCGTCTACGAGCTGTCGCGGAACGCGGACGGCGCGGGCGTCGTGACGGTCACCGAGACCTTCGTCGCGGAGTTCCCCGACAGAGACCAGAATCGCGGGATTCGGCGCACGATCCCCGAGAAATACCTCGGCGCCCCGCTGCTCCCGGAATTCATCAGCGTGACCGATGAGAACGGCGATCCGCGGCCGGCCGAGACCGAGACCGACGACGGCTCCTTCATCATCACGTCCCGGGCTGACGACTATCTGCATGGGCGGCAGACCTTCGTCTTCACGTACACGCTCCACAACGTCGGCCGGGCGATGGACAACGGCGTCGACGAGTTCTACTGGAACGTCAACGGCGTCGAATGGCCGCAGGCCTTCGGTGCCGTGACAGCTGAGGTGCGCATCGACCCGGACCTCGCGCCGGCGCTGAACGGGCAGAGCGCGTGCTACGTCGGCGAGTCGTGGTCGACCGAGCGGTGCACCATCGACACGATCGACACGGGCGGTGAGACGACCGGCTTCGCGACGAGCCCCGAGGCAGTCGGACCGCGCGAGACGGTGACGATCGCCGTCGGCTTCGAGCCCGGCACCTTCGCGGAGTTCGACACATCGCCTCTCGCCTCCCCGTGGGGCGTCGGGCAGATGATCGCGGCGGTCCTCGCGCTCGGCCCCCTCATCTGGGCGATCGTCCACCGGCGTCGCTGGTTGCGGGACGAGCCCGGACGCCCGACTGTGATCCCCGAGTTCGAGCCGCCGCAAGGTTTCGACGCGCTCCGTTCGGCTCTGCTGCTGAAGCGCGACTCGAAGGCGATCCCGGCCGAGATCCTCGAGCAGGCCATCCGGGGTGCCGTGCGCATCATCGAGAAGCCGAAGCGGGGAGCGTTCTCCTCCCCGTCGATGTCGGCGCAGCTCGTCGACGTGGGGCGCGCCGACGCCAATGGGCGCGTCGTGCTCTCGGGGCTGTTCCCGAGCCTCCGCCCCGGATCCACCTTCGACTTCGGCCGGACGAACAACAAGTTCGCGAAGGTCTCGCGGAGCGTTCTGCACACGGGGAAGAAGAAACTCGAGCGGTACCACCGGGAGGTGTCGGAGGGCAGATCCGCGATGATTGCGGCATCCGCCGTGCTCACGACGATCGCGGTCATCGGATTCGGGATCGCCGCGCTGAGCAACTACGTCTCACCGGCAGTGCCGGTTCCCCTTCTTCTCGGAGCCATCGGCGTGCTCATCGTCACGATCGTCCTCGTGGCCCGCACGCCCCTGAATCGCGAGGGCGCGATCGCGCGCGACCACCTGCGCGGGCTCGAGATGTTCATGAACTGGGCCGAGGCCGACCGCATCCGGATGCTGCAGTCGCCGCAGGGCGCGTCGCGCGTGAAGGTCAACGTTGAAGACCCGGCGCAGATGCTCCACCTGTACGAGTCGTTGCTCCCCTTCGCCGTCGTCTTCGGGCAGGAGAAGCGCTGGGCCGAGGAGCTCACGGTGCGCTACGGCGACAGCTCGCCCGGGTGGTATGCGGGATCCAGCACATTCCACGCGGCGGCGTTCTCCGCGGGCATGAGCTCGCTGACCTCGGGCGCTTCGAGCTCGTCGAGCACATCCGGCGGGTCCGGCGGCGGGGGTTCCGCCGGCGGTGGCGGGGGCGGCGGTGGCGGCGGTGGCGTGTGAGGCCGCCGCGTGCACCGCACGCCGCGAAATGTACATTGAAGGCGTGCGCACACAGATCCCGCGTCCGGGAAGAGTCGTCGGCTGATGGCGATCGCGCGGCCTGAGCTCAGCGTTCTCACGCGCGTCCGATCGTGCGTCTCGTCGCTCGGCCCGAGCGAGCGCCGCGTCGCGGACGTCGTGCTGGCGCGGTCCGAGGAAGTCATGGGCTGGTCGACCGCCGAGCTCGCCGCGGCCGCGGACACGTCGACCGCGACGGTGATCCGGGCCTGTCAGAGCCTCGGATTCCGCGGCTTCCAGCACCTGCGGCTCGAACTCGCGCGGTCGACGCCGATTCTCGCGCGCGATTCCGACGACATCGTGACGAACACCTTCGACGACTCCGTGGACGCCGTCCGTCTTGCGCAGGACAGCGTCGATCCCGGCCGCATCGACGCCGTCGCCGACGCGATGCGCGGCGCCCGTCGCATCGTGCTCGTCGGCAACGGGTTCTCGGGGCCGCCGCTGCAGGATTTCGCGATGCGACTCAGCACGTTGGGGCGCGCGCCCGAGGCGCCCATCGATCCCCTCGCCCAGCAGTTCGCCGCGCGCACTCTCGCCGCGGGCGACCTCTGTCTCGCCCTCAGCTACTCCGGGGCGAACGTACAGACCCTCCGGGCATGCGCGGCGGCGGCGGACCGCGGCGCGATCGTCGCCGCCGTCACAAGCTACGCGCGCTCGCCCCTCGGCCGTATCGCCGAGCTCGTCGTCGCGACCGGTCCGGCGGGGGAGGCGCACGACGTGGATCCGTTCTTCGCCCGCCTCGGGCACACCGTCGTCCTGCACGCGCTGCTCACGTCTCTCGCGCCGGATTCGCGCGACGCCGAGGTGGCGGAGATGCGGCACGTCGTCGCGGACGCGCTCGCCGAGGACTGATCGGTCCGACGCCGTTCACCTGCGCGTCGATCTCGCTCCACCTCCGCTCTACCTTGTCGCGTCATGCTCCGGTCGTAACCGCGTTTCACGGGTTGTGAAACGTACGTAACGAGACGGTGCGGAGGTGACGTGATGAGGAGCATCGCGGTCGACGGCCTGTTCAACGTCCGAGCGATCGGCGCGCAGGCCCCCTGGCTCGTCCGCTCCGGGGCGACCGACGGGCTCACGAAGGCGGGAGAGCGCGCGTTGCGCACCCTCGGCGTCTCGGTCGTCATCGATCTGCGCGAGCCGGATGAGGCCGATGGCGTGCGCCACGGGATACCGGCACTGCCCGTGCCGGTCTACGGTGAGGCGCCCCCGCAGACCGGGCGGATCGAGGATATCTACGTTTCGCTTCTCCGCGAACGCGGCCCGGCTCTGACTTCGGCGGTCGCCCACATCGCCGACGCCGAGGGCGCCGCGCTCGTGCACTGCACGGCGGGGAAAGACCGGACGGGCCTCGTCGTTGCGCTCGCCCGGCGGGTTGCGGGCGACGCCGACGCCGACATCATCGACGACTACGCGCGCTCCGGCCCCGAGGTGCGTCCCGTGCGCGAGGCGGTCGCGCGGGACCTAGCGGACGCCGCCGACGCGAGCGCCCGCCCAGACGTCCTGCGGCTGCACCTCGACAGCCCGCCGGAGGCGATCGCCTCGGCGCTCGCCCTCGTCGACGAGCTCGGCGGCACCGAAGCCTATCTGCGCGGGCACGGCCTCGGCGGCGACCGGATCGCGGCTCTGCGCCGCCGGCGGGAGGAGGCGGCGTGAGTCACGCGACGGGGAGGCTGACCGTTCTCCACATCAGCGACGTGCACGCGACGGGCGGCGATCTGCTCTACGAGCGGGTCGACGGTGCACGCCGCCTGCGCGCCGTCGGCGACTACGTGCGACAGACCGGCATCACGCCCGAGGCCGTCGTCGTGACGGGCGACCTCGTGCAGCGCGGGCACGGGGGCGCATACGGCGCCGTGCAGGAAGCGCTCGACGAACTCGAGAACGCCGCGGGTGTTCCGGTGCTCACCGTGATCGGAAATCACGACGATCCGGAGCGGGCTCGCGAGCTGCGCGGACACGCGCGGGGCCACTGCCGTGAGGTGCGCGTCGACGATCTGCGGTTCCTGCTCCTCGACTCGTCGACGGGGGAGCTCGGATCCGCGCAGATCGCGTGGGTCCGCGACGCGTTGCGTACCCCGTACGGATCCGGAACCGTCATCGCCCTGCACCATCCGCCGCTCGGATCCCCCATGCCCACGCTCGCTCGCGCGGGGCTCCGCGACGCCGACGCCCTCCTCGAAGCTGCCGCGGGCGGCGATGTGCGCGCCATTCTCGCCGGACACTTCCACCACGCGATCGCGGCGACGCTGGGCGGCATCCCGGTCTCGGTCGCCCCGTCCCTCGCCTACCACCAGGTGATGGATGCGGGGCCCGACCGAGTCAGCGGTCACGACTCCGCGATGTTCTCGCTCGTGCACCTCGTGCCCGACGGCGTCTCGGCGACGAGCGTGAGCCTCGAGTCTCCCGCGCCCCTATTCACCTCACCGATCGACCCGAAGAATCAGATGGGAAATCATGACCACGCTGCGTAAGATCCTGCCCCTCGCCACGCTCGGCCTCACGGCTGTCGCGCTCGCCGGATGCTCCTCGACGAGCGCCGACCCGAGCTCCGACGACGCACCCGCGGAGGTGACGACGATCACGCTGTACACCTCGGAGCCGCAGGAGAAGGCCGACGAGCTCGTCGCCGCGTTCTCGGAGGAGAACCCCGGCATCGAGGTCGAGGTGTTCCGCGCCGGCACCGGAGACCTCACGACCCGCGTCGCGACCGAGCGGGAATCCGGCGGCATCCAGGCCGACGTCTTCCTCGCCGCCGACGCCGCGACCTTCGAGGACTATGCGGCCGACGATCTGCTCCTCGAGTACACGCCCGCCGATGTCGACGCGATCACTCCTGACGTTGTCGATCCCGAGGGCTTCTATGTCGGGACTCGAATCATCCCCACCGTCATCGCGTACAACACGAGCATGGTCGACGAGGCGCCCGCCTCGTGGCAGGAGCTCACGGACGAGAAGTACGCCGACCAGATCGTCATGCCGAACCCCGACGTCTCGGGCGCCGCGGCGTACAACGCGGCGGTGTGGAACAGTACGCCCGAGCTCGGCGAGGAGTGGATGACCGCCCTCGCAGAGAACCGGCCCGTCATCGCCGACAGCAACGGCCCGACGTCGCAGGCGATCGCGACGGGGGCGCAGCCCGTCGGCGTCGTCGTCGACTATCTCGTGCGCGAGCTGGCGGAGCAGGGATCCCCGATCGCGACCTCGTACCCCACGGAGGGCGTCCCCTATGTGTCGCAGCCCGTCGGCATCTTCGCCGACACGGAGGCACCCGAGGCCGCGCAGGCGTTCGTCGACTTCCTGGTGAGCGAGGCGGGGCAGACCTTGGCTGTCGAGCAGTCGTACCTGCCCGTGCGCTCCGACGTCGGGACCCCCGAGGGCGCCCCGTCGATGGACGAGATCGCGATCCTCACGCCCGACCTCGAGACGATCCAGTCGACGCAGGACGCCGCGGTCGAGACCTTCCGCGACCTCTTCCTCTGAGCGACCGCGCCCGATTCATGACTTCTGCTCCGACGCTCGCCGCGCGACCGGCTTCCGGCCGGTCGCGCGGCGACGCGCGTCGCCTCGACGGGGTCGACGCCGTGACGGCGGGCCTCTGGATCGCGTGCGGAATCTTCGTCCTCCTGCCGATCGGGGCGATCCTGTTCCTCGCCGGAGGCGGACGCCACTTCTCGGTGCTCCTGCAGGGCGACGTCCTCGAAGCCGCGCTCAACAGTTTCGTGTCGGCCACGTCGTCCGCGCTCCTCGCGGTCGCGGTCGGCACGGTGTTCGCCCTGCTGCTCGACCGCACCGATCTCCCCGGACGGCGAGGGCTGCGGCTGCTCGCCCTCAGCCCTCTGCTCATGCCGCCTTTCGTGGGGGCGATCGCGTGGCTCGGCATCGCGGGGCCATCCAGCCCCGTCAACGTCTGGTGGCGCGAGACGTTCGGGGCGCCTCTCTGGGTCATCTACGGCGCCGACGGGGTCATCGCGCTGCTCACCATCCACAGCTATCCGATCGTGATGCTCATCGTCTCGGCCGCCCTGCGGCGGATCCCCTCCGACCTTGAACATGCCGCGCGTATCGGCGGCGCGGGGCCCGTGCGCACGGCCGCGACCATCACCGTGCCGCTGCTGCGGCCCGCGCTGCTGTCGTCTTTCATCCTCGTCGCGGTCGGCAATCTCGCCGACTTCGGGATCCCCTCGATCATCGGTCTGCCCGAGAGGTACGTCACCCTCGCGACGCTCGTGTACCGCTATCTGCAGTCGGGGACGGTTGATGAGCCGCTCGCGATCGTCGCCACGATCGGCGTCGTCGTCCTGCTCGTGGCGCTCGTCGCCCTCGCCGCGAACGCGCTCATCGGCGGACGCGGTCGAGAGCTCGACACCTCGAACGCGGTCGTCGAGCGCCTGCCCCTCGGCCGTGCCCGCGCGCCGCTCGGGGTCGCCATGTGGGGGCTCGTGCTCGCGATCACGGTGCTGCCGCTTCTCGCGCTCGGCACGCAGACCCTCCTTCGGGCCCCCGGCGTGCCTCTCACGTGGGAGAACCTCACGCTCGACCACCTCGCTGCGGCCGTGACATCGTCGACGGCACTCACGGGCGCCGCGAACTCGGTCATGCTCGCGACGCTCGCGGCCGTCATCTGCGGGGTCCTCGGGCTCGGGATCGGCGTCGTCACGAGCCGCGCGCGCGGTCGCGCCGCTCGCGGTCTCGCGGCGACCGCGACCCTGCCGCAGGCCGTGCCGGGCATCGTCATCGCTGTCGCGTGGCTCGTCCTCGCGCCCGCGCTGGGACTGTTCAACACTCCGTGGCTCATCCTCGCGGCCTACGTCACATCGTTCACGGCGCTCGTCGTGCAGGCGGTCGTCGCGCCGCTCGAGGCCACGCCCGCGAGCGCGGAGGAATCGGCGCGGATCTCCGGCGCGGGCCGGCTGCGGGCCCTCGTGGACATCTCGAGCCGCATGGCACTGCCCGCGGCGGTCTCGGGCGCCGTCATCGTCGCGGTCACGGCCGTGCGCGAGCTCACGCTGTCGGTCCTGCTGCTGTCGCCCGGCAGCCAGACGCTCGGTGTCGCGATCTTCAGCTTCCAGCAGGCGGGCGCCTTCAGCACCGCCTCGGCGTGGTCGCTCATCGTCGCGATCCTCGGTATTGCATTCATCGGCCTCGCGACCCGGCATCGGAACTGAAAGGACACCCCTCCATGGCATCCGTCACCCTCGATTCCGTCTCGGTGCGCTTCCGCACCGGCGCGATGGGACTCGCCGACATCGACCTTCACGTCGACGACGGCGAGTTCCTCGCGCTCGTCGGCCCGTCCGGATCCGGCAAGACGACGCTTCTCCGCAGCATCGCGGGATTCCTCGCCCCCTCGTCGGGGCGCGTGCTCATCGGGGATCGCGTCGTCGCGGGAGGCGCGGACCTCGCGCCTCCCGAGGCGCGCGGGCTCGGCATGGTGTTCCAGCAGCACGCCGTCTGGCCGCACTGGAACGTCGGGCGCAACGTCGAGTATCCGCTGAAACGGGCCGGTGTCGCCCGCGGTGAGCGGATCCGTCGCGTCGCCGACGCGCTCGATCTCGTTGGCCTGACGGGGTACGAGAAGCGCGATCCGGCCACGCTCTCGGGTGGTCAGAGACAGCGCGTCGCCCTTGCCCGCGCGCTCGTTTCCCGCCCCCAGGTCCTGCTCCTCGACGAGGCGCTGTCCGCGCTCGACGAGCCGCTGCGCGATCGGCTGCGCCTCGAGCTGCACACACTCACGCGTGAGCTCGGCCTCACCGTGATCCACGTCACGCACGATCGATCCGAGGCCCTCGCGCTCGCCGATCGGGTGGCTGTGCTCGACTCCGGGCGCGTGCAGCAGGTCGACGCGCCCGATGTGCTCCTGCGCGCGCCGCGGACGCCGTTCGTCGCGACGTTCCTCTCTGACGCGACGATCGTCGAGGGTGCGGTGGTCTGTGGTCGGTTCCGAGCGATCGATCACCCGCTGGAGGTCGACTGCGACGGTTCGTCGGACACGTTCGTCGAGGCGCAGGCGGCCATTGTGCCGTCGTCCGTTCGGGTCGCCGCGGATCCCGATGGGGGAGCCGTCGTCCGATCGTCGCTGTTCGCCCCGGACGGAAGCGACCTCGTCATCGACTGGGCCGGGGTGGAGCTGCGTGCGCGGTCGAACGGATCCCGGTTTCGTGTCGGCGACCGGGTGCGTGTCGAGGTCGATCGCGTGCTCATCTATCCGTCGGAGCTGCCGCGACGGACGGCGGTCACGGCATGAGCCTGGCCCTCGTCCGGCACGGACGCACCGACTGGAACCGCCGTCGGCGCATGCAGGGGGCGTCGGACGTGCCGCTCGACGATCACGGACGCGAACAGGCCGCGGCGGCGGGGCGCGTGCTCGCCCTCGCGGTGTGGGATCGGATCGTCTCCTCGCCCCTGACCCGGGCGCAGGAGTCCGCGGAGATCGTCGCCGCTCACCTCGGCATCGAGGTGAGCGGAACCGACGTGCGGCTCGTCGAGCGCGACTACGGCGAGGCAGAGGGGCTCGCCGTCGCGGAGGTGCAGGAGCGCTGGCCCGACCAGGCCTACCCCGGCTCGGAGCCCGTCGCCGAGGTCGCCGCCCGCGGCGTGCACGCGCTGCGCGAGCTTCTCGACGACGGTCGCAACGCGGTCGTCGTCGCGCACGGCACGACGCTGCGGCTCAGCATCGAGGCGCTCACGGGCGAGGCCTGCCCGCGGATCCACAACGGCGAGATCGTGATGCTCGAGGGCGACACCCGCGCGCCGCGCGCCCGGCGGCTCACGGGCTGATCTCAGCTGGCGAGGGCGTAGCCGAAGGCGCGCGCCACGCCCGCGTTCGTGACCTCACCCGCACGGACATTGAGCCCCTTCGCGAGGGCCGGATCCTCGGCGGCCGCGTCCCAGCCGAGGTCGGCGATCCGCTGCACGTACGGCAGCGTCGCGTTCGTCAGGGCGTGCGTGGACGTGGCCGGGACCGCGCCGGGCATGTTCGCAACGCAGTAGAACAGCGTGTCGTGCACGGGGAACGTCGGGTCGTCGTGCGTCGTCGGGCGGGATCCCTCGAAGCAGCCGCCCTGGTCGATCGCGATGTCGACGAGCACCGAGCCGGGCTTCATCTCGCGCACCATCTCGTCGGTCACGAGCTTCGGCGCGGCGGCGCCGGGGATGAGCACGGATCCGATGACGAGATCGGCATCGGCGAGAGCCTCGGCGATCGCGTAGCGCGTCGAGTGCCGCGTGACGAGGCCGTTGCCGTAGCGCGCCTCGAGCTCGCCGAGCCGCGGGAGGTTTACGTCGAGCACCGTCACGCGTGCACCGAGCCCGAGGGCGTTGGCGGCGGCGTTCTCACCGGCGACGCCGCCGCCGATCACGACGACGTTCGCGCGCGGCACGCCCGGCACGCCGCCGAGGAGGGCGCCGCGCCCGCCGTGCGAGCGCATGAGATGGTACGCGCCGACCGTGACGGACAGGCGCCCGGCGACCTCACTCATCGGGGTGAGCAGAGGAAGGGACCGGTCGGCGAGCTGCACGGTCTCGTAGGCGACGGCGGTCGTCCCGGCCGCGACGAGGGCATCGGTGAGCGGCTTGTTCGCCGCGAGGTGCAGGTAGGTGAACAGCGTGAGGTCTTCGCGCAGAAAGCCGTATTCGCTCGCAACGGGTTCCTTCACCTTGAGCAGCAGCTCGGCGGCGGCCCACGTCGTCTCCGCGTCGGGGAGGATCGTGGCGCCTGCAGCGGCGAACTGCTCGTCGGAGAGGCGGGATCCTTCGCCCGCGCCAGCCTGGACGAACACCTCGTGTCCGCGGCGGACGAGCGCATCGACGCCGGCGGGCGTGATGGCGACCCGGTTCTCGTTGTTCTTGACCTCGGTGGGGATGGCGATCCTCATGTCGGACTCCGTGTGTCGGCGATCGTGCGGTGCTCTCTCCAGCGTCGCAAGAAGTTCGTGTGAAATAGGGAAAGCCCGGAGAATCTCCGATCTCATTGCCATTGTCGGTACGATCGTCTGCATGACGGATGCGAAAGGCGATCTCCCGCCGAAGAATCTGCAGACGGTCGAGTTGGACGAACTCGACCGTCGGATCGTGCGGATCCTCAGCCGCGAGGGGCGGATCACGAATGCCGATCTCGCGGCGGCGCTCGACATCGCGCCGTCGACCGCGCACGCGCGCACGCGCTCCCTCGTCGAGCGCGGCGTGATCCGCGGATTTCACGCGAGCGTCGACCATCAGCGGCTCGGGCGTGGTCTGCAGGCGATGATCGGGGTCACGCTGCGCGGGGGCACTCGCCACGACAGCATCGTGACGTTCATCGACGAGGTGAAGCAGCTGCCGCAGGTCCTTCAGCTGTTCTTCCTGGGCGGCCCGGACGACTTCATGGTGCACATCGCGGTCGCCGATTCGAGCGAGGTGCGGCAGTTCGTCGTCGAGAATCTCTCGACGGAGCCGTTCGTGGCCTCGACGCGCACGAGCATCATCTTCGAGTATCACCGTCGTGGAGTCGCCGCAGCCTTCCGCTGAGCGGTGTGCCGCGGCGTGCGGCCGCCTACGATGTGGGCATGTCGAGCGACAAGGGCAAGAAGGGCAAGAAGTCCAAGAAGGACGGAAAGTCCAAGAAGTCCGAGAAGTCCAAGAAGGCGAAGAAGCTCACGCCCAAGAAGACGTGCTGCAAGTCGAAGCCGCGCTGCAAGCGCTGCCCGATCCGAATGCTCGCAGAAGGCCGACTCGACCCCGCCGACGCGAAGAAGCTCTTCGCGAAGTCACGCAACCGCAAGCAGGCGAAGAAGGCTCACCTCGACGTCCCGGGCGGGTGATCGGCACCCGCCCGGAACGCGGAGGCAGCGGACGATCAGCCCTGCTCGCCGCCGCCCTCGATCATCCAGCCGACGCCGAATCGGTCGGTGAACTGCCCGAAGTGGGCGCCCCAGGGCGCCTCGGCGAACGGCATCGTCACCTCTCCGCCGTCGGACAGGCCCTCGAACGCGCGGCGGAGCTCGTCGGAGTCGTCGCCGTACAGGATGACGTCGATGCGCGATCCGCCGGATCCGCCGTCGGTGCTGTCGGCGGCCATGATCGTGGCGCCGCCCGGCAGCTCGAGCTGCCCGTGCATGACCCAGTTCGGTTCGCCGCCCATCTCGACCGCAGGCATGTCCTCGTATCGCGTGAGGTTGAGCGTGCCGCCGAGCACGTCGTGGTAGAGCGTCAGCGCCTCCTCGGCGTCGCCGCTGAAGCCGATGTACGTCGTGACCTTGACCGCCATGATCTCCCCTTCGTCGCGGGCCGGGCGGGATGCCCGGAGCCCATGAGGATCCTCACGCGGACCACTGACAAACGAAAGGGGGGTGGTCGATGCGTCAGTCGGTGCCGGTGTCGAACGCCGCCGACTCGCCGACGCTGTCGAGCGCTTCGTTTGCATCGGCGTCGCCCGGCGTCGCGCTCTTCGTGATCTGCTTCGCCTCGCCCTGTTCGAGGGCCCCGATGAGATCGGCCGTCGTGCCGCCGATCATCCCGCGCTCGACGTAGCCCTCGAGGCGAGCGCGCGAGTCGGCGATGTCGAGGTTGCGCATCGTGAGCTGGCCGATGCGGTCGGCAGGGCCGAAGGCGGCGTCCTCGACGCGCTCCATCGACAGCTTCTCGCCGGCGTACGAGAGGGCCGGCCCGCTCGTGTCGAGGATCGTGTAGTCCTCACCGCGGCGCAGACGGATCGCGACCGTGCCGCTGATCTCGGATCCGACCCACTTCTGGATCGACTCGCGCAGCATCAGCGACTGCGGCTCGAGCCAGCGACCCTCGTACATGAGGCGGCCGAGGCGGCGCCCCTGCTCGTGGTACGTCGCGAGGGTGTCCTCGTTGAGGATCGCGTTCGCAAGGCGCTCGTACGCGATGTAGAGAAGGGCCATGCCGGGCGCCTCGTAGATGCCGCGGCTCTTCGCCTCGATGATGCGGTTCTCGATCTGGTCGCTCATGCCGAGGCCGTGGCGTCCGCCGACCTCGTTCGCCTTCATGACGAGAGCGACTGCGTCGCCGAACTCCTCGCCGTTGATCGCGACCGGGCGGCCGCGGTCGAAGGTGACCGTGACGTCCTCGGTCGGGATCTCGACGGACGGATCCCAGAACTTCACGCCCATGATCGGCTCGACGGTCTCGAGCGAGACATCGAGGTCCTCGAGGGTCTTCGCCTCGTGCGTCGCGCCCCAGATGTTCGCATCGGTCGAGTACGCCTTCTCGGCCGAATCGCGGTACGGGTAGCCGTGCTCAACGAGCCACTCGCTCATGCCCTGGCGGCCGCCCAGCTGGCTGACGAACGTCGCATCGAGCCAGGGCTTGTAGATCTTCAGGCGGGGGTTCGCGAGCAGGCCGTAGCGGTAGAACCGCTCGATGTCGTTGCCCTTGTAGGTGGAGCCGTCGCCCCAGATGTCGACGCCGTCCTCCTTCATGGCGCGTACGAGGAGCGTGCCGGTGACGGCGCGGCCGATGGGCGTCGTGTTGAAGTAGGTGCGTCCGGCCGAGCGGATGTGCCAGGCGCCGCACGCGAGTGCCGACAGGCCCTCTTCGACCATGAGCGGCTTGCAGTCGATCAGGCGCGACTTCTCGGCGCCGTACTCCAGCGCGCGGCTCGGGATCGAGGCGATGTCGTCTTCGTCGTACTGTCCGAGGTCGCCCGTGTAGGTGAACGGCACGGCCCCGGCGTCGCGCATCCATGCGACGGCGCAGGAGGTGTCGAGCCCCCCGGAGAAGGCGATGCCGACGCGCTCGCCGACGGGCAGGTTCTCAAGAACGTTCGACATGCGCTCAATCCTACGTGCGGACCGGGGCGCCTTCGAATCCTGGGCGCCCTCGTCGGAGGAGCGTCTCCGGTCTGGGCTAGAATCCGCCAGGGTCGTTGAGCATTCGACGCCCGTTCGGGGGGAAGGGGACGCGCACGATGAACTGGCTGCGGGCTCGATGGCGCACGCTGTCCGGCGGGGCCATCGTCGCCGTCGCCGCGATCGGCATCACGACGCTCGCCGTCGCCTACGAGGGCGAACCCACGACAGAGGTCGACCTCAACGACGGGTCCGTGTGGATCACGAAGCAGGATCAGCAATTCGTCGGCCACTTCAACGCGCGATCCGAGGTGCTCGACGGCCGTTTTGCGGCCGCGACTGCCGACTACGACGTTCTCCAGGACGGCGAGCAGGCCTTCGTCCACGACACGGGCGACGCCACGATCAGCCGCATCGACCCGGCGATGGTCTCCGCTCCCGATCGTGCCCAGGTGCCAGAGGACGCGCGCGTCGACTTCGCCGCGAACACCGTCTCGATCCTCGACGCCCGGGAGGGCGAGCTGTTCGTCGTCCCGGCGGCCGGCGCGCCCTCGTTCGCGCTCGCCGAGGCCGAACCCGTCCTCGAAGACCTGGGTGAGGGGGCGGTCGCGACGGTCGGTCGCGACGGAACCGTGTATGCGGCGTCGCCCGAGAAGCAGCTCCTCTACACCGTCTCGACCTCGGTCGAGGGCGAGGTGCGCGACGGCGGGGTGGGCGAACGCGAGATCGACATCGCCGAGGGGGCGGAGCTCGAGATCACGTCGGTCGGAGAGCGGCCGGTCGTGCTCGACCGCTCGGGCGGGACGATCATCCTGGACGGCGGATCCGCGACCGCCCTCGAGGGTGCGGACGGTGCGCGTCTGGCGGGTGACGCGGCAGACGCCGATGCCGTCGTCGTCGCCACGGCCGACGCGCTCCTGCGGATCCCGTTCGATGGGTCGGAGCCGATCGTCGTTCCGACGGGCGGATCCGAGGGCGTGCCCGCCGCTCCCGTGTGGCTGAACGGGTGCGCGTACGGGGCGTGGGCGGGTTCCGGGCGCTTCGTGCGCGACTGCCTCGATGACGCGTATGACCGCGTGGACGCGATCAGCGAATATCGCGCGGGCGGCGACCTCCGGTTCCGCGTCAACCGAGATGTCGTGATCCTGAACGATGTCATGAGCGGCGCCGCGTGGTTCGCGAGCGACGTCATGCAGAAGGTCGACAACTGGGACGATCTGACGCCGCCCGAGGGAGACGGGGAGGAGAACCCCGACCCGACCACGGTGCAGGTGCCGGATCCGTCGCCGCCCGACCGCGGCGAGGAGAACACGCCGCCCATCGCGAAGGACGATGCATTCGGGGTTCGCGCCGGTGCATCCACGATCCTGCCCGTTCTCGACAACGACAGCGATCCGGACGGCGACGTGCTCGTCGTCGACCTGCCCGACGGCGCCCCCGACGGAGTCGACGTTCGGCCGATCCACAAGTCCTCCGCACTGCAGATCACGGTGCCCGAGGGCGTCACGAGCGTGGACCGCTTCCGCTATCGCGTCGACGACGGACGCGAGGGCGGAACGGACGAGGCGTCGGTCTCGATCGAGGTCGTCCCCGACGACGAGAACTCGCCCCCCGAGCAGCGACGCGAGCAGTTCGCGCTGCAGGTCGAGACGGGCACCTCCGTGACCTACAACGTGCTGCCCGACTGGATCGATCCCGACGGCGACAGCCTGTTCCTCGAGTCGGTCACGGCCCTCGAGGGCGACGAGGTCGAGTTCACGCCGGACGGCCGGATCACCTATCGCGCCCTGTCCGGGAATCAGGGGTTCATCGATGTGCCGATCACGGTGTCGGACGGGCGGGGCGCCTCGACGGCGGGCGAGCTGAAGCTCGAGGTGCGCGCCGCGGGAACCGCAGGCCCCATGACGATGGCGGATCATCTCGTGGTGAACGCGGGCCAGCAGGGGGTCGTCGCGCCGCTCGCGAACGATCTCAGCCCCAACGATGAGCGTCTCGTGCTCGCGCAGGTCAGCGAGGTCGAGGACGCGACGATCGTCCCCGACTTCACGGCGGGTACGTTCCGTTTCACATCGGGCAAGCCCGGCGTCTACTACGTCGACTATCTCGCCTCCCTGGCGGGGATGAGCCCCGTGCCCGGCCTGGTGCGCGTCGACGTCGTCGAGCCCGAGGACACTGTGGAGCCGCCCGTCGCCGTGCGCGATGTCGCGCTCCTGCCCGAGGGGGGCGACACGCTCGTCAACGTGCTCGCGAACGACGTCGATCCGTCGGGCGGCGTGCTCGTCGTGCAGTCGGTCGACGTACCTGACAACAGCGGCCTCAGCGTCTCGGTGCTGGGCCACGAGACGCTGCGCATCGCCGACGCCGGCATGGCGTCCGAGGGCGGTCAGACGACGATCCACTACACGATCTCGAACGGCATCGCGGACCCCGTGGAGGGCGAGGTGACCATCATGGCGATGGCCGCGCCGGGCAAGCTGCGCCCGCCCATCGCCAACGCGGATTCGGCGATCGTCCGCGCGGGCGACATCGTCACGATCCCTGTGACCGACAACGACCACCACCCGAACGACGACGAGTTCCATGTCGATCCCGTTCTCGTCGAGGAGCCGGATCCCGAGATGGGCGAGGCGTTCGTCTCGCAGGACACGCTGCGCTTCCGCGCGGGAGACGAGCCGGGCACCGTCCACGCGACGTACGCGGTCGTCGACTCGACGGGCCAGCGTGCCGCGGCCCCGGTCGAGATCCAGATCGTCGCGATCGATTCCGAGAACAACAACGCGCCGCGTCCGCGCGACATCGAGGCGCGCACGCTCAGCGGGCGGACCACGACGATCCCGATCCCGCTTGACGGCATCGACCCTGACGGCGACTCGGTCGAGGTGATCGGTCTCGCGGCGGGGCCCGAGAAGGGCCGGATCGTCGAGTTCGGCTCCGATTCGGTCACGTACGAGGCGTTCCGCGACTCGAGGGGCGTCGACACCTTCGCGTATCGCGTGCGCGATGCGCTCGGCGCCGAGGCGGTTGCGACGGTCCGCGTCGGAATCGCCCCCGCCTCGCTCGAGAACCAGGCGCCGTACGCCGTGCGCGACACCCTCGCGATGCGTCCGGGTCGCGTCGTGGCCGCGCCGGTCCTCGACAACGACTCCGACCCCGACGGCGACCGGATCGGTCTCGTGCAGGGCGCGGAGGGGCTCATCCTCGGTGAGGACGCCGAGATCGACGCCGAGGTCGTGGGCAACCGCGTGGTGGTTACGGCACCGGATCACGAGCTCGAGGCCTCCTTCCAGTACGTGATCGAGGACGAGCGTGGCGCGAGGGCGCAAGGCGTCGTGCAGGTCACGGTCGACGAGGACGTCCCGCTCGCGCCCCCGATTGCGCGCGATGACCGGGTTCGCGTCGAGGACGTCGATCCCGAGACGCAGACGGTCGAAGTCCCGATCCTCGACAACGACGAGGATCCCGACGGCACGGTCGAGGCGCTGGAGGTCGAGCTCGAGGCCGACGAGGGCGCACAGCTGACATCCGACCGGACCGTGCTCGTCACCACGGGCGAGACGCGCCGCCTCATCGAGTACACGATCACCGACGAGGACGGTCACGTCGCGCGCGCCTTCATCCACGTTCCGGGGCAGGAGGACGTCCGCCCCACGCTCATCTCGACGGAGCCGGTGGTCGTGGGCAGCGGCGAGACGATCGAGCTGCCGCTCGAGGACTACGTCGAGATCGCGAGCCAGAGGGAGCTGCGCCTGACGGCCGCCGAGAAGGTCCGCGCTTCGCACGCGAGCGGTTCGCTCATCGTCGACGAGCACACGCTGACCTACACGTCGACCGACCGCTACTTCGGCGGCGACGCCATCACGTTCGAGGTGACGGACGGCGCGGACGCCGACGATCCGAACGGCCGGGTCGCGACGCTGTCGCTTCCCATCACGGTCACGCCGCCCGAGAACGTGCCGCCGGAGATGGTCGGCGCCGCAATGAGCGTCGGTGCGGGCGATTCCGAGCCCGGAACCGTCGACCTCGCGGGGCTCGCGAGCGATATCGACGAGGATCCGCTGACCTTCTCGCTCGGTGACGTTCCGGCCGGGCTGAACGCTGAGATCGTCGACGGATCGATCCTGTCGGTCACGGCCGATGCCGATCGCAAGGGCACCACGGCGTCGATCCCGGTGACCGTCGACGACGGTCAGGACCATCCGAGCGATCCCGCTCCCGTCACCGCAGACATCGAGGTCTCGGTCACGGCGTCGACGCGCCCCATGCCGGTTGCGAGCGACGACACGGTCGACGAGTGGAACCAGGGCGAGACCCTCACGATCGATGTCCTCGACAACGACATCAATCCGTTCGCCGACGAGGGGGAGCCGCTCACCGTCGTGAGCGTGAACCCGGTGATCGGCGTCACGGAGGAGCTCTCCTTCACCGAAGACTCCGTCACGGTGACGCCCGGCGCCGACTACGACGGCCGCCTCGTCCTGCGCTATGTGATTCAGGACGCGACGGGCGATGCCGAGCGGGTGGCCGAGGCCCGCGTGCGGGTGACGGTGCAGGGGCGTCCGGACGCCCCCAGCAAGCCGCGCGTGACGACCGTGGAGAGCCGTCAGGTGGGCCTGACCTGGCGTCCTCCGGCGGACAACGGATCGACGATCACGGGCTACCGCGTCGACGCCGCCTCCGCGTCGGACGGATCCACCTTCTCGCAGACGTGCCCCGAGACCACCTGCACGCTGACGGGGCTGACGAACAACGTCACCTACACCTTCACGGTCACGGCGATCAACGAGGTCGGGGACTCGGAGCCGTCGCCCGTGAGCGTCGAAGCGCGGCCCGATGTCCGTCCGGATCAGCCGGCGCCGCCCCGCGTGCCGTCGTTCGGCGACGGAGAGCTCACGGCGGCGTGGGAAGAGCCGGGCACCGAAGGCTCGCCGATCGTGCGCTACGACCTCGAGATCAGCCCGACGCCGCCGAGCGGCGTGGCGCGCGTCGAGCTCCCCGCGGGCACGACCCAGTACACCTGGAGCGGTCTCGTCAACGGCACCTCCTACTCGTTCCGCGTGCGCGCGCACAACGACGCACCGGATCCGTCGGCGTGGAGCGCAACGAGCCCCGCGAAGGTGCCGGCGCGCGCCCCGGATGCCCCGGCGGCGCCGACGTCCAGCAGGCAGAGCGACATCGGGCGCACCCCCGGCGACATCCTCGTCGAGTGGAATGCCGTGACCGGCCGGAGCGCCGGGGGCGACGCCGTCGACAGGTACGAGGTGCAGGCTTACGAGGGCGGATCCGCGCACGGCGTGCCGAAGAAGGTTTCGGCGACGTCGGCCTCGTTCGCGCTTCCGCCGAGCGAGTCGGCGTACACCTTCCAGGTGCGGGCCGAGAACAAGGCCGGATGGGGGGCGTGGAGCGCCGCGAGCGCGCCGCTTCGCCAATTCACCTCGCCGTCGCAGCCGGGCACGCCGACGGCGAAGCCGGGCGACCGTTCGATTACGGCGTCGTGGTCGGCCTCCTCGGCCGGTGGCGCCGACGAGATCCGGTACGAGTACCGCATCAACGGCGGTACCTGGACGGGCGTCGGCACGGCGACGAGCATGTCGGCCAGCGGCCTCACGAATGGCAGCGAGTACCGCGTCGAGGTGCGCGCGTTCGCCATCGCCGACGGCCAGCGCTCCGAGCCGAGTGCCGTCAGCGAACGCTCGAACGCGGCGGTTCCGTTCGGCGCGCCACCGGCGCCGTCGGTGTCCGCGAAGCGCTCGGGATCCGACGGACGGTCGATCACGTACTCCTGGGCGCCGCCCTCGAATGACAACGGCCGGCCCATCGACGCGATGCAGATCCGGATCGATGGCGGAAGCTGGGAGGAAGTGTCGCTCCGCGATTCCCGCACGGTCGGATACGGCTACGAGGAGACGGGAACGATCGACGCGCGCGTCCACACAGAGGGCGGCTGGAGCGGCATCGCGAGCGCCAGGGCGACGACGTCGAAGAAGCCCCTGCCCCCGCCCCCGCCGCCGGAGCCGAGCGCGAGCACGTCGAAGGGCGGCAGCGCTGCACAGAACCCGGACTGTAAGAGCGGCAACTGCAACTACCTGCGGCTGAACTATGGCGACTTCCCCTCCGGGAACTACACCGTGACCTGTCAGAACGATCAGGGTGGATGGCACAACTTCGGCGGCAGCTGGAGCGGCCGGCTCAGCGGCTCGGGACGAACCGACATGAACTGCTTCTTCGGATACCCCGGCGATCGCGTGCGCCTCGTCATCAAGGGCCCCCACAGCACCACGACCGCGGCCTATACATGGAAATGACGTCGACGCGAACCGAGCTCGCCACGTGGCGCGAGGTCGTGCTCTTCCTCCTCGAGCGCGCCGTCGCGGCCGCGCGGCGCGCGGCGGGAGTGGTGCGCCCCGTGGGGTGGACGCTGCTCGCGGCGGCCGTCGTGCTCTGGATCCTCGGCACCGTGATGGGGTGGTGGGAGGTCATCGTGGCCGCCGTCGTCCTCACCGCGACGATCGGGGTGTGCCTCCTGTTCCTCTTCGGGCGCACGGCGTACGACGTGAGGCTCGACCTCACGCGCACGCGCGTCGTCGTCGGCGAACGCGCCGTCGGGGCGTTCACCGTCGCGAACCCGGGGGAGCGAGCGATCCTTCCCTCCCGCATCGTGCTGCCCGTCGGATCCGCGCGCGGCGCGTTTTCCGTCGGCCGTCTGGCGCCGGGAGACGAGGAGGAGCAGCTGTTCGCCATCCCGACGACGCGCCGCACCGTCCTCTCGGTCGGTCCCGTGAGCATCGTCCGCGGCGACCCGCTCGGCCTGTTCGAGCGGAGCACGAGCCGCGACGAGCCTGTCGACCTCTACGTGCATCCCAAGACGGTGGGATTCGCGGGCGAGTCGCTCGGATACGTGCGCGATCTCGAGGGGATGGTCTCGCGCGATCTCACCCGCGACGACATCGCCTTCCACGCCCTGAGCGAGTACCGCCCGGGCGACGATCTGCGGCACGTGCACTGGCGCTCGACGGCCCGCATCGGCACCCTCATGGTGCGCACCTACGAGCAGACGAGGCGCTCGCATTTCGTCGTCGGCCTCAGCACGAGTCGCTCCGAGTACGCGAGCGATGAGGAGTTCGAGCTCGCGGTCTCGATCGCGGGATCCCTCGGTCTGCGCGCGCTGCGCGACGCGTCGCGCGTCGACGTCCTGACCCCCCAGCAGGCTCTTCGATCGCGCACGCCGCGGATCCTGCTCGACTCGCTTTCCGGCGTCGACCAGGCGCCGGTTCGCGAGGGAGGCACGGGCGAGCTCTCCGCGCAGACGGCGCGGATCGCGCCCGCCGCGAGCGTCGTCGTGCTCGTCTCGGGCAGTCGCGTCACGCCTCGGGCCCTTCAAGGGGCACTTTCGCGGCTGCCCCTGGGGGCTCGCGCCCTCGCCGTCACCGCCCGTCCGGGGGCCGAGACGGCGCGCCGCCGCATCGGCGACGCGGACGCGTTGACGATCGGCGACCTCGACGCCGTCCCGGCCGCGATCGGCAGGGTGCTCTCGTGACGGCCGCGCGCGCTCCGCGGGAGCTGCCCCGCGAGGTCATCGACCTCGCGGGCGCCCTGCTCCTCCTCATCGTGCCGGCGGTCGGCTTTCTGCCGACCTTCTCCGGCTGGTTCGTGCTCGTCAGCGGGGCCGCGGCGATCCTCGTCGGCTTGGGAATCGCATGGATCGGGGCGCGACGCGGCTGGGGGATCCTGCTGCTCGCCGCTGCCTCCTGCACGGCGTATTTCGTCCTCGGTGGCCCGCTCGCGGTGCCCGCCACGACGATCGCCGGCGTCGTGCCCACCCTCGACACGCTGCGCGAGCTCGCGGTCGGCGTCGTGACCTCGTGGAAGACGCTGCTCACGACCGTTCCCCCCGTCTCTCCGCAGGATGGGCATCTGATCGTCCCGTTCCTGCTCCTGCTCGTCGCGGGGGTCCTGACCGGATCCCTCGCGCTGCGGATGCCCTCGCCGACCTGGGCGATCGGTGCGGCGGCGGGGGCGCTTGCGGGGCAGATCGCGCTCGGCACATCGCAGCCGGCTGCGCCGGTCGCACAGGGCATCCTCTGGGGCCTTGCGGCCATCGTGTGGCTCGTCCTCCGGCATGCGTGGCGGCGCGGCGATGAGGTCGTCGCCTCGACCTCGGGCGACGACTCATCGCACCGCAACCACGTGCTCCGTCGCATTCTCACGGCGGCAGGCATCCTCGTCCTCGCGGGCGCCGTCGGCGGCGCGACATCGCTGGCGGCGTCCGCTGGCGGGGTCCGGTACGTCGTCCGCGACGTCATCATCCCGCCGTTCGACATCCGCGAGCTGGCGAGCCCCCTGCAGGACTTCCGGATCTATGTCGACGCCTACGACGATGCCGAGCTGTTCACCGTCTCCGGTCTGCCCGCCGGAGCTCGAGTGCGACTCGCGACGATGGACGCGTACTCGGGAGTCGTCTACGACGTCACGGACTCGACGAGCGCGTTTCTGCCGCTGCGGACCGGGATGGCCGAGGCCGATCCGGGCGCGCCGCGCAGCGAGGTGCGTGTCGACATCGGCGCATACGACGACGTCTGGGCGCCGACCGTCGGGGAGGTGGATTCGATCGCCTACCGCGGCGACGATGGGGACGAACTGCGCCGCGCGACCTATCACAACGGGGCGACGGGGACGACGGTCGTGCGCACGGGCCTGCGTGAAGGGGACGCCTACACGATGCATGCCGTCGTTCCGGGTGAGCCGGACGAGGCCGTGCTCGTCGAGGACGAGTTCGCGTCGGTCGATATTCCCGAACCCGAGTCCGTTCCGCCCGGCGTCGGCGAGCTCGCCGCCGACGCGATCGCGGCGGCTGGCGCGCAGACGCCGTACGAGCGCGTCGATGCGATCACGACGTTCCTTTCTGAGTCGGGTTACTTCAGCCACGGCCTCGATGAGGAGCAGTTCTCGCCGTCGGGGCACGGATCCGCGCGCCTCGGCACGATGGTCGATGCAGACGAGATGGTCGGCGACGACGAGCAGTACGCTGCGCTCATGGCGCTCATGGCCGCAGAGTCCGGGATTCCGGCGCGTGTCGTGATGGGCTTCTACGACACGGATGACGACGGGCGGCTGATCGCGAACGGCAGCACTCTCCACGCCTGGGTGGAGGTCGCGTTCGAGCAATCGGGGTGGGTCGCGTTCGATCCGACGCCCGACGAGGACAACGAGCCCAAGGATCAGAGCACCAAGCCGCAGGCCGATCCGCAGCCGATGCCGCTTCAGCCGCCGCCGCCCCCGAAGGAGTCTGCCGACGAGCCGCCTCTCGTGCCGGACGACCGTCAGGTCGAAGACGATGACGACGCCGTGTCAAGCGACTATCTCGTGTACGTGCTCGTGGGCGGAATCTCGCTCGCCACGATCCTCCTGCTTCTCTCGCCGTTCCTGATCCTCGGCGGGATCAAGGCGCTCCGGCGGAAGCGCCGGCGCCAGGCGGCGGAGGCGTCGGCCCAGATCAGCGGCGGATGGGACGAGCTGGCCGATCGCGCCGTCGACCTCGGACACGGTGTCGCGGCGGGGGGCACCCGTTCTGAGCAGTCCGAAGGTCTCGCAGGATCGTTGGCCGACGAGCGCGTGACGACCCTCGCGGCCCGCGCCGACGCGGGCGTCTTCGCGCCCGGGGATCCGGAACGCGAGGAGGTCGACCGGTACTGGGACGACGTCGACGGCGTGGTCGCGGACATGAGCCGGAGCGCGTCGATCTGGCGGCGGCTGCGCGCCCGTCTGAGCCTCGCCTCGCTTCGGCGCGCTCGTTCCGGATCGCGTGTGCGCGCGTTCCGCGCGGCGATCGCCGCGCGCCGAGAGAGGAGCCGAGACGGATGATGGCCCGTCGCGCCCCCGCGGCGCCCCCGGAGCTGCCCGGATTCTCGTACGTGAAGCCGCTCGGTTCGGGGGGCTTCGCCGACGTGTTCCTCTACGAGCAGCGCCTGCCGCGCCGACGCGTGGCGGTCAAGGTTCTGCTGCCGGATCTCGTCTCGACGTCGACGGCGCAGTTCACGTCCGAGGCCAACACGATGGCGATGCTGTCGTCACATCCGGCGATCGTCACGATCTTCGAGGCGGGGGTGTCGCGCGACGGGCGGCCGTACCTCGTCATGGAGTACTGCCCGGGCCCGAATCTGCAGCTGCGATATCGCCGTGAGGCGCTCGACGTCGCCGAGACTCTGCGGATCGGTGTCACGGTCGCCGCGGCGGTCGAGACGGCGCACCGCGCGGGCGTCGTGCATCGCGACATCAAGCCCGCGAACATTCTGGTGACCGCATATGGTCGCCCGGCGCTGACGGATTTCGGGATCGCGTCGACGAGTCACGCAGAGAGCGAGGCGGTCGGGCTGTCGGTGCCGTGGTCGCCGCCCGAGGCGCTCGCCGAGGACGCGTCGAGCGGCGTACGCGCAGACGTCTATCAGCTCGGCGCGACGATCTACACGCTGCTCGCGGGCCGCTCGCCCTTCGAGGTCGCAGGCCAGAGCAACCAGACGGCCGTGCTGATCGACCGCATCGAGCGTATGGCGCTTCCGCCGATCGCGCGCTCAGATGTTCCGCCGGCGCTGTTCGAGGTTCTCGCGCGGTCGATGGCGAAGGATCCGGCCGCTCGCCCGGCATCCGCGCTCGCCCTCGGGCGGGCGCTGCAGCAGGTCGAGATCGCGCTCGGGCTCGCTCCGACGACGATCGACATCCTCGACGACCACCCAGATCAGGCGGGCGACGACGAGGGTGACGAGCTGACGCGGGTGCGCGGCGTCGCGACGATCGCGCCCGAGGAGGAGACGCGCGCGCCGACGACACGTCGCGAGGATCGAGAGGATCCGCCCGAGACGGTCACGCGCGTCCCGGGCTCGGCGCCCGCCGACGACGCGACCGTGCTCCGTCCCTCGCGGATCGCGGAGAGCTTCGACGGCGACGAGACCATCCGTCGTCCCCACGCCGCGTCGCCCGCGGAGGAAGAGACGGTGCTGCGGGCCGGACGTGCCGAGCCGCCGCGGGACTCGCGGGCACCGGCGCCGGCCGCGGCGCCGACGAGGAAGAAGAAGCGGTGGCCGAGCGTCGTCGCTGCGTCGATCGTCGGCGTCGTCGTCACCTGCGTCGTGGGGGCTTTCCTCGCTCAGCTCGCCCTCCCGGATGACGAACCGGCCCCCGAGACGACCACGGCGGCGCCGCAGGATCCCCTCGGCGCGACTGTCCCGCAGATCGTCGACGGAACCGGCGTCCTCACCGCCGATGAGGCGCAGTTCTCGTGGAGCAATCCGGCGCCGGAAGCCGGCGACTACTACCTGTGGCGCGAGAAGACGATCGACGGGGTGGGGGACAACCAGCGTGTCGATGAGGAGGCCGTCGCGGTTCCGCGGAACGGCGCCGAGGAGGTGTGCGTCGACATCTTTCTCGCGCGGTCCGACGGCCGCGTTGCGAACGAGCCCGTCACGATCTGCGCCCAGGACTGACCGTCTCTCGGGCGCCGAGGGTATCCTGAGCGCGGATCCGTTCGAAGGGGGCTCGTATGGGGAAGCGCAAGCGCGGGAACATCGTCCTGGGCGCTCTCGGCGGCGTGCTCATCGTCGGCGGAGCCGCGCTGCTGGCGGGCGTCTTGCTTGCGCCCGAGCAGGTCGAGAAGGGCTACGGGGGCGTGAAGGTCGCCATCGGCTCGACGATCGACAGCGTCCAGGAGGAGGTCTTCGAGGAGCTGCCGACGGTCACCGTCGGCGCCACGGGCGGGATCCCCGAGCTCGACCTCTGCGACGGCACCTTCACGATCATGACCTCCTACGAGCGCGAGGGGGTGCCGGAGACGGCGGCCGCGCACAACAACTGCGGCGGCGATGTTCTGCTGTCGTGGGACGAGGGCCAGCGAATCCGCATCGACGGACGCGATGAGGTCTACGAGGTCGTCGACATCCGCTACACCTCGAAGATCTGGAGCAGCACCGACGACCTCGTCGGGCTGCAGGGGGAGATCGCGCTGCAGAGCTGCTTCTACGGCGAGGACCGCATGAAGTTCGTCGGCCTGGAGCCCGTTTCGGAGACGTGAGGACCGCCCGTCCCTCCGATGTCGGAGCTCCGCGATAGCGTGCTGACATGAGCTCACCGACGGCCGATGCGATCCCCGCGTCCGAAACGCCTCACGCGGGCGTCGTCGCGCGGTCGGTCGCGCGCTCGTTCGGCAGCGTGCACGCGGTGCGGGACGTCACGTTCGACGCGCGCCCCGGTCGTATCACGGGGCTGGTCGGCCCGAACGGCGCGGGTAAGACGACGCTCTTCCTCATGCTCGCTTCGCTCCTCGCGCCCGACCGCGGCGAGATCCGCATCGGCGACATCGATCCTGTTGCCGACCCCTCGGCCGCACGCGAGCGCATCGGGTGGATGCCCGACGCGCTCGGCGCGTGGGAATCCCTCTCGGCGCGCGAGACGCTGACGATCGCCGGTCGCCTGTACGGCGCCCCGAAGGCGCAGGCGGTCGATCGCGCCGACGAGCTGCTCGCCGAAGTCGGGCTGGGGGAGCTCGCGACGGCGCCCGCGCGGGTGCTGTCCCGCGGGCAGAAGCAGCTGCTCGGCTTCGCCCGCGCGCTCGTGCACCGGCCATCCGTGCTCCTGCTGGACGAGCCGGCATCCGGCCTCGACCCTGCGGCTCGCATCGCGCTGCGCCGACATCTGCGCGCGCTCGCCGACGACGGCGCCGCGATCCTCGTGTCGAGCCACGTTCTCTCCGAACTCGAAGAGATGGTCGACGATGCGGTGTTCATGTCCGAGGGCGCGACCGTCGCCCATCAGCACGACGCATCGTCGCACGGCCAGCCTCGTGATTGGCGACTGCGCGTCGCGGGCACCCGGCAGTCCGGTCCCGGTCCGTGGCGCGACGCCGTCGCACGTGTGCTCCCCGAGGCGAACATCCGGATCGATCGCCGCGACCTCGTTCTGGCGTTCCCCGACGAGGTGCACGCGGCCCAGGGCCTCAGCGACCTCGTCGCGGCCGGCATCCTCGTGGCGGAATTCGCCCCCGCGTCAGGCGATCTCGAGAGCGCCTTCCTGCAGATGAAGGACGGAGGGGAACGATGAGTCCCGCTCGTATCGGCGTGCTCGTCGGGCTCGACCTGCGCCAGCGCGTGCGTCGTCCCGGCTTCTACGTTCTCCTCGGCGTCTTCTTCCTGGTCGTCGTCGGCATCACGTGGCTCGGTTCGCTCGTGTTCTCGGGGTCCGGATCGGTCGCGTCGGGAATGGTCTCGGTCGCGATCTACGGCGTGCTGCTCATGACGGTGCTGGTCACGCCGACGTTCACCGGAAATGCGATCAACGGTGATCGCGACAGTGCGACTCTCGCTCCGGTGCAGGTGACGCTCGCGACGACTGCCGAGATCCTCGTCGCGAAGCTGCTCGCGGGGTGGGTGACGGGGCTCGTGTACCTTGTCGCCGCGGTCCCCGCCCTCGTCTTCGCGCTCATCCGGGGGCAGTTCGCGCCGCCCGCCCCGAACTGGGCCGGCCTCGCCGGGCAGGACACCATCCATCCCGCGACGCTCATCGTGTCGATCCTCATCCTCGCCGTCGAGATCGGAGTCTTCGCGGCGATCGGTGTCGGCCTCAGCGCGGTCATCGCGCGGCCGCTGTTCTCGGTCGCGGCCTCCTATCTCGTGGTGATGCTGCTCGTGATCGGTACCGTCATCGCTTTCGGCCTCGGTACGTTCGCCGCGCGTTCGTCGGTGTCGACTCTCACGGAGAGCCCCGATCAGGTGTATGTCTCGACGGGCGAGGCCAGCCGATTGCCGTCATGCGACGAGAGCTCCGAGCCCTGCCTTGAGCCCCGCCCGGACGTCACCCCGCAGTGCGTCGAGGTGCGCGGATCCGGCGAGGCGCCGCGCTACGACTACGTGTGGTGGATCCTCGCGGCGAATCCGTTCGTCGTGCTCGCCGATGCGACGCCGACGGGCTACGACGGCAGTGGGTACCCCGTCGACCTGTTCGGCCAGATCAAGTACGGCATCCGCAGCGCTCAGCACCCGCCCGAGCTGATCCGCGACGACTGGGCCGATCCCTGCGACGGCAAGCCTTTCGTCGAGGGTGAATACACCGATCCGCCTCTGTCTGAGCTCGACCGGCAGACGCCCCGCGAGGCGATCGCCTCGAGCACGCCGAGCTGGTTCGTCGGGCTCGGGATCCAGGTGCTGCTCGCCGCCGGCCTCATGCTCTGGGGTGCTTCCCGCACGCGTACGCCGGCCCGTCGCACACCCCCGGGCAGCCGCATCGCGTGACGCGTCTCCGGGCCATCCGGAGGCCGGCGCGCCGCAGTCCATGCGCCCCGGGGGGGGCGAGCCGAAGGCGCGGCACGCCGGGGCACGGGGTAATTCGAGGGTAAAAGCCCGCCCTTTCCGCGGTCTCGCCGCGCGCTACGCGAGAGGGTAATCGGTGGGGCACATCGTCTGCTCGCGCTTCGGCGTGGTGGGCGAGATCGAGAGCGTCTTCGACATCCTCCACCCGAACCAGGGGGAGTCGTACGGCGTTTCGAGCTGTGCCTGATCACTACCCGTTGCGGGCCGCGTCATCGCGCCCGTGCGTCCGCGCGCGCGGAGCATCTCCCGAACCATGCCCTCGCGCCGTGCGGGCGAGATCGTTATGGAGGGGATCCTTTGAGATCGGATACTGACCTGGGCGACGCTGTCACGCGCACGCCCCTCATGCAGCGAGCAATCGCTGGCTTACTTGCCGTGCTTCTCGGCGTGGCGAGCCTCGTCGGCCTCGGTGCGACGGCGGCGTACTCCGCCACACCCGGCATCACCACCACGGTCGACCTCAATGGCGGCTCGTACGACGGCACGCCGGTGGTAAACGAGGGCGACACCCTCACGATGCGCGTCCAGTACAGCAGCGACGTCGCACCCGGATCGACCGCGAGGATCGACCTCGGGTCCGGCCTCACGCTGGCGGATCTCCCCGCGGGCAACACGGCGGTCACGAGCATCGAGACGGCATCCGACGATCCGAACTCGGTCATCCTCACCTTCGCCGATCCGTGGCCGTCGGACGTCAACCAGGGCGTTCTCCAGCTCGATTTCACAATCGACGAGGTCGAGCACAGCTCGCACGAGACGATCTCGTGGAGCCTCGACGGCGAAGAACAGGCGGTCGAAGTCATCATCCGAGATGGCGGGGACCGGTTCGCTGACGTCACGGACGGCGTTGGCAAGGCGATTGCAAACCACGGCGACCTCGGCCAGTACGTGTCGTACGACGCCGAGACGGGCGATGTCACCCTCTCCGAGGACGTCATCGGCGCGCCCATCTCGTACCGCCTGAACATCAACACCGTCGAGGCGCAGCCCGCCTACACGGTCGCTGATCAGCTCCCGGAAGGCCTTGCCTACGTCGACGGCTCGTTCCATGCCACACAGACGACGTGGGACGAGGACGGCCTGAACGAGCAGACGGACGAAGTCGCATTCGCTCCCGCAATCGTCGATGGCACGTTCACGGGCACCCTGGACCTGCCCGCGACGTCGCGCACGGCGATCACATACGAGGCCGCGGTGGCCGATGAGGCCGCGCGCGCCGCGCTCGAAGAGGCCCTCCAGACCGAGGCCGACGCCGTGAACGCGGACGACGGTGGTTCGTACGGGGTGGACCTCACGAACACGGCGAACTTCGGGACGGACGAGACGCGCGAGGCGAGCGTCTGGATCGGCGGTTCGATCGAAGGCCTTCCGGGGCCCAATGTCGGAGGAGCCTTCCAGAAGAGCGCCGACTGGAAGGAACGCGCGGTTGAGCCGGGCGACGGCGGTGCGATCTCCGAGTCCGTCACCTACACTCTCTCGGTCGACCTCAGCACCTTCGACGGCAGCAACTCGAAGAAGACGCTCGATCGCAACGTCGTCGTCACCGACACGCTGCCCGAGCAGATCTCGTTTGCCGCGGACCCCGTCTCGAGCACCGGATTCGACCTCACAGAGGTCGCCGTGCCGGCCGACGGCGAGGACTTCTCCGCCGACGAGCACGTCGGCGAGTACTACATCGACGGTCAGACGCTCGTCATCAACCTGGGGCGGGACTCCGAGACGAGCGCCGAGATCACCGTCGCGGCCGAGATCACTACGATCGACGGCCTCGACGAGAAGCGGACCGACGTTCCCGGCGAGACGAAGTACGGCGTGACGAACGTCGCGCGATACACCTACGGCGACGGAGCGTCCCACGACGCTCGCTACGAGAACCTCCTCACGACGACCGAGGAGAACGAGGACGGCTGGAACGCACCGGACTACTTCAACAAGACCGCGGAATCATCCACGGTCGAGGTCGATCCGGGTGAATCCGCGACGGTCACGTACACGTTCACGGTTGGCGCGGGGAAGGGAATCGACCTGACCCAGAGCACGATCGTCGATCACATCGACGCCAACGTGTTCGACATCAGCGATCTCGACGCCATCCGCGACGGCCTGACGGCCGAGTACGACTGGTGGCACGCGATGGGGTCCGAGGACTTCACCCTCGACGTGAACGCCGACGGTGACCTCGAGATCGCGCTCAGCGATGCGGGCGTCCAGAAGGTCGAAGAGTGGGGCGTCGACAAGCACTTCACGCTCGACATCCCCCTGACGACCGAGCCGCTCGTCGGCAAGGACACGGTGGAGATCACCAACAAGGCATCGCTTCTCGGCGAGGACGACCAGATCCTCTACTGGTCCGAGGTGACGAGCGATGCGACGTCCTACGGCGACGAGGCAGAGGTCCGCAAGGAGGTGCGCGACACCCCGAACGAGGAGTGGACGAGCAACCTCCGCGCGGAGGTCGACGCGAACGGAAACCTCGTTCGCGATGAGTACGTCTACAACATCGCACTGATCCCGCACGGCGACTACGACGGTGTGCCGATCCTCGACGTCGTGGACACCCTCCCGACCGGTGTCGAGTTCGTCGGCTTCGTCGGCGACACGAACGTCGACGACGGTGCGAACCCGTCGACGGCGGTGCAGGACCTCGAGGGCAATGTCCAGGCGCGCTTCGATGCACCGACGGACGATGCTCCGGCGGGCACGGTGACGCTGTTCCAGAAGGACGGCACGGTGCTCGATGCCAGCCAGGGTGCACCATCGGTGAACGTCCTGGTCCGAATCACCGACTACGACATCGACGAGCCGATCGTCAACACGATCGGGACCACTTCGGCGACGATCACGCCGTCCGACGGATATCCGCTGAGCATCAAGAAGGTCGATGCGGAGGACAGCACGGTCGTCATCACTGACGAGGACGCGCACTTCCAGATCCTGGACGCCGACGGATCCGTCGTGGTCGACGACGTCATGGTGGTGGACGGCGCGCTGCGCGTGGTCGACGAAAACGGCGAGATCAAGAACGTCAAGGTCGATGAGCCCGGCACCTATACGGTGAAGGAGATCGACGCTCCGGAGGGGTACCTCACCACCACGGAGACGGTTGATGTCGTCGTAGCCGAGAACGGCGCATCCGACGAGGTCACGTTCTACAACACTCCGGGTGAGGATCCCGAGCCCGAACGCGTGTCTGTGGGCGACCTCGTGTGGCTCGACCAGGATCGCGACGGCCGACAGGGCGTCGATGAGCCGGGGATCCCCGGCGTCGTGCTCGTGCTGACGGGCCCGGATGGCGCTCCCGTGACCGACGTCGACGGTGACCCCGTCGCGCCCGTCACGACCGACGAGAACGGTCTGTACACCTTCGAGGACCTTCCGGTGCTCGAGGACGGCCAGTCCTACACGGTGTCGATCGATCGCGAGAAGTCGGCCGAGGCGCTCGCGCCGTATGTGCCGACCACGCCGGGCGTAGGGGACCGCGAGGGCGACTCCTCGACCTGGGAGGAGTCTTCTGAGGGGCTCACGAATGACGGCGATCGCGACCCGACGCTCGACTTCGGATTCGTCGAGAAGACGTACGCGATCGGCGATGTGACGTGGATCGACGAGGACCGTGACGGTCTTCAGGGAGCCGACGAGCCGGTCCTGTCCGGCGTGAAGGTGACGCTGCTGAACGGCGACGGCGAGCCCGTCGACGGAGTCGAGCCGGTGTTCACCGACGAGAACGGCCGCTATCTGTTCGACTCGCTTCCGGCCGGGAGCTACCAGGTGGAGTTCGAGCTCACCCCGGAGCAGGCGGAGATGTACGAGTTCACGCAGGCCGGGGCCGGCGAGAGCGCCGCGATGGACTCGAACGCGGATCCCGCGACGGGCCGGTCGGCGGTGTTCGTCCTGGACGACTCGAATGTCGCGCTGACGCGCGACTACGACGAGCAGGAGGTCCTGGCCACCGAGGGCATCGATCCCACGTGGGACGCGGGCGTCGTCGAGATGGAGACGGCCACGCCGGATCCGGAGCCCACGCCGGAGCCCACGCCGGATCCGGAGCCCACGCCGGACCCGGAACCCACGACGGACCCGGAACCCACGACGGACCCGGAACCCACGCCCGCGCCGGCTGAGGAGCCTGGCTCGAGCGATCCGTCCGCGTCTCCGTCGCCGGGGTCTCCTCTTCCGGCCACGGGCGGGGAGATCGGTGGCGCCGTGATCGGCGCTGGGGTGCTCGCCCTGCTTGCGGGCGGTTCGCTCCTCCTTTTCGCTCGCCGTCGCCTCGGCCGAGCGGAGGAGTCGGCCTCCTAGAAGGTTGACGTCCGAACCGGGGCGGGAGGGGCCTCCCTCCCGCCCCGGACACAGGGGCCCTGCGCATCGCATGCGCAGGGCCCCTGTGCCGTTCCATGCTGAGGCAGCGGCCTCGCGGTGAGGGCGCGAGCGCCCCGCGGATAGGATGGGGTGTCCAGCACCCGAATCTCAGGGGGAAGACCCATGCCAGGAATCGTGATCGTCGGCGTCCAGTGGGGCGACGAGGGCAAGGGCAAGGCCACAGATCTGCTCGGCGAACGCACCGAGTGGGTCGTCAAGTTCAACGGCGGCAACAACGCCGGTCACACGGTCGTGATCGGTGACGAGAAGTACGCGCTGCACCTGCTGCCCTCCGGCATCCTCTCGCCGGGCGTGACGCCCGTGATCGGCAACGGTGTCGTCGTCGACCTCGCGGTGCTCTTCGACGAGCTCGAGGCACTCGAGGCGCGCGGCGTCGACACGTCGAAGCTCAAGATCTCGTCGAGCGCGCACGTCATCACGCACGCCCACCGCACCCTCGACAAGGTGCAGGAGCGCTTTCTCGGCAAGCGGCAGATCGGCACGACGGGCCGTGGCATCGGCCCGACCTATGCCGACAAGATCAGCCGCGTCGGCATCCGGATCCAGGATCTCTTCGATGAGTCGATCCTGCGCCAGAAGGTCGAGGGTGCGCTCGAGCAGAAGAACCACCTGCTCCTGAAGGTGTTCAACCGGCGCGACATCACGGTCGACGAGATCGTCGACGACCTGCTGTCGTACGCCGAGCGCGTGCGCCCCATGGTCTGCGACACCGGCCTCGAGCTGAACGACGCCCTCGATCGCGGCGAGGTCGTCGTCTTCGAAGGCGGTCAGGCGACGATGCTCGACATCGACCACGGCACCTATCCCTTTGTGACGTCGTCGACCGCGACGGCCGCGGGCGCCGCGAGCGGATCCGGCGTCGGCCCGAACCGCCTCGACCGCATCGTCGGCATCGTCAAGGCCTACACGACACGCGTCGGCGCGGGCCCCTTCCCGACCGAGCTGTTCGACGAAGACGGCGAGTGGCTCGCCGCGCAGGGGCACGAGTTCGGCACGACGACCGGGCGCGCGCGCCGCGTCGGCTGGTACGACGCGCCGATCACCCGCTATGCGACGCGCATCAATGGCATCACCGACCTCGTGCTCACGAAGCTCGATGTGCTGACGGGGCTCGACGAGATCCCCGTGTGCGTCGCCTACGACGTGAACGGCGATCGGTTCGATGAGGTGCCGGTCAACCAGAGCGACTTCCACCATGCGAAGCCGATCCTCGAGAACTTCCCGGGGTGGAGCGAGGACATCACGGGCGCGCGCACATTCGACGAACTGCCCCAGAACGCGCAGGACTACGTGCTCGCACTCGAGAAGATCAGCGGCACGCGCATCTCGGTGATCGGCGTCGGCCCCGGCCGCGACGAGGTCATCGTGCGGCACGACCTCATCGACTGACGCGAGCGTCGGATCCGCCTCCGGCCTCGTGCGCGGATGTCGGAGGTACGGTGGTCCCGGGAGCGGAAACTCGGCGTGTCACGGGGCGAGGCCCTGATCGATCCGACGCTCGCGCAGTGACGTGCCGCTCGCTCCGACGCCCGCGCGACGAGAGGATGAGTTCGATGACCGATTGGCTGATCGCACGGATCCTCGGCACGCCGTGGCTCATGCGGCTGCCGATTCCGCTCTACCGAGCCGGGCTCGGGCGGCTGCTGGGCCGCCGCCTCGTCATGATCGAGCATCAGGGTCGCTCATCGGGCGAGCCGCGATTCGTCGTCGTCGAGGTCGTCGAACGCACGGGCCGCGCGCTCCGTGTCGCGTCAGGCTTCGGTGCGAAGTCGCAGTGGTACCGCAACCTCCGCGCCAATGGGGTCGCGTACCTCAGCACGGGCGGTGTACGCCGCGAACGGGTCGCGGTGGATCTCCTCGACGACGAGGCCTCCGGCGCCGTCCTCGCGCGCTACGCCTCCGCGCATCCGGCGGCGTGGGGTCGGCTCAAGGGCGCGATGGACATCGCCCAGGGCGGCGACGCCCGGATCCTCGTCGTCGAGTTCACGCCGACCGGCTGACGAGCTGTTGGAGGCGCGATGGCGCCCCTCAGGTTGCCGTCGCTTTCAGAATCCTGACGCGGGTGCCGGGCCCGGACCGTGCGTATGGGAACGCAGAGTATCGGACCCGGTTCCCCGTCATCAGAGCATGTCGCGGCGGGACGTGCGCCAGAACCCGATCGCGAGGGGGAGCGCGCACCAGAGCGCGGCCGAGGTGGCGAGGCGGGCGCCTTCCTCGCCTGACAGCGAGCCGTTGACGAGGGCGAGGGTCGCCCCGCTGATGTCGAGCCAGGGGATCACGTCGGCGAGCCACGGCACGAAGGCGAGCGCGCCGAACACGGTCGGCAGCACGAGGAACGTCACGATCGCGAGCGGCGTGTTCATCAGGGCCAAACCGAGGCCGACGCCCATCGCAACGTAGATCACCATGCTCGCGACCGATCCGGCGACATATGCCGGCTCGAGCGTCCAGGATCCGTCACCGTCAAAGGCGACGATGCCGATGAGGTTCGCGGCGGCCGCGGCGGCGAACGTCGCGATGACCATCACGACGCCGATGAGCAACGACCCGACGAGTTTTGCGAGGCCCACGAGCGAGCGGCGCGGCTCCAGAACGAACGTCTGCAGGCCGGTTCGCTGTGTCCATTCGCTGGTCGCGGCGAGCACGCCGATGAAGGGCAGCAGCGACCACCCGGCTGAGGCGAAGTCGGTGAGCGTGCGCCACGTGAGCCCCGCGGGCGCGAGAACCCACAGCGCGAGGGCGGCGGCGCCGAGGGTGATCGCGGCGATCGCACTGAGGATCCAGACGCTCGCGCGCGTGTCGATCTGCTTGCGGATCTCGACGCGGACGAGGCGCAGGAACGGCGTCCGAGGGCCGGCCATCACGGGCATCTGAGTGGGGGCGAGGGTGGTCATGTGCCGACCTCCTCGCGAGAGACATCCGCGGTGGCGGCGAAGAACAGATCCTCGAGGGATCCCTCTCCGACGAGTTCGTCGCGCGGGCCCTGCGCATGCACGCGTCCGCCGCCCATGATGACGATGTCGTCGGCGACGGCATCGATTTCCTGCAGCAGATGCGAGGACAACAGCACGGTGCCGCCGTCGTCCGCGAACTCGCGAACGAGCGTGCGCATCCACCGGATCCCCGAGGGATCGAGGCCGTTGGCGGGTTCGTCGAGGATGAGGACGGCGGGCTCCGCGAGCAGGGCGTGTGCGATACCCAACCGCTGCTGCATGCCCAACGAGTACCCGCCCGTGCGGCGGTTCGCCTCGCTGCGCGAGAGTGACACCCGGTCGAGCGCGCGGTCGACGGCGTTCGCTCCGAGGCCCATCGTCATGGCCGCGAGGCTCAGCGTCTCCCGGCCCGTGCGCCCCTTGTGCGTCGCGGACGCATCCAGCAGCACGCCGACATGGCGGCCCGGATTGGGGATGCCGGCGAAAGGCGCTCCGAGGATCCGGGCCGTGCCGGAGTCGGGGCGCGCGAGGCCGACGAGCATGCGCATCGTGGTCGACTTCCCGGCGCCGTTCGGTCCGAGGAACCCCGTGACGCGATACGGCTTGGCGGTGAAGGAGACCTGGTCGACGGCGGTCGTGGATCCATGGCGTTTGGTGAGTTCTCGTGCTTCGATCATGGTTCCACCGTCGCCGCCCGGGGCGCGTCGCCGCATCGCGCGCCGGTCGGTATCGGATCCGCCGTTCGGTGGATCCGCCCGAGCCGGAAGGCGGACGGCGTCCCTCCCCGTCGTCACTAGGCTCGAAGGGATGGCAACCGCAGATGCGAGGATCGAATACGCGACGGGCGCGCGTCTGAGCGTGTGGTCGAGCGTGTGGCGTTACCTCGTCGTGGTGCTGTCTTCGGCGCTCTCGTATCTGATTGTCTATGGCAGCGTCGCAGAGGCAATTGACGGCGGGGCGCCCGACTCGACGCGGGTCGCGGTCCTCGCCCTTATCGACCCGGTCATCGGCCTCGTCGCCATCCTCCTGCTGCCCCTGCGGCGTCGTGCCCCGGCCACGATCGCGATCGTCACGGCCACGCTGTCCTCCGTATCCACCACGGCTGCCGGCGGACCCGCAATGCTTGCCGCCGTCTCGAACGCGACGCACCGACGCGCCGTGCCGATCATCGCTAACGGCCTCGTATACGTGGCGGCGCTGTGGGTGTACGAGCAGTTGGTTCCGGCCGGCGCGTTTGGGCCTACCCCCGAGTGGCTCGTTCTCGTCACCACGGGACTTGCCTTCCTGATTCCCGCGGCGTTCGAACTGTACATCGGCGCCCGCCGTGCGCTCGTCGCGTCGCTGCACGAGCGTGCACTCGAGGCGGAGCGCGAGCGGGAGCTTCAGGTGGCCGCGGCGCAGGCCGGGGAGCGCACGCGCATCGCGCGCGAGATGCACGATGTCCTCGCGCACCGCATCTCGCTCGTCGCGATGCATGCGGGCGCCCTCGCCTATCGGGAGGATCTCGATCGGGCGGAGTCGACGCGCACAGTGGCTCTCGTGCAGGACAATGCGCGCCGCGCGCTCACGGAGCTGCGACAGGTCCTGGGGGTTCTCCGAGCGGAGATCCCGAACGTCTCCGATGTCGAGCCGCCGCAGCCGACGCTCGACGCGATTCCGGCGCTGCTCTCGGATGCGCGGGCCGCCGGGGCGATCGTGGATCTGAATGCCGAGGAGACGACTCCGTCGCCCCCGCCGCTGGTATCCCGAACCGGCTTCCGGATCGTGCAGGAGGCCCTCACGAATGCGCGCAAGCACTCTCCCGGTGCGGCGATTCGGGTGAGCATCGGCGGACGCCCCGGAGGCCTTCTCGCCGTCGAGGTGGTGAACGGATCCCCCACGCCGGCCGTGCACGAGACGGATGCGACGGGGGCAGGATTCGGATTGATGGGCCTCGCCGAGCGCGTCGAGCTCGCGGGAGGCACACTGGAGCACGGGCCTGATGGGCGGGGAGGGTTCGCGGTGCGTGCCTGGCTGCCATGGGATGCGGAGGGGGACGAAGGTGACTGAGGAAACGCGGGTTGTGCTCGTCGATGATGATGCGCTCGTGCGCGCCGGACTGACGATGATCCTCGGCGGCGACCCATCGATCCGCCTGGTGGGCGAGGCGGCGAACGGGCGGGAGGGCGTCGACCTGATCCGTCGCGAGCGACCGGACGTCGCCCTCATGGACATCCGCATGCCCGTCATGGACGGTCTCGCGGCCGTACGCGAGATAGCGGCGAGCGGATCCGCGACACGTGTGATCGTGCTGACGACCTTCGACACCGACGATATGGTGCTCGCGGCGCTGCGCGACGGGGCGGCCGGATTCCTGCTCAAGGACACCCCGCCCGCCGATCTCGTCGACGCCGTCCACCGCGTCGCGCGCGGAGAGCCGATGCTGTCGCCGAGCGTGACGACGCAGCTCATCCACGCGGCCGTGCGTGGACAGGGCGGTGACTCGAACGCGCGCGAGCTCGCCGCATCGCTCACGGAGCGGGAGCGAGAGGTCGCGGTCGCGGTCGCGCGGGGGATGAGCAACGCCGAGATCGCGGGCGAACTGTATATGGGTGTCGCGACGGTGAAGACCCACATCGCCCACCTCTTCACGAAGCTCGACGCCGCCAATCGGGTGCAGCTCGCGCGCCGAGTGCACGACGCGGGCCTGCGGTGACGCCCGTACCGCCCGGCTGACGCGCCGGTCCGAACTCGCGGCCCAGGGCTCTGTTCCCGTGTCAGGGGTCCGGGATACCTTGAGCGCATGGCATCCGCGTATCTCCGATACCCGCACATCCACGACGACCTCCTCACGTTCATCGCCGCCGACGACGTGTGGATCGCCCCTGTCTCCGGAGGCCGCGCGTGGCGCCTCACGAGCGACCGCGCTCCGGTCAGACAACCGCGGTTCTCGCCCGACGGAGCCCACGTTGCCTTCGTCTCGCATCGCGACGGTCACCCCGAGCTGATGGTCGCCGACGTCGCCTCGAGCGAGGTGCGCCGGCTGACCTACTGGGGCGGGCAGTCCCTGCTGCTTCTCGGCTGGACGACGTCGGGCGATGTGCTCGTCGCGTCGAACGCGGGCGAGGCGAACATCCGCCACACGGTCGTGAAGACGGTTGCGCTCGACGGGCGCACGGAGCGCCTCGATCTGGGCATGGCATCGGGCGTCGCCCTGCGGTCCGACGGCGTCGCGGCGCTCACGACGCCGGGGAGCCGCCCGCCCGCGTGGTGGAAGCGCTATCGGGGCGGCACGGCCCCGCGCCTCTGGCTGCGGAAGGACCGATCCTGGGCTCGCCTCCTCGCGGGCGACGAGGCCGCGATCGTCGACCCGATGTGGATCGGCGACGCGCTCGCCTTCGTCTCCGACCGGGCGGCCCGATTCCCCGACGCGGCCGATGAGCAGGCGAATCTCTGGATCTGGGACACTCCGGGCGAGGGCGAGCCCCGCCAGCTCACGTTCCAGAACGAAGCCGAGGGGTACGTGCGAGACGCGACGACCGACGGTACGCGCATCGTGTGGCACAGCCGTGGGCAGATCCGGATCCTCGAGGGCCTCGACGCTCAGCCGCGGACGATCGACCTCGTCCTGCCGGGGGTCTCGCCCGAGCCGGTCGTGCTCGATCCCACCGAGAACCTCACCGACATCGCACCGGATCGCAGCGCGAGCGGCAGCGTCGTCGCGTGGCGTGGGAAGCCATTCTGGCTCACCCACCGCGAAGGCCCGGCCCGCGCGCTCCCCGGCGCCGAATCCGGAGTGCGGGTGCGCGAGCCCGTTGTTCTCGGATCCACGGGGCGGGTCGCGTACGTCACCGACGTCGAAGGCGAAGACGCGGTCGAGATCGCCGCGACCGACGGCACCCGCGACGCGGGCTCGTTCCCGATCCTCACGGGCCAGCTCGGGCGCGTGCTGCACCTCGCCGCCGATCCGAAGGGCGAACGGCTCGCCGCGATCTCCCATGACGGCTGGGTGCGCGTCATCGACGTCGAGGCCGGCACGGCGCGGGAGGTGGGCCGTTCGATCCAGGGTGAGGCGCTCACGCCGCGCTTCTCTCCTGACGGGCGGTACCTCGTGTGGTCACAGCCGACCGCCGGTGAGGGCGAGCTGCACGCGCTGTGGGTCGCCGATACGACGAACGACGACGAGGGCGTGCGCGTGACCGATGGGCGGTTCCACGACTACTCGCCTGACTTCACGCGCGACGGCAAGCACCTCGTGTTCTTGTCGAACCGCACCTTCGACCCGTCGTACAACGCGCAGGCGTTCGATCTGTCGTTCTCGGGATCCACCCGGCCGTGGCTGCTGCCCCTGTCGGCGACCGAGCCGGCCCCGTTCGGCCCCAGTACCAGCGGATGGGCATTCAGCGGGAAGAAGGACGGGGCTGCGAAGCGGCGCGTCCAGGAGTCTCCCGATCTCGACATCGAAGGCGCCGAGCAGCGGATCGTCGCGTTCCCCGTGCCCTCGGCCGAGTACCGCGACCTCGTCGCGACGGCGGGCGGCGTCGCCTGGATCGCGGAGGGAAGCGATGTTGGCGTACTCGGATCCCGTCGCGCCGGCGTGCCGGGCGAGAAACAGCCCAATCGGCTCGAGCGCTGGTCGTTCGACGACCGCGAGGTGGTGACGGTGGTCGAGGGCATCGACAGCTGCGCCGTGTCAGGAGACGGCGAGCGCATCGTCGTCCGCAAGGACGGAGACGTCTCGATCGTCCGCGCCACGCGCAAGGCCGACGGTGGCGACGACCCCGTGAAGGTCGATCTCACGCGCTTGCGCTTCGTGCTCGATCCCGTCGCCGAATGGCGACAGATGTTCGACGAGAACGCCCGCATCATGCGCGACCACTTCTGGCGCGAAGACATGGACGGCGTCGACTGGGCGGCCGCCACGGCGAGGTGGCGCGAGGCCGTGGATCTCGTCCGCACGCACGACGACTTCGTCGATCTGCTGTGGGAGCACGTCGGCGAGCTCAACACGTCGCACGCGTACGTGATGCCGTCGTCCCCGCTCGGCGATCAGTCGCGGCGACTCGGCTTCCTCGGCGCCGAGCTGTCGCCCGCAGAGGAGGGGTGGCGCATCGACCGGATTCTGCCGGGCGAGTCGAGCGACCCCGGGGCGCGTTCCCCGCTCCGGCAGGCGGGCGTCGGCGCGCGTGAGGGCGATGTGATCGTCGAGATCGACGGCCGCGACGTCGACCCGAGCTTCGGCCCCGGCGCTTCGCTCGTGGGCGCCGCCGACAAACCGGTCGAGCTGACGCTGCGGCGAGACGGATCCGATGACAGGCGCGTCGTCGTCGTACCGCTCGGCGATGAGGAGGCGCTGCGCTATCAGGACTGGGTGCGCTCGCGGCACGAGTACGTTGTTCGAAAGAGCGGCGGGCGGCTCGGTTATCTGCACGTGCCCGACATGATGAGCGTCGGGTGGGCGCAGCTGCACCGCGATCTCCGCACGGCGTCGCAGGCCGAGGGCATCATCGCCGACGTGCGCTACAACCGCGGAGGGCACACGAGCCAGCTCGTGATCGAGCGTCTCATGTCGCGGGTGGTCGCCTGGAGCCAGGCGCGGCAGTACGACGAGATGATCCCCGACCCCGACCGCGCCCGTCGCGGGCCCGTCGTCTTCGTCGCGAACGAGTTCTCGGGATCCGACGGCGACATCGTGAACGCCCGCGCGCAGGCGCTCGGCCTCGGCCCTGTCGTGGGTGCGCGCACGTGGGGCGGCGTCGTCGGAATCGACGGGCGCTTCGACCTCGTCGACGGCACGGGCGTGACGCAGCCGCGCTATGCCTTCTGGCTCGAAGGCAAGGACTGGGGCGTCGAGAACCACGGCGTCGACCCCGACATCGAGGTGATCCACGATCCATCGGCGCTCTTCAGCGATGCGGATCCGCAGCTTGACCGCGCGATCGCCGAAGCGCTCGACCGCCTTGCCGAGACACCGGCGGCCACCGCACCCCCGGCGCCGGAGCCGAAGGTGCGGAAGGCCTGACGTCTCCGCGGTCTGAGCGGCGATCCCCGAGCGGCCCTGCGCGGAGTCGTTCGAGGGTCATCCGCCGAACCGGGTGTCGGGTCATCACGGTCGACATCGAGGGACGAGTTCGACATCACATTCGTCGGGATTCCGCGCTGTCGATTGCGTCGCCCGGAGCATGGTCGGGTCGCCCCGATACGCTGTTTCCATGAGCGACGCGTCCGACGATCCTATGGCCACTCTGCTGCGCCTGCGCGCGAGCATCGACAACATCGACGCCGCGCTCACCTTCATGCTCGCCGAGCGCTTTCGCTGCACGAAGCAGGTCGGCGAGCTCAAGGCCGCGCACGATCTGCCGCCGAGCGACCCGGCCCGTGAGGAGCGCCAGATCGCCCGGCTGCATCAGCTTGCCGACGACGCGGAGCTCGACCCCGCCTTCGCGGAGAAGTGGTTCCGCTTCGTCGTCGCAGAGGTGATCCAGCACCACAAGCAGGCGGCAGAGCGGGACTGATCGTCGCGTGCCGGACCCGCTGCGCGTTCGTGTCCGTATTGGGGCGGCCGAAACCCGTGGGTCGCCAAAAAACGCCAGTGCACGGCCTGCTGCACTGGCGTTTTCTGGCGACCCAATTCGCGTGACCCCTACACCGTCGTCCTGCGCAGGGTGGCGTAGGCGCCGGTAGCCGTGACGGCCGCGACGGCGAGCCCGATCAGGGTGATCACGAAGGCGCCGACGTCGGCGAACCACGTCATCACCGCCGGCCACGATTCCGTGCGCGTGATGACGAAGAGTCCGATGATGAGGGCGAGGCCCAGCAGGGCGAACACCGCCGTGACGGCGAACCACCCGAACCGCCGGTAGATCACGGCCGCCCAGAACCCGACGACGAAGAGGAAGATCGTCGCCGTGAAGTACGAGAGCCATGCCGAGACCCAGCCTGGCTCGAAGATCCACTCGAGGTACGCGACGCGCCCGTTCACGCCGTAGCCGTTCGTGAGCACCTCGACGCCCGCGAGCAGGAGGAAGATCGTCGCCATCATCGCGGCGCCGATCGCCCCGACGATCATCGTGCCGAGGAAGAACTCGCGACGCGTGATGCTCATGGCCTGCGAGAACGGGAACGAGAGAGTCATCGCCTGGATCCCGAGGGCCAGGAAGTACCACATCGGCGCGTTGCCAGCGCCCGCGACCTTCACCCCGTCGCCCGGGATCATCGCGAAGATGAGAGCCGAGATGATCGCGGCGATGGCCAGGATCATCAGCGGAACCCACACGAGAGACTGTGTGTTCATGAGGTGCAGGCGCACGACCTTGAGAGTGCGGCTGCCGAGGGCGCGTCGGTCGGGAAGCGCCTCGAGAGGGGTGGCGGTGGTCATCGCAGTGCTCCTTCCTGTGCGGGGGAGTCGGTGGCGGGGCTGCCGCCCGTCTGCGTCATCCGAACGATGAGCTGCTGCAGCGAGACGGGAGCGAGTTCGAGGCCGAGATTCCCCGCCTCGCGGCGCTCGGCGTCGGTGAGCTGGCCGAGGAAAGTGACCGATGCCGTTCGGCCCAGGTTCTCTCGGTGCAGCACCTCGTGGGATCCGATGAAACGCTCGACGAGATCGCGCTCGCCGACGAGGTTCGTCGCGCGGTCGCGCGCCTCGTCGGTCGACTGGTCCATGAGGATCCGCCCCTTGTCGATCACGAGCACGCGCTCGATGAGGTTCGAGATCTCGTCGATCAGGTGGCTCGAGAGGATGACAGTGCGCGGGTGCTCGGCGTAGTCGGCGAGCAGGCGGTCGTAGAACGTCTGTCGAGCGACGGCATCGAGGCCCAGATAGGGCTCGTCGAAGAACGTGATCTCGGCGCGCGAAGCGAGGCCGATGATGACGCCGACGGCGGACAGCTGACCGCGGGACAGTTTCTTGATCGTGGTCTTCATCGGCAGCTGGAAGTCGTCGATGAGCTCCTCAGCGAGGCCTTGATCCCAGTTCGGGAAGAACAGACGCGCCGTGCGGAAGGCGATCGTCGCATTGGCCTCGTCGGGGTACTTCTGGCTCTCGCGGACGAAGCAGATGCGGCTGAGGACGCGGGCGTTCTCGTAGGGATCCTCGCCGAAGACGCGCACGGATCCACTCGTCGCGAAGTTCTGCGCGGTGAGGATCGACATCGCGGTCGTCTTGCCGGCGCCGTTGCGGCCTAGGAGGCCGTAGATCGTGTTCCGCTCGATATCGAAGCTCACACGATCGAGCGCCGTGGTGTCCTTGTACGTCTTGGTGAGGTCGCGGACCTGAATGACGGGGTCCATGAGGGGCTCCAATGAGGTCGGATCAGGATGTCTGGGAGGTCGCATGCTCGCTGATGAGCTGTACGACGTCGTCGGGCCCGAGACCAAGCTTCCGGGCCTCGACGATGAGTGGAGCGATGTAGCTGTCGGCGAAGGCGGCGCGGCGCTCCGCGAGCACGCGCTCCCGCGCGCCGACGGCGACGAACATTCCGATGCCGCGGCGCTTGTAGAGCACGCCCTTGTCGACGAGGAGGTTCACGCCCTTCGCCGCCGTCGCCGGATTGATGCGGGAGAAGGCGGCGATCTCGTTCGTCGAGGGAGCCTTCTCCTCCTCGGCGAGGGATCCATCGACGATCTGGTCCTCGACCATCTCGGCGATCTGCACGAAGAGCGGCTTGCCTTCGTCCACGTCACACCCCCTCCGAGGTTCTGTGGTTCATTACTCGACTAATGAACCACAGAACCTAGAGTCCGTCAAGCCCTGTGCGTGGCGCAGACAACACAACGCAGTCAATCTCGCGGCACACACGGCGACCCGCCGTGTACCGGCACGATCGGAGCCGGATTGACTGCGTTGTGCTGCGGGCGCTTCGGTGCTTCCCCGAGATCAGGCGGCGTAGACCACGCGGAAGCGCTCGCACACGATCGGCATCTCGTCGTGGAAGCCGCGGTCGTGGCTCGCGTAGCGCGTGAAGAAGTCCTGGTGGATCCGGCGCCAGGATGCGAGCGTGCGGTCGTCCTCGCCCTCCGAGAAGGCGTGCTCCGCGGTGACGTCGCGGAAGGGCACGACCTCGACCGACGTGTTCTCGATCACGGCCCGGGGCACACCGGATCCGTCGAGGATCACGTCGTGCTCGCCCACCTGCGTGACCGGCTCTCCGTCGGCTTCGTAGTCCCACAGAGCCCCGGCCGTGCCGGTCTTCGTTCCCGCGAGAACGAGCGCGAGCAGCCCGTCCGCCTGCTCGGGCGTCGCACCGAAGCCCCACACGCGGTCGGCGGAGGGCGGATCCGTGGGGAGGGAAGGCACGGCGGCGCGGGCGTCGCGCCAGAAGGCTGTGATGTCGGGGGCGGTCACCAGATCATCCTCCCACGAAGGACTCCAACACAACGCAGTCGATTCGCTCGCCGCAACGCTGCACGGGGCATCCCTCGTGGGTACCGCTGCAGATTGACTGCGTTGTGTTGCCCGACTGCTGTGCTCAGGCGTCGCAGGTGTCGCAGATGCCCGTGGAAGGGAGAACCATGAAGCACGTCGGGCAGATGGGCTCGGGCTTTTCCGGGGCGGACGGGCGTGCGGGCTGTCGGGGCGAAGCCTGGCGCGGACTGCGACGGGCAGGTTTCTTCTCGACGACCGCCTCGGCCTCGGGATGCGTGATGCCCCAGGCGCCCTGGAAGCGCCGGCTCGGCCAGCGCTCGACCTCACCCGCGCGCCGGACGGCGTCGCTCTCCGAGCGGAAGCCGGTCGTATATCCCGCGTGCACCTCGAGCGCCGGACCGCCGCCGCGCCGGTTCACCCGGAAGTAGGTGCCGAAGCCGATGAGCTCGGCGACGTCGGTGTTATCGACGATGCGGCGGATGAGCACCTGATTGGCCGGAGGCGTGCGATATTGCCGGAATGCCTCGTCGAGCGAGGCGAGGGGCGTCGAGCGCTCCCGGCCCTTCTGCGTGCGTGCGCGGTCGGCCGTCTCGGGAGTCTCGTTCATCCCCTCCAGGATAGACGGCTCACGCCTCGAGCTCGCCCGCCACTCGATGCTTCAGCTCGTCCTCGGCCGCGTCGGACAGCACGATGAGTCCGTCGAGTTCTTCGCGCACGCGGCGGTAGGCCGTCTGCCGCTCGGGGGCCGTGGCTGACTGGTCGACCGCGACGTTCAGCATCTGCTGGGCGCGCGAGAGCCGCTGCCGCTCAGCCTCGGTGAAGCCCGAGTCGCGCACGCGTCGGGCCTCCTGCTCGGCGACGTCGAACGAGACCTCGAAGTCGTGCACCGCGTCGCGGTACTCCGCATAGGTCTCGGCGTCCACGCGCGCGTCGGCTGATTCGGGGCGTAGCCCGTCGGCGACCTTCTTCGCCCGCAGGAAGGCCGCCGTGTGCGGATCCCGTCCATCGCTCATCGTCGGGAAGGCGATGAGCTTGGCGGTGTCGAGCTCGTAGTCGAGCCAGCGCCGCGACACTTCGTCGTGCGTGTCCATGAGCCGTTCGAGGCGCTGCGACCGGCTCGCCGCGTCGGCCTCCGCGATCGCCTCGGGATCGGTCGAGGATGACGCCTGCGCCAGCTCGGCCTTGACGCGCATCATCTCGATCCGCTGCTTGTGGCGCTGCTTCGACTGCTTCGACATCCAGTTTCCGAGCGCGCCGAAGCCGCTGGCGATGGCGCCGCCGAAGACGAAAGCGAGCCACCAGTAGTTCCCGAGGAAGGAGAACAGCGCATCCATGCTTCACAGGCTACGGCGTCGGGCCCGCCCCGCCGTGCGCCGTTCCCTTCATCTCTGGCACATCCCTTCCGGGTGCGGAGGCAGGGATGTGCCAGAAATGAAGGGTTGGGGTCAGCCGAACAGTGTCAGCAGGACGGTGGATCCGCCGCCCGCGAGGATGAGCGAGATCACGACGACCCACGCGACACCCCGGATCCGCCGATTGCGGCGGTCGAGGCGCGAGAAGCCGTCGTCCTCGTGCTCTTCGAGCTCGGGAGGCACGTGCAGGCTCTCGTGTTCGCGATCCATCAGGAAGCGGGCTCCGTGACCGTCGGACCGAAGTGTGCCGGCAGCGTCGATGCCGACATCTCGCGAAGATCGGCGGCCGAGTACGTGAAGACGTCCTGCACCTCGAGGGTGGGCTCGGTGTCGGTCACGCCGATGCGCAGCACCGGGTAGCCGCGGCCCTCGCACAGGCCGCGGAACTTGACGTCTTCCTCGCGCGGCACCGTGACGAGCACGCGTCCGGTCGACTCGGAGAACAGGGCGCTCGCGAGGTCGACGCCGTCGCGCTCCATGAGCTCGGTGAGCCAGACGCGCGCGCCCACGCCGAAACGCGTGACGCCCTCGGCAAGCGCGATCGCGAGCCCGCCCTCAGACAGGTCGTGCGCGCTCGAGACGAGCCACTCGTCACGCGCCGCCTGCAGCAGGCCGGCGAGCCGCTTCTCGCCGTCGAGGTCGACCTGCGGCGGCGTGCCGCCCAGGTGGCCATGGATGACGTCGGCCCACGCGGATCCGTCGAGCTCTTCGCGCGTGATGCCCAGCAGGTAGATGTTCTCGCCCGCGTCCTGCCAGCCGCTGGGGATGCGGCGCGAGACGTCGTCGATGAGTCCGAGGACGCCGACGACGGGAGTCGGGTGGATCGGGGTGTCGCCCGTCTGGTTGTAGAACGACACATTGCCGCCCGTGACGGGGACCGCGAGCTCCTGGCACGCGTCGGACAGACCCTCGACCGTCTGCGAGAACTGCCACATGACCTCGGGGTTCTCGGGGCTGCCGAAGTTCAGGCAGTCGGTGACGGCCGTCGGAACGGCGCCCGTGACGGCGACGTTGCGGTACGCCTCGGCCAGGGCGAGCTGCGCGCCCGCGTACGGGTCGAGCTGGCAGTAGCGGCCGTTCGCGTCGGTCGCGATCGAGAAGCCGAGGCCGGATTCCTCGTCGACGCGGATCATGCCGGCGTCGTCGGGGAAGGAGAGCGCCGTGTTGCCGAGCACGTAGTAGTCGTACTGGTTCGTGATCCAGCTCGTGTCGGCGAGGTTCGGGGACTTCACGAGCGCCGCGAACTGCTCCGAGAGAGCGGCCGGATCCTGCGGGCGCTCGAGGGCGCTCGCCGTGTCGTTCTGCAGCTCGTCGATCCACGACGGATAGGCGACGGGGCGGTCGTAGACGGGGCCGTCCACGGCGACGGTCGAGGGATCCACGTCGACGATCGTTTCGCCGTCCCACGTGATGACGAGACGGCCGTCTCCGGTGACCTCGCCGAGCACGCTCGTCTCGACGTCCCACTTGTCGACGACGGCCAGGAACGCGTCGAGCTTCTCTGGCGTCACGATCGCCATCATGCGCTCCTGCGACTCGCTCATGAGGATCTCTTCTGCCGTGAGCGAGGGATCCCGGAGCAGCACCTTCGTGAGCTCGACGTTCATGCCGGATCCGCCGTTGGCGGCGAGCTCGCTCGTCGCGCACGAGATGCCAGCGGCGCCGAGATCCTGGATCGCCTCGACGAGCTCGCCCGCGTACAGCTCGAGGCAGCACTCGATGAGCACCTTCTCGGCGAACGGGTCGCCGACCTGCACGGCCGGTCGCTTCGTCGGGCCGCCGTCGCTGAACGAATCGGACGCGAGGATCGACGCTCCGCCGATGCCGTCGCCGCCCGTGCGCGCGCCGAAGAGGACGACCTTGTTGCCCGCGCCGGTGGCGTTGGCGAGGCGGATGTCCTCGTGGCGCATCACGCCGACCGCGAGGGCGTTGACGAGGGGGTTCGCCTGGTAGCAGGAGTCGAACACGGTCTCGCCGCCGATGTTCGGCAGGCCGAGGGAGTTGCCGTACGAGCTGATGCCCGCCGTCACGCCGTGCACGACGCGCGCGGTGTCAGGGTCGTCGATCGCGCCAAAGCGCAGCTGGTCCATGACCGCCACGGGGCGCGCGCCCATCGAGATGATGTCGCGGACGATGCCGCCGACGCCGGTCGCGGCGCCCTGGAAGGGCTCGATGTACGACGGGTGGTTGTGACTCTCCACCTTGAAGGTGACGGCCCATCCCTCACCCGCGTCGACGACGCCCGCGTTCTGACCCATTCCGACCATGAGCCGCTCGCGCATCTCGTCGGTGACCTTCTCGCCGAAGCGCTTCAGGTACTTCTTGCTCGACTTGTACGAACAGTGCTCCGACCACATCACCGAGTACATCGCGAGCTCGCCCGAGGTGGGGCGGCGCCCGAGCAGCTCCCGGATCTGCGCGTACTCGTCGGGCTTGAGCCCGAGCGTCTCGTACGGCTGCTCGCGGTCGGGAGTGGCGGCTGCGTGCTCGACTGTGTCGGCGACGTGTTCGGTGGTCACGCGAGTGGCTCCAGGAGTCAGGCGGGGCGGTGTGGGATCAGTCTAGTTGCCCCCGACACCCCTCACGCCTGCGCCCGCGGTGGTGTCGTCGCTCGCCTCGGCGCACGCCGAATGATATTCATTCCCGACTTCTCCTCCCCCGAGCTGATGAAGCCCCGGAGCGATATCATCGCTGTATGGCGATGAATAATGAGCGACCCGAGGAACTCCTCGTCGACAGCGAGGCGACCGCGGCGTACGCGCACCTGTTCGATGCTCTCAGCGACCCGACGCGTCTCCGGGTGCTTCAGCACCTCGCGACGGGGGAGCATCGGGTGCGCGATCTCGTGGAGCACGTCGGCCTCGCCCAGTCGACGGTCAGCAAGCATCTGAGCTTCCTGCTCGCGTGCCGGCTGGTGAGCGTCCGGCCCGACGGGCGTTCGTCCTGGTATGCGCTCGCGGAGCCCGGCGCGACCGCCGGCCTCGTCGGCGCGGCCGAGGCCCTCCTCCGCGCGACGGGCACGGATGCGACCCTGTGCCCTCACATCCGCGAACTGGATCCGCGCGACGAGGTCGAGCGGACGGAGGTCGCCTGATGGGCGCCGGTCACGATCACGCCTCGGCGGCGGACGGTCGGCCCGGAGACTCTCGCCGGAGGCTGTGGATCGCGTTCTCGATCACGGCAGCCGTGGTGGCGGTGCAGGCCGTCGGGGCGGTCGTCACGGGCAGCCTCGCCCTTCTGACGGACACCGCGCACGCGATCGTCGACGCGTCGGGCCTGTTGGTCGCGCTCATCGCCGCGACCCTGATGCTTCGCCCCGCGAGCTCGAAGCGCACGTGGGGATTCCGACGCATCGAGGTGATCGCCGCGCTCGGTCAGGCGGCGCTGCTTCTCGCCGTCGGTGTCTACACCGCGATCGAGGGCGTCCGCCGCCTGTTCGAGCCTCCCGAGGTTCCCGCCGGCGAGCTGTTGGTGTTCGGTGTCCTCGGACTGGCGGCGAACCTCGCCGCGATCTTCGTGCTGTCCTCCAGTCGTGGCCACAACTTCAATATGCGCGCCGCGTTCCTCGAGGTCCTCAACGATGCGCTCGGATCTCTCGGCGTGATCGTGGCCGCGATCGTCATCGCGACGACCGGATTCCTGCAGGCCGACGCGATCGCCGGGCTGCTCATCGCCGCGCTGATCGTTCCCCGCGCCTTCATCCTCGTGAAGGAGACGGGAAGCGTTCTGATGGAGTTCACACCGAAGGGGCTGGACCTCGACGGCGTGCGTCGTCACATCCTGGCGCTGGAACATGTCGAGGACGTCCACGATCTGCACGCCTCGACGATCGCGACGGGGCTTCCCACCGTCACCGCGCATGTCGTCGTCCGCGACGAGTGCTTCACCGATGGTCATGCGGCGGAAGTGCTGAACGACGTCAAGGAGTGCGTCGCCGAGCACTTCGACGTCTCGGTGCTGCACTCCACCTTCCAGATCGAGACCGCCCATATCCAGGACGGCGAACCGGACTCCGTGCGGCACCGCTGATCATCCGCGGGGGAGCAGATCGGGGAAGACCGTGAGCCTGCCGCACATGCCCCAGGCCTCGTCGGGACGTGCACTCGCGTCGCCGACGGAGGCGTCGAAGAGGTGGGATCCGTCGGTGCGCGCGAGCGCGTCGAGCTGGGCACCAGTCCGTTCCGCCTGGGTGAGCGGGCCGCGGCGCCATGTCTCGCGCCACCCGTCGATGCGGTCGGCGACGATCGCCGCGGCGCGTTCGTAGTAGGGCGCGAGCGCCGCGCGGGCGCCGATCTCCTCGGCGCGACCGCGCAGCTCCGCGAACCCCGCGAGGGCGAGATCGCGGCGTGCGCGGGCGGCCGGGCCGCGGAGATCCGGATCCTCGGGGAGCGCGGCAGCCGCCCGATAGTCGTCGATCGACGCGAGTATGTCGAGGGGGAAGGTGAACACGGCATCGCCCGACTCGGGCAGGCCGGCGTTCTGCATGAGCGTGACGATCTCGAGTCCGCCGTCGTTGACGAGGCGGTGGATCGTACCGGGATCGAACGCGACGACGCGCCCCTTTTCGAGCGGCGTCTCGCGGGGCCCCTCCGCCGTCAGCGTCTGCACGCGGCCGGCACCGCCGATGACGACGTATCCCTCGCGCGAGACGGTATGGAAGTGCGGGGATCCGCCATGTTCGCCGTCGGCCGCCTCCCAGTCGTACACGCGCAGAATCGACGTCGATACGCCGCCGGGCAGCTCGAGGTGATCACTCATGGTTCGCTCCTTCGCCGTCATGCGGGCCTCTCATCCGATGGTGCATCATCTCCGCGCGCCGCGAAGCGCCGCTGGCGAGCTTTCCACAGAGCGTGCTTCACCCCCGTCATGCAGGCGTAGGCGAGGATCGCGGCCAGCGTCGCCCTGCCGACGCCCGGGGCGAGCAGCGTCGCGGCGGTGGCGGCCGCGATCGTCACGACCCCCCGCGCGATGCGGGCGCCGCGGACGAGTCGATGGACGGAACGCCGCGCGATGGATCCGAGCGGATCTGGTGCGCGCGGGGTGCCCACACCGGAGATCTGCCGGTCGATCTCTCCGAGGACCTCGATTTCATTCGCGAAGTAGAGCGCGTGATCGGCGAGGGACGCCGACTGCGTGATCCTCGCGACGCGATCCGGGGAGCCGAGCATGGTGAACGGGTGCGAAACGGGATCGAAGCGCGCGCACATGTCGATCCCCGGCACATCCGGGCGGCACAGCTCGCGCACCCCCTCCACGGCGGGCGCGAAGGTGTGGGAGTACACGACGACGGTGAGGGCGACGAGCGGCAGGCTCACGAGAAGGGCGATCGCATCGGGGGAGAACACGATCGCCTCGGCCGCGTCGGCGACGCTCTGCCCAGCCGCGGCGATCTGGTCGCCGGTGCCCGGCCGCCCGGTCGCGAGCGCCCAGCCGCCCGATAGAAGTCGCGCGATGCCCGTGACGAGCGCGCCGAGCAGTTCGAGTGCGCCGAGGAGCAGGGTGCGAACGATGACAAGAACGGCACCGGCGTACACGATGATCGCCGCGACAAGGGCGAGGATCGATGTCCACGGGACGCGCAGTGACGCGCGGATGGGGGCGAGCAGCGCCTGGCCCGTGCCGACCGTCACGAGCGTCGTCGTCTCGGGGTCGAGCGCGTGCGCCGCGTTGGTCGCGATCGCTGCTCCTTGAGAGTGGCCCACGAGCACCGTGTGCCGTGCGCCGACGTCGAGCACCGTGCTCGTGACCCGCTCGATGACGCCGAGCCGGGTCTCGGAGTCGCTCGTCCAGCCGAGCGCGTCGGTTGCGAGCAGTCGCATCCGCGGCACGAATGCCACCGCGAGCGTGAGGGGGATCGCGGTGGCGACGGCGAGGGATCCGATCACGAGGATCCAGATCATGGCGCGCAGCCCGTGCCAGATGTATCGGAGCAGGCCGCGATCGCCCGGCCCCTGCACCAGCACGTGCCCGTTCACCATGAGGTGCACGGCGCACAGCACGAACAGGGCGCGGAGGGTCCACCACGCCGCCCGCCAGCGCGTCGGTTCGCGGATCTCGGCGTACCAGGTGAGGGGATCGACGACGAGATGCCGCCCGCTCTCGTCCGCGAGGTGCGCGTGGCCCCGCGCGAAGTCGCGACAGCCGGCCGGGCACGCGGCGTGGGCCCAGCCCGTCTCCGAGCCGTTCAGGTGATCGGCGATGGCGTGCACGTCGTTCTCGACGAACTCCATGTGATCGCGCACGCCGATGCCGTGGATGACGGGCGCGTAGATGTCGATCGGCACCCCTCCTTGATAGTGCAGAGCTCTGACAATCGGGCCCTGGCACGGACCTCGCTGCGGGGCGCGTCGAAGCTGCGCCCGCGCCGCAGCAGCGAGACGTCGCCCGGCGTGGAGTTCGGTGGGCACCCGAGCGTGCCGATGGGGGCGACAAGAAGCGGCTGCCCGTCCGAGGCCGGACAGAGTGCGATCAATTCACGCGTTACGCGGCGTGAATGAATGCGGGTCGAGAGGCGTGCGGAGGTGAAGGCCTGGTACGTGCGTACCAAAGTGCGGGTGAAATACGTGTGAGTCGCGTGATGATCCCGATAGCTTTCGTCAGGCCGTATTTCGCCCTGCGGGGTGCGTTCAGGAATGGAAAGTCCCGTTTCGAAAGGCAGGAGAGATCGTGAAACGCTTTGCAGCAGGCACGGCGGCATGCGCATTGATAGGCGCAGCGTTCGCGGTGGGCGCGACACCGCCCGCATATGCGGCCGTGGACGACGGTGTGATCTCCGTGAGAGTCGTGAATGATAGAAACCTAACCAGCGCCCGCGATGATATTGATTCCGCGCTGGAGGGTGTCGATGTGCGGATCACCGATGCCGCCGGCGGGACGACCACCATCGTGACCGATGTGAACGGCCTGGCGACTCTTGCGCCCGCCGACAACATGCTGACCGGCGGTCGATACCGCATCGAGGTGCTCAACCCCAACGCGGATCTCTACACCGAGGCGCAGATTCTTGACGGCGCTGCCGACCCCGCGTTCGCCCCCGCGGTCTCCTTCGTTGACGTCGCCGATGGGCATGACGTCGCTCTTTCGGTCGGCTATGTTGACCACACCACTCTCGGCATCGACAAGGCCGTGCTCTACTCTGCCGTGCAAGCGGACAGCATCTGGCCCCAGGGTGAGAACAAGGAGATCTACTCGATTCCCTACTCTTTCGACGCGCCTTCGACGGCCGTGACGGCTCCCCTGACCGTCGGCACGGTGTACGGCATCGGCCTCGACCCAACCGGGCTCGATGTCTATGCGGGCGCCTATGCGAAGCGTGGCTCCGCATATGGCGAAGGTGGCCCCGGAGCCATCTACCGGCTGAACACCATTACCGGAGAAGTTGAGGAGTACGCGGTCGTCGCGGATGCGGGAGACCGTGTGCACGATTTCGATGAGACGGACGCAACCGGGAACGACATCCACGACTACTCGTTCCTGTCGGCTGTCGGGCGCGAAGGGCTCGGGGACGTCGAGGTGACGGAGAGCGGGCAGTTCCTGCTCACCATCAACATGAACACCGACTCGGCGGTCGTGTATCCAGTGCAGGACGCGGCGGATCCGATGCCGACGCACACGCTTCCGATTCCCGCCGTGAACGGGTGCGGATCCGATTGGGCTCCGATGGCGATCGCGGAGAACGATGGGCTCATCTACCTCGGCGCGACGTGTGGCGAGACGCGCGAAACCTCGGTGATCGAGTATGAGCTGTCGGATGGCGGTGTCCTCACGGCCACGGGAGTCACCTGGAGTGGCGACCCGGCGACGGCCCCTGGTCGGGAGCCGGGAGTGACCGGCCCCGACTGGGGTTTCCCCGAGGACGAGTGCCGTTTCGTCGAATGGAACGCTTGGTCGGACACTGTTCCTCAACCGTGCAACGACGAGCCGGCAAGTCACTCCGCCTACTCGCCGAACGGGCTGGCGAAGCAGTTCTCCTATCCGCAGCCGCTGCTTTCGGACATCGAGTTCCTCGAGAGCGGTGAACTCGTCTTGTCGTACCGCGATCGTGGTGGCGACATGTACGGCGGAGGGCTGTACCACGGAGAATCCAGCGACGGTCGGCCGGCCTATACCAACTACGTCGCCGAGGGAGAGGTCGCTGCCGTATGCGTGACCGGCGCTTCTCTCGACTTCACCTGCCGCGCAGATTTCGAGGACGCGGGATTCGCGCATAACGAGGCCGCCATCGGAGGTACCGAGTACCTCTCGGGATCAGAGCGGCTGGTCAGCAATCTGATGGACGCGACAGCCGTCAACACTAACGGCCTGCGCGCATTCGATCCGTCCACCGGGGAACAGGCCGACGGGAGCACAGGAACCCCGAACACCTTCATCACGGCCGACTTCCAGAAGGCCCAGGGGCTGGCCGATGTCGAGGCGCTGGTGCGCGAGCAGACACAGCAGATCGGCGACTACGTGTGGGTGGACGAAGACGAAGATGGCATCCAGGATCCGGGCGAAGCTCCGATCGCGGGGGTGCAGGTGACGCTCTACGACGACTCTGGCGCGGTCGTTGCGCGGACCGAAACCGACGAGCACGGGCGGTACTGGTTCGACACGGCGGATGGCGTTCTTCCGGAGACCGACTATGAGGTCCGTCTCGACCGTGACGCAGATTTCGAGACCGGAGGCCCATTGGCCGGCATGTCGGTGACGAGCAGCGCCAACGAGGGTGGCCAAGCGATCGACAGCGATGCGAGCGGCGCCACAGGGCAGCCCGTTGCAGAGCTCACGACGCCGGCTCCCGGAGTGAACGACCACTCGATCGACTTCGGCTTCGTCCCACCCGAGGGCGTGTCCGTGGGCGACTACGTATGGATCGACGCGGACCGAGACGGCTTGCAGGGCGCCGACGAGAAGCCTCTGGCGAATGTCACCGTGGTGCTCGTCGACGTGAACGGTAGCGAGCATGCGTCCGTGACGACGGACGAGAACGGCTACTACGCGTTCACGGATCTTCCGCCGGGCACGGACTTCACGATCGTGTTCCCTCCGACGGTGGAAGTCGACGGGGTCGAGTACCCGTTGACGGAGACCGCAGGCGGCGACGACTCGCTCGATTCCAATCCCGACCAGACGACTGGCGAGTACGCGTTCACGACGCCGACGGCTGGCATCAATCTGGGTGATCCGACCATGGCCGATGATTCGACGATCGACGCGGGGTATATGCCGCCATCGGTATCGGTGGGCGACTTCGTTTGGTTGGACGAGGACCGTGATGGTGCTCAGGGCGAGTCTGAGCCGGGGATTCCGGGCGTGGAGCTGACGCTGGTGGGGCCTGATCGTGCGCCGGTGACGGATGTGTCCGGAAACCCGGTGGAGCCGGTGGTCACGGATGAGAACGGTGAGTACTCGTTCGATCATCTGCCGGCGTTGCTTGCGGGCGAGCACTACACGGTCGTGGTGGCCGATCCGGAGGGACTGGTGCCGACGAAGCCTGGTCAGGGAGCACGTGGGGAGGATTCTTCGACGGGCTCGGCCGAGTCGGGGGATCTGACGGAGGACGGTCAGCGTGATTCGACGCTGGACTTCGGGTTCGTGACTCCGCAGGAGCCGACGCCGGAGCCCACCGAGCCGCCGGAGCCGACGGAACCGCCGACGCCGACGCCGGAGCCGACGCCGCCCACAACGCCGACGCCCGAGCCGACGCCGCCAACGGCCCCGGCCCCGGATCCGCGGCCGAGTGACGAACCGGGCGACGAGCCTGGCGATGACCTGGCCGCGACGGGGACCGACGTGAGCCTGCCGCTGACGGCGTTGGTCGTCCTGTTGCTGATCGGTGGTGTCGCGGTGCTCGCGATGCGCCGCCGCGCCGAGCCGTGATCTCCGGCGCGCGGTAAGTGTCTCGGTCCCGCCATCGCTCCCGGTGGCGGGGCCGGGATGATCGGCCGGTCGTGTCGTGCGATGGCCGTGATTCACCGACTCGATCGAGTTTCGCGACTCCCTCCGCGGATACCGATCGGGCTGGTGAGGGGGTGGCTCGTTCAGCGGAGCCATCTGTCAGAGAGGGGTCACCGTGTGGAGCCGCTGGCCCCTCTCCTCCTCCGTTCGCGTCCGTCTGTGAAAGCCGGAGGAATCCTTGGTACGCGTACCAATTCGTGTACCAAAAGAGCCTCAGGGGGAGGTCGCCTCTCTCGCAAGGGGGCGTAATGTCGAAAGGTACCCGATTTCGTGCGGTATGTGCGACGAGAGTCTGGCGGCCGGTTGCATGATCGTGATGGATCGGTCGACGCTGTGTCGGGCCTTAAATGCTCTCTCCTCGGCTCCACGAGAATCGAGGGCGAAGAGGAAAGCCGCTCGCTGATCCGTTTTGCACAAGTGATTCTGGGTTTCTCCCCTGCGCAAGAAGGGGAAGTCAGGCTCGACGCCGTGCATTTCGCGGGAGGGAGAGTTCGCCGCAGGGGCCGACTGCGAGTGAGGTTTTATCGATGAAGCGCGAGAGTGCCGTCCCTGTGTCATCGCGGAGGACGATGATCCCTCGCTTGGCGAAGACCCATCTGCATCGCCCAGCTCTCGTCGGCAGGCTGGACGTGCTCGAACCGCTTACGGTCGTACGTGCGATGGGCGGGACGGGGAAGACGAGCCTCGTTGCGCGATGGGCGCGGATGCGAACCGAGGCCGGTGATCGCGTCGTGTGGATCGGGAACGATGCGGACGAGTGCCCGGTGGAGACGGAGCTCGTCGGCACAGTGCTCGGCGTCATCGAATCGGTGCGGGGCACCGGCCGCGTCGCGATCCTGGTCGTCGATGACGTGCCATTGGATGGACAGGACGCGGAGAGCCTGATGGATCTTCTGTGGGAACACGAAGAGCTTCATATCGTGTCCCTGTCGACGGCGGAGTCCTCGGTCGAGCGCGTCGCGAGCGAACGCGGGCTCGCGACGGCGAAGATCTCCGGTCGAGACCTCGCGGCGCGCCGCGAGGAGACCGACGCCGTCTTCGCAGCGTGGGGGCACGCTGTCGACGCGCCGGTCGCCGACCATCTCTGGCGAGCCACCGGAGGATGGCTGGCCGCGATGCGAAGAGCGCTCGACGCGAACCCGGATCGCGGAGTCGCGGGCATGGAACGGAGCATCGACGAGTATGTGGGTCGTCGCGTCGAGCGTCTGCTCCGGGAGAACGGAGTGCTTCGCGAGGGCATCCTGTTCGCGCACAGCGAGGGAAGGCTGGCTCGGATCGAGGCCGACACGGTTCCGCTCGATGCCGTGACCCGAGTCCTGAATGAGGCTGGGCTCATCATCGGTGGTGTCAGAAGCAGCCCGTGCCTGCCGACGGTCGTCGAACGGGCCCTCCTGAGTATCGATGGTGTCGTCACAGACGCGGACGTCATCGACGTCCATCAGGCCGTGGTCCGGACGCTCGTCACGCAGGGAGAACGAGAGCGCGGGGACATCGTGCGCCACGCCGGTCAGGGACAGATGTGGCCGCTGCTCGAGTCGCTGTGGGCGGAAGCGGGAATCGACCTTCTCGTCCACCATCTTGCGGATGCGTCGAAGGCGTACGGGATGATCCCGCTAGCGGTGCGACAACGTCGGCGAGACCTCGCGGATGCGCGGACTCTTTCGTCAGCGTTGCTCGAAAGTGCGGCGGGAAGCGTGGTCGGCTATCACGACGCGGGATGGGGGACGATCGCCTCGGTCGCGTCGGACGTGCTGACACCGGCCTCGGAGACGGCATTGCTGATCACACAGCGATCGCGCGGCGGCATGCGGCTGACGGAGCGACGCGCGGACGCCTCGACGACGTACTCGGCGGATACACGAGCCTGGATGGAGATGCACAAAGCGATCTCTGCATGGAGCGCCGATTCGTCGTCTGCCTCGCAACAGTTCGCTCATGCGATCCTCGACGCGAACGCGGGGGAGGCGAAGGCGATCGCGAGTCTGTCGAGTGCGCATCTGTCCCTCATGCGCGCCGTTGAAGGATCCGTTGGTGACGCTGTGGCACTGATGGGAGAAGCCGAACGCGACCACGACGAGGCGTCGTGGGTGCGGGACATCCGCAGGACCATACTCATGCTTGCGCGCGCTGTCGTGCGACTCGACCGGCTTGAGGGGGATGTCTCCGTCGGTCTCGAGCATCTGGCGGCTCGGTCGCAGAGGCTCGAGGAGTGGATGATCGTCGAGTGGCTCCTCGCCCGCCACAGCCTGCTCTTCGGAGATCCAGCGCAGGCGTTGCGACGGCTCGAGACGATATCGTCACGACGAAGCCGCGAGATCGAATCGTCGCCACGTGATCGTCATCTGTTCGACCGGACGTACGTCGACCTGCTGATCGCCGTCGGTGCTCACACTCGAGCGAGCGTGTTCTTGGAACGGCGACCCGCGGCCCGGTTCACCGTTCCGCGCGCGCGGATCGCCCTTGCGTCCGGTGAATTGGCGTCAGCGCGGCAGCTGGCCTCCGCCCGTGCATCATGGAACGCAGTGATATCGCCTCGCGAGAGAGTGGAAGCTCTGCTTATCGCCGCATCCGCGGCTCTTGAAGCCGGCGACGAAGCCGAAGCCGCATCCGATGCGACGCGCGCTTTCGAAGGGGACGACGCGGGTGATCGGCTGGCGATCCTCGCGGGAATGCCGACCGATCTCCGCGAGGGCCTCCTCCGTGTCGCAGGGCTGCGCATCACGGATGCTCAGCTGACGACTCTCAGGGGCGTGCATGAGATCTTTCCCACGCGGGCCGAGGTCGTCCGACTGACGCGTCGCGAGACCGTCGTCCTGCACGCGCTTGCGGAGCGTCCGCGGCTCGCCGACGTCGCATCTGAGCTCAGCGTGTCGGTCAACACGATCAAGAAGCAGGTGACGGCCATCTACGCCAAGCTCGAGGTCCACGACCGAGCCAGTGCACTGCATCGGGCGACGCGGCTCGGATTGCTCGGGGGATCGCCGGAGAGGGGCCGTTCCCCGGAATGAACCGGACTGGTTCACTCCGGATCTTCTCGGAGCGATCCCTTCGGCGCGGGCGTGGCCGGATGCGGCGGTCGAGCGGCCCCGGTCGATCCTCAGGCGCTCCCAGCAGGCTGCGACCACTTCGGCATGGGCGCCTTCCAGTTCTGGAGTTCGTCGAGGAGCTGCTGCGGATCCGACGCGATGATGAGTGCCTCGCGGAAGGTCTCGCTGATGAAGCCCTCGTCAACGAGTCTGTCGAGCATCTCGACCAGGGGATCCCAGAAGCCTCCGACGTCGTAGAGCGCGATCGGCTTGGTGTGGAAGCCGAGCTGTAACCACGTCCACGCCTCGAAGAACTCTTCGAGCGTGCCGGCGCCGCCGGGCAGCGCGACGAAGGCGTCGCCGAGCTGGGCCATCCGCATTTTGCGTTCATGCATGTCAGCGACGACCTCGAGCCGCGTGAGGTCGTCGTGTGCGATCTCCTTGTCGACGAGCGCCTTCGGGATGATCCCGACTACTTCGCCGCCCGCGTCGCTCGCGGCCGTCGCGACGGTGCCCATGAGGCCCACGTTTCCCCCGCCGTAGACGACGCCGATGCCGGCCGACGCGAGCGCTGCGCCGACTGCTTCGGCAGCCGCGCGATAGGAGGGTTTCGCGCCCGAGGCGGAGCCGGTGAACACGGTGATGCGAGACAGGGAGGACATAAGACCAGAGTAAGGCGGCCAGGGGGCTCTGCCCCGCGTTGCGGCGCTCCGCCGCACCGGATCAGGGCGCTGCGGCGCACGTCGCCTTCGCGTGCCGCGGTCGTCGTCGTGTGGCGAGTGCGCGACAGAGGGAAGGGCCGCCTCGTCGCGGCAAGCAGGAGAGGGACCATCACTGCGGGCCGACGAACGTCCTCAGAGACAGATGACGACGGTATTCTGTCTCTCTTCGCCGGCTCGGAGTAGCGTCGTGAGTATGGGGGAATCGCTTTTCGTCGAACTTCGTGCCGAGGTGGGTGAGTACCTGAAGGCGGGCGTCAGCGTCGCGCTGACGGGTCTGCCCGGAAGCGGGCGCAGTCGGCTCCTGCGCGCGGTCGCCGACCAACTCGTCACAGACGGCTGGGAGGCGCTCGAGATCCACGGGAGCCCCGCTTTGACGACGCGCCCACTCGAGGCGCTCGCGCTCGCGGGTCTTCTCGACGCGCGATCTCAGGGCGCAGGAACGCCCGTCTCGAGCGCCGTCGTCGCGCTGCGGCGGGCGGTGACGCGCGACAGGACCTTCCTCGTGATCGACGACGCCGATCAGCTCGACGAGACATCTGCGGGCGCGATCGTCGCGGCGCTGCACGGTGGGCGGATCCCCGTGCTCAGTGCGACGTCGATCGCGCGCGCGACCCCCGACTTCTCGATCGTCGCGCACGTTCGCCCGAACGTGCGGGTCGCGATGCCGCCCCTCGCGTTCCACGACTCGTCCGAGCTGATCGACGAGGTCGCCGGCGGCCCCGTCGCGGTCGCGACCGCCGCGCGGATCCACGCCAAGTCCGGCGGCCTCCCCGGCATCATCGAGGTGCTCGTCGAGAACGCCGTGCGAGAAGGGCTTCTCGTGAGGCGGGACGGGGTCTGGGCCGGGGCCGCCACGATGTGGTCGCCGCGGCTGGCGGCCGTCATCGAGACGTTCCTGCAGGGTCTGGCGCCCACCGAGTTCGATGCGCTCGCCATCCTCTCGCTTGTCGGCACGATAGACGCGGGCGTCGCGAGGCGCCTGACAGCGTGGAGCGAGGTCGAACGGCTCGATGAACGCGGGCTGCTGGCCTTCGGAACCGAGGGCGATTCGCTGACGGTCAGCGTCTATCCCCCGCTGCTGTCCGAGCACCTTCGACGCGATCGGCTCGGCGCCCGGCGCCTCCGGCTGCTGGCGGACATCGATGCAACCCTCAATGGGACCGAGGCGCAGGACCTCGGGAGAACTCGGCTCACGCCGGGCGCGCTCGACTCGCCGGTCGCGCCCGTATCGCTCGCGGCGGCGCGCGGCTTCGGAACGCCCGTTGCAGCGGATCCGGAGAATCGGCACTCACTTGACGCCACGCTGAATCGGATGGTGTACGAGCGCGTCACGGCCGAGACCCTGGTCCGCCGCGCGGAGTGGAATCGCCACCCCGATGCTTCCTCGGCTATCTCGTATGCGCTTGCGCTGATGTCGACCGACGCGCCGCCCGCAGAGATCGCGCGCATCCTCGAGGTGCCGGACGACGAGACCGACGAGCGCCAGCGCGCCACTCTCGCGACGTGGCGAGGTTTCGCCGTGGCAGTGGGGCCCGAGGGGCTTGCGGGAGTCGAGCGTGACTTTGAGGAGGAACGCCGGCGGACCGGGAAGTGGAGCCGCCTTCTCGACATCACGGAGGGGCACCTGCGCTTTCTCGGGGAGGGGGTTGGTGGCATCGAGCCCGAGCCGGAGGAGGACGAGCCCGCGACCATCCGCGGTGCAGCCCGCCTGCTGCGCGCCGAACAGCTGCTCGCACTCGGTCGTCCCGCGCAGGCGCTTGCGGAGATAGACATCATGGAGCGCGAGGACACGAGCGTCGGAGGATGGGGCGGCGCGCTCCGGATCCTCGCCACTGTGTTTCAGGGCGATCTCGACGCGTCCGAGGTCGCGGCGCGAGATGCGTTCGATGGCGGCATCGCGAGCCTCGACCCCGAGGCGATCACTCCGTACGGATACGTGCTCGCGGCGATCCTCGCCCTGCGCGGCGACGACGCCCCGCTGCGCGACCACATCGGCACGGTACTGTCCGTCGGCTACACGCCCCTGCGCTACGCGCACTATCACCTCGGCACGCTCGCGATGGCGGTCCGGATTGCGGCGAGCATGGGGCGGGAGGCCAACGCCGCGTCCCTCGCCGACGAAGCCTCGGCGATGGTGCCTCCGCTGGGGCCCTTTCCCCTCATGTCAGCGGTCCACGCCCGCTCTCATGCGGCGCTCGTGGCGGGCGCGCCATCCGACCAGATCGCGAAGGACCTGTGGGAGGGAGCAGTCGACGCCGCGGGACGCGGCTACCTCGTCAGCGCCCTCGTCCACGGCATACGGTCGCTCGAGGTGGATCCCGACGTGGCGCACGCGCGCGAGATGGCGATATGGCAGGCCGCGTGCGAGCCAGGTGGTCTCCCCGAGCTCATCATGCGGTACGCCGACGGCCTCGTCGGAACGAACACGGCCGACATGCTTGACGCCGCTGATTTCCTTGACGCGAGTGGCTGCGCGGGCTTCGCGATCCGTGTACGGGTCGCGGCCGCCGCGCTCGCGTCCCGCACGGGCGACGCGGACGGCGCGGCGATCGCGCGCGAGCTTCGGGCGCGGGCTGAGGAGCTCGGCGGCGAATACCCGGCCCTCGTCAAACCGCTCCTGCAGGGGAGTGTCCTCACGGCGCGCGAGCGCGAGATCGCTCAGCTCGCAGCCGATGGGATGAGCAACGGCGATATCGCGAAACGGCTCGTCGTCTCGACGCGCACGGTCGAGAACCATCTGTACCGCGTGTTCCAGAAGCTCCACATCGACGGGCGTCAGCAGCTCGCCGCGACCCTCGACGCCTGACGACGCCGGTACTCACCGCCTGAGGTCGGTGACGAAATCGCCGGCTGCGGGAGTACTCACCCCGCGTCCGCGACGTTCTCATCCGGCCTGCGGAGGCCCCTGTGCGAAAGCCCACCCATTGGGATGGTGTCGAGGCCCGAACAGGGCCGAGCCATATCCGCCGGTGCGCGGGCAAGGGGAGCAGACACCATGAACATCCGCCAGTTCGCCGGCGAGAACCGGCGCCGCCTGGTGCCGTTCGCGATAGCCGCGGGCATCGCAGTCGCCATGGGGGTGCTCGTGCCGATCGTGATGACGTCGACGGCATACGCCGCGACAGAGCTCGTCATCGACTCGACCGATGCGGGCGGCACCGTCACGGACGCAGATCCCGGCGACGGAGTGTGCGCCACGAGCGCGGGGACGTGCACGCTGCGGGCCGCGATCGAAGAGTCGAACGCGCTGAACGCTGCCCCGGGTGAGGTCACGATCACCGTCGATGAGTCAATTGTCGGCGAGGGCCTCTCGGACCAGCGCGGCACGGACTACCGGATGACGACGGACAGGATCTCGAGCGAGGACATCGGGGCGCTCTACGTTGTGACGGCGCCGGTGACGCTCGACCTCGACCACCGGTTCTACGTGGACTCGGTGCAGGACGACGTCGAGAACGCCGCCTTCTACCTCAACGGCCCCGGCATCACGATCCTCAACGCCGATCTCGTTCGTGCAGGCGGATCGTCCTTCGTCGTGGGGCCGAACGCATCCAACGTCGTCATCGACGGTGGCGGCGGAGAGATCAACACCGACTCGACGTACTACCCGGAGCGTTTCGTCACGGTGATGCAGGGTGTGACGGGTCTGACGGTCAAGAACTACAACGTGCGTGGCTTCTACGACTCAGCAGTGAGCGGCGGCATCATGTACTTCAACAACTATCCGACGAGCGACACGACGCCGCGCTCCGACATCGTGTTCGACGGCCTCAACGTCAACTACGCATCCGAGAGCACGACGTGCTCGGCCTCGGACGGCTCGGGTTGCCGGACGCGGCTGACGAACTTCGTTCCCTTCACGGCGAACAACGTCACGCAGGGCCTGACCTTTCAGAACATGACGGTCGCGAACATGACGAACCAGCGCGCGTTCTCCTTCGCGAACTCAGCGAGCTACACGGGCAGCACATCGGTCGTGCTCAGCGATCTCAAGATCGTGAACAACACGTTCACGAACAACCAGGGCTTCGGCACAGCAGACGACGACGCCTTCATCACACTCCCGCGAGGCGGGCAGCTGACGGGAACGTCCGAGATCAGCGGAAACACCTTCGTGCGTGCCGCGAGCGGTCAGGGATACGCGATCTCCTACGCCGCGGGCAGGAGGGCGAACGACTCGTCGATGACCGACACGACACGCGGATCTGGTCTGACCATCACAGACAACTACTTCAATGGCTACACCAACAGCTCGATCTGGCTCCGGCAGACCGGTCTGGTGACGGTCCAGGGAAACACCTTCGGCACCCGCAGCGGCAGCCAGGGCAACCCGGGCACGGCCGAGGAGTACAGCGACTCGACGGTTCTGGTTGGCAACGTCTCGGGATCGGGCGCGAACTACGCCGCGAACCAGTCGATTCGCACGTGGGCTCCGACGGACGTGGCCAGCGTGCCCACCGGGTCCATTCCCGCGAGCGCGCTCGCGATGACGGCGGCGACGGATCAGCCGGTGTGCACCGCAATCGTCGACGTGCAGCAGATCACGGACACGAACAACAGAACGAAGGCGGCGGGATCTCCGGTGACGCTCGACGCCTTCTGGACGGACAGTGACACGGCCGAGGTCTACCTCGGCACGGTCTCGGGCGTCGCGGGCACCGAGGCGACGCTCGCGCTTCCGCTGCCCATCGGCGCGCAGACGCTCGCCGACGGCACGGCGCAGGTGGTCGACGCCGCGACCGGCGATGTGTCCGGCTACGTGCGCCTGCAGACTCATGTCGAGGGGCTCGATCAGCTCGAGTCCTCCCAGTACTCGCGCCTCGTGGAGGTCGAGGGCAATTGCCGCCCCTCGCTCACCCTCGAGCAGGCAGACGAGCAGAACGATCCGACGCTCGCGCGTGATCTGCACTACACGCTGACCAGCTCGATGTCGCTGGAGATCGACTCGGTCACGGTCGAAGACTTCCTCGCGACCGCAACGGCCGTGGACGAGACGAGCGACGACACGCGCCTCAACCCGCGTGTGCTGAGCGTGACGGAGGTCGCCGGAAGCGACGGCATGCAGTGGGACATCGTCGTGCGCGTCGACGACTCGGCGCTCGTCGAACTCGCCCTTCCTGCTGATGCGGTGACGTCCTCTAACGGCATGACGAACGCGGATCCCGCGAAGAGCGAGGACGCGGCGATCACCTTCATCAACCCGCTCGTGCTCGACCCGGGCACGATGGACGTCATCGCCGGAGAGCAGTACGGCGAGAAATTCACGCTGGGAACGCGTGCGGGGGCGCCGACGCCCGGTGCGGACCTCTCGTTCACGAGCACGGTCACGCAGGACGACGGCACACCGACCGTGAAGCTGTCGACAAGCGACCTGACGATCGCGTCGGGTTCGACGGTGACCGACAGCATCACCGTGACGGCAGACGCCGGCGCCGTGGCGGCTGGGACCGAGGCCCTGGTCTCGTTCACCGTGGCGTCTGAGGACGCCAACTACGACGGCCTCGTGGTCCCGAGCCTGTCGGTGCTGCTGTATGCGACGGACCCCGCGATCCAGATCACGAAGAACGCCTACGTCGATGTGACGGACACGACGGACGCGGCGTCGATCGTGGGGACGGGGACACTCGCTCCCACTGGCTCGCGCCTCACCGACCGACAGGCCGTGTGCTTCGTGTACACCGTCACGAACACGTCGCAGGACGACTGGACGACGTCGATCACGGGTATCACCGTGACCGACTCGGACGAGCGGCTCGGCACCGATGGCGTGATCGGCACGATCGACACGCTTGCGCGGGGAGAGAGCGCGCAGCTCGCCTCCTGCACGGTCCTCATTCCCGAGGACACGACGCAGTCCGTCACCAAGTGACGCGCGTGCACGGCAGAGGAAAGATGATGAGCAACGACATTGCGACCGGAGCCCGGAAGACCGCGCGCCGGAGCCGCGCGAAGAAGGCGGCGCTGCTGACGGCCGCGGCCGCGGCGGCGGCCGCGCTCGTCGCGGGCGCCGCGACCTGGGCACTCTGGTCTGCCTCGGACGCGTTCGCGGGCGGCAGCATCTCAGCGGGCGACATGAGCTTCACCGTCGGCACCGCGACGTGGGAGCAGGCGACGCCCGGCGTCACGAACCCCGCTTCGGGGACGCTCGAGGAGACTCCGACTGACTTCCTCACGATGCCGGGCGACGAGATCGAGATCCGTATCCCCGTGACGACGACGCTCGTCGGCGACAACCTGAACGTTGGTTTCGGCGTCACGTTCGCCGATCCCGCCGCGGGGTCCGGCGATATCGCGGCGACGTTCTACGTCGAGGACGCCGATGGAATGCAGGTGGCTCCGGCGACGGGGTCCGTCGCGCTCGGCGAACTCGCCTCGCCCGACGGGCTGGTCGGCTCCGACGCCGGCGCGACGGACGAGTGGACGCTCGTGGTCACGGTCGAAGTCCTCGGTGATTACGACTGGGTCGACCCCACCGCGGCGGACCCGGCGGCGGACGTGCAGGACGAGTGGACGGTCGGCGGGCTTGTCGTCCAGCTCAACCAGGTGCGATCGGGCCCCGGCTACACGGACGGAGACGCGTGATGCGAAACAGGACACGCATGGTGCTCGCAAGCGTCATCGGCGGGGCAGTGGCCTGCGCCCTCGTGTCGGGGGCTCACGCGCTGTGGTCGGTCAACGGCGTCGAGGCGACGTCGTCGATGCTCGTCGGCGATGTCTCGTTCGCCGCGAACCCGGAGGCGGACACCACGCAAGCGACGTACTCGTCCGCGGGCGAGGCCGTCGATGTCACGCTGCCCGGAACCGCCCTGATCACGGTTCTGGATCAGACGGGCATCGCTCCGGACCCCGTCATCTGGCGCTTCCAGGCGCGCGGCTTCGGCCAGGGGATCACGGGGATCGACTTCGACGTCGCGGTGACGTCGCAGGTGGCGACGGACGGGACGGTGATCGATATCTCCGACGGTTTCGCCGGGGAGAACACCCTGCTGTCTTTCTCGACCATCAAGGTATATCCCGCCGCGGCGGGCGGGGACTGCTCCGCAGTGCCGGACACCCCCGAGGATGCCGACGGAGAGAACGTGCACGTCTACGACGGCGATGCGCACGAGCTTCAAGCGGCCGGCGCCTACGCCGACGGCGAGACCGTGCAGGATTGGTGCGTCGCGATGAACTACAACCTCGACCCCGACGGCACATACCTGAACACCGTGTCCGCGACCGGTGCCGGGGAGGACGGATCCGAGCTCACGGCGCTGACCGAGTGGACGAGCGCGATCGGATTCCCGCCGTCGCTCAACGCGCTCGGTGAGTATGTGAACTCGGCTGAGTCGACCGGTACGGGCCAAGACGGGACGGAGACGAGCGGCTCATCGCTCTGGAGCTCGGTGATCTATCCGGATCCCTCGAACGAGCCGGACATCGTGATCTCGCTCGACCCTGCCGTGACGAACGTCAATCCGGACGTCGAGACGGGCGACACGTTCGTCAAGAACTGAAGACAGCACCCGCCGCGCCGCGGCGACCCGGGCCCTGTTCCCCCGGGTCGCCGCGGCGCGGTTTGTCCTGGTCAGATTGAGTTTTACGGGACTACTCATGTCGATGGGCAGCAGGCCGCGATTCGGCGCTCGGCCTACTCATCGATCGCTTCCAGGGCACCCATGTGTTCGTGCGGAACGCGGCGTGCGGATCCGGCCGTCGTTGACTGAATATGCGCCCGGAAGCAGGCGCCCAGCCCCGCGGAACGTCTCCGCGGAGAAGGTACGCCGGCCCGCGGTGGGCACGGAGAACATGCCCGTCGTGGGCACAGAGAGGAACCAACAGAACCATGGATAACAACGGAGCAACCGTCGTCGTGACGGAGGAACGCAAGCGCCGTCGCGGACTTGTGTGGGTGGGGCTCGGAGCGGTTGCGCTGCTCGCAGGTGGTTCGACCTTCGCCCTGTGGAGCGCCAACGACTCGTTCGCCGGTGGCGACATCACGGCGGGAGACCTGAACCTCGTCAGCACGAACGACACGACCTTCTGGGACGTCTCGTCCGACCGCACCGACGCGACGGAGACGATCCCCGGAACCGACGGTTCGCAGCTCGGCCACACGATCGTGAACGACACCTGGCGCGCGGTCCCCGGCGACAAGGTCGCCGCGGCCTTCTCGGCGGATGTCACCCTCGAGGGTGACAACCTCGTCGGCAAGCTCTCGATCGCCGGTTTCAACGACATCATCGAAGGCAACGCCTCGCTCGACTGGACCTATGAGGTCTACAGCGAGGAGGGCCTGCTCGTCACCGAGACGGCGATGCCCGCCGACGGCACGCTGCTCTACCTCTCGGCGCCCGCGGCGGGGCAGGAGGCCGGCCTGGAGGACGGCATCGACAAGCCCCAGGAGGGCGCCGCGGCCGCCGCCACGGCGGTCTACAACATGGCCGCCGTCACGGAGGATGTCACGGTCGTCGTGTACGGCACGTTCGATGTCACCGCGGGAGACGCGGGCCAGGCCACGACGAACGCCGACGGCACCTACAGCGACCAGACGACGGCCGAGACCGGCACGCGTCAGGACGCTCTCACGGTCGAAACGCTCGCGGGCATGCAGCTGCAGCTCGACCAGGTGCGCGACACGGGCGCGATCTTCGGCTGATCGTGCTGGGCCCAGCGCCCACTTCCCGCCGCGGCGTCGGGACTCCCCCGTCCCGGCGCCGCGGCTCACGTCTTCCTCCTCCCGCCACCCCGATCCCCAGGAGCCTCTGATGGGCACGCGACGATCCGCACGCAACGCCTCCCGGCGCGCGCGGACACGCGTCTGGCGTGACTCCCCCTGGCGCATCGCGGCCCATGCCCTCGGCGTGGCGCTCGGAGCCGCCCTCCTCGTTCTCGTCGTCGCGATCTTCGTGATCCCCCGCCTCCTCGGTGGGACGAGCCTCACGGTCCTCACCGGCTCGATGGAGCCCAGTCTGCAGCCCGGTGATGTCGTCGCCGTCCGTGGCATCGACGAAGCCGATGTCTGCACCGACCTCGCGATCGGCGACATCGTCACCTACCTCCCGAACCCCGACGACCCCGATCTCATCACTCACCGCATCGTGGCGAAGACGATCGGAACCTACGAGGACGGGACCGACTGTCGCCTCATCACCCAGGGGGATGCGAACAGTTCGGTCGACGAGCCCGTGTCGCCCGCGCAGGTACGCGGCGAGTTCCTCTACGGCGTGCCGAAGCTCGGCTGGGCGCGTGGCTGGGTCGCCGACAACCGGACGGCCGTCGTCATCGGTGCGCTCGTCGTCATCGGCGCTCTCTGGCTCTTCGACAGTATGCGCGGCCCCAAGACGCGCGTCGTCTCAACGACCGGACCTGCCCCTGCCGGGTCCTCGCCGTCGCCCGCCGCGCGCGGCGTAGATGACCGTGAGTACGAGCTGCGCATGCGCGAGCTGGCGATCCGCGAGCGCGAGATCGCCGTGCGCGAGTCCGAGCTCGGCATCGCGCACCCCAGAACATCCGCTGTCGACGCGGACCCCGCCGACGCATCAGAGCGAGAAGGAAAGGTCGTCTCCTCGTGAGCACACACCTCACCGACGACACCTACGTCGTGCGCAACTCCCACGGTCTGTCGGGCCGTGGCCGCGCTGTCGCGTGGCTGATCGCGCTGGTCCTGTTGATCGTCGGCGGCTTCGTCCTCATGAGCACGGCGGGTGCCACGATTCTCGGGGCCGCCGTCTCGGCGAGCGACGCGTCTTCGGACGCGGGAGGCGATGGATCCGTCGCCACCGATCCGTCGCAGAGCTATTCGCTCGCGACGAGTCCGGAACAGTCAGGCACCGACCTCGACGACGCGATCGTCGCGGAATGGGACGGACCGACGACCCACCTCGACTGGCAGGGCGACGGCTACGCGACGGCCGAGGCGAGCTTTGTCGGCACCCGGATCGTTTCGCCCGGCGACCGCGTGGAACGTACGCTCAACGTCGAGAACGCGGGCCCCGCGAGCGCCGTGATGACCGTCGCGCTCGACGTCTCCCAGCACCTCGACGCGATGAGCGAGAACCCAGATCTCGCCGAGCACGTGGACCTCTTCTGGGACGTGGCGGGCGTCGAAGGATCTGCGACGTTCGCGGACCTGCTCGCCCGCTCGGACGGGCGCCCCGTCGTGGCCGAGATCCAGGTGCCCCAGGGGGCACTCGCTCCCGTGACTCTGGGCGTCATGGTGCCGGCGGAGCTCACCGACCAGACGGGCCTCGACGCCCAGACGACGCTGTCGTTCGGAGTGAACGTGCGCATGCAGGGCGACACGGAGGAGCCTCTCGTGCGCACGGGCGGGGAGTACGCCGCGCTCGCGGCGCTCGCGCTGCTCGGTCTCGCCGCGATGCTCGCCGGCCTGTGGTTCCTTCTGCGCCGGCGCGGCGGTCGCTGCGACGAGTGCGACGCGAAGATCGAGCGCGACGAGCCCTGGATCATGGTGCATGCCGAGGACGGATCGCGGCGCAGACTCTGCGCGCAGTGCGCTGCCCTCGTGGTCTCCCGCGACGCGCTCCCCTCGGGGTGACATCGCCGCCTGTCCCCGCGGGCGGCCCCATGCTCTTCGTCGGCGTCGCGCGGCTTCCGGCCCGCACGGGCATCACCTGCATGTTGCACATATGCCGCCGAATCCGCGGTGTGGCGCCCGGAACATCCTCAGGCTCTCGGGCGTTGAATGCATGCGTATGTCTTTCGAAAGGGCGGCCATGAGCACAGTCAGCACCGATTCCGCGCCGACCCCGATGTCGGATGCCGTCCTCGACGCCCCGGCGTGGTCGTCGCTCACGGGGCACCATGCGCGCTTCGCCGTCGGGAATGACCTCGTCAAGCGATACCTCGACGACGTCTCTCCCTTCGCGGGCGTCGCCTCCTGGGAGAACCCGGACGTCTGGGACGCCGTGATCGACGAGTTCGGCCGCGGGGCCGAGCTGACGATCTCCCACGCAGACCCGGCCCTGCCGGACGGCTGGACCGAGATCTGGCGCGGCCACGGAGTGCAGCTCGTCGAGACGGATCGTCTCGTCGCTGAGCCCTGCGACGAGGCCGTCGAGCTTGGCGCGGACGACGTCGACGAAATGCTCGCGATCGTCGGCCGCAACCAACCCGGTCCGTTCCTCCCGCGCACGTACGAGCTCGGCCGATACGTCGGGATCCGCCGCGAGGGCCGCCTCGTCGCGATGGCGGGGGAGCGGTTGCGCCCCTCCGGCTGGACGGAGATCAGCGCCGTCTCGGTGGACGACGACTACCGCCGCCAGGGCCTCGCCTCGCGGCTGACGCGCGACGTCGCCCACCACATCCGAGCGCGCGGCGACCGCGCCTTCCTCCACGCGTCCGAAAGCAACGACGGTGCCGTCCGCGCCTACGAGAAGCTCGGCTTCGAGATCCGCCGTCGGGTGTCGTTCCTGCGGGTGCGCACACCGGCGTGATGGGCGCCCGCCGCGGCGCGGGCGGGGATGCTCCGCCCGGCACTTAGGCTGGCCGCATGGAGTGGACGAGCAACGTCGCGGCGGGGGAGTGGATCCGGGAGAGGCTGGATCCCGAAGGGCTGACATTCCGATCCTTCGTCCCGCGCGGCTTCCCCGCGTATGCGCGTGTCTTCCACCCGGCCCACCGCGAGCGACCCGTCGGTCTCACTTGGCCCGCAGCCGACGACCGCGACGGATGGGACCGCTTCCTGGCCGAGCGACCCGAGGTCGACACTGAGAGGGTGACGTGGCGGCAGGTCGCCGACGCCTTCGGCACGACGATGCACGAGCTCGCGCAATGGCACCGGCTCGTCCATCGCTCCGGCCCTGAGACGGGCGAGCCGCGCGACGCGGACGGGTGGCGGTACGCGGAACCGGATGAGGGACGGCTCGAACCCGAGGCGCTCGCCGCGGTCGCCCGCCATCTTGCGGCCCATACCGCGACGCCCGGCGATGGTTTCGCGGCCCTCTGGGAGGGGTGGGGTGGTGTCGTCGGCGGAATGTCGAGCGGTGCGCCGTCCACGTCGCTCCTTGCCCGCGAGGCCGGCGATCCGCATCATCAGGCCATGCTCGGAGCGAGCATGCGGGACGCGTTCAACAATGTGCTCCGTCGACCGAAGTGGCGCTCGGGGATCCTCTCGGACGAGATCTCGCGTGGGCCTCGGCTCGAGCTTCCCCAGCGCGGCCACGTGCTCTTCCACGCCGCGCCGCGGGAGTGGACCGACCCGTCGTGGCCCGAGCGGGTGCCGTGGAGCGACGGCGAGTGGACCCAGTCTCCGAGCCTCATCTGGCCGGAGGGCCGAGAGTGGGTTCTCGTCTCCGAGATCGACTTCGACTCGACGATCGTCTGCGGATCGGCCGAACTCATCCGCGCGATCTGCACAGATCCGGAGATCGAGGCCCACGCGATTCGCGCCGACGCAGATCTGACCTGGGATGCCGACGACCTGAACCGCCCGACAGGCGCCTGACGCGGCGACCCCCGTCCTTCGGGTGTCCGGCACACCCGCCGCCCGTTGCGCGGGCGTCGGAGCGGTCGAGGGGTGCCCGCTCCAGCGTCGGAGTTCTTGGGCGTACGGGGTGCGACACGCCGCATCGGGTGTTGTGGAACCCCTTCGGCTCCGACGCCCGCGCGGTGCTGCGTGTGCATCTCCGACGCCGGCGCGCCCAACCCCGGTGCCCGGCACGCCCCACACGCCCCGGTGTCCGGAACCTGCCGCACCCTCCACCCCCTCCGTCACCGTCCGTTCATCGAGTCTTCCGTTCTCGTATCATCGGTCTCGTATTTCCGCGTCACCCGGGAGGGCTTGTATCTGAGGAGTCCCCAGACACCTCAGACCCGAAAGGCGCTCCCATGCGACTCCGCGCTCCCCTCACCGCCGGCGCACTCGCGGCCGGCTCCCTGCTGCTCGTCACCGGCTGCTCGGCGAGTTCGGCCGATACGGGATCGGAAGACGACGTCATCCGATTCGCCACCATGCCCGTCAGTGATGACCCCTCCGTCGAGACGCCGGTCGACGCGATGGCCGCGCTCCTCGAGGAGGAGACGGGGATGGCGGTCGAGATCACCGATGTCCCTAACTACTCGGCCGTGATCGAGGCTGTGCGTGCCGGCCATGAGGATCTCGGCATCATGAGCGGATTCCCGTCCGCCCTCGCGGTGAACACGGGTGAGGTCGACTCGCTCGTCGCGTGGCCCGGTCTCGATGAGCCGGTCTCGACCTGCCTCGTGCTCGATGGCTCCCCGCTGCGCTCGCTCGCGGACATCACGCCCGACACGACGATCGCCTTCGCCGACCCGGCATCGAGCTCGGGCTTCTTCATGCCGACGCACATGCTCCACGAGGCGGGCCTGACGGCGGGCGACGACTTCGAGGAGCTGTTCTCCGGCGGCCACGACCGCAGCTTCATGGCGCTGCAGGAGGGGCAGGCCGACGTCGCGTGCACCTCGACGATCTTCCCGTCGATGGCCGGCCAGGGCGATCCGATGTTCCCCTTCGAGGAGGGCGAGACGCGGTCGATCGGTGAGAGCATCTCGATGCCGATCTCGATCTCCTTCCTCGGCAGCCAGCACATGAGTGACGCCAAGCGCGATGCGCTCATCGAGGCGATCCCCGCGGTCTTCTCTGACGCGAACCGCGACGAGCTCGGCGTGTACATGGAGGCCATGCCCGAGGGCGTCGAGCCGATCGTCGAGCCCGACGCGGAGCTCTTCCAGCCGTTCGTGGACATCGCGGCCGTCGCCGACGTCGACATCTCGGATCTCGGATGAGCGTCGTCGAGATGGCCGTCCGCCCGCAGCTTGCGGACGTCGCCGAGCCGCACGTTCGCATCCGCGACCTCGCCGTCCGCTACGCGGCCGACGCGCCGCTCGTGCTCGACGGCGTCGACCTCGATCTGTTCCGGGGCGAGACCGTCGCGCTGCTCGGCTCCAGCGGATCCGGGAAGTCGACGCTCATGAAGACCATCACGGGCTTTGCGCCGATCGCCTCAGGATCCGTGCAGGCGGGCGACTTCGATGTTGCGCACCTGCGTCGCGGACAGCTGCGCGCGCTGCGCTCGCACGTCGGTCAGGTGTTCCAGCAGTTCAATCTCATCGGTCGGCTGAGCGTTCTCACCAATGTGCTCACGGGATCCCTGCACGGCGCCGGACCCGTCAACATGCTCGGCACGTTCCGCAGCGCCGATCGACGACGCGCTCTCGAACTGCTCGATCGGGTCGGCATCGCGCACAAGGCGGGGCAGGAGGCTCGGTCGCTGTCGGGCGGCCAGCAGCAGCGCGTCGCGATCGCGAGGGCGCTCATGCAGAACCCTCGCGTGATCCTCGCCGATGAACCCGTCGCCTCTCTCGACCCGAAGATGAGCCGCACCGTGCTCGAGCTGCTGCGTTCGATCGCGCGCGAGGAGGGGATCCCGGTGCTCGTGAGCCTGCACGTCGTCCCGCTCGCGCTCGCCCACTCCGATCGCATCGTCGGGCTGCGGCACGGCCGGATCGTCGTCTCGGGACGCACCGCCGATCTCGGCGCGGATCAGCTCGCGCCCGTGTACGACATCGACGAGAACGAGGGGGACGAGTGATGCCGACGACCGAGGCCCAGAACCCGGCGCTGCGCGAGGGGCGCCCGGTCGAGCGGCTGGATCCGCGTGCCCGCGAGCGCATGGAGCGGGCGTTCCGGATCCCCCGAGCTCGATTCATCGTCGGCGCCGTCGCCGCGGTCGCGATCGTCGTCTGGTCGGCGAACGGCGCGCAGTTCGACTTTCTGAAGCTCGGCGAGGGTGCCGTCAACATGGGCGAGTTCGTCTCGCGCATGTTCCCGCCGGACTTCTCGAAGATCGGGACGATCCTGCTGCTCCTTCTCGAGACGCTGCAGATGGCGATCGTCGGAACGGTTCTCGGATCCGTGCTGTCTCTCGTCATCGCCTTCGGGGCCGCGAGCAACATCGCGCCGGCCTGGCTGTACTACCTCTGCCGGTGGACGATGAACATCATCCGCGCGCTGCCCGATCTGGTCATCGCCCTCATGTTCGTCTCGGCCGTTGGGCTCGGACCGTTCGCGGGGATCCTCGCGATGACGATCGGGTCGATCGGATCCATCGGAAAGGTGTTCGCCGAGGCGATGGAGGCCGTCGACCGCGGCCCCATCACCGCGATGGAGGCGGTCGGCGCCTCGAAGCGGCAGACGATCCAGTATGCGATCGTGCCGCAGGCGCTGCCCCTGCTTACGAGCTATACCCTGCTGCTGTTCGAGGGGAATGTGCGCGGCGCGACGATCCTCGGGCTGGTCGGAGCCGGCGGCATCGGGCTCGAACTGACCACCGCCATGAACCGCTACGAATATGGACACCTGTTCGCTATGGTCGTCTGCATCATCGTGCTCGTCACGATCATCGACCAGGCGAGCGCCATCATCAGAAGGAAGATCACATGACGCTCGATGCCCTCGATGTTCCCCTCACGGCTCCCGTGAACCTTCGCGACCTCGGCGGAGTTCCCGTCTCGGGGGGATCCCTGCGGCACGGATTCGCGATTCGTGCCGACGATCTCTCGACGATCGACGCCGATTCTGCGGCCGACCTCAGGGACGGTGGGCTCGTGGCGATCGTCGATCTGCGATCCCACAGCGAGGTGCGCTTCACGGGGCGCGGCCCGTTCGGATCGATGCCCGTCACCTACCACCACCTGCCGTTCCTCTCGTCGCTCGGCGACGCGCGCGGAGACGACCCGACGGAGGTCCTCGACCAGTCGCGGTTCGCCGCGATGTACGTTCGCATGTACGAGACGGCGGCGCCGCGCATCGTCGCCTCGCTCGCGATCATGGCGACGGCGCCGGGTGCGACCGCGTTCCACTGCGCGGCAGGCCAGGATCGAACCGGCGTGCTCGCCGCGTCGCTCCTGCTCACGCTCGGCGCATCGCATGACGCTATCGTCGAGGACTACGTCCGCACGGGCGAGAACTCGCCGGCGATCATGCGGCGCCTCGCGCCCGTCATGGGGCCGCTCATGGCCGAGCACGGCATGGAGCTCGAAGACGCCGCGAAGGCCGCGACGCGCGCCGAGTTCTCCCCGGCGCCGATGGAGGGGCTGCTGTCCCATCTCGAGCGCGAGTATGCGGATCCGCTCGTGCCGCTGCGAGAGGCGGGCCTGACGGAGGGCCTCATCTCGATGCTGCGCGAGCGCGCTGTCTCGTGAGCGACGAGGTATCCCGGGCCGCCATCGTGGGGGCGTCGAAGGAGGGTGCTGGCGAGCAGGCGGAGATTTCGCGCGGCCCCGGCCGACCACGCACGGAGGGCCACGATGAGCGGATCCTCGATGCCGCGATCGCCCTCATCGACGCCGGGGAGCAGGTCACCGTGAGTGCTGTCGTCGCCGCGAGCGGCGTCTCGCGCGCGGCCCTGTATCGGCGATGGCCGAGCATGACGGACCTCGTCGCGGCGGCCCTCGACCGTGGTCGCGCGTCGATCGAGATCGACACGACGGGCGGCGTCAAGGAGGGCATCATCGCCCTCATCTTCGGCGACCCGCGTGCGGTCCGCGGTGCGTCCTACAGCGAGCGCCGCTTCCGGACCCGCATGGCGCTCGTCATGCAGAATCCCGAGCTGCAGAAGGCGTACTGGTCGTCGCATGTGCGCCGACGGCGGGGCGCGATCCGTGAGGCTCTGGGCGAGGCCGTGCGCAGTGGTGAGCTGCGGGACGACCTCGATCTCGACGCGTGCATCGACCTCATCAACGGTGTCTTCTACTACCAGGCCGTCGTGCGCGGAGCGCGGATGGACGAGCCCGAGACGAAGGCCAGGTGCCGCGAGGCGTTCGAGGTCGCGTGGCGAGGGATGAGCGGGTGACAGTGTTCGGCCAGGATTCGCCCGGCGGGTGCGCGGAGCGCCTGACGGACTCGACGGAGAAGAGATGTCCGCCGAGGCCGTGGACAGCGAGATGAGGGCCTCAGGCTCGACCGTCAGGGCGTGATGCCGCCCGAATCCCCACCGGGAATCCCCACCGCAGGGGGCTGGAACGCCTGGGGATTCAGCTGCTCCTCCGCGGGCGGGTAGGCGGTCCGCTCGCTCGAGTCTGTGGTTCTCGAGGCCCGCCCCAGCACGATCGCGAGCACGACCCCGACGATCAGGAGCAGTCCGAGCACGATGGCGGCGAAGATCACGGTTCCGAGCACGACTGCGGACATGACAGCAGGCTATGAGCGCCCTGGCCTGTTGGCAACACCCCTTGCTCTGGCAGGCGGGGAGACGCCGCTGCTCGCCGACGGCGCGTTGTGGGTGCATCGTGGTCTGTGATCACCCGGCGAGATAGTCGCGCAGCACGGCTGCGTGGTTGACCTGCGGATCCCTCGCCCCGTAGACGAGGGTGACGACCGCGTGCGCGTCGATCGTCGCGCGCAGCTCGTCGGCGGCGGGGTTCTCGTCGAGCTCGGCGTCGTAGCGGGAGGCGAACTCGTCGAGCCGATCGGGGTCGTGATCCCACCAGCGGCGCAGCTCGGGCGTCGGGGCGACGTCCTTCATCCAGGCGTCGAGCGCGGCGCGCTCCTTCGAGATCCCGCGCGGCCACAGCCGGTCGACGAGCACGCGGAAGCCGTCGTTCGGCCCCGCGGCGTCGTATGCGCGCCGGATCCGCACCTCTCCCATGTCCGCGAGCGTACTGCGGGATGTCGGGCGCCGTCGATGCCCCGGACGCGACGCGGCCCGGCCTCGCGAGGAGACCGGGCCGCGCGCTGCCGAATCCGACTACGCCTGCGGGGGCGTCTGCGGTGCCTCGGCCTTCTTCGCCTGCAGCTTCTCGAGCGACTTCGCCGCCGCCTCGCGGCCGCCGAGCCCGTAGGCGAGGGCCGCGGCCAGCGCGCCGCCGACGACGACGGCGCCGAAGGCGAGCGTGATGATCTCGTCGGCGATGCCCATGTAGCTCAGGCCCATCGCCGTGAAGAGCGCGATCGTCGCCCACTTGAGCACATTCGAGACCGTCGACGATCCGACGAGCTTCGCAATCAGGTTCGCGATGAGGAAGCCCGCCGCGATGATCGCTCCGCCGAAGACGACCCTGCCGCCGAGCTCGAGCACCTCGTTGAGGATGTTCGTGACCTCGGGGAACCCGAGGGCGCGCGTCGCCATGATCGCGAAGAACACCATGATCGCGACCTGCACGATGCGGGTGATGACCGTCGACGCACTCGCTCCCTGCGGGAGGATCTCGAGCTTCGCGATCGAACGGTCGACGCCGAGGCCCGACAGTGTCGTATCGAGAAGGCCGCCGAGGAACGACGAGATCAGATAGCCGAGTCCGAGGATCAGCGCGGCCGTGACGATGGCCGGCAGCGCCGCGAGGAACATGCCGAGCATCTGTTCGGCAGGCTCGGAGATTGCCGAGATCCCGAGGATCTGCAGCGCGGCGATTGCCACGACGATGAGGATCACGGCGAACACGAGGTTGCCGATGATGCCCGGGATCTTCGACGGGGCGGCGGGGGTGTCGGTGTCCGCCGTCTGCTCAGCGGATCCCTTTCCGCTTGCCTCGCCGACGACCGCGTTCGCGCCCGACTTGGCCTTCTGCGTGAGCTTCGAGAAGTTGACGGCGCCGAGCGCGGTCTCGATGAGCTGCCGGACGATCCTCGCCAGCACGAAGCCGATCACGAAGACGAAGACGGCTCCGATGATGTTCGGGAGGAACCCGAGCACGGTGTTGAGCAGGTTCTGGATCGGCGCCAGCACTTGCGTGAGGGCGAACACCTGGAGGACGGCCATCAGGCCGAAGAGCCAGATGAGCAGCGAGGCGATCGAACCGACAGAGTCGCCGACGGCCTTGCCGTCATTGCCTTGGCGCTGCAGGAACTCGACCCGATTGACGAGCTTCCCGATGGCCCATCGGACGATGCCTGCGATGATCCATGTCACCGCGATGATGACGACTGCGAGGGCGATCTTGCCGAGGATGCCCATCCAGTCAATGTCTGCGAAATTCACGATCGACTCCTTGCCTCTCGGGTGAAGCGCGTTGCTGCGCAACGCTCGTGCACGGCAGACACTAGCGATACTGCCAGCATTTGCACAGGGGGCAGGGGTGGTTCTCTGCGGCTGTCGCAGGATGGCGGATTCGCTTCGGGGTGGCCTGTTCGATAGACTGTGCCGGTTGTCTGTCGTTCCTCCGTTCGGAGTGAGCAGCAGGCGACGTGCAACACACCCTCCTGGCGTCGGGAGATACCCGGCGCCCGTTCGAGTCCGAAGGAGGTGGGACAGTGACGCACACGCACCAGTACGAGATGATGGTGATCATCCAGCCTGAGGTGGACGAGCGCCAGGTTCCCGCGTACCTCGACAAGTACCTCAAGGTCATCACCGATGCCGAGGGCACGATCGAGAACGTGGACATCTGGGGCAAGCGCAAGTTCGCCTACGAGATCCAGAAGAAGAACGAGGGCATCTACGCCGTCGTCGACTTCACCGCGACGAGCGAGGCCACGCAGGAGCTCGACCGACAGCTCGGTCTTGCCGACGACGTGATCCGCACCAAGATCCTTCGCGCGGAAGAGGCCATCGCGATGGTCGCCTCCGAGGCCAAGCGGGCCGAGGCAAAGGCCGCGCGCAAGTCGGCGGCGAAGGCCTGAGGCTGATCGCATGGCAGGCGAAACCGTCATCACCGTCGTGGGCAACCTGACGGCCGACCCCGAGCTGCGGTACACGCAGTCCGGCGTGCCGGTCGCGAACTTCACGATCGCGTCGACTCCGCGCACGTTCGACCGACAGTCGAACGAGTGGAAGGACGGCGAAGCCCTGTTCCTGCGAGCCAGCGTCTGGCGCGACTTCGCCGAGCACGTCGCGGGTTCGATGACGAAGGGCATGCGCGTGATCGCGCAGGGCAACCTCCGTCAGCGCAACTACGAGACGCGCGAGGGCGAGAAGCGCACGTCGATCGAGCTGGACGTCCAGGAGATCGGCCCGTCGCTGCGGTACGCGACCGCTCAGGTCACGCGCGCCGCCAGCAGCGGGAGCTATGGCCGGGGCGGCGGAAACGCACCCGCTCAGGTGCCCGGTGGTCAGCAGGCCCCGCAGTCGGCCGGAGAGCCCTGGGCGACGCCCGGTTCGACGGGCGCCGATGCGTGGAGCACCCCGGGGTCGTTCTCTGACGACACTCCGTTCTAGAAACACTTCATTTTCGTAAGGACCCACAATGGCTGGAAAGTCGAGCGGCGACCGCCGCAAGCCGCGCAAGGGTGGCAAGAACGCCGCCCCCGCGAAGCACATCCGGGTCGGTGTCATCGATTACAAGGATGTCGCCACCCTTCGCAAGTTCATCTCGGAGCGCGGCAAGATCCGCGCCCGTCGTATCACCGGTGTGTCGGTGCAGGAGCAGCGCCTCATCGCTCGCGCGATCAAGAACGCGCGTGAGATGGCTCTTCTCCCGTACGCGGGCGCTGGCCGCTAAGGAGAACCCATGTCGAAGCTGATTCTCACGCATGAGGTCGACGGCCTGGGCAGCGCCGGAGACGTGATCGAGGTCAAGGACGGGTACGCCCGCAACTACCTCATCCCCCAGGGTTTCGCTGTGGCGTGGACCCGCGGTGGCCAGAAGCAGGTCGATCAGATCCGCGCGGCCCGCGAGGCGCGCGCGATCGCGACTCACGAAGAGGCCGAAACGCTCAAGCAGCAGCTTGAGCAGGCTCGCGTCAAGGTGACGGTCAAGGCCGGTACCGAGGGCCGCCTGTTCGGTTCGGTGGGGCCCGCAGATGTCGTGGCGGCCGTGTCGGCTGCCGGGCTCGGCGAGCTCGACAAGCGTCGCGTCACGATCCCCTCGCCGATCAAGGCCGTGGGTGATCACGAGGCACTCGTCCGTCTGCACGACGACGTGAGCGCCGTCATCACCCTGCAGGTCGTCGCTCTCAAGAAGTAACGACCGAGGCTGTCGAAGCGGCGCCGCCCCTCGCGGGGCGGCGCCGCTTCGCGCGTCTTCGCGGCCTGGGCCCGCGAATCCATCCACATGCTCCCCTGAATGTTCAAGTCTCAAGGGGTGGTTTAATCACACCTCATTCCACAGGGTGTGAGCGAAATGAAAACCTGGTCAAGCTGGTTTTCTTCCGGCTTGGATGGGGCGTGATCCCCAGTTCTCCACACCCGCGGTCCACAGCTTCTCCGGCGTTTTACCCAGGACTCTCCACAGAGTTATCCACAGGCAGCATTGAGGGGTGCGTGCGGCGGCGCCTAGGGTGAACCGTCGGCACCGGTCGGGGTGCCCGGAGGAATGTCAGGGGTTTCTGCTGACATGGTCACAGCGGCTTCGTGCGCCGCTGTGTGCGGGCGGTCCACCCGCGGAGGAGGAGAGTCTGTGTCGATCAACGACGTCGTAGCCGAACGGCTGGGCGGCGGGCGCGAGTCTGAGCGCACGCCCCCGCATGACCTCCTCTCCGAGCAGTCGACGCTTGGCGGCATGCTGCTCTCGAAGGATGCCGTGGCCGACGTCGTCGAGACGCTTCGCGGAGCCGATTTCTACATCCCGAAGCACGAGGTGATCTTCGACGCGATCCTCTCGCTGTACTCGCACGGCGAGCCCACCGACGTCATCGCCGTCACCGACGAGCTGATGAAGACGGGCGATCTGCAGCGGGCCGGCGGCGTCGACTATCTGCACTCGCTCACCTCGATCGTTCCGACCGCGGCGAATGCCGGCTACTACGCGTCGATCGTGCAGGAGCGTGCGCTCCTGCGTCGCCTCGTCGATGCGGGTACCCGCATCGTGCAGATGGGCTACGACGGCGAGGGCGAGGCGACCGAGCTCGTCAACCAGGCGCAGGCCGAGGTGTACGCCGTCACGGGGCAGGAGCAGTCAGAGGACTACGTGCCGCTCGAGACGGCGATCTCCGCCGCCGTCGAGGAGATCGAGGTCGCCAAGGGTCGCGATGGCGAGATGACGGGCGTGCCCACCGGGTTCACCGAGCTCGACGAACTCACGAACGGTCTCCACGGCGGTCAGATGATCGTCGTCGCCGCGAGGCCTGCGATGGGTAAGTCGACGTTGGCTCTCGACTTCGCGCGCGCGTCTGCGATCACGCACAACCAGCCTGCAATCTTCTTCTCGCTCGAGATGGGCCGGACCGAGATCGCGATGCGCCTGCTCAGCGCCGAGGGGCAGATCCCCCTGCAGAAGCTGCGTAAGGGCGATCTCGATTCCCGCGACTGGACGACCCTCGCGTCGACTCGCGGTCGCATCAACGACGCCCCGCTTTACGTCGACGACAGCGCGAACATGACGCTCGTCGAGATCCGAGCCAAGTGCCGCCGCCTCAAGCAGCGCGTCGGCCTGCGCATGATCGTGATCGACTACCTGCAGCTGCTCACGAGCGGCAAGAAGGTCGAGTCGCGTCAGCAGGAGGTCTCGGAGTTCTCTCGCGCGCTCAAGCTCATGGCGAAGGAGCTGCAGGTGCCGGTCATCGCGCTGTCGCAGCTGAACCGTGGATCCGAGCAGCGCCAGGACAAGCGGCCCATGGTCAGCGACCTCCGCGAATCGGGATCGATCGAGCAGGACGCAGACATGGTGATCCTCCTCCACCGTGACGAGGTCTACGACAAGCAGACCCGACCGGGCGAGGCCGACCTCATCGTCGCCAAGCACCGCAATGGCCCCACGGCCGACATCGCGGTCGCGTTCCAGGGCCACTACAGCCGCTTCCACGACATGGTGCACATGGATGGTGGGTTCGGCGGCGAGTAGCTCCGCCGAATGCATGGCCCCCGCGCCGCGCCGGTGACAGGATGGGGCCATGAGCCTCGGGTTCGTCATCGTCGTCATCGCGAGTGTCGTTCTGACGGTCGCGGCGGTCACCCTCGTGCGCGAGAACGGCGGCGTGCGGATCCCCTACGTCGGCAGGGCCGTCACCGACACGAGCCGCGCGAAGACGCAGCGCACCGTCGGATTCATCGCGCTCGCCGTCGGTGGCGTGCTCATGAGCTTCGGGAATCCGTTCAACGCGATCGGTTTCGTGATGCTCGCGCTCGTCCCGCCGCTGGTCGTGCTCGTTCGGCACAACGGGCGGATCCCGCCCGCGAGGTGACGGGCTACGACGCCACGGCGGGATAGTACTCCGGTGGTAGCTCGTTGCTCAGGTCGGTCGGCGCCAAGGGAATCCTTGGGATGATGCTCCGTAGCGCGGTCGTCGTCGCGAGGAGGCCGTCCTCGCGCACATCGACGGCGTGGTTCGCAGATGCCCAGAGCTCGTCGGCGACGAGATGGTCCTGATCTGAGACGGCGACCACGAAAGCTGCGCACCACTCGTCATCGATGACGCCGCCCAGTTCGCGTTGCGCCAACGCCGCGAAGCGGGCGAGTGTCACGTCGAGCAGAAACGCCACGTGGTGGCCCCAGGTGGCTCCTGCGTCGCGGCGGACGGCAAGGAGCTCCCGGTCCCACTCGTCGTCGCCCACGCCGGACTGGGCGAGCAGGGTGACCCTGGTGACCAGGTGGTCCTGCACGATCGAAAAGTCCTCGGACTCAAGTGGATGCTGTGGCATGGGGCTGCCCTCTCTGTGTCGTCTGAGTCGTTACCGTTCCGCTCAGCGGTGTGACCGAAACACCCGGCGCATCGCGATCGAGCGTGCGCAGACGCCACTTGTCGCGCACCAGGACAAGAGGCGTGCCGTCGGCGCGCCGTGCCACCTCGACGCCTGACGTGCGCTCGAGGTCGCCGGGCTCTCCCTCGTCGAGCGTGCAGGCGAGGGAGTAGGCGAGCGTCTCGGTGTGGATCGGGCTGCGGAAGTCGTCGACCATGCGTCGAGCGAAGGTTTCGAACTGCATCGGGCCGACGGCCGCAAGGATCGGCCGCCCCGGCCCGCGCCTCTCCGAGGTAAGGACCTGCACGACGCCCTCCTCGTCGAGCTGTTCGACGCCCTTGCGGAACTGCTTGCCTCGACTCGTGTCGGCGGGGGTGGCGATGCGGAAGTGCTCGGGGGCGAAACGCGGCAGGCCCGGATACTCGACCGGCTGGTCGACGAAGAGGGTGTCGCCGGGCTGCAGAGCTGTCGCGTTCACGAGCCCGATGACGTCGCCCGGCCACCCGATATCTGCGGTGTGCCGCTCGCGGCCGAAGACCTGCTGCGAGTACTTCGTGGCGAACGGTCGGCCCGTGCGCTGATGCGTCACTGTCATGCCGCGCTCGAAGACGCCCGAGCAGATTCGCATGAAGGCGATCCGGTCGCGGTGCGCGGGATCCATGCCCGTCTGCACCTTGAACACGTAACCGCTGAACGGGCTGTCGACCGGCCGGCGGTGGGCATCGAGCGATTGCCAGGCGCCCGGATGAGGTGCCCGAGACACCACGAAGTCGAGCAGTTCGTCGACGCCGACGTTGCGCACTGCCGCTCCGAAGAACAGCGGCGTCTGGTGTCCGGCACGGAAGGCATCGTCGTCGAACCTGCCGCCGTCCGCGGCCACGAGATCCACCTCCTCGACGGCCGTGCGCCAGTCGTCGCCGAGCGACGTTGAGGCGTCCGTCGCCGACAGCGTCTTCCGCTGGGTTTTCGCGCCACCGCCGTGCGCGTTCTCGTGCCGCGTGACGTCGTGTGACAGGGGGTCGAGGAGACCCTGGAAGTCACCAGAGAGCCCGACGGGCCACGTGATGGGCGCGCAGATCAGCCCGGTGCGATCGCGGATCTCATCGATGAGATCGAGAGGATCCCTGCCGGGACGATCCCACTTGTTGACCATCGTGATGATCGGGATGCCGCGCGCGAAGCACACGTCGAACAGCTTCTTCGTCTGCGATTCGATGCCCTTCGCCGCATCGATCAGCATGACGACGGCGTCGACGACGGACAGTACCCTGTAGGTGTCTTCCGAGAAATCGGCGTGACCGGGTGTGTCAACGAGGTTGACGAGGGTGCCATCCACGTCGAACTGGATGACGGTCGATGTGATGGAGATCCCGCGTTCGCGTTCCATCGACATCCAGTCGGAAACCGTCCCCGTGCGCCCCCGCTTGCCGTGCACGGCTCCCGCCGTGCCGATGGCATTCGCGTGCAGGAGCAGTGCCTCGGTCAGGGTCGACTTGCCCGCGTCGGGATGCGAGATCACGGCGATTGCGCGACGACGTCGCGCCTCGCGCTCGATCTGGTGGGACTCGGGGAGAGCTGTCATACGCACCCGACTCTACCCTCACGTAACGGTAAGTTCTCGGGTCTCCTCGGAATCGGCGAAGGCCAGCAGCGGCGAACGCGCACCGGTGTGCGTGAGGTCGAGTGTGTGCATCGCCCGGGTGCACGCGATGTACAGCATGCTGCGATCGATGTCGCGAGCGTAGTTGTCGTGGTTGACGTGCGGGACGAGGACCGCGTCGAATTCGAGCCCCTTCGCGATGTGCGCCGTGGCGATGACGACGCCCTCTGCGAACACGTCGCTGCCGGCGTCGAGCAGGGTCGCTGTGATCCCCCGGTCGGCCAGACCCGCGTGAGTGCTCGCGGCCTCGGCGGCGGTCTTGCAGACGATGCCGATCGACTTCGCACCCTCGGATACGCGGCGGCGAACGAGATCCGCGATCTGATCGAGCTCTTCGTCGGCGTCGGCGCACGGTGTGATCGTCGGCGCGGCGCCGTGACGTTCGATCGGGACGAGCCCCTCATTTCGCGAGATTCCCTGCGCGAACTCGGCGATCTCGATCGTCGATCGATAGCTCTTGCGCAGTTCGAGCGTGTTCGCTTCGGGAAAGATCCGGTGGATCGATGCCGACGTCGACGAGGTGAGCGGGTTCACAGACTGGTTCGCGTCGCCGAGGATCGTCATCCGGCACGAGAACAGTCGTCGCAGGACGGCGTACTGCACGGGGGTGTAGTCCTGCATCTCATCGACGACGAGATGGCGGATGTCGGAGAAGGTGTCGTGTCGTTCCGAAGCGAGCGCCGTGAGGACGACCGGAAAGACGTCGGCGAACTCGAGCATCTTCTTGTTCGGACGCACGAAGAACCCCGCGCGATCGGGGTGATCGTAGAACGCCGCGTACAGCTCGAGCGGAGTGCGGAACGGGAACATCTCGCGCACGGCCTTGCGCACGGCGGTGCTGTCGGCCGCCGCCCATCTCCCATGGCGGTCGGTGATCTGGTTCTTCAGAGGGGCGATGACCTGCTCGGCCGTGCGGTCGAGGCGCTCGAAGATCGGGAGGAATCGGAGCGCGTCGAAGTTCTCGGCGACCGTGTCGGCCGCCACGCGCCCGCCGCGCCGCCCAACGTCGGCGGGTCGGAACATCGTCGCGCTCTCGCGGATCCACGTTTCCAGCTCATCGACGAAGTCGCCCGTCGCCTTGTATCGGATCCGCTCGCGCGTCTGGTCATCGATGCCCTCGAGGATCGCGTCGACCTGCTGCGCGAAGCTCTGATAGGTCGTGACGCGGCGCAGGAAGCGGTCGGCGATGTCATCGAACCGCAGCTCGGCGATGTTCTCCTCGCCCAGCTCGGGGAGGACGTTCGAGATGTAGTCGCCGAAGACCCGGTTCGGCGACAGGACGGCGACGTTCTCGGAGGAGAGCGTGTCCTTGAAGCGGTAGAGCAGGAAAGCGACGCGGTGCAGGGCGATCGACGTCTTGCCCGAGCCAGCCGCGCCCTGGAGGATCAGGATGTCTGACGATTCGTCGCGGATGACGGCGTTCTGCTCGCGCTGGATCGTCGAGACGATGTTCTTCATCTTGTCGTCGGCCGAGCGGCTGAGCTCGCGCTGCAGAATGTCGTCGCCGATGTTGATGTCGCTCTCGAGCATGTACTCGAGCTCGCCGTCGCGGATCCGGTACTGGCGCTTGCTCTCGACGCTGCCCGTGCGCACGCCTTCAGGGGCACGATAGGCAGCCTCGCCGTGCTCGACGTCGTAATACAGGCTCGAAACCGGGGCACGCCAGTCGTGCACGAGGATGTCGCGGGAATCGGGGTCGCGGAACGTGTGCACTCCGAGGTAGTGGCCCTGTACGCGATCCGTGCGGTCGTCGCGGAAGTCGACGCGGCCGAAATAGGGCGAGTCGATCAGTCGGTCGAGCCGGTCGCGCAGATGCACGGCGTTCTCGCCCTGTGACACGGTCACGTCGAGGGCTGCGCGGAGCGCGGCCTTCTCGGATCCGTCCATGTCCCGGCGGTGCTCCCAGAGGAACTCAGTGTGCTCCTCGAGATTGGTTGCCGTCGCGTTCACCGCCCGATCCGCCTTCTCGCGCACCGCGCGTAGGGTGGAGAGGGTGCTCGCGAGTCGAGTGCGTTCTTCTGCCTCGGCGTCTCCGTGCGCCATCGGTTTCTCCCTCCGGGTCGGGCTGCTCTCGCCGGGATACTCGGTGCGAGAGACTCACGCTAACAGAGCGTGAGGGTTGCCGGTTGAGGCGCTCACGCAACGAAAGGGGATCCCGTCGTGGCCAGTGCCGGCGCATCCCGTCCGTCGGGACCTCGGGGAGCGCTCTGGCTCGCGATCGTCCTCGCGGCCGGCGCGATCTCAGCCATGACCGTTCCGGGGCAAACGGCCGGGCTCTCGGTCTTCACGGATCCTCTCATCGCCGAGGTCGGCATCGATCGCACGCAGATCTCGTTGAGCTATCTCGTCGGCACGCTGACTGGCGCCGCCGCGCAGCCGATCATCGGCCGCGCGTCCGACCGGTGGAGCCCCCGCACTGTCCTCATTGTGATCGCGTGCGCGCTGGCCGCATTCCTGGTCGGTCTCAGCTTCGTCACCGAGGTTTTCGGGCTCACCGCGGGCTTCGTCGGTGTCCGGATGGCGGGTCAGGGCGCTCTTTCCCTCGCGGTGACGACAGCGGTCGCGCGGGCGATCTCCTCACGACGCGGTCTCGCGCTGGGGCTGTCGACGGCGATCGGGTCGGCAGGGATCTCCCTTGCGCCGATTGGGATCGAACGGTTGATCGACGCCGTCGGGATCCGTGCCGCGTGGCGCTGGGAGGCCCTCATCGTGCTTGCCGTCGTCGTGCCGGCCGCGATGTTCTTTCGTCGACGAGTCGATCATGCCGATCACGTCGCGGCCCATCGCGACGAGGAGGAGTGGACAGTCGGCGAGGCGGTGCGCACGGGGATGTTCTGGGTGCTCTCGCTCGCGGTGGCGACGACTTCGATGCTCGGCACGGCACTGCAGTTCCACCAGATCGCGCTCCTCGGCGAACAGGGTCTCGAGCCGTGGGAGGCCGCCGCGAACTTCCTCCCCCAAACGGTGACGGCCCTCCTCGCGACCGTTCTCGTCGGCGCCCTCGTCGATCGCGTGAATCCGCGGATCATCATCGTCGCGGCGATGCTCGCGATGGGCGGGGCGCTGCTGCTCGTATCGTTCGTCGAGCCGGGGTGGCGAGCGATTCTCTACGGGCTCGTGCTCGGGAGCGCGGGAGGGAGTCTCCGCGGCATGGAAGCGGCAACCTTCGTGCGCTATTTCGGCACGAAGCACATCGGCCAGATTCGCGGCTTCGCGGGCGTCGTCTCGCTGGGGGCGTCGGCGCTCGGACCGTTCGTGCTCGCGTACGGTCGCGAGATGGCGGGTGGTTTTGTGACGCCGTCGATCGCGCTGGCCGTGATCCCCGCCGCGGTCATCGTCGCGGGGGTCTTCGTACGCGCGCCGCGTCGGCGTGGGCCTAGCGGGTCGCCAGTTCCTCGATGAACTCGTCGGCCATCTCAAGCTGGGCGGCCAGCTTCGCGCGCCGCGTGTCCGCGTCGGCGCGGAAGCGCGCGAGCGACTCCTCCTCCTCGGGCGAGCTCTCGCCGGCGGCACGGGCGTCGATCACGGAGAGCAGCTCGGCCATCTGCTCGAGGCTGTAGCCGAGGGGTTTCATGCGGCGGATCAGCATCAGGCGACCGAGGTCGCTCGCGCTGTACTCGCGGAAACCGCCGTCCGAGCGACCCGACGGCTTGACCAGGCCGATCTCGTCGTAATGCCGGATCGTCCGCAGCGAGAGGCCCGTACGGTCGGCGAGCTCGCCGATGTGCATGACAGCCGTGTTCGTCATCGGGATTCCCATCGTCTTGAACTCTACCCTCACGTTACGGTAGCCTCATCGTGGCCCGTTCGGGCCGACCTCCCATTCTTCCGTGCCGACCTGTGTCGGCGATCCGCGCAATGGTGCGCTCGGAAATTCCCGTCTCTGTCCCCGCCACCATGCCAAGGAGTCGCATGACCACGGTCACCCCCGCGAAGGACCCCGCGTCCCGCTATCGCATCGAACCCACGGTGCTGCAAGCACTCAAGAGCCCGCGCATCCTGACGCGCGAGGTGCTCGCCGGCCTCGTTGTCGCTGTCGCCCTCATTCCCGAGGCGATCGCCTTCTCGATCATCGCGGGCGTGGATCCGCGGGTCGGCCTGTTCTCGTCGTTCGTCATGGCGGTGGCGATCGCGTTCGTCGGCGGCCGCCCCGCGATGATCACGGCCGCGACGGGCGCGATCGCTCTCGTCGTCGCGCCCGTCGCCCGCGAGTACGGCCTCGATTACCTCATCGCGACGGTGCTGCTCGGCGGTCTCCTCCAGATCGTGCTCGGCGCAATCGGCGTCGCGAAGCTCATGCGCTTCATCCCGCGATCCGTCATGGTCGGCTTCGTTAACGCGCTCGGCATCCTCATCTTCATGTCGCAGCTGCCGCAGCTCGGCCTCGACAACCACGACTGGACCTGGCACGGTGTGCCGTGGATGGTGTATCCGCTCGTCGTCGTCGGTCTCGTGATCATCGTGCTCGCCCCGAAGATCCTCAAGGTGATCCCGGCGCCGCTCATCGCGATCGTCGTCATCACGGCGGCCGTCGTGGCCCTCGGCATCGACGTTCCGACGGTCGGTGACCAGGGCGACCTGCCCGAGAGCCTCCCGGCGCTCTTCTTCCCCGATGTGCCGTTCACGTTCGAGACGCTGCAGATCATCGCCCCGTACGCGCTCGCGCTTGCGGTCGTGGGCATCCTCGAGTCGCTCATGACGGCGAAGCTCGTCGACGACATCACCGACACGCACTCGCGCAAGCCGCGCGAGGCCGTCGGCCAGGGGATCGCCAACGTGCTCTCGGGCATGTTCGGTGGCATGGGCGGCTGCGCCATGATCGGCCAGACGATGATCAACGTGAAGGCCTCGGGCGCACGCACGCGCATCTCGACGTTCCTCGCGGGCGTGTTCCTGCTGATCCTCGTCGTCGCGCTGGGCGATGTGCTCGCGGTCATCCCGATGGCAGCGCTCGTCGCCGTCATGATCGTCGTGGCGTTCCTGACCTTCGACTGGCACAGCGTGCGCCCGTCGACGCTCAAGATGATGCCGAAGAGCGAGACGGCCGTCATGATCATCACGGTCATCGCGACCGTCCTGACCGATAACCTCGCGATCGGTGTGGTGCTCGGCGTGCTCACCGCCATGGTGATGTTCGCGCGTCGCGTCGCGCACTTCGTCAGTGTCACCCGCGTCGTCGACGCCGACGCACAGGTGCCGACCGCGCGCTACACGGTCGTCGGCGAGCTGTTCTTCGCGTCGAGCAACGACCTCACGACGCAGTTCGAGTACGCCGACGACCCCGACCGCATCGTCATCGACATGTCGCAGTCGCACGTGTGGGACGCATCGACCGTGGCCGCGCTCGATGCGGTCGTCACGAAGTACGAGCACCACGACAAGTACGTCGTCATCGAGGGCATCGAAGACGCGTCGGGCGACATCCACCGGCGCCTGTCCGGAGGTCTCGGCGCCGGGCACTGACTGCCCAGAGCGTCAAGCCCGGATCCGCGGGTGCCGGAATCCGCACCCGGCGGATCCGGTCCGGCGATGCCGGAAGATTCCGTCCACCGATCTCCCCCGCACGGCGGATGCGGGGGAGATCCGGCGGCGCAACGATGAGGTCATGAACGCGACCGACCTCTTCTCGCCGTACGATTCCCGCCCCGGGATCCCGCCCACGCGCGTCCCCTGGGGATCCGTCGCCGTCTTCCTTGCGATCGCCGTCGTTCTCGGGTGGGCGGTGTGCCTGCCGCTGTGGCTCGGCGACGGTCTCGCGTCTCCTCTCTTCCGGATCCTCGCGGCCGGGCTCATGGCGACGCCCACGATCGCCGCCCTCGTCGTCACGTTCGCGACAGTGCCGAAGGGGGCGCGTGCGCGGTATCTCGGCCTGCTTCCGTTCCGGCCGATCGCGCGGAAGATCTGGCTCTTCCTGCTCTGGCCGGTCGTGTTCCTCGCCATCGCCTTCGGGGCGATGTTTCTCGCCGCAGCCCTCGGATGGGCCGAGATCGACGGAACGCTGTCGGGCCTCGAAGCGCAGCTCGCGGCGTTCGGGACGACCGACGTGCAGCTGTACGTCGTCATGCAATTCCTCTCGCTGCCGCTCGGCGTCGTCATGGCGTCGGCCACGGCCTTCGGGGAGGAGCTCGGCTGGCGCGGGTATCTCACGACGGCCCTGTCGCCGCTGGGGTTCTGGCCGTCGGCGCTCGTGATCGGCATCGTCTGGGGCCTCTGGCACGCGCCCATCATCCTGCTCGGCTACAACTTCGGGCGCACCGACGCTCTCGGAATCGTGTGGATGTGCGTCTTCACGGTGATCGTCGGCGTCCTGCTGCAGTGGAGCAGGTACTTCACGCGCAGCGTGTGGCCGGCGGCGATCGGCCACGGCGCCCTCAACGCGACCTTCGTCTTTCCGCTGTTCTGGGCGACGCCCGAGATGGATCCGCTGCTCGGCACGGCGCTCGGGGTGCCCGGATGGATCCTCATGGCCGCGCTCATCGCGATCCTGCTGGCTGCACGCGCCTTCCGTCCCGGGCCGGACTGGACGCCGAAGAGGGATCCGCGCGGCGCCTGACATCCTTTCGGCGGAGTCGGAATCCACCGCGAGGGGGAGGTGCCGGGATCCTCGAGCAGGTGGGATAGAGACATGATCGAATCCCTCCAGAGCTTCACCGAATCGCTTCCTGCCGCCGTCCAGTGGCTCGGGCTGATCCTCCTGGGCGCGATCCCTTTTGTTGAGTCATACTTCGGATCCTTCATCGGCATCCTCGCGGGCGTTCCGCCCGTGCTCGCGGTCGCGGCCGCCGTCGTGGGCAACGTCGTCTCGATGCTGATCTTCGTGCTCTCGGCGCACCGCATCCGCGTGGCGGCGACGAAGAACAGCGCGCCGCAGGAGCTCTCGCCGCGTCGTCAGAAGCTCAAGGACCGCTTCGACAAGTACGGCGTCGCCGGCGTGAGCCTGCTCGGCCAGGCGGTGCTGCCGAGCCAGATCACCTCGGCGATGATCGTCGGCTTCGGCGCCCCGAAGAACCGGGTGATCTTCTGGCAGATCATCTCGATCATCCTCTGGGGCGTCATCTTCGCGTTCCTCGCGCTCGGCGGCGTCGAGCTCGCCGGCCGCTTCTGACGCGGGCAGATCCTCAACCCCTCATTCCTGGCACATCCTCGTATGGGAGTACGTGAAGGGACGTGCCAGAAATGAAGGGTCAGAGGGGGGTGCCGGGGATCGCGGCGTAGGCCGCGCGGAGCCGTTCGAACGCCGGGTGGTCGGTCGGCCACGCGCTCTCGTCGATCGACGCGATCGGCCGGATCCCCACGCCCGAGCTCGTCGCGAACGCGGCGTCCATCCCCGCGAGCTCGTCCACGCGAACCGCCGCGGTGCGCCCGCCCGCGACGTCGGCGAGCAGCGCCCGCGTCACGCCGGGCAGGGCGTCGCCGTCGGCCCACACGATCTCGTCGCCCGCGATGAAACCGATGTTCCAGGTGGGCCCCTCCGAGAGGATCCCGTCGTCGTCGACGAAGAGGGCATCGTCGAAACCGGCGCGCTGTGCGACCCGGCGCTGATACAGGGATCCGAACAGGCCCGTGTGCTTGATCTCGGGGGTCTGACGCCCGAAGCTCGTCGTCCGCACGCGCATCGGAGCGGGGCTCGCCGAGGGCGCGGGGCGCGGGGAGACGAGGATCCGCGGGTGCGCGTCCGCGCCCGGATGCGTCAGCGTGAGCGCGGGATCGAAGATCGTCACGCGCACGACGACCGCGGCGGGCTCGTCGGCGATCGCCGAGCGGATCCGCTGGCGTATGACGTCCTCGTCGAGGTCTGCGTCGAAGAGAGCGCGCGCGTCGGCGACGAGCCGTGCGAGGTGGAGGTCGAGCCCGCGCACGCGGCCGTCCTGCACGAGCATCGTCGTGAAGTGCCCCAGCCCCGTGAGGGCCAGCGCCTGGAGGTCGGCCGGATCCACCGGGCCGCCGTCGATCTGCTGCATAGCGCCAGTGTCGCACCTGCCCGCAACACAACGCAGTCGATCGGGGCGGCCCCACTGCGAAAACCCCGGTATCGGCCGCCCGGCGCACGGATTGACTGCGCCAGTGTTGCGGGGCGGGCCGGGCGCACCGGCAGAATGGACGGATGACGACAGCGCAGCGGCCCCGCGTGCTCCTCGTCGACAACCACGACTCGTACACGGGCAGCATCGAGCAGCTCATCTGGGCGGTGACGGGCGATCGCCCCCATCTCGTGCAGAGCGACGCCGTCGATCTCGGAGCGCTCGCCGAATACACCCACATCGTTCTCGGCCCGGGGCCGGGGACGCCCCACCACGCGGGCGACGTCGGTGCGGGGCTCGAGATCCTGCGTCGTGCGCGAGTGCCCGTGCTCGGCGTGTGCCTCGGATTCCAGGAGATGGCGGTCGCGCTCGGCGGTCGCGTCGTGCCCGCACCTCGTCCCGCGCACGGCGTCGTCGAGACCGTGACCCACGACGGATCCACGCTGTTCGCGGGCGTGCCCGAGCGGTTCGAAGCCGTGCGCTACCACTCGCTCGTCGTCGACGAGCCTGCGCCGATGCGCATCACGGCGCGTTCGCGCGATGGCCTGCCGATGGCGGGCGAGGTCGCCGAACGCGGGTGGTACGGCGTGCAGTTCCATCCCGAGTCGATCGGATCCGGCCACGGCGCGCGCATGATCGAGGCATTCCTCGCGAGCGATGTACCCACGGAAGGCCCGGATCTTCCGGTGTTCGCGGAGCCTCCGAGGTCTCGGAGCGAGGGGCGGGCGCCGGAGGCGGTGAGTGAGCATCCGCGTGGCGCGTGGCGGGTCTGGTCGGAGGCGGTCGAGCGACAGGGGGATACCGAGCGGCTCTTCGTCGACCTGTACGGCGCCGCGCCCGTCGCCGTTTGGCTCGATAGCGCGCAGCAGGCGTACGGCATGGGGCGGTTCTCGATCCTGGGCACGCCCGAGGGCCCGCGGGATCACGTCATCGATTTCCGCGCGGCCGAGGGCGTCGTGCGCCTCGACGGGGAGGAGATCGGATCCGATGTCTGGGACGTCCTCGCCGATCGCATGGACGCGCATCCCGTCGAGCCCCGGGACGATCTGCCATTCGTCGGCGGATACGTCGGATCCATCGGATACGGAGCGAAGGCCATCGGGCGAGCGCGCGCGTCCGCGACGCCCGACGCGCAGCTCGTGCACCTCAGCAGGTTCGTTGTCGTCGATCACCTCGAGGAACGGATCCACGTCGTCGCCGCGGGGCCGCCTGAGGACGAGCGCGAGGCCCGAGGGTGGATCGCGGCTGCGCGGGAGCGGATCCTCTCGACGTGCGATGCAGATCCGCAGGGGGCGAGCGGGTCCGGAGACCCCGTCGCGACGCCGCGCACCACTCGCGGCGACGGGGCGAGCCGCGAACACGGATCCCCATCGTCGGGGAGCGAGACCGCGGATCCCGCTCCCGCCGACGCCACCGTCACACGATCGCAGTACCTCCGCGACCTCTCCGTCGTGCGCACGTGGCTTGCGGCGGGCGACTCGTACGAGGCGTGCTACACCTACACCCTGCGATTTCCGCACGACGGGCCCGCCCTCGACGCGTATCGGCGCCTGCGCCGGACGAACCCCGCCCCGTACGCCGCGTTCCTCCGCCTCCCGGGGCGCGAGGTGATGTCGTGCTCGCCCGAGCGGTTCCTCGCCGTCACGAGCGCCGGATGGGCCGAGACGAAGCCGATCAAGGGCACGGCCCGCCGTGTCGCGGATCCGGAGGCCGACGCGGACGTCGCGCGTGCGCTCGCCGTGGATCCGAAGACCCGCGCCGAGAACCTCATGATCGTCGATCTGCTGCGCAACGACCTCGGCCGGATCAGCGCGCCGGGCACGGTGACGGTTCCGTCGCTCATGGCGGTCGAGAGCTACGCGACCGTCCACCAGCTTGTGACGTCCGTCCGCTCTGAGCTGCTGCCGCGTGACGCCGTCGGCGTGCGTGCCGCCGAGGCGTTGTTCCCACCCGGTTCGATGACGGGCGCGCCGAAGAGGCGCACGGTCGAGATGCTTGACGCGCTCGAGGCCGCGCCGCGCGGGGCCTATTCGGGCGTGGTCGGGTACTTCTCGCGGTGCGGATCGGTCGACCTGTCGGTCGTCATCCGCACGGCCGTCGCGGCGGACGGCGAGGTGACGATCGGCACGGGCGGTGCCATCACCTACGACAGCGATCCCGACGCCGAGGCCGACGAGACGGTCGCCAAGAGCACGCCGCTCCTCCGCGCCTTCGGCCGCACCCACCCCTTCGTCTGACGCTCGCCCCAACACGACGCAGTCGATTCGAGCGTTCATCGCCGATTGAACCGATTGCGCCGGCTCCGGTCGACAGGATTGACTGCGTCGTGTTGGCGCATCGTGCGGCGACGAGGGCTCCCGGGCGGGGAAGTGACGCCCTGCGGCGCGGAGACCGCCCCAACACGACGCACTCGATTTCCGCCGCCGCAGCTTGCGGAACCGATTGCGCGCAACCGAGCCGGCCGAATCGACTGCGTTGTGTTGGGGCGGCGTACGCTGGAGCCGACGAACCCACGACGAGGAGGGCGACGATGGCAGACGCGCGCGAGCGGATCGTCATCGCGGCGGGCGCACGCACGCCGGTCGGATCCTTCGGAGGGGCGTTCCGGGACGTCCCGGCCCATGTCCTCGGGGCCCGCGCGACGACGGAGGCCCTGCGCCGAAGCGGGATCGACGGCGATGATGTCGGCGAGGTCGTCATGGGCTGCATCGCCCAGATCGGTCCCGATGCGTACAACGCGCGCCGCGTCGCCCTCGAAGCCGGACTGTCGACCCGCGTGCCGGCGTTCACCGTCAACCGGCTCTGCGGATCCGGTCTGCAGGCGATCTGGTCGGGCGCGCAGGAGCTGCTCTGGGGTGGAGTCGACGTCGTCGTCGCGGGTGGCGACGAGAGCATGTCGCGCACGCCGTTCCTCGACTACGAGGCGCGCGGGAACAACCGCCTCGGCGATCGTACGCTGCGCGACGGCACGCTCGCGATCCTGACCGACCCGTTCTCGGGCCACCACATCGGATCGACGGCGGAGAACGTCGCGGATCGCTACGGCGTCTCGCGGCGAGAGCAGGACGAGTTCGCGGTCGAGAGTCAGCGGCGCGCGGCGTCGGCGGAGGCCCGGGGCGCCTTCGCCGAGGAGATCGTTCCCGTCTCCTCGGGCGGACGGCACCCCGTCGACATCGCGGCCGACGAACATCCCCGGCCTGATACGAGCCTCGAGGTCCTCGCCGGCCTGCGCCCGGCTTTCCGCGAGGGCGGATCCGTCACCGCCGGGAACTCCTCGGGCATCAACGATGGCGCGGCGGCCACCGTGCTCCTGCGGGAGTCCGATGCACGCGAGCGCGGGACCCGCGGACTCGCGACGATCGAGGCCGTCGCCACCGCGGGCATCGAGCCGGAGATCATGGGCTATGCGCCCGTCATCGCTCTTGAACGCCTGTGGCGGCAGACCGGACTCGGCCCCGGAGACGTCGACGTCGTCGAGCTGAACGAGGCGTTCGCCGCGCAGGCGGTCGCCGTGATCCGCGATGCGGGTCTCGACCCCGAGCGGGTGAATCCGTATGGCGGCGCTATCGCCCTCGGCCACCCGGTCGGAGCCACGGGGGCGATCCTCACGGTGCGTGCGGCGATGGATCTGCGGCGCCGGGATCTCGAGTATGCCGTGGTGACGATGTGTATCGGTGGGGGTCAGGCGCTGGCAGCGCTGTTGCGGCGGTGGGACGGGTGATGTCGAGGCGATGAATCTTCGGCGCCGAGGTATCGGGTATGCCGTGGCGGCGATGTATTCCGGCGGGGGCCAGGCGCTCTCCGCGCTGGACGGATGAGGAAGGGGCGAACATGGAACTGACGGGATCGGCGGCCTTCGTGACGGGGGCGGCATCCGGGCTCGGAGCCGCGACGGCGAAACGTCTCGCGGACGAGGGGATGCGCGTGGTCGGGGCCGACCTCCCGGCGGCGATCGAGCGGGCGGGGGATCCGCCGCGCGGCGTCACCTACGTCGCCGCGGACGTGACGGACGAAGACGAGGTCGCGGCCGCGCTCGCCGCAGCGGAGGGCGGGCTGCGGCTCGTCGTCAACTGTGCGGGCATCGCTCCGGCCCGCCGGATCCTCTCCTCTCACGGACCTCACGACCTCGACACCTTCCGGCGTGCGATAGACGTCAATCTCGTCGGCACGTTCAACGTGCTGCGGCTCGCCGCCGAGGTGATCGCGGGCGGCGAGGCCGACGAGCACGGGCAGCGCGGTCTCGTCGTCAACACGGCCTCGGTAGCCGCCTACGAGGGGCAGATCGGGCAGATCGCCTACGCGGCGTCAAAGGGCGGCGTCGTGTCGATGACGATCGCCGCGGCGCGCGACCTCGCACGATCCGGGATCCGCGTGAACACGATCGCCCCCGGCATCGTCGACACCCCGATGCTCGCCTCCCTCGGCGACGAGGTGCGCCGGTCGCTCGAAGAGACCGTGCCGTTCCCGCAGCGCCTCGCGCGCCCGGACGAGTACGCGCAGCTCGTCGTCATGCTCGCGCAGCACGACTATCTCAACGGCGAGACGCTCCGCATGGACGGCGCCCTGCGGATGGGGCCGCGGTAGTCGGCCGCCACCCCAACACAACGCAGGAGATTTCGCCGGGATCGGCTGCGGAACCGGGTTCCGCGCGTTCGGGCGTGCAGATTGACTGCGTTGTGTTGGGGGGCGTCAGGGGGTGGCCGGGATCGGGCGCGCCGCCGTGCCGCGCCGAGGCCGTGCTGCCCAGAGCTGCCCCGCCACGAGGGCCGCGATCGCGAGAACAAACCCAGCCGTCTGCGCGAGAGTAAAACTCTCTCCCAGCAGGCCGATCCCGAGCGCCGCTGCGACGAGGGGCGAGAGCGTCGGCAACAGCCCCGATGCGGCGATCGGCAGTCGCTGCACGCCGCGGAACCAGAGCGCATAGGCGAGGAGGCCGCCGACGAGCGCGAGCCAGAGATAGCCGGCGATCCCGCCCGCGTCGATCGTCGTCGGCACGCTGTCGAACACGAGGAAGATCGGCAGCAGTACGAGGCCACCCGCCGTGAGCTGCCACCCCGCGAAGGCGAGCGCACTCACGCCCTCGGGGCGCCCCCACTTCTTCGTCAGCACCGTGCCGAGCGCCATCACCCCCGCGCCGGCGATGGCCGCCAGCAGCCCCAGAGGATCGAGGCCTGTCGCCGGGCCCAGCGCGACGAGCGCGACGCCGCCGGCACCCGCGGCGGCGATCGCGATCGATACGGCGCGGATCCGCTCGCCGAGCAGCAGCCCACCGAGCAGGATCGCGGCGAGGGGGCCGACCCCCGCCGCCGCGCCCGCGACGCCGCCGGGCAGGCGTTCCGCCGCGATGAACAGGAGGGGGAAGAACGCCCCGATGTTCAGCGCCCCGAGCGCGAAGGCCTTGCCCCACCAGGATCCGCGCGGCAGCGTGCGCGAGATCGCGATCGCGAGGATCCCGGCGGGCAGTGCCCGCATGAGAGCAGCGAAATGGGGGTGGCCTGGCGGAAGCAGCTCGGTCGTGACGGCGTAGGTGGTTCCCCATGTCGCCGTCGCGAACGCGGCCAGCAGGAGGGTGGCGGTGCGGGTCATGGATCCAGGTTCGCGCGATCCTGCTCATGAATCCAACGCATTCTCTGCATGCGAGACATGCAGTGAGATCATGGATGCGTGGAACTGCAGCAGCTGAGGTACGCGGTCGCGATCGTCGAGACCGGATCCTTCACGCGCGCCGCCGCGGCGTGCCACGTCACGCAGTCGGCTCTGAGCCACCAGGTCGCGGCGCTTGAGCGGGAGCTCGGCGCACGGCTCTTCGTGCGCGGGGCGCGCGAGGTGCGCCCCACGGCCGCCGGTGACGCGCTCCTTGCCCAGGCGCGCGTCGCGCTCGCCGCGGTCGACCGGGCGCGGGACGACGTCGCGGCCGCCGAGGGCGTCGTGCGCGGCACCCTGCGCATCGGCGTGATTCCCACGGTCGTCGCGATCGACGTTCCCGCGACCGTGCGGGCATTCCGCGAGCGGTTCCCCGAGGTGCGCGTCGAGGTCACGGTCGGCGCGAGCGATGAGATGACCGCGCGGATCGGCCGCGGCGAACTCGACGTCGCCTTGCTCGGCCTCCATGCCGACGTCACTCCGCAGGGCGTCGAGAGCCGCGAACTCCGCCGCGAGCGGCTCGTGACGATCGTCTCGCGGGCACACCGCTTCGCCTCGCGGTGTCGCCTCCGGATCGCCGACCTCGCGGGATCCGTCTTCGTCGACTTCCCCGCGTCGAGCCCGGGCCGCGCGCAGACAGACACGGCGTTCGCCGCCGCGGACGTTCCGCGCGATGTCGCGTTCGAGGCCTGGCACGCCGAGCACGTTCTCGGCATCGTCGGATCCGATCTCGCGGTCGCGATGGTCGCACCGGGGGTCGCGGCGCACGCGCCCGACGTGGTCGCGATCCCGACGGCCGGGGCGCCTGAGCGCGTCGAGTATCTCGCGTGGCATCCGTCGGATCCGAGCCCCGCCGCGCGCGCGTTCGTCGCGGTCGTCGGCGACGGGGCCGCGCTGAGATAAGGGGAACGACCTCCCCTCGGTGCGCAGAACGCTGCGCCGAGGCTTGCGCCCGGCAGAATGGCTTCGTGAACTTCGAGATCCGCCCCGACGACCTCAGCCACCCCGCGACGCAGAATCTCGTGGCGGCCCACGTAGACGAGATGCGGGCCGGATCCGTGCCGGAAGCCGTCCACGCGTACGACGTCGAAAAGCTGCGCGACGCCGCGGTCACCCTGTGGTCGGCGTGGCAGGGAGACCGCCTCGCCGGTGTCGGCGGCCTCAAGCACCTCGACGAGGATCGCGGCGAGCTGAAGTCGTTCCGCACGCATGCCGACTTCCTCGGACGCGGCGTGGGGCGGCGGATCCTGCAGCATGCGATCGGCGAGGCCCGAACCCGCGGATATCGGACGCTGTGGCTGGAGACGGGGACGGAACCCGGATTCGCGGCCGCCCGTCATCTGTACGCGAGCGAGGGCTTCGAGCCGTGCGGCGTGTTCGGCGACTACCCCGACACCCCACTCTCGGCGTTCATGACGATGCGTCTTTGAATGGCGTGCTCAGTCCGCCGTCATATACGCCTCCGCGAACTCGGGGCTGGGTGGGATGGGCTGGATCACGTCGAGAAGGACGTCGTCGGGGGCGGCGACGATGAAGTGCCGCTGACCGAATGGCTCGTCGCGCAGTTCCAGGATCGGGCGGAGCCCCATCTTCTCTGTCAGACGCGCGTAGGTCTCGTCGGCGTCGTCGACTTCGGCATTGAGGATGACGCCCCGTGGATCCGCGCGGTGGCTTTCGGGCACGGTGTCGTGATCGCGGTCGAGGATCGCGAGTTCGTGCGCGCCGAGACGCATGCTCACGTACCAATCGGATTCGAAGCTCAGCTCGAAGCCGAGGGCGTCTCGGTAGAACGCCGCGGCGCGGGCGACGTCTCGCGACATGAGGACCGGGTAGAAGCTCGTGACGGGCATGGTTCCCTCCGTTTACATACACTGAACACGTAACTGAGCTCAGGATACATACAGTGCGTACGTAAAGGAAGGTCCCATGCCTCGCGCTTCTGCCGCCGCCGCCCGTCAGACTGCTGAAAGCGTGTGCGAGGCGGGTGAGGAACTGTTCTCGAAGGAGGGATACTCCGCGATCTCGCTCGATGATGTCGCGCAGGCAGCTGGAGTGACGCGGGGTGCCGTGTACCACCATTTCCGAAGCAAATCCGGGCTCTTCGCCGCCGTCACTGCGCGGGTCCAGAGCCGCGTCGCGGATGCGGTCGTCGCCGCGGCGGCGGCCGCGGGAGGGGATCCGCACGAGAGGCTGCGCGCAGGCTCTCACGCCTTCCTCGACGTGATCACTTCGAGCTCCGCGGCGCGGATCCTGCTGATCGATGCACCAGCGGTCGTCGGGTGGGACGAGTGGAGGCGACTCGACGCCGAGCACTCCGCAGCGCACCTGAGGGAGGCTCTCGCCGACGTCGGGGTGCGAGACGAGCTGCTCGATGCGACGACAGCGTTGCTCTCCGGGGCGATGAACGAGGCCGCCCTCTGGGTGATGAATGCAGAGAATGCGGAGGCGTCCCGTGCGCACGCGCACCGTGTGCTCGATCGCATCCTCGCGTCCGTCGGCCCGTAACCGCCTGCCGGGCGCCCGCGGCGGCGGAATCCATCCAACACAACGCAGTCAATCCTGACCCTCCGTGCGCCGAACCGCGGGTTCCTCCACCGATCCGCACGAATCGACTGCGTTGTGTTTCGGGAGACGCGGGTGAACTGCCACCCTGGGATCCATGCATTCGAAACGCGTGTCGCTGGGAATCGCAGGCGGGCTTGGTCCCGAGAAGGCGGCGGCGCTCGCGCCGCGCCTCGAGGAGGCCGGGTTCCACTCGCTCTGGATCAACGAGACGCCCGGTGTCAACGCTCTCGAGGTCGCCGCTGCCGCGGCTCGTGAGACCGAAGCTCTGCGGATCGCGACCGGCGTCATTCCCGTCGATCGTCGCCCGGCGAGCGAGCTGCTCGACGACCTCGCCCGGCTCGATCTCCCCGAGGACCGTCTGACGCTCGGTATCGGTGCGGGGCAGCGGCGCCGCGGGGCGCTCGCGATGATGGAGCGGACGCTCGAGGACCTGCGCGAGGGCACGGCCGCCTCGCTCGCGGTGGGTGCGCTCGGGCCGAAGATGCGCGCGCTCGCCGCTGCGCAGTCGGACGCCGTGGTGCTGAACTGGCTCACGCCCGATGCCGCGGCCCAGCAGCGCCGCGAATACGAGGGATCCGAGACCGACGTCGTTCTCTACGTGCGCACGAACGTCGATGGATCCGCGCGCGAACGCCTCGAGGAGGAGGCGGATCGCTATGCGGGATTCCCGTCGTACCGTGCGAACTTCGAGCGTCTCGGGTTCTCGGCGCGCGACACGGTCCTTCCCGCGGCGGGCGAGGTCGAGATCGCCCCGCGCCTCGATGAGTACGCGGCGGCGGTCGACGAGGTCGTTCTGCGGGCAATCACTCCGGGTGACCACCTCGACGAGTTCCTGCGGTTCCTCCCGCTCGCGGGCTGACGGCGGGGACCGGGCAACACAACGCAGTCGATTCGGCGTCGACCGCTCGCACGCACCGGTGCGTCGGCCCGTGCGCGGCCGAATCGACTGCGTTGTGTTGCAGGGTTCGCGCTACGCGACCGGGACGAGCTCTTCGCGCAGTTCGGCGACGGCCGCGTATGGCATGAGCATGGCGGCGAAGGCCTGCGCGAGCGGTGTCGGATCCGCGCAGAGGGCGGCGTGGATCTCCCACTCCGGCGCGTCAGCGAGCGGCGAGACCTCGAGCTCTGACGCCGCCTGCTTCGCGGCGATCGACTCAGGGACGACCGCGCGGCCGAAGCCCCGCCCGACGAGGCTCAGCAGCATGTGCACGTCGCCGACGTCGACGACCGTGCGGCGCGCGACGCCGCGATCGGCGAGCGCGCGGTCGAGGACTCGGCGCGACTCCCACGACGGTCCGAAGTCGACGAGTCGCGCGCCGTCGAGATCGTCGAGCGACTCAGGGCGCGGGGACGCGTCGCCGGGCGATGACAACAGGACGAACGGCTCGCGGCGCAGCAGCGTTCCTTCGGAGGAGGGGGAGCCGGCGCCGCGCGCGATCAGCGCGACGTCGAGGCGAGCGGACTCGACGAGCGGCGCGAGGCGCGAGGACGTGTCCTGCACGAACTCGAGATCGGCGGTGGGGTGGCGCTCGGCGAACGTCGTCATGAGGTCGGCGATGTCGACGAGGCCGCCGAAGCACTGCTCGGCACCGATGCGCACGGCGTCCCCGCGCGTGGCGTCGTCCGCGAGCGCGCGCTGCGCCTCGCGGACGTCGTCGAGGATCCGCTCAGCCCGCGGCAGGAAGCGCGAACCGGCCGCCGTCAGCTGCGCACCGCGGCGCCCGCGCTCGAAGAGGGGTGCCCCGAGCTCGCGCTCGAGAGACCGGATCGAGGAGGAGAGCCCGGGCTGCGACACGAACGACCGCTCGGCCGCGCGCGTGAAGCTCCCCTCCTCGGCGATCGCGAGGACGAACTCGAGCTGGCGCACATCCATGCGCCTATCCTCTCGCGATTCGCGGGATCAGTAGGGCTGCTCCTCGAGCTCCGTTGCGTAGTGGCGGAACTCCCCGCGTTCGGCGTGCATCTGCCAGAGCTTTTCGGCGAGCACCTCGGGATCCTTCTCGGCGTGCCCGGCGATGATCCCACCCGGGATGATGAGCTGGCCGACGTGGATCGGCTCGTCGGCCATGGCCTGGCGCAGCATCTCGGCGTACGCGGTCTCGCCCGCGAAGGCGATCGAGGTGCCCGCGAAGTGCTGCACGGGCTGCACGGCGCTGCCGCCGTTGACGAACAGCACGGTGCCGCGGCCGAGCACGCGCATGCCTTGCAGTACCTGGTGCACCGCCGCGATCGGACCATAGACGCTGAACTCGACGGCGGCGCGCACGTCGCCGACCGTCGACTCGAGGAGCGGGCGCAGGAACTCCTTCTGCGGGAGCGGGTTGTAAGAGAGCACCTCGATCGGGCCGAGCTCCTGCGATGCGCGGTCGAGCGCAGCGGCGAGGCCTTCGGGGTCGCGCACGTTCGCGGCGTACCCGCGCGCGGTGAAGCCCTCGGCGCGGAGCTCGTCGGCGAGCGCATCGACGCGCTCCTGGCTGCGGGAGATGAGCGCGAGGTCGAAGCCCTCGCGCCCGAAGCGGCGGGCGAGCGCGGCGCCGAGATTGCGCCCCGCGCCGATGATGGCGAATGTCGTCATGGTCGGTGTCCTCTCGTCGGATGACGTGTTCGAGCCTAGGAAGGATGCGTCTGCGGGAGGCGCGTCGAGCGATAGGGATCTTCTATGGATCCCGCGGAATCGCGCGCGGACGGGCGAGGTTCTGATTCGATGCCTGCGGGGCGATCGCCCCGCTGTGAGAGGAGAACACGATGACCGCAGTTCCCGAGATCGACCTGAACACGGGTGCGACGATCCCGCAGCTCGGCTACGGCACCTACCAGGTGGCGCCGGACGAGACGAAGGCGGCCGTGCTGTCGGCGTTCGAGGTCGGCTACCGGCACATCGACACGGCCCAGGGATACCAGAACGAGCAGGGCGTGGGCGAGGCCCTGCGGGAGTCGGGGCTCGGCCGCGACGACGTGTTCGTCACGAGCAAGCTCGCCAACGGAGCGCACCGGCGCGACGACGTGCTGCGCACGGCGGACGAGAGCCTCGCGCGTCTCGGGATCGAGGCGATGGACCTGTTCCTGATCCACTGGCCGCTGCCGATGATCGACGTCGACTTCGTCGACACGTGGAAGACGATGATCGAGATCCGCGATGCGGGCAAGGCGCGGGCGATCGGCGTCTCGAACTTCCAGGTGCCGCATCTGCGGCGGCTGCTCGATGAGACGGGCGTCGTGCCCGCGGTCAACCAGATCGAGGTGCACCCGTACCTCACGAACGAGACGGTGCGGGCGTTCGGTGCGGAGCACGGGATCCGTACGGAGGCGTGGTCGCCCACCGCGCAGGGAGCCGTGCTCGGCGACCCCGTGCTGCAGGAGATTGCGGATCGCGTGGGCCGCACGACCGCGCAGGTGACGCTGCGCTGGCACATCCAGCGCGGCGACATCGTCTTCCCGAAGTCGGTGACGCGCTCGCGCATCGAGGAGAACTTCCGCCTGTTCGACTTCGAGCTGACCGAAGAGGAGGTCGCGGCGATCGCGGCGCTCAACCGCGACGAGCGCACGGGGCCCGACCCCGACACGTTCGACTTCGTCTTCTGACGAGGTCGGGGCGGGCGCGGTTCTCCGCGCCCGCCCCTGTGCCCGCCGGAAGGCGGGCAGCGCGCGGCCCCAATCCGCGCGGGTCGTCAGCCGATGTTCACGGCCATCTCGTTCGGTGCCGCGGGCAGCGGAGCGCTTTCGGCGAGCACCTCGCCCGTGGCGAGGTCGACCGACACGACGCGGTCGTTCGCGACATCCGCGACGTAGGCGATGGATCCGTCGCTCGTCAGCGCGGGGTGCGGATCCTGCCAGTCGGCCGGGCCGTCCCAGGCGCCGATGACGGGGAACGACGACGTGATCTCGCCGCTTTCGGGATCGAGCACGTGGATGGATCCGTCGGTCCCGAGGATGTAGGCGTCATCGCCCGGGCCGCGGACGACGCCGCGCCACGTGTACTCGATGCCGTCGAGCTCGACGACCTCGTATTCGTGCGCCGCCGTGTCGATCAGCGCGACCTCGTGCAGCAGGTAGCCTTCGGCGTCGGGGTCGTGCTTGTAGTCGCCGACGACGATCGGGCTCGTCTCGGAGACGTACGCATTGCCCATGCGGCCGTATTCGTCGGGCGCGGTGAACTTCTCGAACTCTCCGTCGTGGAACAGCAGGGCGCCGTCCTCGCAGCCGAAGATGACGGCCTCGCCCTGCGCGGTCCCCTCGCCGTGGATGCCCGGGCAGTCGTCGGACGACGCGAGCTCGTGGAAGTGATCGCCGTGCGGTTCGAGCGCGACGGCGCCTGAGCGCGACGACTCGTCGCCGACGGTCGTGAGCAGGGTGCCGTCCTCGAGGACGATCGAGACGCCGTGGTGGGCCGTCTCGGACTCGTAGCTCTGCACCTCGGGCAGCGCTCCGTCCGAATCGAGCAGCGCGTCGGTGTCGAAGATCGTCGTCTCGCCCCAGCCATCCGAGAACAGCACGGTCTTGCCGCCGTGGCGCACGACGTGGCCGGCGGCCTCCGCCGGGAAGACGAGGTCGGTCAGCTCGGGTGTCGCGGTGTCGAGCACCTGGAATCCATCCGTGGTGGTCACGAAGACATTCCGGCCATCGCCGGCGGGGTTCAGGCGCGTGAACTCCTCGGAGTCGAACGACGAGATCTCCTCGAGGGTGGTGGCGTCGAGGACCGCGACCTCGCCCGCGAGCGAGACCGCGAGGCGCTCGCCGGCAGCGACATCGGTGGATCCGTCGTCGGGGGATCCGGCGCCGGGCGCGGCTCCGCTCGCGCAGCCGGTCGCGACGAGCGCGAACGCGGCGAGGGATCCGGCGCCCGCGAGCAGGCGCGTGGACATCTTCTTCATGGTGTTTCCTTCCGGGTGGCGGCGCTCACGGGGCGAGGCCGTCGGCGATGCGATGCGCGTTCTCGCGCATCATGGACAGGTAGGTCGAACCCGGCTCGCCGGGCTCGGTGAGCGACTCGGTGAACAGCTCGACCACCTCGACCTCGATGCCCGCCTCGGAGGCGAGCACCTGCATGAGGCGGTCGGGCTGGGATGACTCGGCGAAGATCGCGGGGACGTCGGCGTCGGCGATCGCGGTCGCCAGCTCCTCGAGATCGGCCGCCGACGGCGACGCGAGCGTCGTGCCGCCGGGCACGGCGGCCCCGATGACCTCGAAGTCGAAGCGATCGGCGAGGTAGCCGAAGACGTGGTGATTCGTGACGAGCGCACGGCGTTCGGCGGGGAGGGCGGCGAAGGTGTCGACCATCTCGGCGTCGAGGGCGGTGAGTTCGGCGCGATAGGCATCGGCGTTCTCCTGGACCTCGGCAGTGTCGATGCCGTCGATCTCGATCAGGCGCTCCTCGAGCGCGTCGACGATGTCGACCATGCGTGCGGGGTCGGTCCAGAGGTGCGGATCCGGGGATCCGGGCGCGTAGTCGAGCACGTCGATGTGGTCGCCGGCGACGAAGCGCGGGGCGCCCTCGGCCTTCGACGTCGCGAGATGCTGTTCGAGGTGCTCCTCGAGTCCGAGGCCGTTCGACACGATGAGGTCGGCGTCGACGAGGCGCCCGGCGTCGTGGGCCGAGATCTCGAACGAATGGGGGTCGGCGTTCGGCTTCATCAGCGTCGTGACCTCGGCCGCGTCGCCCGCGATCTCGGCCGTGATGTCGCCGAGGATGTTCGTCGTCACGACGATCTGCGGCGCATCGGTCCCGGCGGATACGGCCGAGCATCCGGTAAGTGCAAGCCCCGCGGCGGCGGTGAGCGCGACCCCCGATCCACAACGACGCCAATTCTGTGCGCGATGGCCGGAATCGGGCCAGTTCCGCCGTGCAGGGACAGAATTGGCGTCGTTGTGCAGTCGCGCTCTCATCGCCCGACCTCGATCGCGGCGTCGGGGGAGGTGGGGGGCGTGAGTTCGCGCGCGATCCGCGCGCCGTCGGCGTAGTCGATCTCGTATACGAGGCCCTCGCCCGGTGCCGACAGGTAGGCGCGCTGCGTGTCGACCGTGAGGACGGGCCCCTCTCCGGCGAGCGGATCCGTGGACCCGCGCTCCGATCCGTCCGGTCCGTACACGCGCACGCGGCCGTCCGTGTCGAGCGCGACGACGTTCTGATCGGCATCGTCGGCGGCGACAACCGTGCGCAGCGGCGCATCGACCTCGGTGTACGTCCAGGCTTTCTGCCGGGTGTCGAGCAGCCAGAAGGCGCTGTCACCGGAGAGCCCTGCGACGGTCGGGCGGTTCTTGCGGCCCGCGAATGCGGTCGCCCGTGGCGCATCCGACGGATACGCGATGTGCTCGATCTCGACCTCGTCGCCGGATGCGGTGGCGAGCAGGGCGCCGTCCTCGCAGCCGACAACCGTGCCGACGCGTGTGGTGATCGCCCCCTGCGGATCCGCGCAGGCCTCGTCGGAGCCCGCGACGAGCGTGCCGTCTGCATCGAAGAGGTGCGCCGTGTCGTCGTACGCGACGATCGCGAACTCGCCGACGGGCGCGACGACGCCGGTCTCCGCTCCCGTGTCGAGGCGGAACCGCTCCCGCACCTCGCCCTCTGCGAGCGCGGCCATATCGAGGGCGATGGCCTCGCCGGATCCCTCGAAGAAGACGCCCGTGACGCCCGCGGTCGCGAGCGGCGGCGTCGTGATGCGCGGGATGCCGGATCCCTCGAGGGAGCCGACGAGCGCGGGCTCCGCGCGGTAGTAGTGCGAGTGATCCCCGTGATCCCAGGTCCAGACGCCGCTGTCGACGACCTCGACGCCGCTCGCCGTCGTGACGAAACCGAATCGGCCGTCGCTGGCGATGGCTATCGGCTCGCCTATGGACCCGAGCTCCTGCGCCTTGTCCGTCATCAGGTCGAGCAGCCCCACCTCGCCTGTGGCCGACACCGAGAGGAGAGCGGACTGCGGCTCGCCGAGCTCCTGGGCTCCGTCGGTCTCGCCGTGGCCGGCGGTGTCCGCGGCGGTGGGAGGTGGCGTCTGCTCGGGGGCTGCATCGGGCGCGCCGCTGGCGCACCCGGCAAGGGCGAGTGCCGCGAGCGGGAGCGCGGCGAGGGCGAGGGATCGTGTCATGACGTGCTTTCCGTGAAGGTGACGGGTGTCCGGGTGGAGGGAGGGGGCGCGGACAGGTCGTGCGCGGATCGGACGGGTCCGGACGCGGGGGCGCCCGAAGCGGAGGGAGTGGGCGCGGGCGGGTCGTGCGCGGGCTGAGGGGGCGCGGGTGGGGAGGCTCCCGCCGTGGGCGGAGCGAAAGCGGACAGGGCGCGATGCGGCCGATCGATCGCGTGGGCGGCGGTCGTCGTGCGACGGCGCGCCATCAGCGAGGCCGTGAGAGACGAGGCCCCGGCGAGGAGGATCGCGGTGCCGGCGATCGTCGGGCCGGTCGACGTCGCGGCGTGCCACGAGATGAGGAGGCCGGCGATGACCGCGACCGTGCCGAAGATCGACGCGAGCGCCATCGTCGAGGCGATCGTGCGCGTCCAGGGGCCGGCCGCGACGGCGGGCGCGAGGAGCATGCCGACGACGAGAAGGGATCCGACCGCCTGGTACGACGACACGACGGCGAGCGTCACGAGCCCCGTGAGCATGACGTGGGCGAGCTGTGGGCGCAGCCCGAGTGTCTGCGCGATGCGCGGATCGAAGGCCGCGGCGACGAAGGAGCGGTGGAGAAGCGCGGCGGTCACGAGCGTGACGGCGAGCGCACATGCGATGAGGACGATCTCGCCCGTGTCGACCGCGAGGATGTCACCGAACAGCATCACGGTGGCGTCGGTCGCGAAGCTGCGCGAGTGCGACACGATGATGATGCCGAGCGACAGCATGCCGACGAACAGCAGGCCGATCGATGTGTCGTAGGAGAGGCGTCCGCGCCGCTGCAGGCCGCCGATCGCGGCGCTCATGGCGATGGCGCTGACGGCGCCGCCGAGGATCGCGGGCCAGCCGGCGAGGCTCGCGATCGCGACGCCGGGGAGCATGCCGTGTCCGATCGCCTCGCCGAGGAACGCCATCCCGCGCGTCACGACCCACGTGCCCACGACGGCGCACAGCACGGCGATGAGCACGCCGCCCACGAGGGCGCGCGCCATGAAATCGGCGGAGAACGGAGTGAGGAACCAGGACACGAGGGATCACGCTACATGAAAATGAGAACGGTTATCAATTACGTTAGAAGGATGACGAACTCCGCCCTCACCGCCACCGGTATCTGCTTCGCCTACGGAGGATCAGACGTCCTCCACGACGTCGATGTCCGCCTGGATGCCGGAGCGATCACGGCCATCGTCGGCGCGAACGGATCCGGCAAGTCGACGCTCATCGAGATCCTCGCGGGGGTGCGTCGCCCGCGCGAGGGGTGCGTCGAGCGGTCGGGCGACGTCGCGCTCGTCGTCCAGCGCGTCGCCGTACCCGAGGCCCTGCCGCTGACGGTGCGGGAAGCCATCGCGATGGGCACATGGGGGAGGAGGCGGCCCCGCCGCGAGGTCCGTCGCTCGGTCGACGAGGCCATCGAGCGCGTCGGCCTCACGGGCTTCGCGCGGCGCTCCCTTCACGCGCTGTCCGGCGGTCAGCGGCAGCGCGCGCTCATTGCGCAGGGCATCGCGCGCGGCGCCGACGTCATGATCCTTGACGAGCCCGCCGCGGGGCTCGACGCGGACAGTCGCACGCGCGTGCGGGAGATCCTCGCGGATGAAGCCCGGCGTGGCCGCGCGGTGGGGTGGGTCACCCACGACCACGACGACATCGCGCACGCAGATCGTGTGGTGCACCTCGTCGAGGGACGCAGGGTCGCCGAGCCCGGCGTCCCCTCTCAGCGTCGGGCAAATAGGATGGGGTGAACCCCGCTCGTTCCGCAGAGGATTCCCATGTCGCCGCTCTTCGCCACGCCGCGCGCCGCGCGCATCGTGCTGATCCTGCGGGCGGTGATCGCAGCCGTCGCGGCGCTCGTCGTGACCTTCGTGCAGGATCGCACCGGCGACTTCGGCCTGGCGGTGCTGCAGATGTTCGCGCTCGCGACGGCGGTGCTGTTCTTCGCCGACTCGGTCCTCGTGCGCGAACGTCGCGACGCCACCACGTCCCGCGTCCTCGGAGCGATCCACCTGCTCGCGGGCGCGTTGTGCCAGCTCATCCCGGCCGATCCGGCGCTCGCGTTCCACTGGATCCTCATCGGGTGGGCGGCCGCCGCGGGAGCGGTGGAGCTCGTCGCCGGCATCGCGGGGCGCCGCGCGCGGGCGACGGCCGAGTCGCGCGATCGCATCACGGTCGGCGGCCTCACCCTCCTGCTCGCGGCCGTCTCGCTCGTCGTCTCGCCGCAGTACGCCCTCGATTACTTCATCGAGGAGGCGGGGCGCGAATTCACCCTCACCGGCACGATCCTCGGCGTCGGCCTGTTCGGCGGCTGGGCCGCGATCGTCGCCGTCTACCTCGCGATCGGCGGGTTCTCGCCCACGCCGCAGAAGACTCCGCATACGAAGGACGCCGCATGACCGACAAGCCCACTCGCCGCGACCTGATGAAGCCCGTGCAGCTGCTCGGGTTCGCGTTCGCGGCGGCCCTGTTCGCGGGCTTCGTCACGGCCCTGTCCACGGGCGGGTTCACGGAGCAGACCAGCATCGTCGGATCGGCGTGGCGGCTCGCGGCGATCGTCGCGGGCATCGTGTTCATCGTCGTTCTGCTGTCGCTCGCGCTGCTGCTGCTCGTCGTCGATCCGCGGGAGGTCGAGAAGGGCGCTGATCGGCCCGTGCTCTACAACGATGCGGATCCCGATGTCGACGGCGACGCCGACGACGGAACCGATCCGGATCCCGACACCCGCAGCTGACGCCACGCGCTACGCCCGATCGGGCGGCAGCATCCCCTCGAGCGTCCGCCGCATGTGCTCAAGGGCTTCGAGCGCCCCGGAGGCGTCGGGAAGCGCGGGGGTCGGCGACCACAGCCCCTCGCGCTCCGAGAGCGGATCCGCGTCGCCGACGAGCTCGTCGAGGTCCGTCACGAGGGCGCCTCGGGAGGGATCCCCGCGGAGGGCGGATCGGATCCTGTCGGCCGGCAGAGGCGCGTCGCTCGCGATCATGCACGCGTTGCCGAAGCGCAGGCCTCCGAGCGACGACCCCTGCACGATGAGCGCGACGTGGCGGAACACCGTGCGCAGCCCCGCGAGCTGCCGCCTCGTGAAGTCGAGCTCGGGGCCCGCCGTCGAGTTGATGACGAGCACGCCGTCGTCGGCGAGGGCGCGGCGCGCGGCGCGGACGCTCTCGATCGATGTGAAGCGTGGGGGGATCCGCCCGCCCGCGAACACGTCGACGGTCACGGCATCCCAGGCCGCAGGATCCGCCCCGTCGAGCCAGTCGCGCGCGTCGGCCTCGCGCACCTCGACGCCGTCGGGCGCGGGCAGGCGCGTGCCCGCGAGCGCGACATAGGCGGGCTCGATCTCGAGCACGAGCTGGGCAGAGCCGGGGCGAACGTCTGCGACGAGCCGCGGCAGAGTGAGCAGACCCCCTCCGAGATGCGCGACGCGCAGCGGGGATCCGGGGCCGATGGCCGCGATCATCCACCGTGCGGAGGCGAGACGAGCGGGCTCGCCGGCCGGCGCGACATGCGACTGGAGCACACCGTCGACCTCGAGGCGCCATCCCGTGTCGTCCCGCACGAGCACCGCCTCGCGCTCGCCGCTCAGCGCGAGCGCCTCGCGGCGCGTGTCGGATGCCATGCGCCGATCGTTTCACGGTCGGCGAGTCCGAGGGATGGGGAGAACTGCCCTCCTGGCGAGGAAGGGATCCCGCGCACGGGTCGGTAACGTTGAGGGCCGGGGTGGCGCTGTGCCCCGCGTCGACGGGAGAGGTGGCGCGTGACGACGATCTGGGAGCTCGACGAGGGCGAGGAGGAGGTCGAGGGTCTCGACGAGAACGGCCGGCCCGATCCCGCCTACGCCGAGGCGCTCGGTCTCATCCGCGCCCCGTTTCCGCGCCGCACGCTCGCGGCCGCGATCGACGTCGCGTTTCTGCTCGTCATGCAGATCCCGTACGCCGTATTCACGGTGCCGCTGCTGCTGAAGTTCCTGCAGTCGCGCATCAGCGCCTATGGGCTCGTGACGCATCCGAGCTTCGTGCTGGCCATGGTCATGGCCGGCGTGACCGTGCTGCTCACCCTCGCGCTGTGCGTCGTGCAGGGGGTTCTGCACGGGCGGAAGGGGCTCACGATCGGCAAGGCGATGATGGGCATCCGCAGCGTCAACGCCAAGACCCTCCAGAAGCCGGGGTTCTGGCGCATCGTGCTGCGCGTGCTCATCGTCTCTGCGGCGGGCATCGTGCCCCTGATCGGACCGCTGCTGTTCTTCCTGTCGGCGCTGTGGGATCCCGAGAGGCGCGGGCGCGCGTGGCACGACTACGCCGCGCAGCTGTGGATGATCGACATCCGCAAGGGGCTCGATCCCTACGACGACAAGCGCATGCGCATCGCGCGCAAGATGGTGAAGGTCGAGCTCGAGCCCGTGGCCCACGAGCTCCCCTCGCTCGCCACCGCCGACGGCCCTGAGATCGCCTACCGCCCCGCAGGCCGCGTGAGTGCGGGCGTGCTGGGCGTGGCGCGGTCACACCGGGCCGAGAAGGCGGTTGGTCTGTCGGCGCAGCAGCCGAGTTCCGCCCCCGCCCCGCAGCCGCGCACCGAGGAGGGCCGCCCGATCCTCGGCGGGTACCGTGCGGGGAAGAGCGAGCAGCAGGACGACGCGTCGGCGCCGGCGATGTCCGGCATGCCGTCCGACCTCACGGGATCCCCGGCTCCCGTGCCACCGCCGCAGGCCCCCGCACCGGCCGTGAAGGCCCCGCAGAAGTCCTTCACCCGCTCCGATCCGAAGCCGGTGCCGCACCCCGCTCCCGCCCCGCCCGATCCGCCCACGAGGCGGGAGGCGCGCCAGCGGCAGGCGGCGAGCATCGTGCTCACGATGGACACGGGGTCCGAGCTCACGCTGCACGGGCTGACGATCTTCGGACGAGATCCGCAGCGGCCGAGCGGGGACGAGAGCGCGCACCGCGTTCCCGTGCCCGACGGCACCCGCTCGATCTCGAAGACCCACTTCGCCCTGGCTCCGCACCGAGAGGGCGTCCTGGTGCGCGATCTGGGATCCACGAACGGGACGTTCGTCGTCCGGGGCGACGCCGAGCGCGAAGTCGCCGCCGGGCAGCCCGTCGTCGCTGTCGTCGGCGACACGGTGCGCTTCGGCGACCGCACGATCACGATCGGGGCGTCCCGATGACTCTCCACGACCCCCCTGGACGGAACTGACACGTGAAGGTCAAGCTCACACTCCATCGCGCCGGTGTCGACCCGGTCGACATCGTCGTCACCGCCGACTCGACCGCGACGGCGGGCGACGTCGCGCGGCACATCGCCGAGGCCGATCCGGCGCGCTCCGTGACGGCGGGCCCCGACGACACGCTCACTCTCGCCGTCAGCCCGCCGACGGGCGAACGGCTCGAACCGCTGCAGCCCGACGTCCCCATGGGTGAGGCGCCCATCGGATCCGGTTTCGCCGCCGCCGTGCACAACCTCGGCCCGAACCACACGCGCGCCGTCGACGGCCGCAGGGTCGTCGCCGTGCTGCGCGCGATCGACGGACCGCTGAAGGGGCAGGACTTTCCTGTCGCCCGCGGGCAGTCGTCGATCGGGCGCTCCGCCGCGAACGACATCGTGCTGCCCGAGGGCATGGTGTCGAAACGGCACGCGCGACTCGAGGTCTCGGGGTTCATCGAGCTCGTCGACCTGAACTCGGCCAACGGCGTGCTCGTCGACGGCGAGCAGGTCCAGCGCGTGCGCCTCGAGCCGGGGCAGCCGTTCGTCATCGGCGGATCCACTCTGGTGCTGTTCTACTCGGCCGGCGGCGACGAGATGGAAGAGGATCCCGTCCTCGAGCGCGGCGGCGGCCTGCTGTTCAATCGCAGCCCGCGCGTCGAGGTGCGCTATCCGGGCGTCGAGCACGCGCCGCCGCGCATGCCCACCGAGATGCTCTCGAAGCTCTTCCCGTGGACGATGCTCGTCGCGCCGATCATCATGGCGGTGTCGATCTACCTGATCACCGATCGGCCGCGCGCGCTCCTGCTGATCTTCATGACGCCGCTCATGGCGCTGGGCAACTTCGTCAATCAGCGCATGCAGATGAAGAACAAGCGCAATCACGAGCTGATGCTGTTCGAGAGGCAGTTCGAGCATCTCGAGGAGACGTTCTTCCGTGAGAAGCCGCGGGAGGAGAAGGCGCGGGGTGAGGAGGTCCCGCCGGTCGCGGAGGTCTTCGAGCACGCCATGCGCCTCGGGCCGATGCTGTGGACGAGGCGTCCCGAGCACTGGAACTTCCTCGCGTTCCGACTCGGCGTCTCGACGGCACCGTCGCGCAACTCGATCCGCGAATCCGATTCGCAGGATGGCCTGCCCGAGTACATCGCGCGCGTCGAGCGCCTGCGCGAGCGCTACAGGTACGTGCACGACGTGCCGATCCTCGAGACGCTGCCCGCCGCCGGATCCCTTGGCGTCGCGGGGCCCGAGAGATATGCAGCCGACGCGATGCGCGGCCTCGCCGTGCAGCTCTTCGGCCTGCACGCGCCCAATGAGGTCGTCTCGGTCGCCTTCGCCGATGCCGAGTGGACCGGCGAACTCGAGTGGATCAAGTGGCTGCCGCACACGTCGAGCGAGACGAATCCGTTCAAGGATCTGCCCCTCGCCGACAGCGAGCCCACGGCGAACGCGCTTCTCAGCGCGCTCGAGGACTACGTCATGCGCCTGGCAAAGGCGCCATCGCACCGCGGCCCGTTCAAGGAGACGTGGAACCCGATGCGGTTCGGCACCGATGTGAACCGCGCCGCGGAGGAGAACGACGCGAAGAAGCGGATCAGCGTCGTCGTCTTCGTCACGAACGACGCGCCCGTCGACCGCGCGCGTCTCACGCAGATCCTCGAGCTCGGAGCCGATGTCGGCGTGCACGCGATCTTCGTCTCGCCCACGCCGGAGTCGCTGCCGGCCGCGTGCCGCACCTTCATGGACGTCTCGCGAGGCCTCGAAGACGCGACGGTCGGCGTCGTGCGATCGGGCGAGCAGTACGAGCACGCCCGTGTCGAGGGCGTCTCGAACGCCTATATGGGGATGCTCGCGAAGCGTCTCGCGCCCGTCGTCGATGCGTCGACCGTTATTCACGACGAGTCGGACATCCCCGGATCCGTCATGTTCCTGTCGCTCGTCGGCGACGAGGTCGCCGAGGATCCGCAGGCCGTCATCGACCGGTGGCGCCAGAACAACACGATCATCGACCGGTCCGAGGCCGAGCGCCCGCGCCTGCGCAAGGCGGGCAATCTGCGCGCGATCGTCGGCCAGGGCGCGAGCGACGCGATGACCCTCGACCTGCGCGCGCAGGGCCCGCACGCGCTCGTGGGTGGCACGACCGGTGCCGGAAAGTCGGAGTTCCTGCAGGCGTGGGTGCTGGGGATCGCGAGCGCGCACAGCCCCGATCGCGTGACGTTCCTGTTCGTCGACTACAAGGGCGGATCCGCGTTCGCCGACTGCGTCGAGCTCCCGCACTGCGTGGGCCTCGTCACCGATCTCAGCCCGCACCTCGTGCGCCGCGCGCTCACGAGCCTGCGCGCCGAGCTGCACTACCGCGAGCACCTGTTCAACCGGAAGAAGGCGAAGGACCTCCTCGAGCTCGAGAAGCGACAGGATCCCGAGACGCCCCCCGCGCTCGTCCTCGTCATCGACGAGTTCGCGGCGCTCGCGGGCGAGGTGCCCGAGTTCGTCGACGGCGTCGTCGACATTGCCCAGCGCGGGCGCTCGCTCGGCATCCACCTGATCATGGCCACGCAGCGCCCGGCCGGCGTCATCAAGGACAACCTGCGCGCGAACACGAATCTGCGCGTCGCTCTGCGCATGGCGGACGAGGCCGATTCGAAGGACGTCGTCGACGATCCCATCGCCGCGTCGTTCCCGCCTTCGATCCCGGGACGAGGCATCGCGAAGACGGGACCCGGTCGTCTCACGCCCTTCCAGTCGGCGTACGCCGGCGGATGGACCCGCACCGACGAGGCCGTCTCGGCCGAGGTGAAGGCGGCAGAGCTGCGGTTCGGATCGATCCAGGAGTGGGAGCCCGACCGGCCCGCCGAGAGCGACTCGCACGACGAGGATCTGGGGCCGAACGACCAGAAGCGCGTCGTGAAGACCATCATCCGGGCGCATGAGCGCGCGGGTCTCCTCACGCCGCGCCGCCCGTGGCTCGACGACCTCGCCGAAGTCATCGACCTGGCCGACATGCCCCTCGAGGGTGATGGGCGCATCGCGCTCGGCGTCGCAGATCGGCCCGAGAAGCAGCAGCAGAACCCGACGTACTTCGTGCCCGACCGCGACGGATCCCTGCTCGTCTTCGGCACATCGGGCGCGGGCAAGTCGACCGCGCTGAAGTCGATCGCGACGGCCGCGGGCATGCGCCCCGATCTCGGCCAGGCGCAGGTGTACGGCCTCGACTTCGCGTCGGGGGCGCTCGGCGTGCTCGAGAAGCTGCCGCACGTCGGATCCATCGTCGACGGCGAGGATCCGGAGAGGATCCAGCGCCTCCTGCGCACGCTGGGGCGCGAACTCGACCGTCGCGGGGAGGCGTTCGCCGCCGCGCACGCGTCGAACCTCTCGGAGTACCGCGAGCTCGCGGATCCGTCGATGCCGCGCATCATCCTGCTGATCGACAACTTCCCCGACTTCCGGAAGGAGTGGGAGATCTCGTCGGCGCGGGCGCCGTTCTACCGCGAGTTCATGCGGATCCTCGGTGAGGGGCGCCCGCTCGGCGTGCACGCCGTGATCACGGCCGACCGCGGCGGCGCCGTGCCGACGGGGGTCGCATCGAACATCTCGCGCCGCATCATCCTGCGCCTCAGCGACGTCAACCAGTACACGCTGCTCGGAGCAGAGAAGGACGTGCTGAACGACCAATCGCCCCCCGGGCGCGCGGTCGTCGACAGGAGCGAGGTGCAGCTCGCAGTGCTCGGCGGAACGACGAACACGTCGGAGCAGGCGAAGAAGGTCGACGCGCTCGCCGCGGAGCTGCGGGAGCAGGGCGTCGCCGAGGCGCCGATCATCGGATCCCTGCCCACGCAGGTCGACAGCCGAGAGCTGCCGCCCCGTGCCGACGGGCAGCCCGTGTTCGGCGTCGCCGACGACACGCTCGCGGCGCGCGGATTCGACCCGGTCGGTTCGTTCATCGTGACGGGCCCGCCGGCGTCGGGCAAGACGAACGCACTGAAGTCGCTCATCATCGCGATGGAGCGCTTCGATCCCGAGGTCAAGCTGTTCCACTTCGGCACGCGCCGCTCCGAGCTCGCCGACTTCCGCCCGTGGGTGCGCAGCGCGACGAAGAGCGACGATGAGAAGGAGCTCGCGGTCGAGCTGACCGAGATCGTCGCCGACGAGTCGATCCCATTCCGCATCCTCATCGTGTGCGAGGACATGCCGCATCTCGCCGACGGCGGAGCAGACCGCGCGATGCGCGCGCTGCTCAAGGCCGTCGGAGAGAGCGACCACATGCTCATCGGAGAGGCCGACGTCTCGCGCGCGGGCGGCGGATCCGGCGTTCTGGGCGAGTGGAAGGCAGGCCGTCAGGGCATCGCCCTCAAGCCCGACGCCTACGACGGCGACAGCCTGTTCAAGGTTCCGTTCGGGCGCATCAAGCGCTCCGACTTCCCGGAGGGGCGCGGCATGTTCGTGCAGGCCGGGCGCGCGGTTCTCATGCAGATGCCGGTGGCCCACGACGAGAAGCCGGAGCAGACGGGATCCGGTTTCGTCCTGCCCCAGAAGCCGGCGCCCGCGGAGGCTCCCGCGGCGCCCGCGGCCGGTTCTCCGTCGTCGGAGGCGGAGGAACGCGCGGCGCGGAGAGCCCGCAGGCAGGCCCGCCTGGAGGCGAAGCGCCGGGCCGAAGAAGAGGGGTCCGAGGAGGGGTGAGCTGCCCCGGGCAGTTCTCCCCATTGGTGGTTCTCACCGACTCGCATAGCGTTTTCATCAGGTGGTCCGGCCGGGCTGCCGGTTCCTGAGAGAGATTTGGGGGTGGCGACCGATGAGCGATTTCGGCGCAACTTACGACGAGATGGAGTCGACGGCCACGAAGCTGGACGACGGCAAGGAGTCGATCGACTCGCTCCTGGACGAGCTGCAGGGTCACGTGGATGACCTCGTCGAGGACGGGTTCAAGACGGAGAAGGCCTCGGGCAAGTTCAAGGATGGCTACGAGGACCTGACGCAGGGCATGAAGGACGCCGCGAACGGCGTCAACGACATGGCGACGGCGCTTCGCGACATGGCCCAGGCGATCCGCGACCTGGACGACCAGCTGGCCGGCGGCTGATCCACCGCGCACTTCGGCGGCGGGGCCGGGCGGCATCGTCCGGCCCCGCCGCCGGACACGCGCTCAGACGTGACACGAAGGGGGCGAAATGGGCGACGTCTACATCTCATACTCCGAGCTCGGCGAGATCGAGACGAACCTGACGGGCATCGTCGCGGAGTTCGAGAACGCCGGGCGCAGCTCCGACGATCTTGCGGCCGCGATCGACGACCCGTACGGACGTCACGAGCTGCGCAATGCGGCGCGGGAGTTCGAGGAGCGCTGGGACGGCAAGCGCGGTGAGCTTGCCGAAGACCTTGGCAAGATCCTCGAACGGGTCACGGGAATCCTCGACGGGTTCCGCGAGGGTGATGACGAGCTCGCGATCGCACTCGAACCGGAGGAGTGAAGGACCCCATGGACAGGTCACCCGCAGGACGCCGCATTGACTACGTCACGGGAAACCCCGCAGCGATCACGAGCCGCGGAGAGGCGATCTCGACGCTCGGCCAGCAGATGCTCGACAGTGCGACGGTACTCGAGAAGATCGCGACGCGATCCACCGATCAGCAGGGCCAGGCGATCGACAAGCTGATCGAGACGATCGACGACGCCTATCGGCAGTTGAAAGAGGCGGGCGAGCTCTACAAGCCCGTCGGACCCGTGCTCGTCGCGTACGGCGAGACGCTCTCCGAAGTACAGCCCCGAATCCGTTCGCACGTCGACAACTGTGAGACGCTGTGGACGAGTTGCGCTTCTCTCCCCGGCGAGGTGGAACCTCGCGGCACGGGCGGGCTCTTCCAGCCCGATGAAGGAAGCCCCGAGGCGCAGCAGCAGGCTGAGGAGGACGCGGCGAAGAAGGCGGCGTTCGAGGCGTGGGAAGACGAAGCCGGCCGCTTCGACGCCGACTACGACACTTGGGAGCAGGCGTTCGACGATGCCGTCAGTGGCATCACCGACGAGATGTCGGGCAAGATCCAGGACGGCTGGACTCAGACCCTCGCGGCGATCAAGACCGCCCTCTCGTGGGCGGGGCTGGTCCTCGCGGTCGCCGGGCTCATCATCGGCGGGCCGTTCATCGCCGCGCTCGCCGCGATCGTCGCCGCCGCCACGCTGATCGTCACGGCGATCCAGTTCTACCGAGGCGAGGCCTCGTGGGTCGATCTCAGCCTCGCGGTCATCGACGTGCTGCCGGTGGGGAAGATCGCCGGCATCATCGGTGAGGGCGGGACATTGGGAGGCATGGCGGGGAAGTTCGGTTCGGAGTTCGTCGGCCAGTACAAAGGCATCACGGAGGCCGCGTCGCTGCCGACCATGTGGCGGGCCGGTGAAGGCTTCGAAGGTGTGATGACTCGCCTGTTCACGGGGAAGGATCTGGCGTTCTTCAACGAGATGGGGGGCTGGAGTGGTCGTCAGCTCGCCGCAGGAATCGTCGACCTGCACCATGGCATGGGGAGCGCTTTCTTCCGCATCGACGGCATGGTCGCGCAGATCAACCCCGACTACGACGGTTTCAAGAAGGAGCAGGCGCGGGTCGATGTGGGCGATGACTATCTGCCGGTTCTGGACGTGATCTGGTGACGTCGGTCCGGGCGCGCGCCTCCGTCGATTCGGGTGGCTGGGTCGAGGTCCCCGCGCTCGCCGACGCCCGCGAGCGCGAGCGTTGGGCGGCTGCCGTCGTCGACGCCGTGGCCCGCGCGCACGGTGAGCGATTCGACCCCGAGCTCGCACCGGCGCTCCGGAAGCTCGTCGTCGGCATCGCCGCGGATCGGGAGGAGAGCGATCTCCTCCGGCTCGCGTTCCTGCCTACGCCCGGCCTCATCGCGTCGACGGTTCGCGTCGCGATCGTCGAATCGCAGCCTGCCGAATTGTGGCGTGAGGCCGGATACGCGCTGAGTCCGATTCGCACGGAACGGATGGGCGAGGGCATGCTCGCCTCCCGCACCACCGAGTCGAGAGAGGACGGACAGCGCCTCGTCGGGCACGAGTGCATGTTCGTCTTCACCTCGGAAGATCTCGGCATCGCCGTGCGCGTGCCGCCGATCGATCCCGTCCTCTTCGACCGGATGCAGGCGGGGCTGACGGACATCGTCAGGTCGCTCGTCGTCGAGTTCGACGACGGCCGGGCCTTCACGGGCGAGCCCGTCGCAGGCCTGCCGGGGGGACCCGCCGATACGTGGCACATTGGAACGCATGACGCTTCCTGACATCGGACCGAAGCCGCTTCCCCCTTCGGACTGGGCGCGGACCGCTCCTCGGCATGAACCTCACGGACTGGACGTGCTCGAGGCGCACGTGGTCGCCTATCGGACGCAGGCGGCGAAGTGGACCGCGATGTCGGTCCCGCGCCGGATCTGGACGATCGCCGTCATGTACCTTCCGGTGCTCGCGTCGATCGGCGGGTTCGCCGCGCTGATGGGCGACGACCGAGCGATCCGCCTCGGGCGGATGGACGCGCCGGACTCGGGAGACATCCCGTTTGCCGGGGTCTGCTATGCCGTCGCGGCGTTCGGCGTCATCATGCTGATCGCGGAATGGCTGCGGCACGGGCGCCGCAGGGCGCCTGGACTGCGGCTGGCCGCCGTCGTGACCTTCGTTTTCGGCGCGGTCGGGATCCCCCTGGCGCACATGCTGGCGGCGCGCGACGGCGTCGGCGTGGGCTTCCTTCTCGTGCCCACCTACGTGATGATGGCGCTGGCGGCCGCGCTTTTCGTGCTCGCGCAGCTGTCGCCCCCGCCGGAACCCGAGGCGCAGCTTGACCTCGAGGACCTCGACGACAAGACGGTGGCGTATCTCCTGAAGCAGCGCAGCAAGGCGATCGATGAGCTCGTGAAGCGCGGCATGCTGCCCGACGAGGACATCGACGCACTTAAGGCGCGCCCGATCGGTCGCCTTCACCTCGAGGAGGACGCATGACCGACGGGAGCGGCTTGACGCTGCGCGAACAGCTCGGCGGGGCGGCGGAGCCCGACTTCGAGATCGATCTTCCCGCGGGGTGGGAGCGCCGCGAGGTCGGCGACGACGATCGCGCCGACCTCGGTGCCGCGATGCGCAGGCGGTTCCTCGAAGCCCAGCGCCCCGATCTGTACGCTGTGGTCCGAGCGATGGTGGACGACTCGTACGCCGCGATGCAGAACGAGGGCGCGCTCGCCTACTACGCGGCCACGACGGGCGACGCGAACACCCTGTGGATCCCCGGGTCCATCATCGTCTCGAAGCGTGCTGCGACCCCCGAGATCACGCTCGATCAGATGGTGTCGCACGCCATTCGGGAGTTCGGCGCGAAGCCGCTGTTCGGCGACAAGCGATTCGTTCGATTCGAACGCGACGAAATCGTGAAGCTCGGCGACACTTCGATCGGGCTCACGACGATCGAGTACCTCACGCCTATCCCGACGACCAAGCGTCGCCGAGCCCTGCAGTTCACGGCGACCGTGAGCCGTCCCCTCGAGGCGGAGGCGGATGACGAGCAGGTCGTCGCGACGAAGCAGCTGTACGACGCCTGCATCTCCACCCTGCGCTGGGTGCCGCCGCGGGCGAAATAGGCTGGATCCGCCGCGGGAGCGGCGGGACACGGGGGTATCAGTGGGTCGGACGACGAGGCGCGCGCTGGCGGTGATCGCCGCGGCAGCGGCGACGGCTTCGCTCGCGGCATGCGGGGGTCCGGGCTATCCGCCGACCGTGTTCGAGGGCACCGCGGCGGTCGTCGCCTGGGACGGGGCGTTGACGAGCGTCAACGCGGCCAGCGTGAGCGGCGCGACGCCCGGAAACCTCGACGTCGAGCGTCTGACCCGTGCGCAGTTCGCCCGCGAGCGTGAGGGCGAGATCACGGTGGATCCGCTTTTCGGCGAGGTCGCGATCGAAGTCGAGGACGAGACCGACTTCGTCGTGTCGTTCGACCTCGCCGACCCCGTCTGGTCCGACGGCATCGCGATCGATGCCGCCGATCTGATGCTCGCCTGGGCGGCCGGATCCGACTTCTTCTCCGAGGAGGAGGGCGAAGATCCGCTGTCGTTCGCCTCGATCGAGACCGGCATGCGGCTGAGCGATGAGATCCCGAGCTACGACGAGTTCGACAAGCGCATCGAGGTGTCGTTCGAGCGCCCGATCGTCGACTGGAGGACGGCGCTCGACGTCGCCGTTCCCGCGCACGCCGTCGGCCTCCTGGCTCTCGGCGTCGAGGATCCGATGGAGGCGAAGACCGCCGTCATCGATGCGATCGCGGGGGCGGACGCCGACGCGCTCGCGAAGATCGCCGAGACGTGGAACGAGGGCTTCGACGTGACGGGCGATATCGGGCAGAACGAGGGTGGGGAGCTCACTCTCTCGAGCGGCCCGTTCCGTGTCGAGCAGATCGAGGGCGCATCCGACCAGCGCGTGAGCCTCGTCGCGAACGGATCCTATGTGGGCGCGCCGACGGCCTCCTACGAGCGGATCGTTCTGCAGCGGGAGACCGAGCCCGATGTCGCGGCCGACATCGGCGAGACCTACGACATCGTGCAGGTGCCACCGCGCGCCGATGACTTCCTCGCGATCCGCGATCTCGAACGCACCGACTACGGCGTCGACACGACGGATCGCGGCGAGGTGTGGGTCGTTCTGGCGCGCGTCGACGGCGCGAGCAGGCTCTCCGACACGACGATGCGGGAGGTGTTCCTGAGGGCCTTCGATCGGGGCGACATGATCGACGACGCGGCGGGCGAGTGGGAGGACGCGTACGCGACGCACTCCTCCGTCCTGTTCGCACCCGGATCCGACGGGTATCAGATCGCGCTGGAGGATGCGGGGTTCGGCGAGCGCTTCCGCAGCCGGGGAAATGCGTTCGACGAGCGAGAGGCGGCGGGCATCCCGCCGAAGCTCCGGATGTGCGTGTTGTACGACACGGGATCCGCATTCGCGCGCGGGCTCTTCGCGTCGCTGGAACGGCAGCTCCCCGAAGCCGGCTGGGGTGCTCGGGACTGCGGCAGCGACGACGTCGAGGGAATGCTCGAGATGGGCGGCGACTGGGACATCCTGCTGACGAAGATCGCGATCCCCGAGACGCCGGCCGAGATCGCGGCGCAGTGGGGGACGGGCGGATCCGCGAACCACGCAGGCGCCGTGAGCGAGAAGCGCGACGCGCTCATCGCCGAGCTCGAGAGGGAGACCGATCAGTACGAGGCGCGCGATCTGCGCGTCGCGATCGAGAAGACGATCGTCGAGCAGATGGTCGCGGCCCCTCTCTCGATGGATCCGATCATCACCGTCAGCGATCGCGGAATGGAGGGCGTCCTGCCGCGCTCGGGCCGCGTCGCGCCCCTGTTCGCGGGGGCGACCGAGTGGCGGCCGGCGGACCGCGATTCCCCCGTCGAGGACCAGCCGAGCGGCGAAGACGACGACGGGCTACTCTGATCCGACCCGCCGAAGCACGGTGCCGGTCTCCTGTACCGCGTTCACATTTGGCACAATGCTGGAGAACGAGGGAGAGCATGGGCGACACAGGCGAGATCCAGATCGACACCGTCCGTCCGGACGAGGGCGCGTTGCGGCGACCGGCTCCCGTCAAGATCGACTTCGCCGGGGAGATATTCGACGTCGCCCCGGGCGAGACGTTCACGATCGGGCGCGATGCCGATCTCGTCGTCGATGAGAACCCCTATCTGCACCGAGTGTTCCTCGAGTTGTCGTATGCCGAGGGCATGTGGTGGGTGTCGAACATCGGATCCCGCCTGTCGGCGACGATCTCGAGTGCGGGCGGCGCCGTGCAGTCGTGGCTCCAGCCCGGCGCACGCCTGCCCGTCGTCTTCGAGGACAGCGTCGTCGTCTTCACCGCGGGACCGACGACCTACGAACTCGGCGTGCATGCACCGGCGGCCCTGTATGCGGTGTCGAATCAGGTGCAGGAGTCGATCTCCGGCGACACGACCGTCATGCCCGTGCGGTTCACGCCCTCGCAGAAGCAGCTCATCGTCGCTCTCGCCGAACCCATGCTGCGCCGCGAGGGTGTCTCGGTCAGCGATCTGCCGTCGTCTGCGGCCGCGGCAGAACGCCTCGGCTGGTCGATGAGCAAGTTCAATCGCAAGCTCGACAACGTCTGCGACAAGCTCGACCGCATGGGCGTCCAGGGGCTCCGTGGTGGCCCCGGCAAGCTCGCGATGAACCGTCGTGCGCGCCTGGTCGAGTACGCGGTGTCGTCGCAGCTCGTCGGCCGCGTCGACCTCCCGCTGCTCGACGCGGGCGAGGTCGACTGAGAACCACGTCGCGCAGATCCTCTCAGTCGGCGAGGACGCTCCCGAGGATCCGCATGGCATCGGCGAAGCGGTCGGGGGCGGGACCCGAGAAGTTGAGGCGCACGTGCGGGCCGGGCGGTTCGGCCGGGAACCATTCGTCGCCCGGGGCGATGAGCAGGCCGCGACGCTCGCATGACGCGGCGATGTGGCGCGCGTCGGCGCCGTCGGGCAGGCGCAGCCACAGATTGAGGCCTCCCGGCGGAGGCGAGGCGAGGTGCGCCTGCGGGGCATGCGCTGCGAGAGCGTCGACGAGGGCGTCGCGCCGTGCTCGGAGGGCCGCGCGCAGCCCGCGGACATGGGTGCCCCATCCGGGCCGCGTGACGACGTCGAGCGCGACGTGCTGCAGCACGGGGCTGACGTACATCGATTCGGCCTGCGTCTCGGCGAGGATCCGGTCGCGGGCCGGACCGCGAGCGATGAGGCCCGCGACCCGCACGGCGGGGGAGACGCTCTTCGTCAGGGAGCGCAGGTAGACCACGTGCCCGTCGCCGTCGCGTGCGGCGAGCGGGGTGGCATCGGTCGTGATGCCGAAGTCGTGCGCCCAGTCGTCCTCGATGAGGAAGGCGCCGTGCGCAGCGACGAGATCGAGCACCTGATCGCCGAGTGCGGGGGACCATTGCGCCCCCGTGGGGTTCGCGTAGTTCGGGTGCGCATAGAAGGCGCGGGCGCCCGTGCGCGCGAAGGCGCGGGCCAGTTCGTCGATGTCGGGCCCGTCGGGTCCCGACGGCACGGGCACGAGCTCGACACCGACGCGCTCGGCGGCGGCGATCGCGCCCCAGTAGGTGGGCGATTCCACGATGAGCGGCCTGCCGGATCCGACGAGCGCGTGGAACGCGGTGCTGAGGCCCGTCTGCGTGCCCGGCAGCACGAGCACGTCTCGCGCCGTCGGTGGGGTCGCGGACCGCGGCGTCGCCTGCGCGAGTTCGGAGGCGAACCAGGCCCGCAGCTCGGGCAGTCCGGCGCTGGGGGCGCGGCGCATCGCCGCGTCGTGGCGTGCGGCGCGCCCGAACGCTGCGCGGACCAGGCGTTCGGGCAGCAGTTCGACGTCGGGATAGCCGGAGTGCAGCGCGAAGGGCTCGTCGCCAGATGAGCGCAGAGCGGCGGGCGACGACGGGATCCGTCGTGCAGGGGCGCCGAGGGCGCCGGTCTGCCACGAGAAGTCACTCGGGCGCGCCTCACGGGGGCGTCGCGTGAACGTTCCGACGCCGGGCGATGTCTCGACGAGGCCCTCGGTCCGCAGGAGCGTGAGCGCCCGCTGTACGGTGACGGGGCTCGCACCGTGCTCGGTGACGAGCGCGCGGGTCGACGGGAGGCGTGAGCCGGGCGGTGCGTCGCCGATCCACGCGCGAAGCGCCGCGGCGATGCGACCACTGCTATCGTCAGTCATGAAGAGCAAGGATAGCGCTACTGTCGTTCGAACGCGGGTGATATCTCCCGGCGTCCTCTGGGGATTCGTCGGGGTCGTCGCGTTCTCATTCACCCTCCCCGTCACGCGGTTCGCGGTCGAGGCGGGCATTCCCGCGACCTTCCTCGGATCCGCCCGAGCCGTCGTCGCGGCCGCGCTCGCCGTGATCGCTCTGGCGTTCACTCGGCAGCGACTGCCCCTGCGCCGCCTGTGGCCGCGCCTCGCTGTCGTTGCGGCGGGCGTCGTCGTCGGGTTCCCGCTGCTCACCTCCTACGCGCTCGAAACGACTGAGGCGAGTCACGGCGCCGTCGTCATCGCGCTGCTGCCCGCGGCCACGGCGGTGATCGCGGTCCTGCGAGGCAGGGAGCGCCCCGGAGCGCGGTTCTGGATAGCGGCGGGCCTCGGCGCCGTCGCGGCCGTCGCGTTCGCGGCGGTGAACGGCGGAGGATTCGGATCGTTCGCGTCGGCCGATCTCCTCCTGCTCGGCGCTGTCGTCGCGGCCGGCGTCGGCTACGCCGAGGGCGGCCTCCTCGCGCGCGAGCTGGGGGCGTGGCAGACGATCTCGTGGGCGCTCGTGCTGAGCGCGCCCGTCATGCTCGTCGTGTCGGCCGCATCGGCGGCGACCGAGCCGATCACGGCGAGCCCGGCGGCCTGGGGAGCATTCGCCTACCTGGGCGTGGTGAGCATGTTCCTCGGCTTCTTCGCCTGGTATCGCGGTCTCGCGATCGGTCCCATGTCGATCGTGAGCCAGGTGCAGCTGACGCAGCCGGTCATGAGTCTCGTCTGGGCGGCGCTTCTGCTCGGAGAGGTGCTGCGGTGGGAGACCGCCGTCGGCGTCGTCGCCGTCATCGCCTGCGCGGCGTTCGCCGTCCGCTCGCGAAGGTGACGGCGGGAGGCGCCTGTTCTCCGCGGATCCCCGAGGCAGCGGCCCTGCCCGCGCACGTGTCGCGCACGGAGAAGGCGCCGCCCCGAGGGGTCGGCGCCTTCTCCGTGCGGTCTACTTGCCGAGCTTCGAGCGGACGACGCTCTCGGCGAGGCCCATGTACGACGCGGGTGTGAGAGCGACGAGGCGTTCCTTGGCCGCGTCTCCGATATCGAGTCCGTTCACGAACTCGGCGAGCTCGTCGGCGCCGATGCGGTGGCCGCGCGTGAGCTCCTTGAGGAGGGCGTACGGATCTGAGATGTCCGAGCGGCCGGCGACGACCTCGGCGCGGATGACCGTCTGGATCGCCTCGGCCAGCACCTCCCAGTTGCCGTCGAGGTCGTCGAGGAGCACGTCGCGCGCGAGCGCGATCTGGTCGAGGCCGCCGGAGAGGTTCGTCAGCGCGAGGAGCGAGTGCCCGAAGGCGACGCCGATGTTGCGCTGGGTCGTGGAGTCGGTGAGGTCGCGCTGCAGGCGGGAGGTCACGAGCGTCTGGCCGAGCGTCGCGAACAGGCCGCCGGCGATCTCGAGATTCGCCTCGGCGTTCTCGAACTTGATCGGGTTGATCTTGTGCGGCATCGTCGACGAGCCCGTCGCGCCGGCGACGGGGATCTGGGTGAAGTAGCCGAGCGAGATGTACGTCCAGATGTCCTGCGCGAGGTTGTGCAGGATGCCGCCCGCGTGCCGGACGTGGTCGTACAGCTCGACCTGCCAGTCGTGCGATTCGATCTGCGTGGTGAGGGGGTTGAACGTGAGGCCGAGCGATCCCTCGACGAATTCGCGCGTGATGTTCGGCCAGGCCACCTTCGGCTCCGCCGCGAGGTGCGCCGACCAGGTGCCGGTCGCGCCCGAGAACTTCGCCAGGTACTCGGTGCTCTCGATGCGGGTGAGGACGCGCTGCAGGCGCCACACGAAGACGCCGAGCTCCTTGCCCATCGTCGTGGGTGTCGCGGGCTGTCCGTGCGTGCGGGACAGCATGGGGGCGTCGGCGAGCTCCAGGGAGATGCCGCGCAGCTTCTCGATCACGCCGCGGAACGCGGGCAGCCAGGCGTCCTCGACCGCGCGCTTGATCGTCAGCGCATAGGCCGTCGAGTTGACGTCTTCGCTCGTGCAGGCGAAGTGCGTCAGCTCGGAGAGGTGCTCGAGGCCGAGCTGGGCGAGCCGGTCGCGCACGAAGTACTCGACCGCCTTGACGTCGTGGCGCGTGACGCGCTCGCTCTCGGCGAGCTGGTCGATCTCGTCCTGACCGAAGTCGAGGTACGCGAGACGCAGCTTCTCCTTCGTCGCGAGCGGCAGCGGATCGGTGCCGAACAGCTTGCTGTCGGTCAGGTGGATGAGCCACTCGACCTCGACCTCGACGCGGGCGCGGTTGAGGCCCGCTTCGGACAGGAACTCCGACAGGGGGGAGACGGCGTCGCGGTAGCGACCGTCGAGCGGGCTCAGCGGCTGGGTCGGAAGAGTGGTCATGGGCACCTCCGGATCGAGGCGGGCAGTAGGTGCCACCAGCCTAATCGGAGCCCGCGACACGCACCGGCCGAGCCACGTTCACCGTGTCCACAGGAGGCGATCTCGGCGGGTTATCTGACGATCGGTCGCCGTGGCCGATCGGTCGGCGCGGACGTCCCGGCATCCTGCGGATATGAGCATCACGAACTTCGAAGCGGCGCAGCTGCTGTGGCAGGCGCGCGACGAGATGGACGCGGCATCCGAGGAGATGCGCGCGGCCCGAGAGGCGTTGGCGTCCGCGGTCGCGGACATGGCCTGGGAATCCGCCGCCGCGCGGCGATTCGGTGAGCGCGCGGAAGATCTCGCCGTCGAGGCCGGATACGCCGTGTCCGAGTGCGCCGAGGAGGCCCGCGTCCTCCTCGAACGCGGCAACGCGCTGGCGCTGTCGTGACGCTCGACGTGACACAGGGGTCGATCGTGGCGGTCGATCCCGAGGAGCTGCGGATCGTCGCGGGCCGGATCCGTCGGGCGTGCGACAGGGTAGGCCGGGCGCTCGAGCACATCGAGCAATCGGGATTCCTGCAGTCGCAGCTGCCCGTCGAACACGCGGTCGTCTGGGCGTGGCCGGGGCTCGCTGCGGATCGCTGTCGTTGGTTCGGTGACGGGGCGGCCGAACTCGTCGCCGAACTGCTGCTCGCGGCCGATATGTACGAGACGATCGAGCTGCGCACCCTGCTCGAGATGCACGGCGCCGCCGCCGTGGCCCCGGGTGGCGCGTCGGCGCGCGACCGGCTCGACGAGCTGCGCGAGTCGAATCCCGCCGCGAGCGCGCGTGCCGATCGACTCTGGGCGGCGTGGAGAGTGATGCTGGGGCGCGACCTCGCCGAGCACTGGTCGGGCGCCGGATTGCCGGGCGCCGCCGCGATGGCCGTGCTGCTCGCGGCGGTCTCGGGCCTTCGCCGCACACTCGGCATGGGGGCCGGGTCCCTCGGCGAGCCGATCCGTGCGAAGAGCCGTGCGGGGCGCGTCCCCGGATCCTCGGAGGGCTTCGTGCCGATGCGCGAGAGCCGTCCCTTCCGCGGCGTGGCACCGACAGGTCTCGCGGAGGCGATCACCCGGATCCCGAACTCCGAGGGGCTGTGGAACCTCGACGACAACGCGCGGGTCCGCGTCGACGCCTACACGATGCCCACCGGCGAGACGCGCTACGTCGTCAATATCGCGGGATCGAGCGAGATGCCCTGGGACACGAGCGATCCGTTCAACTGGGGCAACAACCTCACGCTCTACACCGGAGGTGCCGATTCGGAGGGGTACGAGTTCGTGCTCGAGGCGCTCGAGAGGGCGGGCGCCGAACCCGGCGACATCGTCGACGCGACGGGGTTCTCGCAGGGTGCCATGATCGCGCAGAGACTCGCGACGGACAGCGACTTCACGGTGCAGAACGTCACGACGATCGGTGCGCCCCTGCGGCTGCCGCTCGGCGACGACGTGACGTCGATTGCGCTCGCCCACGAGGACGATCCCGTCGTGGCGCTCGCCGACGGCGGATCCCCGATGAGGCTCGGATCCGACAGCAGCCTCCTGATCAGACGCCCGCACGAGAAGCGCGACACGGGCCTTCTCGAGTGGGACGTCGAGGCGCACCGCGTCGGCTCGTACGCCGAGACGGCCCGAATCTTCGAGGAATCGGGTGACTCGCGCGCCGAGGCTGTGCGTGAGTACTACGCGCGGCTGGGCCAGGCGACGTCGGTGCGGAGCACCTTCTTCTCCGCGCCGGAGGAGCGGCCGCCCCGCATCGCGACGGATCCGCTGCTCGACAAAGGCGCGCCGTGAGTCAGCGGCGCTTCTTGCGCTGGGGGCGGAGGATGATGCCGAAGACCCAGTTGATGACGCTCAGCAGGATGCCGGCGAGGACGCCCGGCCAGAAGTCGCCGACGCTCAGGCCCCAGTGCCAGAAGTCGGTGATCCACGCCGTGATGATCAGGAGCACGCCGTTGAGCAGGAGGGAGATGAGGCCCAGCGTCAGGAGGAACAGGGGGAACGCGACGATCTTGATGACCGTCCCGATGATCGAGTTCACGAGGCCGAAGAGCGCGCCGAGGGCGACGAGGGTGATGACGAGCTGCAGATCGCGGCCGGGAGAGAACGGCGTGACGGTGATCTGCAGGAGCGGGATCAGGGAGAGCACCCAGAGGGCGAAGCCGTTGACGACCGATCGGATGAGGAAACCCATCTGTCGAGTGTCGCATCGCAGGAGGCGAGCGCGCCTCCTTCACGGCGGCCGTTCAGCGTTCCCGCGGCGATCGACCGGCCGCGGAACCCGCGGCGTCGGTTCGCGCTCGCCGCCGTAGGATCGATCGGGTGAGCTCCTCTGATCCCGTGCTGCCTCGAATCCGTCCTGAGATCGCGGCCCTGCCTCCGTACCGGCAGGGAAAGCCCGCCGCGCCCGATGGGTTCAAGCTGTCGAGCAACGAGAACCCCTTCGACCCGCTGCCCGGCGTTCTCGATGCCGTGAGCGCCGCCGCGGGGCTGAATCGCTATCCCGACGCGACGGCCGGCCGCCTGCGCGCGGCGCTGGGGGAGCGCTTCGGCGCCGATGCCGACGAGGTTCTGGTCGGTGCGGGAAGCGTCTCGCTTCTCGCGGCCTTCATCCAGGCGGCGGCTGCTCCGGGCGACGAGGTGCTGTATTCGTGGCGGTCGTTCGAGGCCTACCCCGGCCTCGTGCTGGTGGCCGGTGCGGCGAGCGTGCAGGTGCCGAACCGCGCCGACGGCGGGCACGACCTCGACGCGATGGCGGCGGCGATCACGGAACGCACGCGCGTCGTGATCGTCTGCAGCCCGAACAACCCGACGGGCCCGATCGTCACGAGCGACGAGTTCGCGGACTTCGTCGAGAAGGTGCCGAGCGATGTGCTCATCCTGCTCGACGAGGCGTACGCCGAGTTCGTCACCGACGACTCCGCGGTCGACGGCCTGGCCGAGCGCGTGCGCGATGAGCACCCCAACGTCGTCGTGCTCCGCACGTTCTCCAAGGCCTACGGGCTCGCCGCGCTGCGCGTCGGATACGCGATCGGCCACGCGCGCGTGCTCGACGGCGCTCGGGCGACGCAGATCCCCCTCTCGGTCACGGCGCAGGCCGAGGCCGCCGCACTCGCGAGCCTCGACCGGCGGGCCGAGATCGACGCGCGCGTCGCAGAGCTCGTCGCGCGCCGGGAGCGACTCATCGCGGGGCTGCGGGAGATGGGGTGGAGCGTGCCGGCGTCGCAGTCGAACTTCGTCTGGCTCCCGACTTCCGGCCCGGAGGTCGCGGCGGCATTCGAGGCCGCCGGCCTCATCGTCCGCCCCTTCGAAGACGGCCTTCGCATCTCGGTCGGCGAGGAAGCGTCCCTTCCCCGCGTTCTCGACGTCGCGCGCTCGCTTCGCGGGTGATCCTGTAGACCCTCGCCACAGGATCCGGGATTCCGTTGTCGAGCGCGTCACCGCGCGCTCATGCACGAACGGGCCTAGCGTGGAACGGTGACTTCGGCAGAGACTCCCGCTGTGCGCTTCCTCGATCCTGATGGTTCGTTCGCACCCACTCCCGACGCCGAGCCGTATCGCGAGATCGTCGACGGCCTCGACGATGCCGCGCTCGAGCAGCTGTATCGCGACATGGCGGTGATCCGGGCATTCGACCAGCAGGCGACGATGCTGCAGCGCCAGGGGCAGCTCGCGCTGTGGCCGCCGTCTCTCGGGCAGGAAGCGGCGCAGGTCGGCTCCGCGCGGGCGACGCGCCCGCAGGACACGATCTTCCCGTCGTACCGCGAGCACGTCGTCGCGAAGATCCGCGGCGTCGACCCGGTGGACATCCTCGCGCTCATGCGGGGCACGACGCATGGCGGATGGGATCCGGCGGATCCGAAGAACGGCAACACCCGCCTGTACACGCTCGTGCTCGGCACGCAGACGCTGCACGCCACCGGCTACGCGATGGCGCTGAACCTCGACGGTCGCGCCGGAACGGGGGATGCGTCGACCGATGAGGCCGTCGTCGTCTACTACGGCGACGGTGCCGCGAGCGAGGGCGACGTGCACGAGGCGATGGTGTTCGCCGCGTCCTACAACACACCGCAGCTGTTCTTCCTGCAGAACAACCAGTGGGCGATCTCGGTTCCCGTCGAGACGCAGTCGCGCGGGCCTCTCGCCGACCGGTCGGCGGGCTACGGGATCCCGACGGTGCGCGTCGACGGCAACGATGTGCTCGCGTCGTATGCCGCCTCGCGTATGAGCCTTGAGGAGGCGCGCGCGGGCGGCGGCCCGCGGGCGATCGAGGCCGTCACCTATCGCATGGGAGCCCACACGACGAGCGACGACCCGACGAAGTACCGCGGCCGGGATGAAGAGGAGTCGTGGGCCCGTCGCGATCCGATCGCCCGGATGCGCGCGTTCCTCGAGAACCGCGGCGCAGGTTCGGAGTTCTTCGCCGACGTCGAGGCCGAGGGTGAGGCGCTCGCGGCAGACGCTCGCGCGCGGGTCGTGAACTTCGAGGCGCCGTCGCCCGAGAGCATGTTCGCGAACGTGTACTCCGATCCTCATCCGCTCATGGAGCAGCAGGCGCAGTGGCTCGCCGAGTACGAGGCGTCGTTCGAGGGAGGTGCGGCATGACCCGCGAGACGATGACCTTCGCGAAGGCGATGAACGCTGGCCTGCGCGCCGCGATGGATGCCGACCCGCGCGTGATGCTCATGGGGGAGGACATCGGAAAGCTCGGCGGCGTCTTCCGCGTGACGGAGCACCTGCAGCGTGACTTCGGCGAGAAACGCGTCCTCGACACCCCGCTCGCCGAGTCGGGCCTCGTGGGCACGGCGATCGGCCTGGCGATGGGCGGGTTCCGTCCCGTCGTGGAGATCCAGTTCGACGGTTTCGTGTTCCCCGCGTTCGACCAGATCACGACCCAGCTGGCGAAACTCACGAATCGTCACGACGGATCCCTGCCGATGCCCGTCGTGATCCGCATTCCGTACGGCGGTCACATCGGTGCCGTCGAGCATCATCAGGAGAGCCCGGAGGCGTACTTCGCGCACACGGCCGGCCTGAGAGTCGTGAGCCCGTCGACGCCGAACGACGCCTACTGGATGATCCAGGACGCGATCCGCTCGAACGATCCCGTGATCTTCATGGAGCCCAAGAGCCGTTACTGGCAGAAGGGTGAGGTCGAGATCGAGGCGTCCCCCGGGCCGCTGCACGCGTCGCGCGTCGTGCGGAAGGGATCCGATGTCACGCTCGTCGGGCATGGGGCGATGGTCGCGGTGCTGCTGCAGGCGGCCGCGATCGCCGAGGGCGAGGGGACGAGCTGCGAGGTCATCGACCTGCGTTCGCTGTCGCCCATCGACTACGGCCCGATCGTCGATTCGGTGCGCTCGACGGGTCGCATGGTCTGGGCGCAGGAAGCACCCGGCCACACCAGCGTCGGCGGGGAGATCGCGGCGACCGTCGCGGAGCGCGCGTTCTACTCGCTCGAGGCGCCGATCATGCGCGTGTCGGGGTACGACGTGCCCTTCCCTCCGGCGAAGCTCGAGGGCATCTACCTGCCCGACGCCGACCGCGTGCTCGAAGCCGTCGACCGCACGCTCGCTTACTAGGCAACAACGGAGGATCTTCCATGGAGACGTTCCATCTTCCCGACGTCGGTGAAGGCCTGACCGAGGCCGAGCTCGTCGAGTGGCGCGTGAAGCCCGGCGACGAGCTCGCCGTGAATGACACGATCGCCGATATCGAAACCGCCAAGAGCGTGGTCGAGCTGCCGTCTCCGTTCGCGGGAACGGTGGGGGAGCTCCTCGTCTCGGAGGGCGACACAGTCGACGTCGGCGCCCCGATCCTCACGGTCGATCAGGCGGGATCCGCGCGGCCCGCTGCTGAGGGTGGCGCGACGTCCGCCGATACCTCCGCCGAGGGCGGTGCGACGCCGGAGGCGCCCGCCGATACGTCTGACTCGGCGGTTCTCGTCGGGTACGGCAGCGGTGCCGAGGCCAAGACGCGTCGCACCCCGAAGTCGCACGAGACCGTCGTGCAGTCGTCGGTCGGCGTGATCGCGAAGCCGCCCGTGCGCAAGCTTGCGCGCGATCTCGACGTGACGCTCGCGGAGGTCTCGGGAACGGGGCCCGCCGGCGAGGTGACGCGCGACGACGTCGTGAAGCACGCCGAGCAGGCGTCGGTGTTCCGCAATCTGTCGACGCCGGCGTGGCCGACCGAGCGTGAGCGGACGATCCCGGCGCCCGCGGGGACGACCGACCCGCGCTACGAGGCGGTTCCTGTCAAGGGCGTGCGCAAGGCGACGGCGAATGCCATGGTCGGCTCGGCGTACACGGCGCCGCACGTGTCGGTGTGGACCGACGTCGACGCGACGCGCACGATGGAGTTCGTCGCGCGTCTGAAGAAGCAGCCGCAGTTCGCCGACATCAAGGTCTCGCCCCTGCTCGTGTACGCGCGTGCCGTTCTCTGGGCCGTGCAGCGCACTCCCGAGATCAACTCGGCATGGATCGAGAAAGAGGCCGGGGCCGAGATCCAGGTGAAGGGCTATGTGAATCTCGGCATCGCCGCTGCGACGCCGCGCGGCCTTGTCGTGCCGAACATCAAGGACGCGCACGATCTCTCGATCCGGGAGCTCGCGCTCGCGCTGCAGAACCTGACGGTGTCGGCGCGCGACGGGAAGACGCGGCCCGAAGATCTGTCGGGTGGCACGATCACGATCACGAACATCGGTGTGTTCGGGATGGACGCGGGGACGCCAATCCTCAATCCGGGCGAGGCGGGCATCATCGCGATGGGGGCGATCCGGCAGAAGCCCTGGGTCGTCGACGGCGAAGTCCGCCCTGCGTGGGTGACGACGGTGTCGGGATCGTTCGACCACCGCATCGTCGACGGCGACAAGATCAGCCGCTTCGTCGCGGATGTCGCCGCTGTGCTCGAGGAGCCCGCTCTGCTGCTGGACTGAACGGAGGGGCGTGCGGGGTATATCCCCCGGATCTGAGCGATCCTCGCCTCCGCGCGGTTTAAGGTGATGCCAAGCGCGATACGGCCGCGATACCCGCGCGGCCGGGCGCGCTGACATGCGCACCGCCTGGCACCCTGGCAGGTCGGTGCGCGAACAGGCGTGGGGGCGCCTGAGCCCGAGGGTGCCTCCACGCCTGAGACGGCGCGCGCTTTCGCATGCCGTCGAAGTATCGCGCACTCGGGCAGGGGAGGCCGTTGAAGTGGCCGTATGGAACAAGAGATTCACCTGCGCCGTCGAAGGAGTGGCGTGCTGCGCTGAAGGCGGGTGTCGGCCATGACTGAGCACTGGCTCACGCCCATCCGCCGTCAGCACCGCGCGGAGCGTTCGCATGTCAGCGACTCGGTCGTCGACGCGCTCGTCGAACGGATCCGGGGCGGACGGCTCCGGCAAGGGGATCAGATCAGCTCGGCCGAGATCGCGCGTGAGCAGGGAGTCGCGCGGGCGAGCGTGCGCGAGGCCATCCTCCGGCTCGAACGCGTCGGAGTCGTCGTCGCAGAGCCCGGCCGATTCACTCGCGTCGCCGATATCACCGCTGACCTTGTGGCGTGGGTGGGGGAAGCCGCCGCGTGGGATATGGCGTTCGCGGCAGAGAAGGGCGTGCCTGCACTGCGCGGAGAAGCCGTCGAGCGCGCCCGAGTGCTCGCGCGTGAGATCGGCGAATGCGCCGGGTGGAGCGAGGCGGTCACCGGGCCGGCGCTCCGGCTTGGGCAGCTGTTCGCACATGCTCATGCCAACGCACTGCATCATGCGCGCATTCGCGACATGGCGCCTGCCATCGAGTACTTCCTCGGGGCGGCGAAAACCTCCCCAGACATCTCGCTCGAGGAGATCTCCCGGCGGCTCGTGGGGGCGATCGCCGCACGGGATGCGCGCTCCGCTGCGATGGTGATGCGTCGGCTCTACGCCCCGGTCGCGTGATCGCGCTCCGCAGGCGCGCTCCGGGCGCCTTGACACGGGCTGGTCGGACAGGGCAAAGTTCTTTCGAACAAAGGGGGCATATATGCCACGGCAGAAAAGCCAGCATATGCACGTGAGGAAGATCTCGGCGGGCCTCGCCGCGATCGCACTCACAGCGTCGACGCTTGCAGTGACCGATGCGATCATGACCGGTGACGCGGCTTCGGCCGCGACGGACGATGGGGCGCTGTCGCTTCGCGTCGTCGTCGACGCAGACAGGGACCGCGCGGAGAGCGTCTCCGACGCGGGTCTCGAAGGCGTCGAGGTCGCGGTCACCGATGCGAACGGCGAAAGCATCACGCTAAAGACCGACGCGAACGGGTACGTAGAACTGGCCGGTGCGGGCAACCCGCTCATCGGCGGACAGTACCGCGTGGAGGTCGCCAATCCGGACGATGCTCGCTACACCGATGCGCAGCTCGCAGACGGTGGCGAGTATCCGTCCCTGGCACCGACGACGAGTTTCGTCGACCTGAGCGGTGGCCAGAGCGCGCAGCTCGCTGTCGGCTTCGACGATCGTCAGTCCGTGACCGGGCTCGACGCGACGGTGTACTCCGCGGTGCACCCCGAGAGCATTCGGTCTGGGGAAGCGGACGGCGGCACCGAGGTGTACGCGGTTCCCTACGACCTCTCCGCCGAGATCGAGACGCTCACGACCGAGGGCACGGTCGGCGCCGCGTACGGCGTCGGCATCGATCCGGCGGCGGGCGAGGTGTACCTCGGGGCGCACGCGAAGCGCGGCTCGTCGTACAGTGCCGCCGGCACGGGGGCGATCCACCGGGTCGATCCCGCGACGGGTGCGGTCGAGCTCTACGCGACCGTGGCCGACGCCGGAGACACCCCGCACGCGATGGGCGAGCAGGAGGACATCGCGTTCCGCGCCGCGGTCGGGCGCGAGGGGCTCGGCGACGTCGACATCAGCGACGATGGCCGCTGGCTCACGACCGTCAACATGAACACCGACTCGCTCGTGGTGTTCCCCGTCCAGGACGCCGTGGACCCGGCCCCCGTGCAGACGCTCGCGGTTCCCGATCAGGGGTGCGCCGCAGACTGGGCGCCGATGGGTCTCGGCACGGTCGGCGACGCGGTCTTCGTCGGCGCGGTCTGCGGCGGCGATCTGCAGGGGTATCTCCTCGAGTACACGCAGGACGCCGAGGGCCAGCTGGCCTTCGTCGGAGTCGCCGGACAGAGCGATCTGACGACGATCCCGGGTCGTGACGTGAACCACACCCCGAACAGCAACGGCGGGGCGTGCAACCGCGCCGACTGGCAGGCGTGGGCGGATGACCTGCCTGCCGACTGCGTCCAGCGGCTGTCGTCGTCTCATGGCGGTGGCGACGAGTTCACCTTCCCGCAGCCGCTGATCGCCGACATCGTCGAGCACGTCGACGGCCGCCTCCTCGTGAGCTTCCGCGACCGCGCCGCCGATCAGTACGGCGGAACGCAGGGCGCGCACATGCTGGTCGCCCCGGGGGAGAGCGCATCGGGTATCTACGACAGTGCGGGAGACGTGCTCTTCGCCTGCGCGGGTGACGGTGGATACGAGTTCGGCTGCGGCGGTGACCTCGACGACAGCGCGGCCGGATTCCACAGCGAGGCTGCGTTCGGCGGCATCGCGTATCTGCCGGGAGCAGAGCACTTCCTGTCGAATCAGATGGATCCGGCCGATCAGGCATGGAAGGCCGGCATCCACGCGTACAGCGCCGAGACGGGCGACCGGCTCGACACCCTCGTCGTCTCCTCTGCGTGGAGCAAGGCGGCGGGGCTCGCCGACCTCGAGGTGCTGGTCGAGAAGACGCAGCAGATCGGCAATCGCGTCTGGATCGACACCGACGCCGACGGCATCCAGGACGGCGGCGAGCCGCCGGTTTCGGGCGTGCAGGTCTCGCTGTTCGATGCGGCCGGCGAGCTCGTCGCGCGGACGGAGACCGACGCCGACGGCGCGTACTCCTTTGCGACGGCCGACGGATTGGCGCCGAACACCGAGTACGAGATCCGACTGGACCGCGCCGCGGACTACCTGGCCGGTGGGCCGCTCGAGGGGTATCGACCGACGGCGACCGCCGCGGGCGAGAACCCCGGGGTCGACTCCGATGGCGTCGTCGCTCCGCTCGGAGACGAGGTCGAGTTTGCTGCGGCCGCGACGGTGACGAGCCCCGCGCCCGGCGAGAACGACCACTCGATCGATTTCGGGTTCACCGACGAGCAGCCAGTCTGCTCGCTGGGTGATGTCGTGTGGCTCGACAGCAACGGGAATGGGATCCAGGATGATGGCGAGCCTCCCGTCCCCGGGGTGACCGTGACGCTGCTGGATGCCGACGGCGAACCGGTGGAGGGTGTCGAGCCCCAGATCACCGATGAGAACGGGACGTACTCCTTCGCGGGCCTGGAGTGTGGCGAGTACGCCGTGCAGTTCGTCGATCCGGAGGGTCGCGACTTCACGACGCCGAACGCGGGCGAGGACGATGCGATCGATTCCGACGCGGACGAGAACGGCATCACGGCCCCCGTCGTGTTGGGCGGCGAGCGTCCGAACGACGATCCGACGGTCGATGCGGGTCTCCTGCCGAAGGCGGAGCTGTGCACGATCGGCGACTTCGTGTGGGTCGACGGTGACGGCGACGGCGTCCAGGACGCGGGCGAGCAGGGCACGGGCGACGTGACCGTCGAGCTTCTCGACGAGGACGGAAACGTTGTCGCCGAGACGGTCACCGCGTCGGACGGGTCGTACCTGTTCGAGGGTGTCGAATGCGGTTCCTACCGCGTGCGTTTCACCCTCCCGAATGAGGGCTTCGACTTCACGGTCCCGGGAGTCGGCGACGATCCGGCGGTGGATTCGAACGCGGAGCCGACGGATGATCCGCGGGTCGGCGTGACGCCGATCTTCGAGGTCACGCCAGAGGAGGGCGAGGATCTCACGATCGACGCCGGCCTCGTGCCGGACGAGGGCGAACCCGCCGCCGCGCCGGTGTGCACCGTGGGCGATGTGGTGTGGAGCGACGACGACGGCGACGGCATCCAGGACGCGGGCGAGGCCGGCGTCGAGGGTGTGGTGGTCGAGTTGCTTGACGGCGACGGGAACGTCATCGCCGAGACGGTGACCGACGAGAACGGGGCCTATCTGTTCGAGGGCGTGGAGTGCGCGGAGTATCAGGTGCGGTTCACGGCTCCGAAGGGCTTCGATTTCACGGTCCCGGGAGTCGGCGACGATCCGGCGGTGGATTCGAATGCGGATCTGACGGATGATCCGCGGGTTGGCGTGACGCCGGTCTTCGAGGTCACGCCGGAGGAGGGCGAGGATCTCACGATCGACGCCGGCCTCGTGCCGGACGAGGGCGACCTCGCCGCGACGGGCGCGGACGGTGAGATTCTCGCCGCCGCCGGAGCGGCCGGGATCCTGTTCCTCCTCGCGGGCGCCGTGCTGGCGGCGCTGCGACGCCGACAGCGAGGCTGACGCTCGGCACGGAGAGGGGCGATGGCGCGTGCCATCGCCCCTCACTCCTGCAATCGCACACCACTCGGAAGGAGACCGCGTGAATCTCACGCTTCCGGCGCGCGCGTCGACGATCGCGTGCGCCATCGCTCTCTCGTGCGCGACCACGGCGTGCACCGTCCCGGGGCCGGTTCCGGGGCAACCCGAGGTCATCCGCGTTGCCGACGACGCGAGTCTCACCGCCGCAGGCGAGCGCGCGACGGACGGAGACGTGATCCTCATCGCCCCCGGCACCTACCATGCGTCGATCGAGGTGTCCGCCTCGGACGTGACGATCCGTGGCGAAGATCGCGGCGGCGTCATCCTCGACGGCGAGCTCGCGCTGAGCAGCGGAATCGTCGCGACCGGCGAACGCATCGCGGTCGAGAACCTGACGGTCCGCAACTATCTGCAGAACGGCATCCTGATCACGGGTGTCACCGATGACTCGGGGGCGGGCATCGCCCGCGGCCCGGACGGCTACGTGCCCGAAGACGCTCCGCCTCTCGTGGCGGGGTACCTCGTGCAGAACGTCACGGCCTCGAACAACGGTCTGTACGGGATCTATGCGTTCGGCCGCTCGAACGGAGTCATCCGCGCGAACACGGCCACCGGCGGATCCGACTCGGGCATCTACGTCGGGCAGTGCGACGACTGCTCTGCCGTCGTCGAGGACAACATCGTCGAGAGCAATGCGGTGGGGATCGAGCTCGCGAACGCGACGGGCGTCGTCATCGCCCGCAACAGGATCGCTCGCAACCGGATCGGGGTGAGCGTGCTGAGCAACTACCTCGAGGCGCACGGACCGAGCTCAGGCATCTCCATCGTCGGCAACCTCGTCGCCGACAATGACGAAGCCGCCACCCCCGCGCAGGCGGGCGGGGCATTCGGCATCGGCATTGGCCTGGCGGGAACGGTCGACGTCGAGGTGGAGCGCAACCGGATCGTCGACAACGACAACGTGGGCGTGTGGATCAGCTCGTCCGAGGACTTCCCGCCGACCGGCACCCGCACCGACGGCAATGTGTACGGCGCCAACGGCCTCGACATCGCCTACACGACGCGAGTGGGCGGCGAGGGGAACTGCTTCCGCGACGCCGGGGGCGCCCGCACGGATCCGGCCTCGATCGGTCTCGCGGCATGCGAGGGGCCGACGCCCGCCGGGTCGTACGCGCAGCCAGAGGCGCCCGACGGGATCCCCTTCTCGGAGGTCGCGCTTCCCGCGCCGGGGCCGGGCCTCGCCGCCGTCGACGAGGCACCGCGCGACGTGCCGGCCGAGATCGCGTTCCCGTCGACGGATGTCATCGATGTGCCCGATGTCGACCTGCTCTCGGAAGGTGCCGAATGACGCTCACGATGACACGGCGCGGGGCGACCGTCCTCGCGGGAATCGCGCTTCTCGCGTCGACGGCGGCATGCGCGCCGGGGCTTGACGACGAGGGGAAGCCGCTGACGATCGCGCAGTCGGAGGAGCTCGCATCCGCGCGATTCCGCCTGCTGTCGACGGGCCCCTTCACTGCGACGGTCTCCTCGCGCGCGGGCCACGATATCGAGCGCGTCGAGGCGGACATCACGGTGGATCCCTCCCGCCACATCGCCTGGGGAGAGATCGCGCGCGGTCCCCGAGACCTCGCGATCGTCGATGAAGCCGGGATCTCCGTTGACGCGATCGCGCTCCGGACGGACGAGGGGGCGTGGCGCGCCGAGCCGCTCGGATCTGGCCCCCTCGCGTCGCTCGCCGTCGTCTTCTCTCTCGTGAACGACCGCCCGGAGAACGCACAGCTGCTCCGTCAATCGGATGCGCGGCATCTCGGGGCCGCAGAGCTCGGAGGCGAAGAAGCCGCCGTCTACCGGCTTCCGTCGGTCGACGGTGACGGGGGACGCAGCCGGCTCTGGGTCGATGACGGCGGACGCCCCGCCCGGCTCGACGACGGATCAGACGACTTCGTCATCGAGGTGACGGACGCCGAGCCCGCCCCTGAACCGCCCGGGCTCGCGGCCGCGCTGGGACGGAAGTGACGAAGCCTCGGCGCGGGGCCGGTCGCATCCGCCGGCGGGACCTCTTCGCCGCCGGCGGAGCGGCCGCCGTCGCGGGGATCCTCGGATGGGGTGCGCGTGCCGCCGGCGATCGGGGCCCGGGTGCAGCAATGCCGGCACCGTCGCCCGCTGGACAGCTGCGCGCCGGGATCACAGACCCGGCGGTGCCGCAGAGGCACGCGATCGTGACCGTGTTCGAGATGGGCGGGCGGAGCGACGACGAAGTCCTCGCAGCGGCGCGGGCGGTACGCGACGCGGCATATCCCGTCCCGGACGATGCGGGTCGGGTCACCCTGACGATCGGATTCGCCCTGCGACGAGCGCGTTCGCTCTGGCCCGCTCGGTGCGGGGCAGACGACCTCCCCTCGTTCGCGAACGACGCGGACGATGTCGTGACGGGCGGGGACCTCGTCCTGCAGGTGTGCGCGGAGACGGCCTCGGCCCTCCTCGAGGTGGCTTCGGCCGCGGCCAGGATGCTGGGCTCGCCAGGCGCGGTGTGGTCGGAGCGCGGGTACCGCGATGCACCGACCGAAGCGGGCACGTCTCGCACTCCCGTGGGCTTCATCGATGGAATCGCGAACCCGCGCACGTCCGAGGAGCGCGATGCGGGGGTGTGGTCGGATCCGGAACGGGGCGACACGTTCATGGTGGCGCGCCGGATGACCATTTCGGAGGAATTCGTTGCGCTGTCGCGGTCGCATCAGGAGCACGCGATCGGGCGGCGTCGCGGCGACGGATCCCCGCTCTCGGGCGGTGGTCCGCTCGACGACGTGGATCTGTTCGCGAAGTCTCCTGACGGCGCTCTCGTCACGCCGCTGCATGCGCACGCGCGCCGCGCGCATCCTGCGTACATCGGCCGCGGCCTCATGCTGCGTCGCAGCTATGGATTCGACGCGCCCCCGGGAAGCGGGCTGCTGTTCCTCGCCTTCGTCGCGGATCCCGAGACGTTTACGCTCACGCAACGGAGGCTCGACGAGGCGGACGATCTGATCCGTCACACGCGCACGAACGCGTCGGGCTGCTTCTTCATCCCGGGGGACGATTGGTGACGGTCCGTGTGGTGGCGTCTGGCGTCAGGAAGCCGAGCGTCGCCGTCGCCGACGTTGCGCGGGGATCTCGGTGTATCCGTAGGGGTAGTGGCCGTTGTGCAGGTCCTCGGCGTCGAGGCCCGTGACGAGTTCGCCGACGTCGACCTCGAGCGCCGTGGCGATCTGAAGCAGGGTGGCCACGGTCGGGTTGCCCCGGCCTCTCTCGATCTTCTGATAGTTCGAGAGATCCATGTCGGCGCACTCTGCGAGCGCCCGGGCGCTGACGCCCGTCTTGGCGCGGAGGTGGGCGATGCGCCTCCCGACCTCGACGGAGACGTCGGGGTGTGGAGCGGCCATGTCTCGATCGTGCAGGGGCCACCGCTCAGAAACCGAAGCGTCCGTACCGTCGCATAAAAGCTGTCGATGATGCATAAGTGTGGGGAAGAGTGCTGTGGGGGTCGCGGGCGTGCGTGAACTGCTGGTCCCGCCGCCTCTCGCGTGCCGCGGGCTCGTGGGATGTCAGTGCTCGCGCATAGTGTGAGCGCGTGCTGATCCTGACACCCGAACACGTCGCCGGGCTCTTCCTGCCCCATGATGCCGCAGACGGCCGCATGCTCGCCAATCAGCTGCCGATCCGTGTCACCCGGTGCGAGCTGGGGCGTGAGGTGTCGACGGCGCTCGTCTCGGTGGGCGCCCTCGCGGTCGCCGTCGAGTTCGAGATCCACGAAGACGGCCGGGGAGTCGTGCGCTGCTGGTGTCCGCACGACGGTGAGGTGTGGTGCGGGCACGCCGCGGCCGCGCTGTTCGCGCTGTCCGAACGCGACGAGCCGTTCGGCGTGGGCGGCGGCGCGTCGAGCTTCGAGCGCCCCACCCCGGCGCACGAGCCCTGGGAACGAACGCTGCGCGGGCTCTTCGTCGACGACTCCAACACTGGCGGCGCCGAGGAACCCTCCGAGATCGCGCTCCTCTTCGCCGTGCGCCCCAGCGAACCGGGCGATCCGAAGGGCGACGGCGTTGCGATCCGGCCCGCGGTGCGAGGGAAGCGCGGCGCGTGGATCCGATCCGCCGTGACCTGGCAGCGCATCGCCGAAGAGGACTCCGCCGATCCGCGTCGTCGCGCGCTCGCCGAGATCGAGGCGCTGCACGCATCGCGCGAGAACTTCTCGGCCGTCGGCGAGCGGCTGCGGGCCCGTGGGGGATACCGCTCGCACTTCGGCGGGGGCTGGGGCATCCCCGACTGGATCCGCCTCGACGCCCTGCCGTCGCGCGGCCTGTGGCAGGCGTTGTCCGACGCGCACGCCGCGGGAGTCGAGTTCGTCGCCGACGACCCCGCTCAGGGGGCGATCAACGTCGCCGCGGGTGCGGCGGCGGGGTACATCGACCTGCGCATGGTGCGCGGCCGGCTGTGGGTCGAGCCCAGCTTCGGCGATGGCGACGGCGCCGCGAAGGGGCGGACGCTGCCGATCGGCGCCCCGACCACGGCGATCGCACGCATCGGCGGCGAGCATGCGAGCGTCGAGTCGCTTGCGCCGCTCGAGGGGCCGCTCGGCGCCGAGTTCGACGAACTCCGGCGCTCCGCGCGACTGTCCGTCCCGGCCGACCGCATCGACGACTTCACCCGCGATTTCCTCCCGAGGCTCCGCGACATCGCTCCCCTCGTGTCGAGCGACGAGTCGTTCACGATCCCGGCCCCGCCGCGCCCGACGCTCGTGCTCGCGGTGCGGCATGCCGATCCCGTCTGCCGTCTCTTCTGGGAGTGGGAACGTCCGGCCGGCGGGCGTCGCGCACGCGCCGCCGAAGCCGAGATCCTCGACCGCGTCGAGCAGGCGGCGGGGCGCTTCCGGCACCTCATCGGCCGTCGGCGCACCGACGCCGTGCCGCCCGCGCGCGATCTCGGGAGCGATGAGACGGTCGAGTTCCTCGCCGAGGTGCTGCCCGCGCTCAGATCGCTCGACGATGTGCGCATCGAGCTGCACGACGAGGTGCCGTCGTACGAGTTCGCGACGGAGGATCCGGTCGTCTCGATCGGCGTCGATCCGTCCGGACACGACTGGTTCGAGCTGAACATCGTCGTGACGATCCAGGGCGAACCCGTCTCGAGCAGTGCGCTCCTGACGGCGCTCGCACAGGGGCGGAACTACTTCACGCTCATGAGCGGGACGACCTTCCCCCTGCTGGGCGAGAACTTCGCGCGCCTGCGCGACATCCTCGCCGAGGCGCGGGCGCTCGACGATCCCACCTCCGACCGCGTACGCGTCAGCCGCTATCAGATCGACCTCTGGCAGGAACTTGCCGAGATCGGTGTCGTCTCGGCGCAGGAGAGCGCGTGGTTCGACGCCGTGCGCGCCCTCGGCGATGCGAGCGTCGAGCAGCGGGATCCGCCGGCCTCCTTCCGCGCCGAGCTGCGCGCCTACCAGCGGGACGGGTTCAGCTGGCTCGACTTTCTGCGGCGGCATCGCCTGGGCGGCGTTCTCGCCGACGACATGGGGCTCGGCAAGACCGCGCAGGTGCTCGCGGCGCTCGATGCTGCGCGGGTCGACGAGCCCGACGCCCGGTTCCTCGTCGTGACCCCGACGAGTGTCGTCGGCCACTGGGTCTCCGAGGCCGAGCGGTTTGCGCCCGAACTCCGGGGCGTCGCGATCGGCGAGACGGCGTCGAAGCGAGGCACATCGGTCGTCGACGCCGCCGCCGACGCGAAACTGATCGTCACGAGCTACGCGATCTTCCGCCTCGACCACGACCAGTTCGCGCAGATGGGCTTCCGCGTGCTCGTGCTCGATGAGGCGCAGCAGGTGAAGAACTCGGCCTCCCGTGGGTACGCGGCTGCCCGCATGCTCGACGCCCCGACGAAGTTCGCCGTCACGGGCACTCCGATGGAGAACGACCTGATGGAGCTCTTCGCGATCGCGACGCTCGTGGCTCCGGGTCTGTTCGGAACGCGGGCACACTTCCGCGAGGAGTATCACCGCGCGATCGGCCGCGACGGCGACCGCAGTCGTCTCGACAGGCTGCGTTCCCGGCTGCGGCCGTTTCTGCTGCGCCGGACGAAGGAGCACGTCGCGCCCGAGCTGCCGAAGAAGACCGAGCAGGTCATCGAGGTCGCGCTGCGTTCCGATCATCGACGCGCATACGACAAGCGGTTCCGCCGCGAGCAGCAGCGCCTCCTCGGCCTGCTCGAAGACGTCGACCGCAACCGCGTGCAGATCCTCGCATCGCTCACGACCCTGCGGCGCCACGCCCTCGATCCGACGTTCGCTGACGCCGGCGGGCCGTCTGCGAAGCTCGAGGAGCTCGGCCGTCTGCTCGACGAGATCGTCGCCGACGGGCACCGCGTGCTCATCTTCAGTCAGTTCACCGAGTTCCTCGGCCTCGCGGCGCGCGTGGCCGACGAACGGGGCGTGCGCTATGCGTATCTCGATGGCTCGGCGAGCCAGAGGCAGCGGCAGGGGATGATCGACCGGTTCCGCTCGGGCGAGGTGCCGGCGTTCTTCATCTCGCTCAAGGCGGGCGGCGTGGGGCTCACCCTCACGGAGGCCGATTACTGCATCCTGCTCGACCCGTGGTGGAACCCCGCCGCCGAGAATCAGGCGATCGACCGTACTCACCGCATCGGCCAGACCCGTCCTGTGATGGTCTACCGCCTCATCTCGGAGGGCACGATCGAGCAGAAGGTCGTCGAGCTGCAAGACCGCAAGAGGAAGCTCTTCGAAGACGTCCTCGGCTCCGGCGACGCCGACGGCATCCGCGCTCTCACGGCCGACGACTTCCGGGAGCTGCTGGCGTAGCCACCCCTTTCACAGCTGATAACGATTCTCATTCATTGTATGATGAGGGCATGCTGACTCGCCGTGCTCTCATCGCCGCGCCCCTCCTTGCCGTGCCCGCCCTCGTGCTCGCGGGGTGCACCGGATCCGCTGGTGGGGCCGAAGAAGAGGCGGTCGGGTACCGGATCGTCGCCTCGACGAGCGTCTACGCGTCGCTCGCCGAGGAGGTCGCCGGTGAGAACGCCGAGGTGAGCGCGATCATCGACTCCGCCACGCAGGATCCGCACGAGTACGAGGCGACGGCGCGCGACCAGCTGGCCGTGCAGGAGGCCGATCTCGTGATCATGAACGGTGGTGGCTACGACCACTTCATGGACGAGCTCATCGCGGGCGCGGGCGACGGATCGGGTGCGGAGGCGCTCACCGTCGTCGCCTTCAACCACGACTACCCGAACGACGGCACCGACGGCGAGGGTGACCTCGATGACCACGCCGACGACGCGGATGATGAGCATGCCCACGCCGAGCACGGCGAGCACGCTCACAATCACATCGAGGGCTTCAATGAGCACGTCTGGTACGACCCGCACACGGTCGAGCACTTCGTCGAGACGCTCGCCGAGGGTCTCGAGGAGCGGATCCCCGATGCGGCGGACGAGATCGCGGCGAACGCCGAGTCGGTGCTCGCCGACATTGCGGCCCTTGAGGGGCAGCTCTCGGAACTCGAGACGGCGCATGGCGGTGGCACGGTGTTCTTCACCGAGCCGATCGGCGGATACCTCGCCGCCGGTGCCGGCCTCGAGGACGTCACGACCGATGGCTTCGCCGAAGCGGTCGAGGAGGGGCAGGATGTCGCCCCCGCGACCCTCCTCGATGCGATCGACGCCGTCGAGGGCGGCGACGTCGACGTGCTCGTGATCAACGCGCAGACGGGCGGCTCCGAGACGGATCGGCTCATCGGCGCGGCGAACGGCACGGGCGTGCCGATTGTCGAGTTCGCAGAGACCCTCCCCGATGGCCTCTCCTATGTCGAGTGGATGTCGGGCAACATCGACGCACTCGCCGACGCCCTCGAATCCTGACGCACCCCCAGCCTCCTGTGCCCCAACACAACGCAGTCAATTCGGTCGCGTAGAGCCCGAAGCACTCGATATCCGACCTTTCGCGGCGGATTTGACTGCGTTGTGTTGGGAGGGACGTCACAGCCCGTTTCCGAGAACGATTATCAATGCAGGGATATGCTGATCCGATGACCGATCCCGTGCTGCACATCGCCGACGCGGCGCTGCGCCTGCGCGGGCGCGAGCTGTGGCGCGACCTCGACCTCGACATCGCGCCCGGTGAGTTCGTCGCGGTCCTTGGCCCGAGCGGATCCGGGAAGACGACGCTGCTGCGCGCGATCCTCGGGCTGCAGCGGCTGAGCGCGGGCGAGATCCGCGTTGCCGGTCGTCCCGTGCGCCGCGGCAACCGGCATGTCGGGTACATCCCGCAGCAGCGGCCCTTCCCTCTCGGCACGAACATGCGGGCGAAAGATCTCGTGGCCCTCGGGGTCAATGGCACGCGGTTCGGCCCGCCGATCCCGCGCCGAGGCGACGCGCATCGGGTCTCGGAGATCCTTGAATCTGTCGGTGCGACGTCCTACGCCGACGACCCCGTCGGGTCGCTGTCGGGCGGCGAGCAGCAGCGTCTGCGCATCGGGCAGGCGCTCGTCGACTTGCCGGAACTCCTGCTCTGCGACGAGCCGCTCTCGAGCCTCGACCTCGCGAACCAGCGCGCTGTCACGAGGATCATCGACCGCGAGCGGCGCGACCGCGGTGCGGGCGTGCTGTTCGTCACACACGACGTCAATCCCGTCCTCGGCGCGGTCGACCGGATCCTCTACATCGCGGGCGGTCGCTTCCGGCTCGGGACTCCCGACGAGGTGCTCCGCAGCGAGGTGCTCACCGAGCTGTACGGCGCACCCGTGCAGGTGATCCGCGCCGCCGGGCGGCTTCTCGTCGCCGGCATCCCCGACGCCGAACCGCATCACCCGCATCACGAGCACCACCACGACGACGATGAGGCGGCGGTGTTCTGATGAGCTGGTCTGACGTGTTCTCCTTCGAGGATTACGGCGCGCTGCTGCAGCTGATGACGAACTCGATCGTCGCCGCGGCCGCGCTCGGCATCGTCGGCGGCCTCATCGGCGTCTTCGTGATGCAGCGCGATATGGCCTTCGCCGTCCACGGCATCAGCGAGCTGTCGTTCGCCGGTGCCGCCGCCGCCCTGTTGTTCGGTGGATCCGTCGTCGCCGGTTCCCTCGCCGGGGCGATCGTCGCGGCGCTCCTCATCGGCGTGCTCGGAGCGAAGGCGCGCGACCGGAACTCGATCGTCGGCGTGCTCATGCCGTTCGGTCTCGGCCTCGGGATCCTGTTCATCTCGCTCTACTCGGGTCGCTCGGCCAATCGGTTCAGTCTGCTGACGGGGCAGATCGTGTCGGTGTCGAATCCGGATCTGAGCGCGCTTGTCGTCCTCAGCGTGATCGTGCTCGTGGGGCTCATCGTCATCTGGAATCCGCTGCGGTTCGACTCGCTCGACCCGCAGTCGGCTGAGGCGCGGGGTCTGCCGACCCGCGGGCTCAGCATCGTCTTCATGCTTCTGCTCGGCGCGATCGTCGCCGCGGCCGTCCACATCATCGGCGCCCTGCTGGTCATGGCCCTCCTGGTCACGCCCGCCGCCGCCGCGATGCGCATCAGCCACGGACCGGTCGCCGTGCCGCTCCTGTCCGCCCTGTTCGGATTCATCGCGGCCGTCGGCGGCATCCTGCTCGCGATCGCGGGGACTCTGCCGGTGAGCCCGTACATCACGACGATTTCCTTCGCCATCTACCTCGTGTGCCGCATCGTCGCGGCGCGGCGCGATCGCACGCTTCGGACGCGCCTCGAGGCGGCGAAGCTGCACACCGCGCCGGTCGCCGCGGGGAAGTAGGGTCGGAGCATGGCACAGCGCAACACGTGGCAGCGGGAGCGCGTGCGCGACGCGCTCGCCGAGAGCGACGGTTTCGTCAGCGCGCAGGACCTCCACGCGCTGATCCGTGACGACACCGGAATCGGCCTCGCGACCGTGTACCGAACGCTCGCCGGTCTCGCGAAGTCGGGCGAGGCCGACAGCCTGCAGAGCCCGGACGGCGAGAACCTCTTCCGTGCGTGCGAGTCGAGCGGGCACCATCATCACCTCATCTGCCGGCGTTGCGGTCGCACGGTCGAGATCGAGGCGACGGCGGTCGAGACGTGGGCGCGCGAGACCGCGGCGACGCACGGGTTCACGGAGGCCGAGCACGTCGTCGACATCTTCGGCATCTGCGCCGACTGCGCCGACCGGGCCGCCGGTCAGGCCGAACGCTGACGGGCCCGGGCATGGCACAGGCCGTCCGCGCGTCGTCCCACCAACACGACGCAGTCGATTCGGGCCGCTCGGCCGGGGGATCCCGTCCGAGACGCTCCACGCGCCGCGTATTGACTGCGTTGTGTTGGGGGGTGCTCGTCGTCGGCGCCGTGTTCGCGGCCGACGCCCTGCTTCCGCAGCTCTTCGCCGACCCGCTCTCGACACGCGCTCAGGATGGGCTGACGCTCGCCCTCAGCGTGCTCATCGAGTCGCTGCCGTTCGTCGCGCTCGGCGTGATCCTGTCGATCGTCATCCAGGTGTGGGTGCCCGCCGAGGTCGTCCATCGCGTGCTGCCGAAGCGGGCGTGGGCGCGGCGGATGGTGCTCGCCGCGCTCGGCCTGCTCATCCCCGTATGCGAGTGCGGCAACGTGCCGTTCGCGCGGGGTCTGTTGATGCGGGGTCTCACCCCCGCCGACACTCTGGCGTTTCTCGTCGCCGCGCCGATCGTGAATCCCATCGTGATCATCACGACGCACCAGGCGTTCGGCTGGTCGGGCGGGATCCTCGTCGCGCGCATCCTCGGCGGCTACGGCATCGCGCTGCTCATCGGGTGGCTGTTCAGCCGGCACCCGGATCCGCAGAGCCTGCTCACAGAGCGCTTCCGGCTCACGTGCGAGGAGTCGCAGGACGCGCACGGATCGCGGCTCAACCGCACGATCGCGCAGTTCGTCGTGGAGCTGCGGGCTGTGATGCCGGCGCTCATCGTCGGATCCGCCGTCGCCGGCGCCGTGCAGGTGCTGATCCCGCGCACCGCCCTCGTCGCGATCGGATCGAACCCCGTTCTCTCGATCGTCGCGATGATGCTCCTCGCCGTCACCGTCGCGATCTGCTCGAACGTCGACAGTTTCTTCGCGCTCTCGTTCGCATCGACGTTCACGACGGGATCCCTCGTCGCGTTCCTCCTCGTCGGGCCCATCGTCGATGTGAAGATGATCGCTCTGCTGCGCACGACGTTCTCCACCCGCGCGATCGTCGGGGTGGTCGCTGTCGTGCTGTTGGCAGCCTTCGCGCTCGGGACGGTGATGAACCTTGTTGTCTAGTCTCGGATCTCGCTGGCTCGGTGTCGGGCTCGCCTCGCTCCTCTCGGTCGTGACCATCGGGCTGACCGTCACCGACCGGCTGCAGCTGTACATCAACCCCGCGCAGGCGTGGTTCGCATGCGGGATGGCGGTTCTGCTGCTCATCGGGGCCGTGGCCTCTTTCGCGCTGCCGCTCGGATCCGAACAGCACGAGCACGGCCATGATCACGGGTCTTCGACCGGCGCGAGTCGTGTCGGCTTCGTCGCGACGCTCGCCGGGGGTGCGGTCGCCTCCGCGGTGACACTTGCGGCGGTGCTGCTCCCGCCGGCGACCCTGTCGGCGGAACTCGCGATGGAGCGCGATACCGGATCCGCTCCGCTGTTCGCGGGGGCCGACGACGTTCAGCTCGGCATCGTGGACACCTCGGCGTTCGGCGTCGGCGACTGGTCGGCGACCTTCGCGACGGCGACGAGCCCCGAACGGTATGCGGGGGAGCCGGTGCGGCTGACGGGCTTCGTCACACCGGGGGACGGCGGATCCCTCAGCCTGAATCGGCTCGTCATCACGCACTGTGTGATCGATGCGCAGCCGGCATCGCTCCCGGTCGAGGCGACGGGGGGATCGGGGGATCTCGCAACGGGCGAGTGGATCGAGCTCACGGGCGAGATCGTCGTCGACGACGCAGGCACGCTGCGCGTCGAGGCCACGTCGATCGACCGCATCCCGGAGCCCGAGGAGCCGTATGAGTACTAGGGCCGCGCACCGCCGGGCGCGAGCGCGCGGGCGGTTCGTCGGCGCGTTCGCGCTCGTGCTCGGTGCGCTTGCGATCGTCGGCGCGGGAGCCGCGGGCGTCGGCCTTGCCCAGGGCCCGCGCGTCACCGAGGTGCAGGTGGATCCCGCCGCCGCGACGCGGGAGTCGGGCAGCCGAGTCATCTTCACCGCGAACCAGTCGCTCGCGGGCGTCGACCCCGCACAGGTCTCGGTCGAGCCCGAGACGGACTTCACGGTCGATGCCGCCGGGCGGACCGTCGGCGTGCGCTTTCCTGTCGCCCTGGACGCGGGCGTGGACTACACGGTGCGTATCGAGGGGGCGCGGGGCGTCGGCGGCGGGCCGGCGTCGACGCTCGAGACCGTCTTCACGACGCCGCAGGCGGAGGTGTTCGCGCTGCGGCGTGACGCGTCGGGGACCGACCAGATCGTCCGCACGGCGGTCCGTGGTGAGACGCCGGACGAGACGGTGTTCGAGGCGGAGCAGATCGATGACTTCCGCGTGACCAGTCGGTATCTCGTCGCGAGCGTCGTGGACGACGAAGGGATGGGTCTCGTCGTCGTCGATATCGGAGGATCCGGCGGGGTCGACGGACAGCCTCGGCGGGAGGAGATCTCCCTGCCGGGCCCCGGAATCGTCATGGGTCTTCAGGTGTCGGAGCGCGGCCAGCTCTTCGGATTCACGTTCACCGATCGCGACCTGTCTGTTGGCGGCGGGCGGGAGAGCGTGCTGTTCACCGGATCCCTGCGGGATGCGTTCGGCGACGGCGCCGGTGTGGAGCCGGTCGTCGTGGGTGGGGAAGAGCCGAGCATCGACCGCTGGCGGTTCGTCCCCGAGACCTCGTCGCTTCTGCTGAACGACTTCGCGGGCGACCTCACGCTCGTCGATCGCGAGAGCGCCGACGGTGAGGTGTCGTCGTTCGGGACGGCGCTGGGAATCGAGGGCGTCGCGCGGTCGACCTACACGGCTCTCATCGACCGCGCCGATGAGGGATTCGTCGAGCTCGACCTCGCCTCGGGCGAGCAGCGGGCCGTCTCGGACGTCGATCTCGGCGCCGAGACCGTCCTGAACCACATGATCCCCCTCGCAGACGGCGGCACGCTCCGCGCGTATTCCGAGATGGTCGACGGGCTCCCGACTGTCGCGCGCGTTGTCGTGGTCGGTGCGGACGGTTCGGTCGGCGAGGTGGCGACGGTGGCGCAGGGGGACGCGCTCGTGCAGGTGTGTGCGTCTCCGAGCGCACAGTACGCCGCCATCGCCGTCGCGCCGGAGGTGGTCGCAAACCCGTATGACGGCGGGATGCAGCCGCTGCCGCAGGAGGTCGAGACCCGCGTGTACGACATCGCCTCGGAGGTCGAGGTCGGGGTCCTCGAGGGCTTCGACGTCAGCTGGTGCGAGGTCGGTCCGTGGTGAACGGGCCTCGGTGACCGACACGCCCGAGGTGTGGTATCGTTGATCTTTGGCTGTGCACACTCCTGTGCGCAGTTCGTGTGCTTCCCGTTCGAACACAGCCCGCCAGGCGGGCGAGTGGCGGAGCGCGCAGGCAAGAGATCTTGGGTGGCCCTGTCTGGGCCACGGTATTGAAGGAGAGTGAACTATGGCTGCTGTGTGCCAGGTGACGGGAACCACCCCCGGTTTCGGTCACAACGTCTCGCACTCGCACCGTCGCACCAAGCGCCGGTTCGACCCGAACGTGCAGAAGAAGACGTACTTCGTCCCCTCGCTGGGGCGCAAGATCACGTTGAACGTCTCGGCTAAGGGCATCAAGGTCATCGATGCTCGTGGCATCGAGTCGGTTGTGAAGGACCTCATCGCGAAGGGTGTGAAGCTCTGATGGCGAAGAAGACTCAGGACGTTCGTCCGATCATCAAGCTGCGTTCGACGGCGGGCACGGGGTTCACCTACGTGACCAAGAAGAACCGTCGCAACAACCCCGACCGCCTCGTGCTGAAGAAGTACGACCCGGTGGTCCGCAAGCACGTCGACTTCCGCGAGGAGCGTTAAGCATGGCCAAGAAGAGCAAGATCGCGCGCAACGAGCAGCGCAAGGTGATCGTGGAGCGCTACGCCGAGAAGCGCCGCGAGCTGAAGAAGACCCTCGTCAACCCGAACGCGAGCGACGAGGAGCGCGAGGCCGCGCGTGTCGGGCTGCAGAAGCTGCCCCGCAACGCGTCGCCGGTTCGCGTCCGCTCGCGCGATGTCATCGACGGCCGCCCCCGCGGTGTCCTGACGAAGTACGGCCTGTCGCGTGTCCGCTTCCGCGGCATGGCGCACCGTGGCGAGCTGCCCGGCATCACGAAGTCCTCGTGGTGATCTGACGGCACCTGCCTCGAAGAGGGCGGATCGGCTTCGGCCGGTCCGCCCTTTCGTCGTCTCCGGGTGGATTTACCTACTGACATAGAGACTATGTATGTAGGTATATGGTGGCGGGGGACGCATCGATGCGGACCCGGAGCACGTACCAACGAAGGCACTTCCTCTATGTCAGACACCCTCACCACGAACCGCGATCTGCGGAGCCACCTCGAGCACGCGCCGATGACGGGCTATCAATGGGCGATCGTCGCGATCGCGGTTCTCCTCAACGCCAACGACGGATTCGACGTGGCGGCGATGTCTTTCGTCTCGCTGAGCGTCGAGAACGAGTTCGGTCTCTCCGGCTCGGAACTCGGCACAGTGATCAGCGCGACGCTCATCGGCATGGCGATCGGCGCCTTCGCGATCGGCCGTCTCGCGGATATCATCGGCCGGCGCTGGACGGTCATCGGATCGGCCGTCGTGTCGACCGTCGGAATGTTCCTCGCCTCGTCGTCGGCCGATGTCGTCCAGCTCGGTGTGTGGCGCGTGCTGACCGGCCTCGGCGTGGGCGGCATCCTCGCGAGCATCACGGTCATCACCTCCGAGTTCTCCAATCGCCGCTGGCGTGGATTCGCGATCGGCGTGTACACGGCGGGATACGGCGTCGGGGCGTTCCTCGGCGGCATCGCGGCGAACGGCCTCCAGGAGACCTACGGCTGGCGCGCGGTGTTCCTCGTGGGCGCCAGCGTCAGCGTGTTCATCGTCGTCGCTCTGGCCCTCATCGTCCCCGAGTCGGTGCAGTTCCTCGTCACGCGCCGTCCGGCCTCAGCGAACAGGTCGCTGCGGGCGATCGCCAAGCGGGTCGGCTTCGACCCGGCCCATGCCTCGCTTGAGTCGATCGGCGCGGCGGGCGAGACAGAACGGACCTCGTCTCGCCTCGGCGATCTCTTCCGCGGCCGGATGCTGCTCGTCACCGTCTTGCTGTGGGCGGCGTTCTTCACCGTCATGTTCGGGTTCTACTTCGTCAACTCGTGGACGCCGCGCCTCATGGTCGAGGCGGGGATGACGGCCGAACAGGGTGTGATCATCGGGATGGCCCTGGCGATCGGCGGCGCCGTGGGATCCGTCCTGTACGGCGTCGTCGCGGTTCGCGTCTCGCCGGAGCGGGCACTCGTCGCGTTCCTCGTGCTCACGGCGGTCTCGATCGTCGTGTTCGTGCTGTCGACGGCGCTGCTCGGGCTCGCGTTCGTGCTGGGGGTCGTGACGGGGCTGCTCGTCAACGGCTGCATCGCGGGACTGTACTCGGTCGCTCCCGCTCGGTACGGCGCGGCGACGCGGGCGACGGGCGTCGGCGCCGCGCTCGCAGTGGGGCGTGTGGGGGCGATCTTCGCGCCCATCGCGGGCGGCGCCCTGCTGGACGCGGGCTGGTCGACCTTCGCCCTCTACGCGTCGACCGCGGCGCTGCTTCTCGCGGGGGCGGTCGTCAGCGTCGTCCTGAGCCGCATCCCCGCCGCGTCGGACGGCTCGTGACGCGGTCGCGCGGATCCGGGGATCCACCGAAATATCGTCACATCTGTCACGCGAGTCACGTCTCGCGGGCGACACGCCGTGTCGATTCGCTCGAGATCCCCGGAAATACGCGGAAATCCGGGGCAACGCGTTAGTTTTGTGCTCGGTCGCACGACCGAGCCGGGGGCTGGCGCTCTCGGTCCCACGATTCGTCACGGCGCTCCGGTGCCGATGGAGGAACACAATGGCCGACAAGAACATCACCAAGACCGAGCTCGTCGCGAGCATCGCGAGCGCCACGGGAGACAGCCAGGCGAAGGTCTCGGGGATCCTCGACGCGCTCTTCGAGACGGTCTCCGGCGCCGTCGCCAAGGGCTCGAAGGTCTCGATCCCCGGCTGGATCGCATTCGAGCAGGTCGACACCGCCGCCCGCACGGGCCGTAACCCGCAGACCGGTGCCGAGATCAAGATCCCGGCCGGCAAGCGCGTCAAGGTGACCGCGGGCTCCAAGCTCAAGGCCGCCGTCAAGTAAGACGACGTCGTCTGACGCCGCGGGCGCTCTCCCTCCGGGGAGGGCGCCCGCGACGCGTCTGGGCCCCACATCTCCACAAGTCTTCGTCGAGTCCGTTGCGATTCGCAGCGGACTCGACAAAGACTTGTGGACTCGGGGGCCGGAGAGCGTGCTCAGCCGGTCGGCATAGGATCGAGCGCGTGAATCCCCGCGCTCTGCGGGCCGCCGGGCCCGTCATCCTCCTTCTCGCGGCGGGAGTCGCGCTCGTCGGGTCCCTCGTCATCGCGGGAGGCGCGGATCCCCTCCCCCTGCAGGATCCCGGTCCCGTGGTCCGCTGGTCGCTTCCCGTGGCCAAGCTCGTGGTGAACATCTCGGGTGCGGTCATGCTCGGATCCCTCGTCGTCGCGCTGTTCGCGCTCGCGCCCAAGGAACGCGCGTTCGAGGTCGCCCTCGACACGGCGTCGATCGGCGCCGCCGTCTTCACGATCTCGAGCGGGGCGACGACGTTCCTCAACTACATGCTGGGTCTGAACCCGCAGCTGTCGCTTGGCTCGGAGTTCGGCGCCCAGCTCGGCAACTACCTGACGACGCGGGAGATCGGGCAGGCGTGGCTCCTCCAGACGATCGCGGGCGGCGTCGTCACCGTGCTGGCGTTCGCCGTGCGTGGCTGGACCTCGACGCTGCTGACCGCCGTCCTCGCGGGTGCGAGCCTCGTGCCGATGGCGACGCAGAGCCATTCTGGTGACCTCGCCGATCACAACCTCGTCGTCACGGCGATCGCCGTGCACACGGTCGGGGCGGCCGTCTGGTTGGGAGGGCTCGTCCTGCTCGTCGCGATCCGGCCCGTGCTGGAACCCGGGCGCATGCGGCGCGTCCTCGAACGCTACTCGTCGATCGCGCTCGTCGCGTTCATCGTCGTCGCGATATCGGGCTTCCTGCGTTCGCTCGCGTCGATCGCCTCCCTCGATCAGCTGATCGCGGATCCGTACGGCATCGTCCTGCTCGTGAAGATCGTCATGCTCGTGGCGATGGGGGTGCTGGGAGCCTGGTATCGCCGTCGTCTCATCGCGAAGAGCACCGAGAAGCATGCGATCTTCTGGGCCGTGCTCGCGCTGGAGTTCGTGTTCATGGGGATCGCCTCCGGCGCCGCCGCCGCGCTTGCGCGATCCGCGTCACCGCTCACGGAGGATGTGGCGCCGATCCTTGAGACGCCGGCCGAGATCCTCAGCGACGCGCCGCTGCCGCCGGAGCTGACGGCGAGCGCTTGGTTCACGCAGTGGGAGATCGATCCGCTCTGGCTGCTCATCGGGATGTTCGCGATCTTCTTCTACGCGGCGGGCGTGCGGCGCCTGCGCCGGCGCGGCGACGCGTGGCCCGTGTACCGGACCGTGTTCTGGATGCTCGGTATCGCGCAGCTGCTGTGGGTCACGTGCGGGCCGCTCAACGCCTACGGGCACTACCTGTTCAGCATGCACATGCTGCTGCACATGCTCCTCAGCATGGACATCCCGCTCATGCTCGTCGCAGCCGCACCGGTCACGCTCGCGTCCCGCGCGATCGGAAAGCGAGACGACGGCACTCGCGGCGGACGGGAGTGGGTCCTGTGGCTCGTGCACAACCCTGTCGCGAAGGTTCTCACGAATCCGTTCGTCGCGGCGGGGCTGTTCATCGGGTCGCTGTGGGCCTTCTACTTCACCGATCTGTTCCGGTGGAGCCTCTACGACCACCTGGGCCACGAGTGGATGGTGGCCCACTTCCTCATCACCGGCTACCTGTTCGCGACGACCCTCGTGGGCATCGACCCCGTCCCGTGGCGCCTCCCGTACGCGGGGCGGCTCGTGCTGCTCATCGTCGTCATGGCGATGCACGCGTTCTTCGGCATCGCGATCATGAGCCAGGAGGGGCTGATGGTCGCCGAGTGGTACGGATCCATGGGGCGCGATTGGGGGCCGACGCCGCTCGAAGATCAGTACACGGGCGGGGGGATCGCGTGGTCGATCGGCGAGATCCCGACCGTCATCACGGCGATCACGGTTGCGATCCAGTGGAGCCGCAGCGACGAACGCCAGCAGAAGCGCCGCGATCGGCACGCCGACCGCACGGGCGACGCCGAGCTGGAAGAGTACAACGCCCGCCTCGCAGAGATGGCAGCGCGCGACCGGGCGCGGGGGCTGTAGCGGCGACTCAGCCGTCGCCGGCGCGGTCGATCGTGATGTGGACGGTGCCGTCGTCGCGCACGTCCACGTCGGCGACCATCGTGAAGTACACGTCGCGTTCGACGGGGACGAACGCGCCCGTGATGTAGTCGCGCACCGTGAGCGACAGGCGTGCCATTCCCGAGGTCGCGGAGACCTCCCAATCGTCCTCTGCGGGCACGAGGGCGGTGCGCGGCGGCTCAGCGATCTCCCACGTGATGTCGGACTGGGCGATGCCCGAGGCCGAGACCTCGGCTGGCGCGCCGAACGGGCATCCGGACGGCTGCAGCACAGCCTGCGTTGTGCACGTCGAGACGAGGTACTCCTCGACCTTCGTCTGCACGACATCGCTGAGCTGATCGGTGGGCTGCGTCTGGATGTCGATCGGGATCGTCTCGAGCAGGCCCGTCGACCGCACGGTGCGCGGGGGCGCAGTCGTCGCCGCGGTGTCGACCGCGATGTCGTAGGAGCCGGGTGAGAACGTCAGGAGCGAGACGGGGTCGAGCGGCTCGGCCTCGATCCCGGCGGGCGAGATCTGCCGCTTGTCGATCTCGAAGTCGTTGACGGTGAAGCGCCACGAGCCGCGTACGGTCAGGTCGACGATCGAGAGGGGACTCTCGGCGAAACGCCACTCGGGGACGAGGCCGGTCGAGTCGGCCTGCTCGACGCGGAACACCATCTGATCCTCGCGGCCGTCGAGGGTGAACTCGACCGTGACCTCGGTGAACTCATCCTCGCCATCCGTGATGGTGCGCTCGTCGATCGCGTCGATGTCGGTGATCTCGCTCGTGAGGGTCGCCGACCGCAGGAGCGTCTCGGAGGCGTATCCCCGCTCGATGTCCTCGAGCTCGGCGAACTCGGGCGCGACGCCCGGCATCGCGAGCGCGCCCGGCGCGTCCGCGTCGGCGATCCTCTCGACGTATCGCTCGGCGAATGCGCTCGCGCTCCAGAACTCCCGGTGCAGCGAGAGGAAGCCGATGACGATCGCGCCGAGGAGGAGCGCGAAGAGGCACAGTGCGGCGACCAGCTGCAGGGCCAGATGGGACGAGCCGCGCGTGCGAGGCGGCGCGTCGGATCCGGAGGGCATGCGCACAGTCTAGAAACGCCGAGCCTGTGGAACACCTCTCCACAGGCCAGTCGTTGCACGACCGTGCTCTCGTACGATGGTGAGATGCCCACTCCCGCCCTCTCCGCCGAGCAGGAGGCGTTGTTCCGGCTCATCGAGGACACGCAGGAGCACGTGTTCGTCACGGGCCGTGCGGGAACGGGGAAGTCGACGCTTCTGCGGCACCTGACGTGGAACACGAAGAAGCAGATCGCGATCTGCGCGCCGACGGGCGTCGCGGCGTTGAATGTCGAGGGGCAGACGATCCACTCGCTGTTCAAGCTGCCCATCGGGCTCATCGCCGACAGTGACATCGATCAGTCGGATGCGACACGGAAGCTGCTGAACGCGATCGACACCCTCGTCATCGACGAGATCTCGATGGTGAACGCCGATCTCATGGACGGCATCGACCGTTCGCTGCGGCAGGCGCGCGCCCGGCGCCGCGAGCCGTTCGGGGGCGTGCAGATCGTCATGTTCGGGGATCCGTATCAGCTGGCGCCGGTGCCCCCGCGCGGCGATGAGGCGAAGTACATCGCCGACCACTACCGCTCGTTCTGGTTCTTCGATGCGAAGGTCTGGGCGGGCGATCAGGCGGGCGACGGTCTCCTCGAGATGGGGCGGCACGGCGCCGAGCTGCACATTCGCGAGCTCACGCAAATCCACCGTCAGGGCGACGACGTGTTCAAGACGATGCTCAACGCCGTGCGCTACGGCCGGGTCACGGCGGACATCGCGCAGACTCTCAACGAGGCCGGCGCCCGCACGCCGCCCGACGAGGGAGGTGATCCGGTCATCACGCTCGCGACGCGCAATGATCGCGTGAACGCGATCAATGCGAAGCACCTCGAGGCGCTCCCCGGGCGCGAGCAGACGGCTGTGGCCGAGATCTCGGGCGATTTCGGGCGCGGCGACGTCTATCCGGCCGACGAGCATCTGAAGCTCAAGGTGGGGGCGCAGGTGATGTTCCTCCGCAACGACGTCGGATCCGGCGGCGAGCCGCCTCGCTGGGTCAACGGCACGATCGGGACCGTCACCCGGATCCAGGGGGACAGCGTGCGCGTCGACGTCGACGGCGACGAGTTCGATGTCGAGCCAGCCGTCTGGGAGAAGTACCGCTACGCCTACGACTCGTTCCAGAAGAAGCTCTCCCGTGACGTCGCCGCGGAGTTCACGCAGTTTCCGCTTCGTCTGGCGTGGGCCGTGACGATCCACAAGTCGCAGGGCAAGACATACGACCGCGCCATCGTGGATCTCGGATCGGGTGCGTTCGCGCCGGGGCAGACCTACGTCGCGCTGTCGCGTCTGACATCGCTCGACGGCCTGTATCTCACGCGGCCGCTGCGTCCGCGCGACATCCGCGTCGACGAGGACGTGCGTCGCTTCATGAAGAACGCGTGGGAGAAGCAGGGGGCAGAGATGCGGGCCGCATCCGGGTGATCCCCGAGAGGCACGCATTCGCTCACCGCATAGACTACGGGGCAGTCTGCATTCCAGGGGGTCACATGGGTTTCTCGCACCGTCGTGGACGGGTCTTCGGTATCGTCACGGCCGTCATCGGCGCGCTGGCGCTCGCCGGATGCACGAGCGGAGCGACGCCGGCGCCCGACGATGATCTGGATCCGCTGCCGGACGACGTCGTCGAGCGCATGCAGTCCGCCACGGAGCGCGCGATGACCGCCGGGGGTGCGCCGGGCGCAATCGTCGGCGTCTGGGTGCCGTGGGCCGGAGCCTGGGAGTCAGGGGTCGGCGAGACCGCGCCCGGCTCTGGTACGGCGCCGGACACGTCGATGTCGTTCCGTGCAGGCGAGATCACGCGGTCGATGACGTGCGACCTCCTCTACGCCATGGACGGCGGCGCGGTGGACCTCGACGACTCGATCACCACGTTCGTGCCGAGCGTGCCTCAGCTCGAAGACGTCACGCTCGTGGATCTGTGCGACGGAGTCGCGGGCCTCGCTCCGTCGCGGCCGGGGCTGTGGCAGCACATCTTCGCGAACAGCGATCGCGTATGGAACCCGCGTGAGTTCGCCTCGTCCGGCCTCGGCGAGGGGCTCCGCAGCACGGAGAGCTGGAGAGACTCGGACACCGCCTACTTCCTCCTCGGCATCGCGCTCGAGAACGCGTCGCATACATCGCTTCACGACCTGTATGCGAAGCACGTTGCCGAGCCGCAGGGGCTTGAGAACACCTTCCTGCCATCGGACGCTTCGGGAGCGCCCGGCACGAACGCCCTTCCCGGGTACTACACGACGGCGCAGATCAGGCGTGAGGGCTGCGAGGCAGACCCGATGGAATGGACGGAACTGTCCGCGTCGATGGGGTATGCCGATAGCGGGATCGTCACGACCCTCGACGACCTGCGCGACTACACGGCCGATCTCGCTGATCGCGCGGGATCGAGTGACGAGCTCGAGCCGCGCTGGGCCGAGTCGCTTCCCGTCTCTGCCGACGGCGACCAGTGGGTGCGCGCCGCGGGCGGCAATCGCCTGTTCGGGTCGATGATCGGGCAGCAGGGAGGGATCCCCGGGTACAGCACGGCTGCCTACAGCGATGTCGATACGGGGCTGACGGTCGTCGTGGTGCTCAACGATTCTGCCGGGGGCGGAGAGCTCGCGGGAGCGCTCGCACGCGAGCTCGCTGCACTTGCGATGGAGGTGCCGGGCGAGGGCGACTCCGGCGCTTCGCTGCCGTGGACGGCGGCCCAGGCGCACGACGCGGTCGGAGCGGCCGCGGTCTGCCCCGTGGAATAGTCCGAGCGCGCAGGCGTCTTCACGCGGTACGCTGTCTATGTCCGTTTGACAGGACATTGATACTCGATGGACGCGAAGGGGCGCAGCGATGGGCGAGTACCGAATTCCCGCCGGCGAGACGGCGCACGATGAGTGGGCGATGGACATCACTCCCGAGCGGGCCGGGTGGGCTTACAGCGGCATCCGATCCCTTTCGCTCGACCCCGGGCAGGCGGTCTCATTCTCGACGGCCGGCGACGAGGTCATGCTCGTTCCTCTCGAGGGCGGGTATCGCGTCGGCGTCGACGGCGAGGGTGACTGGGATCTCGTCGGGCGGGCGGGCGTCTTCGACGGGCCGACCGACGTGCTCTACGTGCCCCGCGACGCGCACGTCACCGTGACGGCGGTCGGCGGCGGGCGTCTCGCGATCCCGACCGCCCGAGCGGAGAACCGTTTCCCCGTGCAGTACGTCGCGGCGGACGACGTCCCTGTCTTCGTCCGCGGCGCGGGCGCCTGGTCGCGTCGCGTCCGCGACTTCGGCAATGCGAGCGTCGTCGATGCCGATCACCTCATCGCCGTCGAGGTCATCAATCCCGGCGGCAATTGGTCGGGGATCCCCCGGCACAAGCACGACACGGCGGGGGAGCACGAGTCGCAGCTCGAGGAGATCTACTACTTCGAGGCCGCACCGACGCCGGGGGCTGACGGCTACGGTCTCATGCGGGTCTCGTCCTCTGAGGCGGGCGAGATCGACGTCGCCGAGGAGGTGCGCTCGGGCGACGCGGTGCTCGTGCCCTTTGGGTGGCATGGGCCCGTGACGGCGCCGCCCGAGAGCGATCTGTACTACCTGAACGTGATGGCGGGATCCACGGGGCGCAGCTGGAACATCACGAACATCGACGAGGATGCGTGGGTGGCGAAGCGATGGGAGTCGCTCGATCCGGATCCCCGCGCGACGCGCGAGGGGCGTCCGAGCGGGCAGTGAAGTGATGTCGCGTCAGTCGCCACGCACCATGCGCAGCAGCTCGGACACGATCTCGTCGCGGCGCGTGGCCGGGTAGGGGGCCTGCTGCATCGCCTCGTCGACCCAGATTCCGTCGGCGGCGGCGAGGGCCACCTGCTGCTGCAGCGTGAGCGTCGCGACGTCCCCCACCCAGCGGTCGCGGAACGCGATCCATACGCTCGCGAGCTCGCTGTCGTGCATCACGTCGACGAGGACCGACAGGTCTCCTACGGCGTCGATCTCGCCCTCGGTATCGATCGATGACAGCAGGAAGGCGGCGATCCGGTCTTCGCGCGACGCGGCGTCGAACGGCGTGCCGAGGTGGCGCAGTGCATCGTCTTCCCAGGCGCCGATGAGGCGTTCGATGACGGCGCGGGCGAGGTCTTCCTTCGAAGGGAAGTGGTAGAGGATTCCTCCCTTTGTCTTGCCGGCTTCGGTCGCGACGGCCTCGTAGGTGAGGGCGCCGAGCCCGACGCGCGACGCGACGCGGAGGGCGGCCTCCTCGACTTCCTGTCTGGCGCTGGGGCGGCTCATCGGATCCTCTCGCTGACGTTCGGTCCAGGCTAGCCGCGTTGCCCATGATCTGCCCAGTTACTATACCGACCGTACGGTACAGTAACTCTCATGGTGAAGACAGATACGATCCGTCGCGAAGTACGGGCAGGCGCGCGGCAGTGGGTCGCGCTCATGGTCCTGACGCTCGTCATCGTTCTCCTGGCCGTCGACGCGACCGTCCTCGCACTCGCGATCCCCGCGCTCACGGAAGCCCTGAACCCGACGGCGACCGAGGTGCTCTGGATCGGCGATGCCTACTCTTTCGCGATCGCGGGGCTGCTCGTCACGATGGGCAACATCTCGGACCGCATCGGGCGCAAGCGGCTCCTGCTGATCGGTGCGGTCGCCTTCGGGCTCGCCTCGATCGTCGCCGCGTTCGCGCCGACCGCCGCAGCGCTCATCGCGGCCCGCGCCCTCCTGGGCGTTGCGGGCGCCACGATCATGCCGTCCACCCTCGCGATCATTCGCGACATGTTCCGCATCCCGCAACAGCGCACCCTGGCGATCGCGGTCTGGTCGGTCGGTTTCACCGTCGGCGCTGCCGCCGGGCCGCTCGTCGGCGGCGCGTTGCTCGAGCACTTCTGGTGGGGATCCGTCTTCCTCATCAACGTGCTCGTCATCGTTGTCGTGGTTGCTCTTGGCGTCTTCCTGCTGCCCGAGTCGCGCTCCGCGGCCCCGGGACCCATCGACCTCGTCTCGTCCCTGTTGTCGATCGTCGCGATCGTGCCCGTCGTGTTCGCGATCAAGCACGCGGCAAAGGGACAGATCGGTCTGGCCGAGGTGATCGCCCTCGTCGTGGGCGTCGCCGCGGGGTGGGCATTCGTGCGCCGCCAGCGCACACTCGCCGTGCCGCTCGTCGACGTGGCGCTCTTCCGGGTTCCGGCCTTCTCCGGGGCGATCGTGGCGAACCTCGTGTCGGTCTTCGCCTTCAGCGGCCTGATCTTCTTCTTCTCGCAGTACCTGCAGCTCGTGCGCGGATTCTCACCGTTCGAGGCGGGGCTCGGCGAGCTGCCGCTCTCGATCGGATCCGTCGTTATCGTCGCGTTCATCGCGATGATCGTGGCGCGCTTCGGGCAGGGGCGTGCGATCGGCGCCGGGCTCGTCGTCGTCGCGGTGGGCCTCGCCGGCCTCGCGGTCGCGGAGGCGATGCCCGGCTACGCGTGGATCGCGGCGGCGCTGGCGCTCGTCGGCGTCGGGATCGGCGTCGCGACGGCGGTCGCGACCGACGCCGTCGTCGCGGCCGTCCCGCGCGACCGCGCCGGCGCCGCGTCCTCGATCTCGGAGATGGGATACGAACTCGGAGTGGCGCTCGGCATCGCCGTGCTCGGGTCGCTGCACAGCGCGATGTACCGCGCAGCTCTCGAGCTGCCGGCGGGCACTTCTGCGTCGCTGCGCAGGGCGGCCGACGAGTCGCTTCCGCAGTTGGCCAGCGCCGCGCACGACGTGGGCGGATCGGAGGCCGCGCTCGCCGCGGGGCGCGAGGCGTTCACGATCGCCATGCAGCAGGCCTCGGTCGTTGCGGCTGTTCTCGTCGCGATCGCGGCGGTCATCGCCTGGCGGGTCATCCCGTCCGTGCGCACGCGCTGACGGATCCGCTGTTCTTGGGGGCTTCCGGCGGAGGCGGCGGCGGCCAATGTCGGTTTAGCGCAACCTCTGATGTCGGTATAGCGCAGCCCCAGGTGTCGAATCGGCACGCCACGGCGCCGGTCCCTTCCGGGACCGGCGGTCAGTGTGGCGCGCGGATCCGCGCCGGCAGCGCGACGTATCGGCCCGGGCGGTGGTTCACCGCGATGATGAGGTTCATCACGACGACGCCGATCGCGGACGCGAGGACGACGTGCCACGGGGCGACCGATAACGAGGCGAGCACCACGACCGTGTCGAGCACCATCATCACGTAGCCCGCGCGAAGGTGGAACCGCTCCTGCAGCAGGAGGCCGACGATGTTGAACCCGCCCATGCTCGCGCCGTGGCGGAACATGATGATGACCCCGACGCCGGCGATGGCGGACCCGACGACGGCTGCGTAGAAGGGGTTCAGCTCGATGACGCCGAGGACTCCGATCCCGGGAATCGCGTGGAACGATGCGGCCGCCGAAACGAGCGTGATCGCCAGGCAGCTGCGGAGGACGAACCCCCACCCTTTGCTGCGGATCGCGAGGAGGAAGAAGGGGATGTTGACCGCGAAGAACAGCACGCCGAAGGGCGCCGGCGTCGCGTAGTCGAGAAGCAGCGAGACGCCCGCGGTTCCGCCTGACACGACCCCTCCCGCGCGCAACAGGAACAGGCCGATCGAGATGACGACGGTGCCGCAGAGGATCCCGAGGATGTCGTCCACGATCGAGTGCGTGGGAGTCGGGTGGGGGACGGGGATCTCGCTGGTCATCCCTTCGAGCTTGCGGCGTGGTGAGCGGATCGCGCAAGTTCAGGGTGAAGAAGTGAGCGAACTGACGGGTTGTGATGACGTTAAGATCGCAGTCTGGCGATCAGAGCAGCCGACGTGCCGATGCCCAGGCCGTGAGTTCGTGGCGGGACGACAGCTGGAGCTTGCGCAGCACGGCCGAGACGTGGGATTCGACCGTCTTCACCGAAATGAAGAGCTCGGCCGCGACCTCCTTGTATGCGTAGCCGCGGGCGATGTACCGCATGACCTCCTGCTCGCGCGCCGAGAGGCGGTCGAGCTCGTCGTCGGCCTGCGCGGTCTCGCCGGCCGCGGCGCCGAACGCGTCGATCACGAATCCCGCGAGGCGTGGCGAGAACACGGCGTCTCCGCTCGCGACGGTGTGGACGGCGCGCGACACGTCGGATCCGGAGGCGCCCTTCGTGATGTATCCGCGGGCACCCGCGCGGATCACTCCCACGACGTCCTCGGCCGCGTCGGAGACGCTCAGCGCGAGGAACTTCGTCGCCGGGACGACGGGAGCGGCTTGGCGCAGGATGTCTTCGCCTCCCGTCGCGGCGCTCGCGGATCCGGGGAGGTGTACGTCGAGGAGGACGACATCGGGCCGCATCTCGGTGATGATGGCGACAGCCTGATCGACGTCGGCAGCCTCGCCGACGACATCGATCGAGTCGTCGAGGTCGTGCCGCAGCCCGGAGCGGAAGATCGAGTGGTCGTCGACGATCACGACGGTCAGATCAGGCACGTGGCGCCTCCTGCCGTGAGGGGTGACGGATGTGCACCTCGGTGCCGCCCGTGGCGCCCTGCGTGACGACGGCGGATCCGCCTGCGCGCCGCATGCGCCCGATGATCGATTCGCGCACGCCGAGCCGGTCGTCGGGGACGGCATCGAGGTCGAAGCCCTCGCCGCGGTCGCGGACATAGACGTCGACGGCCCCCACTGACCCCTCGATGTACACCGATACCTCACCGCCCGCGTGGCGCGCCGCATTGAGCATCGCCTCCCGGGCGGCGGCGGCGACCTCGCCCGTGGCGCGTTCGGTCGAGGCGCCCGTCGCGACGACCGTCACCGCCGCTGAGTAGTCGAGTTCGAGCGCCGAGCCGTAGTCGCGCAGATCGGTCGCGAGATCGCTGTCGGCGGGGGTGTCGCCGTCGTAGAGCCATGCGCGCAGCTCGCGCTCCTGTGCGCGGGCGAGCCGCCCGGCCTCGCTCGATGCTCCGGCGCGGTTCTGGATGAGCGCGAGCGTCTGCAGAACCGAGTCGTGCAGGTGCGCGGCCATCGCAGCGCGCTGCTCCTCGCGGATGCCCGCGATGCGCGCGATCTGCAGCTCGCGGAAGCGCTGGATCCAGGACGACGACCACACGAAGGCGATGCCGAGGAGGGCGGCGAGGGCGAGGAGGGCGAGCAGCGGCCCCGCCGAAGAGCCGGGCGACGCCTGGATGCTTGTCACCGCGGTCGCGGCGAGGAGGCCGGTCGCGATCGTGCGCACGACGGCGACGTGACGCGGGCCGCGCGCCGGATCCGCGCGGTCGACGAGAGACGACCACACGCCCGCGGACACGGCGAAAGTCGTGATCGCGACGAGCATGGCCGGGATGATCGGACTCACATACCCATAGGCGGTCGCCTCGAAGAGATACGGGAGCGTGAGAAGGCCGCAGACCCCCGCGGCGGCGAGCAGGATCACGGCGACCGGAACGCGTCGCGTTGCGTGCGCGTCTCCGGCCTCGCGCGGCACGAAGGCCCACAGCCACAGGTACAGCAGGGCGCCAAGGCCGAACAGCCCCGTGCTGACGACGAACAGCGCGCGGACGGGGCCGGCCCGCCAATCGAGGTGCTCGGCCACGGCCGCCGCGACGCCCGACACGGCCGCGTGCCGCGGTCGCCGCAGGGGCGGAGCGGGGGGCGGCATCGGGAGGGCGATCGCGGTCATGCATTCATGTAACCACCGACCACCGACATCCGCTCCGGGGCTCAGGGACGAGTCAGGGGGATCCCTCATGGCGGGAGCGGACTCCGAGCGGGCACGATCGATGTATGACCGATCAGCAGTCCTCCGTGCCCCGCGAGGGTTCCTTCCGTGCATGGGTGGACGACCTCGGATACGTGCGTCGCGACGGCTGGATCGGCGGTGTCGCGAGCGCGATCGCGCGGCGGCTCGGCGTGGATCCGCTCATCGTACGCGGCGCGTTCGCGGTGACGGCCGCGATCGGGTTCCCCGCCCTGTGGATGTATGCGATCGCGTGGGCGGAGCTGCCCGATGGGGAGGGGAGGCGCGTCTTCGGCCGCGGGCGCGTCGGGGAACGGGTGGGACTGCTGCTGACGGTCGTCGTCGCGACGATCGGATCCCTGGCGACGGTCGTCGCCGCGCGAATCCTCCTGGCCTACGATCTGATGTACGGCCTCACGGTTTCGGCCGTTCCGCTCCTGCTCTGGGGCGGTTTCCTCCTGGTGACGATCGCGACCCTCATCTGGTTCGCGCGTCGCGCGCCGGTGCACATCGACTCCCCCCTCATCGAGGGGGTCCGTGGCGAGGCTGTGGGGGCCGACGCCACCGGCGGGGCGGCTTCGGGCGCCGCCCCGCCCCATTCGCCTGGCGAGGCGCCGGCGCCTCCCGAAGGCGGCGGGGACATGGACGCGTGGCGTGAGCAGTACGCCGCATGGCGTCGGCAGCATGATGAGTGGCGCCGTGCGCTCGCCGTGCAGGAACAGGATCCCCGCGCCGCCGAGCGCGAGCTGCGTCGCGCGCAGCAGGCGGCCTTCCGGGCGGAGGCCGCGCGAATGCGCGCCGAGCGCCGCGCCGCACGTCCGCGCACGTCCCTCGCGTTCATCGGCGTCGCCGTCGGCCTCGCGCTGCTCGTCGGGGGTGCAGTGGGCGCTGCGACCATCGTCGATCACGGGGTCGAGACGGCCGTGACGGCGGGGGCCTTCGGGGGAGCGGCCGTCCTGGCGCTGGCCATGGTGACGGCGGGCGTCCTGCGTCGCCGCAGCGGCTTCCTCGCGCTCGCGACGATCGCCGCGCTGCTGCTCGGCGGATCCGGCATCGGACGCGCGGCCCTCGAAGGCTTCGTGCCGCCGGGGGCTGTGCGCTATCCGAGCGATGGGCCGCTGGCCATCGACCAGCCGTTCGGGCTGCTGTATCTCGAGGTCGGTTCGTGGGACGGCGGTGACGGCGTCACGACGGTGACGAAGGGCACGGGCGACACGCTCGTCACCGTCTATGAGGATGTCGACGTCGACGTGCGCGTACACACAGATGAGGGGAACGTGATCGTGTCGCAGTGGAACGACGAGGGGGAATGGGCCGAGCGTTTCCTCTCTCCCCGCCCGGACGGCGGGTATCGCTGGGTCATCGACGCGGAGGAAGAGCAGGCCACGCGCACGATCGAAATTGCCCAGACGAGCGGCGATGTGCGCATCCAGGTGGAGGATCGACGATGAGTGCAGACAAGCGGCCGGGGATCCGATGGGCGGGGATCGTCTTCGGTGCCCTCTTCGCGCTCGGCGCGGTGTCCGGTCTCGTCGTGGCGCTGGACGAGGGCATCCTGGACGTGCTCCAAGAGTGGTCGCGACCTGTCGCCTTCAGCGTCGGCCCATCGACGCTGCCGTTCCTGTCGGTGGTCGCTGTGGGCACGGTGGTCCTGGCGCTCGCTGCCGTCGCCCTCGTGCGCCGCGCCCGTCGGAGGGCTGCGCGCGACTAGGATCACCCGCGTGAAACCCACGAGCTACTTCGAGCGCATCAGCGCGCGCGAACTCCAGCCGACGCCCGCCACAAGCGGCGCATGGAACCCCGACGAGGTGCACATCGCACCGTTCATCGGGCTTCTCCTGCACGAGGTCGAGCGCGATGCGGCCGCGCGTCGCGGCGAGGACGCGCTGACCGTGACGCGGGTCGCGTACGACATCTTCGGCGCCTTCCCCCTGGATCCGCTGCGGGTCGACACCCGCGTCGTCCGGCCCGGACGGACGATCGAGCTGGTCGAGGCGACGCTCAGCCAGGGTGAGCGGACGGTGCTCGCGGCCCGCGCCTGGCTGCAGCGCGCGGGCGACACCGCCTCGATCGCGGGCGACCATGACGCACGGATCGCCGGCCCCGACACGATGCCCGTGGCATCGCAGGACGAGTGGTCGGGCGGATTCGTGCGGTCGATCGAGGTGCGCCGGGGCGAGTGGCAGCCCGGTCGCGGCGTGTTCTGGGCCCAGAGCGATCTCGACCTCGTCGCGGGAGAGGGCGCCTCGGATCTCGCTCGCGCCGCGCGCCTCTTCGACCTCGCCAACGGCATGGTGCCGCGCGCCGCGCCCGACGAGGTCCTGTTCCCGAACATCGATCTCACGCTGCACGTGTTCCGTCGCCCGCGCCGCGGATGGGTGGGGTTCGACACCTCGGTCGCGTTCGGCCCCGACGGGCACGGCCTGACGTCGGCCGTGCTGCACGATGATGGGGGATCCTTCGGCCGCGTTTCGCAGACGCTGACCGTGCGGCCGCGGCGCGCCTGAGCGGCCCCGGGTGCGGCCGGGCTCAGTGCAGCGTGCCGGCCGAGACGTCGACGTCGCGGGCGTGCGCGAGCGTCGTGCGCACGGCGAGTTCGAGCGCGCGCACGAGTGCCGCGGAAGGCAGCGACGGCGCGCCGCCGGGTGCCGTCTCATCGGACCACGGCACGTGGACGAACCCCGCCCGCATCCCCGGGCGCTGCGCGGCCTCGTCGAGGGCGACGTACATGACGTGATTGCAGACGAAGGTGCCGGCCGTGTGCGACACGGCTGAGGGGATCCCGGATCCGTCGATCGCGCGGGCGATCGCCTTCACGGGGAGCGTGGCGAAGTGCGCGGATGGCCCGCCTTCGACGCACGGTTCATCGATCGGCACGGCTCCCGAGTTGTCGGGAATCCGCGCATCGCGCAGATTGATCGCGACGCGCTCCGGCGTGACGCGCGTGCGACCGCCCGCGAGGCCCGTCGCGATCACGATATCCGGAGCGTACGCGGCGATGAGCGCCCGCAGGGCCGCGGCGGCCTCGTCGAAGGCGACGGGGAGCACGGCGGTGACGAGGTGATCGTTCCCGCCCCACCGCCGGCTGATCTCGGTGACCGCCTCGCCGGAGGGGTTGCGTGCGTCGTCGCCGAAAGGCTCGAAGCCGGTGAGGAGGATCGTGGCCATCCGGAAAGGATAGGGCGGGGCGCCGGGCGTTCCCGTCGCCTCGCCACAGATGCCGGGAGCTCACACCCTTGACTTACCCGATTAAGTCCGGTTGCGTTCGCTGTGGTCCGGCGGCCCGTCGGCCATGAACTCGAAGAGGAGATCAGATGTCCAGAACCACGAGCTTCCCTCTGCGCGCCCGCCGCACGCTCATCGCCGCCGCGGTCGCCGCCATGGGCGCGGTCGCCGCGATAGGTGCGCCGGCCGCGGCCGCACCGGGATTCCCGGGTGTACCGGCCGACCAGGCCTCCGAGCGCGCCTTCGCCGCGACGGGAAACGACGACCCGCTGACGGTCGCGTACGTCGAGGTGAACAGCAACGAGCTGCGTCTCGCCGGTGACTATGAGCTCGAGGATGGCTCGAACGCCCTCGATGTCGCGATCATCTTCGCCGCGAACATCAACACCGATGAGGCGGGCGATGCGTACCTGCACCTCAACGATCAGGTGCAGGCGACGCTCGACGATGCGGCGACGCAGATCCGGCCCCTGCAGGACAAGGGGATCAAGGTGACGCTGTCCCTTCTTGGCAACCACGATGCCTCCGGCTTCGCGAACTTCCCGTCGCAGGCCGCCGCCGAGGCGTTCGCCGCCGACGTCGCCGAGGTCGTCGAGACATATGGGCTCGACGGCGTCGACATCGATGACGAATGGGTGCAGTACGGATCTGGTGACGTGCCCCCGGCGAACGCAGATTCGGCGGCGTGGTTGGTCGACGCGCTCGATGCGGAGCTTCCCCCGCACAGCATCATCTCGCTGTACGACATCGGGGCGACCGCCGCGACGCTCAAGAACGCGCCTGCGGCGACGATCGACAAGATCGACTACATCTGGAACCCCTACTACGGCCAGTACAACCCGCCGCAGTTCCCGACGGTCGATCGGTCGGATCTCGGCGCGGCCGCGGTCGATCTCACCCGCACCTCCGCGGCCGCGGCGGCGTCGCTCGCGGAACGCACCGTCGACGACGGGTACGGCGTCTACGTCACCTACAACCTCACAGCGGGTGACCACAGCGCGTACTTCTCGTCGTTCACGCGGGAGCTGAGCGGTCAGGAGACGGTCTACGTGGGCTGACGGCCGGTCCGGTTCATGTGACGCTCCCCGACCACTCCGCTCGAGAGAGTGGTCGGGGAGCGTCGTGTGTGCGGGTGGAGTGGGCACCGCTTGACTAAAGCGGTTCAGTTCGGAACGATCATCGCGTGTCGTCCTCGTCGCCTTCCCTCACGAGAGGCGTGCCCGCGTTCGCTCCGGCCGCCACCGCCGAACCGGATCCCGAGCGCTGCCTGCGGCTCCAGCTCCCGCCCGGTGCCGGCACCGTCGCGATCCCGGGTCTCGAGGGCGTCCTCGTCGAGGCCGGCGATGAGCTGGTCTGCGACATCCTGCCCGTCGCCGGCATCGCGGACCGCTGGGCGTCCACGGCCTTCGCGGTCGACGTCGTGTTCGACGACGGATCCGTCCTGAGCGCCGGCGGATCCGATCAGCACGGAACGGCGGTGGCTCCCGAGGCGCAGGCAGACGCGAAGCGGCTCTGGGTCGACCAGTGGAACCGCCGCATCGTCGACCTCACCGCGTTCGAGGGGAGGCGGATCCGCGGAGTGCGCGCCGCGTGGCGTGCAGACGAAGCCGTCGAGGTGTTCCTCGGCGACGTCACCGTCCGTCCGGCGCCGCCGCGCCCCGCAGACCTTCTGGGATGGGTCGATACGCGCCGCGGCACGCACTCCTCCGATCGCTTCTCCCGGGGCAACACGGCGCCCGTCGCCGGTCTCCCGCATGGCGGTGTCTTCGCGCTGCCGATGACCGACGCCTCGGCCGGCAACTGGCCGTACCGCTTCCAGATGGCCCGCCCGGCGCTGCAGGCCTTCGCGACGAGCCGGATCCCGAGCCCCTGGATCGGCGACCGCGGCGTCTTCCAGCTCATGCCGAGCCCGCTGGCGCGGCCCGACATCGACAGGGAGGCGCGCGCCTTGGCCTTCGAGCGCGCGGGCGAGCACGCGGGGCCCGATGCGTATCGGGTCGAACTCGGAGGGGCGGACGGCCGGATCGAGGCCCTCATCACCGCCGGCGATCACGTCGTCGGGATGCGGTTCCGCTCCGACACCGGGACGCTCTCGGTCGTCGTCGACCACCTCGGCGAGGCGGTCTCCGCGCGGTGGGCAGTCGAGGACGAAGTGCTCCACCTCGACGTCCGTCTGCGGGATGCGGGGGAGGGGCCCGACCATCACGTGCACGCCGTGGTCCCGAACCCGGAGCTCGTCGACCTCACGCATGTCGACGGGAAGCTCCGCGGATCCGTGCGGATCGCGGTCGACCACGCGGACATCGTCGTGGGTGTCTCGACGATCGATGCCGAGCAGGCGCGGCGAAACGCGGTCGGGCGGTGCGCCGAGACTCGCGGGCAGCAAGATCTGCCGGGAGCGGCGCGGGCCGACGGCCGAATCGACGCCCTGCTGAGCGGCGCGGCCGACGCATGGCGCTCCGCGCTCGGCCGGATCGAGATCCCCGATCCCGACGCCGTGCCGGCCGACGTGATGCGCTCGATCGCCGGATCGCTCACGCGCGTCTTTTCCTCCCCGATCGCCCACGACGAGCCCGCGACGGATGGCCGCCGCTATCGCAGCCCCGTCGGCGGCGACGTCCGCGGAGGGCGGTACAGCGCCAACAACGGCTTCTGGGACACATACCGGACGGCGTGGCCACTGCTCGGCCTGCTCGCGCCGCCCACGGCCGGCGCCCTCGCCGACGGCTTCGTGCAGCACGCCGCCGACGCGGGCTGGGTGGCGAGATGGAGCGCGCCCGGCCCCGTCGACTGCATGACGGGGACGACGAGCGACACGGTCTTCGCGGGGCTCGCCGCACAGGGGGTTCCCCTGCGCCGCGAGGAGGCGTACGCGTCGGCGCTGCGCCACGCGACGGTGCCGGCGTCCGATCCGCGCGTCGGCCGCAAGGGCCTCGGATCCGCGCGCTTCCGTGGATACGTCGACACCGATACCCACGAGGGGCTCTCGTGGACCCTCGACAACGCGATCAACGACGCATCGGCGGCGCGGCTCGCGCGCTCCCTTGCGGATGACGCGGTTGATCCGGACCGGCGCGAGCGGCTCGAGACGGAGTCTGAATACCTCGCGCGCCGCGCCCTGTCGTACCGGGACGTGTTCCATCCGCGGCTCGGGTTCTTCCTCGGGCGCCGCCCGGATGGTGTGTGGCGGGTCGCCGACAACGACTTCGACCCCGCCGAATGGGGGCACGACTACACCGAGACCAACGCCTGGGGGACGGCCTTTACGGCGCCGCACGACGGGGCTGGCCTCGCCGACCTCCACGGGGGCGAGGAGGCGCTCGGAGCGAAGCTCGACGCCTTCTTTGGGGCGTCCGAGACGGCCGATCCGGCGAATGTCGGATCCTACGGATTCGTCATCCACGAGATGTCGGAAGCCCGCGATGTGCGGATGGGGATGCTCGGCCTGTCGAACCAGCCAGCCCATCACATCCCCTTCATGTACTGCTTTGCGGGGCGACACGACGACGCGCACCGTCTCGTCGTGGAGGCGCGCGATCGGCTCTTCGCCGGATCCGAGATCGGGCAGGGGTATCCGGGCGATGAAGACAACGGTGAGATGTCGGCCTGGTATCTCTTCTCGGTGCTCGGCCTGTACCCGCTCGTTCCCGGCTCGGGCGAGCTCGTCCTCTCGCCGCCCCTCCTTCCCCGGGTGGATCTCCGGATCGAGGGGCGCGCGGATCCGCTCGTCATCGCGGCCGAGAACGCGGGGGCGCCGCACATTCGCGGGGTCCGGATCGACGGGGATCCCTGGAGCCGGATCTCCGTACCGCCAGAGGTGATCCGCCGTGCCCGCCGGATCGACTTCGAACTCTCCGACGAGCCGGTCGGCTGGGCGGGAGGATCGCGTCCTTCGTCCTTCTCGCGCGAGTTCGGCGTCGCCGCGCCGGCGCGCGATCTGCTGGCGACGGTTCCGGGGACGGTCACGGACGATACGGCGGAGACGGTGCGCGAGCTCACGGCGGGAGACGCGGTCGAGCTCGCGCTCGCCGCCCCGGGCGCGGTCGGCATGTACACCGTCACCCTTGCGGGTGGACCCGCGCCCTTCCCGGCGCGTCCGGTTGAGGCTGTCGTCGCCCGCTGGCGCGTGGAAGGTGTGACGACAGACGGGCGCGCGGTCTCGCTCGATGCTCGCGACGAGACCTTCGCCGATCCGGGTCAGACGCGGCCCTTTCGGATCCGGGAGCATCGTGGTGTGGCGCTCGCCACCATCCGGTTCATCGCCGAGGGGCCCGTGTTTCTCGCCCAGGTCGAGGCGTTCGTCTGACGGGGCGGATCGCGTGAGAGTCCTCGAGAAGGCTGCCGTGACGGCACGCTTTCGGGCCAGTCGGGATCTCGTCAGCGCACGGCTGCCGTGCTCTCGCGGATCGAGAGGGTCGGCGCGAGCGCCGCGGTCGACGGCACGGGGGCATCCTGATCGATGCGCCTCATGAGGGTGCGCGCCGCGAGCTCGCCGAGGGCGTAGGTGTCGCGCGTGAGCGCGGTGATCGAGGGGCGCACGAGCTGCATCGCGACCGAGTCGTCGAAGCTCGCGAGGGAGAGATCGCCGGGCACGTCGATCCCGAGCTCGTCCGCGGCGCGGAGCCCCGCGAGGGCCATGACGTCGTTGTCGTACACGATCGCTGTCGGACGATCGTCGCGGGCGAGGAGATCCCGCGTGGCCTGCGCCGCCTGCTGTGCCGAGTAGTCGGTCTCGACCGAATCGGGCATCGCGTCCTCGTACGCCTCCGCGCACTCGCGGAGAGCGTGTCGGCGCAGCTCGGTGTGCTCGAACTCGAGTCGACCCATTACGTGCGTGATGCGCCGGTGGCCGAGTTCGAAGAGCTGCGCGAAGAGCGCCGTGGCGACGGCGTGGTCGTCGATCCACACGCTCGGAACGGAGGGGTCGGCGCTGGGGTGGCTGCCGATCTGCACGGCGGGAAGGCCGAGCTCGGCGAGGCGCGCGACCCGTGCGTCCTGGCGTCGCGGGTCGACGAGGACCACGCCGTCGACCCGGTGCGCGGACTGCCAGGCGTCGTAGGCCGCGAGTTCCTCCTCGAGGGACGAGACGACGAGGGTCTGGAGACCGGTGTGGGTGGCAGTGAGCCCCGCCTGGATCCCGGCGATGAGCTCGGGGAAGAACGCCTCGGTTCCGAGCGTTCGTGCGGGGCGGTTGATCACGAGGCCGATGACGTCGACGCGCGAGCTCCCGAGCGCGAGCGCTGCGGAGTTCGGTCGATAGTTCATCTCGGCCGCAGTCTCGAGCACGCGGGCACGAAGCTCGCTGCTCACGCCCGGACGGTCGTTCAGCGCGAAGGACACCGCTGCCTTCGAGACGCCGAGGCGGCGCGCGATGTCGTTGAGCGTGGCGCGCTTGCGGTGACTCTCCATCGTGTTCCTCCGACTTTCCTCAACCGGTTAACTCCGGTATTGACTTACCCGGTTTAGTCTCTCACTATAGGGCCGTCGCCTCGCCGACGCCAGCATCGCGGATGTCGGAGGCGCGATCCCACTGCACACGAAGGAGTTGCATGACCATGAAGTTCACACGCACCCCGCTCCTCGCGGGACTCGGCATGCTCGCCGGCGCGGCTCTGTTGGCGAGCTGCTCGTCATCGGCACCCGCAGACGGTGCCGACGCCTCCGGCGACGTCGACGGCAGCATCAGCTTCCAGACCTGGTCGCTCACGCCCACCTATCAGGAGTACCTCGACGAGGCGATCGCCGCCTTCGAGGACGAGTACCCGGGGGCCAGCGTCGAGCTTATCGACCAGCCGGGCGACGGCTACTCCGAGAAGGTGCTGTCGCAGGCATCGACCGGCACGCTTCCCGACGTCGTCAATCTGCCGCCGGACTTCGCGCTGCCGCTCGCGCAGCAGGACATGCTCCACGACGTGAGCCAGTCGACCGATATGGAGGCGACCTACGTTGCTGGATCCGTCGAGGCGTTCCGGTTCCCCGGCGTCGACGGCGTCTACGGCTACCCGTGGTACCTCGGCACGGACGTGAACTACTGGAACGCCGAGCAGTTCGACGCGTGCGGACTCGATTCGGAGAACCCGCCGACAACGACCGACGAGCTCTTCGAGCAGGCGTCGATCCTGACCGAGAACTGCTCCGACATGCAGCTCCACAGCCGGCTTCCGGGCATCGGCGATTTGACGCTCGAGGGCATCGAGATCCTGAACGAAGACGGCACCGAGTTCGTCTTCAACACCCCGGAGGCGGCCGCGATCCTCGACCGATACGCCGAGGCGTACGCGAACGGCGAGATGCCGTCGAGCGTGCTCAGCTCGGACTACCTCGGAAACTCGCAGCTCTTCACCGAGGGCAAGGTGGCGTGGACGACGGGAACCGCGACGTCGATCAATGACTTCGAGAAGAACAATCCGAGCCTCACGGGGAACGTCGTCGTCGGGCCCGCGCTCAACATCTCGCCGCTGTATGTGCAGGGCGTGAGCGTGTCGGCGAGCAGCGACGAGCTCGCGACGGCCGTCGCCTTCGGAGAGTTCATCACGAACGCCGACAACCAGAACGAGTTCGCGCACATCGCGAACGTGTTCCCGTCGACGCTGGGCTCCGAGGAGGATCCCTACTTCTCCGAGCCCGACGGCACGCCCGCCGGCGAGGCGCGCGTGACCGCATTCGCCTCGCTCGAGACCGCCGAGGTTCTTCAGCCGTACATCGTGAACGACGCGATGAAGACCTACCTCGATCAGCAGATCGCGCTCGCGATCCGCGGCGACATCTCGGGCCAGGAGGCGCTCGACGCATCCGTCGAGAAGCTCAACGACCTTCTCGCGCGCCAGTAGGAGAAGCATGTCCGTGAGCAACCTCCCCGCGGTCGGCCAGGCGCCGGCCGCGGGGCGCCCGTCCGCTCCGGAGACGACGCACCTCGTCGCTCCCCGGTTCGCTCAGCGCCGCGGGCCGACGAGCACGACTCGGCGATTCACGCCCTGGCTGCTGCTCGCCCCCGCGCTGCTGTGGCTCCTCGTGTTCTCGATCTGGCCGTCCCTCAACACGATCCGCATGGCGTTCACGAACGCGAAGCCGCTCGGCGGAAACGAGGAGTTCGTCTGGTTCGAGAACTTCTCGTACCTCCTGCGTGACGACCAGGTCGTCGGCGCGCTGCTGAACAGCATCGTCTTCATGCTCGTGTGCCTGCCGCTCCTGACGCTCCTGCCGCTGCTGATCGCGATCCTCGTCGAGAAGAAGCTGCCCGGCATCACGTTCTTCCGCACGGCGTTCTATACGCCGGTCATCGCCTCGGCTGTGGTCGTCGCACTGATCTGGACGTTCATGCTCGACGACCGCGGGCTCGTGAACGGGCTCGCCCAGGCGCTGTCGATCATCCAGGAGCCGCTGCCGTTCCTCACCGATCGGTGGCTCATCATCCTCAGCGCGGTCAGCCTCACCGTGTGGAAGGGGCTCGGGTACTACATGATCATCTACCTCGCGGCCCTCGGAAACGTCAGCCGCGACCTCCACGAGGCGGCGGCGATGGACGGAGCGGGGGCGATCCGGCGGTTCTTCGTCGTGACGCTGCCGGCCGTTCGCGGAGCCATGCTCCTCATCGCGGTTCTCGTCTGCATCTCGGCGCTGCGTGTCTTCAGCGAGGTGTTCGTGATGACCGGCGGCACCGGAGGCGCGGGCGGTGAGGCGATGACGATGGTCATGCTCATCCAGCAGTACTCCCGCGGCTTCACGGGTGATCTGGGCTACGCGAGCGCCCTCAGCATCCTCATGTTCTTCGTGACGCTCGTGCCGATGCTCATCCTCGCGAGGATCAACAGCAGGAGGGACACATGACCGCCACCGCCGTCCGCACGACGCAGGCGCCGCGTCGCCGCGCCCGCGGCTTCGGCCGCATGGGGCCGGGAGAGCGCATCGCGCGCTACGCGCTGCTCATCTTCGTGCTGCTGATCTCGATCGGACCGTTCCTCTGGCAGCTCTCGACATCGCTCAAGAGCACCAGCGAGGACATCTACACGCGCATTCCGCAGCTGTGGCCGAGCGAACCGACGCTCGACAACTACGCGCGCGTCCTGGACGCGATCCCCGTGTGGCAGTTCATCGGCAACTCGCTGTTCGTCGCTGTGTTCGCAGTGGGCGGCAACGTCATCTTCTCGACGCTTGCCGGATTCGCCCTGGCCCGCCTCCGCTTCCGTGGGCGGAAGGCCGTCCTCGGGCTGTTCCTCGCGACCCTGATCCTGCCCGGCGAGGCGACGATCATCGCAAACTTCGTGACGATCCGGAACGTGGGCCTTGCCGACACGCTGCTCGGTGTCGCCCTGCCGGGCATGATCGCGACGCTGAACGTGCTGCTCATGTACAACGCCTTCCGCATGCTGCCGGAGGAGATCGATCAGGCCGCCGTCATCGACGGTGCGAACGCCCTGCAGCGCTTCTGGTTCGTGTCCCTGCCGTCCGTCAAGGGAACCGTTGCGGTCATCGCGATCTTCAGCTTCATCGGCGCCTGGGACGACTTCCTCTGGCCGCTCATCGTCCTGACCAGCCCCGATCAGTTCACGCTGACGATCGGTCTGCAGTACCTTTCGGGAACGTTCGCCAACGACCAGCGCATGATCGCGGCGGGCTCCATGATCGCCTTCATCCCGATCGCGATCGTCTTCGCGGTGCTCCAGCGGCACTTCTTCAAGGGCGTCGAGGAAGGCGGCGTCAAAGGATGAGGTTCGGCGTCAACTACACCCCTCGCGAGGGCTGGTTCCACTCGTGGCTCGACTTCGACGCCGACGCGGTGCGGCGCGACTTCTCCCAGATCGCGCAGCTCGAGGTCGACCATGTGAGGATCTTCCCCCTCTGGGATCTCATCCAGCCGAATCGTGGGCTCATCCGCCCCGCCGGTCTCGCCGCGGTCGGCACGGTCATCGACGTCGCGGCCGAGTTCGGCCTCGACGTGAACGTCGACGCACTGCAGGGGCACCTGTCGAGCTTCGACTTCCTCCCGTCCTGGGTGTCGACATGGCACGAGCGCAACATCTTCACGGATCCCGACGTCATTGCGGGGGAGGAGGCGTACGTGCGCGCGCTCGGCGAGGTGCTCGCCGAAAGGGGAAACGTCCTCGGGTTCACCCTCGGTAACGAGGTGAGCCAGTTCGCAGCCCGCCCGCATCCGGATCCGCATGGGATCGACGCCTCACAGGCCGAGGCCTGGCTGAGGCGGCTGCTCGGTGCGGCGCGCGACGCGGGAACCGGGCTCATCACGCACGCGAGCTACGACGCCACGTGGTACGACGAGCGCCAGCCGTTCCTTCCCCGTCACGCGGCGGAGCTCGGCGACGAGACCGTCGTGCACTCGTGGGTCTTCAACGGCGCCGCACAGCGCCACGGTGGCCTGGGGACGGGGTCCGTGCGCCACGCCGAGTACCTCGTGCAGCTCGCGGCCGCCTGGCACACCTCGGGCGACCGGCGAGTATGGCTTCAGGAGGTCGGGGTTCCCGAGACGGTTGTCGACCCATACGACGCGGTCGATTTCGTTGAGCGCACCGTTCGCCACGCGGCCGGTGTCGCCGGCCTGTCCGGGATCACCTGGTGGTGCTCGCACGACGTGGCGCGGAGCATGCTCGACTTTCCCCCGGTCGAATACGACCTGGGGCTGATCGACGAGAACGGGCGGATCAAGCCGACAGGACGCGCGTTCGCCGAACTCGCCCGCGAGCTGCGCTCCGCGCCGGAGCCGGCCCCCGTCGAAACCGCGCTCGTCCTCGACGACTCCGCCGGATACCGCGCGCGGTGCGCGCCGGGCGGCGGATTCTTCGAGGCGTGGATGCGGGCCGCCTCTGCCACGGGAACCGGGCCGCAGATCGTCCTCCGCTCGCGCGCACACGACGAGCCGCTCCTCGCCGCTCGCGGGATCCGCCATCTCATCGAAGCCGGGCGGCTCGGCACCGGCGTATCCTCCCCGACGGGCGGCGGCGCCGCCGCGACGATGTCCTCCTGATCCACCCGACGAAGGGACCGAACACCCTCATGCACGACGACATCCCGCTCACGACCGGACGCGCGACCCGCGTCCTGAACGAGCGCATCCGGCCCGCCATCCACAGCGCGCGCCTGCCGCTCGACATCGCCTGGCACGAACTGCCCGGCGAGCCGATTCCGCCGGCCGAGGGGCTTGCGCTCGACTACCAGCCGTTCGAGGCCGGATCCCCGTGGGGGCCCGCCTGGGGCACGACCTGGTTCCGCCTGCGGGGGACCATTCCGAGCGAGTGGGCGGGCCGACGCGTCGAGGCCCTCGTCGATCTCGGCTTCGACATCAACATGCCGGGCTTCCAGTGCGAGGGCCTCGTCTATCTGCCGGGCGGTGAGCCGGTCAAGTCGCTCAATCCGCGCAATCAGTGGGTGCGCGTCGCCGAGGCCGCCGAGGGGGGAGAGGAGATCGAGTTCTTCATCGAGGCGGCGTCCAATCCCGTGCTCCTCGACTACCACCCCTTCCTGCCGACGCAGGAGGGTGACGTCCGCACCTCCTCGCCGAAGCCGCTGTATACGACGCGCCACTTCGACCTCGCCGTGCTCGAACCCGAGGTGCACGAGCTCGCGCTCGACATCGAGGTGCTTCTCGAGCTGCAGGCCGAGCTTCCGGAGTCGTCGCCGCGTCGCATGCAGATCCTGCAGGCGCTCGACGATGCGCTCGACAGGCTCGATCTGCAGCGGATCCCGGAGACCGCCGCCGATGCGCGCGCCGCGCTCGCACCCGCCCTCGCAGCGCCCGCCGAGGGGAGCGCACACGAGATCTCTGCTGTCGGCCACGCGCACATCGACTCCGCATGGCTGTGGCCCGTGCGCGAGACGATCCGGAAGGTCGCCCGCACGACCTCGACGATGACCGAGCTCCTCGGGGAGGAGCCCGACTTCCAGTACGGCATGTCGAGCGCACAGCAGTACGCGTGGATCAAGGAGCACCGCCCCGAGGTCTACGAGAAGGTGCGCGCCGCCGTCGCTGAGGGACGCTTCCTTCCCCTCGGCGGGATGTGGGTCGAGTCGGACACGGTGATGCCGACGGGCGAGGCTCTCGTACGTCAGTTCCTCTACGGACAGCGATTCTTCGAAGAGGAGTTCGGGATCCGCTCGAAGGGCGTCTGGCTGCCCGACTCGTTCGGCTACTCGCCCGCGCTTCCGCAGCTCATGCGCCGTGCCGGATTCGAGTGGTTCTTCACGCAGAAGATCTCCTGGAACCAGGTCAACAAGTTCCCGCACCACACCTTCGCGTGGGAGGGCATCGACGGGTCCCGGATGTTCACCCACTTCCCGTCGATGGACACCTACAACTCGCAGCTGTCGGGCGAGGAGGTCGCCAAGGCGTCGCGTCAGTTCCGCGAGTCGCGCGTCGCCTCCGGATCGATCGCGCCTGTCGGCTGGGGGGATGGCGGCGGGGGAACGACGCGTGAGATGACCGGCAAGGCGCGCCGCCTCGCCGATCTCGAGGGCAGCGCGCGCGTGCGCTGGGAGCATCCGGACGCGTTCTTCGACCGAGCGAAGGGCGAGATGCCGCACCCGCCCGTCTGGGTGGGCGAGCTGTACCTCGAGCTGCACCGCGCGACGCTCACGAGCCAGCACAAGACGAAGCAGGGCAACCGCCTCACGGAGCATCTGCTCGTCGAGGCCGAGCTGTGGTGGGCGACGGCCGCCGTCCGCACGGGGGCCGCGTATCCGCACGACGAGCTCGACGAGCTGTGGAAGCAGGTGCTGCTGCAGCAGTTCCACGACATCCTCCCCGGGACCTCGATCGCGTGGGTGCATCGCGAGGCCGTCGAGCAGTACGCGCGCGTGGCGGAGGCGGCCACGGCGCTCATCGACCGGGCGCAGGAGCTCCTCGCAGGATCCGGTGAGGAGCGCGTCGTCTTCAACGCGTCGCCGCTCGCGCGCGACGGGGTCCCGGGGCTCGCGGCCGCGCCGCTTCGCGCCGCCTCGGGCGAGGTGCGACTCGACGAGTCGGAGGGCGGCTTCGTGCTCGAGAACGAGCTCGTACGGGTCGCGATCTCGGCGGAGGGACTCATTACGAGCGCCGTCGACCTCGCGACCGGCCGCGACGCGATCCCCGACGGGAGGCCTGCGAACCTCCTGCAGATGCATCAGGACTTCCCGAACATGTGGGACGCGTGGGACGTCGACCGTTTCTACCGCAACCGCGTCCACGACCTCACGGGCGTCGATTCGCTCGAGGCCCGCCTCGTCGACGGATCCGCCGTGGTGCGGGTCGAGCGCTCGTTCTCCGCGTCGCGCGTCTCGCAGGAGATCACGCTGCGCCCGGGCTCCCGCACGCTCGAGTTCGCGCAGGAGACCGACTGGCACGAGACGGAGAAGTTCCTCAAGCTCGCCTTCCCCCTCGCGATCCAGGCCGAGCACACGGCCGCCGAGACGCAGTTCGGGCATGCCCGGCGCGTGACGCACACGAACACGAGCTGGGAGGCCGCAAAGTTCGAGACGTCGATGCATCGCTATGTGCACATCGACGAGTACGGCTTCGGCGCGAGCCTCGTCACCGACTCGACGTACGGCTATGACGTGACGCGAGACGCGGATCCCGATGCGGGCGTCACGACGACCGTGCGGCTGTCGCTGCTGCGCGCGCCGCGGTTCCCGGATCCCGAGACCGATCAGGGCGCGCAGACGCACCGCTACGGTCTCGTCGTCGGATCGACGATCGAGGACGCGACCGCGGCGGGGCTCGCGCTCAATCTGCCGGCGCGGGAGCGCAGCGGATCCCCGGTCGCGCCGCTCGTGTCGGTCTCGGACGGCATCGTGGTCTCGGGCGTCAAGCTCGCGGCCGACCGCTCGGGCGACCTCATCGTCCGGGTGTACGAGCCGCATGGCCGTCGCGTGACCGGATCGGTGTCGATCGACGTGCCCGGAGCCGAGGTGCGGGAGGCGAGCCTCATCGAGGACGTAATCGCTCCGGCGGATCCTGCGGACATCACGCTCACCCCCTTCGAGGTGCGCACTCTCCGCGTGACGCGGGGCTGAGTTCCGCCACCCCCACCAACACAACGCAGTCGATCTGGGCCGGCCCGGCCGAGAACTGGGTCGGCTGGGCCCGTGTGGGCCGGATCGACTGCGTTGTGTTGTGGATGGAATCGCGGGATCAGCCCCGCGCCACGGTGAGCTGGAACTCGACGGCGCCGGCCGGCTCGACCGAGACGAAACCGAGGTTGGGGGCTTCGACACCGTAGTCGGCGAAGACGATGTCGATGGCGCCGGCCAGCTGCCCCTCCGCGCCGTCGAACGCGGCCTGCAGCTCGAAGCTCACCTCGTTCGAGACGCCCGCGATCGTCAGCTCGCCCGTCGCCTCGAATGTCTGGACGCCGCCGGTGGGCACCTCGTCCGCGGTCACCGGCTCGGTGAGCGAGAAGCTCGCGGTGGGGTACTCGCCTGCGCGCAGGGCCGTATCCCGGAAGTAGGCGTCGCGCTGCGCGGAGTCGGTGGCGATCGAGGCGACGTCGACCGTGATCTCGGCTTCGGTGAGAGTGAGGCCGTCGACGACGAGCTCGCCGGCGACCTCACTCGTGCGCCCTGTGACGGTCACGTCCGTGCCGTTGAGAACCTCGTCGACCCGGTACCCGGCCTCCGAGCCATCAGTGACGCTCCAGGTGCCCGAGACGTCGGCCGGATCCGCGGGATCTCCCGCGGATTCCGGGGCGGGGGAGATGGTGGGCGCGGACGCCGCCTCTCCGGCCATGACGTCTCGGTAGACGATCGGCCCCGCGACGGCGGCCACGCCGGCCACCACGATGCCCGCGGCCACGACGGCCGCGATGATCTTCGTCTTCTTCTGCATCTGCTCGGTGCTTCCCGTCGTCGAAGGGCGCGCGGATCCTGTTGGCGTCAGGCCAGCTCGGCGCGGACCACGTCGGCCATCGGCGTCGGGGCGCGACCGATGAGGCGAGCGAGATCGTCGCTGTCGGTCTCGAGCTCTCCGGCGGCGATCGTCGCGTCGAGCGCAGCGAGGAAGCCGGCCGTCTGCTCGTCGAGGCCTGCGGAGATCAGCGCCGCGGTGTACTCCTCGGCGGGGAGATCCTTGTGCGCGATGGTGGTTCCCGTGGCTTCGCCGATGGCCTCGGCGAGCTCGTCGAAGCTGAACGCGGCACCACCGAGTTCGTAGACGCGACCGTCCGTGGCGTCGTCGAGCAGCGCGGCAGCGGCCGCGATCGCGTAGTCCTCGCGGGCTGCGCCCGAGACCTTCGCGCCGCCGGTCGCGCCGAGGATCGCGCCGGTCTCCTGGTACTGCTGTGCCTGGCTCGTGTAGTTCTCGATGTACCACCCGTTGCGGAGGACCGTGTGGGCGATACCCGACGAGCGCAGCGCGCTCTCGGTCTCGACGTGCTCGGGAGCCAGTGGGTTCTGCGTCGTGTCGGCGCCGAGGATGCTCGTGTAGACGATGCGGCCCACGCCGTTCGCCTTCGCCGCCTCGATCACCGCGGCGTGCTGGACGGAACGCTGCCCGACCTCGCTGCCCGACACGAGCAGCAGGCGGTCGACGCCCGCGAGTGCGGAGCGGAGCGTGTCGGGCTTCGTGTAGTCGCCTTCGCGGACCTGCACGCCCTGGCTCGAGAGGTCGGAGATCTTCTCGGGCGTGCGGGCGATCGCGACGATGTTCTCGGGGGAGACGTCGCGCGCGAGGAGTTCGGTGACGGCGCGGTGTCCGAGGTGCCCGGATGCTCCGGTGACGGCGTAGATCGTCGACATGTTGCTCTCCTATCAGTGTGTACTAACTTCTAGTGAGTACTATACATGGAAGAAGCGGTTGTATCATCGAGTGAGTGGCGCGGATGCGCCGGGAGGTCACTATGTCGGTGCGGAACGCAGAGATCGACGAGCCGCAGCCGAGCGTCGAGCTGGTGGCGGACGTGTTCGCGCGCGACTGCGAGTCGCGGGCGATCTTCGATGACGTCACCTCGAAGTGGGCCTCGCTCGCCCTGCTCGCGCTTCTCGAGGGGACCTACCGGTTCAACGCGCTGCGCCGGCGGGTCGACGGCGTCAGCGACAAGATGCTCTCGCAGACGCTGCAGGCGCTCGATCACGACGGTCTCGTCTCGCGCGAGGTGGTTGACGTGATCCCCGCGCGCGTCGAGTACGAGCTGACCGAACTCGGTCGCGAGGTCGCGATCCGGCTCCGTTCGCTGGCGGATCTGCTCGAGGGTGTTGTTTCCGAGAGGGAAACGCGCGGCGGGTGAGTGTGGAGGGGCTGACGGGAATCGAACCCGCGCTGTCTGCTTGGGAAGCAGAAGTTCTACCATTGAACTACAGCCCCGTACCCCGCGATCCGCGTCATAGTGCGGAACAGAGGGGTGTCACGAGACTACAGGCCGGGATGTTCTCGTGCAAACGAGACGCGCCCCGCGAAACCCTGCGCTGACCGGTCTCGAGCTGTGGGGCGCATGCGGAATCCGCCGGTCCCACGCCGTAGACTCACCTACGTGCTGCTCTCCGATCGCGATATCACCGCCGAGCTCGACGCCGGGCGCATCGCCCTCGAACCGTCCGACCGTGCGATGGTGCAGCCGTCGAGCGTCGACGTGCGCATCGACCGGTACTTCCGGCTGTTCAGCAACCACAAGTATCCGTTCATCGATCCGGCCGAGGACCAGCCCGACCTCACCCACCTTGTCGAGGTCGAGCCGGAAGAGGCATTCATCCTGCACCCTGGCGAGTTCGTGCTCGCGAGCACCTTCGAGGCCGTGACGCTGCCTGACGACGTCGCCGCGCGCCTCGAGGGGAAGTCGTCGCTCGGTCGACTCGGGCTGCTCACGCACTCCACGGCGGGGTTCATCGACCCCGGCTTCTCGGGGCACGTGACGCTCGAGCTGTCGAACATGGCGACGTTGCCGATCAAGCTCTGGCCCGGGATGAAGATCGGCCAGCTCTGCTTCTTCCGGCTGTCGTCTCCCGCAGAGAAGTCGTACGGCGCGTACGGCAACCGCTATCAGGGTCAGCGCGGTCCGACCGCGAGCCGTTCGCACCTGCGCTTCGACCGCTCCGATGTCGCCGTGACCGACGCGGGCGCGCGCGGGGCCTGACGGCGCAGGCCCCGCGCCACGCATCACTTGCGCGCGTCGAGCGTGTCGAACGCGACGTCGGGGACGTTGCTGATGATCCCGTCGACATCCGCGTCGAGCAGGGCGTGCATGATCGTCGGGTCGTCGACGGTCCACACGTTCGTGACCATGCCGGCTGCGTGGATCTCGTCGACGTACTCGGGGGTGATCGCCGAGTAGTGCGGGTTGATCTCGTCGGCCCACTCGCTGTACTCGTCGAGCTGGTCCACGGGGACGGTTCCGAGCAGCCCGGTCGGCATCGCAGGGGCGATCTCGTTGTACCGCTCCATCGATGCCCAGTCGAAGCTCTGCACCGACAGTCGCCCGGAGGCGATTCCCGACGTGAGGTAGCCGGGGTGGTCGTCGAAAACGCCGTGCACGGCCTCCTCGATTCCCGGGTAGAGGCCGGGGCTCTTCAGCTCCATGATGATGCCGGAGCGCGAGCCGCGCACCTGCTCGACCATCTCGTCGAGCGTCGGGACGGGCTCGCCCGCGAACTCCTCGCCGAACCAGCTGCCGGCGTCGAGCTGCTTGATCTCGTCGAGCGTGAAGTCTCCGACCCGCCACGGCGCACGGTCGGGGAAGACATCTTCGACGTCGGTCGTGCGCGACAGCGTGGTGTCGTGCATGAGGATCGGCACGCCGTCCTTCGTCATCTGGACGTCCGACTCGATGAGGGAGGATCCCTGCTCGATCCCGACGCGGAACGCCGCGAGCGTGTTCTCGGGCGCATAGGCCGAGGCGCCGCGGTGGGCGATCACGGTCGTCGACACGTGCTCGGGCTGGCCGCGATCCTCGGCGGGCGCCGCGTTCGCGGGGAGGGCGGTGAGTGAGAGGCCGAGAGCGGTGACGGCGGTGGCGCCGATGAGGTGGCGGATGCGCATGGGGAACTCCAAAGTTCGAGAGAAAGAGGATCCACGCCTCACCCTGGCGGGCTGTCGTGACCATTCCGTTATCTTCATCTGTCGGAATGGTGACGTACCTCGCGCCGAGACGACGAACAGGCGAACGTCCGGCGACGCCCCTTGTGTGAACGTCGCGCCTCCGTTCTGAATGCGGCCGCGCGGGAGCCGCACCCGGTAAGGAGAGGGTCGCGCGATATCCGCCCTCAGGGGGATGTGCGCGGAGCTGCGGTTCTGCGACTCTGGTTCCGTCTCACGATCGGAGAATCCATGAGCTCGTCAATCGCTCGCGGTCCGGTGCGCGCCGCAGAGCGCAGCATCTCGCCCGACCTGGCCCGCGGCTTCGCGCTGCTGTTCATCGCACTCGCCAACGCGCCCTTCTATCTGTGGGGAGCGGCCGAGACGGGCCTCACTAGTGCGCATCCGAAAGGCGGTTCCCTGCTCGACCAGATCGTGCAGGCCATCACGATCGTCGCGATCGACGGGCGCACCTATCCGCTCTTCGCCTTCCTCTTCGGATACGGCATCGTGCAGATGTACCGCCGTCAGGTCGGGGCCGGGGTCGACGAACACGCCGTTCGCGGCCTGCTGCAGCGTCGCAACGCCTGGCTGCTCGTCTTCGGCTTCGTTCACGCGGTGCTGCTGTGGATGGGGGATGTGCTCGGCGCGTACGGCCTCGCGGGCCTGATCTTCGTGTGGCTCTTCCTGCGGCGCAGGGACCGTACGCTACTCGTCTGGGCGTGGGTCCTTCTTGGGCTGCTCGCGCTCGGGGCTTTCATCTCGATCCCTGCGGCATGGGCCGTGGGCATGATCCCGCTGGATCCATCGACGATCATGGGGCCCGACCTTCATGCGACGCAGGGGCAGGAGAACTACCTCCTCTCGATGGGCGAGCGCGCCGCATTCTGGCCGGCCATCGTTGTCGGGCAGGGGCTCATCGGGCTCGTCGTGCCGATCATGATCCTCGTGGCGTTCTGGGCCGCGCGGCGGGGGATTCTCGAGAACCCCGGCGCGCACCTCAGCCTGCTGCGTCGCACGGCGATCGTGGGCGTCGCGGTGGGCTGGCTCGGGGGCGTCCCGGCGATGCTCGTGCACTTTGACGTGATCGCGCTGCCTCTGCACGCCTCGTGGATGTTCGCGGGGCTCTCGGCAGTCTCCGGGGCTTTCGCCGGTATCGGGTACGCCGCGCTGTTCGGTCTCATCGGGGCCGCGATCGAGCGGCGTCGCAATGAGCGTGCCACGCCGACTCGCCTCGGCCTGACGGGTGCGATCGCCGCCGTTGGTAAGCGGTCGCTATCGAGCTACCTCATGCAGTCGGTGCTCTGTGCGCCCGTGCTCGCCGGCTGGGGTCTCGGCCTCGGTGGCGTGTTCGGCAGTACGCAGATGGCGCTGTACGCGATCGGCGTATGGGCTGTGACCCTGCTGCTGTCCGCCGTGTGGGAGACGCGGGGCTGGCGCGGCCCCGCCGAGATCCTCCTGCGGCGTCTGGTCTATCGCGACGCTCGGCGCTGAGCCACCGACGGCGTCGGCTACGCTCGCCGCATGGCGTACAACACCGAGATCGCGGATCGCGTGCGCGCGATCGTCGAGGCGGCCGGAGACGTCGACGAGAAGCGGATGATGGGATCGATCGCCTTCCTCGTGAACGGGAGGATCGCTGTCGGCGTCTCGGGCGACGAGGTGTTCTTTCCCGTCGGCGGGGGAGAGTCGCTCGACACGGCCCTCCAGCGGGGAGCCCACCGGCTCACGATGCCGGGTGGGCGCACCGCGCCGTTCGCGGCCCTCACGGATCCGTCCGATGAGGTCCTCGCCGACTGGATCGGGGACGCGATCGCCCGCGCGCTGGGCGCGTCCGACGACTGATCACCCGCGAAAGCAGGTCCCGCACCGGAGCTGCCGAGCACAACGCAGGAGATTTGCGGGCCCGGAGGGGTTTCCCGCAGCGAACCCGGCTGTCTCCGGCCAGATTGACTGCATTATGTTGCGGTGCTCAGCTGGCGATGCGGTCGCGGGCCCGGGCGTGCGCCTTCGTGACGGGTGTCATGTCCGTTGCGGCGGCAAGACCGGTCGGCGGCATCGCGAAGTAGAAGGTCTCAGCGCGCGCGACCTCGAAGGTTTCGTGCCAGATGCCGACGGCGTCGCCCGCCGTCCGAGCGCGACGATTGAACTCACCCCAGGCGGGGCGGTGCTTCGCCTGCGGGTTGGACGCGTAGTCGTACAGCTTGTCGAGGCTCGTCCAGTACTGCAGGACGGTCGGCGTGCGCGGCAGGCCGAACAGGCGATAGCCGACCATGCCGGAATCGGGATCGGTGGCGAGTTCGCGCATCATCGGCGGCATCGCGCGGAAGGTCGGCAGCCAATCGCGCACGCGCGACCAGCGGTTGATGCGCATGCCGATGAGGAACACGATGAGTTCGCCGTCGTAGTCGTGGGTCATCCGCCCCGGCACGGGTTTCATCTCGGCCCCCTCGTGAATGCAGCCATAATGGGAAGTGTCACTTTCCAATAATGGATAGTGAAACTATCTTATGTCAAGGGGTCCGTGTGAGAATCTCCGAGCTCGCTCGTCGTTCCGGCGTCACGACGGCGACGATCAAGTACTACCTGCGCGAGGGGCTCGTGCCACAGGGGGAGCTGACATCCTCGACGCAGGCGCAGTACGGTGACGCGCACGTCGATCGGCTGCGTCTCGTTCGCGCTCTCCTCGGCCAGGGGGGACTGTCGGTCGCCCAGGCGCGCAAGGTGCTCTGCGTGATCGACGCGCCGGGTGACGACATGTTCGCCGCGCTGGGGGCGGCGCAAAGTGCCATGTACGACGATGCGGACACCGTCGACGAGTCGCCCGCTCATGAGCTCATCGCCAGGGCGGGGTGGGTGATCGATCCCGCGAGTCCCGAGGTGGGGCAGCTCGCCCGCGCCCTCGCGGCGCTTGCCGACGCCGGATTCGTGGTGCCGGATGGGGTGATGGACGCCTACCTGGCCGCGTCGTCCGAGGTGAGTAAGGCCGAGCTCGCGCACATGCCCGAAGAGCCGGGGGCGGCCCTGCGGTATGCCGTTCTGGGGGCGATCCTCGTCGAGCCGCTGCTCGCGGCGCTGCGTCGCCTCGCGGAGCAAGACGCCTCGGCCCGGATGTTCGGCTCGTCGGGCGAGTGACGCACGACGCAGTCGATCTGCCTCTCTCCGCGCCGTTCGCTGTACCGAAGCCGGCGTTGTTCGGCCAGATTGACTGCGTTGTGATGTCGCGAATCGGTTGAGGGGCTGTGGTGCGCGCAGATCACGACCGGCCCCGTCGGTCCCCGATGAAGGTCCGCGCTGTCGCTCAGGGGCAGGTCACCTTCTCGGGCTGCTGGCGCGGCTGATGCGCTCGACCGGCTGGCGGAGGATTGTGCGCAGCCGCTCGGGGGCTGCGCGACGTACGTCGCCGAGATATACCTCGTGGTGCCGGCCCGTCATGCGCAGGCCGTTCGCGGGGACGAAGTCGTCGTGCATGCGTTCGAGCACGGGGCCCTCCGCGTCGTACGGGCCGATGTGCAGGGTCTGCACGCAGAGCCCCTCGTCGAGGTCGTCGACGCGCAGCAGGTCGAGAGAGGGGGCGCCCGTGCGGGCGACGTCGCGACGCGCCTCGTCGACGAGCTCGGTGGGGATCCAGTCGGGCACGAGGATCATTGCGGTCCAGCGCCATGCCGACTTATCGCGCGCCTCTGTGAAGAAGCGCATGTCGTCGGCCCACCACAGAGCCTCGAGGGGCGGCACGACGTAGTCGTGATCCAGCTCCTGCTTGCTGCGGAACTTGAGGCGATACGCGACGGGATAGAGCGTTTCGAGCGCTTCCCGGTACGCGGCGGCGGTGTTCGGATCTCCGGATCCCGTGACCGTGAGGTAGCGCATCGGCGGAACGGTCACGATCTCGAACCGCCCGCGCGGCGCTCGATACGCGGGCAGGGCCTTCTTGAGGTCGGTCTTCATGGATCCGATCCTCCCGTCATCCGCGGTGTGAGGGGCGACGCTGGGCACGGATACTTGACCCTGACACAGTGGAAGACGGGAGCGTGGCATACATGTTGTCCATCGGAGCCCTCGCGCAGATCGGCCAGGTGACGCATCGCATGCTGCGTCACTGGGATCGCGGCGGCAGGCCCGTGCCGCGAGTTCTACGTCCGGGCGGAACCCGACCATGATCAGAGCGAGTGGGTGACGGAGCTGCAGCAGCCCGTGGCCCGCGCGGAGTGAGGTGTCACGCCCGCACGAGCACAACGATGTCAGTTGGGGTGGTGCGGCGGGCGGCGAGGTCGTCGATCTGCGGGTCGATCCGCTGCCACTCGCGCCAGAGGCGGTCGCGCTCGGCGTCGGTCGCGCGATGCGCGACGACGTCGTGCGCGGATCCGTCGGGCATCGCCACTCGGGCGCGCGGATCCGACTGCAGATTGAGCCACCAGGCGGGGTGCCCCTCGCGCCACCCATTCATCGCGAGGGTGTGGAGGGCGTCGCCGTCGTCGAGGTAGCCGACGATCGCGATGCGCGGGTCGCCGCTGCGGCGGCCGGTCGTGGTGAGCGTCAGCGCGCCCCACGCGTTCCGCGCGCCCGGTTCCCAGAGCCCGCGGCCGGGTCCGCGCCGGGCGATGGCGCGGTGGATCCGCCACGCGGTCGACACGACGAACCGCGGCGGCACAAAGGGCTTCCGGGGGCTCATGCGTTCGATCTTCGCGCTACCGGGGCGGCGGCGCATCGGCCGAACGGCCGATCCGGCGCCTCCAACCCTTCATTTCTGGCACATCTCTCCATGGCACACCGGTAGGGATGAGCCAGAAACGAAGGGTGAGTCGGGGCGTGAGGCTCGCGGCGGCCCCGCGGATCTCCGCCGCGAAGGGCTCCGACGCGTCGCCAAGCGCGGACAGCGCCTCCGCAAAGAGGGGGGCGGGGCGCCTCGGACGCGAGCCGGGCTCGAACGGTCGGGCGTTCGGAGCGATGCGCGCGGGCGAACGACATCCCTCACGGATCCGCCCGACGAGGTCCTCGCCGACTGGATCGGAGACGCGATCGCCCCCGCCCTCGGCGCGTCCGACGACTGATCACTCGTGGAACGGGCTCCGTCAGCGGGCCGCACGTCGGCGCACGAGTTTCCCGACCGCGATCGCGACGGCGGCCCAGATCGTCCAGCTCACGCCGTGGAATGCCCAGTACGTGGGGGTGTCGAGATCGGCGAGCGGTGTGATGAGGTTGCTGTAGGCGAACTGGCCCATCGTGTTCATGACGGCGTGCGCGAAGACGGCCGGCCACACGGATCCGCCCAGGTAGCGCACGGCGCTGATCGCGACCGCCGCGAACAGCAGGTTCACGGTCGTCGTCACCACGACGCGCATCGGCATCGTCCCGTCGAGCGAGTAGGTCAGCGCGACGGGAAGATGCCAGGCGGCCCAGAATCCGCCGATGATGAGCGTGGATCCCCAGAACCCGAGCGGCGCGAGCGTCGTCTGGATGTACCCGCGCCACCCCGCCTCCTCGCCGAACGCGAACAGCATCCACACGATCGAGAAAGGAAGCACGAGCAGCGCGGCCGTGCCAGCGCCCTCGACGACCGAGTAGTCGACGAGGCCGAGAGATGCCGTCGCGACGATGGTGGCGAGGGGCACGATCGTGAACACGGCCAGCGCGATTCCCGCGGCGCCGAGCGTCTGTCCGAGCGGACGCACGCCGATCGCACTCCAGCGCCAGAATCGCACGCCGGGCCGGAGGATCGCGTGAACGATGAGGATCGCGAGGAATGGGATCCATTGGAGGGCAGGCGTCGCGACGGCGAGGATCTCGGAGCCGAGGTCGGTGAGCCAGAACGGCAGGCAGATCGCGACGACGATCGCCATGACGGCGACGCCGGCGGTCATGAGGAATCGCGGCGCCCAGGCTGGCAGTGCACCCGTAGCGGCATAGGGGAGCGGGGCGGGCTGCGAGGTCGGCATGTGGCGAGGCTAGGTTCGGCTCGGCGCCGAGGTCGAGCCTGGCGACGGAACTCGGACTGATTCGGGGGCGTTCCCCCGGGCGGCGGGTGGGGTGTCCCCGAAGGGCCGCTCGCCAGGACGGGTTCTCGTTCTGCACAACGACGCCAATTCTCCCGCTCGCATGCATCTGAACCGGTTTCGGGCACCAAGAGAACGAAAAATGGCGTCGTCGTGTAGGTCGGTAGCACGTACCGTTGTCGCCGTCGGACACTGCCGGCACAACATGACGCAGTCAATTCGTCCGCAGGACGCCCGATGTGGCCGGTTCGAGCGTCATCGCCTGCGGATTGACTGCGTTGTGTTGTGCGGGCCGCGCTCAGATCGTCAGTTCGCCCCGGATGGTCGTCGTCGTGACGCCGCCGACCCACACGTCGTCGCCGTCGCGGAGCACGTGCACGCGGCCGCGGCGTCCGAGCGCCGTGCCCTGGCTCGACACGTACTCATCGGGGAGGACAGATCCCGCGAGCCACTGGCCGATGGCGGCGTTGAGGGAGCCCGTCACGGGATCCTCGGTCGGCCCCATCTCTGGCCGGAGGAATGCGCGCACCTCGATCGCACATTCGGCGCCGTCGCCGTAGAGGCCGACGGCCCCCACCGGTACTGGCAGCGCGGCGAAGTCGGGGTGCAGGGACAGAACGGCCTGCGCGTCGGCGAGGCGCACGCCGACCCAACCGGGGCCGTTGTCGCACCACGCGGCGTCGACGATCGCTCCGCGTTCAACGCCCAGCGATGTCGCGATACGCACCAGGAGCTCCTCGTTGGCGGGTCCTGAGCGCGCGAGGGGAGGGGCGGCGAATGCCAGACGGCCCGACTCCTGGCGCAGTGTCACGAGGCCGATCTCGCACTCCTGCACGATGTCGCCGGTGCGGGGCGCGCCTCCGGCCTCGAGCCACGCGTGCGCGGATCCGAGCGTTGGGTGGCCCGCGAACGGCAGCTCACCACCCGGGGTGAAAATACGCAGGCGGTAGTCGGCCGAGGGGTGCGTCGGCGCGAGGAGGAACGTTGTCTCGGAGAGGTTGGTCCATCGCGCGAACGCGGCCATCTGCTCGTCGGTCAGACCGTCGGCCCCGTGGACGACGGCCACGGGGTTGCCCTGGAGCGGGTCCGTGCTGAAGACATCGACCTGGCGGAAATCGAGTGGCATGCACTCACGGTAGCCCTCGAGCGCGAGGGGAGCCTCGTCGTCCGTGGGCGGCGCACAGGACCGACGCCGTCCGACCTCGATGCGCATCGCACAAGTGGGTACCGCGAGGGCCGCGAGCATGGCACGGTATCCGCATGGATCACACGATGTCGGCTGACGGCGCCCCGATCGCCTTCGGGCGCCACGGCGACGGTCCGCCGGTCGTGATCGTCGGCGGGGCGCTTTCGGCGTCCGATGCTGCCGTGCCCCTCGCCCGCGCGCTCGGTGAATCCGGCCTGCAGGGCATCACCCTGGACCGTCGCGCGCGGGGCGAGAGTGGCGACGTAGCGCCGTATGCGATCGAGCGCGAGGTCGAGGATCTCGCCGCCGTGATCGAGGCGGTGGGAGGAGAGGCAGCCTTGCTCGGACATTCTTCGGGCGCCGTGCTCGCGCACTTCGCGACGGCGTCGGGCCTGCCCGTCTCGCGCCTGTTCCTCTCCGAGCCGCCGTTCTCGTTCGGTGAGCGGACGTCGGATCCGCGACTTCCCGATCGGCTGCAGCGGCTCATCGATGACGGTGAGGCCGCCGAGGCGGTCGTCCTCTTCCAGCGGGAGGCTGTGGGTCTGCCTGAGCAGCTGATCGAGCAGATCCGGCAGAGCCCGCTGTTCGCATCGCTCGTCCCGCTCGCGCAGTCGGCCGTCTACGACGCGACGCTCACCCGCGATCTCGCGGCGCCGACCGTGGCAATGCGGGAGCTATCCCTGCCGGTGACGATCCTGCGCGGGGATCCCACCTTCCCGGTCCTCGTGCGAGCATTCGAGCTGCTGCGCGACGCGATGCCGGACGCCGAGTTCCTCGTCGTGTCCGAATCGCGCGATCACGGCATGGATCCTGTCGCCACGGCACGCATCGTGAGCGAACGCGTTCTTTCCGGGTAGGGCGTCAGAGCTCGTCGAGGTCGTTTCGCGGGCCCGGGCGCCGTCGCCTTCGTGGCGCGTGGGTCCGAGGCGCCGCCTCACGCGCGCGTCAGGGAAGCGGGAGTGGGTCCGAGGTGCCGCCTCCTCACGCGTCAGGGAAGCGGGCGCGGCCCGGGCAGGTGTGGGTCTGAGGCGCCGCCTCACGCACGCGTCAGGGAAGCGGGCGCGGCGGCGGACCGGGTGGAGCGCCGTGCATCGGCGGCGCCGGCGGCCGCTGCGAGCTCGAGCCAGTTCGCGCGGCGCGCATCGTCCGCCTCGCGTACACCCGTGAAGCGCGTGAGGCGCACGGGCCGGATCCCGCAGAACTGCATCGTCTGATTCTTCAGGTGCTTCACCGCCGGGTCGCCGGTCAAGGAGAGGAACCACCTCGGCGAGTCGCTCGTCATGAGGATCCGCCCCGTCTTCTCGCGCAGGAGCCCCTCGGGCAGTCCATTCGACCGGTAGCGATAGGTGATCTTCGGGAGGAGGATTCGGTCGAGGAATCCCTTGAGGAGCGCGGGGGTCGACGCCCACCACACCGGCGTCGCGACGGCGACGTGGTCGGCGGCGAGGAGATCGTCGAGGGCTGCGCGCAGATCGGGCTCGAGTGGCTGTTCTCCTCGATATCCCCGGCGCATGATCGGGTCGAAGGTGAGATCGCGCACGGCGAGGAGGCGCGCGTCGCCGTGCGCCTCGGCGTAGCGACGCGCGAGCGCGGCCGTGAGCGAATCGGGGTTCGGGTGGCCGTCGATGACGAGCGCGGACATGGTTCCTCCTGACATGATCTGGACAGTGCCCACAAACTGGACACTGTCATGATGTGGGAGAATCTGGCTCGTGTCAACATCGGAAGCGCGGTACCATCACGGCGATCTGCGGCGGGCGCTGCTCGATGCCGCGGACGCGCTGCTGTCGGAGCGCGGATCCGGCGCCCTGAGCCTCCGCGAAGTCGCTCGGCGCGCGGGGGTCAGCCACAACGCGCCCTACCACCACTTCCCGGATCGCATCGCCGTGATGAGGGGTCTCGCCGAGCGGCACATGCGGCGGCTGCTCGACGCGCAGAAGCAGGCAGCCGCGCAGGAGAGCGACCCGGATCGGCGCCTCCGCCTCGTCGGCCGCGCGTACGTCGCGTATGCGCTCGACGCGCCCGCGGGCTTCGGGATCGTGTTCGATCCGGAGATCTGCGTGCCCGGTGAGCCGACGGCCGAGATGGGGCCGCTCATCGCCGAGAATGAGGAGCTGATCGCCGAGCTCGTCGCTTCGCGACTCGGCGATGCGGACCCGGCGGTGCAGGAGGGGGCAGCCGCGGGCGTCTGGGCCCTCGTGCACGGGCTCGCCCAGCTGATCGCCACCGGCCACCTCCCGGCCGAGGCGGTCGAGCCGTCGCTCGACGGACTCACCGCGCTGCTGTCGGCCCCTCGTCCGCCCGCGGATCCACAGCTCTCCGGCGGATCAGCCGACGGCAGCTGATCCGCGCGCCCGGACGTGAACGACGGATGGCCGCGCCCCCTCGGGAGGGAGCGCGGCCATCCGGTGACCGATCCGCGGCTGCGGATCGCGGCGTGACGATTACGGCGTGCGGCGCACGTCCACCGTCATCGAGCCCTTGTTCTTGTTCCGGTCGACGATCGTCACCGACGTGCCCGTGCCGCCCACGATGACCGAGGCCCCCGGGTTCGCCGCGTCGTAATACGCGTACGGGTCGGTGTCGTCGAAGGTCGCCGAGGGCTTCTGCGACGCGACGTCGAGCGTCGAGACGCCCGCCGCCGTCTCGCGCTGCAGCGAGATCGGATCCGTCTTGTGCGTGCCGAACGTCGCGTCGAACGCCTGGATCCGGTTGCGCGCGACCTCACCATCGGACCAGGTCAGTGCGGTCGGGTTCGCGTCGACGGGAAGCGCGCTGCCGCCGCCGGGGTGCTGCGAGGTGTTGTTGTCGCTGTACAGGCTGTTGACGTACCAGACGAGCATGCCGTCCTGGTAGGGGAAGTGCTCGACCTGGTCCGGGCTCGACTGCGACCACGCGAAGTTGTAGGCGCCGGTCTCGAGCACGCGGTCGTAGCCGCCGTAGACGCGGTTCTCGACGATGTAGAAGTGGCTGTACGGCTGCGCGTAGCCGCCGTCCTCGATGACCGTGAAGCCGTCGAGGGTCCAGTCGCTTGCGCCGTCGTCCGTCGTGAGGGCATCCCCGACGGCGATCTCGTCGACCTGGAAACCGGGGTAGGTCGCGGCCACATCGGTCCAGTAGCGGAAGCGCACCTGCGCGGTCTCGCCGGCGAGAGCCGAGAGGTCGGCGGTCAGTGCGGTCCAGCCGTCGGAGGTGCCCGTGATGCCGTATCCGGCGTTCTGCCCGTTCGGATCGGTCGTGGTCGAGAGGTTCGTCTCGACGGGCGTCCACGTCTCGCCGCCGTCGGTCGTGGCCTCGAGGTAGGCGTAGTCCCAGTCGACCTCGATGTCGAAGCTCGCGCTGGCCGTGAGCTCGCCGCCCGCGGGTACGAGGAACTCGGGGCTCGTCGCCGTCACATCGAGGTCGTCGCCCGAGCCCGAGTACAGATGGCGGTCGCCCGAGGCGGCCGGACCGACCTCGATGAACGTCTCCGCGTCGGGCAGGTCGACGATGGCCGCCTGCGCTCCGCGCGTCGTTGCATGGAACGACGGGCCGAGGTCGACCGTCGCATCCGACTCGGCCTCGACGAGCTCGTAGTCGAGCCAGCCGAGGAACAGCTTCTCGTTCGGACCCATGTGGTTCGGCGTCGTGCCGATCGCGCCGTCGCCGTGGCCGAGCCACGAGCCGGAGCTCATGAGGGTCCAGTACGCGGTGCCGTTCTCGCCGCCTGCGGTGTCGTAGTAGTCGGGCAGACCGAGATCGTGTCCGAACTCGTGCGCGAAGACGCCGAGGCCGCCGTTCTCGGGCTCGGTCGTGTAGTCACGGATCCAGATGTCGGTGTCACCGATCTGCACGCCGCCGAGGGGCATGTACTGCGACGGCCCTTCCTCGCCGAGGCCGGCCTGGCCGGCGGCCCAACGGTGCGACCAGATGGCCCATTCGGGGGCACCTGCTTCTTCGCCGGCGCCCGCGTGCACGGCCTGGAAATGGTCGATGTAGCCGTCAGGCTCGTTGATGATCCCATCGCCGTCCGCGTCGTAGCGGTCCCACACGTCGTACGACTGCAGCTCGGCGACGATGTCGTCCTGGGAACGGCCCTCCGCGAGCTGTGCGTCGTACCAGGCGTCGGCGGAGTCCTGGATGAACCGCGTCATGTCCTGCTGGGACTCGGTCTCGCCGTACGACGCCTCGTTGTTGTCGACCTGGACCCAGTCGGAGACGCCGCCCTCGACGGCGAAGCGGCCCGACGACATCTCGTCGTAGACGTCGGCGAAGGACTCTCCGTCGCCGAAGAACATGTCCTCGTAGTGTGCCTTCGAGAAGTCCGACATCCAGTAGGTTGAGTTGTCGGACTCTCCGGGCTCGGGGATCTCGTTGTGGCGCGGCCCTGCGGGTGCGTCGGGGAAGCGCTCATCGACGTCGTCGCCGAACTCGACGAGGATCGTGAACAGCTGCGCCGTCTCGGCGGTGCCGTACTCGACGTACTCGCCGGGCTTCAGCTCGACGACCCTGCTCTTGTTCGAACCGCGGCCGCGTTCGGTGACGTCGGCCTTGCCCGTCGCGACGAGCTCGGCAGCCTTCTGCTTCTCGGCCGTGCGCTTCTCGGCGAGCGGATCGGGTCGGTTGTCACTGGGCGCATCTGTCGGCGCCTCGGGGGCCGACGCGGACGCCGGGGCCGCTGTTGCGGCAGTGGGGACGAGGAGCGACCCGGCGAGCAACGCTGCTGCCCCGAGTGCGCATGTGGTGCGGATCTTCATGTTCCTCCGTAGATGGGTGGAGCGGACGAGAACGTCCGCGACCGCCGTCCGGAACGCCGAGCTGTGCACTCAGCGTTCATGCGGCTGGACCACATCACTTTCACAGAATGCGTGTTTCGGATGGATTTCCCACGCCGGGATGATGAGAAACTCGGTTCTCTGGTGTGCAGTCTGTGGAGAGGCGCGCGGGGCCTACTCGGCCAGCCCCAGTCGCTTCGCTGCCGCGCCCGCGTCGGCCCAGGAAGAGACCCCGAGCTTGCGGTAGATCGAGCGGAGCTGCGTCTTGACCGTGTTCGGTGAGACGTGCAGGCGCCGCGCGAGATCCTTCGTCGACGTGGCGACGGAGAGCTGAGCGACGACCGTGCGCTCGCGGTCGCTCAGCGTGAGCGATGCGCCGGTCGCAACCTGCAGTGCGTCGCGTACCCGGAGGAGGTCGCCGACGAGCCGGCGCCCGGCGGGGTCGAGACCGATCTGCTCGGCCTGCGCGATGATCACGTTGAGCGCACCCATGCCCTGCATCGCGAACGGCATCAGCGGGCGGGCGCGCGATGCCGCGACGATCGCGGTGGACAGGTGCTGTCGCGCGATGTCGACCGAAGAGACGGATCCGATCGCGTGATAAGCGAGGAACAGCAGCACGTGCGCCCAGACGCCGAGTACTCCCGCGTCTCGGACCTCGGGAGACGTCGCGAGGCAGGCGAGGGCGCGTTCAGGCTCGCCAGCGTGCAGATGCGCTCGGGCGCGGAGGATCTCGAGGGGGACCAGATTGGCGAACTCGGTCGGTGCCGATGCGAGCAGGGCCGTCGCGCGGTCGTCCGCGCCGACGGACAGGAGCGTCTCGGTCCGAGCCCACGCGAGCAGGGCGCGGTGATGAAGCGAGAGGCTGCGTCCCTCGAATCCCCGCTCGAAGAGCTCCAGGCGCCGGATCGCGAGGGCCGACGATCCGAGGAGGCTGTGCGTGATGGACCGGAGTGTGACGGACACGAAGCGCAGCGTGATCGGGTCGTCGAGCGGCGGCGCCTCGTCAGCGGCATCGAGCGCCGTCTGCAGGGCGTGCGGGTCGACGACGTACAGGGCGCTGCTCAGGGCGACGACGCTCTGCATCGGCCGGGAGATGACCTGCGCACCGACGATGTTGTCGACGCGCGACTGGACCGATGTCGCGAAGGGCGTGCCGTTCGACCGGACGATCAGCAGCATCTCGTGCGCGAACTTCGCGAGCCGCTCGTGGCGTTCCTGATGCGCGAGTGCGGCGGCCGCCGCGAAGCGGTCGGACGCGATGTTCGTGCAGTTCGCGTCGAGGGCACTGAGCCCGGCCTGAATGAGGGCGGTGACCTGCATGAGCCCGCAGGGACGCGGCGTCCGGGCGGGGGCGTGCGGGGCGGAGGCACTGGAATCGACGAGATTCTCGTGGATCTCGAGCGCGTCGGCGTGCCGACCCTCAAGGCGCGGCAGGATGCCCCGCAGGATGTCGGCGGCGAACCGGGCGTCGTCGGTCGCATCGGGGGAGGAGTCGACCTCCTCGAGCAGCGCGCGGGCCTCGAAGCGCGCGTCGTGCGGGATGCTTCCGGAGTGATTCGCACTCGTGACGTCGAGAAGGGTGCGTGCGAGCGCGAGCCGCAGGCGGGGATCCGGGTCGCTCTGCAGCGCTTCGGCGAGCCAGGGGCGCGCCCGTTCGACGTCGAGGTCGCTCAGCTGCCACCAGTGCCGGACGAGAAGGCGCCTGCGGGCCTGTGGGAGGTCGGAGACGATCGCCCAGCCCTCGTCGGAGCGGCCCGCGCTCAGTTGCTCGGAGGCGAGGGCCGCTACGGCGTCGTCGACGGCGGACATTCGCGCCTCGCGTTCGATCCGTTCGATCACCGCGGCGCGGATATCGGGGCGCAGCGCGAGCGTGTCGGTGGCGAGATCCTGCGTGAAGAAGCCGTTCTGAAGCAGGTTGTCGAGCGCGGCGCGGACCACCTCGTCCTCTCCCCAGACGGCCAGGAGCGTGTGGCGGGGCATCGGACCGATGCGCGCCGACATGAGCGCGGCGCGCCACGCGTTCGGTCGGAAAACGCCGGCGGCCGCCGAGCTCGCGAAGTACGAGGTCGCCTCGTCGCACCCCACGTGGAGAGCAGCCTCGTCGAAGGATCCGCGCGCGGCCGCGGCGCGGAGGACAGCGTCGACGAATCCGGTGTGCGCGCCGACGCGGTCGAGCAGTTCGTTCGCTTCTTCCCAGGAGATCGCGAGCCCGAGCTGCTCGGCGCGGTCGAGGATCTCGTCGGCCGTGAAGCCGAACAGAGCGCCCGAGAGGACGCGTTCGGGGCGCACGTCGGCGTCGAGCAGCCCCGGGGGCCACTGCGTGCTCGAGACCGCGATGAGCGTCGCATTCGGCCACCGCTTCCGCACCGCGAGCGTCGCGGCGACATGGTCGCCGCGCATCCCCTCGAGTTCGAGCAGCACGACGTCGGCGTCGGGGGAGTCGGCGGGAACGTCGACGCGAGTGGACGACCAGCGCACGAGCGATGCATCGGACGAGGCAAGCCACTCGCGTACGCTCGTGACGACGCCGCTACGATGCTGTGCGGTCACGAGGACGGTCGCGCCTGGGGCGACGCGGCGCCACAGCGAGACGAGCCGTGGCCGGCTCAGCCGGTCGCCGTTTGCGTTCTGCACGGTCACCCCTCCCAGCCCCCATAATGTCACCGAGCGCTCACATGTGTGATTCCCGGGTGACTGCGGGGTGAAACCCGCGGGATGTCTCGGGGCGGCGGCGCCGTGCGCCGTATGGTCGAGGTGTCGGCTCGCGCAGCATGACCGCACCGACAGGCCGAGAGGTTCGGGGCCCGGGCAGCGATCGGGGGAACGCCGCCCGGGTTCTCCCGTTCGGTGCCGCTACACGAGACCGTGGCGTGCGAACGCGTTCCAGATGCCGTCGGCGTCCACGGCGGTCGTCGCCTCATCGGCCGCCTCGCGCGCCTCCTCGGTCGCGTTCCCCATCGCGATGCCCGTGCCCGCGAGCCGGAGCATATCGAGATCGTTGTTGTTGTCGCCGATGGCGAGGGCGGCTGCGGCGGGAAGCGCGAGTTCGCGCAGCACCATCTGCATCGTCGAACCCTTCGTGACGCCCGCCGGGGAGATCTCGCCTCCCGCCGTTCCGAGGCCCGGCATCGTGCCGGTGATGACGCTGAACTCGTCGCCGAGGCGCCCTCTCACGGCGCCGTAGCAGCCGAGGTCGTCGCTCGAGAATGCCGACTTGGCGATACCGGTGTGGGGCGGATCGTCGGTGATCGTCACGTGGTCGAGGAGAGCCTCGCGCGTCGCGTCGGACAGGCGCCCCTCGGCGTCGAGAACGGCCGTCACGCGGTCGACAGCGCGGCGCGTGGCCCAGACTTCGTCGCGGCCCTGCAGCACGTAATCGGCCCCGACGGCGCGGAGCGCGGTGATCATCTCAGCGACGCGGGCGGGATCCATGAGCCGCTCGACGCGCCATCCTCCGGCCTGCCACAGCGTGCCGATCCAGGCGTAGGCGCCGGCGCCGAGGATCGCGCCGTCGAAGCCGATGTCGACCAGTCGCCCTTCGACCTCGCTCGGAGTGCGCCCCGAGGCGAGGTAGACGAGGTGGCCGTTCGCCCGTGCCCGCTGCACGGCGTCGACGGTCGACTCCGGTATCTCGCCGGCATGGTCGATGATCGTGCCGTCGATGTCGAGGAAGGCGATGCGGGTGGTCATGCTTCGAGTCTCTCAGGCCCCGATATCAGCGCGCGTCGCGGACGAGGGCGACGAGCACGAGGCCGATGACGAGCACGACCACGATTCCGAGCACGCCGAACACCGTTGCGCCCGTCGCGGCGACGAGGACGGTCCACAGCAGCGACGACATCCAGCTTGCCGCGCGGCCCGTCGTGGCGTAGAGGCCGAAGATCTCGCCCTCGCGACCGGCGGGGGTGACTCGGGCGAGGAAGGAACGGCCAGCCGATTGCGCGGGGCCGACAAAGGCTGTGAGGAGGAGACCGAAGATCCAGAAGACGATCGCGCCCGCGTCGGCGAGGAAGAACACCACGAGGCCCGTGACGATCATGCCGGACAGCGCGAACAGGATGATCGCCTTCGGGCCGAAGCGGTCGTCCCAGCGCCCGGCGATGATGGTCGACACCCCTGCGATGAGATTCGCGGCGATGCCGAAGAGCGCGAGCTCGAGGAACTGGAAGCCGAACACCTGGCCCGCGATGATGGCACCGAACGTGAACACTCCCGCGAGGCCGTCGCGGAAGACGGCGCTCGACAGGAGGAACCAGAAGGTGTTGCGCGTCGCGGGGGAGCGATAGAGGCCGACGACGTCGCGAACGAGGAGTGCATAGCTGCGGAGGAATCCGACGCGCCGCTCGGGTTTGCCGAGGGGCGCGGGTTCGGGCACCTTCAGGAACACGGGGATGCCGAACAGGATCGCCCAGACGGCGCAGCCCACCGCGATGAGACGGAACGGGACTCCGTCGGCGTCGGGGACGCCGAACCAGTCGGCGGCGTAGAACGCGATGACGAGCACGAGTGCGACGACGCCGCCGACGTATCCGAAGCCCCAGCCGACGCCCGAGATGCGGCCGATGTTCTTCGGGTTCGCGATGCTGACGAGCAGGGCGTTGTTGTTGACGCTGCCGATCTCGTTGAAGACCGTTCCGGCGGAGATGAGGGAGACCGCGAACCAGAAGAACGCGGGCGCGGGCTCGGCGAACCACAGGCCGAGCATGCAGCCGATCGTGCCGATCGTGCCGATGCCGAGCCACAGCTTCTGCCGGCCCTGGGCGTCGGCCTGCTGGCCGAGCACCGGGGCGAGAGCGAGGATGAGGAGGCCCGCGATCGTCGTCCCGAGGCCGAGCCCGCTCGCGAGACCGGCGAGCGCCTGCGTCTTCACGGGATCCTTGTCGTCGAGCGCCTGCACCTCCGCCGGGAGGAACGCGTCGGTGGTGAGGTAGAGGGCCGTGAAGATGAAGGTGAGGATCACCGTGTTAAACGGCTGAAGTCCCCAGTCCCAGAAGGCCCAGGCGAGGACGGTGGACTTCTTCGTCGGCGCGTCGTCGAGCTGCGCCTGAAGGCCGAGGACCGGCACGGCCTCGCTGTCTGCGGTCGCCGGCGGCGAGGGGCGTCGGGGATTCTCGGTCATAGCGCGCACCATAGCGCGGGTGTGTGACATCGCGGGAAGCATCGGGCAGGATCGACGGGTGACGATGACCCCCGAGCGCGCGCTTCGGCGCGCGCACATCGCGGCCGCGACGTTCTTCTTCGTCAATGGTGCGGTCTTCTCGAGTCTCGTGCCGCGATATCCGGAGCTCAAGGCCGAGCTCGGGATGAGCGCCACGCTGTACGGCGTCGTCCTCGCGATGAACCCCGTCGGAGCGATGGTCGCCGGCGTCGCCGCGGCGACGCTCATCAGAAGGTTCGGATCCGCGCGCGTCGCCGCCGTCACGAGCGTCGGCCTCGCTGCCGGGATCCTCGCCGCCGCGTCGTCGCCGACCGTGCTGCTCCTTGCGATCTCGTTCCTCGTCGCCGGCGCCATGGACGCGATCGCCGACGTCGCGCAGAACGCCAACGCACTGCGCGTGCAGGAGCGGCGGGGGCGGTCGATCATCAACTCGATGCACGCGATCTGGTCGGCGGGCGCTGTCGTCGGCGGGGCGCTCGCCGCGGGTGCGATCGCCCTCGGCGTGCCCCTCACGACGCATATCCTCGCGACGAGCGGCTGCCTTGCCGTCGGCTCGATCCTTGCGCTGAGGTGGGCGCTTCCCGGGCCGGATTCGGAGGTCGGCCGCACCGAGCAGATCCGTGTCGCGAAGGCGGCGGGCGGCGTGACACCGAAGGTGGTCCTCCTCCTCATCGCGCTCCTGCTCATCGCGATCGGCGGTGGCCTCGTCGAGGAGGTGGGCTTCTCCTGGGTCTCGCTCTATCTCCGCGACGAGATCGGGGCGCCCGCGCAGATCGCCGCTGCAGGATTCGTCGGGCTGGTCAGCGCGCAGTTCCTCGGGCGCATGGTGAGCGACCGCCTCGTCGACCGCTTCGGGGCGCGCGCCGTCGTGACCGTCGCGGGGATCCTCGTCGCCGTGGGCATCGGCCTCGCGATCAGCGCGACGTCCGTGTGGGTCGCGTGCGTCGGCTTCGCTCTCGCGGGCTTCGGTTGTGCGCCGACCATTCCGCTGGCAATGCAGGAGGCGGATCGGATCCCGGGCCTGCGTCCCGGTGTCGGGCTGACGATCGTCACCTGGCTCATGCGTCTCGCGTTCCTCGTCGCGCCCCCTCTCGTCGGCGCGATCGCCGACGCGAGTTCGCTGCGCGCGGGTCTCACGGTGTCGCTCGCGGGCGGCGTCGTCGTCGTGCTCCTCGCCTTCGTGATGTCCTCTCGGTCAACCCAGAAGCAAACTTGAGCTGGCTCATATCAAGTTTGTTGACAGGGGGATGGGCGTGACGTACGCTTGAGTCATCGCGACTCAACTCTCGCGAGCAGACTTCCCCATCGACGAAATGGAGCTGAACATGGCACGTGCTGTGGGTATTGACCTCGGAACGACCAACTCGGTCGTGTCCGTCCTCGAAGGCGGCGAGCCGAAGGTCATCGCGAACGCGGAGGGCATGCGCACGACCCCGTCGGTCGTCGCCTTCGCGAAGGACGGAGAGGTGCTGGTCGGCGAGACCGCCAAGCGCCAGGCCGTCACCAACGTCGATCACACGATCGCGTCGGTCAAGCGCCACATGGGCACCGACTGGACGTTCACGGTCGAAGACAAGAAGTACACGCCGCAGGAGATCTCGGCGCGCATCCTCCAGAAGCTCAAGCGCGACGCCGAGCAGTACCTCGGCGACACGGTGACCGACGCCGTCATCACGGTCCCCGCGTACTTCAACGACGCCGAGCGTCAGGCGACGAAGGAAGCCGGCGAGATCGCGGGCCTCAACGTGCTCCGCATCGTCAACGAGCCCACGGCGGCCGCGCTCGCGTATGGCCTCGACAAGGGCCAGGAGGACGAGCTCATCCTCGTCTTCGACCTCGGTGGCGGCACGTTCGACGTCTCGCTTCTCGAGGTGGGCAAGGACGACGACTTCTCGACGATCCAGGTCCGCGCGACGGCCGGTGACAACCGCCTGGGCGGCGACGACTGGGACCAGCGCGTCGTCGACCACCTCATCACGCAGTTCAAGAACACGACGGGCGTCGACGTCTCGAACGACAAGATCGCGCTGCAGCGCCTCAAGGAGGCCGCGGAGCAGGCGAAGAAGGAGCTCTCGAGCTCCGCGTCGACGACCGTGAGCCTGCCGTACCTTTCGCTCACCGATCAGGGCCCGGCCTCGCTCAGCGAGACGCTCTCCCGCGCGAAGTTCGAGGAGCTCACGAGCGATCTGCTCGACCGCACCAAGAAGCCGTTCGAAGACGTTATCCGCGAGGCGGGCGTGAAGCTCAGCGACATCGCGCACGTCGTCCTCGTCGGCGGCTCCACGCGCATGCCGGCCGTCGCCGAGCTCGTCAAGAAGGAGACGGGCAAGGAGGCGAACAAGGGCGTCAACCCCGATGAGGTCGTCGCCGTCGGTGCCGCGCTGCAGGCGGGCGTGCTGAAGGGCGAGCGCAAGGACGTCCTGCTCATCGACGTCACGCCGCTGTCCCTCGGTATCGAGACCAAGGGCGGCATCATGACGAAGCTCATCGAGCGCAACACCGCCATCCCGACCAAGCGCAGCGAGACGTTCACGACGGCCGAGGACAACCAGCCCTCCGTCGCGATCCAGGTGTTCCAGGGCGAGCGAGAGTTCACTCGCGACAACAAGCCGCTCGGCACCTTCGAGCTGACCGGCATCGCTCCTGCCCCGCGCGGCCTTCCGCAGGTCGAGGTCACCTTCGACATCGACGCCAACGGCATCGTGCACGTGTCGGCTACCGACAAGGGCACGGGCAAGGAGCAGTCGATGACCATCACGGGCGGTTCGTCGCTCGACAAGGAAGACATCGACCGCATGGTCCGCGAGGCCGAGGAAAACGCGGAAGAGGACAAGAAGCGCCGCGAGGCGGCCGACACCCGCAACCAGGCTGAGACGCTCGCCTACTCGGTCGAGAAGCTTCTCGACGAGAACGACGAGAAGCTCCCGGACGACGTCAAGGAGACCGTGAAGGCCGACGTCGAGTCGCTCAAGTCGGCGCTCGCAGGCGATGACGACGACGCGGTGAAGTCCGCGCTCGACAAGCTGAACGAGAGCCAGACCAAGCTGGGAGAGGCGATCTACGCCCAGGCCCAGCAGGAGCAGGCCGACGCCCCGCAGGCCGACGCGTCGGGCGACGCCTCGTCGGATGACGAGGACGTCGTGGACGCCGAGGTCGTCGACGAAGAGGACGAGAAGAAGTAATGACGGACACGGACCCGATCGAGCCGAACGACGGCGACGACCAGGTCCAGCCGGACGCCGAGGCGGGGGCCGACCAGGCCCCCGCCGCGGGCGCATCCGCTGGAGACGACGCCGCGGAGGGTGAGGAGCTCACGGTCGACGAGATCCTCGACGCCGATCAGACTGACGATGCGATCGTCCAGGAGAAGAGCGACTACGAGACGCAGCTCCTGAACGACCTCAAGCGGATCCAGGCCGAGTACGCCAACTACCGCCGCCGCACTGAGGAGCAGCGTCAGGTCGAGATCGACCGCGCGAAGGGCGAGGTCGCGAAGGGCATGCTGCCCGTGCTCGACGACCTCGACCGCGCGGCGAAGCACGGAGACCTCGAAGAGGGATCCGCCTTCGCCATCGTGGCGGAGAAGATGCGCGGGCTGGCCGAGCGCACAGGGCTCGTCGCATACGGCGAGGCCGGCGAGGCCTTCGACCCGCAGCAGCACGAGGCGGTCTTCCAGCAGCCGACCCCCGGGGCGACGGAGTCGACGATCCTCGAGGTCGCCGAGGTCGGATACCGACTGGGCGACGTCGAGCTGCGCCCGGCCAAGGTGGTCGTGGCCGTCCCGGCCGACTGACGTAAAAGAGGAACGCGATGGCCAGCCAAGACTGGTTCGACAAGGACTTCTACAAGATCCTCGGGGTGTCGAAAGACGTCGGCGATGCGGAGCTGAAGAAGGTCTACCGCAAGCTCGCCCGCAAGTACCACCCGGACTCCAATCCGGGCGATCAGGCGGCCGAGGCGAAGTTCAAGGACATCAGCGAGGCCTACTCGGTGCTGTCGGACCCCGAGCAGCGGAAGGAGTACGACGAGCTCCGTGCGATGGGATCCGGTGCGCGCTTCACGGCGGGCGGATCAGGCGCCGGCGGCTTCGAGGACGTCTTCAGCCGCTTCTCGCGCGGAGGCGGCGGCGGATCCCCGGATTTCGATGACATCTTCTCGATGTTCAATCAGTCGGGGGGCGGCCGCGCGGGCGGCTTCGGTGGTTTCGGCGGTGCGCCGGGCCCGCAGAAGGGGAGCGACGTGCGCGCGCGCACGACAATCGACTTCCTCACGGCCGCGAAGGGGGAGACGATCTCCCTCCGCAGCGAGGACGGGAAGCCCTTCAAGGTGAAGATCCCCGCGGGCATCGGCGACGGCCAGAAGATCCGTCTTCGCGGCCGTGGGCGCCCGTCGCCGAACGGTGGCGAAAGCGGCGACATCGTCGTCGAGGTGACGGTGCGCCCGCACCGCGTGTTCTCGCGGGACGGACGCAATCTCCGGCTGACCGTCCCCGTGACCTTCACGGAGGCGGTGCTCGGCACGACGATCGAGGTTCCGACGCTGGAGGGCACGCCCGTGAAGCTCCGCGTCGCACCCGGCACGCCGTCGGGTCGCGTGCTGCGGGTCAAGGGTCGTGGGATCGCGACGTCCAAGGGGACCGGAGACCTTCTCGCCGAGGTTCAGGTGGCGGTTCCCGATCACCTGAATGACGAACAGCGCGAGGCGCTCGAGCGCTATCGTGCCGTGGAACCGGCCGAGAACCCGCGGGCCGAGCTGTTCCACTGACGATGCTCCCTCGGGCGGGATCCGCGCATCCCGCCCGAGGTCGGGCATCCTGAGAGACGTACGGAGGTGTGAGATGCAGCTGCCCGAAGGTGTGAGCGAGCACGACCCGATCTTCCCGATCGCGGCCGCGAGTGAGCTCGCGGGCATGCATCCGCAGACCCTCCGCCAGTACGACCGCATCGGGCTCGTTGTACCGGGTCGTACGCGGGGCGGATCCCGCCGCTACTCCGCCCGCAACATCGCGCAGCTGCGTCAGGTGGCGCGGCTGTCCGGCGAGGGCGTTCCGCTCGCCGTGATCCAGCGCATGCTCGACCTCGAGGACGAGGTGCAGGATCTGCGCGCCGAGGTGCGCGCTCTCGCGGAGCAGCTGCGTGAGGAGCGCGAGACGCGCCCCGGCGCTCGCGTGTTCGCGACGAACGCCGAGGGTGGCGTCGTCACGCTCACGGGCACGACGCGCGTGCGCCGCCAGACAGACATCATGATCTGGCGCCCGCCGCGCGAGTAAGCGAGCACCCTTCTCGCGAGTGAACAGGGACGCGCTCTCGCCAGAACGACGCGGGCACTCTCGCTACTCCGGAAGCGCCACCTTGGGCCTCGCCCAGGAGCGGCCCCGCGTGTCCTTCAGGACGTCGTACTCGACGTCGACGTGGGGCTCGATCGCGCTGTACTTGTCGTTCGGGGCGCCGATGACGAGCTGGAAGCCGAGGCCGCGCCAGGCGCCGATCGCGCGCTTCGTGAAGTGCGCGTCGGCCTTGATGAGCGCCTCGTCCAGGAACACCGGCGCGTAGCGCGGCCGCTCGGATCCGGCGTCGCCCAGCTGATAGCGCAGGGCTGCGCCCACGATGAACGCGATGAGCTCCTGCGACTCTCCGCCCGACTTCTCGCCGATGTGATCGTAGAGCGCGAGGTGCTGCCGTGAGGCGGCGTCGACGCGCTCGGCGCTGACACGCACGTGGCCCCGCACATCGATGAGATCGGCGAACTCGGGCGCCGTGCGGCGCATGCGGGCGATGAGCTTCGCCATGCGGCCGTAGACGCGCTCGCGGTCGGCATCGCCCGTCGCCTGGTCGATCATCTGCCGCACGTCGCGCAGGTCTCGGCGGAAGCGGCGGCGCGATTCGGAGCTGCTCTCGCGCGTGATGATCTGCAGGCGGCTGTCGTCGTCGTAGAACGGCAGCTCGCCCATGATCTGGTTGATCGGCTCGATGCGGTCGCGGATCTCGCGAATCGAACGGCTGAGGGTCGAATCCAGGTTGGTGAGATCGTCGCCCGACATACGGATGAGGCTCGCCCGCCACTCGGCCTCGAGCTCGTGCAGGCCGCTCGTCTCGAGCGCGGCGAGGATGCGCTCGAAGTCGACGACCGACGCGTCGGGGTCGGCGAGAAGGTTCGGGTTGGGCCAGCGCTCGAGGAAGTTTCGCATCACCCGGCGCATGCTCTCGCGATGCTCGTGGTGCGCGTCGAGCGCGGCACGACGGTCTTCGCCCAGGCGCCGTGTCGCTGACTGCATCGCCGCGTCGAAGGTGCTGAGGGCGACCGTCGGAGTGGCGCCGGACCCCCTGTCGTCGTCGAAGCGATCGTCGAGGAGCGCCGCCTGCGCGTCGGTGAGCTCGCGTCCGGCGGCATCCGCGGCGTCGACGATCTCCTGGCTCGTGTCGACGTCGTCGATCACATCGGCCCAGCGATCGTTCACCTGGTCGCGCTCGACGCTCGCGCGGGCGATGCGGTCGCGCAGATCGGCCGCCTCCTGAGAGGCCTCGGCGAGCTGCTTCGTGAACTTCTGGATCTCGGGGCTGTCGTCGGTGAGCTCCTGCTCCGCAGAGACCCACCGGTCGCGCTCGGCGGTCGCTGAGGCGACGTCGATCTGCTCCCAGGTGGTCGCGACGATCTTCTCGGAGGCGGCGCGACGGATGTCGACGGCGTCGAGCGCAGTCTCGGCCTCGGCGACCGCCTGCTCGGCGCGCGTGTAGCGGAGCTGGGCGGCGTCGAGATCGGCCTCGAGCTCGCGCAGCGCGCGGTCGTTCGAGAACCCGAGGACGTTGCGGCGGCCGTGCCCGCCGTGGGATCCGCCGTCTCCTTGCGAGACCTGGCCGGCGATCGTCAGGGCGAGGCGATGGTCGGCAAGCTCGGCCGCGCTGTCGACGCAGACGAATCCGTAGCGTTCGACGAGTCGCTGCTGTAGCCAGCCGGCGAACGGGCTCTCGGCGAAGTCGAGGCGCCCGGGCAGGGTGCGGGCATCGGGGTGCGCGGCGAGCGCCATGTCTGTGAGGGCGCCGTCATAGCTGATGCGCTGAGGCGTGCGCACGCTCTCGATCGCGGCTCGGAACGCCGGCAGGTGGGCGGTGTCGATGAGGATGCGCGTGGCGAAGCTGCCGAGAGCGAGATTGAAGGCCTCACGCCACGGCTCGAACTCGGTGCGCACCTCGATGAGCTCGCCGACGAACGGAAGATCGGCGGAAGTGAGGCCCGCGGCCTCGGCGAGCTTCTGGCGCGCCTCGGCGAGGGGCGCCGGGATCGCCCCCGAGGAGGATGCCGCGGCCAGCTTCTCGCGTTCGAGCTCGGCGATCCGCTGGCGGGCGGCCGTGCGCTCGGCGGCGGTCTCGGCGAACGCGCGGCGGGCGTCGCCGCGAGCATCGGCGTCGTCGAGGGTGGATCGTGCCTCGGCGACGAGGCTCTCGAATTGCGTCTTGTTCGCGACGTCGACGCCCAGCTCGCGAACGTCATCGTCGAACTTCTCGCGGGCGCGGGTGGTGTCGGAGAGACGACGTTCGGCGGCCTGCCGCTCGCGCTGCGCGGTCTCGAGGCGGTCGCCCCCGGACTGGCGCAGCATCTCTCGGATCGCGTCGCGCTCGGCCTCGGCGGCCTCGGCGAGCGCCTCACGCTCGCGCACGACGGCGTTCAGGGACCGATTCTTCTCGCCGAGTTCGTCTTCCACGGCGCGCAGCAGATCGAGACGCCGGCGGGCGCGCCACAGCGTGGCCAGCGAATTCTCATCGGTGAAGTCGCCGATCTCGTCGAGGAGGGCCGAGTGCTCGGCGGCAGCGGTGATCTTGGTCTGCAGCTCGCGGAGAGGTTCGAGCGCCTCGACCTGCTTCCTGGCCTCGACCATGCGGACGCGTACGTTCTCGAGCTCGTCGAAGTGCGCGACGACGGCATCGGCGGCAGCGAGCGTCTCGGGCTCATCGAGCACCATGCGCTTGTAGAGGTCGTCGACGGTCGTGATCTGCTGGCCCGCCTGGATCCGCGCGAGCAGGTTCATCGCCTTCGCGCCGGATCCGGCCGCGCCGATGCCGAGGACCGAATGCAGGCGCGCCGAGAACTCGCGGTCGGTCGCAACGGGGTCGAGGCCCGCGGCCTTCAGCGCGGTGTCGCTGAAGCGCCGGGCGGCGGCCTCTTCGAGTGCCGACGGATCGAACGCCGCGTCGGTCGTCGCGCGCACGCGCACGGTGTCTTCGAGCACGCGCGCCGTCGCCGGAACATACCAGGCGCGCACGGCCGTGAAACGGGATCCGTCGTGATCGAGCCACGTCATCGACACGGCCGTCCACGTGTCCTCGCCATCGCCGCGCAGCACGCGCACCTTCGTGCCCTCGTCGGTGCGCGTCTCGTCGATCTTGCCGCGCGCGTACGAGAGGATGTTGCGCTGGTCCTCGCCGCGGGCTCGCCCCGAGACCGCTCCGTTGGAGGCGCCGTTGAAGGGTGTCGTGTGCGGCATCATGAGCGCGATGTAGGCGTCCATGAGCGTCGACTTCCCGGTGCCGGATCCGCCGACGAGCAGCGTCGCCCCGGGCGAGAAGCGCACGACGTGGGATCCGTCGTACCCGCCCCAGTTGACGAGGTGCAGCTCCTCGGCCGTCCACTGCTGTCCGCGCGAATCGGCGGGGATGAGCCCGAAGAGGGTATCGAGCATCGTCACAGTTCGTCGGCCTCCTCGGCGGGCTCTTCGCCCGCAACGGTCTGGGTGCGCAGCCAGGCGCGCAGCTCGTGGAGCTTCTCGGCGCTCATCACGACTTCGACGAGCGGGCTGATGCGGTATCGGCCCTCGGTCTCTTCGTCGAGGATGCCGTCGCGGTCGAGGCGCGCCACGGCGGCACGCACCGCCTTCTGGCGCTTCGCGGTGTCGCGCTCGGCATCGGCGAAGTAGCTGAGCACCGTCTGCTCGATGTCCTCGATGTCGATGCGCGCCTGTGCCTCGCCCGCTGCCTGCTCGCGCTGGAAGACCGCGCGCACGTGGACGAGCACCAGCGTCTCGGCCCGGGTGTAGGCGTTGTCGCGCAGCAGGATGGGGACGTCGAGCTCGTCGCTGCGCACCTGCTGCTTGTAGGCGAAGCCCCGGTCGTGGTCGATGACAAGGCGCACGAACAGATCGCCCAGGCGCGACTCGACGAGAGCCTGATTGTCGAGAAGGGCCGCCCATTCGGCGCGATTGCGCTCGGCCGAGAGGAAGCGCCGGCGCAGCAGGTGCACGAGCACACGGCGCACCTCGCTGTCGAGCACCCCGCGGTCGCCCGGGAAGAGCTCTTCGGGGGCCTCCTCCATCGCGACAGGCGCGATGAACGCGGTCTCGGCGTCAGTCATCGTTCTCCTCCGGTGTTCGCGCGGTGACGGACTCGAATGCGAACTTCCTCGTGCTGCCGTCGGGGCGCAGTGCTTCGACGATCGACACATCGCCCGACTCGACGATGTCGCCGCGGTGCGCGATCTCGAGCAGCCCGACCAGGTCGACGGGGCGGCGGGTGCTGTCGTCGGCGCCCGCGAAGGCCGCTGCGAGATCGTACTCGGAGCCGAGCGTCGAGACGTATTCCTCGAGCTCGGCGTAGTGGGGGCCGCCCCAGGCGCGGGTGTCGACGTCGAGGAACTCGACGTCGTGGGCCGCGGCCAGCGGCGCGGGCGTTCCGGGCGGGCGGATGTCGCCGAGCGTCTGGCGCAGGTGCGCGACATCGGCGACGGGCAAGCTGCGCAGGGGGTCGACGCGGGCGTCGGCCGATGTGCTGGCCCACGCGTGCAGCCCCGACATGACGTCGCGCAGCAGATCGTCGACCTGACGATCGCGCGCAGGATCGTGCGTGCGCACCTGCTGGGTGATGACGTGCGAGGCTCGACGCTGCGCCGTGAGGACCTCCTGCACGCCGAGTTCGACACGGCGGCTGATGGCGTCGAGTTCGGCGCGCTGCGCCGGATCCATCAATCTCGCGAACGGCTGGGCGAGCACGCTCTTGAGCTCGTTCGTGAGCGAGTCGATGCGTGCGGGATCGCCGATCAGGCGCAGGGCGCCGGCGAAGGCGCGGCCTTCGGGCGTGGACTGCATGACGTGCTGTCCGCGCTCGAGGTACTCGCGCAGCACCTCGCCCGTGGGGCGCACGTCACGGCGCAGATCGGCGACGACGTCGCGCTGCATAGCCTTGATCGACTCAGCGACGCGGGTGAAGTCGGCGGGCAGCTCGCGCGCGAGGTGCAGGACGTTCTCGGCCTCTTCGAGCAGCTCGTCGTCGTCGATGGGATCGGCGTGCCCACCCTCGAGGCGATCGATCTCGGCATCGAGCAGCTCGCGTTCACCGCGCAGCCGCTCGAGGCGCCGCTCGGGGTCGTTCTCGGCGTCGCCCGCGAGGCGATCGACGGCGTCGAGCAGGGTGCGCACGCGGGAGTTCGAGACGCGACCGCGGCCTCCTGTCCGGCCCGTGATCTCGAGGGCGCCGATGGCGTGAGCCGAGAGACGGTAGACCTCGGTGTCGTCTTCGATCTGCGGCACGAGCCACCCGACACGCACCCAGTAGCGGCAGATCTCGCGGGCCTGGCCAGCGGGAAGGCCGCGCTCGTCCGCGTCGTATCCGGCGGCGCGAAGCGCGTCGAGCAGCTCGTCGACCTCGACGTGTGCGTCACTGACGGCGACGGCGGGGCGATCGGCCGTGAAGATGCTCGACAGGGCCGCGACGACGAACGGCGCGAAGCGACCGTGGAGCAGATCGAGCGTCGGCGTCTTGAACGCGGCGAGCGCGCGCGAATAGGCCGCCTCGGCTCGCGGAGAAGTCATACAGGCGAGATTACCGACAGCCCCTGACGGCGAGGTTGGCAGAGCGCCCGCGCGAGCCCCGGGATTCGGCTTCTCCGCCTGCTCGGGGCATGATGAGCGCATGAGCCCGCACACGTGGAGTGCCCTCGGGGAACGCGCGCCGATCTGGCCGGGGCGCAGTTGGCCGCTCGGCGCGACCTGGTCGCCCGTGTCGACCAACTTCGCCGTCTACGCCCCCGATGCGACGGCGATGTGGCTGTGCCTCTTCGAAGACGATGGATCCGAACGACGGGTGCCGCTCACAGAGCGTCACGTCGGCGTCTGGCACGGCGCGATGCCGGGCATCGAGCCGGGGCAGCTCTACGGGTTCCGCGCCGACGGGCCGTGGGATCCCGCGAACGGCTATCGATTCAATCCGCACAAGCTGCTTCTCGATCCCTACGCCGCCGCGACGGCCGGCGATGTCACGCCGACGCAGGCGCTCTACGCGCATCAGTGGGACGATCACGCGGCGCGCAACGACGACGACTCGGCCCCGGTCATGGCACGCAGCGTCGTCGTGGATCCGTCGTACGACTGGTACGACGATGCGCAGCCCAAGACCCGGTGGCGCGACACGGTCATCTACGAGCTGCACGTGAAGGGCTTCACGAAACTGCACGACCGGGTGCCCGAGGAGCTGCGCGGCACCTACTCGGGTCTGGCGCACCCCCACGTGATCGACTACTTGAAAGACCTCGGCGTGACGGCCGTCGAGCTGCTCCCGACGCAGCAGTTCTTCAGCGAACCCGACCTCACCGAGCGTGGCCTGACGAACTACTGGGGCTACAACACGGCCGGATTCTTCTCGCCCCACAACGCCTACTCCTCGCGCGGCGACCGCGGCGGGCAGGTCGCCGAGTTCAAAGACATGGTGCGCGCCTTCCACGACGCGGGCCTCGAGGTGATCCTCGACGTCGTCTACAACCACACGGCCGAGGCCGGCGCGGCGGGCCCGGTCGTCTCCTTCCGTGGCCTCGACGATCGCGGCTGGTACAAGCGCGTCATCCCGCACGGCGATGCGAGCTTCGACGACGTCTACTGGGACGTCACGGGGTGCGGCAACACGGTCGACACCTCCGAGCCGATGACCCTGCGGCTCATCATGGACTCGCTCCGGTACTGGGTCACCGAGATGCACGTCGACGGCTTCCGCTTCGACCTGACGAGCGCCCTGACCCGCACGGGCTACGACGTCGACATGGCCTGCGCCTTCCTCACGGCGGTCGATCAGGATCCGATCCTGCGGCACGTGAAGCTCATCGCCGAGCCGTGGGATGTCTCGATGGACGGCTACCTCGTCGGGCAGATGCCCGCGCCGTGGGTGGAGTGGAACGATCAGTACCGAGACACGGTCCGCGACTTCTGGCGCGGCGCCGGCGACATCGCGACGGTCGCGACGCGCCTCGCGGGATCCTCGGATCTGTATCGCGACGACGGGCGCTGGGCGTTCGCGGGCGTCAACTTCGTCACGGCCCACGATGGCTTCACGGTGCGTGATCTCGTGAGCTACGAGCACAAGCACAACGCGGCCAACGGCGAAGACAATCGCGACGGCACGGACAACAACCGCTCGGCGAACTACGGCGCCGAGGGCGAGACCGACGACGCCGGCATCGTCGCCGTGCGGCGCCGCCAGGCCGCCAACATCATGGCGACCCTCGCCCTGTCCAAGGGCGTGCCCATGATCACCGCGGGCGACGAACGCGGCCGCACCCAGGGCGGGAACAACAATCCGTACTGCCAGGACAACGAGATCAGCTGGATCGACTGGTCGGGCGACGACGCCTGGCTCGACGTGTACGAGCAGACGCGGCGTGCCCTCCAGCTGCGGCGCGACCATCCGGCCCTGCGGCAGCGTCAATGGTTCGAGGGGGCTCCCGCGGTCGCAGGAGGACAGGCCGATCTGCTGTGGCTGCACCCGGACGGCCGGATCATGCGGGACGAAGACTGGGGAGACGGATCCCTGCGCACGCTCGGCATGCTGGTGTCGGGCAAGCCGCTGCGCGATCCGGGGCCGCATGGAGAGCAGATCGTCGACCGCGCCTTCCTCACCTGGTTCAACGCGGCCGATCACGACGTGACGGTCGCGAGCCCCGCGAACCGCTTCCACTCGGCGGGGGAGGTGGTGCTGTCGACGGATCCGGCGTTCGCGGTCGGCCAGCACCTCACCGTCGGCGAACAGGACGTGGTCGCCGCCCGCAGCGTCGTCGTGGTGCGCTCGGTGGACTGAGCCCCGCGCGCCAGGGGCGCCCCCACATGTCCACAAGTCTTCGCCGAGTCCGCAGCTGTTTGCTGCGGACTCGGCGAAGACTTGCGGATTTGGGCGCTACTCCGCGAACGCGACGAGACCCGTCTCCGCCGGCCCGGCGAGATGGGAGTTGGCGGGCACGACGCGCACGGTGCAGCCGAACGGACCGGAACGGTCGAGCGCGTGGGATCCGGCGAAGCCGTACCGACCGCCCTCGAAGGCGTCGGCGAGGGTGAGCGTCTCGAACCGGACGTCGGTGAGTTCGTCGTCGGCGTTCGGCCTCCCGCAGGCGAGCTGCACCGCGACATCGTCGGGGGAGATGTCCCCGAGAGCGACGAACGCGCGCACGTCGAGCAGCGCGCCGACCTCCGCGACATCGCCGACGCCGTCGACCTCGACGTGCTCGACGCGGACGGATCCCCACCCGTCTTCGACGCGTCGCCGCCAGGCGGCGAACGCGTCCGCCCCGTCATCCTCCGATCCCAGAGCGCGCACGCTCCGCGTCGCGGGCAGGTACAGTTCGGTCACGTAGTCGCGCACCATGCGCGTCGCGAGCACCTTCGGGCCGAGCGACTCGATCGTGTGCCGCGCCATCTCGAGCCAGCGCGCCGGCAGGCCGTCGGCGTCGCGATCGTAGAACCGCGGCACGACCTCGCGCTCGAGGATCTCATACAGCGCCGACGCCTCGAGATCGTCCCGCTGCGACGGATCCGGCAGGCCGTCGGCCGACGGGATCGCCCAGCCGTTCTCGCCGTCGAACCATTCGTCCCACCAGCCGTCGAGGATCGAGAGGTTGAGGCCGCCGTTGAGCGCCGCCTTCATGCCGCTGGTGCCGCACGCCTCGTAGGGGCGCAGCGGGTTGTTCAGCCACACATCGCAGCCCGGATACAGCGGCTGCGCCATCGCGATGTCGTAGTTCGGCAGGAACACGATGCGGTGGCGCACCTCGGGGTCGTCCGCGAAGCGCACCATCTCCTGGATCAGCTTCTTGCCGCCGTCGTCGTTCGGATGCGACTTGCCCGCGATGATGAGCTGGATCGGGCGCTCCGGATCCGTGAGCAGCGCCTTCAGCCGTGCGCGGTCGCGCAGCATGAGCGTGAGGCGCTTGTACGAGGGCACGCGGCGCGCGAAGCCGATCGTGAGCACATCGGGGTCGAGCGCGTCGTCGATCCAGCCGAGCTCGGCCTCGGCCGCGCCGCGCTTCTGCCAGGCGCGCCGCAGGCGCGAGCGCGCGTCGACCACGAGCCGCTCGCGGAGGATCCGCTTGATCTCCCACATCCTCGCGAAGCTCGCGCCATCGAGGGCGCGAGCGAACTCGGACGGATCCCCGTCGGCATCCGCTCCGAGGGCCGTCACGAGCTCGCGGATCTCGCGGGCGACCCAAGTGGGCGCGTGCACCCCGTTCGTGATCGACGTGATCGGCACCTCGGCCTCATCGAACAGAGGCCAGAGGCCGCGGAACATGTCGCGGCTCACGTGCCCGTGCAGCTTGCTCACGCCGTTCGCGCGCTGTCCGAGACGGAATCCGAGGACGGCCATGTTGAAGACGCCGGGATCCCCGCCCTCGTAGTCCTCGGCGCCGAGCTGCAGCACGCGGGCGGTCGGGACGCCGGGTGTCACGCCGCCCTCGGAAGCGAAGTACTGCGCGATGAGCTCCTGCGGGAAGCGGTCGATGCCCGCAGGCACGGGGGTATGCGTCGTGAAGACGGTCGACGCGCGATTCAGCGCGAGCGCCGCCTCGAACTCGACGCCCGGATCCGCCGTCGTCAGCTCGCGGATCCGCTCGAGGCCCTGGAAACCCGCGTGCCCCTCGTTCGTGTGATAGACCTCAGGGGCGGGGGAGCCGGTGATCCGGCTGTACGCGCGCAGCGCGCGGACGCCGCCGACGCCGAGCAGGATCTCCTGGCGCAGGCGGTGCTCACTGCCGCCGCCATAGAGGCGGTCGGTGATCTCGACGTAGTGGTCGGAGTTCTCTTCGACGTCGGTGTCGAGCATGAGCAGCGGCACCCGCCCCACCTGGGCGACCCAGATCCGTGCCATCAGGGCCGGGCCGCCCGGCATGTCGATCGAGATCGTCGCGGGCGTGCCGTCGGCCTCGCGCAGGGCCGTGACGGGCAGCTCGTCCGGATCCAGCACCGGATACGACTCGACCTGCCAGCCGTCGCGCGAGAGCGACTGCTTGAAGTATCCGTGCGCGTAGAACAGCCCGACGCCGACGACAGGGACGCCGAGATCGCTCGCCGCCTTCAGGTGGTCGCCCGCGAGGATCCCCAGGCCACCCGAGTACTGCGGGAGGGCGGCGGCGATGCCGAACTCGGGGGAGAAGTATGCGATCGAGGCCGGACCGTCGGGGACGTTCCGCTGATACCAGCGGTCTTGCGTGCGGTAGGCATCGAGGGCCGCCGAAGCCGACGCGAGGCGACCCAGGAAGGCGTCGTCGCGCGCGAGCTCGTCCCAGCGGGCGCGGGGCACGTCGCTGAGGACCCGCACGGGATCCCGTCGCGCGGCCCATACCTCGGGCGAGACCTCGGCGAAGATATCCTGCGTCTGCGAATCCCACGACCAGCGCAGATTTGCGGCCAGGGTGCCGAGCGCGGCGAGGGGCTCGGGGAGGACGGGGCGGACGGTGAAACGTCGGATCGCGCGCATGAGCCTGACGATAGACGGCCGCGGCCCCGACGCGCGAGGGATGTCACGTGAGGTTCACGCGAGCGTCGCATCCCCCTCCACCCGCGCTTCTGCACAACGACGCCAATTCTCGGTGTGCCGCCGGCCGGACCCGGTGTGTCGGGTGGCCGGGCGCAGAATTGGCGTCGTTGTGCAGAGGGGAACCGTGGGCCTCAGCCGTGCGGCCATGCGGCGACGGCGCGCTCGATGCGTCGGTGCGTCGCTGCCGGAACCCTCTCGACGAGCTCGAACGAGGCGTCCGGGCGGCCCTTCGCGGGGCCGCGCCACGTGCCGACAACGATGCCGTCGACGATGATGGCGGGCCGGAACACTCCGTTGTTGCCGGGCACGAGCGCGGCCTGCATCGCAGCACTCGCCACGAGAGAACGGTCGGCGTAGCCCAGGATCCACTCGTCGAATGCGGGCACCAGCGTCACGCCGGTGTCGCCGGGGTCCGCCTGGTCCCCCGCGATCCACGCCGGTTCGTCGTCGACCGAGACCCCCGTGAGGCCGGCGCTCGCCGCGGCCTTCCGCACCTGCGTCTTGGGCAGCTTCAGCCACCAGGCGAGGTCATTCTCGGTGACGGGGCCGCGCGCGGTGACGAGTCCGCGGACGATGTTGGTCAGCGGATCCGCGTCGGTCGGCGCCTGCGCGGGAGACGGCGTGAGCACCTGCTCGCCGCCGCGGAACGCGCCCCAGTGCCAGAGGCCCGCCACCGCGTGATGGAAGATCAGGTGGTACCCGCGTCCACCCGACGGTTCGAGTCCGGCCTCGTCCCAGAGCGCGAGCACTTCGGATCGGGTGGCCGGACGTTCGGCGAGAGCCTCGAGGGCGATGTCTCGTGCGCGTTCGAGCGTCGCGTCGTCGAGCCCGAGCTGTGCGCGTCGTCGGATCGTGGAGCGGTGGATCCGCTCGCGCGTCAGCGACCGCAGCGCGCCGAGGTGCGCGGGCGTCGTCGCGAACAGCGTGCCGCGCACGGGCCACGAGCGAACGAGCTCGCCGCGGTCGAACGCCGCGCGGACGTCGTCGATCGTCGTTTCCGGGCGCGAACGCAACGCGATGGCCCGCAGCACGGCGGGCAGATCCTGCCCCTGCAGCGCGACGGCGCGATCGACAACCTGCGTCGGCGAGAGACCGGATCCGCCGAGCAGCTGAGACGACCATCGCCGGCGGCGCGCGTCGGCCCGCGAGAGGGTCTGCATGGCCTCAGCGCCCGCCGTGGGCGGCCCACCGGCGCGCGGCTTCGGTGGCCGCAGACGTGATGAGCTCGTCGATCTCGGGGCTCTCCTTCACGGCGAATGACACATAGGCGCCGCGTCCTCCGCCCACGGGGCGCCCGTACGCCTTCGCGCCGAGCGAGCCGTCGGCCAGGAGGCGCACGGTGATCGACTGCAGCTCGAACACGTCGCCGCGCCGCTCGTCCCGCCAGCGCAGGTGCTCAGGGATTGCGACGTTGCAGGCGAGGGCCTGCACATCCGGTGTCGTGGAGTCCATGTCTCCGATCGTAGGGATAGCGTGGTCGGGTGCCCAGAGACGAGGTGACGCTGACCGGGTTCCTGCGATGCCGGGACGCGGCGGACGTCGCCGTGGTGCGCCGGCACCTGCCGGAGCACATCGCCCTTACACGCGCCGAGCCGGGGTGCGCGAGCTTCTCGGTCGAGCAGACGGACGATCCGCTCGTATGGGCCGTCGCCGAGCGCTTCGCGGATCGTGCCGCATTCGCCGCCCATCAGGAGCGTGTCGCGGCGAGCGAATGGGGCCGGGTGACCGCGGGGATCCCCCGCGAGTACGAGGTGAGCGGCTGAGGCTGGATGCACAACGACGCCAATTCTGCGCGGACTTGTGCCGGGAGCGGCGTGTCGGGGTGGTCGCCGCGAGAATTGGCGTCGTTGTGCACGTGCGCCCTGCCTACCCGATCAACGACGGCCGCAGATCGCGCAGGGTGCGAGTGCGGGTCATGCGGGTGATCGCGAGGAATGCGGCGAGGAGCGCGACCGCGAGCCAGATCGCGAGGAATCCCGCGTCGGCCCACGCGCGCGACATGTCCCCGCCGTACATGAGCTGGCGGATCCCCTCGACCGAGTGGCTCATCGGAAGCACCTCGTGCAGCGCCCGTAGAGGCGTCGGAAGCGTCTGGTAGGGGAACGTGCCGCCCGCCGTCACGAGCTGCAGCACCATGAGCACGAGCCCGAGAAACTGCCCCACGCTGCCGAGCAGCACGTTGAGGGTGAGGATGATGGCCGCGAACGTGATCGACGTCAGCGCCATGAAGCCGATCATCGCCGCCGGCTGCGCGATGGAATACCCCAGCGCGAACGCGACGATGAGGAACACGGCGACCATCTGCACGACGCCGAGGATCGCGGGCGTCGCCCAGGCGCCGAGCGTGATCGGCAAGGGGCGGCGCAGCGCCGTCACGGCACGCTGCGAGTACGGCTTCACGATGAGGAACAGGGCGTAGATCCCGATCCATGCCGCGAGGCTGATGAAGAACGGCGCCATCCCCGCGCCATAGGACGAGGCGGCGGTCGTCGCCCCCTCGTCGACGGAGACGGGATCCGACATCATCGCGGCGGCGGTCGCGCGCTCGTCCTCGGACTGGTCGGGGATCTCCTCGACAGCGCTTCCGAGGCTGTCGGCGAGTTCGCGGGATCCGCCCTTCAGCTCGTCGAGCCCTGAGTCGAGCTCACCGGCTCCGTCGGACAGCTCATGCACGCCGCTCGAAAGATCGGAGGCGCCCGTCGCGGCGCTCGCGATGCCGTCCGCGAGTGCGGGCATGCCGTCCGAGAGCTGCTGCGTGCCCTCGGCGAGCTGCGCGGATCCGTCCGCCAGCTGCTGGACAGCGGCCGCGGCGCCCTGCACCTCGTCGTTGGCCTGCTCGATATCGGTGTGGACGGGATCCACAAGGCTGACGACCTGGTCGATCTCCTCCTCCGAAAGGCCGGCCTCGGTGAGCCGCTCGCGCAGATCCTGCTCGGAGGGAAGCGCCCCGACCGCCTCGTCGACGCGCTGCGCGGCAGGAGCGACCTGCGCGTCGAGCTGCGCATTGCCGTCGGCCACCTGCTGCGCGCCGTCGTTTAGCTGGGACGCCTGCTCGGGCAAGGCGGACGCCGACGCATTCAGGGTGTTCAGCCCCGCGACGAGGTCATCGGATCCGTCGGCCGCAGTCGCGGCACCATCGGCGAGCGCGTCGGCCCCCTCCTTCGCGGACGCGGATCCGTCGGCGAGCTGTGCGGATCCGTCGGCCGCTTCTGCGAGGCCGGAGCGGATCGTTGCGAGGCTGTCGAGGAGTGTGCGCGCCGCCTTCTCGCCGACCTCCTGAGTGAGGCTGTCGCGCACGGTGTCGGTCACGGTGTCGGCGATCGTGCCGGCGAGGTAGCTGTTCGCGTCGTTCGTCGTGAGCTCGACGACGGCCTTCGACGGGTCGTCCTCGCCGATGGATGTGAGCGAGCGCGAGAAGTCGGCGCCGAAGGTGACGACGAAGTCGTACTTGCCCGATTGCAGGCCCGTGGCGGCTTCGCCGGCGTCGGTGACCTGCCAGTCGAGGGTCCCGTCGGCGACGAGCTCGTCGCGCACCTGCTCGCCGTAGTCGACGTCCTCACCGTCCTGTGTCGCTCCCTCGTCTTCGACGACGAGAGCGGCCGGCACGCTGTCGAGGTTGCCGTACGGATCGTCGTTGCCCCACAGGTACAGGCCCGAGTAGAGCACGGGTACCAGCATGAGCGCGACGAGCGCGAGGATCGACATGGGTGATGAGGTCAGCCGTTGCAGCTCGGTGCGGACGAGCGTGGGGAACTTCACGAGAACTCCAAGGTGAGGGCGTCACGAAAGTCGGAGAAATCCCCAGGAGCGGACGGATCCGCGAGATTCTTCCGCGTTTCGTGAGATCTCCGAATCTGGGGACGGGTCATGCGCGGGCGGCGGCGATGGCGCCGGCGGAGGCGAGGACGATGACGGCGTAGCGGCGCGCGGCCCACGCATGCGCCGCGTCGAGCCAATCGGCCGTGTCGCCGCCGTGGCGGTCGGGAGCGGTGAGGACGAGTGCGTCTACCGAAGGCGGTGCCGCGGCCGTTCGGGTGAGGACGCGGATCCGCGCCGCGGCCGGGAGATCGCCGATCGGCGTCGAGGCGTGGTCGCTGAGCCCCTCGTCGGCGAGGAGGCGGCGTGCCGCCCGCCGCGGTCCACGCAGGCCTGAGAAGACGAACTCCTCGGTGACCACCGAGGCGAGGGGCAGGTCGTCGACGGGGGCGCTCGTGTCGGGCGCGTCCACGATGGCGACGCGGCGGCGCAGCTGCCGGGCATCGGACGCGCCGTCGAGGGTGACGTCGCCGGCGGCGGGCGTCATCCGGCCGGCGAGGATGAGGGCGAGCAGCGTCGGGCGCTGCCCGCCCTCGACGGGAACGAGCGTCACCCCGCCCGTCGCGACCTCGAGGCTCGTCGCGGGGAGGGGGCCCTTCGCGACGCTATGGGCGGAGAGGATCACGCGAGGCCTCCGTTCGGGTCTGCTGACTGCACCGTATCGGGGTCCTTCTCGCCCGCGCGGGCGATCGCACCCTGCGCCTCGCGCCACGACAGCCCCGCGACGCCGAGTGCCGTTGCGCTGACGAGGCGCTGCGCCTCGTCGTCGGGGATCTCGCGCGCCACGGCGGCGTCGAGCACGGCGAGGGCCGAATCCTCGACGAGGCGTGCAATGACCTCGGGAGCCGCGTCCTGCCGGAACGCGCCCGCCGCGCAGCCGCGCGCGACGGCGTCGCGCAGGGATCGGCGGATCGGCGCGAGCGCAGCGCCGACCTCGCGCTCGAGAGGGCCCGAGACGAGCGCCTGCGCGACGAGCTTGACGTGCGCGATCGCCCGCCAGACGGCGGATCCGAGCAGTGCGACGTGCACGGAGGGATCGTCGTGCCGGATGTCGGCGACGGCGCCCGCGATCTGCGTCGCGCCGCGGTCGAGGAGTTCCCGCAGCAGCTCGTCGCGCGACGAGAAGTGCCCGTAGACGGCGCGGCGGGTGAGCCCTGCTTCGGCGGCGATCGCGTCGATCGACGCCTGCGGCGACACGCGCAGCACGCGCCCCGCGGCATCGAGCAGCGCCTGGCGGTTCGCGACGGCATCGCGGCGAAGAGAACGGGTCATGAATCTCTAAAGTACACACCCCTGTGCAATTTCTCCTGAACGCGCTCGCGAGTGCGATGTGGTCGCTCGCGGCGCCGGAAACGACCCGGCGGCACCCGCGAAGTGCCGGGCGACGCCCCCGCGTGTGAACCGCGTGTGAACGGTCGGTACGTGGGGGTTCCCCGCCGATCCCTCCCGGGACTACGTTGAACCCATGGTCGGCCGAATACCCGTCGTCGATGTTCACCCGCTCGTTCACGGGGGCGTCCGCCCCGCCAAGGCTACGGTCGGCGAGGCGCAGCCGATCCGCGCCACCGTCTTCCGAGAGGGGCACGATCGGCTGGGCGCCGAGGTGGTGCTCGTCGGTCCCGACGGGGTACGTCAGGATCCTGCTCGCATGCGCGAGGTGTCGAAGGGCAGCGACCGCTGGGAAGCCTGGGTCGCGCCCGACGCTCCGGGGGAGTGGGGGTACGAGATCCACGCCTTCAGCGATGCGCTCGCCACGTGGCAGCACAACGCCGAGGTCAAGATCCGGGCAGGCGTGGACGTCGAGCTCATGTTCACGGAGGGGCTGCTGCTCCTCGACCGCCTCGAGGCGGAGCACGAGACCGACGCGCGATGCGCGGCGCTGCGTGCCGCGCTGACCGATGCCCACCGTCCCCTCGAGGCGCGCGTCGCCGTCATCGCGAGCGAGGAGACGACGCAGCTGTTCCGCGAGAGACCCCTGCGCGATCTCCTCACCGTCGACGGTCCCTTCCCGCTCTTCGCGGATCGGAGGAGGGCGCTCGTCGGATCCTGGTACGAGTTCTTCCCCCGCAGCGAGGGTGCGCGCGTCGATCCCGACACGGGGAGGACGATCAGCGGCACCTTCCGCACGGCGATCGCGAGCCTCGACCGCGTCGCCGAGATGGGCTTCGACGTGCTCTACCTGCCGCCGATCCATCCGATCGGCGAGGTGAACCGGAAGGGGCGCAACAACACGCTCGACCCGGGCCCCGAGGACGTCGGCGTGCCGTGGGCGATCGGATCCCGGCACGGCGGGCACGACGCGATCCATCCCGATCTCGGCACCCTCGCCGACTTCGACGCGTTCGTCGCGCGGGCGCACGAACGGGGGATCGAGATCGCGCTGGACTTCGCCCTGCAGGCCGCGCCCGATCATCCGTGGGTGACCGAGCATCCCGAGTTCTTCACGACGCGCGCCGACGGCTCGATCGCCTACGCCGAGAACCCGCCGAAGAAGTACCAGGACATCTATCCGATCAACTTCGACAACGATCCCGCCGGGATCTTCGCCGAGGCCGAGCGCGTCGTGCGGTTCTGGATGGCGCGTGGCGTGCGCATCTTCCGCGTCGACAATCCGCACACGAAGCCGCTCGCCTTCTGGGAGTGGCTGCTCGGGCGGATCCGCGCGACCGATCCCGATGTGATCTTCCTCAGCGAGGCGTTCACGCGGCGCGCCATGATGCACGGGCTCGGGGCCGCCGGCTTCCACCAGTCGTACACCTACTTCACGTGGCGCACCGAGAAGGGCGAGATCGAGGAGTATCTCGCCGAGGTCGCGACAGAGTCCGACCACGTGATGCGGCCGGCGTTCTGGCCCAACACCCCCGACATCCTGCACGCCTTCCTCCAGTACGGCGGTCCGAACGCGTTTCGGATCCGCGCGACGCTCGCGGCGACGGCGTCGCCCACCTGGGGAATGTACGCGGGGTACGAGCTCTGTGAGCACGTCGCCGTGCGCCCCGGATCCGAGGAGTACCTCGACAGCGAGAAGTATCAGATCCGGATCCGCGACTGGGACGGCGCCGAGGCCGAGGGGCGATCGATCGCACCCTATATCGCGCGCCTCAATGCCCTGCGCCGGGAGATCCCTGCGCTGCAGACGCTGCGAGAGCTGCGGGTCCACTGGAGCGACGACGACCACGTGCTGGTCTTCACGAAGGGCTCCGGCGCCGACACGGTCATCGTCGTCCTCAATCTCGACCCGCACGGGGCGCGCGCCACGACCGTGCACCTCGATTGGCGGGCGCTCGGTCTCCCCGAATACTTCGCCGTGCACGAGCACCTCACGGGCGAAGACTGGTGGTGGGGCGAGCACAACTGGGTGGCGTTCGACCCCGGGCACCAGGTCGCCCACATCCTCACGATTCGAGACGACACATGACCTCCGACGCGTCGCCGCTGACCACATCGATCCCGGTCATCGCCGACGAGCCGTTCCCCGATTCACCGGGGGCCGTGCGCGAGCCCGAGTGGTTCAAGACGGCCGTGTTCTACGAGGTGCTGGTCCGTTCGTTCCACGACGGCGACGGCGATGGACAGGGTGACTTCCGCGGGCTCATCGAGAAGCTCGACTACCTGGAGTGGCTCGGCGTCGACTGCATCTGGCTGCCGCCGTTCTTCCCGTCGCCGCTGCGTGACGGCGGCTACGACGTGGCCGACTTCACGGGCGTGCACCCGTCGGTCGGGACCACCTCCGACGTCCGCCTGCTCGTTGAGGCGGCGCACGCGCGGGGGATCCGCGTGATCATCGACTTCGTCGTCAACCACACGAGCGACGAACATCCGTGGTTCCAGGCGTCCCGCGACGATCCCGACGGTCCGTACGGCGACTTCTATGTGTGGAACGACACCGATGACCTGTACCAGGACGCGCGGGTCATCTTCGTCGACACCGAGCCGAGCAACTGGACGTGGGATCCCGTACGCGGTCAGTACTTCTGGCATCGCTTCTTCCACCACCAGCCGGATCTCAACTACGACAATCCCGACGTGCACGACGCCGTCATCGACGCGATGCGGTTCTGGCTGGATATGGGGCTCGACGGCTTCCGCCTCGATGCCGTGCCGTATCTGTACGAGCGGGTGGGCACGAACGGCGAGAACCTCCCCGAGACGCACGACTTCCTGCGCAAGGTGCGGAGCATCGTCGACGCCGAGTACCCGGATCGTGTGCTCCTCGCCGAGGCGAATCAGTGGCCGCAGGACGTCGTCGACTACTTCGGGGATCCGCAGATCGGCGGCGACGAGTGCCACATGTGCTTTCACTTCCCGGTCATGCCGCGGATCTTCATGGCTGTGCGCCGGGAGTCTCGCTTTCCGATCAGCGAGATCCTCGCGCAGACGCCCTCCATTCCGTCCGGATGCCAGTGGGGCGTCTTCCTCCGCAATCACGACGAGCTGACGCTCGAGATGGTGACGGAGGAGGATCGCGACTACATGTGGAGCGAGTACGCGAAGGATCCGCGGATGAAGGCGAACATCGGGATCCGCCGCCGGCTGGCACCGCTTCTCGAGAACGACATCGATCAGATCGAGTTGTTCACGGCCCTGCTGCTGAGCCTGCCCGGATCGCCCGTGCTCTATTACGGCGACGAGATCGGCATGGGTGACAACATCTGGCTCGGCGATCGTGACGGTGTGCGCACCCCGATGCAGTGGTCGAGCGACCGCAACGCCGGCTTCTCCCGCGCGAATCCCGGCAAGCTGGCGCTGCCGCTCGTGCAGGATCCCGTGTACGGATACCAGTCGGTCAATGTCGAGGCCCAGCAGGAGAACCACTCGAGCCTGCTGAACTGGACGCGGCAGATGATCCGCGCGCGGCGGCGGCACCCGGCGTTCGGGCTCGGGGGATTCAACGATCTCGGAGGATCCAATCCGTCGGTGCTGTCGTTCTCGCGCGAGCACGCGATCGACGACAGCTCGAGCGAGATCATCATCTGCGTGAACAACCTCTCTCAGTTCCCGCAGCCGGTCGAACTCGATCTGCGGCGCTTCGAGGGGTTCATCCCCGTCGAGATCCTCGGCGGCGTCCCTTTCCCCCGCATCGGCGAGCTGCCGTACTTCCTCACGCTCGGCGGGCACGCATTCCTGTGGTTTCGGCTGCAGGCGCCCGCGACGGATCCCGAGGGTGGCGTCCTGTGACTGCGCCCACGTCCGAGGACGTCGAGTCGTATCTTGTGCGCACGCGCTGGTTCGGGGGCAAGGGGCGCCCGTTCCGCGTCACGGGCGTGCGGACCATCGCCGAGCTGGATCCGGCGGATTTCCGGACGTCCGGAGACGCCGTGAGCCGCCTGCGGGCCGTGCGCATCCACCTGGTCGACGTTGTCTACGACGACGAGGAGGGCGGCGCCGAGACCTACCACGTGCCCCTCTCGTCCTACGCCGACCCCGTCGCCCGTCTCGAGCACGCCCTCGTCGGTGCGGACGGGAGCGGCCTCGGGGAGGTCTACGACGCCGTGCATGACCGCGATGCGATGGCGCTGTGGCTCGGGGCTTTCGCATCCGCGACCGGATCGGCGCCTCGCGAGGTGCCGGGCGCGCGTTTCCATCGCGTGGCGGACACGCAGCTCGACCCTGATGCGACGTCGTCGCCGCTGACGGGGGAGCAGTCGAACTCGTCCGTCCGATTCGGCGAGCAGTCGATCATGAAGCTCTTCCGCAAGGTGTCGCCGGGCCGCAATCCCGAGATCGAGATCCTCCGAGCCCTCACGGAGGCCGGGGGCGACGACGTGCCAGGTCTCATCGGATGGGCAGACACCACTGTCGACGGATCCGTCCTGCAGCTTGCGATGCTGCAGACCTATCTGCGCGGTGCGACCGACGGCTTCGTGCTGGCGCTGTCGAGTGTGCGCACGATGCTCGTCGACGAGAGCGCGGGATCGGCTGGTTTCGACCACGAAGCTGCGGAGCTCGCCCGTGCGCTTGCGCGGATCCACCGACTCCTGCGGGAGGTGTTTCCGAGCGAGCGGCGCGGGCCCGAGGCGGCCGTCGCCCTCGCCGAACGGATGCGCGAACGGCTCGATCGGGCGATCCTCGCCGTGCCCGAGCTCGACGCGCACGCGCCGCGACTGCGCGGCCTGTTCGCGCGCGTGGGCGAGCTGCCGGGGCTGACGGTGCAGCGGATCCACGGCGATATGCACCTCGGCCAGGCGCTGCGCACGCCCCAGGGGTGGCGGATCGTCGACTTCGAGGGCGAGCCCGCGAAGCCCCTTGCCGAGAGGGTGCGGCCCGATTCGGCGTGGCGTGACGTCGCGGGGGTGATGCGCTCGTTCGACTACGCGCTCGCCGTCGTTCGCATGTCGCCTGCCGACGGGAGGGAACCCCTCGTTCGGGGCGTGGACGAGTGTGGCGAGTGGCCCGTCGTCGCTCGCGAGGCGTTCGTGGCCGCGTACGCCCGTGAACTCGGCTTCGCGGACGGCGCGCCTCCGGAAGACGAGATCCTGCTGCTCGACGCGTACGTCGCGGACAAGGCCGTGTACGAGGCGGTCTACGAGCAGCGCAACCGCCCCAGCTGGGTCGGCATCCCCCTGGCCGCGATCGCGCGCCTCGGACACACGGGAGAGACCGCATGACGCACGAGCTGCAGACGGCCGAGGCCTGGATCCTCGAGATGATCGCGGACGGTCGTCATGGCGACCCTCACGCGATCCTCGGCGCGCATCCGCGGAACGGATCGGTCACGGTGCGCGTGCTGCGCCCGCTCGCTGAGGCGGTGGCGGTGCGGATCCTCTCGGGTGACGGCACCTGGTCGGATGTGCCGCTCGCCCACGAGGCGCACGGCGTCTGGTCGGGTGTGCTGGAGCGAGCCGATGTGCCGACCTACCGTGTCGTGGCGACATACGCCGACGGTGCGCCGCATATCGCCGACGATCCGTACCGCTTCCTGCCGACGCTCGGGGAGGTCGACCTGCACCTCATCGGCGAGGGCCGTCACGAGCATCTGTGGCAGGTGCTCGGGTCCCGGGTGCGCACCTTCGACGGGGCTGGCGTCGTGCCGGACGTGACCGGCACCTCGTTCGCCGTGTGGGCGCCGCGCGCGCGGGGCGTGCGCCTCAAGGGGGAGTTCAACCAATGGGACGGCCGCGAGCACCCCATGCGGCAGCTCGGCACCTCGGGGGTGTGGGAGCTGTTCGTGCCCGATGTCGGCCACGGCGCGCGCTACAAGTACGCGATCCTCGGTTCCGACGACGTGTGGCACGAGCGCGCGGATCCGCTCGCGCGCTGGGCCGAGGAGCCGCCCGCGACCGCGAGCCGCGTGCACGATAGTGCGTATGCGTGGGGCGACGATGCGTGGATCGCGGCGAGGAGCGAGAAAGAGATCGCCGCCGATCCCGTGTCGATCTACGAGGTGCATCTCGGATCCTGGCGGCGCGGGCGCAGCTACGAGCAGCTCGCGGACGAGCTGGTCGCGTACGTCTCGGATCTGGGGTTCACGCACGTCGAGTTCATGCCCGTCATGCAGCATCCCTTCGGGGGTTCCTGGGGGTACCACGTCACGAGCTATTTCGCGGCGGACAGCCGCTTCGGCGATCCCGACGGATTCCGATTGCTCGTCGACCGGCTGCATCAGGCGGGCGTCGGCGTCATCCTCGACTGGGTGCCGGGGCACTTCGCGACCGACGAGTGGGCGCTCGCGCGATTCGATGGGGCCCCGCTCTACGAAGACCCGAACCCACAGCGCGGCTGGCACCAGGAGTGGGGCTCGCACATCTTCGACTTCGGCCACCGCGAGGTGCGTAACTTCCTCTTCGCGAATGCACTTTTCTGGCTGGAAGAGTTTCACGCGGACGGCCTGCGCGTCGATGGTGTCGCATCGATGCTCTATCTCGACTACTCGCGAGAGGAGGGCGAGTGGACGCCGAACATCCACGGCGGACGCGAGAACCTCGAGGCGGTGCAGTTCCTGCAGGAGCTCAACGCCACGGCGTACAAGAGAGTTCCCGGGATCACGATGATCGCCGAGGAATCGACGTCGTGGCCGGGGGTGACGCAGCCGACGAGCGCGGGCGGGCTCGGCTTCGGCTTCAAGTGGAACATGGGCTGGATGCACGACTCGCTCGAATACCTTTCACGCGACCCCGTGCACCGCGTCTACCACCACCACGAGATGACCTTCGCGGCCGTGTATGCGTGGAGCGAGAACTTCGTCCTCCCGTTGTCGCACGACGAGGTTGTGCACGGCAAGGGATCCCTGCTGCGCAAGGTGCCGGGAGACCGGTGGCGGCAGCTTGCGACGCTGCGCGCGCTGTACGGGTTCATGTGGGCATTCCCGGGCAAGCAGCTGCTGTTCATGGGTAGCGAGTTCGCGCAGGACGCCGAATGGGCGGAGTCGCGCGAGCTCGACTGGTGGCTTCTCGATCTTCCCGAGCACGGGGGCGTGCACGCCGCGGTCCGCGACCTCAATGCCGCGTATCGTGATGCGCCGTCGCTGTGGGCGTGGGAGACGGACCCCGGTACCTTCCGCTGGATCCAGGCCGATGATGCCGCCGGCAACGTGTTCGCCTTCCTGCGGCGCTCTTCGGCGGACGACGATGCCGAGCTGCTGGCGTGTGTGTCGAACTTCGCCGCCATGCCGCACTCGAGCTATCGCATCGGTCTGCCGCGGGCGGGCCGCTGGGTCGAGACCGTCAACACCGACGCGTCCGGCTACGGCGGCAGCGGCGTCGGCAACCTCGGCTCGATCGAGGCGGTCTGGGGCGAATGGAACGGCTTCCCGGCCCACGCCGACATCACGGTCCCGCCCCTCGCAACGGTGTGGTTCGCGCCGGAAGCGTGAGGGTCGCCAGAAAACGCCAGTCGCACCGGAGCGGGACTGGCGTTTTTTGGCGACCCATACGGGGAGCCGCGGGGCGGATCACTCCTGGTGGTGTCGGCGGCGGATCGCGAGGAGCAGGCCGGCCGCGAGAAGCGCGGCGCCGGTGCCGAGCAGCGGCCACGGGATCGTTCCGCCCGTCGCGGCGAGCGGCGGCTCCTCCGGCAGCGTGTCCTCGGCACTCACCTCGACGGGGTTCGTCGGGAACTCCGGGGTGTCGGAGGACGACACCGCCGCGATGTTGCCGAAGGTCCTCGTGATGCTCGTTCCGGCCGCGTGGGCGGGCGCATCGGGCACGACCGCGAGGAAGCGGAAGCGGGCGGTGTCGCCGGGGGCGAGCTCGTCGATCTCGACCGTGTAGCTCGCCGTGTCCTCATCGAATGAGATGTCGCAGTCGACGTCGCACGCCGCCCCGCCGGCGTCGGTCAGCCCGTCGACGAGTCGGTCGGTGATCACGATGTCGGTGCTCGGCGCGTCTCCGCCCGCGACGACCGTGATCTCGAACTGCACCGTGTCGCCGAAGTCGACGTTGCCGTCCGACTCCTCCCAGTCGCTGCCCGTCTTCTCGAAGACGGCCTTCGACGCGGCCAGATCGCCCTCGACGAGCTCGGCGACGTCGCAGTCGACGTTGTTGCTCTCCGACGTGCAGTCGGGATCCGCGGGGGCGGGGTCGTCGGGGGTGTCGACGACCGCGATGTTCGTGACGGATCCGGTCTCGGCGTCGCCCGTGAACTGCACCGTGAGTACGAGCTCGACGCTCCCGCCTACCGTGAGGGCGGCTGGATCGAGCTCGCAGCTCACGATCCCGTCCGCCGCCTCGCAGCCCTCGGGGGCGCTCAGCAGCTCGATCCCGGCCGGGAGCGTGTCGGTGACCGTCACCGGCTCGTCCAGATCGGCGTCGCGCTCGCCGACGTTCGTGATGGTGAGCGTGAAGTCGAACGGCGTCATCCGCGGGATGCGGTCGGCCGAGGACGTCTTCTCGATCGCGAGGTCGATCGGGAGGTCGTCGTTGACGATCGTGCAGACGACGTTGGCGGCGAGGGGAACGGAGACCGCGGATCCGTCGAGAGTTCCGCCCTCGCAGCTCCAGTCGCCGGCGGCGTAGCCGGAGGCCTCGACCTCGGAGAGGTCGTAGGTACCGGCGGGCACGGCGACGTCCGTGACGTCGTCGGTTCCGCTGATGCCCGTGACGGTGTCGGGGCCTTCGGCGGTGAGGGGGAAGTCCTCCTCGGTGGCGTTGCCGCCGTGATCGTTGACGACCTCCTTGACGAGCGTGAGGCTCGGCGCGATGTCGTCGTTGACGATCGTGCAGACGACGTCGGCGGCGAGAGCGAGGCTGACGGCGGATCCGTCGAGGGTTCCGCCTTCGCAGCTCCACTCGCCGGCGGCGTAGCCGTCGACCATGAGCTCCGAGAGCTCGTAGCTGCCCGCATCGACGACGACGCCTGTCACCTCGTCGGATCCGCTGATGCCCGTGACCGTGTCGGGGCCTTCGGCGGTGAGGGGGAAGTCGGAGGTGGTGGCGGTACCCCCGTCGTCGTTGATGACCTCCTTGACGAGCGTGAGGCTCGGTGCGATGTCGTCATTGACGATCTCGCACACCACGGCGTCCGCGAGCGACAGCGTGAGGCTCGTGCCGTCGAGGGTTCCGCCCTCGCAGTGCCACAGACCGGCGTGGTAGCCGTCGACCATCTCCTCCGACAGCTCGTAGGTGCCGGCCGACACGGCCACGTCGGTCACGTCGTCGGATCCGCTGATGCCGCTGAGGGTCAGCGGGCCTTCGCCGGTGAGGGGGAAGTCCACGACCGTGGCGGTGCCGCCGTTGTTGTTGCGGACGGTCTTCTCGAGTGTGAGACGCGGAGCGATGTCGTCGTTCGTGAGGACGCAGTAGGCGCTCTCACCGTTCGCGAGAGCGATCGCGGCGTCCTCCACCTCGAGCTCATCGACCATGTCGTTCGTCGCCCAGCAGACGATCGAGACGAGCTCGTAGCCGTCGAGCTGCTCCTCGCTCAGCGCGTAGGTGCCCTGCGGGACCTCGACATTGGTGACGGCGTCGGATCCGCTCGGCCCGGTGATCGACACGGCGCCGTCGGCGCTGAGGTCGAAGTCCTCGGGGGCCGCGGTGCCGCCGTGGTCGTTGATCACGTTCTTCACCAGGGTGAGGTGCGCCGGATCGTCGTCGTTGAGGATCGTGCAGGTCGCGTGCTGCGCGATGCCGAGCGTGAGGGTGTCGCCCTCGAGCGTCCCCGCCGTGCAGCTCCAACCGGCACCCGTGTACGCGGACGGTCCGTCCTCCGACAGGAGGTAGTCGCCGGCTACGACGACCTGGTCGGTCACCTCGGGCGTCCCGCTGATGCCGCTGATCGTCACGGGACCCTCTGCGGTGAGGATGAAGTCCTCGACCGTGGCCTGCCCGCCGTGGTCGTTCGTGACCTCCTTCACGAGCGTCAGGGTCGGGGCGATGTCGTCATTGATGATCGTGCAGACGACGTCGGTGGCGAGGGGAACGGAGACCGCGGATCCGTCGAGGGATCCGCCCTCGCAGCTCCAGTCGCCGGCGGTGTAACCGTCGACCATGACCTCGGAGAGGTCGTAGGTGCCGGCCGGGACGGTGACGTTCGTGACGGCGTCGGTTCCGCTGATGCCGGAGATCGTCGTCGGTCCTTCGGCGGTGAGAGGGAAGTCCTCTTCCGTGGCGGGGCCGCCGTGATCGTTGACGACCTCCTTGACGAGCGTGAGGCTCGGAGCGATGTCGTCGTTGACGATCTCGCAGACCGCGGATTGACCGTTCGCGATCGTGACCGCGGATCCGTCGAGGGACCCGCCCTCGCAGCTCCAGTCGCTCGGCGCGTAGCCGGAGGCCTCGACCTCGGAGAGGTCGTAGGTGCCGGCCGGGACGGTGACGTTCGTGACGGCGTCGGTTCCGCTGATGCCGGAGATCGTCGTCGGTCCTTCGGCGGTGAGAGGGAAGTCCTCTTCCGTGGCGGGGCCGCCGTCGTCGTTGATGACCGTCTTGACGAGGCTCAGCTGCGCCGGCTGGTCATCGTTGAGGATCGTGCAGACGACGTTCTCCGCGAGGGCGAGCGCCACGGTGGATCCCTCGAGGGATCCGCCCTCGCAGCTCCAGCCGCTGGCGGTGTAGCCGGAGGCCTCGACCTCGGAGAGCTCGTAGGCGCCGGCTTCGACGGCGACGTTCGTGACGGCGTCGGTTCCGCTGACGCCCGTGATGGTCACAGGGCCTTCCGCGGTGAGGGGGAAGTCCTCTTCCGTGGCGGTGCCGCCGTCGTCGTTGATGATGTTCTTGACGAGGGTGAGGCGCGGTGCGATGTCGTCATTGACGATCGTGCAGACGGCGCTCTCGCCGTTGTCGAGGCTCACAGTGGACCCCTCGAGGGATCCACCCTCGCAGGACCAGGACCCGGCGGCGTATCCGTCGAGTTCGACCTCGGAGAGGGCGTAGTCTCCGGCCGCGACCATCGCATCCGTGATCTCGGGGTCGTCCGTGACGCCGCTGATGGTCAGCGGCCCCTCGGCGGTGAGCGTGAAGTCGGCGGTCGTGGCGGTGCCGCCGTCGTCGTTGATCACCTGCTTGATGAGCGTGAGGTGGGCGGCCGCATCGTCGTTGATGATCGTGCAGGTGACGTTCTCCGCCAGGCCGATCGCCACGGTGTCGCCGTCGAGCTCGCCCCCGCCGGTGCAGGTCCACGTGCTGGGGTCGTAGTTCTCGAGGTTCTCCTCCGAGAGTACGTAGCTGCCCGCCTCGACGGGAACGTCGGTGACCTCCGGCTCTCCGCTGATGCCCGTGATGGTCACGGGGCCTTCCGCGGTGAGGGGGAAGTCGTCGATGGTCGCGGATCCGCCGTGGTCGTTCGTCACGATCTTCTCGAGCGTGAGGCGCGGGGCGATGTCGTCGTTCGTGATCTCGCACGTCGCGCTCTCGCCGAGGCCGAGGCTGACGGTGGATCCGTCGAGGGAACCTCCCTCGCAGCTCCAGTCTCCGGCGGCGTAGCCGGAGGCCTCGACCTCGGAGAGGTCGTAGGCGCCGGAGGCGACGGGGACGTTCGTGACGGCGTCGGTTCCGCTGATGCCCGTGACGGTGTCGGGGCCTTCGGCGGTGAGGGGGAAGTCCTCTTCCGTGGCGGTGCCGCCGTGGTCGTTGATGACGTTCTTGACGAGCGTGAGATGCGCCGCGTCGTCGTCATTCACGATCGTGCAGGTGGCGACGTCTCCGACGCCGAGGCTGAGCATCGCGCCGTCGAGGGATCCGTCGGTGCAGCTCCAGTCGCTCGCGGTGTAGCCGTCGACCGTCTCCTCGGAGAGCGCGTAGTCGCCGGCGGTCACCGCCACGTCGGTGACGGCGTCGGTGTCGCTGATGCCCGTGACGGTGTCGGGGCCTTCGGCGGTGAGGGGGAAGTCCTCTTCCGTGGCGGTGCCGCCGTGGTCGTTGACGACCTCCTTGACGAGAGTGAGGCGGGGTGCGATGTCGTCATTGACGATCGTGCACGTCGCGCTCTCGTCATTCGCGAGCGCCAGGGTGGATCCGTCGAGGGTTCCGCCCTCGCAGGACCAGGACCCGGCGGCGTATCCGTCGAGCTCGATCTCGGAGAGGTCGTAGGCGCCGGCGGGAATCTCGGCACCCGTGATCTCCGGGTCGTCGGTCACGCCGGTGATCGTCACGGGGCCGGTGGCGGTGAGCGGGAAGTCGTCTGTGGTGGCGGTGCCGCCGTCGTCGTTGACGACCTGTTTGATGAGCGTGAGGTGCGCGGGCCGGTCGTCGTTCGTGATCGTGCAGGTGACGGAAGTTCTCACAGCGACCGTCACGACGTTGCCGTTCAGCTCGCCGCCGGTGCACACCCAGTCGCTCGCGTCGTATCCGGCGGCCGTCTCCTCGGAGAGCGTGTAATCGCCGGCCTCGACGAGACCCGTGAGACCGATGCCAGGTGCGGGGTCGGGATCCGTTCCCTGCAGCACGACGTTCCCGCCGCCGTCCTCGGCGGTGAGGGTGAAGTCAGCGACGGTCAGGGTCCCGCCGTGATCGTTCGTCACGATCTTCTCGAGAGTGAGCGACGTGACGGCGTTCGTGATCACGCAGGAGGGGGCGTCCGCCACAGTGTGCGGGAACATGGGGAAGACGGCGCCCGTCGACGCGCCGTTCTCGTACAGCACGACCGACTCGACCGGTGCTCCGGCTTCGAACAGGTTCGTGTACGTGCACACGACGGTGTCGAGGCTGACGCCCGCGGGCAGATCGCCTGTGAGCTCGCGCACGAGGTAGTCGGGGTCGGCGAAGAGGTTCTGCCAGGTGTGGCTCTCGCCCGCGCCGATCGAAGCGGTGATGGAAGCGTTCGACGCGTCTTCATCCGCAACCGGGCCGACGAGTCCGTCCGCGTGCACGGGCATGCCGTCGGCCTGCTCGATCACGTACGAGAAGAGCAGGTCCTCCGGTACGGGACCGGTCGTCTCCTTCGTCACGGTGAGGTCGTTGCAGTCGCTGATGACGAGCGGCGGCGGCGACATCGTGTCCTGCAGCTGAGCCTGCTGGCTGTTCCCCGTTCGGGACATGACCTGCCCGGAAGTGAACGTGTCGCATTGCTCGTGCGAGAAGATCCCGGAATCCGTGAGATCGACGGCCATCTCGCCGAACGTGCCGACATTTCCGTCGACGCCGTTCGTGCCGTAGTCGGCCTGGTAGGAGCCGGTACCGGGGACCCAGCTTGTGCCGTTCCAGCGCAGCACCTGGATGTCGACGGCCCCGCCGCCGTTCGCGTCGTAGTTGAACTCGATGAGAAGATCGTCCCCGCGCCCTGCCTGGGGGCCCGTGAACTCCTGGTAGACGGTGAGGTCGCCCGTGCCGTCCGCCGAACGGTTCCAGAATTGGTAGAAGATGATGTGCGCCTCGCCGTCGACGTCGACGATCTCGTACGCGGATCCCGCCGAACAGAGGTCGCTCTTCTTGTTGACGTTGCCCGTGCCGATGATCCACGGATCGGCGTCGATCGTCTGACTGCCGGGAAACATCGACGGGTCTTCTTGCGTGGGCACCCCTTCCGTCGCGCAGTACTCCTCGCCCGATGAGTATCCGAGGATCCCCGTCGACGGATCGCCCTCCGCCGTCGTGTACGGACCGTATGCCGCGCCGGACAGCACGCCGTCCCAGTCATTCGTCCCGGCCATGTCGCCGTCGATCTCGAACAGCGTGTTGACGTTGCCGACCGAGGTGGGGATATCCGCGGCGAACGCGGGTGGTGCGGCGAGGCCGGCGGCGGCGAGAGCGGCGGCGGCGGTGATGGCACCGAGTCGGGTGCGGATGCGTGACATGGCGGGTCCTAGCGAGCGAGGGCGGTCAACGTGCGCACGCTATTCCTGGCGCGAAGCTCGCCAACAGGGCGCTCGGCGGACCGTTGCGGGGACGTCACGATGCACAGGAACGCACGAGAAAAACTCAGGTAGACCAGGAGTTCTCTCGGCGCGCACTCGTCTCGCCCTTCCTCCTCAGGGAGCGGAGGAGGGGGCGTGGCCGCTGCGTATGGGCGAGCGGGTGATGCCGCGTACGGCGCGGGGGTGAGCGGGCGGGTGAGGCCCTACGCGATGAGTCCCGCCGACCGCGCGGCGAGGATCGCGTCTGCCCGCGTCGACGTGCCGAGCTTGCGGTAGATGCTGCGCAATTGGGTCTTGATCGTGTTCGGAGAAACGCCCAGCCGTTCGGCGGCCACGGCAATGGTTGCCTGTGAGGCGAGGACCTCGAGAACGACGATCTCCCGCTCGGTCAGTTCGATGAGTTCGCCGCTGCCGTCGATGTCAGCGGCGACGGCGTGGAGCGTGTGCACCACCTTCGCGATCGCGGGATCCGCGCACAGCGTGTCCGCGTCATCGAGGACGGACGCGAGCCAGGCCGGGCCCTGTTGCCCGAAGGGGAGGATCCGTTGCGTCTGTGAAGCGACGCGGAGCGCATCTTCGAGGGGCGAGAGCGCGCCGGACCGGTCGCCGCTCTCCCGTCGGGCCATGTGCAGCAGCACCTGGCCCCGCATCGCAAGCCGAACGGAACGTCCGTGCGCGAGCTCGAGCACCCGCTCGCTGCGGGCGATCGCCTCGGTGTGCTCTCCGAGGCGGATGAAAGCGAGCGCGCGTTGAAGCTCGGCGTGAGGGAAGGCGTCGATATCGAGCTGGCCCCGGTCGAGCTCTTCGAGAGCTTCGCGCGGGCAGCCGTTGGCGAGCAGGGCCTCCGCGCGGATGGCGTGCAGCCACCGCGTCTGTCCGGGCGACATTCGCTCGAGGGCGACCTGCGTCTCGAAGTGCTCGATCTCGCTCTGCGCCGCGCGGGGGCGGCCGAGCACGCCGTGCGCCAGCGCCCGCAGGCCCGCTTCGACGAGCGGGATCGTCCTCGGATCGTCGATGGTGTAGTTCGCCACCTGCCCGAGGATGCGTTGCACGGCCGCGACGTCGAGCCGGTTGAGCGAGAAGCCGATCTGCTTCGCCGCAGCGGAGAGGCGGCGATGAGAAGGGCGCGGCGACGGGCGGAGCGAGAGGTGTGCCGAAGCATCGTGGGAGATGTACGCCGCGACCGTCGTCAGCTCCGCTGCCATCGCCGCGAGCTCTTCGAGGCCCTGCATCGCCGCGGCGGTCTGCGCCGACTCGAACGCGAGCATGGCCTCGTCGATGTGGCTCGACTCGAGGGCGCTCAGCCCCGTGTGGAAGGAGATCGTGGCGCGGTCCTCATCGGGAGGAAGGACGGAAGCGAGAGCACGGAGCTGCTGCAGCGACGCCTCCTGCCGGCCTCGGAGGCGGCTCGCGGCCGCGCGCATCGTGACGAAGATGGCGGCGTCCTCCGGAGCCATACCGCTCGACAGATCGGCGACATGATCGAGCAGTTCCTCGGCCTGGGCGAGATCCGCGTCGGGAACGTGCCCGTTGTGCCCGCAGTGTCCGATGTCGATCAGCGTGCGCGCGAGTGCGATCCTCAGCCTCGGATCCTCGCTCACTCGGAGACTGGTTTCGAGCGGACCGCGGATCCGCGCGACGGGGATCCGCGCGAGATCCCGCCAGCGGATCGCGAGCAGTCGTGCGCGCACGTGCGGGGAGATCGCCGAGATCCGCACCGCATCCTCGATCTCGTCGGGAAGGGCGAGCGCCGAGATCGACGCGGACGCGTGCTCGCGAGTGTGGGGGTCGTCGTGGAGCGGGACGCTGCGGCGGAAAGCGTCGGCCATCCCGGGGATGAAGGCGAGTCTTCCCTCGGAGTCGGCCCGCAGGAACCCGGCTTCGATGAGCGTCGTCTCGAACGCGGTCGTGCGGTCGCTGTGCGACCACAGTGCGTCGACCGCGCTGCGAGAGAGGGGGGCAAGATGGGCGGTGGCGATCGCAGCCCGCCATTCCCAGAGGCGAACCTCATCGCCCTCGACCTTGCTCGCGAGGCGCGCGACGGCCGAATCGCAACCGCGACGGATCTGCGCGTCGCTGAGCTCGCCGGTGATGGATCCTTCCGCGATGATCGCGTCGACGGCGGCGGGGAAACCTGCCGTCGCCGCGATGATCCGCGTCGCCTGAAGGTCGGTCATGTTCACGCCCGCCGCGGCGGCGAGGGAGACGAGCTCTGCGCGGGTGAACGACAGCGTCCATCCGCCGACCCGGAAGTCAGGGCGCACGCCTCGCGCCGACGCGCTCCCGGGCCACCCGAGGGGCGAGACGACGACGAGGATCGCGTGGGGAGCCCTCTCGCGGCACCTGACGATCAGATCCGCGTCCTGATCCGTCGCGTCGGCGAGCGTGAGCACAATGACGTCCGTGTCTTCCTTGTCGTCCGGTGCGTGTCGCGACAGCCATGCCGCCGACAGCCCGGTCGCCGCGAGCCAGCTGGTGAGGAAAGTGGTCGTTCCGGAGCCGTCGGGTGCTCGGATCAGCACGGTCTCGCCCGGGTGGGCCTGCTGCATCAGGGCGAGCAGCCGCGGCCGTCCGCTCTCGAATGACGACGTCACAGCGCACCCCCCTGGCGCACCCCGGGCCGTCGCAGGCGACACGGCACGAGTGTGTGGCGACCGTCGCCGTCGGGATCGGCTCGGGTGCCCGGGTATACCGCGATTCTGCCCTACGCAGGGCGGTGATTCCAGGGGGGGTTCTGGTCAGGCCGGGGGAAGCCTCAGCACGTCTGATTCGCCCACCTCGAGATCCTCGACCCAGCGCAGCGTGCGCGCGAGATCGTCGAGGTGGGGGAGGAAGGTGAGGAAGCGCTCTCGGTCCGGGCAGACAGCGTGGAGCGAGATGAGCTGCGACCCGGTGTCCCACGTGTAGGTCGCAAACGAAAGGCGACCGTTCGGCGGCTGATCCATGACGAGCTTCTCGCCGACCCCAAGGTGCGGGTTCGAGAAGCTCTCGGTGTCGTCGTACTCCATCGGCATCGAAGCGCGAGCGGCGCGCAGATGGGGCGTGAGATCCTGCACCTGCGCAAGCGCGGCGAGGGCGGAGGGATCGTCCTTCCACGACCACGCGAGGAAGCGTCCGTTCGCGTTCCGGAGGCCGGCCTTGATGATGCGCGTCGCGAGGAAACTCATGACCCCGGATCCGGGCTGTCCCTGCGTGACGCCCGCCGTCGACAGCAGCATGCGGATCGCGGCCCTGCGGTGGCGACCTCCTCCGAAGCCGCGGCCCCTGAGCGGCACCCAGCGGTCGGTGTCGGCGTCAGCCTGAAGATGGGACGTCATGCGACCAGCGTACGGGGCGGCCGCGAGCAGCGCTCACGTCAGTCGCGCCCGCGGCGGCGGAGGAAGAGGTACAGGGCCGCGCCGCCGACGATGAGCGCGATCGCGATGGCGATCACGATCCCTGAGATCTGCCCGCCGGTCGCGACCAGATCAGCGGCGAGTTCGTTCGCGTGAAGGGAGATGCTCATGCACGTATCCTCGCGCACAAACGCCCCGATGTGGGGGTGGCCGCGCGAACTGTCGCACGGCGACTGTCAGCCGTCGCCGGTACGCTCGGGGTCGTGACCGCTCCCGATCTCGCCCGCGCTGAATCACTGATCGCTCTCACGCCCGACTATCCCGAGCCCGGCGTGCTGTTCCGCGACATCTCTCCTCTCCTCGCCGATGCGAGCGCTCTCCGCGACGTCTGCGATGCGATGATCCGGCCCTTCCGCGGGCAGTTCGACATCGTCGGCGGCATCGAGGCGCGCGGCTTCCTCCTCGCGGGGTACATCGCGGCGGCAGAGGGCGTCGGCATGCTGCCGATCCGCAAGGCCGGGAAGATGCCGAAGCCTGCGGCAGCGGCCTCGTACGAGCTCGAGTACGGCACTGCGACGATCGAGGCGCCGGGCGTGCTCGAGGCGGGAACGCGAGTCCTCCTCGTCGACGACGTGCTCGCGACGGGGGGAACCATCGCCGCCGCGAAGCAGATCCTGTCCCAGCTTGGCGCGACGGCGATCGGATCCTCTGTGATCCTCGAGCTGGAGGAGCTGGGCGGACGCGCCCGTGCGGGCGGCGTTCACGCGGTCTTCACCGCCTGAGGCGAAACCGCCTCAGCGACCCGGCGCCATGCCCGCCGGATCGAGCAGCAGCGGTGCGAACGCCATCTCGGCCGGTGCGAGCTGCATGAGCCGTGAGCGCATGCGCGCGCGCTCGAGCCGCACCTGACGGCCCTCCGCGCCGACCGGGTCGATGTGGACGGCGTCGGAAAGTCGCTCGCGGCTCGCCGCGAGGAGCACACCGAGATACCCCGAGAGCACGACCACTTCGGGGGCGAAAGCGTTGACGAAGTTGGTCAGCGCGAGCGACAGCAGATCGACCTGGCGCTCGAGCTCTGCCGTAATGGCGGGATCCCGCGCGACGCCCAGCTCGATGTCGAGCTCGTCCTCGTCGAGCTTCCGGCGACCGAGCAGCTTCAGCAGGGGGCCGGGGGTCACCTCGGCCGACAAACACCCGCGGCGGCCGCACGGGCACCGTGCTCCGCGCGGGTCGAGGACCGTGTGGCCGAGTTCGCCGGCGAAGCCCGACGTGCCGCGCAACAGTGTGCCATCGAAGATGAGGCCGCCGCCGACGCCGTACAGCGACCCGTGGAGGTACAGAAGGTTCGCGGCGTCGCGGCCCACGCCGAAGCGGGCCTCCGCCATCGCGCCGATGCTCGCGTCGTTCCCTGCCGTGACGGGGATCCCGATCGCGCTTTCGAGACGGGGAGCAACCTGCTCTCGGCGCCAGCCGAGCGGGGGCGCGACGAGCACCGATCCGGCCTCGTCGACGAGCCCGGGCACGGCGAGACCGGCACCGACGAGCCGATAGTGCCGGTCGATGTCGGCGCGCATGCCGTCGACGAGGGAAGAAGCGATCTGGGCGAAACGGCGCGGACTCGGTGGGCTCGACAGATCGTGCCGCACGCGGGAGTGGACCGCCCCGCCGAGCCCGACGAGCGCGACCGAAACGGCGTCGGCCTCGACGCGGATGCCGAGCGCGACGACCGCGTCGTCGGCCGCGACCCCGAGCGACGGCCGTCCGCGCCGTCCCGTCGGTGCGGCCTCCGCCTCGCGGACGAGACCGAGCTCGAGCAGCTCGGTGACGAGGGCCGTGACGGTCGAGCGATTCAGCCCGGTGACGGCGCCGATGTGCGAACGCGACTGGGCTCCTGCCGTGTGCACGAGGCGGAGCACGGCCGACAGATTCTGCTGCCGGACCTCTTCGTTCGTCGTTCGCGCGCCGGCCGTGCGCGGCGGAGCGCCGCTCCACGACGCGGGCTCGCGCCCGCCCGCCCGATCGTCTTCCTGCATCGTCACCACGTCACCCATCAGCTCTCGGCCGTCATGTATCGCATGAGCAGCTCTTGCGTCGCGTGTTCGCGGGACACCTCGCCGGTGACGCGCCCCTCAGAGATCGTGTAGATGCGGTCGGAGAGCCCGAGGATCTCGGGCAGTTCGGAGGAGATGACGACGATGGCTTTGCCCTGCGCCGCGAGCTCGCCGATGATCCCGTAGATCTCGTACTTCGCGCCGACGTCGATGCCGCGCGTCGGCTCGTCGAGGAAGAGCACATCGGGGTTCGCGAACATCCACTTCGACAGCACGACCTTCTGCTGATTGCCGCCCGAGAGGTTCCCCGTGACGGCGGAGACGTTCGGTGCCTTGATGTTCATCTTGTAGCGATACGCATCGGCGACCTTGTGCTCGCGGAAGTGATCCACGATGCCGAGCCGGGCGAGGCGGTCGAGCGCCGCGGCCGAGACGTTGGCCTGGATGTCGCCGATGAGGTTCAGCCCGTATCGCGCCCGATCCTCCGTCGCGTAGGCGATTCCCTCGGAGATCGCCTCGTCGACGGTGCGGAGCGAGACGCGCTCGCCGCGCTTGAACGCGGATCCTGAGATCCGCGACCCGTACGAACGCCCGAAGATGCTCATCGCGAGCTCTGTGCGTCCTGCGCCCATCAGGCCGGCGAAGCCCACGACCTCGCCGGATCGGACAGAGAAGCTCGCGTCGTCGACCACGACGCGCTCGGGATCCGAAGGATGGTGGACGGTCCAGTGCTCGACGCGGAACAGCTCCTCGCCGATGTCGGGGTCGCGCGGCGGGAAGAAGCTGTCCAGGTCGCGGCCCACCATCGCCCGAATGATGCGGTTCTCGTCTGTCTCGGGGTCGTCCGTCCGCATCGTCTCGACGGTCGCGCCGTCGCGGATCACGGTGATCCGGTCGGCGATCGCGAGGACCTCACGCAGCCGGTGCGAGATCACGATGCACGTGATGCCCTGCGTGCGCAGCTGGGCGACGAGGCCGAGGAGACGCTCGGAGTCGGTGTCGTTCAGGGCGGCGGTCGGTTCGTCGAGGATGAGGATCCGTACATCCTTCGCGAGCGCCTTGGCGATCTCGACGAGCTGCTGGCCGCCGATGCCGAGCTCGATGGCCTTCGTCGACGGCGAAGCATCGAGACCGACGCGCGCCATGAGCCGGGCGGCGCGTTCGTTCGTGCGCCGCCAGTCGATGAGGCCGTTTCGGACGACCTCGTTGCCGAGGAAGATGTTCTCGGCGATCGAGAGCTGGGGGACGAGCGCGAGCTCCTGGTGGATGATGACGATGCCGTGGGCCTCGCTGTCGCCGATGGATCGGAAGGCGACGTCGCGCCCGTCGAGCTCGATGCGCCCTTCGTACGATCCCGTGGGGTGCACGCCGCTCAGGACCTTCATGAGCGTCGACTTGCCCGCACCGTTCTCGCCGCAGATCGCGTGGACCTCTCCGGGCAGCACCTCGAGCGAGACATCCGACAGTGCCTCGACGCCGTGGAACCGCTTCGTGATACCCGCTGTGCGGAGGATGGGGTCAGTCGTGGGGATCGGTCTGCGCTCCTCTCCGAGTCGCCGGGCGTCAGCCGTATGTTATGCGAAAGTAATTTGTCCGCAGGGTCAGCAATATGTAGTCTGCCATGCAGCGGTCCGGCGTGATGAGTGCGCCGGCGCTGGAGTACATGGCGATCCCGCGCCTGGTGGGAGCGCTCCCTTTCGATGGAGAGAGACACAGCAATGATGCGAAATGGCCTGCGGATGATCGGCGTCACGGGCGTCGTGGCCCTCGGAATCGGTCTCGCCGGATGCGCGAGCGATGGCGGATCCGGAAGCGAAGGCGGCTCGGAAGGAGCTGCGGAGGACATCACGGTCGGCGTCGCGATGCCGACCGAGACCTCGGAGCGCTGGATCGCCGACGGCGAGGCCGTCGAGTCGCAGCTCGAGGAGGCCGGCTACGAGGTCGACCTGCAGTTTGCGAACGACGACATCCCGACGCAGCAGCAGCAGCTCGACCAGATGATCACGAACGGCGCAGACATCCTCATCGTCGCCTCGATCGACGGCACCGCGCTCGCGACACAGCTCGAGAACGCCGCGGGCAAGGGGATCCCGATCATCGCCTACGACCGCCTCATCAACGGCACCGAGAACGTCGACTTCTACGTCACCTTCGACAACTACACGGTGGGCGTGCAGCAGGCGCAGTCGCTGCTGCGCGGCCTCGGCTACCTCGACGAGAACTACGAGGAGACCGGCCTCGACGAGGAGAAGATCATCGAGGTGTTCGCCGGTTCGCCCGACGACAACAACGCGACGTTCTTCTACAACGGCGCGATGGACACGCTGAAGCCGTTCCTCGACGACGGGCGCCTGACGATCGGATCCGGCCAGGACGACTTCGACACCGTGTCGACCCTGCGCTGGGACCAGGCGACCGCGCAGAAGCGCATGGAGGACCTGCTCACGAGCACCTACGACGGCGGCTCGAAGCCCCTCGATGGCGTGCTCTCGCCCTACGATGGCATCTCGCGCGGCATCATCACGGCCCTCGACAACGCGGGCTACGGCGCGACGATCGAGGCGGGCCTCCCGGTCGTCTCCGGTCAGGACGCCGAGATCGCGTCGGTCAAGATGATTCGCGACGGCGTGCAGTACGCGACGATCTTCAAGGACACGCGCAAGCTCGCGACGCAGGCCGTCGCCGCCGCGTCGGCGTACGCCGAGGGTGAGGAGCCCGAGGCGAACGACACCGAGTCGTACGACAACGGCCTGAAGGTCGTGCCGTCGTTCCTGCTCGAGTCGGACATCGTCGTCTCGGACAACATCGGCGAGCTCCTCGTCGACTCCGGCTACTGGACCGAAGACGAGATCGAGGCGGGCGTCGCGGAGTAATCCGCCCCTGCAGGCCGACGTCCGCCGGGCCGCCCGCGCGGCGGCCCGGCGGACGCGGGCCAGCGATGCTCAGAATCATGAACGACAGGAGCAGCGATGTCTGACGCGATCCTCGAGATGCGCAACATCACCAAGAACTTCCCCGGCGTCAAGGTGCTCAAAGATGTGAGCCTCAGCGTCGAGCGCGGCGAGATCCACGCGATCTGCGGCGAGAACGGTGCCGGCAAGTCGACCCTGATGAAGGTGCTCTCCGGCGTCTATCCGCACGGATCCTTCGACGGTGAGATCGTCTTCGACGGCGAGTCGCAGCGATTCCACGCGATCAAGGATTCGGAGCACGCGGGCATCGTCATCATCCACCAGGAGCTGGCCCTCGTGCCGGCCCTGTCGGTGACGGAGAACCTCTTCCTCGGCAACGAGATGACCCAGGGCGGCCTCATCGCCTGGCACGACGCGAACGCTCGAGCGGCCGAACTGCTCGAGCGCGTCGGCCTGCGCGAGAACCCGACGACCCCGATCGGTCAGCTCGGCGTCGGCAAGCAGCAGCTCGTCGAGATCGCGAAGGCGCTGACGAAGGACGTCAAGCTCCTGATCCTCGACGAGCCGACCGCGGCGCTCAACGACAACGACTCCGAGCACCTGCTCGGGCTGCTGCGCGATCTGCGCGAGCAGGGGATCACCTCGATCATCATCAGCCACAAGCTGGGTGAGATCGTCGACATCGCCGACTCGACCACGATCATCCGCGACGGCGAGACGATCGAGACGATCGACATGCACGGACCCGATGCGACGCAGGACCGCATCATCCGCGGCATGGTCGGGCGCGCGCTCGAGAATCGCTTCCCCGATCGCACCCCGAACATCGGCGAGGAGATCTTCCGCGTCGAGAACTGGCGGGTCATGCATCCGACACAGCCGGGGCGCGTCGTCGTCGACGACGCCTCGATCTCGGTGCGCGCGGGTGAGATCGTCGGCATCGCCGGCCTCATGGGGGCGGGCCGCACCGAGTTCATGATGAGCGTGTTCGGCCGCAGCTACGGCCGCGACGCTTCCGGCAAGGTCTTCCTGCACGGTCAGGAGATCTCGACCCGGACCGTCAAGGACGCCATCGCGAACAAGATCGCGTACGTCTCGGAGGACCGCAAGACGTACGGGCTCAACCTCATCGGCGACATCAAGACGAACGTCTCGTCGTCGGCGCTCGGCAAGCTCTCGACGGCCTCGATCTTCGTCAACAGCAACGAGGAGATCAAGATCGCCGAGCAGTACCGGCGTGACCTCAACATCAAGTCGCCGACCGTGGCACAGGTCGTGGGCAACCTCTCGGGCGGAAACCAGCAGAAGGTCGTTCTGTCCAAGTGGCTCTACACGGACCCCGAGGTGCTGATTCTCGACGAGCCCACGCGCGGCATCGACGTGGGCGCGAAGTACGAGATCTACGAGATCATCAACGCCCTCGCGGACGCGGGCAAGGCCGTCATCGTCGTCTCGAGCGAGCTGCCCGAGCTGCTCGGGCTGTCGGACCGCATCTACTCCCTCGCCTACGGGCGGATCACCGGCCAGCTTCCCGCCGCCGAGGCGACGCAGGAGAAGCTCATGGGCCTCATGACTATCGAAAGCTCTTCCCCGAAGGAGGCCGCCGCATGAACAACGTGCTGGTGGAGGCCAAGAACCTCGTCACTCACAATCTGCGCACGTCCGGCATCTACATCGCGTTCATCGCGATCATCGTGATCTTCACGGTCGCCACCAAGGGCACGCTGCTCAGTCCCGAGAACGTGACGAACATCGTGCTGCAGAACGCGCACATCCTCATCATGGCGCTCGGCATGATCCTGGTGATCGTCGGCGGTCACATCGACCTCTCGGTCGGCTCCGTGCTCGCCTTCGCCTCGGCCGTGTCGGCCGTGCTCGTCATCCGCATGGACATGCCGTGGTGGGCCGGTGTGCTCGCCGCGATCGTCACCGGCATCGTCGTGGGCGTCTGGCAGGGCTTCTGGGTCGCGTTCGTCGGGATCCCCGCATTCATCGTGACGCTCGCCGGCATGCTGCTGTTCCGCGGGCTCGCATGGCTCGTTCTCGACAACGTGTCGCTGTCGCCGTTCCCGCGCGAGTATCGAGAGGTCGCGAGCGGGTTTATCGACCCGGTGTTCGGCGTGATCACGGTCGGCGAGGGTGAGGGGCTCAAGGGCGTCGCGCAGACGGTCGACGTCTTCACGCTGCTGATCGGCGTGCTCGCGGTGATCGGTCTCGTGGTCAGCTCGTGGCGCAGCCGCCGCACCCGCATCGGTTACAACCAGCCGGTCGAGTCGATGACCCTCTTCGTCGCGAAGCTCGTCGCGGTCGCCGCCGTGCTGCTTGCATTCGCGTGGGCGCTCGCCTACAACCGCGGCTTCCCGATCGTGCTCATCATCGTGGCGGTGCTGATCCTCGTCTACCAGGTGGTCACGAACCGCACGGTGTTCGGCCGTCACGTCTACGCGGTGGGCGGCAATCTGTCGGCCGCGCGCCTCTCGGGCGTGAACGTCAAGAGCGTGAACTTCTGGATCTTCGTCAACATGGGCATGCTCACCGGTATCGCCGCCGCGGTCTTCTCGTCGCGGTCGAACGGTGCACAGCCCGGCATGGGCGAGATGTTCGAGCTCGACGTCATCGCGGCCTGCTTCATCGGCGGCGCCTCGACGATGGGCGGAGTCGGTCGCGTCGGCGGTGCCCTCGTGGGTGGCCTCGTCATGGCCGTCATGACGAACGGCATGCAGCTGATGGGCGTGCCCCAGTCGACCCAGCAGATCGTCAAGGGCCTCGTGCTCCTGCTCGCGGTCGCGTTCGACATCTACAACAAGCGTCGCGCCGGCGCTACGCGCTGAACCTCGCACAGGCGCCCGCGGAATCTCCGGATCCCGCGGGCGCCTTCGCGTGCGCGGGGGCGATGGGTCGGGAGGACGCACTCGCATGTCGGACCTCCCCGATACTGTGGCGACGCGGATCCGCCGACGCTGAAGAGAAGGAACCCACATGGATGCAGCACTGGTCATCGTCATGGTGGTCGCGGGCCTCGCGATCGCGCTCGCGGGGGTCGTCGGATTCCTGATCGGGCGGCAGCGGGCGTCCTCCGACGGCACCGCCGCGCAGGCCGAGCTGGCGGCGGGGCGCCTGCAGATCGAGAGCCTGCAGCGCGATGTGCAGGCGCAGCGCGAAGCGGCTGATCAGCGCGTACAGGAAGAGCGCGCCGCGGCCGAGCGGCGAGCGGCCGCCGCCGCGCAGGAGGCGCGGCAGCGTGACGAGCAGACGCGAGCGCTGCACGAGGAGCGGCTGCGCGAGGAGCGCGAGCGCGCGACGGCGCGTGTCGATGAGGTGCGCCGGGAGGCGCAGGCGCAACTGGAGCAGGAGCGCGAGCGGTCCGAGCAGCGTATCGCCGAGCTGCGCGATGACCAGAAGCGTCTCGCGGACGAGTTCGATGCGCTTTCGAAGAAGGCGCTCGAGGCGAACTCGCGCGCATTCCTCGAGAGCGCCGACGAGCGATTCAAGCGTGCGCAGACCGAGAGCGCCGCCGAGCTGCGCAAGCGTGAGGAAGCCGTCGGGCGGCTCGTCACACCCATCAAGGAATCGCTCGATCAGGTCAAGACCGAGGTCACGTCGGCCGAGAAGGCACGCACGGTGACGAGCGCCGAGCTGAAACAGCAGATCCTGGCGATGCAGGAGAGCTCAGAGAAGCTCGGATCCGAGACGAGGCGCCTCGTGAACGCCCTGCGCGCGCCGCAGGTGCGCGGTCGCTGGGGCGAGTCGCAGCTGCGGCGCGTGGTCGAGGCCGCCGGCATGCTCAACCACGTCGACTTCGGCGAGCAGCCCACTCACGCGACCGACGGCGGCGATTTGCGCCCCGACCTCGTCGTGCATCTCGCGGGAAGCAAGCATGTCGTCGTCGACTCCAAGGTGGCCTTCACCGGATACCTCGAGGCGATGGAGGCGACCGACGATACGGTGCGGGCGCAGCGCCTCGACGCGCACGCGCGGCACATGAAGAAGCACATCGACGATCTCGGCGCGAAAGAGTACTGGGACGCCGTGTCGGGCTCGCCCGAGTTCGTCGTCATGTTCGTGCCGGCCGAGCCCTTCCTCGCCGCCGCCCTCGATCGCGACGCGACGCTCTACGAGTACGCGTTCGACCGCAACGTCGTCATCGCGACGCCGTCGACGCTCGTCGCCCTGCTGCGCACGGTCGGGCACGCGTGGCGGCAGGATCAGCTCGCACAGGAGGCCCAGCAGATCTTCGAGGTCGGAAAGGAGCTTCACAAGCGCCTGAGCGTCCTCGGCAAGCACCTCGCGACGCTCGGCGGCCGCCTCAACAAGACGGTCGAGGCGTACAACTCGTTCTCGTCGTCGCTCGACAGGAACATCGTCACGCAGGCGCGGCGGTTCAGCGCGCTGCAGGGCCTCGACGACGCCATGCCCGACCCCACACCCGTCGAGGCGCTCGCGACGCCTCCGCAGAAGGAAGACCTCTTCGAAATCGAGGCGGGGGAGGAGGCGGAAGAAGCTGAGCGCGACTGAGGACGTGCCCGATATCTTCGCGCCTCTGACGCCGTCGCGACTACCGTGGAACCCGTGACACCTGACCTCCCCAGCTCTACCTCCATCGCGGCGCGACGCACCCTCGTCGGCGAGTCCTTCCGGCCCGCGACTGTCCGTATCACCGACGGGCGCATCAGCGGCATCGGCCGCTTCGACGCGCAGGCCGACACGGTCGTCGATGAGGCCCACGTGCTGATCCCCGGCCTCGTCGACCTCGCGGGCGCGGGAACGGCTGAGGGGACGGCGCGCGCGGCGGCGGGCGGCGTGACGACGATCGCAACGACCTCCGAGTCGCCCGCGGCGCAGAGGGAAGCGGCCTCCGGAGAGACATCCGTCGATGTTGCACGCCGCGTCGCGGTCTCCCCGGCGACGCTCGGGGACATCGCGGCACTCCTCGACGCGGGCGCGATCGGACTCTCGTGCGAGCTCGCGGTCGACGGCGGCGACGCCGACGCGCTGGATGCCGCGGGCCTGGAGCGTGCGCTCACCGAGGTCGCGGCGCACGACAGCGCGCTCGCCGTGACCCTGCGAGGGCAGGACGAAGCGGCCGGCGTGAGCCTGGTGGCCGAGGCCGCTCGCCGCGCGGGGGCGCGGGCGCACGTCGTGGCCGTCGCCACCCCCGAGGGCATCGACGCCGTGCGGCGGGCGAAGCTCGGCGGCGCGCCCGTCACAGCCGATGTCGCGGCCGGGGACCAGCTTTCAGACCCTGCCTGGGACGGTCTCCTCGACGGTGCGATCGATGCGATCGCGGGCGGGCTCGACGCATCGATCCTCGCCACGACGTGGGCGGCGGCGCAGAGCCGCGGCCTCGAGCTCGAGCAGTTCCTCCCGCTCGTCGCGGCCCGACCGGCTGTGGCCCTACGCCTGGCGCGCGGGGAGATCGAGCGTGGCGCGCCCGCGCACCTCGCCGTGTTCGCTCCCGACGAGGGATCCGTCGTCGCGAGCTATCTGCGGGGCGCGCGCGTGTTCTCCCTCGCGGAAGGCGTGACCGCCCACGCGGGGCGTGAGATTCTCGCGGGGGACGACGAGGGCGAGCTCGACGGAGTCGTCGCCCTCGGCACGGGCACGCTGCCGGCCCCCGGGGCGTAAGCCGCTGCAACTCACCGTGTCGGTCGAGCGGTAACCGCAGCACGCCTCATCGCGGGTGGCCGTGATCCGTGATGAACTCCGGCAGCTCGTGCACGCGCGCTGTGGCTTCGGCGGCGAGCGGATTCTTCGAGGCGCCGCCCGCGTTCACGAGCTCGCCTCCGACGTAGACGGCCTCGAGATTGCGCGGCGTCATGGAGAGCACGTAGCTGCGCACGGGATGCCACAGAGGGCCGACGTCGGGCGAGAGCGGGTTCACGACGACGAAGTCAGCGAACTTCCCGGGCTCGAGGCTGCCGACTCGATCGTCAACACCCATGATCTCGGCGGCGCCGAGCGTGTGCAGCCGGAGCATCTGTTCGGGCATGATCGAGCGGGGATCATGCGTCCGTGCGCGTTGCGCGAAGATGCCGATGCGCATGTTCTGCCACGGGTCGGACACGTCGGTGCACGCCTGATCGTCGAGCCCGACACCGACGCGCATGCCGCGCTCGATCATCTCCGGGACGAGCGCGATGCCCGAGGCGAGCCGTCCGTTCGACGCGGGCTGCCATGACATCGCGGCGCCTCCCGCCACCGCCTCGTCGATGATCTCGGGTGTCGTCTGGATGAAGTGGCCGAAGACGAACCCGAGCCCCAGCGCGCCCGCGTCGCGGTAGAGCGCGAACTTCGACTGCTGGTGCCCGACGGCTTCCGGTGACTCGAGGAAGTGCGCCTGATTCGTGACGCCGTGCCGGCGCATGGCTTCGACCTCGAACTCGGCGGCGGCAGGATGGGGCGACCACTGCACCTGACCCATGATCGAGCTGCCGAGGGCAAGCTCGGGGTTCATCGACCGCGTGTGCGCGACCTCTGCGGCGAAGCGTGCGAACACCTCGTCCTCGTCACCGACAGTGACGTCCATCCCGGCCGCGTCGACGAAGCGGATCCCGGCATCGCGGCAGCCGTCGGCCTGACGGGTGTGATAGCGCAGATCGCGCAACGGTGCCGTGCCCGCACGGCGCCCGTCGACCATCGGCTCCCACGCCTGGAGCGGGTCCGTGAAGTTGTATGCGGTGGTCACCCCGTGGGAGAGGAAGTCGAGGGCGCCGTGCACTGTCGACCAGTAGATCTGCTCGGGTGACATGTGAGCGGTGGTGCCCAGCATGGAGTCGCACCAGCCGTAGAGGGTTTCGGCGACGCCGAGACCGCGGAGGCCGCTCGTGAACAGATGCGAATGGCTCGAGACGAATCCGGGTGCCACGAAGGCGCCGGCAACATCGAGGGTCCTGTCGGCTCTCGTTCCGGTTGGCGGATCCCCGGCCCCGAGAGCCGAGATCCGCCCGTTTTCGACGAGCATCCATCCGCGGTCGATGAATCCGGGGTCATCCGTCCCCGCAGGGATCGTGATGAGGCGCGCGGACGTGACGAGGAGGCTCATGCGGCCGACGTTATGCCGGGTGTGTTTCCGGCTCGTCACGGCGGGCGAGTCGTGCCGCGCCGCGTGATACCAGTGGACAGATGAACGATGTCACGCTCCGCAGTCCGCGCGCCGTCTGGTCGATCGACGGGGAGGGCGAAGGCGACGTGCATGCCGTCGATGGCGTCGTCGCCAGTCACGCGTCGCCCGATGCGGAGGTCATCGACGTGTCGGGGTGTGTGGTGACCCCCGGGCTGGTCAACGCGCACCACCATCTTCTGCAGACCGCCTTCCGAACGCTGCCCGGCACCCGCGGCGTCGCGATGCGCGATTGGCTTCCCGTGATGGCCGACGCCTACCGCGAGGCCGAGATCGACGGCTCTCTCGCCTATGCGGCCGCGCGTGCCGCGATCGCGGAGGGGCTGCTCTCGGGTGTCACGACGATCGCCGACCACCATCTCAACTGGCCGGCCGGCGTCGGAGGCGACGTCGACATCGCCCGCGCCGTCGAGCGCGCACGCGCGGAGCTGGGGTCGCGGCTCGCCTTCGTCCGCGGCACGGCGGGAGACGAACCGGACCGTGCGGCGGCAAGCGCCGATGCGATCGCCGCAGCACTCGCGCCGGAGCGGGGCGGTGTGTCAGCCGACGGGATGACCCAGGTCGCCGTCGGGCCTGCCGGTGTCCACAGCGACGGTCGAGCGACGTTCGAAGCGCTGGCGCATGTCGCGCGCGAACGTGGGCTGCGCCGCCGCACGCAGGCGAACGAGCAGGTCGATACCGAGATCGCCCTCGCGCGATACGGACGGCGTCCGCTCGAGCTGCTCGACGCGTGGGGCTGGCTCGAGACGGACGTCACGATCGCCCACCTCTGCGACGTCACGGACGCCGAGATCGATCTGCTGGCAGAACGCGGCGTGACGGCGACCCACGCGCCCGGGTGCGACGTGCCGATGGGGTGGGGGATCGCTCCCGTTCGACGCCTGCTCGACGCCGGCATCGGAGTTGGTCTCGGAACGTCGGGCGGAGGGAGCAACGACGCGGGGCACCTCCTCGCCGATGCGCGCCTCGCGATGCAGGTTTCTGGGCTCGTCGGGCCGCAGCTGGAGGCGCGCGAGCTCCTGGCTGCTGCGACCGCCGGATCCGCGCGGGGACTCGGTCGCGACGACCTCGGGCGGATCCGCGAGGGCGGAGCCGCGGACCTGTGCGTCTGGGACATCTCCGGGGTCGGCGATGCCGGATCCGCAGACCCCGTGGGCGGACTGCTGTGGATGTCGCCAGGCCGGCGCCCCCGGCACGTCGTCGTGGCCGGGCGCGTCGTCGTGCGCGACTATCGGCTTGTGTCGGCGGACGAAGGCGAGATCGTCGCCGCGCTTCGCGAGCGTGTCGGGCGCTGACTTCCCTACACGTCCAGGACGAGGCGCGGACAGGCCGCACGAGACACGCAGATCATCATGACGGGGCTGCTGCGGCGTTCCGCCTCGCTCAGCACGCGGTCCCGGTGTTCCACCTCGCCGTCGACGACGACGGTCTCGCATGTCCCGCAGGTGCCCTCGCGGCAGGACGATACGGTGAAATGGCCGTTGTCCTCCAGCACTTCGAGCACGGAGCGATGCGCGGGGATCTCGAAGACCTCGCCCGTCGACAGCGTCTCGACCTCGAAGGGTGTCGCCGGTTTCGCCTTCTCCGGTTCGGGTGTTGAGAAGGGCTCGACGTGCAGGGCAGGAGGGCCGGCCGCGTGGAGCGCGTCGAGCATCGCCTCCGGCCCGCAGGCCCAGATCGGGGCGCTCCCCGCTTCGTGCGCGATCCGCGCCAGATCGGCCCGGCTGCCCTCGTCGCTGACGTGCAGGTGCACTCGATTGCCGAGGGTGGCAAGCTCGTCCGCGAAAGGCAACGCCTCCCGTGACCGCACGCACACGTGCATCGTCCAATCGGCGCCGAGGTCCCTCGCCCGACGTGCCATCGGCAGGATGGGCGTGATCCCGATGCCGCCGGCGACGAACACGACCGTTTCGCCGGCTGCCGGATCTGCGAAGGCGAAGTTCGTGCGGGGGCCGCGCGCACGGACGATGGCGCCCGGGCGCAGCGCGTGCGCCGCGACGGATCCGCCGCGCCCGGAATCGTCGCGGAGGACCGCGATCTGCCATCGCCCCCGGTCATCGGGATCCCCGCAGAGTGAGTACTGTCGCTCGAGATCGGCGGTGGGCATGAGATCGATGTGCGCGCCCGGGTCCCAGGCTGGCAGGGGGCGGCCGTTCGCTGCGGCGAGGCCGATCGAGACGATGCGGTCGGCGACCAGCGTGCGATCGGTCACGACGATCTCGCGCTCGACGTCGCTGAAGAAGCTCATGCCCGGTCGTTCCCTTCGGGTCCTTCTGCTCGGCTGGCAGTCGTCCTCTCCTTCACCACGAGAAGGCGATAGGGCGCGCCGTCAGCGCTCGCCCACCGGTGCGGCGTCCCGCCGGCGAAATAGACGGCCCCGCCTTCGGCGAGGACGTCGAGGCGATCCGGGCCGAGGTCGATGAGGGCCCGCCCCGCGAGAACGGTCACGAACTCGTCCTCGGGGTGGGTGTAGTACTCGCCGAGATCGGTCGACGCGCCCTGGACGTCGATGACGGTGAAGCGGGTGTCGCCGCTTGTCAGCAGGCGCGCATCGGCGGCGCCGAAGGAGCCCGTCGCCTGCTGCGCCGAGAGGAGGGGCGTGCCGCTCATCAGCTCGACCTGACTCGTCCCGAGGGCGCGGGCGAGGCGGGTGAGCGAGTCGAGGCTGGGGTTCGCCCGCCCGCGCTCCACCTGGCTGACGAACGGGTGAGACAAGTCGGCGCGTTCGGCGAGCTGCACGATCGTGAGCCCGAGGGTGCGTCGGCGCGCGCGGATGGCCGGGCCGATGTGGGGGCCGGTGGTCTCGCTCATCGGGTTCCTCCGAGAGGGGTGCGGATGTCGGTTCGAGATGGAAACGCTGGGGAAACATCGCGGGCCTAGCGTCAAGGATGTTGATCTCATCAACATTACCTCGACCCCAGGTGTACCACATGAGCTCCTTCTCCCCTCGCCGCCTCCGTCGCGCGACCCTCGCCGACGGTCAGGTCGTCGACGTCGAGATCGACGCCGACAAGGTCGGCCTCGTTCGCCCCGCGTCGACGGCACCCCTCGCGCTCGACGATCTGGATCTCGAAGGGTGGCTGCTGTTGGCCGCGCCGGCCGATCCGCACACGCACCTCGACAAGGCCCTGTCGTGGGACGCGATCCAGCCGCCGTCCGGAGACCTCGACCGTGCGATTGCCTCCTGGCTCGACTACTCGTCCGGAGTTGACGAAGACGAGATCCACGACCGATCTCTGCAGGCGATTGAGCGGTACCTCGGCAACGGGACGACGGCCATTCGCACCCACGTCGATGTTCCCGCCGAGGGCGACGCGACTCGCGGCGTGCGGGCGGTGGCGCGGGCGCGCGAGGCATTCGCGGGACTCATCGACGTCGAGATCGTCGCTCTCGCGGGGCGGGAGATCGACCCGGCTCGCATGGAGAGCGCTCTGGCAGCCGGGGCAGACCTGGTCGGCGGTGCGCCGCACCTTGCCCCAGACGAGGGCGGCGACCTCGAGGCCCTCCTCCGGCTTGCCGAGCGCCACGGGGTCGGCGTCGACTTCCACGCCGATGAAGCGCTTCGCCACGGGACGACTCTCGCCCATCTCTCGAGGCGTACACGCGACTGGTCGGTCACGCGCACCGCGAGTCATTGCGTACGGCTGTCGATGCTTGATGACGCCGAGCTTGCCCCGCTGCTGATCGACGCCGCTCGCGCCGGCGTCGGGGTGATCGCGAACCCCATGACGAACCTCTACCTCCAGGGGTGGGGCGATCCCGTCGCGACACCGCGCGGCATCGCGCCGATCCGGAAGCTGCGCGCGGCGGGGGTCGTCACGGCGGCGGGGGGAGACAACGTGCGGGACCCGTTCAATCCGCTCGGACGGGCCGACCCGTTCGAGACAGCGATGCTCCTCGTCGTCGCGGCGCATCTGTCGATCGAAGAGGCCTGGGACGCCGTGTCCGCGAGCGCTCGCCGCGTCATGGGGCTGCCACCGGCGGGCCCCGTGGACGGACTCCGAGCGGACCTGCTCGCCGTCCGTGCCGACTCGCTCGCGGAGGCCGTCGCCTCGGCGCCGGCCGATCGCATCGTCATCTCACGCGGCCGCGTCGTCGCGCGAGCCGATACGACGCGCTGGATGGTTCCGCGCACACGTAAGGAGGATCAATGAGCACTGCGACGATCGAGCGAGTCTCTTCCGCGACCGCCCCTCTCGTCGAGTTCCGGGACGTCGGCATGACCTACGACGACGGCACGGTCGCACTCGAGCATGTGGACATCGAGGTGCGGCGCGGCGAGTTCGTGACCGTGGTCGGGCCGTCCGGATGCGGCAAATCGACCCTGCTGCGGATCGCGGCGGGTCTCGAGGCGAACACGGCCGGATCGTGTGAGACGCGGACCGATCGCGTCGGCTTCGTCTTTCAGGACGCGACGCTCCTGCCGTGGCGGAACGTCGAGAAGAACGTCGAACTCCTGGCCGAGCTGGGTGGCCTGCCCGGAGCCGCACGGGCCGCGGCGGCACGCAGCGCCATCGACCTCGTCGGCCTCGCGGGATTCGAGAAGTCGATGCCGCGACAGTTGTCGGGCGGCATGCGCATGCGTGCCTCGCTCGCGAGGTCGCTCACGCTGGATCCCGACCTGTTCCTCTTTGATGAGCCGTTCGGCGCCCTGGACGAGATCACCCGGCAGCGGTTGAACGACGAGCTGCTCCGCCTCTTCGATCAGCGCGGATTCGGGGGACTGTTCATCACCCACTCTGTTGCGGAGGCCGTGTACCTCTCGACGCGCGTGGTCGTGATGTCTGGCCGACCCGGCCAGATCGTCGACGTCGTCGACGTCCCCTTCGACACCCCTCGCGATCCGGAGATCCGCTTCACTTCGGAGTTCGGAGCGCTCGTCGGTCGTGTCTCGCACGCACTGAAGGAGGCCCACACATGAGCCGGACCGTCGATATCGCCGCGCCCGCGGCCGACGTGGCCGCACGCCCGAAGCGCCGCCCCGCATGGGTGTCCACCGTCTGGCCGCCGATGATCGTCTTCGCGGCGATTGTCGCGGTCTGGTCGATCGCGAGCATGCTCCTGGGCGACCGGAGCTTCCTCCTCCCCGCCCCGTATCGGATCTTCACGGACGGTCTGTTTGACCCGATTGTCGGGCCGGAGATCCTCGAGGCACTCGGACAGACCACGCTGGTCGCCTTCATCGGTCTCGCCATCGCGATCGTCGTGGGCATCGGGTGGGCCGTCGTCATGCTTCAGGCGAAGTGGGCCGAGCGATCGCTCTATCCCTACGCCGTGATCCTGCAGTGCATCCCGATCCTGGCGCTCGTCCCCCTCATCGGGTTCTGGTTCGGCTACGGGCTGCCCGGTCGCATCATCGTCTGCGTCCTCATCGCACTCTTCCCGCTCGTCTCGAACACGCTCTTCGGGCTGCAGTCCGTCGACAGGTCTCAGAAGGAGCTGTTCCAGCTCCAGCGCGCCGGCCGCTGGACGACGCTCTGGAAGCTCCAGCTCCCGGCCGCGCTGCCCTCCATGTTCGTCGGACTGCGCACGTCGGCGGGCCTGTCGATCGTGGGCGCGATCGTCGGCGACTACTTCTTCCGTCGCGGCGCCCCGGGCCTCGGATCCCTGATGAGCGCCTACACCTCGCGGCTGCTCGCCGCCGAGCTCTACGCGTCCGTCGTCGTCGCCGCCCTCCTCGGCGTCGCGATCTTCGTGGGCTTCGGCCTGCTGTCGCGGCTCGTCGTGGGCCGCTGGTACGACGCCACGAAAGCCTGATTCCCCTTCTCCCGTCACACGAAAGCGAGCCACTCTCATGACGCATCCTCTCCGCCGGCGCCCTGCCGCCGTCGCGACGCTGGGCATCGCCGCCGTCGCGCTCACCGCCTGCTCGGGCGGATCCGCCCCGCAGGACGCGGCCGCCGACCTCGAGGTCGGTGCCCTCGACCTCTCCGCTGTCTGCCCGGAGACGGTCGTCGTGCAGACCGACTGGAACCCCGAGTCGGAGCACGGTCATCTGTATCAGCTCATCGGCGACGACCGTGCGATCGATGCCGACAGCAAGTCGGTGTCGTCGCCTCTCGTCGTCGACGGGGAGTACACCGGCGTCGACTTCGAGGTCCGCTCGGGCGGCCCCGCGATCGGCTACTCGACCGTCAATTCGATCATGTACCAGGATGATGCGATCACGCTCGGCTACGTGCACTCGGACGCGGCGATCTCGTCGTCGGCGGTGACTCCCGTCGTCGGCGTGATGGCGCAGATGGACGTGAACCCGCAGATGGTCATGTGGGATCCGGAGACCTATCCCGAGGTCGAGACGATCGAGGACCTAGCCGGGGCGCTCGAGGAATCGGGGGGCGCGTGGCGCTACTTCGGTGGCGCCGCATATATGGAGTACCTCATGGCGGCCGGCATCGTTCCGGAGTCGATCGTCGACGGCGGGTACGACGGCACCCCCGCGGCGTTCGTGTCGGATGCCGGGCTCTCGGCGCAGCAGGGCTTCGCCTCGGCCGAGCCGTACATCTACGCCAATGAGGTCGACGCGTGGAACAAGCCCGTCGACTACGCGCTGATCGCGGACGCGGGCTGGGACATCTACGGATCCGCGCTGTCGGTGCGCGCCGACCGGTTCGAGGAGCTGTCGCCCTGCTTGGAGGAGCTCGTCCCAATCCTGCAGCAGGCGGAGGTCGACTTCTTCGCGGACCCTGCGGAAGCGAACCAGCTCATTCTTGAGCTCGTCGCGGAATACGACAACGGCTGGTCCTACTCGGAGGGTGTGGCCGACTACGCGACGGAGACGCTCCTTGCGGACGGCATCGTGTCGAACGGCGACAACGACTACATCGGCGACTTCGATCCGGAACGCGTGCAGGAGTTCTTCGAGACCGGCATGGATCTGTTCCAGCAGATCGCGGCCGATGTCGATCCGGAGCTGGAAGCCGAGGACATCTACACCAACGAGTTCCTCGACACGTCGATCGGACTGCCCGAATGAGCGCCGTGACGGCAGAGCGGGCGCCCGTCGTCGAGCTGCACGACGCGCTCGTGGAGTTCCTCGGACCTCGGAATGTCTCGACAGACCGCCGGATGCTCGAACGTGCCTCGGTCGACGGGGCGCGCATGTCGCCCGTCATCAGCGAGCGGCTCCCCCTCGGCATCGCCGAGATCGTCGCCTTTCCGACGACCGCGGAGGACATCGCGCGCGTCGTGCAGGAGGCTGTGTCGCGCGGGATCCCCGTGACCCCGCGCGGCAAGGGCACCGGCAACTACGGTCAGGCGATCCCGTCGACGGGCGGGCTCGTGCTCGACACGTCGCGTGCCCGGACGATCCATGAGGTCGGAGACGGAACGATCACGGCCGACGCGGGGGCGCCCATGGCGCAGCTCGAGCAGGCCGCGCGTGAGGCCGGCCAGCAGCTGTGGATGTATCCGTCGACGATGAACTCGTCGATCGGCGGCTTCCTCGCGGGGGGATCCGGCGGCACAGGCACGATCGTGCATGGCGCGAACCACATGGGATTCGTCGTCGCTCTCGACGTCGTGCACGCCGATGGCTCAGGGCTGACACACGTCGAGGGGGAGGCCGCGCAGCGCTATGTGCACAACTACGGTACGGCGGGCATCATCGCCCGTGCGACGGTCCGACTCGAGCCCGAGGTCGCGTGGCGAGCGCTGTACGCGTCGTTCCCGAGTTTCGGCGGATCGCTGTCGGTGGTCCGCGAGATCGGCCGACTCGAGCCGCGACCGCGCCTCGTGTCGGCCGACACGGTCGAGGTATCGGCGGCCCTGCCCGACGATGACGCGATCCCATCTGGGCGGTCGAGTCTCCGCGCGATCGCTCACCCCGACGCGGTCGCGGAGATCACTCGCCTGATCGCCGACGCGGGTGGACGGGTCGAGGCCGTTCGAGACGGGGCGGTCGAGGGGGCGAAGCTCTCGACGCTCAGCTACAACCACCCGATCGAGTGGCTGCAGAAGTCCCGTCCGGGGTTCTACTACCACCTCGAGGTCGCGGGTGACGTCCTCGCCGACGACATCGACCTCGTGCACGCCACGATCGGCGACGGACTCCTCCACATCGAGGCGGGCCACACGGTCCCGATCGGCATGCTCGCCTCGGAGTACGTCGGGCCGGAAGCGGTCGAGGCGGCGATCGAACGGCTCACAGCGATCGGTGTGCGCGTGCACAACTGCCACCAGTGGAACGTCGACTTCGAGGTGCAGCGCACGATCGAGGTCGCTCGGACGACGGACCCTCGCGGGCTGCTCAACCCCGGCAAGCTCAATCCCGACTACACCGGGCCTCAGAAGGGATCCATCCGATGAGCCGCCTGCTCACCGATCTGCCTCAGCCGGCGGCCATCGAGGCGCTGACGGAAGAGTCTGTCGTCGTGCAGCCCATCGGCGCCCTCGAGCAGCACGGCTCGCACCTTCCTCTCAGCACCGACCTCGTCATCCCGGAGGAGATCGGGACTCGCGCCGTCGATCGCGCGGTCGAGAACGGTGTCGATGCCTGGCTTCTGCCGTCGATCGCCGCGAGCAAGAGCGACGAGCACCACTGGGCGCCGGGAACGATCTGGATGGAGGCCTCGACGATCTGGAACACGCTCGTCGACGTCGGGCGATCGGTCGCCGAGACGCCTGCACGCACGCTCGTCTTCCTCAACGGGCACGGAGGCAACTCGGCGCTCCTGCAGGTCGTGAATCGCGAGATCCGTCGCCGGTACGGGCTGCGCACGTTCTCGCTCGGCTCGGGTACCCAGCGCGCGGGCGGTTCCGCCGAGGGAGGGCCGGACGAATTCGGCATGGGGATCCATGCCGGTCACTCGGAGACGAGCGTCATGCTCGCCCTGCGCCCCGAGCTCGTCGACATGTCGCGCGCCGTGCGCAGCGTCCCGGAACACATCGCGGGGTTCTCCACGATCGGGTTCAACGGGGCTCCCGTCAGCTTCGGCTGGACCTCGGACGATTTCGGACCGAGCGGTGTGATCGGAGACCCGACGCAGGCGACCGCAGAGTACGGGCGCGCCCTCGTCGAGGAAGGGACCGAGTTCGTCGCGACCGCCCTCGCCGAGATCTCCCGATTCCGGCACGCCGCATGACGGCGTCGAGGCTGCTCGGAGCGGCCGGGATCGTCCCGCCCGCCGAGGGAGAGCGTCCCGTACAGGACGGGCGTGCACCCGCCGATCCGGCCGCGCTCCTTCTGTCGTGGCTCCCCGCGGACGATGCCCCGGAACGTCCGCTCGCGACGCTCGCGACGGTCGACGAGGATGGCGTGCCCGATGCGCGCACGGTTCTCGTCTCGGCGGTCGACGGTGTCTCCGTCGCGATCCACACGGACGTCGGCAGCAGGAAGGCGCAGCAGCTGCGCGCTCGCCCGGTCGCGGCCCTCGTCGTGCGATGGCCGGAGGTTGCGCGTCAGGTCGTGCTGCGCGGAAGCGTGCGTCGCGACACCGCCGCGGGCGAGCGCGCCGCGTTCGACCGGCGCAGCCGCTACCTTCAGCTGCTCGCTCTCCTCAACACTGACCAGCTGGCGAACCGTCCGCGCGTCGAGCGGGAAGACGCGTTCGCGCGCGCCGATCTCGCGCACGACGAGCCGGCGATGCCGGCGAGCTGGGCGGGGTTCTGGCTTCTGCCGGACGAGATCGCGTTCTGGGAGGGCGCGGAGGGCGGGCCGAGCCGCCGCGTCCGGTACACGCGGGGCGACGCGGGATGGACTCGGACGTACGTCGCCGGTTGACGCTCACGGCGACTCGTCGATGTCTGCGCCGTCCCAGAGATCGGCGCACTCGACGCGGGCGGAGCCGTGGGACCGGAGATACCCGCTGGCACCGCGGTCGCCGCTCGCCTCGCGGCGGATCGGCTCCCAGTGCTCGCGCCCGATCAGAACCGGGTGGCCTGGTGTTCCCGCGTAGACGGCGCGTGCGAGGGCGTGCGGACCAGGTGGGACGACGTCGAGGACGCGGCGGCAGACCGTCGTCGGCATCGCGGGGGTGTCGACGGGGATCACGAGGGCCGCGCGCGCCGCCGTCTGCGCGGCGGCTTCCAGCGTGTCGCGCAGGCTCGCCGCGAGCCCGGTCCGCCACCCGCGCACCCACACGGCGCTCGCCCGTGGCGGGAGGATCTGCTCGACCGCGTCGGCCGAGGCGCCGACGGCGACGAGGATCTGCCTGCATCCTGCGCTGTCGAGAGCCGCCACAGCGAGCCGGAGCCACGACCGCCCATCGGTGGTGCGCGCGAGCGCCTTCGGCCCCCCGAAGCGTGTGCCAGCTCCGGCCGCAAGGACGATCCCGCAGAGCTGGTCGGAACTCATGCGCCTTCCGCTCCGCTCAGATGCACGGGACCCGTCCGCTCCGACAGCGGCGCGCCTGTCGCGCCGTTCCGGCGCGCGACGATCTCGGCGAGGATCGACAGCGCGGTCTCCTCGGGGCTTCGGCCGCCGAGATCCAGGCCGATCGGCGAACGGAGACGGGCCATCTGCGCGGCCGTGACGCCGGCCTCGCCCAGCCGCTGCACGCGGTCGTCGTGGGTCGCGCGACTCCCCATCGCACCGACGTATCCGGCCGGTCCGTCGAGCGCGAGCCGCAGCGCCGGCACGTCGAAGCGGCTGTCGTGCGTGAGGATGCAGATCGCGGTGGCCGCATCGATGTCCGTCGACGCGAGATAGCGATCGGGCCACGACACGACGACCTCCGCATCCGGGAAGCGTTCGGGCGAGGTGAAGGCCGGTCGCGCGTCGACGACCGTGCAGCGAAAGCCGAGAGCCGCGGCGAGGCTCGTGAGCGGCACGGCGAACTGGACGGCGCCGACCACGATCAGGCGCGGTGCCGAGCCGAATGGGACGAGGAGGAGCGATGGCGCCGCATCGTCGGCGCGGCACCCCTCCGCGTCGTAGGCGAGCACGCGCGCGCGGTCGCCGCGGACGAGAGCCGCGGCGTCCGCAAGCATGCGGCGCGTGGACGGATCCTCGGCGTCCGCGCCGACGTCGTCCCCGACGATCCAGGAGCGACCGGTCCGCTCGCCCGCGATCGCGAGGGCGCAGCCGATCGCCCCGTCCGCGGCCGCGAGCGCGCACAGCTGCCGTGCGGCGTCGCTGTCTCGCGGGACGGGGCGCACGAGCACGTCGATCTCGCCGCCGCAGGTGAGGGCGATCCCATGCACAGGATCGTCGTCGACCCCGTACCGGTGCACGCGGGAGGAGCCCTCGCGCAGCGCCTCGCCGCCGTCGGCCGCGACGGCGGCGTCGACGCAGCCGCCCGACACATTGCCGATCACGGTGCCGTCCTCGTCCACGAGCATGCTCGCGCCGAGTTCTCGCGGCGCGCTGCCGCGGATCCCCACGACCGTCGCGAGCGCGAAGGGGCGCCCATCGCGCGCCCACCGCGCCGCGACCGGCAGCACGTCCCTCATGGCGTCTCCTCTCGGGAGATCAGGCGCCAGATCCGGTCCCGCGACATGGGGCTCTCGTACGGCCGCCTGCCGATCGCCCGGCGGATCGCGTTCGCGAGGGCCGGCGCCACAGGGTTGTACGGCGACTCGCTCATCGACTTCGCGCCGAACGGGCCGAGATCGTCGGCGGTCTCGGCGAACAGGACCTCGGTGTCGGGGATGTCGGCCATCTGCGGGACGCGGTAGCTGCGGAAGACCGGCGTCGCGACGGATCCGTCCTCCGCCGTCATGACCTCTTCGTACAGCGCCCCGCCGATGCCCTGTGCGACGCCGCCCTCGACCTGACCCCGGCACTGCGCCGGATTCATGACCGTGCCGGCGTCGGCCGCGTGGACCGAGTGGAGGATCCGTACGGCACCTGTCTCGGTGTCGACCGCGACGCGGAACGCCTGCACATCGAACGCGAGGCTGCGCAGTTCGCCGAGCTCGCTCCCGTCTGTGCGCAGACCGTTCTCGAAGCGGTGCTCGGCAGGGGCCGCCGCGACGAGATCGGCGAAGGAGACGAGTGCCCCGTTCACGCGGACGCCGTCGCGCTCAAGCACGCAGTCGGCGATCTCCGCGCCCGTGAGCCGGGCCGCCGTCTCGCGCAGCACATCGCGCAGCGCGAGCGCCGCGGCGTGGAGCGCCTTGCCGGCGACCGTCGTGCCGGCCGAGGCGAAGGCTCCCGTGTCGTACGGTGCGGCGTCGGTGTCTGAGTGATGCAGACGGATCCGGTCGGGCGTCGTCGCGAGATCCGTCGCGACGATCTGCGTGTGCACCGTCGTCGTGCCGTTGCCGAACTCGCTCGTGCCGACCCCCACGTCGATCGAACCGTCGGGCCGCAGCGTCACGGTTACGTGCGAGATGTGCCCGAACGGCGCCATCGTGGCGATCATCGCCGCAGCCATCCCCTCGCCGACGCGCCATGAGTCGCCCTCGGGCACCGGATCCCCGCCCGTCGCGAGGGCGCTCTGCGCGAGATCGAGGCACTGATCGAGGCCGTAGCTGCCCCACACGATTCCCGGCTCGGGCGCCGATCCGTGGGCGAGGACGGGATCCTCCGGGGCCACCGCGTTGCGTCGACGCAGCTCGAACGGATCCAGGCCGAGCTCGATCGCGAGCTCGTCCATCGCCGACTCGATCGCGAAGCTCACCTGCCCCAGGCCGTATCCGCGGAAGGCGCCGGACGGCACGTTGTTCGTGTAGACGGCCTCGGCGTCGACGCGCTTGGCGGGGGAGCGGTACAGGCTCATCGACTCGGCGCATGCGTGGAACAGCACGCCGCGGGAGTGGTTGCCGTACGCGCCCGCGTCGGCGAGGAGGTCGAGCTTCATCGCTGTGAGCCGTCCATCGGCGTCGGCTCCGAGCGAAACCGAGACGCGCATCGGATGGCGCACAGTCGTCCGAACGAACTCCTCGTGTCGATTGAGCTCGTATGCGACAGGACGTCCCGTGCGCTGCACGGCGACGGCCACGAGATCCTCGCACAGCAGCTCCTGCTTGCCGCCGAACCCGCCGCCGACCCGAGCCGTCATCACGCGGATCCCGTCGGGCTGCAGCGACAGCAGGCGCGCCAGTTCGTCGCGCACGAGGAACGGCACCTGCGAGCTCGTCCGGATCGTGAGGCGCCCGTCGTCGGCGATCCAGCCGACGGCGCCGCGGGTCTCGAGCTGCGCATGCGCGACGCGCGAGGTGCTCCACGTGCCCGAGACGCGCGTGTGCGCGCAGGCGAGGGCAGCGTCGACGTCGCCGAAGCCGTCGTGCACGCTCGTGATGACGTTGCGGTCCGGCTCGTCGACGCGATCTTCGGGCGTGCGATCCGCGTGGAGGAGCGGGGCACCCGGCCGTCGCGCTTCCTCGGGATCGAAGACGGCGGGCAGCGTCTCGTACTCGACCCGGATCCGTCGGCACGCCTCCTCGGCGGCGGCAGCCGAGTCGGCGACGACGGCCGCGACGCGCTGGCCGACGAAGCGCACGCGGTCGTCGAGCACGCGCGTGTCGTCGGGGTCGTCCTCGCGGTGCTCGTGGCGTCCCGTCGAGAAGCGGGGGAGGTCTTCGACGTCGCGGTGGGTGAGCACGAGCGCCACTCCGGGCACGCGCTCGGCCTCGGACGTGTCGATCGAGACGATCCGCGCGTGCGCGTGCGGGGAACCGAGCACGCGCAGCACCTGCGCGCCGGGCACGACGGGATCGAAGGTGTACGGCTCGGTGCCCGACACGATCCGCTCCGCCGCGGGAGGGCGGGTCGAGCAGCCCACGCGCGCGTCGGCTCCCGTGCTGCCGAGGTTCTCGGCGCCGCGCCTCTGGCCGTCGCGGATGGACTCGCGGATCGCTCGATAGCCGGTGCAGCGGCACAGGCTTCCCTTCATGAGGCGCGGGAGATCATCGGGATCGTCTTCGAGCGACGACGCCGTGACGACCATGCCCGGCGTGCAGTATCCGCACTGGAACCCGAAGCCGTCGACGAACGCGCTCTGCATCGGGCTCAGCTCGCCCGGGGTTCCGAGCCCGGCGGCTGTCGTCACCTCTCGGCCATCGATGCGCTGCGCGGGGAAGATGCACGAGTGCACGGGTGCACCGTCGACGAGGACGCTGCAGGCCCCGCAGTCGCCCGCGTCGCAGCCGCGCTTGACCTCCGTGTGCCCGTGGTCGCGCAGATGGGTGCGCAGGCACTGGCCGGGCGCGGGATTCCCGTCAACCTCGGCGCCGTTGATCCGGAACTTCACGAGGCGAGCTCCTCTCGGGTCTGTGCCGCCAGGACGCCGCTCACGTGTCGGCGCCAGTCGGCGGCGCCGAACGGATCCGAGTAGTACCCGTCGAGAGATCGGACATCGGCGGCGAGGCGCACCGCGTCGGGAAGTGCGTCGTACCGCAGCACGGCCGGTCGCTCGACGGCTGCCGTGACGCTGAAAACGGCCCGGCCATCCTCGTCGACGCGCCCGATCACGACGGCGCCCGAGCGACCGAGCTCGGCGAGCGCGATCTTCCGGAACGCCGTCCGCGCACGCAGGGCGTGTCCGGGGATGTCGAGCGCGCGCAGCACCTCGCCGTCGCGGAGCGAGGTCGTTCCGTTGCCGGTCACGAGATCCGCGACGGGCAGCCGGCGCTCGCCGCCGTCGGGTGTCCACACGAGCGCTTCGGCGTCCAACGCCGTGCAGAGGGACACCATCGCGCCCGCGGCGAACGCGCGGCACACGTTTCCGCCGACCGTCGCGACGTTCCACACCTTGAATGAGGCGAGAAGGGCGGTCGCCGCCTGGAAGAAAAGGGGGTGTGCGCGCCACGTCGGCTCGGGCGGCATCTGCGCGAGCTCGGCGATCGTGCACGTCGCCGCGATCCGTAGACCGTCCCCGACGCGCTCCAGCGCGGGCCAGCCCATCGTCGTCAGATCGACGAGCCCTGTGGTGCCGATCTGTGGTTCGGAGTAGAGCCAGGTCCCGCCGCCGAGGATCCGCTCGCCGTCCGCCAGCATGAGATCGTCGCGCGAGCGCGCGGCGCGGTATGCCGAGACGGTGTTCAGGTCCACGCGCGCCCCTGATTCCCGGGCCGTCGTCGCGGTGTCATACGAAGCTCGGCAGCTCGTGCCAGGCCTCGGGCGCATCGGCGACACCGTCGCGGATGACGCTGCCTTCGATGAGGCCGTAGGGGCGGTCATCGGCGATGAAGACCTCGTTCTCGTTCTCGAGACCGAAGCGCGCGAGGTCGTAGACGAAGTGGTGCTTGTTCGGCATTGCGAAGCGCACCTCGGCGAGTTCGGGGCGCGCGGCGATCGCGGCCTTGCCCATCTCGTAGAGCGTCTGCTGCAGGGCGAGCGAGTGCACGTCGGCGAAGCGCTCGAGCAGCACGCGGCAGACGTCGTCGTAGACGCCGTTGTAGTCGATGCCGGCGTCGACCGCCTCGGGGAGAAAGCGCCAGCGGCCCGTGACGCTCGTCGCCATGATGCGGTCCTGCGTCTCGGGCAGGGTCGTGAACTCGGTCTTCGGGTACCCCCAGAACTCGGACCCGGTCGACTTCAGCACCGTGAGGTCCTTCACCCCGCCGGTCACGTGCGTCGCGCCGTCCAAGACCTGCACGGCGGCGAGGCGGGTGGCCCGGCCGTTTCGCACGAACGAGTGGTCCTCGCCGGGGCCGCCCGACGCGATGCGATCCCATGAGTACTGCTCGGCCTGCCAGAGCCCACCGTCGATCCAGTCGAACTCTCCCGTGAAGTGCTCGGCGAGGGTCTGCAGGAACCGCTCCGGGGAGCCGACGCCATGCGTCTTGGCAAGGGCGAAGACAGTGTTCTTCTGGGTGTCCGTCGCGACGATCCGCGTGTTGTCGCCCGTGAGGAAGGATCCGTCGACATCTCCTCGCAGCTGCGACGTGACGTTGAGGTCTTCGATCTCGTGGCGTGGGGTGTCGCGCGTGATGCGCACGAGACGCACCTCGGCCTTGCCGTACTTGTTCGGGCCCAGGCGCACGGAGACGTCGCTCATGTCAGCTCCCTCGGTAGGTGGAATAGGCGAACGGACTGAGGAGGATCGGCACGTGATAGTGCCGGTCGTCCGTCACCGTGAAGGTGACCGTCACGAACGGGTAGAAGGCCTCGACGCCGCGTGCGGCGAAGTGCTCGCGCGTCTCGAAGCGCAGCGTGTAGTCGCCGGGCACGAGCGCATCGGGGCCGAGGCCCGCGCGGCCGTCGTCGTCGGTGACGCCGTCGGCGATCGCGGATCCGGATGCCGTCGTCAGGGCGATCTCGATGCCCGCCGCCGGGGTTCCGCTCGCGGCATCGAGCACGTGCGTGGTCAGGTGCGGCATCAGCTCTCCTTGCTCTCCGTGTCGTCGTCCTCGAAGGTCGACCGGATCCGCAGCACGGCGATCTCGGCGAGCTGGGCGCACGCCTCACGGATCTCGGCCTCGTCGTCATTGTGGAGCCGGCGTTCGAGCTCGGCCAGGATCTCTTCGGGCGTGCGGCCGGCGGCGCGGATGAGGAAGACGCGCGCGAAGCGTGCCTCGTATCGCGCATTCGCGTCGGCCAGACGGGCAGCGACATCGGCGCCAGCGCGCGTCACGGCGCTCTGCTCGCGGCGCGACGCGGATGCCTCCGCGGAGTCGCCCCGCGGTGCCTCACCGATGCGGGCGTGCTGCGAGAGCGCGGCGTCGAGCTCGGCCGCGCCCCATCGCGTGGCGGCGCGGCGGGCACTCTCGACGAGAGCGTCGACGGATCCGTGCGGGCGCTCGTCGACGAGCGCGTCGACCCACTGCGGGACGTCGGCCCAGAGCCGGGCCGTCGTCTCCGCCTCGGAGTCGGCTGCCCGATCGAAGTCTGCGAAGCGCATGCGGCAACGTTATGCCCGGACCGTTTCGCGGTGGTTACGACGGGCCAGCGGCGTGCACGATCAGCCAGCGGGAGCGGAGGTGGGCGGTGCAGGCGCCTCGGAAAAGTCCCGGAATGTGCCTCGGAAAAGTCCCGGAACATGCCTCGGAAAAGTCCCGGCGTGCGTGACGCGACGTGTGATCTGCGCGGCGCTCAGCCCGTCGGATGCACGATCAGCCAGCGGGCGACGACCGGAACGTCGCCCGCGTTGTGGAGCCGATGCGGCCGGTCGCACGGGTAGGTGATCGTGTCGTCGGGGCGGAGGACGACGATCTCGTCCGAGAAGTCGATCGTGAGCTCTCCTGAGATCACGTGCCCGACCTCGTAGCCCTCGTGTCGCAGCAGCCGGTCCCGCGCGGCCGCGGTGCTGCCCGGGGGATAGACCGATTCGAAGTAGTCGACGCCGGGGCTGTCGCCGGGCGTCAGGCGACGGAAGGTGACCCCGCCGCCCAGCTCGAGCCGGGCGGCGTCCTCTGCGCGCTCGATCGAGACGCGCTGCTCGCCGTCGGGGGTTGCCGGATCGGAGAGGACGTCGGCGAGCGAGATCCCGAGCGCATCCGAGATCGTGATGAGGCGTGCGACGCTCGGCTGCATGACGCCGCGCTCGATCTGCGAGACCGCGCTCGCGGAGATGTCGAGGCGCCGCGCGAGCTCCGAGAGGGAGACGCCGACGCGTTCCCGGGCATCGCGCAGGCGCCGGCCGACGAGAAACCGCGGATCAGGTGAGTCCGGGGAGGTCGACGGGGCCACCTCGTCATCGTATCCGGCGGCATGGAGTGACTTCACGGGGCGGAAACACGCGAGACATCACGGAGGAAATGTGAAGCGATAGCTTCACGCCATGTCTGATCACCCCGCTGGCTCCGCCAACATGCGCCCCGGCTATGACCCGCGCCTCGCGAACGAGGACCTCGCACCGCTGCGGAAGCAGAAGTGGACGAGCTACAACATTCTCGCGTTCTGGATGAGCGACGTGCACTCGGTCGGCGGGTACGTGACCGCGGGCTCCCTCTTCGCGCTCGGGATCTCCAGCTGGCAGGTGCTTGTCTCCCTCGTCGTCGGCATCGTCATCGTCCAGGTCTTCGCGAACCTCGTCGCGAAGCCGAGTCAGCGCACGGGCGTGCCGTATCCCGTCGTCAACCGCTTCCTCTTCGGCGTCAAGGGGGCGAACCTGCCCGCGATCATCCGCGGCGTGATCGCCATCGCCTGGTACGGCGTGCAGACGTTCCTCGCGGCCGAGTCGCTCACGATCGTCTTCCTCAAGTTCATCCCGGCCTCGGCCGCGCTCATCGAGCCGACGTTCCTCGGCCTCGACGCGCTCGGGTGGATCTCCTACGCGATCCTCTGGGTCGCGCAGGCTGCCGTGTTCTGGAACGGGATGGAGGCGATCCGTCGATTCATCGACTGGGCGGGACCGGCCGTCTACGTCGTCATGATCGTCCTCGCCGTCTACCTCGTTAGCCAGGCCGGGTGGGAGAACGTCAGCCTCAATCTCTCGACCGGCGAGCCGCTCGATTTCTGGGCGTCGATCCCCGTGATGTGCACGGCCATCGCGATCGTCGTGTCGTACTTCTCCGGACCGATGCTGAATTTCGGCGATTTCGCCCGCTACGGCAAGAGCTTCGAGGCCGTCAAGCGCGGCAACTTCTGGGGCCTTCCCATCAACTTCCTGTTCTTCGCGATCCTCACGGTCCTTACGGCGTCGGCCACCGTGCCGGTCTTCGGCGAGCTCATCACGGATCCGATCCACACGGTCGAGCGGATCGACCACTGGTTCGCGATCCTCCTCGGCGGTCTGACCTTCGTCACCGCGACCGTCGGGATCAACATCGTCGCGAACTTCATCTCGCCGGCGTTCGACTTCTCGAACGTGGCGCCGAACCGCATCTCGTGGCGCGCCGGCGGCATGATCGCCGCCGTCGGGTCGGTCATCCTCACGCCGTGGAACTGGTACTCCAACGATGAGGCGATCCACTACACGCTCGGCATCCTGTCGGCGCTCATCGGTCCGCTGTTCGGGATCCTCATCGCCGGCTACTACGTCGTCGCGAGGCAGCGCATCAAGGTCGACGACATGTACACGATGTCCGAGACCGGCTCGTACTGGTATCGCCGGGGGTACAACCCCAACGCGATGTGGGCGGTCGTCGGCGCCGGAGTCCCGACGATTCTCCTCGCCATCGTGCCGAAGTCGCTCGTCTTCGCGGGGCTCGTCGGCTCGGGGTGGGGCGCGGTGAGCGACTTCACGTGGTTCATCGGATGTGGCCTCGGATTCGCGCTGTTCATCCTCCTCGAGCGGCGTCGACCGCAGGTTCCGAGCTGGGACGACGAGACGGACGGCGTCTCCGACGGATCCGTGCCCGACGTGCGCGAGGGCGGTCACGAGACGGAGCCCGCGCCGTTCGAGCCGGCGACGGCGCCCGCGGAGGTGGGAGAGCGTTGATCCGCGTCACCCTCATCAACCCCAACACCTCGCGTGTCATGACCGAGAAGATCGCCCGGGCGGCGCACGATGTCGCGGCGCCCGACGTCGAGATCGTCGCGGTCTGCCCCGAGCCTGGCGACGGTCCGCCGGCGGTCGAGAGCCATCTCGACGAGGTGCGGGCGGCCGCGGCCGTCGTCTCGATGATCGTCCGCGATCAGGAGAGCGGCGGAAGCGACGCCTATGTGGTCGCGTGCTTCGGGGATCCGGGCGTCGACGCGGCGCGCGAACTTGTCGAGGTGCCCGTGATCGGGATCGCTGAGGCGGCCATGCACGTCGCCGCGCTCACAGGTCGCAGCTTCGGCATCGTCACGACGCTCTCGCGGACCCTCGGGCGGGCGCGAGACCTCGTGCGCCGATACGGTTTCGACGAGGCCTGCGTCGCGGCGCACGCGACCGGGATCCCCGTGCTCGCGCTCGAGGAGCAGGCGGATGTCGACGAGATCGTCGCCTGGTGCGAACGCGCCGTGCGCGTCGATGGCGCCGACGCGATCGTGCTCGGCTGTGCCGGGATGGCGGACCTCTGCGCGACGTTGACGGGTGAGCTCGGCGTGCCCGTCGTCGACGGCGTCGCGGCATCCGTCGGTCTGGTCTCGGGGATGGCTCGCATGGGCGTGGGGACGAGCAAGCGCGACGAGTACGCCGCGATCGGCACACGGGAAACACCGGCGACACGCGTCGCGGATAGCGTGATGGCGTGAACGCCGAGACAACCACCCGCACGATCCGTTCGATCGCCGCTCGCCGCACGTTCCTCGACGGCGCGTTCCGTCCCGCGAGCCTCCGGATCGAAGACGGCCGGATCCGCGAGATCGCGCCGTTCGATGAGCACGCGGACGTCGTCGTCGACGATGCCCACGTGCTCCTCCCCGGCCTGGTCGACACTCACGTACATCTCAACGAGCCGGGCCGGACCTCGTGGGAGGGGTTCGCGACCGGCACGGCCGCGGCGGCGGCCGGCGGCGTCACGACGGTCGTCGAGATGCCCCTCAACTCGATCCCCGTCACGACGACGCCCGCAGCACTCGCGGAGAAGCGGCGAGCGGCGGCCGGACAGCTCGCGGTCGACCTCGCCTACTGGGGCGGTGCCGTGCCCGAGAACCTCGGCGCGCTCGGCGCGCTGCTGGATGCCGGCATCGTCGGGGTGAAGTGCTTCCTCGCGCCGAGCGGCATCGACGAGTTCGGTCATCTCGATGCCGCGCAGCTCGAAAGGGCGCTCGCCGAGCTCGCCGAGCGAGACGGGCTGCTCATCGCGCACGCCGAGCTCGAGGAGCACCTGGGGGAGGCATCCGGGCGGGTCTTCGCCGATTTCGTCGCATCGCGGCCGCCCGCCGCCGAGGTCGAGGCGGTGAAGCTCGTCATCGACGCCGCGCGTCGCACGGGCGCTCGGGCGCACATTGTCCATGTGTCGGCCGCCGAGACTCTCGATCTCGTGCGCCGCGCGAAGGCGGACGGCGTCGCGATCACGATTGAGACGTGCCCGCACTACCTCGCGCTCGACGCCGCGAGCGTGCCCGACGGCCAGGGGCGGTTCAAGTGCTGCCCGCCCATCCGCGATCGATCCCATCAGGACGCCCTGTGGCGCGGAGTGCTCGACGGCACGGTCGACGCGATCGTGAGCGACCACTCTCCGGCGACGGCCGAGCTCAAGCTCGACCCGGACCTGGGCACGGCCTGGGGCGGCATCTCGGGCGCGCAGACGGGACTCATTGCGTGCTGGACCGAGGCGAGGCGTCGCGGGATCCCGCTCGAACGGATCCTGCCGCTGTTCACGACGGGGCCCGCGCGCCTCGTGCGCCTTACGCGCGGCACGATCGAGCCGGGGGCTCCCGCGCATCTCGCGGTGTTCGATCCCGACGCCGTTCACACGCTCGTCGAGGGCGAGCTCGAGTACCGCAACAAGCTCTCGCCGTGGGTCGGCGCCGAGCTCTCCGGAGCCGTCCTCCACACCTATCTGCACGGTGAGCGGATCTTCTCGCGCGGCGAGGGCCTGCTCGCTCGTTCGGGGAGGGAGGTGCTTCCCGGCGGCGAGCAGGGCAGACTCGCAGGAACGGACGCTCCGCTCACAGGGGAGGAACGATGACGGGCATCGATCGCGCGGCCGGGCTCGCGCGCAACAGATACGGAACGGGCGAGGGCACCCCGGCGTTCGCGGATCTCCCGATCCTCCAGCCGCACGCGGACGTTCCGGACGGCGCCACGTACCTCAGCGCCGAGCCCCGCAACGTGATCTGGGGGAGGCTGCCCAGCGGAGTCGACGCCGCCGTCCTCACGATCGCGTCGGGGGACCAGGTCGTCGTCGATACCGTCAGCCACGAGGGCCTCCTGCCCGATCAAGGGCAGGATCCGCGGGCGTTCTTCGCGGCCCACGGCGTGCCCGCGGACGCCGTGCTCGACGATGCCGCGGCGATCGCCGCGACGAGCCCGCGCGACCACTCGGCCGACGGGCCGCACGTCGTCACGGGGCCGATCCACGTCCGGGGTGCCGCCCCCGGCGATCTCTTGCGGATCACGGTCGATCGCCTCGTTCCGCGCGTCCCCTACGGCGTCATCAGCAATCGTCACGGCAAGGGCGCGCTGCCCGGCCAGCTGCCCCGCGACGGATCCACCGTCAGCGTCTTCGCGCCCGTCGAGGAACGAGACGGCCGGCTCGTCGGTGCGCTGCCCCGCACGGAGGGGGCCGCGCGCGATGTCACCTTCCCGCTCGCGCCGTTCCTCGGCACGATGGGCGTCGCCCCGGCGAGTGACGACCGGCCGCACTCCGTGCCGCCGAGCGACTTCGGCGGCAACATCGACATCAAGCTGCTCGTCGAGGGCACCCAGCTGTTCCTCCCGGTGCAGGTCGACGGCGCCCTGGCGTTCGTCGGCGATCCGCACTTCGCTCAGGGCGACGGCGAGGTCGCGCTCACGGCGCTCGAGGCGTCGCTGCGCGCGAGCCTCACGTTCGACGTGATCCCCGCCGCGGAGGCGCAGCGCCAGTTCGGCCGTGTGACTGGTCCGCTCGTCCGCACGCCCGAGTACCTCGTGCCGACGGGCCTCGACCCCGATCTGAACGAGGCCATGCGAAAGGCCGTGCGCGCGGCCATCGACCTCATCACGGCGCGCTGGGGCATGGACGAGCACCTCGCCTACGCCTATCTGTCGGCTGCCGCCGACTTCGACATCTCGCAGGTGGTCGACATCACCTGCGGCGTGCACGCCCGCATCCGAGAGGCCGACTTCGCATGACCCATGAGATCCCCGGCACGGAAGGCGTCCCCGCCGATCTGCGGGACGCGTTCTTCGCCTACGAGAAGGCCATCCTTGCGAACGACCTCGATGAGCTCGACCGCTGGTTCCTCGACAGCCCCCGCACGATGCGCGGAGACGACGCGGGCCTCCTCGTCGGGCACGAGGCGATCAGCGCGTTTCGCGGACTCCGCGGCGGCGTCCCGCCCCGCGACATCGAGCGGATCGAGTACCGCGCGCTCGGTGACGACACGGCCCTGATCGTCTCGGTGTCGCGCTTCCGCATCGGCGGTCGTGGCCTGCAGACGCAGCTGTGGCAGAAGACACCCGATGGGTGGCGGATCACGTCGGCCCATGTGTCGGGGCGCCCACAGCCGCTCAACCGTGCGATGTGGCGAACGGTGGGGGATCCGCTGTTCCAGGGCGCGTGGGACGGACCCCTCGCGGGGAAGACCGTCGCGGTGAAGGATCTCTTCGCGATCAAGGGCTATCGCATCGGAGCGGGCAACCCCACCTATGTCGACACGGTCGCGGCCGAGCCGCGGATGGCGCCAGCCGTCACCGATCTGCTCCGCGCGGGCGCGTCGCTGCGCGGCATCGCGCGCACCGACGAGTTCGCCTACTCGGTCGCCGGCGACAACCCCCACTACGGCACACCGCCCAACGGCGCGGTGCCCGGCGCCCTCCCCGGTGGGTCGTCCTCAGGCCCCGCGAGCGCCGTCGCGACGGGGCAGGCCGATATCGGGCTCGCGACCGACACCGCGGGATCCATCCGCGTGCCCGCGTCGTACCAGGGCCTCTGGGGGCTGCGCACGACGCACGGGCTCGTTCCGCGCGCGGGCCTGCTGCCGCTCGCGCAGTCGTTCGACACGATCGGATGGATCACGCGCGACGTCGACACGCTGCAGAAGGCGGCCGAGTGGTGCCTGTCGTACGACGGATCCGACTCGACAGAGCGCGTCTACGGAGAATCCGGCCGCGACCTGCCGTGGCGCTTCCGCGTGCCGAACGAAGTGATCGACGTCCTCGAGCCCGACACTCGCGAGGCGTTCGAGGCATGGCTCGATACTCTCGACGCCCCCGTCGAACGCGTCGACATCGGCGCGCTCGCCGACTATCAGGATCCCTTCCGTCTCGTGCAGGGCGCCGAGGCATGGCGCAACAACGGCGACTGGATCCGCGAGCACCCGGGCGCGCTCGGCCCGGCCGTCGCGGCTCGCTTCCGCGCCGCGTCTGAGGTGACGGCGGAGGACGAGTCGCGGGCGCGGGCCGCGGTCGAGGTGCTCAAGCGACGTGTCGACGACCTCCTGATCGACGCTCAGCTGCTCCTGCCGACGGTTCCGGGCCCCGCCCCCATGCGCACGTCGGACGGCGCGAAGGTCGATGCCGTGCGCACCGCGACGCTGCGCATGACGACGCCCGTCGCCGTCGCGGGCGTGCCGGCCCTGTCGATCCCGCTCCTCACCGTCCCCTCACAGCTCGGCCCCGCGCCTGTCGGCGTCTGCGTCGCCTCGCGCGCCGAGACCGACATCGCTCTCGTCCGCCTGGGGCGCCAGCTCGACGCCTGATCCCCGTTCTCCACGAAAGAGACCGCATGACCCCCATCGCTCCGCTCGAACCGCCCCACCGCCTCCTCATGGGTCCGGGGCCCATCTCGGCGTACCCGCGCGTTCTGCGCGCGATGTCGTCGCCCCTCGTCGGGCAGTACGACCCGTTCATGACGGACGCGATGGGCGAGGTCCAGCGGCTCTACCGCGAGGTGTGGGCGACGCGGAACGAGCAGACGTTCCTCGTCGACGGCACCTCGCGCGCCGGGATCGAGGCGGCGATCACGTCGCTCGTGCGCCCGGGGGAGAGGGTGCTCGTCCCCGTGTTCGGGCGCTTCGGGCATCTGCTCGCCGAGATCGCCGAGCGCGCCCTGGCTGAGGTGCACCGCATCGAGGTGCCGTGGGGTCAGGTGGTGCCGGTGTCGACGATCGAGGAGGCCGTCGCGCGAGTGAAGCCGACTCTGCTCGCGTTGGTGCAGGGCGACACCTCGACGACCATGAACCAGCCGCTCGACGAGATCGCCCGCATCTGCGACAAGCACGGCGCGCTGTTCTACTCCGACGCGACCGCGTCGCTCGGCGGCAACGCCTTCGAAGCCGACGCGTGGGGCCTCGACGCGGCCACGGCCGGACTGCAGAAGTGCCTCGGCGGGCCCAGCGGATCCGCTCCTCTCACGCTGTCGGAGCGCGCCGCCGACGTGATCCGGTCGCGCCGGCGCATCGAGGCCGGGATCCGCGAAGAGGGCGACGAGTCGGCCTCCGACTTCATCCGATCCAACTACTTCGATCTCGGCATGATCATGGATTACTGGGGACCGCGTCGCCTCAATCACCACACGGAGGCGACGAGCATGCTCTACGCGGCGCGTGAGTGTGCGACGGTGCTGCTCGACGAGGGGCGCGATGCCGTCATCGGCCGGCACGAGACCGCGGGTCGCGCGATGCTCGCGGGCGTCGAAGCCCTCGGCCTCTCGGTGTTCGGCGACGTCGCCCACAAGATGAACAACGTCGTCGCCGTCGAGATCCCGGACGGCGTGCCGGGCGATGCGGCACGGCAGGCGATGCTCGACGACTTCGCGATCGAAATCGGCACGTCCTTCGGGCCGCTGCACGGTCGCGTGTGGCGCATCGGAACCATGGGGTACAACGCCCGCAAGGATGCCGTGCTCACGACGCTGGCCGCGCTGGAGCAGGTGCTGCGGCGATGGATCTCGGTTCCTGCCGGCGGGGGCGTCGCCGCGGCCGCCGACGTGTTCCGCGGGGCCGCCGCGTGACGCCCGCCGCGCCGATGGGACGCCTCGCGCAGATCCCTCCCGAGGCCTTCGCGCTCGCCGCACGGCGCATCATGAAGCGCTGCGACGAGCTCGCGCGCGTCTCGGCGGGCGACGGGCGGATCACGCGCGTCTACCTCTCGCCCGAGCATGCGCGCGTCAATCGCCTCGCAGCCGAATGGATGCGGGAAGTCGGCATGGAGACCCGCCTCGACGCCGCGGGAAATCAGCTCGGCCTGCTGCGCGCGGTCGATCGCGATGCGCCGGTCCTCATGCTCGGATCCCACCTCGACACCGTGATCGACGCGGGGAGATTCGACGGGATCCTCGGCGTGCTCATGGCGCTCGAGATCGTGCGGCTGCTGCGTGTTCCGGGCGGCGACGACGGCGTCTGGTACAGCCCGTTCCCCTTCGGTATCGAGGTCGCCGCCTTCAGCGACGAGGAGGGCACGCGCTTCGGCAAGGCGCTGCTCGGATCCTCGGCCGTCGCCGGCGTCTGGGACGACGACTGGTGGCACCTCACCGACGCCGACGGCATCACGCTGCGCGAGGCGTATCGCGAGTTCGGACTCGATCCGGGCCGTATCGGCGAAGCCGCTCGCGCGAGCGAGCAGCTCGTCGGCTATCTCGAAGCGCATATCGAGCAGGGGCCCGAGCTCGATCGCCGTGGCGAATCGCTGGCGGCGGTGTCGTCGATCGCGTCGGCTCGCCGGTTCCAGATCGTCGTCGAGGGTGAGGCTCGTCACGCGGGCGGTACGCCATACGATATGCGCCGCGACGCGCTCCTCGGTGCGAGCGAGGCCGCCCTCGCCGTCGAGCGCGTGTGCTCGAGCGAGCATCACATCATCGGCACCGTCGGCCAGCTCGAAGCCTTCCCCGGCGCCGTCAACGTCGTGCCGGGTGAGGCGAAGTTCAGTCTCGACCTTCGCGGGGAGTTCGACGGCGCGCGCGACGCCGTCTGGAACCGCATCAGCCGCGACCTTGACGACATCATGGGGCGCCGCCGCCTGCGCTGGCGCGCGCGGGAGGTGCACTCCGCGCCGGCAGTGTTCTGCGATCCGCTTCTGCAGGACGTCGTGCGTGAGGGGATCGGATCCACGCTCCGCGCGGGCGCCGAGGATCCCCTCACGCTCTTCAGCCCCGCGGGGCACGACGGCATGGCGATCGGATCCGTCACACCCGTCGGGATGCTGTTCCTCCGGAACCCGGACGGCATCAGCCATCACCCGGACGAGGCGGTCAGTGCATCCGACGTCGAGGTCGGCCTGCGCGCTTTCGCGGAGGCGGTCGCCCTCCGGGGGGCCGAGCGCGGGGCGTAGCTGGTTGCACGGACCGGAGACGTGGGTCGAGCGGCTTCCTCGGGGGTCATGACCTTGGTGGCCCGGCATCGCCGGACGCGAGCGCGCCGAGGTCTCCGCACTCTCCGTCGACAGCGACGTCTTCGACGTCGCCGACTGGATCTGCGCCAGCCTCTGGCTTTCGGACTGCACGGACATTATTTATGGAGTACAATAAAGAAATGGAGGGCAAGTGGACGATCACGCTGACGGGATCGGCGTATCGGCACGACTTCACTCGGCTTGACGCCCTCGCGGCGATCAGCCGGGCGCGGCTCGCGGCAGATCCGTTCGAGCCGTCGCGGATCACCGGCGCGAGTGACCCGGCAGGATGGATCGGTCCCGCCGTCGACGGAACCGACATTGAAGTGTTCGCAGAGGTCGACCACCGGGCGCGGACGATCGCGATCTTCCACATAATGGAGGCCCGCCCCCACGTCATTCGAACGATCGAGAAGGCACAGAAGGAGCGGGAGTGATGACCAACAACGAGACGCGCGAGGAGCGCGCCGCGCGCTACGAGCGCGGAGACATCGATATCTCCCCCGACACGAAGATCCGCAGCGGTGATGAGGCCGCGGCGCGAGGCCGTGCCCTCATTGAAGCTTCACTCGACCCCGCCGAACTCGCAGAGCTTGACAAGGCGATCGGACGCGGACGCCCGAGTGTCGGGGCAAAGGGTGCGCGCGGCGAGTCCCCCAAGCGGCAGGTGCGGTTGCCTGTCGACCTCGACCGCGCTCTGACCGAGCGCGCAGAGCGCGAGCACCGCCCCGTTGCCGCGATCATGCGCGACGCTCTCACCGACTACCTGCGCGCGAGTTGACGGGATGGCGGACAAGGAGAAGGGCGCGTGACGGAGAAGTATTCAGCGATCGTCTACTGCAACCGGACCTGACGGTGCCGGCGGCGCGTAGATCGGCGTCAGCGTATAGATGTTGCGGCCGCGGAGACGCGTTGCGGTCGCTCCGGTCTCCTTACTGGTTCCTTCGTGGGCGAGCACTCCAATCTCGACAAGGTTGCGGAGGCCAGCCTTTCTGGTGGAGTCGCTGATGCCGTACTCCGTTGTGATGTAGTTGCGAGGGAAGGTCATTTCGCCGCCGCTGGCCTGTCCGTGAGTTCGGAGTGAGATGAGGTACATCACGAGCCCTGGGCTGCTGAGCTCGGGGGAATGGAAGAGCATCCGCCATGCCAGTTCTGGGATCCGTCGGTAGGTGTCGCCGGGCCGGCCTGTGGGAATCGTGTACTTTTCGCCGGAGCGATCTTCGCGGAGCGCGCGAATGGTCGGCACATCCCCGGACGCGTCGCCGGGCTCAGTGGCGACGAGGTTGCGCTTTTCCAGTTCCTTCCAGCTGCTGCGGATGACGCGACTGCCCGCTCCGTCCGGATCCTCGAGGCCGAGGAGCGCGGCCCAGAACGATGCGGGTCTGTGTGAGGTGTGATCCCCGCCACCGGCGACCCACAACAGACTGACGTAGAGCAGGAGGCGAGTCTTTCCACCGCGGCCCCCGCCGCCTGTCCCGTTTCTGCTGCTTAGAAGACTTGCCAGAGGATACGTGACGATCCCCGCAGCGTCGCGCGACTTGAAGAACGCGTCACGAAACGGTCCCCCCATACCCGCTCGTCGCTGCTGCGCGAGCGTGGCGGCCTCGAACGCCCTCCTTTGCGTGTGGGACATCGGGACTCCAATTTTCGAATCGAAGGGGTAGACTGTGAACTACAAGGATATCATTCGTGGGTTGCGCTAACGTAGGGTGATGGGTTTCGCACCTTACAATTTCACTCCAACTTCGACCACCGTTCCAGTACTGTGGGTAGTACCTCGAGCGGTACTACCCTGAACCGCACGCGAGTGCTCGGAGCAGGCCGCCCTCTTCCGGTGGGGCTCCCGCAGGAGCATCGAGGCGCAGTGCAGAGGACCCCTCCGCCCGGGCGGAGGGGTCCTCTGTCTAGTGGACGGGTCGAGGGGCGGGAGCACCCGGGGCCACTGCGATCCGTGATTGGGTCACACCATGACATCTCACCGCTCGGCGCGCGTCGATTACACAAGCCAGTGCACCGTGATCATCACCTACTTCGACGGCGATCGCCAGGATCGCGTGGTCTATGAGCGGCCGCAGTCGCAGGTTCCCGACGGCCCGCTCAGTACGTTCGATCGCATTCGCATCTCGCAGTTTCCGACTGACGATGAGCTCACTGTCGAGGCTCGTCGAATCTTTGCTGACATGAAGCTCAACCGCCGCATCGGGGAGGCTGCATCGTTGAGCTCGGTATTCATTGCTCGCACCGCTGCAGCGGCCCTCGAAATGGGGTTATAGCCCTGTCGAAATCGGTGGTGGGCTACCGTAATGGCGACCGCTCCTGTGCGGCACTGTGCCAGGGTCTCGGCTCATATCCCGATATCACGCCTGGGGTGGCCAGCCAAGTGGATGGCGAAACATCGGGGCAGGTCTCTGAGGGCCAGCGATCCGAAGCCCCCAAGTTGCTATATGCAGCGCGCTTCGCCGATGGTACGGTTGAAACTTCGACAACCTCAATGCCAAAGGAGTACGAGTGAGGAAAACAACAACCGCAATCCTCGCGTTTGCGGCAAGTATCTTGCTGGCAGCGACTGCATCGACAGCTCAGGCTTCCGAAAGTGAATCGGAAGAGCATTCCGTCACGTCACACGTGACTTTGACGGACCTCGAAACCGGCGAAGTTTTGTATTCGGAATCCAAAGAGGTTCCCGTGCCGGAGGAAGGTGCGCTGACTGTTCCCAGCGACATTGAGTTGAATGATAATGCCATTCAGCCCTTGGGGTCGATTGGTTCCACGTTTAAGCCAGGGGGTGTCGAGTCATCGATTTCGATTTCCTACACGAGGAGGACAGAGGATATTCGCATTGATCATGTGTCGGGTTCGTGGAGTCCCGATTTTTCCGTCGAAGTCAAGAATCGTCGTGTATTGATGATTAATGGGGGCGTTTTTACCGAAAAGCTCGAGAAGTTCCCATACGCCAATAGCTACAGTTACTCGACTGGCTTTGGGTTTGCGATCTGGAATTCAGGAGCGGAGTACGTTCCGCGAGTTCTGGCCGAAGTAGATCACAGGATCGCCGGTACAGGCGGTAACTGGGTTCGACTCTCTCATTGGCTCGATCTAAGCGATGTTTGACGCACGAGTGTCGAAGTGAATCCGTCGAGAAAACGGGTGGCGGTGGGTGTTTCGGCAAGCATTCTGTTTGCCTCATGGGTCGTGCCGATCGCTCTGTTTGTGATTGAGTACAGCTTTGATGGGCGATACGGTGGGGCATTCTTGCTTGATAGCGCAGAGGGCCTTCTCGTTCTGTTGGCCACCGTGCTTCTCGCCGCGCCTATTGTATTGGTTGAGCGTGGGTCGGTTTCCCGTACTTTCGCGCTATTGTTCTACATTGTTGGAGCGGTAGGATCAATATTCGTTGTTGTTGTGTGTATATTTTCGGGGATCATGGACTCTGTTTTTCTCATGGTGCCCGCTGTCGCAACCGCGACGCTACTTGTGGCCGCATTTGTGGCGCGCCGAGACGCAATGCGAGATCGATCGCCTAACTGATCAGGACTCAGCTTTCTCCACCCCCGCCACTTTCTTCGCAAGAGAAAGTGGCGGGGGTTCTACTCATGTCGTGGTGTGGCAGCACATGATCCAGATCGGCAAGCAACGGCAACGCCGCGGTGATGAGAGCTGCGTCGCGGCGACCTGATCGGCGTCGCGGTCGACATTCGCCGGGGAGTGCGGCCAGGAAGTCACTGAGCCGGCGAAGGTAAGGGGGCGAGCGCGGTAGGCTCAGGTGGCGACCGTGGTCACCAGTGCGGGCCCCAACAAGTTTTAGGAGACGCACCCTAGAAGCTAGCCAGGCTGGGCCCCGCGGTCGGCATGGGAGATTCCGGGTAGCCCGCGCGTTTCTCGCGGAGCCGTAGAAGCTCTCCCAAAAGATGAAGAGCTTGGAGCGGCAGCCAGATGGCGATATCCGTTCTCGGCGCCAGGCGAACGCTCTTGCTGCCGTCCTTCACTTGGAGGGCTTGACGCTGCAGAAGCCCCTGGTAGACCCAAGGGCGGCCGTGGGCAAAGCCTGAGGCGACGGACCACATGAACCTCACGTCCATTCTGGTGTATTCCATCGATCCGTCGATCGGGGTGGTGATGCCGTAGCCGCGGCCGACTTTTTCGGGGTCACCGCCGAGCTGTCGGGCGGTTGCGAGGACGGCTTCGATGTTGTTCTGCGCCGCGGGACCGACCAGGTGACCAACGGTCCTGTGCTCGTCCTGGTAGTTGCGGATATGCCATCGCAGTACCCGTTCGAGGCGGACCTCACGTTTCGCGGGGCCAAGCATCCACAGCGCGGTCGCGGTATTTTCCAGCGCTGCTCTCGCGAGGGTTGGGCCGACCGCCAAATGTTGAATCTGTGCGTCGACGGCCAGAGTCTTGATGCCGTGCAGTTGGTCGACGGTTGCGTTGATGAGGTGGCGTACGGCTTGGGAGATTTCGTAGGGGTGCAGCCTTCGGTCATCGCCAGCCATGGAACTTCCCGGCAGGACGCCAAAGTCGTCGGGGTAAGCGATCCTCTCGACGAGTCGGTCTACGGCGCGAGCGAGCTCAAGCCACTTTGCGTGGATCTCGGTGTTGTAATATCGACGGGTTCGCATCGTCCCATTCTGGCGGCCCGTTCTCCTGGCCGTGGTCGTTGACGAACCGGCCGGACCTGTCGACCCTCGCGGGGAGTGGGATGACGTCGTGACCGACACCCCGCCCGCGGTCGGCTTCATCACCCTCGCCGCCCTGGCTGCGGCCGACGTCGAACGCCTGGTATGTAAGTACAACGATGGCAAGCCCTTCCAACCCATTGGGGCCGGCGTGATGGTACCCGGGCGCCGGAAGGGGGAGTAGCCGACTGGCGACGATACTCGGCCAACCACGACTTGCCGTGGAGCAGAAGGTAGGAGACCACATCGCCGGAAGAACTGCCAAGGGGAGGCGGCCATGATCGCTCAGGCGACTCAGGAGAAGCCCACGCTGCGGCAGGCGTTGCGCACGCTCAAGCGTCTCGTCCGCGACGAGTTCGCAAGCGACCGAACCGGATCATCCCGCGGCCCGCGTACACACGACCTCGAACCTGCTGAACTTCCTGCCGCTCATCGTTCTCGGCCGGCAGCTGGGGCGATGCGAGAAGAGCTACACCGCGACCACAGGGAATGACGCCATGACAGATCGTGAACGCGTTGTTAGAAGATCGGGCGGAATCGTGTGTCGTAGGTCAACATCGCGGCGGTGAAGGCCTGACTGGCAACCCGCCATCATTGGAATGACGCGACGAGAGCGGCGGCGGTGACCAGGACTGCGCCAGCAATAGGTATCAGACGCAGCCGTTCACTGAGCAGCCACACGCTCGTCCCGATGATGGACGTCAGCAGGCTCATCGTGCTGAGCGGAAAGATGAAGAGAGCGAGGCCCGTGAATGCCGGAAAGATCCAGACCGCCAGAGCCAGCCCCAGCGGGGGAACGAAACCCATGAGCACACCGCAAAAGATGGTCACCGAGGCCCTCTTTCGCTGTCGCACCCATACGAGTAACGGGCTGGCCCCGATCGCCGAGATGAGTAGCACCCAAGGCGCCCAGAGCCAGTAAATGTCCGCGGCTGTGGTCCACCAAGCCATTGACGCAGCAGGCGAGGATTCGTGCTGACCAGGCGTTCCCAGCTCTAGAAGGACCGTTGCGACTGCAACACCGAGCACAAAGCTCGCACAGAGGGCGATCCACGAGACGAGAACTTGCCCCCCCGATGCCCGGCTCGGTGTCGCAGTCATTCGATCCCTATTCAGTAGGACGACGAGATGTTGTAGTCGTCGACGGCACAGACGCCATCAAGCAAGCAGCCGAACCCCTGGTTGGTGCGTCTCGCGAGAGTCTGCCAGAAATTTGTCCCGTCCGTACGATCCCATCGTACGTAGACCTCATGGTTCGGTACAGGCTTCCGCCAGCCAACCATCTCAACGGTGCCGCTTCGGTAAATGCGAAATACGACGTTGTACTGAATGGAACCGCCGTAGTTTTGGTTGAAGAGCTTGCAGTGAGGGTTGCTGGCTGTGTGGTTGAAGCGGGCTTGAGCATAAGCAGTCGTCGAACCAGCCTCTTCGAACAACATGTTTTCCATGCTCGTATATTCGGAAGCCACAATGCTACCGTTCTTGCGAGTGATGCTTTCGCCTACATTTGTAACTGCATTTAGGTTATAAGGATCCTCGTTATCCCAGTTGACATTCAGGGCCATGAGTGTGCGGTAATTTGCTGGCTGGAATGGTTCGCTCGGGCCGGGAAAATCCCAACTCCGGTTGTCGCCGTCAAAGGTATAAGAAGTGTCGCCCCAGTTGCAGGCAGCTGCGGGAGCGGATTGCTCAGGAATGAAGGTGCGATAGGTGACGGCGGTGGTGTAGGTCTGGTAGGTCAGCGGAGAAAGGTTCGACTGTGTCGTGGAGCTGTCTGAGTTCTCCAACGTTACGCTTACCGATCGCGAAGAGTCAGTCACACCGTCGTCCGTATCGATGGATCCGTAAAGCTCGAACTGGTGCGTTGACCCCGGCTTGAGTCCTGACAGGGTGGCGCTGCCGTCGGTACTTTCTGCAATCTCTTCACCCTCCTCCCAAACTTCAAAAGGGCCGTTTGCCGTATACCATGCGAACGTCACGGTTGTTTCGCTGGTCGTATAGGCAAACGCTGGCCGCCAGTCAGCCGCGTCCTCGGAGAGTGGCATGCTGTCCAGGTTTTCGCTGACAGGGCCAGGATTCTCAGTGGTGCTGCTGAGTTGAGAAGCATCAACCGGTTCCACGGGGCCAGGTTCCAGGGGATCCACAGGTACACGCAGCGTGACGGTTGTTGCGAGTTCGCCATTGATGAGCCGTGATGTGACGATGCTCTCGGCGGGGGTTTCCTCGGTGGACAACACTTCTAGAGCTCGTCCTTGGAGATCGATCGTCCCTGCGGACTGGGGATAATCCAGGGATACGGCACTTGGTTCGTCTTGCGCATCTGCTTGTGCTGCTTGGTTACTGCCGATGTAGGTCAGGGTGGTTGTGACCACCAGGGCTGCCATTACTGAGGCGACTGCCTTCCGCTTGCGATTTGTGCTCGCTCTCATATCGATCTGGTCCTTCCCGGTTGATGAGTGTGTTACCTGCGAAGTGACCGCCAAGTCGATGTCCTACATCGGCCAGCGCACTTCCAGCGAGCCTAACGGTGCCTGTCACAAACCTAAAGAGTTGCTATGAAGATTGATTGAGTCTGTTGTGCTCCAATAGGCGTCGCCATGTCTGCTCTACTTCTCACCTGGAGGGTGGCAATCGTGTGAGCTGTTGCGCTGTCTCAGTAGAGCTGAGCGAGGGTCGTGTGGATGGGTGGCGCCTGAAGTACGTGTACCGGTGAGTCAACAGGAACCTTGCGGACCAGTAACGATCGATTCCGACACCCAGCTCGACGCTGCGCGCCGATCGCGCGACACGCCGACTCCTGATCGGCCGAAGCCCCCTGCCGAAACCTCAGTGAGCCGGACCAAGCGGCGTACCGTTCTCGGCAGGGAATTGAACACCGTGCATGCCCGCGTCTCGACGCGTGAGCAGAACCCGGACGCATAAGAGGCCGAGCTGCGCGAGGCCGGATGCGCGAGCGCCTCCGTCGACCATGGCTCCTCGAGCCGTATCGCTGATCGGCCCGAGTGGCTGAGGTGTCTTGATCACATGCGCCCCGGTGAGACGCTCGTGATCCGCGCGCTCGATCGCATCGGCGGGTCTGAGGTGCTGGCGATACAAAGGTTGCACGATCTCGGCGAACGGGGCATCGCAGTCAGCAGGCATACCGAACCGACGTTGAACGTCGACCCGTCGACGCGGATGGGTCGCGCGATGCTGAGCATGATGGCGAGCATCGCGCAGCTGCGCATCGACACGATCCGCGCGAACCTAATGCGCGGAGTGACCTACGCGCGCAGCGTCGGGCGCGTGGGCAGACGTCCTACGGTCATGGGTACCGAACGGATCGCGACCGCGCAGCGAACGCGCGATGAACCGCACAGCTACGCGAATATTGCGCGCACGCTCGGAGTTGGGTCTTCGAGTGTGCGCCGCACCCTCGCGCGGGCCGACAGATCGGAGGGCATCCGACGTCGAGGTCGGCCTGCGCGCTTTCGCGGAGGCCGTCACCCGCCGGGGCGCCGAGCGCGGGTTTTAGCTCCGCCGTCGTCAGTCGGCGCGTCGGTCGATGTGACCGACGAGCGACGCCGCGAGCACGATCCCGCCCGCGACGACGAGGCCCGTGCCGAAGTTCACGAGCAGCAGCAGGCCCGCGCCGGCGGCCGCGCCGGCGAGCATCAGGACGAGCGCGAGAAGGCGCCGGCCCCAGTTCTCGCTCGTGCCCCCTGCGAGGCGCGAGTCGGCGGCGAAGCCCGTGAGCGTCGACGTCACGACGACGGTCGTGACGTCCTTGACGCCGAGTCGGCGCGCGCAGGCTGCCTGCAGTCCCATGGCGAGCCCGAGGACGCCCGTCACGACGAATCCCCAGACGGTGTGCTCGACGGGCGGAGCGAAGAGCGTCGCGACGCCGAGGGCGACCACCATGCCTCCCGTGATGCCGAACGAGGTCGTCGTGAGACCGCTCCAGCCAGCCCGCGCGTTTCGCAGCACTCGGCCGGCGAATGCCGCGCCGATGACAAAGGCGACGAGCGCGATCGCCGGCCCGAGAACGGGCAGATCGGAGGCGCCGACGAGCCCCATGCCGAGGATCACGATGTTGCCCGTCATGTTCGCGGTGAAGACGCGGTCGAGGCCGAGGAAACCGATCGCGTCGATCATGCCCGTCGAGAAGGTGAGGACGAGCATCAGCAGGAGGTGACGGCGTGCCGAGTCGAGGCGTGTGATGCTCATGGTCTGATCTCCGGGTTCTCGCCGCACGGGGCGACGACGATGATGCGGGAAGACTCCATGCTACGAAGACTCGATGGCGAACCTGTTTCACGCCTCGACGCGGAGGCGGGATCGCGCGAGGATCGATGCGGATCCTCTCTACGACGACAAAGGAGCATTCCATGGCCTTTCCCGGAACGATCGCCGTCTCGAGCCCCGACTTCAGCGACCGCACGCGCATGCCCGACCGCTTCGCCGCGGAGCACGAGGACGTCGCGCCCGTCATCGAGGTGACGGGCGTCCCTGCGGACGCCGTTGAGCTCGCCCTCATCTGCCACGACCCGGACGCACCGATCCCGCATGGCTGGACCCATTGGACGCTGTTCGGGATCCCCGCCGACGCGACGACGATCACCGCGGACATCGGCCGTGAGGGAATCACGACGAAGGGTGAGGCAGGCTACTCGGGTCCGCTGCCCCCTCCCGGCCACGGCGACCACAGCTACTACTTCTGGGTCTACGCGCTGAGCCGCCCCGTCGAGGGCGAGCCGACGCGCGAGGAGTTCCTTCGTGACTACGCCGACGCGGTCATCGAGCAGAATCGCGTCGTGGGCGTCTACTCGCGCTGACGATCTGGAGGCGGTGTCGCGCCCGGGCTGCTGCGGGCTGCACACCGCGTTCGCCGGGCGAGCGGTCTGCGTATCCACCGCGAAACACCGCGGCAATCTCCATGCCGGAAGATGCCCAGGTCGGGAAGGGGAGGATGGACTCGCACCGCGCATCGCGCGGATCTGCATCATCCATCCCCGACCCGCGCTCCCCCCTGTCAGGCGTGCGGTGAAACTGGAGAACACAGCAAATGAACATCAGCAGCCCCTTCGCGCGTCGCGGTCTCGCCGCCGGCGCCCTCCTCGCCACCGGCGCCCTCGCGCTTTCCGCCTGCGGCGGGACCGATGACGAGGCGTCGGAAGACAGCGACGCCTCGGGCCACGGCTCGATCGCCGTGCAGCAGTCGTGGATCAAGAACGAGGAGTTCGCGGGCGAGTTCTACGCCACGAAGTACGGCTACTACGAAGAAGCCGGGTTCGAGGCCGTCGACCTTATCGACGGACCCGACACGGGCGTCGCCGGCCTCCTCTCGGGCCAGCTCGACATCGCGATCAACGACGCGATCGTCACGGGCGCCGCGATCGCGAACGAGGACGCGCCGCTGAAGATCGTCGGCGCGACGTTCCAGAAGAGCCCGTTCACGATCCTCTCGCTCGCCGACGGCGGGAACATCGAGACGATCTCTGATCTCGCGGGCAAGAAGATCGGCGTGCAGGACTCGAATGCCGCGCTGTTCCAGGCGCTGCTCGATGCGAACGGCATCGACGAGTCCGAGCTGGAGGTCGTTCCTGTGCAGTTCGACCCGTCGCCCCTCACGAACGGTGAGGTCGACGGCTTCTTCGCCTACACGACGAACGAGGCCCTCACGGTCGAGCTCGCGGGCAACGAGATCACGAACCTCACCTTTGCCGACAACGGCATGCCCTTCGTCGTCGAGACGTTCACCGTGACCGATCAGTACCTCGCCGAGAACCGCGACCTCGTCAAGGACTTCCTTGTCGCCGAGATCAAGGGCTGGGCGCAGGTGCTCGACGACCCCGAGACGGCCGCCGATCTGGTCGTCGCGGAGTTCGGCACCGACCTCGACCCCGAGAAGACGCAGGCGGGCATGCAGGCCCAGCTCGAACTGATCGTCAGCGACGACACCGAGGCGAACGGCCTCTTCACGGTGACCGACGAGCTGCAGCAGCAGACGATCGACAGCCTCGCGACGGCGGGCCACGACGTCGCGGTCGAGGATCTCTTCGACATCTCGCTCCTCGAGGAGATCTACGAGGAGAACCCCGAGCTCGTCGACTACGTGACGCTGGGCTCCGAGCTCGCGGCGGACGCCGAGTGACGACAGTGTCACACGCGTCGCAGGCCGGTGCCCCGGGCGACCCGGGCACCGGCCTGCACATCGAAGGACTCAACAAGGTGTTCCGCTCGGGGCGTCGCGAGACGGTGGCCCTGCAGGACGCCCACCTGCACACCGACCAGGGGGCGTTCCTGTCCCTTCTCGGGCCGTCGGGCTGCGGCAAGTCGACGATCCTGCGGATCCTCGCGGGCCTCGAGGATCCGACAAGCGGCACGACCCGGGTCGACGGGCACTCACCCAAGGAACTGCGCAAGGCGGGCAAGCTGGGCATCGCGTTCCAGGACTCGGCCCTGCTGCCGTGGCGGAGCGTGCAGTCGAACATCCAGCTGCCGTTCGAGGTCGCGGGTTCTCCGGTCGACCGCGGCTACGTGGCCGAGATGATCGACCTCGTCGGTCTCGCGGGCTTCGAGAAGGCGAAGCCCGCCCAGCTGTCGGGCGGTATGCGCCAGCGCGTGTCGATCGCGCGCTCGCTCATCATGAAGCCTGACGTGCTCCTGTTCGACGAGCCGTTCGGCGCCCTCGACGACATGACGCGCCAGCGCCTCAATCTCGAGCTGCTGCGCATCTGGTCGTCGAAGCCCGCAACGACCCTGCTCGTGACGCACGGCATCTCGGAGGCGATCTTCCTCAGCGACAAGGTCGCGGTGATGAGCCCGCGCCCTGGGCGGATCAAGGCGGTCATGGACATCGACCTGCCGCGGCCGCGCACCCCCGAGATGATGCGCACTCCCGAGTTCCACGCCTACGTCGACGAGGCATCCGATCTGCTGTTCGGATCCGACGGATCCTCCGACGATGAGCTCTGAGCGTTCGACACGTTTCCCCGCGTGGGCGACCTCGGCGCTCGGCGCCGTCGCGATCCTCGCGTTCTGGTTCCTGGCCGCGTGGCTGTGGCGCCTCGGCGTCGCGGCGGATCCGGAGGCACCCGCGAGCAAGGCGTCGGCGGTCCCGTATCCGCAGGACGTCGTCGCCTCGGCGGTTTCGGCCGGCGCGGACTACTTCGCTCGCCACTTCGGCGTCTCGCTCGCCGAGGCCGGCATCGGCTATCTCGTCGGGAACCTGCTGGCGCTCGTCTTCGCGATGCTCGTGCTCGTCGTCCCCGCCCTCGGAGGCATCGTCGTGCAGATTGCGACGATCACCTACTGCATCCCGATCGTCGCGATGGGCGCCGTGCTCATCGTCATGACGCCGATCCCTGAGGCGGGCGAGCCGGCGCTCACGCCGATCATCCTCGCGGGCCTCAGCGTGTTCTTCACCACGGTCGTCGGCGCGCTGCTGGGGCTGAAGGCGGCTGACAGGAGCGCGCTCGACGTCATCGCCGTGTACGGCGGATCCCGCTTCACGCAGCTGCGCAAGGTGCGGCTCATCGCCGCGCTGCCCGCGATCCTCAACGCCCTGCAGATCGCGGTTCCTGCCGCGTTCCTCGGCGCCGTGCTCGGCGAGTTCTTCGGAAAGGTCGAGGCGGGCGTCGGGCGGGCCATGATGATCGCGCAGACGAACGTCGACGCGCCTCTCGTGTGGTCGCTCGCGCTCGCTTCGGGAATCGCCGCGCTCGCGGGCTACGGCCTCCTCGGGCTCATCGCGCGCGGAGTCGCGCCCTGGTCGACGGGGGCATCCGCATGAGCCGCCTCACGCTGACATCCACGCACGAGGTGGGAGGCGACGCGCTCGAGCGCGAGATGCGCCGCGAGCGCTCGCGGGCCATGTGGCGAGCTCTCGGGCGCAGCCTCCTGCTGTTCGCCCTCATGGTCGCGGTCGTGCTCGTCCTCTGGCAGACGCTGCTCACGGTCTTCGGTGTGACCGACTACGTCGGCAAGGGGCCGGGGGATGTGTGGCAGTGGCTGGTGAGCGACGCAGACGCGGGGGAGAACCGCGCACTCGTCTTCGGACGACTCGGCACCACGCTCGGGCACGCGTTCATCGGATTCGTGTCGGGGCTCGTGGTCGCGCTCGTCGTTGCGCTGCTGTTCCAGCTCTCGCGGGGCATCGAAGCGGCGCTCATGCCGGTCGCGATGCTGCTGCGATCCGTGCCCCTCGTCGCGATGGCTCCTGTCGTCACGCTCATCTTCGGGCGGGATCTCGTCGGCGTCGCCGTCATCGGTGCCATCGTGGTGCTGTTCCCCGCGCTCGTGAACATCGTGTTCGGCCTGCGCTCCGCGTCGCCCCAGATGAACGACCTCGTCGCTGTCTACGGGGGCGGCAAGGTCACGCAGCTCGTCAAGGTGGCGCTGCCGACGTCGCTCCCCGCCTTCTTCGCGGCCGTGCGGATCTCGGTCCCCGGCGCCTTCACGGGGGCCCTCCTCGCGGAGTGGCTCGCGACGGGCGACGGCATCGGCGGATCCCTTTCAGGAGCCGTCACGCAGGCGAAGTTCACGGAGGTGTGGGCTGCCGTCGCCGTTACGACGGCGGTGGCGCTCGTGCTCTACAACCTCGTGCAGGTGATCGAGACGACGGTTCTCGCGCGCCGGGGGATGGACGCCCAGCGCGGGGTGTGACCCCGAATCCACAAGTCTCCGCCGAGTCCGCAGCTATTCGCACCGGACTCGGCGAAGACTTGTGGAAATGCGAGATCTGGGAGGCGATCAGACGGTCGTGTATCCGCCGTCGATCAGGTAGTACGCGCCCGTGACGAACGATGCGTCCTCGCTGAGGAGGAAGCGGACGACCTTGGCGATCTCCTCGGCGCGACCGAGGCGACCGAGCGGGTGCTTCGCGACGAGGCCCTCCTTGACCTCGGCGGGGGCGCCCGCCAGCAGGGGCGTGTCGATGTACCCCGGGCCGACGGCGTTGACGCGCAGACCCTGCGGGCCGTACTCGGCGGCCGCGTTCTTCGTGATGCCGACGACCGCGTGCTTCGTCGCCGTGTAGGCGCCGTTTCCGAGCGCCGCCACCGTGCCGTGGATCGAGGCCATGTTGACGATCGCGCCCTCTTCGGCACCGGCCTCGAGGATCGCGGGCACCTGGTAGCGCATGCCGTACGCGACACCGTTGAGGTTGATGCCGACGACCGTGTCCCACGCGTCGATGTCCATCTCGCCGATCGGGGCGCTTGCGCCGCCGATGCCCGCGTTGTTGAACGCGTAGTTCAGCTTGCCGTAGGTCTCCTTCGCGAAGGCGACGGCCTTCTCGCTGTCTTCCGCGACGGCCGTGTTGCCCTCGAACGCCGCGGCCTCACCGCCGGCCTTCGTGATCTCGTCGACGACGCGCTGCGCCGCCTCGAGCTTGATGTCGGTGACGACGACCTTCACGCCGAGCGACGCGAGTTCCTTGGCCGTTGCTTCGCCGATGCCGGATCCGCCGCCTGTGACCAGCGCGACCTTGTCGGTGAAAGCCATGATCCATCTCCTTCGGACTGCCGATATTCCATCCGGTTGAATGGAATCGATGTACTAATTGTACACCTGTAGGAGAAAAGAAGGAAGGGGATCGTGACGGAGACGGTCCGTCCATCTGGACGTGGAACGATGAGGGCATGAGCTCGGCCGCGGCCCCCACACAGTCCCCTTCCCCCAGCGCGATCGACCGCTACTTCCGCATCTCGGAGCGCGGGTCGACGATCGGCACCGAGATCCGGGGCGGTCTCGTCACCTTTTTCGCGATGGCGTACATCATCGTGCTGAACCCGCTGATCCTCGGGACGACGCCCGACGGCACGGGGCAGCTGCTCGGCGGCGGATCCGGCGAGCCGAACCTCGCAATGATCGCCTCGGCGACCGCGCTGATCGCCGGCGTGCTGTCGATCCTCATGGGGGTGATCGCGAACTACCCGCTCGCGCTCGCCGCGGGGCTCGGACTGAACGCGGTCGTCGCCTTCTCGATCGCAGGGATCCCCGATGTGACATGGGCGGACGCGATGGGCGTCGTCGTCATCGAGGGGCTCATCATCCTCGTCCTCGTGCTCACCGGCTTCCGTGAAGCGGTCTTCCGGGCCGTGCCGACCGAGCTCAAGACCGCGATCGGCGTCGGCATCGGCCTGTTCATCACGCTCATCGGCCTCGGAAACGCCGGCGTCGTGACGGGCGACGGTGCCACGATCCTCGCGCTCGGCAACCTCGGAACCCTGCCCGTGCTCGTCTTCGTCGTGGGTCTCGTGCTCACGATCGTGCTCCATGTGCGTCGGGTTCAGGGCGCCCTGCTCATCTCGATCCTCGTCGCGACTGTGCTCGCCGTGGTCCTCGAGAACACGCTGCACATCGGCGACGAGGGTCCGGGCGGGTTCAACACTGCCCCGACGTTCCAGGGTGTCTTCGCGCTGCCTGACTTCTCGCTCCTGGGGCAGTTCAGCCTCCTCGGATCGTTCGAGAACATCGGCATCGTGACCCTCGCGCTGCTCGTGTTCTCCCTCCTGCTCGCCGACTTCTTCGACACGATGGGCACGATGGTCGCCATCGGCGGCGAGGCGAAGCTGCTCGACGAGAAGGGGAATCCCCCGAAGGCGCGCAGCATCTTGCTCGTCGACTCGCTCGGCGCGATCGCCGGCGGCATGGGATCCGTCTCGTCGAACACGGCGTTCGTCGAATCGAGCGCCGGTGTCGGCGAGGGTGCGCGCACGGGCCTCGCGTCGATCACGACGGGCGTGTGCTTCCTGCTCGCGACGATGTTCGCCCCGCTCGTCGCGCTCGTGCCCTACGAGGCGGCGGCGCCCGCGCTCGTGCTCGTCGGCTTCCTCATGATGACGCAGATCGCCGGCATCGACTGGCGCGACCCCGACATCGGCATCCCCGCCTTCCTCACGATCACGATCATGCCGTTCACGTATTCGATCTCCGACGGCATCGGCGCAGGCTTCGTCGCCTACGTCGTCGTGAAGCTCGCACGCGGCAAGGCACGTGACATCCACTGGCTCATGTGGCTCGTCGCCGCGCTGTTCGTGGTCTACTTCCTCGTCGACCCGATCCAGGTCTGGCTCGGGCTGTAGGGATCACCCTCGCAGCAGCCCGGTGAGGTGCTCGTTGACCTGCCGGGAGACGCCCACGAGGCTGGCGTCGGCGCCGAGAGCCGCGGGGGCGATCGTGAGATCCCGCGTCATGAGCGGGTGGGATCCCTCGTACACCTCGCTGCGCAGAGCCGAGACGAACGGTTCGAGGGAGGAGAGCGCCCCGCCGAGGTGGATCGCGCTCGGATTGAAGAAGTTGACGACGGCGCAGAGCACCTCTCCGAGGTGGTGTCCCGCTGCGCGGGTGAGGGCCGTCGCGCGCGGGTGAGCGTCGCGGACGAGGGCGATCACCTCGGCGGTTGACGAGACGTCGACGCCCTCTTCCTGAAGCAGGCGAACGAGCGCCGCGCCTGATGCGACCGTCTCGAGGCAGCCGCGATTTCCGCAGGTGCACTGCCGATCTCGCGCGGAGGCCACGCGGGTGTGGGTGATGTCGCCTGCCGCGCCCGCGGCACCGCGATACACCTGGCCATCGACGACGATGCCGGATCCGATCGCCGTTCCGGCTTTGAGGGTGACGGATCCCGAGGGGTGCGGGGAATGCGCGAAGTGCTCTCCGAGCGCCATCGCGTTCGCGTCGTTCTCGACGACGGCGGGAACGGCGGCGATGTCCGACAGGATCTGGCCGATGTCGACCCCGCCCCATCCCGGCATGCGCGAGGGGCTGACGACGCCGCGCGATGCGACGTCGACGGGCCCAGGTAGGGCGATGCCGACGCCCGCGATCGGCGCGCCCTCCGCAAGTCGTTCGAGCTCCGACACGCAGTGTTCGAGAACGGGGCGGGGGCCGTCGTCGAGGGTGATCGCGATCTCGGCGGTGCGTACGAGATCACCGCCGCGCGGAACCACCCCGAGGCGAGCATGCGCCCCGCCGAGGTCGATCACGCCGATGAGCTCTGTGTCTCCGGCGAGGCGCAGCTCTTTCGCCCGCCGCCCCCCGGTCGAGTCGCGTGCGTCGCCTTCCTCGACGAGGCCCTGTGTGAGGAGTGACTGCACGTGCTGGGACACGGTAGATGCCGACAGTCCGAGGACCTGCGAGATCTCTCTCCGTGACCGCGCGCGGCCGGATCCGATGGCGGCGAGGACGTGGTTCTCGGCAGCGCTGCTGGCGGTGCGTGACATGGCTCCCAGTATCCCGTCGATTTCACGGATCAGTGTGCCTGGTCCCGGTCGAATCCGGAGGGGCTCCGGCACTTCTTTCGGTCCAATAGTAACTTGCTCGTGACACTTAGTGCTGTTGCGCAGGAAGTTATTTCGGTTACCGTACTCATGACCACTCCACCACAGCACCGCCCCACGCCTCGCCGCGGGGAAATCAGGAGGACACCCATGCGATCGACATTTGCGTCACGTGGCCACCGAATCGGCCTCAGCGCCGTCGGCGTCGCCGCGACTGTCGCGCTCGTCGCGGGCTGCTCGAGCGATTCCGGTTCGAGCCCCGACGAGACGAACGACGAGATCAACTACGCGCTGCCGGCGAACGCGACGCCGAACTGGCTCGTTCCGCTCGCGACAGCGGGCAAGATGACGACCCACAACTCGTCGCTCATTCGCGCGATGTACGAACCCCTCGTCGCCTACGACGGCTCGATGGGCACGGTCGACCGGGTGCCGAGCGCCGATCTCGCAGACGAGATCACGTTCAGCGACGACGACACGACCGCGACGATCACCCTCGACGAGCGCACGTGGTCCGATGGTGAGCCGATCACCTCGGCCGATGTCGCCTTCTGGATCGACCTCGTGAAGGCGAACAAGGACGTGTGGGGCAGCTACCGAGAGGGGTCGATGCCCGACCTCATCGACAGCGTCGAGACCCCCGACGAGAAAACCGTTGTGCTCAACTTCGACGACGCATACAACGAAGAGTGGATGCTCGCCTCGCAGCTCACGCTCATCGTGCCGATCCCGGTCCATGCCTGGAGCATCACGGAAGACGGCGGCGAGCCCGATCCTGAGCTCGCGAAGACGCCCGAGGGGGCGGCGCAGATCTGGGAGTACCTGGTCTCGGAGGGCGAGGATCTCTCGAGCTACGAGGGAAATCCGCTGTTCGACACGGTGAGCGGGCCGCTCAGCCTCTCGGCGTTCAGCGATTCGGGGAGCGTGACGCTCGTCGCCAACGAGGCGTACGACGGCGACGACGCCGCGGGCGTCTCCACGATCAATTTCCTGCCGTACACGAGCACCGACGCAGAGGTCGCGGCCGTGCGCGCAGGTGAGGTCGACTACGGCTACATCCCCACGAGCGAACTCTCGGGCGCGGAGCAGTACGAGAGCCTCGGGTACGACGTCGTGAACTGGGACGGGTGGGCGATCACCTACCTGCCGTACAACTTCCACAACCCCGAGATGGGGCCCGTGTACTCGCAGCTCTCCGTGCGGCAGGCACTGCAGCACCTCGTCGACCAGGACACCATCTCGGACGTCGTGTGGAACGGTGCCGCGAAGCCCGGCTACGGCCCGGTGCCGCAGAACCCGGACAACAAGTTCCTCGCTGACGAGCAGCGGGAGAACCCCTATCCGTTCGACCCGGAGGCCGCCAAGAGCCTGCTCGAGGAGAACGGCTGGAGCCTGGGATCCGACGGCATCTACGTCTGCGAGACGGGGGCCGAGTGCGGAGAGGGGATCGCCGACGGACAGAAGCTGTCGATCACGATCCTCTCGCAGAGCGGCAACACCGAGACCGACAACATGTTCGCCTCGATGAAGTCGACCTTCGAAGAAGCGGGCGTCGGCGTGACGATCGAGCAGGCACCGCTCAACACGGTGCTCGGATCCATCCCGCAGTGCGAGCCGGAGTCGCCGGAGTGCGGATGGGAGCTGCCCTTCTTCGGGACCGCGGGTTCGTGGTACTTCCCCGCCTACCCGACCGGCGAGCAGCTGTTCTCCACCGGAGGCGGTTCGAACTTCGGATCGTACGACGACGCTGAGATGAACGAGCGGATCGCAAAGACCCTCGAGGCCGGGGACGAGACCGCCATGCAGGAGTACTCGGCGTACGGCGCGACCGAGCTCCCCGTCATGTGGCTTCCGAACCCCGTCTACCAGGTCTCGGTGATCGACAGCGGCCTGACCGGGGTCGAGCAGGACTCGCTCGGCAACTTCCACCCCCAGCGCTGGGCGTGGGGGGAGTGAGCGGCCGCTCGTGAGCAGGACCCCCGACGCCGTTCCCGCGACCGTCGCCGCCCGGGCGACGGTCGCGGGAACGCGGCCCAGACGCCATCCGTTCCTCTTCTTCCTGCTGCGGCGCATCGGCCAGTCGATCATCGTGATCTTCGTCGTCACGGTGATCGTGTTCGCGCTGCTGCAGATGCTGCCCGGCGGGCCCGCGCGCGGTGTGCTCGGTGTGCAGGCGACCGTCGAGCAGATCGCCCAGTTCAATCACGAACAGGGGTATGACCGCCCCGTGTGGGAGCAGTACCTGATGTTCCTCGGGCGCCTCGTGACGGGCGACCTCGGACAGTCGTATCTGCTGAACATGCCCGTCTCGGACGCGATCGCTCAGCGCCTTCCCAAGACGCTCCTGCTGACCGGCCTCTCTCTCGTGATCGCGCTGCTCATCGCGATCCCCGTGGGGATCTTTCAGGCCGTCCGTCGCAATCGGGGCGCCGACTACACTCTCTCGACGCTCGCGATCATCGCCTACTCCACGCCGAGCTTCTTCCTCGGCATGCTCCTCATCATGCTCTTCAGCCAGGGGCTCGGCATCCTGCCGGCGAATGCACCGCAGGGCGAGTCGGTCCTTGCCGTGCTCGCCGAGCCGCAGCGGCTTGCGCTGCCGGTGCTGACGGGCGCGATCCCGCTCGTCGCGAACTTCAGCAGGTACATGCGCTCGTCCGCGCTCGACAGTCTGAGCGAGGACTACATTCGCACCGCTCGGTCGAAGGGCACGCCCTTCCGCCGCGTGCTGTCGCGCCACCTGCTGCGGAACTCGCTGACACCCGTTGTGGCGATGCTCGGATACCAGCTCCCCGTCATGTTCGGCGGCGCGCTCGTGATCGAGCAGCTCTTCAACTATCCGGGCATGGGCCTGCTGTTCTGGAGTGCCGCGCAGTCGAGCGACTTCCCGGTGCTGCTTGGCTGCGTCCTCGTCATCTCGATCGCCACGGTCGCGGGATCCCTGCTCGCCGACATCATCCAGGCCGTGCTCGATCCGCGCACGCGAGGAGGTCTCTCGTGAACGCGTTCCGGCGATTCGCCGCCAATCGACTCGCGCTCGTGGGCCTCGTCGTGCTCGCCGTCGCCGTCCTGTTCGTCCTCATCGGGCCCCTCCTGTATCCGACGGAGCAGGTGCGCACGGCGCTCGAGAGCGCCAATCTCGCGCCCGGCGTCGAGGGACATCCTCTCGGCACCGACGCCCTCGGCTACGACGTGCTCGGGCGGCTCATGATCGCAGGCCGCACCTCTCTCCTCGTCGGGATTCTCGCGGGGATCCTCGCGACCGTCATCGGCACGATGTGGGGCGCCATCGCCGGATACGTCGGCGGCGTCGTCGACGCGGTGATGATGCGCATCGTCGACGCGGGCATCGCGATCCCCGCGATCTTCCTGCTCCTGGTCCTCTCGAGCATCGTGCAGCCCAGCGAGTGGGTCATGATCCTCGTGATCGGTCTCGTCTCCTGGCTGGTCCCCGCGCGCCTCGTGCGCGCGGAGGCGCTGTCTGTGAAGACTCGCGACTATGTGGTCGCGGCGCGAGCGATGGGCGGATCCCATTCCCGCATCGTCGTGCGCCACATCGTGCCGAACACGGTCGGCACCGTCGTCGTGAACGCAACGTTCCAGGTCGCCGACGCGATCCTCCTGGTCGCATACGTCAGCTTCCTCGGCATGGGTCTGCAGCCGCCGGCGACCGACTGGGGAGCGATGCTCTCGAACGGTCTGTCGCTCATCTATCAGAACGCCTGGTGGCTCATCCTGCCCCCGGGCCTCGCGATCGTGCTCGTCGTCTGCGCGCTGAACTTCATCGGCGACGGCCTGCGAGACGTGTTCGACGTGAAGGGGAAGACGGCATGAGCGACGAACGGACGGCGGCTCCGAGCACCGTGCTGCGCATCGAGGGCCTGCACGTACGCTTCGCCGGGCGCGACGAGGAAGCCGTGCGGGGCGTCGACCTCGACGTGCGCGCGGGGGAGGTCGTCGCCGTCGTCGGCGAATCCGGATCCGGCAAGAGCGTCACCTCGTTCGCCGCGATGGGCCTGCTGCCGCGCACGGCGACGGCAACGGGATCGATCCGGGTCGCGGACGGTGCGGGGGAGACGGAGATCGTCGGGGCGTCCGCCGAGACGCTCGACGATATGCGCGGTCGTGTCGCATCGATGGTGTTCCAGGAGCCGATGACGGCACTGAATCCCACGATGACGCTCGGCGCGCAGATCGCCGAGGCCGTGCGCAACCACACCTCGGCGACGAAGGCCGAAGCCTCGGATCGAGCCGTGGAACTCATGGGGCTCGTCGGCATCCCGGATGCCGAGCGCCGAGCGGCGCAGTTCCCGCACGAGCTCTCGGGCGGTCAGCGGCAGCGCATCGTCATCGCGATCGCGCTTGCATGCGATCCGACGGTCATCATCGCCGACGAGCCCACGACGGCGCTCGATGTGACGGTGCAGGCCGAGATCCTCGATCTGCTGCGCCGCCTCGTCCGCGAGCGCGGCACGGGACTCATGATCATCACGCACAACATGGGCGTCGTCGCCGACCTCGCCGATCGGGTGTTCGTCATGCGTCGTGGGCGCGTGGTCGAATCGGGGGCGGCTACCACGGTCCTCACGGCCCCTCAGCACGAGTACACGCGCACGCTGCTCGCCGCGATCCCCGAGCTGCCGCCGGCGGCCTTCGGAGGCGAGCAGGCGGCAGCCGCCGCCGAACCCGAAGTGCCGGAGGACGCCGTGATCTCGATGCGCGGCGTCGCTGCCGGGTATCGCGTCAACGGCCGCCACGTGCCGGCCGTGGACGGCATCGATCTGACCGTCGGCCGGGGAGAGTTCGTCGGCCTCGTGGGTGAATCGGGATCCGGGAAATCGACCGTGAGTCGCCTCGCACTGGCGCTGCTGCCCACCTCGGCGGGCGAGATCACGCTGCTTGACCGCCCCCTGTCCTCGCTGAAGGGGCGTCGTGCGCGCCGCCTGCTCGCGCAGGTGGGCGTGGTTTTCCAGGATCCCGGGGGATCCCTAGATCCGCGCATGACGGTCGGAGAATCGATCGCCGAGCCCCTCGCGATCCACGCGCGCCGCACCTCCCGCGCCGACCGGAGGGCGCGCGTAGCCGAGCTGCTCGACGCCGTTCGCCTTCCGGAGGACTCCGCGAGTCGCTATCCGCACGAGTTCTCGGGCGGCCAGCGCCAGCGCATCGGGCTCGCCCGCGCTCTCGTCCTGAAGCCGCGGCTTCTCGTCGCCGATGAGCCGACGAGTGCGCTTGATGTGTCGGTGCAGGCCGAAGTGCTCGACGTGCTCCGCGATCTGCACGCCGAGCTCGGCTTCGGCTGCCTCTTCGTCAGCCACGACCTTGGCGTCGTGAATCAGCTCACGGAGCGGGTCGTCGTGATGCGACGCGGACGGATCATCGAGCAGGGGCGCACCGCCGACGTGCTTCGGGCTCCCCGTGAGCGCTACACGCAGGAGCTGCTGGCGTCCGTGCCGTCCCCCGATCCCGTTCAGCAACGCGAGCGTCGACAGGCGCGCGCCGGACTTCTGGAGAACTGACATGACGACCACCGCACCTCGCATCGCGATCGTCGGCATCGCGATCGAATCGAGCGCCTACGCCGCTCATCGCGCCGGCTATCGCGACTTCCCGGTGCTCACGGGCGACGCGCTGCTCGCGCGGTACGGCTTCCTCGCCGACGGGCAGCCGCTGCGGCGCGCAGCCGAGTGGATCCCCGTGTTCATGGCCCGGGCGATCCCGGGAGGCGCTGTGCTCCGCGAGGTGTACGAGGACTTCCGCTCACGCATCGTCGACGGTCTGCGCGCCGCGGTTGCCGAGGCCCCTCTCGACGGCGTCTACTTCGATATCCACGGCGCGATGAGCGTCGTCGGACTCGATGACGCCGAGGGCGACCTCGTCACGGCCGTGCGCGACGTCGTCGGGCCGGACACGCTGATGGCCGCGCCGATGGATCTGCACGGCAACGTCTCGGAGACGCTCGCGCTCGCTCTCGACCTCCCCACCTGCTATCGCCTCGCCCCGCACGAGGACGCCTGGGAGACGAAGGAGCGCACGGCCCGCGACCTCGTCGAGTGGATCCGCCGCGGCGACGCGCCGGTGCGGGCGTGGGTGCGCGTTCCGATCCTGCTGCCCGGTGAGAAGACGTCGACGCGCGTGGAACCGGCCCGGTCCCTGTATGCGCAGCTCGGCGGGGTCGCCGCGCAGGACGGGATCACCGACGCGGCGATCTGGATCGGCTATGCCTGGGCCGACGAACCCCGCTGCCACGCGGCCGTCATGGTGACGGGCGACGACGCCGAGGCGACCGTGCGTGAAGCCGAGCGGATCGCGGGCGAGCTCTGGGACGCCCGCGACGAGTTCTCGTTCGTCGGCCCGCCGGGATCCCTTGACGATGCTGTCGCGGCGGCGCTCGCGCACGTCTCGGATGGGGGCGCGCGCCCCTACCTCGTCAGCGACTCGGGGGACAATCCCGGGGCAGGCGGCTCGGGGGACGTGACGTGGACGCTCTCCCACCTCCTCGAGAAGCCCGAGCTCACGTCGGACGACGCGCCCGTGAGCTACGTCGCATCGATCTTCGATCAGGGGGCGATCGAAGAGCTGTTCGCCGCGCGGCCGGGCGACGTCGTCGATGTCGTCGCCGGCGCACGCGTCGACGACCGTGTCTCGGGCCCCGTGCGGATCCGCGGAACACTCGTCTCGCTCCACGAGGGTGATCCCGCAGCGGGGCGCATCGCCGTGATCCGAGTGGGCGGGATCCGCGCGATCGTCACGGAGCACCGCAAGGCCTTCCATGCGACGAGCGACTTCGAGGACATCGGTCTTCGCATACGCGACGCCGACATCGTCGTCACCAAGATCGGGTACCTCGAGCCGACGCTGTACGACGTCGCGGAAGGATGGACGCTCGCCCTCACACCCGGTCCCGTCGATCAGGATCTCGAACGGCTGGGGCACGAGCGGATCCGTCGTCCGATGTTCCCGTACGACGAGTTCGCGGAACGCCCCGATCTGTCGGCGGCGCTCCTGCAGGGGCGAGGGTACGTGCGCGGCGGGGCGCCGGAGGCATCCGCATGACCGCGTTCGAGCTCGCGGTCCAGGATCCGGCGGGAATCGCGGTCGCCGGCCGCGTGCGTCCCGACCGCATCGAACTCTGCACGGCGCTGAGCACGGGAGGCGTGACCCCGTCGGCCGCCCTGATCGACGCCGCCGTCGAGACGCAGGTGCCTGTGCATGTGCTCGTGCGGCCCCGGGAAGGCGGCTTCGAGTACGACGAGGCGGAACGCGCGGTCATCCTCTCCGACATCTCGCAGGCCGTCCGCCGCGGCGCCCAGGGGGTCGTGATCGGCGGGCTCGTCGGCGGAGCCGTCGACCTCGAACTCGTCCGGCGAGCGCAGGACGCGGCCGGCGGACGCGAGGTCACGTTCCATCGCGCAATCGACATGGCGGCCGATCTCGCTGCGTCGGTCGAGGCGCTCGCCGACGCGGGCGTCACGCGCATCCTCACCTCCGGAGGCGCCCCCCGCGCCGTCGACGCGCTCGAGATCCTGAGCGATCTCGCGAAGCGCACTGCCGGACGCATGCAGGTGATGGCCGGCGCGGGAGTGACCGCGCAGAACGCCGTCGCGATCGCCGAGTCCGGCGTCGACGCCGTGCATGCATCGGCGAAGCGCACAGTGACGGAGCGCTTCGCGGTCTCTCTCGGTGCGGGAGCACAGGCCGGAGTCTCGACGTCTTCGACGACGGACGAGGGCGAGGCTCGCGCGATCCGGGCAGCGCTGATGCGAGGCGCGAGCCTGTGACCCGTCTCGGAATCGACTATGGCGGCACGAAGACGAAGCTCATGCTCGTGTCCGATGAGGGGGAGATCGCCCGCGACACGGTATCGACGGGTGGGCTGCGGGCGCTCGGCGAATCGGTCGGCAACTTCCTCGAGCGCGCCGGAGCGACGCCAGCGTCCTTCGCGCTGACGGTGGCGGGAACCCTCGACCCGGCGACCGGTGTCGTCGGCCACAGCGCGAATCTTCCGTGGCTGAACGGGACCGCGCCGGCTGAGGTGCTCTCGAGCTCCCTCGGGGTTCCGGGCGTCGCTGTGCAGGACGGCGAAGCCGCGGCACTCGCCGAGGCGCGATTCGGAGCAGGTCGCGGTGGCGACGACGTCTTCGTCATCGCCCTGGGCACGGGAATCGCGGGCGCCCACGTCGTCGGAGGCCGCGTGCGGCGTGGCGCACACGGGGCGGCGGGGGAGATCGGCCACATGCGCACCACGCAGAGCGAGGTGGTCTGCTCGTGCGGGCAGCGGGGATGTCTCGAGACGGCGATCGGCGGATCCCAGCTGGCCGACCGCTGGCGAGATCACGGCGGGGCAGCCGGCACCGGGGCGAGTGCGCAGGACGTCGTCGCGGCGGCGCGTGCGGGGGACGGCGCGGCCGTCGCCGCTCTCGATGACGCCGCGCAGGCGCTCGCGCGTGCGCTTCTCGATGTGTGCGCGCTCATCGACCCGGGGCTCGTGGTCATCGGGGGCGGCGTCGCGCGATCGCCGGAGTGGACCGTGCAGCCGGCCGTCGCCGCGGCCGGTGCCGCGGCAACGTTCCATCGCCTCCCACCCATCGAACTCGCGACTCTCGGAGTGTGGGCGGGCGCCCGCGGCGCGGCCGAAGCAGCCGCCGGGGTGCCATCGGCCGTCAGCCGTGGGTGACGACGTTGGTGGAGTTCTTGCCGGGGGTGGCGGGGGCCGTCAGCCCTCGATGACGATGTTGGTGGAGTTCTTGCCGGGGGCGGCGGGCGTGCGTTCGGCCGTCAGCCTTCGATGACGATGTTGGCGGAGTTCTTGCCGGGGATGGCGGGGGCCGTCAGCCCTCGATGACGATGTTGATCGGGTTCTCGCCGCGCGCGAGGCGCGTGGCCTGGTCGGCGACGAGCTTCGCGATGCGGGGTCGCATGGCGCCCGAGAGACCGCCAGCGTGGGGCGTGATGAACACGCCGTCGAGCGTCCACAGAGGATGATCGGCCGGCAGCGGCTCGGGATCGAAGACGTCGCTCGCGACGCGGATCCGCCCCCGGCGCACGTGCTCCACGAGCGCATCGGTGTCGACGGTCGGGCCGCGTCCGACGTTCACGACGAGCGCACCGTCGGGCAGCGCGGCGAGGGCGGCATCGTCGATGAGGCGGTGCGTGGCGGATCCGCCCGGGAGCGCATTCAGCAGGATGTCGGCGCTCGCGAGCAGCTCACCGAGCTCGTCGATTCCGTGCACGTGCACGCCATCTTCCTCCCGGGCCCGCGACGCGACGGGGATGAGGTCGACCTCGAAGCCGCTCAGGCGTGCGGCGATTGCCTTCCCGACCCCGCCGTAGCCGAGAAGCACGACGCGACGGTCGGCGAGGCCGTCGGTCCAGCTCGGCTTCCACTCGCCGCGATCCTGGTTCCGCACGGAGTCCGCGAGCCCGCGCTGCGCCGTCAGCAGGAGGCCGATCGCGAGCTCGGCCGTCGCCGTCTCGTGCACACTCGAGGCGTTCGCGTAGGTGAGGCCGTCCGGCAGCACCTTGTCGACGCCGTCGTAGCCGATCGACTGCGCCTGCACGAGACGCGGGCGGAGCGCGGCGAGGGCACGTAGCGCCCGGCCCTGCTTCATATACGGCGGGACGACCATATCGGCACGGTCGCGCGGAGTCGCCTCGGTGCCGTCCCAGACGGCGATGTCGACGTCGAGCGTCGGGTCCATCAGCCCACGGACATCGTCGGCGAGCTGCTGCGTGGGAACGAGGAGCGTCAGATCGGTCACCCGCCCCAGGCTACCGGCGCCCTCTCATCACAACGCAGTCAATGTGGGGGTGCGCCGCCGGAATCTGGCCGTACAGGGCTGTTCGGGTGCAAATTGACTGCGTTGTGTTGAGGCGGGCGCTGGGGCGCTGGGGCTGCGCGGAGGCTTGCCCGCGCCAGTGCCAGCACAACGCAGTCGATATGGGGTCAGGCCACCGAGTTTCGGCCGAAGGGGGTCATCCGGCCGCAAATTGACTGCATTGTGTTGGAAGGCACCCACGCGGCAGCGCCCCGCCGAATCCGGCGGGGCGCTGCGAGGAGCGGGTCAGGCGGCCTGGGTGGCGAGCGCCGACACAGCGCTCTGGAAGAACCCGAGGCCGTCGACGCCGGAGCGCATCGCGGCGGGCGTGTTCGGACCGAAGCCCGGCTCGACCGCGTGCTCGGGGTGCGGCATGAGGCCCACGACGTTGCCACGCTCATTCGTGAGGCCGGCGATGTCGTTGAGGGATCCGTTGGGGTTGACTCCGCGATAGCGGAAGGTCACCAGGCCCTCGCCCTCGATGCGCTTGAGCGTCTCGGCGTCGGCCGTGAAGCCGCCGTCGGCGTTCTTCAGCGGGATGATGATCTCCTGGCCGGCGTCGAACGCGTTCGTCCACGCCGTGTCGGTGTTCACGACCTCGAGCTTCTGGTCGCGGCGGACGAACTGCTGGTGCGCGTTGCGGATGAGCCCTCCGGGCAGCAGGTGCGCCTCGACGAGCATCTGGAAGCCGTTGCAGATCCCCAGCACGGGCATCCCCCTGCCGGCGGCGTCCTTCACCTCGGACATGAGCGGCGCCAGGGCCGCGATCGCGCCCGCGCGCAGGTAGTCACCGTAGCTGAAGCCGCCCGGAAGGATCACGGCGTCGACGCCGTCGAGGTCGTGGGATCCGTGCCACAGAGCGACCGGCTCGGCGCCTGCGATCCGCACGGCGCGCTGCGCATCGCGGTCGTCGAGGGATCCCGGGAAGGTGACGACACCGATCCGCGCGGTCACTCGACCACCTCGATGCGCACGACGTCCTCGATGACCGAGTTCGACAGCACCTCGTCGGCGACCGTCTTCGCCTCGGCGAGCACCTCGTCCGTGACCTCGCCCTCGACGGTCATCTCGATGCGCTTGCCGATGCGCACGTTCTGGAAGCGGCCGTGGCCGAGCCGGTCGAGGGATCCGGTGACGGCCTTGCCCTGCGGGTCCAGCAGCTCGGCCTTGGGCATGACGTCGACGACGATGGTGGGCATGTGTGAGCTCCGGATGTCGCGGGCAGGTGTGCCCGTCGATTCTATCCGCCTCGCGGGCCGCTCCCATGCCCCGAGTCTGGCGCGGGTGCGGCCCGCGCCTCTACGATGCGGACATGCCGTTCCTGATCGCCGCCGTGAACCTCGCGCTCCTCATCGCGACGCTCGTCGACATCATCCGCCGCGACGACGCGAGTATCCGCTTCATGCCGAAGATGGTGTGGCTGATCGTTGTGATCCTCCTGCCGTTCATCGGCAGCCTCCTGTGGTGGATCCTCGGCCGCGAATATGCCCCGCGGCCGGTGCGATCGACGCGCTACCCGGAACGCATGGCGCCGCCGCGCCGGCCAGTCGACACACGCACGACCGAGCAGCAGCTCGCCGACCTCGAGCGTGAGGAGCACGAGGCGCGACTGCGCGAGGAGATCGCCCGGCGCAAGCGGCAGCGGGAGGGTGGCGAGTAGCCACGCTCATCACCACAGCGGAAGCGGCGTCCTGCGTTCCTCGTCGGTTCGTGCGCCGCGGATCCGTCGATCTTCGGCGGCGATCTCGACGTCGTTGATGCTCGCCTCGCGGCGTGACATCAGGCCGTCGGTGTCGAACTCCCACAGCTCGTTGCCGTAGCTGCGCCAGGTCTGTCCGTCGGCGTCGTGCCATTCGTACTGGAAGCGGACGGCGATGCGGTTTGAGGTGAATGCCCAGAGCTCCTTCCGCAGTGCGTAGTCCCGCTCGCGCTCCCATTTCCGTGTCAAGAAACTTACGATTTCGTCGCGCCCGCGGATGTGCATTTCTCGGTTGCGCCAAACGGAGTCGGGCGTATACGCGAGGGCGACGCGCTCGGGGTCGCGGGTGTTCCAGGCATCTTCCGCGCTTTGCACCTTGGCGGCGGCGGTCGTCGCGTCGAATGGGGGCAGCGGTGGGCGCTGTGTCGTCATCATGGTCCTCTCCGAGGGGAGAACGGTCGTTCTCGCCTCCGGCCGCTACCCTAGAGAATGACCGTTCTCTAGGTCAAGCGGAGGGGAATATGGACGAGGATCGCGAGGCGCTGCTCGGCGCGGCAGAGAACCTGTTCTATGAGCGCGGGGTGCAGTCCGTCGGGATGGATCGGATCCGCGACGCCTCAGGCCTGTCACTGAAGCGCATCTACGCGATCTGTCCGACGAAGAGCGATCTCGTCGTGGCCGTCCTGCGGCGTCGTGACGAGCGGTGGCGGGGCCGACTCGTCGCCTCGGTAGAGGTGCGACGGCCGGGCATCGACCGTGTGCTGGCGGTCTTCGACTGGTTGTACGAGTGGTCTCAGGAGAGTGACTTTCGCGGGTGCGCCTGGGTGAACGTCCATGGCGAGCTGGGCGGCACATCGCCCGAGGTCGTCGACGAGGTGCGGAAGCACAAGGCGGCATTCCGGCAACATCTCGCGGAGTGGGTAGACGGCGTCGCGGGGCTCGAGGCCGACGATGTGCACCTCCTTGCGGAGGGGGCGATCGTGACGGCGGGAGTCATGTCGGATCCTGCGCTCGTACTGAAGGCGAAGGACGCCTGTCGCCGTCTGGCCACTCTCTCCTGACCAGGCACCTCCTCGCGAGGCGTCAGGTCGACTCTGTGGCCGGCGCGCTCGAACCGGTGGTCGAGGCGACCCGCCTCCGGCACGAGGTGCGGAGTCTGCGTGATGCCCTCACCTCACGCGGATCCTGACGGTAGTCAGCTCAGCAGGCTCAGGCGGCTGACGAGGCGCGCGGCGTCGGGGCGTGAAGCGGCCGACTCGGCGAAGGTGCTGAACGGTACGGTTGCGCAGATCGTCGTCGGCACGTCGGTGTCGGTGAGGACGTCGATCGCGTTGATGAAGCGCTGCTGCGGTCCCGCCGGGGTGACGTTGAGGGGTGGGACGTCGAGGATGATCCAGCGGGGGAATCGGCGGGCCCAGTCGAGGTACTCGATCGTCGAGGTTGCCTGTGCGCAGAGTTGATCGAACGTGATCCAGAGCGCGTCGTCTGTGGCGGAGGTCACCGTGAACACGCGTTCACGCACCATGAGGGAGTTTGCGCCCGCCGGAGGATCGAGGCGCGTGGTCGTCCAGGATCCGCTGGCGAAGCCCTCACCGCAGGGCGCATCCCTGCGGTGATCGACCCCGCCGTCGAAGCGCACGTGGTGCATGTGCTGTTCGATGAGGCGGATCCCTGGTTCGGCGATGTGGTGCCAGACGGGGTCGGGCAGGAGTTCGGCCGGCGCGTAGTTCGACGTCGCGACGATGCGGATCCCGCGCTCGATCGTGTGCTCGAGCAGTCGCGTGAGCAGGCGTGCGTCGCCCGGGTCGTGGACGTGGAACTCGTCGAAGACGAGAAGTTCGGCGTCGCCGACGACGTCATCGAGTGCCTCGGTGATCGGATCCGCATCACGCGGCGTCGTTGCGGAATCCAGAACGTCGGTCGCGGACTCCGGGCCGGTCGTGATGACGACGGGAGCGGTGCCGGCGCGAGGGCCTGTGTCGCGCACGGCCGAGTCGGGGGTGGGTGTGGCGGTGAGCTCGGCGCGCATCCTGTCTTCGCGCCGGTGGCGGATCGCCGTCTGGCGGGCGAACACCGCGCGGTGCAGCTCGTCGAGGAAGCCGTGGAAGTGTATCCGCCGTTTCCTGTCGGTCGGGGCGTGCCGATAGCAGGCGTCCGCGATCCAGGATTTTCCGCGGCCGACGGGGCCGTGGAGGTAGATGCCCTGCTCGGAACCGGTCACGGCGTCGATGGCGGCGATCTGCCCGTCGTCGAGCGTGAAGCCGGCCGCCGCGGCGTCGGCGTGTATCCGCGAGCGGAGTGGGTGCATCCGTCCATCCTCGCCGACATCACGACGCAGTCAATTTGTGCGGGTCGCGGGGCGGGTGGCCCGGAACGACGGGCGGGCCCTCCGATCGCCGGCCGAATTGACTGCGTTGTGATGTGGAAGGCAGGAGCTTGACATCGTGGGAGCGCTCCCATTACTGTTCACTTCAGTCGTGGGAGCGCTCCCACGATGTCCCGCCACCACCACGAAGGAGTGGACACAGTGACCACACGCATCCTGCGCAAGACAGCCGCCGGCCTCGCCGCGACGGCGGCCGGAGCCCTCGTCCTCGCCGGCTGTTCCGCATCAGAGGGCGGAGCCGCCGAGGCAGACCCGAACGAGGACATCACCCTCACCATCACCACATTCGGCACCTTCGGCTACGAGGACCTGTACGCGGAGTACGAGGACGCTCACCCGAACGTGACGATCGAGGCCACGAACATCGATACGGGCGGTAACGCCCGCACCGACCTGTTCACCAAGCTCGCCGCCGGATCGGGCGCATCCGACATCGTCGCCGTCGAGGAGGGCTGGATCGGCGCCGTCATGGAGGTGTCGGATCAGTTCGTCGATCTCCGCGATCACGGGATCGAAGACCGCAAGGACGACTGGGTGCCGTGGAAGTACGACGGTGCGACGGATCCTGACGGACGTGTGATCGGCTACGGAACGGATATCGGGCCGACCGGCATCTGCTACAACAAGCCCGCCTTCGAAGCCGCCGGTCTTCCGACGGAGCGCGACGAGGTCGCGACGCTGCTCGAGGGCGACTGGGAGCACTACTTCGACGTCGGGCAGGAGTATTCCGACGACACCGGCAAGGCCTGGTTCGACCAGTCGGGCTTCGTCTGGAACTCGATGGTCAACCAGCTCGCCGAGGGGTACTACACCTCCGACGGCGCACTGAACGTCGAGGGCAACGACGAGCTGCGCGAGCGCTTCGACCTTCTCGCCGAGGCGGTCGCGGGCGGCCAGTCGGCCGCGCAGGCCGAGTGGGACTGGAACGGCGGCAAGTCGTTCGTCGACGGTACCTTCGCGACCTACGTGTGCCCGGGCTGGATGCTCGGTGTCGTGCAGGGGCAGGTCGAGGCCGGCGGCGGTGACGCCGACACCGGCTGGGACTTTGCCGATGTGTTCCCCGGCGGAGCCGGGAACTGGGGCGGCGCGTGGTTGTCGATCCCCGCGAGCAGCGAGCAGCAGGCCGCCGCGGCCGAGCTGGCCGACTGGCTGACGCAGCCCGAGCAGCAGGTCAAGCAGGCCGCTGCCGCCGGCAACTTCCCGTCGACCGTCGAGGCGCAGGAGACCCTCGCCGCCGACGCGACGCCGAACGAGTTCTTCGGCGGCGCCCCGACCGGCGCGATCCTCGCGGAGCGTGCGAAGGGCGTGCAGGCCCAGTTCAAGGGCCCGGATGACTCGGTCATCCAGGAGAACGTGTTCGGGCCTTCGCTCGACAAGCTCGACCGCGGCGAGGCCGACGCAGACGAGGCGTGGGACGAGGCGATCCAGCTGCTCGGCGACCTCGTCGAGTGACACTCCGCTGATCCGGTGCGCGCCGGGCCTCCAGCCCGGCGCGCACCGACCGTCGCCCGCCTTCCCGAGACGTGAGGATCCTCCCGACATGACCATGACCGACACGCCAGCGCCGCCGGCGACGGCACCCGCCGAACCCGCCGAACCGCCGCGCCCGTCGCTCCGCCAACGACTGTCGCGCTTTGACGTCAAGGCGTCTCCGTACCTCTACGTCTCGCCGTTCTTCCTCCTGTTCGCGCTCGTCGGGCTCTTCCCGCTCGGCTACACCGCGTGGGTCTCGCTGCACGAATGGGATCTGCTGAAGGGCCAGGGCGGCTTCGTCGGCTTCGGCAACTTCGTCGAGATCCTCGGCGACGGGATGTTCTGGAACTCGCTCGGAAACACCCTCAGCATCTTCGTCCTCTCGGCGGTCCCGCAGCTCGTCGTCGCGGTCGGCATCGCCTACCTGCTCGATCAGGGACTGCGCGCCGCAACGGTCTGGCGAATGGGCGTCCTGCTGCCGTTTATCGTGACGCCCGTTGCGGTCGCCCTCATCTTCTCGAGCATCTTCAACGAGGCCGATGGCCTCGCGAACAACCTCCTGAATCTCATCGGGATCGCCGACCTCGACTGGAAGCACGACACGTTCCTCAGCCACATCGCGGTCGCCACGATGGTCAACTTCCGGTGGACCGGATACAACGCGCTCATCCTCCTCGCGGCGATGCAGGCCGTTCCGCGCGATCTCTACGAGTCGGCCGCTCTCGACGGCGCCGGCAGCCTCCGGCGCTTCTTCTCGATCACGATCCCCACGATCCGTCCCACGCTGATCTTCGTCATCATCACGGCGACGATCGGCGGCCTGCAGATCTTCGCCGAGCCCAAGCTCTTCGACGCGTCGAGCGCGGGTGGCATCGGCGGATCCGATCGGCAGTTCCAGACGACGGTCCTGTTCCTCTGGGAGCTCGCCTTCTTCCGCCGCGATTTCGGCGAGGCGGCAGCCGTCGCGTGGCTGCTGTTCCTGGTGATCGTCGGCTTCGGCCTCGTGAACTTCCTGCTCTCCCGACGCATCGCCACGGGCGATGCGCCCAAACCGAACCGCAAGACTCGCCGCGCCTCGAAGGGATCCCGCCGATGACCACGCACACAGAGGGCGCCACGAAAGCCATCGTCACGGAGGGATCCACGGCCGACACGCGTCCGCCGCGCCGCCGCGCTCGGGGCGGCATCGCAGGGATCGGCAGCCGCCCGGGCTTCCTCGTGTACGGCCTGCTGTCCGCGTTCGTGCTCGGCAGCGCCTATCCGCTGTGGTGGTCCTTCGTCGTCGGCAGCGGCACGAACGCGACCCGCGGCGAGACCTTCCCGCTCGTCCCGGGCGGCAACTTCCTCGCCAATGCCGCGCGGGTGCTCGACGCGATCCCGTTCTGGCTCGCCCTCGGCAACTCGATCGTCGTCTCGTCGATCATCACGATCTCGGTCGTATCGTTCTCCACGCTCGCCGGCTATGCGTTCGCGAAGCTGCGGTTCCGCGGGCGCGACGGGCTCATGGTGTTCGTCGTCGCGACGATGGCCATCCCGACCCAGCTTGGTGTGATCCCGCTCTTCATGGTGATGCGCCAGTTCGGGTGGACGGGGACGATCGGAGCCGTCGTCATCCCCACCCTCGTGACGGCGTTCGGCGTGTTCTTCATGCGGCAGTACCTCGTCGACGTGATCCCGGACGAGCTGATCGAAGCTGCGCGCGTCGACGGCGCGAATCAGTTCCGCACCTTCCTCACGGTCGGCCTGCCCGCGGCGCGGCCCGCCATGGCGATCCTCGGGCTGTTCACGTTCATGACGGCGTGGACCGACTTCCTCTGGCCCATGATCGTCCTCAGCCCGCAGAACCCCACGCTGCAGACGGCGCTGAGCCAGCTGCAGTCCGGTTACTACGTCGACTACTCGATCGTGCTCACGGGCGCCGTCCTGGCGACGATCCCGCTGCTTGTGCTGTTCGTCGTCGCCGGCCGCCAGCTCATCAGCGGCATCATGGCAGGAGCGGTCAAGGGCTGACTCGCTCGATCGCACGCCCCCCGGCGTCGGGGAAGTCCTCCGCGCCGTTGCATCTCTCAGAAAGGCATTCATGACTCGCTCGTTTCCCGACGACTTCCTCTTCGGCGCCGCGACCGCGGCGTACCAGATCGAGGGCGCGGCGTTCGAGGACGGACGCACAGCCAGCATCTGGGATGCGTTCGCGCGCGTTCCCGGGGCCGTCATCAATGCCGACAACGGCGACATCGCGTGCGATCACTACCACCGCTCCGGTGAGGACGTCACCGTTATGAAGGACCTCGGGATCCAGGCATACCGCTTCTCGACGTCGTGGTCGCGCGTGCGGCCCGACGGTGGCGACGTGAACCAGAAGGGCGTCGACTTCTACTCGCGCCTTGTCGATCAGCTCCTCGAAGCCGAGATCCTGCCGTGGCTGACGCTCTATCACTGGGACATGCCGCAGGCGCTTGAGGAGATCGGCGGGTGGACCTCGCGGGACACCGTCGAGCGCTTCGTCGAGTATGCCGCGACGATGCATGATGCGCTGGGGGATCGCGTCGACATCTGGACGACGCTCAACGAGCCGTGGTGCGCCTCGTTCCTCTCGTACACGGCCGGCGCCCACGCGCCGGGGCGACAGAGCGTGCGCGACGGCCTGCTCGCGTCCCATCACCTGCTGCTCGCGCATGGCGCGACGGTCCGAGAGCTGCGTTCGCGCGATGCCGACCTCGATCTCGGCGTGACGCTCAACCTCACGGTCGCCGACGCCGCGGATCCGCAGAATCCGGCCGACGTCGACGCCGCGCGGCGCATCGACGGGCAGTTCAACCGCTGGTTCCTCGATCCGGTGTTCCGTGGATCCTTCCCCGACGACATCGTGGAGGACATCCGACGGGTCGATGCGGGCGCCGTCGATGAGTTCGAGGAGGCGGTGCGCCCCGGCGATCTCGAGACGATCTCGCAGCCGCTCGACTTCCTCGGCGTGAACTACTACCACGGCGAGTTCGTCGCGGGGCAGCCTGCTGCGGTGCCGCCCACGGGGGAGCAGGCCGCCACCGAGCGCCCCACGCGGTCGCCGTTCCCGTCTCATGAGGGGATCCACTGGCACGATCGCGGCCTCGACCGCACGGGCATGGGGTGGGAGGTGCAGCCCGAGGGGCTCACGCGCCTGCTTGAGCGCGTGGCGGGCGACTACGAGGTGCCTCCGCTGTATGTCACGGAGAACGGCGCCGCGTATGACGATGAGCTCGTGGGCGGATCCGTCGACGACGTCGAGCGCGCCGCGTTCGTCCGCGCGCACGTCGCGGCCGTCGCCGATGCGATCGATCGCGGCGTTGACGTGCGCGGATACTTCTACTGGTCGTTGCTCGACAACTACGAGTGGGCGTGGGGATACGAGAAGCGATTCGGCATCGTGCGCGTCGACTACGACACGCAGGAGCGCACCGTCAAGCGCAGTGGGCGCGAGTACGCGTCGATGATCGCGGCCCGCGCCGTGTGACGGGGTCGCGGCGCCGACAGGGAGCCCCCTCGGCGCCGGGCGCGGCGTCATCGCGGCCGCGCGTGGGGAATGATGGATCCACGGCGCGAAGGAGGGCGACATGAGCAGGACGACGGACACGGGGGCGGCGACGCTCGAACAGGTCGCGGTGCGCGCGGGTGTGTCGCGATCGACGGTGTCGCGCGTCGTCAACGGCGGCGCTCGCGTGAGCCCCGACGCGCTCGCCGCGGTCGAGGCGGCGATCGCCGAGCTGAACTACGTGCCCAATCGGGCCGCGCGGTCGCTCGCGTCTCGCCAGACCCATGCGATCGCGCTCGTCGTTCCGGAGGATACGACGCGCTTCTTCGGCGATCCGTACTTCTCGTCGATCGTCGCGGGCATCAACGACCGGATCTCCGCGTCGCCGTACATGCTCGGCCTGTTCATCGCGTCGAGCGACCCCGACGACAAGGCCACCAACTTCGTCTCCTCCGGAAGCGTCGACGGCGCGCTGATCGTCTCCCACCACACGAGCGACGAGTACGTCCGACGGATCGCGCGTTCGACGCCCGTCGTCTACGGTGGACGCCCGATCGGGGTGACGCCGGACGACTACTGGGTCGATGTCGACAACGTCGCGGGAGGCCGGCTCGCGATGCGGCACCTCGTCGAGCGCGGATGCCGCCGCGTCGCGATCATCACGGGGCCGGACGACATGCTCGCCGGCATCGACCGGCTCCGCGGATCCCGGGAGGTGCTCGAGGAGGCCGGTCTCGACCCCGTCGGCATCCAGAACGGTGAGTTCTCGTCGGCGGGCGCCGCGAAGGCGATGGAGCGGATCCTCGAAAGCGGCGCCCGCCCCGACGCGATCTTCGTCGCGAGCGATCTCATGGCGCGCGGCGCGCTCAGCGTGCTGGCGCGGGCCGGGATCCGCGTGCCCGAGGACATCGCGATCGTCGGCTTCGACGATTCGCCCGTCGCGTCGAGCGTCGTGCCGCCACTGACGACCGTGCGGCAGCCGTCGCGCGATCAGGGGGCGGCGATGGCCGACGTGCTGCTGCGCCTGCTCGGCGGCGAGGATCCACCCAACGAGAATCTGCTTCCTCTCGAGCTGGTCGTCCGCGAGAGCGCATAGCAACTCGCCTCATACGACGATCGCCCGCCGCTTCCCTTGAGGAAGTGGCGGGCGATCGTCATCTGAACGGGGCCGGAGCTCAGTTCTCCGGGTCGCCGCCGATCTGACCGACGGCCGGGATGGGTCCGCCGTCATCCGCGCCCGATCCGCGCAGGCGTGCAACGAAGTTGCCGACGTGATAGATCACGAGCGCGGCGACGGTGCCCAGCACGATGCCGCCGAACTCGAACGCCTCGATGTGCATGGTGAACCCCGCGATCCCGACGACGAGCGACACAGCCGCCGTGTACTGGTTGACGGGGCGCGAGAAGTCGACGCGATTGTCGACCCAGATCTTGATGCCGATGATCCCGATCAGGCCGTACAGCGCGGTCGTCACGCCGCCGAGCACGCCCGGCGGGATCGAGTTGAACACGGCGCCGACCTTCGGCGAGAACGCGAGCAGGATCGCGGCGAAGCCCGCGACCCAGTACACGGCCGTCGAGTAGACCCGGGTCGCGGCCATGACGCCGATGTTCTCGCCGTAGGTCGTCGTGCCGGATCCGCCGCCCGCGCCCGCGAGGCCCGTGGCGAGGCCGTCGGCGATGAGCGCGCGCCCCGTGTAGCGGTTGACGTCGGACGAGGTCATGGTCGCGACGCCGCGGACGTGGCCGACGTTCTCGGCGACGAGCACGAGCACGACGGGCAGGAACATCGCGAGAGTCGACCAGGTTCCGGGTGCCGCGAAGTCGGGCACGTGGAACTCGGGCAGGCCGATCCACGCCGCCTGGCTGATTGCCTCGGCCGGCGTGAGACCCGTCACGGCGTTGGGGACGCCGAAGGCGCCCGTGGCGGCGCTGTAGACATAGCCGACGATCACGCCGAGGAAGATCGAGATGCGCCCGAGGAAGCCCTTGAACAGCACGGCGAAGAGGATCGTCGCGGCGAGCGTGATCGTCGCGGCGATCGGATCTGCCTCGAAGTTGCTCCACGCGGTCGGCGCGAGGTTGAAGCCGATGAGGGCGACGATCGCCCCCGCGACAACGGGAGGCATGAGGGCATCGACCCACTTCAGCCCTGCCACCTGCACGACGACGCCGACGATCGCGAGCAGGACGCCGACGGCGACGATGCCCGCGAGAGCGGATCCGATCGCCCCGGACGCCGTGGCCGCCGTGATCGGCGCGATGAACGCGAACGACGATCCGAGATAGCTCGGCAGGCGGTTGCCGGTGATGATGAGGAAGAGGATCGTGCCGATCCCCGAGAACAGCAGCGTCGTCGGCACGGGGAAGCCCGTGAGGGTGGGGACGAGGAACGTGGCGCCGAACATCGCGACGACGTGCTGCACGCCGATCGCGATCGTTGCGGGCCAGTTCAGGCGTTCGCCGGGGGCGACGACCTTTCCGGGGGCGACGTCTCGCCCGTTGCCGTGCAGTGTCCAACCGAACATGCGGATCCCTTCGTGCCGTGGACCGCGCATGCGGCCTCGACTACGTTACCGGGGTCCGGATCCGCGAGCGTTCAGAAGGCGCGACGCGGCTCAGGGACGCAGTCCCTCGAAGAACGCGCGCAGGGGCTCCGTCATGTCGACGTGCGGATCCAGGAGGAACTGGGTCTGCAGGCCGTCGGCGAGGGCGATGATCATCGTCGCCGTGCGGTCGGCGTCGATGTCGGCGCGGACGGATCCGGCGCGTTGTCCGTCGGCGAGCGCCTTCGCGAAGACCGCGCGCAGGCGCGCGAAGCGGTCCGCGAAGTACGCGCGGGCCGGATGGGCGGGATCCGCGGCCTCGACGGAGAGCTGCGCATACAGCTGGACGAGGCCGGGAACCTCGGCGTTGTGCGCGACGATGCGGAGGAGATCGTCGAGGAGATCGCTCGTCTGCCCGACGGCGTCGACCTCGTCGCGCTTCATCAGCACGGCGGTGAACAGTTCGTCCTTGCTGCCGAAGTAGTGCAGCAATCCGGCTTGGCTGAGCCCGACCGCGTCGGCGATCTCCCGCACCGACGCGCCGCGGTAGCCGTGCGTCGCGATGACGTCGAGCGCGACCTGCAGGATCTCCTCGCGCTTGGCGATGCCCTTCGCGTACGCGCCTCGCTGTGCCATGCCTCGATTAAAGCCGAACGACACTTGTTTTTCAAAGTCAAACGTCATACGGTTTTCACGTTCGCACCTCGACCCGACGGAGAGTCATGACCAGCACACCGTTCCCGGACATCTCGGACCTCACCCTCGAAGAGAAGGCCGCGCTCACGAGCGGGCTCGACTTCTGGCGTCTGAAGGCCATCGAGCGCCTCGGCGTGCCGAGCATCATGGTCACGGACGGGCCGCACGGCCTGCGCAAGCAGGCGGGGGAGAGCGACCACCTCGGGCTGAACGACAGCGTGCCCGCCACCTGCTTCCCGCCGGCGGTGGGGCTCGGATCCTCGTGGGACCCCGAGCTTGCGCGCCGCGTCGGCGAGGCGATCGGGCGCGAGGCCGCGATCGAGGACGTCGCGGTCGTGCTCGGCCCCGGAGTGAACATCAAGCGCTCGGTGCTCTGCGGGCGCAACTTCGAGTACTTCTCCGAGGATCCGATCCACGCCTCCGATATGGGATCCGCGATCGTGCGCGGTATCCAGTCGAACGGCGTCGGCACCTCCCTCAAGCACTTCGCCGCCAACAACCAGGAGACCGACCGCATGCGGTCGTCGAGCGACATCGACCCGCGCCCGCTGCGCGAGATCTACCTGCGCGCGTTCCAGGGCGTCGTCGAAGACACGCAGCCGTGGACGGTGATGTGCTCGTACAACCGGGTCAACGGCGTCTACGCATCGGAGGATCCCTTCCTCCTCACGCAGGTGCTGCGGGACGAGTGGGGCTTCGAGGGTCTCGTCGTCAGTGACTGGGGCGCGTCGAACGTGCGCATCGACGGGATCCGCGCGGGAATGGACCTTGAGATGCCCACCTCGGGCGGGATCACCGATCGTCAGCTCGTCGAGGCCGTGCAGAACGGCACGCTCGACGAGGCCGAGCTCGATCGCTCCGCCGCGCGCGTCCTGGATCTCATCCGCCGGGCGAACGAACGCGCCGCGGTGGAGGGGGTGCTCGACGTCGACGCCCATCACGCGCTCGCTCGCGAGGCCGCGGCGCGCTCGATCGTGCTGCTGAAGAACGACGGCGGCGCGCTGCCGCTGCGTCCCTCGCAGAAGATCGCCGTGATCGGCGAGTTCGCCGAGAACCCGCGATTCCAGGGCGGCGGTTCGAGCCACATCCACCCCACGCGCGTCGATGTCGCGCTCGAGAAGATCCGCGAGGTGGCGGGCGACGTCACCTACGCTCCGGGATACGTCCTCCCGCCGGCGCCCGAGGGCATCGGCATGAGCGGAGCGAAGGCCCCGAAGCCCGCACCTGAGAAGCTGCAGTCGCTGCGGGATGAGGCCGTCGCTGCCGCATCGGGCGCCGACGTCGCGGTCGTGTTCCTGGGGCTGCCGGACGAGGACGAGTCGGAGGGCTTCGACCGCGATCACATCGACCTCCCCGCCGAGCAGCTCGCGCTCCTCGACGCCGTCGCCGAGGCGAATCCGAACGTCATCGTCGTGCTGTCGAACGGCGGCGTGGTCGCGCTGCCCTTCGCCGACAAGGTCCCCGCGATCCTCGAGACCTGGCTGCTCGGGCAGGCAGGCGGCGCCGGCACGGCCGACGTGCTCTTCGGATCCGTCAACCCCTCGGGGCGTCTCGCCGAGACCTTCCCCTACCGGCTCGAGGACACCCCCGCCTTCACGTCGTTCCCCGGCGAGGCGCAGCACGTGCGGTACGGCGAGGGGCTCTACGTGGGCTATCGCTGGTACGACGCACGCAAGATGGACGTTGCCTTCCCCTTCGGGCACGGACTGTCCTACACGACGTTCTCCTACGGCGAGCCGCGCGCGGTCGCGAACGCCGAGGGGGGAATCGACGTGACCGTCGACGTGACGAACACCGGATCCGTCGCGGGGCGCGAGGTCGTGCAGGCATACGTGTCGCGTCCGGGGTCCGCGGTCGAGCGCGCGCCGCGCGAGCTCAAGGCCTTCGCGAGCGTCGAGGTGCAGCCGGGCGAGACCGTGACCGTGCCGCTGACCGTGCGCAGCCGCGACCTCGCCTACTGGGAGACGCGCGTCGACGAGTGGATCCTCGAGCCGGGTGCCTACCGCGTCGAGATCGGCGCGTCGAGCCGGGATCTGCGCGGCGAGGCGACCGTCGACCTCGAGGGCGACGACCTCGTCGTTCCCCTCACCCGCGACTCCTCGATCGGCGACGTCGTGGCGCACCCCGTGGCCGGCCCCATCGCGCGCGAGGAATTCCGGAAGACGCAGTTCGGCCAGATGCTCTTCACGGAGGACGGCGTCTCGGCGATGGGCGGCGCGATGCCGCTCGGACGCCTCGTGAGCTTCGGCGTCGACGAGAAGCTCGTCGAGCGGATCCTCACCGCGGGCGCCTGACGCCCCACGAATCCACAAGTCTTCGCCGAGTCCGCTGCAATTCGCGGCGGACTCGGCGAAGACTTGCGGACTTGGCGGCGGCGCTACGCCGTCATGCGCGTCAGCAGCTGCTCATAGCGGGCGACGGTGCGGGCGATCACGTCGGCCGGGAGGCGGGGCGGCGTGCCCTGCTTGTCCCAATTCGCCGCGAGCCAGTCGCGCACGATCTGCTTGTCGAAGCTCGCCATGCGCTCGGCGGGGGCGGATCCGTTCTCCCACGCCGCGCGATCCCAGTACCGCGACGAGTCGCTCGTGAGCACCTCATCGGCGATCCGCAGCACACCGTCCTCATCGACGCCGAACTCGAACTTCGTGTCGGCGAGGATCAGTCCCTTGGCCTCGGCCGCCCTGGCGGCCCGCGAGTAGATCGCGAGCGACGCGTCGCGGAGCTCGGCCGCGCGATCGGCGCCGACGAGCTCGACCGTCTTCTCGAACGAGATGTTCTCGTCGTGCTCGCCGAGCGGAGCCTTGTACGCGGGCGTGTAGATCGGCTCGGGCAGGCGGTCGCCGTTCGAGAGACCCTCGGGGAGGGGGATCCCGCACACGGTGCCGCTCTCCTGGTATTCGGCCCAGCCGGATCCCGTGATGTAGCCGCGCACGACGCACTCGATCGGCAGCATGTCGAGCGAGCGCACCACCATCGCGCGATCGGCGACCAGGGCAGGTGGCCCTTCGCCCGTGAGGTGGTTCGCAATCGGATCCCCGCCGTCGGCGCCCGCGAGCTGACCGAACCACCACGTGCTGAGCGAGGTGAGCAGGGCGCCCTTCCCGGGGATCCCCGGTTCGAGCACGTGATCGAAGGCGCTCACGCGATCGCTCGCGACGACCAGCATCTTGGCGGATCCGTCCGCGGGCCGATACAGATCACGCACCTTCCCGGAATAGACGTGGTTCCAACCGGGGATGCGGGGTGCGTCGCTCATCCATCCATTATGGCGACGGCACCGCTACGCGTGCACGACACGGATCCAGCTCAGCGCCGTGCCCTTGGCGGTCGCGAAGCGGAAAAGGTGCGCGAAGTGCGTCGTGTCGGATCCGCGGGTCCAGGATCCGCCCGCGGCACCCTCCTTGCCGTGCGTGACGGCCATGTCGAGGTGGGCGCGGGTGAGGTCGCCCCGGATCCGAAGGAGCTCGGCGGTCACCTCCTCGATGCCGCTGAGCGTGCGCGCGCCGATCTCGAGGACGACGTCAGCCGTCAGGACCACCCGCACCCCGTTCTCGTCGCCGACGGCGAGCGCCCCCTCCCATTCGGCGAGCAGGGTGTTCTTTGGCGAGTTGCCGCAGTTCTCGACGCCCGTGAGCTCCATGGCGTCAGGGTACCGACTTATCCACAGGCGCGGGTCGGGGGTGGACAGAGCGGAGCGCGCCTTCGATAGCGTCGCGACATGAGCGATCCGACGCCGACCGAGACGCCCCGTCGCCTGCGCCCGTGGGGCACCTGGATCGCCCTGTTCGCGATGTGGGCGGTCGCGTTCCCGATCGGGCCCGTCGTGACGATCGTGTGGCCCGACGTCGTGTTCGGGCTGCTCTACCTCGGCGTCTTCGCGTTGCCGATCTTCTGGGCAGTGTCGGCGGCGGCCGTCGTCGGGGTGGGTGGGTTCCTGCATCACCGATTCCGGCTGTTCCGGCGCCCGTGGGTGCTCTTGCCGACGATGGCGTTCGGCCTTGCCGTGCTCACATCCCTCTGGTTGTGGGAGCAGGCGAGCGGCGAGAAGGAGACGCTGCGCTTCATCGGCATCGTGTTCCTGCTCGCCGCCGCCGGAGCGAGTGTCGGTCTGCTCGTGACCCTGACGATCGCGGCCGCACGCTTCGCGTTCGCCCGGTACAACCCCTGATCCGCTACGCCACGCGGGCCGCGATATCGGTGCGGAACTGTCCGCCCTCGAGGCCGATGCGGTCGATCGCCGCGTAGGCGCGTTCGCGGGCCTCGGCAAAGGTGGATCCGAGCGCCACGACGTTGAGCACGCGGCCGCCCGTGGCGATGAGGCGGTCGCCGTCGTGTGCGGTCGCGGCGTGGGTGACGTGCACGCCCTCGATGCTCTCGGCGTCGTCGAGGCCGGTGATCTCGCGGCCCGTGACCGACGACGCAGGGTACCCCTCGCTCGCGAGCACGACCGTCACGGCGACGTCGTCGCGGAAGCTCGGGGCGGGTTCGTCTTCGAGCGTGCCGTTCGCCGCCGCCATGAGCAGGCCCGCGAGGGGCGTCGTGAGGCGCGGGAGCACGATCTGCGTCTCGGGGTCTCCGAAACGGGCGTTGAACTCGATAACCCGCACGCCCTGCTCGGTGATGATGAGACCCGCGTACAGCAGGCCAATGAACGGCGAGCCGTCGCGGTCGAGCTCGCGGACGACGGGCTTCGCGATCTGCTCGGTCACCTCGTCGACGAAGCCCTGCACACTGCCGAAGCGGTCGGCGAGCCAGGGGAGGGGCGAGTAGGCACCCATGCCGCCCGTGTTCGGGCCCTCGTCGCCGTCGAGGGCGCGCTTGAAGTCCTGCGCGGGCGTCAGCGGACGCACGGTGTCGCCGTCGCTGAGGAAGAAGAGCGAGACCTCGGGGCCCGAGAGGAACTCCTCGACGAGGACGGAACCCTTCGGCAGATAGGTCTCGGCGTGTGCGAGGGCGGCGTCGCGGTCGTCGGTGACGATGACGCCCTTGCCCGCCGCGAGCCCGTCGGCCTTGACGACGTAGGGAGCGCCGAACTCGTCGAGCGCCGCGACCGTCTCCGCGATCGTGTGGGCGTGCGTGGCGCGCCCCGTCGGAACGCCGGCGTTCTGCATGATCCGCTTCGCGAAGGCCTTGGATCCCTCGAGCTGCGCCGCCTGCTTCCCCGGTCCGAAGGCGGGGATCCCGCGCTCCCGCAGGGCGTCGGCGACGCCCTCGACGAGCGGTGCCTCGGGCCCGATCACGACGAGGTCGACGTCGTTCTCCTGGGCGAACTCGGTGACGGCGCGCGGGTCGAGCATGTCGACGTCGACGAGTGTCGCATGGCGTCCGATCCCCGCGTTTCCGGGAGCCGCGAGAATCTCGTGGCGCTCGCTGTCGGAGCGGAGGGCGAGGACGAGGGCGTGCTCACGTGCGCCGGAGCCGAGGACGAGGATCTTCACGCGTCCAGGGTACCCGCGCTGCACGACGACGCCATTTTTCGCCGGAACCGTGCGACACGCCGCGCTTTCTGTCTCCGGACGCCCGAATTGGCGTCGTTGTGCATCAGGGACAGCGCGGGGTGGGGTGGGGCGGACAATGGAGACATGAGTGGGGCAACGGAATCGGTCATGCACAGCGCCCACTGGGGTGCCTTCCGGGCGCGCGTCGAGGGCGGTCGCGTCGTCGAGGCGGTTCCCTTCGAAGGGGATCCCGACCCCGTCGATCTGCTCGGATCCGTGGCCGACGTCGTCCACGCTCCCAATCGCGTCGCGCGCCCGGCGGTCCGCCGCGGGTGGCTCGAGGGCCGATCTCGAGCCGAATCGCCGCGCGGCCGGGACGAGTTCGTCGAGGTCTCGTGGGACGAGGCGATCGATCTCGTCGCGCGCGAGCTCACCCGAGTGCGTGCGGAGCACGGATCCGAGGCGATCTTCGGCGGATCCTACGGCTGGGCCAGCGCCGGACGCTTCCACCACGCGAAGACGCAGCTGGCGCGCTTCCTTTCGGCGACGGGCGGATACACGAGCCACGTCGGCACCTACAGCTTCGGCGCCTCCTCGGTCATCCTGCCGCGCGTGCTCGGCTTCGACGCCAACACGAGCGACTCGCACTCTTGGGAGGACATCGCGGAGCACACTGAGACGTGGCTCATGCTGGGCGGCGTGCCGACCCGCAATATGAAGGTCGACTCGGGAGGAGTCGGCGCGCATCGCGGTGCGCGGGGGCTCGCGCGGGCGCTCGCCGCGGGGGTGCGGGGGATCAACGTCAACCCGATCCGCGACGAGGCACCGGACGGCGTGGAGTGGCAGCCGATCCGCCCCGGAACCGATGTTGCGCTGCTCATCGGCCTCGCCCACACGCTCCTCGTCGAAGATCGTCACGATCGCGCGTTCCTCGATGCCTATACGACGGGGTTCGACCGCTTCGCGTCCTACCTGACGGGCGAGGATGACGGCGTCGCGAAGGATGCGGAGTGGGCCGCGGGCATCACGGGCATCGCGGCCGAGAGGATCCGGGGGATCGCCCGAGACATGTCCGTCACCCGCACCCTCATCACGACGACGTGGTCGCTGCAGCGGGCAGAGCACGGCGAACAGCCGTACTGGATGACGGTCGTCCTCGCGGCGATGCTCGGCGGGATCGGCCGGCCCGGGGAGGGCTTCGCGTTCGGCTTCGGTTCGACCGACGGCATCGGATCCGCGTCGCAGCGCTTCCGGCCGCCGTCGCTCACGAAGGGCGCCAACCCGCTCGCGGGGCGCGAGATCCCGGTCGCCCGCATCGTCGACGCGCTCGAGGAGCCCGGCGGATCCTATGACTTCGACGGCGAACGGCGCACCTATCCGGAGATCCACCTCATCTACTGGGCGGGCGGAAACCCGTTCCATCATCACCAGGATCTCGGTCGTCTCTCCGCGGCGTGGCAGCGGCCCGACACGGTGATCGTTCACGAGCCGTGGTGGACGCCGACCGCCAAGCATGCCGACATCGTGCTGCCCGCGACGACGTCTCTCGAACGTGACGACATCGCGGCGACGTCGAGCGACGGCTGGATCGTCGCGATGAAGCGCGCCGTGGATCCCCTCGGTGAGGCGCTCGACGACGCCGAGATCTTCCGGCGGCTCTCGGCCGCGCTCGGCGTCGAGGCGCCGTACCGCACGGTCGACGACGCGCTGCGCGAGATGTACGACGCCGGGCGCGCGTCGGCGGCCGGCATCGGCCTGGAGCTGCCGCCCTTCGAGGAGTTCTGGGACAGCGGATCCGTCGAGCTGCCCCGCATCACCCCGCGGAATCCGCTCGCTCGGCTTCGCGCGGGCGAGCCGCTGGGCACGCCGAGCGGCCGGATCGAGATCTTCTCCGAGACGATCGACGGCTTCGGCTACGACGATTGCGGCGGGCATCCGACGTGGATGCCGCCGCGCGAGTGGGAGAACGCCGGGGAGCATCCGCTGCACCTCATCTCGCATCAGCCGTCGACGCGGCTGCACAGTCAGCTCGACGGCGGATCCGTCAGCCGTGCCGCGAAGATCCGGGGCCGCGAGGCCTGCCGGCTGTCGGCGGCAGACGCGGCCGCGCGCGGCATCCGTGAAGGCGACATCGTGCGGATCCGCAACGCCCGCGGATCCTGTCTCGCGGGCGCGACGGTGACGGATGCGGTGGCGCCCGGCGTCGTCGTGCTGCCGACGGGCGCCTGGTTCGACCCGGATCCGGTCACGGGAATCGAGCGGCATGGGAACCCGAACGTGCTCACGGCTGATCGCGGCACGTCGAAGCTCGCGCAGGGATCCACCGCCCAGACGACCCTGGTCGAGGTCGAGCGCTTCGACGGCGAGCTCCCGCCCGTCGAGGCGTTCGATCCGCCCCGCATCGCGGGCCGCTGACCGGCGGCGGTGTCGGCGTGCCGCTCTGCACAACGACGCCAATTCTGTGCAGCGAGGTCCCGAGTGCGGCGTGTCGGGGTGGTCAGGCCAGGAATTGGCGTCGTTGTGCAGGTCCGACGCGGGAAGATGGGCCCATGCCCCGGAAGATCGACACTGCCGACGGGCGGGATGCCGTCCGCGCAGTCCAGGACGCACCGTCCCCCGCGCGAGCCGAGCTCGCGACTGCCGTGCGCTATCTGCTCCAGCTGCTCGAGGAGCGGGCGCCGGGGAAGAGCGTCGAGGTGCGCGTGCCGCCGTTCGGTGCCGTGCAGGTGATCCAGGGGCCGGCCCACTCGCGCGGAACGCCGCCGAACGTCGTCGAAACGGATCCGCGGACGTGGGTCGCGCTCGCGACGGGCGCGACGACGTGGGCCGAGCAGGTCGCGGCCGGGCGCATCACCGCATCCGGGACGCGCGCTGACATCTCGGACCTTCTTCCCGTGAGGTGGTGAGCGAACGTCCCGATCCTTCACAGTGTTCGGGTGCGACAATGGGGCCATGGACGGGAAGAGTGATCAGCGCTCGGGCGAGGCCGTCGAGGGCGCGCCGCACGTGACCCGCGTCCCCGAGTCGTCCGTGAGTATCCGGCGCTCGCCGAAGTACGGCACCTTCACCGCCCTTGGTGTGGCGCTCGGCATCGTTGCCGCGCTCATCCTCACGACGGTCTTCGACGGGACGAGCCATCCGAGCCCGTTCACCGAGGTGAGCTACTCCCAGACGCAGGCGTTCGGCTTCATTCTCCTGTGGTGCGTCCCCGCCGGGATCGCCCTCATGATGATCCTCGCCCTGATCCTCGACAAGGCCGTGTCGCGCAAGTTGCGGCACGCGACCGTCCGGGTCGATCAGATCGACGAGCGCTGATCAGCGCCTCGATCACCAGCCGGTAACCTGGAGCCGTGACTTCCCCCTCTTCGTCCGCTGAGGCGCCCCGGTCCACCTACTCCGAGGCCGGCGTCGATACGGCGGCAGGCGACCTCGCGGTCGAGCTCATGAAATCCTCCGTACGCGCGACGCAGGGGCCCGAGGTCCTCGGCGGCGTCGGCGGATTTGCGGGTCTGTACGACGCGAGCTTCCTCAAGGAGTACCGCCGCCCGCTGCTCGCGACGAGCACCGACGGCGTCGGGACGAAGGTCGCGATCGCGCAGGCGATCGACAAGCACGACACGATCGGCCAGGATCTCGTCGGCATGGTTGTCGACGACATCGTCGTGATGGGCGCCAAGCCGCTCTTCATGACCGACTACATCGCGTGCGGCAAGGTCGTCCCGGAGCGGATCGCCGACATCGTGCGCGGCATCGCCGAAGCGTGCAGCGCCACGGGGACGGCGCTCGTGGGCGGCGAGACGGCCGAACACCCGGGGCTCCTCGGGCCGGACGACTACGACGTCGCGGGCGCCGCGACGGGCGTGGTCGAGGGTGACGACATGCTCGGCGCGCACCTCGTGCAGCCGGGCGATGCGGTTCTCGCGCTCGCTTCGAGCGGGATCCACTCGAACGGCTACTCGCTCGTGCGCCACATCCTGAAGAACGCCGGGCTCGGCTACGGCGATCGCGCCGACGACCTCGGCGCCACGTGGGGCGAGGCGCTGCTCGAGCCGACGCGGCTCTACACATCTCCGCTCCTGCGGCTCGTCGAGGCGCTGCCCGGATCCGTTCACTCGCTCAGTCACGTCACGGGCGGCGGGATCGCGGCGAACCTCGCGCGGGTGCTGCCCCAGGGGACGCGGGTCGATGTCGATCGATCGACCTGGAGCCCGAGCCCCGTGTTCCGCACGCTGAGCGATGTTGCCGGCACGAGCCTCGAGCAGGCCGAGGGAACCTGGAACCTCGGCGTCGGATTCTTCGCCGTGGTGTCGCCCGACCAGGTCGACGCTGCGGTTGACGCCCTCGCGGGAGATGGGATCCCGGCCTGGCAGGCGGGCGTCGTCGAGGCCGGCGAGGCCACCGGAGACGATTACGAGCAGGGCGCCAAGGGGGTCGACGGCGGCGCCGTCCGGCTCGTCGGCGCATACGCGGACGGAGCGAAGTAACCCACCCATGTGCGGCATCGTCGGAGTGGTCGGTCGCGGCCACGTCAACCAGGACATCTACGACGCACTTCTGCTCCTGCAGCACCGGGGCCAGGATGCCACGGGCATCGCCACGACCGAGGCGAACGGCGTCATGCACATGGCGAAGAACAACGGCATGGTGCGCGAGGCCTTCCGCACGCGCGACATGCGATCGCTGCTGGGCAATGTCGGCCTCGGACACGTGCGCTACGCGACGAAGGGCACGGCGTCGAGCGAAGAGGAGGCTCAGCCCTTCTACGTCAACGCCCCGTACGGCATCACGCTGATCCACAACGGCAATCTGACGAACACGCGTGAGCTCGCCGTCGAGATGGAGAGCCGCGACCGGCGTCACCTCAACTCGTCAAGCGACACCGAGCTGCTGCTCAACGTGCTCGCGAGCGAGCTGCAGGCGACGACGAGCACCGTCGACCTCGACGCCGAGCGCATCTTCCAGGCCGTCGCCCGGACCCACCGGCGGATCGAGGGCGCATACGCGGTCATCTCGTTCATCGCGGGCTACGGGCTGCTCGCGTTCCGCGACCCGCACGGGATTCGCCCCCTCATTCTCGGCCGCCGCACGGCGGGTCTCGCGGGTGATGAATGGGTGGTCGCGAGCGAGTCGCTCGTGCTCGAGAACGGCGACTACGAGGTCGTCCGCGAGGTTGCGCCCGGCGAAGCCGTGTTCATCACGAACGACGGGGAGCTGTTCTCGGAGCAGTGCGCGGACGATCCGATCCTCGCCCCGTGCTCCTTCGAGTACGTCTACCTCGCGCGCCCCGACTCGGTCATGAACGGGCAGAGCATCTACGAGTCGCGACTCCGCATGGGCGAGAAGCTCGCCGCGACGGTGGCGAAGCACATCCCCGAGGGCGAGATCGACGTCGTGATGCCGATCCCCGACTCGGCGCGGCCCGCGGCGATGGAGGTCGCCCGCGTGCTCGGCATCGACTACCGCGAGGGGTACTACAAGAATCGCTACGTCGGTCGCACGTTCATCATGCCGGGGCAGGCCGCGCGCAAGAAGAGCGTGCGACAGAAGCTCAACACGATGTCGACGGAGTTCCGGGGCAAGAAGGTGCTGCTGATCGACGACTCGATCGTGCGGGGCACGACGAGCCGGCAGATCATCCAGATGGCGCGCGACGCGGGCGCCGAGACGGTGTCGTTCGCCTCGGCAGCGCCGCCCGTGCGCTTTCCGCACGTCTACGGCATCAACATGCCCTCGGCGACGGAGCTCATCGCGCACGGTCGCACGATCCCCGAAATCCGGGATGAGCTGGGCGCCGATCATCTCGTCTACCAGGAGATCGAGGATCTGCGGGCGGCGATCGTCGAGGGCGCGGCGGCAGGCGGCGTCACGCTCGATGATCTCGACATGAGTTGCTTCGACGGTCGCTATGTGACCGGCACGGTCACGGACGAGTACCTCGAATGGGTCGCGGCGACGCAGGGGTCCTGACGCGTCTCATCGAAGATTCTCGGGACATCCGGATCCCCTTCGGAAGCGGCCCCGGTTAGCGTCGGGACATGACACCCGACACGATCCAGGTCGTCGAGATCCGCGAGGCGCCCGCGCGCGGGCGGCAGAATGAGGCCGCGGATCCGCCGCGTCCCCGCGCATTCGTCCGGGCCGGCCGAGCCGTGCGCCGCGCGATCGCGCGCAATCGCTGGGTCGACCTCGCCTATCGGACCCTTGTTGGCCTGATCGGCACTGTGCTCGTGATCCTCGGGCTCATCATCGTTCCCCTGCCCGGCCCGGGGTGGCTCATCGTCTTCGGCGGACTCGCGGTGCTCGCCACCGAGTTCGGCTGGGCGCAGCGACTCGCGCACGCGCTGCGCGTGCGGCTCGAGCGTTTCTGGGCATGGTGGAAGGCGCGCCGGGCCGCCCGGCGCGCCTGACTACTTCTCGAGCGTTGCGGCGCGGACGATGCCGATGACGCCGAGGACGACCAGCGTCGCCCCGAGGAAGATCCACAGCCAGAGCGCCGTGAATGCGGGCGACAAGATGACGAACGCGCCGGCGAGGATCCCGATGATCCCGTAAGCGATCGTCCAGCCCTTGTGGGGTCGTTCCGCTCCCGGCCATGCCGTGTCGGCGACGCCCAGCGAGAAGAGGGCGACGACGCCGTCGATGATCCAGGCGATGCCGATGAAGGTCGTCACGATCACCGCGAGAAGGAGCGTCGTCTCGCCCAGATTCAGGAATGAGACCACGCCAGCCGCGAGGAACACGAGACCGAGCACGATGAGCCCGGCTCGGGTCCACCCGCCGGTGCCGCGGGAGAAGAAGCCGTACGCGAGGTGCAGCAACCCGCCGATGATCGCGTAGATCGCGACGAGGATCGTCACTGCGACCGCGGACTTGACGGGCCAGACGAGCATCACGACGCCGAACACCAGCGAGATGATGCTGCCGATGAGGATCGCGGTGCGCAGGCTCTGTCGCAGGCTGTAATCAGGACGGAGATCGGACGTCATGGTGCCGACGTTACTCCGCCCGCGGGCGGCCGCACCACAACGCAGTCAATTCGGCCACATCGGGCTGGTCGATCCCCGCCGTTTCGCGGAGATCGAGCTGCCTGGGGTGCGAATCGACTGCGTTGTGTTTCACGCGCGGCGGTCGGCCCACGCGTGCAGCGCATCGCGTACGAGCGTCGCTCCTTCCGCGCCGCCGTAGTTCTTCCCGAACCGCGGGTCGGCAACGTACATATCGCCGAGACCGCGTACGTAGGCGCCCAGCTGCGCCGGATCCTGCGCCGGCGTTCCAGGGATCGAGCGCAGCCAGTCGACATGGCGCTCGGCGAGAGCTTGCGCCTCCTCAGATGCGGGATCCGTTCCCGCCTCGGCCGCGCGGGTCCATGCCTCGCTGAGCTCGCGGGTGGTGCGCTGGAATCCCGCGCGCTCATTGTCGTCCAGACCCCGCCACCAGGCGTCGCCCTGCCTGTACGCGTCGGCGCCCCAGCGCTCGGTGACCTCGTCCTTGTACTGCGTGTGGTCGAAGCCGTCGAACATGTTCTGATCCATGGGATCTTCCCCTCTCTCGATTCGTGCGACCGTCTGCTCGACGGCGGCGATCTGCCGGTCGATGCGGTCGCGTTCGGTGCTGAGCCACGTCAGGTGCGTGCGCAGGGCGCGGGACTCGTCCGCCTCATGCCCGAGAACGTCGGCGATCTGCGTCAGTCCGAGGCCCAGCTCGCGCAGCAGCAGGATCCGCTGCAGGCGCACGAGCTCCGCGGATCCGTATCGGCGATAGCCGTTCGCACCCGTGCGGCTCGGGCGCAGCAGCCCGATCTGGTCGTAGTGACGCAACGTCCGGCTGGTCGTGCCCGTGAGGCGCGCGACCTGTTGGATCGACATCTCGTTCATCCGCTTCTCCCGTCGTGGTGCACTCCACGGTAGAAGTTGACGTTGCGTCAAGGTCAAGCGGTCGTTCCTGTGAGTTCGTCGAGCACGATGGCCAGACGCGATACATCGTGTTTAACTCGAGTTATATCTCGAAACCATGCCGGGGGTCCGGCAGAACAAGGGGGACGAACATGGTGCAGGAGAAATGGATCATCCAGCCGGGTGAGGCGCGCGTGATCGACGTCGCCGACGTCACGCGCCTCAAGACAGCGCTGGTCGGCGGGCAGATCGACATCATCGGGCACGACGAGGCGCACGTGCGCGTCGAGGTGCACAGCGTCGCGGCGAAGGAGCTGCGCATCGAGGTCACCGGCACCGAGCTCGAGATCGACCATCCGCAGCTGCGCTGGGACAACTTCCTCAAGGCGTTCGGGCATTTCGGATCCTCCGGGCCGCGCGCCGAGATCAGCGTCGCCGTGCCGCGCAGCATCGAGCTGTCGCTCGCCGTCGTCTCGGCGAACGCGCTCGTCGCGGGGCTGGAGGCCGATGCGACGATCAACGCCGTCTCGGGCGACGTGCTCGTCGACGGCATGACGGGCGATCTCAACACCCACGCGGTGTCGGGTGATGTGCAGGTGCGCGGGCTCGTCGGGGCGTTCTCGAGCGACATGGTCTCGGGCGACATCGCCGTCTCGGGCGAGGTGTCGAAGACCGACGTCAACACTGTGTCCGGAGCCGTCTTCATCGACGCGACGGGGCCGCTGCAGGAGGCGAGCCTGAACACGGTTTCGGGCGCGACGACGCTGCGACTCGACGACGACTACGCCGCGAGCTACAGCATCCACACGCTGAGCGGCCGCGTGCAGGTCGACGGCGTCGCGCGCTCGCGGAACCACGCGGGTCACGCGGGCGTCCTGTCGGGCATGTTCGCCGATGTGCGTGCGAACTCGGTCGGCGGAGACGTCACCGTGCTGCGGCGCGGGGGGCGCGCGCCCGCGCCCTCGGTCGACGACGAGGTCCAGTGGCCGACCGCCCGCGAGGAGCAGAACTGATGGCCCCCGTCTTCGGTCACGGCGATCTGCGGCTCTACCTGCTGAGTCTGCTCGACGAGAAGCCGCTGCACGGCTATGGCATCATGCAGGCACTTTCCGAACGCACGGGAGGCACGTATACCCCGAGCGCTGGCACGATCTACCCGCGCCTCGCGAAGCTTGAGGACGAGGGCCTCGTCATCAAGACGACCGAGGGGCGCACGACGACGTACGAGATCACCGACGCCGGCCGAGCAGAGGTGCGCGAGCGCGCCGAGGACATCGAGGGTATCCAGGACGGGCTGGCCGACTCGGTGCGGATCATCGCCGACGGCGTACGCCAGAACGTGCGTGAGGCGATGAAGAGCCTGCGGGCCGATCTCGCCGCGGCATCGAACGCGCAGACCGAGGAAGAGCCGCCGCAGGAGGATCCGCGCCAGGCGTCCCGCGCGCAGCAGGCGCGCGCCGAGACTGCGCTGAACGCGTTCCGCGGCACGGTGCGCGCCGATCTGCGCACGCACGTCGCACGCGGAGGGACGCTGTCCTCGGACCTGGTCGACGCCCTCCAGCGCGACCTGGACGAGGCGGCCACCCGCCTCCGCGAGGCCCTCGGCCGCTGAGGCTGGATTCTCGGAAACACAACGCAGTCAATTTCGGCCCGCACAGCCTGGAACAGCCCTTCTTGGCCCCGCGTGCGCCGGATCGACTGCGTTGTGTTGTCTGCGCACGGAGGTGCTCCTGCACAACGACGCCAGAATTTGCCCGACTCGTCCCTGAGACCGGTTCCACGGGTCGGTGGTGAGAAAAATGGCGTCGTTGTGTACGAGGTGGACTCCTACTGACGCTCCCATGCTGCGTAGTGGATGACCGCGGGCGACTCGATATCGGTGCGGGTATCGCCGATGTAGATCGTCTCGGTGGCGAGGATCTTGCCCGTGTCGGGCGAGACGATCAGCAGCGTCTTGTCGCTGCCGTCCCCGCGGTCGTTCGCGCTGAAGGCGATGCCGTCGCGACCGAGGCGGTCGGTGACCTCTCCCTCGACGGTGATCCCATCGAGCCCGGCGAGGAAGCGGAGAGCCGCGGCTTCCTCGGCAGCCGACGGGATGCGGTCGTTGATGAGTGTCGTGACGGCTCCGAAGTAGAAGACGGTCGATGGGCCGTCCTCGTCCAGCATGAACGCGAGGTGATCGGCGATGAGGTCAGGATCCGTCGGGAACGGGTCGCCGAGCGTTCGGCCCGCGTACATCCCGGTGCGGGAGTCGTACTCCTCGAGGAGAGTGCCGGGAGCGGGGAGCTTGTCAGCATCAGGGCCCGTGAGCGGCTCGCCCACGTAGTCCCAACGCTGCACGTGGCCGTCGGCGAAGAACTGCTCTTCGGTGACGGTCGGCGCAACGACATCGTGTCCGTAGTAGCCATCGAGCTGCCACGAATGACTCTGGATCGTGAATGGAGGATCCGGTGCCTTGATCGGTTCGCTTTGCGCGCGGACACTCGCAAGCTTCTCAAGTTCCGCTTGCGCAGTCTCGGGCACAGAAGATGCAGCGAGCAACGGCGGCGTCGCGGCGACCGCGGTCTGCTGCGGAGACGGACTGATGCCCGGCGCGAAGATGGCGACGATCAGCACGGCGGCGGCGCCGAGGGCGAGCGACGTCGCGCGCCAGCGCGGACGCCGCCGTGCTCGACGTCGCCTCACGGGCTCGCGCTCGACCTCGTTCTCCGCCGCGAGGATCCGGCGCAGACTCTCCTCCGCGCGGTCCGTCAGCGGGAGATCGCGACGGCTCGTTCCGGGCTTCGCCTGGCGGATCAGGTCGTCAACGTCATTCATGTGTCACCTCCATCGGTTGTCGCAGGTCTTCCAGCGCGGCGCCGGCCGCTTTTCGCGCCCGCTGCAGGCGCTTGCGCGCCGTGGCGGGTGTGCAGCCGAGGATCTGCGCGATCTCGTCTCCCGTGAGTTCCTCCCAATACGCCATGTAGATCAGCTCCCGCTGCTCGTCGTCGAGATTCCGGATTCGCCGACGCACCTCCGAGAGTTGATCCTCGCTGTCGGCGCTGGGAACGGTGATGATGTTCTCACCGGCCTTCTCCAGCAGCGCGAGTTGGCGCTGTCGCCTCTGATACTCGTTCCCGACGACGTTCCGTGCCGTCGTATACAACCACCTCAGGTCGACGCCATCACCGGCCTGTAGTCGCTCCCAGGCGAGGGTGAACACGTGCTCCGTCAGGTCCTCCGCCGTCTCGAAACTGCTCACGCGGTGCTCGATCGTCGTGAGGATCGTCCGATACCGCTCGCGATAGAGGTCCACGAATCGCCCGCGCGCTTCTGCACGCGCGCGTCCACCCGAACCCCGCCTCACGTACCCATTGTTTGCCGACGCGCCGAATGTGTGACAAGTCCGTTCGGAAGTCACAGAACCGCTGGGTCGGCAAACAAGCCGTATGACCCGCGATCACACGGGTCGTCAGCAATACGAGAGGACACAGCATGTCTCAGAGGACTTCGATCCGCAGGCGCCTCGCCACTTGGCTCGTCGCCGCGCTCGCCTCCGCCGGCGCCATCTTCGGCCTCGCGGCTCCGGCGAGTGCCGCGCCGCAGGACTACTGCGATTCGGGAACCGCCTGCGTGTGGGACGACCCGAGCTACAACACGAATGGCAACTACGGCGCACTGCTCTGGTTCGAGTTCTACGTCGGGAACATGTCGAACTACAACTACCGTGGCACCTCGATCACGGCGGGCAACACGGCTGACTCCTGGTACAACAACGGCAACAGCTCGACTGCGTGTTTCTACGATCACGCGTACTACGAACCGAGGAGCACACGGAAGTGTCTCGAGAGGGGAACCGGTGATGGCAATATCGCGAACCAGGCGGGCCTGATTCAGAACGTCACGTGGGACCCGAACTCCGCGAAGTTCATCTAAACATGAGCTTCGGCCCCTTCAAGGCGCGATCACAAGGGGCGGCCGTGTTCGTGGCCGCCGCCGCGATCCTCATCAGTACCTCGGGCTGCGCTCCATCTGCGGATGGAGGCAACGCGGGTGGGGCGGTCACGCTTCCGAGTAAGAACGTTGAGGGCTGGACTCTTCCGCTCGACGACTTCCTTTTGTCCGACATGCAGTTGAAGAAGAGCTCCTACGCGGGCGCGCTACTACTCAGCGAGTGCCTCGCGCGGCAGGGGATCGAGATCGCTGTCCCGTTCGTCGACTTCGATGCTGCGTATGGCGATCAGGTGCACAAGCGCTCGATGCTGACGCGAGGTCTGGCAGAAGAGGTTGGGTACCGAGGCCCAGATTCTCGTACCCCCGCGGGGATCGCGGCGTGGGAGGAGTACCGGACCACGCAGCGGTCTGACGTCGAGCTCAAGGCGATGGATGCGTGCCGGACGGAGCTCGGCGACGAGATGCCGTCGTACGGCAACGACGTTGTGAACTTCACGTCGAGCTTCGCAGCTTCTGCGTTTCAGGGCGCGGCTGCGAGTGGCGAGGTGACGACCGCGGCCGACGCCTGGCGCGAGTGTGTTGCTGCTTATGGTGTTGAGGACCTCCCCGATAGTCCCTACATGATGCCGTCCGAGTCAGTCCGCATACGGTTTGGCCTCAACCCCGCCAAGGACACACCTCCAGCGCCATTGACGCAAGCGGAGATAGATCTCGCGCTCGCAGACGTCGACTGTCGCGAGTCATCGGGCTATCACCAGGCGCTCTACGACGCGATCTGGGAGCGGGAAGCCCGGCTGCTCGAGGAAAACCAGGCCGCATTCGAAGAGCAGCGCGCCGCGATCGAAGCGACCGATGCCGAGATCGACCGCATCATTGCGCAGTACGCGACCGCGGGCGGATCCTCGTGATCCACGGCACGGCGGATCCTCGACGACGGCGCCCGGTCATCACGGGCGTCGTCGTCATCGTTGCCGGCGCCGTGATGCTCGCGGCGGGGTGGGCGATGGCGAGCGCCTTCCGCTCGCCGGCGCAGATCGCCGCGGAGGCGGTCGCGCCCGAGCCGTCGACCATCACCGCGCCCGTGACACAGGGGATGCTCGCCGACGTGATCAACGCCCAGGGGACCGTCGCCGCGTCCGGGCGCACGACGGCGCCCATCGGATCCGCGGACGGCGCGGGGGTCGTCACCGCGCACCCCGTCACCGAGGGCGACGCGATCGCGGCAGGCGACGTCGTGCTCGAGGTGAGCAACCAGCCCGTGTTCGCGATGCCGGGCACATTTCCGTTCTTTCGCGACATCGCCGACGGCGATACGGGGCGCGATGTCGAGCAGCTGCAGGCCGCCCTCCGGGCAGCCGGCTTCGATGTCGCGGCCGACGGCGTGTACGGGCCGGGAACCCAGCGGGCTGTACGCGCTCTGTACGAGCAGGCCGGTTATGCCGCGCCGACGCTCGAGGTCGCTGAGGAGACGGCGCCGGAGAGTCCCGAGGAGGAAAGCGGATCCGGCGAGGACACGGAGGAGCCGCCCGCTCGCACGACGATCGTCGCGCCCGCGTCGGCGTTCGCCGTCACAGGATCCCTGCCCGCGACGGCGCTGTCGCTCCCGCCCGTCGGCGCGCTCTCGGGCGACGCCTCGATCGCATTCGCGAGCGGGGATCCCGTTGTCACCGTGAGCGTGCTCGAAGCGACAGCCGCGCTGCTGGAACCCGGGTTCGGCGCCGAAATGCAGCGCGGCGGCGAGCCGATCCCCCTGACGCTCGAGCGCATCGGAGAACCGGATGATGAGGGCGGCGTCGCGCTCACCTTTCGTGCCGTGGTCGACGGATCCCTCGCTGATGCGATGGGGGAGGACGCGGTCGTCGCCGTCACGCGCAGCGTCGTCGCGGATGACGCGCTCCTCGTCCCGAGCACGGCAGTCGCCTCGCGAGGCGACGTCCGCTACGTGCTGCGTGAGGCAGGCGACGGTGACTTCACCGAGGTTCCCGTCCGCGAACTCGGCACGCTCGACGGCACGAGCGCGATCGAGCCCAAGGGCGACGACGCTCTCGCCGTCGACGACTTCGTGAGGATCCCGTAGTGCCGCGGCTTTCCCTCCGGCGGATCGCGAAGCACTATGGGGAGGCGCCGCGCGTCGACGCCCTGCGTGGGCTCGATCTCGACGTGCCGCAGGGCACGTATCTGGCGATCGAGGGCGAGTCGGGCGGCGGTAAGTCGACGCTGCTCAACATCCTCGGTCTGCTCGACGCACCTTCCTCGGGCGAGTACCACCTCGATGAGGTCGACGTGAGCCTCCTGAGCGACGGCGACGCGGCCGCGCGGCGATCCGACTACATCGGGTTCATCTTTCAGAGCTTCCACCTGCTTGACCGCCGCCCGGTCGTCGACAACGTCGAGCTGCCGATGCACTACCGCGGTGTCCCGACGGAGGAACGGCGCGGGCGCGCTCTACGCGCGCTCGATGCCGTCGGCCTGTCGGAGTTCGCGTGGACCACGCCGCGCACCCTCTCGGGCGGCCAGCGCCAACGTGTGGCGATCGCCCGCGCGCTCGCGTCCGAGACGCCGATTGTGCTGGCTGATGAGCCGACGGGCAACCTTGACAGCGAGAACAGCGCCGCCGTGCTGCGCAGCTTCGAGCGACTGCGCGATGTCGGCACGACGCTCGTCGTCGTCACGCACTCGGAACAGGTCGCCGCGCACGCCGAACGGCGAATCCGCGTCGTCGACGGCCGAGTCGTGGAAGACGCGAGCCACCCCGCCGATGGGTCGCCACAAACGGGCAGTCGGCCGCCGTTTTCACTCGCACTTTCTGGCGACCCATCGGAAGGGTCGCCAAGAAACGACACTCGGAGCGCGCCGCAGATGGCGCCCGCGGGGGAGCCGCGTGGCGAAGGTGTCGCGGGGTCACGCACGGTGTCGACAGCGCGCGATGTCCCGCCGGGGCGGGCGTCGCACGTGCGGTTCCTCGCCGGCCTCCGGGATGCGTGGGCGAACGCGGTGAGCCGTCCGGGCCGCGCCCTCGGCCTCGTCGCGACGGTCGCCCTGTCGCTTGCGCTCGTCGTCACGACCCTCGGGCTCGCGGCTTCGGCCCAGACACAGGTATCGAGCGAGTTCGACGTCGTCACGAGCCGCGACGTGTCGGCGCGCGTCGACGGCGACGGGGTATCGCCGGCGATCCCGCGCTCGACCGGCGTGACTCTCGCCGCGCTTGGCGAGCTGAACGGGGTCGCCGCCGCCGCGATCCTCGCCGACGTCGGCTCGCGCGGCGTCCGCGTCGGACCGCCGCGCGGGGCTGTGTCCACCGGCACGCTCCTCGGCACGGGAGAAGTGGAGGAAGCGCTGCGACTCGACGTCGCGTGGGCAGGCGACACGACGCGCGAGCTGACCGCCGACACGGCGATCGTCGGCGCCTACCTCGCGGACAACCTCGGCCTCACCGCCGTCGATCTTGAGCCGACGATCGACGTCGACGGACGCACCGTCACCGTCGTCGGGATCATCGACGACTCGCCGCGCGCGCCCGACCTCATGGGCAAGCTGGTGCTCGGATCCGACGCCGACCGGATCCCGACATCGACCGTTACGGCCTACGTCGTCACTGACACGGGTGCGGCGCACCAGGTGGCCGGTGAGATGCCGCATGTGATGGATCCGCACCACCCGGACGCACTGCAGATTGACCAACCCGTCGAACTGAACAGCGTCCGCGCCGGCGTGGAGGAGAGCATCGCCATGAGCATGACGATCCTCACGATCGTGGCTCTCATCGCTGCGACCGCCTCGGTCGTCATCGCATCTGTGACATCGGTCGGCGAACGGTCGGAGGAGATCGGTCTGCGGCGCGCGATCGGCGCGCGACGGAGCCACATCAGCGGCATGCTCACGGCAGAGTCGATCGCCGTCGGGCTGATCGGTGGGCTCGGCGGCGTCGCGCTCGGGATGGGGGCGATCCTCGCCCTCACGATCGCCCGGCGCTGGACGCCCGTCTTCGACCCGGTGCTCGGACTCGTCGCGGTCGGCGGCGGCATCTTCATCGCCTGCATCGGCGCGCTGGCGGGCGTGATTCGCGCGAGCCGCATCCAGCCCAGCGACGCGCTGAGATCCTGAGTCAACGACACCCCCCCCAACACAACGCAGTCAATTCGGCCGCCGCACCCGGGTTCTGCCGGCCCTGGGCCCCGCGTGGGCCGGATTGACTGCGTTGTGATGTGCGAGGTGAGGTCACTGCGCGTCGGGGCTGGGGCCCGCCGGCTGCGGAATCCCGCCCGCCCCACACCCAGTCCCCAACACAACGCAGTCGATTCGGCCGAGACAGCGGCGGAACGCCCCCGAAAGCCGTGAAGGGCGCCGGATTGACTGCGTTGTGATGGGGCACAGCGGGCGCCTCCAGTACCACCGCGTAGGATCGAGGCGACATGCCGCGCCTGAAGAATCCCGCCCCCTGGCTGCGGTTCGCCGTATGGGGAGTCGCGTGCGTGGCGTATCTCGCCGCGATCATGTCGCGCACCTCCCTGTCGGCGACGGGCGCGATCGCGAGCGATCGCTTCGAGCTGACGAGCGATCAGCTCGCCGCCTTCGGGATCCTGCAGCTGTTCGTCTACGCGGCGGCGCAGATACCCGTGGGCATGCTCATCGACCGCCTCGGCGGGCGGTTCGTGCTGCTTGTCGGCCTCGTGATCGTCGCCGGCAGCCAGCTGCTCATCGGCTTCGGCGACTCGTTCGGCGCACTTCTCGTGGCGCGCGCCTTCGCGGGCCTCGGGGATGCGATGGTGTTCCCCTCGGCCGTGCGCCTGACCGCGGTCTCGCTGCCGTCGCGCTGGATCGCGATCGGCACGCAGATGATCGGCGTCGTCGGCAACTTCGGCATGGTCGTCACGGCGACGCCGCTCGTCCGCCTGGTCGACTTCACGAGCTGGCCCACCGGGTACTCGATCATGGCGGCTTTCACCGGTGTCGTCGCGCTCGCGGCGGGTGGGATCCTCGCCCTGATGGGCCGGGATCCGTCGCGGACGGCGAGCGGGGAGAGCCTCGGATCCGTGCTGCGCGGCACCGGCGAGGCGATGCGCCAGACGGGGTCGTGGCTCGCCTTCACGGCGCACCTGATGACGAGCGCCGCATTCACGGCCTTCGTCGTGACGTGGGGCCCGCTGTTCCTCTCCCATGGTGCGGGGTTGGACGCGGCGGGTGTCGGCGTCTATCTCCTCGCGATCCCCGTCACCGGCATGGTGGCCGGTCTCGTGATCGGCCGCGCGATCGTGGGCCGTCCGCGGCTGCGCGCGCGGATCGTGATCGGATCCGTCGTCCTGCAGATCGCGGCGTGGATCCTCGCGTTGATGTGGCCGACACCGACGCCCGTGATCGTCCTGGCGCTGCTGGCGCTCGCAACCGGCGTCGGGGGGCCCGCGTCGCTGACCGCGTTCGAGATGTCGCGCGACTACGTGCCGGGACACCTTGCGGCGCGCGCGAACGGCGTCGTCAACACTGGTGGCTTCTCCGGCGCGCTCGTCATCATCTGGCTGACGGGCGCGATGCTGACGCTGCAGGGTGCCGACACGCCGGACGACTACTCGATGGAGATGTTCCGCGTCGCTTACATGCCGATGCTCGGGTTGCTCGCGGTGGGCGTGACCGTGTTCGCCGTGCTGGATGCGCGGATCCGGCGGCGTTTCGAGGAATGACGCGAAGAGCGCCGCAGGCGAACCACCTGCGGCGCTCTTCGTGCGGAGAAAGGGTGTCAGACCCTCGCGGGCTCGTCGTCCTCGTCTTCGTCTTCGTACATGTCGGCCCAGCGGTCGACGTACTCGTCGTCGTTGTTGTGCGTGAGCTCGCGCTCAAGTGCCGAATAGTCCACGGTCGGACTGAACGACTTCAGCTCGCGAGCGAGCTTTGTGTGTTTCGCCTTCTGACGGCCACGCCCCATAGCGCGTCGACCCCCTTCAACGTCGATCTGTGGGTGATTTCTCGAACCCTATTCAGATACATGCTTTCATGGCACCCGGAAATTCACCGGGAAAGAGTAGGATTCAGGATACCACGGGGCCTGAACGGCGGGCTCCGCAGGCCAGGAGGTGCGCATCTATGTCCGACGCCCAGAACCCCGCGGAATCGCCTGCCGGTGAGCCGCACGGAGCCGTCATCGCGGCGATCATCCCCGATCAGTCCCCGCGCGTCATTTCGGAGGCTGCCCGCTACGCGACGCTCCTCGGGGTCCCGCTCGTCGTGGTGCATGTCGACGTGACGCGATTCGTCACCTATGAGGATCCCGACGGCGCGCCGCACACGGCGCCCATCGACATCAACATCGACGCGGGTGCGGAAGAGCTCGCCGCGGTCACCGCGCAGGTCACGGCTATCCTCGAGCGCTTCGACGTCGAGTGGTCGACGACTCAGCTCGTTGGCGATCCGGCGCTCGCGCTCAAGCACTTTGCGAACAAGATCGACTCGCCGCTCATCGTGCTCGGCACGCGCAAGCGCGGATTCGGTGAGTCGATCCGCGAGTTCTTTACGGGATCCGTCGCCGCGCGCCTGTCTCATCGCCAGTACCGGCCGCTTCTTGTCGTGCCGGTCGACGAGCCGATCGAAGACGACAAGCCGATCTTCGACGAGGCGTGACGCAGGCCCGCCCAGGCATCGATTGGGTCCAGCTGCCGCTCGTCGTCGTGGGCGGCGCGCTGGGCGCGCTTCTGCGGTGGGCGCTGACGTTCGATGACGCCGGGGTCGTGTCGATCCTGATCGTCAACGTGGTCGGGTCGACCGTGCTCGGTGTCGTCGTCGGCATGTTCGGCGAACGTCACCCGCGACGCCGTGCGCTCCTCGGGACCGGGTTCCTGGGCGCCTTCACGTCGTACAGCGCGCTTGCGCCGGCCCTCGGGTACCTCGCGGTGCACTTCGCCGGGCCGGTCGCGTGGTTCGGGCTTGCGGGCCTCGGTGTGCTTCTGGTGATCGCGGTGGCGGCCGTCGCGTGCGCGCTCGCCGGGCTTGCCCTGGGCCGGAGGCTCGGGAAGAGGAGGGGATCGTGAGCCCGCTGATGGTGCTCGGTGTCGCGCTCGCCGGGGGTGCGGGCGCGGGCGCGCGTTGGCTGGTCGATGTCTCGCTCTGGCGCTGGCGTCGGGGCGGGTTCCCGTGGGCGATCCTGCTCGTCAACGCCGTCGGGTGCCTCTTCCTTGCCTTCCTCACAGTCGTCGTCGGTGCGTCGTACTCGTGGTTCACGATCGTGGGAGCGGGTCTGTTCGGCGGCTTCACGACGTACAGCACGGTCTCGGTCGACTCCGCGCAGCTGTGGCGGCAGCGTCGCTACCGGCTTGCCATCGCGAACGTCGCGGGCACGCTCGTCGTCTGCCTCGCGGCGTCGGCGGTCGGAACCGTGCTCGGCCTCGCGTTCGTCTGACCTCTGCCGTGGCGCGAGCGTCGGAGGATGCGAGGGAGCACTGCGCCGGCGTCGGATGGTTCGTCGTTTCCGGCCCCGAACGGCGGCGTGTCGCGACCTATGCGCGGCCCGGTCCGACGCCGGCGCAGGGACGTCCTCGCTGATCCGACGCCGGCGCCACCCGAACGGATGACCCCGCTGTCGTACCTGAGGATGATCTTCCGGAAAACCGGATGGTGTGCCTGGGGCCCTGTGGAAGACTGAGAATCGCGGATACGCACCTGTATCGGAAGCGGATCCGCGTCTCGCGCCGTCTGACATCTCCGGGGATCCTCTGTGTCGAATCTCGCCGTTCTCAGCCTGAAGAACCGCGCCCTCATCGCGCTCATCACGATCTGTGCCGCGATATTCGGCGGCTTGTCGCTCACGAGCCTCAAGCAGGAGTTGATCCCCTCGGTCGAGCTGCCCGCGCTCGTCGTCACGACGAGCTATCCGGGCGCCTCGCCTGACGTCGTCGAGGGAGACGTGTCGACGCCGATCGAGGAGGCGATCCAGTCGGTCCCCGGCCTCGACTCGACGACGGCGACGAGCTCGTCGAACGCGTCGGTCGTGCAGGCGATGTTCGACTACGGCACCGACATGGCGACCGCCGAGCAGAAGATGCAGCAGGCGATCAGCCGCATCTCGGGCCAGCTTCCTACCGACGTCGACCCGCAGGTCGTCTCGATCTCGCTCGACGAGCTGCCCGTCATTCAGGTGGCCGTGTCCGGCTTCGACGATGCGGCCCAGGCGGAGGATCGTCTCGACGATCTCGCGATCCCGGCGATCGAGGACGTCGACGGCGTCGGAACGGCGTCCGTATCGGGCGCGATGGGGGAGCGAGTCACGATCACCCCGGTCCCGGAGGGTCTGCAGAGCGCGGGCCTCACTCGGCAGGCCGTCGTCGACGCGCTCCAGCAGAACGGCAATCTCTTCCCGGGCGGCGAGATCACGGAAGACGGCGACACGCTGACCGTGCAGACGGGCGTGAAGATCACCTCGGTCGATGACATCCGGCAGCTGCCCCTCGTCTCCGGCGCGGAGCCGCAGGTCGATCCGGCGACGGGTGCGGTGACGATGCCTGAAGCGCGCACGATCGCCGATGTCGCGGAGGTCGCCGTGGAGGACGACCCCGTGACGTCGATTTCGCGCGTCGACGGTGAGGACGCCATCTCGATCTCGGTGACGAAGCTCCCGGACGGCAACACGGTCGACGTGTCGGAGGGCGTGATCGCCGCGCTGGACGACGTCGGAGCGCAGATGCCCGAGGCGAGCTTCACCGTGGTGTTCGACCAGGCGCCATTCATCGTGCAGTCGATCGAGACGCTCGCCGTCGAGGGTGTGCTCGGGCTCGTCTTCGCGGTGCTCGTGATCCTCGTGTTCCTGCTGTCGATCCGATCCACCCTCGTGACGGCGATCTCGATCCCCACGAGCGTGCTCATCTCGTTCGCGAGCATGCAGGCGTTCGGGTATTCCCTGAACATGCTCACGCTCGGCGCTCTGACGATCTCGATCGGGCGCGTCGTCGACGACTCCATCGTCGTGATCGAGAACATCAAGCGGCACTATGTCGAAGGCGCAGACAAGGGCGACGCGATCCGTCTCGCCGTGCGCGAAGTCGCGGGCGCCATCACCGCATCGACGGTGACGACGGTCGCGGTGTTCCTGCCGATCGTCTTCGTCGGAGACATGGTCGGCGAGCTGTTCCGACCGTTCGCGATGACCGTCACGATCGCGATGCTCGCCTCCCTCCTCGTCGCCCTGACGATCGTGCCCGTCCTGGCGTACTGGTTCATGCGTCCGGGCAAGCCGCTCGTGGATGATGCGGGCGAGCGGATCGATCCGGAGCACCCCGACGCCCCGCCGTCTCGACTGCAGCGGGCGTACGCGCCGATCCTCCGGTGGACGCTCAAGCACTCGTGGTCGACGCTCGGCCTCGCGGCCGTCGTCATGGTGGGGACGGTCGCCCTCGCACCGCTCATGAAGGTCAACTTCCTCGGTGACACGGGGCAGAACTCGCTCACCGTCACGCAGGATCTCGGCGACACCGCCAGCCTCGAGACGCAGGACGCGGCGGCCGCTGATGTCGAAGCGGCGCTCGTCGGGCTCGACGGCGTCGAGACGGTTCAGGTGACGATCGGATCCGGATCCTCGCCTCTGGCGGGCATGATGTCCGGCGGCACAGGCATCACCTACTCGATCATGACCGACGCCGACGCCGACCAGGAGGCCGTGCGGGCCGATGTTGAGGATGCGGTCTCCGGCATCGACGGCGCGGGCGAGATCGCCGTGCAGTCGGCGGCCTCGCCGGGAGCCTCGAGCGACATCACGGTGCAGGTCGACGCGGCCGGCGACGCAGAGCTGCGCACGGCGGCCGAGTCGCTCACGGCCGAGCTCGAAGGACGCGACGGGATCGGCGCGGTCACGAACGACCTCCAGGCCGCGATGCCGTTCATCTCGGTCGACGTCGATCGCCAGGCCGCGGCCGATCGCGGTCTCAGCGAGGCCGCCGTCGGCACTCTCGTCAACAGCGCGATGCGGCCGCAGCAGGCCGGGACGGTCGAGATCGACGACACGTCGCTCACCGTCTACGTCGCGAGCGAGGACCCGCCGTCGACGGAGGATGAACTGCGGCGCCTCGAGGTCCCGACCGCGACCGGCGTCGTCGAGCTCGGCGATATCGCGACCGTCGAACGGAGCGAGAGCCCGTCGTCGATCACGACGGTCGCCGGTCAGCGCACGGCCACCATCACGGTGCCACCGGCGACGGACGATCTCGCCACGGCGACGGCATCGGTGCAGGCCGCGATCGACGCGGCCGAGCTGCCGGAGGGGGCGACGGCGTCCATCGGCGGTGTCGCGGAAGACCAGGCGGACGCGTTCGCGCAGCTCGGGCTCGCGATGCTCGCCGCGATCCTCATCATCTACATCGTCATGGTCGCGACGTTCAAGTCGCTGCGGCAGCCCCTGCTGCTGCTCGTCTCGGTGCCGTTCGCGGCGACCGGAGCGATCCTGCTGCAGGTCGTCACGGGTGTGCCGCTCGGGGTCGCAAGCCTCATCGGCGTGCTAATGCTCATCGGCATCGTCGTGACAAACGCGATCGTGCTCGTCGACCTCGTGAATCAGTACCGTTCCCGCCACGGGCTCTCGGCGCACGACGCGACGCTCGCCGGATCCTCGATGCGTCTGCGCCCGATCCTCATGACGGCGCTCGCGACGATCTTCGCGCTCACGCCGATGGCCTTCGGGATCACGGGGCACGGCGGGTTCATCTCGCAGCCTCTCGCGATCGTCGTGATCGGTGGGCTCGTCTCGTCGACGTTCCTCACGCTCATCGTGCTGCCGACGCTGTACAACCTCGTCGAGGGTGCGAAGGAGCGGCGTGCGAACCGTCGGGGTCCGCGACCGGACGGCGATGCCGGCAGCGACGGCCCCGCGCCGGATGCTCCGGGTGGCGGATCCGCGGCCGAGGTGCCCACGGATTCGGCTGGCGTGCAGCCCGCGGGAGAGGGCATCGTCGCTGCGCCGCCCCTACGCCGCCGGCGCTGACGGATCGCCGAGATGCTGACATCGCGCGGAGATTCTGACCGAGACGGCTGATCCGTCAGAATCTCGCGCGATCGTCAGTATCTCGCGTCGATCAGCGCGCCGACACCGATCGCGCGAGGGCGGCGAAGGCGAGGGCGCACGCGGCGTGGATCGCGAACGCGACGCCGACGCCGCGGTCCATCCCTGCCGGATCCGTCCCCGCGATGCTCCAGAACACGCCGCCGAGCAGCGCCACGCCGATGCTGAGGCCCAGCTGCTGCACGGTCGTGAAGAGGCCGCTCGCGACGCCGGCCGCCCATTCTGGCGCCCGCGAGAGCACGGTCTGCAGGACGGGACCGAACATCATCGCCTGCGCGACGCCGATCGGGATCAGGACGAGCTGCAGCGTCACGAGATCGGCCGCGCCCGCGACCTCCAGCGCCGTCACCGCGAGCATCAGCACGGCCTGGGTGACGCCGGCGAGGACCATCGTGTGCGCACCGAGCCGGGCGAGGATCCGCGGGAGCGCGATCGACGTCGCGATGAAGGAGACGCCGAATCCCAGCACGAGACCTGCGGCGCCGAGCGGACCGGTTCCGAAACGGCCCTGGGCGAGCGCCGACAGTTCGTAGAGGAACGCTCCGTAGGTCGTGAAGAACAGCAGCGTCATCACCAGGCCGCGGCGAACGACGACGATGCGCAGCACGCTCGGCGGCACGACGGGCAGGATGCCGCGCGCTTCGGCGCGCCGCTGGTGGATCCAGAATGCGGCGAGTGCGCCCGCGCCGGTGACGAGCGCGGCGATCGTCCACGTAGGCCATCCCGTTGCGCGGCCGACCGTGAGGGGCAGCACGGCGAGCATCAGTCCGGCTCCGAGGAGCGCGGCGCCCGTCCGGTCGAGGACGAGCGGCGCCGAGGATCGTGATTCGGGGATCGCACGCAGCCCGAGCAGCGCGGCGGCGGCGACGAGCCCTGTGAGGATCTGCACGGCGCGCCATCCGATGTGCTCGGGCAGGGCCGAGGCGAGCACGCCGCCGACGATCTGCCCCAGCACCGTGCTCACGCCGCTCATCGCCGCGAAGAGGGTGAGCCCGCGCACGCGGAGCGCGCCTGCGGCCGTCGCCTGGATCGTCGAGAGCACCTGAGGCGTCAGCAGTCCCGCGGCGATGCCGAGCAGCACGCGGAGGACGATCGTCACCCCGATCCCGGGGGCGAAGGCTGTCGCGATGCTGAAGCCGGCGACGCCGAGCGCGCCGATGATGAGGATCCGCCGGCGCCCGTACCGGTCTCCGAGGCGGCCGCCGATGACAAGGGAAGCGGCGAACGCGATCGTGAACGACGCGAGCACGAGCTGCTGTCCGGCGGCGCCCGCGTGCAGGTCTCGTCCGATCGCGTCGGCGAGCACATTGACGGATCCGAAGGTGAAGTTCACGGGGACGTAGACCGCGAGCAGGACGGCGAGGCCGCGGGGAGTCAACCCGGTGGATGCGCGCGTTGCGACGGGGGATGTGGTGGTCATGGATCCACCGTCGACCCATCGGGATCCTGTTACCAGAAGTGCATTCATCCTATTACTGACACCATCTGGATCCGCGGGCGCGTGGCACGCAGGATGGAGGCATGGACGATCCCGACGAGCGTCGCCGTCAGCTCGGCGCCTTTCTGCGTGCCCGGAGAGAGCGTGTTTCGCCTCGAGAAGCGGGCATCGCCGTGAGCGGTCGTCGACGCACGCCCGGCCTGCGTCGCGAGGAGGTCGCCCAGCAGGCGGGCATTGGCATCACCTGGTACACCTGGCTCGAGCAGGGGAGAGCGACGGGCGTCTCCGAGCAGGTTCTCGAAGCCGTCGCGCGGGTGCTGCGCATGAACGAGGCCGAGCGGCGTCACATGCGGGTGCTCGCGGATCGCGCCCCGGCGGTCGCGCATTTGCCGCCCATGAGCCTGCGCCCCGAGCACGTCGCCGTGCTCGAGCAGCTGCTGCCGTTCCCCGCCGCGATCCAGACGGACGGCTACGACATCGTCGCGGCGAACCGCGCCTACCGCTTCCTCTTCAGCGACCTCGACGCCTTCGCTCCCGATGAGCGCAATTGTGCCTGGCTGATGTTTACGAACCCGACCTGGCGGGGCAGCCTCGTCGATGAGTCGCTGGTGCTCCCGGACATCGCGGCGAGGCTGCGCGCCCATGCCGCCGAGCACCGAGATGAACCCCGCTGGGAGGTCCTCATCGAGCGGCTGCGGAGCGAGTCGGCGGACTTCCGCGGCTACTGGGATGACTACGAGGTCGCGGACGAGAGGCCTCGGCTGCGCCGCTACGCATCGCCGCGGGCCGGCCGGCTGACCACCCACTTCCAGAGCCTGTGGATCGATCCCGGCCGTGGCACGCGGATCATCGTCATGTCCCCGGCGGATGCCGCGTCGACCGCTCGGCTTGAGAGGTTCGGCGCGCTCATCGAGGCCGCGCCGGCGTGGACGGGGCGAGACGACGTCGTGGGGGAGCTCGCGAGCTGAGGGGTGCTTCCGCGGCCGGTCGCGAACTGCGGGGGTCCGCCCGCTTGGTGGGTCGGGTCCCGGGGTGCTTCCGTGACCGGTCCGGAACTGCGGAGATTCTTCCGTTCGAAGGATCGGATCCGGATGGCGGATCCGTGGAATGGAAGAATCTCCGTCGAAGCGGACCGGCCCAGCCCGGGGGTTTCCCAGGGCGTCAAGATACTCTGGCGTGTCGGCTCTAGGATGCCGCGTCGTATGCGCGGGTGTGTGTTGTGTCCTTCTCGGCCGCAATGACACCTACGGAAGGTGCGTGCTTTCGCATGCCCAAGAACAAGAAACCCGCGGGCGGACGCCCCGCTCGGAACTTCGATCCTCGCTACGGCAAGTCGAGCAGCGGATCCCGCAAGCCGCGCTGGACGCGCGATGATCGCGCCGCGCAGGGGAACGGATCCGGACCCCGCCGCGACAGCGCCGAGGGCGGCTACCGTCAGAATCGCGATGAGCGTCGTCAGGATCGTTTCGGTGACCAGGGCGCGCGCCCCACGGGCCGCGGTCCCGCCCGTGACGACCGCGGCGGAGGCCGTTTCGACCGCGACGAGAGTCGTGGCGGCGGGCGCTTCCGCGACGACCGGGGTGGGCGCGGCGATGACCGCGGTGCGCGTCGTTTCGACCGGGATGACCGCGGCGGACGCGGTTTCGATGGTGCCCGTGGATCTGCGCGTGACGATCGCGGTGGACGTGGTTTTGACCGCGGTGACCGATCCGGTGGCGGAGGACGTCGCTTTGACCGCGATGACCGCGCCCCGCGTCGGGATGATCGCGGTGGCCGCGGCTTTGACCGCGATGATCGTGCCCCGCGTCGTGACGACCGCGGTGGGCGCGGCTTCGATGGTGCCCGTGGATCTGCGCGTGATGACCGCGGCGGACGTCGCTTTGACCGCTCCGGTGGTGGTGCGCGTCGTTTCGACCGCGATGATCGCGGTGGGCGCGGTTTCGATGGTGCCCGTGGATCTGCGCGGGATGACCGTGGCGGACGTGGTTTTGACCGCGGTGACCGCTCCGGTGGTGGTGCGCGTCGTTTCGACCGGGATGATCGCGGTGGGCGCGGTTTCGATGGTGCCCGTGGATCTGCGCGGGATGATCGCGGTGGCCGCCCGTTCGATGGCAATCGTGGCGCTGGCCGTGATGACCGTGGGGAGCGTCGTTTCGACCGGGATGATCGTGCCCCTCGTCGGGATGATCGCGGTGGCCGTCCTTTCGATGGCAATCGTGGCGCTGGCCGCGATGACCGCGGCATGAACGGCGACCGCGCCCCGCGTCGTTTCGACCGCGATGACCGCGCCCCGCGCCGCGATGTCCGTGGCGACCGCCCGTCCCGCCAGAACCGCGACGACCGTCCGGCGCGTGCGCAGCACGACGGCGAGAAGGCCTGGCAGGAGCGCCGCGAGGCGCCGCAGCGCTCGGCGCAGCACGAGCAGCAGATCGATGTCGTGCACGAGCGCCTGAGCGCCGAGGCGGTGGCCGCGGATGTGGTCGAGGGCCAGAGCTTCGGCGATCTCGGCCTTGGCGAGAACATCTGCCGTGTGCTCAGCGAGCAGGGTGCTGTCAGCCCATTCCCGATCCAGGCCGCGACGATCGGGCCGATCCTCGCGGGCAAGGACGTGCTCGGCCGCGGACGCACCGGATCCGGCAAGACCATCGCCTTCGGCGCGCCGCTCGTCGAGAGCCTGCTGCGCGCTCGTGACGGCGGGACCCGCGCATTCGGTCGTTCGCCGCAGGCGCTGATCCTCGCCCCGACGCGCGAGCTCGCGCTGCAGATCGACCGCACGGTTCAGCCGATCGCGCGCAGCGTCGGCCTGTTCACGACGCAGGTCTACGGCGGCGTCCCCCAGGCGCGACAGGTGGGTGCGCTCAAGAAGGGCGTCGACATCATCATCGGCACCCCGGGCCGCATCGAGGATCTCCACACCCAGGGCAAGCTCGACCTCAGCCAGGTGCAGATCGCGGTTCTCGACGAGGCCGACCACATGTGCGATCTGGGCTTCCTCGAGCCGGTGCAGCGGATCCTGCGCCTCACGAAGGACGGCGGGCAGAAGCTGCTGTTCAGCGCGACCCTCGACCGCGAGGTGTCGGCGCTCGTCGACGAGTTCCTCAAGGATCCGCAGGTCTACGAGGTCTCGGGTGAGGACCAGGACTCGGGCACGATCGACCACCAGGTGCTCGTCGTCGATCAGCGTCGCAAGCGGGAGGTCATCGAGCAGCTCGCGAATCGCGAGGGGCGCACGATCGTCTTCAGCCGCACGCGCGCGTTCGCCGATCAGCTCGTCGAGCAGCTCGAGGACGCCGATATCCGGGCGATCGCGCTGCACGGCGACCTCAATCAGGCCAAGCGCACGCGCAATATCGAGCGCTTCTCGAACGGCCGCATCAATGTGCTCGTCGCGACGGACGTCGCGGCGCGAGGGATCCACGTCGACGACGTCGACCTCGTCGTGCAGGCCGACGCCCCGGACGAGTACAAGACGTACCTGCACCGCTCGGGTCGAACGGGTCGCGCGGGCCGTGAGGGCCGCGTCGTCACGCTGATCCCGCGCAATCGTCGCCGTCGCATGAGCGAGCTGCTGCAGCGCGCCGAGATCGATGCGCCGTTCCGCGACGCCAACCCCGGCGACGTCGTGCTCGACGAGATCTCGGGCGCGCCCGTCGCCTGATCCCGTCACGAATCGAGGAGATCTCACGAAACGAGGGCCCGCACCGCGGATCCGCCCTCGTTTCGTGAGGTCTCCTCTTTTCATGCGAGGGGTGCGCCGGCGCGTGAGGACCCGGGGAGCATGCGTGCGGCCGCGGCGCTCGGCGACACGGCGCGAAGCGCGGTCGGGAGCGTGCGCAAGAATAGGGGGCATGCCTCACACCCCCGTCGATCCCACCGGCCAGCAGATCCGCCTTACGCGAGGCGACGTCACCGCGCACATCGCGCAGGTCGGCGCCGCACTGCGCGGGCTCACGGTCGATGGCACCGCCATCGTCACGCCGTACCCCGAGCACACGGCGACGCCGTTCGGGTCGGGTTCGGTTCTCGTGCCCTGGCCGAACCGGATCCGCGACGGCCGCTGGGCGCAGACCGATCCGCACGGCGCCGAGTACGACGAGCAGCTCGCGCTTACCGAGCCGGCGCTCGACAACGCGATCCACGGACTGCTCCGGTACACGCCGTACGTGATCGAGCAGGACGAGGCGTCCGCGACGCTCACGGCGACCGTCGTGCCGCAGAAGGGATACCCCTTCGCGCTCGTCACGCAGGTCGTCTACGAGCTGACGGACGACGGGATCCTCGTGACCCACCGCCTCACGAACGTCGGCGCCGACGCGGCACCCGCCGGAGTCGGCACGCACCCGTTCTTCTTCATCGAGGGCGTGGATCCGCGCGAGCTGCGCCTCACACTCCCGGCGTCGACGTGGTTCGAGGTCGACGACCGCCTGCTGCCGACGGCCGAGAAGCCGGTCCGCGACGAGACTGATCTACGTGAGGGGGCCCGTCTCGGCGATGTCGATCTCGACACCGCCTTCGGCACGCTCTCCCGCGACGCCGAGGGCCTCGCGGGCACGACCCTCGAGTCGCCCGACGGGCAGAAGGTCACGATCTGGCAGGACGAGAACTTCGACTACCTCCAGGTGTTCACGACCGCGTCCTACCCGGGGCAGGATTACGCCGTCGCCGTCGAGCCGATGACGATGCCGCCTGAGGCCTTCAACTCTGGCGAGGGCCTGCGGTGGATCGAACCGGGCGAGACGTGGGAGCTCAGCTGGGGCGTCACGTACGGACGGGCCGAATAGCAGGCCTCTTCGGCGCGCGTACAGGGCGAAGACACCCGGAGCAGAGACGATGGCACGGTGACCACCGCGCCCCCTGAGCTCTCGCGCCGCGCTGAGCGGCGTCGACGCGTCACGCGTCGACGCCGCCGGGCGGTCGCAACGGCGGTCGCCGCGTTCGCGGCGTGCGCCATGCTCGTCACGGGCGCGCTTCTCTCGGCGGGAGGCGCGGATCGCGATCTCCGCGGCGACGGCGCGGGCACGCAGGCGCTCGGGGATCCGGCCCCGCTGGATCCCACCGTCGAGGCCGCGACCCCGGAGGCGCAGGGGATCCCGCTTCGTCAGGCAGATCTCGACGATGACGAACCGGATCGCGCGAGCGACGGGGACGAATCCGCCGCGTTCTGCTCGCCCTCGGTCGACGAGGCGATCGCCTCGGGCGACCCCGAGGCGCTCGTCGTCGCCGCGGGCGGCGGCTCGGCGTTCCGCGAGGGCGTCGTCGCGGGTCGCGCGAGCGATTGCATCTCGCTGAGCCATCCCGCCTGGGACTGGGTCGTCGTCAACAAGCAGCGGCCGATCGATCCGATCGACTTCGTGCCGGAGCTCGTCGCCCCCGCGACGTACAGTCCGATCGGCGCGCACCTGGATCCGTCCGCCGCCGAGTCGCTCGACGCGATGACATCTGCCGCGCTCGACGCCGGCGCGGGCGAGATCGGGCTCGAGAGCGGGTATCGCTCATACGACACGCAGGTCGATGCCTACGGATCCCAGGTCGATCTGCGCGGAACCGAAGGTGCCGATCTCACCTCGGCACGCCCCGGGTACAGCGAGCACCAGCTCGGCCTCGCCGCGGACCTCGTGGCGTGCGACGGGACCGCGTGCGGAACGATGTACGAGTTCGGCGAGACGCCGCAGGGGCAGTGGATCGCCGACAATGCGTGGCGGCACGGGTGGATCGTCCGATACGAGGCGCACACGACGGCGACGACGGGCTATGAGGCCGAGCCGTGGCACCTTCGCTACGTCGGCGTCGAGCTCGCGACTGCGTATCACGAGGGTGGATACGAGACGTACGAGGAGTTCTGGGGTCTCCCCGCCGCACCGGGGTACTGAGCCGGAGAGTCCCGCTGCCCGTCAGTGCAGCGCGCCCACGACGAACGTCACCGCAGTGACGGCCCAGCCCACGACGACGCAGGCTGTGTCGGGGGCGCGCCAGCGCCACTCGCGGCGTTCGGTACGGGTCGGGTACGCACCGAAGGCGCGGGCGTCCATCGCGAGCGCGACGCGCTCGGCGTGCCGGATCCCGCCGGCGAGCAGCGGCACCAGCAGACTGACGGCGGCGGGGCCGCGCACCGCGGATCCTCGGACCCGCCGGGCCGAGCGGATCACCCCGAGCTCGTACCGGAAACGCGGCACGAACCGCACCGCCGCGAGCGCCGCGTAGCCGATGCGATACGGGATCCGGAGCTGCGCGACGAGGGCGCGCACGGTGTCGACGCCGTCGCTCGTCACGCCGGGAATCAGCGCGAGCGCGAGCAGGGCGGCGAGGCGCAGCGCGGTCGCGATGCCCGCCTCGAGCCCGCTCCACACGCCGAATCCCGTCGCGAGGACGATGACGATCGCGGGGAGCGCCACGCCGAGCCACAGCGCGATCTGCCGCGTGAAGCGGGTGCCGAGCAGCAGGGCGAGGGTGGACAGGGCGAGGAAGATCGCGGGCGTGATCGCGTCGCGGGTCAGCACGAGGCCGATCATCGCCGGGATCACCGCGGCGAACTTCGCAAGCGGGTTGAGGGTGTCGAGCGCCCGCGGTCGTCGCGTCGTCGGCACATCGGGCGCGGAGTCCGTGGAGGGAGTCGGCGCGCTCTCGACTGCTTGCATTCCCGGCAGCTCGATGACGTGCGTCGCGTGCTGGGCGACGAGCGCGTCGTCGTGCGTGACGACGACGATCGTCGTACCGGCCGCGTGGAGGTCCTCGAGCATGTCGATGAGCGCCGCGCTGCGGATCGCGTCCTGACCGTAGAGCGGCTCGTCGAGGATGAGCACGCCGCTCGGAGGCATCGCGATGAGGGCCGTGCCGACGGAGAGGCGCCGCTTCTGCCCGCCGGAGAGTCGCGACGGGTGCTGATCGGCGTGGTCGGCGAGCCCGAGCCGGTCGAGCATGCGCGCGACGCGCGTCTCGACCTCGTCACGCGGCAGGCGAAGGCGACGCAGGTCGTGCGCCAGTTCGTCGCGCACGGTGTGGGCGACGAACTGATGCTCGGGGTTCTGGAAGACGAAGCGGACCGCGCGTGCGCGCCGCCGGGGTCGCCACGGATCCTCGCCCTCGACGCGGACGGCCCCGCGCGAGACCGGGATCACGCCCGCGAGCGCCTGCGCGAGGCTCGTTTTGCCGGCGCCGTTGGGGCCGATGATCGCAGTGAAGGATCCGCGGGGGACGTCGGCCGAGACGTCGCGCAGAACGTCGCGGCCGCCGCGCGCGACGGCGATATCGCGCGCCGTGATGATCGGATCCGCGCTGGTGCGCGCGCCCGCGAGGGTCTCGCTCGCGGGCGGCGACGGGAGTGCGACGCCGAGGGTGCGGAGTTCGTCGGCGTGGTCGCGGAGGACGTCGGAGGGGGCGCCGTCGAAGGCGAGGCGTCCCTCGTGATCGAGGACGAGGATCCGCGTCGCGAGCGGCAGGGCCGCGGCGAGGTCGTGCTCGATGACGAGCAGCGATCGATCACCCGACGTGATCACGTCCCGCACGGCCGAGTACACGTCGGCGGCACCGTCCGGATCCAGATTCGCGGTCGGCTCGTCGAGCACGATGAGCGCGGGCCGCATCGCGAGGGCGCACGCGATCGCGAGCCGTTGGCGTCCGCCGCCCGACAGCACGGCCGGATCCTCCTCCCGACGCTCCCACAGGCCCACGCGGCGCAGCGAATCCTCGCAGCGGGCGGCGATCTCGTCTGCAGACAGGAGCAGATTCTCGAGGGCGAACGCGACCTCATCGCGCACGGATCCCGTGACGACCTGCGCGTCGGGATCCTGGAACACCATCCCGACGTGCGTGCCCAGCTGCGCGGGTGTCGCCTGCGATGTCGGGATGCCGGCCACGGTGACGGATCCCGCTACCTCGGCGTCGATCGCGTGCGGGATCAGCCCATTGGTCGTGAGCGCGAGGGTCGACTTGCCGGATCCGCTCGGCCCCGCGAGCAGCACGACCTCGCCGGGGGCGATCGCAAACGACACATCGCGGATCGCCGGGCGGCTCGCGCCTTCATGCGTCACGCTCACACGTGAGAGGGCGACGATCGGCGCGGTCACCGGGCGACACGGCGCCGGGGTACGACACCGGCCCGCTCGAGGGAGCGGCCGACGGCGAGGCCGCCGAGTGTCCAGGCGACGGGGCCGAGCATCGACAGGGCGATGTACGCGATCTGCGCCCACTCGGGCAGGCGTGCGAGGTCGGCGGCCATCCACACGACGGCAGCGATGCCCGCTCCGATGATGAGGGCCGACAGCGTGTATCGCCACCATGCCCACGCCCGATAGCGGAAGGCCGCGGCCACGAGCTCTTGAATCCCCCCGAACAGCAGCGCCGTGCCCAGGAACTGCAGGGCGTAGACGGGCGCGATCGCGCAGCTGACGAATGCGGCGAGCACGTGGGCGAGGAGCGCGACCCACGGTCCGCGGAACAGCTCCTGCGCGATGATCCCCGGAAGGACGTGCACCCCGAGGAGGAAGCCGTACAGGAACGGGGTCGCGGCGAGAACCGGAACGGCGAGCCAGCCTTCGATACCGCCGACGAGGCCTGTCGCGACGCCGATCGCGGCGCAGACGAGCAGGACGCGCGTCGAGAGCACAGAGGGGCGGGACACACTCCGAGCCTACGGTGAGCGACCCCCTGCGGGAGCCGATTTTCGTGCGGATCCGCCGAGAAAGTGAGGGTGCCCTCAGTTGCGATCGAGTTGTCCACAGGAGGCGGATGCCTGTCAGTCGTCGCTCGTAGGCTGGGGGCATGACGCAGCCGCCGTATGACTTCGATCCCGACGACGGCTGGATTCCGCCGGAAGAGCCGCCCGACGACGCATACGCCGAGTACACGGGCGGCGCGATCGAGTGGGCCGATCCGTTCGCTTCGGATTCGCCTCCGGCCGACGCGCCGCGCGAGCGGCGAGCCGTTCGCGCCCCGCGATTCGGGACGGGGCTCGAGGCGCTCCAGACAGTGTACGGATACGAGGCATTCCGCGGTGAGCAGGCCGAGATCGTCGAACAGGTCGTGGGCGGCGGCGATGCCATCGTCCTCATGCCGACGGGTGGCGGAAAGAGCGTGTGCTACCAGGTGCCGGCGCTCGTGCGCGAGGGCACCGGGCTCGTGGTCTCACCCCTGATCGCGCTCATGCACGATCAGGTCGAGGCACTGCGCGCCAACGGCGTCGCGGCGGCCTCCCTCAACTCGACGCAGGCGCCTGCCGAGCGCGCCGAGGTCGAACGCGCGTACCTCGCGGGCGAGCTCGACCTCATCTACGTCGCGCCGGAACGCCTCAGCAGTCCGCAGACGAGAGAGCTCCTCGCACGCGGCGCGCTGAGCGTCATCGCGATCGACGAAGCCCACTGCGTCAGCCAGTGGGGGCACGACTTCCGGCCCGACTATCTCGCCCTCGGCGAGCTCGGCGAGCAGTTTCCCGGTGTCCCGCGCATCGCCCTCACGGCGACGGCCACCCGCGAGACCCATCGCGAGATCACCGAGCGGCTGCGTCTCGGCGACGCTCGGCACTTCGTCGCGAGCTTCGATCGCCCCAACATCCAGTACCGCATCGAGCCGAAGGTCGACGCTCGTCGGCAGCTGCTGCAGTTCATCCGCTCTCAGCCCGACGGGGCCGCGGGGATCGTCTACGCCCTGAGTCGCAAGTCGGTCGAGCAGACCGCGACCTATCTTGCGGGGCAGGGCATCGACGCGATCCCGTATCACGCGGGTCTCCCGGCCGAGATGAGGGCGGCGCATCAGGGGCGCTTCCTGCGCGACGAGGGCGTCGTCGTGGTCGCGACGATCGCGTTCGGCATGGGCATCGACAAGCCCGATGTGCGATTCGTCGCCCACATCGATCTGCCGAAGTCGGTCGAGGGGTACTACCAGGAGACGGGGCGAGCGGGGCGCGACGGCGAGCCGAGCGTCGCGTGGATGGCCTACGGTCTCGGCGACGTCGTGCAGCAGCGCCGGATGATTCAGCAGGGCGAGGGCGATCGCACCCTGAAGATGCGTCAGCAGCAGCACCTCGACGCGATGCTCGCGCTGTGCGAGACCGTGTCCTGCCGACGCCAGAACCTGCTCGGATACTTCGGTCAGGAGTCCTCCCCCTGCGGAAACTGCGATACCTGTCTCGAGCCGCCGAAGACCTGGGACGGGCTCGTCGCCGCGCAGAAGCTGATGTCGACGATCGTGCGCCTGCAGCGCGAGCGCGGGCAGTCGTTCGGCGCGGGGCACCTGATCGACATCCTGCGCGGCAAAGAGAACGAGCGCGTCACCCGATTCCGGCACGATCAGCTCGCGACCTACGGCATCGGCGGCGATCTGTCTGAACAAGACTGGCGCAGCGTCATCCGGCAGCTTCTCGCGCGCGGGCTGCTCGCCCCGCAGGGTGAGTACAACACGCTCGCGGTCACGCCGGAATCGGCAGGGGTGCTACGGGGCGAGACGCCCGTGCCGCTGCGACAGGACGTGATCGGTCGGCGCTCTCGACCGGCGGCGAAGAAGACGACAGCTGCCGACACGCTCGCGCCCGAGGATCGCGATCTCTTCGAGGCGCTGCGCGGGTGGCGGGCAGCGCAGGCTCGAGAGCAGGGGGTGCCGGCATACATCGTGTTCGGCGATGCGACACTTCGGGCTCTCGCCGAGCATCGGCCGACGAGTCTCGCCGAACTTGACGGCATTACGGGGGTCGGCGCGAAGAAGCGCGAGGCCTACGGACAGCAGGTGATCGAGGTCATCAGCGCGTCGCCGTAACCGAATCGTTATTCAGTTCCCTCCCAGAATACTGGACGCCAGGCTCGTATACCGCAAAGCTGGGCGCGCGGACCTGTGCCGCGTCCACGATGGCCGTGCATCTTCGATCGGCCTCGGGGCTCGATGAACGTATCGATGTGAGGGGTATCCAGTGCACGCTCAGAAACAGGGTCGATCCGGGGGCGGCAGCTCCCGGTGGTTGACGAGGAGGCGACTCGGTATCGGAGCCGTGGTCGCGACATCAACGATGGTGGGAATGGGGCTCGTCGCTGTCCCCGCTTCGGCAGCGCCCGGTGACGAGTCCGCGTCCAGCTCTCAGTTCGTGAGCGGGTCGCTTCTGGACGCGATCGATCTCTCTTCGATCGCGGGCGTCGCGGGGACCGAAGCCAGCAACTCGGGCGATCCCGCTCCGGTGATCGACACGACCGACCTAGATATCACGGCGCTCAGCGCGATCAATGTCACGATTGCCGACGGAGTTTCGCTCCCTCTCGGCGACCTGCTGGCGCTCGGAGCGGTGAACCAGTACTCCGAGGCGCGCGACGCCGGGGTCTCGCTTGCAGCCTCCGGAGCCGTCAGTGACGCGGGTGTTGTGGACACCTCGGGCGACGGCACATTCCCCGCCGATGCAAGCCTCAACCTCATGGCGCTCCTTCCGGAGACTGCGGCGCTCGACACTGCGAGCCTCACGCTTGGCGCTGTCACGGGCGTCGCGGCATTTGACGCCGCTCAGGCCGATCTGGCGACCGCGTGCGCCGATCTGGCGGCCCCGGATCACTGCCGCGACTATCAGATCGCGTCCGCGACGATCAACGTCGGCTCACCGCTTCTCGGCGACATCGTCACAACCGCCAACGGGGCGCTCACCACGCTCGGCACGACGCTCGAGGCTCTGGAAGATGAGGTCGTCGACGGTCTTCTCGCCGGCGTCACAGATTCCCTGGACCTCCTCAGCTCCCTCCTGCCGGGCGTCTCTCTCGTCTCGAACGACCTGGCCGTCGACATCACGGCCGATCTGGCGGGCGCGCTCAACGCGGAGCTGAACGAGGTGCGAACCGCTGGCGGCGTGACGCTCGACCTGAGTGCAGGCACGATCGCCGTTGATCTCGAGCAGCTTGTCGACGTCAACAACCTCCCGCCGAACACACCTCTTCTGAGTGCGACGACGCTCACGGCGATTGGCGACCAGGTTGAAGGTCTGCTGACGCAGCTGCAGGGTGAGATCAACGCCGCTCTCGACGGAGTGCTCGACAGTGTCACCGTCTCCATCAGCGGGGGTGTCTGCTTGCTTGAGGTAGCCGGGCTTTGCACAGCCGGTCTCGACATCGCTTACGACGGCACGCTCGGCGATCTGCTCGATGGTACGGAATCGCTCGCGCTCAGCGGGACCGGTACTCTCGGGCTTCTCGACCCGATCATCGACCCGCTGCTTGCCACAGTGACGAGTGGTCTCACCGACCTGGTCCAGCCGCTCGTCACGAGCGCGCTCAGCACGGCGGGTAGCGCGATCGAGGCTGTGATCACGACCGCGGCTGGCGAGCTCAGCCCCGTGTTCGGGCTGATCGGTGATGTCGTCAGCGTCAACATCAATGTCCAGGAGGACGACGGTGCGGGCACCTACACCGAGATCGCCACGCAGATCACTCTCATCGGGGGCAACGGGGCGACCGTGAACCTCGGGAAGGCATCAGTCGGCGCGAACTCGATCGCCGACGTGGTCTACGACACGGCGATCCTGGTCGACCCGGGAACGATCCAGCAGGGTGAGTCCACGACGATTTCCGGTTCGGGCTTCGCGGCGGAGGAGTCGGTGTCGCTGACGATCGACGGTGCTGAGGTCGGTCCGGTCATGACGGATGTTGACGGGAACTTCACGTTCGACCACATGACGGATGCGGACGCGGCTACGGGCACGTTCGAGGTCGTGGCGACGGGTGAGGCGTCGCAGACGCCCGCCACCGGCTCGCTGACGATCGAGGCCGCGGACGCGGTCTACGACACGGCGATCATGGTCGACCCGGGCACCATCCAGCAGGGTGAGTCCACGACGATCTCCGGCACGGGCTTCGCCGCCGAAGAGTCGGCGTCGCTGACGATCGACGGCGCTGAGGTCGGTCCGGTCATGACGGATGTGGACGGGACCTTCTCGTTCCTGCACATGACGGATGCGGACGCGGCTACGGGCACGTTCGAGGTCGTGGCGACGGGTGAGGTGTCGCAGACGCCCGCCACCGGCTCGCTGACGGTCGAGGCCGCGGGCACGGGCGCCGACCCCGACGCGAACGCCGATGCCGACAGCACCTCGGCTGCGAACGCCGACGCTGATGTGGATGGCAGTAACGCCGATGAGAACACGAACGCGGCGGCCTCGGCCTCCGCGTCGGCGAACGCTGACGACGACAGCAACGCGGCGGCTCAGGTTGCGGCGCAGGCTGCGGCTCAGGCGGATGCGTCGACCACGGCCACGGCTGCGGCGGATGCGGATGCGACCGCTGCGGCTCAGGTTGCGGCGAACGCGGATGCGTCCAGCGATGCATCGACGGACGTCTCCTCGGAGGCGAATGCGTCGGCCCAGGTGGCGGCTCAGGCTGCTGCGCAGGCGGATGCGACGTCGGCGTCGAACGCTGATGCCACCTCGGCCGCCGACGGGAACGCAGGATCGGCTGCGGCGGTTGCCGCGAACGCCGATTCCTCGTCGGACGCGTCGGTTGCGGCCGCGGCGAACGCGGACAGTGATGTGGATGGCAGTAACGCCGATGAGAACACGAACGCGGCGGCCTCGGCCTCCGCGTCGGCGAACGCTGACGACGACAGCAACGCGGCGGCTCAGGTTGCGGCGCAGGCTGCGGCTCAGGCGGATGCGTCGACCACGGCCACGGCTGCGGCGGATGCGGATGCGACCGCTGCGGCTCAGGTTGCGGCGAACGCGGATGCGTCCAGCGATGCATCGACGGACGTCTCCTCGGAGGCGAATGCGTCGGCCCAGGTGGCGGCTCAGGCTGCTGCGCAGGCGGATGCGACGTCGGCGTCGAACGCTGATGCCACCTCGGC
>NZ_PNFD01000002.1 GCF_003254645.1 Microbacterium suaedae | reverse complement strand
CTTCAGCCAGCGAGTGATGGTTCCCTCGGTGACGCTCTCGCCGAGCTCGGGCAGCGTGACGTCGGTCGCGTCGCCCGAATCTGCGGGGGCGGCGGCCGGAGCCGCGGGTGCCTCGGGGGCGGGCTCTTCAGGTGCCTCGGCCGCGGGGGCCTCGGCAGCGGGCGCCGCGGGTGCCTCAGCGGCAGAGGACGCAGCGCCGTCGCCGACGGTCGCGAGGTCGGCGCCGACTTCGGCGGTCTCGTCCTCCTGAACGAGAATCGCCTCGAGCACGCCCGCCACGGGCGAGGGGATCTCGGTGTCGACCTTGTCGGTGGACACTTCGAGCAGAGGCTCATCGACCTCGACGGTATCGCCGACCTGCTTCAGCCAGCGCGTGACCGTTCCCTCGGTGACGCTCTCACCGAGCGCGGGGAGGACAACGGAAGTGCTCATATTCGAGTCTCCTTCAGAAGGTGTGAATGCGTGTATCAGCTTAGGGGATCGGCCTCGCGTGCGCCGATGTCGCGGCCGCACGGTCTGTGGCGACCGATCAGGGGGTATGCAGGGGAGAGCCCGCGAGTGAGAGAAACGCCTCGCCGAGCGCTTCGCTCTGCGTCGGATGGGCATGGATGAGCGGGGCGAGATCGTCGGCGCGTGCTTCCCACGCGACCGCGAGCTGACCCTCGGTGATGAGTTCCCCGACGCGTTCGCCGACGAGGTGCACGCCGAGGACCGGTCCGTCCGCGAGCGCGACGACCTTTGCGAAGCCGCCGCGTGCGTCCGATCCAGCCGAGACGATCTCGCTCTTGGCGTTGCCCGCCAGCGACACCTCTCGGGTGACGACCCGATCGGCACCGTGCGCGGCGATCGCCTGCGGCTCAGTGATCCCCACCGAGGCGACCTCGGGTGTCGAGTACGTCACGCGCGGGAACAGCGAGTCGTCGAGCGGCGAGGGCGCCTCGTCGGCGATCGTCTCGGCCACGAACATGCCGTGGCGGAAGCCGCGGTGCGCGAGCTGCGGACCCATGACGATGTCGCCGACGGCCCACACATGCTCGGCGGTCGTTCGGAGCGCATCGTCGACGACGACGAAACCTCGTTCGGTCTCGACGCCGACATCCTCCAGGCCCAGACCGGAGGTCGTCGGAGCGCGCCCGACGGCGACGAGGATGAGGTCCGCTTCGATCGTCGTCGCTTCCTCGTTCCGTTCGAAGGTGAGCGAGACACCGTCGCCGTGCACATCGGCGTTCGTCACGCGGGCGCCGAGCTCGAGCGTGATCCCGCGCCGACGATACGCCTTTTCGAGAGCGGTGCGGGATGAGGGATCCTCATTCGCGATGAGGTGGTCGAGGGCCTCGACGATCGTCACCTCGGCGCCGAGCGAGCGCCAGGCGCTCGCAAACTCGACGCCGATGACCCCGCCGCCGAGCACGACGACGCGCCGAGGCACCTCGTCGAGCGCGAGGGCTCCCTCGGAGTCGACGATGCGGCCGCCGAGGGTCACGCCGGGGATCGACCGGCTGGCGGCGCCCGTAGCGAGGACGACGTCGTCTCCGACATACACGTCATCGCCGACGGCGACGGCGGGGCGGCCGTCGTGTCGGACGACGGATCCACGCCCGTCGATGACGGCGATATCACGCGAGCGGACGAGGCTCTGCAGGCCGCGGTGCTTGCCGTCGACGACCTTCTGACGCCAGGCGCGCGCGGCGGCGCCGTCGACGCCGTCCAGGCTCGCCTGGACGCCGACGGCGGCCGCACGGCGCACCCCTTCGGCGACCTCCGCCGTGTGCAGGAGCGCCTTCGTGGGGACACAGCCGCGGTGCAGGCAGGTGCCGCCGAGGCGATCCTGCTCGATGATCGCGACCGAGCGGCCGAGCTCGGCGGCGCGCAGTGCGGCCGCGTAGCCGCCGCTGCCGCCGCCGAGTACGACGAGGTCGAAGCTGTGGGCTTTCACGTCATATCCCTCTCGTCCGCTCGCGGCGTTCAGGCGTTCTGGCCGCTGGCCGCGATGAAGTCGATGAGCGCGCGCGTGGACGCGCCCGTCGGGCCCTTGTCGGTGAAGCCGTAGGCGGACGGCGAGCTCATCGACGACCCCGCGATGTCGAGATGCACCCAGGGGATCTTGCCGGCCTCGGGATCGTTGCCGATGTGACCCACGAAGCGCCGCAGGAATAGCCCCGCGTAGAGCGAACCCGCGGCACGATTGCCGATATCGGCGTTCTGCATGTCGGCGACGCGCGAGTCGAGGCGTTCCTCGAGGTAATCGGGGAGGGGGAGCGCCCACGCGAGCTCACCCGTGCGATCGGCTGCGCCGAGGAACGCGTCGACCGTCTCTTCAGCGCCCATGATGCCCGTGTGGCGTGTGCCGAGCGCGACGAGCATGGCTCCGGTGAGGGTCGCCACGTCGACGATGACATCTGGGTTCTCGCGGCTCGCGGCGACGAGTCCGTCGGCGAGCACGAGGCGCCCCTCTGCGTCGGTGTTCGTCACCTCGACACTTGTGCCGTCGGCCAGGATCAGCACGTCGCCGGGGCGCGTCGCGCGGCCCGAGGGCATGTTGTCGGCGATGCACATCCAGGCCGTGACCCGGACGGGCAGCTCGAGTTCCGCGGCGGCGCGGATGACTGCGAGCACCTCTGCGGCGCCCGTCATGTCCTCCTGCATGCCGACCATCGATGCGGCGGGCTTGAGCGACAGACCGCCCGTGTCGAACGTGATCCCCTTGCCCACGAGGGCGATATGGCGCTCGGCGCCGTCGGGGGCGTAGTCGAGTCGCACGAGGCGAGGCGGCCGGTCGGAGCCCTTCCCGACGCCGAGGATTCCGCCGAAGCCGCCGTCGGAGAGCGCCTGCTCGTCCCAGATCGTCGCCTGCACGGGCAGGTCTGCCACAGCCTCGACCGCAGCATCGGCGAGCTGCTCGGGGCTCTGGCGGTCGGCGGGAGTCGACACGAGGTCCTTGACGAGGGCGACGGCGGCGCCGTGCGCCCGCGCCCAGGCGAGATCGGCGTCGGCTGCCGACTCGGGTGCGTGGATGATGACGCGGGAAGCCCGGCGCCCCTTTGCGAGTTCGTCGTCCGAGGCGCTCTTGTAGGTGGTGAAGCGATATCCGCCGAGAATCGCTCCCTCGGCGGCGGCGCGCCACGCATCGGGGATCTCGCCGAGAACGGCGACGGCCACGGTGTCGAAGCCCGTGAGCTGGCGGACGCCCGCACCGATGGCTTCGCGCACGGCATCCGCGTCGGCGTCCTCGCCGAGACCGACGACAGCGAGCGGAAGGGACGTGAGCTCCGGCGCGTACACCCGCGTGAAGGCATTCCGCCGTCCCGTGAACGAGAGGGCGTCGAGGGCAGGGCGCAGGCCGACGAAGTCGTCGAGGGCGGAGTCGTCTGACGACGGCACCGCGAGGACCAGGGCGTCGGCCTCTTCTGCGGGGAACGGAGCGTGGGAGATCTCGATTTCGGGAAGAGGCATGTGATCCATCCTAGGTTCGCGCGCCGTGTGCGGCGCTGTGGGCTCAAGTGCGCCCCGCGCGTCGCTGCTGCTCGTAGCATGGAGAGATGCCTCGCACACCGGAGATCTTCGAGCGCGTCGCGAACGCCCCCGTCGTCCCGCCGCGCCTGCCACTTGTCGTGCTCCTGACGGGGTTCACGGATGCGGGCGGCACGGTCGCGAGCATCGTGGACTACATGCGGGAGGAACTCGATCCGCGGCCGGTCGTCGTGTTCCGCAACGACGCACTGCTCGATTACCGGGCGCGTCGTCCCATCGCGACCTTCGATAAAGACCATCTCTCCGAGATCCGCGCCCCTCGACTCGAGCTCTCCCTCGCTCACGATGCGCTGGGACAGCCGTTCCTGCTGCTGTCGGGCTACGAGCCAGACTTCCAGTGGGACGGCGTCGTCGAGGCGCTTCTGCGTCTCGCCTCCGAGTTCGACGTCTCGACGATGTCCTGGGTCCACGCGATCGCCATGCCCGTGCCGCATACGCGCCAGCTCACCACGACCGTGAGCGGCTCGCGCTCCGACCTCATCCAGGCGCACTCGGTGTGGAAGCCGCATACCCAGGTGCCCGCGACGCTCGGGCACCTCATCGAGTTCCGTATGTCGGAGGACGGGTACCCGGTCGCGGGATTCGTGATGCTCGTGCCGCACTATCTCGCCGAGACTGAGTATCCGGGATCGACCCTCGTCGCCCTGGACAGGCTGATGAACGCGACGGGCCTCGTTTTCGGTCTCGACGATCTGCGGGAGGACAATCGCGAGTACATCGAGCGAGTCGAGGACCAGATCGCTCACAACGAGGAGCTCGCGCGGATGATCGAAGCCCTGGAACAGCGATTCGATGCCTATATGGCCGGGGAGCGCGACGGGGCGGGCGAAGGCGCGTCGAGCTCGGGCTTCCAAGAGGGGGATCTGCCGAGCGCCGACGAACTCGCCGCCGAGCTCGAGCGTTTCCTCGCCGATCGTCCGGGCGATGATGATCCGCGGCGCTGAGGGGGCCCAGCGGAATAGCACGCGGCTGGTCCGCGTTGACGCTCATGTGACGCAGCGCCGGGTGGTCAGCAGTCGGCGCGGACGTATGAGAGAATGGACATCCGACCCGTTGTCCCGTCGATGCCCACCAGGCATCGCACTTGACAAGGGTCTTAATCGTGCTCGAACACTCCCGGGGCGCTGGCGCGCGGCGAATCCGGGGAAAGGCGAAACGTGACTCCTGCCACGAAGACCACGAAGACCGACGCGGTCGACGAGACCGCTGCTCAGGCGACGGCGGGCCAGAAGGCCTCCGCCGATGCGTCGGCTGACGAGAAGTCGACGACCAAGAAGCCCGCGGCGAAGAAGAAGGCGGCGGCGAAGGAGCCTGCTGCGAAGAAGACTCCGCGCAAGAAGAGCGACGTCGTCGACGAGATCATCGGCGAGGACACTCCCGAGGTCGAGGAGACCGAGGAGACGAAGAAGCCGAAGCCCGAGCAGGCTGAGCCGCTTCCGTCGGGCGCAATCGTCATCAGCCAGTCGGCCGAGGAAGAAGTCCCGGTCTACTCGACGCAGATCACGGGCGCGACGGCCGATCCGGTCAAGGACTACCTGAAGCAGATCGGCAAGGTTCCCCTCCTGAACGCAGCGGAGGAGGTCGACCTCGCAATGCGCATCGAGGCGGGCCTGTTCGCCGAGGAGAAGCTGTCGAAGATGTCGGCGGCCGAGAAGTCGTCGCAGCTCGGGCTCGACATGCAGTGGGTCTCGCGTGACGGCAAGCGCGCGAAGAGCCACCTGCTGGGGGCGAACCTGCGCCTCGTCGTCTCGCTCGCGAAGCGCTACACGGGCCGCGGAATGCAGTTCCTCGACCTCATCCAGGAGGGGAACCTCGGCCTCATCCGTGCCGTCGAGAAGTTCGACTACACCAAGGGCTTCAAGTTCTCGACCTACGCGACGTGGTGGATCCGTCAGGCGATCACGCGTGCGATGGCCGATCAGGCACGCACGATCCGCATCCCCGTGCACATGGTCGAGGTCATCAACAAGCTGGCACGCGTGCAGCGCCAGATGCTGCAGGACCTGGGTCGCGAACCCACGCCCGAAGAGCTCGCCAAGGAGCTCGACATGACGCCCGAGAAGGTCGTCGAGGTGCAGAAGTACGGTCGCGAGCCGATCTCGCTGCACACTCCCCTCGGTGAAGATGGCGACAGCGAGTTCGGTGACCTCATCGAGGACACTGAGGCGGTCGTCCCGGCGGACGCGGTCGGATTCACGATGCTGCAGCGTCAGCTCGAGAGCCTCCTCGACTCGCTCTCCGAGCGTGAGGCGGGCGTGATCCGCATGCGGTTCGGCCTGGGAGATGGGCAGCCGAAGACGCTCGATCAGATCGGCGACACCTTCGGCGTCACGCGTGAGCGCATCAGGCAGATAGAGTCCAAGACGATGGCGAAGCTGCGTCACCCGAGCCGTTCGCAGTCTCTGCGGGACTACCTCGAGTGAGCGCCGGGGCAAACGAGGGCAAGGCCCTCGAAGTCACGGTCGACGACGCGACGTTCCTGCGGATCCCGCTGCGTACGCGTGTGGTCATGCCCGGGGATGATCTCGAAGAGGTTGTCCGTTCGTACGCGATCGATCACGTCGAGAGCGGCGACATCCTGTTCATCACGGAGAAGATCGTCGCCATTACGCAGGGGCGCTCGTACATGATGAGCGAGATCCACCCGCGCCGTCTGGCGCGCTTCCTGTCGAAGTACGTCACGAAGTCGGCGTACGGAATCGGGCTCGGCATTCCCGAGACGATGGAGTTCGCGCTGCGCGAGGTCGGAAGTCTGCGAATCCTGTTCGCGGCGGCCGTCTCTGCAGTGACGAAGCTCTTCGGGCGCAGCGGCGATTTCTACCGCATCGCGGGCGACAAGGCGCGTGCGATCGACGGCCCGACGCCGAACACGATCCCGCCGTACAACGATGCGGTCGTGCTGGGCCCGGAGCGTCCGCGAGAGGTCGCGGCCGAGACGAAGCGCCTCGTGGGGTGCGACGTCGCCGTTGTCGACATCAACGACATCGGCGGGAACATCCTCGGCTCCACGCTCGACAAGACGGCGGAGCGCACGCTCGTGAAGATCCTGCAAGACAACCCGCTCGGCCAGGGGCACCAGTCGACGCCGATGGGCATCATCCGTCGAGCCTGACGCTTTCTGCTGAATCGACAACGGGGCGCCCTCCTTCACGGAGGCGCCCCGTTGTCGTGTCGCGGTCAGAACCCGATCGCGGCGCGGTAGCGCGGCTTGTGGCCTGTGCGGACGCCCGACACGCTGGGCTTGTTCTCGTAGACGCCCGCGCCCCAATTGCCCTCGACGAGGACCGGACCCGTCGGGGTGACGACGACGTCCCATCCGGCGTACTGGACCTCTGGCATCTCCCGGGCGGCCTCGTCGACGAGTGCGATGGCCTCCTCGAAGAGGGGGAGCTGGAAGTCAGCGATGCGGAAGCCCGTGTCGGGATGCGTCTCATGGACGTGCCCGTGCGAGTCGTACCCGGCACTGAGCGCGTGACCCGAATCGGGGTCGAGCATCGTGTAGAAGCCGCCGTAGGACATCTGATCGCTCACCTCGCCGCGGCCGAACTTCTGCGCCACAGCGAGCGTGTGCACATCGGTGCCGTCGAAGAAGGCGGTGATACGCGTCGTGTTGACGGTTCCCGGGCAGACCGCCGAGATGTCGTCGTGCTGGCGAATGATCTCCTCGAGGAGAAGCTCGCCGCCTTCGAGCAGCTGCCGGTGGAACGCATCCCAGTCCTCGACGTCCTTCGCGTGATAGCGGCGCACACCGAGGCCCATGTGGCTGACGGGAACCTTCGCGATGACGGTGCCCTGCTCCTCGACGAAGGTCCGGACCGCGTCTGCGTTGTCCTTATCGACGACGAGCCAGGAGCGCTTGAGGAAGCGGTCGAAGCGACGGTTGAAGGCGATCTTGTCCTCGAACACGGCGCGCCCGGCCGGCCGCGACCAACGCTGCGCCAGCTGAGCCGAGACGGGGTGCGTCATGAAGGTCTCGCGCTCAGCGGCGTTGAGAATCGCGAAGTCGAAGTCGACGTAGTCCTGGAAGGCGACGTCTTTGCGCGCGGCTGACCAGAGCATGTCGATCAGCACAGACGGCACGGGCTTGCCGTGCTCGTCGCGCACTTCGCGAGCGCGATCGAGGACGGAGCCGATGTCGATGCGGCGCGCGCGCTCGGCGAGGTACCGGAGCTTGGGTCCGAGGGCGAGGCCGTTCGCGGGCATGGAACCTCCGTATCGGCGGAAAGGGAAGGGGCCTGCGGCGCGCTCGGCGCTCCGTCAGGCGGGCGCCGCCTAGTCTAGGTCGGATGAGTGCGTCGATTCTGGGGATGAGCGCTCCGCGTGCACGCGTGTCGCGGTCTGCGCTCGAGAGAAACATCGCCCGCGCCGCTCACGCGGAGCCGGACGCTCCGATCGATCTGCGTCGCGACGCCTGCGGGCACGGTGGGCGGATCGTGGCTGAAGTCGCCCGTGCGGTCGGCGTGACAGCGGCTGTCGTCGACGAGCCCTCTCTCGCCGCGGAGTACGGCCTGGGATCGTCGCGCAGTGTGCCGTTGCCGCTCGCGAGCGTCTTCGGGCTCGAAGGGCGGGGAAGGCCCGTTCTGACGGTCACGACGCCCGTGCTGCAGACCAAGCCGCTGCAAGCGGGCGACGGCGTGTCCTACGGCTACCTTCATCGCGCGGAGTCCGACACGCGCGCGGCGCTCATCGCGGGCGGCTACGCGCAGGGTGTGCCGCGTGCCGTGGGCGGCGCTGCGTCCGTGTGGATCCTGGGGGCCGACCGTCCCATCATTGGGCGCGTCGCGATGGACGTCTGCGTGATCGACGTCGGCGATCTCGAGGTGCAGCCGGGCGACGAGGCGGTGTTGTTCGGTGCCCCTGCTCCGCATCTGCTCGGTCAGTGGGCACGGGCGACAGGATGGTCTGAGATCGAGCTCGTGGCGATGCCCGGATTGTCGGCGGAACGGGAGGTGGCCGAGTGAACACCGCAGAGCTCCGTGTGGACCTCGAGCGCCTTCGCTCGAACGTGCGGGCGGTGCGCGCGCGCATGGCCCCGGCGGAGGTGCTCGTGGTCATCAAGGACGACGCGTACGCGCAGGGGGTGCAGCGCATCGTTGAGGCGTCGCTTGATGCGGGCGCGCGTTGGTTCGGGGGCATCGACGTGCCGAGCGCGCTGCGGGCGAAGGCTGTGTCGGGCGACCGCGCCCGTGTCGTGGCCTGGATGACCGTGACGGAAGCCGAGGCCGAAGCGGCGCTCCGCGGAGGGCTGGAACTCGGGGTCGGCGATGCCGGGTACTTGGAACGCGTACGGCAGTCGGCTGCGAAGGTCGGAGTCGTCGCTCGCGTGCATCTGAAGATCGACACGGGTCTGCATCGTAACGGTGTGCGTCCCGAGGATTGGGATGCGTTCTGTGCACGCGCCGCTCAGCTCGAGCGCGAAGGCAGCATCGTAGTTGTCGGGATCTGGAGCCATATCGCCGAGGCAAGTGACGAGGAGGATGACATCTCCCGTGCTGCCTTCGACCGTGCGGTCGCCGCCGCTCGCGGTGAGGGCCTGTCGCCCGAGGTGCGGCATCTCGCCGCGAGCGCGGCCGCGTGGCACCGGCCCGAGTTCCGCGGCGATCTCGTACGCATCGGCGCCTTCTGCTACGGCATCCGTTCGGCGGATGGGCCCGAGATTTCCGGCATCGCGCCCGTCTCATCGCTTGTTGCGCGCGTTGTGGCGATCGAGGGCGGCGAGGCGCGCATCGGGATCGGATCCGTCGACGGTCTCCCCTCGACGCTGGCGGGCCGCGTGCACGTCGGCACCCCCGGCGGGCGACGCGAGCTGAGGCACGTGAATCCGTTCGAATCGGTCGTAGAAGCCTGGGACGGTGCTCAGTGCGGTGACGAGGTCGTGCTGTTCGGTCCGGGCGAACACGGGGAACCGACGCCGACAGACCTGGGGGAGGCGATCGGAACGGTCGGTGAGGAGCCTCTTCTGCGCGTCTCGCCTCTCGTGCCGCGCGTCTCCCTCTGACGAACACGACGGCGCCCTCCCGCGGTTTCGCGGGAGGGCGCCGTCAGAGTCGCCGTCAGTTCTCGTCGACGAGCTTGTCCGTCTCGTCGTGCCAATCCGTGGCCACGGCCCGGAGCTTCTCCTCGAACTTGCGCCCGTGGTGCGCGCAGTAGAGCAGCTCGCTCCCGCCGACCGACGCGGCGATGTACGCCTGCGCTCCGCAGGCGTCGCAGCGATCGGCCGCAGTGAGGCGGTGGGAGACAGTGGCGTCGGCTGTCGTCGTTGCAGTCATCGGGCTGCCTCCTTCGTGATGGATCCGATATCGCGGGGCATGTTCCATACAACCACGACGCACCCGCGAGACTTCCCGTGATGACGCATGTTTCGCGCTCGGCGTACGCGGCCCCTGGGCCTGTGGGTGCGAGGTGTGTTCTCCCGAACACGGGGCCGTTCGAAGATAGGATCGAATCTTGTGACAGCCGAGTACTCCGCCCATCATCTGCAGGTTCTTGAAGGCCTGGAGGCCGTTCGCAAGCGGCCGGGGATGTACATCGGGTCGAACGGATCTCCCGGCCTCATGCACTGCCTCTGGGAGATCATCGACAACGCGGTGGACGAAGCCGTCGCAGGCAACGGTGACCGCATCGATGTCGTGCTGCGTCAAGACGGGAGCGTCGAGGTGCAGGACCGCGGACGCGGTGTGCCCGTCGACGTCGAGCCGCGCACGGGTCTGACGGGTGTCGAAGTCGTCTACACGAAGCTGCATGCCGGTGGAAAGTTCGGCGGCGGCTCGTATGCGGCGTCGGGTGGCCTGCACGGTGTCGGAGCGTCGGTCGTGAACGCCCTGAGCGAGCGGCTCGACGTCGAGGTCGATCGGTCCGGCAAGACCTACGCGATGAGCTTCCACAGGGGAGAGCCGGGTATCTTCACGGACTCGGGCGAGGCGCGACCCGACGCACCTTTCACGCCGTTCGAGAACAACAGCGAGCTGCGTGTCGTGGGGAAGGCTCGGAAGGGCGTCACGGGAACGCGCGTGCGCTACTGGGCGGATGGACAGATCTTCACGGCGGATGCGGCGTTCCAATACGACGAGCTCGTCACACGTGCCCGTCAGACGGCCTTCCTCGTTCCCGGCCTTGAGATCGTCATCCGCGACGAGCGGGCTGTCGATGATCCCGAGATCGGCGTGAGGGAGAGCTCGTATCGCTTCGACGGCGGACTGGCCGAGTTCGTCGAGTTCCTGTCGACCGATGCTCCCGTGACCGACACGTGGCGGCTCGAAGGGACGGGCTCGTTCACCGAGACGGTGCCGACGTTGCAAGCCGACGGATCCATGCGATCGACGGAGGTCGAGCGCGAGTGCCACGTCGACATCGCGCTGCGGTGGGGCACGGGCTACGACACGATCACGCGGTCGTTCGTGAACATCATCGCGACGCCGAAGGGCGGCACTCACCAGCAGGGCTTCGAGCAGGAGCTCACGAAGCAGCTGCGTGCCGAGGTCGAGAAGAACGCCCGTCGGCTGAAGGTCGGAAACGACAAGCTCGAGAAGGACGACGTCCTCGCGGGTCTCACAGCGGTGCTCAACGTGAGCCTCCCCGAGCCGCAGTTCGAGGGGCAGACGAAGGAGGTGCTCGGCACGCCCGCCGTGCGCCCCATTGTCGCGAAGGTCGTGCGCGAGGGCATGAAGGCGCGGTTCACGTCGACGAAGCGCGACGACAAGAACCAGGTATCGATGCTGCTCGACAAGGTCGTCAGCGAGATGAAAGCGCGCGTGTCTGCGCGCGCGCACAAAGAGACGCAGCGTCGGAAGAACGCGCTCGAATCGTCCTCGCTGCCGGCGAAGCTCATCGACTGCCGGACGAACGATGTGTCGAACTCCGAGCTGTTCATCGTCGAGGGAGACTCGGCGCTCGGCACGGCCCGCAAGGCGCGCGACAGCGAACATCAGGCTCTGTTCCCGATCCGCGGCAAGATTCTCAACACGCAGAAGGCATCGATCGGCGACATGCTCTCGAACGCCGAATGCGCGGCGCTGATCCAGGTGGTCGGCGCAGGATCTGGTCGCTCCTTCGACATCGACGCGGCCCGCTACGGCAAGGTCATCATCCTGAGTGACGCCGACGTCGATGGCGCACACATCCGCACCCTGCTGCTCACGCTCTTCTACCGCTATATGCGACCTCTCATCGAGGACGGGCGCGTGTACGCCGCGGTCCCGCCGCTGCACCGTGTGATCGTCATGAACCCGGGGTCCAAGCCGAACGAGACGATCTACACGTACAGCGATCGCGAGCTCAACGCGCTTCTCGCAAAGCTGCGCCGACAGAACAAGCGTTGGCAGGAGCCGATCCAGCGCTACAAGGGGCTCGGGGAGATGGACGCCGATCAGCTGGCCGAGACCACCATGTCGCGTGACGGTCGCCTGCTGCGCCGCGTGCGCATGGAGGACGCTGAGGCTGCGGGGCACGTGTTCGAGATGCTCATGGGAAACGAAGTCGCCCCGCGGCGCAACTTCATCGTCCAGGGCGCTGCGCAGCTCGACAAGGATGCAATCGACGCATAGCCGGGTTCACGGCTCCTCCGTTGAGTGTGAGGGGCGCCTGTCGTCGGTGACGACGGCGATCGTGCCCGTGACGGTGGGGATCGACCCGGTGAAGACCGGTTCGACAGGAGCGACGGCGGCAGTGCGCGTTGCGGTCGCCGTGCCGATGCTCGCCGCGACGATGAGCGCGATCGCTGCGATCTTCATCGGCCCGATCGACTGCGCGAGCAGGAGCCAGCCGAAGAGCGCGGCGAAGACGGGTTCGAGACTGATGAGGACTCCGAAGACGCGCTGCGGGAGGCGGCGCAAAGCGAGCAGCTCGAGCGTGTACGGCACGACCGAGGCGAAGACGGCGGTGCCGATGGCGAGTCCGATGAGCTCAGGGCGCGCGACGAGAACACCGAAGGCCGGTACGCCGAAGGGGAGCATCGCGATGGACGCGATGGCAAGCGCCGCGGCGAGCCCGCCGATGCCCGGGATCAGCTCGCCGACGCGCGAGCTCGTGCGGATGTAGAGCACCCAGAACGCTGCTGCGATGAGGACCAGGCCGACGCCGAGAGGATCGAGCGGATCTGCACCGACAACACTGTCGATCCCGAAGAGGGCGATGCCCGCAATGGCGAGCCCCACCCAGGCGAGATCGGTGCGCCGGCGGGACAGCACGACGGCGAGGAGAAGGGGACCGACGAACTCGATCGCGACCGCGGGACCGAGCGGCAGTCGCTCGAGGCTCGCGTAGAAGAACCCGTTCATGCCGCCGAGAGCCAGTCCGAACCAGACGACGGCGATCCACTGCTTTCGGGTCCACGCGCTGATCCGAGGGCGGGCGACGACGACGAGCAGGGCCGCGGCGATCGTGAGACGCAGCGCCGTCACGCCCCACGCGCCGAGCCCCGGGAAGAGCTGGACGGCGAGGGCGGCGCCGAACTGCAGCGACATGCAGGATCCGACGATGAGGGCGACGGGCACCCCGAGGGTAGGGGAGGAAGAACGGGAAGGCACTGGTCTATTCTCGGCCCTCGCGTCTGCACCGCCGTCCATACCGGACGTGTGGAGCATCCCGCTGTCGCGGCATTCCGATCCGCGCTCACTGAGGCGCTGGAATCGCGGCGGCCAGCGAGAGTCGTGCTCTCCGCATGAGAAGGACTACAGCGTGCGGCCGATCGTCGCGATGGGCGCCTCGAGCGGCTGACCCGAGCCGTCACGCTTCGACAGCGTCATCGGGATCTTCCGTACGGCCCCCTTCGCGTCGAGCGCGTACGCCGGATCTGGGCCGACCCACGCGAGCTGGAGACGATCCTCGCCCTTGAGGAACGCGTGCGCGCGCACGCCGCCCGTCGCGCGGCCCTTCGTCGGATACTCCCCGAAGTCGCTGATCTTCGCTCGGCCCGCGTCGGTGCCGTCGATCATTCCCTCCGCGGTCGAGGCCGTGACGACGACGTTGCCGTCGCCCGCGACGGATCCGAAGAAGAGCACCGAGGACGAGGCAGCGAGCTTGATGCCCGACATCCCGCCCGCCGAAGCGCCCTGCGGGCGCACCGACGACGCAGAGAACCGCAGCAGTCGTGCGTCTGTTGTGACGAACACCAGATCGGCTTCATCGACCGCGTCCGCGACGCCGACGACGCGGTCCCCGGGCTTGAGCGAGATGATCTCGAGCTCGGGGCGCGCGGGCAACGCGGACGGCACGACGCGCTTGACGACGCCGCTCGCCGTCCCGAGCGCGAGAGGCGTGTCGCTTCCCGGCACGACGAGTCCGAGAATCTCCTCGTTCCGATCTGTGAGACCGATGTAGTCACGCAGACGCTGTCCCGCGCTGAGAGAGATCGATGTCGGCGGTACCGACGGCAGATCGACGGGGGAGAATCTCAGCAGACGACCGGCCGATGTAACTGCGCCGAGTTCGCCGCGGACGGTGGTCGCGGCGGTCGCGAGGATCGCGTCGTGCTTGCTTCGGCGCGCAGGGGGCGCGATCTCCTCGCCATTCGGTGTATCGATGCGCACCGCACGGCCCGTTGTCGAGAGCGCGACGCGCGTCGGGGCGTCGGCGATCTGCAGATCGGCGTCGCCGGACTTCGTCGAACGCTTCGGCTGCGGCTTCGCGTTCATGAGCACGGTACGCCGCGGCGTGCCGAGCTCATCGGCGACCGCTTCGAGTTCCTGCGCGACCTGGCGCCTGATGAGGGACTCGGAGCCGAGCAGCTCCTCGAGCTGGGCGATCTCGGCGAGCAGCTCGTCGCGCTCCGTCTCGAGTTCGATTCGCGAGAACTTCGTGAGGCGGCGCAGTCGCAGCTCGAGGATGTACTCGGCCTGCACCTCGTCAAGGTCGAAGACCTGGCACAGGCGACTCCTTGCCTCGTCGCTCGTCTCCGAGGAACGGATGACCTGGATGACCTCGTCGATGTCGAGGATCGCGATGAGCAGACCCTCGACCAGGTGCAGGCGTTCCTGCCTGCGGGCGAGGCGGAACGCCGTGCGGCGCGTGACGACATCGATCCTGTGATTCACGTACACGACGAGCATGTCGCGCAGCCCGAGCGTCGACGGCTGCCCGTCGACGAGAGCAACGTTGTTGAATCCGAACGAGTCTTCGAGCGGTGTGAGCCGGAAGAGGCGCTCGAGGACGGCCTCGGGGTCGAACCCGGTCTTGACCCCGATCACGAGGCGCAGGCCGTGCTTGCGGTCCGAGAGGTCGTTGACGTCGCTGATGCCCTGCAGCTTCTTCGACTGCACGGCATCCTTGAGCTTCTCGATGACGCGCTCCGGGCCGACCATGTACGGCAGCTCGGTGACGACGATGCCCGTGCGTCGCGGACCGATCTGCTCGATCCGTGTCTTGGCCCGCACTTTCACGGATCCGCGTCCGGTCTCGTAGGCGCCCTGGAGTCCGTCGAGCCCCATGATGATGCCACCGGAGGGGAAGTCGGGGCCCGGCACGAACCTCATCAGCTCGTCGGTTGTGGCGTCGGGGTTCTCGAGCAGATGCGTGGCCGCGGACACGACCTCGATGAGATTGTGCGGCGCCATGTTCGTGGCCATGCCGACGGCGATGCCCGTGGCTCCGTTGACGAGGAGGTTCGGGTAGGCGGCCGGCAGCACTTCGGGCTGCTGGAACTGTCCGTCGTAGTTGGGCACGAAGTCGACGACGTCTTCGCCCAGGTGCTCCGTCATCCGCATCGCAGCGCGATCGAGCCGAGCCTCGGTGTAGCGCGCCGCCGCGGGGCCGTCGTCCAGGGAGCCGAAGTTCCCGTGTCCATCGACGAGCGGCACGCGCATCGCGAAGTCCTGTGAGAGGCGCACGAGCGCGTCGTAGATCGCGCTGTCGCCGTGCGGGTGGAGCTTGCCCATGACGTCGCCGACGACGCGGGCGCTCTTGACGTGGCCTCGGTCGGGCCGCAGGCCCATCTCCGCCATCTGATAGAGGATGCGCCGCTGTACGGGCTTGAGGCCGTCACGGGCGTCCGGCAGGGCGCGCGAGTAGATCACCGAGTAGGCGTATTCCAGGTACGAGCCCTGCATCTCGCTCTCGAGGGCGACGTCCTCGATACGCTCGGCGGCCGGTGAGGCGGCGGATTCCTGCTTGCGCGCCATGCAACTCTCTCTGCTGGGAAGACTGTCGGGTCGGGCTCCGCGCACCATGTCGAGGATGCGGCCTCACGGCCCGGTCCTCGGGCTGTGCGAGACTGGCCCGGATGCAGAAGATCCTACCCGCGGGGCCCGCCGTCGCCCGGAATCTCGCCGGAGTGGCGCCCGAGATCCTGCGTTCGCTTCGCGGCGAGGGGGAGTGGCTCCCGCCCGCCTCGTCCGGCGTCGCCTTCCTCGTCGACGGTCTCGGCGCGATCCAGCTGCGGGCCCACCAGGCGCACGCCCGACACCTCGCGCAGGCGATGCCGCGCCGGCACGTCGCGCAGACCGTGTTCCCCTCGACGACGGCGGCCGCCCTCGGCTCGTTCCTCACAGGGGAACGCCCGGGCCGGCACGGCCTCGTCGGGTACCGCACGCTCGACCCCGCGCGCGACGTTCTCGCGAATCAGTTGAACGGATACGAGCGCGATGGGCTGGATCCGGAGACCTGGCAGCGCAGCGAGACGGTCTTCCAGCGCGCCGCGGCGGCGGGTGTGGCCGGATACGCGGTCGGTGCGGCCGCGTATCGGAAGACGGGTCTCACATCGGCGCTCATGCGCGGGGCGGAGTACGTCGCCGAGGACGACCTCGATCAGCGCGTGCGCGTCGCGTGTGCTCTCGCCGCGCAGGAGGAGGGGGCGTTCGTCTACTGCTACATCCCCGAACTCGACCAGGCCGGGCACCGGTACGGCGTCGACTCGGAGGAGTGGAGGTCGACGCTCGAGAGCATCGATCGTGCCCTGCGCCCCGCGCTCGACCCATCGCGCGGCGTCGGCGTGATCGTCACGGCGGATCACGGCATGGTCGACGTGCCGCGCACCCGTCACGTACTGCTGCGCGAGGGGGATCCTCGTCTCGACGGTGTCCGACACCTCGGCGGCGAGCCCCGGCTCCTTCACGTCTATGCCGAGCCGGGGGAGGACCCCGTCGCCCTGGCCGGCCGTTGGCGGGAACTCTCGGAGCGCACGGCCGATGTGTCGACCCGCGCGGAGGCGATCGCCGACGGGCTGTTCGGCGGCGAGGTCGCGCCGCACGTCACGGGGCGGATCGGGGACGTGCTCGTCGCCGCGCGCGGAATCTGGGCGTTCTACGATGACCGGCTAGCCGATAAGGGGCCGCAGAAGATGATCGGGCAGCACGGCTCGATCACACCGGAGGAGACGACGGTCCCCTTGATCCGTCGCGGATCCTACGACGTCTAGTCGTCGCCGCGAGCTCCGAAGACGATCTCGTCCCAGGAGGGCATCGCCGGGCGGCCGCGTCGGCGGGACGCCTGGTCGGAGGGAGCCTCCTCGCCATCGGAGCCATCATCGGAGGTCTCGGCCGGCGGCGTCTCCTCGAGGCGCGGATCGATCGATCCGAGCACCGCAACGGGGCGGCCCGGCTTCTTGTCCGTCTCTTCCTCGTCTTCTTCCGCCACCGGCGGCGTCTCCCGCCGGCCTCGCTTGCGGCGCAGCGCCTCGAGCAGATCTGCCGTGTCAGCGGTCTTCTCGGGCTCACTCGGGGCGGCGGGCTCCGGCTCCTGCTGGAACGCCTGCTCGTCGAACGTCGAAGCATCCTTGCCGTCGTCGACGGTGTCGAGGGCACGCAGCCGTGGGATGAGGCCGTCGGGGATCTTGCCCTGTCGCGACAGCTGAACGGCGTCGTCGTTCGCGGGGGCGAGCGCACTGCGGCGGGGGTCGAAGGTCCACCGCGCGTCGCGCTCGATCCCGGCGGCCTCGAACGTGAGCTTGACGACCCAGCCGTCCTCTTCCTTCCAGCTCGACCACCGCTCCTGCGTTGCCGAGATGTCGGCGAGCTTCTGGCGGATCGCGGTGCCGAAGGTGGGGTTCTCGTCCTGATCCACCCGTACGCCCGTCAGAACGGGCATCGCGAGAGCGCGGTCCACGACGTGCTCGCGTTCGGCGAGGACCGGCCCCTCGAACAGCCGGACCCGGTCGAGATCGCACGAGAGCAGCTCTGCAACATCCTCCGCGGACATGCCGGAGCGCATGTGCGCCTGGATCTCGCGGGGGCTCGGGCCGATCTGTCGCGGCTTCTGCTCGGCGTCGGCGCGCGAGCGCCGCACTTCTGTGCGCAGCATGTCGTCGATGTCGAGAGTGAAGCGCTGTCCCTGCTCGGTGGCGAGGACGAGCCTCTCGCCCTCCGTGCCGACGATGGTCAGCTGTTCCATCCTGCTCCTCTCCGCCTGCGGGCGCTTCGAGCGCGTCCGCACACATGGTGACACGGAGGGGGTGTGAATCCGGGAATAACGCGGGCGCGCCGCTCGTTTGATCCGGTGCGATCAGACACGACGCGCCGAGGACAACCGCATGCATTTGCGAATCGCGGCGCACTCGTGCAAACTGTCGCCGCCCCGCGCAGGGTACCGCGTCAGAGTCAGCTGTCGACGACCGCAGACGCGCCCCGCCGAACGCCGCCCGTCGAGGACGCGCCCGTTCAGACGCGGAGCCCACTCCCATTCACAGACCTGCGAAAGAAGTGACGCCCGCCGATGGCAACTGATTACGATGCACCGCGGAAGAACGAAGACGAAGGCAATGAGTCGATCGAGGCCCTGAAGGCCGCTCGATCGAATCAGGGCACCGCGGTCGAGAGCGAGGACGCCGACAACCCGAGCTTCGTGCTCGGCGGCAACGATCTCTCGAACGTGGAGCTCGACGTCGTCGTGCTCCCGCCGCAGCAGGACGAGTTCACCTGCATGAGCTGCTTCCTCGTGAAGCACCGCTCGCAGCTCGACCACGCCGACAAGACTGGCCCGATCTGCAAGGACTGCGCCGCTTAATCGGCCTCTCGACGCTGCGCTCGACGGATCGCGGCGGCGAGCCGGTCGGGCGTGCGCGTGGAGATCGTCCACGAAGTGACGGGATCGTCGGGATCGATGTTCGGAACGAACACGATCCCGGCGATCCCTCCGCGTATCAGGTACCAGCCACGCGCGTCGATGTCCGCGCCTCGGGCCGCGCGGGCGGCGTCGCCGTCAAGCGGCTCCGGATCGCCGAGCAATGCGACATCGATGTGGGCGCGACCCGCCCGGAGCTCCCCGCCTTCGACCTCCACGACGGGTGCGAGCGCAATGAGCAGTCCGATGAGGGCGAGCGCCGTGCCGACGCTCAGCGCGAGCGCGACGAACACATTCATTCGGACGAAGACGAGCATCACCATGGGGGCGATGATCGCGGCGGCGGCGATGATCTTGAGCGATGGCGCGAGGCGCTCGCGGTATCTGCCGGAGGCGATGCCGCGGACGGCGCGGGGAGCGGGGTGGTTCTGCATTACCCTCGATGCGTGAGTGAAACCGTGGACATCCCCATTGTCGCACCCGAGCCCCCCGTCTACGCGCACCCGGGTGACGCAGGGGCAGACCTCGTCTCGACCGTCGACGTGCGACTTGAACCTGGCCAGCGTGCGCTCGTGCCGACGGGCGTTCGCATTGCGCTGCCGAGCGGGTGTGCCGGATTCGTCGTTCCGAGGAGCGGTCTTGCGGCAAAGCATGGCATCACGATCGTGAACGCTCCCGGCACGATCGACGCCGGATACCGAGGCGAGATCAAGGTCGCGCTTCTCAACACCGACCGCGACACTCCGTACCAGGTGTCGGCGGGTGATCGGATCGCCCAGCTGATCGTCGCGCCCGTTCTGCGCGCCCGATTCCAGCCCGTCTCCGATCTCGACGAGAGCGTCCGCGGCGACGGCGGGTTCGGATCCTCGGGCTATGCGCGCGATACCGCCCGCTGACTGCGGGCCCACGCAACGACAAGGAAGACGTGACGAGAGCGATGACTGAATCCCACGAAGAGCAGGAAGAGCCGATGTCGAACGAGAAGTCGGCGCCGACTGATCGCGCCGAGAGAGGGCCGTTCGACGCGTCCGAAGCGAATCCGGTGCGCCCCTACATCGATATCGGCGGGATCAAGGTGCTGCCGCGCGAGGGGCTGAATCTGCGGCTGGAAGTCGAGGAGAAGACGCAGCGCATCGTTGCCGTCGGGCTCGACTATGCCGAATCGACGCTGCAGGTGCAGCCCTTCGCCGCGCCGCGCTCGCGCGGGCTCTGGCACGAGACCCGCGCGCAGATCCGTGCACAGGTCGCCCAGCAGGGCGGCCGTGTCGAGGAGCGTGAAGGGCCGCTCGGGGCCGAGCTTCTGGCGGAGGTGCCGGTCGGTGCCGACGCCGGCTCGGGCAAGCGGATCGCGCGCTTCGTCGGCGTCGACGGTCCGCGGTGGTTCCTCCGCGGAGTCATCGGTGGTGAGGGTGCGAGCTCTCCCGACGCGGCGGAGAAGATCGAGGACCTGTTCCGGTCGATCGTCGTCGTGCGCGGGGACGCCCCCATGCCGCCGCGTGACCTGATCCCGCTGTCGATGCCGTCGACTCCGGGATCCTGATGACGGCTTCCGACGCGCGCCGACCCGACGGCGAGCCCGAGGAGGCCGACGCGACGCCGACGCCGCTGACGCCGCCGGAGGCGAGTGAGGGGCGCCGTGCGTCCGAAATGTTCGGCGAGGCGCTGGGCCAGGCCGCGCGACGGGCCGGTCTCGACCCCGCCCAGTCCACCTCGACCGGAGGGGTTGTCTGGAAGGCGATCGGCGGCGTTCGCGGGGTCGTCGAATCGGTCCTTCCGCTTGTCATCTTCCTCGTGTGCCTCGCGTTGTGGCCCGACCGGCTCGTTCTCGCCGTGGTGGCCTCGGTCGCGGCTGCGGGCGTCTTCACGATTGCGCGCCTCTTCCAGCGTCAGCCGCCATCGGCCGCGCTCGGCGGCCTTGTCGCGGTCGGCGTTGCGGGAGCTCTTGTGCTGCTCACAGGGCGCGCGGAGGACAACTTCATCCCCGGCTTCATCACGAACGTCGTCTACGGCACGGCGATCCTCCTCTCCGCCGCTTCTGGCTGGTCGGTCATCGGGCTCGCCGCCGGCTTCCTCATGGATGACGGCCTGCGCTGGCGGAAGGATCGTCGTAAGCGCCGTGTGTTCTTCTGGCTAGCCATCATGTGGTCGGCCCTGTTCTTCGTGCGTCTCGGCGTTCAGTTCCCGATGTGGCTCGCAGGCGTCGATGTGCAGGTGCTCGGCACGGTAAAGCTCGTCATGGGGATCCCCCTGTTCGCCCCGCTCGTCGCCATCACCTGGCTGGCGGTGCGGGCGGCCTACGCCCGACCCGCCCGGGCCGTCGACACGCCTGATCTGTGACGGGCCTGCGGGCGCGGGATCCGTGGGGTAGAATTTATCTTGACGTCAAGATAAATCTCCTCGTCTGAGGTGGTGCTCGGGCAGGTCGGCGGTGAGGTGTCCCTTACTAGCCGAGGTGCGGGTGCCGCGGCAGGATGAGGGGGAAGTCCGCGGTCGATCCTGAAGGAGACGAATCCGGTGTCCACGGTGAATAGCTTCGGTGCCAAGAGCACCCTGACGGTCGGCAGCTCCGACTACGAGATCTACCGCATCGATGCGGTCGAGGGCTACGAGAAGCTGCCTTACAGCCTCAAGGTCCTCCTCGAGAACCTGCTTCGCACGGAAGACGGTGCGAACGTCACCCGGGAGCAGATCGGTGCGCTCGGCAGCTGGGACGCCTCCGCCGACCCGCACACGGAGATCCAGTTCACGCCCGCGCGCGTCGTGATGCAGGACTTCACGGGCGTGCCCTGCATCGTCGACCTCGCTACGATGCGCGAGGCCGTCGCCAGTCTCGGTGGCGACCCGAACAAGATCAACCCGCTCGCACCGGCCGAGATGGTCATCGACCACTCGGTCATCGCCGACCTCTTCGGACGGGCTGACGCTTACGAGCGCAACACCGAGATCGAGTACGAGCGCAACGGTGAGCGGTACCAGTTCCTCCGTTGGGGCCAGACGGCGTTCGACGACTTCAAGGTCGTGCCTCCTGGGACGGGCATCGTCCACCAGGTCAACATCGAGTACCTGGCGCGCACGACCTTCACGCGCGAGGTCGGCGGCGTCACGCAGGCCTATCCCGACACCTGCGTCGGGACCGACTCGCACACGACGATGGTCAACGGACTCGGCGTGCTCGGCTGGGGCGTCGGCGGCATCGAAGCCGAGGCGGCCATGCTCGGCCAGCCCGTGTCGATGCTCATCCCGAAGGTCGTCGGTTTCAAGCTCACGGGCGAGATCCCCACGGGCGTCACGGCGACCGACGTCGTTCTGACGATCACCGACATGCTTCGCCAGCACGGCGTGGTCGGCAAGTTCGTGGAATTCTACGGTGACGGCGTCGCCCAGGTCCCGCTTGCGAACCGCGCGACGATCGGCAACATGAGCCCCGAGTTCGGCTCGACGGCCGCGATGTTCCCCGTCGACGAGGTGACGATCGACTACCTGCGCCTGACCGGCCGCTCCGAGGAGCAGCTCGCCCTCGTCGAGGCGTATGCCAAGGAGCAGCACATGTGGCACGACCCGGCGGTCGAGCCCACGTTCAGCGAGTACCTTGAGCTCGACCTCTCGACGGTCGTTCCGTCGATCGCCGGCCCGAAGCGTCCGCAGGACCGCATCGAGCTGACGAGCGCGAAGGACCAGTTCGCGAAGGACCTTCCGGTCTACTCGGAGGTCCCGTCGAAGCCCACGAAGGTGACGACGGCCGACGCCGAGTACGAGCTCGACAACGGCGCCGTGACCATCGCGGCGATCACGTCCTGCACGAACACGTCGAACCCGTCGGTGATGCTCGCCGCGGGTCTGCTTGCGCGCAACGCCGCCAAGAAGGGCCTCACCTCGAAGCCCTGGGTCAAGACGACGATGGCGCCGGGCTCGAAGGTCGTCACCGACTACTACGAGAAGGCCGGACTCAACACCGACCTCGAGGCTCTTGGCTTCTACACGGTCGGCTACGGCTGCACGACGTGCATCGGAAACTCGGGCCCCCTCATCGAGGAGGTTTCGCAGGCGGTCAACGACAGCGATCTCGCCGTGACGGCCGTGCTTTCGGGCAACCGCAACTTCGAGGGGCGCATCAACCCCGATGTGAAGATGAACTACCTTGCGTCGCCGCCGCTCGTCATCGCCTACGCGCTCGCGGGGTCGATGAACTTCGACTTCGACAACGACCCGCTCGGCACCGACGAGGCCGGCAACGAGGTGTTCCTGAAGGACATCTGGCCGTCGGCCGAGGAGGTCCAGCAGACGATCGACTCGTCGATCTCGACCGAGATGTTCGACCGCCAGTACGCGAGCGTCTTCGAGGGCGACGAGCGGTGGAAGAACCTTCCGACGCCGACCGGCTCGACCTTCGAGTGGGCCCCCGAGTCGACCTATGTGCGTAAGCCTCCGTACTTCGACGGCATGACGCTCGATCTCGACCCGGTGAAGGACATCGAGGGCGCGCGCGTGCTCGCGAAGCTGGGCGACTCGGTCACGACCGACCACATCTCGCCCGCGGGTGCGATCAAGGCCGACAGCCCTGCCGGTCACTACCTCGGCGAGCACGGTATCGACCGCAAGGACTTCAACTCCTACGGCTCGCGCCGCGGCAACCACGAGGTGATGATCCGCGGCACGTTCGCGAATATCCGTCTGAAGAACCAGCTCCTCGACGGCGTCGAGGGCGGCTACACGCGGGACTTCACGCAGGAGGGCGCTCCGCAGTCGTTCATTTACGACGCGGCGCAGCACTATGCCGAGCAGGAGACCCCGCTCGTCGTCCTCGGCGGCAAGGAGTACGGATCCGGATCCTCGCGCGACTGGGCGGCCAAGGGCACGCGCCTTCTCGGTGTGAAGGCGGTCATCACCGAGAGCTTCGAGCGCATCCACCGTTCGAACCTCATCGGCATGGGTGTCGTTCCGCTGCAGTTCCCGGAGGGACAGTCGACGGAATCGCTCGGGCTGGACGGCACCGAGGTGTTCTCGATCGAGGGGCTCACGAAGCTCAACGACGGCGAGACGCCGAAGACGGTGCGAGTGACGGCGCAGCCGAGCGAGCACTCGCCGGCAGGCAAGGCGACGGTCGAGTTCGACGCGGTCGTCCGCATCGACACGCCGGGTGAGGCCGACTACTACCGCAACGGCGGCATCCTGCAGTACGTGCTTCGCAGCCTGGTGTGATCCTCTGCCGCCCTGGGGCGGCAGAGGACTCCGGCTGACGGCCGATACGGGTTCGCCGTCTGCACGGGGGCCGTGTATCTCGAGGGCTCCCTTCCGCTCCGGCGGGAGGGAGCCCTCGGCGTCTGCGTACGGTGATTCCTCGGGTTATCCCTCTTGCGCGCGCGGGCGGGATCTTCCCGGGCAGGGGGCGTAGTCTCGTGGCATGAGTCTGTTGGACACGATCTCCGGGCCCCGGGATCTCGACCGTCTGTCGCGACAGGAGCTCGCGTCGTTGGCGGATGAAGTGCGGGAGTTCCTCATCGAGAACGTCGCCCGCACGGGCGGCCATCTCGGGCCGAATCTTGGCGTCGTCGAGCTGACGATCGCCCTGCACCGCGTGTTCGACTCCCCTCGGGATCCGATCGTCTGGGATACGGGGCACCAGTCGTATGTGCACAAGCTGCTGACAGACCGGAAGGACTTCGCCGAGCTGCGTGCACGCGGAGGTCTCGCCGGCTATCCGCAGCGCTCCGAGAGCGAGCACGACGTCGTCGAGTCATCCCACGCCTCGAGCTCGCTCAGCTGGGCAGACGGCATCTCACGAGCCTTCGCGCGAACGGGTCGCGCCGATCGTCACGTCGTCGCCGTCGTCGGCGACGGCGCGCTGACGGGCGGGATGACCTGGGAGGCCCTCAACAACATCACCGACGACAATGACCGCAATCTCGTCATCGTGGTGAACGACAACGGTCGCTCGTACGCGCCGACGATCGGCGGCATGGCTCGCTACCTCAACCGCGTCCGGACGGCAGGACCATACCGCGACCTCGACGCGAAATCCGGGCGCGTTGCGCGCCGACTCGGCAAGATCGGGCGCGCGTTCTATCGCGGCGTCCGCGGCGGCACCCACGGCTTCCTCTCGCGCTTCACGAACAACACAGCGCTCTACGCGCAGCTGGACGTCAAGTACCTGGGGCCGGTCGACGGACACGATCTCGAGGCGCTCATGGAGACGCTGCAGCTCGCGAAGTCCTACAGCGCACCGGTCATCGTGCACGCCATCACCGAGAAGGGGCGCGGATACGATCCGGCTCGCGAAGATGAGGCCGACCAGTTTCATGCGGTCGGTCGAATCGACCCCGCCACGGGTGAACCCCTCGGTTCTTCCGGTGAGAGCTGGACCGATGTGTTCGCCGAGCGGATCGTGGAGATCGGCGAGCGGCGCGATGATGTGATCGCGATCACGGCGGCCATGCTCCGCCCGACGGGCCTCGCTCCGTTCGCGGAGCGGTTCCCGGATCGCGTGTACGACGTGGGCATCGCCGAACAGCACGCGGTGACCTCGGCGGCAGGTCTTGCGTACGGGGGGCTGCACCCCGTCGTCGCGCTCTACTCGACCTTCATGAACCGCGCCTTCGACCAGGTGCTCATGGACGTCGCTCTGCATCGGGCAGGCGTGACGTTCGTTCTCGATCGTTCTGGAGTGACGGGCCCCGATGGTCCGAGCCACCACGGGATGTGGGACCTCGCGCTGCTGCACATCGTGCCGAACGTGCGTATCGCCGCGCCCCGCGACGCCGATCGACTGCGGGAGCTGCTCGACGAGGCTGTGGCGGTGGACGATGCGCCGACGGTCGTGCGCTATCCGAAGGGGGAGGTCGGAGCACCGATCGAAGCGATCGAGCGGATGACGGACGGCGTCGACGTGCTCGCGCGCTTCGGAGACGAGGACGTGCTGCTCGTTGGGATCGGCTCGTTCGCGCGCACGGCGCTCGAGGTGGCCGAACGGCTGCGGGCGCAGGGGATCGGGGCGACGGTCGTCGACCCGCGCTGGGTTGTTCCCGTCGCCGAATCCATCGTCGACATGGCCCGAAGCCATCGTCTCGTCATCACGCTCGAAGACGGGATCCGGGTGGGCGGAATCGGGACGCAGGTGCGCCAGGTGCTGCGCGAGCGGGGAATCGATACGGCCGTCGACGAGCTGGGCCTCCCGGACACGTTCATCGACCACGCCTCGCGCGGAGAGATCCTCGAAGAGGCTGGCCTCACTCCGGCGAAGATCGCCCAGGACGTCGTCTCGCAGGTGCTCGGCACCCGGGTGCCGGTCGCGCGGCAGACGCCGTCGGCCGCGCCATACACGGGAGAGACGGCGCGGGTCCGCCGCGCCCGCTGACGACTCGGGCCCGCCGCGGAGTGCGGCGGGCCCGAAGCGGTCGATCTCTCAGATCCCGCGGATCTGCGGATCGTGGAACGCTCCGCCTGCGGCGCGCTCGGAAGCGCCTGAGCGATCGAGGTAGGGCGTCGCGCCGCCGTCGATGAACGGCCAGCCGGCGCCGAGGACCAGCGCGAGGTCGATGTCCTCGACCTCGGGCACGACCTCTTCGTCCAGCATGATGCGGATCTCCCGAGCGAGCTCGTCCTCGACACGACGAAGGATCTCCTCCGCGGAGGCGGGGGCGTCGCCTACGGTGATCGCCTTCCGCGCCTTCTTCGACCAGCCCGTGATGCGCTTCTTCTTGTCGCGTTCGAGGGGAGTGTCGACGCCGGAGAGCGCGTGCAGATTCTCGGATGAGTGGAACCGCTCCGGGAAGTGCGTCGCCATCGTGTCCTGCACGTGGGCAGCCACCTTCCAGCCGACGAGGTCGATCAGCTCGAACGGCCCCATCGGCAGCCCAAGGGGCGCGAACGCCGTCTCGACATCCGTCAGCTCGGCGCCCTCATCGATCGCGCGGATCGCCTCGCCCATGACCTTCGCGAGCAGGCGATTGACGATGAACCCCGGTGCGTCGGCGGATCCGATCGCGTTCTTCCTCAGGGCCTTCGCGATGACGAATGCAGTCGACAGCGCGGCGTCGCTCGTCTGGGGCGTGCGGACGACCTCGACGAGCGGCATGACGGCGACCGGGTTGAAGAAGTGGAAGCCGACGAGGCGCTCGGGATGTGCGAGGACGGAGCCGATCTCCTCGACCGAGAGCGACGACGTGTTCGTCGCGAGGATCGCGTCGTCCGCGATGTGCTCCTCGATCGCGCGGAACACCTCCTGCTTGACGCTCGTCTCCTCGAACACGGCTTCGATAACGAAGTCGCAGTCGGCGTAGTCGGATCTGTCGGTCGTGCCGGAGACGAGCGCGCGCAGGCGGCTGGCGGCATCGGCGTCGAGGCGCCCCTTCTCCTCGAGCTTTCCGATCTCGTCGCGGATGTATCCGAGCCCCTTGTCGACGCGGTCCTGCGACACGTCGGTGATGACGACGGGAACCTGCAGTCGACGGACGAAGAGCAGGGCGAACTGGCTCGCCATGAGCCCGGCGCCGATCACGCCGACCTTGTTCACAGGGCGGGCCAAGTCCTTGTCCGGTGCGCCCACGGGCCGCTTCGCACGCTTCTGGACGAGATCGAAGGCGTACATCGACGCGGCGAACTGATCACCTGCGACGAGCTCCGCGAGCGCGTCGTCCTCTCGGGCGAACCCTTCTTCCTTCGTTCCCTTCGCCGCCCGTTCGAGGAGATCGAGGGCTCGATAGGGCGATGCCGGCACCGAACCGATGCGCTGCTCGAGCATCCCACGCGCGATCTTGATCGCGGCCGGCCACTTCGTCGCCCGCTCGATGCGGCCGGGCACCCGCTGCCGCTCGACCTTCTGCTCGCCTGCGATCACGCGGTCAGCCCAGGCGAGGGAATCCTCGAGGAAGTTCGCGGGGGAGAAGATCGCGTCGAAGATGCCGAGGTCGTGCGCCTGCTGCGGCTTCAGCGTCCGGTTCTGCTTGAGCGGATTCGAGATGATGACCTCGAGCGCGTTCTCGATCCCGATGAGGTTGGGGAGGAGGTAGGCGCCGCCCCATCCGGGGATGAGACCGAGGAACACCTCGGGAAGTGCAATCGCCGCGGCGGATGAGTCGACCGTCCGATACGTCGAGTTGAGGGCGACCTCGAGCCCTCCGCCGAGGGCGAGCCCGTTGACGAACGAGAACGACGGCACGCCGAGATCGGAGAGGCGGCCGAGCACGTCGTGTCCGCGCTGGGCGATCTTCCGGGCGTTGTCGACCGTTCGAAGCGCGCCGATCTGCGAAAGATCGGCTCCCGCCGCGAAGATGTACGGCTTGCCAGTGACGCCCACGGCGTCGATCTCGCCGTTCGCGGCGCGATCGCGGAGCGCATCGAGCGTGTCTCCGAGCTCGCGCAGCGTGAGCGGGCCCAGCGTGTTCGGACGCTTGTGATCCTTGCCGTTGTGCAGGGTGATGAGGGCGAGGGTACGGCCGCTCGGGAGGGTCACGTCGCGCACGAGAGAGTGCGTGACGACCTCGTCGGCCGCGGCCGCCTCGAGCCCGGAGAAGTCGATGCTGCGGTAGTCGGTCATCTGCCCGGTCACTTCCTCTTCGCCTTCTTGCCGGTGTAGTGCGGGTTCTCCCAGATCACGCTGCCGCCCTGGCCGAGGCCGACGCACATCGCCGTGAGGCCGTACCGCACATCGGGTCGCGCGGCGAACTGCGCGGCGAGCTGGATCATGAGGCGCACGCCGCTCGCGGCGAGCGGGTGGCCGATGGCGATCGCGCCGCCCCAGGGATTGACGCGGGGGTCGTCGTCGTCGATGCCGAAGTGGTCGAGGAACGAGAGCACCTGCACGGCGAACGCCTCGTTGAGCTCGAACAATCCGATATCGGAGATGTCGAGGCCCGCCTTCGCGAGCGCCTTCTCGGTCGAGGGGATCGGCCCGATGCCCATCACCTCGGGCTGGACGCCGGCGAAGCCGAACGCGACCATGCGCATCTTGGGGTTCAGCCCGAGATCCTTCACCGCGTCGGAACCGGCAAGGAGGCTGATCGTCGCGCCATCGGTGAGCGGAGAGGACGTGCCCGCCGTGACGCGCCCGTGCGGACGGAACGGCGTCTTGAGCCCGGCGAGACCCTCCATCGTCGTCTGGGGACGGCGCCCCTCGTCTTCGATCGCGAGACCGGCGGCGCCATCGGCGTCGGTGATGGCGACGGGAACGAGGTCGGGCTGGATCACTCCGTCGTCGTACGCCGCCTGCACCTTCTGCTGGCTGCGCATGCCGTATCGGTCGGCGCGTTCCTTCGTCAGCTGCGGGAACCGATCGTGCAGGCGCTCGGCTGTGACGCCCATGTTGAGGGCCTGCGGGTCGACGAGCTTCTCCGCGACGAAGCGTGGGTTCGGATCGGCGTTCGAGCCGATCGGATGGCGCCCCATGTGCTCGACGCCGCCCGCGATGGCGAGATCGTACATACCGAAGCCGATCGAGGAACCCATCGTGGTGACCGACGTCATGGCGCCCGCGCACATGCGCTCGATCGCCAAGCCCGGCACCGACTGCGGCAGGCCCGCAAGCATTGCCGCCGTGCGTCCCAGGGTGAGTCCCTGATCGCCTGTCTGCGATGTCGCGGCGATCGCGACGTCGTCGATCCGGTCCTTCGGGACATCGCCGTTGCGCTCCATCAGTCCGATGAGCGCCTTCACGACGAGGTCGTCTGCGCGAGTGTTCGCGTACAGCCCCGAGTCGCTTGCGCGACCGAAGGGAGTGCGTACGCCGTCGACGAAATAGACATCCGTCAGCTGGGCCACGTTGCCTCCTGAGATTGGTGTGCGACGCCAGCCTAGGGGGAGGGAAGCGGCAGGAAGCGAGCCGGTTGGGCCGATCCTACGAAGCCGCTCGGGACTCCTCGTCGGGAGATTGCGCCGCGTGCACAAAGGCGCCCGCGATGAGGGGAGCTGTCTGGGCGATCTGCCACTCGCGCGCCCCGAGGTCGCGGAGCTGGTCTGCCACGCCATCCGTCGTCACGGGGAGGCTCGGCTCCCACGCGACGCGGCGCAGGTGCTCGGGGGTGAGGAGGTTCTCGGTGGGAAGGGAGAGGAACTCCGCATGCGTCTCGACGGCGGGCCGTGCACGTTTCAGCCGACGGTCGGCGTCGGGTCGGCGTCCGGCCCAGGAACGGACGGGGGGAAGCGCGTCCCCGCGAACGCGCTCGAGCGGGAGGTCGTCGGTCGTGCGGCCGTCGAGGATCGCCCGCCACCATCGGTCGAGCTCGGAACGGCTCTCGCGTCCAGTGAAGTCCTTGAGCGCGGCGAGATCGTCCTTCGCCCGAGGCTGCGCGAGGACGGCGGCAACGAGAGCACGGTCGGGCACGAGCCGACCGGGCGCCGTATCGCGCTGCTGCGCGAGTTCATCTCGGGCGATCCAGAGCGAGCGCGCAATCGCGAGGCTGCGGCGCCCACGCACCTTATGCAGTCCAGTCAGGCGGCGCCAGGGCTCCGCGGGAGCCGGCTTGGGCGGGCGGACGAGGACGTCCGCGAACTCCTCCTCGGCCCAGTCGCGCTTTCCTGTCTCGTCGAGCTCCGCCGCGATCGCATCGCGCACGTCGAGAAGATACTCAACGTCAAGAGCGGCGTACTCGAGCCAGTCCTGCGGCAGCGGGCGCGTGGACCAGTCGGCCGCGGAATGCTCCTTCTTCAGCACGATGTCGAGTGTGCGCTCGACGACGGCGCCGAGCCCGACGCGGTCCCAGCCGAGGAGCCGAGCCGAAAGCTCTGTGTCGAACAGACGCGGCGGCACAAGGTCGAGCTCGCCCAGCGAGGGCAGATCCTGGCTTGCGGCGTGGAAGACCCACTCCTCCTCTCCGATTGCTTCTCGGAGAGCGGAGAGATCGCCGATGGCGGGAGGATCGAAGAGGAATACTCCGGCACCGCGGCGGAACACCTGGATGAGGTAGGCGCGAGCCGAGTAGCGGAATCCCGATGCGCGCTCGACGTCGACGGCGACAGGGCCGCCGGCATCGGCGAGAAGGCGGGAGGCCTCGGCGAGGCCCTCGACGGTGTCGATCACGCGGTACGGGATGGCGGTTCTCCTTCGTGCAGATCGCGCGCCGGTCCGCGCGTCGTTGACATTCTCTCGCGGGCTCACGGGCGGTGGGGGCCGGGGCGCAGCACAGCGATGTCCTCCGAACCGGGAGGAAGGCCGGCGAGCATGCACACGAGCTCGGCCCATGCCTCGATGTGAGCGACCGTGGGCGCACGGGGCGTCCAGGAGGCGCGAAGCTCTATCTGGGATCCGACACCCTGCTCCTCCAGGGAGCCGAAGCCGCGCGAGACCGTCTTCGTCGCCGTGCCTGAGAGGGAATGATGATCGGCGCCGCGCGAGGCGAGCGCATCGACGAGCCAGGACCAGGCGACATCCGCGAGAAGCGGATCCGTACCGATCTCAGGCTCGAGCGGAGCCTGCGCGAACGAGACGATGCGCCATGGCCCGCCCCACGCATCGGGAGCATCGGGATCGTGCAAGAGGAGGAACCGGCCCGTGCCGTACGGGGAATCGCCGTGGGAGTCGGGCCGCACATCGCCTGCGAAGGCGATGCTGTGCGGAGCGACGCCGCTCGGGGAGGGAATCGCGCGCACCGTGAAGTCGTCGCGGAGGCGAGCAGCCCGCAATCTGTCGGCGGCGGCCTCGAAACCGCTGGAGATTCCCCCGTCGTCACTCACGCGGTCAGACTAGGCTGAGATCGTGGTGAGGGGATCCAGGCACGCCGCGCGCGGACGAGCGCGCGCCCTCGAGGCGCTGATCGCGGCGACCGCCGCAGCGGCGGGTCTTGTCATAGGCGGAACGATCGTGGCTTTCGCCATCGCGAGGAAGGCCGTGACGCCCCAGACGCGTCGCCTCGCCGACACCGAGATCCTCGGAATCGATCGCTCGGCGCAGACGATCACGCTCGCGCGCACGCGAGACACATCCCTGCCGGGGCGATACGGACTGTTCGTCAACGGCTCGCGCTCCTATCTGAAGCTCGGCGCGGTCCTCTCCTCGAATGAAGACGAGGTGACGCGCAAGCTCCTCACACACGTCGCGCCGTCGGAGCGGATCGGACGAGCCGCGACGTTCAGCGGCTGGTATTTCGAACACGCCGATGAGTTGCACGTGCCGTATGAAGACGTGATGGTTCCGGCGCCCGTGGGCGAGTGCCCCGCCTGGCTTTTCCCGGCGGAAAGTGGGCAATCGGACACATGGGTGATTGCCGTGCACGGGCGCGGAACGACGCGATCCGAAGTGCTGCGGTCCGTGCCCGTGTATCGGTCGGCCGGGCTCACGACGCTCGCCATCTCGTACCGCAATGACGGCGAGGCGCCGCGGTCCGATTCCGGACGCTACGGCCTGGGGGCGACCGAGTGGCGGGATGTCGAGGCGTCGATCGACTTCGCTCTGTCTCGGGGCGCCCGGCGCATCGTTCTCATGGGATGGTCCATGGGCGGCGCAATCGTGCTGCAGACGGTTCTCCGAACGGCGCACGCGGATGCGATCGACAGCGTGATCCTCGATTCTCCCGTCGTCGACTGGCGTCTGGTGCTCGGCTTCCAGGCGCGTGCGCTGCGCGTACCCCCGCCCGTGACGCACATCGCGCTGCGGCAGCTGACGATGCCGTCGTGGTCCCGCGTCGTCCGTTCCGGTGACGCCATCTCGCTCGACGATCTCGATATCGTGCGCCACGCGGATCGGTTGACGCATCCGATCCTCCTGTTGCACAGCGACGACGACGGCTTCGTTCCCTCGGAGGCATCGCACGGGCTCGCCGAGGCTCGTCCGGATCTGGTCCGCTTCGTTCCCTACGTCGAGGCGCGCCACACGAAGCTCTGGAACTTCGACGAAGCGCGCTGGGAGGGGCACATCCAGACGTGGCTGGACGAGCGGGGGCTCACCCGCGCAGTAGTCTGAGAGGCGATGACTTCCCTCCCGACCGCCACGATCGTCCGTCTCGCCGACCGCCACCCCCGGCTCACGGGGGAGGAGATGCTGGCGGGCCTCGTGCCGCCGCCCCAGTTCGATGAGGCGACATTCGAGTCGTATCGCACCGACGAGGCGTATCCCTCGCAGCATGAGGCGAAGGAGCATCTGCAGCGGTTCGCGGCGGGCGGTGGAACGGCGGTCGCCCGCGGTGGGCTGTTCTCGTTCGGGCGGAAGAAGAAGGCACCCGTTCCCGACACGAAGCCGGGCGTCTACCTCGACGGTGGCTTCGGTGTCGGAAAGACGCACCTGCTCGCGGCGATCTATCATGCGGTTCCCGCCCGTCGGAAGCTGTTCGGATCGTTCATCGAGTACACGGCTCTCGTGGGCGCGCTGGGCTACAAGAACGCCGTCGACCTGCTGACCGGAACGGCGCTGATCTGCATCGACGAGTTCGAACTCGACGATCCCGGCGACACGATGGTCATGACGCGCCTCCTCGGAGAACTCGTGAGCACCGGCACCCGTCTCGCCACGACGAGCAACACGCCGCCGAACGCGCTCGGCGAGGGGCGCTTTGCGGCGCAGGACTTCCTGCGCGAGATCCAGTCGATGTCGTCGAGCTTCGAGACGATCCGCATCGACGGGGTCGATTTCCGTCAGAGGTCGCTCGACGGCGGCGCAGCCGTCGTCGCCGACTCCGCGTACGAGTCCGTTCTGGCCGCGGCGGCGGAGACGGCCTCGGATGACGACTTCTCGGCCCTCGTCGCGCATCTCGCGCAGGTCCATCCGTCGCGCTACATCCGGCTCGTCGAGGGTGTCGACCTCGTGGGTCTGCGGGATGTGCGCCAGCTGACCGATCAATCGGAGGCGTTGCGCTTCGTGGCGTTCGTCGATCGCGTGTACGACGCGCAGATCCCGATTCGCGCGACGGGGCTGCCGTTGGACCAGCTCTTCTCAGACGAGATGCTGCAGGGCGGATATCGGAAGAAGTACCTGCGAGCGATTTCGCGGCTCGTCGCGTCGTCGCACGCGTGACCGACGGGCGTCGCCGATTCATGTCGGGGAAGTAACGCAGAGTTCACATGCCGAGGGTGATGTCATCTGTCAGAAACATGTGACGCACCTCGCGGGTAACTCCGGGCGGCGACGATGGGGCGCATCCGGTCGAGCGAATGACTTCGTCCCCGCTCTCCGGGTGTTCTGTTACCCGACCCGTAAGGATTCACATGGACAGCGGCAACCTCGCGTGGCTCATGATCGCGACCGCGCTCGTGCTCCTCATGACGCCGGGCGTCGCCCTTTTCTACGGCGGCCTCGTGAAGGCGAAGAGCGTCGTCAGCATGATGATGATGAGCTTCGGCGCTCTCGGCCTCGTCGCCGTTCTCTGGGTGCTCTACGGCTTCAGCATGAGCGCCGTCTCGTCGACCTGGGGCTTCGCCGGCAACCCGTTCGGAGACTTCGCCCTCGCCTCGACGATCGCCGACGACCCGACTGGTGAGAGCACGATCGGCGTCGCGTTCGGCGCGACCTTCGCCATCATCACCGTCGCCCTCATCTCGGGCGCGATCGCCGATCGCGCCAAGTTCGGCGCCTGGATGGTGTTCGCCGGCATCTGGGCGACCGTCGTCTACTTCCCGGTCGCGGCCTGGGTCTGGGGCGGTGGATGGATCTTCGGCCTTGGCGGGGAGATGTTCCCGGACGCGGGTGTCGAGGTCATCGACTGGGCCGGCGGCACCGCCGTGCACATCAACGCGGGTGCCGCAGCGCTCGCTCTCGCCCTCGTCCTCGGCCGACGAGTGGGCTTCCAGAAGGGCATCCAGAAGCCGCACAACGTTCCGCTCGTCATGCTCGGCGCCGCGGTGCTGTGGTTCGGCTGGTTCGGCTTCAACGCGGGCGTCACTGCCGCTCCGCTGGGTGAAGAGGGCAACCTCGCCACCGGTCTCATCATCATCAACACGATGGTCTGCCCGGCGGCAGCGATCCTCGGCTGGATCATCGTCGAGAAGTTCAAGGACGGCAAGGCAACGTCGGTCGGCGCCGCATCGGGTGCCGTCGCCGGTCTCGTCGCGATCACCCCGGCGTGCGCGAATCTCGAGCCGATCTGGGCCATCGTGCTCGGCATCATCACGGGTGCGGTCTGCGCGCTGGCGATCGAGCTGAAGTGGAAGCTCGGCTACGACGACTCGCTCGACGTCGTCGGCGTCCACCTCGTGGGTGGCCTCATCGGAACCATCTACCTCGGCTTCTTCGCGATCGACACCGGCCTGTTCCTGGGCGGCGGCATCGAGCAGCTGGTCGTGCAGGTCATCTCGGCGGTGGCCGTGCTGGTCTACTCCTTCGTGGTGGCGCTCGTGCTCGGCTTCGCAATCCAGAAGACGATCGGATTCCGTATCCGGAACGAGGATGAGGTTGCCGGCGTGGACGTCTCGGTGCACGGCGAAGAGGGGTATGCGATCGCGGCTGACGCTCGCTGATCCGATCCCGATCTCACTTCACAGCACGACGCGGGGCGTCGCTTCCTTCGGGAGGCGGCGCCCCGCGTCGTGCGGTGCGCGGCCGCGTCGGCCTCTACGCTGACGGGATGACGAACAGCGGTGTGTGGAAGAGGCTGCTCGCGGCCGGGGTTGACGTGGCTTCTGCGATGCTGCGCCCCTCGCGACGGCGCGAGTCCGGTGTGCGACGGCGGTCGCGGGCGACACCGATCGAAGGGACCCGCACGGTCGAGCTGGATCCGCTCTCCGTCGAGGGACTCACGCTCTCCTACGCCCCGACGATCGACGGCGCACCCGACGCGGGGGAGGTGGTCTGGACGTGGGTTCCCTATGCCGAGAACGACGGGCGCGGCAAGGATCGTCCGGTGCTCGTGATCGCCCGCCACACGGGGGATCGCGTGTACGCCGTCAAGCTGACGAGCAAGGACAAAGACGGCGACCGCGAGTACTTCTCGATCGGCACCGGTCCGTGGGACGCGCGCGGGCGGGAGTCATGGGTCGACCTGGATCAGCTCTACAGCGTGCACGAAGACGGCATGCGGCGCGAGGCCGCCGCGCTCGACCTGGACCGCTATACGCGCGTCGCCGGGGAGTTGCAGAGGCGCTTCGGCTGGCGAGCGACCGGATGAGCGGACGCGATGATCGGTGCTCGCACGGCCCGAACGCGACGACGTGAGCGTCCGTGCGGCGATGTGCGGGGATTCGAAGCTTCGAGTGGGCGGCGCGGCCGCTACGGAGTGAAGCGCACCTCAGGTCCTTGATGCAGATCCATGGGGAGGGAGAATGCGAGTTCGGCTCCGTCCCCACGCGTCAGCGTCGCGTAGTACCAGGTCTCGCCCTCACGTTCGTCCACGAGTTCCCACTCTTCGAGGCTTGCGGGCCATTCCTTCAGCTGTGGGCGATCCTCGGCATTCACGCCCGACAGGGAGGCGACCGTCGTGACATCGCTGGTCGCAGTCGAGTACGTCTTCCACCAGTTGAGGACGGAGAAGCCGTCGCCCTGCGGGAGTGGAGCGTCGAAATCGGCGGGGAGCTCGCGGCTCTCGGGTACCGCATCGTTGAGGGCGTTCTCCCAGTACGCGCGCGTCACGAGCTCGAACTGGAACCCCTCGAGGCGGTCCGTGGCGATAACGAGGTGTTCGTAGTTGGTGCCTTCTGCGTCGTCGACTTCGCCGCGGAGCACTCCGTCGTCCTCAAAGACGGTAGGGGCCTTACCGAAGTCCGCCCCTGCGGCGTCCAGCCAGGCGCGGGTGACGTCGTTCGATGGTGCGTCGCGCGGCCGGAGAAGAACGGCTCGAACATCGTCGTAGCTGTCGATCTGGACGACGGCCTCAGCGATCTCCGCTTCGGGGACGGGGACGTCCCAGATCACCGGAACACCACGATCGTCGACCTCGAAGGGGAAGAGGTCTGGCGTCGGGGTCGGGGTCGGGGTCGGGGAGGGAGACACGATGTGAGTCGGAGTCGGCGTCACGGCCGCCTCGGGCGGCGCCTGATCCGCGCACCCTGCGGTGCCGAGGATGGTGAGGGTCGCCGCAAAGGTGAGGATCGTTCTGCGCATCGTCTGACGCTATCGAAACCGGTCTGTCCGACGCGCGGCGCGTTCGTTGCGATCCGGGAACGAAGAAGGGCCCTGGCGTCTGCCAGGGCCCTCGTGGTGGGCGATACGGGACTCGAACCCATGACCTCTTCCGTGTGAAGGAAGCGCGCTAACCAACTGCGCCAATCGCCCGTGTGGAATTGTGTGTGCCGAGCGGCACGAGTAGCAATAGTACAGGACGCGAGGCCATGCTCGGGAACGCGCACGTCGTCCGGGGGTGTCGCCGGGGCGCCTGCGCCAGACACGCCCGGTGGCGCCGACCGGTTTGGTGGACCGCTGGATCTGGGCTAATGTATTTCAAGTGCCCGGCGCGAGTCGCTGGGAGCGAAAATGCGGATGTAGCGCAGTTGGTAGCGCATCACCTTGCCAAGGTGAGGGTCGCGAGTTCGAGTCTCGTCATCCGCTCGAGTGTTGGGGTCGCCACGTGCGGCCTGGCACGCGGGTTCGATCCGCACGGTGGCGTGGCCGAGAGGCTAGGCACCGGCCTGCAAAGCCGTTTACACGGGTTCGAATCCCGTCGCCACCTCGTCATAATTGAATAGCTCTCATGAGCGCGATTAGCGCAGCGGTAGCGCGCTTCCCTGACACGGAAGAGGTCACTGGTTCGATCCCAGTATCGCGCACGGAACCCCCGCTTGTCGGGGGTTTTCGCATCCGCGGATGTAGCGCAGCTGGTAGCGCATCACCTTGCCAAGGTGAGGGTCGCGAGTTCGAGTCTCGTCATCCGCTCTCGTTACACGAGGCCCCTGTTTCATCACAGGGGCCTCGTTTGCGTTCATCGCCGGTTCGGCGTCCACAGCTCGGGTGTGCCCGCCCTCGCCTCGCAACACAATGCAGTCAATCGGTGGCGAGGGGGCTCTGGTGTACGGCATGCCGGCCATCACGTCGCCGTATTGACTGCATTGTGATGGGGAAGTGTCGGCTTGCTTCGGCATCGTTATGGCACTCCGAGTGCCGACGGAGGATACTGGTCGCATGGATCTCTTCGAGTTCGCGCGCACGGGAGACCTGGTGCTCCTGCAGGCCATCGACGACGGTTTCGACGTCGACAAGGCCAATCAGAACGGCGACACCCTCGTCATGCTCGCGACGTACCACGGTCACGTCGAGCTCGTGCGCGGGCTCGTCGCTCGGGGCGCCGACGTCAACCGTCCTAACGCGAAGGGGCTCGTCCCTCTCGCCGGCGCCGTGTTCAAGGGGCACGAGGAGATCATCGAGACCCTGCTGCGCGCCGGGGCCGATCCGAACGCAGGTTCGCCCAGCGTGCGCGCCACGGCCGCGATGTACGGCCGCACCCTGCCGACCGTCTGAGAGAACGGGCAGGCGGCCGTACGGGACGGTCTTAGGATGGTCTGGTGACCACTGGATTCGATCTGTACCCCGACCGGAACGTCGTCGCGATGCGCGTCGACGGAGAGCTCAGCGACCTCGCTGCCGAGGTCTCTGACACGCAGACCACGGAGCCGGTCACGATCGACAGTGAGGACGGGCTCGCGATCCTCCGTCACTCGACGGCGCACGTTCTGGCGCAGGCCGTGCAGGCGATCCACCCGCAGGCGAACCTCGGCATCGGGCCGCCGGTCACCGACGGTTTCTACTACGACTTCGGCATCGACGAGCCCTTCACCCCGGAGGCGCTCAAGGCGATCAAGAAAGAGATGCAGCGCATCGTCAAGTCGGGGCAGCGCTTCGTGCGTCGAGTCGTGACTGACGAGGAGGCGCACGCCGAGCTCGCAGACGAGCCCTTCAAGCTCGAGCTGATCGGCCTCAAGGGTGGCAAGAAGGAAGCGGCCGAGGGCGCGAACGTCGAGGTCGGCGCAGGCGAGCTCACCATCTACGACAACGTCAACCCGAAGACGGGCGAGATCATCTGGAAGGACCTCTGCCGAGGTCCGCACCTTCCGAACACGAAGCTCATCGGCAACGGCTGGGACATCGTGCGCGTCGCCGGCGCGTATTGGCGCGGCAGCGAGAAGAATCCCCAGCTGCAGCGCATCTACGGAACCGCGTGGCCGTCGAAGGACGAGCTCAAGGCTTATCAGGATCGTCTGGCGGAGGCAGCGCGGCGCGATCACCGCAAGCTCGGCCGCGAGCTCGACCTGTTCTCGTTCCCCGATGAGATCGGCTCCGGCCTCTCGGTGTGGCACCCCAAGGGCGGCATCGTGCGCGGCGAGATGGAGCAGCACGCCCGCCGCCGCCACATCGAGGGCGGCTACACCTACGTGTACACGCCGCACATCTCGAAGAGCGACCTGTTCCAGGCATCCGGCCACCTCTCGACGTACGGCGACAGCATGTGGCCGGCCATCCACATGGATGAAGAGCGCGACGAGGACGGCGCGATCACGAAGCAGGGCTCGGACTACTTCCTGAAGCCGATGAACTGCCCGATGCACATCCTCATCTACAAGGAGCGTGCGCGCAGCTACCGCGATCTGCCGCTGCGGTTCGCCGAGAACGGCACGGTCTACCGCAATGAGCTCTCGGGCGCCCTGCACGGCCTCACCCGTGTCCGCGGATTCACGCAGGACGACTCCCACCTGTTCGTCACCCCCGATCAGCTCGAGGGGGAGGTCACGAAGGTGCTCGAGTTCATCATCTCGATGCTGCGCGATTTCGGACTCGACGATTTCGAGCTCGAGCTGTCGATGCGCGACGACGAGAAGTCGAAGTGGATCGGAACTGACGAGTTCTGGGACGACTCGACGAACGCGCTGCGCAACGTCGCTGTCGCGAGCGGTCTGAAGCTGACCGAGGTTCCGGGGGAGGCCGCCTTCTACGGCCCCAAGATCGACCTGAAGACGCGCGACGCCCTGGGGCGCGTCTGGCAACTCTCGACGGTGCAGGTCGATCCGAATCTTCCCGAGCGCTTCGACCTCGAGTACACGGCCGCCGACGGAACGAAGCAGCGGCCCATCATGATCCACCGAGCCCTGTTCGGCTCGATCGAGCGCTTCTTCGCGATCCTCCTCGAGCATTACGCGGGCGACTTTCCCCTCTGGCTCGCGCCGGTGCAGGCGGTCGGTGTCCCTGTTGCCGACGAGTTCGCCGACTATCTCGGCGGTGTGGTCGACCAGCTGCGGCGCGCGGGCGTTCGCGCCGAGCTCGACGCATCGGACGACCGCATGCAGAAGAAGATCCGCACCCACACGACGGGCAAGGTCCCGCTTATCCTCATCGCGGGCGAGCAGGATCGCGCGGCCGGCACGGTGTCGTTCCGCTTCCGTGACGGCACGCAGCGCAATGGCGTCGCGGTGGATGAGGCGGTCGCGCTCGTGAACCGACTCGTGGACGAGAAGACGCTCGTGCTGTGCGACGGGGACGCCGCGTGACGGATCCCCGCGACGAGTACTCCGCCCTCGAGCCCGAGGGATCCTTCGGGGGGACGCCCGACGCCTTCCAGCGTCTGTGGACGCCGCATCGCATGGCGTATATCCAGGCTGGCGCGGACGCGAACCGGGGCAGCGGCTGCCCGTTCTGCGCGAACCCGCAGAAGTCCGACGAGGACGGGCTCATCGTCTACCGCGGTGAGCACGCGTTCGTGTGCCTCAATCTGTTCCCGTACAACTCGGGGCACCTCCTCGTCTGCCCCTACCGTCACGTGGGCATGTACGACGAGGCGACCCCGCACGAGACCGCCGAGATCGCCTATCTCACGCAGATCGCGATGCGCGTGCTGCGGAAGACGTCGCGCTGCGATGGCTTCAACATCGGTATGAACCAGGGCGAGGTCGCGGGCGCGGGCATCGAAGAGCATCTTCACCAGCACATCGTGCCGCGATGGGCGAGCGACGCGAACTTCTTCCCCGTGATCGGACGGACGAAGGCGCTTCCGCAGCTGCTGGGCGACGTCCGGCAGGCGGTCGCGGATGCGTGGCCGGAGCACCACCACGCCTGACGCGTCGTGAATCGGAAGGCGCGCGCCGTCGGCTTCATCCCGGAAGCGGGGCGGCGCGTGTCAGAGGAATCGGGGAGTCAGCCCCGCGCCTCTTTCGCCGACGCGGCGATCGCCGCCGCGAGTTCGGCAGCGGCATCTTCGTCGAGTTGGTGAGCAGTGACGCGCAGGTATGTCGATGCGGGCGCGTCGGGTGCGACGCGGAACTCGTCGCCGGATCGGGCGAGCCAGCCGCGCCGCCGAAGACGTTCCGTCGTCGCGGTCGCGGGAGCGCCGACGGGGATCCAGACGTTGAGGCCGTCACTCGGATCACAGGAGATCCCGTGGTCGGCGAGCCGTGCGCAGAGCGCACGATTGCGGTCGGCGTAGTGAGCCCCGGCGCGCTCGATCTCGCGACGCACGCCCTCGTCCTTCAACAGGGCCAGTGAGAGGCGCTGCAGGAGGTGGCTCACCCATGCGGTGCCGGGTCGCAGCCGGATGCCAAGACGTGCCGCGGTCTCGGGATCGGATCCGACGAGGGCGAGCCCCATATCGGGGCCGAGAAACTTCGACACCGAGCGCACGAGCGCCCAGCGCCGATGGTCGCGGGGGATGAGCGAGCGATAGGGGTGCCGCGACAGCATCGAGAAGTGGTCGTCTTCGATCACGAGCACGTAGGGGTGGGCAGCGAGGATCCCGCGCAGCTCCCGTGCGCGTTCCTCCGTCAGTGATGCGCCCGTGGGGTTCTGCGCCCGCGGCGTGCAGATGATCGCCCGTGCCCCCGCGTCGAGGGCCTCGCGCAGGCCGCTCGGTGTGATGCCCTCTGCGTCGACGGCGACGGGGACCGCGCGATAGCCACCCACGCGCACCATGTGGATGCCGGTCAGGAAGCCCGGCTCCTCGATCGCGACCGCGTCTCCTGGGGCGAGCGTCGCCGTGAGGAGTCGCTCGAGGGCGTCCGCGGCGCCGCCCGTGACGCTGACGCGGACGTCGTCGCGGGACAGATCGGCGGAGAGCAGTTCGTACGCCCGGTCTTCGAGCTCGGGATCGACGACCGGCGCGCCGTACAGCACGGGTCGGCCGACAACGGAGGCGAGCGCGGACGATGGATCCGGGATGAGGGCCGGATCCGGGTTCCCCGTGCCGACGTCACGGAGGTCGGTGTCGCGGGCGAAGCCCTCGTGAGCGACGGGATCCGGCGAGGCGACGCGCGTGCCACCGCGGCCCCGGCTGACGACCATCCCGCTGGATGCGAGCTGTCGGTAGGCGGCGACGGCCGTGTTCCTGTTCACGCCGAGACGTTCGGCGAGGACCCGAACGGGCGGCAATGCGCTCGACGGCGGCAGTGCGCCGCGTTCGATGAGGCCCCGCACGCTCGTGGCGATCTCGGCCGCCGTGCTGCCGCGGATCGCGTCCGCGATGTCGTCGTGTGTCATCGGAGCCGAGTGTATGCCCGAGGAGCTGTACGATTTTGGCATAGGACAAAACGGCGCGCACCGCGCGCCCCGAGCGGGACGAGGACCTCATGGCATCGAGTGCAGCGAATGAGACGGGAACTGCGCGCGTCAAGCGCGGGCTCGCCGAGATGCTCAAGGGCGGCGTCATCATGGACGTCGTCACCGCCGAGCAGGCGAAGATCGCGGAGGACGCGGGGGCCGTGGCCGTCATGGCGCTCGAGCGGGTTCCTGCGGATATCCGGGCGCAGGGCGGTGTGGCGCGCATGAGCGACCCGGACCTCATCGACGACATCGTCTCGTCCGTGTCGATCCCCGTCATGGCGAAGGCTCGTATCGGGCACTTCGTCGAGGCGCAGGTGCTGCAGGAGCTCGGCGTGGACTACGTCGACGAGTCCGAGGTGCTCTCGCCCGCGGACTACGTCAACCACATCGACAAGTGGCCGTTCACGGTTCCTTTCGTGTGCGGCGCGACGAATCTGGGCGAGGCGCTGCGCCGGATCACCGAAGGTGCGGCGATGATCCGTTCGAAGGGCGAGGCAGGGACGGGCGACGTCTCGGAAGCGACGCGTCACATCCGTCAGATCACGGGGGAGGTTCGCGCGCTCGCGGGCAAGAACGCAGACGAGCTGTATGTTGCGGCGAAGGAGCTGCAGGCTCCGTATGAGCTCGTCGCAGAGGTCGCTCGCACGGGACAGCTCCCCGTCGTGCTCTTCACAGCGGGCGGCGTGGCGACTCCGGCGGACGCGGCGATGATGATGCAGCTCGGTGCGGACGGCGTGTTCGTCGGCTCAGGCATCTTCAAATCGGGTGACCCGGCCGGCCGCGCGAAGGCGATCGTGAAGGCGACCACCTTCCACGATGATCCCGCCATCGTCGCGGAGGTCTCGCGCGGTCTCGGCGAGGCGATGGTCGGCATCAACGTCGCTGACGTGCCCGCGCCGCACCGCCTTGCTGAGCGTGGCTGGTAGTCCGCGGGTCGGGATCCTCGCGCTCCAGGGCGATGTGCGTGAGCACGAGGGCGTCCTCGCCGCACTCGGCGCTCGCACGGTCCGTTTGCGAAGGGCGGGGGAGCTCGACGACATCGACGGGCTTGTCCTTCCCGGGGGCGAGTCGTCGACGATCGACAAGCTCGCGCGCGCGTTCGAGCTGCGGGATCCGCTCATCGCGCGGATCCGTGAGGGCCTGCCGGTCTACGGCACGTGCGCGGGAATGATCCTCCTCGCCGACCGGATTCGGGACGGGATCACGGGGCAGCAGACCTTCGGAGGGCTCGACATCACGGTGCGCCGCAACGCGTTCGGCCGTCAGAGCGAGTCGTTCGAGACCGAGCTCGAGGTGCCGGTGCTGGGGGGTCCGCCCGTGCGGGCGGCGTTCATCCGGGCGCCGGCGATCGAGGAGACCGGCCGGAGCGTGACCGTGCTCGCTCGCGTCGCTGACGGGCGCGCTGTGGCGGCGGAGCAGGGCTCGGTCCTGGCGACCGCCTTCCACCCCGAACAGACGGGGGAGACGCGGTTCCACGAGCGCTTCCTCCGGACGGTGCGTGCGGCAGGCTGATCAGCCGGGGACCGATTCGACGGAGAATCGCCCGATCTCCGGACGCAGCCGGGCGGATCTCTCCGGCGTTCGGGCAATTCTCCGGCGTTCCGGTCGGGCGTTCAGCGCACCTGCCGCGGCGTGAACTCCATGCGTGGAGACGCGTAGTGCTCCTGCGCCTCGACGAGCTGCAGCTCCTTCGTCCCCGCCGTGTGGGTCTGCTCGAGCAGGCCGAAGACGCTCGATGCCGTGCGGGCGAGGGCGTCGGCCGCATCGCGCGTGCGGGTGTAGTGGCTCGTGAACAGGGCGGCCGTGACGTCGCCTGATCCGTTTGCCTTCATGGGCAGATGCGGCGTCTGCACGATCCACGCGCCCGTGTCGTCGACGGCCATCATCTCGATCGTCCCGTCCTCGCGGTCGGGGCGCTCGACGCTCGTGACGAGGACGGTGGACGGGCCCATCGCGCGCGCCGCGTCGACGGACGCGAGCGTCGAGGAGATCGTGTCGGGAGTGGTGCCGGTGAGGTATCCGAGCTCGAACTGGTTCGGAGTGATGATGTCGGCGACCGGGACGACCTTGTCGCGCAGGAGCTCGGGGATCGCGGGCGCCACGAAGCAGCCCGATCGCGCGTTGCCCATCACGGGATCGCAGGAGTACAGCGCCCGCGGATTCTCGCGCTTCACGCGCGCGACGGCATCGATGATGACGTCGGCGATCCCCTCGGATCCCTGATAGCCGCTCAGAACGGCATCGAGGGATCCGAACGCGCCGCGCTCCTCGACGCCTGTAATGACCTCTGCGACATCCGACGGATCCATGACCGGACCGCGCCACGCGCCGTATCCCGTGTGATTCGAGAAGTTCACGGTGTACACGGGCAGCACCTCGACGCCGATGCGCTGCATCGGGAAGACGGCGGCGGAGTTTCCCGCGTGCCCGTATGCGACAGCGGACTGAATCGACAGGATCTGCATCCCTCGATCATGCCACCATGGATCCATGGGGACGCGAGGGGCGTGGATCGCGGGCGCGGCGGCGAGCGTGGTCATGGCGGCGGTCATCGTCGCGGCGCTCGTGTGGCCGCGCGGCGAGACGAACGCGATCGCGACGCCCGATCCGACGGTGAGCGTCGCGACGACACCGGCTCCGACGCCCACCGCCACCCCGACGCCGACGGGTCCGCCGGCGAACGAACGCGCATACGAGGCGGAGGGGCTCCCGACCGTCGACGTGCATGCCGTGATCCCCGAACTTCCCGTCGACGACGCTCCCGACGCGATGACCGTCGGCCTCACGGCGACGCCGCACGATGCGGGTGCGCCGGTGTTCGCCGACCCCACAGGCGAGCCCGTCGCGTGGCTGCTGCCCGAGCAGCGCTACGGAGGCACCACGGTTCCCGTTGTCGAGATCCACGAAGCCTGGGCGAAGGTGCTTCTCGTCGGACGCCAGGCCGTGGCCGGCGAGGGAGACCCGAGCCAGCTGTCGGGATGGATCCGTACGGCGGACGTCGCGATGGCATCCAACGACAGGCGCGTCGAGGTCGACCTCTCGGAGCGGACGATCGACCTCGTGACGATCGACGGCGATGACGCCGCGCGCGAGACGATCGCGACCGACTTCGCCTCCGGAACTGATGAGACGCCGACGCCGCTCGGACGCTCCTTCGTGATGCTCACGGAGCAGGTCTCGTTCGCCTACACGCGCGGCCACGAGATGATCTACCTCTCGGTCCAGTCGCCGACCCTGGCGGGATTCGGCGGCCAGTCGGTCGCGGTGACCGCGTTCCACTATCACGATGCTCGCACGGGGGAGATCTCCAACGGCTGTCTTCGCGTCTCCGCGGACGTGATCGAGCGGCTTGCCGCGCTTCCGGCGGGGACGCCCGTGCATGTGACGGCCTGACGCCGACTCGGGCGGACGCGGTCGTCCGCGTAGTATGGCCCGAGGCCTGTTCACCGGTGATCCGCGGTGCGCGGGCGCCGAACAGCCGCAGACGTTTTGCGAGGAGTCATATGTCCGGTCACTCCAAGTGGGCCACGACCAAGCACAAGAAGGCCGCGATCGACGCTAAGCGCGCGAAGTCGTGGGCGAAGCTCATCAAGAACATCGAGGTCGCGGCGCGCCTGGGAGGCCCCGATGAAGCGGGCAATCCGACGCTGTACGACGCCGTTCTGAAGGCGAAGAAGACGTCGGTCCCGAAGGACAACATCGAGCGCGCCATCAAGCGCGGCGCGGGCATCGGCGGCGAAGCCGTCGAGTACACGACGATCATGTACGAGGCCTACGGTCAGGGCGGCACGGCGCTTCTCATCGAGTGTCTCACCGACAACAAGAACCGCGCGGCGGCCGAGGTGCGCACGATCGTGACGCGCAACGGCGGCAACATGGCCGATCCCGGCAGCGTCTCGTTCAACTTCGAGCGCAAGGGCGTCATCATCGTCCCGTCCGAGGGCACGACCGAGGACGACGTCATGATGGCCGCGCTTGAGGCGGGCGCGCAGGAGATCGAACCGCACCCCGACGGATTCGAGGTCGTCACCGAAGCGACCGACATGGTCGCGGTGCGCTCGGCCCTCGTCGACGCGGGAATCGAGTACAACTCCGCCGATGCCGAGTTCGTCGCGAACGTGAAGGTTCCCCTCGACGCCGACACAGCACGCAAGGTGCTGAAGCTCATCGACGCGCTCGAGGACAGCGACGACGTCCAGAACGTCTACTCGAACCTCGACCTCAGCGATGAGGTGCAGGCGGAGCTCGCGGACGACGAAGAGTAGTTTCCGTCGGGTGCTCCGCTCCGCGGCTGGCGCGCACCTCGTCGTACGCTGTGAGGAGAGGATGAGGAGAGCCAGATGCGCGTTCTCGGGATCGACCCCGGCCTGACAAGGTGCGGCGTCGGCGTCGTCGACGTCGCGGCCGATCGCACGGCCTCGCTCGTGCATGTCGGCGTCGTGCGCTCGCCCGTTGACGCGGATCCGGGGGACAGGCTCGCGACGATCGCCCGCGGCATCCGCCAGGTGCTCGACGCGCACGCCCCCGAGGTCGTCGCCGTCGAGCGCGTGTTCGCTCAGCACAATGTCGCGTCCGTGATGGGAACGGCGCAGGCGTCCGGTGTGGCGCTCATGCTTGCGGCTGAACGCGGTCTCCCGACGGCGACGCACACGCCGAGCGAGGTGAAGGCGGCGATCACGGGCTACGGCTCTGCCGAGAAGGCCCAGGTGCAGCACATGGTCGCGCGCGTGCTGCGGCTCGCCGTGCTGCCGAAGCCTGCCGACGCGGCTGACGCTCTGGCGATTGCGCTCTGTCACGCTTGGCGTTCAGGAACCGCTCCCGACACCGCCGGGGCTGGTGGGGGCCAGACGCCGGCGCAACGGGCGTGGGCCGAGGCCGAGAAGCGATCGCGTGTCGCTCGAACATACGTACGAACGCCCCGATAGGGTGGAGGGATGATCTCGTCCCTGCGCGGCACCGTCCAGCACGCCGGAACCGACAGCGTCATCCTGGAAGTCGCGGGTGTCGGCTATGCCGTCGCCGTTCCGCCCGACGTCGCGCGCACCGCCCACCCCGGGCAGGAGCTGTTCCTGCACACTCATCTGGTCGTCCGCGAAGACGCATTGAGCCTCTTCGGTTTCGCCTCGCGCGACGAACTCGACGTCTTCGGCACGCTTCTCGGCGTGAGTGGCGTGGGCCCGAAGTCGGCCCTCGGCGTCCTGTCGGGCATGACCATCGACCAGATCGCCGAGGCCGTCGCCGACGAAAACCCCGCGCCGTTCCGCAAAGTTTCGGGCATCGGTCCCAAGACCGCGAAGCTCATCGCCGTCCAGCTGCAGGGCAAGCTGCAGCATGTCTCGCAGGCATCCCCGGCGGCCGGAGCGGCGCCCGCCGGCGTCTCCGAGCAGGTGGTGCAGGCCCTCGTCGGGCTCGGCTGGCCGGAGCGCACGGCGGTCGACGCCGTCCGGCAGGTATCGGAAAGTGCATCGGATGCCGATCGGGGGGCCGTTCAGCCGCTCCTCCGCCTGACTCTCGCGGCGCTTGGACCAGCGAAGACGGGAGGAGTGCGTGGCTGACGACGTCGTCTCACCCGAGCCACAGGACGAGACCGAGCTCGCTGTCGAGGGAGCGCTGCGTCCGCAGAGTCTCGGTGAGTTCATCGGGCAGCACAAGGTGCGCGGGCAGCTTCAGCTTCTCCTCGATGCTGCGGGTATGCAGGATCGGCCCGCGGATCACATTCTGCTTGCGGGCCCGCCGGGCCTCGGTAAGACGACCCTGGCGATGATCGTCGCGCACGAGGCGTCGCGACCCCTGCGGATGTCGAGCGGGCCCGCGATCCAGCACGCCGGCGATCTCGCGGCGGTGCTCTCGAGCCTCACGCCGGGGGAAGTGCTTTTCATCGACGAGATCCATCGAATGGCGCGCTCAGCCGAAGAGATGCTCTACCTTGCGATGGAAGACTTCCGCATCGACATCATGGTCGGCAAGGGCGCCGGTGCGACGAGCATTCCGCTCGATCTCGCTCCCTTCACCCTCGTTGGCGCGACGACCCGCTCCGGGCTTCTTCCCAATCCGCTTCGCGACCGCTTCGGGTTCACGGCGCACCTGGAGTTCTACGAGACCGACGAGCTCGAGAGCGTCGTCGACCGTTCGGCAGCGGTGCTCGGCGTCGATCTCGGTCCCGAGCAGCGTGGTGAGATCGCCCGACGCTCGCGGGGCACGCCGCGCATCGCCAACCGCCTGTTGAGACGCGTGCGCGACTGGAACCTCGTTCATGCCGGAGGCGGTGCCGTGACGCTCGAAGGCGTTCGTGCTGCACTCGAGCTCTACGATGTCGATGCGATCGGGCTCGACCGTCTTGACCGAGCCGTACTCGACGCCCTTGTGCGCCGTTTCCGGGGCGGCCCCGTGGGCCTGTCGACCCTCGCCGTCGCGGTCGGCGAGGAAGCCGACACGGTCGAGAGCGTCGTTGAGCCATACCTCGTGCGGATCGGGCTGATGGGTCGCACGCCGCGTGGGCGTGTCGCGACTCCTGACGCCTACGAGCATCTGGAGCTCCCCGTTCCGGAGGGGGTCTGAGCGGTCCGTGCGCTGATGCGCATGCCCTATAATCGACGGGATGCGCCGGGGCCTCTCGGCGCAGCGTCCGCGGAACGCGAGCTCGTCTTGACGGCGCGTTCCGCATCGCACGTCCCCCACCTCGAAAGGCCTCAGCTCTTCTATGGACATCATCCTGCTCGTCGTCGCCGGCGCCCTTCTCGTCTTCATGTTCTGGAGCTCGAGTCGCCGCCGCAAGAAGATGCAGGAGGAAGAGCAGAAGCGCCAGCAGCAGCTCGTTCCCGGCACGCGGGTCATGACCCGCGCGGGCCTCTATGGCACGCTCGTTGAGTTCGACGCGGACGATCTCACGCGCCACGCGATCATCGAGATCGCGCCCGGCGTCGAGGTCGAGGTCCACGCGCAGACGGTGACGATCGATCCCGAAGCTCCCCTCGACGAGGACGAGACCGACGAGGACGAAGATGAGGACGTGTACGACGAGGGCGACGACGTCGAGACCGTCGAAGCGGACGCGGATCGCGCATCGGGCGAGGCCGAGGCCGAGGCCGAGGCGGACGACCCCAAGAAGGACTGACTCGCGGCGCGCCATCTGACGGCGCCCGCGCGACACATCGACAGCGACTCACGTAAGGGATCCCGTCGTGGCGACAGCCCCTCCGACGCGCCGAGCATGGCGCGCACTTATCGGCCTGCTGGGAATCACGCTCGTGCTGTTCGGCGCGAACGCTCTCGGCGTGCACCTGTTCAAAGAAGGCACGTGGGTGCCCGAGCTCGCGCTCGATCTGCAGGGTGGGACGCAGATCATCATGGAGGCCGATACGGCCGGCGAGACGCCCAGTGCGGATCAGATGGCGCAAGCCGTCGAGATCATCCGCCAGCGTGTCGACGCATCGGGTGTGTCGGAAGCATCGATCACGACGCAGGGCGCCGACAACATCGTCGTGCAGATCCCCGGGAACGCCGATCAGGAGACGCGCGAGCGGATCCAGGCGAGCGCGCAGATGCAGCTGCGCCCTGTGCTCTACGCGGCCGCGCCCGCGACGAGCTTCGTGGGTGAGGACGGCGAGGAGACGCCGTATCCGACGCCCGATCCTTCGCTCAACGCGGAGCCGACGGCGGAGCCGACGAACGCGAGTGACCTTGCGTGGGTGACCGACGCACTGTGGGCGGAGATGCTCGCGTACGACTGCACGTCGGAGGAGAACGACCCCGCTCATGCTCCCGCCGACGAGCCGCTCATCACGTGCGATCCGGCGGGGCAGGCCAAGTACATCCTGGGCCCCGTGGAGCTCGACGGATCGGCGATCGACGACGCGCAGGCCGGCGTGAGCCAGCAGAACGGTCGTTGGTTGGTCACGATCGACTTCGACGCCGAAGGCTCCGATGTCTTCGGCGAGATCAGCCAGCGGCTGTACAACCTGCAGTCGCCGCAGAATCAGTTCGCATTCGTTCTTGACGGCAATGTCATCTCGGCCCCGTCGATGGACGGCATCATCACCAACGGCACGCCTCAGATCTCAGGACAGGGGATCACCGAGGAGAGCTCGAAGGTCCTGGCCGATCAGCTGCGCTTCGGGGCACTGCCCATGAGCTTCCAGGTCGTCTCGAGCGACACGATCTCGGCGACGCTCGGATCCCAGCAGCTCATGATCGGCCTCGTCGCGGGTCTCATCGGTCTTGCGCTCGTCGCCCTCTGGGTGCTGCTCGTCAGCTATCGCGCACTCGGCTTCGTGATCATCGCCTCGCTCGCGGTCATGGCTGTTCTGACTTTCGTCATGCTGTGTCTGCTCTCGTGGCGCATCGACTACCGACTGTCGCTCGCCGGCGTAGCCGGTCTGATCGTCACGATCGGATTCACTGCAGACTCGTTCATCGTGTACTTCGAGCGCATCCGCGACGAGCTGCGCGATGGGAAGACCGCGACGGCCGCCGTCGAGGATGGTTGGGCGCGCGCTCGGCGCACGATCTTCATCTCGAAGTCCATCAACGTTCTCGCCGCCGTCGTGCTCTACATCCTGGCGGACGCGACGGTGAAGGGCTTCGCCTTCACCCTCGGATTGACGACCCTGCTCGACATCCTGATCTTCGTGATCTTCACGCACCCCGTGATGCAGCTGGTCGTGCGTACGAAGTTCTTCGGTGGCGGGCACCCGCTCTCGGGGCTCGATCCGGATGCACTCGGAGCCGTCTACAGTGGCCGGGCACGTTTCCGTGAACCCGTTGGCGTAGGAGCGAAGAACAGCCGCTCCCGGAACGAGGCGAGCAGGCGACAGACGATCGCCGAGAGAAAGCTCGAGGCAGAGAAGACAGCCGTGGGCGATACGGACACGACGAGCGGGGAGGGCCGCGCCTGATGCGCACCATGAACGAGGTCGGCAACGACCTCTACACCGGCAAGACCTCCGTCCCGTTCGTCGCGCGCCGGAGCCTCTGGTTCAAGATCGCGATCGCGCTCGTCGTGATCTCCGCGATCGCGCCATTCGTGCGCGGTATCGAGCCGTCGATCGAATTCACCGGCGGCTCGCAGTTCACGATCTCGAACCCGTCCTCGACCGATCAGCAGATCGCGACCGACACCGTCGACGACGTCGCTCCCGGAGCGGAAGCGACCGTGACGATCGTCGGCGGCAGCGACGTGCGCGTGCAGACGTCGACCCTCTCGAACGAAGACACCCGCGACCTCGCCGTGGCGCTGGCGGAGGCATACGGAGTCTCGACGGAAGAGGTAACGGACTCGTTCATCGGCCCGTCGTGGGGCGCCGACGTCACGAAGCAATCGCTGTGGGGACTCGCGATCTTCCTTGCGCTGACATTCCTCATCCTGGCGATCTACTTCCGCACCTGGAAGATGTCGATCGCGGCGATCATCGGTCTCGTCGACGTGCTTGTCGTCACAGTGGGTATCTACTCGCTCGCGGGCTTCCAGATCTCGCCGTCGGCCGTCATCGGCTTCCTCACGATCCTCGCGTACTCGCTGTACGACACCACGGTGGTGTTCGACAAGATCCGCGAGAACACCCAGGAAGAGCAGGGCGATCGCACCTTCGGAGAGTCGGTGAATCTCGCGGTGAATCAGACGCTCATCCGTTCGATCAACACGTCTGTCGTCGCGGCGCTCCCGGTCGCCGCGATCCTGTTCATCGGCGTGTTCGGCCTGGGGGCCGAGACATTGAGCGACATCTCGCTGTCGATCTTCGTCGGCATCATCGTCGCGACGTATTCGACGCTGTTCGTGTCGGCTCCTCTGTACTCGCTTCTTCGCGAACGTGAGCCGCAGATCGCTCGGCGCGACGCGCGCGTGCGCGAACAGCGCGGCGACGCAGACGCCTAGGATGGGTGCATGAGGGCTCGTTCGGACGCCGACGGCACGGGACGCGATGGCTGATTCGTCGACATCGTCTTCTCCCGGGCCGAGCCTCCGCTGGCTCGTTCCGCGCATCTTCACGCGGGCGAAGCCGAACGAGTCCGTCAGGCGCCTGACGGAATCCGTCCGGGCGAAGCATCCGCGGGTCGACCTCAGCATCATCGAGAAGGCCTATCGGGTCGCAGAAGAGAAGCACAGCGGTCAGAAGCGTCGCAGCGGCGAACCGTACATCACCCATCCGCTCGCCGTCGCGCAGATTCTCGCGGAGCTCGGCCTCGGTCCGCGGGCGATCGCGGCCGCACTACTCCACGACACCGTTGAGGACACAGGATACGCCCTTGACGAGCTGACGGCCGAGTTCGGCGACGAGGTTGCGTTGCTCGTCGACGGCGTCACGAAGCTCGACAAGGTCAAGTACGGCGAGAGCGCACAGGCTGAGACCGTGCGCAAGATGATCGTCGCGATGTCGAAGGACGTCCGGGTTCTCGTCATCAAGCTCGCCGATCGCCTCCACAACGCCCGTACGTGGGGCTTCGTTCCGCCTGAGAAGGCGAAGAAGAAGGCGACGGAGACCCTCGAGATCTACGCGCCGCTCGCGCACCGACTCGGCATCGCCGCGATCAAGAGTGAGCTCGAGGATCTTTCCTTCGCCGTGCTCTACCCGAAGATCTACAACGAGATCGACAGCCTCGTGAAGCAGCGGACGCCGCAGCGCGAGCAGTACGTGCAGAAGGTCATCGACGAGGTCAATCGCGATCTCGGCGATCTGCGCATCCGCGGCAACGTCTCGGGTCGTCCGAAGCAGCTGTACTCCGTCTACCAGAAGATGGTCGTCCGCGGACGCGAGTTCGATGACATCTACGACCTCATCGGCATTCGCGTCATCGTCCCGACAGTGCGCGACTGCTACGCCGTGCTCGGCGCGATCCATGCGCGCTGGACTCCGCTGCCGGGGCGTTTCAAGGACTACATCGCGACGCCGAAGTTCAATCTGTATCGCTCGCTGCACACGACGGTCATCGGACCAGGCGGACGCACCGTCGAGATCCAGATCCGCACGCAGGAGATGCACCAGCAGGCCGAGTACGGCGTCGCCGCGCACTGGATGTACAAGGAGCGCATGGCGGCGACGGGCGGACGCCCCGACGAACGTGCCTCGGATCAGGACATGGCGTGGATCGCGCGGCTCAGCGATTGGCAGGCCGAGACAAAGGACCCGGGGGAGTTCCTCGACTCGCTGCGGTTCGAGATCGGTGCGAAGGAGGTCTATGTCTTCACGCCGAAGGGGCGGGTGATCGGCCTTCCCACAGGGGCGACCCCCGTAGATTTCGCGTTCGCCGTGCACACCGAGATCGGCTTCCGCACGATGGGCGCCAAGGTCAACGGGCGCCTCGTGCCGCTCGAGACAGAGCTGCACTCGGGTGATGTCGTCGAGGTGTTCACCTCGAAGAACCCCGACGCCGGACCGAGCCGCGACTGGCTGTCGTTCGTCAAGAGCACGCGCGCACGCAACAAGATCCGTTCGTGGTTCACCAAGGAGCGCCGCGACGAGGCCATCGAGCAGGGCAAGGAGGACATCGCGCGTGCGATGCGCCGCCACAACGTCTCGTTCGCGCGCCTGAAGGATGCTCTTCCCGAGGTCGCGGCGCAGATGCACTATCACGACATCTCGGCGCTGTACGCGGCGGTCGGCGAGGGGCATGTCTCCGCGCAGTCGGTTCTCGAGAAGGTGCAGGCGGCCCTGAGTGACGCCGACACGTCGACGGGGCCTGTCGAGCTGCCGCCGACAGCGAGCCAGCGTCCCCGCGTGGGCGACTCGGGCGTGCTCGTGCGCGGTGCTCCCGATATTCTCGTCAAGCTCGCGAAGTGCTGCACGCCCGTGCCGGGTGACGAGATCGTCGGATTCGTCACGCGCGGCAGCGGTGTGAGCGTGCACCGGGCAGACTGCTCGAACGTCGAGTCATTGCGCGAGGACCCGGAGCGCATGATCGAGGTCGAGTGGGCGCCGTCGACGAAGGCCGTCTTCCTCGTTCACATCCAGGTCGAGGCGCTTGATCGCGGCGGCCTTCTCAGCGACATCACCCGGATCCTCACAGAGCACCACGTCAACATTCTCTCGGCCTCGGTGCAGACGACCCGCAATCAGCTCGCGCTGAGTCGGTACGTGTTCGAGATGGGTGACACCGTGCACCTTGATCGCGTCTTGAACGCGGTCAGACGGATCGAGGGCGTCTACGACGTGTACCGCGTCACGTCGTCCTGACCCGGCTCCAGCAGCTGGGCGGCGCGTTTCGTGTATCGCAGCCGGCGACCGCGGTTCAGCCACTCGATGAGGCGTGGATGCAGCTCGCTGTGCCGCGCGAACCATCCGATGGCGTCGCGGTGCGCGGCGTCAGCGCCGCCGGTGAAGGCGGCGCGGGCGAGGTCGTAGAACGTGCGCTCGAGCGTCGCGACGTGCGTGCCGGCGATTTCGAGTGCGTCTGCACGGGGGAGCGGCCAGGTGTGCACGACGACTCCGGCCTGCCAGTGTCGACGTGCGGGTGCATCCTCGATGCGCTGAACGTGGTGCGGATCCGGCTCATGCGGTGTGACTCCGTGGATCCACGCAGCCGTGATGCCGACGGCGGCGAGACCACCGGTCAGCACCTCGCGGGCCGCTCGCGCGCGGACGATCTCGCTCGCTGGCAGTCGGATCGGCGCATAGGCCGTCCGGGAAACGCGCTGCAGATCGCCGTCGAGCGCCGCCGCGGAGAGCTCGGCGACGGAGAGGGGGACAGGGCTGCGCAAAGCGGACGGGGCCATGCCGCGAGTATGCCGCGGCACGGCCCCGTCCGGGAACGCCTGTGGAGAACCCGGCGCTCAGTTGCCGATGGCTCGAAGCCAGGCGGTGCGAGCGTCGATGGCCTCCTGCGCCTCGCGCGCTGCCTTGTCGTCGCCCGCGGCGCGCGCTGCCTCGAGATCCCGCTCGAAACCTTCGAGCGATTCGCGCAGCTGCGACTCCATGTCGTTGGCCCGCGCCTTGGTCTCCGGGTTGTTGCGCTTCCAGTCGACGTCTTCGCGGTCCTTCAGCGCCTGCTCGATCTTGCGCATGCGCCCGTCGAGATCGCGCTCGACGTCTCGGGGGAAGATCCGCCCGACCTCGTCCCAGCGGCGCTGGATCCCGGTGAGGACCTGGCGCGCCTTCTTGAGGTCGGTGATGTCGGAGACCTGCTTCGCCTCCTCGAGAAGCGCCTCGCGTTCTTCGATACGCGGCGCCGACTCGGCTTCTTCCTCGGCGCTGCGTTCAGCGCGAGCCTGGTAGAGCACGTCGCCGGCGGCCTTGAAGCGCGCCCACAGTGCATCGTCGGCCTTGCGGCCGGCGCGGCCCGCGGCCTTCCACTCGTCGAGCAGCGCACGATAGGTGGGAATGCCGTCCTCACCCTTCGTCGCGAGGGCCTCGGCACGCTCGATGATGCGGGTCTTCTGCGACTTCGCCGTCTTGTGCACCTCGTCGAGCTCGGCGAAGAACGCGCGCCGCGCTCGCTCGATCTTCGAACGCGCGTCCCGGAATCGCTTCCACAGGGCCTGAGCCGTGCCGCGCGGCAGGCGCGGTCCGGTCTTCTGGTGCGTCTGCCAGGCCGCGAAGAGATCGTTCAGCTCGGCTGTTGCCTGCTTCCACTGCACCGTCTGCGGATCGCGTGCCGCGAGCTGCTCGACCTGCTCGACGATCGCGGTGCGCTCGGCAATCGCCGCGTCGACGGCCTCCCGCTGGGCGGCGGCCTCCTGCGCGCTCGCCTCGGCGAGTTCGTCGATCATCGTCGTGAGGCGGGTTTCAAGGGCCGCGAGATCGCCGACGGCAGCGGCGCCGACGACATCATCCTTGAGCTGCGTCGCCTGCTTGCGCAGCTCGGCCGCGGCGGCGCCGCCAGCCTGATGCCGCTGCTCGATCGCCTGCACCTTGAAAGCGAGATCGTCATACTTGCGCACGTAGTACTGCAGCGCCTCTTCGTGCGTGCCGTCCGGGTACTCGCCGACGACCCGCCAGTCGTCGCCCTCGCGGACGGAGACGATGCCGTTCTCGTCGACCCGTCCCCATTCGGCGGCACCGGGGGTCGCGGGGGCGGCGGGCGGCACGACGACCGGCGCGGCATCCACTGTGGGAGCGGCGGGTTTCGTGCGCTTCGCGAAGGCGGCGGGGCTCGGGACCGGACCGGGCTTCGCGGCGGCGGTCTCGTCAGTCTCGGGGGTGTTGTCGGAGGTCGACACGGGAGGCTCCTCAGCGCGGGCGTCCGCGGGAAGGGGAAAGGGACGATCCCAGCCTATGGCATGTCAGTCGGGGCCTGAAGTCTCTCGGCCCCGTCGTCACTCCGCGTCGTCGGGCGTGGCGGTCTCCGCCGGCTCGGGAGTGGGCGTGACGACGGACTCGTCGGCGGCGCCCGGACCGACGGAGTAGAACATCGCCTGGCCTCCGACAGCCAGCAGGAGGACGACGCCCGTGACGACGCCGGCCACCACGTTGTCGCGCCGTCGGCGGGCGACGCGCGATTCCTGGAAGCGCACGCGCGCCTCGTAGGTGCGGGCGCGGTCGCGCTCGATCCGCTCTCGACGCTGCTTGGCCGATGCCACGGTGCCTCCTCGACGCTCTCTCTGTAGAACGCGGGAGAGACTACGCGAGGCGCGCAGTGCGCGCCAAACCGTCTAGCGTGGAGAGGATGACGAACTCCGGCGCGCTCTTCCAGGGGCAGACTCCGCTCGCCGTGCGGATGCGACCGAACTCTCTCGATGAGGTCGCGGGACAGCGCCACTTGCTCGGCGCGGGCTCGCCCATCGTGGCGCTCGCGGATCCGGACGCGACGAAGCCCGGAACGGTGTCGGTGATCCTCTGGGGGCCGCCGGGCACGGGGAAGACGACGCTGGCCCAGGCCATCGCGCGGTCCTCCGGTCGGAGGTTCGTCGAACTCTCCGCGATCACCGCGGGGGTGAAAGACGTGCGGGAGGTCATGCAGCAGGCGCTCGATCAGCGCGATCTGTATGGCCAGTCGACGATCCTGTTCCTCGATGAGATCCACCGCTTCACGAAGGCTCAGCAGGACGCGCTGCTTCCGGGCGTCGAGAACGGCTGGGTGATCCTCATCGCGGCGACGACCGAGAACCCGTCGTTCTCGGTGATCTCCCCGCTCCTGTCCCGCTCGCTGCTGCTCACCCTCAAGCCGCTCACCGACGACGACCTCGGCGCCCTCCTCGACAGGGCGGTGTCGGATCCGCGCGGGCTCGACGGCGCCGTCGAGGTCGAATCGGAGGCGCGGGAGGCGATCATCTCTCTGTCCTCGGGTGATGCGCGCCGCGCGCTCACGGCCCTCGAAGCGGCCGCGGGCGTCGCCGTCTCCGAACGGGATGGGGAGGAGACTCCGGTCGTCACGGCTGATCGTGTCTCGCAGGCCGTTGATCGCGCCCTCCTGCGCTACGACCGGCAGGGCGATGAGCATTACGACGTCATCAGTGCGTTCATCAAGTCGATCCGCGGATCCGATGCCGACGCGGCCATCCACTACCTCGCCCGCATGATCGAGGCGGGCGAGGATCCGCGATTCATCGCGCGCCGATTGATGGTCCACGCGGCGGAGGACATCGGCATGGCGGATCCTCGTGCGCTGCAGATCGCGGTCGCGGCCGCCGATACGGTGCAGCTCATCGGTATGCCCGAGGCGCGGATCCCGCTTGCTGAGGCGACCATCTACCTCGCGACGGCCCCGAAATCGGGTGCGGTGATCTCGGCGATCGACGGTGCCCTGGCAGACGTGCGGGCCGGACGGTTTGGGCCCGTGCCGTTGCACCTGCGTGACGCGCACTACGCGGGCGCGAAGCGCCTCGGGCACGGCAAGGGGTACCGCTTCCCGCACGACGACCCGCGCGGCGTTCTCCCGCAGCAGTATCTCCCCGATGAGCTTCGCGGCGTGCGCTACTACGAACCGACGTCGCATGGTGCCGAGCGTGATGTCGGAGAGCGTCTCGAGAAGATCCGGCGGATCGTCGACTCCTGACGCCCGTGAACGCGGCGGGAGGTGTCTGCTAAGATAGACCGGCTCGAAGTCCGAGCACATCCCCTTCATGATTCCCGCGGGCAGTGCGGCGTACGCCCGCGAATGGGAAGAAGGCGGCATGTACGCCCGTGACGCCGCGAATCGCGGCACGTGAAAGGAATCCCATGGTCACCAAGGCTCAGGACCGTCGCAAGGTCCGCCTCTCCCGCGCACTCGGTGTCGCGCTGACGCCGAAGGCGCAGCGCTACCTCGAGAACCGCCCGTACGGCCCCGGCCAGCACGGACGCACGAAGCGCAAGCAGGACAGCGACTACGCCGTCCGCCTGCGTGAGAAGCAGCGTCTGCGCGAGCAGTACGGGATCCGCGAGAAGCAGCTGCGCATCGCCTTCAACGAAGCCAACCGCACCGACGGCCTGACGGGTGAGAACCTCGTCGAGCTGCTCGAGATGCGTCTGGACGCGCTCGTGCTCCGCTCGGGCTTCGCCCGGACGACGGCGCAGTCGCGCCAGTTCGTGGTGCACCGCCACATCCTCGTCGACGGCAAGATCGTCGACCGTCCGTCGTTCCGCGTGAAGCCGGGGCAGACGATCGAGGTCAAGGCGAAGAGCGAGGGCCTCGAGCCCTTCCAGGTCGCCGCTGCCGGCGGGCACGCCGAGGTTCTTCCCGCCGTTCCGAGCTACCTCGAGGTCTCCCTCGACAAGCTGCAGGCGAAGCTCGTGGCGCGTCCCAAGCGCGCCGAGGTGCCGGTGCAGTGCGAGGTCCAGCTCGTGGTCGAGTACTACGCCGCACGCTGATTCTCCAGCGCCCAGGGCGCCGCGGACCTCGGTCCGCGGCGCCCTTCGCGTATCCGCCCCGGGAAGCGCCTAGGATGGAAAGACCGTCCGTGACGCTCGCGACCCGTGGAGAAGACATGAAGAACACGCTGTGGTTCCTGCTCGGCATCGTGGGCGGCTTCGTCGCAGCGCACTTCATGAGCAAGGATCCTCGCGGCAACGAGCTGCTCGCCTCGATCGATGCGCGCATCAGCGGCTTCACGGACGCCCTGACCGAGGCGTACCACGCCGAGGTCGCCCGCGATACCGAAGACTGACGGCTCTCTGCCGCACACCTCGACGGGCGTCGCGCATGAAGCGGCGCCTCCACACGCAACTGCCAAGGACACACTCCCTCACATGAAGACCGCGGAGATCGCCACCCGCTACCTCGACTTCTTCCGTGCCAAGGATCACACGATCGTGCCGTCGGCGTCGCTCGTCAGCGACGACCCCTCGATCATGTTCACGATCGCCGGAATGGTGCCGTTCATCCCGTATCTGACGGGGGTCGTGCCTGCGCCGTACCCAAGCGCTGCCGACATCCAGAAGTGCATTCGCACGAACGACATCGAAGAAGTCGGCAAGACCGCGCGCCACGGCACCTTCTTCCAGATGATGGGCAATTGGTCGTTCGGCGACTACTTCAAGGAAGGCGCGATCTCCTACGCGTGGGAGCTGCTCACGTCGAGTGAGTCCGATGGCGGCCTGGGCTTCGACGAGAAAGACCTCTGGGTCACCGTCTACGAAGACGACGACGAGGCCGAGCAGCTGTGGCGGAAGATCGCCGGTCTCCCCGCGCATCGGATCCAGCGGATGGGACGCGAGGACAACTACTGGCATACGGGACAGCCCGGACCGGCCGGCCCGTGCTCCGAGATCTATTTCGATCGCGGCCCGGCGTACGGTCGCGACGGAGGACCCGCGGTCGACGACGACCGGTTCCTTGAGATCTGGAACCTCGTGTTCATGCAGTACGCGATCGAGAACGTCCGCAGCAAGACGGAGTTCGACATCGTCGGCGATCTGCCGAAGAAGAACATCGACACCGGCATGGGGCTCGAGCGCGTCGCGTTCCTCAAGCAGGGCGTCGAGAACATGTACGAGACCGACCAGGTCCGTCCGGTCCTCGACCGCGCGAGCGAACTCAGCGGGCGCCGCTATGGGGCCGACCACGAGGACGACGTGCGCTTCCGCGTCATCGCTGACCACGTGCGGAGCTCGCTCATGCTCCTGAGCGACGGGGTCACTCCGGCGAATGAGGGACGCGGCTACATTCTGCGACGCCTCATGCGCCGAACGGTGCGCTCGATGCGCCTTCTCGGCGTCGGCGAGGCGACTTTCCCGGAGCTCTTTGCCGCGTCGCGCGATGCGATGAAGGCCACCTATCCGGAGCTCGAGACCGATTGGCAGCGCATCTCGAACTATGCGTTCGCCGAGGAGGAGACCTTCCTGCGGACCCTGAGCTCGGGGTCGACGATCCTCGATACTGCGGTCGACACGGCCAAGAAGCAGGGGCGCGCTTCGCTCGACGGCGACAAGGCCTTCCTGCTGCATGACACCTATGGCTTCCCGATCGATCTCACGCTGGAGATCGCCGAGGAAGCGGGCCTCGGAGTCGATCGCGACGGCTTCGACTCGCTCATGCGCGCACAGCGGGAGCGAGCGAAGGAGGACGCGCGTTCGCGCAAGAGCGCGATCGCCGATGTCGGCGTGTACCGCGACTTCCGCGCTCTGGGCGAGACGTCGTTCACGGGATACGACGACCTCGTGACCGAGACACGCGTGCTCGGTCTGCTCGTTGACGGAGCCCCGGCGGACCGCGCCGTGACCGGACAGACGGCCGAGGTGATCCTCGCCGAGACCGCCCTCTACGCGGAAGCAGGCGGACAGGTCGCCGACAAGGGAACGATCGTGGGAAGCGGCTTCGAACTCGACGTGCTCGACGTTCAGCGCCCCGTCCCCGGTCTCGTCAGCCACACGGTTCTCGTGACGTCGGGAGAGGTCGGCGTCGGCGACGCTGCCACGACGGTCGTCGACGAGGCGAACCGTCGCCAGGCTCAGCAGGCGCACTCGGCGACCCACCTGGTCCACGCCGCACTGCGCGACACGCTCGGCTCGGGTGCGACGCAGGCCGGCTCGCTCAATCGCGCAGGTTATCTGCGGTTCGACTTCTCGTGGGGTCAGTCTCTGTCCGAGCAGACCAAGAGCGAGATCGAGGAGATCGCAAACGCAGCCGTGCGCGACAACCTCGAGGTGACGACGCGCGTCACGACTCTCGACGAGGCTAAGGCCGCGGGCGCCACGGCGCTGTTCGGCGAGAAGTACGGCGAGCAGGTGCGCATGGTCGACATCGGCGGCCCGTGGTCGCGCGAGCTGTGCGGTGGCACCCACGTACGCTCCTCGGCCGAGATCGGACTGATCTCGCTCACGGGCGAGTCGTCGGTCGGTGCGGCGAACCGCCGCGTCGAAGCTCTCGTCGGACAGGATGCGTTCCGCGGGCTGACTGCTGAGCGCGCGCTGATCGGAGAGCTCACGAGCGCGCTGAAGACACCGCGCGACAAGCTCGTCGACCGCGTCGCCGAGCTGTCGGCGAATCTGAAGCAGGCCGAGAAGCGTATCGCGGAGTTCGAAGCGCAGCAGCTGCAGCTGCGTGTCCCGGAGATCGTTGCGAGCGCGTCTCCCGTGGGGCGCGTGGTGCTCGTCGCAGACAGCGTCGGCGAGGTCGGATCCGCGGACGACGTGCGCACGCTCGTGACGCAGGTGCGGGAGCGCCTCGCCTCGGAGCCGGCGATCGTCGTCCTGGCGGGCGTCGCAAAGGGACGACCTGTCGTGGTGGTCGGCACGACGGAGCGCGCACGTGAGGCCGGGGCGAAGGCCGGCGACCTCGTCAAGCTGGCTTCGCAGACGCTCGGCGGTGGCGGAGGCGGCAAGCCCGATCTCGCGCAGGGCGGAGGCACGGATCCGGCGGAGATCCCCGCCGCGATCGAGGCCGTGCGCCGTGCCGTGGAGGCGCTGTCCGAACGATGACCGAGTTCCGTCGGGGCGTGCGCCTCGGAATCGATGTCGGGAAGGCACGCGTTGGAGTGGCGCGTTGCGATCCCGACGGGATGCTCGCCGTGCCGGTCGAGACGGTGATGCGCGACGACCGGTCGGTCGCCCGCCTCGTCGAGCTGGCGGGCGAGCACGATCCGATCGAGATGATCGTCGGTCTTCCGCTGAACATGCGCGGCGAGGATACGCTGTCCACGGCGGATGCGCGGGAGTTCGCAGAGCTGCTGCGTCGCGCGCTGCCGGCCGTGCCCGTGCGGCTCGTCGACGAGCGGCTCAGCACCGTGAGCGCGCACACCGCGCTCCGGCAGTCGGGACGGTCGCAGAAGAAGTCGCGCGGCGTCGTCGACCAGGTGGCGGCGGTGGTGTTCCTGCAGCACGCGATCGATACCGAGAAGCGCACAGGGCGCGCGCCGGGCGAGGTGCTCGCGCGCGACGAGGAGTGAACGGACCGAGATGACCCAGCCCGATTCCCCCCAGGGCAGGCCGCGGACGCGGCGCGAGCTGCGCGAGTTGCGCGAGCATTCAGCACCGGCCGATACCGGGCGTGCGCGAATGGAAGGGGGCGCGCCCGAGCCTCCGACCGAAGCCGACAGACCACGCCCGGAGCCTACGGCGCCTCTCGCGAGCGGACAGGCCGACGCGGGAGCGGCAGCTCCGCAGGGCGGGCAGGCTTCCCAGGGTGGGCAGGCACCGCAAGGTGGGCAGGTGACGCAAGGTGGGCAGGCTTCGCAGGGCGGGCAGATCCCGCAGGACGGGCAGGCCCCTCGGGGATCCGTGAAGGAAGCGGATGCGGAAACGGCCGCGGACGCCGAGCTGCATGACCTTCTCTCGGGGCATCACGACGACTCCGCGCCGAAGAAGAAGCGCCGGCGAGGCGGCTGCCTCATCGCGCTCGTGATCCTGCTCGCGGTCCTCGGCGGTCTCGCCGGCGTCGGTGTCTGGGCGGTGAGCACCTACGGTCAAGAGGTGGCCGATCGCTTCGGCATCAGCGTATTCGGCATCGATCCCACGCCAACCGACTACGAACCGGGTCTGGCGACGGGTGAGACCACCATCACGATCAGCGAGGGTGACACGGGCTGGGAGGTGTCGGTCGCGCTGTACGAGGCGGGCACGACGCTCACTGAGTCGGTGTTCTACGACATGCTCGTCTCGTCGCAGCGCGACCCGGAGTTGATGCCGGGCACATACCAGCTGCAGCAGAAGATGACGGCGGCGGCCGCGCTCGAGGCGATCGAGGACTTGGATAACAAGCTCGACGATGCGGTGTTCTTCCCTGAGGGCTTCACCCTCGAGCAGATCGTGCCGCGTATCGCCGCCGGGCTTGAGGTCGAGGAAGACCGTGTCCGGGACGCGTTGAGCGACCCGGGCGACTACGGCGTCGACGCCGACAGCCTCGAGGGCTGGCTCTTCCCTGCGACCTACCAGTTCGATCGCGAGACGACACCGCGTGAGGCGATCCAGCGCATGGTCGACGGCACACGAGAATCGCTCGAGGCGGCCGGCGTCCCCGACGCTCAGGCCGAGCGGATCCTCACGATCGCGTCGATCATCCAGCGCGAGGCGCGGGACGAAGACGACTTCTACAAGGTTTCGCGCGTCATCGTGAACCGTCTCGATGAGTCGATCTCGGCCACAGGCGGCTTGCTGCAGATGGACTCGACAGCGCAGTACGGCTACGGCGAGATGCACGAGGGTGATGTGTTCAGCTCCGAGGAGGCGCTGAACGACGACAATCCCTGGAACACCTACGTGCGTGCGGGGTTGCCGGCCGGGCCCATCTCGAACCCCGGCGCTCTCGCGATCGACGCCGCGATGCATCCGGCCGAGGGCCCATGGCAGTTCTTCGTGACGGTGAATCTCGACACGGGGGAGACCGTGTTCAGCGAGACCTACGAACAGCAGCTGGCGGCCGAGGCGGAGCTTCACGCCTGGTGTGAAGCGAATTCGGGTACGGCGGGCTGCTGATGGCATCGGCGCACCTCGAGGTCTGGGGCGATCCGATCGGACACAGCAGATCGCCCGTACTGCACCTCGCCGCTTATCGTGCCCTCGGTCTCGACTGGTCGTTCACGCGTCGCGAAGTGTCGGCCGCCCGGTTCTCCGAGCACCTCGCCCGGGCCCGCGTCCGGGGTCTCGCCGTGACGTATCCGCTCAAGGAGAGCGCGTTCGCGGTGGCGGCGAAACGCGATCTGCGTGCCGAGCTCACGGGCGTCGCAAACACGCTCCGATTCGCGGGAGATGAGATCCGCGCATACAACACCGACGTCGGGGGCATCACCTCGGCGCTGCGTGAGATCGGCGCTGACGGCGCGCGACGTGTGCGGATTCTCGGCGCGGGCGCGACGGCGACGTCCGCGCTCGTTGCGGTGAGCGAGCTGTCGTCGGAGTCGGTCGAGATCGCCGCACGGAGCCCCGAGCGTGCGAAGGGGCTGGTCGACCTCGGAGCGCGCGCTGGCACGCCCACGCGCGCGGTCGCGCTCGACCAGGCGACAGATCCGGTCGATCTGACGATCGCGACGCTCCCGGGTGGAACGGAGCTGGACGCGACCGTCGCAGCGCGCCTGGCGAGCACAGGGGGAACCCTCTTCGACGTTGCGTACAGCCCCTGGCCCACCACGTTGGCCGCGTCGTGGGCCGGCGACGTCCATCACGGGCTGCCGATGCTCCTCCACCAGGCGGTCCTGCAGGTGCGCATCTTCACGCACGGCGACCCGGACACGCCACTCGATGGCGAGCGCGCGGTCATCGAGGCCATGCGCGCGGCCCTCGCAGGCGACTGAACAGGTCGCTGCGTGACGCCCTGGTTCGTGGGTGGTCTCGTGTGCCTCTAGGCTGGAAGGCATGCTCCGCGTGCTGACGGCCGGCGAATCTCACGGCCCCGAACTCGTCGCCATCATGGAGGGCCTCCCCTCTGGCGTGCCCGTATCTCCCCAGGACATCCAGGACGATCTGCAGCGTCGCAAGCTCGGCTACGGCCGGGGGTCGCGCATGAAGTTCGAGCAAGACGAGCTCACCCTTTCGGGGGGCATCCGACACGGACTCACGATGGGCAGCCCCGTCGCGCTGCGCATCGGCAACACCGAGTGGCCGAAGTGGACCGAGGTGATGAGCGCCGAGCCGACCGAGCTCAGTGAGAAGTCGCGTGGTCGCGGCGCCCCTCTCACGCGCCCCCGTCCCGGTCACGCCGATCTTGTCGGCATGCAGAAGTACGACTTCGACGAGGCGCGTCCCGTCCTCGAGCGTGCGAGCGCCCGCGAGACGGCGGCTCGTGTCGCTCTCGGAGCCGTCGCGCGGAAGTTCCTCGGTGAGCTCGGGATCCGACTCGTGAGCCACACTCTCTCGATCGGCCCCGTCGCTGCGCCCGAGGGCGCGCCCGTTCCGACGCCCGACGACGTGGCGACGCTCGACGCGGATCCGCTGCGCTGCTTCCACGGCGAGACGTCCGCGCGGATGGTCGCCGAGATCGACGACGCCCGCAAGGCGGGCGACACGCTCGGCGGCATCGTCGAGGTGCTCGCGTACGGACTGCCCCCGGGGCTCGGCTCGCACGTGCACTGGGACCGCCGGCTCGACGGCAAGCTCGCCCAGGCGCTGATGAGCATCCAGGCGATCAAGGGCGTCGAGGTCGGCGACGGGTTCGAGACGACCCGGCGTCGTGGATCGGCCGCGCACGATGCGCTCTATCCGTCGGACGACGGCGTCGCACGCGGGTCTGACCGCGCGGGCGGGACCGAGGGCGGCATGTCGACCGGCACCACCCTTCGCGTGCGGGCCGGAATGAAGCCCATCGCGACCGTGCCGCGGGCGCTCGACACGATCGACGTCGCGACCGGCGATGTGGCGACCGCACATCACCAGCGCTCCGATGTCTGCGCGGTCCCTGCCTCCGGCGTCGTGGCGGAGGCGATGGTCGCGATCACGCTGGCCGACGTCGTGCTCGAGAAGTTCGGCGGCGACTCCATCGCGGAGACCCGCCGCAACGTCGAGTCGTACCTCGCAGCGATCCCGGAGACCCTGCGAAGCGCGTCCCACTCGATCCCGCATGACTGACGGACCGTCGCTCGTCTTCATCGGCCCGATGGGGTCCGGAAAGTCGAGCATCGGGAGGCGCGTCGCGAAGCGCCTCGGCGTCTCTTTCACCGATACCGACAGTCTCATCGTCGCGGAGCACGGCCGGATCTCCGACCTGTTCGCTGCGCGGGGTGAAGCCGAGTTCCGGCGGCTCGAGCGCGAGGCGGTGCGCCGTGCGTTGAGGGAAGGTGGCGTCGTCGCCCTCGGCGGGGGCGCGGTGCTGGATCCCGACACGCGGTCCGATCTCGCCGCGCACCTCGTGGTGTTGCTGACGGTGTCCGATCGCACGGTCGCGTCTCGAATACGCGGCGCGAAGAGACCGCTTCTGAACCAGGGCGATCCGCTCGAGGAATGGCGGCGGATCGCGGCCGAGCGCCGGCCGATCTACGAAGAGCTGGCCGACATCACATACGACACGTCGCGCGGCCCGCTGCGGGAGGTCGTCGAGGGTGCGGCTGCGTGGGCGGCCGCGCGCCTCGGCGACGCCGCCCCGGGCGCCGACGACACAAGAGAGGAAGCCCATGACTGAGCACACGGCGATCCACGTCGACGGCACGCCCGGCTACGACGTCACCGTCGGGCACGGGGCGCGCCACCTGCTCCGCGCGGCGCTGCCGTCCGAGGCGAAGAAGGTGCTCATCGTGCACCAGCCGACGCTCGGACGCATCGTGAACGATCTTCGCGAGGAGCTGCTGGCGGACGGTGACCTCGAGGTTCTCCTCGCCGAGATCCCGGACGCCGAGTCAGCCAAGCGCGTCGAGGTCGCCTCCTTCCTCTGGGGGATCCTCGGGCAGGCCGACTTCACCCGTACCGACGCGATCGTCGGGGTCGGCGGGGGAGCGGCGACCGATCTTGCAGGATTCGCGGCCGCGACGTGGCTGCGCGGGGTGGCCGTCGTCCAGGTGCCGACGAGCGTGCTCGGCATGGTCGACGCGGCCATCGGCGGGAAGACCGGCATCAACACGGCGGAGGGCAAGAACCTCGTCGGAGCGTTCTGGTCGCCGCGGGCCGTCCTGTGCGATCTCGAGATGCTCGAGCCGCTGCCGCTGAACGAGCTGAAGGCCGGTTTCGCGGAGGTGCTCAAGGCGGGATTCATCCGCTTCCCCGAGATCCTCGACATCGTCGAGTCCGACCCCGAGCGCGCGCTCGACGTCACGGGAGCCGAGTTCCGTCGATGCATCGAACTTGCGATCCAGATGAAGGCTGACGTCGTCGGCGAGGACTTCCGTGAGGCGGGTCTGCGCGAGACGCTCAACTACGGACACACTCTCGGGCACGCGATCGAGCACGCCGAGCGTTACCAGTGGCGACACGGTGCCGCGATCTCGATCGGCATGATGTTCGCGGCCGAGCTCTCGCGACTCGCGGGTCGCCTGAGCGACGCGGCCGTCGACCGGCATCGCCGGATCCTCACTCTTCTCGGTCTGCCGACGAGCTACCGCGCGGGCGCGTGGAATCAGCTTCACGCGACGATGCAGCGCGACAAGAAGGCGCGCGCAGGTCAGCTGCGCTTCATCGTTCTCGACGACCTCGGGAAGCCCTCGGTCCTACAGGCGCCCGATCAGTCGCTGCTCTTCGCGGCGTACCAGGAGGTCGCCGAAGAGCAGCAGGGCGGAATCGTCCAGACGGGTTCGCGATAGGATCATCCCTCGGGTCCGACTGCGGCCCTCGCACACCTCACAATCACGAAACGGAACTCCTCTTTCATGGCATCCACTGCAGATATCCGCAACGGCGTCGTCCTTTCGATCGACGGACAGCTCTGGAGCGTCGTGGAGTTCCAGCACGTGAAGCCGGGCAAGGGTGGCGCGTTCGTCCGCACGAAGCTGAAGAACGTCGTCTCGGGCAAGATCGTCGACAAGACCTTCAACGCCGGCTCGAAGGTCGACATCCAGAACGTCGATCGCCGCGACTATCAGTACCTGTACAACGACGGCGAGTCGTTCGTCTTCATGGACGTGTCCGACTACGACCAGATCAACGTCCCGACGGCGCTCGTCGGGGACCAGGCCCGCTTCATGCTCGAGAACATGATGGTCACGATCGCGATGCACGACGGTCAGCCGCTCTACGCTGAGCTGCCCCCGTCGGTGGTCCTGGAGATCACGTACACCGAGCCCGGCCTGCAGGGCGACCGCTCCAACGCGGGCACGAAGCCCGCGACGGTCGAGACCGGTGCCGAGATCCAGGTGCCGCTCTTCGTGGGCGAAGGCACGAAGGTCAAGGTCGACACGCGCACGGGTGAGTACCTCAGCCGTGTCAACGACTGACGCCCTGTGAGCGCACGCACCAAGGCGCGCCGCCGCGCGCTGAACCTCCTCTTCTCCGCCGATGTGCGGGGCGACGACCTTGCCGTCGCCCTCGCCGCCGAGGCGAAGCGGGCCGCAAGCGAGCCCGAACGTCAGTCGTCCTGGCTGTATGCGCGTGAGATCGTCGACGGCGTCGTGGACCACGCGGGCGAGATCGACGAGCAGATCACCGCGCACAGTCGCGACTGGAAGCTCGAGCGCATGCCTGCCGTGGATCGGGCGCTGCTGCGCCTCGCGACCTGGGAGCTCGTCTTCAACGACGAGGTGCCCACGGCCGTGGCGATCGACGAGGCGGTCGAGCTCGCCAAGGAGCTCTCGACCGAGGAATCCGGCGCGTTCGTCCACGGCGTGCTGGCGCGCATCGCGCGATCGAACTGAGTAGACTGCTCTCACGCGACACCTGCACCTTTAACCCCGTCCCGTGAGGCGGAGAAGGGAGCGGCAGATGGGCACGAGAACCGTGCTGCATGAAGCCGACATCTCGCGTGCGCTCACGCGCATCGCGCACGAGATCCTCGAGTCGAACAAGGGGCCCGATGGGCTCGTGCTCCTCGGGATCCCGACCCGCGGCGTTTCACTCGCCGATCGACTTGCGACGCTCATCGAGCGCTTCGGCGGCGCCCCGGTCGCCGTCGGGCAGCTCGACGTCACGATGTACCGAGACGATCTGGCGAAGCACCCGACGCGCGCTCCGCGCCCGACCTCGATTCCGGACGGCGGCATCGATGGACGCGTGGTCGTGCTCGTGGACGATGTGCTCTTCTCGGGCCGGTCGATCCGCGCGGCGCTCGACGCGCTCGGCGATATCGGCCGCCCGTCGGCCGTGCGCCTCGCGATCCTCATCGACCGCGGACACCGCGAGCTGCCGATCCGCCCCGACTTCGTCGGCAAAAACCTTCCGTCAGCGCGCACGGAGCGCGTGAACGTTTCCGTGACCGAGGTCGACGGGGTCGACGAGGTCACGATCGCTGCTGCGGGGGAGGACGCGTGATGCGGCACCTGCTCGATACCCGCTCGCTCACGCGCGACGAGGCGATCCGGATCCTCGATGTCGCGGAGGACATGGCCGCGACGCAGAGCCGCCAGGTGAAGAAGCTGCCGACGCTGCGTGGCAAGACCGTCGTGAACCTCTTCTTCGAGGACTCGACGCGGACGCGCATCTCATTCGAAGCGGCGGCGAAGCGGCTTTCGGCCGATGTGATCAACTTCTCCGCGAAGGGCTCCAGCGTGTCGAAGGGGGAGACCCTGCAGGACACGGCTCAGACGCTGGAGGCGATGGGCGCCGACGCGGTCGTGGTGCGTCACGGCGCCTCCGGCGCTCCGCGCACCCTCGCCGCGAGCGGCTGGATCGATGCGGGCGTGGTCAACGCGGGGGACGGCACGCACGAGCACCCGACGCAGGCGCTTCTCGACGCCTTCACGATGCGCCGGCGGCGATACGGCGCGGATGCGAGCCGCGGCCGTGACCTCGCCGGATATCGCGTCGCGATCGTCGGGGACGTGCTGCACTCGCGCGTCGCGCGATCCAACGTCTGGCTGCTCGACGCGCTCGGCGCCGACGTGACTCTCGTCGCGCCGCCGACGCTCGTGCCGCAGGATGTGTCGCTCTGGCCGGCGCGCGTCGTGTACAGCCTTGACGAGGCGATCGATGCGGCCCCCGACGCGCTCATGATGCTCCGCATCCAGACCGAGCGCATGTCGGGATCCTTCTTCCCCAGCGAGCGCGAGTACGCGCGCCTGTGGGGCCTCGATCCGGTGAGGTTCCAGAAGCTGCCGAACGATACGATCGTGATGCACCCCGGGCCCATGAATCGGGGGCTGGAGATCTGCGCCGCAGCCGCCGACTCGCCTCGCGCCACGGTACGCGAGCAGGTCGCGAACGGAGTGTCCGTGCGAATGGCCGTGCTCTATCTGCTGCTGGCAGGAGAGCACACGGAAACCGAGACGAAGGAGGACCGATGAGCGAGGTGCTCCTCATCCAGGGCGCGTCGATCGTGGGCGCCGAGCGGGCCGACATCCTCATCGAGGAGGGACGGATCGCTGAGATCGGCACGGGGCTCAGCCGAGCCGGCGCGCGCGCGATCGACGCGGACGGCCTCGTCGCGCTGCCGGGTCTCGTCGATCTGCACACCCACCTGCGTGAGCCGGGCTTCGAAGCGAGCGAGACCGTCGCAACCGGCACGCGGGCCGCGGCGGCCGGTGGATTCACCGCCGTCTTCGCGATGCCGAACACGCATCCCGTCGCCGACACGGCCGGCGTCGTGGAGCAGGTCGCCGCGCTCGGAGAGTCGGCCGGGTACGCGACCGTGCAGCCGATCGGCGCTGTCACGGTCGGGCAGAAGGGCGAACGGCTCGCGGAGCTCGGCGCGATGGCACACTCCCGCGCCCGTGTGCGGGTGTTCAGCGACGACGGCTTCTGTGTGTGGGATCCGCTGCTCATGCGTCGCGCGCTCGAGTATGTGAAGTCCTTCGGCGGCGTCGTTGCGCAGCACGCCCAGGATCCGCGTCTCACGGAGGGCGCGCAGATGAACGAGGGTGCCGTGTCGGCGGAGCTCGGCCTGCCCGGGTGGCCCGCGGTGGCCGAGGAGTCGATCATCGCGCGTGATGTGCTCCTCGCCGAGCATGTCGGATCCCGGCTGCACGTGTGCCACCTCTCGACGGCGGGCAGCGTCGACATCGTCCGCTGGGCGAAGAAGCGTGGGATCGCCGTCACTGCAGAGGTGACTCCGCATCATCTTCTTCTCACGGACGAGAGCGCCCGCGGATACGATGCGCGGTTCAAGGTGAATCCGCCGCTGCGACGTGAAGAGGACGTGCGCGCCGTGCGCGAGGGGCTCGCTGACGGCACGATCGATATCGTCGCGACCGATCACGCCCCCCACCCCTCCGAGGCGAAGAGCGCCGAATGGGCCGCCGCCGCGCACGGGATGGTGGGGCTCGAGAGCGCCCTGCGCGTCGTGCACGACACGATGATCGCGGATGGGCCGTTCGACTTCTCCGACGTCGCGCGCGTGCTGTCCGAGGCTCCGGCCCGTATCGGCGGACTGGACGGACACGGCACGCCGATCGCGGCCGGTCAGCCGGCCGAGCTCACGCTCTATGATCCGGCTCCGCGCGCGCCGTTCTCGTCGGACGATCTTCGTGGGCGCAGCACCAACTCCCCGTACCTCGGACGAGAACTCCCCGGCAGCGTGCGATGGACGATCCATCGCGGCCAGGCGACGCTCGCCGACGGCGAGATCGTCGACCTCCCCGGGGGGCGAGCATGACCCGCGAGGCGGCGTCGCTCGTGATGGTGGCGCTCGCGCTCATCGCGCTCGCACTCATGGCGTGGGGCTGGCGACGACGAACCCGGCGCGATGCCGGAGTGCGCGTGCCTTTCGGCGAGCTCTCGGGCGAGATCCTCGCATCGTTCTCCGGCCTGCTCGTTGCCACGACCCGTCACGACGCACCGCTCGATCGCGTCGCGGCACGGCCTCTCGCCTTCCGATCACGGGCCGACATCACGGTGACCTCGGCAGGCCTTGGGCTCGCGATGCCGGGGGAGAGCCCGATCTTCATTCCCGCCGCTCGACTCCTCGGCGCGGGGCGCGCGACGTGGACGATCGACCGGGTCGTCGAGCGTGACGGCCTCGTCCTCGTCGCCTGGAGCGACGGATCCCAGACATTCGACACCTACCTCCGCCTGCCGGACGACGATCCCGCCCTCCTCGAGAGCGCGATCGACGACATCTCGGCGGCGGGCACACCCACGGGAGCGACATCATGACCCCCACCGACTCCGCCATTTCCCTCCTCGAGCGGGATTCGGCCGTCCTCGTCCTCGAAGACGGCACCCGCTACGCGGGCGCCGCCTACGGCGCGCGCGGCACGACGCTCGGCGAGGTCGTGTTCTCGACCGGGATGACCGGATACCAGGAGACCCTCACCGACCCGTCGTACGCGGGACAGATCGTTCTCCAGACGGCGCCGCACATCGGCAACACCGGCGTGAACGCAGAGGATCCCGAGTCCCGACGCATCTGGGTCGCCGGCTACATCGTGCGGGACCCCTCGCGCGTCGTGTCGAATTGGCGAGCGGACGAATCTCTCGACGCGGCGCTCGCGCGCGACGGGATCGTCGGAATCTCCGGAATCGACACACGCGCCGTCACGCGGCGCATCCGCTCCGAGGGATCCATGCGCGGGGGCGTGTTCTCCGGTGACGCGGCCGAGCTGCCGGCCGAGGAACAGCTGCGCCTCGTGCGTGAAGCACCCGAGATGTCGGGTCGAAACCTCTCGTCCGAGGTGTCGGTCGAGGTCGCCGCGGTGACGCCTGCTGAGGGCGAGAAGCTGGGCAACCTCGCGGTCATCGACCTCGGCATCAAGCAGGCGACGATCGACAATCTCGCGCGACGCGGCTTCGAGGTGCACGTGCTTCCCCAGCAGGTGACGGCCGACGAGCTGTGGGCGATCGATCCCGTCGCTGTCTTCTACTCGAACGGCCCGGGTGACCCGTCCGCCTCGGACGCGCACGTCGAGCTCCTCCGCGGTGTTCTGCGCGACGGTCTGCCGTTCTTCGGCATCTGCTTCGGAAACCAGCTCTTCGGGCGCGCGCTCGGTCTCGGGACCTACAAGCTGCCGTTCGGCCACCGTGGCATCAACCAGCCCGTGCGCGACAAGCAGACGGGCCGCGTCGAGATCACGGCGCACAATCACGGCTTCGCGGTGGACGCTCCTCTCGAGGGCGTCTTCGACAGCCCCGCCGGATTCGGACGCGTCGAGGTCAGCCACGTCGGCCTCAACGACGACGTCGTCGAGGGCCTCCAGGCGCTCGACATCCCCGCTTTCAGCGTGCAGTACCACCCCGAGGCTGCGGGCGGTCCGCACGACGCCAACTACCTGTTCGACCGTTTCCGGGATCTCGTCATCGAGACCCTCAGCAAGAAGGGCGCCCATGCCTAAGCGCGACGACATCTCCTCCGTCCTCGTCATCGGCTCCGGGCCGATTGTCATCGGCCAGGCGTGCGAATTCGACTATTCCGGCACGCAGGCCTGCCGTGTGCTGCGCGAGGAGGGCGTGCGTGTCATCCTCGTCAACTCGAACCCGGCGACGATCATGACCGATCCCGACTTCGCCGATGCGACGTACATCGAGCCGATCACGCCCGAGGTGATCGAGTCGATCATCATCAAGGAGCGTCCGGACGCGATCCTTCCCACTCTCGGCGGGCAGACGGCCCTCAACGCCGCCATGGCGCTCCACGACCGCGGTCTGCTCGAGAAGCACGACGTGGAGCTCATCGGAGCGAACGTCGAGGCGATCCGCAAGGGTGAGGACCGCCAGGTCTTCAAGGAGCTCGTGGTCGAGTCGGGGGCAGACGTCGCCCGCAGCCGCATCGCCCACACGATGGACGAGGTGCTGGCGGCGGCCGACGAGCTCGGCTACCCGCTTGTCGTGCGCCCCTCCTTCACGATGGGAGGCCTCGGCTCGGGCTTCGCGCACGACGAGGCGGAGCTGCGCCGCATGGCCGGGCAGGGTCTCGTCGAGTCGACCACGACCGAAGTTCTGCTCGAGGAGTCGATCCTCGGGTGGAAGGAATACGAGCTCGAGCTCATGCGCGACACGGCCGACAACACGGTCGTCGTCTGCTCGATCGAGAACGTCGACCCCGTCGGCGTGCACACGGGCGACTCGATCACCGTCGCGCCGTCCCTCACGCTCACCGACCGCGAGTACCAGTCGCTGCGCGACATCGGAATCGACATCATCCGCGCCGTCGGCGTCGACACGGGCGGCTGCAACATCCAGTTCGCGATCAACCCCGATGACGGACGCATCATCGTCATCGAGATGAACCCGCGCGTGTCCCGATCGTCGGCGCTCGCCTCGAAGGCGACGGGATTCCCGATCGCCAAGCTCGCGGCGAAGCTCGCGCTTGGCTACCGCCTCGATGAGGTGCCCAACGACATCACGAAGCAGACGCCGGCATCCTTCGAGCCGACGCTCGATTACGTCGTGGTGAAGGTTCCGCGCTTCGCCTTCGAGAAGTTCCCGGCGGCGGATCCGACTCTCACGACGACCATGAAGTCGGTCGGCGAGGCGATGGCGATCGGTCGCAACTACGCGACGGCGCTGCAGAAGGCGCTGCGCTCGGTCGAGAAGCGCGGATCCAGCTTCCACTGGGGCGAGGAGACGCGCTCGGTGGACGAGCTGCTCGACTCGATGCGCACTCCGACAGACGGCCGGATCGTCGATGTGCAGCAGGCACTGCGGCTCGGCGCAACGGCCGAGCAGGTCTTCGAGTCCACGAAGATCGACCCCTGGTTCATCGACCAGATCGTGCTCATCAACGAGGTGGCTGGCGCGATCGCCGCCGCGGGTGAGCTCGACGAGCGCGTGCTGCGGCTTGCGAAGGAACACGGCTTCTCGGACGCGCAGATCGCTGAGCTGCGTGGCCTGAGCGAGGAAGATGTCCGCGATGCTCGTTACGGGCTCGGGGTGCGCCCGGTCTTCAAGACGGTCGACACCTGCGCCGGAGAGTTCCCCGCTCTGACGCCGTACCACTACTCGTCCTATGACGCCGAGACGGAGGTCGCGCCGAGCGATCGCCGGAAGGCCGTCATCATCGGCTCGGGCCCCAACCGCATCGGTCAGGGCGTCGAGTTCGACTACTCGTGCGTGCATGCCTCGTTCGCTCTGAGCGACGCGGGCTTCGAGACGGTCATGATCAACTGCAACCCCGAGACCGTGTCGACCGACTACGACACCTCGGACCGCCTGTACTTCGAGCCCTTGACGCTGGAGGACGTCCTCGAGGTCCTCTACGCCGAGGCGCAGTCGGGCGAGATCGTCGGCGTGATCTGCCAGCTCGGCGGGCAGACGCCGCTGGGCCTCGCACAGGGGATCCAGGACGCCGGGTACACGATCCTCGGCACGAGCCCTGCGGCGATCGACCTCGCCGAGGACCGCAAGCTGTTCGGCGAGATCCTGGAGCGCGGCGCGCTCGTGGCGCCCCGCAACGGCACGGCGACGAGCGTCGACGAGGCGGTCGTGATCGCCGAGGACATCGGCTACCCCGTACTCGTGCGCCCGTCCTTCGTTCTGGGAGGGCGCGGGATGGAGATCGTCTACGACACCGAGAGTCTCCACGACTACTTCGACCGGATCGCCGCGAGCGCCATCATCGGCCCTGACGCGCCGCTGCTCGTGGACCGCTTCCTGGACGACGCTGTGGAGATCGACGTCGACGCCATCTTCGACGGCGAGGACCTCTACATCGGCGGCATCATGGAGCATCTTGAGGAGGCCGGGATCCACTCGGGTGACTCGTCGTGCACGCTGCCGCCCATGTCGCTCGGACGCAGCGAGATCGAGCGTGTCGTCCACGCCACGCGGGCGATCGCCGAGGGCGTGGGTGTGCGCGGGCTGCTCAACGTGCAGTACGCGATCAGCGCAGGTGTGCTCTACGTCATCGAGGCGAACCCGCGTGCGAGCCGCACCGTGCCGTTTGTGTCGAAGGCGCTCGGGATCCAGCTCGCGAAGGCGGCGAGCCGCGTGATGGCGGGGTCGACGATCGCCGAGCTCCGCGCCGAGGGCCTGCTGCCGGAGGCGGATGGATCCGCGGTGCCGATCGACGCGCCTGTCGCCGTGAAGGAGGCCGTGCTGCCGTTCAAGCGCTTCCGCACGGCCGAGGGCCTCATCGTCGACTCGGTGCTGGGGCCCGAGATGCGTTCGACGGGCGAGGTCATGGGCATCGATCGCGATTTCCCGACCGCCTTCGCCAAGAGTCAGTCGGCGGCGTACGGCGGCATCCCCCTGGAGGGGACCGTCTTCATCTCGGTCGCCGACAGCGACAAGCGCGACGTGATCCTGCCGGCTCACCGGCTGCGGCAGCTCGGCTTCCGTCTCCTCGCGACCGAGGGCACGGCCGAGATCCTGGCGCGCAACGGCATCGCCGTAGAGGTGGTCCAGAAGTACTCGGCGACACAGGAGAGCGGCGAGGACAACATCGTCGACCTCATCACCCGCGGCGAGGTAGACATCATCGTCAACACGCCGAGCGGAATGTCGGCCCGTGCGGACGGCTACGAGATCCGTGCGGCGGCGGTCGGCGCCGACAAGGCCCTGTTCACGACGATCGCCACGCTGGGTGCGGCCGTGAGCGCCATGGACTCGATGTCGGGCGGCTTCGCCGTCAAGAGCCTGCAGGAGTTCCAGGCGGAGCGCGCCGCGTGACGACGAGCTTCGGGCAGCGCGCCCGCGCCGGCATCGACCGGCGCGGGCCGCTGTGCGTCGGCGTCGACCCGCATCCGGCCCTGCTCGACGAGTGGGATCTCGCGCAGGACGCGAACGGCGTGCGCGAGTTCGGCCTGCGCGTCGTCGAGGCCGCGGCAGAGAGGCTCGCGTTCGTGAAGCCGCAGGTGTCCTTCTTCGAGCGCCACGGATCCGCGGGGCTCGCGGCGCTCGAGGATGTGATGCGGGAGGCTCGTTCCGCGGGCCTGCTCGTCATCGCGGACGCGAAACGCGGCGACATCGGCTCGACGATGGACGCATACGCCCGTGCCTGGCTCACGCCGGGCGCACCGCTCGAGGCCGATGCGCTGACGGTCAGCCCTTTCCTCGGCGTGGGCGCGCTCACGGGCACCGTCTCGACCGCATACGAGCACGGAAAGGGCGTCTTCGTTCTCGCGGCCACGAGCAATCCGGAGGCGGCGGGCGTGCAGCGCTCGACGGATCCCGAGGGCCGGAGCGTCTCGCAGCGCGTCATCGACGAGGTGTCGTCGCTCAACGCCGCCCACGCACGGCCGGATGAGTGGGGCAGCGCCGGTTTCGTGATCGGCGCCACGGTCGACTGGGCCTCCGCCGGCATCGCGCCGTACGCGCCCGTCGCGCCGATCCTGGGGCCTGGCTTCGGCCATCAGGGGGCCCGCCCGGATGATGCGGCTCGCATCTACGGGCCGATGGCCGACGCCGTTCTCATGAGCGAGAGCCGGAGCATTCTCTCGGCTGGATCCGACAGGATCGGAGACGTGATCGATGAACATGCTCATGCCGCCCGCAGGGCGCGAGCACACCGGGGGAGCGAGAGCCGGGAGCCGAAGGATGACTGAGACACTCCGCCCGCCCGAGGTCGACCGTGTCGCCGCCTCCCGCAAGGCCGTCGCGGCCCGCCGTGCCCGCGCCAGTCTGAAGCGTGACCTCGCGACGCGCGTCGTCACACCGCAGGAGGTGCTGCGCCGAGCCGTCGCGGATTCGTCGTCGGCGGCCGGGACGCTGCGCGTTCCGGAGTTCCTCACCTCGCTCCCGGCGATCGGCGAGGGCAAGCGCGACAGGATCCTCGCGGAGCTGCAGATCTCACCCGTCAAGCGCCTGGGCGGGCTGGGATCACGCCAGCGTGACGCGCTGCGCGGGTGGCTGGACGACCGTTCTCCCGAGCCTGAGCCGCGCCCTGGACGCAGCAGCCTCGTGGTGCTGGCGGGCCCGACTGCCGTGGGCAAGGGCACCGTCGCGACGCATATCCGCGAGAACCATCCCGACGTGCTCCTGTCGGTCTCGGCGACGACGCGCGCGCCGCGCCCCGGCGAGGAGAACGGCCGCCACTACTACTTCGTCGACGATGCCGAGTTCGACCGCATGGTCGCCGAGCACGAGCTCCTCGAATGGGCGACCGTACACGGCACGCATCGTTACGGAACGCCCCGGGGGCCCATCGACCGCGCCCTCGCCGAGGGGCGGTCGGTGCTGCTCGAGATCGACATGCAGGGCGCCTTCCAGGTACGGGCGTCGGAGCCGCGCGCGACCCTCGTGTTCCTGCTCCCGCCGACCTGGGACGAGCTTGTGAGCCGGTTGGTCGGCCGCGGAACCGAAGACGAGGAAGAGCGCGCGCGTCGCTTGCGCACGGCTCGCGCGGAGCTCGCCGCTCAGGGTGAGTTCGACTACCGCATCGTGAACGAGGACGTCGCCGATGCGGCTCGGCAGGTCGTAGACTTGATGCAGGCGTCCGCGCGCCCGGGGGCGTGACGTTCCCTCTTCGCGAGAGAAGATCCCGCCTGCCTCACATGGTGAGCGACCTCCGGTCGCATGCCGCGCGCGAGAAAACAGAAGGAGAACTATGGCCACGGAGAACAAGGGCATCATCGATCCGCCGATCGACGAGCTTCTCGACCGCGTCGACTCGAAGTACCAGCTCGTGATCTACAGCTCGAAGCGGGCGCGTCAGATCAACGACTACTACACCGACCTCCAGGAGGGGTCGCTGTTCGACAACGTCGGGCCGCTCGTCGACTCGGCCGTCGAGGACAAGCCGCTCTCGATCGCGCTGCGCGAGATCCACCAGGACAAGCTGCGCCTGCGCCACATCGGGGAGTGACGCTCCCGTCCGCGTTCTGAGGGCCCCCGTCATTCGTTTGTCGGGGGTCCTCGGCATACTCTGTCTCGGCACGTTTCCTGCCGTCCCATTCGCCCACGCACTTTTCGAGGATCCGCGATGAGCCTGCGCCTTTTCACCTCCGAGTCGGTCACCGAAGGACACCCCGACAAGATCTGCGATCAGATCAGCGACAGCGTGCTCGACGCGCTCCTCGCGCAGGATCCCGACGCGCGCGTCGCCGTCGAGACGCTCGTGACGACAGGCCTTGTGCACGTCGCGGGCGAGATCCGCACCGAGGGGTACGCCGACGTGCAGACGATCGTGCGCGACGTCATTCGCCGCATCGGGTACACCTCCAGCGATATGGGCTTCGACGCCGATTCGTGTGGCGTGACCGTCTCGGTCGGGGAGCAGTCGCGGGAGATCGGCGACGGCGTGACGACGAGCGCGGAGCACCGCGGCGGCGATGACGGCGACGCGTTGGATGAGCAGGGCGCGGGCGACCAGGGCATCATGTTCGGGTACGCGACGAACGAGACCCCCAGCTATATGCCGATGGCGATCTGGACGGCGCATCGTCTGGCCGAGCGACTGACGAAGGTGCGTCGTTCGGGAGAGCTCGCCTTCCTGCGCCCCGATGGCAAGACCCAGGTCACGCTCGGCTACGAGGGGCACACGCCGCGCACGGTCGAGACGGTCGTGCTCTCCACGCAGCACAGCCCGGACATCTCGCAGTCCGATCTGGCCGAAGCGGTGGAGCGACTCGTCATCCGTCCCGTTCTCGAGGACACGGGGCTCGACACCTCGGGGCTCGCGCTGCACATCAACCCCTCCGGCAGTTTCACACTCGGCGGCCCCAAGGCCGACGCGGGGCTGACCGGGCGGAAGATCATCATCGACACCTACGGCGGCGCGTCGCGGCACGGTGGCGGCGCTTTCAGCGGCAAGGACCCGTCCAAGGTCGATCGCTCGGCCGCATACGCCATGCGCTGGGTCGCGAAGAACGCTGTCGCCGCCGGGCTCGCCGAACGGCTCGAGGTGCAGATCGCCTATGCGATCGGCAAGGCACATCCGGTCGGGCTGTACGTCGAGACCTTCGGCACGGGCGCGGTGAGCGATGCGGTGATCACCCAGGCCATCGACGAGGTGTTCGATCTGCGCCCGGCGGCGATCGTGCGCGATCTCGATCTTCTGCGTCCCATCTATGCGCAGACGGCCGCCTACGGTCACTTCGGCCGCGAGCTTCCCGACTTCACGTGGGAGCGGACCGACCGCGTTGAACAGCTGCGAGCAGCCGCGGGGCTCTGACGGCGTCCGTGGTCGCGCACGCCGACGAGTCGAGGCGCTCACCGCGCCCGATCGCGCGTGTGATCGTCGACTCGCCGCTCCCGCAGCTGGACCGGCTCTTCGACTACGCGATCCCGGCCGAGCTCGTGGACGAGGCACGCCCGGGGGTCCGGGTGAAGGTGCCGCTGCGCAGTGCGGGGCGTGTGCTGCAGGGCTTCATCGTCGATGTCGGCGAAGAGCCCGACGCGGAGCGCGCCCTCGCAGAGATCGAGACCGTGATCTCGGCCGCCCAGGTCTTGCCCGCGCGGCTGCACGCGCTCGCGCGGGCGATCGCCGACCGGGCCGCGGGCTCGGAGATCGATGTGCTGCGTCTCGCGATCCCGCGGCGCATGGTGCGTGCCGAGAAGGCGTGGCTGGGGCGCGAAGGACGCGACACTCCCGCGGTGGCTGCCGAGGCGCTCGTCCGGGTTGAGGCGGAACTCGACGCGTTTCCCGGCCTGGCCGCGCGCCTCGCGGGGGAGGAGCGCGTCGCGTTCGATGCGCCTCCGGGAGCGACGGGCGGCACGCCCTCCTGGGCGCGGCTTCTCGCCGCTGCCGCGGCGACGACCCTTGCGGGCGGGCGGTCGTCGATCCTCGCCGTTCCTGATCACCGTGACCTGACGCGCCTCGAGGAAGCCGTGCGCGAGGTTCTCCCGAGCGAGGCCGTCGTGCGCATCGACGCCCGGCAGCCGGGGCCCGAGCGCTACGCGAACTATCTGCGCACGCTCGAGCCGACGCCCTGCGTCGTCATCGGCAACAGATCCGCCGTGCTCGCGCCCGTCGCCGATGCCGGACTCGTTGCTCTCTGGGACGACGGCGACGGACTGTTCGAAGAACCGCTCGCGCCGTATGTGCATGCCCGCGACGCCGCTCTCGTGCGACAACGCCTCGAAGGCGGGGCGCTCGTATTCTGCGGTCATACACGGTCCTCGGACGTCGAGCGCCTCATCGGCATCGGCTTCGTGACCGAGGTGCTGCCCGCGCGGCGCGTCACGCCGCGCGTCGTCCTCGCCGCCCCGCAGGATTCACCGAACACGGCGCGGATCCCGTCGGCGGCATTCCGCACGGCGCGCGAGGCGATCGAACACGGGCCCGTCCTCGTACAGGTCGCGCGCCCCGGATACGCACCGACGCTCGTCTGCGCCGAGTGTCGCGCGCCGGCACGCTGTGCGCCGTGCGGAGGCCCGCTGTTCGCCCCGGCACGCGGCGCGACGCCGAGTTGCGGCTGGTGCGGGCGCTCGGCGCACGGGTGGCAGTGTGCGCAGTGCGCCTCGACACGCGTGCGGCTGGCGTCGAGCGGTTCTGAGCGCACAGCGGACGAACTCGGACGGGCATTTCCCGGCGTCCGCGTGATCGTCGCAGACGGCGCGCATCCCGTCGAGAGGGTTGACGATGCGCCGGCCCTCGTCGTTGCGACGCGCGGGGCCGAGCCGTGGACGCCGCGGGGTTACCGGGCGGTGCTGCTCCTCGACGGCGAGAGGATGCTGCAGGCGCCCGATCTCCGCATCGGCGAGGCGTGTCTCCGCGGATGGTCGAATGCGGCGGCCCTCGCGTCGCCCGATGCGACGATCCATCTCGTCGGGGTGACCGGCCCCGTGGCGCGCGCCCTCGCGACGTGGACACACCCTGCCTACGCGCGTGCCGAGCTCGCGGAGCGCGCGCCGGTGAAGATGCCGCCGGCGTCACGGGTCGCGCGCATCGAGGGTGACGTGCCGCAGATGTCCGATGCCTTGGCGCGCCTCCGAGTCGATGTGCCGGATCTGCCCGACGATGCCGTGCTGGGCCCGGTGCCGACGGACGAGATCGCTGGGCGCAAGCGGGTGCGCGCGCTCGTGCGCTTCGACTACGCGCGCGGGGCCGACGTCGCACGGAGCCTCCGCGCCTCGGTCGTGCAGGCGGCCGTGACATCGCGCTCGCGACGCCCTCGCCGCGAGGAGAACTCGGGTCGCACTCGGAGTCCGGCCAATACACTCGCAGTGCGGCTCGATGTCGTCGATCCCGAGCTGTGAGCCCCGTCGAAAGGACGCCCCTCGTCATGCCGCACACCAGCGATCGTCTTCGCATCGTCTTCGCCGGGACCCCCGACGTCGCCGTCCCCTCGCTGCATGCTCTGCACGCTGCGGGCCATGAGATCGCCGCGGTCGTGACGCGGCCCGACGCGCCCCTGGGTCGTCGCCGCATCCTCACGCCTTCGCCCGTCGCGCGCGCCGCGGACGAACTGGGCCTTCCCGTCGTGAAGGCCGCGCGGCTCGACGACGAAGCGACCGCTCGGATCCAGGACTTCGCGCCCGATCTCGGTGTGATCGTCGCCTATGGCGGGCTCGTACGCGAGCCGCTGCTGTCGGCTCCGGACCACGGGTGGATCAATCTGCACTTCTCGCTGCTGCCGCGTTGGCGCGGAGCAGCGCCCGTGCAGCACGCGCTCATCGCGGGCGACTCCGAGACGGGGTCAAGCGTTTTCCGCCTCGTTCCCGAGCTCGACGCCGGGGACGTGTTCGGTGTTCGCGTCCACGCGCCCGGGGCCGACGACACGGCCGGTGATGTCCTGACCTCGCTCGCAGGCTCGGGAGCGGAGCTGCTTGTCGACACGGTCGCAGGGATCGAGGGTGGCACGGCCGTCGCTGAGCCCCAGCGTGGCACGCCCACATTCGCGCCGAAGCTCTCGCTCGACGACGCCCGGCTTCGCTGGGACGCCTCGGCTGACGAAGTGCTGGCGCGGTTCCGCGGCGTGACCCCCGAGCCCGGTGCACATACGACGCTTGCGGGGGAGCGGTTCAAGATCCTCGCCGCGCGGAGGTCGGATGCCACGGAGGCGCTCGCCCCCGGGGCGGTCTCCTCGACCCGGGGCGGGGTGCTTGTGGGAACCGGCACGATGCCGATCCTCGTCGAACGCGTCCAGCCCTCGGGCAAGCCCGCGATGGCGGCCGCCGACTGGCACCGCGGTCTCCGCGACGCGGTGGTTCTCGGCGCATGAGCGGCGCGCGCCGGCGAGCTCCGCACCCGCGCCGGGGGCGAGGCGACGCACCCGAGGTCGTGCAGGCGTCCAGAGAGGTCGCTTTCCGCGTGCTCCGCGCCGTCGAATCAGACGACGCCTATGCGAACCTGCTTCTGCCCGCTGAGATCGAGCGGGCCGGCCTCTCGGCCGGCGACGCCGCTCTGGCGACCGAACTCACCTACGGCACACTGCGCGGGCGAGGCATGTACGACGCGATCATCGAGCTTGCGTCCGGCCGCGAGGTCTCTGCGATCGACGCGGGGGTCCTCGATGCGCTCCGGCTCGGTGCTCATCAGCTGCTGGCGACGCGGGTCGCCTCGCACGCCGCCGTCAATGAGGCCGTCGTGCTCGCGCGGCGCGCAAGCGGCCGTGGTGCGGCCGGATTCGCCAACGCCGTGCTCCGTCGGATCTCTCGGGACACTCCTGGCGAATGGCACGATGCGATCGTGGCTGCGGCGCGGAGCGACGACGAGGCGCTGGGGCGGACGACGTCGCATCCGGTGTGGATCGTGCGCGCACTTCGCCGCTCTCTGGCCGCCGAGGGGCGTGCCGATGAGCTCGACGAGCTGCTTGCTGCCGACAACTCCTCTCCGGCCGTCACGATGGCGGCCCTGCCTGATCTCGCGGAGCCGGTCCCGCCGCGCACACCCTTCTCGCCCATCGGCTTTCGCGCGCCTGCGGGCGACCCCGAGGGGCTCGTACGCGCTTCTCGTGGTGCACAGCGCGTACAGGACGAGGGATCCCAGCTCGTCGCCCTCGCGCTCGCGCGGCTCGATCCTGTGCACGTCGGAGAGCGGTGGCTCGACCTGTGCGCCGGGCCCGGCGGCAAGACGGCGCTCCTCGCGGCGGAGGCGCGCACCGTCGGCGCGCACCTCGAAGCGAACGAAGTCGTGCCCGCGCGCGCGGGCCTGGTGCGCAGAGCGCTCGAGGCCGTTCCGGGCGACGTCCCCGTCCATGAGCGTGACGGACGTGAGCTTGCGAGGGAGAACGCAGGAGAATTCGATCGGATCCTCGTCGACGCGCCCTGCACGGGCCTCGGCGCGTTGCGTCGCCGCCCGGAGGCGCGCTGGCGCAAGCGACCCGACGACGTCGGCGGGCTCGCGGCTCTGCAGGAGGAGCTCCTTGACGCCGCCGTGGAGGCGCTCGCGCCGGGCGGCATCGTCGCCTACGTCACGTGCTCGCCCCACCTGGCCGAGACGAGCGCGGTCGTCCGCACCGTCGTCGAGCGCCGGGGCGACGCCGTCGAGATGCTCGACGCGCCGGCCGCTCTGCAGGCCGTGTCTCGCGAGCGTCTGGAACTCGGGACGCGCGATGAGGGGCTCCCCGTCGCTCAGCTCTGGCCCCATCGTCACGGGACCGATGCCATGTTCCTCGCGCTCCTGCGGCGACGCTGACCGCCTGCTCAGGGGGCGTCGCTCTCCCATCGCACCCGAAGGTCGGGGTCGGAGACGTCGATGACCGCCCGTTCGAGAAGCTCGTCGGCGACGCACTCGACCTCGTCGTCGCCATCGGCGCATCTCGCCGTCGTCCCGATCGTGACGGAGCGGTAAGCGATGGCCGTGCTCGGATCGTCGAAGTGCAGCGAGACGACGGCTTCGGCACCGACGTCGTACGTGAGCTCGCGGCGGAGCGTCCCGTCGATCGGGATCCCGCCGCCGAACGCGTTGGCGTCGAGGGATCCGCAGGCCGTCTCGAGGGTGTCCTCGGCGACGCACGCATCGAGTGACGCGTCGACCGCCGCGATGACCTGTCGACGCCCTTCCTCCGTGATCTCGGTGCCGACGATCGCCTCCCAGGCCCCGGGGATCGCGAGAAGCCGATCCTCGAACAGCACCTGATCGCCGTTCTCGTCGGCGGCCCAGAGCGTCGTCCGATCGGATCCCGTGTCGAACTCGTACAGTCCGGGGAGGAGGACGTACCGGTTCTCTTCGTCGATCGGAACCCCCTCGATCTGGAGCTCCGTGGGCAGCGTCTCGGGGGACAGCCACTGTGAGAAGTTCACAGGAGCGATGGCCCAGTCCGTCGTCGCCCACGCCGACTCGTAAACCTCGATCTCGTGGACCGTGTGCGGACCGTCGCCGAGGCGATAGCCGACCTCGACCGTCGCGCGCCAGTCGTGCTCCGGGTCGGGGGACACCTCGCCGATCGAGATATCGGATATCGGCGCCCGTTGAGAGATGCCGTCGAGGACTTCCTGCGTGAGCAGGGCATGGCTCTCATAGTCTCCGTCGGGTTCGTGGTCGACGTCGAGCCGGGCCATTGCCTCGTCGAGATCGGCATCCGAAACCGCCGCAAAGAAATCATGCGTGATCTGCGCGATCTCCTGCTGAGGCACTTCCGGTGCCGCCTCGCGATCGCCGCCGTTGTCGTCGCCGTCGCCGATCGCCGAGCCGATCACACCGAAGATCACAGGAAGGGCGACGGCGCCGCCCACGGTCCACGCCGCGATCCGGAATCCCCTCTTCGCAGGACGAGCCGTGCGCGGTGCCCGCGACGATCCGTGAGGCGCCGCGGGGCGAAGAAACGGGTTCCGCTCGGGCTCCGATGACGGCTCGGGCGTCGAGGGTGTGGCGGCCGGTTGCTCCGTGGCGGGGGCGGAACGCCCGGTCGACGGGCGCGCCGTCGTGTCCTGGATGCCGGCCTTCTCGCCGCCCGTTTCGGAGCCGGACGGGGGCGCAGGGGAGATCTCCTCCGAGAACAGTTCCTCCGGAGACGCGGCCTCCGGGGAGAGCCTCTCCGGGGACGTTTCCTCCGGAGACGTGACTTCCGAGACCGAGACATCGGAAGCTGCCTCCGCCTCGTCGCCGTGCTCGGAAGGGCTCGGCTCGCCGTCCCGCTGCCACGGCATCCGCCTGTCCCAGCGGAACGTGTCGTCGCGGTGCCCGCCCTTCTGCCACGGGAAATCGCCCAATTCCCCACCCCCTCGAATGCTCGCTTCACACTACCGACGGCGACCCGGGGATAATGACGGGGTGACACTTCCCGGAGCCCCGCGCATCAACCCGAGCATCCTGTCCGCCGACTTCGTGAACATGCAGCGCGACCTCGAGCGCATCGCGGGGGCCGACCTCGTGCACGTCGACGTCATGGACAACCATTTCGTGCCGAACCTCACCTTCGGCCCGCAGATGGTCGAGCGCGTGCAGGCGACGAGCCCGATCCCGTTGGACGTGCACCTCATGATCAGCGATCCGGATCGCTGGGCTCCCGGCTACGCCGAGATCGGCGCGGCCTCCGTCACCTTCCATGTCGAGGCGGCACGGGATCCCATCGCCCTCGCACGACGGATCCGCGACATCGGCGCGCGTGCGGGAATCGCGGCGAAGCCCGGCACGTCGGTGGAACCGCTTCTCGACCATCTCGGCGAGTTCGACCAGGTGCTCGTGATGACGGTCGAGCCGGGGTTCGGTGGGCAGAGCTTCATGCCGGAGACGATGCCGAAGCTGGCGGAGCTGCGCGAGGCAGCCTCACGGACGGGTGCCGACGTCTGGCTGCAGGTCGACGGCGGCATCGGCCCGGGCACGATCGAGCAGGCCGCCGCGGCCGGAGCGGACACCTTCGTCGCGGGCTCGGCCGTGTTCGGCGCCGACGACATCGACGCGCGCATTGCCCAGCTGCGGGAGCTGGCGCGAGCGCACAGCCACTGAGCGGTAGCCTGGACGGGTGAAGACGTTCGAGGACCTGTTCGCCGAGCTGAGCGAGAAGGCACAGACCCGCCCCGAGGGATCCGGCACCGTCGACGAGCTGGATCGCGGCGTGCATTTCATCGGCAAGAAGATCGTCGAGGAAGCTGCCGAGGTCTGGATGGCGTCGGAGTACCAGTCCGACGCGGAGACGGCCGAGGAGATGTCCCAGCTCCTGTATCACCTGCAGGTGATGATGCTCGCGAAGGGGCTCAGCCTCGACGACGTCTATCGACATCTCTGATCCGCGTTCGCCGTTCCGCCACGCCCACCGATCAGGAAAGACCCCACCCGTGCTGCGTATCGCCATCCCCAACAAGGGCTCGCTGTCCGAGACCGCCGTGCAGATGCTGGCTGAGGCCGGCTATGCCACTCGCCGTGACTCGAAGACCCTGCACCTCATCGACGACGCGAACGGCGTCGAGTTCTTCTATCTGCGCCCCCGCGATATCGCGACGTATGTCGCTCACGGCGCGCTCGACGTCGGCCTGACCGGCCGCGATCTGCTTCTCGATGTGCGCCTACCGGAGGCTCGCGAGATCGAGGCGCTCGGATTCGGCGACTCGACGTTCCGCTTCGCCGCCCCCACCGGCCGATTCGCTTCGCTCGAAGATCTCGACGGCAAGCGCGTGGCGACGAGCTATGCGGGGCTCGTCGAGTCGTTTCTCGCGGAACACGGTGTGTCCGTCGACGTGGTGCCGCTGAACGGTGCGGTCGAGTCTGCCGTCCGTCTCGGTGTCGCCGACGCCGTGGCAGACGTCGTGTCGACGGGGACGACGCTCCGGCAGGCAGGCCTCGAGATCTTCGGGCCCGTCATGCTGGAGTCCGAAGCCATCCTCATCCAGGGGCCGAGCGACCCGGCGGGGGTCGACACGCTGCTGCGCCGTCTGCGCGGTGTCCTCGTCGCGCGCCGCTACGTCATGCTCGACTACGATCTGCCGGCTGATCTGCTCGACCGTGCGAGCGAGGTCGCGCAGGGCATGCAGTCGCCGACCGTGTCGCCTCTGCAGCGCGAAGGCTGGGTCGCCGTGCGCGTCATGGTGCCCCGGCTCGAGGCGAACCGGATCATGGACGACCTCTACGCTCTCGGCGCGCGGGCACTGCTCGTGACCGCGATCGACAACGCGCGACTGTGAGGCTGGCATGACTCCGCAGCACGCGACGGCCTCGGATCTCGGCGTCGCGACGCGCGTCATCCCCTGCCTCGATGTGTCGGGCGGGCGCGTCGTCAAGGGCGTCAACTTCGAGAATCTTCGCGAGATGGGGGATCCCGTCGAACTGGCGCGCGAGTACTACGCGCAGGGTGCTGACGAGCTCACCTTCCTCGATGTGGGGGCCTCGGTCGAGGAGCGCGCGACGATGTACGACGTCGTCCGCTCGACGGCCGAGCAGGTCTTCATTCCGCTCACGGTCGGGGGAGGTGTGCGGTCGGTCGAGGACGTGGCCCGCCTGCAGGAGGTCGGCGCCGACAAGGTCGGCGTGAACTCGGCGGCGATCGCGAGGCCGGGGCTGCTGGACGAGATCGCCGACCGTTTCGGCGCGCAGGCGCTCGTGCTCTCTCTCGACATCAAGCGGTCGGAGAAGACCGAGAGCGGATTCGTCGTGACGACCCACGGCGGTCGCACGGAGACCGACATCGACGCCATCGCCTGGGCGCGGGAGGCCGTCGAACGCGGCGCGGGAGAGTTGCTCGTCAATTCGATCGACGCCGACGGCACCCGGGCCGGATTCGATCTGGAGCTGACGACCGCCGTGCGCGAGTGCGCCGATGTGCCGATCATCGCCTCGGGGGGTGCGGGGGAGGCCGCGCACTTCGCCCCGGCGGTGCGCGCGGGCGCCGATGCCGTGCTCGCGGCGACCGTGTTCCATTCCGGGCAGATCACCATCACGCAGGTCAAGCAGGCCATGCGCGATGAGGGGATCCTGATCCGATGACCATTCCGAACGGCGCGCCGTCGCGACGCCGCGCTGACAGGAGAGCTTTCACCCGATGAACGCACCGAACGACCTCGATCTCGCGCTGCGCATGTCACGCGTGCGGTTCGGAGACGACGGCCTCGTGCCCGCCGTGGTGCAGGAGCACACCACGCACGATGTGCTCATGCTCGCGTGGATGGACGCGGAGGCCCTGCGTCGCACCCTCACCGAGGGGCGCGTCACGTACTGGTCGCGCAGCCGCCAGGAGTACTGGCGCAAGGGCGACACGTCCGGCCACGTGCAGATCGTGAAGGGCGCCCGCATCGACTGCGACGGTGACGTCGTGCTGCTGGATGTCGAGCAGACCGGCGCCGCCTGCCACACCGGCACGCGAACGTGTTTCGATGGCGCCGAGCGCGACCTCCAGCCGGTCGTGGGCCCACGCGACGAGGGTGCTCGTGGCGACGCGGAGCGGCGGAACGAGAAGTAGTGGGGATCGTGACCGCCGCATCCGCGGGCTGGACCGTGCGTCGCGGGCGCACGGCGAGCGTCGTCACTCTCCTGGGCGGATCCGCGATCGCGCTCATCTCATCGACGCAGACCTGGGCGACGACCGAGATCTCGGGCGCCATCGTCTCGTCGACGGGAGCGGACGCGGTCCCGCTTCTGCAGCCGCTCTCGCTCGCGGCACTGGCTTCGTCGCTCGCGCTCGCCCTCACAGGGCGCGTCGTGCGCCTGGTTCTCGCAGCGGCCGCCGCCGCGATCGGGGCGCTGCTCGTCGCCTTCTCGGTACCTGTCGCCTCCGCGGCACCCGTCTCGGCGATCGAGACCGCCGTCACGGAGCACACGGGCATCGCGGGTTCGGCCAGCGTGGCCGAGCTCGTCGACGAGGTTTCCGCCGGACCCTGGGCCTGGGCGGGAGTCGCTGGTGCGGTCATCGTCTTCGCCGGAGGCGCGCTCGCGCTCTCGACCGGCGCGAGATGGGCGCGTGCCGGGCGACGCTACGAGAGCGCGGTGCCGCGATCTCTGCCGGGCGCCGGCCCGCTCGACGCGGTCGATACCTGGGACGACCTCTCTCGTGGCGACGACCCGACCGAGACGCACGCCGACGAGCCCCCGCGCCGCGGGGATCCCGAGGCGTGATCCCCTAGACTCGATTCATCCCCTGCACGATTCTTCAGGAGCAGCCTCATGAGCAATCCCATCGGAGACCCGGGCCACGGCCACTCGCCCGCGGCTTGGACCAACGTCATCATCATGCTGATCGCGATCTCGATCGGTACGGCGGCGCTGTTCTTCGACGTGATGTGGCTCGTTCTCGCGGCGGCTGTCCTGTTCGTCGTCGGTCCGATCGTCGGTCTCATCATGGCGAAGGCCGGTTTCGGCGCGAACGGCCCCAAGTACCAGCCGAAGGGGCACTGATGTCGCTCCTCGCCGACCTCACGACCGGGGCGGTCGAGGACGCCGAATCTCGACGCGCGCAGCGGCCCCTCGCAGAGGTCGAACGGATCGCGGAGGAGCGCTCGCCCGCGCTCGACGCGACCGAGTTCCTTGCTCGCACCGAGACGATCCGCGTGATCGCGGAAGTCAAGCGCGCGAGCCCGTCGCGCGGCGATCTCGCCGCGATCCCGGATCCGTCTCATCAGGCGAGCCTGTACGAATCCGGCGGAGCCGCTGCGATCAGCGTGCTCACGGAGGGGCGCCGATTCAAGGGCTCCCTCGCCGATCTCACGGCCGTCAAGGAACGGGTGGGCGTCCCCGTCCTCCGCAAGGACTTCGTGGCGACGCCGTATCAGGTCGCGGAGGCTCGCGCCGCGGGCGCCGATATGGTGCTGCTGATCGTCGCCGCGCTTGAACGCCGTCAGCTCGCCGAGCTGTTTGGCCTGATCGTCGAGATGGGCATGACCCCCCTTGTCGAGGCCCACACGGCCGACGAGGTGTCGATCGCCGCTGACCTCGGCGCGCCGATCATCGGCGTCAACGCCCGTGACCTCTCCGACTTCTCGCTCGACCGAGAGCTGTTCGCGCGTCTCGCGTCCGGCATTCCCGAGGGGACCATCCGGGTCGCCGAGTCGGCGGTGTCGACCCCCGACGATGTCGTGCGCTATCGGCGCGACGGCGCCGACGCCGTCCTGATCGGCGAGGCCCTCGTGACGGGCGATCCCGTCCGTTCCCTCCGTTCATTCATCTCGGCCACCGAAGGGATCTGATGTCACTGCGCGACCAGCCGGGCCCGTTCTTCGGCGACTTCGGCGGGCGGTACATGCCCGAGTCGCTCATCGCGGCCATCGACGACCTCGCGGCGGCCCACGCCGAGGCGATGGCCGATCCGTCCTTCCTCGCGGAGCTGGCGGCGCTGCTGACCGACTATGCGGGCCGACCCTCGCCGCTGACCGAGGTGCCGCGCTTCGCCGCGCACGCCGGAGGCGCTCGGGTCTTCCTCAAGCGAGAAGATCTCAACCACACGGGCAGCCACAAGATCAACAACGTGCTCGGCCAGGCGCTCCTCACGAAGCGCCTCGGCAAGACCCGCGTGATCGCGGAGACGGGCGCGGGCCAGCACGGCGTGGCGACCGCGACGGCAGCGGCACTCTTCGGCATGGAGTGCACGATCTACATGGGTGAGGTCGACACCGAGCGACAGGCCCTGAACGTCGCCCGGATGCGGCTGCTCGGCGCCGAGGTCGTGCCCGTGAAGAACGGGTCTCGCACGCTCAAGGACGCCATCAACGAGGCCTATCGGGACTGGGTCGCGAGCGTCGAGACGACGAACTACATCTTCGGCACGGCCGCGGGCCCGCATCCCTTCCCGGCGATGGTTCGCGACTTCCAGAAGGTCATCTCCGAGGAGGCTCGTCAGCAGCTCCTCGATCGCACGGGGAGCCTTCCCGACGCGGTCGTCGCCTGCGTCGGCGGCGGATCCAACGCGATCGGCATGTTCGACGCGTTCATCGACGACGCCGACGTCCGCCTCGTGGGCGTCGAGGCGGCCGGCGACGGCGTCGACACACCGCGTCACGCGGCCTCGATCGAGCGCGGGCGACCCGGGGTCCTCCACGGTGCGCGCACCTACGTTCTGATGGACGATGACGGGCAGACGATCGAGTCGCACTCGATCTCTGCGGGGCTCGACTATCCCGGCGTCGGCCCGGAACACGCATGGCTCGCTGCCACCGGGCGTGCGACCTACGTGCCCGCGACAGACGACGAGGCGATGCAGGCGCTCCGCCTGCTCACCGAGACCGAGGGGATCATCCCCGCGATCGAATCGGCGCACGCCCTCGCCGGCGCCCTGCGGCTCGGCCGCGAACTCGGGCCCGATGCGACGATCGCGATCTGCCTGTCGGGGCGCGGCGACAAGGACATGGACACCGCCGCCACCTACTTCGGCCTGTACGACGAGGAGTCGAGCGAATGACGTCATCCGTCGAGAACGCGATCGACGCGGCACGGGCCGAGGGGCGAGGCGCGTTCATCGGGTACCTCCCGGTGGGGTACCCCGATCTGCAGACCTCCATCGACGCCGCTGTTGCGCTGGCAGAGAACGGCGCCGACGTGCTCGAGCTCGGTCCGCCCTACAGCGACCCGGTCATGGACGGGCCCGTCATCCAGGAGGCGACGAACCAGGCCCTCGAGGCCGGCTTCCGCACCGCGGATCTGTTCACAGCGCTGCGAGAGATCACGTCGCGCACGAACGTCCCGGTCCTGGTGATGACCTACTGGAACCTCGTCGTGCAGTACGGCGTCGAGCGATACGCGCGCGACCTCGCCGCCGCCGGGGGAGCGGGCCTCATCACTCCCGACATCACGCCCGACGCGGGGTCCGAGTGGATTCGCGCGTCTGAGGAAGCGGGCCTCGACCGCGTCTTCCTCGCCGCCCCCACAACGTCCGATGAGCGCCTTCGCATGATCGCCGAGGTGTCGACGGGGTTCGTCTACACGGTCTCGACGATGGGGATCACGGGCGAGCGCACTGACCTCGATGCGGCGGCGCGGAGCGTCGTCGAGCGCCTCCGCGCGAACGGGGCCGAACGCGCCTGCGTCGGAATCGGCGTGACGACCGCAGACCATGTCGCGAGCGTCGTCTCCTACGCGGACGGCGCCATCGTGGGGACGGCGCTCGTGCGCGCCCTCCGCGACGGCGGCGTCGAAGGCCTCGCAGCCAAGGCGCGCGAACTCGCGGCCGGCACGCGGATCCCCGCCGTCACAGACTGAGACCCCCAGACAAGGATCTAAACTCTCCCCATCATGCTGTCTTCGCCTGCGCTCCCCGCGAGCATCCCCAGTCCGCCGATCTCGTCGTTCACCTTCGGGAGCGAGTGGACGATCGGGTCGTTCGCCTTCGGCCCCTTCACGATCCACTTCTATGCCCTGTGCATCCTCGCGGGAATCGTGATCGCCACGATCCTCACGCACCGCCGTCTGACGAGGCGCGGTGGCGAGCCGTGGGTTGTCATCGACATCGGCCTGCCCGCCGTCGTCCTCGCTCTCATCGGCGCGCGCGCCTTCCACGTCGTGACGCACTGGAGCTTCTACTTCGAGGGCGATCGCGAGTGGTGGAACCCGATGGTCGAGAACGCCGTCTGGAATATCTGGGACGGTGGGATCGCGATCTTCGGTGCCCTTCTCGGTGGCGGGCTGGGTGCCTGGATCGGCTGCCGTTGGACGGGCATCCGTTTCTCTGCCTTCGCTGACGCTCTCGCGCCCGGGCTGCTCCTTGCCCAGGCCATCGGCCGCTTCGGCAACTGGTTCAACCAGGAGCTGTTCGGGCTGCCGACGGATCTTCCGTGGGGTCTCGAGATCGACGCCGACAACGCGGCGATCCCTGCGGGGCTGCCGGAGGGAACGCTGTTCCATCCGACGTTCCTCTACGAAGTGATCTGGAACGCGTTGGGCGTCGTCGTGCTGCTCTGGCTCGGGCGACGGGTCTCGATGCAGTGGGGTCGCCTGTTCGCGAGCTACCTCATCTGGTATGGCGCCGGTCGCATCGTCTGGGAGTCGATCCGCATCGATCCCAGCCAGGTCTTCCTCGGACTGCGGACGAATGTGTGGGCGGCCATCGCGGCGGTCGTCCTCGGCCTCGTCCTGCTGGTCGTGCTGCGGCGTCACCACGGCACCGAGCCCTCCGTGTACCGCCCGGGGCGTCAGTGGAACGGTGAGAAGGCGCTACACTCGTCCGAGAGCGACTTCGTCGATGTCAGCGACCCGGCTGTGAGCGAGGAAGTCGACGCTCGGCCGTCGCCACAAGCAACGTCGTGATGAACTAGATCCTTACGCTGTCCTTTCGGAAAGGGCACGAGGACTTCTCGCGCGGAAGACGGCTCAGCCAGGGCCGACGACGCCCGCACGGTCATCGAACCCCCCGACTGAAGGACTACGTCTATGCAGTTCCAGCCTCAGAATGGTGCCCCGGGCACCCACCCTCCGCGGCAGGGAATGTACGATCCCCGCTTCGAGAAGGACGCCTGCGGCCTGGCCATGGTCGCGACGCTGAGGGGAGAGGCCGGGCACGACATCGTCGCCCTGGCGCTCGAGGCGCTTCGCAACCTCGAACACCGCGGCGCGATCGGATCCGACGCCGGCACGGGTGACGGCGCCGGCATCCTCACGCAGATGCCCGACTCGTTCCTGCGCGCGGTCGTCGGATTCGATCTGCCCCCCGTCGGGCAGTATGCCGCGGGAATGGCGTTCCTGCCGACGGACGAGGGGGCGCGGGCCGCGCAGAAGCGCGACATCGAGCAGATCGCCTCCTCCGAGAACCTGCACGTCCTCGGATGGCGCGAGGTGCCGACGGTTCCTGACAACCTCGGGCGGCTGGCGCGAGAAGCGCAGCCGGCGATCGAGCAGCTCTTCCTCGCAAGCGCGCAGGCGGGTCATCAGCCGCCGCTCGAGGGGATTGCGCTCGACCGGCGTGCATACCGCCTGCGCAAGCGGGCGCAGCACGAGCTCGACGCGTATTTCGTCTCGCTGTCGAGCCGCACCCTCGGCTACAAGGGCATGGTCACGACTCTGCAGCTCGAGCCGTTCTACCTCGACCTGCAGGATGAGCGCTTCGCGACAGAGCTCGCGGTGGTTCACTCCCGCTACTCGACGAACACCTTCCCCTCCTGGCCGCTTGCCCAGCCGCTGCGGATGCTCGCGCACAACGGCGAGATCAACACGGTCAGCGGCAACCGCAACTGGATGCGCGCACGCGAGTCGCAGCTGTCGAGCGAGCTGCTCGGCGACATGGCACCGCTGCTGCCGATCTGCTCCGACCACGAATCCGACTCGGCCTCGTTCGACGAGACGCTCGAGCTCCTCACGCTGGGCGGACGCTCGCTCCCGCACGCCATGCTGATGATGGTGCCGGAGGCGCACGAGAAGAAGACGGGCCTCGACCCCGCTCTGAAGGCCTTCTACGAGTACCACGCGGGGATCATGGAGCCGTGGGACGGCCCTGCCGCGCTCCTCGCCACCGACGGCACGCAGGTCTGCGCGACCCTCGACCGCAACGGCCTGCGCCCGGGACGCTGGACGGTCACGAATGACGGCCTCGTCGTCATCGGCTCGGAGACGGGCGTCCTCGAGTTCGAGCCCGAGCGCATCGCGCGTCGCGGCCGCCTGCAGCCCGGCACGATGTTCGTCGTCGACACGGCCGAGGGGCGCATCCTCGCGGACGCCGAGGTGAAGGGCGACCTCGCCGCCATGGAGCCGTGGCAGGAGTGGCTCGACAAGGGCACGGTGCGTCTCGCGGACCTGCCCGAGCGCGAGCACCTCGTGCACCCGATCGCCTCGATCCGGCGTCGCCAGCGCACCTTCGGCTACACCGAGGAAGAGCTCAAGATCCTTCTCGGTCCGATGGGGCGCACGGGCGCCGAGCCGCTCGGCGCCATGGGATCCGACACGCCGATCGCCGTGCTCAGCAGCCGACCCCGCCTGCTCTTCGATTACTTCGTCCAGCAGTTCGCCCAGGTGACGAATCCGCCGCTCGACTCGATCCGCGAAGAGGTCGTGACGAGTCTCACGCAGAGCCTCGGGCCGGAGGAGAACCTCCTGTCGTGGGGCCCGGACCACGCCCGGGGCGTCGGTCTCGACTTCCCGGTGATCGACAATGACGAGCTGGCGAAGATCCAGCACATCGACTCGGCACTTCCGGGCCGCACCTCCGTCACCATCCCCGCGCTCTACCGCGTCTCGGCGGGGGCAAAGGGCATGGAGAAGCGACTCGAGCGCATGTGCGCCGAAGTCGATCGCGCGATCGAGGACGGCGCCGAGTTCGTCGTCATCAGCGACCGCGATTCGAACCAGGATCTCGCGCCGATCCCGTCGCTCCTGGCGGTGTCGGCGGTGCATCACCACCTCATCAAGGCGTCGACGCGTATGAAGGTCGGCCTCGTCGTCGAGGCCGGTGATGTGCGTGAGGTGCACCACGTGGCGACGCTGCTCGGTTTCGGCGCGACGGCTGTCAACCCCTATCTCGCGATGGAGACGGTCGAGCACCTCGTGCGCAGCGGATCCGTTGCGGGCGTGGACGCCGAGACCGCCGTTCGCAACCTCATCTACGCGCTCGGCAAGGGCGTGCTGAAGATCATGTCGAAGATCGGCATCTCGACGGTGTCGTCGTACTCGGGCGCCCAGGTGTTCGAGGCCGTGGGCCTGTCGTCCCGGCTCGTCGAGAAGTACTTCACGGGCACCGAGACGAAGATCGAGGGCGTCGGCCTCGAGGCGATCGCTCGCGAGACGGCCGAGCGCCACGCATTCGCCTATCCCGAGGACCGCTCGCCCCGGGCGCACGAGCGTCTGTGGACCGGAGGCGAGTACCAGTGGCGCCGTGACGGATCCGCGCACCTGTTCAACCCCGAGACGGTGTTCCGTCTGCAGCACTCGACGCGCACTGGCCGCTACGACATCTTCCGCGAGTACACGAAGCTCGTCGACGATCAGGCCGCCGAGCTCAAGACCCTGCGCGGACTCTTCGAGTTCAAGAAGGGCGCGCGGAAGCCCGTGCCGATCGACGAGGTCGAGCCGGTGTCCGAGATCGTGAAGCGATTCTCGACCGGCGCGATGAGCTACGGATCCATCTCGCGCGAGGCGCACGAGACGCTCGCGATCGCGATGAACCGCCTCGGCGGCAAGTCGAACACGGGCGAGGGCGGCGAGGACGTCGACCGCCTGCTCGACCCGGAGCGGCGGAGCTCGATCAAGCAGGTGGCCTCGGGGCGTTTCGGCGTGACGAGCATGTACCTCACGCACGCGGACGACATCCAGATCAAGCTCGCGCAGGGCGCGAAGCCCGGCGAGGGCGGTCAGCTGCCTCCGGGCAAGGTCTATCCGTGGGTCGCGCGCACCCGCCACTCGACCCCCGGTGTCGGGCTCATCTCGCCGCCGCCGCACCACGACATCTACTCGATCGAAGACCTCAAGCAGCTGATCTTCGATCTGAAGCGGGCGAATCCGTCGGCGCGCGTGCACACGAAGCTCGTGAGTCAGTCGGGCATCGGCGCGGTCGCGGCGGGCGTCGCCAAGGCGCTCAGCGACGTGATCCTCGTCTCCGGCCACGACGGCGGCACGGGAGCGAGCCCCCTGAACTCGCTCAAGCACGCGGGAACGCCGTGGGAGCTCGGACTCGCCGAGACGCAGCAGACGCTCATGCTCAACGGCATGCGCGACCGCGTGGTCGTGCAGGCAGACGGGCAGATGAAGACGGGCCGCGACGTCGTGATCGCGGCGCTCCTCGGGGCGGAGGAGTACGGCTTCGCAACCGCGCCTCTCGTCGTCGAGGGCTGCATCATGATGCGCGTGTGCCACCTCGACACGTGCCCCGTCGGCGTCGCGACACAGAACCCGGTTCTGCGCTCGCGTTTCTCGGGCAAGGTCGAGTACGTCGTGAACTTCATGGAGTTCATCGCGCAGGAGGTACGCGAGTACCTCGCTGAGCTCGGCTTCCGCTCGCTCGACGAGGCGATCGGACAGGTCGGCGCCCTTGATGTGAACCACGCCATCGAGCACTGGAAGGCCGACGGGCTCGATCTCGCGCCGATCCTGCACGGCCCGGCGTTCGCCGACACCGAGCCGCGGGCGCACGTGCGCGAGCAGGATCACGAGCTCGCCTCGCACTTCGACGTGCAGCTCATCGAGCGCGCACGAGATGTCATCGCGTCGGGTGGCGACATCGAGATCGACCTTCCCGTGAAGAACACCGCGCGGGCCGTCGGTACGATGCTCGGCCACGAGGTGACGAAGGCGCACGGCGAGCACGGCATGCCGCGGGGATCCATCACGGTGAATCTGCACGGCTCGTCTGGACAGTCGTTCGGCGCGTTCCTGCCGAGCGGAGTCTCGCTGCGACTCGAGGGCGACGCGAACGACTACGTCGGCAAGGGCCTTTCGGGAGGTCATATCGTCGTCCGGCCCCCGCGCGGAGCCGCATTCGACGCCTCCCAGAACGTCATCGCGGGCAATGTCATCGGCTATGGGGCGACGCAGGGATCGATGTTCCTCGGCGGCGTCGTCGGCGAGCGGTTCCTTGTCCGGAATTCCGGCGCGACGGCCGTCGTCGAGGGCGTGGGTGACCATGCGCTCGAGTACATGACCGGCGGGCTGGCCGTGATTCTCGGCGAGACGGGGCGCAATCTCGGCGCCGGCATGTCGGGCGGCACGGCGTACGTGCACCGGCTGACGGACGACCGCGTCAACGCCCAGGCGATCGCGTCGGGCGAGCTCACGCTGGGCGCGCTCGGGTCGAGCGACCGCGAGATCCTGCGCGACATGCTCGAGCGCCATGTCGCCGAGACCGGCTCCCAGCTGGCGCAGCGAATGCTCGACGATTTCGAGACCGAGGCGGACGAGTTCGTGCGGGTGCTCCCGCGTGACTTTGCCGCCGTGCAGAAGACACGCCAGGAGGCGTCCGACGAGGGACTTGACCCCGACGGCGACGTCGTCTGGAACCGAATCCTGGAGGTGACCGGTGGCTGACCCCAAAGGCTTTCTGAAGGTGACCGAGCGGGAGCTTCCCGCTCGCCGACCCGTGCCCGTGCGCATCCTCGATTGGAAGGAAGTGTACGAGCCGGGTGACAAGGCCGTCCTCACGCGCCAGGCCGGTCGCTGCATGGACTGCGGTGTTCCGTTCTGCCATCAGGGTTGCCCGCTGGGGAATCTGATCCCGGAATGGAACGACCTCACCTGGAAGGGCGAGGACCGATCGGCGATCGATCGGCTCCACGCGACGAACAACTTCCCGGAGTTCACGGGCCGGCTGTGCCCGGCTCCCTGCGAGAGCGCGTGTGTGCTGGGCATCAATCAGCCCGCCGTCACGATCAAGCAGATCGAGGTGTCGATCATCGACGAGGCCGTATCGAACGGCTGGGTCGAGCCGAAGCCGCCGACGCGCCTGACGGGCAAGACCGTCGCGGTGGTCGGATCCGGTCCCGCGGGCCTCGCGGCCGCGCAGCAGCTCACGCGCGCCGGGCACACGGTCGCGGTCTACGAGCGCGACGATCGCATCGGCGGCCTGCTGCGCTACGGGATCCCCGACTTCAAGATGGAGAAGAAGCACCTCGAGATGCGCCTGCGCCAGATGCGCGACGAGGGCACCCGCTTCCGCGCCGGCGTGACGATCGGCGAGGACATCGCATGGGATGAGCTTCGACAGCGCTACGACGCGGTGGTCGTCGCGACGGGCGCCACTGTCCCGCGCGATCTCTCGATTCCGGGGCGCGATCTAGCCGGCGTGCACTACGCGATGGAGTACCTCGTCGAACAGAACCGCGCAGGCGCGGGCGACGACGTACCGAACCAGATCACGGCCGAAGGCAAGCATGTCATCGTGATCGGCGGCGGCGACACGGGCGCGGACTGCATCGGCACCGCGCACCGTCACGGCGCCCTGAGCGTGACGAATCTCGCGATCGGCACCAAGCCGAGCGAGACGCGTCCCGAGCACCAGCCGTGGCCGACCGACCCGACCGTGTTCGAGGTCTCCTCGGCGCACGAAGAGGGCGGCGAGCGTCGCTTCCTGGCCTCGACGGTCGAGTTCCTCGGCAACGAGGCCGGCGAGGTGCGCGCTCTGCGTGTGGCAGAGACGGAGTACCTTCCCGACGGTCGTCGTGTTCCGAAGAGCGGAACCGAGCACGAGATCCCCGCAGACCTCGTCCTCATCGCGATGGGCTTCACGGGACCGGAGCGCGATCGCCTCGAGGACCAGCTCTCCACGCAGTTCACCTCGCGCGGCGCGATCGAGCGCGACGACCGCTACGAGACGGCCGACCCGGGCGTGTTCGTCGCGGGAGACGCGGGCCGCGGTCAGTCGCTCATCGTGTGGGCGATCGCCGAGGGGCGTGCGGCCGCAGCGAAGGTCGACGAGTACCTGATGGGGGAGACGTTCCTCCCCGCTCCCGTGCAGCCGACCGATGTCGGCATGCACGTCTGATCGACAGATGTGTGCCCTGCCGCGGCGCTCCGGCGTCGCGGCAGGAGCCCGACAGCGCGTAGTGTGAGAGGCGCGTTCGGGCAGTGTCCGCCTCGCCGACACGTGCGGTGTCGCTGGCGAGCGGCGAACGCATCTCCATAGCCACGGGCAGGCATGCCCAGCAGTGCGGAAGGCAATTCTGTGAGACGAGCCAAGATCGTCGCGACCCTCGGGCCGGCGACCTCGACCAAGGAGACCGTCCGGGAGCTGATCGACGCGGGACTCGATGTCGCGCGATTCAATCTCAGCCACGGCGACTACTCCGTTCACGACAACAACTTCGAGAACGTCCGGGGCGCAGCGGAGGAGGCCGGTCGGCCCGTTGCGGTCCTCGCCGACCTGCAGGGTCCGAAGATCCGTCTCGGCACGTTCGCCGACGGTCCCCACACTCTCGCCCCCGGCGACGTGTTCAAGATCACCGTCGATGACGTCGAGGGCACGAAGGAGCTTGTCGGCACGACCTTCAAGGGCCTCGCGGACGATGTCGCCCCCGGCGACTTCCTCCTCATCGACGACGGCAAGGTCCGCGTGAAGGTCCTCGAGACCGATGGCACGACCGTGACGACGGAGGTCATCGTCGGCGGCCCGGTCAGCAACAACAAGGGCATCAATCTCCCGGGTGTCGCGGTCAACGTCCCCGCCCTCACCGAGAAGGACGAGGCCGACCTGCGGTGGGCTCTGCGCAAGGGTGCCGACATCATCGCCCTGTCGTTCGTGCGCAGCGCGAAGGACGTGCAGCGCGCGCATGTGATCATGGCCGAGGAGGGACGACGGGTCCCGATCATCGCGAAGATCGAGAAGCCGCAGGCCGTCGACGTGCTCGAGGAGATCGTCGAAGCATTCGACGGGATCATGGTCGCCCGTGGCGATCTGGGCGTGGAGCTGCCCCTCGAGGCGGTTCCGATCGTGCAGAAGAAGGCGATCAGCATCGCGCGCCGTCTCGCAAAGCCGGTCATCGTCGCGACGCAGATGCTCGAGTCGATGATCCAGAGCCCGGTGCCCACCCGAGCTGAGACGAGCGATGTCGCGAATGCCGTTCTCGATGGCGCCGACGCGGTCATGCTCTCGGGCGAGACGAGCGTCGGCGACTATCCCGTCGTGACGGTCCAGACGATGGCCCGCATCGTCGAGTCGACGGAGGAGCACGGGCTCGACCGCATCGAGTCGCTCACGAGCACGCCTCGGACACAGGGTGGTGCGATCACGCTCGCGGCCGTCGAGGTGGCCGACTTCGTCGAGGCGAAGTTCCTCTGCATCTTCACGCAGACGGGCGACTCGGCCCGCCGCATGTCGCGCCTGCGCTCGTCGCGTCCCATGATCGCGTTCACGATCGAGGAGGAGACCCGACGCCGTATGCAGTTGACGTGGGGTATCCGCTCGGCCCTCGTCGACCTCGTCGAGCACACCGATCTCATGTTCCTGCAGGTCGACGACTACCTGCTGTCGAACGATCTCGCCCGCGTCGGCGACAAGGTGATCGTCATCTCCGGTTCCCCTCCCGGGATCGCGGGCTCGACGAACGATCTTCGCGTGCACCGTGTCGGCGACGCCATCCACGGCGCCGCGCCGGCGTACAAGGCGTAGGTCGAACGTGGGTGATGGTCCCGTAGGATCGTCACCCACGAGCCGGTGTGGCGGAATGGCAGACGCGGCGCACTCAAAATGCGCTGTCCGCAAGGGCGTGTGGGTTCGAGTCCCACCACCGGCACGGGCGATCGCGACGCGATCGCCGGAGAACGAGCGCGAACTGGAAACGCGCTGACGACGAATACAGGCCCCGGCCATAGGATGGACGACGTGAGCGAAGAGCAGAACGAGAACGCGGAGTCCGCGCCGCGCCGAGTAGTGGTGGCTGAGGACGAGTCCCTGATCCGGATGGACATCGTCGAGATCCTTCGGGACAACGGCTACGAGGTCGTCGGCGAGGCGGGCGACGGCGAGACGGCGGTGCAGCTCGCGACCGAGCTGCGACCCGACCTCGTCGTGATGGACGTGAAGATGCCGCAGCTCGACGGCATCTCGGCCGCTGAACAGCTGAGCCGCGACCACGTCGCACCGGTCGTCCTCCTCACGGCGTTCAGCCAGAAGGAGCTTGTCGAGCGCGCGACAGAGGCCGGAGCCCTCGCCTACGTCGTGAAGCCGTTCACGCCGAACGACCTGCTCCCCGCCATCGAGATCGCGCTGGCCCGCTACGAGCAGATCATCACGCTCGAGGCCGAGGTGCAGGACATGGTCGAGCGTTTCGAGACGCGCAAGCTCGTCGACCGCGCGAAGGGCCTCCTCAACGAGAAGATGGGCCTCAGCGAGCCCGAGTCGTTCCGCTGGATCCAGAAGGCCTCGATGGATCGCCGCCTCACGATGCAGGACGTCGCGAAGGCCATCATCGAGCAGCTCTCGCCCAAGAAGGACTGACTCTTCGTCTGAGCGACGGCGGCGACCCCCTCGCGGGGTCGCCGCCGTCGTCGTTCAGCCCAGGTCCTTGATGAGGTTCGTGATCCGGATCGTCGAGCAGCGACGTCCGCGCTCGTCGGCCACCACGATCTCGTGCACCGCGATGGTGCGGCCGAGATGAATCGCCGTGCAGGTTCCCGTGACGATCCCGGACGTCGCGGACGCCGTGTGCGTGGCGTTGATGTCGAGGCCGACCGCCAGCCGGCCCGGCCCCGCGTGGAAGTTCGCTGCCATCGACCCGAGCGACTCGCCGAGGACGACGTACGCGCCGCCGTGGAGCAGGCCCACGGGCTGGGTGTTGCCTTCGACGGGCATCGTCGCGACGGCGCGCTCCGCCGAGAACTCGGAGAACTCGATGCCCATGCGCTCGGCGAGCGCGCCGATCCCGCGTTCGCGCACCCATTCGATTCCGAGGGTCCGGGCGGGCGTCTTCGCGGTCATCTGGGCTCTCCTGGCGGTGACGGTCTCTCGAATGTCGGCGGTCCCACATACCCTGGAAGGGTGACGGACCCCACGAAGCCTACTCTGCTCATTGTCGACGGCCATTCGCTTGCCTTTCGCGCCTTCTTCGCTCTGCCGGTCGACACCTTCCAGAACAAGGAGGGTCAGCATACGAACGGCATCCATGGCTTCCTGTCGATGTTCATCAATCTGCTGAAGAACGAAAAGCCGACGCACGTCGCCGTGGCGTTCGACGTCTCCGACAAGACCTTCCGCAAGGACGAGTACCCCGACTACAAGGAGGGGCGCCAGGAGACCCCGAAGGAGTTCAGCGGGCAGATCCCGCTGTTGAAGCAGTGTCTCGAGGCGATGAACATCACGGTGCTCGAGAAGGACGGGTTCGAGGCCGACGACATCCTCGCGACGCTCGCGCGGCGCGGTGTCGATGCGGGGTACGACGTTCTCGTCTGCTCGGGGGACCGCGACTCGATTCAGCTCGTGAACGATCGGGTGACGCTGCTCTACCCGTCGGTGCAGGGCGTGTCGAAGCTCAAGCGCTACGATCCGCCGGCGGTCGAGGAGCGGTACGGCGTTCCGCCCGAGCAGTACCCTGACATCGCCGCGCTGGTGGGGGAGAAGGCCGACAATCTGCCCGGTGTGCCGAAGGTCGGCGAAAAGACGGCCGTCAAGTGGCTGACGCAGTTCGGGTCGCTCGACGCCGTTCTCGAGGGAGCCGACACGATCAAGGGCGTCGTCGGTCAGAACCTGCGCGATCACCTCGACGACGTTCGCCGCAACCGGCGTCTGAACCGTCTGCTGGACGACATCGACGTCCCCGTCGAGCTCGATGCGCTCGAGGTGGGGGCGGCTGACGACGCCGCCGTGCGCGACATCTTCTCGAAGCTGGAGTTCCGATCGCTTCTGAAGCGCGTGCTCGATGCGATGGGAGGCGAGGACGCGATCGAGGCAGCCCCGCAGCTGGTCGCACCCGCCGTCCTGCAGCTCGATGCCGATGCTCTCGAGCGCTGGTTCACCGATCCCGAACGCCCGATCGGGCTCACGGTCGTCACGGAAGGGGGCTTCCCCGTGCGTGTCGGTCTCGCGACGGTGGACGCGGCGGTCGAAGCGGAGTGGTCCGACGCGGTGCGCGACGCAATTGCCCCGTGGTGCGCGTCAGACGCGCCGAAGGTGATGTGCGACGCGAAGACGCAGGTCAAGGCCCTCGCTCGCGCGGGCGTCGAACTGCGCGCGCTGCAGAACGACGCGCTCATCGCTGGGTGGGTTGCGCGCCCCTCGTTCCCTGACAAAACGCTCGCTCACCTTGTCGATCGATACCTGGGCGAGCGCCTGCCCGTGGCCAGCCCTGACCAGCTCGTGCCCGAGAACGATGGCGCGACTCCCGGCCAGCTGTCGTGGTACGCACTGCGTGTCGCAGAAGCCGTCGTCGCCGAACTCCCCGAGCGCGAGCGCGCGGTTCTCAACGACATCGAGATGCCCACGCTGCTCGCCCTCGCCGATATGGAGATCGCGGGCGTCGCCGTGTCCCACGAGAAGCTCTCCGGCTTCTCCGACGAACTCGGAGAGCGGGCGTCGTCGATCGCTGCCGAGGCCTACGCGGAGCTCGGGCGCGAGGTGAATCTCGGCTCGCCCAAGCAACTGCAGCAGGTGCTGTTCGAAGAGCTCGAGCTCCCGAAGACCCGCAAGACCAAGACTGGGTACACGACCGACGCGAGTGCCCTTTCCGATCTCCAGGTCAAGACCGGGCATCCATTCCTCGGGCAACTGCTCGCGCACCGCGAGGCGACGAAGCTCAAGCAGATCATCGACGGACTCGATCAGGCGATCGGTGCCGACGGGCGCGTGCACACGACGTACCTGCAGACCGGGAGCCAGACGGGGCGCCTGTCGAGCACCGACCCCAATCTGCAGAACATCCCGGTGCGCACGGAAGAGTCGCGGCGCATCCGCTCGGCCTTCGAGGTCGGCGAGGGATGGGAGACCCTTCTCACGGCCGACTACTCGCAGATCGAGATGCGCATCATGGCGCACCTCTCCGAGGATCCGGGGCTCGTCGCGGCCTTCAATGACGGAGAAGACCTCCACCGTTACGTCGGAGCGCAGGTCTTCGGCGTGGCTCCCGAGGACGTCACGGGCGAGATGCGCAGCAAGGTCAAGGCGATGTCGTATGGGCTCGTCTACGGGCTGAGTGCGTTCGGCCTCTCGAAGCAGCTCGGCATCGAACAGAAAGAGGCCAAGCAGCTGATGCTCGGCTACTTCGAGCGCTTCGGCGCCGTCCGCGACTATCTCCGGTCGTCGGTCGAGAAGGCGCGCGAAGACGGGTACACCGAGACGATCTTCGGTCGCCGCCGGCCGTTCCCCGATCTCACGAGTCCGAACCGCGTGCTCCGCGAGAATGCCGAGCGCGCCGCCCTCAACGCTCCGATCCAGGGCAGCGCGGCCGACATCATGAAGATCGCACTGTTCCGTATCCATGCCGATCTTCGTTCGCTCACGTCGCGACTTCTGCTGCAGATCCACGACGAGGTCGTCATCGAGGTTGCGCCGGGGGAGTGGGATCGCGTCGAGGAGATCGTCCGTCGCCAGATGGGCAGCGCGACCGAATTGCGTGTGCCGCTCTCGGTGCAGGTCGGCCGAGGCGACAACTGGAATCAGGCCGCACACTGAGTCTCGAATCGGACGAGCGCGCCTCGGCCGATACCCTGGAACAACTCATGGATCCGAATACACGCCCCCAGTCCCTGATCGATACCATCGCAGAGGAGTGGGTCGACACGCTCGTCGGCCTTGTTCCCACGGTGGGCACCTACATCGGCCGAACTGAGGTGAACGACCGTTACGGCGACTATGGGCCCGACGGTCACGCCGCCCATGCCGACGCCGCACGCGCCACGCTCGCTCGCCTTGAGGCGGCGGAGCCCGCAGACGATGTCGACCGCGTGACGAAGGCCGATCTGTCGCGTGAGCTGAACCTCGATCTCGAGCTGTACGACGCGCAGTGGCACCTGCGCGACATCAACGTGCTCGAAAGCCCGTCGCAGGACATCCGCCAGGCGTACGACCTCATGCCGACCGAGACGGTCGACGATTGGGCGATGTTCGCCAAGCGCCTCGCCGGAGTGCCCGACGCGATCGACGGTTACATGGCGACGCTGCGCGAGGGCATCCACGCCGATGTCGTCCCGGCGATGCGCCAGGTGCACGAGGTCGCCGAACAGGCCCGGAGCTACGCGTTCCCCGATGGTTTCTTCGACCAGCTGGTCGCGGGGGCCGCGGTGAGCGGCGACGAGATCCCTGCGGCTCTGCGGCGCGACCTCGCGGACGGCGCAGACGCTGCGCGCAGCGCCTACGGACGTTTCGCGCGCTTCCTGGACGGCGTCCTCGCGCCGCGCGCGACCGAGGACGACGCGGTGGGGCGGGAGCTGTACGAGCTGCACTCGCGCCGTTTCCTCGGCGCACAGGTCGATCTCGATGAGACCTACGAGTGGGGGCTCCAAGAACTCGCGAAGGTACGCGCCGAGCAGGAGTCCCTCGCGCGCGAGATCGTGCCGGGCGCAAGCGTCGACGAGGCCGTGTCGTTCCTCGAACACGACATGACCCGCAAGCTCGTGGGCACCGATGCCCTGCGCGAGTGGATGCAGTCGACCGCCGACGCCGCCATCGCCGAGCTCGGCGAGACGCACTTCGACATTCCCGAGCCCGTGCGCCGTGTCGAGTGCATGATCGCGCCGACCACGTCGGGTGAGATCTACTACACCGCGCCGAGCGACGACTTCTCCCGGCCTGGGCGCATGTGGTGGTCCGTCCCCGAGGGCGTGCGTGCCTTCGATACCTGGCGCGAACTCACGACCGTCTACCACGAGGGTGTTCCGGGTCACCACCTGCAGATCGGGCAGGCCGTGTACAACCGCTCCCAGCTCAACAGCTGGCGACGTCTGCTCGCGGGCTCCTCGGGCCACGCGGAAGGCTGGGCGCTCTACGCCGAGCGCCTCATGGAGGAGCTCGGATACCTGGACGATCCGGCCGCGCGGTTCGGAATGCTCGACGGACAGCGCATGCGCGCCGCGCGCGTGGTGCTCGACATCGGCGTGCACCTCGGCAAGCGCCGCCCCGACAGCTACCAGAAGTGGGACGCCGACTACGCGCTCGACTTCATGCGGCGCAACGTCAACATGCCCGATCCCTTCGTGCGCTTCGAGGTCAACCGCTATCTCGGTTGGCCGGGCCAGGCACCGTCGTACAAGGTCGGACAGCGCATCTGGGAGGAGCTGCGGGCCGGTGTCGCCGAGCGCGAGGGCGACGCCTTCTCGATGAAGGCGTTCCACCGTCGCGCGCTCGACCTCGGCGGGGTCGGGCTCGACACGCTGCGCAACGAGCTGCTCGGCTGACCACGATTCGCCGAAAGGTCACATCGACATTAACCTGTCGGTGTGACCTCTCCCTCCGCGCGCCTCGACGGTCTGCGCTTCTCCCGCGCGCATCTGCGCGTCCTCTCCGGCTCCGGCCTCGGCTGGGCCCTCGACGCCATGGATGTCGGGCTCATCGCGTTCATCATCGCCGCGCTGTCCGCCGAATGGGGCCTTGACGGTTCGACGGCGGGGTGGATCACCTCGATCGGCTTCGTGGGGATGGCGATCGGCGCCAGCGTGGGCGGCCTGCTTGCCGACCGCCTCGGTCGGCGGCAGGTCTTCGCGCTCACTCTGCTCGTCTACGGTGTGGCGACGGGGGCGAGCGCGCTCGTCGGCGGCGTCGGAGCACTGCTCGTGCTGCGTTTCCTCGTCGGCCTCGGCCTCGGATCCGAGCTGCCGGTCGCGTCGACCTATGTCAGCGAATTCGCCCCCGCACGTATCCGCGGCCGCGTCGTCGTGATCCTCGAGGCGTTCTGGGCGGTCGGGTGGACGGCCTCCGCCGTCATCGGCTACTTCGTCGTTCCGCTCGAGAACGGCTGGCGTTGGGCCTTCGCGATCGGCGCGATCCCCGCCCTGTACGCGATCATCGTGCGCTGGGGGCTGCCCGAGTCGGCGCGATGGCTCGAATCGCGTGGTCGCGTCGCCGAGGCCGAGCGCGTCGTGCGGCAGTTTGAGAGCGCGGATCCGGCACACGCGAAGCCGGCACCTCCGGCTCCGGCACCCGCGACCTCCGCGCGCGCTCGTCCGGCTCGCGCCGGCGTCGGATCTCTGTTTCGCGCGGGGCTCGCCACCCGCACCGTCGCGCTCTGGACCGTCTGGTTCTTCGTGAACTTCTCGTACTACGGAGCGTTCATCTGGATTCCGTCGATCCTCGTCGCGCAGGGCTTCGATCTGATCCGTTCCTTCGAGTACACGCTCATCATCACGCTCGCGCAGCTGCCGGGCTATGCCGTCGCGGCATGGCTCATCGAAGTGTGGGGGCGCCGCGCGACACTGTCGACGTTCCTCGTCGGATCCGCCGTCGCCGCCATGCTGTTCGGAACAGCGGGCGAGGTCTGGCAGATCCTCGCGTTCGGGTGCCTGCTGTCGTTCTTCAATCTCGGGGCATGGGGTGCGCTCTACGCCGTCACGCCCGAGCTCTACCCGACATCCGTCCGCGCAACGGGCGCGGGCTGGGCGGCGGCTTTCGGTCGCATCGCGTCGATCATCGCGCCTCTGTTCACTCCGTGGGCCCTGGGAATCGGTGGTGCGGGTCTGGTCTTCACGGTCTTCGCGATCTTCTTCGCGATCGCGGCCGCAGCAACGTGGGGCCTGCGCGAGCTGAAGGGCGTTGCCCTCGAAGCCACGTAGACTCGCGCTGTGACACGCGTGCGGTATGTAGCTATCGGGGATTCCTTCACGGAGGGCGTCGGCGACGAGCGGCCGGACGGTACGCCGCGCGGCTGGGCGGATCTGACTGCCGAAGGCTGGTCGGCGGCGATCGGTGAATCGGTCGAGTACGCGAATCTCGCGATCCGCGGACGCCTCGCGTGGCCCGTCGTCGACGAGCAGCTCGAAGCGGCTCTCGCCCTGCGCCCGACGCATCTGTCGTTCAACGGGGGCGGAAACGACATGCTGCGCCCAGGGACGAAGATCTCCTCGATCGTGGACGCGTTCGTCACGGTCGCGCGACGCTGCGCCGAGGAGGGCGTCGTGCCGGTGCTGCTGGCGGGCGCCGATCCGTCAGACGGGCTGCCGATGTCGGCGCTGATCCGCCGCCGCGGGGACGCACTGACCGCGGCGGTCACCGCGCGACTGCGCCGCGATGAACGCATCGTCTGGGCGATCAACTGGACCGACGAGCGCTTGCGCGATCCGTCGTTCTGGGCTCCCGATCGCCTGCACATGAACGCGCGTGGACATCACCGCGTGGCGGCGCGCGTGCTGCAGGCACTCGGACTCGAAACACCGGGCGAGTGGTGGGAGCATCCGGGCGAGCCCGCGCCGCACCTCGATACGCGCGACTACTACCGTGCTCACGTCGCCCCCTGGGTGCGGCGCCGCCTCACGGGGCGCTCGTCGGGTGACGGCCGCGTTCCGAAGCATGCCGACTGGATCCGCGTGGCGAACGATTAGCGACGCGCGGGGCGCACCGACAATTTATGCGCGAGAATGGAACCATGAAGAAGATCGGGTTCCTCTCATTCGGGCACTGGACGCCCCACCCACAGTCGGCGACGCAGTCCGCGAGCGACGTTCTGCATCAGTCGATCGATCTTGCGCAGGCCGCCGAGGATCTGGGCGCCGACGGCGCCTACTTCCGCGTGCACCACTTCGCGCGTCAGCTCTCGTCGCCCTTCCCGCTGTTGGCGGCCGCGGGCGCGAAGACGAGCCGCATCGAGCTCGGCACGGGCGTGATCGATATGCGCTACGAGAACCCGATGTACATGGTGGAGGATGCTGGCGCCGCAGACCTCATCGCCGACGGGCGCCTGCAGCTCGGCATCTCGCGCGGATCCCCCGAGCAGGTCATCGACGGGTGGAAGCACTTCGGCTACTCCTCGGCGCCGGACGACCCGAATGGCGCCGAGGCGGCGCGGCAGAAGACAGAGCTCCTGCTGCAGCTGCTCGAGGGCCACGGCTTCGCGGAACCGAACCCCCGGCCGATGTTCCCGAACCCGCCCGGCGCCCTGCGGCTCGAGCCGCACAGCGAAGGGCTGCGGGAGCGCATCTGGTGGGGCGCCGGATCCGACGCGACGGCACGCTGGGCGGCCGAGCAGGGCATGAACCTCATGAGTTCGACGCTCAAGGACGACGAGTCGGGGGAGCCCTTCCACGTCCAGCAGGCGACGCAGCTGCGCGCGTACAAGGAAGCGTGGGACGCGGAGCGATGGGGATTCGCGCCGCGCACCTCGGTCTCGCGATCGATCATCGCGATCACGAACGACACCGACCGGCGCTACTTCCTCGGCGGCGGAGACTCCGAGGACCAGATCGGCATGATCGACGAGTCCACCCGAGCGATCTTCGGCCGCTCCTACACCGATGAGCCCGACGCGCTTATCGAGCAGCTGCGGCATGACTCGGCGATCGAAGAGGCCGACACGCTGCTCGTGACCGTGCCGAACCAGCTCGGCGTCGACTACAACGCGCACCTCATCGAGTCGATCCTGACGCAGGTGGCGCCGGCGCTCGGCTGGCGCTGATCCGCTCGGCGCGGGCGTCCGAGATCCTCTCTCCGCCCGCGCCGAGACGGTGGATCAGATGACGCCGAAAGCCATCATCGCGTCGGCGACCTTGCGGAACCCCGCGACGTTCGCCCCGACGACATAGTCGCCCGGTCGCCCGTACTCTTCCGCTGTCTCGAGGCAGTTCGCGTGGATCGAGCGCATGATCTCGGTGAGTCGTCCCTCCGCGTAGTCGAACGTCCACGCATCGCGCGACGCGTTCTGCTGCATCTCGAGGGCGCTCGTGGCGACGCCTCCCGCGTTCGCGGCCTTGCCGGGGCCGAACGCGATTCCGGCCGCGCGGAACAGCTCGACGGCCTCCGGCGTGCAGGGCATGTTCGCACCTTCGGCGACAACCACGACGCCGTTGCCGATCAGGGACTTCGCGTCGGACTCGTGCAGCTCGTTCTGCGTCGCGCAGGGGAGGGCGACGTCGACGGGGACGTCCCACACCGATCCACCGGAGACGAAGCGCGCGCTCCCGCCGCGGCGCTCGGCGTACTCGCGGATCCTGCCGCGCTCGACCTCCTTGATCTGCTTGAGCAGATCGAGGTCGATCCCCGCCTCGTCGACGATGTAGCCGGTGGAGTCGGAAGCCGTCACGACCCGGCCGCCGAGCTGATGGACCTTCTCGATGGCGTACAGAGCGACATTTCCCGATCCGGACACTGCGACGGGGCGTCCGTCGAGCCCCTCGCCTCGTGCGGCAAGCATCTCCTCGGCGAAGACGGCGGTTCCATAGCCCGTCGCCTCCTTGCGGACGAGGGAGCCGCCCCAGTCGAGGCCCTTGCCCGTCAGCACGCCCGCCTCGTAGCGATTGGTCAGACGCTTGTACTGCCCGAACATGTATCCGATCTCGCGGGCACCGACTCCGATGTCACCCGCGGGCACGTCGGTGTGCTCGCCGATATGACGATGGAGTTCCGTCATGAACGACTGACAGAATCGCATGACCTCACCGTCGGACTTTCCGGCCGGATCGAAGTCGGATCCGCCCTTGCCGCCGCCGATCGGAAGGCCCGTGAGGGAGTTTTTGAAGATCTGCTCGAAGCCGAGGAACTTGACGATGCCGAGGTTGACGGATTCGCGGAAGCGGAGGCCGCCCTTGTACGGACCGAGCGCCGAGTTGAACTCGACCCGGAATCCGCGGTTGACGCGAACGGCACCTCGATCGTCGACCCACGGCACACGGAAGATGATCTGCCGCTCGGGCTCGCACAGCCGCGTGAGGATCGCCAGATCGTTGTACTCGGGGTGACGTTCCTGGATGACGGCGAGGGAGTCGAACACCTCGCGAACGGCCTGGTGGAATTCCGGTTCTCCGGGGTTCCGCGCGATGACGGAGTCGAGCGTCTCCTGCAGGGAGGTATCGAACATGAATGTCCTTTCTGCGCGGATCGCGCGGGCACCGTCGAGCGACGGGGGAGACGCGCACAGAAGCCGCGCTCATGAAACGGGACGCGCTCCGGGGGAATACCGACCGTTCGGGCCGTGGTGAAACGAGTCCGGCGTCATGCTATCCGCTCGAGGCCATCGGCTCACAATGCAGCGGACGCACCGGTGCGCACGTGAGGATCAGAGCCCCTGGCCGGCATCCCAGAGACGCTCGGTCTGACCGATGAGCAGGGCGTCGAGCTGGGTGGTCTGGGCGTCGGTGAGCGAGGCGACGTAGTCGATCACCCCGCGTCCGACCGCACGTCGACGCAGCTCGGCCTCGTCCGTCGTCGGGAGCAGATCGGGTCGTTCACGGCGGGTGGCGAGGTGATCCTCCGTCGCGAGATCAACGAGGTCGAGGAGCCGGCGCGGAGCACGGCGAACGTCGTAGGCGTCTTCGAGCCACGCCGTGAACCCGTCGACCAGGCGCTCCAGCACGCTCGCCTGCCCGCGCTGATAGACCGCGAGGTCGGGACGGTCGAGGATGAAGCGCTCATGCAGGAACTTGAGCACGGCCACCTCGTGCCAGGCGGTGCGGTCGAGGCTCGCGTGCCCGGAGCGGTACGGCGGATCGCGATGCACTTCGACCGACGACTGCAGGTGGGAGATCCAGGCAGAGGTGAAGGAGGCGAGCGAGCGTTCGGCGGCGAGGGATCCGTCGAACGGCACGGTCAGGAGCCCATCGATCACCTCCGTCGTCACCTTCGAGACGGCCTGTTCGAAGGCGTCGGCGTCGGCGATCCACGGGTCTCTGTCGGCGAGTCGGCGCCACAGCAGCTCGAGCGAGTGACCGGGGGAGCGTGCAGCGACCGCGAGCGATGGCGTGTCGAGGGCGCGCAGCTCGGCGAGGTCTCGTCGCCAGGCACGGAACTCGCCCGAGATCGTCGCCTGATTGAGCAGCCCCGCACGGTAGAAGTCGTCGAGATCGTGCAGCGAGTACGCGATGTCGTCGGAGATGTCCATGACGGAGCATTCGAGGGTCTGCTGCCCCTCGGCGATCCGCGGATAGGCGCGGAGGGCGTCGTGGGCGTCGCCGACGTCGACGGCGTACATCGAGAACTTGCTCGCGCCGCCGCGGCGTCCGCCGCCCTGGCCGCGCTGCCACGGATACTTCAGCACCGCCGCGCGGACGGCGCTCGTGAGGTTGAGGCCGACCCCGGGTTGGTCGTGCTCATCGAGGCGGGTGAGGATCCGGAAGGTCTGGGCGTTGCCCTCGAATCCCTCTTTGAGGTGGAAACGATCGCGGGCGAGCCGGTCGAGCGTGTGCTCGCCGAGGTGCCCGAAGGGCGGGTGCCCGACATCGTGCGCGCTGGCCGCCGCCTGTACGACGACGGGGTGGCAGCCGCCGAGCTCTTCGACGATGGCGCCGGTGCGCCCCTCGGCGCGGTGCAGGTGCATCGCGATCGCGCGCGCGACGGCCGCCACCTTGACGGAGTGTGTGAGCCGGTTGTGCACGGCGAGGCCGGCACCCGTCTGCGCGATCACCTGGGTGACGGCGGACAGGCGAGAGAAGTACGGCGAGAACCGGATCCGCTCGATGTCGACGCGGAAGTCGGGGTTCGTCTCGGCGAGTTGGAACTCGTCGAGCTCCTCGTGCGCGCGCCTCGCGAGGCGCGGATCGGCTGGCGTCATGCGCCCATCCTGTCGCATCTCGTGCTCGAGCGCCGTCAGTGGTGGTGCTCGTCGTCGTGCTCGTCCTCGAGGAGCATGCCGACGCTCGTCGCGCAGGCATCGCCCCGCCATGCCTCGAGGCCCTCGCGGATCGCGAAGACGGCGATGACGAATCCGGCGATCGCGTCGGCCCACCACCAGCCGAGCAGGCTGTTGAGCACGAGCCCGGCGAGCACGGCGACCGACAGGTAGCTGCAGATGAGTGTCTGCTTCGAGTCGGCGACGGCGGTCGCGGAGCCGAGCTCGCGTCCGGCACGACGCTCGGCGAACGACAGCAGCGGCATGATCACGACACTCGCGGCCGTGAGCGCGATGCCGACGGGGCTGTGCTGCACGTCGGTCGCGCCCGCGAGCGTCGTGATCGACGACACAGTCACATAGGCGGCGAGCGCGAAGAACGCGATCGCGATGACCCGCAGCGTCGGCTTCTCCCACCGCTCCGGATCACGACGGGTGAACTGCCATGCGACGGCGGCGGCAGAGAGCACCTCGATCGTCGAATCGATTCCGAAGCCGATCAGCGCGCCCGACGACGCGATCGTTCCGGCCGAGATCGCGATGATCGCCTCGATCACGTTGTAGGCGATCGTCCCGGCGACGATGAGCCGGATACGGCGTTCGAGCACGGCGTGGCGCGCGGGGGCGAGGGACGTCATCCTTCGATCGTAAGAGGAGTCTGGCGGGAGAAGGCCGCCGGGTCGCGCGCCCGACGTCGCCATGTGACGGAGAATGGATCATCGTGACTTCCTCCGGATCCACGTTCGCCCTGCCCGAGAACCTCGCCGCAAAGGCGAGCCCCGATCTGATCGCCGCCGACGAGGAGCGATTCCGCGAGATCGATCGCGCGCTCACGGCGAATCGAGACGAAGTCGCGCGGCGGCTCGAGGCCGCTCGTCGCGCCGATGGCGGCGAGGGGCAGGACGCGATGGACCGCGACATCGCGGTGCACCGCCTCGCCTCGCGCCAGAGCATTCTGGGCCGCTTCTCGCTCGATCTCTGCCTCGGTCGGATCGTGCCGGAGGGTTCGTCGGAACCGCTCTACATCGGCCGGACGGGGCTCGTCTCACCGGAGGGCGTGCGACTGCTCGTCGACTGGCGTGCGCCCGCGGCCGAGCCCTTCTTCGCGGCGACGCATGCGAACCCCATGGGCCTCGCGAGCCGCCGTCGCTTCCGCTGGCTCGGCGGCCGCGTCGTCGACTACTGGGACGAACTGTTCTCGGATGCCGGAGCGGAAAGCGAAGCGTCTCTCGACGACCAGTCGGCGTTCATCCGCAGCCTCGGACAGTCGCGAACGCACCGCATGCGCGACGTCCTCGGAACGATCCAGGCAGATCAGGACGAGATCATCCGCGCGGGCTCTGACGGAGCGCTCGTCGTCGACGGCGGCCCCGGTACGGGCAAGACGGTCGTGGCCCTGCACCGCGCGGCGTACCTGCTGTACTCGGACGCGCGGGTGAAGCAGTCGGGTGGCGGAGGCGTGCTCTTCGTCGGGCCGAATGACCGGTATCTGTCGTACGTCGATGACGTGCTGCCGAGTCTGGGCGAGGACAGCGTGCGGATCGCGACGCTGCGCCGCCTCACTCCGGAGGGCGACGATGCTGTGCCGGAGCAGGATCCACGCGTGGCGCGGCTCAAGGGATCCGCGGGGATCGAAAGTGCCATCGAACGCGTCGTGCGTCACTATGAGCGCCCGCCGGAGGATGTCTCCGTGGTCCCGGCGTCGTGGGCCGACATCGACATCGAGCCGGAGGAATGGGCCGAGGCGTTCGAGGCCGCCGACGACGGCACGCCGCACAATGACGCCTGCGACATCGTCTGGGACGAGCTCCTCGAGATCCTCACGGCGAAGGTGACCGAGATGCCGCCGCACCTCGCACGGCGTGAGCTCGAGGGACACACGGGACTGCGCGAGATGTTCGACCGGGCGTGGCCCATGCTGGATCCCGCTCGGCTCGTGGCGGCGTTCTGGACGTCGCCGGAGTTGCTTCGCCGCTTCGCCCCGTGGCTGTCGGAAGACGAGGTGGCGGCGTTGCAGTGTCCGGTAGGCGCGGCGTGGACAGAATCGGACGTGCCGCTCATCGACGCGGCGCGTGACATCATGGGCGATCCAGCGGCGACGGAACGGCGACGGGAACGGAACGCGGCCCTGGCCGCGGAGCGCGATCGCATCGAGCGCGTCGTGGAGTACCTGTCGGACGCCGACGAAGACGGCGAGGGGTCGTCTCTCATGCTGCACGCCGCCGACATGCAGGAACGCCTGGTCGACGAGGGGGCGCTTCCGGCACTGGGCGCGGACGCGCTCGCAGGACCCTTCGCGCACGTGATCGTCGACGAAGCGCAGGAGCTATCGGACGCGGAGTGGCGCATGCTCATCCGGCGCTGTCCCTCGAAGAGCTTCACGATCGTCGGCGACCGCGCGCAGGCGCGCCACGGATTCACCCGCTCGTGGGAGCAACGCCTCGCCGACGTCGGGATCTCCCGCGTGCAGGTGTCGGGGCTCACGATCAACTACCGCACGCCGAGCGAGGTGATGGAGGAAGCCGCTCCGGCGATCCGGGCGGCGATCCCGGACGCGAACGTGCCGGCATCGGTGCGCTCGACCGGTGTGCCGGTGGAACGCGCGATCGTCGCGGACCTTCCGCGGATCCTCGAGGAGTGGCTCGCGGAGCACGCCGACGGCGTGGCGTGCGTGATCGGCGCCCAGGAGGCGCCGAACCTCGCCCGCGTCGCGTCGCTCGCGCCGGCCGACGCGAAGGGCCTCGAGTTCGATTTCGTTGCGGTCGTCGAGCCCTCGTCCTTCGGCGACGGCATCGCGGGGGCCGTCGACCGCTATGTCGCGATGACCCGCGCGACGGAGCGTCTCGTGATCGTGGAGGAGTGAGGTTCGAGGAGAGCTGATCCTCGTCGAGGGGCGGCAACGGTCGAGCCCTCGTCCCTCAGGGACGGCGCCGCGGGGCCGTACGGCAATGCCGCGATGATTCGCGCGACGGCGCGTCGCGTGATTGTGGAGGGGTGACCTCCGTCGGGGCGAGGGCGAACTCCTGTCATGCGGGGTGGCCGATTGGCATGATCCCGAGAAGCTCGTGCCCGGACGGGACGACGCTCGATGGGATCTGGTGCGCCCGCACCCGGTCGATGCCCGCGATCAGCACGGTCCCGAGGCTGCGGTCCTCGGCGGCGAGATGCACGGACTGCGCGATCATCCCCGCCTCCATCGCGACGAAGCGTTCGCCCTGCGCGGGCCCCTGCGCGGCGAAGGCCTCGTTCTCGACGGCCAGGTCGGCGGTAAGAACGATCAGTGCTGGGCAGGCGGCGAGCCACGGCGCATCGAGGCTTGCCGCGGCGAGCGCGGCGCGGTGATCCTCATCGTCGAGACGATCGAGGGATCCACCTGTGAGACCGAACGTCCCCTGCTCGAGGCCGTCGACGCCGCCCACGACGAGCGACGCCGCCACGGGGTATCGCGCATGCGCCGACGCGTAGGTGTGGCGACCTTCATCGGCGTGGAAGACCGCCTGAACGAGGCTCGCGAGCGCGTGCAGGGCGAGAGGCCGTGCGGAGAACCGCTTCGTCGAGCGGCGTCGGGCCAAGAGTGCGTCGAGATCAGCGGGGGCCATGCCACGACGCTATCGTCCGCGGTGATTACGTGCCCGGCGAAGAGCGTCGTCAGCGTCGGGAACATGCCACGACGCTGTCGCCGGCGGTCACTCCTCGACCGGGACGAGGGTCGATTCGACCCGGATGAGTCCCGCGCCGTACTTCTCGTCGAGCGCGCGTTGCAGGGATCCGTCGTCGTAGCTGACGCCGACCTCGACGGTGCCCGTGCCGTCGACCGCCGAGGAGTGGACGCCGTCGTACTCGCCGGTGATCTCGCTCGCGATGGCGAGGAGTTCGTCGGTCGGCTGTTCGCAGTCGTCCGTGCACCGGGGCGGGCGGGGGCTCGGTTCCGGACCATCGGTCTGCACGTCCGTGACCCGCATCGTGTGGTCGGCCGGGGAGAAGTCGCCCGTCACCATGAACTCGCCCCAGCGCACACCCGCGCGCTCCTGGAAGGCGCCTGCTTCGTCATCCCAGCTCCAGTCGAGAAGGTCGACGCCCGAGCACTGCGGGGGAAACGACTCGGCGACCCCGCCGACGCAGAGTTGCGGGCCATCGCCGCGAGAATCCTTCTCGAGGACCGTGATCGGATACGGCGTCGTGAGGGCGACCACGTCGTCGGAGCCGGCGGTCGAATCGGGCGACGCGACATCGGCTGACGGCGACGATCCGGAGGGGTCCTGTCCAGCCGTGTCCGTCATGCAGCCTGTCATCATCAGCAGAATCGCTGCCGCGGACGCCCCGACCGTGAGCCCATTTCGCATGTGGTCAGTATCCGCCCGTTCACCGACATCGACCAGGAGCGTTGTCGGATCGTGAGGCGGCGCATCATCGTCGCGCGCGAGCGTCGGATCCGCCGAGACGGCATCGCGCCGCCGTCGGAGCGGTACGCCCTTCCGGCGCGACACGCCGCAGCCACACCACGGCTCACTCCGTAACTCCGACATTCGCGCGGTGCGGTGAGATTCGTTCCGACGCCCGCGCGCATACGCTGGCACGGTGACCCCCGAGATCGAGATGACGGAGCTGCCCGCCGGATCCGTAACCCTGCACGATGCGCGCCGCAAGGCCAGGCGTACGGTCACCCTGGAGCCGTTCGAGATCGCGAGTTGGCCCGTCACGGAGGAGCTGCTGGCGGAGCTGATCGGAGTGCCGAGCGTGCACCCGCGTCGCCCCGCGGTCGACCTGACGTGGCAGCGTGCGATCCGGTTCTGCAACGCGCTCTCCGAGTGGGACGGCCTGGACCCGGCCTATCGCGTCGATGGCGAGGAGATCGGTTGGCGCGTGGACTCCGACGGCTACCGCCTGCCGACGGAGGCGGAGTGGGAGTATGCGTGCCGCGCGGGGTCGACGACGCCTCAGTACGGCGAACTGCGCGATGTGGCGTGGACGGCGGCGGACCGGGTGGACCACCCGCAGGATGTCGGCGGGAAGATGCCGAATCTGTTCGGGCTTTTCGACACGCTCGGCAACGCCTGGGAGTGGTGTTGGGATCTGCTCGACCCCGCGCGCTACGGCGACTATCGCGTCTTCCGCGGCGGAGGATTCGCGGACGAGGCCTGGAGCGTGCGCGCATCGGCGCGACGTGGCGGCGGCCCCCGCATGCACCACGACGATGTCGGGTTTCGCGTCGCGCGCGGCGCCTTCGACGGCGGGGACGCTGCTCAGGGGTGGTCGGCGGCGGCCGATGCTGAGAACGCGGTTATCGATGGCCCCGTCCCCGTGGGGTGGACGCCCTTGGGTCGTTGACGCCGAGGCCCGAGCGTCGGCAGGCACCCTTGGCGACGACCGTCGGCGGACACCCCGAGCCTCGACTGTCGGCGACCGCCGAGGAGGAAATGTCGGTGTGGTTGGAGCCGGTGTAGATCGTATCGGCGGCGAGAGAACTTCCGGTGCGGGGGAGAGGATCAGCCGGTCTTCGCACTCGCCTGGGGCGCGGCCGCTCGCGGCGAAGACGGTCCTGGCACGGTCGAGGCGATCGGTTGCGGAAGCCGAGACCTGGATGATGCTCACGGAGCTGAGGGAGCCGATCAGTGCTAGTTCCTGTTCGTGCGTGAGCGGGAAGTTCGAAACGGTCGTGCTGATCTCGCGATGCGTCTGGCCTACGCTGAGTGCGTCATCTCCGGAGAACGCGGCATGCCGGGCGCCAACCGTCGTGTTGGGCGTCCAAGTCTGCGCGGATCGTGTTGCCTGGTCCTTCGTCGGTGCGGCGCGCGTTCTCCAACTCGTTCAGCAACTCAGGAGCCGTTGCATTTGCCGGCGTCACTACGCCGACTTCCCCCTCTGGCCCATCACCGGTGTTCGTCGAGAGTTTCGGGACCCGTGAACGAGGGCTGCTTCTTTGGCTTCGCATTCGACAAGTTCACGGAGGCCGCGTTCGGAGAGCGGTTCGCCGCGTTTGACGGTGCCCCGTTCAGCTGCGCGCAGCAGGTCATTCACGGGTGGACACCTCCTCGACCCGACGTTCTTGCGATTCGCTTAGCGGGGCTCGTAGCAAACGCCGTGCCCGCATCAGCCGGGCACGCACGGCGGCGCTGTTGACATCGAGAACCGCGGCGACCTCGCTCGCCGACAGACGTTCCCAATAGGTCATCTTCAGCACTTCACGGTGCATCTCCGGCAGCCGCTCGACCGCGTCGAGGACATCGGCGTACAGGTCGCCGGAGACCGAGACGTTCAGGGTGAAGTCTTCGTTCAGCTGGCGCTGCAGTTCGGCTCGTCGATCTCGGTGCCGATACTCATCGCCAACGAGGTTTCGTACCACCCTATACAGCCACGGTACGCTGAGCGGCTCGCCTCCCTGGTAACGCTCCCACACGATACGGAAGGCATCGGTGGCGACATCTTCGGCGTCCTGTTTGGAGCTGAGGCGGCGCTCGGCGACGCCGACGACAACCGAATAGTTCGTCCGAAAGAACGTGGAGAACTTCTTCACGCCACCTCCTCTCCATATGCAGGGGCATCGTTTGAGTTGCGGTACCTATTCTCTCTGTTGCTCGGGAACCGTGAAGTGTGACACCCGCTTGCGTGAATTCTGGCCCAACTCCTGCCACCGGCACATGGTCTACTCGTTGGCGCTCACCCAGTCGGGGTCAAGCGCGATGTCGCGGATGATCATGTTGAGTCCATCGTGCACTGCCCCTGTGCCGGGAACAGTAAATATTCTGACCCGGCTCCCGGTGACGAGGTCATAACGTGAGAAATCGAGAGGCGCGTCGAGGTTCTGGCTGACGTCGAGGACGAAGATCGACTTGTCCGTGATGACGTACTGTGACTCGCCCATCTCGGGGGAGGCCAGGTCAATGTCGAAGGGCTCTGTCGTGGTGCCGCTGCCCAGATCGGTCGTGAAGACCCGCCCCTGTGCGTCGACCCAGGTGTAGTCGTCGTCGATGATGTTGCTCGGACGTCCTAGGAGATCGTCGACTTCCACGTCCAAAACCCCGCCCGTGGACGTCATCAATGAAATGACGCGGTGTTCTCCGGTCCTCGTGTCCCACGCGCGAAGCACCGGGATGCCGTCACCTGTACCTTCGGGCTCGTCATACTGGTAGGCGAGGGTATAGGAGACTCCGTGAGCACAGGCCGCGTCCGTGGAGTCCGACACGAATGATCGCTCTCGGATCGGAAGCGTGGCGAGGATCGCTGACGCCTCGTTTGCGGGCTTGGGGTAGAGCTGGACGAGTGCATCGGTGCGGAGCGTTCCGGCCGTTTCGGGGGTCGCTGTCGTTTCTGCAATGTTCGTCATGCCGACCACGACGTCGTCGCACTGGCTGACCGACTCGAACATGCCCGTGGCATCCCAGGAAGTCACTCCGTCGGTGCCTCCCATCGTGACGCGTGCGAGGTAGCTGTTCTCTCCGAAACCCGCGTTGTATACCGAGACGAATCCGTCGTCGGGAGCGAGGAACCGGGAGGTCTCGTAGAACTCCTCGCTGCCGCGCGGAAACGCAGTGACCGCATTATCGGTGAACAGATACTCGTCCGTCGGCCCAGATGCATATAGACCATCGTCGCCCCAGGCAAGCTTGCCGATGTCCATCGGACCGATATCAACGAGTTGTCCATCACCGTCGTCATCGACGAGGAGCACATACCCGTCCGTGGCGCCCGCGTTCATGCCGGATAGCTGCGGGCTCATCCGGACAGCAAGCACAGCGTCGGCGGTGGAAGCATCGTTCTCCGCGACGATGGGCAGTTCTGCATTTGAGCAGCCAACCAGAAGCCCACCGAGGCAGCCGAGAGCGATGAGGGACGTGAAACCCGGCCAACGCATTGCATTCCGTTCATTCGTGGCGGGCGGGAACAGGGCTCGCTCCGGCTGCATCCATCGGCCGGAACGAGCCCGTCGTGCATCAGAGCGTGTTGTAGGTAACGGTCCTCGACGAGTCCTTGATGTTGTACGGGTACACACCAAGTCCGCCGTTCGAGTCAAGGTCGATGCCGGTGTGCCCGTGTTGGTTGAATAGCGTCGATGCAGGCGAGACGAAGATGTCGCCCCTCCGTGCAGCCTTTCCCAGCGTCACTGTGCCGCCACCACTGCTCTTGGCCGAATAGCTCCCGGCCGTTGAAATCGACGCCGCGGCCACAGACGCCTCGGCCTCAGCCAGCTGCTGCTCGAGGATCCCTTCCGGGGAATTACCGAGGTCATCAGCCAGTTGCTCCGCCTCGGTGAGCAACTGCTCCTCGCTCGTTCCCGGGTTCAGATCCATGAGAGCCCCGACCACCGAGTCCTGCGTCTCGTCCGCGAAACTCGGCGCAGTCACGCCGAAACTCGCGGCAACGAGGGTGAACGTTGCGCCCATCGTTCCAATGAACCGCTTCTTGTGCATGAAGTTGACCTCCTTGCCCGTGGACGCGCTGCACGCGCCCTGTGGATGAAGCACCATCCCTTCACCCCTGTCATTGGTTGGCGCGCTCGAAATGTGACATTGAGTCATCCAGAACTTCTTCTGAGGCGCGTCAAGTCACAGGACATCGGTGTGCTCAGCCGCCAGCTCATGCTCTGGTGCGGGGGATCCCAGGAACACCTCACGACGCGCGCACCGCGAATCCCTAATCGTTCGGCACCTGAGTCAACGGCGTCGGACTTGCCATGTGGTCTTCCCGGTGCCCGGCGGTGCGGTGATGGCTTCGCCGCCGCCGATCGCCTCGATCAGATCGTCGCGAGCGTCGGCGACGACGAGACCCGATCCGATCCGATCGAGCGAGAAGCGGTGCGCATGGGCGGTCATCGGGCAAGTATCTCAGTACGCCGACAGGGGGCTGACACAGTTGATGAGCTTGCTGACAAGCCCCTGAACTGGTTTGTTATCGGATCGTGATCTAAGCGTATGGTGATCGGACTCGATTCCGAGGGGCCGCCGTCACATCCGCCCGAAGGCTCCTCGCACCCCGAACCCGAACGAGACTGATGACTGGGCGGAGCGGCGCACGGAGATCGTGCGTCGAGACGAGTCCGAGGAGATGGACTGTGTTCACGAAGAAGAACTCGGCGCACCGCGCCCCCGCACGACGCTCGTTCCTCGCACGAGGGGGCCTGGTCGCGGCAGGCCTGGCGACCGTCGCCGGCGCCGCACTCGTCCCCACGGCGGCGAACGCGGCGGATGGCGCGACGTGGGACGCCCTCGCGCAGTGCGAGTCGGGCGGCAACTGGTCGATTAACACCGGTAACGGCTACTACGGCGGCCTGCAGTTCTCGATGCCGACCTGGCAGGCCAATGGCGGGAGCGGCAACCCGGCAGACGCTTCGCGCGAGGAGCAGATCCGCGTTGCGGAGAACGTCCTCGCCACTCAGGGGTGGGGCGCATGGCCCACCTGCTCGGCCCAGATCGGTGCCACGGGCGCGGCGGAGCCGACCGAGACGGCACCCGCCGAAGAGTCGGCGGCTACTTCTACGGAACAGGCTCCGGAGGAGCAGGCCCCGGTCGAGGAAACGCCCGCGCAGGAGGCGCCGACCACGGAGCCGGCTGAGGCGTCCGTCGCGCCTGCAGCGGAGGAGCAGTCCTCGTCCGTCCCGTCGGAGCTCCCCGACGTCGAGGCGTCGGACGAGACCTACACGGTCGAGGCCGGCGACACGCTCTTCGACATCGCGACGGAGCTCGACCTCGACAGCGGCTGGCTCGGCATCTACGCCGTCAATCAGGACGAGATCTCGAACCCCGACCTGATCCTCGTCGGCGAGGACCTGGTGCTCCCCGCGGAGTGATCCTGCGACTTCCCGTGTGGGCGCGCGTCCTTTGGGGCGCGTGCCCACACACGTTTCCTCGGAATGTCGGCGGTCGGCGATAGGTTCTCCCCATGAGCGACTATGAGATCCACGACATTGGCGCGATGGGCGCGTGGGGCGAGCACTTCGGGGGTTTCCGGCCCGAGACGTCGAAGCAGGGCCGCCGCGTCGTCGACCACGAACTCTCCATGTCCTACATCGGCATGACGGCCAACGCGATGCTCCCGGGGGAGGAAGCGGGGTACTGGCACACGCACGATCGTGTCGAAGAGCTGTACGTGTTCCTCGACGGCGCGGGTCAGATGGGGCTCGACGACGAGGTCGTCGACGTGCGAGCCGGATCCGTCGTGCGCGTCGGCCCGGGCGTCTGGCGTACGTGGCGCGCAGATCCCGACGGCGATGGCGAGATGCGGTGGCTGTGCATCCGGGCCGGCGGTGAACAGCTGCCGCGGCTTCCCGACGACGCGACCCGCGACCCGGGTCGCGCCATGCCGTGGTGAACCGAGTGGCGTGACCGCAGTCCTGCGTCTACGCCTGCGTGCGCAATCGCCGCCGGTGCCGTCGGACTGCGTCGCGGTTCGCGCAGCGCACCGAGCAGAAGCGCTGACGTCCGTTTCGCGTGATGTCGACGACCACGCGACGGCACGGATCCGCGGCGCAGCGGCCCAGTCGATGCATCCCGCGCGTCGTGAGGTGGAGGGCCGTGCCGACGCTGATCACGGCGTGGAGAACATGCGCGAGCGATTGATTCTCGTCGCGGTAGTGCAGATGCCAGCCCTCGTTATCGTGATCTGTGAGACGGGGGTAGGCAGTCGCGGCGGCCATCTCAGCGTTGAGGCGAGTGGCGCGCTCGGCGTCGTCGGACGCATCGACGACGCGGAGCCACCGGTCGATCACGCGGCGCGTCGCCTCGTGATCCTCGGCAGACGATGCAAAGTCCATCGTCATGCCGAACTCGCGCGTGCGCGACTCGATCCCTACGCGATCATCCGGCCACTCGTTCGCGAGCGAGGCGGCGAGGAGCACGGCGTACTCGCCGTAAGGGTTGAGATGCATAAGGGCATTACAGCACGCTGGGTCTCATGGCGACAGAGCAGCGGATCGATCCCTCAGCCGGCACGACATCGCGGGTGCACGAACACGGCTGGGTAATCGAGTCGTCGCACCTCACGAGCGAGGGGGTTGTGAGCTATGTGCGATGTGCTTCCTGCGCCGCACGGCGTGTCGATATGCAGGCGCGGCATGCGACGCCGCCATCCGCCTTATCGGAGATCGTGCCGGGCTGAGCAGAGAGATTCGCTCAGGCTCCTGCGACGACGAGCAAGAGCGTGGTCCCGTGGAGGTGGACCTCCTCACCGAGGACGGGCCCGAGGGCGTCGAACAACCGCGCTCGCTGGGCGGCCGGGGCGATCGCATACTGCGAGATCGTCGCGAGGAGTCTGAGGTACGCGGCAGACTCCATCTGAGAGTTCCAGTCGTAGGTGATCCGGTCGTCGAGTCGCACGTCGGGATGTTCGTCGATCTGCCCGTCGGCCCACATATGCGAGACGAGATCGCGGGGGAGGTCGGGCGGGAGCTCGGGGGCGTGTGCGGCGTAGACATCGGCAACGGCGTCGAGGTCGTGTTGATCGGGATCCAGGTTCCACGCGTTCCAGAAGAGGAACGCGCGCCCGTCGGATCCGAGCAGCGACGCAAGACGCGACCAGCGCGTGTCCGGATCCGTCCAGTGGAATGACTGCGCGGCGACGACCGTGTCGTATCGCGCATCGGGGGAGAGGTCTTCGAACACGGCCTTGCGCACCGTGACTCGGTCGGCGACCCCCTCGTGCTGAATCCGCCGCGTGAGCACTTTCAGCATGTCGTTCGAGGGTTCGAGAGCGTCGACGAGCGCGCCGCGTGAAGCGAGTGCGATCGCGGCTCTGCCGGTTCCGGATCCGATGTCGAGGATCCGCCCGCCCGGTCGCCTGCTTCGGCGGCGCAAGATGTCGTCGAACAGCGCGGCGGGGTAGGGAGGACGGTGAGCCTCGTACGCGTCCGCGCCCGATTCGAAGGATCGCGCGGCGGGGACGCGAGTATCGGCGCTCATGACTCGATGGTAGTGATCGCCACGGCTGCGTTCCTCGCGCGCTCATGGCTCTGCGGCGCGATCGTCGGGCCGTTGGAGGGGACCGGGGTGGTGATTCCTCGGGCGCCCCTTCGTTTGTCGGGGGTCGATCGTACTGTCGGGTCATGGACGACGATCGGTTCGCGCAACAGTTCGAGGGGCTGACCCCGGGCGAGCGGGCGCGCGTCCGGGATCTTGTCGATCAGCTCGTGGAGTGTGACCGGTCGATCGCGCGGGCCGAGGGTAAGAAAGCGGTCCTGCTGGCAGAGCTCGCTCACATCGCGCATGAGGATGGTCTCCGGCAGGGCGCATCGGAGGGGGTGGAGTATGCCCGTCGGGCGATGGCGGGTGAGGTCGCCGCGGCCACGCGAGTCCATCCCGTTTCCGCGAAGAACCGGATGGAGGCCGCGGAGCGTCTCACCAGCGGGTTCCCTGTCACGCATGCGGCCCTTGCGGAGGGCCGGATCTCGAAACGTCATGCGGATGTGATCGTCGATGCCGGGGCGGGTCTGGACCCGGGCGGGCGGGCGTCGTTGGACGCGCACGCGGTGGGGTTCGCTGTAACGAGGACAGCAGGGGAAGTGGCGAGGATCGCGAAGGTGCAGGCGGACGAGCTGGCGCCGATCTCGTTGCGGGAGCGTCATGAGCGGGCGCGACGGGAGCGTCGGGTGGTGGTGACCGAGTGCGCGGACGGCATGAGTGAGTTGTGGATGCTCCTGCCGAGTCTGGAGGCGCGGGCGATCTATGACCGTGTGACGCAGATGGCGCGGACGGTGAAGTCCGACCGGCGTCGGGCGCGAGCCGCGTTCTCGGCCGGAGCTGCCCTGGGCGCGGTGTCGGGGGACGACACTCCCGCCCCTGGTGTTCCTCGCGGGACTGACCCGACCGCCGCGGCTGAGGAGACCACTGACGATGCTGGAACCGTGTTCGGCGCGGAGGAGTCCGAGGCCGGTGTGCATGTGGGTGGTCCGGCGTCGCTGGATGGAGGGTTCGGTCCTGACGCTCCGCTCGCGTCCGGTCCGGGCGTGGTGGCGGTCACGGATGTGCGGTCAATGGATCAGCTTCGGGCCGACATCCTCGCCGATATCTTCCTCACGTCGGCTCCGACCGGGCATGAGCTGCACGCGTCCGGCACGGGCGAGGCTCTGGGGCGGATCGACGCGGTCGTGCAGGTGACGATCCCGGTCTCGCAGATCATCGACCCGGATGCCGGCAGCAGCCGGGTCGATGAGGGCGGGCTCATCGCGCCCGAGACCGCGCGGGTGCTCGCGGGGCGAGCGTCCGGGTGGGACCGGTTGTTCATCCGGCCCGAGACGGGGCAGGTCGTTGCGGTGGATCGGTATCGGCCATCGAGAGAGCAGAGACGTGCGTTGATCGGGCGGGATGTGACGTGTCGGTTCCCGGGGTGTTTGACGCCTGCCCGAGGATCAGACATTGATCACACGCGTGAGTACGCGCGGGGCGGGCCGACGGAGGTGTCGAATCTCGCGCATCTATGCGAGTCGCATCACATGATGAAGCACCACTCGGGGTGGGGGCTACGGCAGTTGCCGGACGGGGTGTTGGAATGGACGAGTCCGGCCGGGCGCGTGTATGCGGACGAACCGCTCGGGCGAGTGTTCTTCCAGGAAGTACCGGGAGCCCCCGAGCGTCATGGCGACCGGGAGTACGACGCGAGGCGGAGCAAGGATCGCGGCACTCGGCAGGACCAAGACCGCGCCGAGACGCACGCCCCGGAGCACACCGCTCTCTACGACCGGCGACGGCACCACGAACGTGCGGGTCACATGCGCGACGACGTCGAGGCGCGGAGGGTGGACCTCACCGAGGATGATCGTCGCGATCTTGCGTTCGCCGCAGCCCTCGTGAGAGGCGAGATCACCGATCCCGCCGCCGAATGGTGGGACCAGGATGACGCCCCGATCGAGGTGCGCTGATGTCGACAGGAGAGACCGAGCCAGTCTCGGCCGACCCGGCCATCCGCACCCGCCACGCGGTGGCCGCGCGATCTCCTCTTGCCGTCACGGCCTCGCCGTACGCTGGAGCCATGTCACCGGACGAATGGGAACGCCGCATCGGCGAGCTGTGGGAAGACGCTGACGTGAGCGACGACGGACGCATCGAAGCAATGCTGACCCTCGCGAACGAGGCACCGCACCCCGCGCTCGGCGCGTTCGAACTCGGCGGAGCGTTCGACTCGGCCGGTCGCGAATTCGAGGCGCACGCCCAGTACGAGGCTGCAGCCGACGCAGGGCTTGCCGACGTCGACGTGGCCCGCGCGGCACAGCTCGCGGTCCAGCACGCATCGACCCTCCGCAACCTCGGCAGAGAGAACGAAGCGATCGCGATGCTGCGAGACGCACCGGCTCATGCCACCGTCGGGGCCGCACCCGCCGTCTTCCTCGCCCTCGCGTTGCACTCCGCGGGCCGACACGACGAAGCGCTCCGCGTCGCGATCGAGGCGCTCGAACCGACCCTGCCGCAGTACCGTCGGTCCGTGCGTGCCTACGTTGCCGAGCTCACGGCGGAGTAGCGAGACGGCGATTCCGCGCCGGAGCACGCGATCCCATGACTGAGCGCCACGGGGAGTCATCGTTATGCTGACGCCATGAGTGACACGGGGGATCCGGGGTGGCGACCCGACGTTCTCGGCGACGAGTTCGAGCAGCTCGTCCTGCCGCTCGGATCGGATGAAGAAGGCGACGTCGTGGCAGCCCTGGTCCGTGCGCTACCCGCGAAGCGGTCGTGGCTCCGGCGCGCCCTGCACGGCCCCCCGCCCCTTGATGATGTCGACGTGCTCTACGTGCACGGCTGGTCCGACTACTTTTTCCAGAAGCGGCTCGCGCGCCTCTTCACGGACCGCGGCGCACGCTTTTTCGCGCTCGATCTGCGCAAGTTCGGCCGGAGCCTGCGCGAGGGGCAGACGCCCGGGTTCATCGACGATCTCGCAAGTTACGACGAAGACATCGCCGGTGCGCTCGACGCGATGGGCTGGGATCCGGAACAACCTCGAGACGATCGCCGCCTCGTGCTCATGGGGCATTCCTTGGGTGGCCTCATCCTCAGCCTGTGGACCGACCGGCACCCGACGGTTCCGTCGGCATTGATCCTCAACAGCCCCTGGCTCGAGTTCCAACTGCCTCGGTTCCAACGCGAGACGATCGCCCCATTGGTCGGCCTCCAGGCTCGACGTCATCCGCTCGATCGCGCGCCGCAGGTCGACTTCGGCTTCTATGCGCGCGCGCAACGCGAGTCCGCGGATCCTGACGATCCGATCGAGGTGAACGTCGAATGGCGCCCCGAGCAGACGATGCCTGTCCACGCAGGCTGGTTGCACGCCGTCCTCGAAGGACACGCGCGCGTCGACGACGGCCTCTCGATTGACGTTCCGACCTGCGTCATCCTTTCGGCACGATCGGCGCCGCCTCTCCGCTGGTCGGACGACCTCACTGAGGCCGATTCGGTGCTCATCGTCGACGATGTTGCACGAGCTGCGCTCAAGCTCGGCCCCGTCGTGACGATCGTGCGGATCGACGGCGCACTCCACGATGTGTTCGTCTCGCACCGCGATGCGCGACAAGACGCCTATCGCCGTCTGGCGCGATGGGTTGATGACACACTCGGTCACCCTCAGAAGATCAGTCGGGGTTGACTCAGGCCACGGTCAGGGCGTATCCGCATCGTCTCACAATGCGAACGAGACCTCGTCGAGCGAAGTCACGCGGGGCACACCGGCGTCACTCAGGCTCCGTCCGCGATCTACCAGGACGGCGGGGAGTCCCGCCGCGATCGCCCCGCGCACGTCGTGATCGACGTGGTCGCCGACCATGAGCGTCTCATCGGCCTCTGCGCCGATCCTCTCCACAGCTGCCTGAAACGCCCGCACATCGGGCTTGGCCGCGGGGAGCTCAGATGAGCACACCACCTCGTCTACGTACGCGGAGATCGAGAACCGGCCGACCTTCTGCATCTGCTGCTCCCGATCGCCGTTCGTGAGGATGCCGAGCCGGCAACCCGCGCCGCGCGCTCGCTCGAGCGCGGGGATCGCATCCGCGAACAGCGACCATCCGTCCTCGTATCGACGCAGATAGCCGGCGAACAGCCGATCGGCAGCGGCAGAGTCGAGGTCACTCCCGAGCAGTTCGCGCACGCGCTCGCGTCGCTGCTCAGAGAAAGAGATATCACGCCGCTGATACCGCTCGTAGTGATGCGCCGAGATACGGCGCCATCGCTCCGCGAGATCCGATGTCGTGACCGAGAGTTCGGCAGCCCACTCGACGACAGCGCTCTCCGACGCCGATTCCTGATCGACGAGCGTGCCGTCGAGATCGAAGAGGACGGCGCGGATCCGAGTCACGCGTCGATGATACTGAGATCAGGACGATGCGCGCCGCCCGGCGTTCGACCCGGGACCGAAGGAATCCGCGCCTCGATCGCCGCGTGCGGACGCTGTCCGGGATCGGTCCGCGCGTCTTCTGCGACGATGTCGTAGCCGAGACTCTCGAGCAGCTCGCACATCAGGCCGCGAGGCCAGCGATACGCCGGTGTGACGGCGTGCGAGAAGATGTCGAGCTCGTCGCCGTCGAAGAACCCGATCAAGACGGATCCGCCAGGGCGCAGAATCCGTGCGAACTCTCGCAGCGCCGACGCGACATGATCCGGCTCCGCGTGGATCAGTGAATACCACGCGAGCACCCCGCCGTACGAGGCGTCGCGCGCGCCGACATCCTGCATCGACGCGACGCGATACGACACCTCGGGAAACGCGTCCCGGGCTCTGTCGATGAAACGAGGGACGATGTCGATTCCCTCCGCCGCGACCGTCCGCTCGTTCAGGAACGCCGTCCAGTGGCCCGGACCGCACCCGGCGTCCAGAACTCTGCCCTGGACCCCGTCCGCCCAACGCGCGATCCGGGCCCGGTCGATCGGTGACATCTGGTCGACGGATCCGAGAAGTTCTATGTACTCGGCGGAGCGCTCTGAATATGCGTCACGCACGCGCGGCGCACTCATCCGTACCGAGGTCCGTTGCTCGGGCGGCGGAGCCGCACCTTCAGGCACGTTCCGCGAACCCCGCGGCGCGAAAGGCACGTTCGTAGATCTCCCGGATGACCCGCTCCTTGCGGGCGTTGTACGCCATCACAGTCTCGCCGGCGCTCGTCGACGCGCTTGCGGCCTCGCGTTTGGCGCTCGCGTACAGCTCACGATCCCGCTCGTCGCGGCGCAGATGGTCGCGGAAGATCCGGTGCTTCCATGGCTCTGGTGCGGCGGGGGAGAAGATGTGCAGATTCGTCGCGGGGTCTGCGAGCTTCATGACCCGATGCTCGTGCCACCACGGTTCCCTCACCGTCAGCACGAAGCCCTCGCGCTCGAGCGGCGGCACCCAGCCGGCCTCGTCGGACGGATCCGCAACGATCAGATCGATGTCCACGATGGGCTTCGCCGGAAGGCCGGGCACAGCGGTCGATCCGACGTGCTCGAGGGCGAGGACCCGCGCCCCGAGCGCCGAGCGAACGCGTCCAGCGACCTTGTCGAACGTCTCGGGCCAGCGCGGATCCGGGTCCACTACGTCGATCGGCACGGGCCGGGGCTCGACGACCCATGGCGTCGCCCCCTCCGGCGGTCCGTCGTTGGAGAACGTCAGGATGTCGCGCATCGAGGGCATCGCACCAGTCAATCAGGAGTTCACTAGCGTGGTGCTATGGCAGACCAGCTCCGAGGCTTATTCGAAGGCGAATCGCGCCCTGCGCGCCGCGCGTGGGGAGGCGAACCGTGAAGAAGATCGGCCTCATCGGAGGAATGAGCTGGGAAAGTTCGGCGCTGTACTACCGGCTCATCAACGAGGATGTCCGCGACCGCCTCGGAGGCCTGCATTCGGCGCGCTGCGTCATGGGATCCGTCGACTTCGCGGACATCGAGCGTATGCAGGTCGCGGGGGAGTGGACACGGGCAGGGGAGGTCCTCGCCAACGAAGCTCGTGCGCTCGAGAGGGCCGGCGCCGAGGTGATCGCACTGTGCACGAACACGATGCACAAGGTTGCCGGATCAGTCGAGGACGCGATCAGCGTCCCGTTCGTCCACGTCGTCGACGTGACGGCCGACGCGGTCCGCGCGGCGGGAGTGAAGACCGTCGCCCTCCTCGGCACGCGATTCACAATGGAGGAGATCTTCTACCGCGATCGGATGCGCGCTCGGGGCGTCGAGACGCTCATTCCCGACGCTCCTTCTCGAGCTGCGGTCGACCACGTGATCTTCGACGAACTCGTGAGGGGGATCGTGCGCGACGAGTCTCGCGAGGCCTATCGGGCGATCATCGAGCGCCTCGTCTCCGACGGCGCCGAGGGCGTGATCCTGGGGTGCACGGAGATCGAACTCCTCATCCGCCCGGAGGACGTCGCTGCGCCCTCGTTCGCATCGACGTCGCTGCACGCGCGCGCGATCGTCGATGCGGCGCTCGCGTGAGGGGATCCGTCAGGCCCCCTCGCGCGCCGCGCGCTCCTCGATGAGCTCCGCAACGGCGGAGGGAAGCGTCGTCTCGAAATCGATGAGTTTCGCCCATGTCGGCGTGATCCGGATCCGCACCATCTGCTGGTAGAGCGATCGCACTTCCTCTTCCCAGGCCGACCGCTGCTCAGGTGTCATCGACATGACGTTGTTGGCCGTCATGTACTCGTCGGGGATCCCGTCGACGAGTTCCAGGTCCGCGTCGCCGCGGACCAGCAGGATCTTTGGCGGGAACTCTTCGGTATCGATCGTGAGGGCGACTCCGGGATTCGCCCGCAGGTGGCGCAGCTTCGGTGCGTTCGTCGACGTGCAGACGACGATGTCGGATCCGTTCCATACGAATCCCATCGGAACGTTGCGTGGCGAGCCGTCTTTGGCGACGTACGCCATTCGGAGGATGTCGCGCGCGAGCAGCTGTTCGCTGTACGGCTGGCTGAGGATGCGGGCGATCTCGGCGGTGTCCACTGTCTCTCCCTCGTCGGACCGGGACGAACGGGCCCATTGTCCATGGCTCTCCCCGCGACGTACACCCCCTCCGCTCAGACGACAAGCCGATGAGCTTTCCCCGCGAGTCAGCCGATCTCCTGTGCGAGCCCGATGAGGATGCCCTCGGGGCCTCGGACGTAGCAGAGCCGGTACGCGTCTTCGTAGCGGACAACCTGTTCGCTCACGAGCTGGGCGCCGCGTTCGCGGATCCGCGCGAGCGTCGCGTCGATGTCCTCCACCGCGAACATGACGCGAAGATAGCCCAGAGCGTTTACGGGCGCCGTCCGGTGGTCGGCGATCACGCTCGGGGTGACGAAACGTGAGAGCTCGATCCGGCTGTGGCCGTCAGGCGTGCGCATCATGGCGATCTCGACGTTCTGCTCGCCGAGACCCGTGACGCGGCCCGCCCAGTCGCCGTCCACCGTGCCGCGGCCTTCGAGCTCGAGGCCGAGCTCGCGGAAGAAGTCGATGGCCGCGTTCAGATCCTCGACGACGATGCCGACGTTGTCCATTCTGATGGTCATGCGGACAGACTAGGGATCCCGTCCCGGCCGTGGAACCACAGGGGCCCGGTAGGCTCACTCCATGCTCGTGGCGACGGATCTCGACGGGACGCTCGTCCCGCCCGACAGCGGGGTGATCCCGGACTACACTGCCCGCGTGCTGCGCGACCTCGACGCGAGCGGCATCCCCGTCGTGTTCGTCACGGGGCGGCCGCTGCGCTGGATCGAGTCGCTTCGCCGGCACATCGGGCGCCACGGACTCGCGATCGTCTCGAACGGCGCCGTCACCTACGACCTCCGTGCAGGGCGCGCGCAGAGCGTGCTGGGGATCCCCGCGGAAGACGGGTTCCCGATCTGCCGAGATATCGCGCGTGCCGTCCCGCGGGCACAATTCGCGATCGAATGCGTCGAGGGGATCCGGCTCGCGAACGATTTCGACGAGACGTTCCCGATGGCGGGCGCGCCACGCGGACCGCTCGAGGAGATCTGGACAGATCCGGCGGTGAAGCTCCTCGTGCAGGACCCCACGACGGATCCCGTGCAGCTTCACGAGCGCGTCGCGGAGATCGTGGGGGAGCGGGCCACCGCAACGTGGTCCGTCCCGGGGCTCGTCGAGATCAGCTCGCGTGGAGTCACGAAAGCCACCGCGCTCGCGTCCCTCTGCGCTTCGAGGGGAATCGATGCGGCCGACGTGATCGCGTTCGGCGACATGCCGAACGACATCCCGATGCTCACCTGGGCAGGAACCGCGTACGCGGTCGCAGACGCGCATGAGAGCGTGCGCGCCGTCGCGAACCACACAGCGGCCGCCTGCGCAGAAGAGGGCGTCGCGCGGGTTCTCGAGGGCCTGGTCGCGACGGCGACGGAGGCGGTCTGAGGCGACGCGTCGGATCCGGTGGATCCTGGGCAGCGACTGGATCCCAGGGGAGGGGTGGGATGTGTCGTCGGTCTGATCGCCTTGTTTGGCGCCGCAGCGCCTGCGGGGACGACAGGGAGTCAGTAGTCCATTGACATCACCTCACGGACTTCGGCGAGCGTTGCGCCGGCGACAGCCTCGGCCTTCGCGTTGCCGGTTCGGAGGATCTGTAGCAGATACTCTCGATCGGCCGCGATGCTTTGGCGCCGTGTCCGGTGCGTGCGCAGCCCCTCGTTGACAGACTCGATCACGAGGGCCTTGAGCGCACTTCCCCCGCCGTCCCCAACTTCGGCGGCGAGGAGCTCGGGGGATCTGCCGGTGAATCCAGACGCGATCGTCAGCAGATTCGCCACCTCGGGCCGACGCTCGGGCTCGTACGTGATCGTGGGCTCAGAATCCGTCCGTGCTTTCCGGATCGCCTTCGCGGTCTCGTCTGCTGTGGCGGCAAGTCGAATCGTGTTGCCGCGGCTCTTCGACATTTTCTGCCCGTCGACGCCGAGAATCCGCTGACCGTCGTTCAGCAGTGGAGCGGGCTCGGGAAACACCTCGGACCCCGCTGCGTATCGGGCGTTGAAACGTCTGGCGATGAGTCGGGTCTGTTCGATATGGGGGAGCTGATCCCCGCCGACGGGGACGACATCCGCCTTGCAGAACAGGATGTCGGCGGCCTGATGAACCGGGTAGGTGAACAGGAGTCCCGACAGCGGTCGTCCGCTCGCGCCGAGTTCGTCTTTGACCGTTGGATTGCGCTGCAGCTCGGCGTGCGTGACGAGACTGAGGAACGGCAACATCAACTGATTGAGCTGAGGGACGGATGAATGGGCAAAGATGGTGGCTCGGTTCGGGTCAAGCCCGGCCGCAAGGTAGTCAGCGAGCAGGGAGAGCACGTTCTCCTTGATTCGCCCGACGGAATCGCGATCCATGATGACCTGATAGTCGGCGATCAGAACGAACGGGTCGACACCTCGTTCCTGCATCGCAACCCGTGTCCGCAGACTGCTCAGATAGTGACCAATGTGGAGGTCGCCCGTCGGTCGGTCGCCCGTAAGCATGCGATGTTCACCAGGCGCTCGCTCGATCGACGCTCCGACTTCGCGGCTATGCTCAACGGCTATTGAGGCTGCGGTGTTTGGCATGACTGCTCCTGAAGGTTGAGCCCTCAGGCCGACACGAGTCGATGACACTCATGACTCGAGCCGCCCGAAGGCGGCTCGATGGGTCGTGATGATGTCGGCGGCCGCCTATTCGGTCGGCCACCACCACTGTGCAGTGTGAATCATCATGCCGGCGAGTGTACGTCAACGGATGCCGCGTCGCGACATCGCCAGGGGGGTCCCGCATGGTGTTCGGTTCCAAGGACCCTGAAACCGATCGGTTGCTTCGTAAACTCGCCGAGCAGCGCGAGCGCGAAGCGCTCCGGGTACGACTTCGGAGTCGTCGCTCGTAGAGCACCCGACAGGGGAGACGGAGACGATCGTTACGCGCGGCCACGACGAGCTCGGCCTTCCCTCGTGGCCCAACCAGTCGTCGGCACATCAGCGGTCGCTGCGATCGTTCTCCACGAATCTGACGCAAAAGCAGTTTCAGCGCTCCGTGTCGTGCGGTGTGGAGGCGGCTTATGACGGGGGTTGGGGCGTCCTGCGCTGGCAGAATACGCCTATGACGATCGAGCTCACCCCTGTCGCCGCGGAGCGGTTCTCTACCTGGCTCGAGCGAAGCCGAGACGAGTACGTCGCAGACCTGGTCGCCTCGGGAGAGACGCCAGAGTCAGCTCTTCGACACGCCACCGAAGCTCTTGCTCGCGCCTTTCCAGAGCAGGCGCCCATGGACGGCCAAGCCGTCTTCGATCTCACCGACGACTCTGGAGATGCGGTCGGCTATCTCTGGCTTGGCCATGACAACTCAGGGGACCCTACATCCTGGTGGGTCTGGGATGTGGTCGTGGAGCCTGAGCACAGGGGGAAGGGCTACGGGCGAGCCGCGATGCAACTCGCTGAGACCTACGCTCAGGCTGGTGGCGCGCGCACGCTTGGGCTCAGTGTTTTCGGCTTCAACGCGACCGCCCGAGCACTGTACGACTCCCTGGGATACGAGACGACGAGCGTGAAGATGCGCAAGCGTCTCGAAGACCCCGAGCTGCAGGATGATCTCGCTCATTGACGCCAGTCAGACTGGAGCTGTATCCAGCACACGCCCGTTGCGGTATTGCCGATAATGCACATTATGTCAGGTCAAGGTCGACGCAATGGCCTGCCCTAGGCTCGCGACCATGACCGACGACATAGACATTGCAATTGTTGGGACGCTGACGAACGACGACCTCAGACGGATGGACGAGCTCCTCTCGCAGTTGTCGTCCACCGCCACCTTCGATTCCGATCGAGTGCTCGCGCTTCTTGACGCGCCGGGTACAGTTCTCTTCGTCGCGCGCGATGCCGGTTACATGGTCGGAATGGCGACTCTTGTGATCTTCCCTCTGGTGACCGGCTGGCGCGGGATCGTCGAGGATGTCGTGGTTGATCATCAGGTACGCGGCCGCGGCATCGCTCGCCTGTTGCTCGAAGCCGTCACCGAAGAAGCGACCCGTCGGCATCTCCGCACGCTGGATCTCACCTCTCGCCCGTCGCGCGAGTCAGCACTGAGGCTCTACGAATCCGTCGGGTTTGAGCGCCGAGAAACGAACGTTCTCAGGTACATGCCAACACCGGAGTGAATGACAAGAATCGGCGTCCAGCGGCTCGACTGGTGGAGAAGTGGACATCGGACGTTCCCATCAGGAACCGCGCCACGACCCGATCACCCGGCCTTCCGCGGCGGGTACGCTCTCGAACGTGGTTCCCACCGCTCCCCTGCACCTCCGACGGCGCACCGAAAGCGACTGCGAGACGATCGTCTCCTGGGTCGACAACGCGACGGATCTCTACCTCCTCAGCGGCCCACGGTATCGTCGCAACATGGATATCCCTTCGATCCGTGTGCGCCCCGCAGAACTCAGCGACGCCGATGGGATCGCCGATGTCCACGTCCAGTCGTGGCGCGAGACGTACTCCGGAGTGATCCCCGATCGCTTCATGGGCGCCGATGCACTGGCGGCAAGGAAACGCATGTGGGGATCGATTCTCAGCCGCGATCCGCTCCCGGGTGCAATCGCCGTCGCTGAGCGCCGTGGTCAGGTGGTCGGATTCGCTTTCGCTGCCCCGTCTGATCACCCCGATGCCACGAAGGGTGTCACACCAGCACGCGACCTGAATCTTTACTCGATCTACCTTCTCGCACACGAGCACGACGCGGGCATCGGGAGCAGCCTCCTGGATGCCGTCCTCGAGAATCATCCCGCACAGCTCTGGGTGCTCAGCGGCAACCAACGCGCCCGCGCGTTCTACGAACGGCATGGATTCCGCGAGGACGGCTCCGAATTCGTCGACCCCGACCTCAACGGGATCGTCGAAATCAGGATGGTGCGTTAGGCGGCCTGCGCGTTCCTCGTGCCCACGAAGCAGCCGTTCACTCGCGCTCAGTGAGCGACTCGTCCAGCATCGTCCTCAACCACACTGATGAATGTGCTTCGTCGGGCCTCACACACGCGTCAACGGAAAGTGCGGCAACGGAGGCATCTCGATGTCGATCGTGTCCCCAGTCATCACTCGTCCGCCTCGGGACACGATGCCCATGACCCCGGCAAGTCGGATGACGTGGCCCTCGCCGCTGGTCCGGATCACCTGTTTGAGCAGACCGGGCTGAAAGTCGTTGATCTGCTGGCACGGATTGCGCAGCCCCGTGATCGTCACCATCGCGTCTCCGAAGCGAAGCCGGGTGCCGACCGGAAGCGCGAGTAGGTCGATCTCTCGGGTCGTGATGTTCTCGCCGAGCTGGCCGGCCTCAACCGTGTGACCACTTGCGCGCAACGCGTCGAACAGCTCGCCATGGATCAGGTGCACCTGCCGCACATTCGGCTGCGATGGGTCGGCTGCCACTCGCGAACGGTGCTGCACAGTTGCGCCGCAGTGGGCGTCCCCCTCGACGCCGAGGCCCTCAAGTAGCGTGATCGATTCACGCGTCGCCTTGCTGAAGCTATGCGTGGCACTGGAATGAACGGCGGCAACCCGAGGCGGCATGCGCTCATTCTTCCACGCCGAGCTGCGGCGCGAAGGCCCGCGAGAGCCTGCCGAACTCCCCACAACACCGACGCCTTCACACCACCCGCAGAGCGCGCAGGTACCGCCGACGTACAACGCGCTGAGCGATCCGGAGCAGCGGGAACGCCGCACGCCACGGCTGCCGCGCCGAGGCTCTTGTGAGAGAGCGAACCGAGAGCACGACGTCATCGCCGCTTCGCCACACGATGAAGGCCTCCTCCCCTGACACCGGATGACCGGGCCGCGTCCGGTACGAGAAGCCGACGCGATCGGTCGACTCGAGTACGTCGACGACCTCGACGGGCTCCCGGATCGTGGCGCCCAGGATTCGGAAGGTGATCGTCGGGCGGGCACCGACCTGAACGGGGCCATCGTCGTTCACCGAGAAACCGCTGCGCGTCTTCACGCGCCACCGCAGGAGGTCGCGTGACGCGCGCGCCCAGGCCGTATCGCCGCGCCCGACCACAGCCGACACTTCGGATCGCTCATGGGCGCTGCCGTCGTCCGGCAGCCACTCCCCGTGCCTCAGGGGAATCATGAGTGCGCAGGCGTGAATCGTTGGTGCACACCAACTACCGTAGTCGTCGTGACGTCCGACACCTCTTCAGACCACGACCTGCTCTTCCTCTCCGAGAACCCGTCCTGGCTGCTCACCCGCGCCCGCCATCGCGCCCATCAGCTCGTGACGGAGCACCTCGACGCCGTCGGCGCGCGGCGACATCATCTGCGGGTCCTCTCGGTGCTCGTCGAACACGGGCCGCTCCCCCAGGTCACGATCGGACAGCTGGCGGAGCTCGACCGCGCTGATCTCTCCGTCGCGATCGATGAGCTCGAAGCCGAGGCCATCGTCGCGCGGCAGCCGGATCCTGCGGACGGCCGACGCAAGATCGTGCGGATCACCGACGACGGTCGCACGCGCGTCACGCAGATCGGGGCGGCCCTCCGGGCGGCGCAGGATGAGTTGCTCGCGCCCCTGAACCTCGATGAACGCGAATCGTTCGTCGCCGCATTGCGCAAGCTGCAGCCCTGATCAGGCAGCGCGTCGGCAGCGCCCCCTCGAGGAGAACCCCTCAGCCCGCGACATACTCCGCGAGGTGCTCCCCCGTCAGCGTCGACCGCGCCGAGACGAGATCGGCGGGCGTTCCCTCGAAAACGACGGTGCCGCCGTCGTGGCCGGCGCCCGGGCCCATGTCGATGATCCAGTCGGCATGCGCCATGACCGCCTGATGATGCTCGATGACGACGACCGATGTGCCGCCGTCGACGAGACGGTCGAGCATCTCCAGCATCTTCTCGACATCGGCGAGGTGGAGCCCCGTCGTGGGCTCGTCGAGGACGTACATCTCGGCGCCGTCGGCCATCTGCGCCGCGAGCTTCAGGCGCTGGCGTTCACCGCCTGACAGGGTCGAGAGCGACTGGCCGAGACTGATATATCCGAGCCCCACATCGTCGAGCCGTTGCAGGATCCGCACCGCAGCCGGCAGGCGCGCCTCGCCCTCACCGAAGAACTCGAGCGCCGCCGACACCGACATGTCGAAGACGTCGGCGATGCTGCGGCCTGCCAGCGTCAGCTCGAGCACATCGGCTGTAAACCGACGCCCGCCGCAGTCCTCGCACGGCGTCGTGACGCCCTGCATGAAGCCGAACTCGGTCGTGATGACGCCGTTGCCCTTGCACGTCGGGCAGGCGCCCTCGCTGTTCGAGCTGAACAGCGCCGGCTTCGTTCCCGTAGCCTTCGCGAAGGCCTTGCGGATCGGATCGAGAAGACCCGTGTAGGTTGCCGGATTCGACCGGATGGATCCCTTGATCGCGCTCTGGTCGACGAACACGACGCCCCCGCGTCCCGCCAGCTGCTCGTCGACGAGCGAGCTCTTCCCGGATCCGGCGACGCCCGTCAACGCGACGAGAACGCCCGTCGGGACGTCGACGTCGACATCGCGTAGATTGTTCCGCGTCGCGCCGCGGATCCCGACCGCACCGGTCCGCTCTCGCACCTGGGGCTTCGTCCGCGCCCGGTCATCGAGATGGCGACCCGTGATCGTGCCACTCGCCCGCAGCTCGGCGACGGTGCCCGCGAAGCAGATCTCGCCGCCCGCGGATCCGGCCCCCGGCCCCACATCGACGACGTGATCAGCGATCGCGATCGTCTCGGGCTTGTGCTCGACGACGAGCACCGTGTTTCCTTTGTCGCGCAGGCGCACGAGCAGATCGTTCATCCGGCGGATGTCGTGGGGGTGCAGCCCCGCCGTCGGCTCGTCGAAGACATAGGTGACGTCGGTGAGCGGCGAGCCGAGATGCGTGATCATCTTCAGCCGCTGAGCCTCTCCCCCGCTGAGGCTTCCGGAAGCGCGGTCGAGCGAGAGGTATCCGAGGCCGATCTCGACGAAGGAGGACAGAAGATCTGCGAGCGCGTCGAGCACGGGTCCGGCGCCCGGCTCATTGATCGCGCGTACCCACGTGAGCAGGTCCGTCACCTGCATCGCGCACGCCTCACCGATGTGGATCCCCGCGATCCTCGACGTCCGCGCGGGCTCCGCGAGCCGTGTGCCGCTACAGTCCGGGCATGTTCGGAAGGTGACGGCGCGATCGACGAACGCACGGATCCCCTTCTGCATCGCCTCCCGATCCTTCGACAGGATCGACTTGCGCACCTGCGGTACGAGCCCCTGGTAGGTGAGATTGATGCCGCCGATCTTGACCTTCGTCTCCTCCTTGTAGAGGAGATCCTGCGTCTGCGCGTCCGTGAAGTCGCGAACCGGCACATCCGGGTCGAAGTACCCCGACTCCGCGTACATCCGCACCGACCAGCCGCCGGGCTTATACCCCGGGATCGTGATCGCACCCTCGTTCAGCGAGAGAGAGTCGTCGATCAGCTCTGTCACGTCGAGGTCGCTCACGCGCCCCGTTCCCTCGCAGCTGGCGCACATGCCGCCGAGCACGTTGAACTCGGCACGCTCACGCTTCGCGCTCCCCGTGCGCTCGACGAGGATCGCACCCGATGCCTTCACCGACGGCGTATTGAACGAAAACGCGTTCGGCGGGCCGATCCGCGGCTCCCCCACGCGGCTGAAGAGGGTGCGCAGCAGCGCGTTCGCATCGCTCGCCGTGCCGACGGTCGAGCGAATATTCGCGCCCAGCCGCTCCTGATCGACGAGGATCGCCGTCGTCAGGCCCTCGAGGGAGTCGACATCGGGCCGAGCCAGCTGCGGCATGAATCCCTGCACGAACGCGCTGTACGTCTCGTTGATCATGCGCTGCGATTCGCTCGCGATCGTCTCGAAGGCGAGCGAACTCTTGCCTGAGCCGGAGACGCCGGTGAAGACCGTCAGCCGACGCTTCGGGAGATCGAGATCGACGTTTCGGAGATTGTTCTCCCGCGCGCCGCGGACGCGGATGGTGTCGTGGCGGTCGGCGGGGTGAACGATCGTGTCGGCCATGATCATGATCGTCCCACGACCCGTGGTGAGATGGGAGACATGCTCCGCTGCCCATCCCGCCGCCCGATCACGGCATGAGCGGCGCGCTCACGGGCTTCGCCGTCGTCGGCGTCGCGATCCTCACGGGATACATCGTCGGGCGCGTCGGGCTGCTCGGTGACAACGGCGGCCCCGTGCTCGCGAGGCTCGCGTTCTTCGTTCTGAATCCGATCCTCATGTTCGTCGTGCTCAGCGACGCCGACGTCGGAATGCTGTTCTCGTCCCTTCTCCCGGCGTCGGCAGCCGCGGCTGGCGTCGTCTTCCTCATCTACGGGATCATCGCGAAGCTCGTGTGGCGCCGGAGGTGGGGCGATACGGTCATGGGTGCCCTGTCATCGGGCCAGGTCAATGCCAACAACATCGGGATCCCGATCTCGACGTATCTTCTCGGGAACGCTGCGTACGCGGCGCCGATCATCCTCCTGCAACAGGTTGCTCTCACACCGATCACCCTCGCCGTCCTGGATGCCGTCTCGAGCGGAGAGACGAGGTGGTGGCGCGCGCTGGTGCGGGTGTTCCGGAATCCCATGGTGATCGGATCCCTGCTGGGCCTGGCCGTCGCGCTGAGCGGCATCGACCTGCCGCCCCTGCTGTACGAACCGCTCAGCCTCGTTGCGGGCGCCGCCGTGCCGGTGATCCTCATCAGCTTCGGAATGTCGTTGCACGGCCAGCGCGTACTGACCGAGATCGGCAGCCGGCGGGACGTCCTCGTCGCGACGGGGCTCAAGACCCTCGCCATGCCGCTCGCGGCATATCTCCTCGCGCGGTTCGCATTCGGGCTGGACGACCACGCGCTCGCCGTCGTCGTCGTGCTGGCCGCGCTCCCGACGGCGCAGAACGTCTTCAACTATGCGCAGCGGTACGGCATCGGCTACGTGCTCGCACGTGACACGGTCTTTCTCACGACGGTCGGCTGCGTCCCCGTGCTGTTCGCGGCCGCACTGCTGCTGGGCCTCTGAACCGCGATCGACAGGGACGCGCAGCAGACGTCAGTCGATCGGGGTGAAGCTCGAGACGTCGCCGCAGATCCGCTCGTTGTCCTCGGGGATCGGATCGATCGCCGCCCGGGCGATCTCCGCCGCGAACTCGGCCACATTGAGCAGCTTGCCCGCCTCCTCACGACGCGCATCGATCGCGCCGGGATTCAGGCGGTTGAGGAGGGTCGCCGTGATTGTGCCCTCGATCATGTCGGCTGAGACGACGACGAACTCGATGCCATTCTCTGCCAGCTCCGGGATGCGCTCGCGCAGTGCGTCCTCCCCGGCCCGCTTCGACAGAGCGACGGGCTCGTACTCGGGCATCGTCGGCGTCGTCCGGATGAAATGCGCCTGGTGGCTCGTGACGAAAACGACGCGCGAGCCCTCGCCGAGCAGCGGGAGCGCGGCATCGAGCGTGCCCACCTGCGCGTCGCGGTTCAGCCGCATCGCGTAGTCCTCGCCCATGTTCTGCTCCATGCCACCGGAGGCGTTGAGCACGAGCAGGTCGAGACCACCGAACGCGTCCTTCACCGCATCCATCATCGACGCGAGCGAGTCGGCATCCGTCAGGTCAGCCCCGACGACGAGCGTCTTCACGCCATGCGCATCACGCAGTTCACCAGCGAGCTTCTCCGCACGCGGCGCCTTGTTGCGGAAGTTGATCACGACGTTCGCGCCCGCGGCGGCGAGGAAACGTGCGGTGTCGGCGCCGACGCCGCGCGAGGAACCGGTGACGAGGGCGGTCTTGCCGGCGAGGGATCCGGCGGGAAGCGGCTGCGACACGAGTGTGACTCCTGGGTGGTGCGAACGCGGGCCTACCGACCTTACAACGCCCCTCATCCGTGGCCGCCCGACGCCGTGCGCGTCGAGGAGATCAGCGGTGATAGGTTCCGGGCATGACGACCCCCGCGCACGCCTACTTCCTCGGCGCGAACTCTCCGCGCATCCTCGCGCATCGGGGGCTCGTGACACCCGAGATGCGCGAGGAGGGGATCCTCGAGAACTCCTTCGCCGCGATCGCTGCCGCCCACTCCGCGGGCGTCGAGTACGTCGAGTCCGACTGCCACCTCACAGCCGACGGCGAGGTCGTGCTCTTCCACGACGCCGATCTCTCGCGTCTCTTCGGCGATTCGCGCCGGATCGCACAGATCGAAGTCGCCGAGCTCGAAGACCTCATGGCCGAGCGAGGCGGACTCGCGACGCTCGCGCAGGGGCTCGAGGCGTTTCCCGGAATGCGCTTCAACATCGACGTCAAGGCCGACGCCGCAGCGGAACGCGCGGGACGCATCGTGGCCCCGCACGCCGCCCGGGTCCTGCTCACAAGCTTCTCCGACGCCCGCCGCCGTCGCGTGCTGCAGGCGGCGCGTGTGGCGGGCGGTGCTCCCGCCTCCTCCGGCGGACGCACCGTCGTCGCATCGTCGCTCGTGGCGTCGCTTCTGCCCTTCGGCGGTCCTGTCGCCTGGGCTCTGAGAGACGTCGATGCCCTGCAGATCCCCGCACGACAGGGCATCCTCCCGATCCTCACACCCCGGCTGCTCTCGGCCGCTCACCGGCTCGGCGTCGAGGTCCATATCTGGACTGTGAACGACCCTGGCGAGATGCACCGACTCGTCGATCTCGGCGTGGACGGAATCGTCACCGATCGCGCAGATCTCGCGATCGAAACCCTCCGCGGCTGAGCGGTTCGCGGCACCCCGTTGACCCGCGCCCCGCCCCGCGCTAGCTTGCGCGGTGAAGAGGGTGCCTCTCCCCGCCCGTGACGCCGTCTCGGGAGCGACTGGGGATCCGCTGAGAAAGACCGCGTTCACCATCCGTTTCGGATGATCCGCCCAGCGCAGGACGTTAGACCTGACACCCGACGAGAGGACACGAACATGGCAGATCGCAGCCTTCGCGGCATCCGTCTCGGCGCCCAGAGCCTTCAGAGCGAAGAGGGCGTCGTGTTCATGGAGCGCAAGGAGCACACATACCTCTGCAGCGCCTGTGGCCGTGAGACGACCCTGATGTTCGCGGCCGACGCTGAGCCGCCCGCCGCATGGGAGTGCCGCACGTGCGGCGCCGAGGCAGTCCTCCAGACGCCGAAGGGCGCTGCCGAGGTCGACCGCACGAACGACAAGACTCCCCGCACCCACTGGGACATGCTCCTTGAGCGCCGGTCCGTCCCGGAGCTCGAGCAGCTTCTGGCCGACCGCCTCGAGTACATCCGTGAGCGGCGCGGCGAGGGCCAGGACCCGACCAAGGAGTCCAAGGGCAAGAAGGGCAAGAAGAGCGCCTGACATCACGCGCGATGCACAACGACGCCGAGTATTCCTTCCCAGGAATGCTCGGCGTCGTTGTGTGCGCGCAGATCCCCGTAAGCTGTGTGGCATGACGAAGGCACCTGAGCGCGCGATCGGCATCGACATCGGCGGGACCGGCATGAAGGCCGGCATCGTCGAACTCACCGAGGGCACCCTCGCGAGCGAGCGCGTCCGCATCCCGACCCCGAAGGGCGCCACCCCGCCCGATGTCCTCGCCACCGCGAAGGAGCTCGTCGAGCTCCTCGGCCCCGACGCGGAGGGGCTGCCCATCGGTGTCTGCTTCCCCGCGATCGTCAAGAACGGTGTGACGCTTTCCGCCGCGAATGTGTCGGACGAGTGGATCGGCCTCGGCGCCGACGAGCTGTTCAGCAAGGCACTCGGCCGCGACATCCATTTCGTCAACGATGCCGACGCAGCCGGTCTCGCCGAGCTGAAGTTCGGCGCGGCCAAGGGCGAGCCGGGCCTGACGATCATGACGACGCTCGGCACCGGAATCGGATCGGCGTTCCTGTTCGACGGCAAGCTCGTGCCGAACTCCGAGCTCGGTCACCTCGAGCGTCAGGGCGAGAGCATCGAAAGGTGGGCCTCGGCCTCGGCCCGCGAGCGCGACGACATCTCCTGGAAGGAGTGGTCGGAGCGCCTCCAGGAGTTCTACGCACACGTCGAGTTCCTCTTCTCCCCCGACCTGATCATCGTCGGCGGAGGCGTGTCGAAGAACCCCGACAAGTTCCTGCCGCGCATCGAGACGCGCGCCCCCATCGTCACCGCCGAGCACCGCAACAACGCCGGCATCATCGGCGCGGCGAGCCTCGTCCTGACGTAAGCGCGCTGACGCTCGTACAGGCCGGTTCATGCGAATGGGCCGGCCTGTACGCCGGGTTCTGTCTGGGATCTCTCCCTGGACGGCCATCTCTCTCGGCGACACGTTGCCGTGCCGCTCCAGCGACCTACCCGGGGACTCGGCGAGCAGCCTCATCGCCCCCTGTTGGTCTTGCTCCGGGCGAGGTTTACCCAGCGAGCCGTGTCACCACGGCCCCTGGTGGTCTCTTACACCACCGTTTCACCCTTACCGGCCGAAGCCGGCGGTCTGCTTTCTGTTGCACTTTCTCGCGGATCTCTCCGGGTGGGTGTTACCCACCACCCTGCTCTGCGGAGCCCGGACGTTCCTCGGCGCGCTCACGCGCGACGCGACCGCCCGGCCGACCCATTCGCCCCTGCAGTCTATCGGGCTCAGTCGTCCTCGAGGCTCTCCGCGATCCGCAGATCGAGCGGGAAGTCGATCGGGAAGTCTCCGAAGAGCGTGCGGCCCGCCGCCTCCGCGGATTCGCGCAGAGCCGCAGCGACCGCCTCCGCTTGGGACGCCGGTGCATGCACGATGAGCTCGTCGTGCAGGAAGAACGCCAGGTGTGCCCGCCGTGCGAAGACGGGGCCCGAGCGCGGCGCTGCCTCAGCTTCCGGGGCGAGCGGAAGCGCCGCTAGACGCAGGCGCAGATCCGCCATCCAGGCAAGCGCCCACTCGGCGGCCGTGCCCTGGACGACGAAGTTGCGGGTGAATCGACCGTGGTCGCGTGCCGCGCGCCGCGCACGAGCTTCATCGCCCGGTGCCGCGCCCATCACCGACGCGCGTGCTTGCCCATCGCGCCAGGCATCGTCGGGCGAAGGACTCGTGCGTCCCAGCCATGTCGAGACGACCCCGCCGCGCTCCCCCGTGCGCGCCGCATCGTCGACGAGGCGCATTGCGGCCGGGAAGACACGGCGGAGCCGAGGCACCAGACGCCCCGAGTCGCCCGTCGTCGCGCCGTACATCGCTCCAAGAACGGCGATCTTCGCCTCGGAACGCGTCGACACGGCTCCGCTCGCGACGATGCCCTCGTAGAGATCCCGTCCGTACGCAGCGCGCGCCATATCGGCGTCCCGCGCCATTGCCGCGAGCACGCGCGGCTCGAGCTGCGCGACGTCGGCGTCGACGAGCCGCCACCCCGGATCCGCCCGCACGGCGCCGCGCAGCTGCCGCGGAAGCTGCAGGGCCCCGCCTCCCGACGATGCCCACCGCCCCGTCACCACGCCACCCGGGACGTACACGGGGCGGAAGCGACCGTCCGAGACCCACTCGTCGAGCCAGGCCCAGCCGTTCGCGCTGAGCAGGCGCGCCAGCCGCTTGTACTCGAGCAGGGGCTCGACCACCGGGTGGTCATGCTCCGCCAACTCCCACTTGCTCGTCGAGTCGACGCCGACGCCGGCATCCCGGAGGGCGCGAAGCAGCCGAGGCTGCGAATCGATGCTCAGAGTGGGGTCGCCCAGCGCCTCACGCACGCGAGCCGCGAGCACGTCCAGCCGTTTCGGGCGCCCGCCGGCGCCGCGCTCGCCGAGTTCTGCCGTGAGGATCCGCTCATGACCCGCGACATCCCACGGCAGTCCCGCCGCGTGCATCTCGGCGGCGACGAGGGATCCCGCCGACTCGGCGGCCAGCAGCAGGCGCAGCGCGCCGGATCGCGCCGCCTCTCTCAGGGCGTCCGCCTGCCGCCGCCACTCGGCGAGCGTCTCATCGATGCTGTCGTACCCGGCACCGATTCGCGCGGGAGGGAAGAGCCCGTCATCGACCGGCAGCTCTTCAGGAATGTCATCCCAACGCGACGCATCGCCACCGGCGGGAGCGAGGATCCTGTGGCACAGGCGAAGATCGTGGCAGCGTGCGACGACGACGTCGGCGGAGAGCAGCCAGGACGCCCAGTCTCGAGAGTCACTCCATACCCACCGGGGTCCGACCGCACGCTCGATCTCTGCGATCCACCGCGGAGCGTCCGCCTCGGGAAGCTCGATGCGCCCGATCTCGTCGGCGCCGTCGAGAGCCACGGCGATGACGCGCTCGTCGGAGCGCCCGAGCGCGATAGTGCGCGCTGCCCGGAAGGCGTCAGACGAAACGGACACCGGAGGGGCGGTCGGATCCCGGCGAGTCGAGGTCTCGCCGGAAGCTCGCGCGCGCGTCCATCGATTCGTTGGCGGCGGCGTCCGCGCGCTTGTTGTCGTTCCGCGGAACCCACTCGAAGGAGACTGTGCGCCCGGCGATCAGCTCGTGTGCACGGCGAGCGAGCACCTGCATGTCGGGATGCTTGATCTTCCAGCGACCCGTCATCTGCTCGACCACGAGCTTCGAGTCCATCCGCACGTGCACCGCCGCCGGCTCACGTTCGAGCGCGGCTTCCAAGCCCGCGATCATGCCGTTGTACTCGGCGACGTTGTTCGTCGCCACACCAACGTAGACACCGAGCTCGATGATCACATCGCCCGTGGCGGAGTCGATGACGACTGCGCCTCCCGCCGCCGTCCCGGGATTGCCGCGCGAACCGCCATCGGCCTCGACGATCAATCGCGAGTCGGTCGTCACAGCCCCGACTCCGCGGTGCGCACAATGATGCACCCGCATTCAGGACAGTGCGCGACCTCGTCATCCGCGAGGGCCTTGAGCGCGGCCAGGTCGCGCGGTGAGATCGCCATACGGCATCCGCCGCACGTGCCGTGCTGGAACAGGCCTGCCCCCGGGGTGCGCCTCGCGATGCGCATGTAGTCGGCGAGCAGGTCGTCGGGAGTCCGCGAGGCGATCGCCTCCCGATCCCTCGTCAGCGCCGCGATCTCGTCGTTCGCCTGCTTCACGGCCGTCTTGCCTTCGGCGCTGAGACGCTGGCCCTCGGCTGTCGTCTCATCGAGCGTCGCCTGCTGTGCCGCGACGGCCGCCTCGGCCTCCTGCAGTGCTTCCATGAGCTCGAGCTGACGCGTCTCAAGGCCGTCGATGCGCGTGTCGAGCGACTCGATCTCACCTTCCAGCGCACGCGCGTCCCGCGCGATCGCCGTCTGATTGAGACGGTCGCGATCCCGGTCACGCCGCTTGCGGGCGATCTCGATGTCGCTCTCGATTCGGGAGAGCTCCGTCTTCCGGTCATCGCGCTCGTTCGTGCGCAGGACCAGCTCGCGTCCCTGTTCGTTGCGCTGCGCGATGAGCTCCTTCACCCGCGCCGTCTGCGGAGGGTTCTTTCGCGCGTCCTCCGCACGCTCGAGGGCGAGATCGATGCGGACGAGATCGAGGAGCAGGCGTTGATCGTCGGGAGCGGCTTTCACGTGGGTCCTGCCGGGATCGAACCGACGACAACCTGGGTGTAAACCAGGTGCTCTACCAGCTGAGCTAAAGACCCGTGCAGATGAGTCTACGCGGGATCCGGTGCGACCTGATGCACCGCCCGGCCTTCACTATCGATAGGCTGGGGCCAGATGCGTGCGGCGCAGACCGGTCACACCCGGTGCCAATCGTCGCGCGCCGATCCAGTTTTCCGGGCACGATCTGCCCGCACGACGAAAGGTCACCCGGTGGCAGTTCACGATCAGGATCCGTACTCGCAGGGCGCCGTCGACAGCGACCCGGAGGAGACCGCCGAATGGCAGGAGTCCCTCGACCAGCTCGTCGACGCCAAGGGCTCGCAGCGCGGACGCGAGGTCATGCTCAGCCTGCTGAGCCGATCGCAGGAGCGGCACCTCGGCGTTCCGATGGTTCCGACGACCGACTACGTCAACTCGATCTCGGCGGAGGACGAGCCCGACTTCCCCGGCGATGAGGAGCTCGAGCGCCGCTACCGCCATTGGATCCGCTGGAACGCGGCGGTCACCGTGCACCGGGCACAGCGCCCCGGCATCGGCGTCGGCGGACACATCTCGACGTACGCCTCGGCCGCCTCCCTCTACGAGGTGGGGCACAACCACTTCTTCCGCGGGCTCGACGACGCCGTCGGCGGTGACCAGATCTTCTACCAGGGGCACGCCTCCCCCGGTATGTACGCTCGCGCGTTCCTCGAGGGGCGCATGACCGAGCAGCAGCTCGACGGTTTCCGTCAGGAGAAGTCGGCCGCGCCGCACGGCCTGCCCTCCTACCCCCACCCTCGGATGCTGCCCGACTTCTGGCAGTTCCCGACCGTGTCGATGGGCCTCGGCCCGATCAACGCGATCTACCAGGCCATGACGAACAAGTACCTCGAGGCGCGCGGCATCAAGCCGGTCGCCGACTCGCACGTCTGGGCCTTCCTCGGCGACGGCGAGATGGATGAGGTCGAGTCGCGAGGCCAGCTTCAGGTGGCCGCCAACGAGGGCCTCGACAACCTGACCTACGTGATCAACTGCAACCTGCAGCGCCTCGACGGCCCTGTCCGCGGCAACGGCAAGATCATCCAGGAGCTCGAGAGCTACTTCCGCGGAGCGGGCTGGAACGTCATCAAGCTCATCTGGGGCCGCGGCTGGGATGAGCTGCTCGCGCAGGACGTCGATGGCGCGCTGCTCAATCTGATGAACACGACGCCGGACGGCGACTTCCAGACGTACAAGACGGAGGACGGCGCGTTCGTCCGCGAGAACTTCTTCGGCCGCGACCCCCGCGCGCTGAAGCTCGTCGAGAACTACACCGACGATCAGATCTGGGCGCTCCAGCGCGGCGGGCACGACTACCGCAAGGTCTACGCGGCGTACAAGGCCGCGATGGAGCACAAGGGTCAGCCGACCGTCATCCTCGCCCACACGATCAAGGGCTATGGCCTCGGGCCGCACTTCGAGGGCCGCAATGCGACCCACCAGATGAAGAAGATGACGCTCGACGACCTCAAGCTGTTCCGCGACACGATGCAGATCCCCGTGTCCGACAAGCAGCTCGAGGACGACCCGTACCGTCCGCCGTACTACCACCCGGGCGAGAAGGACGACACGATCGAGTACATGCGCGAGCGTCGTCGCCAGCTCGGCGGTTTCCTGCCGGAGCGCCGTACGACGAACGTGCCGGTCGAGCTGCCGAAGGACAAGGACTACGCGCTGCCGAAGAAGGGGTCGGGCAACCAGGAGGTCGCCACGACGATGGCGTTCGTCCGCATGCTCAAGGACCTCATGCGCGTGAAGGGCTTCGGCAACCGCATCGTGCCGATCATCCCGGACGAGGCCCGCACCTTCGGCATGGACTCGTACTTCCCGTCGGCGAAGATCTACAACCACAACGGTCAGAACTACCTCTCGGTCGACCGTGACCTGCTGCTCGCCTATAAGGAGAGCCCCGAGGGTCAGATCATGCACGTCGGCATCAACGAGGCCGGTGCGACCGCGGCGTTCACGGCGACGGGCACGTCGTACTCGACGCACGGCGAGACCCTCATCCCGGTGTACATCTTCTATTCGATGTTCGGTTTCCAGCGCACGGGCGACGCGTTCTGGGCCGCGGGCGACCAGATGGCGAAGGGCTTCGTCATCGGCGCGACGGCGGGGCGTACGACCCTCACGGGCGAGGGGCTCCAGCACGCTGACGGCCACTCGCCGCTTCTGGCATCCACGAACCCCGCCGTCGTGTCGTACGACCCGGCGTTCGGCTACGAGGTCTCGCACATCGTGCAGTCGGGCGTCGAGCGCATGTACGGGGGCAACCACCCCGACCCCGACGTCATGTACTACCTCACGGTGTACAACGAGCCGATGAAGCAGCCGGCCGAGCCCGAGGGCGTGGACGTCGACGGCATCATCAAGGGCATCCACCGCGTGTCCGAGGGAACCGGCGACGGGCCCCGCGTGCAGCTGCTCGCCTCGGGTGTCGGCGTGCCGTGGGCGAGCGAGGCACAGGAGCTCCTGAAGGACGACTGGGGCGTCACCGCCGATGTGTGGTCGGTGACGAGCTGGAACGAGCTGCGCCGCGACGGCCTCGCCGTGGACGAGCACAACCTCCTGCACCCCGGAGAAGAGCCGCAGACTGCATATGTGACGCAGAAGCTGCAGCACGCGGAGGGGCAGCCGTTCGTCGCGACGAGCGACTACATCCACGCCGTGCAGGACCAGATCCGTCCGTGGATCCCCGGTCCGTACGGCACGCTCGGCGCCGATGGCTTCGGCTTCAGCGACACTCGCGCTGCCGCACGCCGCTTCTTCAAGATCGACGGCGCATCCATGACGGTGAAGGCCCTGCAGATGCTGGCCGAGCAGGGCAAGGTCGACCGTGCGGTCGTCGCTCAGGCCATCGAGAAGTACCGCCTGCACGACGTCAACTCGGGCACTTCGGGCAACGAGGGCGGCGACGCCTGACGTCGCCGATACCCGAATGGGCGGGGCTCCCGGCACGGAGCCCCGCCCCGCTGTCCCACGAGGGAGTGACATGACCGACAGCACCCGTGCAAGCATGGACAAGCAGGCCACTCTCGCGTGGCTCAGAAGGATCTCCGGAGATATCTCGACGGCCACGCTCCGTCGGCTCGAAGAGACCCTCCCCTGGTACTCGGAGATGCCGCCGGCGCGACGCTCTGCCGTCGGGCTCGTCGCCCAGGCGGGGATCACCTCATTCATCGAATGGTACGAGGATCCCAGCGAGGCGCCGACGATCACGGCGGACATCTTCGCGGCCGCCCCGCGCGAGCTGCTGCGCAGCGTGAGCCTGCAGCAGACTCTCCAGCTCGTCCGCGTGACGGTCGACGTCACGGAGGAGAAGGTCGCCGGCCGTGGGGATCATCTGCGCGAGGCGATCCTTCTCTACTCGCGAGATGTCGCCTTCACGGCGGCTGATGTGTACGCGCGGGCGGCCGAGTCACGCGGCCTGTGGGACGCGCGCCTTGAGGCGCTTGTCGTCGACACGATCCTCACGGGCGAGACGGATGAGGAGCTCCCGAGCCGGATCGCGGCGCTCGGGTGGCACGGGCACGGCGAGGTCTGCGTGCTCGTGGGCACGACCCCGCCATCGTTCGACGTCGACCAGGTGCGCCGCCGCGCCCGCAAGCTCGGCGTCGACGTGCTCATCGGAGTGCAGGGCTCTCGCCTCGTGCTCGTTCTCGGACGCGCGGAGCCGCCGGGCCAGGAGCACACACCCGAAGAGGACACGCTCAGCTTCCACGACATCGCCACGCAGCTCGAGCCGTTCTTCGGCACGGGACACCTGGTGCTGGGCCCCACGATGGACGCGCTCGTCGACGCGAGCCGCAGTGCGCGCGCCGCCCTTGCGGGGTTCGCGGTCGCCGCGTCGTGGCGCGGGGCGCCCCGTCCCGTCGAGGCCGATGATCTCCTCCCGGAGCGCGCCCTCGCGGGCGATGTCGTTGCCAAGCAGACCCTCGTCGAGCGGATCTACCGGCCGCTCGAGGGGCACTCGACCGACCTGGTCACGACTCTCTGGAGCTATCTCGATAACGGCCGTTCACTCGAGGCCACCGCGCGCGAGCTCTTCGTCCACCCGAACACGGTGCGCTACCGACTCAAGCGGGTCAGCGACGTGATCGGCTGGGACGCCACCGGGCCGCGCGAGGCGCTCATCCTCCAGACCTCACTGATTCTCGGGTCCATCGGCTCGTCGGAATCCATCCGACGCCGCCATGCAGCGCGACGCACCGACCGTCGCTGACGCCGTGAATCGTGTGAACCACACAACGCATTCGATGATTCTTGTGAGAGTGGCGCCAGCCGCGCCGACGCGGGCGGGGGAAGAATGGATCGGGTGATTGTCGCCGCATTCCCCGGACAGGGCTCCCAGACCCCCGGGTTCCTCACTCCCTGGCTCGAACTCGACGGCGCCCGCGAGCGCCTCGAACGCTACTCGGAGGCCGCGGGCGTCGATCTCGTCGCCGCCGGCACCGAGTGGGACGCCGACGCGATTCGTGACACGGCCGTCGCTCAGCCGCTCATCGTCGCCGCGAGCCTGCTCTCCTGGCAGCAGCTGAGCGACTCGGAGCGCGGAGCGTTCGGCGGCGTAGCCGGCCACTCTGTCGGCGAGATCTCCGCACTCGTCGCCGCAGGCGTCATCAGCGATCTCGACGGCATGCGCCTTGTCGGCGCGCGAGGGCGCGCGATGGCCGAGGCCGCCGCGCTCGCGGAATCCGGCATGAGCGCGGTCGTGGGCGGTGTCGAGGATCAGGTCCTCGCCGCCATCGCAGATGCCGGCCTGTCCCCCGCGAACCACAACGGCGGCGGACAGATCGTCGCGGCGGGTTCCCTCACCGGTCTTGCCTCTCTTGCGGAGAACGCGCCGCGCGGCGCGCGCGTGATCCCGCTGCAGGTCGCCGGAGCATTCCACACGAGCTACATGGAGTCCGCGCGCGACGCTCTTCGCGGCGCGGTCGACGCGATCGAGACGGTCGCCGATCCCGTGCTGCCGCTCTGGACGAACAGCGACGGATCTCAGGTGCCTTCTGGAGCGCGCGCGCTCGACCTCATCGTCCACCAGGTGCAGAACCCCGTCCGCTGGGATCTGTGCATGGCGTCGTTCTCGGAAGGGTCCGTCGCTGGCCTCATCGAGTTCGCACCCGCGGGAGCCCTCGTGGGCCTCGCAAAGCGCGGCCTGCGCGGGACTCCCGCTGTCGCACTGAAGACCCCCGACGACCTGGCCGCGGCGCGCGACCTTCTCGCCGAGTCCGCCCATTGATCGCCGGCCGCAGGAAGAAGAGATGACTGCCGTCCTCACCGAAGCCCCCACTCACGCCCATTCCCGGATCCTCGCCATGGGCGCCGCCCGAGGCGAACGTGCCGTCCCCAACGACGACCTCATCGGGCCGATCAATTCGAGCGACGAGTGGATCCGTCAGCGCACCGGAATCGTGACGCGCACGCGCGCCGAGAAGGAGACGAGCGCGACAGATCTTGCGATCGCGGCCGCGAAGGAAGCCGTGGAGAAGGCGGGCATCGACCCCTCGCAGATCGGTCTCGTGATCTGCGCCACGATCAGCAATATGCAGCAGACGCCGTCGATGTCGGCGCTCGTCGCCGACGCCATCGGCGCGACCCCCGCCGCGGCCTACGACACGAACGCTGCGTGCGCCGGGTACTGCTACGGAATCGCGCAGGCAGACGCCCTCATCCGGACCGGAGCCGCGACGTACGCCGTCGTGATCGGCGCCGAGAAGCTCAGTGACGTCGTCGACCCCACCGACCGTTCGATCTCCTTCCTCCTCGGCGACGGGGCCGGCGCAGCCGTCCTCGGCCCGAGCGAGACGCCGGGCGTCTCGGCTTCGCAGTGGGGATCCGACGGCTCGAAGGCGGCGCTCGTCGGCATGAACGGCACGCTCACGCAGTTCCGCGACGGCGAGGCCGAGTGGCCGACGCTGCGCCAGGAGGGTCCGAGCGTCTTCCGCTGGGCCGTCTGGGACATGGTGAAGGTCGCAAAGAAGGCGCTCGACGACGCAGGCGTCGCGCCCGAAGATCTTGCGGCCTTCGTCCCCCATCAGGCCAATGGACGGATCATCGACGAGTTCGCCAAGCAGCTCGGTCTGCCCGAATCCGTCGCGATCGGCCGCGATATCGAGACGACGGGCAACACTTCTGCCGCCTCGATCCCCCTCGCGACGCACCGTCTCCTGCAGGAACGGCCCGAGCTCTCGGGAGGCCTTTCCCTGCAGATCGGCTTCGGCGCGGGCCTCGTCTACGCCGCGCAGGTCGTCGTCCTGCCATGAACACGGCTCCGTCACCCATAGACTGAGTGGCGGTTTCCCGAGCCAACCGAACCCGAACAGCCACGATCAAGGAGAGAATCCATGGCACTCAACACCGATGAGGTCCTCGCGGGCCTGGCCGAGCTCATCACCGACGAGACCGGAATCGACGCCGGCGAGGTCGCACTGGAGAAGTCGTTCACCGACGACCTCGACATCGACTCGATCTCGATGATGACCATCGTCGTCAACGCCGAGGAGAAGTTCGGCGTGACGATCCCCGACGACGAGGTCAAGAACCTCAAGACGGTGAAGAACGCGGTCGACTACATCACGTCGAACGCGGAGTGAGGCATTCGGGCGCCGCGTCGCGTGAGCGACGCGGCGCCCTGTCATCACTGATCAACTCGGAGCAAGGGAACCACGAATGACCAAGCGCATCGTCGTGACCGGGATGGGTGCCACCTCCGCCCTCGGCGGCACAGTGGCAGACAACTGGAAGAACCTCCTCGACGGCGTATCGGGCGCGCGCGCCCTCGAGTACGACTGGGTCGACGAGTACAGTCTCCCCGTCACCTTCGCCGCAGAGGCGTCCGTCCGTCCGGAGACGATCCTCGATCGCCCGACGGCCAAGCGCCTTGATATCTCCACGCAGTTCGGTCTCGTCGCCGCGATGGAGGCATGGCGCGACGCGGGCGAACCGGACGTCGAGCCCGAACGCCTCGGCATCGACTTCGCAACGGGGATCGGCGGCGTCTGGACCCTGCTCAACGCCTGGGACACCCTGCGCGAGAAGGGCCCGCGGCGCGTCATGCCGATGACCGTGCCGATGCTGATGCCGAACTCGGCGGCCGGGTTCCTGTCGCTTCACTTCGGGGCCCGCGCGTTCGCACGTACGGTCGCGTCCGCGTGCGCGTCGAGCGTCGAGTCGCTCGACAGCGCCTATCAGCACCTGCAGTCCGGCGCGGCCGACGTGATCATCGCGGGCGGTGCCGAGTCGGCCATCCACCCCATCACGATCGCCTCTTTCGCCTCCATGCAGGCGCTGTCGCGCCGCAATGACGACCCCGCCACCGCTTCGCGTCCGTTCGACGTCGACCGCGACGGTTTCGTCATGGGAGAGGGCGCGGCCGTCCTCGTCCTGGAGACCGAGGAACACGCGAAGGCGCGCGGCGCACGCATCTACGCCGAGCTCGTCGGCACGGGCGTCACGGCAGACTCGCACCACATCACGGCGAACGACCCCACGGGTCAGGGAGCCGCGCGCGCGATTACGGCGGCTCTGCGGGTGGCCGACGTCTCCCCCGACGACGTGACCCACATCAACGCTCACGCGACGTCGACCCCGGTCGGCGATCCCTCGGAGTTCACGGCGCTTGCGTCGGTCTTCGGAGACCGAGCGCGGGAGATCCCGGTCAGCGCCACGAAGGCGTCGACAGGGCATCTGCTGGGCGGCACCGGGGCGATCGAATCGGTCTTCACCGTCAAGGCGATTCAGGAGCGCACCGCTCCCCCGACGATCAACCTCGCGAATCAGGATCCGGAGATCCCGGTCAGCGCATCGGGCGAGGCGCGCTCGCTCGGCGACGGGCGTCAGCTCGCGATCAGCAACTCGTTCGGCTTCGGCGGGCACAACGCGGTCGCCGCGTTCGCGTCCTACGACGACTGACACACATCACGGCGGCCCCCGGAGTACTCTCCGGGGGCCGCCGTTGTTCTGTGCGCGCTCAGCCGACCTTGTGCAGCCAGACCACGGGTGCATCGTCACCGGCCGTGCGGAAGATCTCGAGCTCGTCGTCCCAGGCGCTGCCGAGCGCCGTGTCGAGCTCGCGCCGCATCTCGAGCGGATCGACGTTCTCCATCGCCGCGCGGATACGCTCTTCCGGCACGACGATGCTGCCGGAAGCATCCATCGGCGAGAAGTGGATGCCGAGATCGGGCGTGTGCATCCACCGGCCTCCGGTCGAACGAGGCGTCGGCTCCTCCGTCACCTCGAATCGGAGGTGCTCCCAGCCGCGGATCGCGGTGGCGATCGCCGCCCCCGTGCCTGCCGGACCGTCCCAGACGAACTCCGCACGCCGCGATCCGCCGAGGACAGGCTGGTCCTGCCAGGCAAAATTCACTGCCTTGCCGATCGAGCGCCCGACCGCCCACTCGAGATGCGGGCACAGCGCTTTTGGGGCCGAGTGGATGAAGACCACTCCGCGCGCAACCGGTGTCGCCATGATCTCTCCGTTTCGTCAGGTGCGGCTTCCCCTCCGTACCTGAACGGCGCTGATCTGGCGATCTGACGTATTCGGCTTTCCCTCCGTATTCTGGCTCAGGAAATGCCGAAACACAAGGTCGATGTATCTGACCCCCCGGAATTGTGTGGGGCGGGTGGGACTTGAACCCACGGATCGTCGAGTTATGAGCTCGCTGCCTTGACCATCTTGGCTACCGCCCCGGGCAGATCGAGCCTACCGGTAGTCGCCTCGATCATCCTCGTCGTGCCGCTTGTCGCTGCCCCGCTCGATCGGGAGCTCCTGGCTCTCGCTGACGACCTGAGGATGGTGGCGCGCGAGCAGAATGACACCGACCGTGGCAACGGCGCCGGCGAGCGTCCAGATGACAACCGTCCAGACCGGTGCGCGCGCCGCCTCCCCGAGCAGCGTCGCCCCGATGACGACGGCGACGATCGGATCCACGACCGTCAGCCCGGCGATGACGAGATCGGGCGGGCCCGACGAGTACGCCGTCTGCACGAAGTAAGCGCCGGCGACCCCCGCGGCCGCGAGAGCGACGCCGCAGGCGATCGTCAGCAGGTCGACGTTGCCGTCCTGGATCCGCTTGATGATCACCTTCGCGAGAGTCGCGACGAAGCCGTAGAGCACCCCCGCGCCCGTAATGTAGAACAATGCCCCCGCGCGCGCCTTGAAGAGAAGCCAGGCGGCCCCGACGGCGATGAGTACGACGAACAGAATGACGAGAAGCACGAGCACCTGCGTGTCTTCGAGCGGATGCTCGACGGCGTAGAGCGCGGCGAAGAACACGAAGACGAAGATCCCGCCGACACACAGCCCGATGGAGGTCAACGACGCCCGCGTCGGCGTGTGGCCCGTCACCTGCGCGTTCAGAAGCGTCGTGATCACGAGCGAGATCGCCCCCAGGGGCTGCACGACGATAAGCGGCGCGATCGCCAGCGCCGACAGCTGACACAGGATCGCGGCGCCGAGCAGCAGCGTCCCCGCCACCCATGACGGTCGCTTCACAAGGCGCGTCAGGTGGACGGCACCGAGCCCCGTCCGCCCCGTCGCTCCCGCGAGCCGCTCGACCTTCCGCACACCTCGGCTCTGGTACTGCGCCCCAAGCGACATGAAAACGGCGCCGGCGATCGCCAACGGGATCCCGAGCAGCAGCCCGGGATTGTCGAACAGCCCGACGAAGTCGTCAGGCGAGATATCAGCCGCCCCGATCGGCTCTCCCCACGTCACAGTTGTTCACCCTAGTCGTCACACCTGCAGATCCCGGAAGACCCCTGCCGATCTCAGGGGGCTGCCAGAGAGAGCCTCGACCCCGCCGCGTGTGCTTCCCTCGCAGGCGCGCTCGGTAGCCTGGAGGGATGCCGATCCTGCCCATTCGCATCTGGGGTGACCCCGTCCTCCACGCGCCCGCCGCGCCCGTCGACGAGATCACCGACGAGATCCGCACGCTCGTCGCCGACATGTACGAGACGATGGACGCCGCTCCCGGCGTCGGCCTCGCCGCCCCGCAGGTCGGCGTCGCGCTGCGTCTCTACACCTACACCTACGAGGACGACGAAGGGGCCCCGTGGCGCGGCGAGGTGATCAACCCCGAGCTGTGGATGGTCCCGACCGAACCGGGCGAGCCGGATGAGGACACCGAATCGGAAGGGTGTCTGTCGTTCCCCGGGGAGAGTTTCCCGCTGCGCCGATCCGACCGCGTGATCGTGACCGGAACCGACCTCGAGGGCGCCCCGGTGCGGATCGAGGTGTCGGGCTGGCGCGCACGCATCATGCAGCACGAGTTCGACCACCTCGACGGCGTGCTCTACATCGACCGCCTCGGAGACGGCGATTGGAAGACCGCGCAGAAGATCGCGAAGAAGCGCCGGTGGGGCCGCCCGGGCGAGAGCTGGACGCCCGGGATCGACGACCTCGAAGGCTGACGCACCGAAAGTCATCGGAGCACGGGCGGGATCCTGCTCCGGTAGCCTGTCCCGCGGCGGAGGGACGTCTCCGCACGCCTCGACACAGCGACACAGACTGGACTCAGCATGTTCTCTCGGCCCCGCGCCCTCCGCATCGCCGCTGCCGGCGGTGCTCTTCTCCTCGCTTCTTCGCTCGCCGGGTGCATCAACGTCAGCTCGTTGCTCGGCGGCGCCGAGCGCGACTCCGAAACCGGCGAGGTGCAGGAGGGCGGCACCGAGTCCGTCTTCGACGTCCAGGTCGGCGATTGCTTCCTCGAGCCCGACACCTCCGGCGATGAGATCTTCGACATCGAGGTCGTGCCGTGCGCGGAACCGCACGACTACGAGATGTACTACGAGTACACGCTCGATCTCGGAGAGGAATGGCCCGGAGACGCGGCCATCAGCGACGACGCGCTGCAGCGGTGCGACGCCGAGTTCGAGGCGTTCGTCGGCGTCCCGTTCCAGAACTCGGCGACGCTGTGGTTCAGCTACTACTCCCCCGGCGAGGAATCGTGGGCTGCAGGCGACGATGTGATCCAGTGCGTGATCTACGAGGCGTCGGACGAAAACGGCCAGCAGGTGGTGCAGGTCGAGGGAAGCCTCGAGGGCGCCGCGCGCTGAAACAGCACCCCGGCGATTGTCCGGGGCCGAGTGGGTCGTGCTCTCTTCTCCGAAACTGATCCTCCCGGTTGCCGAGGGCAACGATGATCACGAGAGATGCTCGTCCGGCAGCCACCACGTGCTTCCAGGGGCCACGAGGGAATCGAGGCTCAGCCGACGCTGACAAGAGTCGTCGTGCGGGCGGTGACGATGAGAGCGCTCACTGTTGTCCTTCTGCGTCGTGTTGAGGCCGCCGCTGGGCCACATCAGCCGAGTGAGCGAGACCGGCGCGGACCTTGTCGAGGACCGTCTGCTGGGCCGGCGTGAGATAGTTCGTGGTGTGCTGTTGGAAGATGCGCTCTCGAGCCATTGGAAAGTCCGCGAGGCCCGTGGTCAGCGCAGCCAGTTCGGCAATGACCGGCAGGAATAGATCGATGAGCTCGTCGGCGAGATGCATGATCTCGTCCGATGTGCTCTCGCCATCGAGGCTCGCCCAGGCCGTCAGGGCCGCCGCCACGGCGGAGGCGCGGTCCGGGCGACTGAGCAGCTCATAGATCGATGTCAGATAGTCCTTTCCCTCCGGGCCGATGAGATGCATCAGCAGAAGAGTGTGATCCCGGTCAGTCGCCGCCGCCCCCGCGGGCAGACCAGAGTCTCGCAGGACACTGTGGAACGCGGCGATCTCCGGAGGAAGGTCTGGGAATGCTCCGTAGCGCCGGAGGTGGGCGAGCAGTTCGCGTTGGCGGGTCAGGTGCTCGATCTGCGCCGCGTACTCCGTGTCCAAAGCGTCGAAAACAGCATCTGACGGTGGATCGTTTCCATCGAGAATGGCCGCGATCTGTGGGAGGGAGAAGCCGAGTGCCGCCAGGCGACGGATCCGCAGCACTCGCACCAGCGCATGGGTGTCGTAGTCGCGGTAGCCATTGCTGGACCGCGCTGGTTCCGCGAGGAGCCCGATCTGGTGATAGTGCCGCAGAGTTCGCACGGTGATGCCTGCACGGCTGGCAAGGTCGCTGCTACGCATCACGCGCCCCGTTCACCTCGCGGACTTGGTCTTGAGCGGATCCGGGTCTCTCCAGGTTACGCATGGATCGGGCGCCCAACGCCACGAAGAGCCCCAGGGACCACATCGCGGCGAGCATCACCAACGCCGTGTGGAGCCCCAAGAGCTCCGTCATCACTCCGGCCAGGAAGATGCCCAAGGGTGAGGCTGCTGTGACGAACGTGTTCTGGGTGCCCAGCACACGTCCGCGCTTATCCTCTGGGATCCGCTCGATGGAGAGCACACCGACCAGAGCTCCGAAGAGGCCGACCGAGAACCCCAGGACGAACGCGCCGAGGAAGAGTGTCCAGACCGATACCAGTGACGCCACGATCGCGAGGCCGAGCACGCTGCCGAGAGAGCCTGTCACGAACCATCCGCGACGAGAACCGCGCGTTCCGGCAACGGCGTAGACCCCACCACCGACCAGCGAGCCCGCCGCGATGGCACTGATGACCAGGCCAAGCAGTCCGGGACGATTGATCTCGGTGAAGTAGAACGGCAGGATCATGCCCTGGAGGCCTCCGATGGCGATGACCGCGGAGGTGGTCAGGATCGTGGTGACCAGGACGAACTTGTTGTGGATCATCTCCGTCCACCCTTCTCGCAGTTGCCCCCAGACCCGCTGCCCTGAGGCCGCGTTGACTGCGGTCGTCTCTTCGAGGGTTCCTACGTGGTGGGGAATCAGCATGGTCAGCAGGGCAGCGGCCAGTGAGGTGCCAGCTGTGACCCAGAGCGCAGTGGCGCCACCCCAGGCGGTGAGCATGAACGCTGCGGCCGCCGGGCCGACGAGGACGGCAACCGCACCGAGCGCTTCGCGCGCGCCTGTGATGCGCTCTGCGGAGACACCGCCGTGTCGGATGACGGCAGGGAGCAACGCTTCCCGTGCGGTGATCCCTGGGACATCTCCGATGGCGCCGATGATTCCGAACAGGACGAACCAACCCACCGAGAGACCGGTGATCATGTCGACGAGGGGAAGGGCTCCCATGGCGAGAGCGGAGACGAGGTCCGTCAGCACCGACGAGGTCCGTCGGTTGATCCTGTCGATGACCACACCCATGAAGATTCCAGCAAAGACGGCGGGCACGATCGTGGCGGCTGCCACGGTGCCTGCCGCCAGCGCGCTGCCTGTTGACTGGAGCACCAGCAGGGGCAGCACGATGGCTGCGATGGAGTTCCCGAGCGCCGAAAGCGTGTAGGAAGACAGATATGTAGCAGCAAGAAGCGTCATGGGATGAGCTAAAACTATGACGCCGCGTCGGGGTCAAGCGGGAACGGCCCGCAAGTTACGTCCACGGGGCCCGCTCACCGGACCGCCTATCAAGACGAAAACCCCCGGATCCCAGTGTTTCCACGGGATCCGGGGGTTTCGACTTGCTCCCCGGATTGGACTCGAACCAATAACCTGCCGGTTAACAGCCGGCTGCTCTGCCATTGAGCTACCGAGGATCATTCGGGCTGCGCATCGCGCAACTCGAAAAGCTTAGCAAACGCGCGCGCCGTCCTCGAAACCGCGCGCACGGCCGGGCGCGTCGCGACTCCTCACGCCTCCAGGAAGGCGAGGGACTCCTCCGCGCCGGGCGTGACGACCGCATCCTCTCCCGCACGACGCAGCGTCACCACGGCCCCCTGGTCGAGCACGATGCGATCGGCTCCGATCTCCTCGGCGAAGGACGAATCGTTCGCGACGACGAGCGCCGACATCTGCCACTCGTCTCGGCGGCGCAGAATCGCGTCTCGCACCACGTGGCGCACCTCGACGTCGATGCCCGTCAGCGGCTCGTCGGCGATGAGCAGGCGCGGATCCATGACGAGCGCCCGCGCGAGGGCGACACGCTGACGCATGCCCGCACTGAGCTCATGCGGGAACTTCCCGGACGCACCGAGTGGCAGGCGCACCTCGTCGAGAAGATTCGATACACGCACCTCGAGACCTCGCCGGCTGACACGCGGCTCGCGTGCCACGATCGGCAGAACGATCGACTCGCCGACCGTGAGGTCCGGATCGAGCGTGGGGCCCGCGTCCTGCGCGAGATACCCGACGCGATAGGTCAGCACGCTGCGCGATCGGCCAGGGTTGCGCACCGGAATGCCGCAGACCGTCGCCTCTCCCCCGACGACGCGCATGTCGCCTCCGACGCCTGCGAGGGCCGCGGCCAGCGAGGACTTCCCCGATCCGGTCGACCCCGAAACGCAGAGTGCGCCCCCGAACGGCAGCTCGGTCGTCACGCCGTCGACGGCGCGCACGGCGTCGGCACCGCGTCCCCGTGCGATGCTCAGATCATCGGCCCGCACGGCCCACTCGGTCAGCTCTGGAATGCGCATGGTTCCATCCTGCCCTCACTCGTCGACGAGACGGCGACGCTCTTGGTCGAGATCGCGCAGACGCATGCGCACGGCGCGCCCTTCCTCCGACTCCGGCGCGACCCGCTGCACCGCGCCGAGCAGTTCGTGCTTCTCGGCGTCGAGCGCGCGCACGATGATCCGTCGGCACAGGTCGTTCGCCGACAGCGCCGCATGCTCTTCGTCGCGCGCCGGGAAGTCGCGCATCAGCACCTCGCCACCGAGCTGTCGCAGAGCCTGTGGCAGCTGGTCGATCGCCGCCTGTCCCCATCCAGGGCGCGTGCGGTCGACCGACGCGATCGCACCGCGCACGGCGTCGAGCGCCGGCGTGCGGAAGGCGGCATGCAGCGCCTGATGCAGCAGCGCGGGCTCGATTCGGTGCCCGTACTGGAGGATCCCCGTGAGCACGTCGCGCTCGATCGCAACGTCCCTCGTCCGCGGCAGCGTGGCGAGCGTCGTGGCAGGCGCGGCCGCCGCGCCGGGATCGGGCGGTGCCGCCCTCTCCTCGCGACGCCCCTCACCGCGCGCGGCGCGCTCGACCTCGCGGTGGACGTCCGTCGGATCCATCCCGAGCCGCTGCGCGAGGACGCGCTCATAGCCCGGGCGGATGAGACGGTCCCGGATCTCGGCCACGATGGGCGCGGCCGCTCGGAGCGCACCCACGCGACCCTCGACGCTCGAGAGCGGGAAACCCGAGATCTTGCGGTCGATGACGAACTCGAACATCGGGGTCCGATGGTCGAGGAGCGAGCGCACGGCCGCGTCACCCCGTTCGAGGCGCAGATCGCAGGGATCCAGCCCGTCGGGCGCGACCGCGACGAAGGTCTGCGCCGAGAAGCGATCCGCGTCGGAGAACGCACGCAGGGCCGCCTTCTGGCCGGCCTCGTCACCGTCGAACGTGAAGACCACCTCGCCCGTCGCCGAGTCGTCGCCCATCACGCGGCGCAGGGTGCGGATGTGCTCGCTGCCGAAAGCCGTACCGCACGTGGCGATCGCGGTCGTGAGCCCCGCGAGGTGACACGCCATGACGTCGGTGTACCCCTCCACGACCACGACTCGTTTCGGGTCGCCGCGCGAGATGTCCCGCTTGGCGAGATCGAGGCCGTACAGCACCTGGTTCTTCTTGTAGATCGGCGTCTCGGGGGTGTTGAGGTATTTCGGTCCCTTGTCGTCCTCGAAGAGCCGACGTGCCCCGAAGCCGATCGTCTGCCCGGTCACATCGCGGATCGGCCACACGAGACGGCCGCGGAAACGGTCGTAGACTCCGCCGCGCTGGTTCGTCGAGACGAGGCCCGCGGTGACGAGCTCATCGCGAGAGAACCCCTGCCCCGTCAGGTGCGTCAGCAACCCGTCCCAGCCCCGCGGCGCATACCCCACGCCGAAGTGCGATGCGGCACCCGGATCGAAGCCGCGCTGCCCGAGGAAGGCGCGCGCCGGCTCGGCCTCGGGCGAGAGCAGCTGCTGCCGGAAGAACTCGGCCGCCTGTGTGTGCGCGGCGTACAGCCGGGACCGACCGCTCGTCTCGGGCGCCGGACCGCCCTCCTCGTAGGTGAGCTGATAGCCGACCCGCTGTGCCACCCTCTCCACCGCCTCGGAGAACGTCAGATGGTCCATTTCGCGGAGGAAGGTGTAGACGTCGCCCGATTCACCGCACCCGAAGCAGTGGTAGAAGCCCTGGCTGGGCCGCACATTGAAGCTCGGGCTCTTCTCGTCGTGGAAAGGGCAGAGCCCCTTGAGCGATCCGACGCCAGCTGATTTGAGCGCCACGCGCTCGCCGATGATGTCGGCGATGTTCGTGCGGGCCTTCACCTCGTCGATGTCGGCCTGCCGGATGCGCGGCATCAGAACACCTCGGCCGGCTGAGCGGCCCGCATCCGGATTCCCACTTCGGCGGGGTCGATCTCGCCGACGAGACGCGCGTGCCAGGCGACGGCCGTCTGGTCGGTGAGGCTCGCAACCTGATCGACGATGACGCGCTTCCGCTCCGCGTCACTCCCCGCGTGGACGAAGTCAGCGGCGAACGCCGGATCGAGCTGATCCGCCCCCGACGACCACAGGGTGTCAGCGGCCCACAGCGCGTCGGCGATGCGGGTGAGGACGCGGCGCTGCTCGGCGTACACGCTGCGCCGTGCGTCGATCGTCACGATCGAGGCACCCATGATGCCCTTGAGGACAGCGATCTCGAGTTCGATCTCCCGGGGGACGACGACGTGCGCGGCATACCGCGTGAGCGTGTCGCCCGGATACGCCGCGCGCGTGGCCGCGACGGCCGTACTCGCGAAGCGCCCGATCAGATCGCTCGTGAGATTCTTCAGGCGCGCGAGCGCCTGTCGCGAACGATCGAAGGACGTCAGCCACATCGGCTGCCGTGTCAGGCGATACAACGCGTCTGCGAGCTCGTCGCGGCTGTAGTCGTAGCCGACCCACGCCTGGATCTTGCCGACGAGCGGATGGTGCTCGACAGGATCGGCGAGACGAGCGACGTCGACGTACCCGTTGACGACGGCATCCTCGAAGTCGTGCACCGAGTAGGCGATGTCGTCGGAGAGATCCATGACCTCGGCCTCGATGCAGCGCACGCGCTCCGGCGCTCCGGCACGCATCCAGCGGTAGATCTCCTCGTCCTCGGGGTACACGCCGAACTTCAGGCGCCCGCCCGGATCGGCGACCGGATCCGCGACCGTCCACGGGTATTTGCACGTCGCGTCGAGCGTCGCGCGCGTCAGGTTCAGACCGACCGACGTCTCTCCGTCGAGCACCTTGGCCTCGAGCCTCGTGAGGATCCGCAGCGACTGCGCGTTGCCCTCGAAGCCGCCGATGTCGGCCGCCCACTCGTTGAGTGCGCGCTCGCCGTTGTGTCCGAACGGCGGGTGTCCGAGGTCGTGGCTGAGGCAGGCGGCATCGACGACGTCCTCGTCGAGGCCGAGCGCCATCGCAAGCTCCCGGCCCACCTGGGCCACCTCGAGCGAGTGGGTCAGCCGATTGCGGGCGAAGTCGGCGTCGCTCGCGGGCGAGAGGACCTGCGTCTTCGCGGCCAGGCGCCGCAATGCGGCCGAGTGCAGGACGCGGGCGCGGTCGCGCGCGAAGTGTCCGCGGGCGGAACGGTGCCGCTCGGTGACGTAACGCTGCGTGTCGTGATCGGTGTACCCGGCCGGCGTGCGGACGGGCACGCGCTCACCCGCCACTGGTGTCCAGTTCCGCGTGCTGCAGTTCGGCCGAAGCCGCCCCGTCGATCGAGCGCGAGGCCAGCCACCCCTCGGGCAGGACCGGCCTGCGGGCGCGCCCCGAGCGGCCGCGCGGGCCCTCGACGGGCTCGCCCGGGTAGGGCGCGTCGAGGTCGAGCTCGGCGATGAGGTCGTCGATCTGCGCGAGTGAATCGACCTTCGTGAAGCGACCCCGCATCTCGCCGCCCACGGGGTAGCCCTTGAAGTACCAACCCGCGTGCTTTCGGATGTCGCGGCACCCGCGCAGCTCGTCCTCGTAGAACTCGACGAGCAGCTCGGCGTGCCTGCGGAATGCCTGAGCGACGAACGCGAGTGTCGCATCGACGTGGGGGGCATCGCCCCCGAACGCTCGCGCGAGCTCGCCGAACAGCCACGGCCGGCCGAGGCACCCGCGGCCGACGACGACGCCGTCGCACCCGGTCTCGTCCACCATGCGCACAGCGTCGTCAGCGCTCCAGATGTCTCCGTTGCCGAGCACCGGGATGCTCGTGACGTGCTGCTTGAGCTCGCCGATGGCCGACCAGTCTGCCGTGCCCGAGTAGGACTCCTCGAGGGTGCGTGCGTGCAAGGAGACGCCTGCGGCCCCGACGTCTTCGGCGATGCGGCCGGCCTCGAGGAAGGAGAGGTGCTCGTCGTCGATGCCCTTGCGCATCTTCACCGTGACGGGGACATCCCCCGCGGCGTCGACGGCGCTCTTCACGATGTCGCGGAAGAGATCGCGCTTCCACGGCAGCGCGGATCCCCCGCCCTTGCGCGTGACCTTCGGAACGGGGCAGCCGAAGTTGAGGTCGATATGGTCGGCGTGATCTTCACCGGCGATGATCCGCGCCGCCTCGCCCGTGTAGCGCGGGTCGACGCCGTACAGCTGAATCGAGCGCGGAGTCTCGGACTCGTGATGCTGGATGAGGCGCATCGTCACGTCATTGCGTTCGACGAGCGCACGGGTCGTGATCATCTCGGTCACGTAGAGACCGATGCCGTACTCCCGGCACAGACGGCGGAACGCCATGTTCGTCACTCCGGCCATCGGTGCGAGAACGACGGGGACGTCGAGAGTGAGCGGACCGATGCGAAGGGACGGCATGTCGCGCACGGGGGGCGCGGGGCGGGCTTCGTCGAGGGCGATCGTCACACGCTCATTCTCTCATTCTTCGCCTGGGTGGTGCCGAAGGGTCGTAGCCTGTGGACATGACTGCCCAGAACGACCCCCGGACAATCGCCTTCACCGATGCCCAGGGCGCCGAGAAGACCCTCGCAGACTTCGGCGATGGCGTGATTCTCGTCGTCAATGTCGCCAGCAAGTGCGGGCTCACGCCGCAGTACGAGCAGCTCGAGGCGCTCCAGCGCAGCTACGGCGATCGCGGCCTGCAGATCGTCGGCTTTCCCTGCAACCAGTTCATGGGTCAGGAGCCCGGATCGGTGGAGGAGATCCTCGACTACTGCGCAACGACATGGGGCGTGTCGTTCCCGATCGCGGACAAGGTGCGCGTCAACGGATCCCACGCGGCTCCCCTCTACAAAGCACTCAAGAAGACGAAGGACCACGCGGGGCTCGCGGGCCCAGTCGCCTGGAACTTCGAGAAGTTCGTGATCCTCCCCTCGGGCGACGTCGAGCGCTTCCGCCCGAAGACGACGCCCGACGATCCCGCGATCGTCGAGCTGATCGAGAAGAACCTTCCGCGCTAGGCGCGCGATAATGGCGGGATGCCGAAGCCGTACACGCATCCGGACGCCGTGCCGTTCAAGCCTCTGAACTGGACGGGCCTGGAGCCACCCGCATTCGCGGGACCGGTGCCGAACCACGTCGCCATCGTGATGGACGGCAACGGGCGCTGGGCGAACCAGCAGGGCCTTCCCCGCACCGACGGACATCGCGTCGGCGTCGACGCCATGCTCGACGTCATCGCCGGCGCCGTGCAGGCAGGCGTGAAGCACCTTTCGGTGTATGCATTCTCGACCGAGAACTGGAAGCGCTCGCCCGCCGAGGTGCGCTTCCTCATGGGTTTCAACCGCGAGGTGCTGCACAGACACCGCGATCAGCTGAATGAGTGGGGCGTGCGCGTGCGGTGGGCCGGGAGGCGCCCGAAGCTGTGGGGATCCGTCATCAAGGATCTGGAAGTCGCGGAAGAGCTGACCCGCGACAACACGACGATGACGCTGGCGATGTGCATCAATTACGGCGGGCGTTGGGAGGTCGTCGACGCGATGCGGAAGATGGCCGAGGACGTGCAGGCCGGACGTCTCAAGCCGTCGGCCATCAACGAGAAGACCGTCGCGAAGAGCCTCTACCTGCCGAACATGCCCGACGTCGATCTGTTCATCCGCTCGGGGGGCGAGAAGCGCACCAGCAACTTCATGATGTGGGAGGCCGCGTACGCCGAAATGGTGTTCGACGACGCGTTGTGGCCCGAGTTCACGCGCAAGAACCTGTGGCGTGCGATCCAGACCTTCCACAGCCGTGATCGCCGCTACGGCGGCGCGATCGACAAGGCCTGACGGGCAGGGCCGCGAGGATCTGAGACTTCCGCGAGCGTCTGACGAAAGTCCCCGAACCGTCAGTATCTCGGGACGAACTCAGATCCTCGGCGCCCGTCAGCGCCTGCCGAGCGAACGGATCGCGCGCTCGAGGTGGAACTGCGCGTAGGCGGCGACGAAGCCCCCGGCGCGATCGAGATCGCTCGGGTCGGCGGCGTCGACCCTCGGCCAGTCTCCCTCGAGTAGCGCCGCAAGCAACTCGACCGTCTCGGCGTCGGCCCGTGGCGTGCCGGCCGGCGCACAGGAGTCGCACACGACGCCGCCCGTCGGCGCGGAGAAACGGTCGTGAGGCCCCGCAAGCCCGCACCGCGCGCACGCGTCGAGCTGCACCGTCCACCCGCTCAGCCCGAGTGCACGGAGCAGATACGAGTCGCGCGTCGCCCCCGCGGGATGCTCGCCCCGCGACAGGGAACGCAGCGCGCCGACCAGAAGGAAGAACTGCTGCGGCTGCGCGTCGCCCTCCCCCACAAGCCGGTCGGCCGCCTCGGCCATCGCATTCGCGGCCATGTACCGGTCGTAATCGGCCGCGATGGCGGCACCGTACGCGCCGAGCTGGTCGACCTGCTGAACGATGTCGAGGTTTCTCCCGACGTACAGCTGCGCGTCGACCGCCATGAATGGCTCGAGCCGCGCGCCGAACTTGCTCGATGTGCGCCGCACCCCCTTCGCCACCGCGCGGACCTTGCCGTGCTGCCTCGTGAGCAGCGTCAGGATCCGGTCGGCTTCACCCAGTTTGTGGGTGCGAAGCACGACGGCGTCGTCACGGTATGTGGGCACCGTGCCATTATCCCGCGGGACGAAGGGGATGCAGCGCGAAAGGCGGTCACGCCTCGACGAGCTCCTCGTCGCGCACGCGCACCGAGCGGTTCACCGCCGAGATGATCGCCTTCAGCGAGGCCGTCGCGATATCACCGTCGACGCCGACCCCCCAGAGTCGCTGGTCGTCGACCTGCAGCTCGACGTACGCAGCCGCCTCGGCGTCTCCCGACGCGCTGAGGGTGTGCTCGGAGTAGTCGTACAGCGTGATCTCGTGCCCCCGCTCGCGCATGACATCGAGGAATGCCGCGACCGGACCGTTGCCCGTGCGGGTCACGACGACCTCCTCGTCACCATCGCGCAGCGTCGCCCGCAGCTCGCTCTCGCCGTTCGAGACGTGCGTTGTCGTCGTCCCGAGCAGCTCGTATCGACCCCAGCTCGTGTCCGGCGCGCCGGAGGGCAGGAACTCGTCCTGGAAGATGTTCCAGATGTCGTCGCTCGAGACCTCGCCGCCCTCGCTGTCGGTGTGCTCCTGCACGACGTTCGAGAACTCGATCTGCAGCTTGCGCGGCAGGTCGAGCTTGTGGTCGGCCTTGAGCAGATAGGCGACGCCTCCCTTGCCCGACTGCGAGTTGACACGGATGACCGCCTCGTAGCTGCGACCGAGGTCCTTCGGATCCACGGGCAGATAGGGCACGCCCCAGGGGATCTCCTCGGTCGACACGCCGCGTTCCTCGGCCGCCCGGGCCATCGCTTCGAAGCCCTTCTTGATCGCGTCCTGGTGGGATCCGCTGAAGGCCGTGAAGACGAGGTCGCCGGCCCACGGGCTGCGCTCGGGGACAGGCAGCTGGTTGCAGAACTCGGCCGTTCGCTTGACCTGGTCGATGTCGCTGAAGTCGATCTGCGGATCGACGCCCTGCGTGAACAGGTTGATGCCGAGGGCGACGAGGTCGACATTGCCCGTGCGCTCGCCGTTGCCGAACAGGCACCCTTCGATGCGATCGGCACCCGCCATGTACCCCAGCTCGGCTGCCGCGATGGCCGTACCGCGATCGTTGTGCGGGTGCAGCGAGAGAATCACGTTCTCGCGGTTGTCGAGATTGCGGCTCATCCACTCGATCGAATCGGCGTACACATTGGGCGTCGCCATCTCGACCGTCGCGGGCAGGTTGAGGATGACCTTGCGCTCGGGCGTCGGGACGAGGATCTCCATCACCCGATTGCAGATCTCGACCGCGAACTCGAGCTCGGTGCCCGTGTACGACTCGGGCGAGTACTCGTAGTAGACGGTGGTCTCGGGGATCGTCTGCTCGTACTTCTTGCAGGCGCGCGCACCCTCGAGCGCGATGTCGATGATTCCCTGCTCATCGGTGCGGAAGACGACCTCGCGCTGCAGCACGCTCGTCGAGTTGTAGAGGTGCACGATCGCCTGCTTGGCGCCGCGGATCGACTCGTACGTGCGGGCGATGAGGTGCTCACGCGCCTGTGTCAGCACCTGGATCGTGACGTCGTCGGGGATCAGATCCTCTTCGATGAGCTGTCGCACGAAGTCGAAGTCGGTCTGGCTCGCCGAGGGGAACCCGACCTCGATCTCCTTGTAGCCCATCTTGACGAGCAGCTCGAACATGATGCGCTTGCGGTCGGGCGTCATCGGGTCGATGAGAGCCTGGTTGCCATCTCGCAGATCGACTGCACACCACCGCGGTGCCTTCTCGATGCGCTTCGTGGGCCACGTGCGATCGGGCAGGTCGACCGTGATCTGGTCGTGGAACGGCACGTACTTGTGGATCGGCATGCCGCTCGGCTTCTGGTTGTTCTGCATTGTCTTCTCGTTCCTTCGAAACGTGGGAGGGGCCACGCGAAGCTCCGCGACGAGAAGGCCCTGACTACGAGGTCTCGTCGCGGCAGATAAGGAGAAGCAGACCGAACTGTCGCACGTGGCCACGATAGCACGCAGGATGCTCGCCTGCGCACCGCCATGATCCGCCGCGCCTGCGCAGATTGCTCAGATCCAGCGGAGGGCGAGGCCGGATCAGAAGCCCAGCCGCCCCAGATGCTTGGGGTCTCGCTGCCATTCCTTCGCGACGCGCACGTGCAGAGACAGGTACACGCGCGTGCCGATGAGCGGCTCGATTCCCGCGCGAGCGCGAGAGCCGACGTCCTTCAGGCGCGAACCCTTCCGCCCGATGATGATCGCCTTCTGACTGTCGCGCTCGACGACGATATCGGCGAACACATCGGTGAGCTCCGGATCCTCGTCGCGGGCCGCGATCTCCTGCACCTGCACCGCGATCGAGTGGGGCAGCTCGTCGCGCACGCCTTCCAGTGCAGACTCGCGGATGATCTCTGCGACGCGGTCTTCAAGGGACTCGTCGGTCACGACGTCCTCGGGATACAGCGCGGGTCCTTCGGGCATCAGGGCGAGAACCTCGTCGGCCAGCACATCGAGTTGGTCGCCGGTCTCACTCGACAGCGGAATCACGGCCGCCCAGTCGTCCCGAAGCGCATCGACCTCCATCAGTCGTTCCATGACCTGATCGCGGCTCGCCGCGTCGGTCTTCGTGACGAGCGCGACCTTCTTCGCCCGCGGATAGCCAGAAAGGGACTCGGCAATGCGGCGATCACCCGGGCCGACCTTCTCGTTCGCGGGGGCGCAGAACGCGATCATGTCGACGTCGCCGAGAACCGTCTCGACGAGATCGTTGAGACGCTGCCCGAGCAGCGTACGGGGCCGGTGCACGCCCGGTGTGTCGACGACGACGAGCTGACCCCCGGGACGGTTCAGGATCCCGCGGATCGCGCGCCGCGTCGTCTGCGGCTTCTCGCTCGTGATCGCCACCTTCTCCCCCACGAGCGTGTTCATGAGGGTCGATTTGCCGACGTTGGGCCGTCCGACGAATGTGACGAATCCGGATCGCTGCGCGTCACTCATCGTGGCCGCCCTTCTTGCTTGTCTTCCGCTGTCCCCGGCGGGAGCCGGAGGCCTGGTCGAGTTCATCCGGATCCGGGAGATTCAGCTCGCCCGTGCGCGGGCTGCGACCCAGCACGTCGTCGACGGCACGCCGCGCGGGCGTCCTGTCGACGAAGACGGTCGCAATCCCGCGCCCGCGGCCACGCGAGGTGCCTCCCGTCAAGACGAGGCCCGACACCTCCGCCTGCTCGCCCGGCTGCGGCATATGCCCGAGCTCCTTCGCCATGAGCCCTCCGATCGAGTCGACGTCCTCATCATCGATCTCGATTCCGAAGAGCTCACCGACCTCCTCGGCGCCGAGCGCCGCGCTCACGCGGAAGCTTCCATCCGGAAGCTCGACGATCTCGTTCGAACGGGCGTCATATTCGTCCGCGATGTCGCCGACGAGTTCCTCGAGGATGTCCTCGAGCGTCACGAGGCCGGCGATGCCCCCGTACTCGTCCACGACGAGAGTGACGTGCACCTGGTCGGTCTTCATCTGCTGCAGCAGCGTCTCCGCCCGCATCTGCTCCGGCACGAACAGTGCCGGACGTGCGAACGCCCGCACCGCCGCGGCACGCCATCCCGGTGTCTCACGGAACGCGTGCTGGATGAGGTCCTTCAGGTAGAGAACTCCGACGACGTTGTCGACGTCGCCGTCGACGACGGGAAGGCGCGAGAGGCCGCTGGAAAGGAACGCGTCCACGGCCTCCGATGCGGTCGCGTCCGCGTCGACCGTGACCATCTCGGTCCGCGGCACCATGACGGCGCGGACGATCTGGTCCGTGAAGTCGAAGACCGAGTGGATCAGCTCGCGATCGTCGTCCTCGATGAGAGCATGCGTCGCGGCCTCGTCGACGATCGAGAGCAGCTGCTCCTCGGACTCGAATCCGCGACGCCGCGCCCCCGGGATCACCCGCGCGCTCGCGGCCGCGAACGGCTTCGCGATCGGCCCCAGGACGAGGCGAGCGGCCCGGATCGCCGGCGCTCCGAATGCGAGAAGGCCCTCGGCGTATCGCCGGCCGACGGTCGTGGGCGCCGAGGCGACGACGACGTAGATGAGGATCGACATGACGATGACGGTCGTCAGAACGCCCCACAGCGCGCTCTCGAAGAGCAGCGAGAACGCCAAGCTCATGAGCACGACAGCCCCGACATCGCACAGCACGCGCAGGAGAGTCAGCGCGTTGTCATGCGCATCGCGATCGCGCGCGATGTGGGCGAGGGATCGCGTGTTGCGCCCCTCCGCCGCCATGTCGACGAGATCCGCCGTGGACGTCACGGCCAGGGCGGAGTCGAGGGCGGTCATGAGGCCGGCGACGGCGACGAGCACCAAGGCGCCGAGGATGAGAAGTGCCTCGATCATGCGCGGCGGCGCCGCCTCTCACTCGCCGCGAAGGAGCTGAGGAGCTCGCGCTGCAGACCGAACATACGACGTTCCTCTTCGGGCAGAGCATGGTCGTAGCCGAGGAGATGGAGTAGGCCGTGCGTCGTGAGCAGAAACATCTCGTCGAGAAGCGAGTGACCCGCCGTCTCCGCCTGGTTCTCGGCGACCTGCGGGCAGACGACGATGTCGCCGAGAAGCCCCGGCGGGGTCGGCATATCGGCGGATCCGGGGCGCAGCTCGTCCATCGGAAAGCTCAGCACGTCGGTGGGGCCCGGTTCGTCCATCCACTGCACGTGCAGCTGCTCCATCGCGCCCTCGTCGACGAGAACGATCGCGAGCTCAGCATCGGGGCTGACATGTAGTGCATTCAGGTCGTGCTGCACGAGGCGCAGCAGGGCGTCGGCGTCGATGTCGACGCCTGATTCGTTGTTGATCTCGATCATGAACGTCCTCGCTTCGGAGACCTGTCGCGGGGGGTCATGCCTCGGCGCCGCTCGGCGCGGTTCGCGAATTCGCGCGCCTCGTCCAGCTCGGCGCGGCGGGCCGTGCGCTTCTCGTCGTACTCGCTGTACGCGTCGACGATCCGCCCCACGAGCGTGTGACGCACGACGTCGTCGCTCGTCAGCTCAGCGAAGTGGATGTCGTCGACGCCCGTGAGTATCTTGTTGACGACACGCAGTCCGCTCGTGCCTCCGGGCAGATCGACCTGTGTGATGTCGCCCGTGACGACCATCTTCGTGCCGAAGCCCAGGCGCGTGAGGAACATCTTCATCTGCTCGGGCGTCGTGTTCTGCGCCTCGTCGAGAACGACGAACGAGTCGTTGAGAGTGCGCCCACGCATGTAGGCGAGCGGCGCGACCTCGATCGTGCCCGTTGCGATGAGCTTCGGCACGACCTCCGGATCCATCATCTCGTTGATCGCGTCGTACAGCGGGCGCAGATACGGGTCGATCTTGTCCGTGAGGCTTCCCGGCAGGAAGCCGAGCCGCTCCCCCGCCTCGACGGCGGGCCGCGTGAGGATGATGCGGCTGACCTCGCGCCGCTGCAGGGCCTGGACGGCCTTGGCCATCGCGAGATACGTCTTTCCCGTGCCTGCCGGCCCGATGCCGAACACGATCGTGTTCAGGTCGATCGCCTCGACGTAGTCGCGCTGTCCCATCGTCTTTGCGCGGATCAGCTTGCCGCGCGTCTGCAGGATGGCCTCACCGAGGGCCTCACTCGGGCGCTCGCCCGATTCCTGGAGAACGCGATTCGACGTGCGCACGTCCGCCGGGCCGACGTCGTGACCCTTGCGAGTCATCTCGAGCAGCTCGTCGACAAGCGCACGGGCGGCGCGTACGTCGTCCTCGGATCCCGAGAGCGTGATCTCGTTGCCTCGTACGTGCACATCGACATCCGGATGCTCGCTCTCGACCATGCGCAGCAGCTTGTCCTGCGGACCGAGGAGCTGCACCATGGCGACGCCGTCGGCGCGGATGGTGACAGTGGTCTGGGGTGTATCAGCCAACGAGGCTCTTCTCTTCCAGATTGCCCGCGAGTACGTGGGCGTGAACGTGGAAAACGGTCTGCCCCGCGCCCGCTCCCGTGTTGAAGATGAGACGGTACTCCCCGCCCGCCTTCTCTGCGGCGACGGCCTTCGCGACCGAGACGAGCTCGGCGAGCAGATCGGGCTCGGCGGCGGCCAGCTCGGAGACGTCGCGGTATTCGCCCGTCTTCGGGAAGACGACGACGTGCACCGCCGCCTGCGGGTTGATGTCGGTCACGGCCAGAACGCGGTCGGTCTCGGCAACGACGTCTGCCGGGATCTCGCCGCGGATGATGCGTGTGAACACGCTGGGCTCCGTCATGGGTCCAGTCTAGAGTGTGCCACCGAAGTCACCAGCGGCCGAGGCGCGCGTTGAGGAGCGCGATCGCCGCGGGCCCGGCCGTCGAGGTGCGCAGGACACTCTCCCCGAGACGCGCGCGCGTCGCTCCTGCTTCGTCGAGCGCGGCGAGTTCCTCGGGCTCGATCCCGCCCTCGGGACCGACGACGAGGACGACATCACGGTCGTCATCGGTATCGAGCGCCGACAGGCGCGCGTCGGTCCACGGATCCAGGACGACGATACGTGCGTCCGCGGAGCGAGCGGCCAGCTCGGCAGTCGTGCTGACGGGCTCGACGACGGGGATCCACGCGCGGTGCGCCTGTTTGGCGGCCTCCCGGACGATCGTCGCCCATCGCTGACGTCCCTTCTCGGCCTTCGGGCCCTGCCAGCGGGAGATGCTGCGCGCGGCCTGCCACGGCAGGATCCCGTCCACGCCGAGTTCCGTCGCCGCCTGCACCGCGAGCTCGTCGCGGTCGCCCTTCGCGAGCGCCTGCGCGAGCAGGATCCGCCGGCGTGGGGCCTCGCGCTGCTCGCGCGCGGAGATCCGCACATCGACGCGCTTAGGCTGCGCCTCCGTGACCTCTCCGTCGAGCCACGTTCCGCGGCCATCCGTCAGAGTGACACGCTCGCCGACGCGCACTCGTCGTACGGAGGACGCGTGGTGCGCCTCTGTGCCGGTGAGGGAGATCGTGTCTCCCTCACCCGCACCCGAGGCGTCGTCAGCGATGAAGTGCAGCGCCACGCGTGCTCTCAGGCCCCGCGGAACTTGTCGCGGATCTTCGAGAACAGGCCCTGCGGATGCTCTGAGAGGCGCGGCTCGGGCGCCTTCGTGCGCTGGGCGAGCTCCTCGACGAGCTGGCGGGTGCGGCCGTCGACCTTCGTGGGGGTGACGACCTGGATCGCGACACGCAGGTCCCCGCGACGCTTGCTCCGCAGGCCCGTGATGCCGCGCTCGCCGATCTTCAGGACATCACCCGATTGCACGCCCGCTCGCACTTCGAGATCGACGGCACCGTCGAGGCCGTCGATCGACGTCTCCGTACCGAGGATCGCATCGGTCATCGATACCTCGAGCGTCGCGAGCAGATCGTCGCCCTCGCGGCTGAAGACAGGGTGCGGCTCGACGTGGACCTCGACGTACAGATCGCCGTTCGGGCCGCCCGCGGGCCCCACCTCGCCCGATCCGGGAAGCTGCAGACGCAACCCCGTCTCGACGCCGGCGGGGATGTCGAGGCCGACCGTGCGACGTGAACGTACGCGGCCCTGGCCCTGACACGCGGTGCAGGGGTGCGGGATACGCGTGCCGTAGCCCTGGCAGGAACCGCAGGGCTGCTGCGTGACGACGTTCCCGAGCAGGCTGCGCACCTGGCGCTGCACGTGCCCGGAGCCACCACAGATATCGCATCGCTCGGGCTCGGTCCCCGGCTGACAGCAGGAGCCGTTGCACGTCTCGCAGAGGACGGCCGTGTCGATCTCGACCTCGCGGTGCGTTCCGAAGACGACGTCGCCGAGCTCGAGAGAGAGCCGCACGAGCGCGTCCTCGCCGCGCTCGCGTCGCGACCTGGGGCGCCCCGCACGGGATCCGCCGCCCGCCGCGCCGAAGAACGCCTCGAACACGTCGCCGAAGCCGCCGAAGCCGCCGCCTCCGAAGCCGCCTGTGTCGCCGCCCATGTCGTATCGACGACGCTGTTCGGGGTCGCTCAGCACCTCGTACGCGTGCGTCACGCTCTTGAACTGCTCCGCAGCCTCCTCCGTGGGGTTCACGTCGGGGTGGAGCTTGCGCGCGAGCTTGCGATATGCCTTCTTGATCTCGTCGTCGCTCGCTTCGCGCGACACGCCGAGTACCTCGTAGTGGTCTGCCACTTCTCGCCTTTCCGCGGAGATTCCGCGATCTGCGTCACTGACCGGCCTCAGGCCGGGAACTCATCGATTCTCGTCTTCTTCGAGCACCCGCGTCAGATACCGCGCCACGGCACGCGCCGCCGCGAGGTTGCGCGGATAGTCCATGCGCGTCGGTCCCATCAGCCCGACCCGGGCGCGGCCGACCGTTGCGTCGTATTCGCTCGCGACGATCGACGCCTCGCCGAGCCCGAAGGCCGCGTTCTCCCGGCCGATGCTCGTCGCGAGGCCGTTGTCATCGGCCGCCATTTCGCTCATCAAACGCAGCAGGGTGACCTGCTCTTCGATGGCTTCCAGGAGCGGATGAATGCTGCCCCGGAAATCATCCTCGCGGCGCGCGAGCGTCGCTGCGCCCGCCATCACGAGACGGTTCTGCCGAAACTCATCGAGCTCCTCTGCCACGGCCGCGAAGACGGCGAGCAGGGCGCCCTCGCGCGCCGTCGGCGGACCCGTCCGCCCCGAAGCCGCCGCCTCCACGCGCTCGGCCGCGTCTCCGACCGGGTAGCCGACAATGAGCGGCTCGAGGAGCGTGCTCACCGCGTCAGCGTCAGCGTCAGCGTCGGTGATCTCGGCAGGAAGGATCGCGATCCGCTGAGACACGCGGCCCGTGTCGGTCACCATGATGACGAGTAGGCGCCGCGTGTCGAGAGCGACGAGCTGTACATGCGTCAGCGTCGCGCGGGCGAAGGAGGGGTACTGGACGAGAGCGACCTGTCCCGTGAGCTGAGTCAGCAGGCGCACCGTGCGCGCGAGCAGATCGTCCAAGTCGGCGGGATCGGCGAGGAAAGACTCGATCGCCGAACGCTGCGCCGGCGAGAGCGGGCGCACATCGGCGAGATGATCGACGAAGGCACGGTATCCCTTGTCGGTCGGCACGCGCCCCGATGAGGTGTGGGGCTGAGCGATGAGCTCCTCTTCTTCGAGAAGCGCCATGTCGTTGCGGATCGTGGCGGCCGAGACGCCGAAAGCGTGGCGCTCAACGATCGCGCGACTGCCGACGGGCTCATGCGTGTCGACGAAATCGCGCACGATGGCGCGCAGTACCTGCAGTCCGCGATCCGAGACCATGTGCGCTCCTCTCGTGCTGGCACTCCCTGATGTCGAGTGCCAATTCTACTCGGTGGTCTCTGAGGTCTCACTCCGTGAGCCGACGCACGACCGCATCGGCGAGCAGCCGGCCCCGTCGGGTGAGTACGACGCGGCCTGAGACCGCGGCGGATCCGTCGATGAGCCCGTCTGCGATGAGCCCCGCGACCGCCGTGCGCGCGCGGGAGCTGGGGAGATCCGACACGGGCATACCCTCGCGGATCCGCGTCTCGAGCAGCACGCGCTCGAGCGCCCGCTGCTCGGCGTCGGGTGTCTCGCGCCCCGCCGCGGGAGATTCGCCGAGCGAGAGACGCTGCGCATAGGCGGCCGGATGCTTCACGTTCCACCAACGGAGCCCCGCGACGTGGCTGTGCGCCCCGGGACCGAATCCCCACCAATCGGATCCCCGCCAGTAGGAGAGATTGTGGCGCGATCGGTGTGCCTCGCTCGTCGCCCAGTTGGACACCTCGTACCACTCGTATCCGGCGACGGCGAGGAGCTCGTCGGCGAGCTCGTACATATCCGCCTGCAGATCGTCGTCGGGCGCGGGCATCTCGCCACGGGAGATCTGTCGGGCGAGCTTCGTGCCCTCCTCGATGATGAGGGCGTACGCCGAGATGTGATCGGGTTTGTGCGCGAGGGCCGTCTCGAGTGACGCCCGCCAATCGTCCAGGCTCTCCCCCGGCGCGCCGTAAATGAGGTCGAGGCTCGCACCAAGCCCCGCATTCCTGGCAGCCTGCACCGCGGATCCGACGTTCTCGGGCGTGTGGGTGCGATCGAGCGCCGCGAGCACGTGCGGGACGGACGACTGCATGCCGATCGACATGCGCGTCACGCCTGCGGTGGCGAGATCCTGCGCGATCCGGTCGGTGACGGTGTCGGGATTCGCCTCGACGGTGACCTCCGCGCCGTCCGCGATGCCGAACGCCTCGCGCACGCCGTCGAGCATGCGAGCAAGATCGCCCGCAGGGAGCAGGGTCGGCGTGCCACCGCCGAAGAAGACTGTCTGCGCGGGTCGGGGCGGTGCGGCATCCCCAAGCACCGTGCGCGCCAGGTCGATCTCCTGCAGTAGCGTGTCGGCGTACTGATCCTGCCGTGCGCCGCGCAGCTCTGTTGCCGTATAGGTATTGAAGTCGCAGTAGCCGCAGCGCACACGACAGAACGGCACGTGCAGATAGACACCGAAGTCGACCTCTTCGCGCGGAGCGTGCTCGTCGGGCAGACGCCCGTCTGCGGGGGCGGGGTCTCCGAGCGGCAGGGCGCCGGGCATTAACGCGCCCCGATCACGCGAAGAGCGGCGAGACGGCGCGGAGGTACGCGGCGTTCAGCAGGCGGCGGCGGCGCTTCACGAGTCTCCGGAAGAGACGATGTGACCACAGCACGGGAATGTCGAAGGCACGCACCTCGAACCACACCTCGTCGTCGTCCCGCCACTCGACGCTGAACAGCACCTCACCACTGACGATCGTCGAATCGACGGTACCGAGGGCGAACGCGACGCGACGCTCCTCTTCCGCGACGAAGATCACTCGGTAGTCGCCATCAGCGCGACGCCCTCGGGCGCGTCCATGCACGTGCGCCGTCGCGCCCGCACTCACGTACGCGATCCCGTCCGCAGTGAATCGCTGATCGGGCTCGCGCTTCGAGGGAACGACGGGCGTGCCGTCGACATCGAAGCTCACGCCCGTGTACCCGGGATCGGCGGACGGACGCACATCGGTGACCTCGAGGCCGGCGCCCGTGAGGACGCGCCACGAGAGCAGATCCTCGGCCGCTTTGCGGAAGCGTTCTTCGCCGCTGCCGATACGCCACGAATCCACCGCCGGAAGCGCGCGCTCCGGCGGATACTGCAGCAGATCCGCCGCCTGCGAGGCGCCGACCGCCGCATAGTCGACCGTCTGGTCTCGGAAGGTCGCCCTGCGCATGCTGTTTACCCTCACTGCCTCGGTTCGCGTCCCCGGGTCGGGGATCTCAGTTCTTTCCCGCCGACTCGACATCGCCGGAGAGGGCCGCGATGAACGCGTTCTGGGGGACCTCGACGCGTCCGACCATCTTCATTCGCTTCTTGCCCTCCTTCTGCTTCTCGAGCAGCTTGCGCTTGCGGCTGATGTCTCCGCCGTAGCACTTGGCGAGGACATCCTTGCGGATGGCCCGGATCGTCTCGCGCGCGATGATGCGCGCGCCGATCGCCGCCTGAATGGGGACTTCATACTGTTGGCGCGGGATGAGCTTGCGCAGGCGCTCGGCCATCGTCGTGCCGTAGGAGTAGGCGCTGTGCCGATGCACGATCGCGCTGAACGCATCGACGCGCTCGCCCTGGAGGAGGATGTCGACCTTCACGAGATCGGCCTCCTGGGATCCCGACGGCTCGTAGTCGAAGCTCGCATATCCCTGCGTGCGACTCTTGAGCTGATCGAAGAAGTCGAAGACGATCTCGCCGAGCGGGATCGTGTACTTGAGCTCGACGCGCTCCTCTGAGAGGTAGTCCATCCCCTGCAGCGAGCCACGGCGCCCCTGGCAGAGCTCCATGACGGTGCCGACGAAGTCCTTCGGCGTGAGGACCGAGGCTTCGACGATGGGCTCCGTGACCGAGGCGACCTTGCCGTCGGGGTACTCGCTCGGGTTCGTGACGACGATCTCTTCGCCCGCCTCGGTCGTGACGGTGTAGATGACGCTCGGTGCCGTCGTGATGAGGTCGAGGTCGAACTCGCGGCGCAGTCGCTCGGTCACGATCTCGAGGTGCAGCAGTCCCAGGAATCCGCAGCGGAATCCGAAGCCGAGCGCCACCGACGTCTCCGGCTCGTAGGCCAGCGCCGCGTCCGACAGCTTCAACTTGTCGAGCGCCTCGCGCAGCACCGGGTAGTCGCTCGCGTCGATCGGGTACACGCCCGAATAGACCATCGGCTTCGGCTCGACGTAACCGGGCAAAGCCTCAGAGGCGGGCTTGCGCGAGTCGGTCACCGTGTCGCCCACCTTCGACTGGCGCACGTCCTTCACGCCCGTGATGAGGTAGCCGACCTCGCCGACGCCGAGACCGTCAGACGGCGCCGGCTCGGGGCTCGACACGCCGATCTCGAGAAGATCGTGCGTGGCCCGCGTCGACATCATCTGGATCCGCTGACGCGGCGAGAGCTTGCCGTCGATCATGCGCACGTACGTGACGACGCCCCGATACGCGTCGTAGACCGAGTCGAAGATCATCGCGCGCGCCTCGGCATCGGGATCCCCCACGGGCGCGGGAATCTCGCGAACGAGGCGGTCGAGCAGCGCATCGACGCCGACGCCGGTCTTGCCCGACACCCGCAGCACATCGTCGGGAGAGCCGCCGATGAGATCGGCGAGCTCCTTCGCGAAGCGCTCGGGATCCGCGGCCGGCAGGTCGATCTTGTTGAGGACCGGGATCACCGTGAGGTCGTTCTCGAGGGCGAGATAGAGATTCGCGAGCGTCTGCGCCTCGATGCCCTGTGCGGCGTCGACGAGGAGAATAGCGCCCTCGCAGGCGGCAAGAGATCGGGACACCTCGTACGAGAAGTCGACGTGACCCGGCGTGTCGATCATGTTGAGCGCGAACGTCTCGCCATCGACCTGCCAGGGAATGCGCACGGCCTGGCTCTTGACCGTGATGCCCCGCTCGCGCTCGATGTCCATGCGATCGAGGTACTGCGCCCGCATCTCGCGGTCGGGCACGACGCCGGTCAGCTGCAGCATGCGATCGGCCAGCGTCGACTTGCCGTGGTCGATGTGGGCGATGATGCAGAAGTTCCGCAGACGCGCAGGAGGCGTGGCGGCGGGCGCGAGGGGTTGAGAGGCACGGGGCGACATATCTGCACCAGTCTACGCAGTCGCTCGACAGATCACTGCGCGCACGCACCGCAGGGCGAGCCGGTCGACACGAGATTCTTCACGAGATCGAAACATGCGTCTCCGGAGGCCGTGAGTATTCCCGCAGGCGCGCGCGAGGCTGCGCAATCTGCTCAACACGTGCACGGGACGTCCAGCTAGAGGGCGCAGGATGTTCGGCGACGTCACTGTCGACGCTCAGCAGGGTGCACAGTCCACACCCGGAAAACAGGACGAAAAGTTCATACCGAAACAGATTGATAACGCTTTTCCGTCGGGGGTGCCGCCCCTGGCCGAAGGGCACGAGCCCGGACTAGAGTCACCTCTCAGCCCGATGCTCCTCCGAGAAAGCACCCTGACACCTTGTTCCGATACCTGACGCGCCGCATCGTTTCGTGGCTGGCGATCATCGTGGTGTCGACCAACCTCATCTACCTGCTCGCGTGGAACTTCCTGGATCCGCGCAGCAACTACATCGGTCGACGCCCTCCCCTCTCATCCGACGAGATCTCGGCCCTCCTCGAGCCGCGCAACCTCAGCGACACCGTCCCTCTCGTCGAGCGGTGGTGGACGTGGCTGACGAACATCGTGTTGCGCTGGGACTGGGGCGTCGCCCCCGACGGCCAGAGCGTCAACGGCCAGATGGCGTACCGCATGTGGATCTCTGCGGAGTTCGTCACGGGAGCCACGTTGATCGCGACCGTCGCCGGCATCGCGCTCGGCGTCTACACCGCGAACCGGCAGTACAAGCTCGCCGACCGCATCGGCCAATTCACGTCGATCATCACGATGAACATTCCGCCGATCGTCGCCGCCCTCGGCTTCGTCATCGCCGCGGTATGGATCAACAACCTGACGGGGCGGAACGTGCTCTTCGTCACCGGGCCGTCGGGCATCGGGATCGACACCTGGTGGGGGGCCGTGTTCGACACGCTGCACCGCCTGCTGCTGCCGACACTCGCGATGGCCCTCGTCGGCTACGCGACAACGCACTTCCTGCAGCGCTCACTCCTGCTCGACAACATCAGCGCCGACTACGTGCGCACGGCGCGCGCGAAGGGGCTCACCAAGCAGACCGCGATCCGCCGGCACGCTCTGCGCACGTCGCTCATTCCGATCGCGACCCAGATCGCATTCACCATCCCGAACGTGTTCCTCGGTGCCGTCCTCTCCGAGACCATCTTCACGTGGCACGGGCTCGGCGAGTACTTCGTACAGACGATCAATAAGAACGACATCCACGGCACGGTCGCGATCGCGGCGTTCGGCGCCTTCCTTGCGGCCATTGGCGCCATCCTCGCCGATATCGCCGTCGTGGCCCTCGACCCCCGAGTGCGGGTGAACTGACATGACCATGTCCACCGATCCCAAGACCACCCCGATCGCGAAATCCGAGGGCATCCGGCGCTCGAAGCCGATGTCCAAGACGAAGCTCTACGCGCGCCGGTTCTTCCGCAACGTACCCGCGACAATCGGCCTCGGCATCTTCGCCTTCCTCGTACTCTTCGCGCTCTTCGGCTCGCTGCTCCAGCAGTACGATCACGTCGAGCTCGACTTCCTCGCCCTCTCCGATCCGCCGAGCGCTGAGCACTGGTTCGGCACGACGAGCGCCGGCAACGACATCTATGCCATGACGGTCGAGGGCCTCAAGCGCTCGCTCATGATCGCGCTCGTCGTCGCAACGGGAACGACTGTCATCTCAGCGGTGCTGGGCGCATCGGCCGCCTACTTCGGCGGCTGGTGGGAGCGCGTCGTGCTCACCGTCATCCACTTCATGATCGCGGTCCCCGGCTTTCTCATCGTCGCGCTCGTGACGACGGGGTCGGGTGGCGACTGGTTCGTGCTGTCGCTCATGCTGATCCTCATCGGCTGGATGATCCTCGCCCGAACGGTGTGGACCCTCTCACTATCGATCCGCGAACGCGAGTACATCCAGGCGGCGCGCTACATGGGCGTGCGCGGCTTCCGCATCGTGCTGCGCCACATGCTGCCGAACATGGGCTCGCTTCTCATCATCAACTTCACGCTCGGTGTCGTGAGCGCCGTGCAGGCCGAGACAAGCCTCTCGTTCCTCGGCTTCGGCGTGAAGACGCCGGATGTGTCGCTCGGCTCCCTCATCGGGGTCGGCGCGTCTCTCGTGACGTCGGCACCGTGGATCTTCGCCTTCCCCGCGCTCATCCTGACGCTCCTCACGGTGTCGATGGCGTTCATCGCCGACGGCCTGCGCGACGCCCTCGATCCGACTTCGGCGGCAGGAGGCCGTGCATGACCGACCCCATCCTCTCTGTCCAGGACCTCACCGTCAGCTTCGCGAGCGAGGCCGGCCGCGTGGACGCCGTGCGCGGCGTCTCCTTCGACCTGCACCCCGGTGAGACGATCGGCATCGTCGGCGAATCGGGATCCGGCAAGTCGGTCACCTCGCTGGCGATCATGGGCCTGCTTGATGAGAACGCCGCAGTCGGCGGTTCGATCACCTTCGACGGCCAGGAGCTCATCGGCAAGACCGACAAGCAGATGTCGCAGATCCGCGGCAACGGCCTGTCGATGATCTTCCAGGATCCGCTCACCTCGCTCACACCCGTATTCACGATCGGCGATCAGCTCGTCGAGACGCTCACGGCGCACGAGAGCATGTCCAAGCAGGCGGCGTGGCAGCGCGGCATCGAGCTGCTGCAGACCGTCGGCATCCCGAATGCCGAGGCGCGTATGCGGAGCTTCCCGCACGAGTTCTCCGGCGGCATGCGCCAGCGCGTCGTCATCGCGATCGCGATCGCGAATCGTCCGAAGCTCATCATCGCCGACGAGCCGACGACCGCCCTCGATGTGACGATCCAGGCGCAGATCCTCGACGTCATCAAGAAGGGCCAGAAGGAGACGGGCGCCGCGGTGATCATGATCACCCACGACATGGGCGTCGTCGCGAGCGTGGCCGATGATGTGCTGGTGATGTACGCGGGCAAGCCCGTCGAGCACGCGCCCGTCGACGATCTCTTCGACGACACGCGCATGCCCTACTCGATCGGTCTGCTCGGTGCGATCCCCCGCGTGGACAAGCGGGAGAAGCAGCCGCTCGTGCCGATCAAGGGCAACCCGCCCATGCTCATCGATCTCCCCGATGCGTGCCCCTTCGCCGATCGATGCCCGATCGCGACGGCGGCCTGCCGCGAGGGTGAACCCGAGCTCGCACCGGTCGCTGGCGGCGGCGAGCACCTCGCCGCGTGCATCCGCGCCGACGAGATCCGGAACGGTGAGATCGATGGCGCCCCGGTGTTCCCGCCGCCAGAGATCCCCGAGAACGCGCTCGAGGCCGTCCCGCGCGAGGAGCGCGCCGCGACCCTCACGGTCGACAACCTCACGAAGACCTTCCCTCTCATGAAGGGCGCGCTCGTGAAGCGTCGCGTCGGCGATGTGCACGCGGTGAAGAACGTCTCGTTCGACATCCGCGAGGGCGAGACTCTCGCGATCGTCGGCGAGTCGGGCTCCGGCAAGACGACGACGCTCCTGCAGATCATGGACTTCGCGAAGCAGGAGCAGGGCGACATCGTCGTGAACGGCACGAGCGTGTCCGAGATTCGCTCGTCGCGCCACGAACGCGAGATGCGCCGCAACATCCAGATCGTGTTCCAGGATCCGATGGGCGCGCTCGATCCCCGCATGACGGTGTTCGACATCATCGCCGAGCCACTGCGGACGATCGGAACGAGCAAAGACGCGACGCACGAGCGCGTCGACGAGCTCATGGATCTGGTCGGGCTCAATCCGGCGCACAGCGACCGCTTCCCCCAGGCGTTCTCGGGCGGCCAGCGGCAGCGCATCGGCATCGCCCGCGCGCTCGCGACCGAGCCGCGCCTGCTCGTGCTCGACGAGCCAGTCTCGGCCCTCGATGTGTCGATCCAGGCCGGGGTCATCAACCTGCTCGACGAGCTCAAGGCGCGCCTGGGCCTGTCGTATCTCTTCGTCGCGCACGATCTCTCGGTCGTCCGCCACCTCGCCGACCGGGTCGCGGTCATGTACCTCGGTCAGTTCGTCGAGCTCGGCGACGTCGACGAGGTCTTCGACGACCCGCAGCACCCGTACACACAGGCGCTGCTTTCGGCCATTCCGATCCCGGACCCGCATGTGGAGCGCACACGAGAGCGCGTGGTCCTGACGGGTGATCTTCCCAGCCCAACCGACAAGATCTCGGGCTGCCCCTTCGTGAGCCGCTGCCCGCTGTACCAGACTCTGGATACGGCTAGCAGGGCTCGCTGCGAGGGCGAGGCTCCACAGCTGACCGGGCGCGAGGGTGTGCACACCAACGCGTGCCACTACCGATAGGCCTCCCCCTCATTCCCACCCAGAGCGCGAAAGCGCGAAAGGAGCACCAATGAAGAAGCAGACGAAGTGGCTGGGAGCCGCCGCGATCGCGGCGAGCTTCTCGCTCGCTCTCACCGCCTGCGGCGGTTCGCCCTCCGGAGACGGATCGGACGAGCCCGCCGAAGCACAGACCGTCGAGGGCGCTGATTACAACCCCGTCGACCGTGACGACATGCAGCAGGGCGGCACCGTCGTGCAGGCGATCGGCGAGATCTCGCCGCAGATGAACGCCATGCACAGCGACGGACAGGTCGACACGCAGACGATCTGGACCTGGTACAACCCCCAGATCATCCTGTCGACTCCCGACGGCGAGGCGTACCCGAATCCCGCCTACATCTCCGACAAGAACGTCGAAGAGGTCGACGGCAACACGGTGCTGACGCTGACGTTCACCGACGAGGCCGAGTTCAACGACGGCACGCCGATGGACTGGAAGACGATCGAGAACACCTGGATCGCCAACAACGGCGAGGGAGACTACGTGCCGAACAGCACGGAGGGCTACCGCAACATCGCCTCGGTCGAGCAGGGCGAGACCGAGAAGCAGGCGGTCGTCACCTTCGACGGCACCTTCGCATGGGTCGACGCGCTGTTCTTCAACGTCGTGCACCCCGCCGTCGACACGGCCGAGAAGTTCAACGAGGCGTACCTCGAGGAGGCGAACCCCGAATGGGGCGCCGGGCCGTACGCGATCAAGGAGTTCGACAAGAACGCGCGCGTCATCACGTTCGAGCCGAACGAGAACTGGTGGGGCGACGAGCCGATGCTCGACGAGGTCACGTTCCGCGAGATGGACGACACGGCCGCGATGAATGCCTTCCGCAACGGCGAGGTCGACATCGCAGGCACGGTTCAGAGCCTCTCGGCGGACGATCTCGAGCAGATCGCCGATATGGAGGACATCTCGACCTACCGCGCCGCGCGCGCCGCGACGAACCTCGTCGAGCTGAACGCCGAGCGTGAGCAGTTCGCTGACCTCGAGACGCGTCAGGCCATGTTCATGGCGATCGACCGTGAGCAGATCACCGACGTCATGTGGGACGGCCTCGACTACACGGAGGAGCCCGCGGGCTCGCTCAACCTCTACCCCTTCCAGGAGGGCTACGAGGATGCGCTCGCGAACGCGGGCTGGGAGTTCAACGTCGACGAGGCGAACCAGATCCTCGACGACGCCGGCTGGGTCATGGGCGACGACGGCGTGCGCGAGCGCGACGGCGTGCGCTTCGAGGGACGCCTGCCGTCGTTCGGCGACGACCCGCTCACCGAGGCCCGCGGCCGCGTGGTGCAGCAGCAGCTCGCGCAGATCGGCTTCGAGCTCGAGCTCGACCAGCGCGCGCCGAGCGAGTTCTCGACGACGATCAGCGAGAAGGACTGGGACCTCGTCATGCTCGGGTTCTCGTCCAGCGACGCCTACGGTGTCATGTGGATGTGCCAGCTCTACTGTGAGGGCAGCGGACTGAACCTCTCCTCGACGATGGACTCGACGTTCGACGAGCGCATCCACCAGGTCGAGGCGCTGCCGACGGCGGAGGAGCAGATCCCGGCCGCGATGGAGCTCGAGGCAGATCTGATGGCCGAGTCGTGGGGCATCCTGCCGCTGTACTCGGGCCCGCACATCATGGCGGCCAAGGACGGTCTGGCGAACCTCACGCCCGAGCCCTACACGGGCCTGGACCTCTTCGGCATCCAGCCGGTGGAGAACTTCGGCTGGGCAGCGTAATCCTCGCCCACTGAATCACGACCGCGGGGTCGGCGCCTTCGGGCGCCGGCCCCGCTCTCGTATGCTGGCGGCATGGATCCCCAGCTCGTGCTCGTGCACGGGATCCGCACATCGGCGACGATGTGGCGCGCGCAGCTCGCGCACCTCGAGCGACGCGGAATTGCGGCCGAGGCGATCGATCTGCCGGGCCACGGTACGCGCATGGGCGAGCCGTGGTCGCTCGACGAGGCGCTCGGGTCCATCGACCGTGCTGTGTCGCGCGCGGCCGAGCGCGGACCGGTCGTGCTCGTCGGACACTCCCTCGGCGGCCTGCTCTCGACCGCATACGTGGGGCGGGCCGGAGCCGCTCCCCCAGTATCGGCGTTCGTCGGGGCGTGCTGCACCGCGTTTCCGCGAGGCGCCGGGCTCACGGCCTATCGGCTCATGGCACGCGGCGTGCTGCGCCTGCCGAACCAGGGGCGATGGTTTATCCAGCGGGCGCTCGACGCGCAGCTTCCGCCCGAGACGCGCGCCGATCTCGAAGCCGGGGGCTATGCGCTGGGCGCAGAAGACGGCGCGCTCGCAAGCCTCGCCGATCTGCCCCTCGCGAGGGCGCTCGTGCGCCTGCAGCATCGGGCCCTGCCCGTGTGGTTCGTCAATGGAGAGTGGGATCAGCTGCGCGTGGGCGAGCGCACGTTCACGCGCCTCGTCCCCCGTGCCGAGCTCATCGTGGTGCCGCGCACGACGCATCTGCTCACGACGATGCGTCCGCGCGTGACGAACGCAGTCCTCGACCTCGCCATCGCGACGGTCTCATCGTCGGGATCCGCACGATCCACCTGGTAACATAGGTTCTTGGCTTGCGTGCGGGCCCCCACACCCGCACTCGTCGGACGACAGCCCCTCTACTGCCGGCCGGCAACATCCGACGCACATCACGAACGAAAGTCTGTACCGACGTGGCAAATATCAAGTCGCAGATCAAGCGCATCAAGACCAACGAGAAGGCGCGCGAGCGCAACCGCATCGTGAAGAGCGAGCTCAAGACGCTCGTCCGCGCGACGCGCAAGGCTATCTCGTCGGCCGACAAGAGCGCCGCAGAGGCCGCCTTCGCGAAGGCTTCGAAGAAGCTCGACAAGGCCGCCACGAAGGGCGTGATCCACAAGAACCAGGCCGCGAACCGCAAGGGCGCGCTGGCGAAGCAGATCGCCGCTCTCTGAGCTGAGCACCACGCAGAAGGCCCGTCCCCGCTGGGGGCGGGCCTTCTGCGTGCGCGTCGTCGCCCGAGCGCGTCGCTCGCCAAGGCGCATGCGATCCGCCGATCGGACGTGGACCCTGCCAGCTACGCGCCGAAGGGGGCGCGGGTCGCAACGACGGTGACCATGCGCTCCAGGGCGAAGACCGGATCCCGCGATGCGCCCTTCACTTCGGCATCGGCGCGAGCCACCGCCTGCATCGCGAGACCGAGCGAGCGCTCCGACCACCCGGCCTGCAGATCGCGCCGCGCGCGGTCGACCTGCCAATCGGTCATCTTCAGCTCCTGAGCGATCTGCCGCGACGGCCCGCGGCGCCCGCCGACCCGTGCCATCGTGCGGAGCTTCATCCCGAACGCGGCGACGAGCGGGACCGGATCTGCCCCCGAATCGAGAGCATGGCGCAGCGTGAGAAGAGCGCGCCCGTATTCGCCTGCGATCGCGGCATCAGCCACCTCGAATGCACTCGTCTCGATGCGGCCGCCGTAGTAGCGATCGACGATCTTCTCGTCGATGTCTCCGGCAGTGTCCTGCAGCAGCTGCTGGCAGGCCGCCGCGAGCTCCGACAGATCACCCGAGAATGCCTGCGTGAGCGCTCCGAGCGCCTTCGGGCTGATGCGGCGACCTGCATGCCGGAACTCCCCCGCCGCGAACGCCTCGCGATCACGGTCGTACTTGATGGCCGGACATGCGACCTCGACGCCGCCGCCCGCGCCGCCGCGGATGCCCTCGAGCAGCTTCTTCCCGCGGACGCTCGCCCCCGTGTGACGCAGGACGACCGTCGCACCCTCCTGCGGCGCGTCGAGGTATGCGAGCGCCTCCTGCAGAAACGCGTCGGAGCACTTCTCCACACCGCCGATGCGCACGAGGCGCGGCTCGCCGAACAGCGACGGAGAGGTGACTGCGAGCAGACTGCCGGCGGTGTAGTCGTCGGCACGCAAATCGGTGACCTCGAGCGACGGATCGGCGCTCCTCAGCTCGTCGCGGATCGCCGCCGTCGCTCGCTCTGCGCACACCTCTTCGGGGCCGGAGACGAGCACGACGGGCGCGGCTCGCGGCTCGCGCCACGACAACTGCGGAATCGCCGACGGCTTCTTCGCGGTTCCTGATCGTCGTGCGGCCATGCCTTCCAGCGTAGTCGCGGCGACCGACATTCCTCGCGCGTGGGCACCCCTGTCAACGTGTCCACAGGGATCGGATCGGGCGAGTTATCTGAGGATCGAGTCAGGCCGCGCCGCGCGCGGATTCAGCGATCCGTAGCGTCTCGACCATGGCCGACCTCGAACCGTATCGACGAGCAGCGCCCCGCGCGCGGCTCGGTGTGGGCGCGGCGATCCTGCTCGTCTTCATCGCGCTCGCCGCGACGGTGGGGATCGGGGTCTGGCGAAGCGCACGCACGCCCGTCGAGCATCTTGCCGACGATCCGGTCGTCGCCTCGCCCGCCCTCACGCCCGGACTCTCCGGCGACGCGTACGTGCATGTCTCGGGTGCCGTCCGCGCGCCCGGCCTGTACGTCGTGGCGTCCGATGCACGGGTCGTGGACGCCATCGCGGCGGCCGGCGGCCTGGCAGACGACGCGAACGCAGTGGGGATCAATCTCGCTCGCCCCGTGACAGACGGCGAGCAGCTCGTCGTCCCCGCCGAGGGAGAGACGCCTGCCGCGGTCGCTCCCGGCGGGGGAACGACACCCGCTCGTGTGAACCTCAATACCGCCGACAGCACGACGCTCGAGACGTTGCCGGGAATCGGCCCCGCCCTCGCGCAGCGCATCATCGACTGGCGCGCGGCCGAGGGCCCTTTCGGGTCCGTGGACGACCTCCTCGCCGTATCGGGGATCGGCCCCTCGGTCCTGGCATCGGTGCGGGATCTGGTGACGACGTGAGTGCGGCGCGACGCGACACCGTCGTGCCGGATCCCCGCAGCGGCGCGGTTCCGCGTCAATCGTCCGCGCGCGATCTGAGGATGCTCCCGATCGCCGTGGTCGCCTGGGCCGCAGCCCTCGCCGCCGTCCTCATGCCTGGCGCGGCCGCGGGTGTCGCGATCACCGCATGGGCAGGCGCCGCGGCATCGCTCCTGGTCGCGGCGGCTGCGGCCCGGCGCGCAGCCGCAACCGGGCCTCGCGCTTCGAGCGATGCGGAATCGTCGTCGCACCCCGCGGATCCGCCCGCGACGGCGTCTCGGCCTCGCGAATGCACGTCAGTCGGACTCCTGCCCCATCCAGGGCGTCTCCGCGCATGGAGCACGCTCGCGAGCATCGCGCTCGCTGCGGCCGCCGTCGCCGCGAGCCACGCAGCGCTCGCCCAACCCGTCCGCGCAGCAATCGGCACAGAGCTCGATGCTCGCGTGTCGTCTCTGACCATCGTGGTCACGACGAAGATCGAGCCCGTTGCGGACGGGGTGCGCTTCGATGGATCCGCCCATGTGGGCGGCCGCACCGCGACCGTGAGCGTGAACTGGCGCGGAGGATCCCCTCCGGACGGACTCGACCTCGGTGCGCGCGTGGAGGTCTCGGGCGACGCGGAACCGACCGGCCCCGGAGACGCCGCCGTCGCGATCGTATTCGCCGAGCGGGTCGAGGTGCGGGCGCCGCCGCCCCATATCTTCGCGGTCGCGAGCACGCTGCGACGCGGCTTCGTCGATGACATCGCAAGCGGACTGCCCGAGCCCGGCGCGGGGCTTCTCCCGGGACTGTCGGTCGGTGAGACGAGCGGCGTCTCAGACGAGCTCGACGCCGCGATGAAGGCGTCATCGCTGAGCCACCTCACAGCGGTGTCCGGAAGCAATTGCGCGCTCGTCGTCGGCATCGCCTTCGGCGCCTCGGCCCTGTGCGGAGCGGGCAGGCGCACGCGCATCGCCTGCTCGCTCCTCGTGCTCGCCGGTTTCGTCGTGCTCGTCACACCGGAGGCGAGCGTGATCCGTGCGGCCACGATGGCCGCGATCGCGATGATCGCGCTTCTCGTCGGCCGTCGCGGATCCGGCGTCGCCGTTCTGTCGCTCGCTGTGACGATTCTTGTGGCGGCGGACCCCTGGCTCGCGACCTCGTACGGCTTCCTGCTCTCCGCGGGGGCGACGGGCGCGCTGCTCCTGCTCGCCGAGCCGCTCGCGCGCAGCCTCGAACGGTGGATGCCCCGCGGGCTCGCGCTCGGCATCGCGGTGCCGCTCGCCGCTCAGATCGTGTGCGGGCCCATCATCGTCCTCTTCGCCCCGGAAGTCGCGCTCTACGGCGTCGTCGCCAACATCATCGCCGCTCCCGCGGCACCCCTCGCGACCGTACTCGGGCTCGTCGCGTGCGTCGCGCAGCCGTTCGCCCCGCTCGCTCTCGGCGCGGCCGCGCTCGCGTGGGCACCGTCGGCGTGGATCGCCCAGACGGCGACGACGTTCGCATCCCTCCCCGCCGCACGCCTGCCCTGGCACGAGGGGTGGACGGGATTCTTCGCTCTCGCGGCGTTCGGGGCCTGCGTCGTCGCAGCGATCGTCCGTCCGCCACCGCGGCGCGCGTGGATGTGGATCCACCGCGCAGGCGTGGCCGTCCTCTCCCTCGCGCTCGGGGTCGGATCCGGCGCCGTCGCGTGGCACGGCGCGGTCGCACCCCTCGCGACACCGCGCGACTGGGCGATCGCGCTGTGCGACGTCGGTCAGGGCGACGCGATCCTCCTCAGATCCGCGGGGCGCATCGGACTCGTCGATACGGGCCCCGACCGCGACGCTCTCGATGCGTGTCTCGCGCGTCTCGGCATCGACCGCATCGACACCGCGTTCCTCACGCACTTCGACGCCGATCACGCCGCCGATCTTCCCGCACTCGCGGGCCGCGTCAGCATGATCCTGCACGGGCCAGCGGCGAGCGTCGAAGACCTCGCACCCGCACGCGCAGCGAGTGATGACGTCCGTGAAGCGTCCGCGGGCATGCACGGAACGCTCGGCGACGCGTCGTGGCGAGTCCTCTGGCCCACCGCCGATACGCGCGCGTTCGCGCCGGGGAACGACACGAGCCTCGTCGTCGAGTTCGACGGGCCCGGGATGCCCCGCGCGCTTCTCCTCGGCGACCTATCCGCGGACGCCCAGCAGCTCCTCCTCGCCTCCGGCCGTCTCACGGGCGAGTTCGACGTCGTCAAGGTGTCGCATCACGGCAGCCGAGACCAGTTGCCCCAGCTCTATGTGCTGGCGGCTCCGCGTATCGCGCTCATCGGAGTCGGCGAGAACGACTACGGTCACCCGCACCCCGATCTGCTGGCGACGCTCGCGCGGTCGGGAGCAAGCGTCGCGCGCACGGACGCCGACGGCCTCGTTCTGGTGAGCGCGGCCGACGGGCTGCGGATCTGGCGCGAACGGCGCTGAGGTTCGGCAGAGAAGACGAGGAGGGCGTCCCCACGGGACGCCCTCCTCCTACAGTTCGCGGTTTACTTCACCACGAGGCTGACGATCTTCGGCGCGCGCACGATCGCCTTCACGATCTGCTTGTCGCCGACGAAGCGCTGCACCTTCTCGTCGTCGCGCGCCATCTGCTCGAGCGCCTCGGCATCGATCTTGGCGGGAACCGTCAGCTGCGCACGCACCTTGCCGTTGACCTGCACGACCGCGGTGACGTCTTCCTCGACGAGGAGCGTCGGGTCGGCGGGTCGCCACGAGACCTGGCTGATCGACGGCTCGTAGCCGAGCGTCTCCCACATCTCCTCGGCGGTGTGTGGTGCGAAGAGGTCGAGCACCATGGCCGTCACCTCGACGGCCTCGCGCACGGCCGGGTCACCCCCGCCGGGCCCGCCGTCGATGGTCTTGCGGATCGCGTTGACGAGCTCCATGAGGCGCGCCACGACGACGTTGAACTTCGTCTGCTCGACGAGGCCCGGGGCGTCGGCGAGCAGACGGTGCGTCACTCGCCGCAGCGCCTGATCGCCGTCGGCCCACTTGACGCCGGTGTCGCTCGTGACGTCCCCCGCGGCACGCACGGCGCGCGCCAGGAACTTCGTCGCGGCGGCCGCGTGCACGTCCTTCCAGTCCTTGTCGTCCTCGACCGGCCCCGCGAACGCGAGCGCGACGCGGACGGCGTCGGTCCCGTGCGCCTCGATCTCGTCGGTGATCTCGACGAGATTGCCCTTCGACTTCGACATCTTCGCGCCGTCGAGCAGGATCATGCCCTGATTGATGAGGCTGGAGAACGGCTCGGTGAAGTCGACATGCCCCATGTCGAACAGCACCTTGGTGATGAAGCGTGCGTACAGCAGGTGGAGGATCGCGTGCTCGACACCGCCGATGTAGCTGTCGACAGGCGCCCACCGAAGCGCGTCCTTCTCGTCGAAAGCGTTCGACGCGTCGCCCGGCGAGAGGAACCGCAGGAAGTACCACGAGCTGTCGACGAACGTATCCATCGTGTCGGGGTCGCGCAGCGCCTCCTCGCCCGTGACGGGATCGGTCGTCGTGACCCATTCGGTCGCGGCGCCCAGCGGCGAGGATCCCTTCGGCTTCAGATCGAGATCCTTCGCCTGCGGCAGCGTCACCGGCAGCTGCTCGGCCGGCACCTTCTCGATGCGCCCATCGGCGGTGTGCACCATGGGAATCGGCGTGCCCCAGAAGCGCTGACGCGAGATCAGCCAGTCGCGCAGGCGGTACTGCTTCGCCGCGCGGCCCGTTCCTCGCTTATCGAGGATCTCGATCGCGCGCGCGATCGCATGGCGCTTCGAGAGCCCGTTGAGATCGCCCGAGTTCATCATCCGCCCCTCGCCCGAGAGCGCCTGCCCCGTCTCCGCGGGGCTCGGCAGCGGATCCGGGTCGATGATGTCGCCGTTCTCATCGGTCTCGATCACCGGGATCGCCCCCGTGATGGGGGCCGTCGTATCGACGACAACACGCACCGGCAGATCGTATTTCCGCGCGAAGTCGAGGTCACGCTGATCGTGCGCCGGCACCGCCATGACGGCGCCGTGTCCGTAGTCGGCGAGGACGTAGTCGGCCGTCCAGATCGGGAGGCGCTCACCATTGACCGGATTGATCGCAAACCGCTCGAGCGGGACGCCCGTCTTCTCGCGGTCGGCCGACTGCCGCTCGATGTCGGTCTCCTTCTGCGCCGCCGCGAGGTACTCCTCGAAGCGCGCCCGCACCGCGGGATCGGCATCGGCGACGAGCTCGGCGGCGAGCGCGCTGTCGGGGGCGACCACCATGAACGTCGCGCCGTACAGCGTGTCGGGACGCGTCGAGAACACCGTGACGGGTTCATCGCGCCCCTCGATGCGGAAGTCGATGTCGGCGCCGACCGAGCGCCCGATCCAGTTGCGCTGCATCTGCAGCACCTTGCTCGGCCAGGCACCCTCGAGCTGATTGAGGTCGTCGAGCAGGCGATCGGCGTACTCGGTGATCTTGAAGTACCACTGCGTGAGGTTCTTCTTCACGACCTCGGCGCCGCAGCGCTCGCACTGGCCGTCGACGACCTGCTCGTTCGCGAGCACCGTCTGGTCGTTCGGGCACCAGTTGACGGGGCTCTCCTTGCGGTAGGCGAGCCCTCGGTCATGCAGCTGCTGGAACAGCCACTGGTTCCAGCGGTAGTACTCGGGGTCGGACGTATGCAGCACGCGCGACCAGTCGAACGACACGCCATACTTCTTCAGGCTCGCCCGCTGCTGCGCGATGTTGTCGTAGGTCCATTCCCGCGGATCCGCACCCCGCTGGATCGCCGCGTTCTCTGCGGGGAGGCCGAACGAGTCCCAACCGATCGGGTGCAGCACGTTGTACCCGCGGTGGCGCCAGAACCGGGCGATGATGTCGCTGTAGAGATAGTTCTCGGCGTGCCCCATGTGCATATCGCCCGACGGGTACGGGAACATCGCGAGGACATACTTGCGAGGACGGTTGTCATCGTCGTCGCCCGCGAGGAACGTGTCGTTCCGCTCCCAGTACGCCTGCCACTTCGCCTGGACGGCGTGGACGTCGTGCACCTCGGCGGGTGCGGAGTTTTCGGGAGCGGTGGTCTGTGACACGTCGATTGGGGCCTATCGGTCGATGAACGCACGCGCGAGCGCGTACCCGCGCGCTTCGGAGAGTCTCCAGAGTACCGCGCGCCGCCGACACACCTCACCGACCCGTAGGATCGAAGACGTGATCAACGATGTCCTGACGGCGATCCTCGACGTCGTGCAGGGCGTCGCGCCCTGGCTGCGGATCCTCATCGCTTCGGTGGCGATCATGCTCGAGACGAGCGTGCTCATCGGCCTCATCGTGCCGGGCGACACGGTCGTCATCGTCAGCGCGATGGGCGTGACGTCAGCCGTCGAAGGCGTGATCCTCGGCGCCTTCGTCGTGGCGGGAGCGATCGCGGGCGAGAGTATCGGCTATGCGATCGGCCGCTGGGCCGGCCCCCATATCGAGCACTCGTGGCTCGGTCGCCGCATCGGCGCCCGCAATTGGGCGCGTGCCGAGGTGTACCTGCGCCGACGCGGCGGCATCGCGATCTTCCTCTCGCGATTCCTGCCGGTGATGCACTCGCTCGTGCCCCTCACCGTCGGCATGTCGGGCTACCCGTACCGGAAGTTCCTCGCGTGGACCCTCCCCGCCTGCGTTCTGTGGTCGGCGATCTACATCACGATCGCCGCCGGCGCGGCCGAGACGTACCGCGAGCTGGCCGACAGCGCCCACTGGGCGGGCTACGCCTTCTTCGGGATCATCGTGGTGGGCCTCCTCGTCGTCTTCGGGGGCAAGAAGCTCCTTCACTGGTTCGAACACCGCCACATGAAAGACTGACGGGCGATGTCCTCCCGTCCCGCGCGCGCCGAGCGCGCTGTTTCCTCCAAGATCCACTGGGTCGCCCGCATCGAGCGCCGCTTCCACGGCTGGCGCGAACGCATGGCCAGACGGGCGGGACGTTCGCCGCAGGTCGTGCCATTCCCCGGATACGGGGGCGAGGGATGGATCCGTGTCGTCGGCCGCGTGCTGATCCTCCCGCCGCTGGCGAGTCGCGGATCCGACGATGGCGTGCGCGGCTGGCGATCCTTCGTCGGGATCCCCGTCGCGTTCGCGACCGTGACGGTCGTGATCGGCGACGCACACCACGAGATCGTCGCGGATCGCGGCGGCGTGATCGACACGGTCCTGCCCGCTGATCTCCCGCCCGGATGGCAGACGTTCCAGATGTCCGTCGAGGGCGGCGTCCCTGTGGACGCGCGCGTGTTCGTCGTCGACCCTGATGTGCGCTTCGGAGTCGTGTGCGACGTCGACGACACGGTCATGGTGACCGCTCTGCCGCGCCCGCTGCTCGCCGCGTGGAACTCGTTCGTCCTCAACGAGCACGCCCGGCAGCCCGTCCCCGGTATGGCGGTGCTGCTCGAGCGTCTGATGCGCGAGAATCCAGCCTCGCCGATGATCTATCTCTCGACGGGCGCGTGGAATGTCGCCCCCACGCTGACCCGTTTCCTGTACCGCAATCTGTTCCCCCGCGGCTCGATGTTGCTCACCGACTGGGGCCCGACGCACGACCGCTGGTTCCGCAGCGGCCGAGCCCACAAGGAGGAGAACCTGCGGCGCCTCGCGGAGGAGTTCCCACACATCGAGTGGTTGCTGATCGGCGACGACGGCCAGCACGACGACGAAATCTACACGCAGTTCACGGCCGAACACCCGTCGTCGGTCGCGGGCGTCGCGATCCGCCGCCTCACAGCGACCGAGGCCGTCCTCGCCGGCGGACGTACCTCGGTCGACGACCACTCCGCGGCCGGCGTGCCGTGGGTCGCATCGCACGACGGCGCGGGCCTCGCGAAGCGCCTCGAGCGGGTGGGGCTGCTGGGCTGAGGGCACGGCGCATTGCTTGCGCGGCCCCCAGTCGTTCCAGAGTGCCGACACGCCCCTTCCGGTGCGGTACAGGGCCGCTACGCACTCGGGAACCCACCCGGCATGCCATGACGCCGCACGACGGTGCACACCCCACACGCTCCAGAGTGCCAACACGCCCCCTCCGCCGCGGCACAGGGCCGCTAGGCACTCGGGAAGCCACCCGTCATGCCATGACGCCGCCCGGCGACACGCACCATCCACACGCGCACGTGCCACACATTCCGGAGTGCCGACACGCCCTCTCCACGGCGGCACAGGGCCGCTAGACACTCGGGAGGCACTTCATAGCCGCTCGCGCCCGAGCGGGAAGGTCTCCGAGGTGCGCCAGGTCGCATCCGACTGCTCGGCCAGGAGGGTCAGGCGCTCCACCCGGCCATGGATCGGCAGGCGCGCCTGGATCGCCCGCTCTGCCTCCTGCAGATCCGCAAGCGCGCGGCCGTCACCGATCGTCAGGTGTGGGACCGTCTGCGCGTGTGCTCCGCCATACGGGCGCAGGGCGGGGAAGGCGCGTTCGACGGATCCGATCAGTGTCCGGAAGGGCACATCGTCATCTGGTGCCAACCACAGCACGTCACTGCCGAACCATGCCGTCGAAGTGAGGGCGTATTCGAACGGCGCGATGGGTGCGAGGGCGGCGGCGATCCGATCCCTGGCGCCATCGATGTCGACGACGGGAACAAATGGGAAGAGCACAGTGAAATGCGCGGGCACGCCCCGTCGCGCATCGCTCGCCAGACCTTCGCGCCAGTGTCCGACGACCGCATCGGCCTCGGGAGCTCGGATCACCAATGCTGTTCGTCGCATACTCCATCATCTGTCGCATTGCCCCCACCGGACCAAGCCGCCCCGCTCGACGACTGCAGGTGAGATCGCCACGTCCCTGACTCCCGAGTGCACGCGCGCCCTCATCTTCACCCAGAAGGGCATCCCCACACTCGGGAACAGCCAGCGGGTGCGCGGTCCACTCAGCGAGACCGCCGGACCTGTGGATAACTTCTGTGCGCACCCGCGCGACGTGGCACTGTCGTCGCATGGTGCCGCCACTCGACCTCCCCGATGAACTCGGAAAGTCGTTCTCCGTGCGCTCAGCACGCGAGGCGGGCGTCACGGAGAAGCGTCTGCGGAACCCGGCTCTCGCCGTCCCCTTCCGCGGCGTACGCACACTCGAGATGACACCGGATCGGGAATCCGGCGCGGCGGGCGAACGTGCAGACGCCTGGCGGCGCATCCGCGCCTACGCCGAGATCATGCCCGACCACGCGTTTTTCGTCGGACCGACGGCGGCACTCATCGTCGGCGTTCCCCTGCCGTCCGGTCTCCACGCAGAACTGCACGTCGGCGTCGAGTTTCCGAGGACACCGCCACGACGGCCGGGGATCCGTGGAACACGCGTCGGCATGACTGTCCCCGTGTACGAGGTCCACGGCCTCCGCGTCCCTGGCCCTGCTGTGACGTGGGCGACTCTGGGACCGTATCTTGAGGAGTACGACCTCGTCGCAGCCACCGATCACCTGCTCCGCGTCCCGCGCGCACCCGGCGGTCTGGTTCGCCTCGACCGAACGGATCCTTACACGACGCGCGAGATCCTCGCTGGGATCCTCGACGAGCATCGTTGGCGCGCGGCCCCGAGGCTGCGTCTCGCCCTCGATCGTGCACGCACTGGGGCGTCGTCGCGACCAGAGACATGGACGCGCCTCCTCATCGTAGATGCGGGACTTCCGGAACCGATCCTTGATCACGACGTGTACGACGACACCGACGATTTCATCGGCACTGCCGACCTGGCGTATCCGCGCAGGAAGCTGGCAATCGAATACGAGGGGGAAGGACACATGGATCGTGCACAGTTCGAGCGCGACATCGAACGCTTCTCCCGATACGAAGACTCGGGCTGGTCGTATGTGCGCCTCACATCCCGTCATGTCTTCCGTTTATCGAGCGAGGTTCCTCGGCGCGTGCGCCGCAAGCTCGGACTGACCTGATCCACACACCCGACGGGCTTCGCCCCGCGGACGCTCCCTTCGCCTTGATCGCAGCGGCATCCTCACCGGAGGGCCTCTGGCCACCGAGGGCGGACACGACACTGAGCGGACACGACACTCGCCGACCCCCACGGCATCCTTCGCCGGACAACGTCGCACCGTCGTGGGCGGACACGACACTCGCCGACCCCCACGGCATCCTCGCCGGAGGGCCTCGGGCCCCCGAGTGCGGACACGCCCTCGGCGGCGCTTTGGACGGCGGAATTGCACTCGGCGGCGCAAGGCAGGGGCGGATCCGCACTCGGGAGCGGCATCACGTCAGGCGCGGTACTGAGCGCTCTGCGGACGAACGGTTCCCGATGGGTATTCGCGTCTGCGCGAGGCTATCGGCCCTCACTCGTTCGTTTGTCAGAGGTTCGAACTAGTGTTCGAATATCACTTGGTTTCATCGAACATAGTTTCTAGAATGAGGGCGTGAAGATGGCAGTCGCACAGGCCGCCGTAGAGGCGGAGCAGACGGCGATGGTCTCGCGCCTGCAGGCGCAGATCAGCCAGATGCAGCGGCGCACCGCTCAGGTCGATGCGCTGCCGGTCCACGACGCCCTCGCCCCCCTCTTCCCCTCCGGTGGGCTGCGCCCTGGGGCGAGCTACGCACTGCCCGACTCCGCGAGCCTCCTCCTCGCCCTGCTCGGTGCCTCCTCCCGGGAGGGATCGTGGTGCGCCACGGTAGGCATACCCGACCTCTCGGCCGAGGCGGCAGAGGGGTACGGCGTCGACCTCTCGCGACTTGCGCTCATCCCCTCTCCGGGCGATCGCTGGCTGCAGGCCGCGTCGTCCGCTGCCGAGGTCTTCCCCCTCGTCGCCGTCCGCCCTCCCCGTCCGGCGACCTCAGCCGAAGTCGCGCGCCTCGACGCACGCCTGCGCGATCGTGGCAGCGCCCTGCTCGTCGTCGGCCCGTGGCGCGGTGTCGATCTCTCCCTCACGATGAGCGAGGCCGAATGGAGCGGGATCGGACGGGGGCACGGCCTGATTACCTCGCGCGCCGTGACGCTCGCCGCCGCGGGCCGACGCATGCCCCGGCCGCGCACCGTACGCGTCCTCCTCCCCGGCCCCTCGGGCGGGGTGGATCGCCCCTTCGCATCCACGACGGTGCGCCCCCACCGACACGGGCATCTGGCTGCGGTCGGTGCATGATGACGTCGGCTTCGCTCCCGAGAACGGCGACTCCCTCTTTCCAGAGGCGAGCCGCGCAGGATGGCACCCGCCCTGATACCGCACAGTGGCACGCCACGCCGGGGTACACCACCGCAACGACCACGCCCGAAGACGCCCATCCCAAGAACACACACGACCACGCCACGCCCGACCCCAGCACCCAACAAGTACCCCACGAAGAACCTCTCCCCGACCCCGCACACGACCAGACCCCACAAGCACCCACCACCGAGATATCCGCGCACGACCGCACCACGCCCGAGCGCACCATCGTGCTGTGGCTGCCCGATTGGCCGATCACCGCCTATCTGCGGACGCAGGCACGCGAGGTCGCCGAGAGCGAGCGCGTCTCCCCCGATGACCCGCTCGCCATCGTGCGCGACGGACGCGTCATCACCTGCTCCGCCGCTGCCCGAGCCGAGGGCGTCCGCCGCGGACAGCGACGTCGCGATGCGCAGGGCGCCTGCTCGCGCCTGCGCCTGCTCCCCGCCGATGAAGGGCGCGATGAACGCGCCTTCCACCGCGTTCTCACCCGGCTCGAAGAACTCACCCCCGGCGTCCAACCGCTGCGCCCCGGTGTCGCAGCCCTTCGCGCCCGAGGCCCCGCCCGGTTCTACCGCAGCGAGCGGGCCGCGGCCGAGACGCTCCTCCGCGCCCTCGCCGATGACGGCCTCGTCGACGCTCGGGCAGGCGTCGCCGACGGGCTGTTCACGGCCGAGCAGGCAGCACGAACTACCCCTCCCCACACCCCCGGGCGCATCCACGACCCCCAGACAGACACCACCAACGGACCGTCCACAACCGAACAGGCAACACGAACCACCCCTCCCCACACCCCCGGGCGCATCCACGACCCCCAGACAGACACCACCAACGGACCGTCCACAACCGAACAGGCAACACGAACCACCCCTCCCCACGATGCCGTGCGCATCGTCGCCCCCGGGGAGGCGGCCGCGTTCCTCGCGCCGCTGCCGGTCGCCGCCCTCGGCGACGACGAGCTCGCACTCTTCCTCTCCCGCCTCGGCGTGCAGACGCTCGGCGAGTTCGCCGCGCTTCCCGCGGAGCGCATCCACGACCGACTCGGCCCCCACGGATCCCGTCTGCGCGATCTCGCCGCCGGCGCCGACTCACGCACCGTCGTCCCCCGCGTACCGCCGCCCGAGCTCGCGCGCGAGCTCGTTCTCGAGCCTCCCCTCGAGCTCGCCGATCAAGTCGCCTTCGCGGTGCGCCGCACGGCCGATGCGTTCTGCGACGGCCTCGGTGGTGCAGGGCTCGTCTGCACGGCCCTGCGCGTCACGATCGAGAGCGACCTCGGCTCCCGCAGCGAGCGCATCTGGCAGCACCCGCAGAGCTTCGACGCCGCAAGCATCGTCGATCGCGTGCGCTGGCAGCTGCAGCCCTCTCTCGAGACTCCCTCGCTCTCGGGAGGTGTCACACGCATCCTGCTCGAACCTGATGCCGTCGACGACGCGACCGGACACCAGCCCGCGCTCGTCGGACAGGGCCCCGACGAGCGCACCCACCACGCGATGACGCGCGTGCAGAGCGCGCTCGGGCATCGAGGCGTGCTCACCCCCACCATCGGCGGCGGTCGCTGGCTCGCCGAGCGCGAGACGCTCCGCCCCTGGGGCGACGCCGCTGGCCCCGCGCGACGCCGCGATCTTCCCTGGCCCGGATCCCTCCCCCCGCCCCTGCCCGCAGAGGTGTTCCATGAGGCGCGTGCCGCGCACATCGTCGGGGCGCACGACGTCCCCGTCGCGATCGACGAGCGCGGGCTCCTCACGACACCGCCCGCCGTCATCGACGGGCGGCGCATCACCCACTGGGCCGGCCCTTGGCCGATCGTCGAGCGCACATGGGATCCCGCACGAGCCCGCCGCGCTCACCGCTTCCAGATCGTCGACGAAGAACAGGCGGCCTGGCTCGCGGTTCTCGAAGACGGCCGCTGGTGGCTGGAAGGCAGGTACTCCTGATGGGATGGAAGAATCCGCCGATCCCCTGGAACGAGCTCGAACGCACGTTGAGCGGGCGCCGCCCCGATCCGCGGCCCGCCGCCGTCGACGGGGGCGACAGCCCCGCCTGGAGCCGCAAACGCGCCGCCTACGAGCCACCGGGCATCGCGCGCGGAAAGAGCCGTGTGCGCTACGCCGAGCTGCACGCCCATTCGACGTACTCGTTCCTCGACGGCGCCTCCTCCCCCGAAGATCTCGTCGAGGAGGCTGAGCGGCTCGGGCTGGAGGCCCTCGCGCTCACCGACCACGACGGCTTCTACGGCATCGTGCGCTTCGCCGAGGCCGCCGAGCACACCTCGGTGCGCACGGCGTTCGGCGCCGAGCTCTCGCTCGACCTGCCCGCACCCCAGAAGGGCCTTCCGGATCCCGCGGGCCAGCACCTCCTCGTGCTCGCCCGGCGCGAGGAGGGCTATCACCGACTATCGCGCGCCATCACCCGCGCGCAGCTGCGAGGACAGGAGAAGGGGCGCCCCGTCTACGACCTGGAGGATCTCGGTGAGGAGTCCTCAGGCGACTGGGCGGTGCTCACCGGATGCCGCAAGGGATCCGTCGGGCAGGCCCTGCGCCGAAACGTCTCCCCCGACGAACAGCTCAGCGGCGCCGAACACGAGCTGCGGCGCCTCGTCTCCCTCTTCGGCCGAGACAACGTGTTCGTCGAGCTCACCCACCACGGCGATCCGCTCGACGACCACCGCAACGATGCCCTCGCACTGCTCGCCGAACGCGTCCGTCTGCCGCTCGTCGCCACAGGGAATGCGCACTGCGCAGGCCCCGACAAGGTGCGCCTCGCCCAGGCGGTCGCGGCCATCCGTGCGACCCGCAGCATGGACGATCTCGACGGCTGGCTGCCTGCGGGCGGCCCCGCCCACCTCCGCTCCGGCGACGAAATGGCCCGGATCTTCTCCCGCTTCCCCGGGGCCGTCGAAGCCGCCGCACACCTCGCCGACGAGCTCGTGTTCCCGCTGCGAGCGGCCCGCCCCGCCCTGCCGAAGCAGCCGGTCCCCGACGGGCACACGCCGATGTCCTATCTGCGCGAACTCGTCTGGCGCGCCGTCCCGCGCCGCTACCCGCGCCTGTCCGCGGCCGATCGCGAACGCATCGCGCACGAACTCGATGTGATCGAGAAGAAGGACTTTCCGGGCTACTTCCTCATCGTCCACGACATCGTCGCGGAGGCTCGCCGGCGCGGGATCCTCTGCCAGGGACGCGGATCCGCCGCGAACAGCGCCGTCTGCTATCTGCTCGACATCACCGCGGTCGATGCGATCTACTACCAGCTGCCCTTCGAACGCTTCCTCTCGGCCATGCGCGACGAGGAACCCGACATCGACGTCGACTTCGACAGCGATCGGCGCGAGGAGATCATCCAGTGGGTGTACGACGAGTACGGCCGCGAACGCGCCGCTCAGGTGGCGAACGTCATCCAATACCGCCCCAAGAACGCCGTGCGCGACGTCGCCCGTGCGCTCGGCTATTCACCCGGCCAGCAGGACGCCTGGTCGCGCCAGGTCGAACGCTGGGGCGCCTCTCTCGAATCCGGACCCGACCATGACATTCCCGACCAGGTGCTCGACTATGCGAAGGAGCTCCTGACCGCGCCACGCCATCTGGGGATCCACTCGGGCGGCATGGTGCTCACCGACCGTCCTGTCGGCGAGGTCGTCCCGATCGAGCACGCGCGCATGCCCGGCCGGACCGTCATCCAGTGGGACAAGGACTCCGCCGAGTGGATGGGGCTCGTCAAGTTCGATCTGCTCGGCCTCGGCATGCTCGCGGCCCTGCAGCACTGCTTCGACATCATCGCCGGTGCGACGGGCGAGCGCTTCGATCTGCGCGAGCTGCCGCGCGAGGAGCCCGCCGTCTACGACATGCTCTGCCGCGCCGACTCGATCGGCGTCTTCCAGGTCGAATCCCGGGCGCAGATGGGGTTGCTCCCCCGCCTGCAGCCGCGCCGTTTCTACGACCTCGTCATCCAGATCGCCCTCATCCGCCCCGGCCCCGTCCAGGGCGGATCCGTGCACCCGTTCGTCCGCCGCAAGATGGGTCTCGAGCCCGTCACCTACCCGCACCCGAAGCTCGAACCCGTCCTGAAGCGCACGAAAGGCATCCCCGTGTTCCAGGAGCAGCTCATGCAGATGGCGATGGCGATCGGCGACTGCACGGGAGAAGACGCCGATCTGCTGCGCCGGGCGATGGGATCCAAACGCGGGCAGGAACGCATCGAGAAGCTGCGGGAGAAGCTCTTCACGGGCATGGCCTCGAACGGCATCCACGGCGAGCAGGCCGAACGGCTCTACGCGCAGATCCAGGCGTTCGCGAATTTCGGCTTCGCCGAGTCGCACTCCCTCTCGTTCGCTCTGCTCGTCTACGCATCGAGCTGGATCAAGCTGCACTACCCCGCCGCCTTCCTCGCGGGGCTGCTGCGCTCGCAGCCGATGGGGTTCTACTCCCCCGCAACCCTCACCGCCGATGCCCGCCGTCACGGCGTCGAGGTGCGTCGCCCCGACATCCTGCGCTCCGACGCGCACGAGACGCTCGAGCCCCTCGAACCCCTCGAGCCCCTCAAACCCCCGCGGCGTGCGCCGACAGGCCGCGACTCCTGCCTCATCGACCACGCACCCGTCGATGTCGTGAGCGAGCCGGCACCCTTCGACCGCTCCGCACCCGACGACTCGGCCGCGCACCGGCGCGACGCAGGCTTCGCCGTCCGACTCGGTCTCTCCGGGATCACGGGAATCGGCGGGCGTACGGCCGAGATCATCGTGTCCGAGCGTGAGAGAGCGGGCGCCTTCTCGTCGATGTCCGACCTCGTACGCCGCACGGGCATCACCGAGCAGCAGCTCGAAGCCCTCGCGACGGCGGGTGCGTTCGAATCTCTGGGGCACGGCACACGCGAAGCAATCTGGCTCGCGGGCTCCGCCGCCCAAGATCGCCCCGATTTCCTGCCAGGCACGGCGCTGTCCGTACAGCCGCCGCTCTTCGCGGACCCCTCGAGCTACGAACGGCTCGCAAGCGATCTGTGGGCGACCGGCGTGTCGACCGACGATCATCCGCTCACCCACTTCCGCAGCGCCCTCGACGCGCGGGGCGTGCTCACATCGATCGGCCTGCGCACGCACGAAACCGGTCGCCGCATCGAGACCGCGGGGCTCGTCACCCATCGGCAGCGTCCCGCGACCGCGTCGGGCATCACCTTCCTCAACCTCGAGGACGAGCACGGGCTCGTGAACGTCGTCTGCTCGGTCGGAGTCTGGACGCGCTATCGCCGCGTCGTGCGAGACAGCCCGGCCCTGATCGCGCGCGGCATGCTCGAGCGCTCACCCGAGGGCGTCGTCAACCTCGTCGCGGACGGATTCGAGGACCTCCGCGTCGGCATCGGCCATCGTTCGCGGGACTTCCGATGATCGGCGACCCGGGTGCCCGAGCGGCGCCCCCGTCGTAGGCTCGAGACATGTGCGGACGGTTCGTCGTAGCCCGGGTCGGCAGCGAGCTCGTGGGAGAACTGCGCGCCGACCATATCGCCGACGATCTGCCCGCGCCAAGCTTCAACATCGCCCCGACACAGCGGGCCGCGATCGTGCTCGACTCCACCAAGACCGACCCGCCGACTCGGCGTGTCGAATCGGCCCGGTGGGGCCTCGTCCCCGGCTGGGCGAAGGATCTCTCGCTCGGACGGCGCGCGTTCAACGCCCGCGCCGAGGAACTCGAGCAGAAGCGCATGTTCGCGCCGGCCCTCGCGGGACGCCGCGCCGTCATCCCGGCGACCGGCTACTACGAGTGGAAGACGACCGACGACGGCAAGGTGCCGCTGTTCATCCATCCCGAAGGCGGCGAGCCGATGCTGTTCGCGGGGCTCTACGAGTGGTGGAAGGATCGCGAGAAGAGCGATGACGAACCCGATCGCTGGGTGCTGAGCTTCACGATCCTCACCCGTTCCGGCGTCGGCGCCCTCGGATCCGTCCACCACCGCATGCCCGTCTTCCTCGACACCGCGCACGCCGATGCGTGGCTCGATCCTCATGCGGAGGCGCCACGGGACGTCCTCGATGCGATGATCGACGACGCGCCCCGCGTGGGCGAATCGCTCGCGTGGCACGAGGTCGACCGTGCCGTCGGCGATGTACGGCGCGACTCCCCCTCCTTCATCGATCCCGTCGCCGGCTGATCTCGGACTGCTCCCGTGCGATCCGCGCGACAATGGATGGTGTGACCTCACCGATTCCCGCAGAAGCTCGTACCCACATCGACGATCTCGCCGCGTTCGTGACCGCGTCGCCCTCCTCATACCATGCCGCCGACGAGAGCTTCCGCCGCCTCGTCGATGCGGGTTTCACGGCGCTCGACGAGACGGAAGCATGGCGGATCGAGCCGGGCGGTCGATACGTCGTCCTGCGTGAAGGATCCGTCATCGCGTTCGCGCTGCCCGATGGCGCCGGAGCGACGACGCCGTTCTCGATCGTCGGCGCGCACACCGATTCCCCGAGCTTCAAGCTCAAGCCGAAGCCCACGAAGACTGGCGCGGGAGGTTGGTGGCAGCTCGGCTGGGAGGTGTACGGCGGACCGCTCCTCAACTCGTGGCTCGACCGCGAGCTCGAGCTCGCGGGGCGCATCGTCACCTCGTCCGGAGACGAGCATCTCGTGCGCACGGGGCCGATCGCGCGGATCCCGCAGCTCGCGATCCACCTCGACCGCCAGGTCAACGACGGGCTCACGCTCGACAAGCAGCGCCATACGACCCCTGTGTGGGGCCTCGGCGATGCTGAGTCTGCCGACATCGTCGCCCGATTCGCGCGAGACGCGGGCGTCGCCCCCGACGAGATCGGAGGCTTCGACATCGTCGCCGCCGACACCCAGACGCCGCGCACCTTCGGCGCCGACGAGGCCCTGTTCGCGAGCGGCCGCCTCGACAATCTGCTGTCGACGCACGCGGGGCTCACCGCGATCCTCAAGGCGCGGCCCGCCGAGAACATCGCGATGTTCGCGGCCTTCGACCACGAGGAGATCGGATCCGCTTCCCGCACGGGCGCAGCCGGCCCGTTCCACGAGGAAGTCCTCACACGGATCCTGGGCGCCCTCGGCGGCTCGGACGAAGACCGCGCCCGCAGCTTCGCGCGCTCCCTGCACGTCTCGAGCGACGTCGGCCACGCCGTGCACCCGAACTACTCCGAACGGCACGATCCCGCCAATCAGCCGGTCGCGGGCGGCGGGCCGATCCTCAAGATCAACGGAAACCAGCGCTACGCGACCGACGCGCACGGCGCCGCCTCCTGGAACGCGGCCTGCCGATCGGCGGGCGTGCCGACGCAAGAGTTCGTCTCGAACAACACCGTCCCGTGCGGATCCACGATCGGCCCGATCGCGGCGACGCGCCTCGGCATCCGTACGGTCGACGTGGGCGTGCCGATCCTTTCGATGCACTCGGCCCGCGAGCTCACCGCTGTCGTGGACCCCTGGTTCCTGTCCCGCGCGATGAGCGCCGTGCTCGCGCGCTGATCCGGATGTTCGAGCTGACGCGGGAGGAGTGGCGGGAGCGCGAGCGGATCCACGAGGAGCGGGCCGACGCGCTCACCGCCGCCCACCGCGCCCGCGCGCGGCGAGGCGAGAAGCACCCGGTCTGGGACTTCCTGTTCACCTACTACTCGTTCAAGCCATCCCTCCTTCGCCGCTGGCATCCGGGGGCGGGCGTCACGTTGCTCGACGCGTCCGGCGAGCCGCGCGCCGAATGGCGCTGGTATCGCCCCGGCGACACGAACAGGTCCGTGACGCCCGATGCCGAGGGTTTCGCGCGGGAGAAGCCCGCACTGGCGCGTCTCATCGACATCATGCTGCGCCGCACGGCCTCACGCCCGGGCCAGTTCGACTGTTTCGGCCTGCACGAGTGGGCGATGGTCTACCGGCAGTCGGAGCACCGACACCCGCAGCCGTTGCGCCTCGGCCAGCAGGAGACTGACGAGGTCGTCGAGACGCATGAGCTCCGCTGCACGCATTACGACGCTTTCCGTTTCTTCACCCCCGACGCCGTGCCCCGCAATCGCGCGCCGCTCGACCGCGAGACGCAGCCGGAACGGGAGCAGCCGGGGTGCCTGCACGCGGGGATGGACGTCTACAAGTGGACGGCGAAGCTCGGGCCGCTGGCTCCGGGCGATCTGCTCCTCGACGCCTTCGAACTCGCGCGCGACATCCGGCGGCTCGACATGGAGGCCGCGCCGTACGATCTCCGCGCGTTCGGGATCGACCCGGTGCGTATCGAGACCGCCGAAGGAAAGGCCGAGTACGTCCACCGGCAGCGGGCGTTCGCCGAGCGCGGCAATCGCCTGCGGCGCGCGCTCCTCGACGCATGGCAGGGATCCTCGAAACTCGTCGCATAACGCGCGACGCGACACTCGTCCACGTGCATTCTGCTCAATCTTCACACGATCGATATCTGCTTTCGATTCCTCCCTGGTAGCCGACTGTGTAAATTTTGACAAAACCCTGTCACCGACACGCGGTGACACACAGCACACGGCATCTTCGAGAAGAGGCACGAATGAACCTCACGACGCATGCGCGCAGACGCGCCCTGCTGGTCGCCGCTCCCGCGGTCGCCGCCATCACGCTCGCCGGCTGCGCGAGCACTGACGGCGGAGACAGCGCGACGGGCAACGACATCCTTGTCGGCACGACCGACTCCGTCACGCACCTCGACCCGGCCGGGTCGTACGACAACGGCTCCCTCACGCTGCAGACGCAGGTATTCCCGTACCTCGTCAACACGGCCCCGAACAGCACAGACGTCGTTCCCGACCTCGCCGAGACCGCCGAGTTCACCGGACCGAATGAGTACACGGTGACCCTCCCCGAGGGGCTGATGTGGGCCAACGGCAACGAACTCACCTCGAGCGACGTGAAGTTCACGTTCGATCGCCAGCTCGCGATCGCCGACCCGAACGGGCCGTCGTCGCTTCTCGGCAACCTCGATTCAGTCGAGGCCCCCGACGAGCAGACCGTCGTCTTCCACCTCACCAACGCCGACGACCAGACGTTCCCGCACGTGCTCACGAGCTTCCCGGGCGCCATCGTTGACGAGGACACCTTCTCGGCCGACGAGGTCACCCCCGACGACGACATCGTCGAGGCGAACGCGTTCGGCGGGCCGTACTCGATCACCGACTACACGTTCAACGAGCTCGTCGAGCTGACGCCCAACGAGAACTATGAGGGCCTCATCGAGCCCGCCGCGAACGACGGCGTGCTGATCAACTACTACGCCGAGTCGTCGAACCTGAAGCTCGCCGTCGAAGACGGCTCCGTCGACGTCGCCTACCGCAGCCTGTCACCGAGCGACGTCGAGGACCTCTCCGGTGACGACAGCCTCGCCATCCACGACGGCCCCGGTGGCGAGATCCGTTACATCGTCTTCAACTTCAACACCCAGCCGTACGGCGCTGAGACCGAGGACGCGGATCCCGACAAGGCGCTGGCCGTGCGCCAGGCCGTCGCGTCGCTCATCGACCGCGAGGCGCTGAGCGAGCAGGTCTACGACGGAACCTTCACGCCGCTCTACTCGTACGTCCCCGAGGGCTTCGCCGGCGCGACCGAGCCGCTCAAGGAGATGTACGGCGACGGTCAGGGCGCACCCTCGGCAGAGGCAGCCGAGCAGACCCTGTCGGACGCGGGTGTCGAGACGCCCGTCGAGCTCTCGCTCCAGTACAGCCCCGACCACTACGGCCCGAACTCGGCCGACGAATACGCACTGATCGAGCAGCAGCTCGAGGCCGATGGCCTCTTCGACGTGACGCTGGCCGGCACCGAGTGGGTGCAGTACTCCGATGACCGCGTCGGCGACGTCTACCCGGCTTACCAGCTCGGCTGGTTCCCCGACTACTCGGACGCTGACAACTACCTCACGCCGTTCTTCCGCTCGGAGAACTTCCTCGTGAACCACTACGCCGATGACGAGGTCGACCAGCTCATCTCCGACCAGGCTTCCGAGTCCGATCCCGCTGCGCGCGAGGCGCTCATCGGCGACATCCAGCAGAAGGTCGCCGAGGACCTCTCGACCGTTCCCTACCTGCAGGGCGCTCAGGTCGCCGTGACCGCGGCCGATGTCGAGGGCGTCGTCCTCGACGCGTCGTTCAAGCTCCGCATGTCGTCGCTCACGCGCTGACCAGCACCCGACAGAGCGGATCCGGGGCGGGTCGCCCATGAGGCGAGCCGCCCCGGATCCATGCTCCACCCGATTCCCACAAGGACTCCCCCGTGGCAGAAACCGCCCTCGCCTCCGACGCACCGGTGGCGCCTCCGAAGAAGAAAAGGGGATCCGGCGGCACGTCGCTCTGGCGCTACGTGCTGATCCGGTTCCTGCTCATCTTCCCGACGATCTTCATCCTCGTCACGACCGTGTTCCTCATGATGCGCGTGACAGGTGATCCCATCACCGCCGCTCTCGGCGGCCAGCTCACGCCCGCGCAGCTCGCCGAGCGCATCGAGGCGGCCGGCTACAACCGGCCCCTCATCGTGCAGTACTTCGAGTACCTCGGCAATATCGCGCGGGGCGACTTCGGCGTGACGATCAACGGCCAGACCGTCACGAGCGTGCTGCTGCGCTACGGCGGAGCGACCCTCGAGCTCGCGCTCTACGCACTGATCATCGCCTTCGTCGTCGGCATCCCTCTCGGCATGCTCGCGGCCGCGATCCGTGATCGCTGGGGGGACGCCGTCCTGCGCGTCCTCGCGATCCTCTTCTACGCGACCCCCGTGTTCTTCGCCGGCCTGCTGTTCAAGCTCGTGTTCTCGGTCTGGCTCGGTGTGCTGCCCAGCTCCGGCCGCGCCTCGCCGCGCGTCGAGCTGCAGCTCGGGCGGATCGATGGCGCGACCGGCATCTACACGATCGATGCCCTGCGCACGGGGCAGTGGTCGCTCATCAGCGACGTGCTCGCGCACGCGATCCTCCCCGGCCTCGCGCTCGGCCTCCTGACGGCCGGCGTCTTCCTGCGCCTCGTGCGCACGAACGTCATCGGCACGCTCTCGATGCCGTACGTCGACGCCGCGCGCTCGCGAGGCGTGAGCGAGTTCCGCCTCGTGCGCAAGCACGCCTACAAGCCCGCGCTCATCCCGATCATCACCGTCATCGGCCTCCAGATCGCCGTGCTGCTCGGCGGCGCCGTGCTCACCGAGACGACCTTCGAGTGGATGGGCCTCGGCTATCAGCTGAGCGAGTTCCTCAAGTCGCGCGACTTCGTCGCCGTGCAGGGCATCGTCGCCCTGCTCGCCGTGATCGTCGCGCTCACGAACTTCATCGTCGACATCATCGCGGCGTTCATCGACCCGAGGGTGAGGTACTGACATGCCCCGCACGACCTTCATCGGCGCAGTGCCCACAGCGCGAGAGGTGAGGCACTGATATGGCAAGCACTCCCCTGCTCGATCGAATCCCGGTCATCAAGGATCTGCGACAGGCCGTCGGTCTGCAGCGCGGCATGCTCATCGCGGGTCTCGTGATCTGCGTGATCTTCCTGCTCGTCGCGGTGTTCGCCCCGTTCATCGCCCCGTTCGGCTATGCGCAGCTGTCTGACGACGCGGGCACCTTCACCCCGCGGCAGGCACCGTCGGCAGAGCACATCTGGGGCACGACCATTGCGGGCTACGACGTGTTCTCCCGGGTGCTCTGGGGCGCCAGGACCGCTTTCCTCGTCATCGTCGTCTCCGTCGTGATGAGCCTCTTCCTCGGCATCCTCCTCGGCGTCGTGTCCGGCTACCTCGGCGGCTGGCTCGATCGGATCCTCGTCGTCATCTGTGACGCCGTCTACGCGTTCCCGTCGCTCCTGCTCGCGATCGTCGCGGCCATCGTCATCTCGGCGGGGCAGTCGACGCTGTGGGGCGGGATCTTCGCGACCGCGATCTCGATCACGGTCGTGTTCATCCCGCAGTACTTCCGTGTCGTGCGCGCCGAGACCGTGCGCATCAAGAGCGAGGCGTATGTCGAGTCGGCCCGCGTCGTCGGCGCGTCGACGTGGCGAATCATGCTGCGCCATGTCCTCCGCAACGCGACCCGCAGCCTCCCGCTGATCTTCACGCTCAACGCCTCCGAGGCGATCCTGACGATCGCGGGCCTCGGCTTCCTCGGCTTCGGAATCGAGCCGACCCAGGCGGCGGAGTGGGGCTACGACCTCAACCGCGCCGTCGAGGATGTCACGGCCGGGCGCTGGTGGACAGCCGTGTTCCCCGGACTCGCCATCGTTCTCGTCGTCATGGGCATCACGCTCGTCGGCGAGAGCCTCAACGATCTCGCCGATCCGCGCCTGCGTACGCGCCGACGCGCGAAGAAGCAGAACAAGGAGGTCGCGGTATGAGCGCAAACCAGCTCCCCGTCGAAATCTCGAACCTCGACGTCACCTTCGCGACCGACGGCGGCGACGTGCACGTCGTGCACGGAATCGACCTCGAAGTGCGCGAGCGCGAGGTGCTCGCGATCGTGGGCGAATCCGGATCCGGCAAGACCGTCACGGCGCGCACCCTCCTCGGGCTACTGCCCGAGACTGCGACCACGACGGGCGCCGTGGTCGTGAACGGGACCGACGTCGTCACCCTGTCGGGCAGCCGCCTGCGCGAGCTGCGCGGCACCGAGGCTGCGATGATCTTCCAGGAGCCGATGACCGCCCTCAACCCGGTCTTTCCCGTGGGGTGGCAGATCGCGGAGGGCCTGCGAGCCCACCAGAAGATCTCGAGGAAAGCCGCGCGCGGGCGCGCGATCGAGATCCTCGAGAAGGTCGGGATCCCGGATCCGCAGAAGCGCGTCGATGATTACCCGCACCAGTTCTCGGGAGGGCAGAAGCAGCGCATCGTCATCGCGCAGGCCCTCGCCCTCGGGCCGAAGGTGCTCATCGCGGACGAGCCGACGACGGCGCTCGACGTCACGGTCCAGGCCGAGATCCTCGACCTCCTGCGGGTCGTGCGCGACGAGTTCGGCACCGCGATCCTGCTCATCACGCACAACATGGGCGTTGTCGCCGATCTCGCCGATCGCGTGTGCGTCATGTATCGCGGCGACGTCGTCGAGACCGCCCCGACCGCCGAGCTGTTCGACGCACCGCAGGCCGACTATACGAAGACGCTCCTCGCCGCCGTCCCGCGCCTCGATATCGCCGACCGGACGTGGACGGGCGACCCTGAGGCCACTCCCCTCGTCGCGGCGCGCGGGCTCGAGATCGAGTACCCGGGCCGCTTCGGGGCGCACGGCTTCCGCGCCGTGCGGGGCGTCGATTTCGACATCCGCCCCGGCGAGGTTCTCGGGCTCGTCGGCGAGTCCGGATCCGGCAAGTCGACGATTGGGCGCGCGATCGCGGGCCTGACGACCGTGACGGGCGGATCTCTCGAGGTGCTCGGGGTCGAGATGAACGGGGTTCGCGAACGCCAGTTGCGCCCGCATCGAAAGGACCTGGGGTTTGTGTTCCAGGACCCGGCGTCGAGCTTCAATCCGCTGCTGACGATCGGCGCGTGCGTCGCCGAGCCCCTCATTGTGCACGGCGAGGCGTCGACCGTCGAGGACGCCGAGGATCGGGTCGTCGAGCTGCTCGAGGCCGTGCGCCTCCCGGGCGACTTCGCCCGCAGGTACCCGCACGAGCTCTCCGGCGGTCAGCGTCAGCGCGCGTCGCTCGCGCGCGGGATCGCCCTGAACCCGAAGCTGCTCATCGCCGACGAGCCGACGAGCGCGCTCGACGTGTCGGTACAGGCGACGGTGCTCGAGCTGTTCCAGGAACTCCAGGAGCAGTTCGGCTTCGCGTGCCTGTTCATCACCCACGATCTCGCGGTGGTCGACCTCCTCGCGCACCGCATCGCGGTGCTGAAGAACGGGCGCGTCGCGGAGCAGGGGCTCACGGCCGACGTCCTCGGGGATCCGCAGAACGACTACACGCGGCGCCTCATCGCGTCGCTGCCGGTTCCCGATCCCGCGGAGCAGGCCGCCCGTCGCGACGAGCGGCGCCGTATCATCTGACCCCGGGCCGGGCGCCCGGCGCAGCCCCCTGTCGCCGGCGCCCGGAGGTCGATATCTTCACCTCATTCTCTCTCGCGACCCGACTCGGAGACTCGAAATGAAGTTCATGCAGAACCTGGGCAGATCGCTCATGCTGCCCATCGCCGTCATGCCCGTCGCAGCGATCCTGATGGGCGTCGGGAGCTGGATCTCGCGCACGGCCGGCGACAACATCGTCTCGGTGTTCCTCACGGCCGCGGGCGACGCGATCATCGGCAATCTCGCGATCCTCTTCGCGGTCGGCGTCTCGATCGGCATGGCGAAGAAGTCGGACGGAACGTCGGCCCTTGCGGGCCTCGTCTCGTGGCTCGTCGTCACGCTTCTGCTCGCTCCCGAGACCGTCGGGGACTTCCTCGGCATGGAGGCCGCGGATGTCGATCCCGCCTTCGAGAACATCCAGAACGCGTTCACGGGAATCCTGTGTGGCCTCGTCGGCGCGTTCGCGTACAACCGTTTCAAGGATGTCCAGCTGCCCGACTGGCTCGCCTTCTTCTCGGGCAAGCGCGCGGTCGCCATCGTCGCTGCAGGCGTCTCGCTCGTCATCGGGCTCGCGCTTCTGTTCCTCTGGCCGTTCGTCTATCAGGGCCTCGTCGGATTCGGCGAGTGGATCCTCGGACTGGGCCCCGTCGGCGCGGGTATCTACGGCTTCTTCAACCGGATCCTCATCCCGACCGGCCTCCATCACGCCCTCAACTCGGTCTTCTGGTTCGACGTCGCGGGAATCGACGATCTGCCGAACTTCCTGAGCGGCGAGGGGACCTACGGCGTGACGGGTCAGTACATGACCGGGTTCTTCCCGATCATGATGTTCGGCCTGCCGGGCGCCGCGCTCGCCATGTACGTCACGGCGAAGTCCACGCAGAAGAAGGTCGCCGCGGGCATCCTGTTCTCGGCGGCCATCTCGTCGTTCTTCGTCGGCATCACCGAGCCGCTCGAGTTCTCGTTCATGTTCCTCGCCCCTGTCCTGTACGTGATCCACGCGCTGTTCACGGGGATCTCGATGTTCCTCACGGCGCTCCTCCCCGTGCGCATGGGCTTCGGTTTCTCGGCCGGCGCGCTCGATCTGGGCCTGGGGTGGTCGAACCCTATGGCGCAGAACCCGTGGATCATCCTGCTGATGGGCGTCGGCTGGTTCATCATCTACTTCCTCGTCTTCGCCTTCGTGATCCGGAAGTGGCAGCTCAAGACGATCGGGAGGCAGGACGAGGATGCGCTTCCCGATTCGGAGGACACCGCGTCCGGCGGCGACGCACGATTCGCCGCGACCGCGGCGCGGTTCCTCGACGCGCTCGGCGGATCCGCGAACATCACGAGCCTCGACAACTGTGCGACCCGCCTGCGCATGGAGCTCGCCGACGTCTCGGCGGTCGACGAGGCCGCTCTCAAGCGCGCCGGAGCCGCGGGCACCATGAAACCCGGCGGCACGGCGGTGCAGGTGGTCTACGGACTCAATGTGCAGTTCGTCAAGGACGCCATGGAGGGCATCATGGCCGGACGCATCGACGCGCCCGCGCCCGACGCCCCCGCCGCGACGCCCGCCACTGACACGATCCGCACTGAGACGGCGCGCCAGGTGTTGACGCTCCGGCAGCCGATCGAGGGAACCGTGAAGCCGCTCTCGGAGGTGCCGGACCCGACCTTCGCCGAGCAGATCATGGGCCCGGGGCTCGCGATCGAGCCGACGGGAGACACGGTCGTCGCACCCGCTCCGGGCCGCGTCGGGCACGTTTTCGACACGGGGCATGCCGTCGCCATCGTGACCGATGAGGGCACCGAGATCCTCATCCACGTCGGGCTCGAGACGGTCGGCATGGGCGGCGATGGGTTCGAGACACTCGTATCGACCGGCGACACGATCGACGAGGGCACGCCGCTTCTGCGCGTCGACCTCGAGAAGATCCGCGCCGCGGGTCTCCCGACGATCACGCCGGTCGTCGTCCTGAACGACGAGCACGCGATCGTGGAGTTCCTCTGAGCACCGCGTACGCGCAGCTGCGCGACCTCCTCCGTCGGGCGGGTCCGGATCCGATCTGGGACCTGCCCGAGGTCGACGCGTTCGACGTCGACCGTGCCCGCCCCGCCGCCGTGCTCATCCTGTTCGGCGTGCTCGATCGCCTCCCCGCCGAGCATCGCGCACGGAATGCGGCCGTCTCGGCTGATCTCGACGTCCTGCTTCTGACGCGCGCCCAGACGCTCCGATCGCACGCCGGTCAGGTCGCCTTCCCCGGGGGACGCGTGGATCCGGGCGACGACAGCGTGGAGAGCGCTGCCCTTCGCGAGGCGTGGGAGGAAACGGGTCTCGATCCCTCCGGCGTCGAAGTCCTGGGACGCCTCGGTGAACAGCCGCTGCCGTTCTCGAACCACGTCGTCACGCCTGTTGTCGGATGGTGGCACCAGCCGACCCCCGTGCGCCCCGTCGACGCGGCCGAGTCGTCCGCGGTGTTCCGCGCGCCTGTCGCCGATCTTCTCGACCCCGCGAACCGCGTGACGTGGACGATCCGCCAGGGTGCCGAGACGCGGCGCGGCCCGGGCTGGATTCTCGAGGTCGACGGCGCGGAGCGCTTCATCTGGGGCTTCACGGCCGGTCTCCTCGACCGTCTGCTCGCTCGTCTCGGCTGGGAGGAGCCGTGGGATCAGACGCGCGAGGTGCCGCTGGGCTGACAGAATGGCCCGGTGACCGATTCCCCTGCCCTCGGCCTCCTCCTCGATGTCGACGGACCTCTCTCGAGCACCCAGACCCGCACGCTGCGCGTGCCGACTCTCGCGCCCGATCTCGTCGCGATCGCGCAGGCCGGATGCCCCGTCGTATTCAACACGGGTCGATCGACCGACTTCCTTCGCGACCGCGTGATCCCGCCCCTCGTCGCCGCCGGCCTGCGAGCGGAGGACCCGGTGTGGGGCGTCGGCGAGAAGGGCGGCACGTGGTTCGCTCTTGACTCAACCGGCGGCGAGGCGACCGTCGGCGAGGTGCAGCGCGATGACGCGGTCGCCCCTCCCGCTGCCCTTGTCGCGGCCGGCCGCGAAGTCGCCGAGCGATTCCGAGACGTCGTCTTCTTCGATGAGACGAAGCGCACGATGATCTCCCTCGAACAGCACGTCGAGGTGCCGAACGAGACATTCGTCGCCCGCCGCACCGAGCTCGTCGCAGCCATCGAAGAGCAGATCGATCGTCTCGACGTCGGCGACGCCATCACGATCTATCCGACCGTGATCTCGGTCGATGTCGAGCACGTCTCAAGCGGCAAGGCGCTCGGCGCCCGGCGCGCCCTCGATCTGATCTCCGCACAGATGACCCCGCCCCGGCGATGGTTCACGGCCGGAGATTCCGGCCAGGACTACGACATGTCGGCGCAGCTCCACGAGTCCGGCTACGACACGACCCACCTCGATGTGCGTCCCTTCGGCGACGTTCCTGAAGTGCCGTTCCGGGTCATCCGCGAGCGGCCGCGCTTCGACGAGGGAGTCGCCGAAGACGACATCACGGCTCGGCACATCGCACGGCTTCGCAGCGAGCTCGCCTGCTGACGGTTCTCCCGCCGGGCCTCAGGGCGTGAGGCGCCGCACCCCGCGCAGCACCGCGCGCACCGGCACGCCGATCGCGAAGACGGCGCGCCCGGCGAGAGAGCGGTCGCGGTTGCCGAGGGCGATGCGGCGCTCCCACGCCGCGCGTGCCCGCCCGCCGATCGCGCGGGGCGCCGGACGCGGATCCAGCTCACCGCCACGGCGCCGCGCGACCAACTCATCAAGGACTTCTTCCCAGGTGTCATCGACCGGGTCGTGGAAGTAGTTGTCGCGCAACCACGCCGGATCGGGCCGCCGGAACCGACGTGCGACGACGTCGTCCTCCCCCGCGAGCAGCCCGCTGCCTTCGAACACGATGTTGATGAGCGAGGGATCCACGCCGAAGGCATCGAGCGCGATGACCGGCACGCCCTGCGCGGCCGCCTCGATCGCCGCCGTCGAGCTCACCGTGACGAGACCCTCAGCCCGTTCGAGGGCGCGTGACATCGGCTCGTACGACGTCACGAGATTCGGCGGCACGTCCGGCATCTCGGCAAGCAGATCCGGATACGCGTCATCTTCGCGATGCGTCTGCTGCTCTCCCGGTCTGCCCCGCAGCTTCAGCACCACCCGGCGCGAGGGGTCGGCCCGCGCCGCGCGCACGAGGATCCGCGCCATCCGCACACGGTCGTCGCGTTCGCGCGGCACGATGGCCTGGGCCGCGAACACGAGATCCGTGCCCGACCCATCGGGGCGTGCACCGTCCGCGCGGCTGGAGCTGAGGATGACGGCGGAGGCCGCGCTTGAGGCGATCGATGTCTCGGAGAACATGCTCGACGATGCGGTGCTCTCCCCCGAGAGTTTCACCGCGCGTGCGAAGGGGAGGGTCGCGAGGGCGAATCGCTGTGTGATCCCCCGCAGCGCCGCCAGCTCGCGAAAGTCCCGGATCTCGCGATGCGAATGGAGAAGGAACACATCGCACTCGCGACGGAAATGCAGGGCGAGCCACGTCGCGGGGATCGAGATACCCGGCAGCCCCGTCGCGATGACGGGCCGGGGATCGAGCCCCGCCGCGACCCGGGCGACCACGCGCCCGACGGGCCCTCGGGCCGCCGCCAGAACGACGTCGGCTCCGCGGAGCTCCCCTGCGAGTTCGTCGAAAGTGCACCGCGCGACCCGATTGGTCGCCAGCCCGGTCCCCGCGAGAGCGGCCTCCAGCTGCGCGTCACTGACGACAAGCTGCGTGTCCAGGACGATGAGCCGCCCCTCCGCGCGCGCTCCCCCGAGCAGTGCGGCCGCCCACTTCACGTACGAGTCGGTCTCGGTGACCGCCACGATCCGCAGCGGCCGCCCGAGGGGCCGCGTCACGCGCCGACGCGCCGCAGCTTCGCCTTCGGCGCTTCCTCCCCCGGGAAGACGCGCTTGACACCGTCGCCACGAGCCGACTCGATGATCCGGATGTCGCGAACGAGCGTCGCGAGCCCGCCGGGCTCGAGGGAAGCCGCATGATCGGATCCCCACATCGTGCGGTCGAGGGTGATGTGGCGCTCGACTGCGACGGCGCCGACGGCGACCGCGGCGAGAGAGATCTGCAGGCCGCGCTCGTGGCCCGAGTACCCGATCGGCACTCCGGGGAAGCGATCCCGCAGAACCGGGATCATGCGCAGATTCGCCTCCTCCGGCTCCATCGGATAGGTCGACGTCGCATGCATCACGACGAGGCCGTCCGTTCCGAGCACCTGGACCGCTCGGTCGATCTCCGCCATGGTCGACATGCCCGTCGACAGGATGATCGGCTTCCCCGTGTCCCGCAGGGCCTCGAGCAGCTCGATGTCGGTGACACTCGCCGACGCGACCTTGTGGCACACGGCGCCCAGATCCTCGAGGAACTCGACGCTCGGCACGTCCCAGGGCGACGCGAACCACTCGAGCCCGCGCATCACGGCGTGGTCACCGATCTCGATGTACTCGTCGCGGCCGAACTCGACGCGGTGGCGATATTCGAGGTACGTCATCGTTCCCCACGGCGTGTCACGAGGCGTATCGCGCATGTGCTCGGGAGTGCAGATCTCGGGCGTGCGCTTCTGGAACTTCACGGCGTCGGCGCCGGCATCGGCCGCCACGTCGATGAGCTGCTTCGCGAGCTCGACCGACCCATTGTGGTTGAGGCCGATCTCCGCGATGACGAAGGCCGGTGCGCCTCCCCCGACCTGACGCGATCCGATGGTGACGCTCATGCGCTCATCCCTTCTCGTGGTGATTGCGCCGCCCGCGCGGCGAGCACGCGCTCGGCCACCTCGCGGACAGCTCCGTGCCCGCCCGGACGGGCGAGCACGATGCGGGCGCTCGCCGTGGCGAGCGGATGGGCCCCGGGGACGACGATCGGCCAGCCGACCGCATCCAGGGCGCCCAGGTCGTTGACGTCGTTTCCGACGTAGGCGATCCGCGACAGCGGGATCCCGGCGCGGGCAGCCCATTCCTCGAGCGCCGCACGCTTATCGCCCGATGCCTGGATCACGTCGACACGCAGCTTCGACGCGCGTGCGGACACGACGGGATTCGTCTCGGTCGAGAGGATGAGCACAGGGATCCCCGCCTCGCGCAGCAGGCGCACGCCCATGCCGTCGGCGCGGCTCACGCGCACGCTCTCCGCGCCGTCCTCGCTCAGCGACGCCGTGTCATCCGTCTGGACGCCATCGAAATCGGTGACGACGGCGTCCACGTCGATCGCGACGACCTCGCCTGTCACCGGGCGATCTCCCGTGTCTCCCCCGCCTCGCGTACGAGGCTCTGCGTTCCCGCGAGCACGCGGCGCAGCGTCACGGCCGCGCTGGACGGCTGCGTCGCGATCTCCAGCGGACGCGCACGACCCGCGAGCACGAGCTCGATCGGGAGGCCGGTACGCACGATGCGAACACCGGCCACGCGGGAGACTTCGAGGAGCATCTCCTCGCTCTCTCGTCGATGCGGCAGGTAGCAGGCTGGCCCGCGGCGCCCCTCCTGGCCCACCCAGGCGAGATATTCCTCCGCGGACATATGCCCGTCGACGACGCGCGCACTGCCGAGGATCACGCGATCGCACGGCAGCGCTTCGCCGATGCGCGCACTCGGACGGGTGCCGCGCAGCCAGGGGAATGCATGCTTCTCGATGCCGACGCCCAGATCGGCGAGTCGGCGTTCGCGCTCCTCGCCCAGCGGAAACGCAGTGAACATGTCCACGGCACCCGCCGCGGCACGCAGCCGCACCGCGTCAAGGGCGAGAGGCGCGACCCGGCGTGTGACCCCCCGTTCCGCCACGCCGGGCCGCGAGTATGAGCGGGCGCCGGTCAGCGCGTCGGCGAACGCGACCGCGCCCAGGCCATCGTCGAGGAACGTCAGACGTCGCGGGCGCAGCAGCGCGACCGCGAGGCGGAACTGTCCCGAGAATCCGTCGCCGACGAGCCAGTGCTCGTGGCTGCGGAGCATGCGCCACGGGATCCCATAGAAGCCCGCCTGCTCGCCGAACATCGCTCCGCGAGAGGTGAGTTCCGCGGCGGTTGTCTCCACCTGCACCGCAAGGCGACCCGCGAGGTCGACGCGCCGGCCGTGGGCGTGCGCCCACTCCGCGGCGCCGATCATCTGCAGAGGCGACTCGACCCAGGCAACCGGGGCAACGGCCTTTGGCATGCGTCCTCCGGAGGATGTGCGGTGAAGGCTCTGACGAGCCCGTCGGCACAGTGTCCGCAAGGAGGGTGAACCGCGCCGCCCTTCTCGGTGACGCGGGGGTGAATCGATCGTGAATCATGGGGTGCTCGAACGAACGGAAAGACGCCAGGCGATCCGCATTGTTCGCATGCGCGCCCGAGTGGCAGACTCGCGCGTATGAAGATCGTCATCGCCGGCGGATCCGGTTCCCTCGGTCGCGCTCTGGCGACCGATCTCGTGCGTCGCGATCATGAGGTCGTCGTCCTCACCCGGACACCCGGGCGCTCAGGCGGTCCGCCGCCCGGCGCCGTCGAGATCGGATGGGACCCGCGCGATGTCCCCTCGTGGGCCCATGCGCTCGAGTCAGACGGCGAGATCGCGGTCGTCAATCTGGCGGGGAAGCCGGTCGACTGCCGTCCAACGGAGGAGAACATCCGCGCCCTCCGCACGTCTCGTGTGGAGGCGACCGAGGCGCTCGTCGAGGCTTCCCGGCGCGTTTCTCGCCCGGTCGATCGCTGGTTGCAGGCGTCGACGACGGCGATCTACGGCGACGCCGGCGAGCAGCAGATCACGGAGGACACACCGGATCCCGTCGACGGGCTCCCCCAGATGACCGGCATCGTGCGCCCCTGGGAGGCCGCCGCCCGGGACGCGCACGCGGCGCACCGCGTGACGATCCGCACCTCGATCGTTCTCGACGCGCACACCCCGGCGCTCGATCGGCTGCTCCTGCCTGCGCGGCTGGGGTTCGGCGGGCCCATCGGCGCCGGTACGCAGTGGTTCAGTTGGATCCACATCGACGACTGGCTGCGAATCGCGCGCGCCGGTCTCGGTCTGTCTCCGCGCATGGATCTGCCGGACGCGCCCGTCATCGCCGCGTCACCCCACCCCGTGCGAAACGACGAGCTCATGCGATGCCTGCGCGAGGCCGTCGGCCAGCCCCTCGCCCTCCCGACGCCGGAGATCATCCTGCGTCTCGCGGCCGTGGCCCTGCGAACGGATCCCCTTCTGGCACTCACGGGGCGTCACACGACCTCGACCGTGCTCGAGGACCGCGGCTTCGAGTTCCGGTTCCCCCGTCTGGCGGACGCGCTCGCCGATCTCGTGCGGCGCTGAGGCCGCGAGCGCACGGGGGATCGCGTCTCATGTCACGGCGCGCGCAGGTACGCGCACACGGTGCTCCCCCGCGTAGACGTTCATGTGGGTTCCGCGGAGGAAGCCCACGACCGTCAACCCCGTCTCGGCGGCGAGTTCGACAGCGAGCGACGACGGCGCCGACACAGCGGCGATCATCGGGATCCCCGCCATGACGGCCTTCTGGGCAAGCTCGAAGGCGACGCGTCCCGACACCATGAGCACGTGTCCCGACAGCGGGATCCGGCCGTTCATCGCGGCCCAGCCGACGACCTTGTCGACCGCGTTGTGGCGCCCGACATCCTCCCGCACAACGAGCAGCTCGCCCGTCGTCCCGTCGAAGAGGGCCGCCGCGTGCAGTCCGCCGGTCTTGTCGAACGCGGCCTGCTGCGCGCGGAGCGCGTCGGGGAACGTCGCGAGCATCTCGGCATCGATCACAAGCGGATCGGCGTCGACAGTGTGCGCCGACTCGGTGCGCACGGCGTCGATCGACGCCTTCCCGCAGACACCGCACGAACTCGTCATGTAGACGTTCCGCGCCATCTCGGGCGTCGGCGGAGCCACGCCCGGGGCGAGGGTCAGATCGAGAACGTTATAGGTGTTCTCCTCGCCACCCGTGCCGGGCCCGCCGCAGTGGATCGCCGCGGCCACGCCGGATCCGTCCCGGACGACGCCCTCCGAGAGGAGGAACCCGGTCGCGAGCTCGACATCGTGGCCCGGAGTGCGCATCGTGACCGACAGCGGATCGCCGCCGACGCGGATCTCGAGCGGCTCCTCGACCGCGAGTGCGTCCGGGCGGCGCCGGGGCTCCGCACCGAGCACGATGCGCGTGACGGGTCGGCGCGCGGTGATGCGCCCCATCTCAGACCCGCTTCTCGAACCGCACGACGATGGACTTCGACGTCGGCGTCCCGCTCACGTCGGCGAACGACTCGAGAGGGACGAGCACGTTCGTCTCGGGGTAGTACGCGGCGGCGTTGCGGCGCGGGGTGTCGTACGCGACCAGGCGGAAGCCCTCGGCGCGGCGCTCCTCGATACCGTCCGGCCCCGCCCACTCCGACACGATGTCGATGATCTCGCCGTCGACGCACTCCTGGGCCCGAATATCGTCAGGGTGGACGAGCACCACGCGTCGGCCGTCATGAATGCCGCGGTACCGGTCGTCCTTGCCGTAGATCGTGGTGTTGTACTGATCGTGCGAGCGCAGCGTCTGCAGCAGGAGGCGCCCCTCGGGAATCCGCGGGAACTCGAGCTCATTTGCCGTGAACATGGCTCGGCCGGTCGCCGTCGTGAATCGACGGGCGTCGCGGGGTGCGTTCGGCAGATAGAAGGTGCGTCCCTTCTGGATCCGCTCCTCGTAGCGCTCGAAGCCGGGAACGACGCGCGAGATGTGGTCGCGGATCGCGCGATAGTCGTTCTCGAGCTCCGTCCAGTCGGCCCGCGGCGCGTCGTCGCGTCCCGCGAACACTCGCTCGCACAGCCGCGTGAGGATCGCGACCTCGCTGAGCATGTCCTCCGACGGCGGCGCGAGGCGCCCGCGGGACCCGTGCACGGCACCCATGGAGTCCTCGACCGTGACGCGCTGCTCACCGCCACCGCGTCGATCCCTGTCGGTGCGCCCGAGCGTCGGGAGGATGATCGCGCGCCGCCCCGTGACGACGTGCGAGCGGTTGAGCTTCGTCGAGACGTGCACCGTCAGGTCGGTCTTCGCCATCCCCCGTTCGACGACGGCGGTGTCGGGCGTCGCCGAGACGAAGTTGCCTCCGACCGCGAGGAACACGCGGACGTGGCCCGCATCCATCGCGCGGATCGCCTGCACCGTATCGAAACCGTGCTCGCGCGGCGCGCGGAAGGCGAACTCCTCGTCGAGCGCGGCGAGGAAGTCCTCCGGGGGCTTCTCGTAGATGCCCATCGTGCGGTCGCCCTGCACGTTCGAGTGGCCGCGCACCGGGCAGACGCCAGCGCCGGGACGCCCGATGCTGCCCTGCAGCAGGAGCACGTTCACGACGTCCCGCAGCGTCGCCACGGAATGCTTGTGCTGCGTGAGCCCCATCGCCCAGCACACGATCGTCTTGCCCGACGAGCGCACCTGCTCGGCGATCGCCCGCATGCGCTCCTCGGTGAGCCCTGTGGCCGACTCGAGGTCGGGCCACGTCACGCCCTCGACCTCGCTCGCATACGCGTCGAAGCCGGAAGTGTGGGCGTTGATGAAGTCGGTGTCGAGCACGCCGCCGTGGTCACGGTGCGCTTCGATGAGGTGCTTTCCGATCGCCTGGAAGAGCGCCTGGTCGCCTCCGAGGCGGATCTGCACGAAGTCATCGGCGAGCGCCGTCCCGCCGAGGATCACGCCGCGCGGCGTCTGCGGGTTGTTGAAGTGCAGCAGACCCGCCTCGGGCAGCGGGTTGACCGCGATGATCTTTGCGCCGCGCTGCTTCGCCTTCTCGAGCGCCGAGAGCATGCGCGGGTGATTCGTGCCCGGATTCTGGCCCGCGACGATCAGCAGCTCGGCATCGTGGATGTCGGTGATCGACACCGTGCCCTTGCCGATTCCCAAGGTTGCGCCGAGCGCGGATCCGCTCGACTCGTGGCACATGTTCGAGCAGTCGGGGAGGTTGTTCGTCCCGTAGCCGCGCACGAGCAGCTGATAGACGAAGGCGGCCTCGTTCGACGTGCGCCCGGACGTGTAGAAGACGGCCTCGTCGGGGTCGTCGAGTGCGCGCAGCTCGTCGGCGATGATGTCGAGCGCATCGTCCCACGACACGGGGCGATAGTGGCTGGCCCCCTCGTCGAGGATCATCGGATGCGTGAGGCGACCCTGCTGCCCGAGCCACCAGTCGTCGTGGGAGCGCAGTTCGTCGATCGAGTGCTCGGCGAAGAACTCCGGTCCGACGCGGCGCACCGTCGCCTCCTCCGCAACGGCCTTCGCGCCGTTCTCGCAGAACTCGGCGACGTGCCGGCGGTCTTCCTCCGGCCAGGCGCATCCCGGACAGTCGAATCCGTCCTTCTGATTCACCTGCAGCAGCGTCTGGGCGCTGCGTGCGAGGCCCATCTGATCGACGGCGATCTTCAGGGAGTTCAGGACGGCCGGCACACCGACAGCCTGCGTCTTCGGTTCTCCGACGGTCAGCTTCGACTCGTCGATGTCGTGCTCAGGAGGCCTCGTCACCATGTCTCCCATGGTAAGCGCCCGGGGCGAACGTGAGGGTCTGTCGAAGGCTGTTCCTGCCCCATCGCCCCACCGCGCGCAATACGGTGGATCCATGAACGTGATCGCGGCGATCCGCGCGCAGCGCAGGTCGCCCCTGCTGCAGATCATCAAGTCTGCGGTCGCGGCGGGCGGCGCATGGCTGATCTCGCTGCTCCTCATCCCCGATGGCCCCGCTCCCGTCTTCGCGGCGATCGCGGCGCTCCTCGTCGTGCAGCCGAGTCTCAATCAGTCTCTGGAGAAGGCCGTCGAACGTTCGACGGGCGTCCTCGTCGGCGTCGTGATCGCCTCGATTCTCGGCCTCGTGCTCGGTCCCTCCTCGTGGGTCGTGGTCGCGGCGATCGCGCTCTCGCTGCTGATCGCGTGGGCACTCAAGATGACGCCCGGAACCACGAATCAGGTCGGCATCAGCGCGCTGCTCGTGCTCGCTCTCGGCGCGGCGACACCCGGATACGCCGTCACCCGCGTGGGCGAGACGATCATCGGCGCGATCATCGGCTTCGTCGTGAATCTCGCCCTGGTCCCGCCCGTCGCCGTCGCGCCCGCGCATCGCGCGCTCGATGCCCTCGGCGACGAACTGGCCGCGGCCATGGAGCGGCTCGCACAGGCGCTCGAGTCGCCGCAGTCGCCCTCCGAACGTGCCGAGCTTCTCGTCACCGCCCGCCTGCTGCGTCCCATGCGCGAGGCGGCGGAGAAGGCGATCGACGATGCGAGCAACTCGCTGTCGCTGAACCCGCGCGGGCGCCGGCACCGGCGAGAGCTCCGGGAGGTCCGCGACCTCGTCGACCGCGTGGGCCCGGTCGTCACGCAGATCATCGGCATGACCCGCGCCTTCTACGATCGCTACGACGACGCGCTCTCCGGCGAGCCCGCCGTGATCGGGATCGCCGAGCAGCTGCGCCGCGCGGCCCACGACGTGAAGCTGGCCATCCGCCGAGCGGGCGCCCTCGGCGACGCTCCGGTCACGACGACGATGCCCGCCCTCACGCGCCCCTACAGCGTCGCGACCCCATCGGGCGATCACTGGATCCTCATCGGATCGCTCCTCGAGGATCTGCACCGCATCCACGGCGAGCTGACCGACGAACCGCGGCCCGCATCGGGCGCGAGCGGGGAATAGTGCGCGGCGCCCCGCGTTTGAACCGGGGACGCCCCAAGAGATGGAGACCCCACATGACGACCGAATCCGCTGCCGACACCCTCACGATCGAGGTCTGGAGCGATGTGCTCTGCCCCTGGTGCTACATCGGCGACGAGCGCCTGGAGAAGGCGATGGAGGCCTCTGAGCACGGCGACCGGATCGACGTACGGATCCGCGCCTTCCAGCTCGACCCTGACGCGCCGGAGGAGCCTCGGTCGACGGTCGCCTATCTCGCGGAGAAGTACGGAAAGTCCCTCGACGAGGCGCGCGGCATGGAAGAGCAGGTGCAGGCGCTCGCCCGCGAGGAGGGGCTCGCGTACGAGGTCGATCACGCGGTGCGGAACACCCTCGACCACCTGCGGGTCGTCAAGCTCGCCGAGTCCCACGGAGCCGGATGGCGCGTGATGAAGGCCATGCAGCGTGAGCTCTTCGGCGGCACCCCGGACGCGTTCTCGCACGAGACCGCCGTGCGGATCGCGACCGAGGCCGGTGTGCCCGAGGACGAGGTGCGCGACGTGCTCGCTTCCGACCGCTACGCCGACGAGGTGCGCTCCGACCAGGCCGAGGCGCAGGCGCTCGGTGCCCGGGGAGTACCGTTCACGGTGCTCGATCGGCGCCTCGGGATTCCCGGCGCTGTCCCGACCGAGACATACGGACAGGCCATCTCACAGGCCTGGGAGCAGCGCAATGCGTGATCCGCTCCCCCAGCCCCTCGCGTTCGTCACCACTCCCGGGGTCGTCTGCGACGCCGAGTCGGGTGTGTGCGAGGTTCCCGCGGCATCGGAGGAAGAGAGCTGAGCGTGCCTACGCCCCCAGGTGGCTGCGCTGCTCCACCAGAGGGCACGTGAACACGTCGCGTTCGCCGAGGCCGACGCGGTTGATGTAGCGGACGACGATCGCGTACGAGCTGAACAGGCTCGTCTGTGTGTACGGGACGTCGCGCTCGCGGCAGTAGTCGGCGATGACGGGGGCCGCGCGGCGCAGGTGCGGGCGCGGCATCGACGGGAAGAGGTGGTGCTCGATCTGATAGTTGAGCCCGCCCATCGCGATATCGATCACGCGGCCGCCGCGGATGTTCCTGCTCATCATCACCTGCCGACGCAGGAAGTCGAGCTTCAGATGACGCGGCACGATCGGCATGCCCTTGTGGTTCGGCGCGAACGCGACGCCCATATAGAACCCGAACACGCCCAGCTGCACCGCGAGGAAGGTGGCGGCGATGCCCGGCGAGAGCACGAAGAACACAAGTGCGGTGAATCCGATGAGTCGGACGCTGAGCATCCCGATCTCGACCCAGCGCCGATCCAGATGCTCGCGCGTCGCGACGCGGCGCACACCCGAGGCGTGCAGGGAGACGCCCTCGAGAAGCAGGATCGGGAAGAAGAACAGCCCCTGGTGGGCGCGCAACCAGCCCAGCACCCGACCCCGACGACGCTCGGACTCCTCGCCCGAGACGGCGATGACGGGCAGCTCGATGTCGGGATCCGCGCCGACCCGGTTGGGGTTCGCGTGGTGTCTCGTGTGCTTATGGCGCCACCAGCCGTAGCTCATCCCCACGAACAGATCGCCGAGGATAAGGCTGATCCAGTCGTTCCACCGGCCCGAGACGAAGATCTGGCGGTGAGCCGCATCGTGGCCGAGGAAGGCGATCTGCGTGAAGATGATCGCGAGGAGCGCTGCGGTGAATAGCTGCCACCAGGTGTCGCCGATCCAGACGAATCCGGCGATTGCGATGGCGAGCGCGAGCGGCAGGCCGACGAGCTTCGTCCAGTAGTAGCCGTAGCGGTGCCGGAGGAATCCCCGATCGCGGATCCTCTTCGCCAGCTCGGAGAAGTCGCTGGTGCCGCGTCCGCCCGTGCGACGGACATCGGTCGGGATGGTTCTGCGGACGGTGGCCATGATGCGCCTCCTTCGTTCGAGGCTACGCCCCTCGTTCCGCCTGCAGGGGGAATGTGACGTCGCATGGATGCCGCCCTCCTCTTCAGGAGAGCCGGGTACGGTGAGGCGTCGTGTTCCACATCGTCTTCCATGAGCCGCGGATCCCCCCGAACACGGGCAACGCCATTCGCCTCGCGGCTGTCACAGGCTCCACCCTCCATCTCGTGGAGCCCCTCGGCTTCGACCTCTCGGATGCGAAGCTGCGTCGCGCGGGCCTGGATTATCACGACCTCGCGCGCGTCCGCGTGCACAGCGATCTCGACGCGGCCCTCGCCTTCCTGAACGAACACGGTTCGGGGCGAGTCTGCGCCTTCACTGGCCACACGGACAGGTCCTTCACGGATGTCTCCTACCGTTCGGGCGATGCGCTGCTGTTCGGATGCGAGCCCGACGGACTCCCCGACGAGGTGCTGCGGCACGATCGCGTGACGGACCGCGTGCGGATCCCCATGGTCCCCGGCGCGCGCTCGCTCAATCTCTCGAACGCCGCCGCGATTGCGACGTACGAGGCCTGGCGGCAGAACGGCTTCGACGGCGGCCTCTGACCCGCCGCCTCCGAGCGCACGCCGCATCGGCGGCAAGACCGCGGGCGTCAGAACGCGGGCGGTTCCGCCCTCGCGCGGCGCCGTCGACGAGCCGTAGCGACCGCGTAGAGCACCGCGACGACGAGACAGAACGCTGCCGTCGTCGCCAACCCCACGGCGAAGCTCGTGCCCGCCGCGATGAAGCCGACGACGAGGGATCCGAGACCGGTGCCGGCGTCGAAGCCGATGTTCCACGTCGTGCTCGCGACATTGCGCAGCCGGTTCGGTACGGCGGCAAACGACACGACAAGGGTCAGATTCTGCAGGGCGCCGTACGCGGCACCCACGAGCGTCACGCCGACGACGAGGGCGATGGGGCGGTCGTCCGGAGCCAGCACGGCCCATGCCGCGACGGCGAGACCTGCCGCGCCGACGACGAGCAGCGGGGCGATGAATCGGTGCGGGCCGAATTGGTCGGCGAAGCCACCCGCCAGCCACCTCGTGAAGGCGGTTGCGCCTGTGAAGGCGAAGAGACCGATCACCACCGTGAGCGCGCCGTATCCGAATTGCGGGGCGAACGAGATGATCGCGCCGCCCGGCGTCGTGATGGCGAGCAGCACCAGAGAAGGAACCGCGAGCGCGAGAATCAGTCGTCCCGGCCCCACCGGCCCGTCGGAGCTCTCTTCCTCGTCCTCTTCGCCTCGCCGATCGATGCGGGCCCCGAGCAATGCGGCGAAGGGCGCGGCAATGACCGGCAGGCAGCCGAGCGCGAACACGACTCGGAAGTCCACGGACTCCGCGAGCCATGCCGATGTCGGCGTGAGCAGGAACTGCGGCAGTGCGATCGACAGCCCGTAGGCACCGATCGCACGACCGCGTCGGGGAGCAGCGACGAGGTGCGCGACCGCGCTCGCGCCGCACACCGTCAGCACGGCGAAGCCGGCGCCGCGCACGGCGGAGACGGCCAGCACCGCCCAGAGCGCGTCGGAGAGCGCGAGCATCGCTGACGGGGCGCCGAGCAGAAGCATCCCGGCGATCATCGTGACTCGCCATCCGAGTGTCCGCAGCGCCCACGGGACCACCGTCTGCACGAGAACCGTCGCGAGCATGAGCACGGCGTTGACGAGCCCCGCCCCCGCTTCGTCGGCGCCACCGTGCCGTGCCCAGAGCGGGGCGGTCGGCAGCAGCAGTGCGTAGCCGGAGAACCCGAGCGCCGACATCGCGAGCAGCGCCGACATCCCGGGAACGCGCCACACTGATCCGGAACGGATCGGCGGCGGGTCGGTCGTCTCACGCATCCTTCGATTCTCGCGGACGGAGGCGACATCGGCATCGCGCCCGAACTCGGTCTCGCCACGATCACACAGACGGGCATAGGCTGACACGAGGGAGGAGGAACCATGCCGACACGTTTCGTGGTCATCGGAGGAGGCCTCGCCGCGGCGACCGCGGTCTCCGAGCTCCGCTCTCTCGGCTTCGACGGCGCCATCGATCTGGTCGCCGCCGAGCCGCGTCGCCCCTATGAACGACCGCCGCTGTCGAAGGGCTACCTCACGGGCGCCGACGATCGCGAGAGCGTCTTCGTGCACGCGGAGGGGTGGGAGGCCGAGTACGACGTCACGCCGCACCTCGGCGTCGCCGCGCGCGGCATCGCGGAGGGCCGGGTCGAGCTCGACGACGGCACATCGCTCGCATTCGATCAGATCCTGATCGCGACGGGCGCGACTCCGCGCCCGCTCCCCGTCCCCGGCGGGGACGCCCCCGGAGTGCACACGTTCCGCACTCTCGACGACGCCGATGCGCTGCGCGCCTCGCTCGCCGAGGGCGGGCGTCGCGTCGTCTGCGTCGGATCCGGGTGGATCGGGCTCGAGCTCGCGGCTGCCGCGCGCGGATACGGCAACGAAGTGACGGTCGTGACCCGGAGCCGGGCGCCGCTGGCTGCCGCGCTCGGCGACGAGATGGGCGGGGTGTTCCGCGAACTCCACGAGGACCACGGCGTCACCTTCCTGCTCGAGCGCCAGGTGCTCGCCATCGAGACCGGATCAGGCGACTCCGCGACGGGCGTGCGCACCGATCGTGAGCTCGTTCCCGCCGATGTGGTGATCGTCGGCATCGGCGCCGTTCCCGACACCGAACTGGCCGAGACGGCCGGTGCCGCGATCGACGGCGGGATCCTCGTCGACGAGAGCATGCGCACCTCGGTCGAGGGGATCTTCGCGGCGGGCGACGCGGCGAACGCCTTCCACCCGGTGCTCGGAGCTCGCCTGCGGAGCGAGCACTGGGCGAACGCGATCGCGAGCGGCAAGGTCGCGGCCGCCTCGATGCTCGGGCGCGACGCCGCGCTCGACGATGTGCCGTATTTCTTCACCGATCAGTACGACCTCGGCATGGAGTACTCCGGCTACGCGCCACTCGCTGACGACGCCGAGGTCGTCGTCCGCGGTGACCGCCGATCCGGTGAGTTCATCGCCTTCTGGGTGCAGGGCGATCGCGTCGTCGCCGGCATGAACGTCAACATCTGGGACGTGCAGTATCAGGTGCAGCGCCTGATCCGGGATCGGGTCGCCGTCGACCGCACCCAGCTCGCTGATTCGGCCATCGACCTGGCATCGATCGCGTGATTCGGCGTATCGGCCGGCGCGAGTTCGACTTCGCGCGCCAGATCGCGGTCATGGCGGTCGTGAACCGCACACCCGATTCGTTCTTCGACGAGGGTGCGACGTTCGCCCTCGACCGGGCCGTCGCTGCGGCCGGTCGCGCCGCCGAACTCGGCGCCGATTGGGTCGACGTGGGGGGCGTCCCTTTCGGGCGCGGTCCGTCCGTCTCGGTCCCCGAGGAGATCGAGCGGGTCGTCCCGGTCGTCGAGCGGATCGCGGAGACAAGCGACGTCGTCATCTCGGTCGATACGAATCGAGCCTCGGTGGCCGCGGCGGCCATTGCGGCTGGTGCGTCGGTCGTCAACGACACGAGCGGGCTCGGCGACCCGGAGATGGCCCGTGTGATCGCCGACAGCGATGCGCACGTCGTGATCACGCACAGCGTCGGGCCGCCCCGCGTCGAGAAGCCCGCGGCCCGCTTCGATGACGTCGTGCGCGAGGTGCGGGACTTCCTTCTCGCCCGGACCGAGCGGGCGATCGACGCAGGCGTGCCGGAGAACCGCATCATCGTGGATCCGGGACACGACCTTGATAAGAACACCGCGCACTCGCTGGAGCTCACCCGGCGACTCGCCGAGATCGCGGAGATCGGGCCGCCGCTGCTCGTCGCCGTGTCGAACAAGGACTTCATCGGCGAGACCCTCGACCGTGCCAAAGAGATGCGGCTCGCAGGCTCGCTCGCGGCAATGGTCAGCAGCATCGAGCGCGGCGCGCGGATCGTGCGAATGCACGACGTCGCGGCGGCCGTCGATGCGGCGCGGATGACCGAGGCGATCCTCGGCTGGCGCGAACCGGCCCGGATGGAGCACAACACGCACCCCACGAGGAACGTATGAGCCCGCGCATCGACCGTCTCTGGCCGAACCCCGACGCTGATCTGGACGACGAGGCTCTCCTCGCGGCATACGCGTTCCCGGCGGACCAGGCGTGGCTGAGGATGAACTTCGTCTCCAGCCTCGACGGTGCGGCCACGCGCGAGGAGCTCTCGGCGGGTCTGGGCGACGAGGCCGACCATCGCGTCTTCGACCTGCTCCGCCGCCCCGCTCACGCGGTCCTCGTCGCCGCGGGGACCGCACGCGCGGAGGGTTACGGAGCGATGCGACTCGATGACGCATCCGCGCGTTGGCGCGAGAGTCAGGGCCTCGCCCCGCACCCGGTCTTCGCGCTCGTGACCCGCTCGCTCCACGTGGATCCGACTTCCCCCGTCTTCGCCGACGCGCCCGTACGGCCGGTCGTCTACACGGTGGCGAGCGCGCCATCCGAGCGACGCGCGGCACTCGAACCGGTCGCCGACGTGGTCGTGACCGGCGACGAGAGCGTCGACCTCCGCGCGCTTCGCGACGATCTCGCGGCGCGCGGGTGCACGCGGATCCACAGCGAGGGCGGACCGTCGTTCTTCGGCGCGTGCCTGACCGCGGGAATCGTCGACGAGCTGTGCCTGACGCTCGCACCGACACTCGAGGGAGGCGATGCGGCCCGGATCGCCGGCGATACCCAATCCGCGCCGACGTCGATGCGCCTCGCGTCCGTCCTGCGAGCGCGCGACGAGCTTCTGCTGCGCTACGTGCGCGGGTGAAACGCACGAAACGAGAGTGAAGGGGAACGCCATGACTTCGTCGACTCTGCTCCGAGGAGCCCTGGTCTGGGATGGCCTGGCCGACGCCGCGGAGGCGGGCCAGGAGGTGCTCGTCACCGACGGACGGATCGTGGCCGTCGGCCCCGGAATCGAAGCCCCGCCGGGCACGGACGTCGTCGATCTCGCCGGGCACACGCTGACTCCCGGGTTCATGGACTGCCACACCCACGTGGCGGTGTCGCCAGACATCACCAGCGCCATGAGTTCGTCGGGCGCGGCGACCGCGCTCCGCAGCCTGCCCGTCCTCGAGACGCTGCTCCGCAACGGCTTCACGACGATCCGCGACCTCGCAGCCGGTGATCCTCACTACGCCACGATCGATCTGCGAAACGCCATCGATGCCGGACTCGTCGCCGGTCCGCGCATGCTCGTCGCCCCGCATCTGCTTTCCGCCCGCGGCGGCCACGGCGACTTCTCGGGCCTGCTGGCCGACCACTATCAACCCCTGAACCGCGCCATGGAACTCGCCGCCGCCGACGGTCCGGACGAGATCCGCACGCGGGTCCGGCAGGAGATCCGCGCGGGGGCCGACTGGATCAAGTTCGGAGCGACCGGCGGATTCTCCAGCCCCTCCGACGATCCGGAGCAGATCACCTACACCCAGGAGGAGATGAGCGTCCTCGTCGAGACCGCCCGCGACCTGGGCCGGCCCGTGACCCCGCACTGCTACGGAGACGAGGGCGTGCGCAGGGCCGTGAAGGCCGGGGTGCGCAGCATCGAGCACGGGAATCTCGCGTCAGCGGACTCGCTGAAGATGATCGAAGACGCCGGGGTGTTTCTCGTCCCGACCCAGTACACGGTCGTCAACGACGCGCAGATGGCGTTCGACGCAGAACACTGGAAGCGCAAGCCGCGATTCGAGCAGGAGAAGTTCCAGAAGCACCAGTCGGCTATCCTCTCGGGCGCCGAACACCTCGCGGCCAGCGAGGTGAAGATCGCATTCGGCACCGACGCCGGCATGTTCCCCCACGCCGACAATTGGCGCGAGTTCCCCGCAATGGTCTCCCACGGCATCAGCGAGCTGCGCGCGCTCAAGGCGGCGACGAGCGTGGCCGCCGAGATGCTCGGACTCGACAATCTCGGCGTGATCGCCGAAGGCAGGATCGCCGACCTCATCGCGATGCCCGGCAACCCCCTCACCGATATCGAGGCCACGGGACGGGTCGACTTCGTCATGAAGGACGGCATCGTGCACAGGCGACCGGATGCCGAAAGCGGAGTACCGGCGTGAGCGGCCCAGGGAGCGAACAGTGACGACTCCGATCAAACATGCGCGCCCGGAAGATCTCGCCGCTGCGGCAGACACGCTCGCAGCCGCGTTCGAGCACTACCCGTGGACCCGCTACGTCATCCCCGAAAGCGGCTACGCCGATCGGCTGCGCGAGCTGCAGGGGCTCTATCTCGACTACGCACACACGCACGGTCTCGTCGCCGTGACCGTCGATAGGGACGGGGTGATCGCCGTTCTACCGCCGGAAGCACCCGCGCCGGGACAAGGTGTGATCGACCGCATCCTCGAGTTGCACGGCGACCGTGCCGCCCGTCTCGAGCACACCGAACCACCGCCGCATGCGTGGCGATTAGAGACCCTCGGAGTCAGGCCAGATAGCCAGGGTCGCGGGTACGCGTCGGCCCTGATCACGTTTGCCGTGAGGGAAGTCGCGCAGCGGGGTGGCTCGCTGATCGCGCTGGAGACCTCCGACCCGAGGAACGTGCGCCTCTACGAACGCCACGGGTTCGTCATCGACGCCCAGCGCGACGACCCCGAGCGACCGCCGATCTGGAGGCTGACCGCGACGTTGAACGACTCTGCCCCCGACAGCGCGAGGACGCGACGATGACACGCGTGGACGACGCGCTGGACGCGTACCTGGCAGCGACGAATACGCACGACTTCGACGAGGTTGCGGAGTGCCTCGCCCCCGACGCGGTGTACTTCTTCGGGGATGCGACCTGCGTCGGCATGACCTCGATCAGGGCGTACTTCGAACGCACCTGGGCGCTGCTCCCTGACGAGCGGTACTGGGCCTCGAATGTCACGTGGGTAGCTCGCGGAACCGATACGGCCGTAGCCGTGTACGCATATCACTGGACGGGGACCATTGACGGAGAGGCGCGAAGTGGCATCGGTCGCGCCACGAACGTCTTCGCTCGAACCGCAGAAGGATGGCTGCTGACACACGAGCACCTGAGTGGGGTCAGCGGGGACTCCGACGAGGTCTTCCTACTCTGATCTCGGCAACACCCTGCGCGTGAAGCAGAAGCCTGCCCCGTCATCAGACGGGGCAGGCTTCAACTTGCTCAACTTATGTGGACCCAGCGGGACTCGAACCCGCGACCCCCTGCATGCCATGCAGGTGCGCTACCAGCTGCGCCATGGGCCCATTTTTTGTTTTTCACCCTCGCGGGCAACTCATATAGCTTACAACAGCTCGCGAGATCAGGTGAAATCGGGCTCGTTCGACGGGCGTGTCGGGAGCTCGAACGGCACCGTCGGGCAGTCCTTCCAGAGACGCTCGAGGCCGTAGAACTCGCGCTCCTCGCGATGGAACACGTGCACGACGAGATCGCCGAAGTCGCAGAGGATCCACCGACCCTCGGCCTTTCCCTCGCGGCGCAGCAGCTTGTGCCCGGCCTTGTGGAGTTCGCGCTCGATCTCGTCGGAGATCGCGCCGGCGTTGCGCTCAGAGCGTCCCGTCACGATGAGGAAGATGTCGGCGAGCGGCATCGGCTGCGAGACGTCGAGCGCGACGAGGTCTTCACCACCCATCTTGTCGGCGGCCGCGGCGGCGGTCTGGAGCATGTCGACGGATGAGGGATTCACTGGTTGAAGGCTCCCGTGAAGTAGAGGGTGGCGAGGGTTCCGACGGCGACGATCCCGAGGATCCCCGCCGTGATGCCGAGGGCGAAGAGCAGGCCGCGGCCCTTCTCGGGCGCGGGCGGGCGCATCACATCGTGAGCGCCCTTCTGGGTCGAGATGGCAGCCGACGCCGCGATGGGTGTCGGCGAGGAGCTCGCAGGCAGCTCGCCGTCGACGAGCACAGCATCAGCCTCTCGACCATCGGTCGTGCCCTTCGCTGCGCCCTCCGAACCGAGCCCCTCGGGCAGCCGGTGCGAGCTCGTCATGATGATCGAGCTCGGCGACGTCGTCGCGTACTGCCCCATGAGGTCGTCGAAGGAGGCCGCCTCGGGCTCTCGCTGCGTCTCGCCGACTCCCGCGCCGAAGCTCGGGTTCAGAGCCGGCGCGGAATCGACCGTGTCGTCTGCGCGAGCGGCGTCGTCCGTACCCGCGGGCTTCTCAGCCTCCGCCATCGCCACGACCGACGCGTCTTTAACGTCGGCAGGCACAGACGCAGTGGCCTGCGGGGAAGGCTGTTCCTCGTCCTGAACGGACGGCGCCTCGTCTTCGGACGGAGAGTCGATGGCATCGATCGACTGGGGATGCCGCTCCCCCGTCGCCGCGACGTCTCCGGAAGCATCGTGGGGTGTCGTCTCGCCGTCGGAGGAGACTGCGGCATCCTCGGACGAGGATGCGGCGTCGTCGGCCGAGACGATCGGCACCTCGTTGGTGCGCAGCCGACGCAGCTCCTTGCGGGTGAGCGCGTGCGGTGACTCGGCATCCTGCGGGACGCTCGCCACCACGTGCGGGCCGGGTGCGGCAGGGGGATCCTCGGCAGACGCCGCGTCGAGAGCCTCGCGGACCGCGGGCTCACCGCCCTTCGCGCGCAGCTCGCGCAGCTCGCGCCGCGTCAGCGGTCGCCTTCCCTGCTCGCCCGATGTGCTCATACCCTGCTCCGATAAAGATGATGTTTGGCGATGTACTGGACGACGCCGTCGGGAACCAGGTACCACACGGGCAATCCCCCTTCGACCCGAGTCCGGCAGTCCGTCGACGATATCGCCAGCGCCGGGATCTCGAGAAGACTGACGCGATCGCTCGGCAGGTCGGCGACGTCGAGGTCATGACCCGGCCGGGTGACGGCAACGAATCGCGCGAGCTCCCACAGCTCATCATGATCGCGCCAGCTGAGAATCTGCGCCACGGCGTCGGCCCCCGTGATGAAGAACAGCTCCGCACCCGGTCGTTCCTTCTGCAGATCGCGCAGGGTGTCGACCGTGTAGGTCGGCCCCGCCCGATCGACGTCGACCCGACTCACAGTGAAGCTCGGGTTCGACGCCGTCGCGATGACCGTCATCTCGTAGCGTTGCTGTGCCGGCGAGACCTCGGGCTTGTGCCACGGGGTTCCCGTCGGGACGAAGACGACCTCATCGAGACTGAAGCTCGTCGCGACCTCGCTCGCAGCCACAAGGTGGCCGTGATGGATGGGATCGAACGTCCCGCCCATCACCCCGATGCGAACGGGCCGCGACGAGCCGGTCACTGCTGAGCCGACGGCTGCTCGTCGGTGTGCGGGGCGGGATCCGCGTGGCGGTTCGCGACGTTTCGGTACGACGCCGCGATGAGGGCGAGCACGCCGAACACGGCGATGGCTACGACGCCGTAGGGAAGCGTCTCAAGCGCCACATTGCCGTGGTGCTCGGTCTCGGCCGCGATGTGCGAAAGCGCGGAGGCGATGTGCATCCTGTCTCCGTTCGAAAGATGGGGGATCGTCGTTTCTCAGACTATCGCCTGAGGGCCGCAGAACCGCTCAGGGGCGGATCTGGCCGGCGCCACGTCCGATCCACTTCGTGCTCGTGAGCTCGGGCAGCCCCATGGGTCCGCGCGCGTGGAGCTTCTGCGTCGAGATGCCAACCTCTGCACCGAATCCGTACTCGCCACCGTCGGTGAAGCGGGTCGACGTGTTGACGTACACCGCCGCCGAATCGACCTCGGCGAGGAACTTCTCGGCGTTGCGCACGTCGGTCGTCACGATCGTCTCGGTGTGGTGCGTGCTGTAGCGATCGATGTGTTCGATGGCCTCGTCGAGCGTGTCGACGACCTTCATCGCGATGTCGAGGCTGAGGTATTCCGTTCCCCAGTCGTCCTCCGTCGCGGGAACGATGTCGTTCGCAAGCTGCTGGACCACCTCGTCGCCATGCACCGTGACGCCGGCCTCCTGAAGTGCGCCGACGACACTCGGAACGAGACGCTCGGCTGCGTCTCGCAGCACGAGGACGCTCTCCGCCGAGTTGCACACGCTCACGCGATGCGTCTTGGAGTTGACGGTGATGTCGCGCGCCCAGTCGTCGGGAGCCGTGGAATCGAGGACGACGTGCACATTGCCCGCGCCCGTCTCGATGACCGGAACGGTCGACTTCGTCACAACGGTCTCGATGAGGGCCGCCGATCCGCGCGGAACGAGCACGTCGATGAATCCACGCCCCGTCATGAGAGCGTTCGCGCCCTCGCGGCCGAACTCGTCGACCGTCTGAATCGCCTCGGGGTCGATGCCCTGCGTCTCGAGCGCATCGCGCATGATCGCCACGAGCGCCATGTTCGAGCTCATCGCGGCGCTGCCGCCACGGAGCACGACCGCGTTTCCGGATCGCAGCGCGAGCGCCGCGATGTCGACCGTCACGTTCGGACGGGCCTCGTAGATCGCGCCCACGACGCCGAACGGAACGCGGATCTGCTCCAGGCGGATCCCGTTCGCCATGCGCTCGCCGCGCACGACCTGACCGATGGGATCCGGGAGTGCCGCAACCTGACGCGTCGCGTCAGCGAGCGCCGCGATGCGCTCCGACGAGAGCGCGAGGCGATCGAGCAGCGAGTCGCCGATCTGCTTCTCGCGGCCGCGCTCGAGATCCTCGGCGTTGGCGGCGACGATCCGCTCCTCGTTTGCGATCAGGGCGTCGGCGATCGCGTGCAGAGCGTCAGACTTCTGCGTGCTCGTGAGCGCGGCGACGCTTCGCGCGGACTTCTTGGCGAGGGCGAAACGGGCTTCGGGTGCGTCGGTGATGGTCATCGATCCTCCTCATTCTCGTCGTCCTGCAGAATCACGGAGATCGCCTCCGTCTTCGGGTGTCCCGTCGCGGCCGGCGCGAACCAGGTCCCGATGTCGTGGCCCGCGAGGGCATCGGAGATGTTGTCGGCGCTCGTGACGAGCGCGCCCACTCCGTGCTCCTGCGCCAGGCGACCGGCCGTAGCCTTGGTCGCCGCGCCTCCCGTGCCGACGCTGTTGACGACCTTGCCGCCGAACTCGAACTGGCGCAGATCGTCATCGACCTCGATCGTGTCGATCGGGTGTGAGCCCTCGCGGTCCGGCGGAGCCGTGTACAGGGCCGTGATATCGCTGAGAAGGACGAGCGCGTCGGCCTTCATGAGGTGCGCGACGAGTGCCGAGAGCCGGTCGTTGTCACCGAACCGGATCTCGTGCGTCGCGACCGCGTCGTTCTCGTTGACGATCGGCAGGACGCCGAGCGTCAGCATGCGGTCGATCGCGCGGCGCGCGTTGCTCCGCGGGGTGCTGTTCTGCATGTCGCTCAGCGTGAGCAGCACCTGCCCGGCGAGGACGCCGAACCGGTCGAGGCTCGACTGCCAGCGCCAGAGCAGCGCGTTCTGCCCGACCGCCGCGGCGGCCTGCTGTGTCGCGAGGTCGGACGGCTTGCCCGTCCCGAGGTCCATCAGCGAAACCGCCGTTGCGATCGCGCCGGACGAGACCAGGATGATCTCCTGCCCTCGTGAACGCGCCTCGATGATCGCGTCGGCGAGCATGTCGATGCGCCACGACGCATCTCCACTGATCGACGACGAACCGACCTTGACGACGATTCTCTTCGCGGTTGCCAGATCCTGACGTGCTTGTGCCGTCACTCTGTACCATCCATCCCTTCGAGCGCGTCCTCGTCTCTGCGAGCGAGGCGTCGCTCTTCTTCCAGTGCGCGCTCGATCGTGCGCGCGTCCTGCCTGGCCTTGTATGCGTCGCGGCGCTCCGCCGTCGTGCGACGGTGCGTGCCATCGAGGCGGGGATCCGTGCCGCGCGGCGCCTGCGTGAGCTCGGCTGCCGAGCTGAGAGCCGGATCCCAGTCGAAGACGACGCCGTCGCCGTCACCGATGACGACGGGCGAACCCGGGACGGCACCCGCGCGAACGAGCGCGTCTTCGATGCCGATCTTCTCGAGGCGGTCGGCGAGATAGCCGACGGCCTCGTCGTTCTGGAAATCAGTCTGCTGCACCCAGCGCTCTGGCTTCTCGCCGCGGATGCGGAAGGTCGTGCCGTAGGTGCCGCCCTCGGCCGTCACGGTGAACTCGCGCCGGGAACCCTTCGGACGGATGACCACGCGCTCGCGCGGCTCGTCGGTCGAGATCGTCGTGCGATGCTCCTCGACGATCTCGGCGAGGGCGAAGGTGAGCTCCCGCAGGCCGCGATGGGCGACAGTCGAGATCTCGAAGACGCGGTAGCCGAGCGCCTCGATATCGGCTCGCACGAACGCGGCGAGTTCCTCGGCCTCGGGCACATCGATCTTGTTCAGCACGACGAGCTGCGGTCGCTCGAGAAGCGGCAGCTGCCCCTCCGGAACGGGGTAGCTCCCGAGCTCGCGGCGGATGGTCTCGAGGTCGCTGACCGGGTCGCGACCCGGCTCGAGCGTGGCGCAGTCGAGCACGTGCACGAGGGCCGTGCAGCGCTCGACGTGGCGGAGGAACTCGAGTCCGAGCCCGCGTCCTTCACTCGCCCCTTCGATGAGGCCGGGAACGTCGGCGACCGTGAAGCGCACGTCGCCGGCCTGCACGACTCCGAGATTCGGGTGGAGCGTCGTGAACGGGTAGTCGGCGATCTTCGGACGGGCGGCCGATACGGCGGCGACGAGGCTCGACTTGCCGGCCGACGGGAATCCTACGAGCGCGACATCCGCGAGCGTCTTCAGCTCCAGGACGAGGTCGCCCTCCCAGCCCGGCGTGCCGAGCAGCGCGAAGCCCGGGGCCTTGCGCTTCGGCGAAGAGAGGGCCGCGTTTCCGAGCCCACCCTGCCCGCCCGGAGCCGCGATGAACCGCATGCCGGCCTCATCGAGGTCGACGAGAACATCGCCCGACGAGTCCTTCACGACCGTGCCGACCGGAACCGGGAGCTCGAGGTCTTGACCATGCGCACCAGAGCGCATGTCCCCCATGCCGAAGCCACCGTTCTCGGAGCGACGGTGCGGCGAGTGGTGATAGCCGAGCAGCGTTGTGGTCTGCGTATCGGCGACGAGGACGATGTCGCCCCCGTCACCACCGTTTCCCCCGTCGGGGCCGGCGAGCGGCTTGAACTTCTCGCGACGAACCGACACGCAGCCGTTGCCGCCGCTGCCCGCCCGCAGGTGCAGGGTGACCTCGTCGACGAACGTGACCATGGTGCCTCTTCTCGGATCTCGGGGTTCTCGGACCCCATTGTGACGTGCGCGGACTGACCGACGCTACGCAGAACGGGGGCGAGCGTCAGCCCGCCCCCGTTCTGGATGCAGATTGCGTGTGATGCCGGCGATTACTCGGCTGCGGCCACCACGTTGACGACCTTGCGGCCGCCCTTGCTGCCGAACTCGACAGCGCCCGCTGCGAGAGCGAACAGAGTGTCGTCGCCGCCGCGCCCGACGTTCGCGCCCGGGTGGAAGTGCGTTCCGCGCTGGCGCACGAGGATCTCGCCTGCGTTGACGTCCTGGCCGCCGAAGCGCTTCACGCCGAGGCGCTGCGCGTTCGAGTCACGACCGTTGCGAGTGGAGCTTGCGCCCTTCTTATGTGCCATGTCAGCCTCTCCGCCTTACTTAATGCCGGTGACCTTGACGCGCGTGAGCTCCTGACGGTGGCCCTGGCGCTTCTTGTAGCCGGTCTTGTTCTTGTACTTCTGGATGACGATCTTCGGGCCGCGGAGATCGGAGACGACCTCGGCCGTGACCGTGACCTTCGACAGCGCGTCGGCGTCGGTCGTCACGTTGTCGCCGTCGACGAAGAGGACGGCGGGCAGCTCGATCGACTCACCCTCGGCAGCCTGGACACGGTCGAGCGTGATCACCGAACCGACCTCGACCTTCTCCTGCCGGCCACCGGCGCGAACAACTGCGTAAACCACGTTGATACCTGTTTCATTGGGGACGGCCCTTCGGCCATCCGAATCTCACGGGAAGTCTGGGCGCCTCGCTCCGAGGGAACCGAGCTGGGCACTCACTGATTGCACCGCACTGGTTGTGCGGGGTGCATCTGTCAGGTCTCCGCCGCGCCGCCAGTGGGAGAGCGCGCGACAGGGGACGCACCAGCGGACCACTTTACCTGATTCCAGCGGGAATCTCCGAATCAGCACCGGCGGCGCGTCGCGCAAAGCCGCCCAGGACGCCCGGAGAGTTCTATGCTGGTGAATATGACTATTCTCGTCGACACTCCCCTCTGGCCCGCACACGGCCGCCTGTGGTCCCACCTCATCAGCGACCGCAACCTCGACGAGCTGCACGCCTTCGCAGAACGCACCGACATCCCTCGGCGCGCGTTCGACCTCGACCACTACGACGTGCCCGAAGAGGCGATCGGCCGACTCGTCGCAGCGGGTGCACGGCCCGTCTCAGGAGGCGAGCTCACACGCGCCCTCATCGCCTCGGGCCTCCGCGTCCGGGCGAAGGATCGCCCGGACGCGCACTGACGACGTCAGCTCTTGTCGTCGCTCGCCGGGCCGACGGGAACGGCTGTGCCGGTCAGTGCCGCCGTCGTGACGCGCCGCCGACCGCGACCCTGCCCCGGCGCCTTGGGCTCCGGGAGCGCCTCGAGAACCGAGTCCAGCAGATTCGCAGGCTCGCCCTTCGGCGCTGTCGAACCGCCCTTGTCAGAGGCGCGGCGACGACGAGGCTTCCGCGGGCGCTCGTCGGCCTGATCGTCGGACGCCTCGGCGCCGCGCGGCCCCTCCGGCAGCACACCCGCCAGCTGATCCAATGATGCGGGCGCGACAGCGGGCGACGACGCGGGTGTGGAAGCGGGAGCAGAGTCCTGCCCCTCGTTCTCCGCGGCCTCGTCCTTCGCGATCGTCGACGCAGCGATCTTCGCAAGAGCCGACTTGGCCCCCTCGGTATTGACAGGCGCGACGGGCTCGTCCTTCTCATTCGAGCGCTCGTTCTTCTGTCCCCCGCTGCGGCCCTTGCCGCCGCCATTCGATCCCCCACGCGAGCGACGACCGCCGCCTCCGCTGTTCGCCGAACGGTGCTTCGTCACGGGGTCGTGGTGCACGATGACGCCCCGGCCCGCGCAGACCTCGCACGCCTCACTGAAGGTCTCGAGAAGACCCAGGCCGAGCTTCTTGCGGGTCATCTGCACAAGACCGAGCGAGGTGACCTCGGCCACCTGGTGCTTCGTGCGGTCGCGACTCAGGCACTCGACGAGCCGGCGCAGCACGAGGTCACGGTTCGATTCGAGAACCATGTCGATGAAATCGACCACGATGATCCCGCCGATGTCGCGCAGTCGCAGCTGACGCACGATCTCTTCGGCCGCCTCGAGGTTGTTCTTCGTGACGGTCTCCTCGAGATTCCCGCCCGTGCCGACGAACTTGCCGGTGTTCACGTCGATCACCGTCATGGCCTCTGTACGGTCGATCACGAGCGAGCCACCCGAAGGCAGCCACACCTTACGGTCGAGGGCCTTCTCGATCTGCTCGGTGATTCGGTGCTCATCGAACGGGTCATCGTCGCCCGCATGCTCTTCGACGCGTTCGAGCAGGTCTGGCGCAACGGACTCGAGATAGCTCGTGATCGTGTTCTGCACATCGGCGCCCTGGATGATCATCTTCTGGAAGTCTTCGTTGAAGACGTCCCGGACGATCTTGACGAGCAGATCGGGCTCGCTGTGCAGAAGGTTCGGCACGCTGCCCTTCTCGACCTGCTTCTGGATGTGCTCCCACTGCTGCGTCAGCCGATTCACATCGCGCGTGAGCTGCTCCTCCGTCGCCCCTTCCGCTGCCGTGCGCACGATGACGCCGGCCGATTCGGGGAGCACCTTCTTGAGGATCTTCTTCAGGCGCGACCGCTCCGTATCGGGGAGCTTGCGCGAGATGCCGTTCATCGATCCGCCCGGCACGTACACGAGGTATCGGCCCGGCAGCGAAATCTGACTCGTCAGGCGCGCGCCCTTGTGTCCCACCGGATCCTTCGTGACCTGCACGAGGACCCTGTCTCCCGGCTTGAGCGCGAGCTCGATGCGGCGGGGCTGATTGCCGGTCTCGACGGCATCCCAGTCGACCTCGCCCGAGTAGAGCACCGCGTTGCGTCCGCGCCCGATGTCGACGAACGCCGCTTCCATGCTCGGCAGCACGTTCTGCACGCGGCCGAGGTAGACGTTGCCGATCAGGGACGCATCCTGCGCACGGGCGACATAGTGCTCGACGAGCACACCGTCTTCCAGCACGCCGATCTGCGTGCGGCCCTGCTTCGAGCGCACGACCATCTGGCGATCGACGGCCTCGCGCCTCGCGAGGAACTCGGCCTCCGTCACCACCGTCCGGCGGCGACCCGCCTCGCGCCCGTCGCGACGACGCTGCTTCTTCGCCTCGAGCCGCGTCGAGCCCTTGATCCGCTGCGGCTCGTCGACGACCTCGACGACGCGCTTGCGCCCGCCCGAATCGCCACCGGAGTCGGATCCGGATCCGCCGCGTCGCCGGCGACGACGTGACGATCGGCCGCCGCCCTCGTCCTGTCCGTCGTCGCGGCGCTCATCTCGCCGCGGCTCGTCGAAGGACTCCAGCGGCGGCAGAAGGCGCACATCGGGCGCATAGAAGCTGAGCGCGGTCGACACGCGCGAGACAAAGTTCTCGGGCAGCAGACCGAGGCTCACAGCCGTCGGGATCGCGGGCTCATCGGGCTCCTTCTCGGCGGCAGGCTCGCCTGCCTCGGCCCCCGCCGTCCCCTCCGAGACTGCTCCGTGCGCTTCCTCCGCGGCTGCGGTGGTCCCGGCTCCGGACTCCGGCGCGTGCGGCGCGTCGCGCTCTTCGATCGCCGTGTCGCCCTGCGATGTCGTGTCGTTGGTGTCGTTGTTTTCTTCGGCCATCTCTGGCGAACTCCCTGCACGGGCGGTCTCTCACCCGTGGAAATCGTGCTGTCTCGCGCCTGGCGGATCAGCTTCTCACTGGTCTGCGACCGGCCTGGTCGGCTCTGATCGCGCGGAGCATCCGTTGCTCCGAAGTCTTCTTCTCAGCTCCTCGAGGCGCGCACGCGGCGAGGATCCGAAGCCATTATCTCACCTCGGCGCCGATCCGCGCATTCCCACCTGTCTCACGGGTCCCGGCGCGTCGCATTCGGCGTCTCGGTGGAAGACTGGATCCATGCATCAGACGCAGAAGCGCCCCACGGCGCTCGCCATCTGGCTCGTCGCCGCCGGAGTGATCGGCCTCATCGCCGCGTTCGCACTGACCATCGAGAAGTTCGAGGTGCTCGTCGATCCGACCCATGTCGCGGCGTGCGACTTCAATCCGCTCGTGCAGTGCGGCGCAAACCTGAATGCGCCGCAGGGATCCGTGTTCGGCTTCCCGAACCCGCTCATCGGGCTCGTCGGCTGGATGGCGCCCCTTGTCGTCGGCATGGCTCTCCTCGCCGGCGCGCGCTTCTCGAAGTGGTTCTGGGCGCTGTTCTCCGTCGGCATGACGTTCGCGTTCGGCTTCGTCTGCTGGCTCATCTGGCAGAGCATCTTCTTCATCGGCACCCTCTGCCCGTGGTGCATGGTCACGTGGGTCGTCACGATCCCCTCGTTCTACGCTGTGGTCCTCCACAGCGCACGCATCGGGGCGATCCCCCTCCCGAACAGCCTGCGACGAACCGCAGGAACCCTCATGGGATGGCTCCCGCTGCTCGCGACCGTGTCGTACGCCATCGTCGCGATCATCGCCGTCGTGCGGCTTCCCCAGGTGCTCGACTACATCTTCGGCTGATCCCTCCGAACGACGAACGGCGCCCCACGCATCGCGTGGGGCGCCGTTCGTCGTTCAGCGGCTCAGGAGAACCAGAGCGCGAGCTCGCGCTCGGCCGACTCGGGGCTGTCCGAGCCGTGCACGAGGTTCTGCTGCACCTTGAGGCCCCAGTCCCGACCGAGATCGCCGCGGATGGTGCCGGGAGCCGCGGTCGTCGGCTCGGTTGCGCCAGCCAACGAGCGGAAGCCCTCGATGACGCGGTGGCCGGCGACACGCACCGCGACGACGTCGCCCGACATCATGAACTCGATCAGCGGCTCGTAGAACGGCTTGCCCTCGTGTTCTGCATAGTGCGCCGCCAGCACCTCGCGAGCGGGCGTGAACTTGCGGATGTCGACGATCTCGTATCCCTTCGCCTCGATACGGGCGAGGATCTGGCCGGTCAGGCCGCGCGCCACGCCGTCGGGCTTGACGAGGACGAGGGTCTCTTCTGTAGCCATGGGAAGCCTTCCTGTGTCGGGGAGGGGACGCACCGAACCTATCGCGGGGACGCTACGGCGTGTCTGAGAGGTCGCCCTCCGCGGCGCGGCGCTGCTCCTGCACGCGCCGCTCGATCTTCGCGCCGCCGATCATCGCGTAGGCCCAGAGCCCGCCGAAGATGATCGTGATCAGGAGGATCGACGGGACGAGGAGGGCTCCGAGGGCGATCACGCCCTGCAGGACCCATCCCGCGACGCGCGCCCACCGCCAGCGGAGCGCGCCGCTGACGACGAGAAGGGCGACGAACATCACGGCTCCCGCGACGATGCCCCACCACGGGGGCACCCCCTCGGGCAGCGCGCGCAGCCCATAGAGAACGAGTCCCGCGAGGAACACGACGATCGCCTCGAAGGCGAGGACGACGGATCCGACCTTCTCGGGCAGCGTGCGGTAGCGGCGCGGACGCGACTCGGCGTTCGTCATCTACGACTTCCAGCCGTCGACGCGGGCGAGGGCGATCGCCTCGCCGCCGAGCACGATGGATCCGGCGACGACGACGCCGCGCTTCTCCCCCGATGCCGCCCACTCGCGCGCCGCGTCGGTCGCGTCGGCGATGTCGGCGTGCACGGTCGGGCGCATGCCCAGCTCTTCGGCGGCGTCTGCGACCTCATCGGCCGATGCCGAACGGTCCGAGCCGGACTGCGTCGCGAACAGGTGCGTCGTGACGGGAGACAGCGCCTCGATGAGCCCCGGGATGTCCTTGTCTGCCATGACGCCGAGCACGACGCCCCACTCCTCGAAATCGAACGCCTCCTGCAGCGCGCTGACGAGCGCCCGCGCGCCATGCGGATTGTGCGCCGCATCGACGATCACGGTCGGCTCGGTGCCGACGAGCTGCAGGCGCCCGGGCGAAGCGACCTCGGCGAAGCCCTGCGTGCGCACATCGGCGGCGATCTTCTGCTCGCCGCCCCCGATGAGGGCTTCGACCGCCGCGAGGGCGAGCGCCGCGTTGGCGCCCTGGTGGCGCCCGTAGAGCGGCAGGTACTCCTCGTCGTACTCCCCCGCGAGTCCGCGGATCGTGACGAGCTGACCACCGACCGCGAGGGCGTCGTCCGTGAGTGCGAACTCATCGCCCTCGAACGCGATCGTCGCGCCCTTCTCCGCGGCGACGCGACGGAGGACGGCCGCGACAGAAGGATCCTGGCGCGCCGAGACGACGTCCGCGCCGGGCTTGATGATCCCGGCTTTCACCTCCGCGATCTCCTCGCGCGTGTTCCCGAGACGGTCCGCGTGGTCGATGTCGATCGGCGCGATGACCGCGACGTCGCCGTCGGCCGTGTTCGTGGCGTCCCAGGCGCCGCCCATGCCGACCTCGAGCACCAGGACGTCGACGGGGGCGTCTGCGCACGCGACGAACGCGAGCACGGTCAGCAGCTCGAAGAACGTGAGCGGATTCTGGCCGTCGGCTTCGAGCTCCGCGTCGACGAGGGGCACGAACGACTCGATGTCGTCCCATGCGTCGGCGACGGCATCATCGGCGATGGGCTCACCGTCGATGAGGATCCGCTCCGTGAAACGGACGAGATGCGGGCTCGTGAAGAGGCCCGTGCGCAGGCCGTGCGCACGGATGAGCGACTCGATGATGCGCGCCGTCGACGTCTTGCCGTTCGTCCCTGTGACGTGCACGACGCGATACGTGCGCTGCGGATCGTCAAGGTACGTGAGCAGACGTGCCGTCCGCTCGAGCCGCGGCTCGACCCACGCTTCGCCCGCTCGCGCGAGGAGCTTCTCGTAGACCGCGTCGGCACGCTGAACGTCTGTGTCGGTCACTGCACTGCTCCGATCCGGGCGACCGCGATCGTCACATCGCCCGCGTTGGCGTACTTCCCGGCGGGGATCGTCTGCTCGAACTCGGCTCCCGCGGTGCCCTCATCGATCTCGTATTCGACAGAGAGCGTCTCCCCCGCGACGTCGGCGGCATGCCATGCGCGCTCAACAGCGGCGCGATCATCGGCGAAGGCAAACATGAGCTGCAGGCGGATCCTGTCGCTCACCTCGAAGCCGGCGCTCTTGCGGGTGTCCTGCACGGCGCGGATCAGGTCGCGCGCCAGGCCCTCCGCCTCGAGCTCGGGCGTGGTCGTCGTGTCGAGGATCACGAAGCCGCCGCCGGGCAACGTCGCGATCGCCTCACCGGCGGGGCGGCCGGATGTGTCGAGAGCCAGCTCGTACTCGCCCGGCTCGAGCGCGATGCCGCCCGCCGTCACGACGCCGTCCGACTCGCTCCAGTCGCCCGACTTCGACGCCTTGATCACCTGCTGCACCTGCTTCCCCAGTCGCGGCCCGATCGCCCGAGCGTTGACGGTGAGTCGGTGCGAGATGCCGTACTGCTCGGCGGTGGACTCGCGCAGCTCATCGAGCTCGACGACCTTGACGTTGAGCTCGTCGCGCAGAATGTCCTCGAAACGGCGCAGCCCCTCCGATCCGCGGGCAACGACGGTGAGCTTCGCGAGCGGCAGGCGCACGCGCAGCTTCTCCTTCTTGCGCAGAGCGTTCGCCACGCTGGACGCCTCGCGAACGGCATCCATCGCCTCCCGGAGATCGGTCGCCGAGGGAAACTCTGCCGCATCCGGCCAGTCGGTCAGGTGCACGCTGCGTTCACCGGTGAGGCCCTGCCAGACGCGCTCCGCGACGAGCGGGATCATCGGCGCCGCGATGCGGCAGAGCGTCTCGAGCACCGTGAAGAGCGTGTCGAACGCCTGCCGGCTCTCGGGGGCCTCCGTCACCCCCTCCCAGAAGCGGTCTCGCGAGCGACGGATGTACCAGTTCGTGAGCACTTCGGCGAAGTCGCGCAGGCGCGCCGATGCCGTCGTCGAGTCGAGCCGCTCGAGATCCGCCTTCACGGAGTCGATGAGCTCACCCGTCAGCGCAAGGATGTAGCGGTCGAGGACGTCCGTCGAGTCCGTGCGTCGCTCGGCCTCGTAGCCGGATCCCTCCGGCCCGCCCGCCGCATTCGCATAGGTCGAGAAGAAGTACCACGAGTTCCACAGCGGAAGCAGGAACTCGCGCACGCCCTGACGGATCCCCTCTTCTGTCACCGAGAGGTTGCCGCCACGCAGCACGCTCGACGACATCAGGAACCAGCGCATGGCGTCGGAACCGTCGCGGTCGAACACCTCGTTGACGTCGGGGTAGTTGCGCAGCGACTTCGACATCTTCTGGCCGTCGCTGCCGAGCACGATTCCGTGGCACGACACACCGGTGTACGCGGGGCGGTCGAACAGCGCCCCCGAGAGCACGTGCATGACGTAGAACCAGCCGCGCGTCTGGCCGATGTACTCGACGATGAAGTCGGCGGGCGCGTGCGAGTCGAACCAGTCCTTGTTCTCGAACGGGTAGTGCACCTGCGCGAAGGGCATCGACCCGGAGTCGAACCACACGTCGAAGACGTCCTCGATGCGCCGCATCGTGCTGCGCCCGGTCGGGTCGTCGGGGTTCGGCCGGGTGAGTTCGTCGATGTACGGGCGATGCATGTCGACCTCGCCCTGCTCGTTCCGCGGGAGCCTGCCGAAGTCGCGCTCGATCTCCTCAAGCGAGCCGTACACGTCGACACGGGGGTGGTTCGGATCGTCCGACTTCCACACCGGGATCGGCGATCCCCAGAAGCGATTGCGACTGATCGACCAGTCGCGTGCGCCCTCCAGCCACTTCCCGAACTGGCCATGCTTGACGTTCTCGGGAGCCCACGTGATCTCGTCGTTGAGTTCGACGAGGCGGTCCTTGACCTCCGTCACGCGGATGAACCAGCTCGAAACCGCCTTGTAGATCAGGGGGTTGCGGCAACGCCAGCAGTGCGGATAGCTGTGCACGTACGACTGCAGGCGCAGCAGGCGACCGTCACCGCGCAGACGGCGCACGATGTCCATATTCGCGTCGAGCCAGAGCTCGCCGGCGAAATCGGGCACGGAGTCGAGGAACCGGCCGTCGTCGCCGACCGAGACGATCGTCGGGATGCCCGCCGCGTCGTTGAGTCGCTTGTCATCCTCACCGTAGGCCGGGGCCTGGTGCACGACACCCGTGCCGTCGCTCGTCGTGACATAGTCGTCGACGAGGATCTGCCAGGCGTTCTCGGTGCCCCACGTCTCGGTGTCGGCGAAGTAGTCGAACAGGGGCGCGAACCGCACCCCCGCGAGCTCGGCGCCGCGGATCCGCTTCGTCACGGCGGCCTGCGCATCGGCGGCCTCGGCGTATCCGAGATCCTTCGCGTAGCCGGGCAGCAGATCCCCCGCAAGGAGGAACGTCGCACCGTTCGCACCTTCCTTCGCGCCGTCGCGGCCCGCCGGGACGACGACATACTCGATGTCGGGGCCGACCGCGAGAGACAGGTTCGTCGGGAGCGTCCACGGGGTCGTCGTCCACGCCAGGGCCGCGACGCCGTCGAGACCGAGCGAGGCGGCCTTCTCTCCTTCGAAGGGGAAGGTGACCGTCACCGAGGGATCCTGACGGTCCTGGTAGACGTCGTCGTCCATGCGCAGCTCGTGGTTGCTGAGCGGCGTCTGGTCGCGCCAGCAGTACGGCAGCACCCGGTAGCCCTCGTAGGCGAGACCCTTGTCGTACAGCTGCGCGAACGCCCACAGAACGCTCTCCATGTAGCTCGGATCGAGCGTCTTGTAGCCGCGTTCGAAGTCGACCCACCGCGCCTGACGGGTGACGTAGTCCTCCCAGTCGCGCGTGTAGGTGAGCACCGACTCGCGCGCCTTCGCGTTGAACGCGTCGACGCCCATCTGCTCGATCTCGCTCTTCTCGGTGATGCCGAGCTGCTTCATCGCCTCGAGCTCTGCCGGCAGGCCGTGCGTGTCCCAGCCGAAGACGCGGTCGACCTTCTTACCGAGCATCGTCTGGAAGCGCGGGAACAGATCCTTCGCGTAGCCCGTGAGCAGGTGGCCGTAGTGCGGCAGGCCGTTCGCGAACGGCGGGCCGTCGTAGAACACCCACTCCTCGGCGCCCTCGCGCTGCTCGATCGATGCGCGGAACGTGTCGTCCTGCGTCCAGAAGTCGAGAATCTCCTGCTCGATCTCGGGGAAGCGCGGCGAGGGCGTGACGGCGTCGGCGGCGGGGCCGAAAGCGCTCTTCGGGTAGGTCATCTCACTCCAGCAGCTCGTGACGGTTCGAACTGCGAGGACGACCCCCTGCCGATCTCTCGGAACGGGCCGCGGTACCACCCCGCGTTGCATCGCGCACGATGCCCCTCTCACTGCGGCTGTGACGGGCCTGCCCCGCGCGGTTCTACTGGGCTGCGAGCAGCTGTTCTTCCGCGAGCTCCCCGGTGATATCCGGATCGATGCCGTTGCGTACACGATTCTACCCCGCGAAACCTCCGCGTCGCATGGCTTCGCTATGGTGGGCCCGATGCGCCCAGACACTCGCCCGCCCCAGCCCTACGAACAGATCGCGGTGATCGGCGGCGGCGCGTGGGGAACGGCGCTCGCCTCGGTCGCGGCGCGTTCGGGGCGTCATGTGCGCCTGTGGCTGCGCGACGAGGCCCTCGCCGACGACATCGCCGCCGGCCGCGGCAACACCCGGTATCTCGAAGGCATCGAGTTGCCGCGCGGGATCCATCCGACGACCGATCTCGCGCGAGCGCTCGACGGCGCCGACGCGGTCCTGCTCGTGACGCCGTCGACGACCGTGCGCGACATGGCGCAGCGCATCGGGGACGTCGCGGCGCCGGGCGCACCGATCTTCGTCTGCGCAAAGGGCATCGAAGCGCACACCGGACTCCTGATGAGCGAGGTCGCCGCGGAAGCTGCGCCCGGGCGCGCGATCGGCACGGTCACCGGCCCGACATTCGCGACCGAGACGGCGGCCGGGCACCCTACGGCTGTCACTGTCGCCTGCACCTCCGGCGTGCGGGTGCCACCGCGGGATCGCGCCGCGACGCGCATGGCGATCTCACTCGCGACGGGCGCGTTCCGTCCCTATGTGTCGAACGACATGCCCGGCGTCGAGGTCGGCGGCGCCGTGAAAAACGTCATCGCGATCGCGTGCGGGATCCTCGAGGGCGCCGGCTTCGGCGAGAACTCCCGCGCCGCGATCATCACCCGCGGCCTCGACGAGATGAAGGAGCTGGCCGTCAAGCTCGGCGGCGCGCGCGAGACCGTCACGGGTCTCGGCGGGCTCGGCGACCTCATGCTCACCTGCTCGTCTCGGCAGTCCCGGAACTTCTCGTACGGCTTCCAGCGCGGACAGGGCCTCGGCGACGAGGAGGTCTTCGGCGGCAAGCCGGTCGTCGTCGAGGGGCGGCACAACGCGATCACCGTCACCGATCTCGCGCGATTGCTCGGGATCACGATGCCGATCAGCGAGATGGTGCGCGCGATCGTCGCCGACGGAGAGCCGATCGGCGACGCGTTCGCGACCTACTGGGCCGCCCCCATTCGCGCCGAGCCTCGCGCGCTCGACCTCGAGATCGCCCACCCCGCGATCGAGGCCGTCACCAAACGATTCGAGGACCTCAACGGATGACTCACGATTCCCTGAACGACCACGCGTCGTGGCGGTTCGTACTCGCGACCGACCTCGACGGCACCTTCCTCGGCGGCAGCGCCGCGCAGCGCACCGCCCTCTACGACTGGATCGAAGCACGCCGCGACGAGATCGGCCTCGTCTTCGTGACGGGGCGGGATCCCGAGTACATCGAAAGCCTCTGCCGCGACGGCGCAGACGCCTGGCGCGGCGACCGCGTGCGTGCCCCTTGGCCCGACTACGTCGTCGGTGATGTGGGAACGACGATCGCCGGAATCGCGGACGGACGCGTCACGCCGATCGAAGCGCTCGAGGAGCACATCCGCGACGCGTGGCGGGATCGCGGCGACTGGATCCGCGACGTCCTTGCCGATGCGCCCGGGCTCGTCGAGCAGGAGACGGCGTTTCGGCACCGGGTCTCGTACCACTGGGACGAGGCGACATACGATCCTGCGAGCGTGCGCCCCCTCGAGGAGGCGGGGCTCGACGTTCTCATCTCCCACGGCTGCTACCTCGACGTGCTCCCCGGCGGCGTGTCGAAGGGACCGTCGCTCCGACGGTTGCTCGATCAGCTGGGCGTTCCGGACGAACGGGTGCTCGTCGCGGGCGACACGCTCAACGACCTGTCGATGTTTGAGACCGGGCTGCACGGGGCCGTCGTCGGCGGCGCCGAGCAGGCCCTCGTCGACGCGACCGCCGATCTCCCGCACGCGCGACGCTGCGCGCTTCCGGGCGCTGCGGGAATCGCCGAGGCGATCCGCGCATTCGACCTGCACCCTGATCCCCCCGAGGAGGTGACGGCATGACCGCCGACAAGAGCGACCTCGTCGTCGTGTACCACCGCCAGCCGTACGAAGAGGTCACCCTCGACGACGGCACCGTCGAGCTGCGTGAGAACGCGAGCCCCAACGGCATCGTCCCGACCATCAAGGGGGTGATGGGCAAGATGGAGTCGGCCGCGTGGGTCGCCTGGAAGCAGACCGACGACCCGCAGAATCCGCAGTTCGACCAGATCATCGAGATCGATGACTCCTACGGCTCGTACACGGTGAACCGCCTGCCGCTGACAGCGCACGAGGTCTCGAGCTTCTACCACCTCACGTCGAAAGAGGCGTTCTGGCCGATCCTGCACGGCTTCAAGGAGCGCTACAACTACGACCCCGTCGACTGGGACACGTTCCGCGCCGTCAATCGGAAGTTCGCCGAGGCAGCCGCCGAGGCCGCGAGCGACGACGCCGTCGTGTGGATCCACGACTACAACCTCTGGCTCGTTCCCGGATTCCTCCGCGAGATCAAGCCGAGCGTGAAGATCGCGTTCTTCCACCACACGCCGTTCCCGGCGTCGGGCATGTTCAATGTGCTGCCGTGGCGCGAGGAGATCATCCGCTCGCTGCTCGAATCCGACTCGATCGGCTTCCACATCCCGCGATACGCGCAGAGCTTCGTGTCGGTCGCGCGCTCGATCACGTCGGCGCGCACGATCGCCGATCAGCCGACAGACCCCGATATGTCCCCGCGCGGCGATGCACTCTCGGAGCGGTGGACGCCCACGCTCATGGAGCATCACGGGCACCTCATCCACATCGAGACCAATCCCGTCGGCGTCAACGACACATACGTCGAGGAGCTCACCCAGCGCGAAGGCTTCGAGCAGCGGGTGCAGGAGATCAGAGACTGGGTGGGAGACGCGACGATGATCCTGTCGGTCTCGCGCACCGACTACACCAAGGGCAACATCGAGCAGCTCGAGACCTTCGAGCGGCTTCTCCAGCGACGCCCTGAGCTGCGGGGCAAGGTCCGGCTCATGCTCGTCTCGGTCGGCGCGAACCGCAGCATGGCGGCGTACGACGAAATCCAGCAGCGCATCGAAGAGCTCACGGGGCGCATCAACGGCACGCACGGATCCTTCGAGTGGCAGCCCGTCTCTCTCGTGTCCACCGCGATCCCGATGCAGGATCTCGTCGCCTACTACCGGGCGGCCGACATCTGCTCGATCACGCCGCTGGCAGACGGTCTCAACCTCGTCGCACCGGAGTTCTGCATCGCGCAGGGCGATGAAGGCTCCGGTGCCCTCATCCTCTCGGAGTTCGCCGGCTGCGCGGTGCTCCTCGAGGGGCAGATCCCCGTCAACCCCTTCAGCTTCGCGAACATGGATCGCGCGCTCGACGCGGCCCTCGCTATGAGCGAGGAGGGACGACGCGAGCGGATGCGCGACCTGGTGCGATCGTCGAAACGCTGGAACATCACCGCGTGGTCCGACGCGACCATGAAGCTGTTCCGCGCCCTCCGCCGCGGCGAGAAGCCCGAGATCACGCCCTCGGCCGCGCTGGCGAGCGACCGCACGAGCGAAATCCCGATCGTCTCCGCCTCCGACACATCGATCGGCTGACGCGGGAACCGGCGCGGATCCCTCACCGGGAGAGTCCGCGCCGGTTGCGATCAGGCCAGCACTCCCTCGAGGCGCGCGTAGCTCGCCTCCATGCCGTCCGTCATGCCGGTGGCGAGGATCTGGTCGCGAATCTCGGCGCTCTCGAACGTCATGAGGTAGACGAGCAGCGTCCCCTCGGGCACGGGCGTCAGAGTGAGCTCGTTGACCGTCGTTCCCGGCAGCCCCTCCATCTGTTCGGTGTGCACAAGACGGCGCGGCGCGTCTGCTTCGAGCACGTCGCCGATGATGCTGAACGGCTCGCCCGGCTCCCCCTTCTTCGGGGCCCAGCGATAGCGGGTCGACGAGCCCGCGCCAGCCGGCGGCACGCACTCCGTCATCTCCCAGCCGTCGGGGCCGAGCATCCAGCTCCGCAGCAGATCGGGCTCGTGATGCGCGCGCCAGACGTCCTCCAGGGATCCGCGGATCACGCGCGAGACGCGGATCTGGGTATCCGAGAGCTTCTGCGCGTGCGTCGGGATGTCCGCCGCGAAGGTCCTCAGATCGGCGAGGACGGCATCGATCTGCCCCATCGCCGACGTCGTCCCCTCGACCATCCCCATCTCGACGAGCTGCTCGAGCTCCTCGAGGGAGGCGAAGTGCGTGACGACCGTGAGGCGGGATCCGCCACTCGTCTCCTCGAACGCGAAACGCATGCGCATCGTCGGCATCTCGCGATTCGGCTCGCCGTCGTCGCTCGCGAAGCCGTTGAGCACCTCGAACGAGTTCGGCGCGTCGACAGACAGGAATTCCCAGAATCCGGCCGCGATGTCGCCGCCGGGCCCGGTCATGAAGTATCGGCTCTGCCCGCCCGCGAACATATCGTGGCGCGTGAACGTGGCCGGATACTCTTCCGGACCCCAGAACTGCTCGATGAGGCGCGGGTCGGCGTAGGCGTCCCAGAGGCGCTGTCTGCTCGCCGCGAAGTCGGCGACGAACGACAGGGTGAGGGCGTCGTGATCGGTGTCGACGGATGTGATGGGCATCGTCAGGGTCCTTTCGGTTCGTCCAGGAGGGCGTCGAGTCGCGAGATCCGCGCCCTCCAGATGTCCTCGTAGGCTGCGAGGAGCCGTCGGGCGCGGCGAATCCGATCCGGGTCTCCCCGCACGATCCGCTGCCTGCCTCTCGGGTGCTTCGACACGAGTCCCGCTTCCTCGAGAACCGCGACGTGCTTCTGCACGGCCGCGAAGGACATGTCGTACGCCGCCGCGAGCTCACTCACGGCGGCTTCCTCTGTCAGGACGCGTCGCACGATGTCACGGCGCGTCGCATCAGCCAAGGCACGGAAGACTCGGTCCACCTCGGCGTCGCTCAACTCACTATCTACAACCATTTGGTTGCACGTTAGCGCGATGGGCGTCCGCGCACAAGGCCTCTCCTGTCGGGACGCGTCCCGGTGACACAACCGGCCTTTGGATGACACAAAGCTCTGATGAGGTGCCACCGTGTGTCACGAAACGCCGACGCCTTACGGAAGTTGCGCCTCTCGCGGGAGGAACATCAGCGGCAGATGCAGGAGCGATTGGGCTCTGGGGGTCTGCTGAACGAGTAGGTGACATCTGAGATGGCGTGCCCGGAGGGCGTGCCCGGAAGGATGACACCATGCCCGCTCCCTACCCTCAGGAGTTCCGCGACGACGACGTGCGCGTCGCAGAGAACCGTGAGTCCGGCGTCACGATCGAGCAGATCGCGAAGGACTTCGCGTTCACCCCATGACGCTGCAGAAGTGGCTCCAACGCGCTCGCATCGACCGCGGCGACACGGATCCGACCGCCGCGATGCCGACCACGGCGCAGACCGAGCAGCTGCGGGAGGCGAACAAGCGGATCCGTCTCCTCGAGCAGGAGAACGAGGTCCTCCGCCGAGCGACCGCGTGTCTGTCCCAGGCGCATCTGCCGGGAAATGGCTCTACCCGCTCGTGACGGAGCTCGCCGTCGACGGGATCCCCGTCGCGGTGACGTGCCGGGTACTGAAGCTCGCTCGCCAGCCGAACTGCCGCTGGCTGAAGAGCCCAATCACCGAGGCTGAACTGACCGAGGCGTATCGCGCGAGCGCGCTGTTCGACGCCCACCGGGACGATCCCGAGTTAGGGCACCGATTCCTCGCCGACGAAGCCCGCAACGCCGGGGGAAGCGATGTCGGACCGGACGGCATGGAAGATCACCTCGCGAAACGGCTGGTGGTCGGCGTTCGGGAAGAAGAAGGCCCGCGGGGCGGGCAAGAGGCCTGGTCCGCCCATGCACGACGATCTCGTACAACGAGAGTTCGTCGCCGATACGCCGAACCGGCTGTGGCTGACGGACATCAGCGAGCACAAGACCGGCGAGGGCAAGCTCTACCTCTGCGCGATCAGGGACGCCTTCTCCGGCAAGATCGTCGGCTATTCGATCGATTCGAGGATGAAGTCCCGCCTGGTCGTGAACGCCATCGACAACGCAGTCGCGTTGCGCGGTGACGTCGCTGGCTGTGTCGTTCACAGCGACAGAGGAAGCCAATTTCGCGCTCGGAAGACCGTGCGTGCGCTGGCCCGTCACAGCCTGGTCGGGTCGATGGGCAGAGTCGGCGCGGCCGGCGACAACGCCGCGATGGAATCGTTCTTCAGTCTCCTACAGAAGAACGTCCCCAACCGGCGATCCTGGGCGACGCGTGAGGAACTGCGCATCACGATCGTGACTTGGATCGAACGCACCTACCACCGGCGCAGGCGGCAGGCCCGTCTGGGGAAGTTGACCCCGGTCGAGTTCGAGGCCACGATGAGACCGTCCATGGCCCTCGCGGTCTGACTAACCCCTGTCACCTATCCGTTCAGCAGACCCTGTCGTATTCCACCTGTACTCACATCAGTGTGGTCGAAAGCTCCGACATTGCCCTACCTTTCGGCACTCAGACACAAAATCTTCCGCGCCGGCCAACCCGCCCAGCACACCGCCCCTGGGCGCACGCGCCCGCGGAGTGTCCGGCCGATCCGCCGTGCCGCCGTCTTCATCACCACCGGGGTCGATCAGCAGTACTATTTCCCGCTCTCAACCGCACGTGGCACGGGAGAACCGCCATCCGAATGGCTCCGAACGCTCCGCCTCCTCGTCCTCAAGCCGTCTCTGTCTCCTCCGACCCGCTGGACGATGAGGGCAGATCCTCGAGCTGGATGCTGAGAGCTTGGGGGCTGTCTCCGCTCGTGTCGAGCTCGACGACGACCCGCACCGCGATCTCGCTGCTTGCTTCGAAGTAGTGATCGTTAAGCTCGCCCGAGAGGCTCATAGATTCGCCTCCGTCGATGAACCAGTCTCCCTTGAAGACGGGGCCCTCGATATAGATGAGCGCATCGGCTGTGGCGGTGACGGCGACTGAACCGGGCTGTCGGGCGAACTCGAACTCCGTCGTCTGATCGATATAGCTGATGGAGCCGCCCTCCATTGCGGGGACTTCGAACTTCACAAAGTCCGGATAGTCGTAGTCGCCGCCGTAGCCCATCTGCTGTGAGATCTCCCGATCCGCGAGTTCGTAGAGGGCATCGGTAGCCGCAGTCACCAGCGCAGCATGATCTGCTGCTTCGACTTCGGCAATCGCATGCGGAACGTTCTTCACACTCCCGACGCGATTGCGTCCGATCCCACGTTCGTCGAGATCCTCGAGCAGATGTTGGTGAAGCGTCTTCGAATCCACGGACAGGAACCCCTTGTCCGCGGTCACGAACAATATCTTCCGCTCGTTGTCCCGGGCCAGAATAGCGAGCACCGTCTCCCAGATCAGGGTGTCGCGGAAGCCCACCGATGCGGGCTTCTGCTTGAAATCGATCTCAATGAACGGTCGCCGACGTGCAAGGTCTCGCTTGAGGATTTCCGTTGCGGCCACATCTGGCACAGGCTCGGCAGTGACGTTGTCGCGTTTCAGCACTGCCCCGAATGCCGAAAGCAGGTCCGCGCCGATCCCGGCGAAGCTCGCCTCCAGGTCAGCGATCGTCTGTCTGACGTCGACGCCGGACTTCGCCATGTCGCCGACCCCCTTGGCCGCCTCGCTGTGAGCACGATCGGCCGCCTCTCGGCGTTGTCGAAGCAACTCGTCGATCACCACCTGCGGGTACACGACCACGCAGGATCCGCTCGCGGCCAGGTCCAGGAGCTTCTTGCCTGGCGGACTAGCCAGCCACGGGTCGCTGTGGACGGCGTTGGTATCGAGCACAACGACGAGCATGCGCACCATTATGCCCTGAAACTAGGCCGTCCGTCAGCGTCCTACCGTTCGCCAGCCCGGGGGCCCGTCCGCTTCACGCGCGGCGCGCGTTCACCGGGGTCTGGGCGGTAAGTGGCCCGCTAAGTGAAGAGGATCTTCATTGCCTCGACCGCTAGGGCCTCGTTGCCGTTCTTGTGGCATTCGAGGGTCAACTTCGTGACCTCGGCGGTTATCCGCACCGACTCTCGAGCCGTCGCGCGCTCGGAATCGTCCACCGCAACGATGCGCCGACCATCGAACCGGCTCGGATCGTTCATATCGGCGAGACTGTTTCTCTCAAGATCGCGGAAGAACCACGCGAAGTCGTACACGTCAACACAGGGCTTGTTGTCTCGGACGGGCTTTGCCGCACGCATCTCGAGATATAGCGAAGAGATGGGAACGTGCTGCTTGTGCTTCTACTCCTTAAGCAGGCGCACGAATCGCTTCGTCTGAGGCACCTGCCTCTTCGACTCGTTGACGTACTCTCTGTGCTTGGTCGGGCTGCTGCGTCTCCAGCCCGCGCCAGTCGGATCAGGGATGTCGTTGTCATCGTCACCGACGTAGTGCGCCGGCGCAATCTCCATATACGGGCCATCCGGAAACGTCAGCTTCACCACGGGCCGGTCGACATGCGCGTATACGTCCGGGAATTCGAGAGAGAGTGCGGCTCGAATCCTCTCCAGATCTCCCGCGCTCGTCTGCAGACGCACACCGGGCATTGATGCGAAGTAGTCCACGTCGCTCCAGGGAGAGGCGGCTGTGTCGTGAGACTACGACCCCGTCTCGAAGATGTAGAAGACTCCGAGATCAGCCTTCAGGCGCCGCTCGATTGCACTCCGGTGCAGGCTTGCGCGTGCACGATCCGCGTCAGTCGGGGTCGCCACGGAGGCGACGAAGGTGAGGTAGCCAGTGACCGTGGTCACACGTCGACCTGGAAAGTCTGACCGCCGTTTTCGATGTTCTTCCTGGCTCGCCAGTATGCTCGCCCGGGGATTGGATCGGCCGACGTGTTCAGGGCGTCCACCTCGGCGGCGAGCGTGTTCAGGTCCGTGCGAGCGTCGTCGACCGGACGAGTTGCGAGGTCAATGGCGAGCCGGCGCGCAGCGCCCTGCAGGGCTTTGTATCGCGCCGCATCCGCCTGAGTGCGCTCCGCTCGCTTGTCCGGTCGCAGCGTGACGTGTACGGCCGCGGTGATCGCCGCGAGCAGTGCCAAGCATCCCGCGAGTACCTGGAGACCTCCCAAGGCGAAGGTCAGCACTGCCGTGACGCCGCTGGCGATCGCGGTGCCGCCGCCGAGGATCCAGTGGAGCCCGGTCCATATTTTGCTCGCCTCAATCTGACCCTCGGTTGAGAACATGGCGCTCTCCTCGATGCGCGCGCTCGGCTTCGATCAGAACCCGCACATCTTCCGTCATTCGGCCACAGTATCGCTCGCCAACGACGTCGCTGACGTCACCGCAGGAAGATCTTCGGCGCCTTGCGGGGTTTGGATGCAGAAGCTGCGGGTCGGGGTTCGCGCCGGGCATCTGCGAGAAGCTCGACAGGTATGCGATCGCCCGGCTGAAGGCAGCCGCGGACCCGCCTGCGGCAGCACGGTCATCCAACGACGTGGTCGCAGCGTTTGCTGACGCCGTTGCCGTTGGAATACCGACGGTGATCTCATGGTTCGGGCGCTGACGGACCAGCTTGCTGAGCGACCGATCGCGGATCAGGAGGAGTTGACGCCTCAGGAGATCAGCTACCTTGTCCAGTCCAAGACGTTCACCCCGGAGACATTCGAGCCGACGTCGACTCGGGTCGCTCGCGGGGCCTCGCGGCGGTTGCGGCGGGCCTCTTCAGACGAGCCTGCATCAGAGCATGCCGGCAGCCGCGACGTCCACCTTCTTGAACACGAACGGTGCTTCTCTCTTCGCGGCCGCCGATCGCGGAGAATTGCACGCGGTTGGTGTCTCCCAGTCGAAGCGGTTTCCGTCGTGGCAGTTCAGTCTGTCCTCGCCGGGGAAAGTCGTGCCGCGCCCGAGCGAGACCATCGACCTTTTGAAGACAAGGGATGGGTGTCGGTGTCTGCTCTGATGGCGCCGCCGCTCGCAGGTCGTCTACGCGGCTTGGCCTCGAGCTGCAAGAAAATCCGCCGCCGTCTCAACCCGATACCGCTCGTCGACGTAACTCGCCGGAGTGAGATTTCGAGTTACGAAGAGCGTGCTCAGGCGAAACTGCTCGCCGTCGGGCGGGTCGCCGAGCCCGAGGTGCGCCGCAATGCTCGCGACGTGGGGTGCTAGTTCGCTCTCCTTGCGGGACAGCTGTGTGGTGTAGCAGGGCTTGGTCCCGCGGGCTCCTACCTGGTCCCGGAAGAAGGAGCGCAGTTGGCGCGCCGTCTCGGCGAATCCGTGAACCGATGCGGGGTCTTTTGCCTCAATCAGCCACACGGTGCTATCGCCAGCGCGGCCGCACACGAGGTCAACTTCGGTAGTGAGAGTCGGCACGCCGAGCCGCGCGTGGTCGTTGGGTTTCACGCGGGCGACCGTGGCGTATCCGAGTTGCTCCAGCCGTACTTGGAGGGACCTTTCGAACCGAATGTTGCGGCGCGCACGGCGGCCCGCAAGCGCGTCGGTGACAGGCTGAGGAACGTCCCCCGCCCAGGGAAGAACGCCTTGGAGCAGGTGGCGGTAGTAGACCTGAAAGGACGTCAGCAAGTACTGCGGGCTGACAATGAGTCTTCCGTCCAAGTCTTGCACCACCGGTTGCACGAGGAGCCGATGACGCCGTGTGCGCGTTTGCCAGGGCCTCCATTCCACGGCTTGCATCTGGACGGCCGTGCTCGTGAGCATCCCGATAGCGGCTTCGACACGCGTACTCTGTAACTCATCCGCGCCCGGGCCTAGCGCGTCACATACCCATGCTGTTGCTTCGGCCACGGTGACGTGCGCGGTCGTTCTGCCTGGCTCGAACGTCTCCCACTTTGCGAGAGCGGCGAGGGCGGAGAGCATGTCCTGCGACGTCGCCCCCCCCATGCCTGCTGGAAAGCACCCTCGACGTCGTCTCCTTCGTTCGCCTGTTGCAGCGAATCGTCATCTTGAGTGCCATACAGCCGAACGCTTGCGGCCGCACGGCTCAATTCGTCGTTACGCAGACCCCACGCCGATGCGTCGGGATGCGAATCGTCGTCGACGGCCAGCTCGTACATCGGGCTGAGGTTGATGACTGCAGGCGCGACTTGGTGATACATCCGTTCGCTCAGTGTGGTCGCGGTGAGGTACGCGTCTGCGGCGGCAAGAAGACCGCTCCACGCCTGAGGAGTGATCGGCTTCGCTTCCGCCGGCGCGTCCAGGAGGCGCAAGGCGGCTTCCACCACGATCTCGTTGCATTGACGAAGCTGAAGTGTCTCCGCCGAGAGCTCGGCGGTGCGGGTGAGCGGATCCCATTCGGTCGAGAGGTTCGCTGCGACTCGGGACAGATCGTCTTGCTGATGAATAGCGCTGTCCATTAATCTCGCCAGCTGCTCCATCCCCGTCAACACCACCTCGCTCACGTCGTGTCTCCTGATTCCTTCCATCAGAGTTTCGAGAGCAAGGGGCGCAAGATGTTCGCGGATAAGTCGATTCGCGTCGTCCGCTCGGTACTCTCCAGGTTCGACGCCGGCACCGTGGAGTCGTCGCCCCAAAGCCGCGACCATGCGGCTCTCGTCAGAGGGTCGTAGACGCCACGGATCAGGCAGGTGATTGAGAGTGGTCCGCGCCTGCTTCATCTCCAGGATGAGAAAGGGCTTCGCTGTACGCCACTGGTCGCGGAGCGCCGCCGCCGCTTCGACATCCATGCCTCCCACGCGGAGCAGATCGAACACTGCGTCCCCTGTTAGGAGATTCGCCGCGTGCGGATCTCCATTCGCCGAATCTGCGAATCCCTCGACATCGATGCGCCACAAAACGTTGACTGGTTCATCGACGGCACGTGCGTGCGGGGCGAGATACGGCGTGACCACGCTGGTTGATTCACCCGAGACCGTTTCCGATGTGTGGAGATAGAGGACGTATCCGGGCACATCGATCGCCTGGTGCGCGGAACGCCATCGATCACCAAGCGCAGCAAAGCCGTAGATTAGTCCGCCGCATAAGTCGAAGACGAACCGTCGGTGGTCGGCAGACAGTTCCTCCAGGCTCGTCCGTGCCACGGCAACGGGGGGTTCGGTGAGAGCGAGGGACCACCCGTCAACACCCGGCGCGGTGACGACGCCGCGGGTGGCATCGTACCTGGAGTCACCTGCGATCACCGCGACGTTTGCGACGGGTCCCGGGGCGACCTCTGCTGCTCGGAGGTCTCGAATCGGGGGAAGCCCAACCCTGAGGAGCGCCATTTCGAGATCCGATAGCTCTACTGCTCGATCCCACTCGGCCTCGCCCGCATGCGCTTCAAAGTAGACGGCAGTAGGTACCACACCGCCCTTGAAGAACGACTTACCATTGGCCTTCCATGGCTCCCAGTAGTTGATCGCCTCCCACCCGAAACTCTCGGGGAAATCGGGAGCGCTCAGATCCCGCGCGAATGCGTAGAGATCATCGTCGGACGTGGCCGTTTCCGCGATCCAGGTCAGGTCTTCGAGCGCGAGGTTAGCTTCGCCGACCGCCTGGGGCACAGCGATGTGACCGGCCGCGACGAACACCGTCAGCGGGATGACCTCCGCGCCCGGACTGATGGTTCTTTGTCGCCCTCCCCCCATGCGCACCGAAACAGGGCCGGATTGCGACCTCATCTGTTTCGCCAGCTCCACTGAGCCGATGCGGGGCGGTGGAGTGGACCCCAGGTCGGGAACATGAATGACCGAGACAGCTATGCAGGTGGATGGGTTCACCGGCACCAGCCACTGAACGTCAATCCCTCGAATCGGGGAATCGACACCTTCGCTGCTGGGAGGGGCTTCGATCAAGCTGTTGGAAAAGCGCCATAGGGCCTGGCGGATCTGGTTCAGGCAAGAACTCCGGAGTGCCCGTCGCGCATGCCCGTCTCGATCGAGCGCGGATACCAGTTCTTGGACGGCATGAGCCATGATCTCTGGGATGAAGAGTGGCGGCACCCATCGGAATGCGCCCGCTGAGTCACCAAAGCGAAGGAACCTTCCGAACGGACTGGACGGACTCTCAGCATCGAATACGGCCTCACTTGCGGAGTTCGTCATCCATTCCAGAGCCTTTCTGTCCGCCTCACCGAGTTCGATGTGGTCGAGGGGGTCCAGGTTGAGAAAGACCCGCGTCGCTTCGTGTTCAGCGTCCGGTAACAAAACGTCATCGTTGAGCTTGAGGTCTGGGGCCGGCACCCAAGCGTCCGCTAGGTGTCGGACGCAGAGATCGCCGTACCTCATCGCTACGTTCACCACGTTCGCGATACCGAATCGAAATCGCCGGTGGAGGCGACCGTCCACCGCTTCTGCCATTCTGAGCGCACGCGTGAGGTCGGCGACCGGCCGTTCGGTGAGGCCAGGAACCGCACGCAGTGGCTCAGAGCCGACGGCGAGGAAGGCTGTTCGGGTCGGGTCGGTGGGAATGAAGTCTTCACGCGCCGGGCCGATCCCATAGATGGTAGCCGCTAGATCGGACAGTGCTTGGATCGACGGCAGCGGCTGGTACTCGTCTGATGCCGGAGCGGCGGAGGCTCGTAGTGCGGCCGCGAAGCTGCTTCCCAATGTCACCGATCGATGCCTGTTGCCCGGGGACGTGGCGGCGGCGAATATCAACGTCCAGAGCTCGTCCGGATCATACGCTGAAAAGACCTGTTCGAGTGCGTCTGGCTCCCGTTGCGTGGCGCTCACCGCGCGCGGTCGAGATCGAGGCCGCTTGTTTCTACTAGATTTTCTGCTCTTTCCCATGCAAGCATTCAAGCGTAGGTCGGCGACCCCCAGCCCATTGCTGTGCATTGAAGACGTTGTTCAATGGGGAGATCGATCACTGGGGAATGGGACTCTCCGCTCCGCATCCCCGACAGCTGGGTACCGCTGTGCCCTGGGCGCCGGTGGTGTGATCGTCGCAAGAAGGACCTAAAGATGGTCGACATCCGGCTGCTTTCCCAGCAACGACCTCCCATCCGTGCGGTGACGGTGCAAGCTCCGCGAGTCGAGCCCGGGATGCCTCCGTACGGGGGCAGGCCGGAACCGGGCCATCGTCATCGAGCGCCGATCACGGAAATTGTCACGGAAAAGCACGCCCGGCGGCGCCCAAAATCGCGGTTCGGCGTTACATCTAGTGTCACTTCACCATGTTCCCGACATCGCCCGATCCGGCGCGGGTAGACTGGCGCGCGTTCCCACCACATCTGGCACGCAGACACCGTGCCGCACATATCGCGAGGAGTTCCGCGCATGGCCGAGATGCCCGACAAGCCCAAACTCGAGGGACTCGAGACGAAGTGGGGTGAGCGCTGGGAGACCGACGGCACGTACCGTTTCGACCGCGCCGCCGCTCAGCAGGTGGGCCGCAATGGCGTCTTCTCGGTCGACACTCCCCCGCCGACGGCCTCGGGATCTCTCCACATCGGACACGTGTTCAGCTACACCCACACCGATGTGAAGGCGCGCTTCGAGCGCATGCGCGGCAAGCACGTGTTCTACCCGATCGGATGGGACGACAACGGCCTGCCGACCGAGCGCCGCGTGCAGAACTACTACGGCGTGCGCTGCGACCCGTCGCTGCCGTACGACGCCGACTTCACGCCCCCCTTCGAGGGCACCACGAAGAACATCAAGGCCGCGGATCAGGTGCCGATCAGCCGCCGCAACTTCACCGAGCTCTGCGAGAAGCTCACGCTCGAGGACGAGGAGAAGTTCGAGGAGCTGTGGCGCCAGCTGGGCCTGTCGGTCGACTGGACGCAGAACTACCGCACGATCTCCGACGAGACGATCCGCACGAGCCAGGCGGCGTTCCTGAACAACATCGAGCGCGGCGAGGCCTACCAGGCCCTGGCGCCGACACTGTGGGACATCGATTTCCGCTCGGCGATCGCACAGGCCGAGCTCGAGGACCGCGATCGGCCTGCCGCTTACCACCGGCTGGCGTTCCACAAGACCGACGGATCGGGCGACATCCTCATCGAGACGACGCGCCCTGAGCTGCTCGCCGCGTGCGTCGCCCTCGTCGCCCACCCCGACGACGAGCGCTACCAGCCGCACTTCGGATCGACCGTCCGCACGCCCCTGTTCGACGTCGAGGTCCCCGTCCTCGCACACACGGCCGCCCAGCCCGACAAGGGCTCGGGCATCGCGATGATCTGCACCTTCGGTGACATGAACGACATCATCTGGTGGCGCGAGCTCGACCTGCCCAACCGCACCATCATCGGCAAGGACGGCCGCGTCGTCGCCGACGCCCCCGATGTCATCACGAGCGAGCGCGGCACCGACGCGTACGGCGAGCTCGCGGGCAAGACCGTGTTCAGCGCGCAGAAGCGCATCGTCGAGCTCCTCGACGAGTCGGGCGAGCTCGTCCAGACTGGCGAGCAGTTCACCCACCCCGTCAAGTTCTTCGAGAAGGGCGACCGTCCGCTCGAGATCGTCTCGACCCGCCAGTGGTACATCCGCAACGGCGCCCGCGACGAGGAGCTCCGCGCGAAGCTGCTGGCGTTCGGTGAGCAGATCGACTGGCACCCCGAGTTCATGCGCGTCCGCTACGAGAACTGGGTGAACGGCCTCACGGGCGACTGGCTCGTGTCGCGCCAGCGCTTCTTCGGAGTGCCGATCCCCGTCTGGTACGGCCTCGACGAGAACGGAGAGCGCGACTACGACCGCGTCCTCGTCCCCGACGCCGCGTCCCTCCCCGTGGATCCCTCGAGCGATGTTCCGAGCGGCTACTCCGAAGATCAGCGGGGCGTGCCGGGCGGCTTCGAGGCCGAGACCGACGTCTTCGACACGTGGGCGACGTCCTCGCTCACGCCGCAGCTCGCCGGGCATTGGAAGAGCGACGACGAGCTCTGGAATCTCGTCGCGCCGTTCGATCTGCGCCCGCAGGGCCAGGACATCATCCGTACGTGGCTGTTCTCGACGCTGCTGCGCAGCGCGCTCGAGGACGACCGCGCGCCGTGGAGCCACGCCGCGATCTCCGGCTTCATCGTCGACCCCGACCGGAAGAAGATGTCGAAGTCGAAGGGCAACGTCGTCACGCCCGCCGACATCCTCGACAAGCACGGCTCCGACGCGGTGCGCTACTGGGCGGCCTCGAGCCGGCTCGGCACCGACGCGGCCTTCGACCCGCAGAACCCGACGCAGATCAAGATCGGCCGTCGTCTCGCGATCAAGGTGCTGAACGCGGCGAAGTTCGCGCTCGGCTTCGAGGCCCCCGCCGGAGCATCCGTCACCGAGCCGCTCGATCTGTCGATGCTCGCCGCCCTCGACCGCGTCGTCGCCCAGGCGACGACCGCTCTCGACGAGTACGATCACGCACGCGCTCTCGAGGTCTCGGAGGCGTTCTTCTGGACGTTCTGCGACGACTACCTCGAGCTCGTGAAGGAGCGCGCATACGAGGGCGGCGCCGCGGGCGCCTCCGCGGCTGTCGCCCTGCGCACGGCCCTCTCGACCATCCTGCGCCTGCTCGCCCCGGTCCTCTCCTTCGCGACGGAGGAGACGTGGAGCTGGTTCGAAGAGGGATCCGTGCACGCGGCCGCGTGGCCGATGCCGTCCGATCTCGGCGGCGACCCCGACGTGCTCGCAGCGGCCTCGCAGGCGCTCATCGGCATCCGGCGCGCCAAGACGGAGGCGAAGGCGTCGCAGCGCACCCCGGTCGCGACGGCCGAGATCGTCGCACCCGAGTCGCAGCTCGCGCTGCTGCGCCTCGCGGAACAGGATCTGCGAGCAGTCGGGCGCATCGCCGAGCTCGCTCTCACCTCGGGTGACGAGTTGCAGGTAGCGTCGATCGCACTCGAGGAACAGGAGGCCTGATCATGCAGCTGGGCACCCGATGGCAGGCCGGCGGGGATCCCCCGTCGGACCTCCCCGCCGTGATGCGCGACGAGATCGCGAAGGTCGAGGCGGCTCTGCCGCACGTGGGACCGATGCCCATGTGGACCCTCACGTGGCTCGAATCGCGCCCCATCGCCGAGCTCGACAGCGGAATCGAGGTGACCGTCGATGCCGACGGCGCCGCGACCGTGTCGACGTTCGACCCGATGGACTGAGATCACGACGGGCGCCGGTCGTCACGACCGGCGCCCGCCCCATCCGTCCCGTCAGCTTGACGGGACGATCGCGTCCAGCCGCGCGAGCTCGTCGTCAGTGAGGGCGATCTCGCCGGCGGCGACGTTCTCCTCGAGATGCGCCACGTCTCCTGTTCCGGGGATGGCGATCACGTGGGAACCGCGATGCAAGGTCCATGCGAGTCGGACCTGCGCGGGTGTGGCGCCGTGCGCCTGGGCGACGGCCGTGACCTGGGACTCCCCGGACGTGTCCGCCGTGCCGCCCGGGACGGCACCGGGGATGGCAGCCCCCATCGAGAGGAACGGCACGAAGGCGATGCCATGTTCTCCCGTGAGCGCGACGATGTCGTCATCGTCGCGTTCGGTGAGACCATAGCGATTCTGCACCTCGACGATCGGCGTGATCGCCATCGCCTCCGCGATCTGCTCAGCCGAGACATTGGACACGCCGATATGCGCGAGGAGGCCCGCTTCGCGCAGTTCGACGAGGGCGCCGACGTGCTCGGCCACAGAGCCCGTCTCCTTCTCCCGGCCTGTCCCCCAGCGCAGATTGACGACGTCGAGGTGGTCGAGGCCGAGCTGGCGGATGTTCTCCTCCACCTGGTCTCGCAGCTCGTCGGGTCGGGCGTATCGTTCGAACTCGCCAGCCCGGGACCGGCTCGCACCGACCTTGGTGGCGATCACCAGCTCCTCGCGGTAGGGCTGCACGGCCGTGCTGATGAGCTCGTTTGCTGATCGGGTCTGGTGGAAGTAGAACGCGGCGGTGTCGATGTGGTTCACGCCGAGCTCGACCGCTCGTCGCAGAACGGCGATCGCCGTCTCTCGCTCGCGGGGACTCTCATCCGACGGCATGCCGGTCAGGCGCATCGCCCCGAATCCGATGCGGCGGACCTCGCGGTCGCCGAGTCGCCAGGTGCCCGTGTCTGTCGCGGAGGTGGTCACGGTCGTCTCGTGGATCGTCATGTCATCAGCCTGGGATGCGGACGTCGGAATCTCCGAGCGTGGCAGGTTGTTGCCACGCATACAGAAGTTGCGTGGTCGAGCGAGGAGTGTGGACGACATGAGGAACTCGACGAGGGCGACCGCTGGCGGCGTCACGGTGGTGCACGGCGAGGAGGAGGTGTACCGGCGCACAGCGCACCTGCTGGAGAACGCGACGACCCTCGACTGCGCGACGAACACGCTCGCCGCGTGGAGATGGACGCAGGGCACCGGCGATGGTCCGCCGCCGCCCCGCCACGACGCTCAGGTCCGCAAGGTCTACCGCACGGCGATGCTCCTGGATCCAGCGTGGACGCAGCGCATGTCCGTCGTTCTCGACCATCCACAGGTTGACATCCGCGTCACGAGCGAGGAGGTGAACGAGACGGTCATCATCGACGGGCGTCTCGCGATCCTCTCCGGCGATATGCGCTTCGGCGCGCGCTCCTACAGCCTCATCACTCAGCGCGAGACCGTCCTCGGGATCCGTTCCCTCTTCGATGCCGCCTGGCGCTCGGCGACGGATCTGGCCGCGTACGACGCCACAGCCGCGGAGATCCGGCTCATCGCTCCGCAGGTGCTCGATCTGCTCGGTCGCGGCGTGAAGGATGAGGCCGCCGCTCGAGAACTCGGGCTGAGCGTGCGCACCTACCGACGCCGAGTGGCCGACCTGATGACGGCGCTCGGCGCGGATTCGCGATTCCAGGCCGGGGCGCGCGCCAGGGAACTGGGACTGATCTAAGGGCGCGCCTAAGCGCTCTTCCGGCGTTCCCGGAGCACGACCGCCGGCGGGGCGCCGTCCTCGACGGCGGAACGCGTGACGACAACCTTCGCCACGTCGGTGTTCGAAGGGATCTCGAACATGATCGGCCCGAGCACATCCTCGAGGATGGCGCGGAGCCCTCGGGCACCCGTCTTGCGCTCGACCGCGAGATCGGCGATCGCGCGAAGTGCGTCCTCTTCGAAGTCGAGCTCGACATCGTCGATGAGGAACATCCGCTGATACTGCTTGACGAGCGCGTTGCGGGGCACGGTGAGGATATCGACCAGCGCATCCTGATCGAGCGGGTCGACCGCCGCGATCACGGGAAGGCGCCCGATGAACTCAGGGATCAGTCCGAACTTGTGCAGGTCTTCCGGGAGCACCTCGGAGAAGAGCGCCTCGTTACCGTTCTTAGACTGCAGCGGCGCACCGAATCCAACGCCCGCGCGCCCCACACGTGAGGAGACGATGTCGTCGAGGCCCGCGAAGGCGCCCGCCACGATGAACAAGACGTTCGTCGTGTCGATCTGGATGAACTCCTGGTGCGGGTGCTTGCGCCCGCCCTGCGGCGGCACCTGCGCCGTCGACCCCTCGAGGATCTTGAGCAGCGCCTGCTGCACGCCCTCGCCGGAGACGTCGCGCGTGATCGACGGGTTCTCCGCCTTGCGGGCGATCTTGTCGACCTCGTCGATGTAGATGATGCCCTGCTCCGCGCGCGCTACATCGAAGTCGGCGGCCTGCAGCAGCTTCAAAAGGATGTTCTCGACATCCTCGCCGACGTATCCCGCTTCAGTGAGAGCCGTCGCGTCGGCGACCGCGAAGGGCACGTTCAGTCGCTTCGCGAGCGTCTGCGCGAGGTACGTCTTCCCGGACCCCGTCGGGCCGAGCATGAGGATGTTGCTCTTGGCGATCTCGACCTCTTCGGCCTTCTCGTCGGCCGACTTCAGCTCACCGCCCGCGCGAACCCGCTTGTAGTGGTTGTAGACCGCGACCGCGAGAGCGCGCTTCGCGCGATCCTGTCCGACGACGAACTCCGCGAGGAAATCGAAGATCTCGCGCGGCTTCGGCAGATCGAACTCGGCCACTTCGCCTTCGCCGGCCGACTCGGCCATGCGCTCTTCGATGATCTCGTTGCACAGCTCGACGCATTCGTCGCAGATGTACACGCCGGGCCCTGCGATCAGCTGCTGAACCTGTTTCTGGCTCTTTCCGCAGAACGAGCACTTGAACAGGTCGGCGCTCTCGCCGATTCGGGCCATGCGATCACTCCTTACGAGGTCTGGTCGCGGTGTCCTTCCAGGTTAGTCGCAACCTCCGACATTCGACCGCAGCGGGGTGTCGGATACCCGGCGCGTCACCCGACGACGACGCGCCCCGCCCGGCGAACCGGACGGGGCGCGATGTCGACGCGTGGGACCGATCAGCTGACGGGTCCGCGCTTGCGGGTCGTGAGGACCTGGTCGACGACACCGTACTCAACGGCCTCCTGCGCACCGATGATCTTGTCGCGGTCGATGTCCTTGTGGACCTCCTCCGCCGACTTGTTCGTGTGCTTCGCCATGGTCTCCTCAAGCCACGTGCGCATGCGCGTGATCTCGGCGGCCTGGATCTCGATGTCGGAGGCCTGGCCGTGGCCGGATCCGCCGATCGAGGGCTGGTGCATCAGGATGCGTGCGTTCGGAAGCGCGAGGCGCTTGCCGGGCGCGCCCGCGGCGAGGAGCACCGACGCGGCCGAAGCAGCCTGGCCGAGCACGACCGTCTGGATCTCGGGCGAGATGTACTGCATCGTGTCGTAGATCGCCGTCATCGCCGTGAACGAGCCGCCGGGCGAGTTGATGTACATGATGATGTCGCGGTCGGGGTCCTGGCTCTCGAGCACGAGAAGCTGCGCCATGACATCGTCGGCCGACGCGTCGTCGACCTGCACGCCGAGGAAGATCACGCGATCTTCGAACAGCTTGTTGTACGGGTCCTGGCGCTTGTAGCCGTACGCCGTGCGCTCCTCGAACTGCGGGAGGATGTAGCGGCTCGACGGAACCTGCAGGCCCTGGGACGTCGGGGTGTATGGAGTGTGCATCGTCAGAGAAATCCCTTGCTTGATCAGTTCGACTCGCGCTCGGTGCCGCCGCCGCCGGCCACGTCGCTCGCGCTCTCGCGGATGTGGTCGACGAAGCCGTAGTCGAGGGCTTCCTCGGCCGTGAACCAGTGGTCGCGGTCGCCGTCCTCGTTGATCTGCTCGACGGTCTTGCCGGTCTGCGACGCCGTGATCTCGGCGAGGCGGTTCTTCATCGAGACGATCAGCTCGGCCTGCGTCTTGATATCGCTCGCGGTGCCACCGAAGCCGCCGTGCGGCTGGTGGAGCAGGACGCGCGCGTTGGGCGTGATGTAGCGCTTGCCCTTCGTCCCGCTCGTGAGCAGAAGCTGGCCCATAGACGCCGCCATGCCAATGCCGACCGTGACGATGTCGTTCGGCACGAACTGCATGGTGTCGTAGATGGCCATGCCGGCGGTGATCGAGCCACCGGGCGAGTTGATGTAGAGGTAGATGTCCTTCTTCGAGTCCTCGGCGGCGAGCAGAAGGATCTTGGCGCAGATCTCATTCGCGTTCTCGTCGCGGACCTCGGATCCCAGCCAGATGATCCGGTCCTTCAGCAGCTGGTCGAAGACACTCTGTGCCATCAGCGGTTCAGGCATTCTCACTCCATTCAGGTGTGGCGTCGATATGACACTACCGGCGGCTCCACGTCACTCCGGCCGTGTTCGCCGTGGGCATACGATGTACCGTCCGGACACGGCGAGAGGGCCGTCGCCACGCAGGCGAGCGGCCCTCTCGACACGCGATCCGATCAGATCACTTGGCGTCTTCGGTGTCGGCGTCAGCCGACTCCTCCGCCTCCTCCACCTCGTCGTCCTCGGAGGGGACGAAGCCCGAGAGGTCGACGGCGTCACCGTTCGAGTCGACGACCTCGGCCTTCGCGAGAACCACGGAGATCGCCTTGTTGCGCGCGACGTCGCCCATGACCGCCTGCAGCTGGTTGCCCTGCTGCAGCGCCTGGATGAAGTCCTGCGGGCTCATGCCGTACTGGCTCGAGGCCTGGATGAGGTACTGGGTGAACTCGTCCTGCGAGACCTGAACGTCGAGCTCCTTCGCGATCCGGTCGAAGAGGAGCTGCGTGCGGAACTGCTTCTCGCTCGCCTCCGTCACCTCGGCGCGGTGCTCGTCGTCCTCGAGGCGGTTCTCCTGCTCGAGGTGACGGTGCACCTCGTCCTCGATGACGCTCTCCGGAACCGGCAGCTCAACGGCGTCGAGCAGCTGCTCGACGAGCTTGTCACGCGCGGCCGAACCCTGCGAGAAGGTGCTCTTCTGCTTGGCCTGCTCCGCGAGCGACTCACGCAGCTCGGCGACGGTGTCGAACTCGCTCGCCATCTGCGCGAAGTCGTCGTCGGCCTCGGGGAGCTCGCGCTCCTTGACGGCCTTGACGAGCACCTTGACCTCAGCCTCTTCGCCGGCGCGGTCGCCGCCGACGAGCTTCGAGCGGAAGGTCGTCTCCTCGCCCGCAGTGAGCGAGTCGATCGCCTCGTCCGTACCCTCGAGCAGCTCGCCGGAGCCGACCTCGTAGGAGACGCCCTCAGCGCGATCGATCTCGTCGTCGCCGATGGTCGCGACGAGGTCGAGCTCGACGAAGTCGCCCTTCGATGCGGGGCGGTCGACGGGGACGAGCGTGCCGAAGCGAGCGCGGAGCTCCTCGAGCTCGGCGTCGACGGCGGCGTCATCAACCTCGACGGCGTCGACGGTGACCTTCAGGTTCTCGAGATCCGGGACCTCGAACTCGGGCGCGACATCGACCTCGATGTCGACCTCGAGGTCACCCGAGAAGTCCTTCTCCGCCGGCCAGGTCGTCACATCAGCCTGCGGACGCCCCAGGATCTGCAGCTCGTTCTCGACAACGGCGTCGCGGAAGAATCCGTCGAGGCCCTCGTTGACGGCGTGCTCGATGACGGCGCCGCGACCGATGCGCTGGTCGATGATCGGAGCCGGCACCTTGCCCTTGCGGAAGCCCGGGATCTCGACATCCTTCGCGATGTGCGAGTAGGCGTGGTCGATGCTCGGCTTGAGCTCGTCGGGCGTGACCGTGATGTGCAGCTTGACCCGCGTCGGGCCCAGCTTCTCGACGGTGGTGTTCACCATGCTGGTTCGCTTCTCCTTGTTGCGTCGCCCACGACGAGCTGCGCCACGGGCTGAGGTCTGGAATGGGCCGGACGTCGGGGCGACAGGATTTGAACCTGCGACCTCCCGCTCCCAAAGCGGGCGCTCTACCAAGCTGAGCTACGCCCCGCGGATTCCACGCGTTGGGAACACGAAACGGCCTCGACGAGTCTAGCTGACGCGCACGCCGGATCCTCACAGATAACGAGACAGCACAACGCAGTCGATCTGAATGGGGTCTGACTCAGACCCCGCAGAGCATCGGGCCCGCAGATGGCGGCAATCTGCAGATTGACTGCATTGTGTTGCCGACGTGAACGTGCCCGATAGCCCAAGGCGACATCCGGGGCCGAGAAGAACGCAAAGGACCCTGGAAGGTGCGTGGCACCAACCAGGGTCCAGATGAGGGGATGACGGGAATCGAACCCGCGTGACCAGTTTGGAAGACTGGGGCTCTACCATTGAGCTACATCCCCGCGGCCGCCCGTGCAGGCGACTCGGACGAGTCTATCGGATCCTGTGGGATGGTCCCGAACCGCCCGACCTCCCGGGCGCGTCACATCTCCGCAGCGTGCTCTTTCGCGTAGCCGACATAGCGCACAGCATTGTCGCGGATCCGGGCGACCTCTTCATCAGTCAGGGCGCGCCGTACTTTCGCGGGGACCCCGGCGACGAGGGACCGCGGCGGGATCTCGGTCCCCTCGAGCACCACCGCGCCGCCGGCGACGAGGCAGGAGGCGCCGATCCGCGCGCCGGAGAGTACGACGCTCCCCATCCCGATCAGGGATCCATCGCCGATCTCGCAGCCGTGGACCACCGCGCCGTGCCCGACCGAGACGAAGTCCCCGAGCACCGTCGGGTGCTGGGCATCGACGTGCACCGTCACGTTGTCCTGCAGATTGCTACCGCGGCCGATCCGTATCGACGACACATCGCCGCGCAGGACGGCGTTGCACCAGACACTCGCCTCCTCCGCGATCGCGACGTCGCCGATGATCCGCGCACCCTCGGCGACGTACGCCGTCTCGTGGGCCTCGGGAATCGCCCCACGAAAACCACGGACCGTCGCCTGATCTGAGACCGTCATGGGGCCGACCCTACTCGGGAGCCCCGGATCCTCAGACACTTCGCAGCCCCGAAGATAGGGAATCCGTCCGATGCCGAGCCCCCTCCTCAGAGCGGACCGTGGAGACACGCCCACCGAGGAGGCAGCATGCACGGGAATCACACCTTCGCCCTCATCCAGTACGAGGCGCACGTTCGCGAGGCCGAACGGCGCATCGCGTCCGAGCGACTCGCGCGCGAACGCGATCCGCACGGCCAGGTCGGCCTCGACCAGGCCGCACGCCCGCGTCGGGATCGCGGCAGTTGGCTCCGCACCGTCTGGGCGCGCACCGCTGGCAGAATGACGGCGTGACGACCCCACGCACCCCGCTCGTCGGGCGAGAGGACGCTCTTGAGGCGCTCGCCCGCGCCCTGGACGACGCAGACGGCGCCCTGCGCACAGCGCTCGTAGAGGGCGAAGCGGGTATCGGCAAGACTCGTCTTCTCTCAGAGCTCGCCGCGCGTCGAGCCGACGTACGCGTCGTCGAAGGTCGCTGCGTCGATGACGGCGCAGCCTACGCCTCGATCGCGGGGGCGCTGCGCCCGATCGTCGCCGAACGCGACCCCGAAGAGCTTCGTCGAATCACGGGGGCCGGCTATCGCGCATTGCAGGGACTGTTCCCCCAGCTTGCCGACGGCGACGTCGGCGATTCGACCGCGGCCCAGGTCAACGAGGCGATCGCCCTCCTTCTCGAGGACGCCGCGCGAGAACGGCCGCTCATGCTCGCAATCGAGGATCTGCACTGGGTCGATCCGGCGAGCCTGGGCGTCATCCGCGCGCTCGTGCGAGTGCCTCCGGCTGCGCGGATCCTGCTCATCATCACGGCACGACCGGAGGACGTCGGGCGAACGGATCCTGTGCGTGGGTTCCTCCGAGAGCTCGGTCGCGACCGAGGGGCGACCCGCATTGCGCTCGACCCTCTCGACCGCGATGACGTGCGCCGGCTGACGACGGCCCTGAGCGGACGCACACCGTCACCGGCGGAGCTTGATCGCTTCGTCGAGCGCAGCGACGGCGTGCCGTTCTACCTGGAAGAGGTCGTCGCGCTCGGCGACGACGCGCGACTGCCCGACGGACTTCGCGAGCTGCTGCTCGTGCGATACGAACGCCTGTCGGCCGATGCGCAGCGGGTTCTGCGCCACATGGCCGTCGGCGGGATCCGGGTTCGACACGAGCTGCTGATCCGCGTGCTCGACGACGCCGTCGCGGATCCGGACGACGCCCTGCGGGAAGCGGCGCGCGAGCGGCTCATCGTCCTCGACGGCCAGGTCTGCGCGTTCCGACACGCGCTCGTCGGAGAGGCGATCCTCGGAGACGTCATGCCGGGCGAGTTACAGCTCCTTCACGCACGCTACGCCGAGGCTCTCGAATACGGCGCGGGCGACGAAGGGCAGCTCGCCGCGATCGCTTCGCACTGGGATGGCGCCCGTGACGCGGCACGCGCGTTTCCCGCGTGGATCGAGGCGACACGCGCCGCCCGCGCCGCCTTCGCGTTCGCGTCGGCCGCGCAGCACGGCGAGCGGGCACTCGCCCTGTGGGATGCCGTCCCCGATGCCGAGCGTCTCGCGCGAATGTCGCGGATCGAGCTCACCGGTCGCACCGCCTCCCATCTGCGAAACGCTGGCGACGCCGAACGCGCGCTGCGCCTCATCGATGGCGCGCGTTCCCACGCCCCGGCCGGTTCGCTCGACGCGGCCCATCTGCTGAATGGGCGCGGGAAGACGTTGAGCCTTCTGGCCCGGCCCGGCGCGGTCGAGGCCTATCGCGGATCTCTCGAGATCCTCGCGGAACTCGAACCGTCACGCGAGGTGCAGAGCCTGCGCGCGTCCGCGATGACCTCCCTCGCAGGTCGGCTCATGCTCATCGGGCAGATCGCCGAAGCGTGCGAGGTCGCCGATCAGGGCGCCGCACTCGCACGAGAGATCGGCAATCCCCTCCTGGAATCGATCGCGGTCAACCTCGCCGCGCGCTCGTATGGGTCGCTCGGTCGCATCACCGATGCCTACGCGGGGATGGAGCGGGCGCGCGCGCTCGCGGAGGATCACTCGGGCGCGATGATCCGGTACTGGGTCAACGCTTCCGACCTCGCCGAGCGCACGGGCGATCATGAGCGCGCGCTCGCCATTGCCCGCGAGGGCATCGCCGGCGCCCGCCGCCGCGGTATCGACCGCACATCCGGCGTGATCCTCGCGAGCAACGCCGCCGATCCGCTCATCGCGCTCGGGCGTTGGAGCGAGGCGCGCTCTGAGATCGGCGGCGCCCTCGCGCTCTCACCGCCATCGACCTATCGCTCGTACCTCGCGCGCGCCAAGGCCTCTGTGCTCACCTGGACGGGAGAACTCGACGCCGCCACCGCGACGCTCGCCGCGGAGGACAGGACGTTCACCGCCCTCGCGCCGATCGACCAGCAGTCCCGGCTCGAGGTCGCGCGGGTCCGCGCCGATCTGGCCCTCGCCCGCACGGACGCAGCAGCCGCCTGGGACGCATCGCAGGAGATGTTCATCGCCCCGGGTGGTGCGTTCGACGCCGCCCACGTCTTCCCGTTCGCGTGGACCGCTGCCCGCACGATCGCGCTCGCCCGGCGAACGACGGTCCCCGGGCTCGACCCGCAGCGCGAGATGCGACGTCTTCGCGCCCACGTGGCGAAGTTCTCGTGGTGGCCCTCCGCCTCCGCCTGGGAGCCGATCATCCGCGCGGAGGATTCCGACGACGCTCCGGCCTGGGCGGAAGCCGCGGTCGTCGCGGACGACCCGCGCCTCCTGAGTGTCGTCTCCCCGTACGTACGGATCCGGCACGCCGAGGCGCTGCTCCGTGCGGGGGAACGCCGCGCATCAGCGGACGCGCTCGAGGAGGCACTGACGCTCGCCCGCGCACGCGGAACGGGCCTGCTCGTTGATCACGCCGAGCGTCTTGCTCGCGAGTCGGGATTCACTCCCGGTCGCACGCGCACAGGATCGTCGCTCACTCCGCGGGAGGAACAGATTCTCGCCCTTCTCACCGACGGGCTGACGAACCGCGAGATCGCCGAACGCCTCTTCATCAGCGCGAAGACGGTCAGCGTGCACGTATCGGCTGTGCTCCGGAAGCTCGGCACCGCGAATCGCACCGAGGCCGCCCGCATCGGAACGTCGTCGAGGTAAGGCCTTCCTCACTGAGGACAGGCTCACTTTCCCCAGGTCACACCCAGATTCAAACGAGGCTTTCCTTGCTTGCGCGCGGGAGCCAGACGAGTAACGTTGACCATGACGCGGGAACCGATCATCCCGTCTCGAACCAAAAGAAGGGGACCATCATGGGTAAGACCACCATCGCAACCACCGCCGCCGACCCGACCGTCGCCGCCGCCAGCTCGCAGTTCCTCTCCCCGATCGTCCTCGGGCTCGAGGCGCTCACGGTGAACGGAAAGCAGGCGCACTGGCACGTCCGCGGCGCCAACTTCGTCGGCGTGCACGAGTTCCTCGACACGCTCGTCGACCACGCGGGCGGATGGGCTGACGAGGCCGCGGAGCGCATCGTCGCTCTGGGCCTGCCGATCGACTCGCGCATCGACAAGGTCGCCGCGAAGGTCTCGGAGACGGGCGCCCCTGCCGGATTCGCGCAGTCCGACGAGATCATCGCCGGCGTCGTCAAGGACATCGACGCCGTCATCGCCGACCTCGACGCCGCGATCGACGGCCTGGACGAGATCGACCTCACGAGCCAGGACATCGCGATCGGCATCAAGGCCGGCCTCGAGAAGGACCGCTGGTTCCTCGTGGCCCACGTCGCAGAGTGATCTGACGCATCGCGCACGGCCCCGTCGCCTCCGGGCGGCGGGGCCGCGTGCGTGAGCGGGCTCACGAAATGCGGAGATCTCACGAATCGCGGGCGGATCCGCCGAAAGGATCCGAATCTCGTGAGATCTCCGAATCTGGTGAGGCTCGGGTCACCCGAGGTGCGTCAACCGGCCGCCGATCATCGTCGCGGCGACGGGCATCGCACGCAGTTCATCTCGCGTCGCGACGAGCGGATCGTGCGCGACGACGGCGAGGTCGGCCACCGCCCCCGGCTCGATCGCGACCGGATCCGCCGATCCGCCCTCCGTCGACGCGGCGAGGGCCGTGCGCGCTTCGAGAGCCTGCTCCGGCTGCCACGGATCCTGCGCGTCGTCCGTGCGGAACACGGCCGCTGACATCTGGATCCACGGGTCGAGCGGCGACACGGGCGCATCGGATCCGAGCAGGAGATTCGCTTCTGCGTCCCGCAGATCGCGCAGTGGATAGGGCCGCGCCGGCTGATTCGCCCAGAAGCGATCGGTGAGCTCGCGATCGTCGATGAGGTGCTGAGGCTGCACGCTCGCGTCGACGCCGAGACGCGCGAAGCGCGGGATGTCGCTCGCCGAGACGAGCTGCGCGTGCTCGATGCGCCCGGGCACGTCGCATCGCGCGAACGCATCCAGCGCGGCGGTGTTCGCGGCGTCGCCGATCGCGTGGATCGTCGTCGCGATGCCACCGGCCGCCGCCCGCGCAACGAGATCGGCCATCTGCTCCGGCGAGGCTCCGAGTACGCCGCGATGATGCGGGTGCGCGTCGTAGTCGTGCGATGTGGCCGCAGTCCCGCTCGCGAGCGCACCGTCACCGATGACCTTCAGCATGCCCAGTCGCACAAGCGGATTCGCGGCGAGAGGATCGCCCGTCGCCAGGCCCTGCGCGAGTACGTCCTCCAGATCGTCGGGGTAGACGTTCGAGAACACCCGCAGCGCGTCCCACCCGGCATCCGAGCGTCGGCGCCACGGGGCGTGGTTCTCACCGAACTCGAGATCCCAGATCCCGACGACGCCGCGCGCCGCCGCGCGCCGCGCGACCTCGACATGCGCCGCATCGGCGACGGATCCCTCGACGTCATCGAGCCGATCGATCACTTCGAATGCCGCAGACTCGCGCACGAGTCCGCTCTCGGTCGGCGCGATTCCCTCCCGGCGGAATGCAGCCTCGTTCATCCACACGGAGTGCACGTCGACGCCGAGGAGATAGCTCGGCACATCGCCTGTCGCAGCGTCGAGCACCGCTCGTGTCGGCTCCGCCTCCCAGAGCGCTGTCGCGAGCCGAGAGAGCACGCGCCGTCCGTCCGCTTGCGGGGTAATCCCCGCGGCGAACGCGGCCGCCTCTGCGGGTGAGCCGGCGTGCTCGACCGAGGGCCTGCTCGATGCCAGCGCCCACTGCAGGAAGTGCACGTGGTGATCCCACAGTCCGGGAACGACCCATGCGCCCTCCGCGTCGAGAACGGCTCCGCGCGGGCGCAGATTGCCTGACGGCGCGATGTCGGAGATCCGACCGCCCGTCACCCAGAGATCGAACAGGCCGTCGCGCGCGGTGTGCGGGTGGGCGAGGAGCTCGCGCCCCTCCCCCGCGATGCGCGCGTTCGCGATGACGTCGACGTTCTCTCCGATATGCATGTCTCCCCTTCGCGGGTCACTTCTGACAGCCAGGGCACCAGTACAGCTTGCGCGCCTGCATCTCTTCGAGCGCGATCTCGGTCCCGCACCGGCGGCACGGCAGGCCAGCCCGGTGGTATACCCAGTGGCGATCGTCTCGGCTCGCCATGGCGCGACGCCACTCCTCCCCCGTGAGACCGTCCATCGTCATCATCTGACCGGTCTCGACGCCGATGCGGAGCAGCTCCGTCCAGTCATGCCACAGTCCGCGCACGACGTCCTCGGGCACACGTCGACCCGGCGTGTGCGGATCGAGCGCCGCGCGGAAGAGCATCTCGGCGCGATAGACGTTGCCGATGCCGCTCACGACGGCCTGGTCCATGAGCAGCTGACCGATCGCGACGCCGCGGCGACGGACGGCGGCGACGAAGCGCTCCTCGTTCTCGCGCGGATCCCCCACGAGCGGATCCGGACCGAGCCGGTCGAGCACGGCGTCGATCTGCTCGGGAGTCTCTACGACGCACGCCGTCGGGCCACGCAGATCGGCGCACGTCACCTCCGTCATGAGCCGCGCGCGAACCTGCCCGACGACGGGCGGCGGCCATTCGAGCTCGGCCCCGTCGTCGACGCCCTTCGTCTGCTCGGACATGCGTACGTGTCCGCGCGTCTTCCGCGGAGCGCCGATCGAGGCGAGGGAGTTCTCGCCCGCGTCGTCGTGAATGGCTTCCTCGAGATCGGTCCCGCGCTGATTCGTCTGCCCCATACGCCCATTGGCCGACGCGATCGTCGGATCCACGAGGATCTCCCCCGCGAAGTCCCACGCCCCGTACAGCCCGAGGTGCACGCGCAGCCAGCGGTCTCCGTCGAACTCGAGGAACATCTGTTTCCCGACGGCCATCGCCCGCGACATCCTCCGCCCGTCGAGGAGGGCAGCGCCGTCGGCGAATCGCCCCTGCGGGCTCGACACAGCGACGGACCGCCCCGTGAAGTTGCGGTCGAACTGGCGGGCGATGCGATGGACGGAATGCCCCTCGGGCATCCCGCTACACGCTCCGTTCGCGAGGTGCCGGGCCGTCGACGAGCTCGCCGTCGCGCTCGTAGGCGCCCACCTGAGCGATGCGACGAGCGTGGCGCTCTTCACCCGGGAACGATGTCGCGATGAAGCGATCGACGAACGAGAACACTTCCTCGACCGTGTGCTGGCGCGCTCCGATGGCGATGACGTTCGCGTCGTTGTGCTCGCGGGCGAGCTCGGCCGTCGACAGATTCCACACGAGCGCCGCGCGGATGCCCTCGACCTTGTTCGCGGCGATCTGCTCGCCGTTTCCGGAGCCGCCGAACACGACGCCCAGCGCCTCGGTGCCCGAACGCTGATCTGCCACGACTGCCTGAGCGGCCCGGATGCAGAACGCCGGGTAGTCGTCGAGGGCGTCGTAGTGGTCGGGGCCGTGGTCGACGACCGCGTGCCCCTGGGAGACCAGATGCTCCTGCAGTCGGTCAGAGAACTCGAGGCCGGCGTGATCCGTCGCGATATGGATGCGCATGGTGACGATTCTGCCGTATCCGCTCAGGGCGCGATGCCCGCGGCTGCGGGCCGGAAACCGAGGCGGACGTTCTCGTCACTTCCCGGGCGGCTCACATCGAACCACGGCCCGAGCTCCGTCAGGTGCGGCCGCTCGGCGGCTGGTGTGCCGTGGATTCGTTCCTCGATGAGGTCGACGAGGCCTGCCACGTACGCCGGGTGCGAGCCCGGCGTACGCGTGCGCGCGAACGCGAGGCCCGCTTCCTCGGCCGACTCCTTCGCCTCGTTGTCGAGATCCCACATGACCTCCATGTGGTCGCTGACGAATCCGAGCGGAACGACGGCGACGGCGGTGACGCCCTCGTCGGGCAGGCCCGCGATGACATCGTTCACATCGGGCTCGAGCCACGGCTGCGACGGCGGGCCGGAACGAGACTGGTACACGAGCGACCAGTCGATCTCGGCGGCTGCCGGGATCTCCTCGCGCAACCGCGCGACCAGGTGCGCCGCGACAGCGCGATGCTGGGCCGCGTACGCGCCGCCCTCGCCGAAGTCGACGTCGCGCGGCCCCGAGCGTTCGGCGTCGGCGAGCGGCACCGAATGCGTCGAGAACAGCAAGCGGATCTCGCGGGCCGGACGTCCGGCTTCGAGCCATGCCACCACGGCGTCGCGGATGCCCTCGAAGAAGGGCTCGACGAATCCCGGGTGGTCGAAGAAGAGGCGCACCTTGTCGATCGTCATCGGGTCGTCGCCGTCACCGAGCCCCGTGCCGCCCTCGCCCGATCCGAGCACCCGGGCGATGTCCTCGCGGTACTGCCTGTCGCTCGAGTACGAGCTGTAGGCGCTCGTCGCGAGGGCGAGGACCGTGCGATGACCGTCAGCGTAGGCCTCGGAGACCGCGGCCTCCAGCATCGGATCCCAATTGCGATTGCCCCAGTAGACGGGCAGATCCAGTCCGCGGCTCACGATCTCCGCACGCAGTGCCGCGAGGAGCTCGCGGTTCTGGTCGTTGATCGGACTGACGCCTCCGAAGTGGCGATAGTGCGTTGCCACCTCTTCGAGGCGCTCGTCCGGGATTCCCCGGCCACTCGTGACGTTGCGCAGGAACGGGATCACGTCGTCCTGCCCTTCGGGTCCGCCGAAACTCGCGAGCAGGACCGCGTCGTACGCCGTCGGCGTCTCGACGAAGGGCGCTCCCGATGCCGCCGCGGGCGACGCATAGAGGACGGTCTGGTCTGACTGCGCTGAGGAGTGCTGTGGGTCGACTGTCACAGATCTATATTCGCACCGAATCCGCACCGACCGGCTCAGCACTCATCCAGGTCTGGAAGGAGCAACGTAGGCTGTAGCAGTTGCCTGCGTCGCCGACCGCGCGCGGGCGGATCCCCCGACGAACTCATGGGAGCAGCCACAGTGCCTGGAGAGAACCTCACTCGCGTCGAAGCCGAAGAGCGCGCAGGAGTCGTCGCCACCCGAAGCTACGAGGTCGCGCTCGATCTCACGAAGGGCGAGGAGGTGTTCGGATCGCGCAGCGTCGTGCGGTTCGACGCGACTCCCGGCGCGACCACGTTCATCGACCTCATCGCGCGCGACCTGCGCGAGGTCACGCTGAACGGGCGCGAGCTAGCCCCGTCCGACATCTACGCCGACTCGCGCATCGTGCTCAACGACCTCGAGGAGTCGAACGAGCTGATCGTCGACGCCGACTGCGAGTACACGCACACCGGCGAGGGGCTGCACCGCTTCGTCGACCCGGTCGACGGTGAGGCCTACCTGTACACGCAGTTCGAGGTTCCCGACTCGCGGCGTGTGTTCGCGGTGTTCGAGCAGCCCGACCTCAAGGCGACGTTCCAGTTCACGGTGACCGCGCCCAAGGAGTGGAAGGTCGTCTCGAACCAGCCCACGCCCGAGCCCATCCCCCACGAGGAGGGCGGATCCGCAACCTGGGGCTTCGAGCCGACGCCGCGTATTTCGTCGTACATCACGGCGCTCGTCGCCGGGCCCTACGAGGAGGTCCGAGACGAGCTCGTCAACAGCGAGGGACGCACGATCCCTCTCGGCGTCTTCGCACGCAAGAGCCTCTGGGCCGATATGGATGCCGACTACATCTTCGAGAAGACGAAGCAGGGCTTCGCCTACTACGAGGAGAAGTTCGGAGTCCCCTACCCGTTCGCGAAGTACGACCAGCTCTTCGTCCCCGAGTTCAACGCGGGCGCGATGGAGAACGCCGGCTGCGTCACCTTCACCGAGACCTACGTGTTCCGCAGCAAGGTCACCGACGCCGTCAAGGAGCGTCGTGTCGTCACGATCCTCCACGAGCTCGCGCACATGTGGTTCGGCGACCTTGTGACGATGAAGTGGTGGAACGACCTCTGGCTCAACGAGTCGTTCGCGGAGTGGGCGTCGACGATCGCGACGGCCGAGGCCACCGAGTGGACCGAAGCGTGGACCACGTTCAACGCGATGGAGAAGACCTGGGCCTACAAGCAGGATCAGCTGCCGTCCACGCATCCCGTCGTCGCCGAGATCTCCGATCTCGAGGACGTCCAGGTCAACTTCGACGGCATCACCTATGCCAAGGGCGGATCCGTTCTCAAGCAGCTTGCCGCCTACGTCGGCATTGAGGCGTTCTTCGCAGGTGTCGGGGCCTACTTCCGTAAGCACGCCTATCAGAACACGAGGCTCGACGACCTGCTCGTCGAGCTCGAGCGCACGAGTGGCCGCGACCTCAAGACCTGGACGGCGAAGTGGCTCGAGACGGCCGGCGTGAACACCGTCTCGCCCGTCATCGATGACGATGTCGACGGCATCATCACGCGATTCGCCGTCATGCAGACGGCGCCCGCCGATCACCCGACGATCCGACCGCATCGCATGGGCATCGGCTTCTACGAGATGCGCGGCGACTCGCTCGAGCGCACGCACCACGTCGAGGTCGACATCGACGGCGATCTCACCGAGATTCCCGAGCTCGTCGGGCATCGGCGGCCCGCACTCGTGCTGCTCAACGACGAAGACCTCGCATACGCGAAGATCCGCCTCGACGACCAGAGCCTCGCCACGGCGATCGCGCACATCGCCGACATCGCGGATCCGCTCGCCCGCTCGCTCGTCTGGGGAGCGGCCTGGGACATGACGCGCGACGGCGAGATGACGGCGCGCGACTACATCGACCTCGTCCTCGCCGGCCTCGGCACGGAGACCGAGTCGACGACCGTGCGCACGACGCTCGCACAGGTGCGGCTCGCCGCCCACAGCTATGTGGCGCCGGACACGCGCGAGGCGCAGCGCGCGAAGGTCGCCGACGGACTGTGGAGCCTCCTCGAGAAGGCGGCTCCCGGCAGCGACATGCAGCTGCAGCTCGCGACGGCGTTCGCGCTCGCGGCGTCGCGCTCCGAGCACTGGGATCGCGTGCGGCAGCTGCGCGACGGATCCCTCGAGCTTCCCGGGCTCGACATCGACCAGGACCTCTCGTGGCAGCTGCTCGTCTCGCTCGCCTCGGGCGGCGCGATCGGACGCGCCGAGATCGACGAGGCCCTCTCCGCGGACAACACCGCGAAGGGCGGCGAGTTCGCCGCGCAGGCCCGTGCGGCTCTGCCCGGCGCCGAGAGCAAGCAGAAGGAGTGGGCAGCGCTCGTCGACAGCGACGAGCTGCCGAACACGGTGGTGCGCGCCGCGTCGGCGGGATTCGTCCACCCGGCAACGCGCGACGACCTCGAGGCCTTCGTCCCGCGGTACTTCGACATGCTTCTGCCGGTGTGGGAGCAGCGGACGTTCCAGATCGCGTCGTACCTCCTCGAGCTTCTCTACCCCGCTCCCCTCGCGAACATCGAGCTGCGGGACACGACCCGGGCGTGGCTGCGCGAGAACGCCGAGGCGCCCGCCGCCCTGCGCCGCATCGTCGCAGAGAACCTCGCGGGCGTCGAACGCGCGCTCGCGGCCCAGTCCCGCGACGCCGAAGCGGACGCACAGGACTGATGGTCGAGATCCAGAAGACCGGAGGGCCGCCCACCTTCTACGAGCAGGTGGGCGGTCGCGAGACGTTCCGCCGGATCGTCGATGTCTTCTACCGGGAGGTCGCTCAGGACGAGGTCCTGAAGCCGATGTACCCGGAGGAGGACCTCGGCCCCGCCGCCGAACGTCTGCTCCTCTTCCTCGAGCAGTACTGGGGCGGGCCGGCGACGTACAGCGAGCAGCGCGGGCATCCGCGCCTGCGGATGCGGCACATGCCGTTCCACGTCAACCCCGATGCGCGCGACCGCTGGCTGCGCTGCATGCGCACGGCACTCGACGAGGCCGAGCTCTCGCCTGTGCACGAGGCGACGCTGTGGGACTACCTCGAACGCGCCGCCTACGCGATGGTCAACACGTTCGAGAAGTAGCCGCTCAGACGCCGGTCGCCACGACACGCTCTACGCCCGCGCGGAGACATGGCGTGTCGTGGCGGCAGCTCGTCAGGCAGTGCCGCCCGTCGTCCGCACCGAGGTGAGGCCCGAGACCGCGGGGCCACGCGAGAGCACGTGACCTCGGGCGAGCGAGACGCGCGTCCAGCGACCCGATGTGAAGACCGTCGCACGCTCCTCGCCCGCGATGAACCCGAACGAGAAGGCCGCGAACGCGACCCCGAGCGGCAGACCGCCCAGGTCGTCGTCGGGCTGGCCCCACACGGATCCGCGCACGACGCGCACGGCGTCCTCGCCCGCGTCCGTCGGCACCTGGTGGGCGACGGCCGCGATTCCCCACTGCGCGCGCGACGCGAGCGTGGCCGCGTCGAGCTCGCCCACGCGCTCCCAACCGGCCCGCGGCGGCGCCACGCCGGCCCACGCGGGAGCCATCGCCTGCTCGGGAAGTCCGACCTGACTCTCGTGGTCGGTCTCGCTGAGCTCAGCCACGACGAAGTCGCACTCGAGCTCGGGGTCGGCCCGGAGCACGCGCATCGCGAGCACCGTCGGAGTGCGATCGAGCAGCCCCTGCGGCGCGAGGGCCGCAGCCGTCATCGCGAGCACGCCGCCGCGCGCCTGCACACGCACGCCCTCGTCGCCGATGCGCGCCGCCCGCCCGGAGAAGGTCAGGGCGTCGCGCGCCGATCCGGAATCCGCCAGAACCAGTCGCTCACTCACCCTCCCTAGACTATTGACGCGCGCCTGGGCAGACGCCTCTGTGTCGCCGCAGGTCAGATCCCACGTCATGAGAAGGAGCCCCATGAGCGGCATCGAGTATCCGAGTGACCCGATCGACATGCTCATGGGAGTGCTCCAGCTCGATGAGACCGGAGCGCGCACGCACGAGGACATCTTCGTCGGTGCGTCCCACCCGATGCCGACGGGGCGCGTGTTCGGTGGTCAGGTTGTCGCGCAGTGCGTCACCGCGGCGACGCGCACGATCGCCGAAGACCGCTTCCCGCACTCCCTGCACGGCTACTTCCTGCGCCCGGGCGACGTCACGCTGCCGACGACCTTCGCGGTCGAGCGGATCCACGATGGCCGCTCCTTCTCGCGCCGCCGGGTGCAGGCCTACCAGAGCGGCGCACCGATTTTCAGCGGCATCATCTCGTTCCAGGACGAGGATCCGGGGATGCAGCATCAGTTCGCGATGCCCGAGGCACCGGCGCCGGAGGATCTGCCCTCGGCCGAGCAGGAGCTCGGAGACGCATCCCGGCTGCTGCGCGCGAACCCCATCGAGGCACGCCACGTCGACGGAGCGATCTTCCTCGATGTGCCGGAGCAGACGCCGCACCAGGCCACCTGGATCCGAATCCGCGAACGCCTGGACGACGACCCGTCCCTCCACCGGACGATCCTCGCCTACATGAGTGACTTCACGATCCAAGAGCCGACGCTGCGTGCGAACGGCGTTCCCTGGCGGACGCCCGGTCTGCGCTCAGCGAGCCTCGACCACGCGATCTGGTGGCACCGCTTTGCCCGGGTCGACGAGTGGCTTCTCTACGTCGCCGAGTCGCCCACTTCTCAGGGCGGCCGCGGCATGAACGTCGGCCGCATCTTCTCTCGCGACGGCGCGCTCGTCGCCAGCGTCGCGCAAGAGATCATGGCGCGCACGCCCGCGGACGCCTGACGGATCAGGCCGCGAGGGAGGCCTTGAGGTCGGCTTCGAGAGCGACCCACGCGAGCATGGCGCACTTGACGCGCATCACGTACTTCGCGGTGTTCTGGAACGCGGCGGCGTCGCCCAGATCCTCGCTCGGCTCGACCTTACCGCGGGAGCGCATCATCTCGCGGAACTCGTCGATCCGCGCGAGGGCCTCGTCGCGCGTCGCCCCCGAGAGCAGCTCGCTCATGATCGACGCGGACGACATCGAGATGCTGCACCCCTGGCCATCCCATTCAAGCCCCGAGATGCGACCATCTTCAACCGTGATGCCGAGCGTGATCTCGTCGCCGCACGACGGGTTCAACTCGTGGTGCGTGAAGGGGTGATTCGACGGATCGCCCTTGCCCTCGGGGGTCTTCGCGTGGTCCAGGATCAGCTCCTGGTACATCGACTCGAGCCCGCTCATCGGTCGGCCCCAAAGAATCCGCGCACGTCGCCGAGGGCAACTCGCAGCGCCTCGACGTCATCCGCCGAGGAGTAGACGCCCGCGCTCGCGCGAGTCGATGCGGCCGTCCCGAGCGCGCGGTGCAGCGGCTGGGCACAGTGATGTCCGGTTCTCACGGTGATCCCCCTATCGTCGAGGAATTGGCCGACGTCGTGCGCGTGCACGCCGTCGACGAGGAAGCTGGCGAGGGCGGCACGGGGCTGCCCCGCTGCCGGCCCGATGAGGCGGACGCCCGGGACGGATTCGACCGCCTCGACGAGCGCCGAGGCGATCTCGTGCTCGTGCCGGAAGACCTCGTCCATGCCGAGGCCCTGCAGATAGGCGGCGGCGGCGCCGAATCCGACGGCCTGACTGACGGGCTGCGTGCCCGCCTCGAAGCGGTGCGGCGCGGGAAGGAAGTCAGCCTGCTCCATCGACACGACCGTGATCATGGATCCGCCTGTGCGCGCGGGCGGGAGGGCGTCGAGAAGCTCGGCGCGCCCGTAGAGCGCGCCGATGCCCGTCGGTCCGAGCATCTTGTGCGACGAGAAGACGGCGAAGTCGACGCCGAGGTCGGCGAGGTCGACAGGCATGTGCGGGACGGACTGGCAGGCGTCGAGCACCGTGAGCGCACCGAACTCGCGAGCGATCGCCACGATGTCCGCGACGGGCGCGATCAGGCCCGTGACGTTCGACACGTGAGCGAACGCAATGATGCGCGTGCGGGACGAGACGAGCTCGCGCAATCCGTCGATCGTCCAGACGCCGCTCTCGTCGACCGGGGCCCAACGCAGCGTCGCGCCGGTCTTGGCCGCGAGCCGCTGCCACGGGATGAGGTTCGCGTGGTGCTCGGCCTGGGTCACGACGATCTCGTCGCCTTCCCTGAGCGCGAAGCGATCGTCACCGACTCCGGCCGAAGCGTCCGCCATCCCGAGGGAGATCATGTTCAGCGCATCGGTCGCGTTCTGTGCCCAGGCGATCTCGCGCTCGCCGGCGCCGACGAAGCCGGCCACCTGCTCACGCGCGTTCTCGAACGCCCAGGTTGCCTCACCCGTCGCCATGCTGGATCCGCGATGCACCGCCGCATAGTCGCTGCGGACGAAGTCGACCTCCGCGTCGAGCACGGCGGCCGGGCGCTGCGACGTCGCCCCCGTGTCGAGATAGACGGCGTCGGGGTGCGCCTGGAAGAACGGGAAGTCCGCGCGCACGGGCGCGCCGAGGGCTGTGGGCATCGAGTGAGCTCCCTGGTGGACGAGGGGTGTCCCTCCATCTTCCCGCATCCCGAGCGTCCCGGCGTCGACGTGACGCTCACGTGAACGCTCGGAGACCTCGCGCTCACGATTCCATAACGTCCCGAGGCTCGACGGACAACACGACGGTGCCCCATTTTTCGCGTCATTCCACGCATCTCGGCGGACAGACGCCACTCTGAGTTCGACAGACGACGACGAAATCTGGCCGCATGTGCGATCGGTGTTCTCGCACCCCGCTATTCTAGGGCTGTCAGGAATGTAGGAATGTCGACACGCAACCCGGCTTCCGATTCCTCGTCCCGCGGTGTCGCGTCCGACACGGCCGCTGGGGTCGATCAATCACGATCCGCCAACCCGAGGGCCGAGCGCGCATGTTGCGTCATGAAGGACGCGCTCGTCGCAGGAGAACGTGACAGAGAAAAACAACGACGTGCTGGTGAAGGCCAACGGCCTCTACAAGGTCTTCGGCCGCCGCACGCAGGAAGCAGTGGACAAGCTCCGCGCGGGAACGCCGCGGGAGGAACTCGACGGCGCGACCGCCGCCGTCATCGACGCCTCGTTCGAAGTGCAGCGAGGAGAGATCTTCGTCGTCATGGGCCTGTCGGGCTCGGGCAAGTCGACACTGATCCGCATGATCAATGGTCTGCACGATGCGACCGCAGGCACGCTCACGATCGGGGATCAGGAGATCACGACGATCTCCGACAAGGCCCTGCGCGCGATCCGCCGCGACCACATCTCGATGGTGTTCCAGCACTTCGCGCTGCTCCCCCACCGAACGGTCGCCGACAACGTCGCGTACCCGCTGGAGCTGCAGGGCGTCGGCAAGCGCGAGCGCCTCGACAAGGCGAACGAAATCCTCGACCTCGTCGGCCTCGGCGGCTGGGGCGAGAAGTTCCCGAGCCAGCTGTCGGGCGGAATGCAGCAGCGCGTCGGCATCGCCCGCGCGCTCTGCGCCGACACTGACATCATGCTGATGGACGAGGCGTTCAGCGCGCTCGACCCGCTCATCCGCCGCGAGATGCAGGAACAGCTCCTCGAGCTGCAGCAGAAGCTGCACAAGACCATCATCTTCATCACGCACGATCTCAACGAGGCAATGTTCCTCGGCGACCGCATCGCCGTGATGCGCGACGGCCGGATCGTGCAGGTCGGCAGCCCTGAGGACATCCTCACGGACCCGGCGAACGACTATGTCGAGCAGTTCGTCCAGGATGTCGACCGCGCCCGTGTGCTCACGGCCGGCAACGTCATGGAGAAGCCGATCGCGGTCGTCTCGTCGACGGCCGGCCCGCGCACGGCTCTGAAGACGATGCGCGACGCCTTCCTGAGCGCCGTATACGTGGTCGACCGCGACCGGAAGCTCCTCGGCACGCTCGAGGACCGGGACGCGCTGAAGCTCGTCCGCAAGGGCGAGCGTTCGATCCAGGGCGCCATCAAGAACGACGCGACGACCGTCAACGTCGACGATGTGCTGATGGATCTGTTCATCCCGGCCGTCGAGTCGAAGCTCGCCGTCGCGGTGGTCGACGAAGCGGGCAAGCTCGTCGGCGTGATCCCCCGCATGACACTGCTCGCGGCTCTCGGCCCGGGCCCCGGGTCAACTGAGGAGATCACGCTCCCGGCGCAGCCCGTGCCGACGACAGTCATCGACCAGGTGCTCGCGGACAGCGAGGATGGTCGCCCCGTCGACTCCCCCGCGACCGGACACGAGGAGGCCCGCTGATGTTCGAGAACTTCCGGATCCCTGTCGGCCAATGGGTAGATACCGCCGTCGACTGGGTCAAAGAGAACCTCGAGTGGCTGCTCGACCTCATCACGATGGTCGTCAGCTGGCTCGTCGATACGCTCACCGACGTCCTGCTCGCCACGCCGATCCCCGTCGCCATCATCGTCGCGGCACTCATCAGCTGGCTCTTCCGGTCGTGGCAGCTCGCGGTCGGGACAGCCATCACATTCGTCCTGATCGTCGGGATGGACATGTGGGTTCCGGCGATGCAGACGCTCGCGCTCGTCCTGATGGCCGCGCTCGTCGCGATCGTCATCTCGGTTCCGCTCGGCATCTGGTCGGCACGAAACGCCGCCGTGCAGACGGTCCTGAAGCCGATCCTCGACTTCATGCAGACGATGCCCGCCTTCGTCTATCTCATCCCCGCGATCGTGTTCTTCAGCATCGGGGTCGTTCCCGGCCTCGTCGCGACCGTGATCTTCTCGATGCCTCCGGGCGTACGCCTGACCGAGCTCGGGATCCGCGGCGTCGACAGCGAGACGGTGGAAGCCGGGCACGCGTTCGGAGCGGCGCCCGGGCAGATCCTCCGTGGAATCCAGCTGCCTCTCGCTCTTCCCACGATCATGGCCGGTGTCAACCAGGTCATCATGCTCGCGCTGTCGATGGCGGTCATCGCCGGCATGGCGGGAGCCGACGGCCTCGGCAAGGAGGTCGTCGCGGCGATCTCCACGATCGACATCGCGCAGGGCGTCGAAGCAGGCCTCGGCGTCGTCATCCTCGCGGTCTTCCTCGACCGCGTCACAGCGGCACTCGGAAATCCGTCCGAGTATCCCGCGTCGCTCATCGGCACGATCAGCCGCCGCCGCGCCGCGGCGCGCAGTGCACGGGCTGACGCTGAAGCCGCCCAGGCCGCAGAGGAAGCCGAGCGCGCCAAGGCCTCGCCCCGGCGCGCGCCGGTCGGCGGCGGCGCCTGAACCCGTCCCGTATCAATCGCATACCGACACAGACCTGAGCGGACCTCGTCCGTTCTTCTCCGAGCAGGATTGCTCGAGAGGATCCCCAACGCCCGCTGCCTCGGCACGGGAGGAAAGGAAACATCATCATGATGAAGAAGCGCCACCTCACAGGATTCATCGCACTCGGGGCCACCGCCGCGCTCGCGCTCTCCGGCTGCTCCTCCGACGGCGGAGACAACGGAGACACGGGCTCCGGCGACGGCGAGGCCATGGGCACGATCACGCTCGGCTTCCTGCCTGCGTGGACCGACGGCCTCAGCACCGCTTGGCTGCTCGAAGACCAGCTCACCAAGCTCGGCTACACCGTCGAGATGACCGACCTCACCGAGGCCGGCCCGCTCTACACGGCCCTTGCTCAGGGCGACGTCGACATCTACCCGTCGGCCTGGCCTGAGCTCACCCACGCCGAGTACATGAACGAGTACGGCGACGACATCGAGGACCTCGGCACGTACTACGACAACGCGAAGCTCACGATCGCGGTGCCGTCGTACTCGCAGTTCGACTCGATCGAGGATCTCAAGGGCAACGGCGACCTGCTCGACGGCCGCATCGTCGGCATCGAGCCCGGTGCCGGCCTCACGGCCCAGACGCAGGACTCGATGATCCCGACGTACGAGCTCGGAGACGAGTTCGAGCTCGTCACCAGCTCGACGGCTGGCATGCTCACGGAGCTCGACACCGCGATCCAGAACGAGGAAGAGATCGTCGTGACGCTGTGGCGTCCGTTCTGGGCGAACGACACGTACGACGTGAAGGACCTCGAGGACCCCGAGGGCGCCATGGGCGAGCCCGAGGGTCTCCACTTCCTCGGCACCTCGGGCTTCGCCGAGGCGAACCCGGAGGCCGCGGAACTCATCGCCGGCATCAAGCTCGATGACGCTCAGTACGCGGCGCTGGAGGACACCGTCGTGAACGAGTACGAGGGCGAGGATGACAAGTCCGCCGCCATCGACGAGTGGATCGAGGCGAACTCCGAGGCGTTCGACACGCTCGTCACCGAGTAACTCAGTGACGCGGGGGCTACCCCGCACACGAAGTGGGGCGCCGCGATCTGCTCGTGGCGCCCCACTTTCTTGCGACACAGAACCACGAGACGAATATGAAAGAGAGGCCCATGCGCTTTTCTCCCCGTATCCTGACCGCTGCAGCACTCGGATCGGCCGCGCTCCTCGCCCTCTCCGGGTGCGGAAGCGAGACCACCACCGCCGCAGAGGAGGAGACCATCACGGTCGGCTTCCTGCCGTCGTGGACCGACGCCGTCAACAACGCGTATCTGCTCCAGGATCAGTTCGAGAAGATGGGCTACGCCGTGGAGCTCGAAGAGCTCACGGAGCCCGGGCTGCTGTACACCGCGCTCGCCGAGGGAGATGTCGACATCTACCCCTCTGCCTGGTCCGACATCTCGCAGGCGGCCTACATCGAGAAGTACGGCGACCGTATCGAGGACATCGGCACCTACTACGACAATGCGCACGGAACGCTCGCGGTACCCGATTACGTCGACATCGACGCCGTCGAGGATCTCCACGGGCAGGCGGATCGATTCGACGGTCGGATCTACACGATCGAGCCGAGCTCGGGAACTGCGACGATGGCGGAGGAGAGCCTCTTTCCCGCCTATCAGCTGGGCGACGAGTACACACTCACTTCGTCGTCTCTCGCGGCGATGCTCACCGCGCTTGAAGACGCCGTCAACAACGAAGAGGACATCGTCGTCACACTGTGGCGTCCCTTCTGGGCGTACGAGGAATACGGCCTGAAGGACCTGGATGACCCGAAGGAAGGAATGGGAGCCACCGAGGGGCTTCACTTCCTCGCGCACAAGGGCTTCAGCGACGACTTCCCCGAAGCCGCGGATCTCATGGCGCAGATCACGCTGAATGATGAGCAGTATGGCGCGCTCGAGAACACCGTGGTGAATGAATTCGGTGACGGCGAGGAGCCGGAGGCCATCGACGCATGGCTCGCCGACTACGGCGACGAGTTCGAGTGGGTCGTGGAGTAATCTCACCCGTTCGTGCAGCGCCCCTGGGATTCGTTCTCAGGGGCGCTTCTTCGTGGGGGGGCGGGTGCTCGGACGGAGCTGGTCGACACTGTCGTTCCTCTTCCGCCGCCACCGCAGTGCGATAGCTTGTGGCTATGGCGCGCGACGGAATCGGGACAGCGAACGGGATCACCCTGCAGCAGCTCCGGTACTTCGTCGAGGTCGCCGCCGAAGGATCCATCACCGCAGCCGCGGATCTTCTCTACGTCTCGCAGCCGACGATGTCCGCCGCGATGAAGGATCTCGAGCGCCGCGTCGGCCGCGCCCTCCTCGAACGTTCGGCCCGCGGCGCGACTCTCACGGAGGACGGCACCGAGTTCCTCGGTTACGCCCGCCAGGTCGTCGAGCAGGCGGAACTCCTGGAACAGCACTACCTGGGGCGTCCACCGTCACGCCGCCTCCTCGCCGTCTCTGCGCAGCACTACTCGTTCGTCGTCGACGCATTCGTCCGGATGGTGAAGGGGTCTGATGCGGCGGAATACGCGTTCACCCTCCGCGAGACGCGCACCTGGGACATCATCGAAGACGTCCGCACGCTCCGGAGTGAGATCGGAGTGCTCTATCGCAACGACTTCAACCGGAACGTCATCGACAAGCTCCTGCGCGAGTCCGGGCTGGCCTTCACCCCGCTGTTTCGTGCCACACCGCATATCTTCGTCGCGCGGACGAACCCGCTCGCGGAGAGCGAGCGCGTCACCCTCGAAGACCTCGAGGATCTCCCTCGGCTCACCTTCGACCAGGGGGCGAACAACTCTTTCTACTTCGCCGAGGAGATCCTCTCCACCAGGTCATCGAAGCAGGACATCCGGGTGAGCGACCGCGCCACCATCTTCAATCTCATGATCGGTCTCGATGGGTACACCATCTCCACCGGCATCATCTCGGACGATCTCGATCCATCGATCGTCGCCATCCCGCTCGATGTCGACGAACGCATCGAGATCGGATGGATCGGGCACGGATCCATGCCACTCACAGCGCAGGCCGAGCGATTCGTCGCCGAGATGCGCGATGTCGTCGTCAGCTTCGGCGTCGAGCTCCTGACATAGGAATCACCTATGTCAAGCCGCGGAGCATTCCTATGGGGCTATAGCCGTTGGTGCCACCTACAGTGAGTTCACCGGGTGCGAACCCACCCCACGACTCACCACGAGGAATCGAGGCATCGGATGACGACGACAACGGCGACCGACCTGACGTTCAGCATCAGCACCACCCGATTCGACGAGGAGTACTCCCCGTCGGCCGGCTCCCGCGTCACGACGAACTTCGCGAACCTCGCTCGAGGCGAGGGGCGCCGGCAGAATCTCCGCAACGTCCTGAAGATGATCGATGACCGCGTGAACGACCTCGCCGATCATGACAACCCGCAGCGGAACCGCTATGCCGTGGAGCTCGACATCGTCTCGGTGGACCTGCACATCGACGCCGCTGGCACCGGCCACGGCGCAGGTGTCCCGCTGATCGAGATGCTCGACGTGCAGATCCTCGACAGGACGACCGGCGAGCGCATCACGGGGATCACGGGGAACAACTTCTCGTCGTACGTCCGCGACTACGACTTCAGCGTCGTGCTGCCCGCGCACAAGGCGAGTTCAACCGGTCCGGGGCTCCCCGACGACTTCGGCGAGCTGCACGGGAAGCTGTTCCAGCACTTCGTCGCCTCCGACGCATACCGCGAAAGGTTCTCCCAGCCGCCCGTGGTCTGCATCAGCGTCTCGACAAGCCGAGAGTACCGTCGCACCGAGCACCGGCACCCCGTCCTCGGATGGGAGTACACGCACGATGCCGACTCGCTGACCGACCTCTACTTCGGCAAGATGGGTCAGCAGGTTCGGTACTTCATGCCGCGCGGCTCGGTCGCTCCTCTCGCGTTCTACCACCAGGGGAGCCTGACGTCCGACCACTCCGATCTGGCGCTGATCGGCACGATCAGCACGATGGAGGCGTTCCAGAAGATCTACCGCCCGGAGATCTACAACGCCCACACGGCCGCCGGTGAGGTGTATCGGCCCAGCCTGCAGAATCCCGACTTCTCGACGCCCGACGTCACGTACGACCGCGAGGAGCGCAGCCGCCTGGGCGTCGAGCAGGGGAAGTTCACCGAGGAGCACTTCATGAAGCCGTACCAGGACGTTCTGGATCGGTGGGCCGCCGCTCGCTCGCTCTGACCGGATAGGACGCGGAGAATCAGGATGAACACGAACCTTCCCACCTCGATCGTCGGCAGCCTGCCCAAGCCCGCTTGGCTCGCGGAGCCCGAGACTCTCTGGTCCCCTTGGAAGCTCGAGGGTGCGGAGCTCGCCGAAGGCAAGCGACGCGCACTGCGGCTGGCAGCCGACGAACAGCTCGACGCCGGCATCGACATCGTCAGCGATGGCGAGCAGACCCGTCAGCACTTCGTCACGACCTTTATCGAGCACCTCAGCGGGGTCGACTTCGACAAGCGCGAGACGGTGCGGATCCGCGACCGCTACGACGCGAGTGTCCCGACGGTCGTCGGGGCGGTGGGCCGCGAGCGGTCGGTCTTCGTAGACGACGCGAAGGATCTCCGGGAGAAGACCGATCGGCCGATCAAGTGGGCGCTCCCCGGCCCCATGACGATGATCGACACGCTGTCCGATCGTCACTACGGGAGCCGCGAGAAGCTCGCGTGGGAGTTCGCGAAGATCCTCAATCAGGAGGCGAGGGAGCTGGAGGCGGCGGGCGTCGACATCATCCAGTTCGACGAGCCGGCGTTCAACGTCTTCTTCGATGATCTGAAGGAGTGGGGCGTGGCCGCGCTCGAGCGCGCCGCCGAGGGGCTGCGGGCCGAGACTGTCGTGCACATCTGCTACGGGTACGGCATCAAGGCCAACAACGACTGGAAGGCGACACTCGGATCCGAGTGGCGCCAGTACGAGGAGTCGTTCCCGCTGCTGCAGCAGTCGTCAATCGACACAGTGTCGCTGGAGCGCCACAATTCTCGTGTCCCTGTCGATCTCATCGAGCTCCTTCGGGGCAAGAACGTGATGGTCGGAGCGATCGACGTCGCAAGCCCCAGAATCGAGACTCCGGAGGAGGTAGCGGCGACGCTTCGGGGCGTGCTGCCCTTCGTCGACGCCGACAGGCTGCGCCCGAGTACGAACTGCGGCATGGCGCCGCTGGCCCGAGAGGTGTCGCGGGACAAGATGATCGCGCTGGCAGCGGGCGCGCAGATCATCCGAGCGGAACTTGCCTGAGCGGGTTCCGGAGCGAAGCAGACCACACACGATGACAACTCTCACCACCTCACGCGCAGCAGGCGCCGCACCTCAGTCCACCGCCACGCGGATCGATGCGGAGGGCTTCGCATCGCTGTTCCGCGGCCACCCCAGCGGCGTCTCGGTGATCACCGCAGAGGGATCTGCCGGCCCCGTCGCGCTCACCGCGAGTTCCGTCGCGTCGATCAGCCTCGACCCACCGCTGCTGATTTTCTCCGTCTCCGCCCGGTCATCGGCAGCCCCGTCGATCATCGCCGCAGATTCGGTGGTCGTGCATCTCCTCGACGCCGACGATCTCGATCTCGCCGAGCTCGCCGCCACCAGCGGCGCCGACAGATTCGCCGACCGCGACCGCTGGACGCGTCTCATCACTGGCGAACCCGTGTACCACGGTGTCCGCGCCTGGACGCGGGCGACCATCGTCGACCGCATCCAGGCCGGCGGCTCCACGGTCATCGTCGCCCACGCGCGCGAGGGAGCAATCGCTCGCAGTCCCGAGCACGAGGCCGGCCCGCTGGTTCATCACAATCGCACATGGCATCGCCTCGGCGAAGGATCCGCGATCTGATCCCCGCACGCGGCACCACGAAGAACGCCCCCGATTCCTTCTCGGATTCGGGGGCGTTCCTCGTCATGTTCAGTCGCGAGTGAGCTTCCGGTGCGTCATCCGGTGCGGGCGCGCGGCATCGGGACCGAGTCGCTCGATCTTGTTCTGCTCGTAGGCCTCGAAGTTCCCCTCGAACCAGTACCACTTCGACGGGTTCTCGTCGGTTCCCTCGTAGGCGAGGATGTGCGTCGCAACGCGGTCGAGGAACCACCGGTCGTGCGTCACCACCACGGCGCAGCCCGGGAACTCGAGAAGTGCGTTCTCGAGAGACTGGAGCGTCTCGACGTCGAGGTCGTTCGTCGGCTCGTCGAGCAGCAGCACGTTGCCGCCTTGCTTGAGCGTGAGCGCGAGATTGAGGCGGTTGCGCTCACCACCCGAGAGCACCCCGGCCTTCTTCTGCTGGTCCGGGCCCTTGAAGCCGAACTTCGACACATAGGCGCGCGAGGGCACCTCGGTCTTACCCACCATCATGATGTCGAGACCGTCTGAGACGACCTCCCACAGGGTCTTGTTGGGGTCGATCCCACCACGCGTCTGGTCGACGTAGCTGAGCTTGACCGTCTCGCCGATCTTGAGCTCGCCGTCGTCGATCGGTTCGAGACCGACGATCGTCTTGAACAGGGTCGTCTTGCCGACACCGTTGGGACCGATCACGCCGACGATGCCGTTCGGCGGGAGGCTGAAGCTCAGGTCGTCGATGAGGACCCGGTCGCCGAAGCCCTTCTTGAGCCCCCTCGCCTCGATGACGATGTTTCCGAGGCGCGGCCCGGCGGGGATCTGGATCTCCTCGAAGTCGAGCTTCTTCGTGCGCTCGGCCTCGGTGGCCATCTCCTCGTAGCGGGCGAGACGGGCCTTCGACTTCGCCTGGCGGCCCTTCGTGTTCGACTTGACCCACTCCAGCTCCTCCTTGAGGCGCTTCTGGAGCTTCTGGTCCTTCTTGCCCTGCACCTCGAGGCGCTCGGACTTCTTCTCGAGGTACGTCGAGTAGTTGCCCTCGTACGGGTAGAGACGACCGCGATCGACCTCCGCGATCCACTCGGCGACGTGGTCGAGGAAGTACCGGTCGTGGGTGATCGCGATCACCGCACCGGGATACTTCTGAAGGTGCTGCTCGAGCCACAGCACGCTCTCGGCGTCGAGGTGGTTCGTCGGCTCGTCGAGCAGAAGCAGATCAGGCTTCTCAAGCAGCAGCTTGCACAGCGCCACGCGGCGCTTCTCGCCGCCGGAGAGGTGCTCGATGCGCTCGTCGCCCGGAGGCGTGCGCAGCGCGTCCATGGCCTGTTCGAGCTGCGCGTCGAGATCCCACGCGTCGGCGTTGTCGATCTCTTCCTGCAGCGTGCCCATCTCGGCGAGCAGCGAGTCGAAATCGGCGTCGGGCTCGGCCATGAGGCTCGAGATCTCATTGAATCGGTCGATCTTCGCCTTGATCTCGCCGACGCCATCCTGCACGTTCTCGAGGACGGTCTTCGACTCGTCGAGCTCGGGCTCCTGCATGAGGATGCCCACGGAGAAGCCCGGCGTGAGCGTCGCCTCGCCGTTCGACGGCTGGTCGAGACCGGCCATGATCTTCAGGATCGTCGACTTTCCGGCGCCGTTCGGGCCGACCATGCCGATCTTCGCTCCCGGGAAGAACGACATCGTCACGTCGTCGAGGATCAGCTTGTCGCCCACCTTCTTGCGGGCGCGGACCATCTGGTAAATGTACTCAGCCATGTTGGCATCCAGTCTACGGTGCCGGACGCCCGATCCCCGCGCCCCCGCGCGATGAAGTCTTCACTCGATCGCGGCGGTCTCACCCGGGATGCACACGCCGTCGGTCGGCTCGAGAACCGTCGCGACCGGCTGCGGCGTGTCGGGACCGAACTGACCGACGAGGCACGCCGTCTCGCTCCACTTCACCGACACCATCATCGTCTCTGCCGGATTCCCGACCGTCGACAGGTCTTTGCTGACCTGCATGGCCGATTTGTCGAAGCCGGTCTCGACGAGCAGATCGACGTACGTGCGACCCTCCGCACGCCCATCGGATTCCCAGGCCTGTTCGAGCACGGCGAGGAAGACCGGCAGATTGTCGCGCGCGCTTCCCTCCGCCACGAACGCGACAGGATCTGAAGTGGGGGTCGGATCCGCCGAAGTGGACGGTTCGGCGGACGGGGTGGCATCGGGCGTCGGCTCTGCTGTGCCTCCGACCGGTCCGCACGCGGTCAGGGCGAGGACGGTGATGAGGGCGGGCGCGGCAATCAGGCGCGACGGACGGATGCTCACCCTCTCACCCTACGATCAGAACGGCGACGTCGCCCCGACCGCCTCGCTCTCCCGTTCCGCCTCCCCGATTGGCACCTGCCCGTCGGATCCGGCCCCGCCCTCGGGTGGGAGCTCGCCTGCCCCGCTCGCGCCCGTGTCCTGAGCGGGCGGAGCCATCCACTCGTCTCCGACTCCCGGTACCTGCTCGGTGCGCTCGTCCTCGCGCCGCCGACCGGTCGACGTCGACTCGAACTTCACTCTGCCCCACCGCAAGTCCGGCCCGAGCGACTCGGCCATCACGTCGACGTTCGTGCCTCGGCGCTCGTCGCGCTCCCAGTCGCGCACGCGCAACGCGCCAGACACGATCACACGCATGCCCTTGCTCAGCGACTTGATCGCGTTCTCGGCCAGCGCCCGATACGCGTAGACCGTGTACCAGTTGGACTCTCCGTCGACCCATTCACCCGTGTCCGGATTGCGCTTGCGCTGTGTGCACGCGACGCGGAAGCGGGTGTACGTCACCCCCTCACCCGTCGCCTGTACGGTCGGCTCGGTGGCGATATTCCCGGTGATCGTGATCGTCTCGGCCATGGGCCCTCACATCCTTTCTCCTGCCGTCCGCGGCTCGTCCGGCGAACTCAGCCTGACGCGATCGCCCCGTCTCGCGCTCGGCGAGACGGGGCGATGTGGAGAAAAACCGCGGAATCCACGGTTGTGAGCACGCTGACCGGAGCGCCTCCCTGCTCAGTCGCGCCGGTACTCCGAGAATCGAGCGCGCACCTTGTTGACCTTGGGAACCGCGACGGCGAGGCAGTATCCCTGGCCGGGGTTCTTGGCGAAGAAGTCCTGGTGGTAGTCCTCGGCGCTCCAGAACCGGCCGAGGGGCTCGATCGTCGTGACGAGCGTCCCCTCAACGTCGCCGAGCGGCGCATCCCAGAGGTCCGTCGCCCGCTCGCGCGCGCGCTCGAAGACCTCGCGCTGCCCATCATCGGCGGGGAACATCGCCGATCGGTACTGCGTGCCCGTGTCTGCCCCCTGGTGATTCAGCTGGCGCGGGTCGTGCATCGTGAAGAACGCGTCGAGGATCACCTCGGCCGGGATCACGTCGGGATCGAAGGTGACGCTCACGGCCTCCGCATGCCCCGTCGTGCCCGTGCACACCTGCTCATAGCTCGGCTCGGCGCTGTCGCCGCCGGTGTATCCCGAGACGACGCTCTCAATCCCCCGCAGCGCGCGATAGGCCGCGTCGAGGCACCAGAAGCAACCGCCCGCCAACACGAAAGTCTGCATGTTCTCGTCTCCCTGCATGCGTGAACCACGGCCCGCACGACCGCTCGCTTCCACGGTACGCCGGGTTCGCACGACACGGTCCGTAAGGCCCCTCACCCGCGGCAGGTAATCTGGTGTGACGACCCCCAGTAGCTCAGTGGAAGAGCAGAGGCTTTCTAATCCTTTGGTCGGGTGTTCGAATCGCCCCTGGGGGACAGCGGCCGACAACCATGAAGAGGAGTGCGGTGAGCACGTCAGAAAACGACCGACTCGTATGGATCGACTGCGAGATGACGGGCCTCGACCCCTCCATTGACGAGCTGGTCGAGATCGCGGTGATCGTGACGGACTTCGAACTGAACATCCTCGACCCCGGCCTCCAGATCGTCATCAAGCCGTCGGATGCCGCGCTCGAGAACATGGGTGAGTTCGTCACGAAGATGCATGCCGCGAGCGGCCTCGACATCGAGATCCCTCGCGGTGTCTCGCTGGCCGAGGCGGAGCGGCGCGTGCTCGAGTACGTCGCGCGTTTCGTGCCGCAGGAGCGCAAGGCTCCTCTCGCAGGGAACACGATCGGAACCGACAGGATGTTCCTGGCGAAGTACATGCCCGAGCTCGACACCTATCTGCACTATCGCAATGTCGACGTCTCGAGCATCAAAGAGCTCGCGCGCCGCTGGATGCCCCGCGTGTACTTCCAGGCGCCGGAGAAGGATGGCGGCCACCGAGCACTCGCGGACATCCGCGAGTCCATCCGTGAGCTCCGCTACTACCGCCGCGCGGCCTTCGTGGCCGAGCCCGGCCCGAGCAGCGACGAGGCGAAGGCGATTGCTGAGAATGTCGTGAACGAGTTCGCCGAGAACCTATGACAAAATAGTCGGGTTGCCCTGCGAGAGCGGGAAACATGGTGGCTGTAGCTCAGTTGGTAGAGCACCGCGTTGTGGTCGCGGGGGTCGCGGGTTCAAGCCCCGTCAGCCACCCAGAGAAGAGCCCGTCCGGTTGGGATCAACCGGACGGGCTCTTGCGTTCCCGCCCGCAGGACACGCCTACGGCTGGTTGTGATCGGGCTCCTCTGTCCGCGGAAACCATCGACCCGTGATCTCGTCTGCCTCGATGCGCACATAGTTGCGCTTCATCGTCGGTGCCCAGGGTCGCAGTGCCAGCGCATCGGCCGCCTCGATCTCGGCAGACAGCTCGAGCCGACGAGCGTGTCCTCGCACGATGACGCTCCATGCCTCGGCATCGTTGTGTCCATCGGCCTCGAACAGAACGTCCTCGTTGATCGTCAACTCGAGGAGCTTGGACCCCTCGGCCGTGCGAAACACCACGGCATCGCCATCGACGACGAAGTTGACCGGGAAGATGTCGACCGTGTCCCGCACGTGTGTCACCACACGCCCGAGTTCCGCGGAGCGCAGTCGCTGCCAAGACTCCTCGGTCGACAGCTCAATCACTGGTTCCTGAGTGCTCATGGCCCACATCGTTCCACCGGTGTACGTCGGCGCACAAGAAGCCTTCTGCGCCTCGTCCGGATCCCGGGCGCGAGAGGTGCTTCCCGGTCTCCGTGGAGGCCACGCGCCGATAGGCTGGGTTCATGGATGCGGATGAGTTCGAAGCCCTCGTGGTCGACGAACTCGATCAGCTCCCCGACGACATGGTCGAGGGCCTCGACAACGTGATCTTCGTCGTTGAGGACCGCCCCGAGGATGGCTCACTCGACCTGCTCGGGCTGTACGACGGCCTCGCGCTCACCGAACGCGACCGCTACGGGATGGGCGAGCTCCCCGACCGGATCATCGTCTACCGCGAGCCTCACCTCGCGCAGTGCGACACCGTCGAGGCGCTACGCAGCGAAGTGCACACGACGCTCGTGCACGAGATCGCGCACTTCTACGGTATTGACGACGCACGGCTGCACGAGCTGGGATGGGCCTGATGAGCACCGTTCTGCCCGAGGCCGACGAGTCGATTGATGCCTCCTCGCATCCCGACACGCCCTGGCAGACGGTCGTGTGGGATGACCCTGTCAACCTCATGAGCTACGTCGTGCGCGTCTTCCGGGCCTACTTCGGCTACTCGCAGGATCGCGCGACGCAGCTCATGCTGTCCGTCCACCACGACGGCCACGCCGTCGTCGCCGAGGGCGCGCGCGAGCAGATGGAGCTCCACGCCCAGGCCATGCACGACTACGGCCTCTGGGCCACCGTTCGAAAGGCGCCGCGATGAGCGAAGACCTCGTGATCCTCACCCTCACCCGGATCGAGGCGACGCATCTCGACGATCTCGTCGCGCAGTTCGAGGCGCTCGTGAGCGAGCAGGATCCGTCGGCGGATCCCGCGCTCGCGCGCCTCACCCCCGACGCGTATCCGGAGGACGCCGACGCCTCCCGTGAGTTCCAGCAGGTCACGCGCGGCGACCTGCTGGGGCGGCGCGCACGCGACGCCGCGGCTGTGCGCGGAGATCTCTCTCAGATCGAGAAGGCGGACCTCGACGAGGCTCTCGCCCCCGTCGACGTGTCGATCGCGGGCGACCACCTCGACGCATGGATGCGCACGCTCGCCGCCCTTCGTCTCGTTCTCGCGAGTCGCCTCGGCATCGACGACGAGAGCACGGAGCACGACGAGGACGACCCGAGCTACGGTCTGTACGACTGGCTCGGCTACCGCCTGGAGGGCCTCGTTCAGGTCGCCGAGCAGCGCGCGGGCTGACGGCCCATCAGGCGACGTCGACCGCGATCGTCGCGAGTGCCCGCGGGTCGTGGGCATGAATGTGCTTCTCTTCCTGACACGCCCAGGTCTCCCAGAACGGTTCGAAGGCATCACCGTCACGCGCGATCGCGCCCGCCCGCCGCACCGCGGCGTCGCCGTCCATCCAGACCGCGGCCGTTGCGCGCGCCGCAGTCGCTGCCGTGAGGCTGCCGCACCCTTCCACCACGAGCGGAACATCAGGATCGACGCGCTGCGGGGTCGGGTCCCACTCGCCCGTCTCCCAGTCCCACCGGCGATACTTCCCCACTCGCCCGTCCGCGTGCGCGGCGACCAGCTCCGCGGCGATCACGGTCGCGGAGGCAAGACCCTCCCAGCCTGGATAGAACTCGTCGAGCGAGACGACCCGTGCGCCGACGGCTCGTGCGATTCGGTTCGCGGCCGTCGTCTTCCCTGCCCCGCTGCGGCCATCGATCACGACGCGGCCCACGCGGGGTCGCTCTTTCTCGACCGCGCGGACGGCCGCATCGACGACGCCGTCGATCGCCGCCGCGTTCAGGTGCGTCGTCAGCGCTTCTTCTTGAGGCACTTGATGACGTACCCCAGCGCGCGGCCCGCGACGAAGACAAACGGGGTGAGTGTCGCCAGGAGCGTGACGACGTTCGGCGCGAAGCGGAACTCGGATCCGCGCCGGATATAGGCGCCCACGGGAAGAGAGAATCCGCCCCCGCCGCCTCCGCCGTTGCCCGCCTCGTCGGAGCCGCCGCCGAAGCCGGACCACGTCGCCGCCACAGGAAGCACCTTGACGCCGTCGAGATCCTGCTGCTCGCCGTAGGCCGCCTTCACGCCGAGATTGCCGCTGAGCTTGCCGAGTTCGATCGCGATGTTGGGCATGGCACCTACAGTACCCCGTCAGTCGGAATCCTCCGGTGGTCGATCGAAGGCGGGAACGTGACGAGAACGACTCTCGCTCGCGAGGAAGGACGCCCGCGTGATCGAGCCCGCGCCGAAGCGCGCCGATGCCCGGTCGAGCGCCCCTTCGACCTGCTTCCAGTCGCCGTCGTCGTCCCACAGCGCGAGAGCCGCCGTCCCCGCCGGGATGAGGCGCTCCGCCCGCACGCCGATGAGGCGGACGGGGGCACGCAGATCGACCGCATCGAGGAGCTCGCGCGCCACGTGCGCGATGCGCTGCCCGACGGCCGTCGGCTCGCTCAGCGACTGCGAGCGCGTGATCGTCCCGAAGTCCTCGAAGCGCAGCTTGATGGCGACGCCCGAGGCCTCCGCACCCGCCTTCCGCAGACGGACGGCGACCCGATCGGCAAGGCGCAGCAGCTCCGCGCGCAGAAGCGACGGATCCGAGACGTCCTCGTGGAACGTCTCTTCGTGGGAGATGCTCTTCTCGACCCGCTCGGTCTCGATGCGGCGCGGGTCGCGCCCCTGCGCGAGCTCGTGGATCCGCTGCGCCTGCGCTTCCCCGACGATGCGTGCGAGGGCGTGCACGGGCGTCTCGCGCACATCCCGGATCGTGCGGATCGCGCGCGCCGAAAGCGCCTCGGCCGCTTTCGGACCGACTCCCCACATGGATCCCGCCGGCCGTGGATCGAGAAACTCATGCGTACGCGCAGCCGGTACGACGAGCATCCCATCCGGCTTCGATGCCGTCGACGCCATCTTGGCGACGTGCTTCGTCGCCGCCGCACCCACGCTGCACGTGATGCCGATCTCGTCGCGCACGCGCTGCCGGATGAGCGCGGCGATCTCGCCCGGCGTGCCCCAGAGGAGTCGTGCACCGCCGACGTCGAGGAAGGCTTCGTCAATCGACAGGGGCTCGACGAGCGGAGTGATGCTGCGGAACACATCCATGACCTGCGCCGACACCTCGCGATACCGGTCGAACGTCGGCGGGACGACGATCGCCCTCGGGCACAGGCGCAGCGCCATCCCGATCGGCATCGCCGAACGAACTCCGTAGCGCCGCGCCTCATACGACGCGCTCGAAACGACCGAACGCCCATCCGGGTGCGCGATCACCACGGGACGCCCCGCGAGCGAGGGGTCTGAGAGCGTCTCGACGGCGACGTAGAACGCGTCCATATCCACGTGCAGGATGCGCGCCCCCGTGTCGTCCGCGCCCGCGCGCGACACGAGTCTGCCGGATCCATCCTGCCTGCTCATGCTGTCCATTCTCTCCCGCGCAGAGCCCTGGAAGTGCGCGCGAAGGGGGCGTACCGTGAGTCCCACGCGAGCAGTGTGAACCGCGCTTCAGGAGAGGAGTCGCCATGAGTGCAACGCAGATGGACATGCTGTGGATGGCATATGGGAAGGCCGGAGCCGTCGGCTCGATCCGCCATGAAGACGATCTGTTCCATGTCGTCATGGCCGACCGCCGCGAGATCGGTGCGTACCCGACGCTCGAGGTCGCCAAGGGAGCCCTGATCTCCCATTTGAAGCCCGGCACGGACCGGCCCGAGTTCCGTCGGGTGTAGCGCGGCGCCTCTCACTCGAGGCGCAGCGCGAGAACCCTTTCGACGGCAGCGTCGAGGCGGTCCGCGGGAAGAGCCCCCTCCCCCGCCGCCTCGACGATGCCGTCGATCATGTCGCCCGCGGTGCTCGGATCGGATCCGGCGACCATGAGGACGAGATCTGCGCCCGCTGCGAGGGCCGCGACGGCATTGTCCGCGGGATCGCCGTACGCGGGATCGCCTGATGACATCAGCATCCCGAGATCGTCGGTGACGGCCACGCCGTCGAAGCCGAGTTCCTCACGGAGGATCCTGTACCACTCAGGCGAAAGCGACGCCGGCCGATCATCGACGGCCGTGAAGCGCAGGTGTCCCATCATGACGAGCTCGGCGCCCGCGTCGATGCCCGCCGCGAACGGTGCTCCGTCTCGCGCCCGCCACGCGTCGTAGGAGATATCGGTCTGGGGGATCACGTGGTGCGAGTCGCCTTCAGCCGCGCCGTGGCCCGGGAAGTGCTTGAGAGTCGTGCGGACCCGCCCGCGCTCGCCGCGCACGGCCGCCGCGACGGCGTCGGCGACGTTCTCCGGCTCCGTGCCGAATGCCCGCGAGAAGATGAACGACCCATCGCCGCGCGGGACATCGGCCACCACCCCGAAGTTCACAGTGACTCCGGCCTCGGCGAGCAGATCGCCGCGAGCGGAGAACGCCTGCTCGATCGCGGCCGGATCTGCACCCTTGAGGTCAAGGGCCGACGGAAGATCGTCCCATGACAGGCGGGAGACCACGCCGCCCTCCTGATCAATCGCCACAAGAGGGGGCGGATCCGTCGTTCGAGCGATCGCGGACGTGAGTTCCGCGAGGGACGCGGCGTCTGCCGGGATGTTGTCACCCATGAGGATCACGCCCGCCGGGCCCTCCTCGACGTATCCGGAGAGGACTCCGGGATCCGTCCCGGCCGCGTATCCCATGACGACCGCCTCGGCCTTCTGCCGGACCGTCATCGACGCGATCCGAGCGGCCGCGCGTTCGGCGACGGATGGCGGCGTCGGGGAGGGCGTCTGCGCCGTCTCGGCGGGCACCGGAGCCGGCGTCTCGGGCGCAGAGGACCCCGGCCCGTCCGTTCCCGTGCCCGGCGCACACCCCGCGAGAAGAACGGCGGCGACCGCCGTGGCCACGAAGGAAGTCCGACGCATCGTCACCGTCCCCCGCCCGAGTCCACAAGTCTTCATCGATTCCACCGCGAATCGCGGCGGACACGCAAGAGACTTGTGGACTCGCTGGTGCGGGCTACGCCTGCGCGCGCTCGAGGATCAGCTCGCGCACGCGGGCCGCGTCCGCCTGGCCCTTCATGGACTTCATGACGGCGCCGATGATCGCGCCAGCGGCCTGTACCTTGCCGCCCTTGATCTTCTCGAGGACGTCCGGCTGGGCCTGGAGGGCCTCGTCGATCGCCGCGATAAGGGCACCGTCGTCACTCACGACAGCGAGGCCGCGGGCATCAACTACCTCCTGCGGGGATCCCTCGCCCGCGACGACTCCCTCGAGCACCTGGCGCGCGAGCTTGTCGGTGAGCGTCCCGTCGTCGATGAGCTTCTGCAGCTCGGCGACGTGCGCGGGGCTGACGAGCCCGGACGGCTCCCGATCGGCGGCGTTCGCCACGCGCGTGAGCTCGCCCGTCCACCACTTTCGCGCCGCCGCGGGAGTCGCGCCCGCGGCGATCGTCGCCTCGACCTCGTCGACCAGCCCGCCGTTGGCGACGTCCTGAAACTCGAGGTCGGTGAAGCCCCACTCGCCCTTGAGCCGACGCCGCTTCGCCGCGGGCGCCTCAGGCAGGCGCGCACGCAGCTGTTCGATGAGCTCCTCGCTCGGAGCGACGGGAAGCAGATCGGGCTCCGGGAAGTAGCGGTAGTCGTCGGCATCGGACTTCGGACGGCCGGGCGAGGTCTCGCCCGTGTCCTCGTGCCAGTGACGCGTCTCCTGGGTGATCGAGCCGCCCGCCGAGAGGATCGCGGCCTGCCGCCGGATCTCGTACCGCACGGCGCGTTCGACGGAGCGCATCGAGTTGACGTTCTTCGTCTCGGTGCGCGTGCCGAGGGCCTCGGCCCCCCGCGGCCGCAGCGACACGTTCGCGTCGCATCGGACGTTGCCGCGCTCCATACGCGCCTCGCTGATGCCCAGCGAGCGCGCGATGTCGCGGATCGTCAGCAGATACGCCTTCGCGAGCTCGGGCGCGCGCTCCTCTGCACCGAAGATCGGCTTCGTGACGATCTCGACGAGCGGAACGCCCGCACGGTTGTAGTCGACGAGGGACGACGATGCACCCTGGATGCGGCCCGCGGATCCGCCCTGGTGGGTGAGCTTGCCGGCGTCTTCTTCCATGTGGGCGCGCTCGATCGGAACCTCGACGATCGTGCCGTCGGTGAGCTCGACCTCGACGGATCCCTCGAAAGCGATCGGCTCGTCATACTGGCTGATCTGGTAGTTCTTGCCGAGGTCCGGGTAGAAGTAGTTCTTCCGGGCGAATCGGCTCGACGGCGCGATCGAGCAGCCGAGGGCGAGTCCGAGGCTGATCGAGCTCAGCACAGCCTCGCGGTTCACGACCGGCATCGAGCCCGGCAGCCCGAGGTCGACGGGCGCGAGCAGCGTGTTCGGCGCGGCCGCGTGGAACTCCTCGTTGGCGGGGTTGCCCGCCGACGAGAACATCTTCGTCTTCGTGTTCAGCTCGATGTGCACTTCGAGCCCGATGACGGGCTCGAACAGCTCGAGCGCCTTGTCGAAGTCCATGAGCGCGGTCGCCATCAGCGCGTCCCTCCGTTCAACTCGGGAGCCCGGTCGAGCAGCGGGCCACCCCACTCATCCGTGAGAATCGTCTCGAGCGCGGCGCCGACGCGATAGAGGCGCGCGTCCTCACGAGCCGGAGCGAGGAACTGGATCCCGACGGGCAGCCCGTCGTCGGACGCGAGCCCCGACGGGACCGAGATTCCGGGGACGCCCGCGAGGTTCGCGGGGATCGTGGCGAGGTCGTTCGCGTACATCGCGAGCGGATCGTCGAGCTTCTCGCCGAGACGGAAAGCCGTCGTCGGCGCAGACGGGGTCGCGATGACGTCGACGTCGGCGAAGGCGTTCGCGAAGTCCTGCTGGATCAGGGTGCGCACCTTCTGCGCGCTTCCGTAGTACGCGTCGTAGTATCCGGCCGACAGCGCGTAGGTGCCGAGGATGATGCGGCGCTTGACCTCCGGACCGAAGCCCGCGTCGCGCGTCGCCGACATGACGTCCTCGACGGTGCCGCCCGGCACGTCGACGCGCAGGCCGAAACGCACCGAGTCGAACTTCGCGAGATTGCTCGACGCCTCCGCCGGCAGGATCAGGTAGTACGCCGCGATCGCGTACTCGAAGTGCGGGGCGCTGATCTCGACGATCTCGGCACCCGCCTTCTCGAGGGCGGCGATCGACGCGCCGAACGACTCGGAGACGCCCGGCTGGAAGCCCTCGCCCTGCAGCTCGCGGACGACACCGACCTTGAGCCCCTTCAGGACCTCACCGGATGCGCCCTCGCGCGCCGCAGCCGCGAACGACGGCCAGTCGCCCTCGAGGCTCGTCGCGTCGTGCGGGTCGTGCCCGCCGATGACGTCGTGCAGAAGACCTGCGTCGAGCACGGTGCGCGAGACCGGGCCGATCTGGTCGAGGCTCGAGGCGAGCGCGATCGCGCCGTAACGGCTCACTCCCCCGTACGTCGGCTTGATGCCGACCGTACCCGTGACGTGGGCGGGCTGGCGGATGGATCCGCCTGTGTCGCTGCCCAGCGCAAGCGGGGCCTCGAACGCGGCGACGGCGGCGGCGGATCCGCCGCCCGAACCACCGGGGATGCGGTCGAGATCCCACGGGTTGCGCGTGGGGCCGTACGCGGAGTGCTCCGTCGAGGACCCCATCGCGAACTCGTCCATGTTCGTCTTGCCGAGCGGGATGAGGCCCGCGGCGCGCGACTTCGCGACGACCGTCGCGTCGTACGGCGACATGTATCCCTCGAGGATCTTCGAGCCCGAGGTCGACGGCATGTCGGTCGTGACGAGCACGTCCTTCACGGCGAGCGGGACGCCCGCGAGCTCGGCGAGCTCCTCCCCTGCCTGGCGCGCGTCGTCGATGCGCTTCGCCTGGTCGATCGCGTGCTCAGACACATGCAGGAACGCGCCCACATCACCGTCTACCTGAGCAATACGGTCGAGGTGCGCCTGCGTCGCCTCGACGCTCGAGACCGCGCCGGACGCGAGCTCCGCCGCGAGCTCCGCCGCGGTCAGCCGGGTGAGATCCGCCATCACTGCTCCTCTCCCAGAATCGCGGAGACGCGGAAGCGACCGTCGTCCGCGTCGGGGGCGTTCTGGAGCGCCTGTTCGGTCGTGAGCATCTCACCGGGCTCATCGGCCCGGAAGACGTTCTCAAGAGGAATCGGGTGGCTCGTCGGAGCGACGTCGTCGGTGGCCACCTCGCTCACCTTGGCGATGTTCTCGACGATGGCGTCGAGTTCGCCGGTGAGGCTGGTCACCTCCTCGTCGGACAGCTTGATCCGGGCGAGCACGCCGAGATGGCGCACGAGATCGGGGGTGATTTCAGACACCGCTCCAGTCTACGCATCCGGCGCGGGTCCTTCGGGACAGCGCAGGCTTCCGTCGGGCGCCTCGACATGCTGTTCTCTGCGCAGACCGCAGTGCTCACAGCGCGGCGTCGGCGTCGGCCCGTACGGCCCCACCTGCGCGGGGCCGGCGATGCGGATGAGGGTCTGGTTGGCCCATTGATAGAAGCCGCCAGCCTCGCGGATCCGTTCACGCAGCTTCTTCGTGTGTGCCATAACCCTTAGTGTACTTATCTTTTGCGAGGTAACATCCTCCTATGACGGATCCGCGCGACGACCTCCTCCTCCTGGACAATCAGCTGTGCTTCGCGCTCGTCACAGCCGCGCGCAATATCGTCTCGATCTACCGACCGATCCTCGAGCCTCTCGGAATCACGCATCCCCAGTATCTCGTCATGCTCGCGCTCTGGGAGCGATCACCGCGCTCCCTGTCTGACCTCGCCGGCACCATCGCACTCGAGCCGGCCACGGCTTCTCCCCTCGTCAAGCGCCTCGAGAGCATCGGCCTCGTGCAGCGCGAGCGGCGTCCGGACGACGAACGCCGCCTTGACATCACCCTCACGGACGACGGACGAGCCCTCCGCGGTCGAGCGCTCGACGTGCCCGGCGAGGTCATGGCACAGACGGGGCTCAGCCCGCGGGAGCTCGCCGACATTCGCGATGTGCTCGCGCCGTTCTCCGGCCCGCAGAAGGTCGCCTGACGGGCGCCGAGAATCAGTCGTCCGACGCGAGCAACCGTTCCTTGACCTGGCGGCGCAGCACCTTGCCGATCATCGACGTCGGCAGTTCGTCGACGACGACGATCCGCCGCGGGGCCTTGTAGGGCGTGAGGATCCGCTTGACGAACTCGCGCACCTCTTCCTCATCGATCTCCGTCGCCTCGTCGAGCACGACCGCGGCGACGACATCCTCGCCGTTCTTGCCCGGCAGCCCGACGACAGCGGCTTCGTGGATCGACGCGTGTTGGCGCAGGGCGATCTCGACCTCGGTCGGGGCCACGTTGAACCCTCCCGTGATGATGAGCTCCTTGATGCGGTCGACGACGGTGAAGAATCCGTCCTCGTCCATCTCCACGATGTCTCCCGTGCGGAACCAGCCACCGACGAACGCGCGCTCCGTCTCTTCTGGGCGCCCGTAGTACCCGCTGAACACCTGCGGGCCGCGTACGACCAGCTCGCCAGGCTGCCCCGGGGCGACGTCCTTCTCGGGTTCGTCAGGATCGACGACGCGGCACTCGGTTCCCGGAAGAGGCAACCCGATCGTCCCGGCCTTCCGGTCTTCCGAGACGGGGTTCACGATGAGCACGGGCGAGCACTCCGACAGCCCGTAGCCCTCGACGAGCATGCCGCCGGTCTCTTCCTCCCAGGGCACGACGAGGGCGTCGTCGAGGGCCATCGCACCCGATACGCCGATCTGCGTGCCGGCGAGTGAGATCCCCTTCTCCTGCGCGCGCGCCAGCAGGCGACGCGCGATCGGGGGCACGGCGGGCAGCACCGTCGCCGGCCTCTTCTTCGTGACCTTGAGGACCATATCCGGGTCGAACTTCGGGAACAGCACGAGCCGAGCCGCCTGCGACATCGCGAACGTGAGGCACAGGGTCAGCCCGTACGCGTGGAACATCGGAAGGACGGCGTAGACGACGACACCCTCGCCCCGCGCGACATCGGGCGTCCATGCCCGCGCCTGCGCTGCGTTCGCGAGGAGGTTGCGGTGCGTGAGGGCGGCGCCCTTCGGATCGCCCGTCGTCCCGCTCGTGTACTGGATGATCGCGATGTCGTCGGTCTCGGGGCCGGGAACCGATGCGTCGAGCGGCGCGTACCCGGCGATCGCCTCCCAGCTGATCGCGCCGCGGACCCTCTCGGTGAGCTGCCCGCGCATCTCCCGCAGCTTCGGGATCGGCAGGCTCAGAGCCGCCCGCATCGGCGCGGGCATCCCCCGCGTGACGTCGACCGAAACGAGCGAGTCGACGACGAGGTCGTCGGGGAACTCCTGGATGGTTCGGGCCACCTTGCTCCACACGATCGCGTGCTTCGCACCGTGGTCCTCGAACTGCTTGCGCAGCTCGCGAGCCGTATAGAGGGGATTGTGCTCGACGACGATCGCGCCGAGCCGCAGCACGGCGTAGAACGCGATGATGTGCTGCGAACAATTCGGCAGCACGAGTGCGACGGGGTCTCCCTTCCGCACACCCTGAGCGCGGAGCCCCGCGGCCGCGCGCTCGATCGCCGCCGCAAGCTCCGCGTAGCTCGTGACGCGGCCGAAGAACTCCAGCGCCGGAGCGTTCGGGTAGTCAGCGGCCGACTCGGCGACGAGATCCATCAGGGATCCGCGCATCGGCGGGAGATCTTCGGGAACTCCGGGAGCGTAGGAGTGAATCCAGGGGCGCGGAGGATCGTACGCGTCAGTCACGTCACCAATCGTATGCGCGTCCGTGCGGTCCTCGCGCACGCAAACGGCGTCCCGCCGAGCCGAGGCTCGACGGGACGCCGTCTGCGATGCGCTCTACGTCGCTCAGGCCGACTTGCTGCCCTTCTTGACGTCCGCGAGGATGATCGATCCGGTGTCCGTGAACTCCTTCTGGATCTCCTGGTCGTCGCTCGTGTCGGCCTTGTGCGTCGCCAGGCTGACGACGACGGCGAGCACGAGGTTGATGAGGAAGCCGGGGACAATCTCGTAGAGGTCGAAGAACCCGCCCGAGAGCACCTTGCCCCAGATCCACGCCGTCGCGGCACCCGCGATCATTCCGACAATCGCACCCACATTGGTGAGCTTGCGCCAGAACAGGGCGAGGATGATCAGCGGACCGAAGGCGGCGCCGAAACCGGCCCACGCGAAGCCCACGAGCGAGAGGACGGTCGCCTCGGAGTCGAGCGCGATGAGGATCGCGATCACGGCGATGACGAGCACGGCCGCGCGGCCGAGCCAGACGAGCACCGACTCCTTGACGTCCTTCTTCAGCACCAGGCGCGCGACGTCCTCGATGAGGGCGGACGACGACACGATGAGCTGGCTCGAGATCGTCGACATGATCGCCGCGAGCACGGCCGCGAGCACGAGACCGGCGATGAGCGGGTGCATGAGGTTCTGCGCCAGGACGAGCACGACCGTCTCGGGGTCGGGCAGCTCGATGCCCTTGATGCTGAACCAGGCGATACCGATGAGACCCGTGCTCACGCCGCCGAGCAGCGACAGGATCATCCAGCCCATGCCGATACGGCGGGCGACCTTCGCGTCACCCGGGGTGCGCAGCGCCATGAAGCGCACGATGATGTGCGGCTGGCCGAAGTAGCCGAGGCCCCACGCCAGCGACGAGATGATGCCGAGGAACGTCGCGGCCGACAGGCCTCCGCCGAACCAGTCGAGGTTCGAGGCGCCAACCGTCGTGATTCCCTCAGCCACCTGTCCGAGGTCACCGATCGAGATGATCGCGAGGACCGGAACGATGAGCAGGGCGGCGAAGATCATGATGCCCTGCACGAAGTCGGTGTAGGTCGCACCGAGGAAGCCACCGAAGAGCGTGTACAGCAGCGTGACGCCACCGACGAGGAGCATGCCCGTGAGGTAGTCACCGTTGAACGAGCTCTCGAAGTACTTGCCGCCGGCGACCATGCCGCTCGAGACGTACAGCGTGAAGAAGACGAGGATGATCACGCCCGCGACGATGCGCAGCACGTGCGACTTGTCGCGCGTGCGGTTCTCGAGGAAGCTCGGAACCGTGATCGAGTTCTTCGAGACCTCGGTGTAGGCGCGCAGACGCGGCGCGACCAGCTTCCAGTTCAGGTAGGCACCGATCGTGAGACCGATCGCGATCCAGGCCTCGATGAGGCCCGTCGCGTAGAGCGCACCCGGCAGACCCATGACGAGCCAGCCGGACATGTCAGACGCGCCCGCGCTGAGTGCCGCGACGGCCGGCGGCAGGCTGCGCCCGCCGAGCATGTAGTCTTCGTGGCTCTTCGTCTTCAGCGTCGCGTAGACGCCGATGCCGATCATGGCCGCGAAGTAGACGACCAGCGCGATGATGAAGTATGTGTGTGGTGACATCTTAGGGTGTGGTCCTCCGCCCGATCGGGCAACGACCGCCAGGTCGGCAGCCGTACCCCGGGCCGGCTCTCACCGGCGACGAGCATGTGGTCTCGCCCACGGCATTCCCGCGGGACCTCGTCACGCTACACAGGTTCTTTCCAGGATCGCAAGCTGTAGAGGCAGAATGTTATCCGCTTGTCTCCGGCGTCTCGAGCGCGTCGGGCCCCTCCGTGACGAGCACACGGAACTGCGCCGCGTCGAGGATCGGGATGCCGAGGTCCTCGGCCTTCGCCAGTTTGGAGCCCGCTCCGGGCCCCGCTGCGACGAAGTCGGTCTTCTTCGAGACGCTCGAGGCTGCCTTCCCGCCCGCCGCAAGGATCGCCTCCTTCGCGCCATCGCGCGTGTAGCCGTCGAGCGATCCCGTTGCGACGACCGTGAGGCCGTCGAGCACCCCGCCGCCCTCGGCCGCAGCGCCGGGCCCCGGGTGCCCCTCGATGCGGAACGTCACGCCCGAGCGCTGCCAGCGATCGACGATCTCGCGGTGCCAGTCGACGTCGAACCAGTCGAGCAGCGATCGCGCGATGATCTCCCCGACGCCGTCGACGGCCGCGAGTTCGTCGACGCTCGCCGCTCGGATCGCGTCGAGCGATCCGAAGTGCTGGGCGACGGCGCGCGCCGCCACCGGACCGACGTGGCGAATGTTGAGGGAGACGAGCTGGCGCCAGAAGTCTTTCGATTTCGCCTTCTCGAGCTCATCGAGGAGCTTCGTCGCCTGCGCCGAAGGGTGCACGACCTCGTGATCCTTGCGAACCCCCGCCTTGCGACGCGCGGCAGGCGACGCGTCTTCCCAGCCCGGCGGGTACGTCCGCTCGACGCGCTGGAACGGCGCGCGCCGGACGGGTTCTCCCGCCTCGTCGGTGCGCTCCTCCCCCGTCTCGGGGTCACGGACGACGACTTCGATCGGCACGATCTGGTCGAGACCGAGATCGAATAGTCCCGCCTCTGTGCGAAGCACCGGGGGAAGCTCCTCGCCGGTCTGCGCAGAACGCGCCGGCTGCGTGAGGGCCGCCGCCGTCACCTCGCCCAGGGCCTCGACGTCGAGCGCACCGCGCGAACCCACGTGCTCGACGCGCCCGCGCACCTGCGCCGGGCAGTCTTCTCCATTGGGGCAGCGGAGATCGATGTCTCCCTCTTTCATCGCTCGCAGCGGCGTGCCGCACTCGGGGCAGTCGCGCGGCATCTCGAAAGCGCGCTCGGATCCATCGCGCTTCTCGACGACGGGGCCGAGAATCTCGGGGATGACGTCGCCGGCCTTGCGCAGCACGACGACGTCGCCGATCAGCACGCCCTTCTGGACGACGACTTCCCGGTTGTGCAGCGTCGCCTGGCGCACGACGCTCCCCGCGACGAGCTTCGGCTCCATGACCGCATACGGCGTCGCGCGCCCCGTACGCCCCACACCGACGCGGATGTCCAGGAGGCGCGTCTGCACCTCCTCGGGCGGATATTTGTAGGCGATCGCCCAGCGCGGCGCGCGGCTCGTCGCACCGAGCTCGTCGTGCAGCGACAGCTCGTCTACCTTGACGACGATGCCGTCGAGCTCGTGCTCCACCGAGTGTCGGTTCTCACCGTAGTGACTGACGAACGCGAGCACATCGTCGATCGAATCGCACACGCGCAGATGCGGGCTTGTCGGCAGGCCCCACCCCGACAGCAACGCGTACACGTCGCTCTGCGCGGAGACCGGCGGCGACGGCCAGGCGCCGATGCCGTGCACGTACAGCCGCAGGGATCCGAGACGCGCGCGGCCCGCCTCGAGTTCGAGCCCCTCCTTCTTGTCGAGCTGCTGGCGGAGTCCGCCACTCGCGGCGTTGCGCGGATTGGCGAACGCAGGGAACCGGCGCGCAGCCGCGACACTCTGTCGCTCTTCGTCGAAAGGCTTCTTTCCCGCGCTTCGCACGCGCTCCCACCGATCGCGCGCCTCCGCCACGGCACGCTCGCGCAACGATGCCTGAAGCGCGTTGAGCTCGTGGAACTGTTCGACGGGGATGAAGACCTCGCCCCGCACCTCGACGATCTCGGGATGCCCGTCGCCCGCCAGATGTTCGGGGATCCCGGCCACGCGGAGCGCGTTCTCCGTCACGATCTCGCCGACGCGGCCATCGCCGCGCGTCGCGGCCGACGTGAGCACGCCGTTCTCGTAGCGGAGGCTGATGGCGAGTCCGTCGATCTTGAGCTCGGTCAGCCATCGCACGGCGCGCCCCGCCGCCTCAGCCGTCTTCACACACCAGTCGCGCAGCTCGTCGGGCGAGAACACGTTGTCGAGGCTGAGCATGCGCTCGGCATGCTCGATCGTGTCGAGCCCCGTCTGCGTCGCCGCGCCCACCGTCTGCGTCGGCGAGTCCTGCCCGCGCAGCACCGGGTGCGCCGTCTCGAGCCGCTCGAGGCGATGCATCCACGCGTCGTACGTCGCATCGTCGACCCTCGAGGCGTCGGCGCCGTAGTACGCATCGCGCGCCGCGTCGATGCGCGCGATGAGATCGGTCACCTCGGCGCGTGCGTCGTCGAGTGAGATGTCGGAAGCGGAATCGGCGTCGGTCACGACTCGATTCTAGATTCGCACCTCTGACAATCGAATGCTCACGCCGGAACGGGCACCGCGCTCACTGTGCGGTCGATCGTGCACTGACCAAGCACCCGGGTACCGACGTAGATGACGGCCGTCTGTCCCGTCGCGACACCCGTGAGCGGCTCGCGGGGCGTGATCGTCAGGGCACCGTCGCGTACGACGGCGACGGCGGGAACCGGATCCGCGTGTGCCCGGATCTGCACATCGCACGCGAACTCCTCGTCCACGTCGCGCGGCGCCGCGCCCGCCCAGCTGAAGCGCTTCCCCGAGAGCTCCGCGACCGCGAGCGCCTCCTTCGGCCCGACGACGACCGTGTTCGAGACCGGCCGCACCTCGAGCACGAAACGCGGCTTGCCGTCGGAGGCCGGCGTGCCCAGGCGCAGCCCCTTGCGCTGGCCGACCGTGAAGGCGTGCGCGCCATCATGCGCACCCACGACCTCCCCCGCGCGGTCGACGATCTCACCCGGCTCGGCGCCCACCTTCTCGGCGAGATAGCCGCGGGTGTCGCCGTCAGGGATGAAACAGATGTCGTAGCTGTCCGGCTTCTTCGCGACCGAGAAGCCGCGCTCCGCCGCCTCGGCGCGCACGATCTCCTTCGACGGAGTCGTCCCCAGAGGGAACAGCGTGTGCGCCAGCTGCTCGGCGGTGAGCACGCCGAGTACGTACGACTGATCCTTCGCCTGCTCGCTCGAACGGTGCAGCTCGAGACCCTCCGCGCCATCGATCAGCGTCGCGTAGTGGCCCGTGCAGACTCGATCGAAACCGAGTTCGAGCGCGCGCTCGAGAAGCGCGGCGAACTTGATCCGCTCGTTGCAGCGCATGCAGGGGTTCGGCGTGCGTCCCGCCCGGTACTCCTCGACGAAGTCATCGATGACGTCGTCGCGGAAACGCTCCGAGAAGTCCCAGACATAGAACGGGATGCCGAGCCGGTCCGCGACGCGGCGGGCGTCCATCGCGTCTTCGACGGTGCAGCAGCCACGGCTTCCCGTGCGCAGCGTTCCGCCGGCGCGCGAAAGCGCGAGGTGCACGCCGACGACATCGTGACCGGCATCAACCGCGCGCGCGGCAGCCACCGCCGAGTCGACGCCGCCTGACATCGCTGCAAGAACTCGCATGGTGCGAGTGTAGATCGCTCAGCTGGTCGCGGGATCCGCGTCGGGCGGAACCAGGCGCGCGTACGAGGAGAGGATCGCCTGCGCGGCCGCGTCGACGTCCGCAGCGGTCGTCGCGGGCCCCATCGTGAGACGCAGCACCTGCCGCGGCGCCTCGCCCGGGATCCCCATCGCCTCGACGACGTGCGAGGCCTCGGTCACGCCGGCCTGGCACGCTGAGCCCGTCGACGCCGACACACCCGACATGTCGAGCAGATAGAGCATCGATTCGCCGGTCGCACCCGGCAGCAGCAGATGCACATTCGAGGCGAGGCGGCGGGCTGGATCGCCGAGCAGGCGAATCCGCGGGTCCGCGCGGAGAGCGACAAGAAGACGCTCGCGCAGCCCGGCCAGGCGCATGTCCTCGTCGGCGCGCTCGCGCTCGGCGAGCTCGGCCGCGACCGCAAGGGCGGTCGCCCCCGCGACGTCCTGCGTGCCGGCGCGGAGACCCCGCTGCTGTCCGCCACCGTGCAGCAGCGGCGCGGGCGTCGCCGCCCTCGAGACGACGAGCGCCCCGGTTCCGACGGGCGCGCCGATCTTGTGCCCGCTCACGCTCAGCGCGACGAGCCCCGCGGCCGGATCCGCATCGCCCCGCCATCGACGGAATGACATCGGCAGGTGGCCGAGGGCCGCGACCGCGTCGACATGCATCGGCACGCCCGCCGCCGCGGACGCCGCGGTGAGCGCCTCGACGTCGTTGATCGTGCCGACCTCGTTGTTCGCTGCGAGGGCCGTGGCCCACGCCGCGCCGCTCTCGACCACCTCTGCGAAACGATCGGCGCGGATCCGGCCGAGATCGTCGAGCGGAACGTCGCGCACCTCGGCGCCCTCCGCCGTCCTCAGCCACTCGGCCGCATCCATCGTCGCGTGGTGTTCGCCGTCTGGAAGCACGATTGCCCGCGTCTCGGGGCGTCGCGACCACCACAGGCCTTTGAGGGCCAGGTTGATCGCCTCGGTGCCCCCCGAGGTGAAGACGACCTCGAGACGATCGCAGTCCAGAACTGCTGCGAGGCGCTCCCGCGCGTCCTCCAGGATCCGCCGGGCGCGCTGTCCATCGCCGTGCACCGACGACGCATTCCCCGTCGTCTGCGCCTCATTCCACGCTTCACGCACTTCCGGGCGCAGAGGCGCCGTCGCGGCGTAGTCGAGGTACGGCACGCGGGTCAGAACAGCAGGTTCGTCAACCGCGTACGTGCCGCGACGACGCGCGGATCCGCCTGCCCGACGAGCCCGAAGAGCTCCAGCAGGCGATCCTTGATCCGCACACGCTCGTCCCCCGCCTGCGCGGCGAAGGCGTCGAGCAGTCTTTCGAAGGCATCATCGACGTGACCGCCGGCCATATCGAGATCTGCGACGGCGAGCTGGGCGTCGACGTCGCCGGGCGCGTCGGCCGCAGCCTGACGCGCCGCCTGCAGATCGGCACCCTCGACTCGTTTCAGGAGGCTGACCTGGGCGAGACCGGCCTGCGCGTCGTCGTCGCGCGGATTCTCCGTGAGCGCTTTCTCGTACGCCGCGACCGCCGAGTCGTAGTCGCCGCGCTGGATCGCGTCGAAGGCCTCCTGGTGCAGGGGCGGCAGCGTCGGCTCGGCAGGCTCTTCGGGCGTCTCGTCCTCGCCCGAAGCCGCGACGATGCCCGTGACACCGGCGTTCGCGGCGAGCTGGAGGATCTGCTCGAAGAGGTCGCGCACCTGCTCTTCGCCGTATTCCTGGTCGGGGACCGGGACCGGCCGCTGACCGATCACGCCGATCGTCATGGGCCAGCCGTTCTGCTGGAACATCTGAGTGACCTGCGGCGCGCGCGATGCGTCGACGCGCGCGAGGACGATGCGGCCCCCGTACGAACGCGTCACGCGTTCGAAGAGCTCACCCTGCGTGACCGTCTGCGGAACCTGCTCGGCCCACAGCTGCACAACGAACGGGTACTGCGCCGACAGCTCCATCACGCGACCGAAGCTCTGGTCGTCGACGTGCATCACCACCTCGGGCTCACCGCCCGACGAAGCGGCCGCGCCCGCACCGCCCGACGGCGCACCGGGCTGCGAGGCCGGGGGCTGGTTGCGCAGAGAGGACAGGTCCACGGCGCCGCGCAGAGCGGATCCGAGAGAGGCGTCAGACATCGATCACCTTTCGTGTTCGTCAGGGATGTTCAGGAACTATTCTTCCTCGTCTTCGGGCTCCGGGAGCAGCTCCGAGTCTGCGAGCCCGTACGTGAAGCCCAGGACGCGGATCGGCTCATCGGATGCCTTGGCCGGCACGTAGAAGAACAGCTGGCTCGCGTAGCTGGTCGTGAGCCCAGTGGTGGTCTCCTCCTCACCGACGAAATGCTGGATCTCGGGCGCCTCGGGGATCTTGATGACGCCGTCCTCGTCCGTCGGCTTCAGCGTCTCGGAGTCGTTCATCGAAACCGCGACGATCGCGCCGCTGTTGAACGTCGCGAGGGCCAGAGCGTCTGTGTCGCCTGCCCGCTCGTCGAAGGTGATCTCGGCGGTCCCCTCGGCCGTCTCGTTGAACGTATCCCGAGTCGTCCGGCGCTTCTCGCTGAGCGCGGTGAGGAAAGGATCCGATTCGATGTCAAAGAGCTCGGCGTACTCGCTGTCCTCCGACTTGCCGACGATGTCGGCGTACGCGGTGGCGAGTTCGTCGGGAGCGATCTGCAGGAAGGAAGAATCCGGCGGGACGAGTGCGGCGCCCAGCCAGGCGGGCGCGAGCTCGGGGAGCTCGGTGCTCGCTGCGATCGACCCCATGTAGGACGCCTTGTAGGTCTCCCACGGGCTCGACTGCGTCGCCATCAGGACGGTCGGAGTCGCCTTCGTCTCCTCTTCACCGTCTTCCTCCTTCGGGCTGACGACGATGAGCGCTGTCCGCGGCCACCCGTCGTTCGCCTGCGGAAGGAGAACGCTGACGTCGCCATCGGGGAGTGCCGTCGGCACGGCATAGCCCTCGACCTCCTTGCGGATGCCATACGCGGTCGAGCGCATCTCCAGAGCGGCACCGGTGAGTCGCCCCTCCGCCTTCTCGGTGTCGTTCTCCTCGTCGGCCTCGGCCATCGTCTGCGCCATGTTGGAGACGATGCGCTGCGCCTGCGCGTCGGTGAGCGCCGGAGTCTCGGTGTCGGGGGCTTCCGTCGGTTCGACGGTGGGCGTCGGTGTTGTCGAGAAGTCGGGCCACGCCGTGGGCGAGCATCCAGCGAGAAGCGCGCCGCCGACGGCGATGGCCGGGATGACGAGAATCGCTCGGCGAGCGCCCCGACGTGCTGTGACGCTCTTGCGCGTCGTCTCATCGGGCGTCTCACCGTCCGGCGTCCGCGTCTCGGGCTCTTCCTCGGCGGCGGCGCCGGTGGTCGCCTCATCCGAGCCGTCGCCCGTTGCGGGCGCGGCGATCTCCGCGCGCTCGGACGACGAAGCCTCGGACGACGGACGCCCCGTCGGCGGCTTCTTCGGTCCCTTGCGTCGCGGCCCGCGGCGGCGACGCAGGTGCACGAAGCCGGCGATCCAGAAGATCAGCCCGATCAGCAGGGCGACGCAGCCCAGAGCGATGAGAGGTCCCGCCCACGGCGTCGTCACCGACCTCTGCCAGGTGACGCTGATGTCCGAAGGCGCCGGCTCGGTGCCATCGGTCGCGACGAGCAGGCTCATGCCGGCGGGCAGTGTGAACGATCTCACCAGCTCGTCGTCCGCCGTCATCTGTTCGACCCACACATCGGCGTTCCGCGGATTCCATCGCACCCGCTCGCCCGTGTCCTGGTAGGCGTTCGTCGGCTCCACGACCTCGACGGCCACCGGCGAGGCGTCTTCCTCGACATCCTCGCGGAGCGTCGCATGGTTGTAGCTCGTGTCCGAGAGCCAGGCCTGCATGTCTGCGGTTCGTCCGAACGCCGCGAAGATCTCCTGCTCCGCGCCTGCGATCCTCAGCTCCTGCTGCCCGGGGTGAGCCTTCAGCACCGCGGCATCGATCACGGTGTAGCGCGCATCGGGATCGGGCGCGTCGACCTGACTCGTGACGGTGTCAGGACCGCGCAACACCGTCAGCTGCGCGACTCCCGCGCCGATGAGGCCCACGGCGGCCAAGAATGCGATGACCGCCCACACAAATCGCACGGATCAACTCTCCTCGTTCGGGTGTCGGGTGCGCCTCGCCCCCGACGTCGCAGATTCCCCAGACTAGCGACGGCTCCTGAGAATCCGAGACGCCTCGCTTCTGGGCGTGCTGACCCCGCCCATCCCCGCGCGCCGGGTACCCTCAGCGGAGACCGTCCGGCCAACCGTGCCCGTCTTCCCCGCAGGAGATCCATGAAGATCCACAACCCGTTCCGTCTGGGCTTCATCGCCACCCTCGGGGTCGGCCTCGCGATCATCCTGCTGCAGAGCATCGAGAGCATGTCGACCGTGCTTCTCTACGTCGGTACGGCGCTGTTCATCTCCCTCGGTCTCGACCCCGTCGTCTCATGGCTCGAACGGCGGCGTCTCCCCCGCTGGGCCGCGGTGCTCGTGGCGATCGTCGGCGTGTTGGCGGTCTTCGCGGGGATCCTCCTCATCGTGATCCCCGTCCTGATCGATCAGGTCTCGCAGCTCGTCCGACGAATCACTCTCACGCTCAATCGCTCCGCCTGGAACACAGATCTCGAGGCCTGGATCAGCGGCACCTTCCCCAATCTCGATGTCCCCGTCCTGCTGGACGCGGTCAACGGCTGGCTCACTAACAACATCTTCTCGATCAGCGAGAGCCTCGTGAACGTCACGGTCGGCGTCGCGAACGGGCTCTTCGGCGCCCTCATCATCCTGATTCTCACGCTGTACCTCACGGCATCGACGCCGTCGCTGAAAAACGCGATCTATCAGATCGTGCCCGCCTCGCGCCGCGAGGGATTCATTCACATCGCCGAGCAGATCACCGACTCGGTCGGCTACTACGTGATGGGGCAGGTGACGCTCGCAGCGACCAACGGCGTCCTCAGCGCGATCTTTCTGTCGATCATCGACGCGCCGTTCGCGATGGTCCTCGCCGTGATCGCGTTCCTCGGCTCGATGATCCCGCTCGTGGGAACCGTGACCGGATCGACGATCATCGTGCTCGTCTGCCTGATGCCGAGCGTCGGGGACACGACCACGGCTCTCATCGCCGCGATCTACTACCTCGTGTACATGCAGATCGAGGCGTACGTGCTGTCGCCGCGCATCATGAGCCGCGCCGTGTCGGTCCCCGGCGGAGTCGTGGTCGTGGCGGCACTCGCGGGCGGCACGCTGCTCGGCCTGCTGGGTGCGCTCATCGCGATTCCCGTCGCAGCGAGCATCCTGATCGTCTACCGGCAGGTGCTGATCCCGCGGATGAACGAGCGCTGAGCCGCTCGTTCCGACGTCGCGTCAGGCGTCGGGCCACTCAGTCGGCAACGGGGCCGCCTCAGGGCGGACAAGCGAGACGATCTCATTCAGCACGCGAGTGGTCTGCTTCTCCCCCACCCACAGGTGCTTGCCGTCCTCCACCTCGATGAGGCGCGCGTTCGGCACGGAGGCGAAGCGCTCGCGCGCCTCCGGGGGGCGCAAGAAGTCGTCGTGCTCCGGAATGAGGGCGACGAGGGGGCGTTCCTCCCCCTGCCACGCCGCGAGTTCCTCGGGCGTCGTGCGGTGCAGGGGCGGCGACAGAAGGATCGCCCCCGCGATCGAGTGATCCCGCCCGTACTTCAGCGTCAGCTCGGTGCCGAACGACCAGCCCACGAGCCAGGGGTTCGGGAGATCGCGCTCCGCGACGAAGCGCATTGCAGCCTCGACGTCGGCGCGTTCCGCGACGCCGTCGCCGAACTCACCCTCGCTCGTCCCGCGTGGCGATGCCGTGCCTCGGGTGTTGAAGCGCAGCACCGCGAGATCCGCGAGCGCCGGCAGCCGCGCCGCGGCCTTGCGGATGATGTGCGAGTCCATGAACCCGCCGTGCGTCGGCAGCGGGTGCAGGGTGACGAGGGTCGCCACGGGGTCGCGCTCGAGCGGGAGAGCCAGCTCCCCGACGAGCGTGAGCCCGTCGGACGTGCGCAGTTCGATGTCCTCGCGGCGGGCGGGCAGCTGTGTCGCTCCGCGGATCTCCACACGGGCCTCCTCGATCAGTAGATGTTCCCGCTCCGCAACGTCGCGTGGTCGCGGAGCACTCGAGAACACTACCGACCAACCGGCGTCCGCGGCACGCTCAGAGTTCCGGCAGCCAGCGCACGCCGCGCTCGTCCGGACCGGGGATCTTCTCGTTCTCGATGGCCTCGTATCGCTCCATCACGTCGACGACGACGGCAAGCGACACCCACAAATCTACGTCGTGCTCGTCGTCGTCGAATCGGTCCCAGAGCGGGTCGTCGGGTCCGCTCGGCACCGAGAAGCACGTGCCGAAGCGCCCTGGCCGAAACGACGGGCGTCCGTCAAACTCCACGATCACCTCATGGTCGCGCTCGGTGACGGAGACGTTCGGAACGCTGAGCCATGACTCGACGGCCGCCTTGATCAGGCCGGCCCAGTCCACATCTGTGTCAGACGGCATCCCACGTCCATTTCGGGCAGACGATTCGCCCGTCGCAATAGGAGGTGATGACGCCCTTACGATTCTTCGATTCGTGGATCACCTTCAGGATTTCCTCGTCCTTCAAGGTGCACGACAGGCCGCACTCCCACAACCTCACGGTGGCCCTGTACAGATACGACGTTGTGGAAGAGGATGTCCTCGTACGATCGAAGTAGTTCTGAGTGGCCGAGACGATCATCGTCTGCGTCTCGCCGTGCTTGGTCTTGACCTTGTTCCAGCCCCAGCCGACGCCGTTCCCGTATCGCAGGTATATGTTCCTGCCCTTCTTATCATTCCAGGAATTGACGAGTCCCCACTTCGGGTCAGACGCCATGGCCGTGAGCTGATCCTTCGGTGAGGTACCACTCTCATCGACTGCTTCGAGAGGCTGCCCCGACGCGTCGGCCGCAGCTTCAAGCTCATTGAGGGAGACCTGCGTACCCTCGATGCCCAGATCGCCGACCACGGCGTAGGTGACGGTATTGGGCTGATCCTCCACGCCTGCCGCACCGACGAACATCGGAGTCGCAACCGCCACCGCGCCCAGCGCTGCAACGCTCGCGGCCATTCGGTTCCACACACGCTTCATTCGCATTCTCTTGCCGTCGCCTCGCCCAGACACGTTATCGCGGCGACCCCCAGGCGAGAGTGCCCTCCAGGCAAACGGATAATGAATACTGTCCCGTCACGACGACGTTGCGTGAGATCAGAAGATGTTCCAGCAGTGCGAATGCCAATGTCGGCGGGCCTCGAGGTCGGCGCGGGCGCCGAGAACGCCGTCTTCGCGCCATGTCACGAGGTGCGCGACGCCGGGCTCGATCGCGCGTCCACACCCCGGGCACGTGTACGGCTTGTCGGACCTGCCGGGCCCGACGGGCTGCACCGACCACTCGGAGCCGCGGCGCACCTCTGTGCGGCGCCAGCCCGAGAGCAGACGATCGAACGAGTCGTCGGAGGCGCGGCGATCAGGGCGCCGGCGCGACCGGCCCTTCTTCGCCACCCGTGGTCACCACCAGTGGTTGGCGGTCCAGAAGGCGTACGCGTTCGCCCAGCTGCCGTAGCGGCCGATCGCGTACCCCGATCCCCAGCGCAGATTGTCGACGGGGTCGTAGCCGTTGCCCGGCACCTTGCTGCACGGCAGGGCCTGGACGAGGCCGCAGGCGCCCGACGACGGGTTCGTCGCGTTCGGGTTCCAGCCACTCTCGCGACTGACGATGTAGTCGACGTAGACCCAGTCGGCTTCGGCGATGCCTGCCGCCGCCATCCACTCGGCGGGGGCACCACCCCCCGAGTAGGGCGCCGGGGGCTGGTAGGGGGCCGGCAGAGCCTCTTCTTCCGCGCTGGTCTCCTCAGCGGGCGCCTCGGCAATCGCCGCAGGCTCCGGTTCAGGTTCCGGCTCGGGCGTCGGTGTCGGCGTGCGCAGTTCGGCCTCGTACGAGACCGTGGAGAGCGCCGCGAGAGAGCCGCCCTTCGCCGAAGCCGCGAACAGCTGCGCCTCGTCGGCTGCCGTCGCATAGGCGGACTGTGCCGAGTCCTGGCTGGCCTGCGCGATCTGCGAGCCCACGACGGGCGCGAGCGATGCGGCAAGGAAGCCGACCGCCGCGATGCTGCCGAAAACGGCCGCCGTCGCGCGCCTGGCGCTCCATCCGACGGACGTCGTTCGCGAGTCGCGGCGCTCAGCAACCGCGACGGCACGGCGAGAGCGCCGGGCGTCCGCAACGGCGGAGCGTTCGATGGCGCGCGCCTGACGGCGGGTCATGGGCCGGTTGTCGTTGTTCGCAGAAGTCACAGTGCTCGGAAGTCTACCCGATTGTTACCTGAATGAGACAACCCGAGTCGGCGGCCCTGCAGATTCTTCAGCGCACTGCGAGAATCACGCGCACGGCCGCGTCGAGCACGGCATCGACCTGCTCCTCGCGATACCCACCGCGCTGCGGGTGGAAGGCAGCGGCGCGCAACTGATCGGGCGTCACGGGGTCACCGTCCGAGAAATAGCGCGCAACGCGAGAGGTGACGACGTCGACCTCGGCGGTCGAATACCCCGAGCGAAACCAGCTGACGCGATCGAACCGCTCTCTGCGCGGGCGAGTCATCCGCGCGAGGAGCACCTGGGCCTCCGCACGGGCCTCGGCCACCCAGGCATCGGCGCCCTCTTCGCGGATCCGGGCGTCGCGCTCACGCATCGCGAACGCATCCTCGACGCGGGCCAGCACCGCGTCGACACCCGCGATGTCGTATCCGCCGCGCACGAGAGGAAAGGCCGCAGTGCGAACAGCCTCGCTCAACGATCCCTCAGTTCCCGATTCGAAGGCCGCGCGGGCATCGGCCAGGAAATCGTCGACCGCGACCGGATCGTATCCACGGCGACGGCGAGAGACCCGCGAGACGGGTGTACGACCAACGGCGCTCGACGTTCCGGCGCTCATGCAACCCCCAGCGGAGACAGAAAGTGAAAGAGCGCCAACGCGACGACCGCTGACGGAAGGATGCTGTCGAGCCGATCGAGCACACCGCCATGCCCCGGCAGCCACGAGCTCATGTCCTTGATGCCGAGGTCGCGCTTGATCATCGACTCTCCAAGATCACCCATCGTCGCCGAGCCGACCAGCGCAAGCGCGATGATGATCCCCGTCCACCAGGGAAGGTCCAGGAGCAGGACGGCGGCGGCGATGCCTGCCGCGACGGAGACGACGACCGCCCCCGCAAGCCCTTCCCAGGTCTTGCCCGGGCTGATCCGCGGTGCGAGCTTGTTCTTGCCGAACGCAAGGCCCGTCGCATAGGCGGCCGTGTCGGCGACGACGACCACGAGGAGGAACGCGATCACCCACAGCTCTCCGTCATCCTGCCGCACGAGCACCAGTGCGGAGCTCGCAAGGAAGGGCACGTAGAGCGGAATGAAGCAGCCGACGATGATGTCGCTGAAGATCGACGCATACACCCGCCCATCACGGGCGGACATCTGCACCAGCACGCGCCACACGACGATGAACGCGAGCGACACGAACACCGAGGTCCAGTGAACGGCGGTCGAGAACCAGAACGCGGCGCCGACGATGGCAACTGCGCCGACGAGCTGCGGGACGAGGTCGATCCGTCGACCGCGAGCCTGCAGGGCACGGGTCAGCTCGAACACGCCAAGGGCAGCAATCCCCACCGCGAGGATCGCAAAGGCCCACTTTACGAAGAGAAGGGAGGCCAGCACCGCCGCGGCAGCGACGATCCCCACGCCGATCGCGGCGAAAAGGTCGCGACCCGTGCGCTTCTTGATCATCTCGTTCGTCGCGTCAAACTGGTCACGTGCGCGGTCCACGCGATGTTCGAAGTCATCGCGTGCGCTGCTCAGACGGTCGTGCAGCGAGCCCGAGGCGATGTCATCCCGCGACAGATCCGCGGCAGGGTCACCCTGCCGTTCCTCCTCCTCGGGCGTTCCGGTCACCATCAGACCTCGAGAAGTTCGGCTTCCTTGTGCGAGAGCGCCTCGTCGATCTGATCCACGTGCTTCTTCGTGAGAACGTCGAGCTCCTTCTCACCGCGCACAACATCGTCCTCGCCGATCTCGTCCTTCAGCGCGCCGAGATCGTCCTTCACCTGGCGGCGGATGCCGCGCACGCGCACGCGGCCGTCCTCAGCCTTCGCGCGAACGATCTTCACGTACTCCTTGCGACGCTCTTCGGTGAGCTCGGGCATCGACACGCGCACGACCACGCCGTCGTTCGACGGGTTCGCTCCGAGGTTCGGCATGTTGCGGATCGCCTCTTCGATCGCACCCAGCGCAGACTTGTCGTACGGCGTCACCACGAGCGTGCGTGCTTCGGGATTCGCGAGCGACGCGAGCTGCTGCAGCGGCGTCGGAGTGCCGTAGTAGTCGACGAGCACCTTCTGGAACATCTGCGGATTGGCGCGGCCCGTGCGCACCGTCGCGAAGTCTTCTTTCGCGGCCTCGACGGCGCGGTCCATGCGGCTCGTGGCTTCAGCCAGTACGTCGGCGATCACGGGAACTCCATTCGTTGGGGACTTACGAGATTCTATCGACGGGCGGCGTCCGCGCCCGTCCGCAGCGGATGCGGCGTGCCGCGTCAGCTTGTGACGCTCGTGCCGATCCGGTCACCGCGCAGCGCGCGCGTGACGTTGCCCGCCGGTTCCATTCCGAAGACGCGCATGCTCATGTCGTTGTCCATGCACAGGCTGAACGCCGTCGAGTCGACGACCTTGAGACCTCGAACAAGCGCATCGCCGTACGTGACGTGATCGAGCTTCTCTGCCGTCTCGTCGACGCGCGGATCCGCCGTGTAGACGCCGTCGACGCCGTTCTTCGCAACGAGAACCTCGTCCGCGCGGATCTCCAGCGCCCGCTGGGCGGCCACGGTGTCCGTCGAGAAGTACGGCAGCCCGGCGCCCGCACCGAAGATCACGACGCGCCCCTTCTCAAGGTGACGCTCGGCGCGACGGGGAATGTAGGGCTCGGCGACCTGACGCATCTCGATCGCCGACTGCACCCGCGTCTCCGTACCGGCCTGCTCGAGGAAGTCCTGCAGCGCGAGCGCATTCATCACCGTACCGAGCATGCCCATGTAGTCGGCACGCGACCGCTCCATGCCGCTCTTGGACAGCTCCGCGCCGCGGAAGAAGTTCCCCCCGCCGACGACGACCGCGACCTGGACCTCCTGCGCCGCTTCAGCGATCTCGCGCGCGATCGTGCCGACGACATCGGGGGCGACGCCGATCTGGCCGCCGCCGAACGCCTCTCCCGAGAGCTTGAGCAATACACGGCGGCTGGTTGCTGGGGCGTCGCTGGTCACGATGACTTCCTTCTCTCGGCTGGCAGCAGCGTCCCCCACGCTAGCGCAGGGCACTCGTGCCCTGGCTGAGCGGACGCCCCGCGCACGACAAAGGGCCCGGGCCGCTCTCGCGGATCCCGGGCCCTTCGACGTGAAGCGAGCTTACGGTCAGGCGCCGACCTTGAAGCGCGCGAAGCCGGAGATCGAGATCCCCGCGTCGTCGGCGACCTTCTGGATCGACAGCTTGTTGTCCTTCGCGTACGGCTGGTCGAGCAGGACGACCTGCTTGAAGAAGGCGTTCACACGGCCCTCGACGATCTTCGGAAGCGCGGCGTCGGGCTTGCCCTCGTTGCGCGAGATCTCGGTGACGATGTCACGCTCCTTCTCGACGACGTCGGCCGGGACCTCGTCGCGCGTGAGGAACTGCGGCGCAGCGAACGAGATGTGCTGCGCGATCGAACGCGCCGTCTCGGCGTCGTCACCCGAGTAGGCGACGATGACGCCGACCTGCGGCGGCAGGTCCTTGCTCGTCTTGTGGAGGTAGATCTGGAAGGCATCGCCCGAGAGCGTCGACGCGCCGCGGAGTTCGACCTTCTCGCCGAGGACGGCAGCCTCGTCGGCGATCGCCTGCTCGACGCTCTTGCCGTTCGCGTCGGCCTGGAGCGCCGCCTCGACGCCATCGGCGCCCGCGGCCGCGACGGCCTGAAGGACGGTCTCGGCCAGAGCGATGAACTTGTCGTTCTTCGCGACGAAGTCGGTCTCGCAGGCGAGCTCGATGAGCGTCGCGGATCCTTCGCTCGTGACGCCGGCGACGAGACCCTCGGTTGCGGCGCGGTCGGCGCGCTTCGCGTTGCCCTTCGCGCCCTTGAGGCGCAGGATCTCGATGGCCTTCTCGAGGTTGCCCTCGGCCTCTTCGAGCGCCTTCTTCGTGTCGACCATGCCCGTGCCGAGCTGCTCACGCAGCGTCTTGATGTCGGCGATGCTGACGTTTGCCATGAGTGGCTTCCCCTTGGTGTCGGTGATGGACCGGAGGTGTTCTGTGATTCAAGTGTGCGGCGCGGGTCGCGCCGAGAACGAGGGCGGGTGCCGGGTCGGCACCCGCCCTCGCGACGGTCACTCGGCTGCGGGAGCCTCGGCCGGCTTCTCGTCGGCAGCCGCCTCAGCGGGTGCCTCTGCCGGGGCCTCGTCCTCGGCCTTCTCAGCCGGCGTCTCGTCGGCGGCCGGAGCCTCGGTCTGGCCACCCTGCTCGAGGAGCTCGCGCTCCCACTCGGCCAGAGGCTCGGCGTCGGCACCGCTCTCGGGGTTGTGCTTCTGCTGCATCCCCTCGGCGGCCGCGTCGGCGATGATGCGCGTCAGCAGCGAGACAGAGCGGATCGCGTCGTCGTTGCCGGGGATCGGGTACGCGAGGTCATCGGGGTCGACGTTCGTGTCGAGGATGCCGATCACCGGGATGCCCAGCTTGCGGGCCTCGTCGATCGCGAGGTGCTCGCGCTTGGCGTCGACCACCCAGAGGGCGGAGGGCGTCTTCGTCAGGTTGCGGATGCCGCCGAGCGACTTGTGCAGCTTGTCGAGCTCACGCTTCTTGAGCAGGAGCTCCTTCTTCGTGAAGCCCGTGCCGGCGGGGTCGTCGAAGTCGAGCTCCTCGAGCTCCTTCATGCGCGCCAGGCGCTTCGACACCGTCTGGAAGTTCGTGAGCAGACCGCCGAGCCAGCGCTCGTTCACGTACGGCTGGCCGACGCGGGTCGCCTGCTCGGCGAGCACCTCCTGCGCCTGCTTCTTCGTGCCGACGAAGAGGACCGTGCCGCCGTGGGCGACCGTCTCCTTGACGAACTCGTACGCGCTGTCGATGTAGGACAGCGACTGCTGGAGGTCGATGATGTGGATGCCGCTGCGCTCGGTGAGAATGAAGCGCTTGACCTTCGGGTTCCACCGACGGGTCTGGTGTCCGAAGTGAACGCCGCTGTCGAGCAGCTGGCGGATGGTGACGACGGCCATGTGCCGTTCTCCTTGTGTCGGGGCGCGCTCAGCGCGCCGTGTGCGGTTGATCTGCCAGCGATGCACTGGCGAGCCTGGTGCCCGACGCACTCCCACCTCCACGAGGGAGGACCGGAGGAAGTGCAGACGCGACCGAAGTCGCTGAGGCACGCGAAGTCATCTCGGAGACCGAGATGCGGATGCCAGTGTATCAGCACGGACGACCGTGATCCTCGCGGCGGCAGCGGACTCAGCGTGTCCACATCCGACGGATCCCCAGATTCTCTCCACATCAGGTACGCGCCCGCCCACACGGCGGCGACGGATCGGACACGGTAGCCGTATGCAGCGCCGACTCTCCCGCATCCTCACCGCCCTTGCCGCACTCGTCTTCGCCGCGATGTGTGCGGCTCCGGCACCCGCGCTCGCACTCGCGCTGCCCGATGAGGCGGTCGGGAGCGGTGCTTCGGTGGGCGATCCTCTGCTCGCCGCACCCGCGATCGGCCCGCGCGGGGCCGATCCCGCGCCCGTCGCCGACGATGATCTCGGCGCAATGCTCGGTCACGTTCCCGGGCCGACCGCCGAGGCCGAGGACGTCGAGCCACGCTGGGTCTGGCCGGGCGGCGTCGCCCAGGTGATCACGCCGTTCGAGCGCCCATCGCACGAGTACGGTCCCGGCCACCGCGGCATCGACATCGCGGTCTCCGGGGAGTACCTGGTCGCGCCCGACGACGGCGTCATCGCCTTCCGCGGGACCGTGGTCGACCGGCCACTCATAACGATCGATCACGGCGGTGGACTCGTCTCCACACTCGAACCCGTCGCCAGCGAGCTGTCCGCGGGGGATCCGGTCGCGCGCGGGGACGTCGTCGGAATGCTCGCCTCCGGCGGGAACGCCCCGGCGGGGGGCCTGCACCTCGGCGCGCGTCTCGACGGCGAGTACATCGACCCGCGCGGTCTGCTCGGAGCGCTCGAGCGCCCCGTGCTCCTCCCCTGCTGCTGAGGCTCGGCCGCGATCCTGGGCTCTCGATCGAGGACGGTGGACGTTCCGAGACGAGGCAGAGTCCGCGCTCACCCGGGAATCTCGGTGCGTTCGCGTTGCCTCAGGACGCCTGAGCTGGCGGGAAGGTCGTATTCGATGCTTGCGAAGAGGGGGCGTCAGGCGCGGGGATGCGCGAGGCGATAGGCGGCGCTGAGCCGCTCGCTCGAGACGTGCGTGTACACCTGCGTCGTGCCGAGGCTCGCGTGCCCGAGGAGCTCCTGCACCGCCCGCAGATCAGCCCCTCCGTCGAGCAGATGCGTCGCGGCCGAGTGGCGCAGCGCGTGCGGGCCGACGGCCGCGGATCCGACGACCGGACCCACCGTACGGGCCACGAGGTCGTACACGGTGCGCGGGCCGATCCGGGCGCCGCGGGCGCCGAGGAACGTGGCGGGCGTCGCCGTCTCGGTCCGCGCCGCGAGCGCGGCGCGCCCGCGGGTGAGAAAGGCCTCGATCGCGCGGCGGGCGGGGGCGCCGAAGGGCACGACGCGTTCCTTGGACCCCTTGCCGAGAACTCGGGCCGTGGCGCGTCCGAGATCCAGGTCGTCGACATCGAGCCCGCAGAGCTCGGAGACGCGGATCCCGGATCCGTACAGCAGTTCGAGGATTGCATGATCGCGCAACGCGATCGGGTCGCCTTCGGCGGCTGCATCAGCCGCCCGCGCCAGCATCTCTCCCAGCCCGCCGGCGTTCGCGACCTTCGGCAGAGTCCGGCCGCGCTTCGGTGTGACGAGGCGCAGGCTCGGATCGACGTCGACATGCCCCGCGTCGAGCGCCCACCGGAACAGACCACGCGCCGACGATGTGCGGCGCGCGAGCGTCGACCGCGCGTCGCCGCGCTGCGCTGCTCGCCACAGCCAATCGCGCAGGTGCTCGAGATCGACCTCGCGCAGCTCGATGTCGCCAGCCGCGTGCGCGAGGTCGGCGAGGTCAGCCGCGTATGCGCGCGCGGTCGCCGGAGACAGTCGGCGCACCACGGTGAGGTGTTCCGTGAACGCGGCGGCTGCCTCGGACAGGATCATGACTTCAGGATGCCGCGCCCGAGCGAGCCGCTTCCGCGCGGCGCGCCGGGCGAACCGCACTGCGTCCCTGCCATCCCGCCGACGTAGACGCCCTTGGGGCGGTGGGAACCTCACACAGTCGCCACCCACCCGTCCGGACGGGCCTCAGCCGCCCCTTGCAGGCTGAGCAGCCCGAGGGTCGCGATGACGTCGGCCGGGGCGAGACCGCTGCGACGCGCGAGATCTTCCACATCCCGCGGGCGTCGACGCGACAGCGCGTCGGCCACCCGCACGGCGTCGGGAGACTCGTAGGCGAGCGGAATCGGGGCGCTGGCGGCACCGATGAGCTCGCGCACGTCGTCGGCGCTCGTCACGCATACCGCGTCGTACTCGCGCAGCACGCGGTGGCAACCCGCCGACGTCGAACTCGTGATCGGGCCGGGCACCGCCCCGAGCGGTCTGCCGATCGAGGCGGCGTGGGCTGCGGTGTTGATGCTGCCGCTGCGGGCGCCCGCCTCGACGACCACCGTTCCGTCCGAGACCGCGGCGATGAGGCGATTTCGCGCGAGGAAACGCCACCTCGTGGGTGTGGTGCCGGGCGGGCATTCAGCGACGACTGCGCCCGTCTCGGCGATCTGGGCGAGGAGATGGGCGTGACCCGCCGGGTAGACGCGGTCTGCTCCGCCCGCGACGAAGGCGACCGTGCGTCCCCCGGCGCGGAGCGCCGCCCGGTGCGCCGCACCGTCGATGCCGTACGCGGCGCCCGACACAATGGTCGTCCCGCTCGCGGCGAGCTCTCCGGCGATGTCCGCGGCGACGTGCTCTCCGTAGGGCGTCGCGGCGCGCGCGCCGACGATGCCGACCGACGCACGGTCGACGAGAGTCGACGGATCGCCGCGCACCCAGAGCACGACGGGAGCGTGAGGTCCGAGATCGTCGAGCGATCGGGGCCACGCTTCGTCCCCGGGGATCACGATCTGAAGGCCGCGCCGGGAGCCCGCGGCTACGGCTGCCGCAACGAGGGCCGAGTCCCAGCGCGAGCGCCACCGATCACTCGCCTGCGCAGTCTCATTTCCGCCCTCCTCGGCCGCCGCGGCGACGCGAGCGAGGGACTCCGCCGCACCGAAGCGAGCAATGTGCTCACCCGCGGCGCGGTCGCCCGGCTCGATGAGAATCGACCAGGCGATGCGCGAGACGCGCTCGACGAGCCGGTCTTCACCCAGCCAGTCACGCGCCACCTCGACGTCCTCGGGACGGATGAGGCGCGACACGTCGAGGTCGTTGCTCACGCCGTCACCCCCTTCTTGAGAAACAGCGCGCGTCCGATATCGGCGGCGTCCGGAGCCGGATGATCGGCGAGGTCGGCGATCGTCCAGGCGACGCGCAGCACGCGGTCGTAGGCGCGAAGCGTGAGGAGCCCCCGCTGCAGGGCCCCGTCGAGCGTCTTCCGGGCCAGGCCGTCGAGGGCGCACGGCCCCTCGCGAAGCCAGGATCCCGTCACCTCCGCATTCGTGCTCCACGGGGTCTCCGAGAGGCGTGCGGCGGCGCGCTGGCGAGCAGCGATCACCCGTTCGCGGGCTTCGGCACTCGAGACAGCGCCCCCGGATCCGTTCCCGTCGAGGCGAGAGACGCGCTGCATCCGCAGATCGATGTCGACGCGGTCGAGCAGTGGACCGGAGATCTTGCTCGCGTACCTCCGCACGTCCGTCGGCGAGCAGGTGCACGTGCCACCCGCGACCCCGAACTCGCCGCACGGGCACGGGTTCATTGCGAGCACGAGCTGGAATCGCGCGGGAAAGCTTGCTGTGAACCCCGCACGGTGGATCGAGATCGCACCGTGTTCCAGAGGCTGCCGAAGCGCATCGAGCAGGGATCGCGGCGCCTCGGCGACCTCGTCGATGAAGAGCACGCCGCGCGAGGCCCGCGCGATCGCTCCCGGGCTCGCGCGCCGCGATCCGCCCCCGACCAGCGCCGCGAGCGTGGCGGAGTGGTGGGGCGCTTCGAAGGGAGGCGTGCGCGACAGGGAGGTGATCGCTTCGCCCGTCAGCGAGCGCACGGAGGCGACCTCGAGCGCCCCCGCGTCGTCAAGCGCCGGCAGGATTCCCGGAAGCCGCTGGGCGAGCATGGTCTTGCCTGCACCCGGCGGACCCGACATCAGCAGATGGTGGCCGCCGGCCGCCGCGACGAGCAGCGCGTCGACCGCCGCAGGCTGACCGACGACGTCGGCCAGGTCGGCAGGCGGGTTCACCGCACGCGATTCGGGTGCCGGGAGCACCGCGGGAACGGGATCCGGCCCCACGAGCACAGCGTCGTCGACGTCGGCCCCGTGCAACCGCGCGGCCTCGGCGAGAGACCGCACTCCCGTCACCTCCGCCCCCGTCACGAGCTCGGCCTCCGCGCGGTTCTCCTCGGGCACGACCACCCGCGGCCGCCCCGCTGCGACAGCCGCGAGCACCGACGGGAGCACCCCGGGTATGGCGCGCACCCGCCCGTCGAGCCCGAGCTCACCGATATGCACGGTGCGCGCGAGCGAGTCGGGATCGACCCGGCCGTCGGTCGAGAGAGCGGCCATCGCGACCGCGAGGTCGAACCCCGATCCCTGCTTGGGCAGGCTCGCCGGCGACAGATTGACCGTCAATCGCCGATCGGGCAAGGCGAGGCCGCTGTTCTCGCACGCGTTGGTCACGCGGCGCACCGCTTCTCCGAGGGCCTTGTCGGGCATCCCGATGAGGCGGAAGTCGGGCTTGTGCTGCGTGATGTCGGCCTCGACCTCGATGAGCGCGCCCTGCAGCCCCGTCAACGCGACCGCCCACGTGCGTACGACGATCATCGGAGACCCTGCAGGTGTTCGACCGCCCCCACTGCCGGATCCGCGCCCGTGACGGCGACGGCGTCGACCCGCACGCGTCTCCCGCGCGCGACGTCGGGATGCGCGCGGGCCCACATGAACGCGAGGCGCCAGAGACGATCGGTCTTGCGCGCGTCGAGCGCCTCCAGGGCGTGGCCGTACCTTCTGCTCGTACGCGTCTTCACTTCGACGATCGCGACGACGTCTCGGCGCACGGCCACGATGTCGATCTCGCCGTCAGAGCACCGCCAATTGCGGTCGACGATGTCGTAGCCGGCATCTGCGAGGTGCTGAGCGGCGCGCTGCTCCCCCGCGCGCCCGAGGCTCATATTGTGAGGCATTCCCCCACCGTGCCGCGATCGCCCCGATGGCGGATCGGCGCCTCCGCGTGATTTCGCGGGCGATGTGGACAGCGCGAGAAATCAGCCGGCTGTGAGCACGCTGCGCCGGCGCTACGGCTTGCCGATGGAAAGGTCTTCCGGCAACTCGAAGTCGCGCGGAGAAAGCTCCTCGATGTTGACGTCCTTGAAGGTGAGCACGCGCACACTCGTGACGAAGCGATCCGCGCGGTAGATGTCCCACACCCACACATCGCGCATCGTGAGCTCGAAGTAGAAGTCGTGCTCGGTGTCGTGCCGGACGATGTTCACATCGTTCGCGAGGTAGAAGCGCCGCTCGGTCTCGATGACGTACTGGAACTGTCCGACGACATCGCGGTACTCGCGGTACAGGGCCAGCTCGAGCTCGCGGTCGAATTCTTCGAAGGCGTCGTCATCCATGGTCATCCCATCCTACGAGTCGGCGGCTCCACGTCAGAACAGCGCCGGTCCCGGCCCGATCGCCCACGACCGGCGATGGTGGTCGGTGAGGCCGTGCGCGTCGATCGCCGCGCGGTGGGCGGCGCTCGCATACCCCTTGTTGCGCTCCCACGCGTACTCCTCATGCTGCGCGTGGAGGTCGACCATGACGACGTCACGCGCGACCTTCGCCGCGATCGACGCCGCCGAGATCGACGCGCGATCGCGGTCGCCTTTCACGACCGTGCGCACGTCCAGGCGGCCGAGCCGCGGACGCGCGGTCGCCGACAGATAGTCATGGCTGCCGTCGAGAAGCACGATCCCGTCGGTGGGATCGATGCCCGCCTCGCGCATCCCGGCGAGGGCGCGTGTCGCGGCAAGGCCGAGCGCCCCGACGATCCCGACTTCGTCGACCTCGCCCGGCGTGGCCCACCCAAGAGTCGTGCGCAGCACCCATTCCGCGGTCCGCTCCGCCACGGCGGGACGCCTCTTCTCACTCACGAGCTTCGAGTCGCGCAGCCCCTCCGGGATCGGTTCGTCTGCGACCGCGCGGTCGATGACGGATGCGCCGACCGTGACCGGCCCGGCGAGCGCACCCCGGCCGACCTCGTCGAGCCCGAAGACGAGCGGTGCGGTCTCGAGGAGGCCACGCTCGAGGTCGAGAGTCGGAGCGACGGGGCTCATCCTGCAGCGTCCGGTACGCCCGTGAACGCGTCGTTCTGCCCCTCGAGCACACCGAAGTGCGACAGCGGCCAGGTACGCAGCACCACGCGCCCGACGATCTTCTCCATCGGCACGAAGCCGCCTCCCGGCTGCTGATCGTGGTATCGCGAGTCCTGCGAGCGATTGCGGTTGTCACCCATGACCCAGATGGAACCTTCGGGAACCGTCACGTCGAATTCGTCGGTCGACGCCAGCGTCGATCCGTCGGGAAGTCTCAGGTAGTCGAGCTCGTCGACACCGGCGCCGTTGATCTGGATCTGACCGAGCTCATTGCAGCACTCGATGTGATCGCCCGGCAGCCCGATGATCCTTTTGACAAGGTGCTCCTCCGAATCCGATGCCGAGATGCCGACGCCCGTCAGAACCCAGTCGATCGCGCCCGCGATGCCGCCAGGGCCCTCGACATCCGCCCCGTCCAGCCATCCGCCCGGGTCGGCGAATACGACGACATCGCCGCGCGAGTATCCCGACCAGTTCACGGTCAGCTCGTCGACGAGAATCCGGTCGCCCGTCATGAGCGTGTCCTCCATCGAGGCAGACGGGATGTAGAAGGAGCGCACCACGAACGCCTTGATCAGCACCGACACGACGACCGCGACGACGACGATCACGACGATGTCGCGCAGGAAGGCGAGGATGCCGCGCCCTCGCGAGGGGCCGCCCGTCGCGGAAGGCTCAGATTCGGTTGTCATCTCTCACAGGATCCCATATGCGAAACGCCCCGCGACGATGACGTCGCGGGGCGTTCAGCCGATTCGAATCGACGATCAGGCGTTCTCGCGCTTCTCGCGGATCTTCGCCTTCTTGCCGGTCAGACCGCGCAGGTAGTAGATCTTGGCGCGGCGCACGTCACCGCGCGAGACGACCTCGATCTTGTCGATGATCGGCGAGTGCACGGGGAACACGCGCTCGACGCCGACCTGGAAGCTGACCTTGCGGACCGTGAAGGTCTCGCGCACGCCATCGCCCTGGCGGCCGAGCACGACGCCCTGGAAGACCTGGACGCGCGAGCGGTTGCCCTCGACGATGTTGACGTGCACCTTGACGGTGTCGCCGGGGCCGAACTTCGGGATGTCGCTGCGCAGCGACGCGGCGTCGACGGCATCGATGATGTTCATGATGAATCGCTTCCTGCGGCCGCCACAGGTCGCCCGCGATGAGGGGTGTTGAGAGAGCGGTGCGCATGAGACCCCCTGAAGAAGCGGATCCTCGACTCCCCTGTGGCAGAGTCGAAACCAGGCGCACCAACGGGCGCGCCGATCACGGCACAAACGCCTATTCTGCCACATCGACTGCGCATGCGGGAACATCCCCTTCAGGTGCTACGCGGATCCATGCGGAACAATGGCAGAACACGCGAAAGGACTCCCATGATCGAACTGCGCACACCGGCCGAGATCGACGAGATGCGACCGGCGGGCCGGTTCGTCGCCGAGACGCTCGCGACCCTCCGCGACGAGACTCGCGTCGGCACCAACCTCCTCCAGATCGACCGCCGCGCTCATGAGCTGATCCGCCGCGCGGGCGCCGAGAGCTGCTACCTCGACTACGCACCGTCGTTCGGATCCGGGCCTTTCGGCTACGTGATCTGCACGTCGGTCAACGACGCCGTCCTGCACGGGCGCCCGTACGACTACGCCGTGAAGGACGGCGATCTCGTCACGCTCGACTTCGCCGTATCGATCGACGGCTGGGTCGCCGATTCGGCCGTCTCTTTCGTCGTCGGAACGCCGCGCGACGAGGATCTGAAGCTGATCGAGACGACCGAGCGAGCGCTCGACGCCGGCATCGCCGCGGCGCAGCCGGGCGGCAAGGTGGGCGACATCTCCGCGGCGATCGCCGCGGTGGCCCACGGCGAGGGCCTGTCGATCAACACCGACTTCGGCGGCCACGGTGTCGGCCGCACGATGCACGGCGACCCGCACATCCCGAACAATGGGCGGGCGGGACGCGGCTTCCCTCTGAAGCCGGGCCTCGTCGTCGCGATCGAGCCGTGGTTCCTGCACACGACCGACAAGCTCGTCACCGACGATCGCGACGGCTGGACCCTCCGCAGCGCGGATGGATCGCGCGGGGCGCACAGCGAGCACACCATCGCGATCACGGCGGACGGACCCGTCGTCCTCACCGATCGGAGCTTCCTCTCGCAGTAGAGGAGCGGAGGCTTCCCGCACGTCACGAAACCCTCACAAGGCCCTCAGCGCCTTGTGAGGGTTTCGTCGCTCTCGGGAAACCCGATCGCGATGCGCCGCGAAACACCGCGTTCTTAGCGTGGGGATCACTGTCGTGACACCCCGTGCAGGAGCTGCGAATGAGCACATCGAACAAGACCGCCGGTCATATCGTCGTCGTCGGCGCCGGTATGGTCGCCCACCGATTCATCGAGAGCCTCCTCACCCGGAGCGACGCTCCGTGGCAGATCACACTGATCGGAGAGGAGAGCCGTCTCCCCTACGACCGCGTCGGCCTCACATCGTTCTTCTCGGGCACGACGGCCGATGAGCTGACGCTCGAGCGGCACCACCTCGAGGATCCGCGGGTCGCGCTCGTGACGGGCGACCCTGTCGTGCGCGTCGATCGGAAGGCGAAGACCGTTCACACGGCCGCGCGATCCGAGTTCGCCTACGACACCCTCGTGCTCGCGACCGGCTCCTACGCGGCGCGCCCCGCCGTCGACGGCGCCGATCTGCCCGGATGCTTCGTCTACCGCACGATCGACGATCTCGTCTCGCTCACGGACTTCGTCGAGGCACGTCGCGCGCAGCTCGGCCGGCCGCTCGTCGGCAAGGTCGTCGGCGGCGGCCTGCTGGGTCTCGAGGCGGCGGGCGCCCTGCAGGGGCTCGACGTCGACTGCACGGTCGTGCACTCGGGCACGCACCTCATGTCGGCGCAGATCGACCGCGCGGGCGGCGAGGTGCTTGGCCGCCTCATCTCGCAGCGCGGCATCGACGTGCGCACCGAATCGCGCACGACGCGACTCGACGCCGATCGCACGGGCCAGGTCGCGGGTCTCGAGTTCCGCGACGGATCGTGGGAGGAAGCGGACGTCGTCGTCTTCACCGTCGGCGTGCGCCCCAACGACCGCCTGGCGCGCGAGGCGATGCTCGAATGCGAGCCGCGCGGCGGCGTCCTCATCGACGACGCCTGCCGCACCTCCGACGACGCGATCTTCGCGATCGGCGAGGTCGCGAATTTCGACGGCCGCTGCGTTGGTCTCGTCGCTCCGGGCTACACGATGGCCGAGGTCGCGGCCGACCGACTCCTCGGCGGCGAGGCCACGTTCCCCGGCTACGACGAGTCGACGAAGCTGAAGCTGTCGGGTGTCGACGTCGCGAGCTTCGGTGACGCGATGGCCACTTCGCCGGGCGCGCTCGACGTCGTCTACACCGACCCCGTGGGCGGCGTGTACAAGAAGCTCGTGATGAGCGACGACGCTTCGACCCTCCTCGGCGGCATCCTCGTCGGCGACGCGTCAGCCTACGGATCCCTCCGCCCGCTCGTCGGCAGCCCCCTCGGCGCCGATCCCGCGGCATACCTCATGCCCGAAGGCGGCGTCGAGGCCCCTACGGGCGATCTTCCCGACGAGGCGATCGTGTGCTCGTGCTCGTCGGTGACGGCGGGGCGGATCCGCGGCGCCGTGCACGAAGACGGCTGCGCTGACGCGGGCGAGGTCAAAGCGTGCACGAAGGCCGGCGCCACGTGCGGATCCTGCTTCGTGACCGTCAAGAAGATCGTCGGCAAGGAGCTCGCATCTCTCGGCAAGGCCGTCAGCGACGCGCTGTGCGAGCACTTCGACATGTCTCGCCGACAGCTCTTCGACGCGATCTCGGTGTCGGGGCTCACGACGTTCAGCGCGATCATCGACCGCTTCGGCCGCGGTCGCGGCTGCGATGTCTGCAAGCCGACGATCGCGAGCATCCTCTCGGGTCTCGTCGGCGAGCACGTCCTCGAGGGCGAGACGGCGACGCTGCAGGACACGAACGACCACGTCATGGCGAACATGCAGAAGGATGGCTCGTACTCGGTCGTTCCGCGCATGCCCGGCGGCGAGGTGACGCCCGAGGGACTCATCGTCATCGGCGAGGTCGCGAAGGAGTTCGGTCTCTACACGAAGCTGACGGGCGGCCAGCGCATCGACATGTTCGGCGCGCGCCTCGAACAGCTCCCCCTCGTCTGGAAGCGCCTCGTCGACGCGGGCTTCGAGTCGGGGCAGGCGTACGGCAAGTCGCTGCGCACCGTGAAGTCGTGCGTGGGTTCGACGTGGTGTCGCTACGGCGTGCTCGACTCCGTCGGCATGGCGGTGCGCCTCGAGCTGCGCTACCGCGGTCTGCGCTCGCCTCACAAGCTCAAGCTCGGCGTCTCGGGCTGCGCGCGCGAGTGCGCCGAGGCGCGCGGCAAGGACGTCGGCGTCATCGCAACCGAGAACGGCTGGAACATGTACGTCGGCGGCAACGGCGGATTCACCCCGCGCCACGCGCAGCTGCTCGCCGAGGGACTCGACGACGACGGGCTGATCCGCGCGATCGACCGCTTCTTCATGTACTACATCCGCACGGCCGATCGCCTGCAGCGCACGGCGCCGTGGGTCGAAGAGCTCGAGGGCGGCCTCGACGGGCTGCGCGAGGTCATCTTCGACGACTCGCTCGGCATCGCAGACGACCTCGACCGTTCAATGGACAAGCACGTCGGCACGTACGAGGACGAATGGGCGGCGACGCTGAAGGATCCCGATAAGCTCTCGCGCTTCCACTCCTTCGTGAACGCACCCGATACTCCGGATCCGTCGCTCGCGTATGTGCTCGAGCGCGGTCAGGTGCGGCCCGCCTCAGACGAGGAGAAGGAATCCGGATCCGTGATGATCGCGGGTACGACGCTGGAGGTGCGGCGATGACGACGATCGGCGACGCGGCGGCGACCGCGCAGACCACGTGGGTGCGCGTGTGCGCGCTCGACGATCTGACGGTCGAACGGGGGCGCGCCGCCCTCATCGGCGACACTCAGATCGCGCTGTTCCGGCTGGTCGACGGCACGGTGCGCGCTGTGTCGAACTATGACCCGTACGGCCTGGCACACGTGCTCTCGAGGGGTATCGTCGGCTCCAAGGCGTTCACCGACGGCTCCGAGGTGCCCACGATCGCATCGCCCCTGCACAAGCAGGCATGGGATCTGCGCACGGGTGCCGTCGTCGAGACGCAGGGCAAGGACGAGCGCCACATCGCGGTTCACCCCGTTGCGGTGGACGACGGACAGGTGCTCATCAAGTGGAAGGCGGCGTGACATGACGGCGATGCTCGGAGTATCCCTCGACGGCCGCCTCGTCGTGCTCGTCGGCGGCGGCAGCGTGACCGCGCGCCGCCTGCGCCGCTTCCTCGACGAACGCGCCGATGTGCGTCTCGTCGCCCCCGAGCTGTCGCCCGAAGTGGCGCAGCTCGTCGCCGACCACGATGTCCCGTGGGACGCTCGCCCCGTGTCCGAGGGCGACGTGGACGGCGCGTGGCTCGTCCACACGGCCACGGGCGACCCCGAGGTCGATGCCCAGGTCGTCGCCTGGTGCGAGGCGCGGCGCACGTTCTGCGTGAACTCGTCCGACGGCGCGCACGGATCCGCCCGGATGACGTCGCAGACCCGCGCCGGTGACGTGCTCGTCGGCGTCACGAGCGACTCGGGGGTGGATCCGCGCCGCACCGCGCGCGTGAACTCCTCGGTCCGCGAGATGCTCGAGTCGGGGCGCGCGCCCCTGCGCCGCGTGCGTGAATCGGCAGCGGGATCCGTCGCCCTCGTCGGCGGCGGTCCGGGACCCGTCGACCTCCTGACGCTGCGCTCTCGGCGCCTCCTCGCCGAGGCCGACGTCGTCGTCGCAGATCGCCTCGGCGCCACCGGAGTGCTCGACGAGCTCGATCCCGATGTCGAGGTCGTGCACGTCGGCAAGGCCCCCGGTCACCATCCGGTTCCCCAGGACGAGATCAACGCGATGCTCGTCGACCACGCGCGCGCCGGCAAGCGCGTCGTGCGCCTCAAGGGCGGGGATCCGTTCGTCTACGGGCGCGGCGGCGAGGAGGTCTCGGCCTGTCTCGACGCTGGCATCCCCGTCGAGGTCGTCCCCGGCGTCTCGAGCTCCGTCTCGGTTCCGCAGGCGGCGGGGATCCCCGTCACGCACCGCGGAGTCGCCTCGAGCGTGCACATCATCAACGGCCAGTCGGGCGTCTCGGACGCGACGCTCGCTTCCCTCGAGGATCCGACGGTCACGACCGTCCTGCTCATGGGTGTGAAGGCATTCGGCGCGATCGCGCACGAGGCCCTCGCGGCGGGCGTCCCGGCCGATCGCCCCGTGGCATTCGTCGAGAGCGGGCACACCGAGCACCAGCGCACGACCCGCACGACCCTCGCACACGCCGTCGCCGACGCCCGGCACGCGGGCGTGCGCAACCCGGCCGTCATCGTCATCGGCGAGGTCGCTCGACCCGATCTGCTTCTCCCCGCGCACACGGCGACTGCCGCGCACGAGGGAGCCGCCGGATGACCGACGCCGCGCCCCGCCCCCGATTGTCCTCGGCGCTCGACGGGTGCACGGTCGTCATCGCCGTCGATCGGCGCGCCGGCGAGCTGACGGCCGCGCTCGAACGTCACGGCGCCGCGGTACGTCAGGCCCCCGCGCTGACGATCATCCCCCACATCGACGACGAGGCTCTCCTCCACGCCACGCGCGAACTCATCGCCTCCCCGCCCGACGTCGTCGTCGCCACGACGGGCGTCGGATTCCGCGGATGGATGGAGGCGGCCCACGAGGCCGGCCTCGCCGACGAGCTCGGTCACGCGTTCTCCGGGGCGCAGATCGTGGCGCGCGGACCCAAGGCCCGCGGCGCGGTTCAGCAGGCGGGCTTCGACGTCGACTGGGTCGCCGAGTCCGAGACGGCCCGCGAGCTCGGCGAGTACCTGCTCGCGGAGGGCGTGGCAGACAAGCGGATCGCGGTGCAGCATCACGGTTCCGGCTCCGACGGGCTCGACGAGCTCTTCCGTGAGCGCGGCGCCGACGTCGTGAGCCTCACGGTGTACCGCTGGGGCCCGCCCGCGGATCCGCTCGTCGTGCGGCAGTCCGTGCTCGCGACGGCGGCGGGCGAGGTGGACGCCGTCCTGTTCACCTCCGCGCCGGGCGCGAGCGAATGGCTCGCCGAGGCGCAGCGCGCAGGCGTCCTCCACGAGATCCGCGAGCGCGCGGATCGCGACCGACTGCTGATGGCCGCCGTCGGCCCCATCACAGTTCAGCCGCTGCACGACGTCGGCATCCCCGCCCTCGTCGCCGAGCGCGGCCGACTCGGATCGCTCGTGCGCGGCGTCGTGGCGCACTTCGGCGGCGGCGAGGCTCCCGGGCTCGACACCCCGCGCGGGCGGCTGGAGATGCGCAGCGCCGGCGCCGTGCTGGAGGGCGTCTTCCTCCCGCTCTCCCCCACCGGCACGGCCGTCCTCGGCGCACTGTTCGATGCGGGCGGCGCCGTGATCCCGCGGCGCGATCTGCAGGATTCGCTGCCGCGGTCGAGCCAGAGCACCCATGCCGTCGAGATGGCCGTCGCGCGTCTGCGCGAGGCGCTCGGCTTCCCCGATCTCATCACGACCGTCGTCAAGCGGGGATACCGCCTCACGGTGAAGGACATCTGATGCCGACACCCGCTCTCGTCTGCTGCTCACACGGCACCGACTCCCCCGAGGGGCGGGCCGTCATCTCTCTCCTCGCCCGGCGCGCCGCCGAGCTTCTCGGCGATGCTCCCCTGCGTGAGACCTACGTCGACGTCCAACAGCCACAGGTCGACGAGGTAGTGGCGGGGCTCGATGGAGCGGGCGTCATCGTGCCGCTGCTGCTCTCGCCTGGCTACCACACGCAGGTCGACATCGGTCGCGCCGCCGCATCGCGCGACGACGTCGTCGCGACGGGCACGCTCGGCCCGCATCCTGCGCTCGCCGACGTGCTCGGCGACCGCGTGCGCGAGATCGGTGTGCGCCCGGGCGATCACGTCGTCCTCGCGGCGGCGGGATCGTCGCGTCCTGAATCGGCCGAGCGCGTCCGAGAGGTGCGCGGCGCCCTCGCCGAGCGTGTGACCGCGCCCGTCACGGTCGGCTACGCATATGGCGCGACGCCGAAGGTGGCGGGCGCCGTCGCCGAGGCGCGCGAGGCGGGCGCCGAGCGGGTCATCGTGGCGAGCTACGTGCTCGCGCCCGGCCACTTCGCGGATCTCATCGCCTCATCGGGCGCCGACGTCGCGACCGAGCCCGTCGGGACGGATCCGCGCGTCGCCGCGATCATCACGGAGCGCTACCGCGAGGGGCTCACTCTGTTGGAATGACGTTCGACGGCAGAGGGTCGCGGTCTGCTTCCCAGGCCGCGACCCTCTGCCGCTTCTTGAGCAGACTGTCAGTACTTCGCCGACTGGCCGCCGTCGATCGGCAGCACGGCCGCGTTGACGTAGGTCGAGTCGTCGGACATGAGGAATGCGACAACCGACGCGATCTCGTGGGGCTCGCCGTAGCGCTTCGTCGGGTTCGCCTGGACGAACTGCTCTGCGGCCCGGCGCGGATTCTCCGCGTCGATCTGCTTCATCGACCCCTCGACCATCGGCGTCCAGATGGCCCCGGGAGCGATCGCGTTCACGCGCACGCCATGCTCGCCGTACTCGATCCCCGAGTTGCGGGTGAGCCCGACGACACCGTGCTTCGCGGCGGCGTAGCCCGATTGATTGCCCACGCCGCGGATCCCACCGACGCTGGCGGTGTTCACGACTGCCCCGGAACCCTGCTCCCGCATGATCGGGAGCACCTTCTCGAGACCGAGGAACACGCCCGACAGGTTGATCGCGAGCACGCGCTGGAACTCGTCGTTCGTGAAGTTCTCGGTGAGGTTCTGCTTGCCTTCGATGCCCGCGTTGTTGAAGAAGCCGTCGATGCGACCGAACTTCTCCATCGTCGCCCCCACGTAGCCTGCGACGTCGTCTTCCTTCGAGACGTCGGCGGTCACGGTGAGGATCTGGACGTTCGGCGCCTCCGAGAGGACGTCCTGGCGTGCCTCTTCGAGCCCCTTCTCCGAAACGTCGACGAGAACGACGTTCGCGCCCTCCTGTGCGACGCGCACTGCCGTCGCCCGTCCGAGCCCCGAACCGCCCCCGGTGATCAGAATCGTCTTGCCGTCGAAACGTGACATTTTCGGCCCCCTTTGTGTCGTGGTGCGCCCGGTGCCGGGCGCGATATCCACGCTAGCCGCCCCTCAGCGATGAGGCAGGGGAGGATCCTCACCCGCCGATCGCGTTCATCCCGCGGTCGGGCTGCAAGAAGCCAGGGTCGTTGATCGCGTGCCCCGGAAGCTTCTTCCAGATGCATCCGCGCAGCAGCTGCTCGAGGTGGTCATCGGATCCGGATCCGCGCAGCAGCGGCACGAGGTCGAACTCTCGGTTCGAGAACAGGCAGTTGCGCAGCTGCCCGTCGGCCGTCAGCCGCAGCCGGTCGCACGCGCCGCAGAACGGCGCCGTCACCGACGCGATGACCCCGACGGTGCGGTCGGTGCCGTCGAGCCGCCAGGTCTCCGCAGGCGCGCCCCCGCGGCCCGGGATCGGCTCGAGCGACCACCTCGCGGACAGCTTCTCGAGGATCTCGTCGCGCGTGACCATCTGCGAGCGATCCCACGTGTGCCCCGCGTCGAGCGGCATCTGCTCGATGAAGCGCATCTGGGCGTCATTGTCGATCGCGAACTGCACGAGATCGACGAGCTCGTCGTCGTTGACGCCGCGCATCGCGACGGCATTGAGCTTGAGAGGCCGCAGCGGAGAGGCCGCAGCCGCACGGATCCCCGCGAAGACGTCGTCCAGGCGGTCCCGGCGCGTCAGCTCGCGGAACCGCTCGCGCTGGATCGTGTCGATCGAGATGTTCAGGCGCCCGAGACCCGCGTCAACGAGCGCCGGCAGCACCTTGTCGAGCCCGATCGCGTTCGTCGTCATCGCGATCGTGACCGGTCCGTCCGGAGACTCGAGCCGCGCGAGGCGTTCGGTGACCGCGACGATATCGCGGCGCAGCAGCGGCTCCCCACCCGTGAGGCGGAAGGTCGAGATGCCGCGGGAGGCGGCGATGCGCGCGACGCGCTCGATCTCATCGAGCGTCAGGATGCTCTGCTTCGCGAGCCACTCATTGCCCTGCTCCGGCATGCAATAGGTGCAGCGCAGCGAGCAGCGATCGGTCAGCGAGACGCGCAGATCGCGGTGCACCCGTCCGAAGCGATCGACGAGCGGGCCCGACGTCGGCATGTCCGCCGGAGTCGTGTGCGGCTCGGACGGGGCACGCTCGGCCAGGCGGATCGGCACGGCGCTCACGCGCGCACCTCGGCTGCTCGACGTGTCTCCATCCATCCAGGGTACGAGGGATCCACGGCTCAGGACCCGCCCGGAATCAGCCGCACGTGATCCGGCGAGATCGAGACCCGCACGGGATCGCCGGGGCCGATGTCGAGCGCGGCGACCTGCGCAGTCGGAATGTCGACCGCGAACTCGGGCTGCGTCACGTGCACGCGGGCGCCGCCCGGAGCCGGTTCGAGGCGCTCGACCCTCGCGAGCCACTCGCCGACCGCCTCGTCGTCCGCCGTCTCGTGCCGCACCCGCTGCAGCGCCCGCGTCCAGGAGAGTTCCTCCGCACGGGCGATCCGCGCGTCAGCCGGGCGGAACACGGCCACGACGTCGTCGCCGTCGGCGGGACGCGGTCCCCCTTCGGAAGACGTGAGGCGCAGGCGCGTGCCGAAGGCCGATCCCGTCCAATCACCGCCGCGCGCGGTGCCGTGCAGCCGGTTGAGTCCCGCGGCCGAGGCGACGAACCGCGTCGCGGGCCGCGCGAGGACCTCGCGGACGTCGCCGCGCTGCGTCACGGCGCCGCCCTCGATGACGAGCATACGATGCGCGAGCGCCGCCGCGTCGAACGCATCGTGCGTGACGAGCAGCGTCGTCGTGAGGGTGAACGCGAGCTGCTCCCGCAGCAGGGCACGAATATCGCTCGCCGTATCGGGATCGAGCGAGGTGAGGGGCTCGTCGAGCAGCAGCAGTCGGGGCGTGGTCGCGAGGGCGCGGGCGAGCGCGACGCGCTGCTGCTGTCCGCCCGAAAGCTCGCGCGGCCGGTGATCGCCCATGCCCGACAGTCCAACGCGCCACAGCCATTCGTCGGCCTCCGTGCGGGCGCGCGTCCGAGGCGTGCGCCGCGCCTCGAGTCCGAACGCGACGTTGTCGCGCACAGTGAGGTGTGGGAAGAGCAGCGGGTTCTGGCGCAGCAGCACGACGCCGCGCCGCCGCGGATCCCCGCCATGCCGCCGCGTATAGGCCTCGTCGCCGATCGTCACCTCGCCGTCGGTCAGCCGCACCTCGCCTGCGAGTGCCTGCAGCAGTGTGGACTTACCGGCACCCGACGGCCCCATCACCGCCAAGACCTCGCCGTATCCCACGTCGAGCGACACGTCGAGACGGAAGCCGCCGGAGCGCTGCACCACGACGTGGCCATCGACGACGTCTCCTGCGTGCGGCGTCATCGCGCACCCCCCGGGCGCCAGGCGCGGACGACGAGAAGCACGACCAGCACGGTCGCGAGCAGCAGGAGCGCGAGGGCCACCGCCGGCCCCTGCCCCATCCCCGAGCCGTTGAAGGCCGTGTAGATCGCGAGCGGCATCGTCTGCGTCACGCCGGGTGCGTTGCCGGCGAACAGTGCGGTCGCCCCGAACTCACCGACGGCGCGCGCGAAGCAGAGGATCACGCCGGCGACGATTCCGTCGGCCGCGAGCGGCAGGGTGACGCGGCGCAGCGTTGTCCAGCGGCCGGCACCCAGCGAGGCCGCCGTGCGCTCGTAGTCTGTTCCCGCCGTGCGCACGGATCCCTCGACCGCGATCACGAGGAACGGCAGCGCGACGAACACCTGCGCGACGATCACGGCGGCCGTCGTGAACGGCAGCGCGAGGCCTGCCTCGTCCAACCAGGTGCCGAGCGGGCTCGAACCTCCGTAGAGGAACAGCAGCGCGACGCCGCCGACGAGCGGCGGCAGCACGAGCGGGATCGTCACGAGCACCCGGAGGACGGCCGCGACGGCGGGCCGCGCCCGCGCGATCCGAATCGCGAGAGGGATCCCGATGAGAATGCTCACGGCCGTCGCAATCGTCGCGGTCACGAGCGAGAGCGTGAGGGCGCTGACGGCCGCGGGCGTCGTGATGTCCTGCCAGAGCGTCGGCCACTCGACGCGCGCGACGAGGGCCGCCAGCGGCAAGAGCAGGAAGAGCAGGGCGATGGCCGCGGGGACGGCGAGCAGACGCGGCACGCCGGATGGCGCGGGCGGTGCAGTGCGCATCATCGTGGTCGTCGGCTCCGTTTCACGGGGCGTCTGATTCTCCCCCTCTCTCATCATGGCGCGCCGAAGCCCCAGCGCGCGAGCCCTTCCTGCGCGTCGCCGGAGAACACGTAGTCGACGAATGCCTGCGCGTCGTCACCGGCGCCCTCGGTGACGGCGATCGGGTATCGGTTCACGACGCCGTCGAGTCGCGGATCCTCGACGGCCGCCACGCCCTCTGTCGCGGATGCGTCCGTGCGGTAGACGAGGCCCGCGTCGGCGACGCCACTCGCGACCTTCCGGGCGACCGCCGTCACGCTCTGTTCGAGGCTCGCCGCGGCGATGTCCACTCCCGCCGCGTCGAGCGCCTGCCGCGTCGCAGCACCGCACGGCACCTCGGGCGCGCACACGACGACGTCGAGGGCGTCGTCCGCGAGGTCATCGAGCGCGGCGACGCGATCCGTTCCCTCCGGTACGGCAATCACCAGGCTGTTCGTGGCGAAGATCCGCGGTTCACCCACTGCGTCAGCGATGCGCTCCATCGTGCGCTCATCGGCGAACGCGGCGACGTCGATCGGCGCCCCCTCAGCGATCTGCGTCGCAAGCGTGCTGGATCCGTCATAGACGACGGGTGCGACGCGAATATCCGGGTGAGAGGCCTCGAACGCGGAGACGATCTCTTCGAAGGCGCCGTGGAGCGAGGCGGCCGCAGCGACGCGGATCTCCCGCTCGTCCTCGGCCGGTGCACACCCGGCGACGGCGAACGCGACCGCGAGGAGGAGAACGGCGATCGATGCACGGCGCATCCTGCTATCCCACCACAGAGCCGGCCACTCGAATCGACAGGCCCTCCGTCGCCGATGCAGGGAGACGTGTCGCGACCACTCGTGTGCGGCCGCCGTCCGGGGCGGTCACGACGCGCCGTGCCGTAGCGGCGTGTCGTGGCGAGGCGTCACGCGCTGGACTTTTCGCGACTGAGCCTCGAGGCGTCGGTACTCTCGAAGGATGACCCTCCCCCCGCTCGTCGAACCGGTCGCCGCCCTGAGCGCGGACGAGGCCGCGCGCACGGCCCGGCATGCGGTGCTCTATCCGCTCGGCGAGACCGGTCAGCGCCGCCTCGCGGCCGCGCACGTCGCGATCGTTGGCGCGGGAGGCCTGGGATCCCCGGCCGTCCTCGCGCTCGCCGCGGCCGGCGTGGGGCGCCTCACCGTCATCGACGACGACGACGTCGAGCACTCCAATCTGCAGCGGCAGGTCCTGCATCGCGTGAGCGACGTCGGGGCGCCCAAGGTCGATAGCGCCGTCCGCGCGGCCGCCGACCTTGCGCCCGACTGCGTCGTGACCCCCCTCCGCAAGCGACTGGATCCCGATAACGCTCGGCAACTGCTCGCAGGCGCCGATGTCGTCCTCGACGGATCGGACACCTTCGCCACGCGCGAGGCCGTCGCCGACGCGTGCGATGCGCTCGGAGTGCCGCTCGTGTGGGGCGTCGTGCAGGAGTTCCACGCGCAGCTGACCGTGTTCTGGTCGCGCCCGCCCGCCGGCGCGCCCGCGACGCGCCTCGCCGATCTGCATCCGCCAGGATCCGCGGGAAACGTCCCGACATGCGCCGACGTCGGCGTGCTCGGCGCCCTCGTCATGCAGGTCGGCTCGCTCATGGCGACGCAGGCCGTCCTCCTCATCGCAGGCATCGGCGATCCCCTCCTCGGCCGTGTCGCGCTCGTCGACGGACTTCGTTCGACGACGCGCGAGGTTCCGCTCCGCGCGACCGCCGAAGAGGAGGCGCCCCGGTCCGGGGCGCCATCGACGGAAGTCACCGCCAGCGAACTCGCCGCCTGGATCACCGCCGACCGCCCGCCGCTCGTCGTCGATGTGCGCGAAGAGTCCGAGCGCGTCACCGGCGCGATCGCCGGATCCGTCGCGGTGCCGCTCGGCGAAGTCCTCGCGGATCCCCCCGCCGCGGCCGCCCGCCTGCGCGCGGAGGCCGGATCCCGCGGGGTGGTCACCGTCTGCGCCGCCGGCGTCCGATCTTCCCGAGCAACCGCCGCGCTCGCGAGCGCCGGGCTGACGACTCGCTCGCTCGCGGGCGGGATGGGTGCGTGGAGTTCACTCGCCGAGTAGCGTCCACCCGAGTCGCGCCGCCGCGGTACCGTACCCCCATGACCGAGCTCGTGAGCGTCGACGCGCACCGCGCGCGGATCCTCGATGTCGTGCGCCCCCTTCCGGCCGAGACGGTCGGCGTGACCGGTGCGTCGGGGCGCACGCTCGCCCGAGACGCGATCGCCGCGCTCGACATCCCCGCCTTCGACAACTCGGCGATGGACGGCTTCGCGGTGCGCTTCACAGACGTGGCCGGCGCCTCGGCGTCCGACCCCGTCGAGCTCGCCGTCTCGGGCGACGTGGCCGCAGGATCGGCAGCGCTCGGCGACGTCACCGCCGGGACCACGCACCGGATCATGACGGGCGCCCCCGTCCCGCACGGGGCCGACACGATCGTTCCCTTCGAGCACACCTCCGGGGGCCTTGCGGATTCCCTCTCGACGGCGATCGTCCGCGAGACACCGAAGGCGGCCGGCGCACACATCCGCCGCCGCGCCGAGGATCTCGCCCGCGGCGACACCGTGTTGCCCGCAGGCTCTCCACTCGGGGCCCTGCAGATCTCCGCACTTCTCGCCGCGGGGGTGACCGAGGTCTCCGTCACGCGCGCTCCCCGCGTCGTCGTCGTGTCGACGGGCGCCGAGCTGTCCGCACCGGGAGAGGTCCCCGGCGCGGGGCAGATCCCCGACTCGAACTCGACGCTGATCGCTGAGCTCGTGCGCGGCGCGGGCGGCGAACTCGTCCTGCGCACGAACGTCGGCGACGACCCGGCCGAGCTCGTGCACCTCCTCGAACGATACGACGACGCCGACGCGATCATCACCTCGGGCGGCGTAAGCGCCGGCGCGTACGAGCCCGTCAAGCAGGCGCTCGAGGGGCGGATCCGCTTCTCGAAGATCGCCATGCAGCCCGGCAAGCCCCAGGGATTCGGCGTTCTCGACGGCGGCGCCCTGTTCTTCGGCCTGCCGGGCAATCCCGTGAGCGTCGCGGCCTCGTTTGAGGCCTTCGTGCGGCCCGCGCTGCTCGCGATGCAGGCCCGCGTGCACATCGACCGCCCCCTGCTTCGGCTACCGAGCGCGGCGGCGTGGCGCACGCCCCCTGAACGTCGGCAATACGTCCCGATCGTCGTCGATCGCGCGGATCCCGCCACGTGGCGCGTCCGCCCGGCGACAACCGGCGGATCCGGCTCGCATCTCGTGGGCGGGCTCGGACTCGCAGAAGGCTTCGCGGTGGTCCCCGCCGAGGTCGACGAGGTCGCCGCGGGCGACCTCGTCGACGTCGTGCTGCTCTCACCTCCGTTCTGAGCCTTCGCGCCGATGCCACCGACGCGCTCCGGGCTCACGTCCGGCGCCGTGACGTCCTGAGGCAGCACGGACCCGCCGTCGAGGAGTCCGCGTCGATGCCATCCTGGTGTCATGAGCTCCTCCTTCACTCACCTCGACGCCGCCGGCAACGCACGCATGGTCGACGTCACCGAGAAGCAGCCAACCGTCCGATCCGCGACCGCACGCGGTTTCGTGCGCGTCGCCGCCGAGACCGTCGCAGCCCTGCGCGATCAGACCGTCCCGAAGGGCGATGTGCTCGCCGTCGCGCGGATCGCGGGGATCCAGGCGGCGAAGAAGACGCCCGATCTGCTGCCGCTCGCGCACGTCATCGGCGTGCACGGGGCGACGGTCGACCTCGACGTCACGGACGAGGGCGTCGCGATCGAGGCGACGTGCCGCACAGCAGACCGCACGGGCGTCGAGATGGAGGCCGTGACGGCCGTGACGGTCGCCGCCCTCACCGTGCTCGACATGGTCAAGGGCATCGACCGTTCGGCGCTCATCGAGAACGCCCGCATCGTCGCCAAGTCGGGTGGCCGCAGCGGATCCTGGACGCGCCCGGGCGAGTGACGTCCCCTGCCATCCGCCTCACACCGCGCCCCGAGTGCGCTTCCGCCCTCGCCACCGCGAAAATGGGCGCGCCCGCACTCGGGAGGCGGCACCCAGCACCCCGGCGCACGCCGTGGGAAGATCGAGGCGACGGAAGGACGTGAGATGAGCGAGCAGAAGCACCTGCCCCCCGAGGCGCTCGACGAGTGGAAGCGCGCCGCGTGCGCCGAGATCGGCCTCGACGCCGACGAGATCGACATCCCGCTCGTACTCGACCTCGCGCGCGATGTGGCCCACGGCGTCGCCCGCCCCGCCGCCCCGCTGGCGGCGTTTCTCGCAGGCCTCGCCGCAGGCCGTTCCGAGGATCCCGCGGCGGCACGCGACGCGGTCGCGAAGCTGACGGCGCTCTCGACGGGCTGGGAATCGTGACGCTCGTGCGATTCTTCGCCGCGGCCGAGGAAGCCGCGGGCACGGCGGAAGAGACCCGTTCCGAGAGCACCCTCGACGCGTTGCGCGCCGCCCTCGTCGCCGATCACCCCGGCCTCGGCGGAATCCTCCCGCGGTGCGCGGTGCTCATCGACGGCGCCCGACGCGACGGCGACGCCACTCTCACGGATACCCGCACGGTCGACATCCTCCCGCCGTTCGCGGGCGGGTGACGGCCCGCGGGCGGCGTCAGCCCCCGATGCCCTTCCAGCTCGCCTGACCGTCGGTCTCGATCTGGCGTTTCCACACGGGCAGCTCGCGCTTGATGTCCTCGATGACGGCGCGGCAGGCGTCGAAGGCCTCGGCGCGATGCGGCGCCGCGACGGCGATGACCACGGCGGCGTCGCCGACCTCGAGTCGGCCGATCCGGTGGCTCACGGCCACGAGGGATCCCGTGCGCTCGGCCGCGCGCGCGGCGATCTCGCCGAGAATCCTCTCGGCGTCGGGATGGGACGTGTACTCCAGCGCCGCAACGGCGCCCGTCGCGTCGGGGTCGTGATCGCGCACGCGACCGACGAAGCTCGTCTCCGCGCCCATGCGCGGGTCGTCCACGGCCGCGAGGTGCGCCTCCAGCAGGATCGGATCCGCGCTGATCGCCGCGCGCCTGACCTCACCCATGATCGCTCCCCTCGAGCTGGCCGAGCGCGTGGTCTGCGACGCGGAGGATCATCTCCATGCCATCGCGCACGCCTCCCGGCGAACCGGGCAGGTTGACGACGAGGGCCGTCCCCGCGGTTCCCGCGATCCCGCGAGAGAGCAGGCCGCCCGGGGCCACGGCGGCGCCGATCCGTCGCAGCTCCTCGGCGATCCCCGGCAGAGGCCGGTCGATGATGCGCGCCGTACCCTCGGGTGTGAGGTCGCGCGGTGAGATGCCGGTTCCGCCCGTTGTGACGACGAGGCGCGCGCCCGCGGCGAGCGCCTCTGTCAACGCCTCGGCCACACTGTCGGCTCCGTCAGGGACGATCGTCGCGTCGCCCGTCTCGAAACCGGCCTTGCGGAGTGCGGCGACGGCCACCGGGCCCCCGCGGTCCTCACGCTCGCCCGCGGCCGATCGGTCGCTCACGGTGACGACCGCGGCGCGCAGGGGGACGCCTGCTTCGCTCATTCCGCGGATCCTTCCAGCAGCTCGGGGCGGCGTTCGCGCGTGCGGGCGAGCGCCTGTTCCCGGCGCCATTCCGCGACCTTCCCATGATGCCCGCTAAGCAGAACATCGGGAACCGCGAGCCCGCGCCATTCGGCGGGCTTCGTGTAGATCGGGTACTCGAGCATCCCGAGCTCGTGGGATTCCTCGACGAGGCTCTCGGGGTTGCCGACGACGCCGGGCACGAGGCGCCCGACGGCCTCGATCATCGCCATCGCCGCGACCTCACCGCCGTTGAGCACGTAGTCGCCGATGCTGACGAACCGCACCCGACCGCGGGAGGCGTAGTGGTCGAGGACGCGCTGATCGATTCCCTCGTAGCGGCCGCACGCGAAGACGAGCTGGCCCTCGTCGGCGAACTCACGTGCGGTCGCCTGTGTGAACACCTCTCCGGACGGAGTGGGGACGACGAGCACGGCGTCCTCGTCGAGGATCTCGTCGAGAGCCTCGCCCCACGGCTCGGGCTTCATCACCATGCCGGCGCCGCCGCCGTACGGGGTGTCGTCGACCGTGCGATGGCGGTCGTGGGTCCAGTCGCGCAGATCGTGCACGCGCACGTCGAGGATTCCCGTCTCGCGCGCCCGGCCGATGAGCGACACATCGAGCACGTCGAAGAACGTCGGGAAGATCGTGACGATGTCGATGCGCATTCCTCGATGCTATTCCTCATCTCTGGCACTTCCCTTCACCGATTCCCGCTACGGGATGTGCCAGAAATGACGGGATGGGCGTGTTTCCTCGGTGTTTCGGGGCCTTCCCCGGCCGGGGCGGAGGCGCGTGATCGAAAGGTGACGCGCGCGACACGAGACGGGAGCGCCGTGCGAAACACCGGATCCCTAGCGTCGGGAGCATCCGTTCCGTTCTCTTCTGAAGGAGCTCGCCATGGCATCGTCCGTGAGCACGACGCGCACGCCGCTCGAGGCCTCCGGTCTTGCGGTCCGTCCCGGACGCTGGATCGACGGCTGGAACGCCGAGGATCCGGCCCAGTGGGAGGCGGAGGGCCGCACGATCGCCAAGCGGAACCTCGGCTGGTCGGTGTTCGCCGAGTTCCTCGGCTTCGTGGTGTGGCAGCTGTGGAGCATCGTCGTCGTGATGCTCCCCGCCGCGGGCTTCGCGCTCACGTCGACGCAGCAGTTCTGGCTCATCTCGGTCGCGAGTCTCGTCGGTGCGACGCTGCGCTTCCCCTACACGTTCATGGTGGCGCGATTCGGCGGGCGCAACTGGACGATCATCTCCGCGGCGCTTCTGCTGATCCCGGCGATCCTCCTCGGCGTCGTCGTGCAGAATCCCGAGACTCCCTACCCCGTCCTGCTGCTCGTCGCGGCCCTCGGCGGGCTCGGCGGCGGCAACTTCGCCAGCTCGATGGCGAACATCACCTACTTCTTCCCGCAGCGCGAGAAGGGCTGGGCGCTCGGGCTCAACGCGGCCGGCGGCAACATCGGCGCGGCGATCGCACAGCTGATCGTTCCGATCGCCGTCACCCTCGGCGCCGTCGGCACGCTCAACATCCAGCTCGCCGGCTTCATCTGGGTGCCGTTCATCCTCGTCGCCATCTGGGGCGCGTGGCGGTTCATGGACAATCTCTCCACCGCCAAGAGCGACTTCGCCGGCGCGGCGGCCGCCCTGAAGGAGCCCCACCTCTGGATCATGGCGCTCCTCTACATCGGCACCTTCGGATCCTTTATCGGATTCGCGAGCGTGTTCCCGAAGCTCATCGCCGACCAGTTCCCCGAGTTCTCGACCTTCCAGGTTTTCGGCGCGGGACTGTCGCTCGCGTTCCTCGGCGCGCTCGTCGGATCCCTCACTCGCCCCTACGGCGGGCGCCTCGCCGACCGCTTCGGCGGCGCGCGCATGACGGTGGTCTCCTTCGGCGGGATGATCGCAGCGACGCTCGCGGTCGTGCTGACCCTTCCTCTCGCGAGCTTCTGGGTCTTCCTCGCCTGCTTCCTCGTCCTGTTCAGCGCGACGGGCATCGCGAACGGCGCGACGTATCGCATGATCCCGTCGATCTTCGCCGCCCGCGGTGCTGCGACGGCGGGTGAGGAACACGCGGTCGGCGCGCAGCGCAAGGGCGCCGCCGCCCTCGGGATCATCTCGGCGCTCGGCGCGTACGGCGGCTTCTTCGTCCCGCAGGTGCTGAACCTCTCGCAGCAGGCCACGGGAGGGTACGTGCCGGCGTTCTACGGTTTCATCGGCGCCTATGCGGTGCTCGGCATCCTCACGGCGGTCGTCTACCTCGTCCCGCGCCGCTCGCTCGCCGGACGGATCGTCTGACGTCGTGGCGGGCACGCAGGGATCCACGTCCCCGATGAACGTCGTCCTCATCGGCTTCGGACCGGTCGGTGTGCGCTTCGCAGAGGAGCTTCTGCCGGCCGTCGAGGAGGGGCGCATCGCCCTCACGATCGTCGGCGCCGAAAGCGACGATCCGTACAACCGGATCCTCATCGCCGAGTACGCGGCAGGCGAGATCGCGCACGAGAATCTGCAGATTGCGGATCCGTCCGAGCTCGCCTCTCGCGGCGTGCGCGTGCTCTCGGGCCGTAGCGCGACCGGGATCCTCGCGGAGGACCGCGAGGTGGAGCTCGACGGCGGCGGTCGGATCGCCTATGACCGTCTCGTGCTCGCGACGGGCGCCCAGGCGAACGTGCCGGCCCTCGACGGCCTCGAGCAGGCGGATCCGGGGGCTCCGGGCCTCGACCCCCGTCTCACCGACGGCGTGTGCGCGCTCCGCTCGCTCGCGGACGCCGAGCGGGTCAAGCACGTCGTCGACGCAGGCGGGCGGGTCGCCGTGCTCGGCGCAGGCGTTCTCGGGCTCGAACTCGCGTTGCTGCTCGCCGAGGCGGGCGCTCTCCCCCAGCTCGCGCACTTCGGTCCGATCCCGATGCCCCGGCAACTCGATCGCGGCTCGGCGCGCGTACTCGTCGACCAGCTCGACCGCGCGGGGGTCACGGTCGTACCGCACACACGCGCAGAGGCGATCGTCACGCACGAGGTCGCCGGGCGCCGCACCTTCCGGGCGCTCGTCTCGGGCGACGGCAAGCGCATCGAGGCCGATCTGCTCGTGTTGTCGTGCGGTGTGCGCCCACGAACGGAGCTGGCGGTCGAGGCGGGCCTGCGCACGGCGCGCGGCGTGCTCGTCGACAACCGGCTGCGTTCGTGGTCGGATCCGCGGATCCATGCGATTGGCGACGTCGCGCACGTGGCGGATCCCGCCACTCACCTCCACGACCGCGAGGTTCCGGGTGGCGCGAGCGGTCTCGTGGGGCCCGGCTGGCGCCAGGCCGAGTGGCTCGCCCGTTCCCTGCTCGCAGAGCTCGACGGCTGGGCCGAGCCCGACTATGTCGAAGACGTGCCCGGGGTCGTGCTCATGAAGGCGTCGCATGTCGACCTCGTCGCCGCTGGCGCCGTCCCCGCGGATCCCTTCGCGCCCGTCCCGCACGGCGAACGGGCGCCCGAGGTTGCGATGTGGGCGGATCCGCAGCACGGCACCTACGTCGCGATGGCGACGACCGACGGCGTGCTCGACGGCTTCGTCTCGGTCGGCATGCCCCGCACAGCTGCCGAGCTGAGCGTGCTCTACCAGCGGCGCGGCGAATTGCCGAGCGACCGTTCGCTGCTGCTGCGGCTCGACGCTGTCGGAGAAGAGGCTCTCCCGGCTGGCGGCCGCGATCAGACGGTGTGCATGTGCAACGCCGTGACGGCGGGCGCGATCGAGGACGCGGCGCGGGAGCACGAGTGCACAACGGTCGAGGACGTCGGCCGCTGCACCCGGGCCGGCACAGGATGCGGCGGGTGCCGAGCCCGCATCGCCGAGATGCTCACCGAGCTGACGGAGCAGCCGGCATGATGCCCGTCTCCGCGACCGCCGATACGCACTGCCCCTATTGCGCCCTGCAGTGTGCGATGACCCTGACGCCGTCGCCGGGCGACGATGCTCCCGTGTCCGTGTCGGGGCGCGAGTTTCCGACGAACCGGGGCGGGCTCTGCAAGAAGGGCTGGACCTCGGCCGATCTGCTCGCGCGCGGCGACCGGATCACGACCCCGCTCGTGCGTCAGCCAGACGGATCCTTCGCCGAGGCCGCGTGGAGCGAGGTGCTCGACCGGATCGCCCGCGAGGTCACCCGCATCGGCCGCAAGAGCGGCGCCGACGCAGTCGGCGTCTTCGGCGGCGGCGGCCTCACGAACGAGAAGGCCTACCAGCTGGGCAAATTCGCCCGGATCGCGCTCGGGACGAGCCGCATCGACTACAACGGCCGGTTCTGCATGTCGTCGGCCGCGGCCGCCGCGAACCGCGCCTTCGGTCTCGACCGCGGACTGCCGTTCCCCCTCGCAGACCTCGACACGGCCGATGCCGTGCTCGTCATGGGCTCGAACATGGGCGACACGATGCCGCCGTTCGTGCAGCACCTCCAGGGTGCCCGCGCCCGCGGCGGACTCATCGTCGTGGATCCTCGGCGCTCGACGACGGCGCGGCTCACGGCCGACGGCGCCGGAACGCACGTGCAGCCCGCGCCGGGAACCGATATGGCGCTGCTGCTCGGCGTGTGCCATGTGGTCATCGCCGACGAGCTGTACGACCGCGACTACGTCGATGCGCGCACGACGGGCTTCGACGCCGTGCGCCGCTCGGTCTCCCCGTGGTGGCCCGAGCGCACCGAACAGGTGACGGGCGTGCCCGCGCGCATCGTCCGCGACATCGCGCACCGCCTCGCCGGGGCGCGTTCGGCGTACGTGCTCACGGGGCGCGGCGTGGAGCAGCACTCAGACGGCACCGACACCGCGACGGCGGCGATCAACCTCGCCCTCCTCCTCGGCCTCGTCGGCCGAGAGGGATCCGGCTACGGCACGCTCACGGGCCAGGGCAACGGCCAGGGCGGCCGCGAACACGGCCAGAAGAGCGACCAACTGCCGGGCTACCGCAAGATCACGGATCCCGCTGCCCGCGCACACGTCGCGCGCGTCTGGGGTGTGGATCCCGAGTCGATCCCGGGGCCGGGGATCCCCGCCGTGCAGCTGCTCGCGTCCTGCGGCGCCGAGGGCGGCGTGCGGGCGCTGCTCGTGCACGGCTCGAACGTCGTCGTCTCGGCTCCCGACGTCTCGCAGGTGCGCGCGGCGCTCGGCCGCCTCGATCTGCTCGTCGTGAGCGACTTCTTCCTCTCCGAGACCGCGCAGCTCGCCGACATCGTGCTGCCGGTGCTGCAGTGGGCCGAGGAGGAGGGCACGATGACCAATCTCGAGGGCCGCGTCATCCGCCGACGCAAGGCCATCGATCCGCCTCCCGGCGCGCGCAGCGAGCTGTGGATCCTGCGGGAGCTCGCCGCGCGCCTCGATGCGCCCGGCGCGTGGTCGCTCGATCCCGCCGAGGTCTTCGACGAGCTCGCCCGGGCGAGCGCGGGCGGGCTCAGCGATTACTCCGGGCTCTCGCACGAGCTGCTCGACACGGGCCTCGCGGCACACTGGCCGTACCCACAGGGATCCTCCGGTACGCCACGCGTGTTCCTCGACCGCTTCGCGCACGACGACGGGCGAGCGCGGTTCGTGTCGGTGCGCCCGCGCCGCCCCGAGACGCCGCACGGTTCCGAACTGAGCCTCGTGACGGGGCGAATTCTCGAGCACTATCAGTCGGGCACGCAGACGCGCCGCGTCGCCGAGCTGAATGAGCCGAACCCGCGCCTGGTCGCGCAGATGCACCCCGTCACAGCGCGCGATCGCGCGATCGACGACGGGTCGCGGATCCGCCTGACGAATCATCGCGGCGCCGTCGAGGCCGATGTGCAACTGAGCCCCGATATCCGGCCCGACACCGTGTTCCTGCCGTTCCACTACGCCGGATCCGAGAGCGCGAACCTGCTGACGAGCGCGGCCACCGATCCCCACAGCGCCATGCCCGAGTTCAAGAACGCCGTCGTGACAGTCGAGGCGGTCGCCTGAGTAGGCTGGCCGCATGGATCCGAGCGCGTGGCTCGTCGGGCTCCTGCCAGACGTGAGCCGCCGAGCGTCGGCGGACGCGAAAGAGCTTGCGACGCGCCGCACGATCCGCCACGCGTCGGACGAGTGAGTCGCCACTCACACGCGATCAGGCGAGCGTGCGCACACCGGGAAGATCTCCGAAGCGAGCCTTCACGTCGGCGCTGAACAGGGCACGCCCCGTCTCCACCGCATGCGATGCGATCACGAGATCGTGAGCCCCGCGCGGCCGCCCCGACTGGCGCACGTGCGCCAGCAGGATCGCGTGATGGTCGGACGTGCGCGCCGTGTAGTCGAGGACGTCGACGCCATCCAGGATTGCCGTCACACGCTTTTCTCGACGGCGAGCGGTCGCTTCATCAGGGGCGAGCTCGACGCCGAGCATCAGTTCGGCACGCGTGACAGCCGCGATCGCGATCTCGTCGTCATCGCGCAGCGGCTCGTACACGTCGGAAACGCCCCGCTCGATCGCGATCAGGACGTTCGTATCGACGATCAGTCGTCGTCCCACGGGTCCGTCGACTCGTTCGTCAGCAGGCTCGTGGCCTCGGCGATGCTGGTCGCCATCTCGTCGTCGAAGACCGGCTCTCCGGGTAGCCGAGAGCGCAACGCGGCCAATGTGTGTCGCTCGACCGGGCGCAACTCGGCGACGGCCCGGCCACCACGCATGATGGTCACCACATCGCCATGCTCAACCGCGCTGAGGAGCTCGGAGAAGCCCCTCGATGCGGATGTGGCGGTGACCGATCTCATGAGATCAGATTATCTGATTTCTTACGCGAGGTCGAGGTGTCGACCCGATATCCCTCACACCCCCGAGTACGCGACGATGCCGCGGCGGACCGCGTCGAGGGCGCGGCGGGACGTGCGGGCGAGCTCGCCGTCGGCCGTGAGCGAGATCTGGTCGAGCAGGTCGATCGTCTGCTTCGCCCAGCGCACGAAATCGCCCGCCGCCATCTCGGCCGAGCCGAGAACGCGGTCGAGCAGCTGGCCGCGCGCCCACATGTGCATCGCCTGCGCGAGGCCCGGCGCGAGCGGCGCCGTGCCCGGCAGGCGGTGATCCTGTTCGAGGTCGTCGAGCTCGGCCCACAGCCGCTCGGAGCGGTCCAGCGCCTCCCGGAAGTTGCCGCGCGGCAGCGCGAAGTCGCCGTTCTGCTCGCCGCGCCGCGGCTCGTACACGAGCGTGCACGCGAGCGCCGCGAGCGAGGCCGGGTCGAGCGACTCCCACAGCTTCAGGCGCAACGCCTCGGCGACGAGCAGATCGCGGTCTCCGTAGATGCGCTTCATCGTGCGCCCGCTGTCGGTGAGCGCGGCCTGCTCACCGTCGACGCGCACATAGTCGAGTTCCACGAGCACATCGACGATGCGGTCAAACTGCCGCGCGACCGTGCCTGTGCGCGAGGCGATCTCGCGCCGCTGCTTGTCGGTGTGCTTCTTGAGCTTGTAGTACCGCTCGCCCCAGCGTGCGTGCTGCTCGCGTTCGCCGCAGCGGTGGCAGTCGTGCCGCTGCAGGCGCTTCTTGAGGCCGGCCATCTTCTGGCGGCGCTGCTCCTGGCGAGCCTTGGAAGCCGTGTGGTCCTTGCGGGCCTTCTTCTCGAGGTCGCTGAGCTCGCGGCGGATCCCGGCGTATTCGGCGAAGTCGCCGAGGTGGCACTGCATGGCGGTGAGGTAGCCCTCGAGCGACTCCTCGGCGCGCTTGACCTCCCGCGCGACGCCGACGACTGCGCGGTCGGCCTGGAACTGCGCGAACGAAGACTCGAGGATCTCGCGCGCAGCCGGACGACCGAACTGATCGATGAGGTTGACCGCCATGTTGTATGTCGGACGGAAGGACGAGTTCAGCGGGTAGGTGCGGCGCGACGCGAGCGACGCGACGGCGTGCGGATCCAAGCCGTCGGTCCAGTGCACGACCGCGTGCCCCTCCACGTCGATGCCGCGGCGGCCCGCTCGGCCCGTCAGCTGCGTGTACTCCCCCGATGTGATGGGCACGCGCGCCTCGCCGTTGAACTTCTCGAGCTTCTCGAGCACGACCGTGCGCGCCGGCATGTTGATGCCGAGGGCGAGCGTCTCGGTCGCAAAGACGACCTTGACGAGCTTGCGCTGGAACAGCTCCTCGACGACTTCCTTGAAGGCCGGAAGCATGCCGGCGTGGTGCGCCGCGATGCCGCGCTCCAGATCGGCGGCCCACTCGTAGAAGCCGAGCACTCCGAGATCCTCGTCCTGCAGGGCGGCTGTGCGCTCCCGCACGATCGCGCGGATCTGCTCGCGCTCCTCACGGTTCGTCAGGCGGATCCCCGCGCGACGGACCTGCACGACGGCCTGATCGCAGCCCACCCGGCTGAAGATGAAGAAGATCGCGGGAAGCAGGTGCTGGCGTTCGAGAAGCTCGATTGCCTGGGCCCGGTCGAGGCGTCCACCGCCGCGCGGCGGCCGCTGCTGCCGTCCGCGCCCGCGCCGCGATCCGCCGCCCGTCGCGAGCCCCCGGCCGAGGCGCAGCAGCTCCCGATTCACCTCGGCCGCGGCCTCGCCGGCGCGCTCGTCGAAGAGGGGCAGCAGGTCCCCGCGCGCGAGCACGTGCTGCTCGAGCGGCACGGGGCGCGTCTCGGAGACGATGACCTGTGTGTCACCGCGCACGGTGCCGAGCCAGTCACCGAACTCCTCGGCGTTCGACACCGTCGCCGACAGTGACACGAGCCGCACCGACGGCGGAAGGTGGATGATGACCTCTTCCCAGACGGCTCCGCGGAAACGATCGGCGAGGTAGTGCACCTCGTCCATGATCACGTAGCGCAGGCTGTCGAGCGCCGACGATCCCGCGTAGATCATGTTGCGCAGCACCTCGGTCGTCATCACGACGACGCGGGCATGCGAGTTGATGTTCGTGTCACCCGTGAGCAGACCGACCTCATCGGCGCCGTAGACGTCCTGCAGCTCACGGAACTTCTGATTCGACAGCGCCTTCATGGGGGTGGTGTAGAAGGCCTTGTCGCCTGACGAGCGCATCGCGAGATGGATCGCGAACTCGCCGACGATCGTCTTTCCCGCGCCCGTCGGCGCCGCGACGAGCACGCTCGATCCGTCCTCGAGCGCACGGCACCCCGCGTTCTGGAAGGGGTCCAATTCAAAGCGCTGCGCTGCGGCGAACTCGGCGGTGACGGGGTGCTCGCGGTTCTCTCGCGCCTCGGCGTACCGGTCGGCGGGCGTGGCGGAGGTCATGAGTCCATCCCACCATGTCGGGCAGCGATCAGCTGTACTCGACGAACATCTCCGGGTGGCGCTTCTTCTTTTGCCAGTCGAACACGAGGCACACCCCTGCCGCGATCATGTACAGCGCGAACATGATCGACGACACGATCAGGAACGTGATCATGTCGGCCGGAGGTGAGGCGAACATGCCGAAGACGAGGCAGAGCAGCACCACCCAGCGCCAGGCCCGGACCACCTGCTTGCCGCGCACGACGTCGGCCAGGTTCAGCGCGACGACGAACACGGGGGTGACGAAGCCGATCCCCACGATCGTCAGGGTGCGGAAGACGAAGGCGTAGTACTCGGTCGCCGTGAAGAGCTGTCCCACCTGCTCGATGTCGTCGGGAAAGAACGACGCCATGATCGTGATGATGTTCGGCAGCAGGAAGATCGCGAGCGTGACGCCGCCGAAGAACAGCGGGATCGCCGCACACATGAAGCCGAACGCATACCAGAACTCGCGGCGGGTCAGACCGGGCGTGACGAAGCGCCAGATCTGCCAGAGCCAGACCGGAGCAGACAGCACCAGCCCCGCGACAAAGGAGATGCGGAGGCGCATGTCGAACGGCCCCGTGACCGTCGTGAACGTGAGCTTCGTGAAGGACTCGTCGTCGAGGTTCTCAGCGACTCGCACGATCGGCGACGTGAGCGCCTGGATGATCCAATCGGTCAGAAAGGCCGCAACGATCATGCCGACAGCCAGGCCGATGACGGCATACACGAGGCGCCGACGCAGCTCACGGAGGTGCCCCGCGAGCGTCATCCTGCGCTCTTTCGGCAGGCTCGACTCGCCGGAGGCGCCCCCGTTTGCGGAGGGGCGTGCCACAGCGGGCTACTGCTTGGTGGTGTCGGAAGACGGGCTCTCCGTCGACGGCGGTGCCGTCGATCCCTCGCCCTTTGCTTCAGCGGGCGAGTCGGCCTCGCTTTCGGCCTTCCCTTCGTCCTTCATCTGCTTCATCTCGCCCTTGAACGCACGGGCGGACTGCCCCATGCTCTTGGCGAGCGCAGGAAGGCGCGAGGCACCGAAGATGAGGAGGATGATCACGAGGATCAGCAGGATCTGCCAGACACCGGCATTTCCGAAAGGCATACGGACTCCATCCTGAGGTGGGAGCTATCGGTTCAGTGTAACGCCGAACCGTGCAGTTTCTCGCCTGCCTCGGCCCACTGTCTTGCGGCCTCGCGGGCAGTCGCCGGTGCCACGACCTCGATCTCGCCTCCACCACGGGCGGCGAGGCGCCGAAGCGTGCCGACGTCGCCGACGGGGATCCGCGCGAACATCTCGCTCCCCGCCTCGCGCAATTCGGCATGTTCGAGGAACTCGGCGAGAAGCGGCCGCATTCGCACGGGGAAGCGCAACGTCGCGACGACGTCGTCCTCGCCCGGCACGAACAGCTCGGAGCGCATCTCCCCCATGTGATCGGCAGGCGCGTCCGTGACCTCGAGGTCACTCATCCTCTCGAGATGGAACGTCCGCGTCGCCTCGCGCAGGTGGCACCATCCCCGCAGATACCACTCGCCGCTCGTCAGCAGCAGATCGGACGGATCGACCGTGCGGATCGTCTGTGCGCCGTCAGGACGCGTGTAGGTGAAGCGCACGGCGCGCCGGTCGCGCACCGCCTGCGACAGAAGCGTGCGCAGCTCATCGACCGGAGAATCGACCGTCACAACGCCGAGGTCGCCCCCGCCTGCGCCGCGCGAAAGCTTGCTGCGCAGGGCGTCGAGCGTCTCGGCATCGGCGGCGCCCGGGGCCGCGGCCACGAGCTGCAGGCCAGCGATGAGCGCGGCCGCCTCGCGCGTTGTGAACCGCTGCACACGCTCGATGCCGACGGTGCGGGTCAGGCGCACGATGTCGTCTTCTTCGAGCCTCTCCCAGTCGAGGTCGAACATCTCGCCCGTATAGAACCCGCCGGACGGTTCTCCCACGAGCGTCAGCGTCGAGAGCATGCCGCGCATCTCGTCGGGCGAGACGTCGAACGCGCGTGCCGCATCGGCGACGGAGACATCTCCTCGCTCAAGAAGCCACGGGACGAGGGTCAGGATCGTGCGCACCCGCTCGGACGAGACGACCGGCTGCTTTCTGCGTGGCTTCATTGGCGCGGACGACTCGGCGGCATCGAGGTCGGCGGGGCGCTCGTGCCGTCGCCGCACCGCGCGCAGACGGTCGATGACCACGTCCCGCAGCTCCGGCGGTTCGACGACACGCGCGTCGGGCCCGTAGGACGCGATCTCATCGGCGAGGACGTACTCGTCGACGTATGGCACGACGAGCCCCTGCGGGGCTGCCTCAGGGATCGCCCGCCGCCCGAGGCGCAGCGCCGCCTCGGAGCCCGGGGTGACCTCGATGTGCGCGCGGTGAGTCTCGGCCACGGCGTGCAGGCCCGCGAGCGCTGCGGCCGCCGCCCCAGCCGCCTCCGACGGGTCGAAGCGCACACCCGTCGGACGCACGTCCGAGACGACACGGCTCAGCAGAAACGTCCGCCGCTCCCCCACACCCTCGTCGCGCCCGTACAGGTGCCAACGACCCTCGAACTGCACGAGGGACAGGGGACGAACCCGACGGCTCCGGACGCGCTGGGATCCGGGCCGCAGGTAGTCGAAGCGCACCTCCGCGCCGCGATCGATCGCCGCCTGAAGCGGCGTGAACGCCGCGTCGCGGGCGCTGAGGCGCGGAGTGAACCCGAGAATCGGCTCGTCGACCTCGATCCCGAGCGCCCGGATCTTGCGCAGGCCCGCACGCGCCTCGTGCGACATCGTGGCCTCGCTCCACGCGTCGGCGGCGAGGCTCAGGATGGCGAGCTCGCCGGGCGTGAACTCCAGATCGTCCGGGAGGACGTTGTCCTCGCGGGGAATCCGATAGCGCGCGCCGCGCATATTGCTCGGGTTCTCGCTGTCGCCGATGACCTCGACGTGCGTGCCGAGACCGGCGAGCGTCTCCTTGTCACGCTCGAACATGCGCTCGAGCGCCTGCTCGTCGGCCCCCTGCCGCACACGTTCGACGTATCCCGTGACGGAATCGAAGATTTGCGCGCGCGTGAGCCCCACCTCGGTGCCCAGGAGGGCGACCGTGAGGTTCATGAGCCGCTCTTCTGCGGGGATCCGCTGTGCCACGCCGCAATCCTACGGCGATGGGAGCCGGATGGTCGCGAGGGTCACGCGGCCGGGACGGCTCCCAGCACGTCGATGACCGAAACAGTCGCGTCGCCGTCGCCCGGGACGACCGTGAGCACCTGGGATCCGATCGTCGCGCCTTCGAGCGCATCCGCGAATCCCTCGGGCAGCTGGTCCACCGTGGAGGTCGTGGGCTGACCGGTCTGCCACGTCGACGTCGAGACCGCCTTCGCCGACCAGGACACCGATGTGTACTGCACCGTCACCGTGTCACCCTCGGCGAGCTCGGCACCGTCGCCCGCCAGGAGCGTCTGCGTGACCTGTTCGTCCGGGGCGGCGCCGTCGGGGACGATAACGCCGGGCTCGCCGCCCGGCGCGCGCACGACGCTCGGCAGACCGAATCCGTCGTTGTAGACGGGCTGCCCGTCGGCGGCCGCCGGAAGCACTCGCTGCAGATCGACGACCGCGACCATGTTCGTCGGGTCGACGTCGAGGCCATACTGCGAGGCAAACTGGACGATCTGCTGCGCGTACGTCTCCGCGATGCCGTCGGCGCCCAGCGAGGCGACGACACGGGATCCCTCCGTCGCGCACTGCAGCGCGTCTTCGAGCCCCGGGATCTGCGCGTAGATGTTGGACAGCCCGATGACCTGCGTCGGATCGCCCGCATACGCCGTGATCGGGATCTCGGTGCCGCTGCCGCCATCGAACAGCGTTGCGTCAAAGACGACTCCCTGGCTCGCCGAATCGATGACGGGCCCGTCGCCGACGATCGCATCGGCGTGCTCCGCGTCGTCGGTCACGAACGACGCGGGCAGTTCGACGACCGGCTCGGTTCCGAACTCGCCCGACACCTCCACGGCATTCATGACGGGATCGGAGACGGCCTCGCGCCCGCACTGTTCCGCGGTCTGCGGAGCGGACGAACATCCCGCGAGGGCGAGAGTGGTCAGGCCCAGAACACTGGCTACGGCTGTCGTCTTGCGCACCGGGTCAGTCTACTCATCGTCGAGGGCGGTCGCGTCCGGGTCGTCTTCAGCGCGCAGGCTCGCGGCGTGTCGCGCACCGCTCGCGGCCTTCTCAGCATCGCGGATCCGCTTGCGCAGATTCTTGTCGGTGATCTCGCGGTCGCCGACGGCTCCGGGCGTCCAGACCTCCTGGTCCTCGTCCCCGTAGCTGCGCTTCGACGCGCGCCGCTTCACCTCGGGTGGGATGGAGCCCGGCGCGAGCTTTCGGGCCGTGAGCAGGAACCCCGTGTGCCCGACCATGCGGTGGTCGGGGCGCACGGCGAGGCCGTCGACGTGCCACCCGCGCACCATCGTCTCGCTCGCCTCGGGCTCCGTGAATCCGCCCATTCCGCGGACGAACTCGGCAATGCGGCTGAGCTGGGTCGCCGTTGCCACGTAGCAGAGCACGACGCCGCCGGGCGCGAGCGCGTCGCTGACGGCCGGCAGCACCTCCCACGGGGCCAGCATGTCGAGAACGACCCGGTCGACGGTGCCGTCCGGAACGTCCCGAGGGAGTGCCTCGGCGAGGTCGCCGAAGTGGATCTCCCACTGCGAGGGGATCTCGCCGAAGAACGTCTCGACGTTCGCGCGGGCGACGTCGGCGAACTCCTCGCGCCGCTCGAAGGACAGCAATCGCCCCTCGTCGCCGACCGCACGCAGGAGAGACATCGACAGCGCGCCGGATCCGACACCCGCCTCGACGACGACGGCCCCCGGGAAGATGTCGGCCTGGGTCACGATCTGCGCCGCGTCCTTCGGATACACGATCGCTGCGCCGCGCGGCATCGACATGACGAAGTCGCGCAGCAGCGGGCGGAGGGCGAGATACTCATGCCCGCCGGTGTTCACGACAACGGATCCGTCGGGCCGCCCCTCGAGCTCCGAGTGGGCGAGCACGCCGAGATGCGTGTGCAGTTCGCCGTCCTCGCGCAGCGTGATCGTGTGGAGCTTTCCCTTCGGCCCCGTCAGCTGGACGCGATCGCCGTAGCGGAACGGCCCGCGCGGCGCCGTCACGCCCGCTCCTCCGCCGGCGCTGCGCGATGTGCGCGCCAGAGCTCTGCGAGATCGACCGCCGAGCGCCCGTCAAGCGTGGGCCACAGCTCTCGTGCCCCGAGCCCGTCGAGCGCCACCATGTGTGGCACTCCCAGTGCCGTGGCGCCCGAGGCGACGGCGGCACGGAGGCCCGTCGGCGAGTCCTCGATCGCGACGCAGTCACGGATGTCGACGCCGAGCGCGCGAGCCCCTTCGAGATAGGGATCCGGGTACGGCTTAGGCCGCGCGACATCGTCGCCCCCGAGGATGGCGTCGAACGCGTCGAAGCCGATGAGCTCCGCGATCTGCTCCGCCATACGGCGCCGCGACATCGTCACGATGGCTGTCTTCACACCCGCCGCGCGCAGGCTGCGCAGAAGCTCTCGGGCACCGGGTCGGAACGGGACGCCGTGAGTGCTCACGCGCTCCAGGACACGATCGGTGAGGTGCTCGACGAGCTCGGTCACACCCATCTCGACACCGGCCGCCTGCAGGATGCGGGCCGAGCCCTCGAGATCGCTGCCCACGAGCCGCAGCGCGTCTTCATGGGTCCAGGTGCCGCCATAACTCTCGACGAGAGGCCCCTCGACCGCGATCCAGTACGGCTCGGTGTCCACGAGCGTGCCGTCCATATCCCAGAGCACGGCCCGAGGCCACGCGGAGTCGCTGAAAGTCACCGGACCAGCCTATGAGGTCTAGCCTGGTGGGACACCCGATAAGAAGGGAGCCCGGTGGACGACAGCACCCAGCAGGCACTCGGTCCGCGTGTCGCGGTCGCCGCATTCGACGGCTGGAACGACGCCGGCGAGGCCGCATCGCATGCCGCGGGCGTGCTTCGCGACGCGCAGCCGAGCATCGAGATCGCCTCGGTGGACCCCGAGCTGTTCTTCGACTATCAGTACACACGCCCGTCCATCCGCCTCGACGGGGAGGCCAGACGCGTCCTCGATTGGCCCGAAGCGACCCTTCATCGACCGCTGGATCCCCGCGGATACTGGACGCTGCGCGGTGTCGAGCCGGCGCGAGCGTGGCGAAGCTTCACCGCCGAGTTCATCGATGCCATGCTCGCCGAGGACATCACGGGTCTCGTCACCGCCGGTGCGATGATGAGCGACGTCCCTCACACCCGTCCCATCGCGGTGCACGCGACGAGCGAGAACGAGCTCCTGCGCGATCAGCTCGAGATCGATCGCAGCCGATACGAGGGCCCCACCGGAATCCTGGGCGTCCTCACGGACGCGGCCGAGAGCGCAGGGATCCCCACTGTGTCACTGTGGGCGAGCGTGCCGCACTATGTCGCGGGCGCGTCGCCCTCCCCGAAGGCGACCCTCGCGCTGCTCGAGCGGCTCGGCGATCTGACCTCCCGCGAGGTCGATCTCGGCTCGCTGCCGACCGAAGCGGCGACATGGGAGGCGACGGTCGACGCGGCCGCGGCCGACGACGAGGAGATGTCCGACTACATCCGGCAGCTCGAAGAGGCGCGCGACACGTGGGACTCGCCCGAGGCGTCGGGCGACGCGATCGCGCAGGCCTTCGAGAAGTACCTCCGCGGCGATGGCCCTGGGAAGGGCCGTCCGCCACGCGGATGAGCCGTCAGGCGGTGCCGAATGGTGTCAGCACGCCCATCGCGAGCAGGATCATGATCGCCGCGCCGAGCAGGACTCGGTAGATCACGAACGGCATGAACGTGCCGGTCTTCAGGTATCGCATCAGGTACGCGACGACGACCCAGCCGACAAGGAACGCGACGACGGTCGCCACGATTGTGCCGCTCCAGCCGTAGGGCCCGACATCGCCCTCCTCCAGGCCGTGCTTCAGCTCGTAGAGCCCGGATCCGAACACGGCGGGAATCGCCATGAGGAACGAGAACTCCGCCGCGGTCGTGCGCTGATAGCCGAGCGCCCGAGCCGCTGTCGTCGTCGCTCCCGATCGCGACACGCCCGGCACGAGCGCGAGCGCCTGGGCGACGCCGATCGAGATGCCGTGCGGGTAGGTCACGTCGCTCATCTCGCGCCGGCGAGCACCCCAGCGGTCGGCGACGCCGAGGATGATGCCGAAGACGATGAGCACGGCCGCCACGAGCCACAGATTGCGGAAGACGTCGCGGATGTAGTCCTGCAGCGTGAATCCGAGGATGCCGATCGGGATCGAGGCGACGATCACGAGCCACCCCATGCGCGCGTCGGGATCGTTCCGGGGCACTCTGCCGACGAGGGAGAGCGCCCAGCGCTTGATGATCGTGACGATCTTCGTCCAGAAGTAGACCAGCACCGCGAGCTCGGTGCCGATCTGCGTGATGGCCGTGAACGTCGCCCCGGGGTCGGCGGCGGACGGAAGGAACTCGCCGACGACGCGGATGTGCGCGCTCGACGAGATCGGGAGGAACTCGGTCAGCCCCTGGACGAGGCCGAGGACGATCGCCTCGATGATGTGCATTCGCGTGCTTTCTGGAAGATCAGGTCAGTAGGTGCGGATGAGGTCCGTGAGGACGCCCTGCCCGAAGGTGAGCGCGTCGACCGGGACCCTCTCGTCGACGCCGTGGAACATACCCGTGAAGTCGAGCTCGCGCGGGAGCTTGAGCGGCGCGAAGCCGTATCCCGTGATGCCGATCGTCGCGAGCGACTTATTGTCGGTACCGGCGCCGAGCAGGTACGGCAGCACGGGGACGCCCGGATCGTGGCGCCCGAGCGCACCGACCATGGCCTCGACGAGCGCGCCCGAGAACGGCACCTCGAGCCCGATGTCGCGGTGGAAGATCTCGACCTCCACGTCGTCGCCGACGAGCTCGCGGATCTCGGCGAGCACGCGGTCCTCCGTGCCGGGCAGGACTCGGACGTCGACCGTCGCGGTCGCCTGGTCAGGAATCACGTTGTGCTTGTAACCGGCCTCGAGACCGGTCGGGTTCGTCGTCGTGCGCCAGGTCGAGGCGAGGAACGCCTCGGCCGCGCCCGCAGCTCTCGCGATCTGGTCCGGGTCCTCGCTGTCGTCTCCGCAGATGGTGCGCATACCGTCGAGGAGCGCGCGCGTCGTGTCGGTCAGCTCGACGGGCCACCTCGTGGATCCGAGGGCTTCGACCGCGCGAGCGAGACGGGTGACGGCGTTGTCGGCGTGGACACGACTGCCGTGGCCTGCGCGGCCGCGCGCCCGCAGCGTGAGCCACATGAGTGCCTTCTCCCCCACCTGCAGCAGGTAGGCCGACTCGTCGCCGACGGGGATCGAGTACCCGCCGACTTCGCTGATCGCCTCGGTCGCCCCCGCGAACCACTCGGGATGGTCGCGCACGACGAGCGCGGATCCCTCCACACCACCGTTCTCCTCGTCGGCGAAGAACGCCAGGATGAGGTCGCGCTCGGGCTTCTCTCCCGCTCGCAGCAGTTCGGCGACGGATGCGAGGATCATCGCGTCCATGTTCTTCATGTCGACGGCGCCGCGGCCCCACAGCAGGCCGTCGCGGATCTCGCCCGCGAACGGATCCACCGACCAGTCGGCGGCGACGGCCGGAACGACGTCGAGATGCCCGTGCAGCACGAGCGCGGGCTTGTCCGGGTTGCGCCCCTCGACGCGCGCCATGACGTTCGTGCGACGCTCGATGGGCTCGTAGAACTCAGGCTCGAGGCCCAGTTCGCGAAGATACGCGCCGACGTACTCGGCGGCCTCGCGCTCGCCCTTCGCATTGCCGCCGCCGTAGTTGGTGGTATCGATGCGGATGAGGTCGCGCGCGACGCGCACGACCTCGGGAAGCTCGTGAGTGGGCATACGCCCAACGCTACCCGGACGCCTCCCGGCCCCCGTGAAAGGCCTCACGGATTCGGGAGTCTCCCCGAAGGGACTCAGGAACGGACCGCGGCTCAGGCGCGCGCGGCCGTCTGCTCGTCGTCGAAGATCTGGCCGACCGGCTGTCTCTTCTCGGCCTGGAACGTATCCTCCGCGCGCCCTGCGGCCCAATAGGCCGACAGAGACAGGCGCGCGCGCTCGATTCCCCACTCCGTGTGGAGGACGGGGCGCAGTCGCTTCATCGCCTCGCGCTCACCGTGGGCGAAGACGTCGACGGACCCGGTCGGCCGATCGAGCGCCTCGACGGCGGCGACGAGCGCGGATCCGTACGGTGCGCCGTCTCGATGGAGCCAGCGGATGTCGACGCCCGCGGGCGCGGAGATCGCAATCTCGTCGCTCGGAGATCCGACCTCGATGAGCGCCCGGCCGACCGCCTCGGACGGGAGGCTCTCGATTGCAGCGGCGATCGCGGGGATCGCGGCGTCATCGCCGAGGAAAAGATGCTCGTCCACCGCGGGATCCGGCGCGTACTTGCCGGCCGGATCCGACATGCACAGCCGGTCGCCGGGCGCGGCGTTCGCGGCCCACGGCCCCGCGATCCCTTCGTCTCCGTGCACGACGAAGTCGATCGCGATCGTGCGTGACTCGCGGTCGATCGCGCGAACCGTGTACGTGCGGCGCGACGGCATGTCCTCGGGCGAGAGACGCTCGCGGAGCGCGTCGAGGTCGTAGGGAGGCTCGAGGTCCAGCTCGGGCTTGGCGAAGAGAAGCTTCACGTATGCGTCGGTGCTGCCGCGCTCGGCCGCGGTCGCGGCGAACGCATCGAAACCCGATCCGGCGAGGTGCACACGCATCAGGTGCGGGCTCACCCGCTCGGTCGAGACGACCTCGAACACGTACTGCGGGCGGGGCTTCTTCGCGGCGTTCATCCCGTCCATCCTCACACAGGTCGAGTGAGGTTCACCTAAGTCGACCCGAGGATTGCGTAAACTTGCCCGACGGAACATACTTTCCATATGGAAAGCGAATCAGATCCCGCGGGAACGGCTGCCGAGCTCCTCGCCGCCCATCGTCGGGTGAGCGAGCGGGCGCGAGTCGTTCCGCGCGAGTACGTGCTGATGCTCATCTGGTCGGCCCTGTTCGTGGCGGCCTTCATCGCGGCCCACCTCCTCACCGCCAGCACGGAGGAGCCCACGTCTCCGATGACACTGCTGTTGCCGATCGTCGCGTTCGGCTCCCTCATCCAGGGGACGAACGAGCGCTTCGGCGTGAGGCCCCGCCTTCCCCGCGCGGCGGTCATCATCTCCGTGGTGCTCCTGGTCTCCTTCTTCGTCCTCCTCGCGCTCGCGATCTTCGGACCCGGGTATCCCTGGTGGGTCGGTCTCGCTCTGCCGATCGTGTGTCTCGCCGGTTTCGTCCCGTCCGGCCGGCGCCTCCTGATGCGGTCGCGCCGCGACGAGCACAGCACCTGGTCCACGGGCCCTCTCAGCATGCCGGTGCGCGCCTCGACGTGCTTCGTCGGCTCGGCGATGGGCGTGCTCATCGCGACGCAGTCATTCTCACTCGCCGCAGCGATCGCGGCCGTCGTCACCATGGTCACGCTGGCTGCACTGATCTTCGCCTGGACGACGCCGTTCGGACTCAATCGCGTCGGATTCGAATGGGGACGGATCCACTGGATCGCGTTCGGCTTCGCGACCGCACTCTCGCTGGCGACCTCCGTGCTCGGCGCATCGACGACGATCCTCCGGACACCCATGACGCTCATCCTCGGCGTCCTTGCCGCGGCGCCGATGATCGCGACCGCATTCGTCGCGACGCGGGAGCGGTGATGGGCCACCCGCGCCACGACCTGGACTCCGCGTTCCAGACCCCGATCCGCCTCTCGCTCATGGCGGCCCTGCTCGACGCCTCGCAGATCGACTTCGGCACCCTGCGCGACCTCATTGAAGCCGATGACTCAGCCGTCAGCAAAGGCATCGCCTATCTCGAGCGCGAGGGGTATGTGACGACGACGAAGGGCTACGTCGCCGCTCGACCCCGAACCTGGATCGCGACAACGGCAATGGGTCGCGCCGCCTACGCCCGCCACCTCACGGCCCTCCGCGCCATCGCCGAGGGGTGAGCCGTGGCGGTCGACGGCGCTGGCGCTGAGGAACCCGCAGCTGCCCCAGTACCAGCGGGCGACGCGTCATCTCTGACGGCCCCGCCGACCGCCGAGCACCTCGGCTGTCACCGACAACCAGGTTCGCGCCACGCCACCGCTGTCGAGCAATCGCCGATCTTCGCACACGACACCCCCTGAGGCGGCCCCAGCGCAGGACGTTCGCGTCTCGAGGACAAGGTCGACCGCGCTGGCACGCTGCTCACCGAATCACACAGGCCATCTCCCCGACTCAGCCGAAGGCCTTATCGAAGCCGAGGCTTCGGGCGATCACGCCGAGCTGCACCTCCGTGGATCCCTCGCCGAGCGTGAGGATGCGCGCGTCGCGGTAGTGGCGTGCAACCGCGTTCTCGTTGAGGAATCCGTATCCACCCCAGATCTGCGTCGCGTCGTTGGCGTTCGCGACAGCCGCCTCCGAGGCGACGAGCTTCGCGAGCGATGCCTGCGTCGTGAACGGCATCCCCCTGTCGATCCGGTGCGCGGCGTCGTGCATGACGGCACGCGCGGCGGCGACGCGCGACTGCATCCGCGCGATCGTGAACGCAATGTGCTGGTTGTCGCCGATCGGCTTGCCGAACACCTCGCGGCGCTTCGCGTGCGCGACCGTCTGCTCAAGGCAGCCCTGCGCGGCGCCGACGCAGAGGGCGGCGAAGGCGACACGCCCCTCGTCCAGGACACTGAGGAAGTTCGCGAAGCCCCGCCCGCGCTCCCCCAGCAGATTCTCCTCGGGCACGCGCACGCCGTCGAACACGAGCGGATGCGTGTCCGAGGTGTGCCATCCGACCTTGTCGTAGGCGGGCAGCGCGGTGAAGCCCTCGGTCGGCACGGGAACGATGATCGTCGACAGCTCAGGACGACGCGTCCCGTCGCTGCCCGCCTTCGTGCCCGTGACGGCGGTGACCGTCACGATCTCGGTGATCGGCGTGCCCGAGTTGGTGATGAACTGCTTCGAGCCATCGATGAGCCACGAGCCGTCTTCGAGCACAGCGGTCGTCTTCGTGCCGCCGGCGTCGGATCCGGCGTCCGCTTCTGTGAGTCCAAAGGCCGCGAGCCCCTCGCCGCGCGCGAGCGACGGCAAGTAACGGGCCTTCTGCTCGGGGGTGCCGAAGCGGAAGATGGGCATGGCGCCGAGACCGAGGCCCGCCTCGAGTGTGACGGCGATCGACTGGTCGACCCGCGCGAGCTGCTCGACGGCGACGCAGAGGTGCAGGTAGCTCTTGCCCTGGCCGTCGTACTCGGCGGGCAGCGGCAGCCCGAACAGACCCATCCGCCCCATCTGCCGGATGATCTCGATCGGCAGCCGCCGCTCGGTGTCGTACTCGTAGGCGGCGGGCGCGACGACGTCGTCGGCGAACTCGCGCACGCGGCGGGCGAGGTCCTGCAGTTCGGGCTCGAGCATCTCGGTGCCGGGAACGGGCGTCTGGACGGGGGTGATGAGCGACATCGTCGTCTTCTCCTTCACGGACGGGGGCTCGTGGCCCCGCGGTGGGCGCGCGCAAGGATGCTGCGCGCGTGCATGAGCACGGGTTCGTCGACCATGCGGCCCTCGAAACGGAAGGCGCCCGGGCGGCGCTCCCCTTCTTCGAGGATCCGCTCCGCCCATGCGACGCGCTCGGCGCTCGGGGCGAAGGCGTCGCGGATCGGGGCGACGTGCGAGGGATGGATGGCGGCCTTCGCGGCGAAGCCGCTCGCGGCCGCGTCATCGGCCTCTGTCCGGCAGCCGTCGACATCGGCGATGTCGGTGCGGATCGCGTCGATCGCGCCCCGACCGGCGGCGCCCGCGGCGAGGAGCACCTGCGAGCGCGCGTGCGCCGCGATGTCGCGATAGGCGCCCGAGGCGTGGCGGCTGGACGTACCGCCCATCGACGCGACGAGGTCCTCCGCACCCCACATGAGCGCGACGACGCGCGGGTGCGCGGCGATGTCGGCGGCGCGGACGACGCCCGCCGCCGTCTCGCAGAGCGCGATCACGTCGCGCGCGCCGAGCGCGTCGACATCGGCGGGCGATGTGGCCTTGGGCAGCATGACGGTGCGGTAGGCAGTGCGTGCGAGGACCGCGAGGTCGTCGGCGAGGTGCGCGCTGTCCGCGGCGTTCACGCGGACGATCGTGCGATTCGGATCCAGCGACGATGCCGCGACCGCCTCGCGCGCCGCGGCCTTGTCCTCGGGCGCGACGCCGTCCTCGAGATCGAGGATGACGGCATCAGCCCGTTCGGCGGCCTTGGCGAAGCGATCCGGCCGATCGCCAGGGCAGAACAGCAGCGCGGGGCCCATCGAGAAGCTCACGGCGCGCTCGTTCCGTCCGGGCGCCCCTGCATGAGGACGGTGCGCACGGCGCGCGCGACGACCTCGCCGCGCTGGTCGCGGCCCGTGTGCTCGAGCGTGACGATCCCCTGGCCGGGGCGCGACGCCGAGGGCCGGGTGTCGCGCACGCGCGTCTCACCGTAGAGCGTGTCTCCGTGCCGCAGCGGCGCCGGGAAGGCCACCTCGGAGAAGCCCAGATTCGCAACGATCGTGCCATTCGTGAGCTGTCCCGTCGACATGCCGACGATCGTCGCGAGCGTGAACATCGAGTTCACGAGGCGCTCGCCGAACTCGGTCTGCGCCGCCCAGTGTGCATCGAGGTGCAGCGCCTGCGTGTTCATCGTCATGGTTGTGAACAGCACGTCGTCGGCCTCGGTGACGGTGCGCCCCGGGCGATGCTCGTAGACGACGCCGATCTCGAACTCGTCGAACCACAGCCCGCGTTGCGTGATGCGGCGCTCGCCGCCCTGCGGATCCGTCATGATCCCTCCTCGTCCTGCGCGTCCGGAGGCGTCACGGTCGCGAGCTCCTGCCCGCGCGCGACCTGCTCTCCCGTCGTCACCTGCACGCCCACGACACCCGCGACGGGCGCCCGCAGCACGTGCTCCATCTTCATCGCCTCGACACTCACGATCGCCGCCCCTTCGTCCACCACGTCGCCGTCCGCGACGTGCACGGCGACGACGGATCCGGGCATGGGCGAGTCGAGCGTCGGCGCGGCCCCGGCGCGCTCCCGACGCGCGGGGCGCACGGGTTCGATGCACCAGGTGCCCGTCGGATCTGCGACCCACGCATCGCCCGCGGATCCGATCCGCACGAGGACCCGCGGCAGGGCGCGGAAGCGCACCGCCCCGCCGTCGCGCTCCACGCGCAGATCAACACGGCGCTGCTCGGCGTCGCCGCCGAGCGAAGGAATCCCGTGACGTGTCACGGTCGCGACGCCATCACCGTCCCGCAGCCGCACGGAGGCGCCGAGGGCGCCGCCCACACGCCAGCCATCAGCCGCCCATGCGCGTTCGCCCCCCGCGGCTCGCTCGATCACCGCGAGCCCGGCGTGCGCGAACACCGCATCCGGCGTTTCCCTCTGGACGAGCCGCTCTGCTTCGTGGTCGATGAGCCCCGTGTCGAGATCTCCGTCCCGCACACGCGGCTCCGCGAGCAACGCGCGCACGAAGTCCGTGTTCGTGCGCACGCCGAGGAGGAGCGTACGGGAGAGCGCGTCGTCGAGGCGGGCGAGCGCCTCCGCGCGCGTCGGCGCGTGCGCGATCACCTTGGCGAGCATCGGGTCGTAGTGCGCCGTCACGACATCGCCCGTCTCGACGCCCGCGTCCACGCGGATCCCCTCGCCCGCCGGCCACTCGGCGAGCAGCACCTCGCCGCCCGTCGGGGTGAAATCGGCCGACGGATCCTCCGCATAGATGCGCGCCTCGATCGCGTGACCCACGTGCCGGATCCCGTCCTGCGCGAGCGCGAGGCGCTCCCCCGCCGCAACGCGCAGCTGCTGCTCGACGAGGTCGATTCCCGTGACGAGCTCGGTCACGGGGTGCTCGACCTGCAGGCGCGTGTTCATCTCCATGAAGAACGGCTCGTCGGGCCGCTCGCCCGAGACGATGAACTCGACCGTGCCGGCCCCGACGTAGCCGACGGCACGTGCCGTCTCGCAGGCGGCGCGTCCGATCCACTCCCGCTGCTCCGGCGTCAGCAGGGCACTCGGCGCCTCCTCGACGACCTTCTGATGCCGTCTCTGCAGCGAGCACTCGCGCTCGCCGAGATGGATCGTCGCGCCCGACGCATCCGCGAGCACCTGCACCTCGATGTGGCGCGGGGCGGAGACGAATCTCTCGACGAACAGGGTGTCGTCGCCGAAGGCGCTCGCCGCCTCGCGTCGCGCCTGCGCGAGCGCCGCCGGCAGATCGGCGGGATCGTCGACGCGATGCATGCCCTTCCCTCCGCCGCCCTGCGATGGCTTCACGAGAACGGGATACCCCACGCGCTCCGCACCCGCGGCGAGCGCCGCGTCGTCGAGGCCCGGCTCGGAGACGCCCGGGACAGTCGCCACGCCGCGCTCTTCGACGGCGGCGCGGGCGCGGATCTTGTCGCCCATCGTCTCGAGCGCCGCAACGGGAGGTCCGATGAACGCGATCCCCGCGTCGGCCAGGGCGCGCGCGAGGCTTGGGCTCTCCGAGAGGAAGCCGTACCCGGGATGTACGGCCTGCGCCCCCGTCTCGCGCGCGGCCCGCAGGATCGCGTCGACGTCGAGATACGAGCGTCGGGCGTCGGCCGGCCCGATGCGCACGGCTTCGGTCGCGGCGCGCACGTGCATCGCGTCGGCATCTGCGTCCGAGAAGACGGCGATCGAGGCGATACCCAGGCGGTCGAGGGTGCGGATGATGCGCACCGCGATCTCCCCGCGGTTCGCGATGAGGACCTTGTCGAACACGGCGATCACATCCGGAAGACGCCGTAGCGCACATCGGGCAGGGGCGCCCGGCCCACCACGTCGAGGGCGAGGCCGAGAACGCGCCGCGTGTCGGCGGGGTCGATGACGCCGTCATCCCAGAGCCGGGCGGTCGAGTAGTACGGTGACCCCTGCCTCTCGTACTGGGCGCGGATGGGCTCTTCGAAGGCCGCCTGCTCGTCGGGGCTCCAGGATCCTCCGGCCGCCTCGATCCGCTCGCGTTTCACCGTCGCGAGCACGCTCGCGGCCTGCGGGCCGCCCATGACCGATACGCGGGCGTTCGGCCACAACCAGAGGAAGCGCGGGTCGTATGCGCGGCCGCACATCGAATAGGTGCCGGCGCCGAAGGATCCGCCGATCACGACCGTCAGCTTCGGGACGCGTGCGCAGGAGACGGCGGTGACCATCTTCGCCCCGTGCTTCGCGATCCCGCCGCGCTCGTACTCGCTGCCGACCATGAAGCCCGTGATGTTCTGAAGGAACACGAGCGGGATCCCGCGTTGATCGCACAGCTCGATGAAGTGCGCGCCCTTCTGGGCGCTCTCGCTGAACAAGACCCCCTGATTGGCGACGATGCCGACGGGATGGCCGAAGATCGACGCGAAGCCTGTGACGAGCGTCGTTCCGAAGCCGGCCTTGAACTCATGGAAGGCACTGTCGTCGACGACGCGGGCGATGACCTCGCGGACGTCATACGGCGTCTGCAGGTCGACCGGAACGACCGACGACAGCGTGCCCGGATCGACCGATGGCTCTCTCGGCTCTCCGACCGACCACGGCGGAGCGGGATCCGGCGGCAGCGTCGCGACGATGTCGCGGACGATGCGCAGGGCGTGCGCGTCGTCATCGGCGAGATGATCGGCGACGCCCGACACGGTCGCGTGCAGCTCGCCGCCGCCGAGCTCCTCAGCGGAGACGATCTCCCCCGTCGCGGCCTTCACGAGCGGCGGGCCGCCGAGGAAGATCGTGCCCTGGTCGGCGACGATCACGGTCTCGTCGCTCATGGCCGGAACATACGCGCCGCCCGCGGTCGAGGATCCCATCACGCACGCGATCTGCGGGATGCCGGCCGCGCTCATCGTCGCCTGGTTGTAGAAGATGCGACCGAAGTGATCGCGATCGGGGAACACCTCGTCCTGCATCGGCAGATACGCGCCCCCGGAGTCGACGAGCGAGACGCACGGCAGGCGGTTCTCTCGCGCGATCTCCTGCGCGCGCAGGTGCTTCTTGACGGTGAGCGGGAAGTAGGTGCCGCCCTTCACCGTCGCGTCGTTGGCGATGATCATGCAGAGGCGGCCCGAGATGGCGCCGATCCCCGCGATCACGCCGGCCGCCGGGGCCTCGTCGTCGTAGCAGCCGTTCGCTGCGAGCGGGGCGATCTCGAGGAAGGGGCTGCCGACGTCGAGCAGCCGGTCGACGCGTTCCCGGGGCAGCAGCTTGCCGCGGGCGGCGTGGCGTTCCCGGGCCTGCGAAGAACCGCCTTTCGCTGTGGCGGCGAGGCGCGCGCGGAGATCATCGACGAGCGCGCGCATCGCCTCCTGCCGCCGCGCCCCGATCTCCCCGCGCGCATCGACCGCGGTCGTGAGCCGTTCCGTCATCTCGCCTCCTCAGTCCTCGTCAGACGCGCGCCAGGGCGAGACCCGGGCGGGTGAGCATGTCGCCGATGTCGCGGAGGAAGGCGCTCGCCTCGGCGCCGTCCATGACGCGGTGGTCGAACGAGACCGTGATCGTGCAGACATCGCGCAACGCGATCTCCCCCTCGTGCTCCCATGGGGTCCGCCGGATGGCACCGATCGCGACGATGGCCGACTGCCCGGGGTTGAGGATCGGGATTCCGCCGTCGACGCCGAAGACGCCGACATTGGAGACGGTGATCGTCGAGCTCGTGAGCGCCTCGGGCGTGATGCTCCCGTCGCGCGCGGCCGCGGCTCGCTCGGCGATCCCGCGCGTGATCTCGGACGCGTCGAGGCGATCGGCGTCGTCGACGCTCGCGACCACCAGTCCGCGATCGGTTGCGACCGCGATGCCGAGGTTGACGCGCGCGTGGAACTCGATCTCCTCTTCGTCAGCGTGGAAGGTCGCGTTCGCCCCCGGCACGCGCCCGGCAGCGAGGACGATCGCCCGCGACGCGAGCCCGAGGAACGACGGAGCTGCGCCCTCCGGGGCCGACGGGGCAAGATCGCGTGCGAGTCGCACCGAATCGGTGACGTCGATCTGCAGGAAGCAGGCCGCGTGCGGGGCGGTGAAGGCCGACGAGACCATGGCCTCCGCCGTGCGACGACGCAGCCCCGACACGCGCTCCCGGCGCGAGGTGGAGGGAGCCGTGGGGGCGCCGGACGTCCCGCTGTCACGGACGAAGGGCTCCTGCGCGAAGGTGCGCGGGCGGCGGGTCGGACGCGCTCCCCGATCGGCCTTGACGGATCCGACGAGCACGCTGACCCGCCCGTCCGTGTCCGTCGCGGCGGCGGGATCGTCGCCGTCGGCACCGTCCGGCGCCGCGCCGGCGGAGTCGGCGGTCGCAGCGGCCGCAGCCTCGCCGCCCGGCTCGGCGTGCGCCGCGACCGCGGAGCTCGGCGCCGGATCCGAATCCGGCGCCTGGTCCTCGGCGCCCTCGACGTCGTACTCGACGAGCGGTGCGCCGACCTCGACCGTCTCGCCTTCGGCCGCGTGGAGGCGACGAATGACACCCGCGTAGGGGCTCGTCAGCTCGACGACGGCCTTCGCGGTCTCGACATCGGCGATGACATCGTTGAGCGCCACGGAGTCGCCCTCCGACACCTTCCATTCGACGATCTCGCTCTCGTCCAGGCCCTCGCCGAGATCGGGCAGGTGAAACGTCGTCATCGCGCATCTCCTGCGTACTCGAGGCCAGTACGCGACGAGCGCCGCCCCAGAGTCCGGTCGACGGCGTCGAGGATCCGATCGAGGCTCGGCAGGTAGTCGCCCTCCATGGCCGACGGCGGATACGGGGTGTCGTACCCCGTGACCCGTTCAGGCGCAGCACGGAGCGACGAGAAGGCCCTCTCCACGACGCTCGTGACGAGCTCGCTGGCGACCGATGCCTCCGCCGCGGCCTCGTGCGCGACGACGAGTCGTCCCGTGCGCGAGACGCTGCGGACGACGGTGTCGACATCGAGCGGCGAGATTGTGCGCAGGTCGATCACCTCGAGTTCGATTCCCTCGTCGGACGCGGCGATGGCGGCATCCAGGACCGTCTTCACGACCGGTCCGTACGCGGCGACCGTGACGTCGCGGCCGGTCTGGAGCACGGCCGCTGTGTCGAGGTCGCGCGTGAGCTCCGTGTCGACGTCGCCCTTCGCCCAGTACCGGGACTTGGGCTCGAAGAACATCACCGGGTCGTCGCTCGCGATCGCGGCGCGCATCGTCGAGTAGGCCTCCTGCGGGCTCGACGCGGTCACGACGCGCAGACCGGGAGTGTGCGCGAAGTACGACTCGGGAGACTCTGAATGGTGCTCGACGGACCCGATGTCGCCGCCGAACGGAACGCGGATCGTGAGCGGCATGCGCACGCGACCCTGCGTGCGGTAATGCAGCCGCGCCACCTGCGCGACGATCTGATCGAAGGCGGGGTACACGAAGCCGTCGAACTGGATCTCGACGACTGGACGGTATCCGCGATAGGCCATGCCGACGGCCGTGCCGACGATGGCCGACTCGGCGAGCGGCGCATCGATGACGCGATTCTTGCCGAAGCGCGCCTGGAGCCCGTCGGTGACCCGGAACACTCCGCCGAGCCGACCGATGTCCTCGCCCATGAGGACGACCTTCTCGTCGGACTCGAGCGCGTCACCGAGAGCCCGTCCGACGGCGGCGCCGAGGGCGATCCCGCTGCTCGTCATGCGCCCTCCTCAATGCTGTCGACGAAGGCGAGATGCTCGGCGCGTTGACGTTCGAGACGCGCCGTCTGACGCGTGTAGACGTGATCGAACATCGTGGCGGATTCCGGAGCCTCAGCTGTCATGACCGCGTCGCGCAGCTCACGGGCCATCGCGTCGCAACGCACCTGCGCCTCCTCTCGGATGCGGTCGGTGCGTGCGCCGATCTTCTCGAGGTGCCGTTCGAGACGGAGGATCGGATCCTTCTCGCGCCAGTCGGCAACCTCCTCGTCGCGCCGATAGCGGGTCGGATCGTCGGTCGTGGTGTGCGGACCCATGCGGTAGGTGACGGCTTCGATGAAGGTGGGGCCGCCGCCGGAACGGGCTCGCGCGAGTGCGATCCGGGTCGCCGCGTGAACGGCGAGGACATCATTGCCGTCCACCCGCAACGCCGGGATGCCGAATCCGGTCGGACGCAGTGCGAGCGGAAAGTCGGACTGCACGCGCACAGGCTCGGAGATGGCGTAGTGGTTGTTCTGGCAGAAGAAGACGACGGGCACGCGGAAGGTGCTCGCGAAGACCATCGCCTCGTTCACGTCGCCTTCGCTCGTCGCACCGTCGCCCAGGTACGCAACCGCCACGTCGTCGGCGCCGTCCATGCGAGTCGCCATGGCGTATCCGGTCGCGTGCAGGGTCTGCGCGCCGATGATGATCTGGGGCGTCGCGAGGTGATGGGCGTGCGGGTCCCACCCCGAGAACGTCAGCCCCTCCCACACACCGAGGAATCCGGCGAAGCCGACCCCGCGCAGCACGGCGAGCGCGTGCTCGCGGTAGGAGCCGAAGACGAAGTCGGTCTCACGCAGGGCACGCCCCGATCCGACCTGGGCGGCTTCCTGACCGAGCAGCGGCGGCCAGAGAACGAGCTTGCCCTGGCGCGTGAGCGCGAAGGCCTCCTGATCGACTCGGCGGACGATCGACATATCGACATAGAGATCGGTGAGCGCCGTCTCATCCACGTCGGCAAGGTGCTCGTCGAGGATCTCGCTCTCCTGGCGGGACCCATCGGGGTGCAGGACGCTGAGCGGTGCGTCGAGCCCGGAGACGAGCTCGGTCTGGGGTGGGGGCACGGCTATCGACATCGCGGAACCTCCTTGTTCGCGCACGCCTTGTGGGCGCTTCGTCAGCCCAGATACGGGCTCCGCCTCACGCTAACCCCGAGGCGCAATTCGAGCAATGCCCCCTTGCCAACTCATGCAGATTGCGAACCTGATCTCCCCTGGGATCGACACGATGACGTCGGATAGCGCGGGACGGGGACACTCGCGGGGACGGGTCCGTGTCACCCCAAGAGTCAGTTTCCGGGGCGGAGCGCCTCGCTTGGCGCGATACGGACCGCGCGCATGGCACCGGCGAGAGCCCCGACGATACCGATAAGGGCACCGGCGAAGATTGCCGCCAAGCCAAGGCGTGCGTCGAAGATTGGTGTCCAGTGTCTGGCGATAGTCACGGCGAGGATCGCGCCCAGGCCGAGGAGGACACCGATCATTCCGCCGCTGACGCCGATGGCCGTTGCTTCGAGTGTGAGCATCGACCAGATGTCTCGCCGTCTGGCTCCTAGGGCTCGCCGAAGCCCGATCTCGCCTCGGCGCTCTGCAACTGCGGCGAGGGTAGCGAGAGTGACGCTGGCGATGCTGCCGAGCATCGCGACGACGGTGAGGACGATGAGGGAGGCCTGCACGCTTCCTTCGATTGTTGCTCGCAGCGAGTTCGGGTCAGTGGGTTGTTTGACGACCAGTCGGTCGGGGGCGAAGGGGTCGATGGCCAGCGGTGCTTCGCGCGACACTTGGTTCGCCGCCCCGGTCGCGGTGGTGACGAGCGCGGTCACGGAGATCGTCCGGTCAGCGAATCGGATTTCACTGGTGGTGGTGGTGACAACACCTCCCAGCCATTCCGGAGCCCTGGGTGATGTGTCGATGATGCCGACGACGGACAGCGGAGCACCGTCGACTTCGATGACGGGCGTCGTGGGGAGCGTAGGGAGTTGCAGTTGATCCGCCAGGTTGCGGCCGACCAGAGCCTCGCCGTCACCGAGTGTCTTTCTGGGGGCAGCGGGCCATTCAACACCCAAACGGGCGGCCTCGAGCTGCCCTTCGTACGTGAGCACAGGGGCCATAAGCGGCGGCCGCACGGGAGAGGCACTGACGGTGCGTGCGTCGTGGTGTGAGACGACACCCGCTGCCGTGACGCCGTTCAGCGCTGCGAGCCGTTGAACGATGCTCTCGGCGGTGCCGGTGTCGCCTGTGAGTTCGTCCCATTGCATGAAAACATCGGTGCTCTCAGCGGCGTTGAAGGTGTCGGAGACTTGAGCTTGGGCAGAGAAGGCCAGACCCGATGTGGCGACAGCCAGAGCAATCGCTACAGCGACTGCGGCGACGAGACCGCTCGTGCGGCCGATACGGCTTGTGACGTTCGCCCAGACGTCGGCCAGCGCATGCCGTAGTCTCACACGCCCGGCTTCTCCGTCAGGCGCAGGTGGCGGTGGCGCGACTGGCGACGACTGTCCGGAGTCTGCGACGATCTTCCCATCTGCAACCTGAATGCGTCTGTCTGCGCGAGCAGCGAGTTCTTGGGAGTGGGTGACCAGGACCACGGTCGCTCCGGTGCGATGTACGCGTTCGAGGCATTCCATCACTGCCTGTGTGTTCCGGCTATCGAGATTTCCTGTGGGCTCGTCAGCAAGTAGCACGGGGGCGCGGGAGGCGAGTGCGCGCGCTACGGCGACTCGCTGTCGCTGACCACCGGAGAGGTTGCGTCCGACCGTGTAGGCGAGATGGTCGATGCCGACCTGTGTCAATGCGTCGAGTGCCCGGTCTCTCCGTACCTGTGTGGAGATTCCTCGGTAGAGCATCGACAACTCAACGCTCTCTACCGCTGGACGTTGTTCAAGGATGTGGAACGCTTGGAAGACATATGCGAACGAGTCCGAGCGAGTCAGCGGGAGCTGCCCCGCCGAGACGTCACTGACGGCCTGTCCACCGAGGAAGTAGTCCCCGCCTGTGGGCGTGTCGAGGAGACCGAGGATGTTGAGCAGCGTTGATTTGCCGCCGCCTGACTCGCCCTGGATCGCGACGAACTCCCCTTGGCCGATGGTGAGTTCTATGCCATCGAGAGCGATCACGGTGGGCGAAGTTCCGTAGACGCGTGAGACCCGCGACAGTTTCACTTCGCGCATCATTCGACCATGACCTCGTCACCCTCAGCGAGATCTCCGTCGTCGAGAACGGTGATCGCACTTCGCCCGCCGAGCGCTGCAATCTCTTCGACGTGGACTTCTGAGAAAGTGCCGTCGTCACTGCGCCGGAGAACGACCTGCTGCCCCGTCCCCTGTGGAGAAACGGCGCGGGTGGGCACAATAAGCGCGTCTTCGGCGGCGAGTTGCCGAGTGAGCGAGATGGTGAACTCGGCGTTGAGGAGGTCATCGGGCAGAGCCTGGTCGTTGGGAGTCAGCGTCGCGGTGACCATCCCATCTTCATCCGGGGAACCGAGCGCGCTCACGGAAAGAGCGATCTCCGTCCCATCGGGTAGCGTCGCCGTTCCAAGCATCTCCAGAGTGAGGATCGCGGCAGTACTCGAGGTGACGGACGCGAATGCCAGCAGCGGGCCGTTCGTGACGGTGATCTTCGTGGCGTCTTCGCCGGTCGTGCCAACCGCTGGCCTTGTCGTGAGAAACGATGGCGTGGTACGGATCGTCACAAAGGACGATGCGTCAACGACGACGATCTCGCGAGGTGCCTCCCTCTGCCTCACGGCATCGTCGACAGCGTCTCCGCCGTCGGGTTTGTCGCCAGCTTCCTCTCCCTGATTCGGCTGCGGTTGTACCTCGACCTCAGCAGACCGAGCCGTATAGCCTGCGTTGCGGTATAGCTGTTCGACAGCGGCACGTGTCGATGGGCCGAGCATTCCATCGACGGTGACATCAAGACCGGCCTTCCGGAGGCCTTCCTGTAGCTGCCTGACATCAGTTCCTGTCGCTCCGAGTGTGATGTCGCGATAGAACGGGAACTCGCCGGGAAGCGCGAACACAGGTGACCCGTTCACCTCGAGCACCAGCGCGCCCGGTAACACCTCGCCGCCGATATCGATCGGGTTGGCTGTGACGACCGGCGTGTCCTCAGCGGAGGGGATGATGACGTCTTCTGTCCGCTCTCGTCTCACAGTGCTCTGTAGGTTGATCTCGTCACGAAGATCCCCCCGATCCACGGTGGCGGTCACTTCGGAGGGCGGCGGCGGCGAGGCGGCCGCAGCGATCTGTTCGGGCGAACGGAACATCCCTGCGGCGAACCATCCGGCGGCGAGCAACGCGAGCGCTGCCACCGCAACAACTGCGGCGATGACGATGCCGCGTCCTCGCCTCCGGGGTGATGTGGTGGTTCGTTCCTGGCCTGTGCTAAGCGGCCGGGGCATGAGAGGCGATCACTTCGCTGAGGGAGCGGTCGATGTCGGCGATCTGAGACTTCGCATCTTCTAGCGCGGTGAGGTTCTCCGCCAGCAATGTCACCTGACGTGACCACTCCGCGCGGTACCGTGCTTGCTCGTATCCAGAAGACTGCCGGCATTTCGCGTCAAAGCTCGCAAGGTCGATCTCCTCCTGCGTCACTGTGAGGGTCTGACCGGCATCGGGTGTTGCTGCGAGGCCGAACCGAGACGACAGCGATTCGGACGGCATGCCGGAGGGGTCCTCAGGGAGATCCTCGACGCCCCTCGGCGCCATGCATTCCCTCCACGCGGTAGCCGTTTCTTTGACCTCCGGGGCTTGTAGCGAGCCGGAGAACGCGGATTGTGCAAGACCGGTCGCGAAGTTGAGTACCTGGTTCTCATACCTCACGAGCCCGGCATCGAGCACGTCCCGGACGCAGCCGTCCACAGCAACCGCCTCCCCGTCGGACATCGGACGACTCGCATACGCCTGCCAGTCCGCGTTCTCCTCTCGCATTACACCCGGAGAGTGATACCCGAACTCCGACACGATCTCCGGTGTAAAGACATCGCGGATCCCGAGGTCGTCAGGATCGTCGACAAACGACATCGACGGCACCTGGTTCACGAAACCCTGCTCGTCAAGGCACTCCTGGGTGAGGAGTGCAGTCGCATAGCTCTCTCGCTGGCTCTGCGCCTTGGTCACCATGTACTGGTCAAGTGGCATCGTCCAGAGCGTGAGGTTCTGCTCGGGCAAGTAGGCGCTGACATCGGTGTTTGAGTTTTCGCCCGTGTCTGCCTGCACACACCCCGCCAGAGTGACCATGCAGGACGCCGCCAGCACCGCGGTCATCCCGCGGCGGACGAATAGCCCGCCGCGGGATGACGCAACTGCCGCCTGGGGCCGGCGTCGACTCACCAAAATGTCGAGAAATAGCCGGAGTTCGGACGCCAGGAAATGCCCTGAATGTAGCCGGCACTGTTGCTGATGTTGCCGTCGCCGGTCTTGATTGCCAGCTGGAAGTAGCTTCCGCCCTTGTTCGCCCTGTCGTAGATGCGCACGCGGTCGGTGTTCCCGTTGTTGTACACCGAGACTGCGTTGTTCCCGGCATTGATCGTCGTGCCCGAGTAGTTCAAGGTCGAGTAGTCCGGGATGTACTGCTGGAACTGCACGCGAGAGGTCCCGCTGCCGTTCGTCCTGTACGTGTGATCCCGCCAGATGCAGGTGTAGCCGCTCGAGCAATCGCTTGCCGCGGCATTCGCAGGCACCACTGCGACCAACGGTGCTGCCAACGCCACCACCAGCCCAATCACTGCGGGAAGAAGCCTTCCGCTCCTCACCTTTCGTTTCGCCACAGTCATGACATGCCCCTTCGGTCGAGGACGACACTATTGTCGCCACTTGCCTTGACTGTTTGGCGAGCGCCGCGAAGGTAACACGCGTCGCCGCTGATGCCCGGACGCTGGTTCTGCGAGGTGTGCTCATACCCGGTATTGCTCAGATGCCCGAGTCCAGTTCACGGTGCACGCCCGCATCGGATCTGTTACCTTCCGCGGCGCGGCTCAAACAGACGTAGAGGGGCATTTACACACAGCAGAGGGGTGTCGTCATCGACACGTATGAGCACGCGGTACAGGCGGACGCCTTCAGTGCGCTCTACCGCCAGTACTTCAGTCTCGTAGCGGCGGTGATCCGAGGACGAGTGTCCGACATGCACGAGGCCGAAGATCTCGCGATGGCCGTGTTTGAACTGGCCTGGAAACGGGTTCGGCAAGGTGAGCAGATCGGACTGTCCTGGCTCTACCGATGCGCACGCAACGTCGTCGGGAACGAGTATCAGCGGCGGGATAGAAACCGACGGCTGCAACTCCGGCTGGTCAGCGACTATCAGGCCAACGCGCTCGTGTTCCCCGAGGAACGGAATGTCGAGCTCGTAGCAGCCGTCCAATGCCTCCCGTTGGCCGAGCGAGAGCTGGTCGCGATGATCTATTGGTACGACCTAGGTGCCAAAGAGGCCGCCGACGTTCTCGGCACGACGGTCGCCACGGTAAAGATGCGTATCTCACGAATCCGGAGGAAGCTACGCCCCCAGATCTCTCCGCCAGCCCACGCGGCAAAGAAGGCGAACAGGAATGGATGATCTTGATGCTCGCCTGCGGGATCTTCGGTCGCCCGAAAGCGACCGCCGTCGACCATTGCCTGACCGTGCCGAACGTCATCTGAAAGCCCTGCTCTCAGAAGATCGTATGCGACGTCGTGGCCCGCGCTCATCGCGCAACATCCTCGCGACCACGGCAACAGCTTTTGTGGCGATCATGATCGTCGTAGTTGCAGTGCTCCGTATCGACGGCGGCACGGCTCAAGCGCTGACACCGCCCGCTCTGGAGTTCACATCCGACGAACAGGGGGTGGGCGACATCATCGGCGAAGCAATCATGAGCCTTGAGCAATCATCAGGTCCGCAGCAACCGGAACGAGGCTCGCGCCACCTTGGCTGGTTCGTTCACATCGACATGGACGAGGACACAGCTCGCGCACCTGTGGTCATCAAGCCAGAGATCATCGACTTGAAGTGGAACAAGGATCTCTCGGGGGCACAGACAACCACAGCCGCAGAGGCGTACTGGGCTGACCCCAGGATCCAGACCCTCTCCGACGACATGGCTCCTGCTCCCGGCACTCTGCTCTCCAAGGTCACGTTCGAGACAGGAGAATTCGCTGTCCCATCCGCGTCGCTACCGGGCCAGAGTGTTCCGGATATGCACGAGCTTTTGGTATCGCTCGGCATGCCGATCGTTGAGCCCGGAGCGGGCGATGTGATCGAGTCGATCGATTCTGCGATGGGGCTGTGGACGCTCACGAATCACCAGCATGCCGGCCTGCTCCAGCTGCTCCTTGACGCTGGTGACCTCGAACTGCTCGGGGCGACAACTGATCGCCTCAGGAGGCAGGTGGTGGGTCTTCGCGCCGAGCCCGCCAGCTTTCCGGGAACGGCGCGGGTTCTGCTCGTCTCTATGGAGACTGGACGAATCGTTGGAATCGAAACGGTGCGCACGACGGACGAACCGCCGCTGAAGGCGGGAGACGTCGTCGCCTATAACCTTTGGGAGGTCTCAGAATGAAGTTCAGAACACTCGGTGCGATGACGCTTGTCTTCGTCTCTCTGCTGGGAGGAGAAGCCAGCGCCGCATCGGCAGATACAGGCGAAGTTGCGCCCGAGGTCGCCTATGCGCTCAAAGTTGAGCCAGGCGGCGTTTCAGTCGACTACTGGAACGCTGTGTGGCCCAAGCTGGATATGACTCTCACGGTGCCGTCTACCGTCTCCCGTGCCGCAGTCGGCAAATGCGCCTCTGGGCGGGTCTGCGCATTCAACGGGTATGGTGCGTCCGGTACGTATCTGAGCTGGGGCTCGTGCGGGTCACACTCCACTTCTGCCTTGAGCGGGAGCGTCCGTTCCATCGCGAACGCTCGATCGAGTGGAACTCTGAAAGCACGCAACGGCACAACCGTCCTCGCCACAGCTGGGGCAGGGTCATCGGCGAACGTCTACGGGAGCACCACGAACGTCTACTGCTAACTACGGCGAGTCGGTGGCGTCGACGATACTGGTCGACACCACCGATTCCTGCAGCACCACAGGTGAGGGGAAGAGCTCCCGATCAAGGTGCTCAAGTTCCTTCGTCCCTACGAGGAGCCCGCGTTCAGCGTCAATGGTCAACCGTGTCTCGATACTCCGTGCGCCTAAGTCCCAGGCGAACGCGAGCGTCGTCTGCGCACCATTGGTGTCGATGACATCGGCGTTGTCCAACAGAGCGAGCGCTTCGAACATCGCCGCGCGCAGATCCGCAGGCATGAGATTCACACTCAAGCCCTGAGCGATCCCGCTCACCGCCCACCGGTCGGCCTCACCACCGGAAAGACCGGAGCGCTCACGCCACCAATCAAGCAAAGCATCAGGATCGCGCGGCATCTCGCCGTAGACGTCGCGACCGTCGAAGTACGACCGCGCTCCGCCGTCGGGAGTTGTGCTGACTCCCCCTGGATAGACAGTGCTCTTTGGCCTTGTCGCAGCGTTCAGCTTGTCCCAATCCGATCGAGCGTCGTCGGCGCGCGCACCATACTCCGCAACGACCTGCGGAGCAGAATCGACAAGAACCCACGTGTCATCTCTGTTCGACGGAACATACAAGGTCCGCGTCGATTGGACACTGAGCCCTGCTTCGGCCGCCCGCGGATCACCATTGTTGAAACGAGCCCACTGCGCGGGCATATCCACGTCCCACAGGGACAGGAGTGTGCTCGTCGTTTGCACCTCGAGGAATTCTCCCTCGGGGACATCGATGTCCACAGCCTCCGCGCTCAGTGATGCCGCGTCGTGCAGGACCTCGGCAGCAGCAGATCCGGGCCGTAGGGGTACCAACACGACCGCACCTACGACGATCACGATCGCCGCCACACCCGCGACCAGAGAAGGTATCGCCCACCGCCGGGACATGCGTGTCCGTCGCTCCTCAGTAGCAATCTCGCTGAGGAGTCGTTGCCGCGCAGAACCCAGTTGAGCTTCCGAAACGGACTCAGATCCCCGACCGAAGTCACGTACGCGCTCGATAGTGTCCATCATCCTGCCCTTCCCGCTCCAGGTACTCGTCTCGGCGAGTCGAGGCTTTCCAAGCCGCATCGAGTCGCCTCCGTACGCGGTTCAGCCGTGACCGTACTGTCCCCACTGGGATAGACAATGCCGCCGCGATCTCTTCATAAGAGAGATCAGCGAGCGCATAGAGCATCAGAGTCTCCCTGTCTCCAGAGGAGAGCTTCGCCACCGTCGGCCACAGTTCACGCACCGCCTGGGCGGCATCTGCCCGCTCCGCTGCCCGCTCGATCGTGATATCGACGTCCGTACGCGCAGCCGCCGCGCCCAGCTGAACTGCTTCCCAGTGACGCGCTTCCACTGCCTGCCGCTTCTTCATGAGACGCGTCGCGATCCCCAGCAACCACGGTCGCGCGGAATCACGAGCCTGATCAAAAGATGAACGCTTCTGAAACGCAACCAGGAACGTCTCACTCACGACATCCTCGGCATCGTGCGGGCCTAGCCGACGAGCCACATACCTGCCGATGACCGTCGCGTGCCGATCGAAGATCTCCGTGAACGCAGACGCACGCGTCAACGACCGCACGATGATCTCACTGTCTGTGCTCACACTTGGTATTGCCCCGATCACCAGTCCGAGTTCATGAAAACCATCCGGAAAACACCAACCAATCTGTGCGCGAATCTGGTGGAAGGTAGGGAGGTCTCCGACCGCGTCCCCACTCGCACTGAACCACGCAAACGGCAGGTGCCTGATTCTCACCGCAACCATAGGTTCGCGGAGATGCGAGCTGGAAGACAAGCAGTTGTGGCTGTTGCTATTCATCGCCCACACGGACATGAGACACGGCGAAAGCAGCACCCTGGAACGGAACGATATCAACGGCCAGCCCGAGAACGCTCGCGTGGTCGACCTGGGCACCGTCGCCCGAAAGGTGCTCACCCGATGCGCTGGCCAGCCGCTGCGTCGCCCACCTCGGCAAAGCTTCGAGCTGCCTCCAGAGCGCCTCACGCGAAATACTCCTGACCTGAGATGTACAATCCCAGGTCAGGGGTCTTTCTTACCCTGTGCGGGAGGGGACTTAAACCCCCACGCCCTAATACGGGCACGAGCACCTCAAGCTAGCGCGTCTACCTATTCCGCCACCCGCGCATTGGGTGTTGACTCATCTTCCGAGGTTCGTAGGCACGACCTCGCAGAGGGCGCGACCCACTCCGCTTCTCGGGCCCTGCGTCCGGCGACGTCAGAACGGCTCGTAGCAGTCGTATGTCTCCAGTCGCAGGATCCTCCCCCCGACGACCGTCGCGAACTGCGCCACGTGGGCGATCAGCTCCTGACCCGCCGCGAACGGCCCCACCTCGGCGGCGACGACGCCGCTCCAACGCACCCGGACTGACACATGCTCCTCGTCGGCGATGGCGGACAGCTCCTCGTAGCTCTGCGAGCGCAGCATCCCTGCGCCGGTCACGGAGGCGGCGATCAGCTGATCCAGGCCCGAGCGATGCCCATTCGGTTTCAGCGCGTGCGGATGCTCGATAACCTCCGCGTCTGAGTGGAAGAGATCGCGGAGCCCCTCTCCGACGCGGCCGGACTCGAGAATGCGGTGAAGATCGCGCACCGCGGCGAGAGCACTTCTGTTCGTCATGCTCGGCACCCTACATACACAACTATAGTTGTTCAATAGCGGTTGTACAATTCGAGGAGAACTGATCTCATGGGATCCGTGAACCCCACGGAGATCGACCTCGCCACCCTTGCCTGGCTCACCGGATCGGCGGCGAATCGGTACCTGCTGGCCTCCCTGAGGTCACGCGGGCATCCGGACGTCCGCATCTCCCACGGTTACGTGATCCAGCACCTGATCGACCGCGAGCCGACGATCTCCGAGCTGGCCCGACGCATGCAGGTCACACAGCAGCGCGCTTCGACGCAGATCCGCGAGCTCGAGCAGCTCGGCTATGTCACCCGCCACCCCGACGACACCGACAGCCGAGCCCGGCGCGTCCGCCTGACCACCCGCGGTACCGAGCTCGTCGCGGACAGCCGCCGCGTGCGCGAGTCACTGAACGTCGAACTCATCGGACGCGTCGGCGAAGAGCACGCCGAGGTCGCCACCACCACCCTCGCCCGCCTCTTGGATCTCGTCGGCGGAGAGTCGCACGTCCGTCGCCGATCCGCTCCCCTCCCGGAAGACTGAGCGCATCCGCCCGCCGTTGTCACTCACAGAAGCTCGCACACCGCAACCAGGAAGGTAGTCCCATGCGCAGACTCGTCTACTTCATCGGCGCCACCCTCGACGGCTGCATCGCTGGCCCGCAGGATGAAACCGAGTTCTTTCCGATCTCCGACGAACTCGTCACCTGGCTCATCGAGCGCTACCCGGAGACGCTTCCCACCCACGTCCGCCGTCAGCTCGACATCGACGACAGACAGAACCGCGAGTTCGACTCCGTCGTCATGGGCCGTCGCACGTTCGAGCCCGCGCTGAGCGTGCCCACGACCAGCCCGTACGCCCATCTGCACCAGCACGTCTTCTCGCGCACGCTTCGGTTGGACGACCCGACCGTGCGCATCGAGCGCGGGGATGCCACGGAGTCGGTGCAGCGTCTGAAACGCCTACCGTCCGACAAGAACATCTGGCTGTGCGGCGGAGGCGCCCTCGCCGGCGCACTTCTCCCCGAGATCGACGAGATCGTCGTGAAACGCTATCCGGTCGTCGTCGGCGACGGGATCCGCCTCTTCTCCAGCAGCTTCGATCCCGATCGGTTCACCCCAACACAGAGTCACGAGTTCGCGAACGGAACGAGCGTGACCTGGTACGCCCGGAGTTGAAGCTCGGACCCCGGGAGACCGGATGTTTTCAAGATTCGACCGGCCGAACGCGGCGGACACGACAAAGGGCCCGGCCATTCGGCCGGGCCCTTCGTCTCTCTGTGCGCGAGGGGGGACTTGAACCCCCACGCCCTAATACGGGCACTAGCACCTCAAGCTAGCGCGTCTACCTATTCCGCCACCCGCGCATTGGGTGTTGGCTCATCTTCCGAAGCTCTTCCGCTCGTTTTCCGAACCAAGAGAAAACATTACCACCGCCCCGCCGCCCCCGCGAATCAGCGACGGATCCCGGGCGCGTCACCCCATCGACACGCCGAACAGCAGGCCCAGTACGTAGGTGATGGCGGCGGCGCCGAAGCCGATCCCGAGCTGGCGCAGAGCGCGCGGGAGCGGACGCGCCCCCGACAGCAGACCGACCGCTGCGCCGGTCACGAGAAGCGCGATCCCCACGAGGACGAGAGCCACGACGACCGCCAGTATCCCCGAGAGCCCCAGGATCCACGGGAGGACGGGGATGATGGCGCCCGAGGCGAAGAAGAGGAAGCTCGAGATCGACACGCGCCAGGCGCCGCCGACGACCTCGTGCGTGTCGATGCTGCCGGTGTGCTCCGGCGAACGCCCGTCATGCACCCCCGCCAGGACGGTGCGCGCCTTCGCGAGCGCCGCCTCCTCCCCCAGACCGCGCGTGCGATATACGAGCGCGAGTTCGTTCGCGTCGAGGTCGAGATCCGGCAGATTCGCGTCGGCGTACCCGCTCGGCTCGGTCGCGTCGAGCATCTCGCGCTGCGACCGCACCGATACGAACTCTCCCGCACCCATCGAGAGGGCCCCCGCCAACAGGCCCGCGATGCCGCTGAACAGCACAAACGATCCGGACGCCCCCGTCGCACCGATGCCCATGACGAGGGCGAGATTGCTCACGAGACCATCGTTCGCGCCGAAAACGGCCGCACGGAAGGTGCCCGAGAGACGCCGACGGCCGCGCGCGGCAAGCCCCCGCACAACCTCGTGGTGGATCTTCTCATCGGCGCGCATCGCCGGCGTGGCATAGGGATCCGTGTCGTACGGAGAACGCGCTTCGGCGAGCTGTGCAAGGGCGAGGATGAAGATCGAGCCGAAGTGCGAAGCAAGCCATGCGGTCACTCGTGTGCCGAGACCGGCCTTGGGCAGTCGCTCGGGCTCACCGCCGAGAAGCGTCAGCCAATGCTCCTCGTGACGCCGCTCGGCGGCTTCGAGCTTCTCAAGGATGTCGCGTTCATCCCCGACGCGGCGACGAGCGAGACGTCGGTAGACCGCGGCCTCGGCGCGCTCGCTCGCGAGGTACCGGGCCCATCGGCGTCGCTCGGCCGACGAGGCCTGGGCAGGATCGAGATCGGGGGAAGGCGCGGACACGTGGGGCTCCTCGTGTGAGTCGTCATGCCCCGCACGTCCCGGCGCGAGGTCTCCGGAAGGCTAGCGACGACGCCTGAGCGGCACTGGGAGCATTTCGGATCCCCGAAGGGCATCCACAGACATCACCGGGATCCCCGAAGGGCATCCGCACGGCACCGGGATCCCCGAAGGGCATCCGCACGGCACCGGGATCCCCGAAGGGCATCCGCACGGCACCGGGATCCCCGAAGGGCATCCGCACGGCACCGGGATCCCCGAAGGGCATCCGCAGGCAGCACCGGATTCCCGAAGGGCTCTCCCTACCGGTGCACGCGCTTGCGCAGCAGGTCGATGCGCGACTGCAGCTGTGCGACGGTCGCCTGGGCGACGGCGGGGCCGCCACACGTGCGCCGGAGCCAGGCGTGCACCTGGCCGTGCGCGTCGCCCGTCTGCTTCGCGTACACGCCGACGAGGCTGTTCAGCAGCTGGCGCTGCTCCTTCAGCGTGCGGTGGAGGGGCGCCGGCAACTCGGGCTCGGCGGCAGACGCAGACGCTTGCTCGCGCGTCTCGCGCGCCTCACGATGCTTGGTCTGCCGAGTCTGCCTCTGCATGAGCAGATCATGCACGTGCTCGGGCTCGAGGAGCCCGGGCAGGCCGATGAACTCGAGCTCTTCCTCCGTGCCGGGCACGGCGAGCTGGCCGAACTGCTGACCTTCGAAGACGACGGAGTCGAAGTGAGCGGTCGATTCGAGCGACTGGAAGGAGAACTCCTCCTCCATGAGCTCGTCACTCGCCTTTTCCTCGCGCTCGGCGGCGTCGAGGAGGGAGTCGTCGAGCCCGTCGGCATCTTTCTCGCCACGATCGAGCACGTGGTCGCGCTGCTTCTCGAGTTCGTGAGCGAGCCCCATCAGCACGGGCACCTGCGGGAGGAACACGCTCGCCGCCTCGCCCTTGCGGCGAGCGCGCACGAAGCGTCCGATCGCCTGCGCGAAGAACAGCGGCGTCGACGAGCTCGTCGCGTAGACACCGACAGCGAGACGCGGCACGTCGACGCCCTCCGACACCATGCGCACGGCGACCATCCACCGCGAGGTGTTCTGGGAGAACTGCTCGATGCGCCCCGATGCCTCGGCCTCGTCGCTGAGGACGACGGTCGCGCGCTGACCGGTGATCTGCCTCAGCAGCTCGGCATAGGCGCGCGCGTTCGTCTGATCGGTCGCGATAACGAGGCCGCCGGCGTCGGGCACGTGGTGACGGATCTCGGTGAGGCGCTGGTCGGCGCTCTTCAGCACGGCGGGCATCCACTGCCCCTCGGGATCGAGGGCCGTGCGCCACGCCTGGCTCGTGACGTCCTTCGTGTTGTCTTGCCCGAGATGCGCTTCGAGCTCGTCGCCCATCTTCGTGCGCCACTTCATCTGGCCCGAGTACACGTGGAAGAGAACGGGTCGGACGACGCCGTCGGCGAGCGCGCGCCCGTATCCGTAGTTGTAGTCGGTGACCGACGTCCGCAGGCCCTGTTCGTCGGGCGCGTACTCGACGAACGGGATGGGCGCCTCGTCGCTGCGGAACGGGGTTCCGCTGAGCAGGAGGCGTCGTACGGCGGGCTGGTATGCCTCACGGATTGCATCGCCCCAGCTGAGCGCATCACCGCCGTGGTGCACCTCGTCGAGGATGACGAGCGTGCGCGCCCCCTTCACGAGGTCGCGGTGCACTGACGATTTCACCGCGACCTGCGCGTACGTGACGACGGCCCCGTGATAGTGACGAGCGAGATACGGCGCCTGATTGCTGAACTCGGGGTCGAGACGGATGCTCGTGCGCGCCGCCGCGTCGGCCCACTGAGTCTTGAGGTGCTCGGTCGGGCACACGACCACGATGCGGTCGATCTCACCGCGCTGGCGCAGTTCACGCGCGACGGTCAGGGCGAAGGTCGTCTTGCCGGCACCAGGGGTCGCCGCGACGAGGAAGTCGCGCTTATCTGCCTCGAAGAACCGGTCGAGAGCCTCCTGCTGCCAGGCGCGCAGCCGGCCTGCGGTGCCTCTCGGCGCTCGCTGCGGATAGGACGGACTCAGCACGGTGATCCACGATAGACCCGACCCATGACAAGCTTCTTTCGCGACTTCCCAGGTGCCGCGCAAGACGCCCCGGGGATACAGACGGACAGCCCAGCCAGGAGGATCGATGACGCCCTCGAAAGACACCCGCACGCCCTATGTACCGAACGACGAGCCGCATCCGTGGCGCCGCTTCGTCACGGTCGGTGACTCCTTCACGGAGGGCATCGGGGATCCGGAGCCCAACGCGCCCGGAGGGCACCGCGGCTGGGCCGATCGCGTCGCCGAGGTGCTGTCTCTTCAAGTGGAAGACTTCGCCTACGCGAATCTCGCGGTTCGAGGCAAGCTCATCGGTCAGATCGCCGAGGATCAGATCGACGCCGCCCTCGATCTGGCTCCCGATCTCGTCACCATCTGCGCGGGAGGCAACGACGTCATCCGCCCCGGAACGGATCCGGACGACATTGCCGCGCAGTTCGAGTCCTGCGTCGCGCGCCTGTCGTCGCAGGGCGCCGCTGTCGTCGTGTTCACGGGCTTCGATGTCGGGTGGAACCCCGTCTTCCGGCCGTTCCGCGGCAAGATCGCGATCTACAACGAGAACGTGCGAGCGATCGCCGAGCGCCACGACGCACTCGTGGCCGATCTGTGGGCTCTCGGCGAGGTGCAGGATCCGCGCTTCTGGGCCGACGACCGACTGCACCTCAATCCGCTCGGGCATCACGAGGTCGCCCGCATGGTGCTGCGTGCACTGAACGTCTCCCACGCGCTCCAGCCCATGCGCCCAGATCCGCTCCCGGCGCGCACATGGCGCAGCGCGCGCCGCGACGACCTCGTCTGGGCCCGCACGCATCTCGTCCCGTGGGTTCTGCGACGACTGCGCCATCAGTCCTCGGGCGACGATGTGCTCCCGAAGCGCCCCGACGCGGCGCCCTATGGCGGAGACAGCGGCGCCTGATCAGGCGGGCGGGTGCGCGAGCGCCCACAGCGCGACGGCGCTCGCGGAGGCGACGTTGAGCGAGTCAACGCCGCCGGCCATCGGGATCATCACGGTGGTGTCGGCGGCCGCGAGCGCACGGCGGTCGAGGCCGGGCCCCTCGGATCCCATCACGAACGCGACGCGCTCGGGGCGCTCGGCCGCAAACCGGTCGAGACCGACGGCGTCGTCGGCGAGCGCCATCGCCGCGATGTGGAAGCCCGATTCGCGCAGCAGCTCGGCCGCGCTCGGCCCGGACGCCGCGCGCCATTCGGGAAGTCGCGTCCACGGCACCTGGAACACGGTGCCCATCGACACGCGCACACTGCGCCGATAGAGCGGATCCGCGCAGCGCGGGGTCACGAGCACCGCATCGGCTCCGAGCCCGGCCGCCCCGCGAAACGCTGCCCCCACGTTGGTGTGATCGACGAGCCCGTCGAGCACGAGGACGGTGCGGGCATCGCGCAGGACATCGGCGACAGCGGGGAGATCGGGGCGGTGCATCGCCGCGAGCATGCCGCGGTGGACGGTGTAGCCCGTGACGCGCTCCGCGACGGCATCGGGCACCACGTAGACGGGGGTGTCCCGCTCGCCGAGGCACTCGTCGACATCATCGAGCCATTTCTCGGCGGTGAGCACGGATCGCGGCTCATGGCCGGCGCGGAGCGCGCGGGCGAGAACCTTCGCCGACTCGGCCATATACAGCCCGCCCTCCGGCTCCAGCACGCGACGCAGCGCGACGTCGGTGAGGTCGCGATAGTCGGCGAGCCTCGGGTCGTCCGGGTCGTGGATCCGCTCGAGTTGCATCCCGCCATCCTCCCAGCAGACGCTGTGGACGCTCGCGCCCCTAGAATCAAGGCTGTGTCGATCTCCCGCTCCGTCTCAGATCCCGACGTCTCCGCCGAGGTTGATCGCGCGCTCGACGAGCTCGCCGGACGGCAGATCGCCGTGGTGACGGGTGCGGGCGTGTCGACCGATTCGGGGATCCCCGACTACCGCGGAGAGGGTGCTCCGAAGCGCACCCCGATGACGGCGCAGACCTTCCTCGCGGACGAAGAGGCGCGTCGCCGCTACTGGATCGGCTCGCACCTCGGCTGGCGCGCATTCACGGCGGCGACACCGAACCGCGGGCACGAGGCGCTCGCCTCACTTGAGCGTGCCGGCGTCGTGTCGGGCATCGCCACGCAGAACGTCGACGGACTGCACCTGCGTGCAGGATCCTCGCGCGTCGTCGAACTGCACGGAACGATGCGCCGCGTGTTCTGCACCGTCTGCTTCCAGGTCTTCGATCGGCGCGACATCGGCGAGCGCATCGAACGCGAGAATCCGTGGATCTCCGTCCCCGACAACGTCCCCCTCGGCCCCGACGGCGACGTCGCGCCCGACGCCGACCTCGACTTCGAGATTCCCAACTGCACTGTCTGCGGCGGAATGCTCAAACCCGATGTCGTCTTCTTCGGCGAGTTCATCCCAGCCGAGAAGTTCCGCGAAGCCGAGCAGCTCGTCCGGGCAAGCGACGCACTGCTCGTCGCCGGCTCGTCTCTCGTCGTCAACAGCGGGATCCGCCTCGTCGAGCGTGCCCGTCGTCGCCGCCTTCCTGTCGTCGTCGTCAATCGCGGTGCGACGAAGGCCGATGCGCGGGCGACGGTGAAGATCAACGGCGGCACGAGCGAGGTCCTCGCACGGTTCGCCGATGCTCTCCCCGCCCGCATCTGAGCGCGCGACCGCGCCTGCGTCCCCGATAGGGTCGGAGGCGTGACGATCATCGCTCTCGTACGCCATGGTGAGACGGAATGGAACCGCGAGGGGCGGGTGCAGGGCCACAGCGACATCCCGCTGAACGACACGGGGCGGGTCCAGGCCCACGCCGCGGCCGAGGCATTGCGCGGCGGCGAATACGCCCGGCTCTTCTCGAGCCCGCTGCTGCGCGCCAAGGAGACCGCTGAGATCATCGGCCGAACGATCGGTCTCGGCGAGCCCACGATGCGAGACGGCCTCCGCGAGCGCCGCTACGGCGTGGCCGAGGGCATGTTCGCGACGGAGTACTGGGAGCGCTTCCCGGGCGGAGATGATGTGCCGGACGCCGAGACCAACGAGGAGGTCCTCGCACGCGCTCTTGCGACGCTGCGCGGCATCGCCGATGAGTCGGGCGATGATCCCGCCATCGCCGTCGCGCACGGCGGGGTCATCGGACGTGTGCTGCGGCACGCCTCCGACGGACGACTCCCCCGCTCCGGAGAGCGCATCGGGAACGGATCCCAGCAGATTCTCGAGATCTCAGGATCCGAGCTGCGCGTCCTCGGCTACAACGGCTCCTGACACTCCCGTCCTGGTCAGCGCGAGCGACACATTTCGTCATGACGCACAATCGATCAGGTAACAGTTGAGCATATTGGAGATTTTCGGGCCGATCGAGTGGTAGCGTCTCGCATCATGGCTTCCCTGGATCACGTCGACCTCGAGCTCATCTCCGCGCTCGCCGCCGACCCGCGCGCCACCGTCGTGGCGCTCGCCGAGAAGCTGCGCATGTCTCGCAACACCGTGCAGGCACGCATGGCGCGTCTCGATCAGGCCGGAGTGTTCCAGTCGTTCGAGCGATCGATCTCTCCGGCGGCGCTGGGCTTCCCCCTGCAGGCCTTCATCTCGATCGGTGTCGACCAGACCCAGCTTCCGAGCATCGTCGAAGAGCTGCGGCACGTCCCCGAGATCCTGCAGGTGCACGGCGTCTCCGGCCAGGTCGACTTCCTCGCTCTCGTCGCCTGCCGCGACGCGCGCCACCTCTTCGACGTCGACGCCCGGATCCTGGCGATCTCCGGCATCGAGCGCTCGGAGACGCGGCTCGTGATGAGCGAGTCGATCCCGTATCGCGTATCGGGGCTCATGGAGCTCGCGAGACGCGAGCCGACCCGATGACCGTGCTCCTCAGATCCTGATCAAGAGCGAGCCGGACCCTCCTCGAGGAACCCTCGGATCGCATCCGCCGCCTCGCGGGGCTTCTCGTAGTGGATCAGGTGCCCGACGCCGTCGATTTCGACGAGCTTCGCCGAGGGGAACAGGCGAACGAGCTCCCGTTCGGCTCGGATCGGCGTGATGTCGTCCTGAACGGCGGCAACGAGCAGCGTGGGCTGGGCAATACGTTCGGCCGACTCTCGCACGTCGTGCGACACGCTCGTCACGAACGCCTGACGGAGCGTCTCACGGTCGCTGAATCCCGAGAAGAAGCGATCGTGTTGGTCATGGATCCAGCGCCGCAGCGCCGCGTCCCGGGTCTTCGTCATCGCGATGCTCATGATCCGCACGACGATGCGCGTGCGCAGCAGCCACGTGCCGATCCGCTTCGGAAGCCGGGCGCCGAGCCAGTAGTAGAACTCAGCGAGGCGCGTCATCGCGCCGCGCGGGCCCGCAAGCGCGGGCGCACCGATCGGATTCACGAGGACCAGACGCGGCGTCGGCGTGCCACGCGCGACCGCCGCGGACGCGACGATCGAACCGAACGAGTGTCCGAGAACGATCGCACCCGGCGCGACCGCACGCACGAACGCATCGAGCCACGCGACGTACGCCTCGAGATCGTGCGTCATACCAGGGATCGGCGGCGTCGCACCGAAGCCCGGCAGGTCAGGCATGATCCAGCGAACCTCGGGCAGCTGCGCGACGATCGGCTCGAGGCCGTGATGGTCGCCGCGGAAGCCGTGCACCGCGACAAGAGTGTGGGTCGCGTCGGTCGCCCCGTACTCCCAGTACGCCGTGCGCACGCCGCCGGCTTCGACGATCCGCTCCGCCACGGGGATCCGATCGAGCTGGGCAGCGTAGGGAGACGGCACGGGCACCATCCGAGTGTATGTGGCGTGGCGCACCACGAATGACAGAGCCGCCCCGTACGTTCTAGGGGTATGAAGACGTCGTGGCCCGATCCCCCGCCGCTCTTCGCGCTGGCGGAGCTCGAAGACCCCGGCGAGAAGTCGTCGTGGATTCCCCGGCCGCCGAAGCGCCGCAGCGCGGCGCCGCGACCCGCTTCCCAAGATCCGCACCCGAACGGGGCCCCGACCCCGCTCATCGACGCCGACGGCCGGCTCGCGATCGATGTCCCACCCTTGTCTTCCGAGGAGATCCGTATGGCCTTCGACGACCTCACCGCCGGATTCGCCCCCGTTGCGGGGCGCCTGTTCACGCGCATCGCGGTGTTCGATCTCGAGACGACGGGGGTCGACACCGCTCGAGACCGCATCGTCACGGCCTATGTCGGCGTCCTCGACGAGACCGGCCGCGTCCTCGACGAGCGCAACTGGCTCGCCGACCCCAGCGTCGAGATCCCCGCGGCCGCCGCCGCCGTACACGGCATCACGACCGAGCGGGCACAGGCAGAGGGGCGTGAGGCCCGACAGGTCGTCGGCGAGATCGTCGAGGCCCTCGGCGCACTGTTCGCAGCGGGGATCCCCGTCGTCGCCTACAACGCGCCGTTCGACCTGTCGATGCTGAAGAACGAAGCCATCCGGCACGGCATCGCTCCGATCCCGGATCCTTCACCGGTCGTCGATCCGCTTGTTCTCGACAAGCAGCACGACCGGTACCGCCGTGGCAAGCGCACGCTCGACATCGTCGCGGCACACTACGGCGTGCCCCTCGACGACGCCCACGAGGCGTCCGCCGACGCGATCGCCGCCGGCCGCGTCGCGATCGCCCAGGCGAGCCGCTACGCGAACGATCTCCCCGGATCCGCCATCGACCTGCACCGCGCGCAGATCACCTGGGCGGCCGAGCAGGCCGAGAGCCTCTCCCAGTACTTCGTGAAGATCGGCAAGATTGCGCCGGGCGAGACCATCGACGGGTCCTGGCCGATCCGCTGACCCCAGACGCAGAAAAATGGGCCCCGCACGAAGCGGGGCCCATTGTTCTGCGTCTGCGGCTTACTTGCCGAAACCCTTGAAGCGCTGGTTGAACTTCTCGACGCGACCGGCCGAGTCCATGATGCGCTGCTTGCCCGTGTAGAACGGGTGCGAGGCCGCCGAGATCTCGACGTCGATAACGGGGTACGAGACTCCGTCGAGCTCGACCGTCTTGTCGCTCGTCGCGGTCGAGCGCGTGAGGTACGTCTCGCCCGAACCGAGGTCACGGAACACGACGGGCTGGTACGTGGGGTGAATGTCAGTCTTCATGGCAGTCCTTGGAGGAAGATCGAGTGAGGAGGGAAGCGCGCGAGCGTGCTCGCGCAGGCGCACCTCGAGCGCCGACGTTCGATCTTATCAGACCGACCGTGCGGAGCCTCAGTGCGCGGTGGGCGCCTCGGCGCGCGCGACCCACCGACCGGCGTGCTCGACGACCGCGATCGGAAGACCGAAAGTCTCGCGGAGGTTCTCGCGGGTGAGTGTCTCACGAAGGGGCCCCTGAGCGACCGCGCGTCCGTCGCGCACGAGCAGCACGTGGGTGAAGCCGACAGGGATCTCTTCGACGTGGTGCGTGACCATGACCATGGCGGGCGTTCCGGGTGCCTGAGCGAATCCACCGAGCAGCTGCAGAAGCTCTTCCCGCGCACCGAGGTCGAGGCTCGCGGTCGGCTCGTCGAGCAGCAGCAGCTCCGGATCCGTCATGACGGCGCGCGCCACCTGCACGCGCTTGCGCTCTCCGTCGCTCAGCGTGCCGAAAAGGCGGTCGGCGAGACCATCGAGCCGCCACTCCGCGAGCACCCGAAGGGCGCGGCGTTCGTCGATGTTCTCGTACTGCTCGTTCCACCGCCCCATCACCGAATAGGCGGCCGTGAGGACGACATTGAGCACGGTCTCGTCGGCGGGGATCCGGCGCGCCAGCGCCGTCGAGGCGAATCCGATGAACGGGCGGATGCTGAACACATCGGTGCGCCCGAGTCGCTCTCCGAGAACGTCGACCGTTCCGCTGGTCGGGAACATCATCGTGTCGGCGAGCTGCAGGAGCGTGGTCTTGCCCGCGCCGTTCGGCCCGAGCACGACCCAGCGCTCGTCGTCGTTCACCGTCCAGGAGACCTGATCGACGATGTGGCGGCCATTCCGACGCACGACGACGTCGTTCATCTCGAGCACGGAGGTCATGGCCGTGATCCTACCGAGCCGCCCCGGTTCCTCTCACGTCGCCGCGCCGCGAGGCGCCTCCTCGGATCCGCGATGATCCCGGTGCGCCGCTACGCTCGTGTGTGTGACTGTGCGCTTTCTCGTCGTTCTCGACGCCGACTCCACCCTGATCCGCAACGAGGTCATCGAGCTCATCGCCGACGAGGCGGGGCGCGGGGCGGAGGTGGCGGCCGCGACCGAGGCGGCGATGCGCGGCGAGACCGACTTCGCGACGAGCCTGCGCTCGCGCGTCGAAGCGCTCGCAGGCGTTCCGACGGCCTCGTTCGAACGGGTTCTCGCGCGGATCGAGCCGACACCGGGTGTCGCCGATCTGATCGCGGCCGTGTACGAACGCGGCGGCATCGTCGGCGTCGTCTCCGGCGGGTTCCACGAGATCCTCGACGAGCTCGCACCCCGGCTCGGGGTCGATGTGTGGCGCGCGAACCGCCTCGCGGCGCGCGAGGGGATCCTCACGGGCGCGGTCGAGGGCGCGATCGTCGATGCCCAGGCGAAGGCGGATCAGCTCGCGGCGTGGGCCGCAGAGCACGGCGTCGCCGCGCACCGCACGATTGCGATCGGCGATGGCGCGAACGATCTCCGGATGATCGAGGCCGCGGGTCTCGGTATCGCATTCAACGCGAAGCCCGCGGTCCGCGCCGCGGCCCCGCTGGTGACATCGCGGGTCGACCTCTCACAGCTGATCCCGCTCCTCCCCTGAAGCGCGCAAGTCCACAAGTCTTCAGCGAGTCCGGCGCGATTCGCTGCGGACTCGGCGAAGACTTGTGGACTCGGGGGGGGTCAGTGGCCCATGCCGAGGCCGCCGTCGACGGGGATGACCGCACCCGAGACGTAGGCCGCGTCGTCGCCCGCGAGCCACGAGACGACGCCCGCGACTTCGTCGCCCGTTCCGTATCGTCCGGCCGGGATCTGCTTCCGATAGGCCTTCTGCGTCTCGTCGTCGAGCTCTGCCGTCATGTCGCTCTCGATGAAGCCCGGGGCGACGACGTTCGCGGTGATTCCGCGCCCACCCAGCTCGCGGGTGACCGCGCGTGCGAAACCAACGAGACCCGCCTTCGACGCCGAGTAGTTCGCCTGCCCGGCGACACCCAGCAGACCCGAGACGCTCGAGATGAGGATGATGCGGCCGCGTCGTGCCTTGATCATGCTCTTGATCGCCCGCTTGACGGTGCGGAAGGTTCCGCCGAGATTCGTGTCGACGACTGCGTCGAAGTCGTCGTCGCCCATGCGCATGAGCAGCGTGTCCTTCGTGATGCCCGCGTTCGCGACGACGGTCGTGATGGGCCCCAGCTCCCCCTCGATCTCGGAGACCGCCGCATCAAGCGAAGCGCCGTCGGTGACGTCGGCACGCACCGTGAGCGTCCCCTCGGGACCCTCTCCGCTCCGCGCGGTCACCGCCACGCGATACCCGTCGCGCACGAGGCGTTCGGCGATCGCCCGTCCGATCCCTCGATTGCCTCCCGTGACGAGGGCGACCCGGTCGGAGGTGGCTGCTGCGTTCATGGTGTTGCTCCTGCTGCTGTCGGGGACTCGGCCGGCGATCAGCCTACGCGGATTCCTCGGGTTGCCCCGAAAGACGCGGGATCCACGCCCTCGCTATTCTGAGAAGGAAGCTCACGAGGGGGGACGTCGATCATGTCGCAATACCAGCCGCCACAGCAGACCACGCCGCCGCAGGCGCCCGTCCAGCCGTACGCCGCGCCGTCCGCCTACGCGACGCCGACGCCTCCCGCGCACCCGCTCGCCGTGACGGCGATGATCTGCGGACTCGTGGCGCCGGCCACATGGCTGTTCTCGGGGATCCCCGTGCTCGGGATGATCATCGCGGTAATTTCCCCCGTCGCCATCCTCCTCGCGATCGTCTTCGGCCACATCGCCCTCGCGCAGATCGCCAAGAGCGGATCCAGCGGTCGAGGCATGGCGCTGACGGGCCTGATCATCGGATACGTGTGCCTCGGCCTCGGCCTGCTGTTCGCGATCCTCGCCGTGCTGGTCTTCGGCAGCCTGTTCGGCCTGATCGGGTTCGCGACAGCCCTCTGATTCTCGGGGCTCGCACCGGCAGCGAGGAATAAGCTGGAGGGATCGTGAAGATCCGCCGTACTCCCCCGCAGTCCGCGACGTCGCTCGAACAGGCGCCGCAGGACGACGAGACCGCGCGCATGAAGCAGTATGTCCTGATGATGCTCATCCGCACGGTGTGCGTCGTCCTCGCGTTCGCGGTGCAGCCGTGGGGGTGGCACACGGCGCTGTTCGGCGTCGGCGCGGTGTTCCTTCCGTACATCGCGGTGGTGCTCGCGAATCAGGCGCATGCCCGCGCCTCAGCCGGCGCCGTACGCCCGGAGATCGCGATCGAGGCGCGGCGGCCCGCCGAGGAGGAACCGGCGGCCCACGACGTCATCCGTCTCGCGGAGACGAGCGACGAGACACGACCGGAACGGAACGCCTCATGATCCTCGGTTTCTCTCCCGATCACCCCCAGTGCTCCCGTGCCGAATGCCGCGCGGATGCCGCCTTCAGCGTCGTCTGGCGCAATCCGAAGATCCACACGCCCGACCGTCGCAAAGTGTGGCTCGCCTGCGCCGAGCATGTCGGGTATCTGCGTGATTTCCTCGCCTCGCGCGCCTTCCCGGTGCGCGTCGCGGACGGGGTCGTCGACGGATCCGCCGTGACGCTTCCCGAGGCAGACGCGTGAAGGGCTGGTCGCGAGCGGGCCGTTGGACCGTGTACGTCGCCGTTGCGATCGCCTTCGCGCTCGTCTGCGCCGTGCTGTCGCACTGGCAGTTCTCGCGCAACGAAGAGCGCACCGAGGCGAACAGGCTGATCTCGGAGAACTACGACGCGGCACCCGTGCCATTGTCGGAGCTCATGACGGGATCTGACGACTTTGATCCCGGCGACGAGTGGCGCCCCGTCGCGCTCACGGGCCGCTACCTCGCGAACGAGCAGCTGCTCGCGCGCAACAGGGCCCAGGGAGGCACGGCGGCCTACGAAGTGATCGTGCCGTTCCAGCTCGACGACGGCCGGATCCTCGCGGTCGACCGCGGATGGGTGCCGCCCGCATACTCCGGCGGCGCCGAGGAGGTCCCCGCGCCGCCGCAGGGCGAGACGACCGTGATCGCGCGCCTGCGTCCGAGCGAGCCTCTCCCCTCCTCCGGCCGCGGTGCTCCCGAGGGGCAGCTGCCCACGATCCACGCGCCGTCGGTCGCAGCGCAGACGGGCGGCGACGCGATCACGACCGCCTACGCGATCCTCGTGTCGGAGGATCCCGCTCCCGCGGAAGCGCCGCAGGCTCTCGCGGCCCCCGAAGAGGATCCCGGCCCCCATCTGTCGTACGCGATTCAGTGGATCCTGTTCGCGATCATGGGCTTCGCCTTCATCGGCTACATGATCCGCACGGAGATCCGCGCCGGGCGCGAAGAGGATGAGGACGACGAGGACGATCTCGACGCTCCGGCCGCACCGCGCCCGAAGCGCGTTCGCCGCGACGCGGACGCCGATGCGGAAGACGCGATCCTCGACGCACGGCGCTGAGCGGACCCCGCGTCACGCCAGGGTGATCAGATCGGCGTAGTCCTTGTTCCAGATGTCCTCGACGCCGTCCGGCAACAGCAGCACGCGCTCGGGGCTCAGAGCCTCGACGGCGCCCTCATCGTGCGAGACCAGCACGACCGCACCCTCGTAGTGCGCGAGCGCGCCGAGGATCTCCTCGCGGCTGGCGGGGTCGAGGTTGTTGGTCGGCTCGTCGAGAAGCAGCACATTGGCGCTCGAGACGACGAGCGTCGCGAGCGACAGCCGCGTCTTCTCCCCGCCCGACAGCACCCGAGCGGGCTTGTGCACGTCGTCGCCCGTGAACAGGAAGGAACCGAGCACTCTGCGCGCCTCGGTCTCGTTCAGATTCGGCGCCGATGACATCATGTTCTGCAGCACGCTGCGATCGACGTCGAGATTCTCGTGCTCCTGGGCGTAGTAGCCGATCTTCAGGCCGTGCCCCGGCTCGATCTGGCCCGTGTCGCTCGCGTCGACGCCGGCCAGGATCCGCAGCAGAGTGGTCTTTCCTGCACCGTTGAGTCCGAGCACGACGACCCTCGATCCGCGGTCGATCGCAAGATCGACACCCGCGAAGATCTCGAGTGCGCCATAGGACTTGCTGAGCGAGGACGCCATGAGGGGCGTGCGTCCGCACGCGGCGGGCTTCGGAAAGCGGATGTTCGCTACGCGATCTTCCTGACGCACCTCGTCGAGACCCGAGAGGAGCTTCTCGGCGCGCGCCTGCATCTGATGCGCGGCAGCTGCCTTCGACGCCTTCGCACCGAACTTCGCCGCCTGCTGCTGCAGCGCGCCCGCCTTCTTCTCGGCGTTCGCACGCTCTTTCTTCCGTCGTTCCTCATCGGCGACGCGCTGGCGCTGGTAGTGCTTCCAGCCCATGTTGTAGATGTCGATCACCTGACGGTTCGCGTCGAGGTAGAACACGCGATTGACCGTCTCGCCCACGAGTTCGACGTCGTGGCTGATGACGATGAGTCCGCCGCGATACGACTTCAGGAACTCGCGCAGCCAGACGACGCTGTCGGCGTCGAGGTGGTTCGTCGGCTCGTCCAGGATCATCGTGTCGGCGTCGCTGAACAGGATCCGCGCGAGCTCGATGCGGCGGCGCTGGCCGCCCGAGAGAGTCTTGAGGGGCTGGTCGAGGATCCGGTCCGGCAGCGAGAGATTGCTCGCGATCGTCGCCGCTTCGGCCTCGGCCGCGTATCCGCCGATCGACTCGAACTTCTCCGTGAGGCGACCGAACCGACGCATCGCCTTCTCGGCGACGGCCGGATCGTCGGATCCCATCTCATCGGTCGCCTGCGCGATGCCCGCCTGGAGGTCGCCGAGGCCACGCGCGTTGAGGATCCGCGTGCGCGCAAGTTCTTCCGGATCGCCCGTTCGGGGGTCCTGCGGGAGATATCCGAGCTCTCCCGAGAGCGTCACGGTGCCGTCGGAGGCGACGACGTCGCCCGCGAGTACCTTCGTCAGGGTCGTCTTCCCGGCACCGTTGCGCCCAACGAGGCCCACCTTGTCGCCGTCGCCGACACGGAAGGTCACGCCGCTCATGAGCAGGCGTGCTCCGATGCGGATCTCGAGGTCGCTGACGGCAAGCACGAAGGAGGGTCCGTTTCTTCTCGGGGTGACAGGCGCGAATGCGCCAGCTGTCCATCCTATGCGCGGCACCTGACCGGCGGCCCGACGCGGGGCACGCGAGGAGTCTCGGAAACAGGCGCCGATGCAGGTTATGCATGAGGATCGACAGATCATGCACGTGCCGCACCTCCGACTCCGCACGGGTGCTGTGATGACTCGATATCCACCCTGCACTGGGCCGGCATCGACGTCGGCCGATAGTCGAACTGCAAGGAGAGCAGCGTGAGCACCACAGCGGCGAAGAAGCCGATGAGCAATCGGAAGTTCCTCGGCATCTGGATTCCGATCCTCGCGTTCGTGGCGATCATCGCCATCGGCGCGAATGTCGCGATCGGCATGTTCCGCGGCGCCGTCGAGTCCTATATGGGCGCCGGCACCTGGGAGATCGAGAACGTCTCCGAAACCGAGGGATGGGACACCGCGTACTACACGGGTGACCACGCGACGAAGGAAGACGCGAAGTCCGCTTCGTCTGACGTCGTCGAGCGCATGGCCGATGAGGGCATGACGCTCCTCAAGAACGACGGCACCCTGCCCCTCGAGACCGGCGCCGTCACGCTGCTGGGCCGCGGCGCGGCGGATCCCGTGTACGGCGGATCCGGATCGGGTTCCGCCGATACGACGACTGCCGTCGACATCCGCACGGGCATCGAGAACGCGGGCTTCTCGGTGAACCACACGGTCTACGATCTGCTCGCCGAGTATGCCGAGGCGAACCCCGCCGCAGACGGCGGCCGCACGAACATCGTCATGGACGACCCCGAGGCGTCGAATTACAACATCGGCGAGATGCCCGTGGGTGACTACACCGATGCGGCGGTCGACAGCTTCGCCGACTTCGGCGACGCAGCCATCGTCGTCATCGGCCGCGGTGGTGGCGAAGGCGGCGACCTGGCGACCGATATGACGTCGTGGGACGAGCGTGCTTCCGACGGACAGCACCAGCTCGAGCTCGACCAGGACGAGAAGGACCTCCTCGCCCTCGCGAAGGAGCGCTTCGAGAACGTCGTCGTCGTGATCAACGCGTCGACCTCGATGGAGCTCGGACCCCTCGAAGACGACGCTGACGTCGATGGCATCATCATGGCGGGATCGCCCGGCAACGCGGGCTTCAACGCTCTCGGGCGCATCCTGAGCGGAGCGGTCAACCCGTCCGGCCACACGGTCGACATCTTCTCGCGCGACTTCACCGCAGACCCGACGTTCGCGAACTTCGGCGACTACGCCTACGAGAACATCGATGACGCCTTCTTCGTCGACTACGAGGAGGGCATCTACACGGGCTACCGCTACTACGAGACGGCCGCCGTCGAGGGCTTCCTCGACTACGACGACGCCGTCGTGTACCCGTTCGGCTATGGCCTGAGCTACACGGACTTCTCGTGGTCGGTGGCCGACGAGCGCCTCGGCGACGTCGAGGGCGAGATCGAGATCGACGTCGACGTGACCAACACGGGCGACGTCGCCGGTAAGGACGTCGTGCAGCTGTATTACACGGCCCCGTACACCACGGGTGGGATCGAGAAGGCGCACGTCGTGCTCGGCGACTTCGCCAAGACTCCGGAGATCGCCCCGGGCGCGACCGAGACTGTGACGGTCTCGCTGGCGGTCGAAGACATGGCGTCGTACGACTTCCGCGGCGAGGCCGCGTACGTTCTCGAAGAGGGCGCGTACGAGCTGAAGCTTCAGACCGATTCGCACACGCTCGCCGACGGCGTGGATCCGATCCGCTACACCGTCGACGAGACCGTCGCCTATGTCGACGGCCGCGCAAGCGATGTCGCACCCGCCGTCAACCGCTTCGACGATGTCTCGGACGCGTTCTCGGACGGCCAGCGAACGGAGTTCTCGCGCGCCGACTTCGCGGGCACCTTCCCCACGGCGCCCGAGGGCGACGACTTCACGGCGAGCGAGGCGACCGTCGCCGGCTTCCAGCCGTACGACGCCGAGGCGGCCGCCGAGGCATCCGACGCCGAGATGCCCGCGACGGGCGTCGACGGGGATGCGCAGCTCGTCGACATGCGCGGCCTCGCGTATGACGACCCCGCCTGGGGCGAACTGCTCGACGAACTGACGGTCGACGACATGACGAGCGTGCTCCTCAGCGGCGCGTACAACACGGCCGCGCTGCCCGACATCGGCAAGATCCGCACCGACGACATCGACGGACCCGCCGGCTTCAGCTCGTTCATCAACCCCGAACTGTGGCAGGGCACGGCTTTCCCGTCGAACTACCTCATCGGGCAGACCTGGAACACCGAGCTCGCGCACGAGATGGGCGTCGCCGCGGGCAACGAGGCGCTCACGATGGGCGTCAACGGCTGGTACGCGCCCGCCGTGAACCTTCACCGGTCCCCCTTCGCCGGCCGCAACTTCGAGTACTACTCGGAAGACCCGGTCATCTCCGGCGCGCTCGCGACCGAGGTCGCGAACGGCGCGCTCGAGCGCGGCGTCTACACGATGACGAAGCACTTCGCCATGAACGACATGGAGACGAACCGCGTCAACGGCGAGGGTCTCGCGACCTGGGCCACCGAGCAGGCGATCCGCGAGATCTACCTGAAGCCGTTCGAGATGATCGTCAAGGACGTCTCGGGCGAGGTGCCCTACCTCAACGAAGACGGCGAGAAGCAGACCGCCGAGGTCGGCGCGCTCGGAATGATGAGCTCGTTCAACCGCATCGGCGCCACCTGGGCCGGTGGTTCGGAGCCGCTCATGACGGGCGTGCTGCGCGAGGAGTGGGGCTTCGAGGGCTTCGTCATCACCGACTTCAACCTCTACGGCTTCATGTACCCCGGGCAGGGCATCGCGGCGGGATCCGATCTGCAGCTGACCTTCGAGGGATCGAAGAAGATGGCTGACACGGAGAGCGCCTACGCCGTCAGCACGATGCGCACGGCCCTGCACAACATCCTGTATACGGTCGCGAACTCGAACGCGATGAACGGCATGGCGCCCGGAGCGACCCTCACTTACCAGATGGCGGGCTGGGAGATCGGCGTGCTGATCGGCACGATCGTGCTCGCGGCGCTCGTCCTCGCCGGCATCGCCTGGGTCGTCGTCCGCTTCCGCCGCCACGCCACGCGCCCGATCGCAGAAGTGGAGAAGCCTGAATGACGACCGACGACGACAGAATCGCTCGCCTGAGCCTGCTCGAGAAGGCAGCGTTGCTCAGCGGGGACGACACGTGGCGCACACGAGGGATCCCCCGCCTCGGCATCGAGCAGCTGTGGCTGTCCGACGGTCCGCACGGTGTGCGGAAGCAGACGGGATCCGCGGATCACCTGGGCCTGAACGGCTCGCAGGAGGCGACCTGCTTCCCGACGGCCGCCGGCATCGCCAACACGTGGGATGAGCCGCTCGCCGAGGAGATCGGCACGGCTCTCGGCCGGGAGGCGTCGGCGCAGGGCGTCGACGTCCTCCTCGGCCCCGGCCTCAACATCAAGCGCAGCCCGCTGGGCGGGCGCAGCTTCGAGTACTTCTCGGAGGATCCCGAGGTGGCCGGCCGCATGGCGGCGGCGTATGTGCGCGGCATCCAGTCGCAGGGCGTCGCCGCGACGCCCAAGCACTTCGCCGCGAACAGCCAGGAGCTGCGTCGGATGGCGAGCGACTCCGTGCTCGACGAGCGCACGCTGCGAGAGATCTATCTGGCGGCCTTCGAAACGGTCGTGCGCGAAGCGCGACCGTGGGCGATCATGTCGTCGTACAACCGCGTCGACGGCGTGTACGCGCACGAGAACCACCACCTCCTCACCGAGGTGCTCCGCGAGGAGTGGGGCTTCGACGGTGCCGTCGTCAGCGACTGGGGCGGCGGAAACGATGCCGTGGCGGCGGTGGCCGCGGGTGGCACGCTCGAGATGCCGTCCCCCGGCTTCATGTCGGCCCGCGAGATCGTCGAGGCCGTGCGCGCCGGCGATCTCGACGAGGCCGACCTCGACGCGCGCGTCGCGGAGGTGCTCACGCTCGTCGATCGCACCACGGCCCGGGTACGGGCGCAGGTGGACGTCGCGGAGCACCACGCCCTCGCCCGCCGCGCGGCGGCCGCGAGCGCCGTGCTGCTGCGCAATGAAGGTGCGACGCTCCCCCTCGCGCCCGGGACGCGCGTGGCGGTGATCGGCGACTTCGCCGAGACGCCGCGCTATCAGGGCGCGGGATCCTCGCTCGTGAACCCGACCCGCCTGTCGACGCTCCTGGGCGCCGTCGAGACGAGCGACCTCGATCTCGTGGAGTTCGCCCGCGGCTTCCACCGCGACGGCACGCCGGATCCCCAGCTCCAGGCGGAGGCCGCGACCGCGGCGCGCCGCGCGGACGTCGCCATCGTGCACCTCGGCCTGCCCGAGACCTCCGAATCGGAAGGGCTCGACCGAGACACGCTCGCGCTCCCCCGCAATCAGGAGGAGCTGCTGCGCTCGGTCCGCGCGGCGGCGAAGAAGGTCGTCGTGCTCGTGAGCGCGGGAGGAGCGGTCGAGATGCCGTGGGCCGAGGAACCCGATGCGCTCGTGTTCGCGGCGCTCGGCGGCCAAGCTGGCGCCGAGGGCCTCCTCGACGTCCTCACGGGCGCCGTGGCGCCCTCGGCCAAGCTCGCCGAGACGTTCCCTCGCCGCCTGGCCGACACCCCCGCGTCTGGGCGCTTCCCGAGCGCCGGTCCGGTCGCCGAGTACCGCGAGGGGCCGTTCATCGGCTATCGCCACTCCGAGACGGCCGAGGCCGACGTCGCCTTCCCGTTCGGCTTCGGCCTGAGCTACACGACGTTCGCCTACCGCGACCTCGTCGTCGGCCCCGACGAAGCGACGTTCACGATCGAGAACACGGGATCCGTCGCCGGCGCGGAGATCGCGCAGGTGTACGTGTCGCGCGTCGACGCGAGCAGTGTCGTCCGGCCCGCGCTCGAGCTGCGCGGCTTCCGGAAGGTTGCTCTGGAGCCGGGCGAGGCCCGCAGCGTGTCCGTTCCCCTCGGCGAACGCGCCTTCCGGCACTTCGACGTCGAAACCTCGTCGTGGCAGGTGGAGAGCGGCGCGTATGAGGTGCGCGTCGGCGCGAGCGTGCGCGACATCCGGCTCACCGACCGCGTCGACGTGGCAGGCACGGTCGCGGCGGGCACGCCGGATCCCGCGCTTGCTGCATACGCGTCGGCCGACGTCCTCGACGTGTCCGACGAGGAATTCCGCGCGCTCCTCGGGCGCGACATCCCCGCGCATGCCGAGACCGCCGAGATCCGCGTCAATGATCCGCTGCTGCGGCTCGAGCACGCGCCGAGCGCCCTGGGCCGCCTGGTCTTCCGCGTGCTCGACGGCCGACGCCGCGCGCTCGAGCGTCGGGGAACGCCCGATCTCAACACCCTGTTCCTGCTGAACATGCCATTCCGGGCCATCTCGAAGATGTCGGGCGGCTTCGCGTCTCCCACGCTCGTCGACGGAGTCCTCACGATCGTCAACGGCCGCGCCTTGCGCGGCCTCGGGCAGATGGCCGTCGCGTTCGCGCGCGGTCGCCGCTCGGAGCGTGCAGGTCGCCGGAAGTTCCGTGCCCAGAGCGGAGGAGAATCATGATCACGCGCATCCGCTCCTGGTGGACCGCCTTCCAGACGAAGCACCCCGAACTGTCGAAGTTCGCCATGTTCTTCCTGCTGTCGAACGGCGTGACGGTGCTGCAGTTCATCCTCATGCCGGGGTTCCGGTGGGGCTTCGAGACCTTCACGGATCTGGTCAATGTCGATTTCCAGGTGTTCCCTGTCGGATCCGACGTCGACGGCAGCCAGTACCACATGTTCGACTACGGAGAGGGCGCTCTCCCCGAGGGCGGCGGTGGGCTCGCCTACTTCCTCTCGGTGCAGATCACTCTCCTGATCGCGCAGGTCATCAACTTCTTCGCCCAGCGCAGCATCACGTTCAAGTCGAACACGTCGATCTGGTGGGCCGCGCTGTGGTACACAATCGCCTACATCGTGATCACCTTCATCGCGGCCGCCGCACAGGGCTTCTACAAGGCCCCCATCTACGAGCTGCTCATCTCCGGATGGGGCTGGGGCGCGACGGGCGAGACGATCGCCGACATCGTGACGATGATCATCAACGCGGCGATCTCGTTCTGGGTGTTCTACCCGATCTTCAAGCTGATCTTCCGACAGGTCCCCGAGAAATCGGAGGTGATTACGGCATGACACGGGGCAGAATCGAATCGTGACCCCCCTCCTCTCGATCGTCGTCCCTGCCTATAACGCGGCCGACTACCTTGATCGCGCCTGCGGGCCCCTCGAGCAGTTCGCGGAGGGCATCGACGTCATCATCGTCGACGACGGATCCGCCGACGACACCGGATCGATCGCCGACGCCTACGCGGCGCGGCGACCCGATCTGTTCCGCGTCATCCATCAGGAGAACCGCGGACACGGCGGCGCGATCAACGCCGGCCTCGCTGCCGCGACCGGAACGTATGTGAAGGTTCTCGACAGCGACGACTGGCTGGACACGGACGCGCTCGTGACGCTTCTGGCGACGCTTTCGCGCCTTGAACGAGATGGTGGCGTCGACGCGGTCGTGACGAACTACGTCCACGAGCGCGTTGGCCGCCGCACGCGGACGACCCGATACTCCTCGGTCATGCCGGCCGGCCGCGTCTTCGACTGGGACGACGTCGGCCGCTTCGGCGCGCGCCAGTACCTGATGATGCACGCGCTCGTGTATCGGACGAGCCTCGTGCGCGCCTCCGGACTGACGCTGCCCGAGCGCACCTTCTACGTCGACAATCTGTTCGTCGTGACGCCTCTCGCCCGCTCCCGTCGACTGTTCTACCTCGACGTCGACCTGTACCGGTACTTCATCGGGCGCGACGATCAGTCGGTCAACGACGCCGTCATGGTGCGGCGCGTGGATCAGCAGGTGCGCGTGAATCGGCTCGTGCTCGAGGCCCTCCCGGCTCCCGGCACGGTTCCGGCAGGACTGCACGCGTATCTCCTTCACCACGTCGAGGTGCTGTGCGGCATCACCTCGGTCATGCTCGTCCGTGCGGGCACCCCGGAACACCTCGCGACGCGCGCGGAGTTCTGGCAGGACATCAAGCGCGAGAGCCCGTGGGTGTACACGCGCCTTCGGCGCGGCGTCATCGGGACGAGCAGCAATCTCCCCGGCCCGACGGGGCGCCAGATGTCGCTGCTCGCCTACCGGGTCGCGCGGCGGGTCGTCGGCTTCAGCTGACGTTCCGCTCCCGCGATTACGCTGAACGGGATGGTGATGTGGGGATGGCGCGCATGATGCGGATCGCCGTCGTCGAGGACGACGCGATGAGCCGCGACATCATCGTCAGCCATCTCCTCCGCTACCAGGTCGATCACGGCCCCCGATTCGACATCTCGACGTTCACCGACGGCGCTGAACTTCTCGCGGTCTACCGCTCCGACTTCGACGTGCTGCTGCTCGACATCGAGATGGAGCGCGTCTCGGGCATGACGGCGGCATCGCGGATCCGGGAGGTCGACCAGGACGTCGCGATCGTGTTCATCACGAACTCCCCGCAATACGCCATCAGCGGCTACGAGGTCCGCGCGCTGAGCTACCTGCTGAAGCCTGTCTCATACGGCGCGTTCGCGCAGGAGATCGACCGCGTCCTCGCCCAGCACCGCGCCCGCGAACGACGCTCTCTCCTCTTCCAGGAGGGCGGCGACCACCACCGCATCGATGTGGCCGAGATCCTCTATGTCGAGAGCGCGGGCCACCGCGTCGTCATCCACACGCCGGACCGGACCCATTCCGTGGTCTCATCACTCAAAGCGATCGAGGGGGAGCTCGATGGTGCGGGCTTCGCGCGCTGCAACAGCGGCTTCCTGGTGAATCTGCGCCATGTGACGGGCGTCCAGCAGAGCGAGTGCCGGATCCGCGGCGGCGCAGCCCTGCCGATCAGCCGCCCGAAGCGCAAGGCGTTCCTCGCCGAGCTCGCCGCGCATATCGGAACCGTCGGGGCGCCCGCGTGATCGACGACGTCCTCCCGGACATCCCTCGCCTGTTCACGGGCGTCGCCGAGTGGGCGGCGTGCGCCGTGTACATTCTCGTGCTGCGAAAGCGGCTGGCTTCGGCCGGGCTCTGGGTTCTGCTCGCGGCAGGCCTCGCCGCCCTCATCGCCACGCAGCTGCTCGCCGATCTGCTGCCTCTCTCGCTCTGGACGATCGGAATGCTCGCCGCCGTGGGCGTCATGGTGTTCCTCATCCGTGCCTGTCTGTCGGCGCCATGGACGGCGACGGTCTACATCGCCGCGCGCGCGTTCGTCCTGGCCGAACTGACGGCATCTCTGCACTGGCAGCTGCACACCTACTTCTCCCTCGGAGATCCGCTCTCCCCGGCGCCGATCCTCCTCGCGGTCGGCATCTACGGCGCGATCTTCGGACTCGCGGGCCTCGCCGAATCCCGCCACATGCCGCGCGGAGAAGACCTCGAGGTCGGCGGACGCGAGGTGGTCGGCGCCGTCGCCATCGCGGCCGTCACGTTCGCGATGTCGAATCTCAGCTTCCTCAGCGCGAACACGCCCTTCAGCGGCCGGCTCGGCCCCGAGATCTTCTATATCCGCACTCTCGTCGATCTGTGCGGCGCGATCGCCCTGTACGCGCAGCAGGAGTGGCGTCGCGAGGTGCGAGCCCGCGCCGAGACGAACGCGATGGAGTCGCTGCTGCGCGGTCAGCACGAGCAGTACCTCACGACGAAGCGCGCAATCGACGAGGTCGCCCGGCGCCACCACGACATGAAGCACGCCCTGCTCGCGATCCGATCCGAGAGGGATCCCGAGCTGCGCACGCAGCTCGCCGACGAACTCGAGCGCTCGATCGCCGACTACGGAACACGATTCCGCACGGGCAATGCCGTGCTCGACACGATGCTCCAGGCGAAGGCGATGACGGCGCAGGACCACGACGTCTCGCTCACCTGCGTCGCCGACGGCGCCCTGCTCGACTTCATGAGCGTGCTCGACGTGTGCACCGTCACGGGGAACGCGCTCGACAACGCGATCGAGAGCGCGCAGCGCGTCGAGGATCCGGATCGCCGTTCGGTCCGGCTCGCACTGTTCGCGCACGACGACTTCGTCATGATCCGCGTCGAGAACACCTTCGACGGCGTGCTCCGGCGGCGCAACGGCGCACTCGCGACGCGCAAGGGCGACACGAGCCGCCACGGCTACGGTCTGCGCAGCATCGAGCGCACGGTGGAATCGTACGGCGGATCAGTCTCGATCGCGGCCGACGAGACCTGGTTCTCGCTGCGCATGCTGTTCCCGCGCGGATCTAGATGACGCCGCGAGCCGTGAGGGCATCACCCATGTCGTCGGCGTGTCGAAGCGCCAGCACAAGCAGCGTGACGATCGCGCGAGGACCGAGCCGCACGCCGCGCGCCCGCTGCGCTTCGCGCACCTGGGATGCCAGGGAGGCGACGACGGGGATGACGGCGATCGTGAGGGACAGCGTGAAGGCGGCGCGCCACGGATCCACGCCGAGCGGACGGAGCGGCTTCAGTGCCCGCTGAAGGACCTCGATCATGTCGCCCGTGGGGGTCGTCATCGTCACGACGGCGGCGAGCAGGAGGACCGCGACGACGCGCGCGGTCCCGGTCAAGGCGGTTTCGGGGCCGAGGAACACCGCCTGGGTCACGGCGAGGAGGACGATGATCCACTTCGTCGCCCACAGCTGGCGCAGCCATCCGCCCACGCCCAGCCCGGCGAGGAGGAAGAGCCCCAGCGTCGCCGCGAGCGTCACCGCGGCCGACAGCGGCGTGTGCGGGAAGAGCGACACCGCCACCGCGAGCAGGGCGAGCCCCAGAAGCTTCGCACCGGCCGGCAAGCGGTGCAGCGGGCTGCGGCCAGGGCGGTAGAGAGGGATCACGCGAACTCCGCGCGGTATCGGGCGATCACGTCTCGCGGCTCGCCGATCTCGTCGAGACGGCCGTCGGCGAAGCGCAGGGCGACGTCGCATCGCGCCGCAAGCTCGAGGTCATGCGTGACGACGACGACCTGCTCGGGCTGCTCCCCCGCGTCGTCGCCGTTGATGAGCAGATCGGCCATGCGGCGGGCGTTGCCGAGGTCGAGCAGCGTCGTCGGCTCGTCGGCGACGAGAACGCGCGGCGCGCGCACGAGAACCGCCGCGAGGGCGAGCAGCTGCTTCTGACCGCCCGAGAGGCTGTAGGCGGGCTGATCCGCGTGACCGGCGAGCCCGAAACGCTCGAACGCGGCGGAGACGCGATCGGGAATCTGCGCCCGGGGCACCCGCGCCGCGCGGAACGACAGCGCGAGATCCTCGGCCGGCGTCGGCATGAGGATCTGCGCATCGGGATTCGTGAACAGGAAGCCGACGGCGTCCCGCGCGCGCCGCGCCTCACGCGCGACGTCGATGCCCTGCACCTCGACGGTCCCCTCGCTCGGAGGCACGAGGCCGTTGAGCGTGCGCGCGAAGGTCGACTTCCCGGATCCGTTCGCACCGATGACCGCGATGCGCGGCTGGTCCAGGGCGACCGTGACGTCGGAGAGAATGCGCGCGCCGTCGATCTCGACGCCGAGGCCCGTCGTCCGGATCACGACGCCGGCCGCGCGGCGCGGCCACGGCGCACCGATGCCGGGAATGCCGGCGGGTACGCGCGATACAGCAACATCGTCAGCGCGGTCGCGATGGCCGCCTTGATCGCATCACCGGGCAGGAACACGAGGGAGGTGAGGACCGTCTCCGCGAAGGAGGTGCCGACGACGGCCGCCTGCACGGGGATCCCGAACGCGTAGACCACGACGATGCCTCCGACGATCGCGCCGAGAACCACCCGCCACCAGGCGAGCCGGCGGGCGCCCGCATGAGCGAGGAAACCGGCGGCCGTGGCGCCGAAGACCCACCCCACGACGTATCCGCCGGTGGGCCCGAGGAACACGCCGAGGCCGCCGCGCCCTCCGGAGAGAACGGGGAGACCAACAGCCACGAGCAGGAGAACGACGAGCACAGCCGCCGCGCCCCGCTGCCAGCCCAGAACGGTGCCCGCGAGCATGACGCCGAGCGTCTGTGCCGTGATGGGCACGAGCCCCGGCACGGGAATGGGCCCCATGAGCCCGAGGACGACGATGATTCCGGCGAAGACGGCGACGCGAGCGATGTCGCGGGCCTCCCAGCGCGAGGTCTCGGCCATGTGGATCCTTCCTGAACGACGTTCATTGAACGACGTTCAGTATAATCATGGATATGCGCGGCCACGGACACGACCTCACGAGCATCGTCGACACCGCGCTCGCGCTGCTTGACGAATACGGACTGCCCGACCTCACGATGCGGCGCCTCGCGACAGCTCTCGGCGTGCAGCCGAGCGCGCTCTACTGGCACGTGGACAACAAACAGTCCCTGCTCGCAGCGCTCGCCGACCGGATCGTCACGGAGGCGACCCCCGCCGATTCGGTGCGGGCCGAGGCCTGGGCGCTCCGCGACGCGCTGCTCCGGCATCGCGACGGCGCGGAGGTCGTGGTGTCCACCGCCGCCCTGTCGCTCGGCACCCACGCGATGCACCACCGCCTCCGCGATGCGTACGCGGCCGAGGATTCCGCCGATCCGACGCGCGACGCGCGCGTCCTGATGCAGTTCATCCTGGGCCATGCGTCGCTCGTGCAGCAGCGCATGCAGGCCGCCGTCATCGGGGCTGTCGACGCCGATCCGGGGCAGATCGCGGCGTCCACCCGCGCCGACTTCGACGCCGGCGTCGCCGCCCTCACATCTGGGCGCGCCTGAGATCCATCAGCTCGTAAGCCGCCCGATCCGTTCGATCGCCTCCGTGAGGATCTCGGGTCCCGTGCCGTAGTTGATGCGGGCGAAACCCACCCCGGCCTGGCCAAATGCGAGCCCGGGAACGAGCGCGACGCGCGCTTCGTCGAGGATCCGCTCCGCGGGCGCATCACCCCAGCCCAGCGGATTCAGGTCCACCCACGCGAGGAAGCCCGCATCACCGGGCTGGTACACCGCGCCCGGAACATGCTCGGCAAGCAGATCGACCAGCAGGGTCTGGTTCGAGGCGAGGCGCGCAACGAGCGCCTCCAGCCACGCGTCGCCCTCTTCGAACGCCGCGATGCCCGCCTTGATGCCGAACAGCCCCGTGCGCCACTCGACCTCCATCGGGATGTCCTGCACGATCTTCGTCATCCGGTCGGAGGCCGTGACCATGTGCGCGCACTTGAGCCCGGCGAGGTTGAAGGCCTTGCTCGCGCTCTGCACCGACACACCCACCTGCTCGGCCTCGGGCGACGCCGTGAGGAACGGCGTGAACGTCGCGCCCGGCATCGCGAGAGGAGCGTGGATCTCGTCGCTGATCACGACGGCGCCGTGCCGCTCTGCGATGCGTGCGAGCTCCGCGAGAGACTCGCGCGAGTGGGTCGTCCCCGTCGGGTTGTGCGGATTGCACAGCAGGATCGCGACGGCGCCGTCGGCGAACGCCCGGTCGATGCCGTCGAGATCGAGGCTCCAGCCCGCGTCATCTCGCAGCAGGGGGACGTCGACCGCCTGCGTGCGCGACTCGTCGTGCACATCGAAGAACGGCGGATAGACGGGCGAGGTGATGACGACCTTCTCTCCCGGCTGGGCCGTCGCACGGATCAGCTCCGCCACGCCCATCATGACGTCGCACGTCGTGCGCACGCGGGCCGGATCCACCTGCCACCCCCAGCGCCTCGCGGCGAATCCGGCGAAGGCCTCGGGATAGCGCGTCTTCGGCGGCACGTATCCCGTGTCACCGATGCGCAGCGCCTCCGCGAGGGCGCGCTCGATCGGTTCGGCGAGAGCGAAGTCGGTCTCCGCAACGAACAGCGGCAGCACATCGTGCGGGTGCGTGGCCCACTTCGTGCTCGAACGCTGACGGAGAGTGTCGAGGGGCAGAGCGTCGAGAGGAGTCGTCACGGATCCGAGCCTATCTGGCGACGCGCGCCCGAGACATCGTCACGCAACACCGCGAAACGGCCCGCAGATGACTCTGCGGGCCGTTTCGGCGGGATGGTTCCTGTGGCTCAGATCGCGAAGCCGAGGGCGCGCATCTGGTCGCGCCCGTCGTCGGTGATCTTCTCGGGGCCCCACGGCGGCATCCACACCCAGTTGATGCGGAAGCGCTCCACGACGCCATCGAGCGACTGAGCCGTCTGCTCTTCGAGGACGTCGGTGAGGGGGCAGCCGGCGCTGGTCAGCGTCATGTGAATGACGAGAGCGTCGTTCTCGTCATCCCACGCGAGGTCATAGATGAGACCCAGATCGACGACGTTGACCCCGAGCTCGGGATCCATGACGTCCTTGAGCGCCTCGGTGACCTCGTCGAACTTCTCGGAGGTGAGCGTGGCTGTCATATCGACGATTCTACGCCTCGATCGGGGTGTCTTCGGGCAGGTAGCCCGCGTAGCCCTCGTTCTCGAGGCGGTCGGCAAGCTCGGAGCCGCCCTCTTCGACGATCTGGCCCGCGACCATGACGTGCACGAAGTCGGGCTTGATGTAGCGCAGGATGCGCGTGTAGTGCGTGATGAGCAGGGCGCCGAGGCCCGTGTTCTCCTTCGCGCGGTTCACGCCCTCCGACACGACCTTGAGCGCGTCGACATCGAGGCCCGAGTCGGTCTCGTCGAGGATCGCGATCTGCGGCTTGAGCAGCTCGAGCTGCAGGATCTCGTGACGCTTCTTCTCACCACCCGAGAAGCCCTCGTTGACGTTGCGCTGGGCGAACTTCGGATCCATCCGGAGGTTCTTCATGCCCGCCGTGACGTCCTTGGTCCAGTGACGGATCGAGGGAGCCTCGCCGTCGAGCGCCGTCTTCGCGGTGCGGAGGAAGTTCGTCACCGTCACACCGGGGATCTCGACCGGGTACTGCATCGCGAGGAACAGGCCGGCGCGAGCGCGCTCGTCAACGGCCATTTCGAGGACGTCCTCGCCGTCGAGCGTGATCGTGCCGCTCGTGACGGTGTACTTCGGGTGCCCGGCGATCGTCGACGCGAGAGTCGACTTGCCGGATCCGTTCGGCCCCATGATCGCGTGCGTTTCACCGCTGCGGATCGTGAGGTTCACGCCGTTGAGGATGGGGGTGGTTCCCTCATCCGTCTCGACCGTGACGTGCAGGTCGCGGATCTCGAGAACAGCCATGTCAGTCTTCCTTCTTCACATTGATGTCGATGAGCACGTCGTCGCCGTCGATCTGGACGGCGTAGACCGGGACGGGCTCGTAAGCGGGGAGGTTCAGGGGCTTGCCGGTGCGCAGCGAGAACGCCGATCCGTGTGCCCAGCACTCGAGCGTGTCACCCTCGACGAATCCTTCGGACAGCGAGATGTCGCCATGCGTGCAGGTGTCACCGATCGCGTGGACCTCGTCGTTGCTGTCGCGTACGAGGGCGATGGGCTTGCCGTCGACCTCGACGCGGAGAGGCTCGTCCTGTGCGAGCTCGCTGAGAGCGCACACGCGCGTGGCGCTCACGCCGCGACTCCCTCAGCGATCTCGCGCTCGATGTCGGCGATGAGCGTCGCCTGCAGATCGGCGATCTGGATCCGCTGCGGGATCTCGGCGAGGAAGCCGAGGACGATGAGTCGCCGCGCTTCCTCCTCCGTGATGCCGCGCGCCTGCAGGTAGAAGAGCTGCTCGTCGTCGAAGCGACCGGTCGCCGACGCGTGGCCGGCTCCCTTGATGTCGCCCGTCTTGATCTCGAGGTTCGGGATCGAATCGGCGCGCGCGCCGTTCGTGAGCACGAGGTTGCGGTTCGCCTCGTAGGAGTCGGTTCCCGTCGCGTCCGGCCCGATGAGGACATCGCCGATCCACACGCTGCGCGCGGTCTCCCCCTGCAGGGCGCTCTTGTACAGCACGTCACCCGTCGTCGACTCACCCTTGTGGAAGAGGTAGACCTGGTTCTCGAAGTGCTGTCCGGCGTCGCTGTAGGAAAGCCCGAACATCTCGCCCTCCGAACCCTGGCCCGCAAGCTCCAGGTTCGGGTTGACCCGGACGACGCCGCCGCCGAACGTGATCACGAAGTGGGTCAGCGATGCGTCGCGGTCGACGCGCGCCTGATGCGATGCCGCGTGGATCGCGTCGTCGCCCCACTTCTGCACGGAGATGACCGTGAGGTTCGAGCCATCGCGGGCGATGATCTCGACGTTCTGCGCGTACTGGGCGGTACCCGAGTGCTGCAGAACGACCGTGCCCTTCGACATCGGCTCGGCTTCGATCACGAGGTGGCCGTCGGCTCGGAGCTCGGCGCCCTGCCCCGTGATGTCGAGCACGATCGGCTCGTCGAGCTCGGTTTCGCGCGGAAGCCGGATGTGCAGCGCCTCGGTCGCGCCGTGCCATGCGACGGCGCCCGTGATGTCCTCGGGCTCGAAGAACTCTCCGCGCGGCGTGTCTCCGATCTTCAGCCCGGGCGCCTGGAACTCTCCGCCCGATGCGAACGAATAGCTCACACCATCGTTCGACGTCGCCTGCTCGAACAGCGGGGAGATGCGCGCGATCGGCGTGTGCTTCCAGTTGACCTCGCGTCCCGTCGGGGTGCCGAAGTCAGCGGGATCGAACGAGCGCGGACGCTCCGAACGTGTCTGAACGGGGATCGTGACGCCGTCCTGCGGCTCGACGAGCGCGCGGGCCGGGTCCATGTGGCCGTGCTGTTCCTGCGCCGCCTCGGGCGCCGTGGTGCCAGTCGTCATTCTCAGCCGACCGATCCTTCCATGCCCATCTCGATGAGCTTGTTGAGTTCCAGCGCGTATTCCATCGGCAGCTCGCGCGCGATCGGCTCGATGAAGCCGCGCACGATCATCGACATGGCCTCGGTCTCCTCAAGACCGCGGCTCATGAGGTAGAACAGCTGCTCTTCGCTGACCTTCGACACAGTCGCCTCGTGTCCGAGCACGACGTCGTCGACACGGATGTCGATCGCCGGATAGGTGTCGGATCGCGACTGCGTGTCGACAAGCAGGGCGTCGCAGACGACCGAGTTGGCCGAGTGGTGGGCCTTCTCGTCGACGCGGACCTCGCCGCGATAGCCGGCGCGACCGCCGCCGCGGGCGATCGACTTCGACACGATCGACGACTGCGTGTACGGCGCCATGTGAATCATCTTCGCGCCCGCGTCCTGGTGCTGGCCGGGGCCGGCGAACGCGACCGAAAGAGTCTCGCCCTTGGCGTGCTCGCCCATGAGGAAGATCGACGGGTACTTCATCGTGACCTTGGACCCGATGTTGCCGTCGACCCACTCCATCGTCGCGCCTTCTTCCGCGACAGCGCGCTTCGTGACGAGGTTGTAGACGTTGTTCGACCAGTTCTGAATCGTCGTGTAGCGCACGCGGGCGTTCTTCTTCACGATGATCTCGACGACGGCCGAGTGCAGCGAATCGCTCTTGTAGATCGGCGCCGTGCAGCCCTCGATGTAGTGCACGTAGCTGCCCTCATCGGCGATGATCAGCGTGCGCTCGAACTGGCCCATGTTCTCCGTGTTGATACGGAAGTAGGCCTGGAGCGGGATCTCGACGTGCACGCCCTTGGGGACGTACACGAACGATCCTCCCGACCAGACGGCCGTGTTCAGCGCCGCGAACTTGTTGTCGCCGGCGGGGATGACGGTGCCGAAGTACTCCTCGAAGAACTCGGGGTGCTCGCGCAGCGCCGTGTCGGTGTCCATGAAGATGACACCCTGCTCCTCGAGGTCCTCGCGGATCTGGTGATAGACGACCTCAGACTCGTACTGCGCGGCGACGCCGGCGACGAGACGCTCTCGCTCGGCCTGCGGGATGCCGAGGCGCTCGTAGGTGTTCTTGATGTCGTCGGGCAGGTCTTCCCAGCTCTGAGCCTGCTTCTCCGTCGTACGGACGAAGTACTTGATGTTGTCGAAGTCGATCTCGCTGAGGTCGGCACCCCAGGTCGGCATCGGCTTCTTGTCGAACAGCTTCAGCGCCTTAAGCCGGTTCTTCAGCATCCATTCCGGCTCGTCCTTCTGGCCGGAGATATCGCGCACGACGAGGTCACTCAGCCCACGCTGGGCGCTCGCGCCGGCGGCATCGGAATCGTGCCAGCCGAACTCGTACACCCCCAGCCCTTCGAGCTCTGGGCGGTCGATCAGCACTTCAGACATGTCGGCTCACACTCTCCTCACGGGTCTCGAACAGTGTCATCTGCTCCACCGCGCCGGAGTGGACGCGGTGTGTTTGGACCCTCATCGATGACGCAGATCTCGCGCCTAGACTGTTCGCGGATGCCGCACGCGGCGCGTGGGAATCCTTCATCACTCAATTCTACAGGTTTCGCCCTGCGCCTCGTCGGTTTCGTCGTAACGTTCAGGGCTGGTTCAGGAGCCCTCCCCATGACGATCTCCCCCGCGCTCAAGGTCTTCGCCTGGCTGTCATTCGTCGCCGAGGTCATCATCATCGCCACGGGCGGCGCCGTGCGGCTCACGGGATCCGGGCTCGGCTGCTCCGAGTGGCCGCTCTGCACACCCGATTCCCTCGTGCCGACAGAGAAGATGGGCATCCACGGCGTCATCGAGTTCGGCAACCGCACGATGACGGGCCTGGTCGGGATCCTCGCCCTCGTCGTGCTGCTGCTCGTCCTGCACGCCGCCGGGCGCCGGCGCTCACTCCTTCCCGCGGTTCTGTTCGCCGTGGGCGGCATCGTCCTCGCGGTCGGCGCCTACGTCGCGTTCACCGCGGCAGGGGCGTCGGGCGCGGTTCCCATGTCGGTCGTGCTGCTGGTCGCCGCGATCACGGGCGCCGTGCACTCGCTGATCATCACGCCCGTCCGCCGCGACCTCGTGTCACTTGCCTGGATCGTCCTGGTCGGCGTCATGGCGCAGGCCGTCGTCGGCGGCAGCGCCGTGCTGACGGGACTCAATCCGTTCATCGTTGGTTTCCACTACGCCTCGTCGCTCGCGCTTGTCTGCGTCACGGCGGCATTCCTCGTGCGGATGAACGCCGAGCCGGGCGCCCGCGAACTCGCCGTGCCGAAGGGCTACGCCATCCTCGTGCACGTCACCTCCCTCGTGCTCGCGCTCACGATCGCGTTCGGCGTGCTCACCACGTCGAACGGCCCGCACTCGGGCGACAAGTACGTTCAGCGCGATGGCTTCGACGCGACGCTGCTCGCGCACGTGCACTCCTGGCCGGGATACCTCCTCTTTGCCCTCGCGCTCGCGATCACCGTGATCGCCGGGATCCGCCGCCTCCCCACACGCGCCTGGTCGAACGCCTTCCTGGGCGTGCTCGTCGTGCAGATCGTGGTGGGCATCTGGCAGGCGAACGCCGCGCTCCCCCCGCTCCTCGTCGGGATCCACATGGTGCTCGCGGCGCTCTCGGCGGCCGCCTACGTCGTCGTCGTGCTGCGGATGAAGCGGCCGGTCACGGCGCTCTCGCTCTCGGCGGTGCGATAGAGCTCTCGCAGCCACGCGTCGGTGATCCTTCGTCACAGACCTCTGATCAGACCGCCGCGAGCATCCGCGACAAAGGCACCCTCAGCGCAGTGAGTGCGGGAATCACGGTGGCCAGGAGAATGAGCGCCGCTCCCCCGATGGCAACGAGCACAACCGGAAGCCACGCGATCTGCGGCTCCGCGATGCCGACCGCGTCTGCGAGAGCGAAGGCGCCCGCGGCCGTGACTGCCACGCCCAACATCGTCGCGGTCGCCGCGTGGATCAGCGCCTCCCACGCAGCCGCCAGAATCACAGTGCGCCGCCCGCCACCCGCGACCTGCACGAGCGCGGCCCCCCGTTCCCGCCCGCCGCTCACCATGAACACCGTGACGGCGGCCGTCGCCGCGGCGACGAGCAACGGTCCGCCCAGCATGAGCACCAGGGGTTCAGGGTCGATCGTCCAGTCACCTCCGTCCGCCGTAGCACCGAACGTCGCAGCTCCCGTGGGGACCGCCGCGGCGAGCGCGATGCCGACCATGAGTGGGCCGATGACGGCCGTCGATTGGCTGAGCCGATAGCGCGCGTCGTGCCGAGCGAGAAACCACGAGGGCGCGAGTCGCGGAGGAAGAATAGACGTCCAGACCCGCAGGAAGGTAGGGAAGACGAGAGGCCCGAGCGAAGCGACGAGTCCGGCGAGCGCGGGTATGAGGAACATCCCCCGGTTGACCTGTTCGCCGAACGGCGCGTCCTCGAGGCGCCAGACGAGGGCGAGCGTCACGGCGAGTACACCCGCGGCGACGCCCCATCGGATCCGTCCCATCGTGCGCGTGGGCGGCTCCGGCTCGCGCAGCGCCTCGATCGGTTCGGTCCGGCTCGCGCTCATGGCTCCACGCAGGCCACCGAGCACGACGAGCCCCGCGACGGCCACGATCGTCCCGAATATCGTCGAGGCTCCTACATGCGGCTCGATCCGCTCCGTGCCTATCCATATGCCCTGTACCCAATCGAAGAACGGACCCAGCATCGGTCCGGCAGCGAGGCACCCGACCCCCGCCCCGAGGGACCCGACCATCGCCAGCTGCACGAGCGTCATAAGCCCGACGGCACCGGACCGAACGCCCGCGAGCCGCCAGAGCGCGAGCGTGCGCCGCTGCAGCGCGACCGTCAAGTTCGACGCCCCGGTGACCCCCACGAGCGCGCTGATCGAGGTGAAGACCGCGAGCATCTGTCCCGAGTTGGCCACGAGCTGCCGCGTGCTGCCGGCGTAGTGGCCGCTCGAGACGAGCAAGGCCCCCGCGACAAACGCCACGAGCCCCGTCACGATGGCGAGCGCGAAGACGCCTGTCCAGGCACGAGGCGAGTGCCGGAGTTCAGCGAACACCAGCCAGATCATGCGCCTGATCCGGCGTGCGAGATCACGTCGAGCACATCGGATGACGTCGCCCCGACGAGCTCGCGGTAGACCTCACCATCGCGAAGCACGATCACGCGATCCGCGAGCGCGGCAGCCTCCAGATCGTGCGTCACGACGACGACGCCTCGGTCTCCGGAAGCAGCGGATCTGAGCAGCTGCATCACCTCAGCTCCGGTCGCCGTGTCGAGCGCCCCCGTCGGCTCGTCCGCGAAGACGATGGCGGGCCGAGTGGCGAGGACGCGTGCGATCGCGACCCGTTGCTGCTGTCCTCCGGAGAGTCTCCCGGGGAGTCGCCTGGCGTGCTCGGTGAGTCCGACGGAATCCAGCGCTCGATCTACGACAGCTGGATCAAAACGTCCTCGCGCGAGGCGCAGAGGCAGGGCAACGTTTTCGCGGGCGCTCAGCGATGGGATGAGGTTGTACTGCTGAAACACAAACCCCATCTGCTCGCGACGCAAGGCCGCAAGGCGACGACGCCCCATGCCGACGATCTCTGCGCCTCCGACCCGAACGGATCCACCGCTCGGTGGTTCGAGACCGGCGAGGCAGTGCAGCAGAGTGGATTTTCCGGATCCGCTCGGCCCGACGACGGCGAGCATCTCCCCGAACTCGACGGACAGTCGGATCCCTCGAAGAACGGGAAGCGACGGATCCCGGCGGGTCGCGCCAGGAAAGGTCTTGCGGAGATCGGATGCAGCGAGAAGTGTCGTCATGCACCCATCGCACCGCGGTTCGGGTGCCGTGGACACCGCACTCGCACGAGGCTCGTGGTAGTCCTGGCACTACTCTTCCGTTCCCCGCTTGCCAGGCCCAGAGCCGACCTTCGTAGGCTGGCCTCATGACGAGGAACGACATCTGGCAGGCGATACCGCGCGCGCCGTGGCGGTTCCTCATCAGTGCCTGGCCGTGGCGGTCGCTCACCTACCTCGCGGTCAGCGCGATCATCGGGATCGTCCTGACCCCCATCGCGATCCTCACTCTCCTTCTCGTCCCACTCTGGGCTCTTGCGATCGGCGCCCTCGAACGCGTTCGCACACGGATCCTGGGCTTCCCACGCCAAGCCTCCGCACATGTGAAGATCGGGAGCGACCAGCGCCACACGTGGCTCGGTGTACGACTAACCGAACAAGCGACGTGGCGTGAAGTCGGCGCCTTCGCCGTCGACCTCGTGCTCGGGTGGCTATCGCTCGCACTGCTGTCGTTCGAGGCAGCCATCCTCATCGTCGCGGTCGCGATGGGAGTCATCGGGCGGGACCGGACCACCGAACTTCATCTGTTCTTCGACGTCTCCGCCGCGGTGGGCCCGAGCACGTGGGCGCTCGTGATTCCCGTGATCGCCGTTACTCTCGCCGTTTTCGCGTATTCCAATGCTCTGATCGCAGGAGCGCACGCCTCCCTGCTTCGGTTCTTGTGCGGCCCCCGCGACGAGGAGCTCGCCGTCCACATCGAGCGTCTCACGCAGTCGCGCGCCGTGCTCGTCCGCACGCTCGAAGACGAGCGACGGCGCATCGAGCGCGATCTGCACGACGGGGTGCAGCAGGAGCTCGTCGCCGCATCCGCGCGCCTCGGCCTCGTCGCGCTGGAACTCGACGATCTTGAACGCCGCGGATCCAATGTGTCGGCGGCGGCAGCCGCGCTCGTGGAGGCCCGCACCCAGGCAGAGCACGCGTTGGACTCCCTCCGGCGCACGGTGCGCGGGATCCACCCGGCCGTGCTCACGGATCGCGGTCTGCGCGCCGCCCTGGACGAGCTCGCAGAGCGCGCACCGCTCGCGATCCTCCTCGATCTGGCGCCGTTCGAGCGTCCACCGCGCGACGTCGAGACGGCTGCGTACTACCTCGTCTCGGAAGCCATCGCGAACGCGACGAAGCACACGACCTCACGACGTGTGACGGTCACCGCGCAAACACACGAGGCGATGCTCGATGTGAGCATCACAGACGAAGGCCACGGAGGCGTCGATGAAGCGGCGGGTACGGGAATCCGCGGCCTCCGCGAGCGCGTCGAAGCGTTGGGCGGCGTACTCACGGTCACGAGCCCGGTGGGTGGGCCAACGACCCTCCGGATGACCGCACCCCTCGAATCCGCCCGGCCCCCGGAAGGGAGGGTTCCCCGTGCGCATCTTGCTCGCTGAAGACTCCGCGCTGCTGCGCGAGGCGCTCACGGCGTTGCTGGAGCGCATCGGACACGAGATCGTCGCCTCGGTCTCGAGGGCGGACGACCTCGTCTCGCAATACGAGGCGGATCCCCATGCGGCGGACCTCGTCCTGACGGACGTGCGTATGCCGCCCGGCGACGGCGACGACGGCCTCGCGGCGGCACTGCGGATCCGCGTCCTGAATCCGACGCAACCGATCGTGGTGCTCTCTCAGTACGTCGCCGACGCCTACGCGCGCGAACTGCTTTCCCTACCAGAAGGTGCGATCGGCTACCTCCTGAAGGATCGCGTGAGCCGGGCACGGGACTTCGCCGTCGCGATCGAACGTGTGGCCACGGGCGACACAGTCCTCGATCCCGAGGTGGTGCAGCATCTGATTCGCCCGCGCGACGACGGGCCGCTCGCCTCCCTTACCGCCCGCGAGCGCGAGGTCCTCGCGCTCATGGCCGACGGCCGATCGAATGCTGAGATCGCGCAGACGCTCGTCGTCAGCGACGCGACGGTCGGCAAACACGTGTCCAGTGTGTTCGCAAAACTCGGCTTCAGCCCCGCCGACGAAAACCGCCGCGTCAGGTCGGTGCTGACCTACCTGCACTCCTTCGACGCCTCGACAAGGTCGGGCGCGGGCGGCACGCCGCCGTAGTAGTAGTCGACGCCGTTGCCCCACGGATTGTCGTATCCCCTGCCGATCGCCCACGCCGTCGCCATCAGCTCCACGTCGCCGTCGAATGTCTCGACGAGCATGTCTTGGCACTGCGAGGTGATCGCGTGACCGGCCTCGTGCACGACGAGGCCCTGGAATCGCTCATCGGGCCAGTAGGCAGCGATGCTGTGCGAAAACTCCATCGTCGCGTAGCCACCATCCGAATACCACCAGGTCGTGTATCCGCCGGCCGACTCCCCTTGGCCGAGCCCGTTCACGATCGGCGCCCAGTCGAAGTCGACGCGCGTGTCGCCGACGATCGAACGGACGAAGTCCTCGACCTCGAGACGCGTCTCGAACAGCCCGTCGCCGATGCGCTTCTCGGAGAGCTCCGCCTCCTGCGATTCCTCCACGGCACGGGCGGCCGCGGCGTACTCCCGCACGGCGGAGGCGACGCCGTCGCGGCTCGTCGCGGCAAGCTCGGCGGCCCGCCGCATCTGGATCCGCGTCAGGGCCAGGGCAGACACGTTCTCCTCCTCGATGCGCGCCGCCTCATCGGGGATGTTCGCGCGCAGATCCGCCAGGGCGCGCTCCAGCGCGGGTACGCGCTCGACGTAGGCGTCCGCGGTCTTCGTGAGCGCGCCGGCGTCTACAGACAAGCCCTCGGCCTGGTCCTCGAGCTCCTCAGCTTTCGCGAGGTATTCGTCCGCCGTGTCGAACTCCTCGGCGGCCTGGGCGGTCGGTGGATCCACGACATCCGGCAGCTCCTCCCGGAGATCGCGCACGGCGTCGGCCCGATCCGCGACGGTGTCGAACGCATCCGCCCCGACATACGGCCGCACCGTGTCGATCGCGATCCCGTCCGCGACGTCGAGCAACTCCCCCGCCGGCGCCGCCACCTCCTGAAAAGTCGCATGGGCGTGCGCGTACTCGTCGCCGGCCGCGTTCCGCGCCGACACGGCATCTGCGTAACGCGCTTCGGCCTCCTGATGGGCGAGCAGCGGCGGCAGTACTACGAGAGCGATCGCCAGGAGGGCCGCGAGCGCCGCGGCACCGACGAGGAGAGCTCGTCCACGGCGCCGGCGACGCGTCGTGCGCTCGCCACTGGGCGCGGGAGTCATGCCTCCGCAGACCCCGAGCGCTCCGACCGGCGGCGCGCCCCGAGATCGATGAGGGCGACGACGAGGGCCGCTGCGACGAACAGCGCGGCCGCCAACAGACCGTTGCCGTAGGCGTCGTGGAACACGACCGAGTGCGTCGCGGTGGCCTCCTCGCGATAGATCGTCGAGTAGAACAGGGACAGCGCGATGGCGGCGCCGATCGCGTTGCCGACGCGTTGTCCCAGCTGGCCGACGGATCCCGCGAGGCCGCCCTCCGACGGCGGAATCTCGGCGAGCGTGAGCGTCTGATTGGGCGAGATGACGTATCCCCCGCCGATGCCGCCGACGATCAGGACGGCCGCCATGAGCCAGGGCGTCGCCGCATCGCTCGCCACGCGCGCGATCACGACGAGCCCGACGGTCGCGATGAGCACGAGCGCAAGACCGAAGATGACGAGGGCCCGGCCGAAGCGCTGCACGAGCTTGCCGCTCTGCCACGACGTGAGCGCGCTGAACAGGGCGAAGCCGATCGTCACCATGCCCGCGAACACCGCTTCGACTCCGAGACCGGTCTGCAGATAGAGCGCGGTGAGGAGAAAGATCGACGGCATCGCCGCGAAATACAGCGATTGCAGGATCGTCCCGTTGCGCCACGATGTGATCCGGAAAAGGGCGAGCGGCACGAGAGGCGAACCGCCCCGGCGCGCATAGCGGCGTTCCCACCCAAGGAACGCTGCGGCGAACAGGACGCACGGCACGAGCAGCCACCATCGCAGCGGCGAATCATCAGGCGATCCCGTCGTGAACAGGAAGGGGACCATGAGCGTGAGCACCGTGATGCCGAAGAGCAGGAGCCCGACGGGGTCGAGCGAGAGCTTCTCGCCGCTCGGACGCCGCACTTCGGGCAGCGACGTGGCGAGAATCGCGATGACGATGGCCCCGAGAGGGACGTTCATCCAGAAGATCCAGCGCCAGCCGTCGGTCGGCCCGCCGATCGCGATGAGAAGGCCGCCGATGGTCGGACCGAACGCTGTCGACAGGCCGATGATCGCACCGAACAGGCCGAACGCGGTTGCGCGCTCGCGACCCGTGAACACCTGCTGGATGGTTCCCATCACCTGCGGCATCTGCACTCCGGCCGCGACACCCTGCAGGAAGCGGGCGATGACGAGAACCCAGATGTTCGGCGAGAGGGCGCACAGCACGCTCGCGAGCGTGAACCCGATGAGCCCCGCGATCATCAGAGTGCGGCGAGAACGCTGGTCGCCGATACGGCCGAACGGCACGAGCGTGAGGCCGAACGCGAGAATGTACCCCGACACGACGAGCTGCAGCTCCGTGGAACCACCGCCGAGAGCCTGCTCGATCGATGCGAGCCCAACGTTCACCTTCGAGATGTCGAGGATCGTGAGCGCCGCCACGGAGAGACTCGCCCAGAAAGCGCGCCAGCGACCCCCGTGATCCAGCGTGATCGTTCGCGTAGAGGGAGGGGAACCGTCGGCTGTCGTCACCGACTCAGGCTATCGCGCGCGCTGCCGCCGATCGCGAACGAGCGAGGTCAGAACGGCAGCAGCGGGTCGACCGCGACGGCCACGAACACGAGCGTGAGGTACGTGATCGACGCGTGGAATACGCGCATCGGTCGCGCTTCGGACCCCTGCTCGACGCCGGCCTTCGCACGGACCGACATGTTGTACATCCGGTGCGACTCGTAGATGAACCAGCCGCCGAACACGAGCGCCGAAGCCGTGTACACGAGCCCCATGTCGGCGACGGGGACCAGCAGCAGCGAGCAGGCGACGGTCGCCCACGCGTACAGCACGACCTGCAGTCCGACCTGCGTTCCCGAGCGCGTCGCGCCGAGCATCGGCACGTCGGTCTCGTCGTAGTCGGCGGCGTACTTGACCGACAGCGGCCAGTAGTGCGGAGGAGTCCAGAGGAAGACGAGAGCGAAGAGCACGAACGGCGCCCAGGTCAGCGAGTTCGTCACGGCCGTCCAGCCGATGAGAACGGGGAAGCAGCCGGCGATGCCGCCCCAGACGATGTTCTGCTCGGTGTGGCGCTTGAGCAGGATCGTGTAGATGACGACGTAGAAGAAGATCGCGAACGACGACAGGAACGTCGTCAGGAGATTCGTGAACGCGAGGAACCACACCGCCTGCAGCACAGCGAGCGACCAGGAGAAGACCAGCGCCGCTCGGGGTGAGATCTCGCCCGTGACGATCGGCCGGTTCTTCGTCCGCTTCATGTGCGCGTCGATGTCGCGGTCGAGGTACATGTTGAACGATGCCGCGGATCCGGCGCTCATGGAGCCGCCGATGACGGTCGCGACGACGAGCCACAGATTCGGCACACCTTCCGCGGCGAGGAACATGACCGGCACCGTCGAGACGAGGAGCAGCTCGAGCACGCGCGGCTTCGTGAGAGCCACATACGCCTTCAGGGTGCGGGAGACGCTTCGGCGAGGCGCCGTGCCGGCCGAGTCGCGCTGTCCTTCCGCGGACGCGGGCTCGGGGCGAGAAGTCATCGACACCGCAGGTGCCTCCTGGTTCTGTGCTCCGTGTGCAACCACCCCATTCTAGGGCAGGTCATATCCGCACGTTGATCAGGTCCCTCTCATGCTCACGACGCACGGAGCGACGTCGTGCGCGGATCGTCACACGGCTGTTGCGGAGTGGGAACGAGACGGGCGTCATCCGCTGACACGCTATGACGCGGCGAGCCCCGGAACTCACTATGCTGGGGCGCGAAACTCGCGTCGCCGCGGCTCGGAATCATCCCCTTCCCGAAGAGGCCCCCGACCGCTCCCTGACGCTTCACCTCATCACGAAAGGCGGTCCCGTGGCGGAACTGCATTGGGACGAGATCGACCGGCGCGCCGTCGACACGGCGCGAGTACTCGCAGCGGACGCTGTCGAGAAGGTGGGCAACGGCCACCCGGGAACGGCCATGAGCCTCGCCCCCGCGGCGTACTTGCTGTATCAGCGCGTGATGAATCACGACCCGGCCGACACGCACTGGGTGGGGCGCGACCGCTTCATCCTCTCGGCGGGCCACTCCTCGCTGACGCAGTACGTGCAGCTCTACCTCGGCGGCTTCGGGCTCGAGCTCGACGACCTGAAGGCTCTGCGCACGTGGGGTTCGAAGACCCCGGGGCACCCCGAGTTCGGCGAGACCGACGGCGTCGAGATCACGACAGGACCGCTCGGCCAGGGCCTCGCATCGTCCGTCGGCTTCGCGTACGCGGCTCGCTACGAGCGCGGCCTGTTCGATCCCGAGGCGCCGGCTGGTGAGAGCCCCTTCGACCACTTCGTGTACGTCATCGCCAGCGATGGCGACCTGCAGGAGGGCGTCACCAGCGAGGCGAGCTCGCTCGCCGGCCACCAGCAGCTCGGAAATCTGGTCGTCCTCTACGACGCGAACCAGATCTCGATCGAGGACGACACCGACGTCGCGTTCACTGAGGACGTGGCGAAGCGGTACGAGGCCTACGGGTGGCAGGTTCTCGAGGTCGACTGGAAGAAGACCGGCGACTACGTCGAGGACGCCGCCGAGCTCTTCTCGGCGATCGAGCAGGCCAAGGCCACCTCCGACAAGCCGTCGCTCATCGTCCTCAAGACGATCATCGGCTGGCCGGCGCCGGGCAAGCAGAACACCGGCGGGATCCACGGATCCGCGCTCGGTGGCGACGAGCTCGCCGCCACCAAAAAGGTGCTCGGCTTCGACCCCGAGGCGAGCTTCGATGTCGCGGAAGACGTCATCTCCCACACGCGTTCCCTCCGCGAGCGCGGCGCGGCAGTCCACGCCGAGTGGCAGAAGAAGTTCGACGCGTGGGCCGCAGCGAACCCCGAGCGCAAGGCGCTTTTCGACCGCCTCGAGTCGGGCGAGCTGCCCGAGAACATCGACGCGGCCCTCCCCGAGTTCGAGGCAGGCAAGGCGCTCGCAACGCGCGCGGCGTCGGGCAAGGTCCTCAACGCACTCGCCCCCGAGCTCCCCGAGCTGTGGGGCGGCTCCGCCGACCTTGCGGGCAGCAACAACACGACCATCGAGGGCGCGGCGTCCTTCATCCCCGCCGAGCACTCCACGGCGAAGTTCTCCGGGAACCCCTACGGCCGTGTGCTGCACTTCGGCATCCGCGAGCACGCGATGGCGGCGATCCTCAACGGCATCGTGCTGCACGGTCGCACCCGCCCGTACGGCGGCACGTTCCTGCAGTTCGCCGACTACATGCGTCCCTCCGTCCGCCTCGCAGCGCTCATGAACATCCCGAGCATCTTCGTGTGGACGCACGACTCTGTCGCGCTCGGCGAGGATGGCCCGACTCATCAGCCGATCGAGCACCTTGCGGCGCTCCGCGCGATCCCGAACCTCGCCGTCGTGCGCCCCGCCGATGCGAACGAGACCGGTGTCGTGTGGCTCGAGCTGCTGAAGCGCCGCGGCGGCCCCGCGGGCCTCGCGCTCACCCGCCAGGGTGTGCCGACGGTCGCGCGCTCTGCGGGCGAGGCATCGGGCGACGAGTTCGCCTCCGCGTCTCTCGCCGCCAAGGGTGCCTACGTGCTGCAGGAAGCGCCGGGCGGCACGCCCGACGTCATCCTCATCGGCACGGGATCCGAGGTGCAGCTCGCCGTTGAGGCGCGCGAGCAGCTGAAGTCCGAAGGCGTGAACGCCCGCGTCGTGTCGGCACCGTCGCTCGAGTGGTTCGCCGAGCAGAGCGCCGAGTACCGCGAGAGCGTCCTGCCCTCGTCGGTGACGGCACGCGTGTCGGTCGAGGCCGGCATCGCTTCCCCGTGGCGCGGCATCGTGGGCGACCGCGGCCGCTCGGTGTCGATCGAGCACTTCGGCGCCTCCGCCGACTACAAGACCCTGTTCGAGAAGTTCGGTATCACGTCCGACGCGGTCGCCCAGGCCGCACGCGAGACCCTGAAGGAGAACGCATGACCTCCCCCACCGCACAGCTCGCCGCCGAAGGCGTCAGCATCTGGCTCGACGACCTCTCGCGTGACCGCATCACGTCCGGCAATCTGTCGGAGCTCATCACCTCGCGCAGCGTGACGGGTGTGACGACCAATCCGACGATCTTCGCGGGCGCGCTGTCGAACGGCGCGTCGTACGCCGACGCCGTGTCGGCCCTCGCGAACGAGAACGCGACGACCGACGACGCGATCTTCGCCATCACGACGGACGATGTGCGCGACGCGTGCGACATCTTCCGCCCCGTGTACGACTCGACCGGGACGCTCGACGGCCGCGTGTCGATCGAGGTCTCCCCTGATCTCGCACACGACACCGTCGGCACGGTCGCGCAGGCCAAGGATCTGTGGGCCCGCGTCGACCGCGAGAACGCCCTCATCAAGATCCCGGCGACCAAGGCGGGCCTGCCCGCGATCACCGAGGTGATCGGCGCGGGCATCAGCGTCAACGTGACGCTGATCTTCAGCCTCGAGCGCTACGCCGAGGTCATCGACGCCTACCTCGCGGGACTGGAGAAGGCTCGGGAGGCGGGACTCGATCTGTCGACGCTCCACTCCGTCGCTTCGTTCTTCGTGTCGCGCGTCGACACGGAGGTCGACAAGCGCCTCTCCGCGATCGGATCCGACGAGGCTCTGTCGCTGAAGTCGAAGGCCGGCGTCGCGAACGCCCGCCTCGCGTACGAACTGTTCGAGAAGAAGTTCGCCGAGCAGCGTGCCGCCGACCTCGTCGCCGCCGGCGCGAACGTGCAGCGTCCGCTGTGGGCGTCGACGGGTGTGAAGGATCCGTCGCTCCCCGACACGCTGTACGTGACCGAGCTCGTCGCGAAGGGCACCGTCAACACGATGCCCGAGAAGACGCTCGAGGCCACGCACGACCACGCCGAGATCGCCGGCGACGCCGTGACGCCGAACTACGCCGACGCGCACGGCGTGTTCGAGAAGCTCGCCGCTGTGGGCGTCGACTTCGCCGACGTCACACAGGTGCTCGAGGACGAGGGCGTCGAGAAGTTCGTCGCCTCGTGGCACGACCTCCAGAAGACGGTCGCCGACGCGCTCGAGTCGGCGCGCTGATCCCCTCAGCCGGGCCTTCCGCGAAAGCTGCGGAAGGCCCGGTGCCGTCCGGCGACCGCCCACGCGCCGCCGATCCTCTCTCACGAGTCTGCATCGCCATTCCGCGACCCTAGGGAAATATGCCTGCTTCCATCCAGCGCGGCGTCAATCCGCTGCGCGACAGCGACGACCGCCGTCTCAACCGCATCGCCGGGCCGAGCGCGCTCGTCATCTTCGGCGTGACGGGAGACCTCTCCCGTAAGAAGCTCATGCCGGCCGTCTATGACCTCGCCAATCGCGGTCTTCTCCCGCCCGGATTCGCGCTCGTCGGCTTCGCCCGCCGCGACTGGGAGGACCAGGACTTCGCCCAGGTCGTCCATGACGCCGTCAAGAAGCACGCGCGCACTGAGTTCCGCGAGGAGACGTGGCAGCAGCTCGCCCAGGGCATCCGCTTCGTCCAGGGCGCGTTCGACGACCCCGAGGCCTTCGCCCGCCTGCGGCAGACCGTCGACGACCTCGACCGCGACCGCGGCACGATGGGCAACCACGCGTTCTACCTCTCGATCCCGCCCAAGGCGTTCGATGTCGTCGCGCAGCAGCTGCTCAGCTCGGGCCTGGTCGATGAGAACGCCGACGGCGACGCGTGGCGACGCGTCGTGATCGAGAAGCCGTTCGGCCACGATCTCGAGTCGGCGCGCGAGCTCAACGACTCTCTCGAGGCGGCCTTCCCGAGCGACGCGATCTTCCGGATCGACCACTACCTCGGCAAGGAGACCGTGCAGAACATCCTCGCGATGCGCTTCGCGAACGAGCTGTACGAGCCGATCTGGAACCGCAATCACATCGACCACGTGCAGATCACGATGGCCGAGGACATCGGTGTCGGCGGCCGCGCCGGATACTACGACGGCGTGGGCGCGGCCCGCGATGTCATCCAGAACCACCTGCTGCAGCTGTTGGCCCTCACGGCGATGGAGGAGCCCATCAGCCTCTCGGCCGAGCACCTGCGCGCCGAGAAGGAGAAGGTCCTGGCCGCCGTTCGGCTGCCCGATGACCTCTCGAAGGCCACCGCGCGAGGACAGTACGCGGGCGGCTGGCAGGGCGGCGAGGAGGTGACGGGCTTCCTCGACGAGGAGGGCATGAACCCGCAGTCCGCGACCGAGACGTACGCGGCTATCAAGCTCGGGATCGACACGCGCCGCTGGGCAGGCGTGCCGTTCTACGTGCGCACGGGCAAGCGCCTCGGCCGCCGCGTGACGGAGATCGCGGTCGTGTTCAAGAAGGCGCCCGAGCACCTGTTCTCGCGCGGACAGTCGTCCGAGCTCGGACAGAACGCCCTCGTCATCCGCGTACAGCCCGACGAGGGCGTGACCCTGCGGTTCGGCTCAAAGGTGCCCGGCAACGGCACGCACGTGCGCGACGTGACGATGGACTTCGGATACGGTCACGCCTTCACCGAAGCGAGCCCCGAGGCCTACGAGCGACTGATTCTCGACGTCCTGCTCGGGGATCCGCCCCTCTTCCCCCGACACGAGGAGGTCGAGCTGTCCTGGCGCATCCTCGACCCGATCGAGAAATACTGGGCGTCTCTCGACGAGCCGCTCGAGCAATACGATCCCGGTTCGTGGGGCCCGCCGTCTGCCGACGCGCTGCTCGCCGAGGATGGACGCGTCTGGAGGCGCCCGTGATCATCGACCTGAACGAGACCACCGTCAGCACGGTCGCGAAGCGACTTGTCTCCGTGCGCGAGGAGGGCGGCGCCGTCGCCCTCGGGCGTGTGCTGACGCTCATCATCAAGAGCGACCACCGCCCCGTCGAGGAGGCGATCGAGGCTGCGAACGACGCCTCGCGCGAGCATCCGATGCGCGTCATCGTGCTCGTGACACATCCCGACGACGCCTCGCGTCTCGACGCGCAGATCCGGGTGGGCGGAGACGCCGGCGCGAGCGAGGTCGTCATTCTCCGTGCCCATGGCGAGGCGGCGAACAACGCCGAGTCGCTCGTCACGGGTCTGCTGCTCCCCGACGCTCCCGTCGTCGTCTGGTGGCCCGAGACGGCACCCGAGGCGCCCGGGCTCGACCCGCTCGGCCGCATCGCTCAGCGACGCATCACCGACTCGTCGACGTCAACGCAGGCCGCCGAGCGGCTGCAGCGGCTCGACGAGACGTATCGCCCCGGCGACACCGATCTCGCGTGGACGCGCCTCACCCGTTGGCGGGAGCATCTCGCGGCCGTGCTCGACCAGCCGCCGTACGAGCCAGTCACGGCCGTGCGCGTCTGCGGCGCGAGCTCGTCGCCGTCGACCGCCCTGCTCGCGGCCTGGCTCGGTCTCGCGCTCGACGTCCCGGTCGAGTGGCAGTACGAACGCCCGAGCGACTGGGATCACGGGATCCGCTCAGTGCGCCTCGAGCGCGCCTCGGGCGACATCGTCCTCGAGCGTCGGTCGTCGACGCACGCCGTGCTCACGCAGCCCGGCCAGCCCGACCATGATCTGCTTCTCCCCCGTCGCTCGCTGCGCGAGTGCCTCGCGGAGGAACTGCGGCGACTCGACCCGGATCGCCTCTACGGGCGGGTCATTACCGACGGCTGGACGGCCCTGTCGCGGCCCGTCGAGCCGGGCGCCGCGGCCGCGGCGGATGAGGACCCCACCACCACCGAGGAGCAGGCATGACGGCGCCGCAGTTCGTCGTCCGCCCGGACAAAGCGGACCTCGCTGCGCACGTCGCGGATCGCCTGATCCGTGAGCTCGAGCCGCTGACCACCGAGGGCGGTGAGGCGCACGTGTCGCTCACGGGCGGCTCGATGGGCATCGCGACGCTCGCCGCCGTGGCGGAGCATGACGCGCGCGACGAGGTCGCGTGGACGCGCGTGCACTTCTGGTGGAGCGACGAGCGCTTCGTGCCCCGCGCCGATGGCGAACGGAATTCGCGTCAGGCGCGGGAAGCGCTCCTCGACGCGCTCGACATCCCCGATGTGAATGTGCACGAGCCGTGGGCGTCAGAGGACGGATCCCTCGACGACGCAGCGCGCGCGTACGCGGACGAACTCGCCGCGTTCGGAGACGAACGCGGGGCCTTCCCCGCGTTCGATGTGTGCCTTCTCGGCGTCGGCCCCGACGCGCACATCGCATCGCTCTTCCCCGGCCGCGACGAGATCCATGCCACAGACGCCGTCGTGCTGCCCGTGCGGAACTCGCCGAAGCCGCCGCCCGAGCGCGTGACATTCACGCTGCCGGTCATCAACGCATCGGCACGAGTGTGGCTCGTCGTCGCCGGCTCCGACAAGGCCGAGGCTGTCGAGAAGATCCGCCGCGGTCCGGATCCCGACACGGCGCCCGCGTCGACGGCGCACGGACTGCTCGAGACGATCGTCTTCGCCGACGAAACCGCGGCGGGCTGACTTCGCCCGCGAAGATCCCCTCTCCTGATGGAGAGGGGATCTTCGTGTCTCGACCGTCAGCTGGCAGCATCCGCTCCCGTATAGAACGCATACGTCGCATCGGCGGCGCGGCGTGCTTTCCCGTGCTCGACGCCCGACGCCGCGTGCGCCTGAGCCCAGCCGTCAGCGGCGCCGCGGTAGAAGCGCTTGCCGTCATCTGTGGCGGCCCAGTCCTTGACGTTCACGGGAGACAAGGTGCCGTCGCCGCGCAGGTGCACAGCGAGTCCGAGCAGTCCTCCGTCCCAGCCGACACCTGTTGCCCCCGGCCCGAACTGGTCCCACATCGTGTCGGGGATGTCTGCGGTGCGGGCGAAGTGCGTCAACTCGACGCGGGTGGCTCCTTCGCCGATGTCCTCGAGCTCGACGACGATCCACGACACGCCACCGCCGTACTCCCACGTAGCCCGGTACCGCCCACGTCCATCGACGGGCGGATCGCACTCGAGCACCTCACCGCCGGCGTTGCCTTCGAGTTGATAGCGGCCGCCGACCCGAAGCTGGCCGGTGATGGGCAGGAACCAGCGCGGAATCCGTTCCGACGACGTGACAGCGTCCCACACGTCGTCGATGCCGCTCGCGTATTCCTGCGCGACCGACTGCACGTGCATCTCCTCGCCGTCGTCCGACTCGGTGCGATACGCGCGTGATACGGCGGCGATCTGTGCGTCAACGTCAACCATCTGTCTCACCTTCTGTATCGACGGCCGCGGCCGCCTCGCTGCCGAGAGGACGGCTGTCCTCACCGGATCCTGCCTCGTGCATCACGTGCCGACGCCCCCGAAGTCCGCGAGCGAGCTCGGTGTCGAGCGCTGCCATGCGGGGAATCCAGAATCGTTCGAATCCTGAGAGCCATTCGTACGCGTCACGCACGCCTCGTGCGTCTACCGAGTACAGTCGCCGCGCGCCTTCGGCACGGGCCGACGCGAATCCGTTCTCACGCAGCACCCGCAGGTGCTGTGACACGGCCGGTTGGCTGATTCCGAACTCCTCACGGACCACACGTGCGACCTCTCCCGCGGGAACCTCGCCCTCGGCGACGATCTCAAGAATGCGTCGCCGGATCGGGTCGCCGAGTACATCGAACGCGTGCATGCCTCATATCCTTCACTCAATGCTTATATAAGTCAAGAGTAATGATTGTGAGACTGGCCCACGAAACGACGAAGTGCCCCGCCGAACGGCGGGGCACTTCGTCACGAGAGGATCACTCTCCGCGCTTCTCGCGGACCTTCTTCAGCGCATCTTCGAGAAGCTCGTCGGCTTCATCGTCCGAACGACGCTCCTTGACGTACTCGAGATGCGACTTGTACGCCTGCAACTTCTCGGGCGCCGGCGGGTCGTTCTTGTCGCGCCCGGCCGGGAGACCCGACTTCGGGTGATCGACGACTTCGGGGATCTCGTCCTCGGAGATGTCGGCCGCGTAGTACTTGACGACCTCATTGCCCTCGGCGTCCCAGTAAGACACAGCAGTACGGTCGGCCTGGTGACCGTGGTCCTGCTCGCCCATGGGGCCGGATCCGACCCGCGTCCCGCGGATCGCGCTCGCGCCGCCTGCCATCAGAGCACCTGGAACTTCGTGATGAGGCCGAGGCCGACGATCGACAGGAACCACACGAGCGCGAGGATGATCGTGAGGTAGTTGAGCATACGCTCGGCCGAGCCCGATGAGCTCACGGCCTGCGACATCCCGCCACCGAACATATCGGACAGGCCGCCGCCGCGACCCTTGTGCATGAGGATGAACAGCGTGAGCAGGAGGCTCGTGATGCCGAGCAGGACCTGCAGGATGAACTCGAGAATCTGCACGCGGTGTGGCCTTTCCGTCGTGCGCCGCTTGGGCGGCCGCACAAACCCTCAGTATACGTGCCGTGTGCCGCCGCAGGAAAACTTGCGACGGCACACGAGGGAAAAGACGGCTCGATCAGGCGGACGGCGAAGCCGGATCCGCCCGTCGATTCACACGCCGACGTGCTTCTGGAAGCGGATGATCGAGCTGAACTCGTCGACCTTGAGGCTTCCGCCGCCGACAAGCGCGCCGTCGATGTCGGGCTCGCGCATGAAAGAGGCGATGTTGTTCGACTTGACGGATCCGCCGTACAGCACGCGGGTCGCGTCGGCCGCGGCATCGCCCAGCTTCGCGCGGATGACCTCGCGCAGCTTCTGGCAGACCTCCTGAGCCTGCTCGGGCGTCGCCGCCTGTCCCGACCCGATCGCCCAGACCGGCTCGTACGCGACGACGATCTCGGCGTCGCTCGCGACGCCGTCGAGCGCCTTCTCGAGCTGCGCCACCGGGACGGCGCTCGCGCCGTGCTTCTCGAGATCCTCGCTCGTCTCGCCGATGCAGATCACGGGCACGAGACCGTGCCGGAGGGCGGCCGTGACCTTCGCGTTCACGACCTCGTCGGTCTCGGCGTGGTGCTCGCGGCGCTCCGAGTGGCCGATGATGACGGATCCACAGTTCAGCTTGGCGAGGAACGCGCCCGAGACCTCACCCGTGTAGGCGCCCGAGTCCTGCGTCGACAGGTCCTGTGCGCCGAGGCCGAACGGGATCTTGTCGGCGTCGAGCAGCGTCTGCACGCTGCGCAGATCGGTGAACGGCGGGAACAGCGTCACGTCGACGTCGTCGAAATCGTGCGATGCGTCCTTGAGGCTCCAGTGGAGCTTCTGCACGAGGGCGACCGCCTGCAGGTGGTCGAGGTTCATCTTCCAATTGCCCGCGATCAGCGGGGTACGGGTCATGCCCATCCGAGGACCTCCAGTCCGGGGAGCTTCTTGCCCTCGAGGAACTCGAGGCTGGCGCCGCCGCCCGTCGACACGTGGCCGAACTGGTCGTCGGCGAAACCGAGCTTGCGCGCGGCAGCGGCGGAGTCTCCGCCTCCGACGACCGTGAGGCCATCGGTCTGGGTGAGCGCCTCCGCGACGGCCTTCGTGCCGCTCGCGAATGCGTCGAACTCGAACACGCCCATGGGGCCGTTCCAGAACACCGTCTTCGACGAGGAGATCGCCGCGGCGAACTGCGCGGCCGTCTCGGGCCCGATGTCGAGGCCGAGCGCGTCGGCGCCGATCGAGGTGCTCTCGAGGGCATCGCTGGGCGCGTTCTCGTACGCGGCATCGGCCGCGAATCCGGACGCCATGAGGCTGTCGACGGGCAGCAGAAGCTCGACGCCCTGCTCCTCGGCGGCGCGCATGTAACCCTTCGCGGTCTCGATCTGGTCGGTCTCGACGAGGCTCTTGCCGATCGCGTGGCCCTGCGCGGCGAGGAAGGTGTACGCCATCCCGCCGCCGATGAGCAGCTTCTCGACGCGCGGCAGGAGGCTGTCGATGACACCGAGCTTGTCGCTCACCTTGGACCCTCCGAGGACGACCGTGTAGGGCCGCTCGGGCGCCTCGAGGAGGCGGTCGAGAACGCGCACCTCGTGCGCGACGAGCGTGCCCGCGGCGCTCGGCAGGATCTGCGCGAGGTCGTAGACGCTCGCCTGCTTCCGGTGCACGACGCCGAAGCCGTCGGACACCATCACGTCGGCGAACGCCGCGATCTGCTCCGCGAAGGCGCGGCGCTCGGAGTCGTCCTTGCTCGTCTCGCCCGCGTTGAAGCGGAGGTTCTCGAGCACGGCGATCTGGCCGTTCTCGAGGCCCGCGACCGTCTGCGCGGCCGAGTCGCCCACCGTGTCGGTCGCGAAGGCGACGGGCGCCTCGAGCAGCTCGCCGAGGCGCTCGGCGACCGGCGCAAGCGAGTACTGGGGGTCCGGCGCGCCCTTCGGGCGGCCGAGGTGGGACGAGGCGACGACCTTCGCGCCCGCGTCGAGGAGCGCACGCAGCGTCGGGAGGGCCGCGCGGATCCGGCCGTCGTCCGTGATCGTGTCGCCGTCCAGCGGCACGTTGAAGTCGCAGCGGACGAAGACGCGCGTGCCCGCGAGGTCGCCCAGGGAATCGAGTGTTCGGAGAGTCATTTCTCGCCAATCTGCAGCGAACGCCCGCCCGCCCGCGAAGCGGATCGCGGTGCGGACGGGCGTTCGATCATCGGATGTGGTGATGCGGCTCGCGGAGCCGGATCAGAGCTTCGAGCCGACGAGCGCCGTGAGGTCGACGAGGCGGTTCGAGTAGCCCCACTCGTTGTCGTACCACGACGAGATCTTGACCGTGCGGCCGATCACGCGGATGAGGCCCGCGTCGAAGATCGACGAGTGCGGGTCGGTCACGATGTCAGCCGAGACGATCTCGTCCTCGGTGTACTTCAGAACGCCCTTGAGGTCACCCTCGGCGGCCTTCTTGTAGGCGGCCTTGATCTCGTCGACCGTCACGTCGGACGACGACTCGAGGGTGAGGTCCGTGATCGAACCGGTGGGAACCGGAACGCGCAGCGCGAAGCCGTCGAGCTTGCCCTTCAGCTCCGGCAGCACGAGGCCGATCGCAGCGGCCGCGCCCGTGGACGTCGGGATGATCGACTGGGCGGCACCGCGGGCACGGCGGAGGTCGCCGTGGGGGCCGTCCTGCAGGTTCTGGTCGGCCGTGTACGCGTGGACCGTCGTCATGAGGCCGCGCTCGATACCGAACTCGTCGTTGAAGACCTTCGCGAGCGGTGCGAGGCAGTTCGTCGTGCACGAGGCGTTCGAGAGGATGTGCTCCGTGGCCGGGTCGTACTGGTCGGCGTTGATGCCGATCGCGTACGTCGCGACGTCGCCCTTGGCGGGCGCCGAGATGATGACCTTCTTCGCGCCGGCGTCAATGTGGCCCTGCGCCTTGTCCGAGTGCGTGAAGCGCCCCGTCGACTCGATGACGATGTCGACGCCGAGCTCACCCCAGGGCAGCTGCGCCGGGTCGCGCTCCTCGAGCGCGATGATCTTCTTGCCGTCGATGTAGATGGCCTCGTCGTCGTACGAGACCTCCTTGTCGAGACGACCCAGGATCGAGTCGTACTTGAGGAGGTGCGCGAGCGTCTTGTTATCGGTGAGGTCGTTCACTGCGACGACCTCGAAGTCGGCGTTCTGCGCGATCGCAGCGCGAATGAAGTTGCGTCCGATGCGGCCGAAGCCGTTAATACCGATCCGTGCGGACACTGAAGTCTCCTATTGTGTCTGCCTCGTGCCGAGGCGATTGATGGGTGGTGCTGGGTGAAAGTGGGACGAGCCGGGCCATCGGATCCGCACTCCGACGACCCGGCCCATGCGTCAGTTCGCGACCAGAAGGCCCGAGGTCTTCTCGCGAGCCGTGTTGAAGCGCTCGGTCACGTTGTCCCAGTTGACGATGTTCCAGAACGCCTTGACGTAGTCGGCCTTGACGTTCTGGTAGTCGAGGTAGAAGGCGTGCTCCCACATGTCGAGCAGCAGGACCGGAACCGTGCCGGCAGCGAACTGCGACTGCTGGTCGAAGAACTGCTGGATGATGAGGTTCTGACCAATCGAGTCCCAGAAGACGCCGGCCCAGCCGGAGCCCTGGATCCCGAGCGCGGCGGCGGTGAACTGACCCTGGAAGCCCTCGAACGATCCGAAGTGCTCATCGATCGCCGCGGCGATCTCACCCTCGGGACGCTCCTGCCCCTCCGGCGTGAGGTTCGTCCAGAAGATCGAGTGGTTCGTGTGTCCGCCGAGGTTGAACGCAAGGTCCTTCTCGAGCTTGTTGATGGCGCCGAAGTTGCCCGTCTCGCGAGCCTCGGCCATCTGCTCGAGAGCCGTGTTGGCGCCCCCGACATACGTGGCGTGGTGCTTCGAGTGGTGCAGCTCCATGATGCGGCCGCTGATGTGCGGCTCGAGAGCGCCGTAGTCGTAGGTGAGTTCGGGAAGAGTGTACTTGGCCATCAGTCGCCTTCTCTTTCGTGCCGGATCCTCGGTATCGCATGCCGCGATCCGAGCGGACGATCTCATCCTAGTGACGCGAGCGGCGGAGGGCACACGCGCGTGACAACTCGTGACCGCGAAGGCCCGTCCGAGGTGGCTCAGGCGCCCTCAGCCTGCGGCGGAACGGCCGACTCCGTTCCCGGGATCTTCTCGGCGGTCGCGCGCTTGTCGGCCATCGCGAGAAGGCGACGGATCCGACCGGCGACGGCGTCCTTCGTGAGCGGAGGATCCGCGTGGTGGCCGAGTTCGTCGAGGCTCGCGTCGCGGTGCGCAAGGCGCAGCTCGCCGGCCTGCTTGAGATGGTCGGGGACGTCCTCACCGAGGATCTCGAGGGCGCGCTCGACGCGTGCGCACGCCGCGACAGCAGCCTGCGCGGACCGACGCAGATTCGCGTCGTCGAAGTTCACCAGACGGTTCACGCCCGCGCGCACCTCGCGGCGCTGACGCATCTCATCCCAGCTCTCGGCTGCGGAGGACGCGCCCATCGCGAGAAGCATGCCGCGAATCGCCTCTGCGTCGCGAATGACCACGCGCGGAACGCCTCGCACCTCGCGCTGCTTGGCGGCGATCCCGATCCGGTGGGCTGCACCGACGAGCGCCATGCCGGCCTCACCGGAGGGGCAGGAGACCTCGAGAGAAGCCGAGCGACCCGGTTCAGAGACGGATCCCGAGGCAAGGAAGGCTCCGCGCCAGACGGCGGCGAGATCTTCCTGATTGCCGGTGGTGAGTTTGTTCGGCAGGCCGCGCACGGGGCGGCGGCGCATGTCGAGCAGGCCGGTCTGCCGGGCGAGCGTCTCGCCGCCCTTGACGATGCGCACGGCGAATCGCTCGCCCTCGCGCGCACCGGAAGCCTGGATGTGCGCGAGCTCGGGGCGCACGCCGTAGATCTCGGCGATGTCGCGTGCCGTCCGCAGCGCGAGGCGCCGATCATCGACCTCGGCCTCGACGGCGACGCGTCCCGCGATGGAGTGCAGGCCTCCGGCGAAGCGCAGAAGCGCGGTCGTCTCGGCGACTCTCACGCTCGGGCGCGGGTCGCGCACGGCGATGAGCTCGGCCTTCACTTCGGCGGTCAGTGCCACGGATCTCCTCACTCGAAAAGGCGTCACGCTCTGGCTCAGAGCGGGTGTCCCAGCCTACCGGCCGCCCTCTGCCGAGCCGTGGCCGAACTCCCAGCGGATCGGGTTATGAAAGAGGTGCAGGCCCGGCGTCACTCGCGGCCGAGGTCGCGATGTCGTACGCGCACCTGGACCCCGGGCAGACCACCCAGAAGCGAGCCGAGGGCGAGCGACATGGCGACGGAACGATGCTTGCCGCCCGTGCAGCCGATCGCGATCGTCGAGTGATTCTTGTTCTCGCGCTGGTATCCCTCGAGCACCGGCTTGATCGCCTCGGCATACGCCTCAAGGAACTCCGAAGCCCCCGGCTGCGCGAGCACGAAGTCTCGCACCTTCTCGTCTTCGCCCGTCAGGTGACGCAGTTCGTCGTCCCAGAACGGGTTCGGCAAGAACCGCATATCGGCCACAAGGTCGGCGTCGGCGGGGAGTCCGTATTTGAACCCGAAGCTGAGGATCGTCGCCCGATGGCGGGGGGCATCGTCGTCCTCGAAGAGGTCGGCCGTGCGGCGCGCAAGCTGGTGGACGTTGAGATTCGACGTATCGATCGTCACGTCGCTGCGCTCGCGCACGGCCTGCAGCTGACGGCGCTCCTCCCGGATCCCGTCCAGAAGAGTGCCGTCTGCCTGCAGAGGGTGCGGGCGTCGAACCTGCTCGAACCGGCGGACGAGCACCTCGTCGCTTGCGTCGAGGAAGACGATGCGCAGATTGTTCGCGTCGCGCAGCTGCTGCGCGGCCGCCGGAAGCTCGGCGAACATTCCGCCGCCACGAACGTCGACGACGGCCGCGACGCGCGGCATCTGCTCTCCGACGCGTCCAGCGAGCTCGAACAGGGGCTGCAGCATCTGCGGCGGGAGGTTGTCGACGACATACCACCCGTGATCCTCGAGCGCGTTCGCGACCGTGGATCTCCCTGCGCCGGACATGCCGGTCACGATCAGGATCTCTCCCCTGGTATCGCTTTCGTCGGTCACATTCGCCACACTATCGGGTGCACGTGGCCCGATTCACCCACGGGCCAGCGTCTGGTGGATCGTCTCGGCAAGCCTCGGGCCGATGCCCGGCAGCTCCTGAAGCTGCGGAACAGTCGCCTGCCGCAGCGCCGCAACGGATCCGAAGTGCCGCAGAAGCGCCTTGATGCGGGCGTCACCGAGACCAGGCACGTCGCCGAGCACGCTGCGGATGTCGCGTTTTCTTCGCGATCGCTGGTGGCGGATCGCGAAACGGTGCGCCTCGTCGCGCAGTCGCTGCACGAGATAGAGGGCCTCAGAGGAGCGCGGCAGGATCACGGGGAAATCGTCGTCGGGCAGCCAGAGCTCTTCCAGACGCTTCGCGATGCCGGCGAGCGCGATGTCGGAGCGCCCCGATTCGCGGAGCGCCCGGGCCGCCGCGTTCACCTGTGGCTGGCCGCCATCCACGAGCAGTAGCTGCGGCGGATACGAGAATCGGCGCCGTGTGTTCGTCTCGGTGACGACGCCGTCCTCGTCGCGCGTCGCGAGCTCCACCGCGTCGACGGTCGGCTCCTCCGGCTCGTCGAGATGAGCGAGGCGGCGCGTGAGCACCTGACGGATGCTGTCGGTGTCGTCGGTCGTCGAAGCGATCGAGAACGACCGGTACTGGTCCTTGCGCGGCAGACCGTCTTCGAAGACGACCATGGAACCGACGACGTTCGTGCCCTGCAGATGGGAGATGTCGTAGCACTCGATACGCAGGGGCGCCTCGTTCATTCCCAGGGCGTCCTGGAGATCGGCGAGAGCCTGCGACCTGGTCGCGAAGTCGCTCGTGCGCTTCGACTTGTGGCGCACGAGAGCCTGCTGTGCGTTGAGGCTCGCGCTGCGCATAAGCTCGGCGCGTTGCCCACGCTGCGCGACCTGGATCTCGACCTTCGCCCCGCGCCGCTCACGGAGGAACTGCTCGAGTTCGTCGTGCGCCGGCGGCAGAGTCGGCACGATCACGTGCCGCGGCACATCGGCACCGGAGGCCTCGCCGTAGGCGCGCTGCAGCACCTGGTCGACGAGTTCGCCGCCCGAGATGTCGAGTTCCTTGTCGATCGTGTGTGACGAGACGCCGCGCACCCGGCCACCGCGCACGATGAACACGTGCACGGCGGCGTCGAGCTCGTCTTCGGCGATGCCGAAGAGATCCGCATCGGCCTTCTCGGGCAGCACGAGCGCGCTCTTCGTGAGCACGGCATCGATCGACTCGAGCTGGTCGCGATATCGCGCGGCGAGCTCGAAATCGAGGGCGGCCGCGGCCTCTTTCATCTGCGCCGTGAGCTCACGGGTGAAGCGTTCGTCGCCGCCCTGCATGAAGGCCACGAAGTCGTCGACGATCGCCCGATGCTCGTCGATCGTCACTCTCTGCGAGCATGGCCCGCCGCACTTGCCGATCTGCCCGGGGAAACACGGCTTGCCCGTCTGCATGGCGCGCTTGTACGACGAATCGCTGCAGGTGCGGATCGGGAACACCTTGAGCATGAGGTCGATCGTGTCGCGCACGGCCCACACCTTCGGATAGGGCCCGAAGTACTTCGCCCCGCGGATCCGCCGATTGCGCGTGACCATGACGCGCGGCGCCTCGTCGGCGAGCGTGACGGCGAGAAACGGATACGACTTGTCGTCGCGGTACTTGACGTTGAACGGTGGGTCGAACTCCTTGATCCACTGATACTCGAGCTGCAGGGAATCGACGTCGGTCGGGACGACCGTCCACTCGACCTTCACGGCGGTCGTGACCATGCGTCGCGTGCGCTCATGCAGAGTTCGCAGCGGCGCGAAGTAGTTCGACAGCCGCTGACGCAGATTCTTCGCCTTGCCGACGTAGAGCACGCGCCCGTCGGCGTCGAGGAAGCGGTAGACGCCGGGGTTCGTCGGGATCTCCCCCGGCTTCGGCTTGTACGGAAGGTGCTCGGCCACCGACTACCTCGCCCGTGCCGCGGCCGCCCGGTCGCCCGTCGCCGACGCCCCGGCGCGACGCCGGTCGACGTATCCGAGCGTCTCCGCGAGGAAGGCGCCCGTGTGACTGGTCTCGTGCTTCGCGACCTGCTCAGGCGTTCCCGTCGCGACGATCATGCCGCCACCGGATCCGCCCTCGGGGCCGAGATCGATGATCCAGTCGGCCGACTTGATGACGTCGAGGTTGTGCTCGATCACCACGACCGTGTTGCCCTTCTCGACGAGTCCGTTCAGCACCTCCAGCAGCTTGCGCACGTCTTCGAAGTGCAGACCCGTCGTCGGCTCGTCGAGCACGTAGACGCTGCGCCCCTTGCTGCGCTTCTGCAGTTCGGTGGCGAGCTTGACGCGCTGAGCCTCACCGCCCGACAGCGTGGTCGCAGCCTGCCCAAGCCGCACGTATCCGAGACCAACGTCGACCAGCGTCTTCATGTAGCGGTGGATCGCCTGGATCGGTTCGAAGAACTCGGCCGCCTCGGCGATCGACATCTCGAGCACCTCGGCGATGTTCTTGCCCTTGTAGTGAACCTGCAATGTGTCGCGGTTGTAGCGCTTGCCCTCGCAGACCTCGCAGTCGACGTACACATCCGGCAGGAAGTTCATCTCGATCTTCAGGGTGCCGTCGCCCGAGCAGGCCTCGCAGCGCCCGCCCTTGACGTTGAAGCTGAACCGACCGGCTTGATAGCCGCGGACCTTCGCCTCGGGGGTCTCGGCGAACAGCGTGCGGATTCGGTCAAACACGCCCGTGTACGTCGCCGGGTTCGAGCGCGGCGTGCGGCCGATGGGCGCCTGGTCGACGTGGACGACCTTGTCGAGATGCTCGAGGCCCGTCACGCGCTTGTGCTTGCCCGGGACGGTGCGCGCGCCGTTGAGCTTCTGCGCGAGCACCTCGAACAGGATGTCGTTGATGAGCGTCGACTTGCCGGATCCGCTCACCCCCGTGACGGCCGTGAAGACGCCGAGCGGGATGTCGGCGTCGACCTCGCGGAGGTTGTTCTCGCGCGCGCCGACCACGCGCAGCATGCGCTTCCGATCGATCTTGCGACGCTTCGCGGGCGTGGGGATCTCCCGTCGGCCCGACAGGTAGTCGCCCGTGATCGAGCGCTCCTCGTTCGCCAGCTCGGCGTATGGGCCGGAGTGGATGACCTCTCCCCCGCCCTCACCTGCGCGTGGACCGATATCGACGACCCAGTCGCTCGACTCGATCGTCTCTTCGTCGTGCTCGACGACGACGAGAGTGTTGCCGAGGTCGCGCAGCGCCTCGAGCGTCTCGATGAGGCGGCGATTGTCCCGCTGATGCAAGCCGATCGAGGGCTCATCGAGCACATAGAGCACGCCCGTCAGGCCAGTTCCGATCTGCGTCGCAAGGCGGATACGCTGCGCCTCGCCACCCGAGAGCGACCCGGCGGACCGACTGAGAGTCAGATAGTCGAGCCCGACGCGCAGCAGGAACTCGAGCCGCACCCGGATCTCGCGCAGCACCTGAGCGGCGATCATCGCCTCACGGTCGGTGAGCTCGATCGAGTTCACGAGCTCCATCGACTCGTCGAGGCTCAGGTCGGCGGCCTCGGCGATCGACCGACCTGCAACCGTGACAGCGAGAACCTCGGGCTTGAGCCGGGCCCCGTTGCAGACAGAACAGGGGATCTCACGCAGATAGTCGGCCCAGCGGGCGCGCTGGGTGTCGGACTCGGCCTGCGCATACTGGCGCTCGATGTAGGGAACGACACCCTCGAATCCGCTCGCGTACCGGACCTCGCGACCCCAGCGGTTCTTGTAGCGGACATTCACCTTGTAGTCCTGGCCGTAGAGAACCGCCTCGCGCACGACCTCAGGCAACGCGGCCCACGGCGTGTGCAACGAGAAGCTGAGGTCGGCGGCGAGGCCCTCGAGCAGCCGCTCGTAGTACTGGAACAGCCCCTTGCCCTGCGTCGTCCACGGGATGATCACGCCCTCGGCGATCGAGAGCTCGTCGTCGGCGAGCATGAGGTCGGTATCGACAGACATCTTCGTGCCGAGGCCCGAGCAGGCGGGGCACGCGCCGAACGGAGCATTGAAGGAGAACGTGCGCGGCTCGATCTCGGTCAGCTGCAGCGCATGCCCGTTCGGGCAGGCGAGGTTCTCGCTGAACGACTGCCAGGCGTCGTCGCCTTCTTCGTCCACGAGGTTGACCTGGATGACACCGCCCGCGAGGTCGCGCGCCGTCTCGACCGAGTCGGTGATGCGGTCGACGATGCCCTCGCCGCGCGCGACGAGGCGGTCGACGACGACGGAGATGTCGTGCTTGTACGACTTCTTGAGCTTCGGCGGCTCAGACAACTGGATGAGCTCACCATCGACGATTGCGCGCGAGAAGCCCTTCGAACCGAGCTCCTGGAAGAGGTCGACGAACTCACCCTTCTTCTGGCTGACGACAGGCGCGACGATCTGGAAACGCGTACCCTCGGGCAGCTCGACGAGCTGATCGGCGATCTGCTGCACGGTCTGCCGCTCGATGCGCTCCCCGCAGCTCGGGCAGTGGGCGATGCCGATGCGCGCCCAGAGGAGGCGCATGTAGTCGTAGATCTCGGTGATCGTCCCGACCGTCGAGCGCGGGTTGCGGTTGGTCGACTTCTGGTCGATCGACACAGCCGGGCTGAGCCCCTCGATGGCGTCGACATCGGGGCGGTCGACCTGCCCGAGGAACTGGCGGGCGTAGGCGCTGAGCGACTCGACGTAGCGACGCTGCCCCTCGGCGAAGATCGTGTCGAAGGCGAGGCTCGACTTGCCCGATCCGCTGAGACCCGTGAACACGATCATCGAGTCGCGCGGGACCTCGAGATCGACGTTCTTGAGGTTGTGCACGCGCGCTCCACGCACGGTGATCTTCTGGTCGGTTTTCACGGGGATGATCGGCACGCGACAAGTCTAGGGCGGATCACCGACAACTGGACATTTGTTCGAGAGATTCGCACAGAGAACTCGAAGAACCCTCAGCCAGCCCCCTCGCGCAGCCGAGAGAGGAAGACCACAGCGACGACACCGAGCGCCACCGCCCCGACGGGTGCGAACCATGCGAGACCTGGTCCCGTGGGAATCGCGACAGCGAGAATCGCAGCCGCCTGCGCGATCAGCTGCACCCCCAGGAAGCGGATCGCCCCGGGCCTGGCCGCGCGCAGCGTGATCCGAGCGCGGAAAGGCACCACGAGGCTCACCGAGGTGAGCACGTGGATCATATGCACGACGAGGACGGCCGCACACGTCCGCCCGACGGACGGATCCTGCTGAAGGAGACCCATCACGACGAGTCCGATCACGAGATACCCGGTGCGCGCGGATGGGACGACCGCGGCGAGCAGGCCGCAGAGCACAGAGGTGACCTGCCAGAGCGCCACGTCATTGAGCAGGCCTCCCGCGGATGCGGCGAGCGCAAGCCCGACACGCGGCGCGATGCCGGGGAGCCACGGCGGGGTGCGGAGGCGGTGCGCGGCGCTCATGCGGGCCTCCTCGCGATCAGTTCGACATCCTGTGCGCCGTTGCCCTGCCAGCGGACGACGTCGACGCGCGCGTGCCGGAGGGACCGGAACGTCTCCTCACGGCCGGCCTGCACGAGGCGCAGCCCGATCCCCTCGGCGGCGCCGAGACGGGACGCATCGAGAAGGGGCAGCACGTCGATCGCGACGACGCGATGGCCGACGGCGGCCCACTCCAGCGCGAGGTCGGCGATCTCGGCGTCGAGGAAGGTCGAGGCGAGATAGATGATCGCGCCGCGCTCGACGGGTGGCACCCGCATCGTCGCGGACGCCTCGCGCGGCTCGATCGCGGAGATCTCGTGCACGAGGCGCGCGAGCTGCCGCGCGCCGGATCCCGAGCGCACGATGCGCCCACCGTGCCCGAGTTCGACGAGTCCGACGCGATCCCCCGCCGCGATGCCTGCCGCGGAGATCGATCGCGCCGCTTCGCGCGCGAGGTCGAGCGACGTCGTTCCACTTCTCTCGGGGTCGCCCGTCGCCCACGTGCCGACCACTTCGCCGATGTCGACAGAGGCATCCACGACGATCGCGAGCGAAGCATCGCTCATGGCATCGACGCGGCGGACGAACAGCTCGCCCGGCCGGCGGGCGAGCCGGGCGGTCGCCTTCCAGTCGACGCGGCGCAGCTCGTCGCCTGGGGCGAAAGGGTGGATGTCGCGGAAGTCGCCGCCCTGCCCCGCTCGGCGCCCCGCATGGCTGCCGTGCAGTCCGGTGAGGCTCGTCGGGACGGGCAGCGCCGCGAGCGGAGGCGCGGACGGGGCGACCGCGTCGCGGACCCTCTGCGGCGCCGTGTGCGGGCCGGCGTCGCCCGCACCGAGATCGACGACGCGCGCCGTCGCCTCGACGGGGATCCACGGACCGGAGTGCCGCGGACGACTGCGCGCGTCGACCCGTTCGCCCGGCGCGAGCACCACGTGGCGCGGAGCCGTCCGGGCGAGCGAGACCACGACGTGGACGGCTTCGCCCGCAGCCTCGGCACTCACCGAGGTGACGACTTCGTCATTCGCATTTCGCGTCGGCTCGCCGAGGAGGACGCGAGGCTCGACCGTCGTCCGTCCGCGCGCAACGGCGAACGCGGCGCTCAGCGCGACGGGGAGTCCGAGTGCCGCGACGTCGGCGCGGGACGTCAGCAACCCAAACGTCGCGACGAGCAACGCGACGATCGCGCCAGCGGCGACGCCGGACGCAACCCGCCCCTGTCTCACGCCGCGGACTCCACTGTGGGCGGCACCGCCACCCGCGGGACGATGCGGTCGACAATGTGCGCTGGCGAGGCTCCCGCCGCCCACGCGCGGGTCGTGAGCGTGAGCCGGTGCGCGAGGACGGGCACGGCGACGCGCTTGACGTCGTCAGGGCGCACGTATTCACGGCCATCCATCGCGGCGAGTGCGCGCGCGACCAGCAGCAGCGCCTGGGAGCCACGCGGCGAGGCCCCGACGGCGACGTCGGGGTCGTCGCGCGTGGCGCGGGTGAGATCGACGCAGTAGCGGACGATGTCGGCGTCGACGTGCAGCGACTCGACCTCGCTCTGCAGCGCGCGGAACGCGGCCACATCGACGACGGGTTCGACATCAGCCGCCTCGGTCCGGCGCGCGACGCGCCTCAGCAGGATGTCGGCCTCGTTCCGGGCCGATGGATAGCCGACACCGAGGCGCACCATGAATCGATCGAGCTGCGCCTCAGGAAGGGCGTACGTCCCCTCGTATTCGATGGGGTTCGAGGTGGCGATGACGTGGAAAGGCGCCGGAAGCGGGAACCGCCGGCCTTCGACCGTGACCTGACGCTCGGCCATCGCCTCGAGAAGAGCTGATTGCGTCTTGGGGGTCGTGCGGTTGATCTCGTCGGCGAGCAGCAGCCCTGTGAACAGCGGGCCTTCGCGGAAGGTGAAGTCGCCGCTTCCCGGCTCATAGACAAACGATCCCGTGACGTCGCCGGGAAGCATGTCGGGGGTGCACTGCAGGCGCCGGAACTCGAGCCCGATCGCGCTCGCGATACTGCGCGCCGCAAGGGTCTTGCCGAGCCCGGGAACGTCTTCGAACAGCACGTGCCCGCCCGCGAGAAGGGAGGCGAGCGCGATCTCAAGGGGCTCGTCCATTCCGACGACGACCGTGCGGACGCGTTCGAGGATCGTGCGGGCGGGACCGGCGACGTCGGTCATTCGTGCTCCTTCTCGTCGGGGTGCGCGGCGGCCATCCGCTGCGTCTGTTCGATGTGGCTGAGGATTTCGTCGACGTGCGTGAGAGTGATCGGCTGCGCATCCACAAGGCGCAGCGCGGCGGGACCGGCGATCCGTGCGATGTCGTCTCTCCGGTCGGGGTCGTCGAAAGCGATTCCTCGAGACTCGAGCACCCGGCGCACGAGCTCCCGCACGCGCATGCGTGCGGACGACCGCACATCACCCGTGCGGTCTTCGACAGACCACGCGAAGGCCCGGGTATCGCTTCGATGCCCGACGTCCGGGTGCCGGACATCGAGCCGGATCGGCAGCGGAGCATCGGCGCGACGCGCATGCGCGACCCCGAGATCGATGACGGCGACGAGCGCTCCCCAACCGACCGCGAACGAGGCTTCGACGCCGATCAGGAGCAACACGACGACCGCGCCGCCACCCAGCGCGGCCGCACGAAGCAGAACGCCCCGCGTCACCTCCACACCTCCCGCATCCTCGCCAAACTGTGCCGTGCCGCCGCTCGGTCGGCATCGGTCGCGTCGTATCCGCCGAATCGCACGCGCTCGTAGAGACCGAGGAGGATTCGGAGCTCGTCGTCCGCCCCCACGCGCTCGCCGAGGATCCGTGCCGTGAACTCGGCGGGCGTCTCGGACACACCTCGCGCGCGTCCGGCGTCTTCGGCGGCCTCCTCAAGGCCGACCCAGGCAGAGACGATCGCGTCGCCCGGCGGTCGCGCATCATCGATTCTCGCGAGGGCACCGTCGATGCCGCGGCGGACGACAGGCGCCTGCACGACCGGGGACGGCGTTTCGGAGAATCCGATCGCCTCGACATCGGCACCGCCGCGGCGAGCCCGAGGGCGTCGCCGGATGAGCCATCGCAGCAGGAGAGACAAGAGCACCGCCCCGACGATCGCCAGCACCGTGAAGAGCACGATGCGGCCGACCGATCCGGGAGCGAAGATCTCGGAGAGATCGAAGACCGGGTCGTTGTCGCTGGCGGGAAGGCTCGGGGGTGAGACAGGTTGCTGCGTGGGCAGCTCGACGTCGTCCTGCCACTCGAGGACGGGCGGTGTGAAGAGCGGACGCCCCTGCCACCCGGCAGCGGCAATGACGACGAGAAAGCTCCCGCCAACGAGCATCGCGAGCCGGGACGACCGGCGTCGCGACCGCACCGTCGTGTCCGGATCCGCGCCCATCACGCCGCCCTCTTCACGTCTCGCACCGACTCGCTTCCAGACCTACGCGTGTCCGGCCTTCTCCATCTGTCGCAACGCCGATTTGAGGTCCTTCACTTCATCGCGCAGGCGAGCGGCGAGCTCGAACTTGAGCTCTTCGGCCGCGGAGACCATCTGCTGCGTGAGATCGGCGATGGTCTCTTCAAGCTGCTCCGCGCCCTCGGCCGCAATCCCCTCGTGCTTCTTGACGGGCGTCGCGGCGCGACCGCGGCCGCCGTCCTTGACGCGAGGATCTCTCTTGCGCTTGCCGAGGAGCTCGGCGGTGTCGGCTTCCTCCTGCGCGAGCGCATCGGTGATGTCGGCGATTTTCTTGCGCAGCGGCTGCGGATCGACGCCGTGCTCGGTGTTGTAGGCGACCTGAATCTCGCGGCGCCGGTTCGTTTCGTCGAGGGCCCGCTGCATCGACTTCGTGACTGTGTCGGCGTACATGTGCACCTGGCCCGAGACGTTGCGCGCGGCGCGGCCGATCGTCTGGATGAGCGAAGTGTCGCTGCGGAGGAACCCCTCTTTGTCGGCGTCGAGGATCGCGACGAGCGAGACCTCAGGCAGGTCGAGGCCCTCGCGAAGGAGGTTGATGCCGACGAGCACGTCGTAGACGCCCTGGCGCAGCTCGGTGAGCAGCTCGACGCGGCGCAGGGTATCGACGTCGCTGTGGAGGTATCGCACACGCACGCCGTGCTCATCGAGGAAGTCGGTGAGTTCCTCGGCCATCTTCTTCGTGAGGGTCGTGACGAGCACGCGTTCGTCTTTCTCAGCGCGTATGCGAATCTCCTCGAGGAGATCGTCGATCTGTCCCTGGGTGGGCTTGAGCACGACCTCAGGATCGACGAGGCCCGTCGGGCGGATGATCTGCTCGACGACGCCGTCGGCGATGCCCATCTCGTATCGGCCCGGCGTGGCCGAGAGGTAGACCGACTGGCCGATGCGCTCCTTGAACTCGTCGAATCGAAGAGGACGGTTGTCGAGCGCGCTCGGCAGCCGGAAGCCGTGCTCGACGAGGGTGCGCTTCCGCGAGGCGTCGCCCTCATACATGGCGCCGATCTGCGGCACCGTGACGTGGGACTCGTCGATCACCATGACAAAGTCGTCGGGGAAGAAGTCGAGCAGAGTGTGCGGTGGTTCGCCCGCCTCGCGCCCGTCGAGGTGACGCGAGTAGTTCTCGATCCCCGAACAGAAGCCAATCTGCTGCAGCATCTCGAGATCGAACGTCGTGCGCATCTTCAGGCGCTGGGCCTCGAGCAGCTTGCCCTGCCCCTCGAGTTCGGCAAGTCGCTCGGCGAGTTCGACCTCGATCGTCTTGATCGCTCGGGCGACCGTGTCGGCGCCGGCCGCATAGTGCGTCGCCGGGAACACGGCGACCGCGTCGAGCTTCTCGATGACGTCGCCTGTGAGGGGATGCAGCTTCTGGATCGCCTCGATCTCGTCGCCGAACAGCTCGATCCGGATCGCGTACTCCTCGTACACGGGAATGATCTCGATCGTGTCGCCTCGCACCCGGAAGTTGCCTCGCGAGAAATCGACGTCATTGCGGTTGTACTGCATGTTGATGAACTGCCGGATGAGCGCGTCGCGGTCGTAGCGCTCTCCGACCTGCAGGGCAACGAGCGAACGCAGGTACTCTTCGGGGGATCCGAGGCCATAGATGCACGACACGGTGCTGACGACGACGACGTCGCGGCGGCTGAGAAGTGAGTTCGTGGTAGAGTGCCGCAATCGTTCGACTTCGGCGTTGATCGAGCTGTCTTTCTCGATGAAGGTGTCGGACTGCGGCACGTAGGCCTCGGGCTGGTAGTAGTCGTAGTACGACACGAAGTACTCGACGGCATTATGCGGCAGCAGGTCACGGAACTCATTGGCGAGCTGAGCGGCGAGCGTCTTGTTGTGCGCCAGCACGAGCGTCGGGCGCTGGATCTGCTCGATCAGCCACGCCGTCGTCGCCGACTTGCCCGTGCCCGTTGCGCCGAGCAGGACGACATCGGTCTCGCCGGCGTTGATGCGGTCTGCGAGCTCGCGGATCGCCTTCGGCTGATCGCCGGAGGGCTTGTACTCGCTGACCACCTCGAAGGGGCGAACGCTGCGTGTCGTCTGCATGAGTCCAGGCTATTGCGGACCACTGACATCGAGACGCGTCCACAGAAGGTCCGCCTGATGCAGGGTCTCTTCGAGGGAACCGCTCGTGTCGATCACGACGTCGGCGAGCGCGAGTCGCTCGTCGTCGGATACCTGACTGCGCACGCGGGCCGCCGCGTCCTCGCGCGTCATACCCCGGTCTGCGACCATGCGCCGAATGCGCGCCTCGGCCGGCGCGTGGGCAACGACGACGAGGTCCCACTCCCCCGTGCCGCGGGCCTCGGCGAGCAGGGGTACGTCGTAGACCACGACGGCGCGCGGATCCGCGGCGAACGCCTCGCGGAACCGACGCTGCGTCTCGTCGCGCACGGCGGGATGCACGATCGCGTTGAGTCGTTCGCGATGTTCGGCGTCTGCGAACACGATGGCGCCCAGAGCGGCACGATCCAGAGATCCGTCGTCCGCGACGACTGCCGTACCGAACGCATCGACGATGGCGTCGAACACGGGAAGACCGGGCCGCTGCAGATCGCGCACCGTCTGGTCCGCGTCGACGACGACGGCGCCGTGCTCGGCGAGTCGCCGCGCGATCGTCGACTTTCCCGACGCGATCCCGCCGGTAAGGGCGATGAGTGGCATGCCGTCAGGGTAGCGGGCGCCGTCGCGGGGTGTCGTGAGACACTGACCGAATGGTCGGCACCTCGCGCACACGGACGGTCGTCACCGCGCTCGGCGGCACGGCGCTCATCGTGGCATATGCCGTCGTCGCCGCGGTGCAGATCCTTGTCTGGAATCCCCTGGCTGCGATCCCTGGCCAGGATCTCGCGCAGATCCGGTCCGCAGCAGAGGCGGCCGGCGAGCATCTCGCGGTGATGCCCGTTCTCATCTTTCTGGGCATCGGCCCCGCGATCGCTGCTGTCGTCGTCGTCCTCGCGGCGCGCGGGGTGTTCACCGACGCACGGACGGTTGCAGTGTTCTTGTTGGGTGTCGTCGCCGCGGGGGCGCCCGCGTACTTCATGGCCTCGTTCGGCCCTGGGATGGCCCTGGCCGATGCATTCCTCATCAGCGGCGGGGACCACGCCGCAGGGAGTGCAGTCCTGTACGTCGCGAGCGCCTTGGCCATCGCGGCGATGCCGGTCGCCGCGCTCGCCGGCCGGTCCCGCCCGCGAGCGATGCCTGCACAACCGTCCTAAGCGCGACATGCGCCCCCTAGCAATCGGCGCGAGAATGGGGAGATGAGGTCTCGCCGCATCGCTCTCGTCGGAGGCGGCCCACGCGCCGTGTCGATCGTCGAGCGGATCGCGGCGAACGTGTCGGCCGCGGACGGGCTCGAGATCATCGTGATCGACGACGTGCAGCCCGGTGCGGGGCGCGTGTGGCGCACGGACCAGACACGCGAGATGTGCATGAACACGCTCGCGGGCGCAGTGACGATGTTCACCGATGCATCCGTGACGATGGAGGGCCCCGTCATCCCCGGGCCGACGCTGCACGAGTGGTGTCGGCTCGCCTGGGACAGCCATCGTGACCGCGCGTCGCGCGTGCCCGGGGTGCATTGCGAGGACGTCTGGCCGGACGCGTTGAGCGATTTCCCGGCCGAGACGTCGCGCCGCTCCTGCGCACCGCCGGCTCCGGACCCCACCCGCGCCGCCTTCCGGGAGGTTCCGGTGCGCGACGGCCTCGTCGACGAGTTCCGAGACGAGATCTCGGCCCAGCGCCCCGGCTCGCATCCGAGCCGCGCGCTGTTCGGCGAGTATCTGCTGTGGTGCTTCGCCTGGGCGAAACGGAGAGCCGAGTGCGCAGGCGTCCACGTCGCCACGCGGACGGATCGCGTCGTCGCGCTCACCGAAGACGGCGGCAGACAGTCGCTCGAGCTGGCCTCGGGCGAGAGGATCGCGGCCGATGCTGTCGTCCTCGCACCGGGATGGCTCGACAATGCGCCGCGCGGCGGCGATGCAGAGATCGCGCGCGCGATCTCTGCCGATTCGGGGTTGGTGTGGGTGCGCCCGGGCAGCCCGATCGATCAGGCGTTCGTCGAAGTTCCTGCGGGTGCTCCGGCCATCGTCCGCGGCCTCGGAATGGGCTTCTTCGACGCGATGGCGCTCGTCACCGTCGGGCGCGGCGGCCGTTTCGTCGACGACGGGGACGGCCTGCGCTACGCTCCCTCGGGCGCCGAGCCGGTGTTGCACGTGACGTCGTATCGCGGGGTTCCGTATCGCGCGAAGTCGGTGTACGGCGGGCTTCCTCCGGCCCCGATCCGGCCGTATCTGGCGTCCGTCGACTGGGCGACTCGACCGCGCCCGATCGACTTCGATGCCGAGCTGTGGCCGCTGATCCTCAAGGACGCATACGTCGCGTATCTCACGACGCTCGATCGTGTCGAGCCCGACGCGGTCGACTTGCCCGGCGCGCTCGAATCGATCGACGCGGCTGAGGGATCCGTGCCCGCCCTCGCCGACGCGACGATCCCGTTCCTGAGATCCCCGGAAGACGCGTTCGACGCCGAGGCGGAGCTGTTCCCGGGACGCGGTCGTACGTTCGCCTCCCCCGCGGAGTTCCAGACATGGGTCGAGGACTTCATTTCGCGCGACCTCACCGAGGCCGAGAAGGGAGCCGATTCTCCCGTGAAAGCGGCGCTGTGGTCGGTGTCCGCCGCCCGGGCGTTCGCGAGCCGGATCGGGGCGTTCGGGGGCTTCGACGCCGAGTCGCGCTCCTCGGGCTTCCGCACCCTGTTCGCGGTGGGCGGCATGGCAGGTTCGGGACCTCCCGCGTTCCGCAACCGCCAACTGCTCGCCCTCGCGCAGGCGGGCGTCGTGCGCTTCCTCGGCCCCGCCGGAACGGTCCGGGCGGAGCGTCCGCGCGGCACCGAGACCGCCATCGTCTTCGACCACACAAGAGCTACGGGCGCGGAGCAGGCGCGTAGCGCGAACCGGCATCGCGATGACCTCCCGGAGCGTCTGCAATCGAGGGACGAGCCCGCGGAGCCCGAACGCTGGTCTTTCGTCGCGACGTCGGAGGCGGTTCCAGGCTCGAAAGTGCGGGCACCCGTGCTCGTCGACGCGTGGATGCATGCGCACGATGTGTCGGCCTCGACGGATCCGCTCGTGCGCTCCCTTGTCGAGGCGGGCCGCGCGCGTGCATTCGAAGTACGATCCCGCGACGGCGGCACGATCTGCACGGGCGGGATCGACGTGGATCCGGCGACGGGCCGGCTCGTGCACGTCGACGGATCCGTCGATGAGGCGGTGCACGCAGCGGGGATCCCTCTGAACGAGACGCGTCATGACACCTTGATCAGCCCGATGCCGGGCGCCGACGCGAATCTGCTGCGCGAGACCGACGCGATCGCCCGCAGCGTGCTCGCCGGGTTCGCGGAGCGCTCGGCCCCCGACCCACGCAACCATCGGCCTCGCGATCGAGGGGACGACGGAGTGCGATCCCGCGATGAGGACAGCCTCTCGTCGAGCTCGTTCACGTCGCATCACGTGATCGGCGCACAGCCAGGCGAGGACGGCTTCTCTTCGCAGGTGCTGCCGACGAGGAACGACTGCTTCTCGTAGACGCGCACCTCAACGCCGTCGCCCTGCGAGACGATGTATCCGTTCACAGGGAACACGCCCCACCGGCCGAAGTCGACCATCGCCGCGTAGGCGACATCGACCGTGACGGTCACAACGCCGCGCGCGCCGTACGTATGACTCGTCTCAGTCGGCGTGAGCTGCTGCTGGCCGAGCTCCGCCCAGGTGGCTGCCGCGGCCGGGACATCGACGACGGTGCCGTCGCCGTAGTCGATGGTCGCGTACGCCGGCGTGAAGGTGACGGACATCGGCAGATCGAACAGTTCGCCGCCCACGGTGTGCGTCGACGTCGACACGGCGACATTCATGGGAGCGCGCATGATCGCGACTCCGTGCGGCTCGATGATCGGCAGAGTCGGACGTGGCGCGAAAGAGGCGATGTCCTCGGCCACGATGGGCGGGATCTCGGGAACGAACGGGTCCTCGGGATCCGGTTCTTCGGGCACCGGCGACGGTTCGCTCGGGCATTCGTTTCCCAGAGGCACGTCGCCGGGATCGAGACACTGCCATCCCCCGTTCTCGTCTAACACCGGTGGCAGAGCGTCGCCAGGCCCTCCGATCGGCGCGGGAAGACCGGGGTTGGGCGCGAGGTTCGGGGCGGGATTCGGGGCGGGCTGCGGATCGCGCCGCTCCGTATCGCCGATATCGAGGCGGTCTTCTCCCCCACCGTTGCAGAGGCCGTTTGCGACCTCCCGCGGCGTACATGACATCGCGCCGATTCCGTCGGAGTCTGCATGAGTACCTGGCAGTAGAAAGATCGCGAGAGACAGGGATAGCGACGCTCTCAGCAAGAGTCACTCACCGCCTCATTGAAATCTGCGACAAGCATCTCGCCATCCACCGACTCAAACAGCATCACAACTTCGTAGGTCGGGTCCTCCCGCGGTGCTTTCCACCCTTCACCGCCCACGTTGACCTCATAGGAAGAAGCGTCAATACAAGCCGACGCTTCGACAACTGCTGTGTCCCCAATGATCCTGAATCCCGACGAATCGAATGAGGAAATCAGCGATTCTCCTCGAACCTCAATGTCAATCTCTTCGCCAAGGTTCGAGGCCGGTTCTACGATGTCGCGAAAGAACTCGGCCGTAACGAATGGACGTTCCTCGCTTTTCTCTGCGCGCAAATCCAGCGCCCAATACCCCCGAAACGTCTCCTCTGCCGCGGCGTAGGCCTCTTCCTCAGTCCATTCGGGTTCAGGTTCAGACACCCCCGCGCACGCGGCGAGGACGAGGGGGGCGATCGCCAGAGCGGCGAATACGGCGGTGGGGCGAAGCATGTCGATCACCGTAGAGGAATCCGCGTGAGGGTGAAGAAAGTTATCCACAGCCCCGCGCGGGCGGTCCCGCCCTCGACTGCCCTCGCCCGAGCCACAACGCCGGAGAATTGCCGATTCGACGGACTCGTCCCCGCGTCGGGATCCGTCGTTCGGGCACATCTCCGAACGAACGGCGCGCCCCTTCGCGTCCCAAACCTCGAGCGCCGAAGCGAAGTACTCGATCGTGCCCCTACCGCCCACCCCTTCCGCGATGGTTGCGCAAACATGTAGTGTCTTCCGCGTCGCCTCGGTTCCCGTGGCGACGCTTTCGACGAAGAAAGGGGACGGTGTCGATGCCGACATCGCACACATTCCGACGCGCCGCGGCGGTCACGACGGGTGCCGCACTCGTCGCGGGCGGGCTGGTCGCTCTGCCGACGGTCAGCACGGCCCTGGCCGCCGAGCGCTCTGTCACGATCACCCCGAATCCGGGCTACGCGGGCGAGGAGTTCGAGGGCTGGGGCACGAGCCTCGTCTGGTTCGCCAACGCAACCGGCGACTACCCCGAGCAGTTGCGCGAGCAGCTGTACCAAGCCGTGTTCGGCGAGGACGGCCTCGACCTCAACATCGCTCGGTACAACATCGGCGGCGGAAGCGCCTCGGACGTCGATGATTACCTGCGCGCGGGCGGTGCCGTCGAAGGCTGGTGGGCGGCGGATCCCGACGGCTCCGCAGGCAGGTACGGCGGTGCGGCCACGACGTACGCCGAGCGCGACGCGGTGCTGGAGGCATTCGACGCGGCTGATCCCGCGCACTACGACAGCGACGCCGACGAGACCCAGCGCTGGTGGGTCGATCGGCTCGTCGCCGACGACCGGATCACGCACTGGGAGACCTTCGCGAACTCGGCGCCGTACTTCATGACCGAGAGCGGCTACGTATCGGGCGGCTTCGACCCGAACGCCGAGCAGCTGAAGCCGGAGGCTGACGCGGCGTTCGCACAGTACCTCGTGAACGTCACGGAGTCGCTCGAAGCCGAGCACGGGATCCAGGTCGAGACGATCGATCCCTTCAACGAGCCGAACACGAACTACTGGGGCACGCAGCTCGAGAACGGCGTGCCGGTCGGCGGACGCCAGGAGGGCATGCACGTCGGCCCCGAGCGCCAGGTCGACGTTGTAGGAGCGCTCGCCGACGCCCTGGAGGGCGCCGACACCGACGCCGAAATCGCGGCGATGGACGAGACGAACCCCGGAATCTTCGCAACGAACTGGGCGGCCTACCCGACCGAGACGCGCGAGAGCGTCGGCCGCATGAACGTGCACACCTACGGCACAGACGGACGTCTCGTCGTGCGCGACCTCGCGAAGCAGGCGGACACCCCGCTGTGGATGAGCGAGATCGAAGGAAGCTGGGTCGACGGATACGATGCCGTGAACATCGAGAACGGCCTCGGCATCGCGGGACGGATCATGGACGATCTGCGCGAGCTCGAGCCGACGGCGTGGGTGCTGTGGCAGCCCGTCGAAGACCTCTACAACATGCAGCCGCAGGGGGAGAACCTCAACTGGGGCTCCGTCTTCATCGACCTCGACTGCGAGCCGTACGAGGAGAACGGCGAGACGGTGTGGAAGTCCGCACGCCGCGTCGCCGACGCAGGCGGCGACTCCTCAGCCGTGGACGCGTGCGGCGTCGAGACGAACTCGAAGTTCAACACGATCCGCAACTTCACGAAGTTCATTCAGGAGGGCGATCACCTCGTCGCGGTTGACGACCCCTCGAGCACGGCGGCCGTCCGAGGCGACGGCACCGGCGCCACGATCGTTCACCGCAACACGGGAACGGACGGCGCCTCCGTCACGCTCGACCTCTCCGGGTTCGGCGAGATCGCGGACGGCGCGACGGTGACGCCCGTCGTCACCACCGAGGCGCCATCGGCTGACGAACCGACCGCCAACTCCCTCGTCGAAGGGACCCCCGTCGCGGTTGATCGCGGATCCGCCTCGGCGACGCTCACGGTTCCGGCGAAGTCGGTCACGACGTTCGTCATCGACGGCATCTCCGGCGTCTCCGCCGATGCCCCCGCGGTCGAGAACGGCCGCAGCTACCAGCTCGTCGGCGCCCAGAGCGGCAAGGCGCTTACCGCGGGCGGCACGAACGCGGCGACGAGCATCGCGACTCTCGCCGACGAGGAGAGCACCGCATCGGCACAGAAGTGGACGATCCACGAAGCCGCCGTCGGCGAGCGGAGCGCGACGCAGCGCGTCGTCTTCGAGAACGGCGACGGACGGATCCTCGGAGCAACGAGCGCCGGGACGGATCTGCGCGACATGGATCCCGCCACTGCCTCCGAAGATCCGGAGACGCGCTGGATAGTCAACACGACCGACGGGAAGACGTTCTCCTTCGTGAACGAATCGCTCGCCCTCGCGCTCGAGGTCGGCGGGCAATCCACCGACGAGGGCGCATCGGTCGGCGTCTACGGATCGAACGACGGCGCGAATCAGGCATGGACACCCCGCGACCTCGCCCCCATCGATGGAGCCACGATTCCCGCCCGCACCACGGCGGGCATCGCGCCCGTTCTCCCCGACACCGTCCCCTCGCAGTACGCGTGGGGCACGGGTGCGAGCGTTCAGGTCGATTGGGACATGCCGGACGCATCTGCTTGGGATTCCGAGGGCCGCGTCGAGGTTCCGGGAACCGCCGTCGACCTGTTCGGCCAGCAGTTCACCGTCGTCGCGCGCGTCGATGTCGGCGGCCTGACGGCGACGGATCCCGTCTCGGTCACGGTGGCGGAGGGCGCGAGCCTCAACGCTGTGAAGATCGCGGCACCAGCCGAGGTCCCGGCCCGCGTCGGCGCATCCGAGAACGCATTCGACGTGCCCGTCGAGTGGAGCTGGTCGTCATTCGACGAGAGCGCGCTCGCATCTGCAGGTTCGGTGACGGTCTCCGGAACGGCCCGGGCGGATGGCGATGACCTCGCTGCGCGTCTCACGGTGATCGTCACCGAGGGCACACTGCGCAGCTTCGCCGCAGACGGCGGCGTCGCGGTCGAGGCGAGCTTTGCCGAGCCCGGCTATCCCGCAGAGCGCACGCTCAACGGCGTCCGCGATGACAAGGGATGGTCGAACTGGTCTGGCAGCGCCCAGGAGAGCACGAGCACTCTCACGTATTCCTTTGAGGCGCGCGAACTCGAACAGACCACGATGCGCTTCTGGCGCGACGGGCGCGCAAGCTGGGCCGAGACGATGACGGTCGAGCTACGTGATACGAACGGCGAGTGGACGCCGGCGCCCGGCTGGGAGGAACCGCAAGCCGTCGATTCACCGAGCGTCGGTGCGCCCGTCGTGACAGCCGAGTTTCCGGCCATGCGGGCAACCGGTGTGCGATTCGTCCTGCACGCGGCCGAGGGCATGCACATGATCGTGTCGGAGGTCGAGCTGTTCGAACGAGTGGCGGCCCCCGCGTCGGAGGCGGCGCTCGCCGACCTGCGCGTCTCCGGTGCGACAGTGCCGGGGTTCGCCATCGACGGGACGTCGTACGAGGTGACGGCGCCGAAGGGATCCGTCCCGTTCGTGCAGGCGTTCACCGTGGATGAGGAGGCAACTGCGGAGGTCGTGCAGCCGTCCGAGGAGAACAGCTGGATCGGGCGCGTCACGGTGACGTCCGCCGACGGATCCGTAACGAGCGAGTCGACGGTGCGCGTGGCCTTCGAAGCGGATCCGGCCATCACTGCGACGACGTCGAACCGCTGCCTCGGTTCGAACAGCGTGCTGACCGTGACGGCCACGAACGTCGGCAACTCTCCTGTGGATATCGAGGTGCGCACCGCGTTCGGCGAGAAGATGTTCGACACCGTCGCCCCCGGAGACAGCGCCTCGGCTGCCTTCCGGACGCGAACGAGCGAGACCGCGGCCGGCGAAGCCGAGATCGTCGCTACGGTGCGAACTGACGGCGAGCGGCAGCAGGAGATCTCGGTTGCGCCGTATGAGGGCTTCGCCTGCGGCTGATCTCTTCCGCTCTCCTGAGCCGGATCCGCGGCGCGTCCCTGAGCCCGCATTCCGTTCCGCGGATCCGGCTCTTCTCGACGACAACGGCAACGCGTCGCTTGGCGCACACAGAACGGGCCGGACCCCCGAGGGGATCCGGCCCGTTCTGCTGTCAGTCAGCCGTGGTTCAGCTGCCGGCGAGCTTCTCGCGGAGCGCCGCGAGAGCCTCGTCGTCGGCGAGAGCACCGGCGCCGCCGGTCTCCGTCGAGAAGCTGCTGGCTGCGCCAGCCGGTGCAGCCTCCTCGGCGTTCGCCTCGGCCTCGATGGCCTTGGCGACCTGCTCCTTGTGCTGCTCCCAGCGAGCCTGAGCCTGAGCGTACTCCTGCTCCCAAGCCTCGCGAGCCTCGTCGTAGCCCTCGAGCCACTGGTTGGTCTCGGGGTCGAAGCCCTCGGGGAACTTGTACTCGCCGTTCTCGTCGTACTCGGTCGTCATGCCGTAGAGCGACGGGTCGAACTCGGTGCCGTTCGGGTCGACCATGTCGTTGGCCTGCTTGAGCGACAGCGAGATGCGGCGGCGGTCCAGGTCGATGTCGATGACGCGGACGAACAGCTCCTCGCCCACCGAGACGACCTGCTCGGCCATCTCGACGTGCTTGTGCGACAGCTCGGAGATGTGCACGAGGCCCTCGATGCCGTCCGCGACGCGGACGAACGCGCCGAACGGAACGAGCTTCGTGACCTTGCCGGGCGTGATCTGACCGATCTGGTGCGTGCGGGCGAAGACCTGCCACGGGTCTTCCTGCGTCGCCTTGAGCGACAGCGAGACGCGCTCGCGGTCGAGGTCGACCTCGAGAACCTCGACGGTGACCTCCTGGCCCACCTCGACGACCTCGCTGGCGTGGTCGATGTGCTTCCAGCTGAGCTCGGAGACGTGCACGAGGCCGTCCACGCCACCCAGGTCGACGAAGGCACCGAAGTTGACGATCGACGAGACCTGGCCCTTGCGGACCTGGCCCTTGTGCAGACCGTTGAGGAACTGGGCGCGGGTGGCCGACTGCGTCTCCTCGAGGAGGGCACGGCGCGACAGGACCACGTTGTTGCGGTTCTTGTCGAGCTCGAGGATCTTCGCCTCGAGCTCCTGGCCGAGGTACGGCGTGAGGTCGCGGACGCGACGGAGCTCGATGAGCGAAGCCGGCAGGAAGCCGCGGAGGCCGATGTCGAGGATGAGGCCGCCCTTGACGACCTCGATGACCGTGCCCTTGACGACACCGTCGTTCTCCTTGATCTGCTCCACGTCGCCCCAGGCACGCTCGTACTGAGCGCGCTTCTTCGACAGGATCAGACGGCCTTCCTTGTCCTCCTTCTGGAGAACCAGGGCCTCGATGTGGTCACCCACCTGGACGACGTCGTCAGGATTGACGTCGTGCTTGATGGAGAGCTCGCGCGAGGGGATGACACCCTCGGTCTTGTATCCGACGTCGAGCAGAACCTCGTCGCGGTCGATCTTGACGATCTCGCCGTCGATGATGTCGCCGTCGTTGAAGAACTTGAGAGTCTTCTCGACCGCGGCCAGGAAGTCCTCAGCAGAGCCGATGTCGTTGATCGCGACCTGCGTGGTGGCCGAGGCGGTCGTTGCGTTAGTCATGTAGTGGTTTGCCTTCAGGGGTTGTACGTCGGGCCTGCGGATCCGGCCGGTGCCGTGCACCGGCAGCTGTGGAGGAGCCGAGGCGGTTGGATGGGGTTTTCAACATCACGCGGCAGTCTTGACGGCCCGCCCGCAGGCACGCCGCGCCGACGCGCGCACGCGTGACAGTCAAGGGTACCAGATCGATGCCGTCCGATCACAGGCGGCAAGAGGGATCTCGAGTCTCTGAGGAGCACCGCGCATGGGCAGTTCTCCCCCTCACGAGGGCGCGAGGAGATCGGTACGCTGATGAGGCGCGTGAACCCACGCGGCCATGTCCCGGTCGCGTGGTGTGCTCCCCCGGCATACGACACGTGTACGACCGATCTCCAGGAGCACCATGTCCGACAGCAATCACCCCGACGACCCCAACGCGCAACCGCCGGTTCCGCCTGCGCCATCCGCCGGTCCTGAGTCGGCGGCCCCGCAGCCGCCGCAGGAGCCACAGCCTGCGCAGGAGCCGCAGCAGCCGGCCGCCCCCGCAACGCCGGGCTACGAGCAGCCGGCCCCGCCGTACGAGCAGAGCGGTGTCCCGCAGCCCGGCTACGGCTACCCCGGCACGGCAGGCTCTGATCCGTACGGCGGAGCCGCCTACGGCTCGCCCGGTGCGCCCGTCCCGCCTCCCGGCGCTCCCCCTGTCCCCGGGGCGCCCCAGAAGAGCGGCAAGGGTCTCGCGATCGCGGCTCTCGTCCTGGCGATCGTCGGTGCACTCCTCTGCTTCATCCCCTTCGCGGCGTTCCTCGGCGTCGTCATCACGGTCGTCGCGCTCGTTCTGGCGATCGTCGCGCTCGTCAAGAAGGCAGCGGGCAAGGGAATGAGCATCGCCGCGCTCATCGTTTCCGGGATCGGCACTCTGATCGGCATCGGGATGATCTTCCTGACGATCTCGATCATCGCCGCCTTCTCCTCGGTCTCGGGCGACCTCGACGGATTCATCGAAGACAATCCCGAGCTCTTCGATGAGAACCCCGAGTTCGGATCCCCCGAAGGCGGCGCCGAGGACGGCGCGACCGAGAGCGTGCCCGGCCTTGGGGCGGCTTCGGCCGATGTCGAGGTGACCGAGCAGACCCTCTGGAGTGACGACTTCCTCACGTACGCGACCGTTCTCGTCGAAAGCGGCAGCGACGAGCTCGTCTACCCGGAACTCGAGGTCACGATCGATCTGCTCGACGACGCCGGCCAGATCCTCGACACCCAGTACGACATCATCACCGTCACACCGGACGGCCCGGCGCTCGCGACCGCGAACTTCATCGACATTGCCATCGACGAGGTCGCTCAGCTCGACGTCGCTGTCGCGGAGACGTACGGTTCCGACCCGATCCCCGCGTCGGAGTTCGGCGCGGTCTCGATCGGGGATGTCACGCGAGAAGCCGACGAATTCACCACGGCCCTGTCGGGTGAGGTGACGTCGACGACTCCGGAAGACCGCAACTACGTCGAGATCGACATCCTCTTCCGCGATGCAGGAGGCGACCCGATCGGGCTTGAATGGGGCGTCATCGAGACCCTCCCGGCAGGCGGAACCGCCGATTTCACGATCGATTCGTTCCTCGAGATTCCGAATGACGCCACCTACGAGGCCTACGTCCAGCCCGGATTCTGACGGGCCCGCGCACCTCGCCGCGGGCGGGCCCAGACACACCTCACGCCGCCCGACGCACGGGAGCCCCAAGGAGATGCGCACCTTCATCGGTCAACACCAATTGCGCGCGCAGCGCATCCGGCGACTCGACGAAGGCGGCGCGCATCGCGTCTGCCCAGGCGAGGGTGTCTGCCCGAGCCCCCGACGCCCCCGGGCGCTCCCACACCACGATGACCGACGCGACGGGCGTCTGTCGCACGATGTCCGCTACCCGGGAGCCGAGCATCGCAGCCGCCTCGATCGGCCCGCCGCTCGGCATCGCAACGACCTCCGAGGCGTCGACAGGGAGCTCGTCGATCGGAATCACCACCTCGGTCCATCGCATCTCGTCGTCGAGGAGGAGAAGCCATACGCGGTCGGTGATCGCCTCGTCAAGAAGGGCCGCCACGAGGCGAGAGAGCTCGCGATCGTCGGTGAGAGGGCGACCGCGGAAGAATTCAAGCGTCTTGTCATGAGTCATGACGCAAGCCTGACCGAGTCAGGCCGACGCCACCCGGCCGGAACCCCCGATTGTGGATGGATATCGCGGATTCCCGAGATCTGTGGAGAACGGATTCACTGCGCCGCGGCGCAGTCGACGCACATCGTCGCCGTGGGCCGCACGCGCAGGCGCGCCACGGGGATCCGCCGCCCGCACGACACGCAGATGCCGTATGTGTCGTCGTCCAGACGAGCGAGGGCTGCATCGATCGCGAGCAGTTCAGCGCGAGCCTCCGCGTCGATCCCCGTCAGCCGCGACCATTCATCAGAGAGCGTCGCCCCCTCCGGATCGTGCTCGTCGTCGGCGGTCGCGGCCGAGCGTGCCTCCGCCAGCTCGTCGAGATCTTCCCCGCCTCGTCGCCGGGCGCGCATGACGGACTCGCGGTGCTCTTCAAGAAGTGCGCGGAACTCCGCGCGATGAACGGACTTCATGCTCCGACACAGTAGGCGTCCGCGCCAACAAGCGATACAAGCCCCACGAACCTACGACGCCCGAGAGAGGCGACCGACATGACCGATCCCACCCTCGTCCCCACGCCCCGGAGGCCCGGCGGCAGGAAGCTCGCCCTCACCTCCTTCGTCCTCGCCCTGCTCGGGTTCCTGCTTCCCCCAATCGCGCTCCTCGCGTTCTTCCCCGTGGACGACTCGGGCTGGGCCCCACTCGCTTGGATGCTCTTCGCGCCGTTCGCCGCGATCGCGGGAAGCATCTTCAGCGTCGCGAGCCTCATCGTCGCCATCGTGTGCCTCGCTCGACGGGCGCGAGGTCGCGGATGGGCCATCTCGGCGATCGTGCTCGACGCGATCGTCCTCCTCCTCTCGGTCGGTGCCGTCGCACTGTTCTTCTTCGTCCTCGGCCAGACCGGTTGACGCGATATGCCAAGGAGAATCATGAAGACGAGCACGAGACTGCTCATCGCGCTGGCCGGCATCGCCGCGATCGCGGTGGTCGCCGCCCTCCACACGACCCTGATCGTCGAGGTTCCCCTGTTCGTCCTGGGGATCGCGGCGATCGTCTACGCCGTCTTCGGCAGACGTGGGCTCCGCGTCGGTTCGGCGGGGTCACCGATCGAGCCTCCGGGAGCCGATCTGCCCGCGCACACGCTGCGGGAGTTCTCGATCTATCAGGAGCCCCTCGCCGGGGACGTCTACGCCGCCGTGGTCATCGAGATGCCCGAGAACGGCACGGTGTACGAGCAGGTCGATGTCGTGTTCCAGGTCACGGATCTGACCGGAGCCGTCGTCGAGTCCAACACCTGCCGCACGACGCTCCGTCCCGGGCGCAACCTCGCGACGGCCGACCTCGCTGAGGTCTTCGACATCGATCATCCTCGCGTGGCCGCGCACCTCGACCCTCGGCACGCCCGTGCGGTTCCCGAGACCGAGTTCGGGCGGATCGAGCTGTCGCCGCTGCGGATCGAGCGTGGTGAAGCCGACGCGCAGCTGCAGGGCGAGATCACGCACGTTTCGGGCACGGACGAGCGCGAGCACTGGCTCGACACGACCGTCGTCATCCGCGGTGAGGATGGCGAGGTCTTCGATTGCGCCGAAGATTCGTACGGCTACCAGCCCGCGGGCTTCGTCTTTCCCTACCGCGCCTATCTCGACGCGATCCCCGCGGGCGTCGGGACCACGTTCGAGCTCTTCGTCGAGACGCGTCCGGCTCGCTGACGCTATCCGAGAGGCGTCGCGCTGAGGCCAGAGTCGCCGTCTTGCTCGTCGACACCGCGACCTTCCCAAAGACCAGCCGGCGCTGCTGACGTCACGACACGAAACGGCCCCGCACCGATCAACTCGGTGCGGGGCCGCTTTCGTTCAGGGATCAGCGCGCAGCAGTGCCCTCGACGTAGTCGTCGTCGCTGTTCTTCCACGAGAAGAGCGCACGCAGCTCGCGACCCGTCTTCTCGATCGGGTGCTGCTCTTCCTCGGCGCGGAGCTTCTGGAACTCAGGCGCTCCGGCGTCCTGGTCGTCGATGAAGCGCTTCGCGAACGCACCCGACTGGATGTCGGCGAGGACCGCCTTCATCGACTCCTTGACGCGCTCGTCGATGACCCGCGGGCCCGACACGTAGTCGCCGTACTCGGCCGTGTCCGAGATGCTCCAGCGCTGCTTCGCGATGCCGCCCTCCCACATGAGGTCGACGATGAGCTTGAGCTCGTGCAACACCTCGAAGTAGGCGATCTCGGGCTGGTAGCCCGCCTCGGTGAGCGTCTCGAAGCCCGCCTGGACGAGGTGGCTCATGCCACCGCAGAGCACGGCCTGCTCGCCGAACAGATCGGTCTCGGTCTCCTCCGTGAAGGTCGTCTTGATGACGCCCGCACGGGTGCCGCCGATGCCGGCTGCGTACGAGAGCGCGAGGTCCCAGGCGCTGCCCGAGTCGTCCTTCTCGACGCCGATGATGTCCGGGATCCCACGACCCGCGGCGAACTCGCGGCGCACCGTGTGGCCAGGAGCCTTCGGGGCGATGAGGATCACGTCGACGCCCTCGGGCGCCTCGATGAGGCCGAAGCGGATGTTGAATCCGTGCGCAAAGGCAAGAGCCTTGCCCGGCGCGAGGTTCGGCTGGATGCCCTCGGCGTAGATCGTGCGCTGGTGCTGGTCGGGCGCGAGGATCATGATGACATCGGCCCACGTCGTCGCGTCAGCAACCGACTTCACCTCGAAGCCGTCGTCGGACGCCTTCTGCGCCGACTTGGATCCCTCACGCAGAGCGACGGTGACCTCGACACCCGAGTCACGAAGGTTCTGGGCGTGGGCGTGGCCCTGCGAGCCGTAGCCCACGATCGCCACCTTCTTGGACTGGATGATCGACAGATCTGCGTCTGCGTCGTAGAGGATCTCTGCCACTTTGTACTCCTTGTTCTTCGGGTTCGTCTGTGAGGTCGTGTCAGCGCAGAGCGCGCTCGGAGATCGACTTGGGCCCGCGGCCAAGTGCCAGGAGGCCCGACTGCGAGATCTCCTTGATACCGAAGGGCGTGACCGCCTTCTGGAATGCGTCCACCTTGCCCTGGTCACCCGTGATCTCGATCACGAGCGAGTCCTGCGCGTAGTCGACGACGTTCGCGCGGAACAGGCTCACGACCTCAAGCACGTTGGCACGCGTCGTGTTGTCGGCGCGCACCTTCACGAGCATGTGCTGGCGCTGCACGGAAGCCGCAGAGTCGAGCTCGACGATCTTCACCACGTTGATGAGCTTGTTCAGCTGCTTCGTGACCTGCTCGAGCGGGAGGGACGCGACGTCCACGACGACCGTGATCCGCGACAGGCCGGGAACCTCGGTCACGCCCACCGCGAGCGAGTGGATGTTGAAGCCCCGACGCGAGAACAGGCCGGCGACGCGGGTCAGCAGACCCGGGGTGTCCTCGACGAGGAGGCTGAGAACGTGCTTCGACATGATGTGCTCAGGCCTCCTCATCGAACGCAGGCGAGTGGTCTCGCGCGTACTGGATATAGCTGTTGCTCACGCCCTGCGGCACCATCGGCCACACCATCGCATCACTCGAGACGACGAAGTCGATCACGACGGGGCGGTCGTTCGTCTCGAGGGCGAGACGGATCGCGTCGTCGATCTCGTCCTCGCGCTCCACACGGATCGCGAGGCAGCCGTAGGCGTCCGCGAGCTTCACGAAGTCGGGGATCCGCTTCGAGTCGTGGCCCGTGTTGAGATCGGTGTGCGAGTAGCGACCGTCGTAGAACAGCGTCTGCCACTGGCGCACCATGCCCAGCGACGAGTTGTTGATGATCGCGACCTTGATCGGGATCTCGTTGAGCACGCAGGTGGCGAGCTCCTGGTTCGTCATCTGGAAGCAGCCGTCGCCGTCGATCGCCCACACGGGACGATCCGGCTGGGCGACCTTCGCGCCCATAGCTGCGGGCACGGAGTAGCCCATCGTGCCGGCGCCGCCCGAGTTGAGCCACGAGTTGGGGCGCTCGTACTTGATGAACTGCGCCGACCACATCTGGTGCTGTCCGACGCCCGCGACGTACACGCCTTCCGGCCCCGTCAGCTCGCCGATGCGCGAGATGATGTGCTGCGGTGCGAGCAGGCCGTCGGTCGGCTCGGTGTACCCGAGCGGGTACTGGTCGCGCAGCCCCTTCAGGTACTGCCACCACTCGGCGAAGTCGGGGCGCTCGCCCGCGACGGTCGAACGGTAGGCGGTGTCGAGGTCGACGAGCACCTCCCGCACATCGCCCACGATCGGCACCTCGGCCTCGCGGATCTTGCCGATCTCGGCAGGATCGATGTCGACGTGGATGACCTTCGCGTCCGGTGCGAAGAGCGCCGCCTTGCCGGTCACGCGATCGTCGAAGCGCGCGCCGAGCGAGACGAGCACGTCGCTCTCCTGCAGCGCGAGCACGGCCGGAACGGATCCGTGCATTCCCGGCATACCGAGGTGCTGCTCGTGCGAGTCGGGGAACGCGCCGCGAGCCATGAGCGTCGTGACGACGGGCGCGCCGGTCGTCTCGGCAAAGGTGCGCAGCTGTTCTGCGGCCTTGCCCCGGATCACTCCGCCGCCGACGTACAGGACGGGCTTCTTGGCCTGCGCGATGAGCGACGCCGCCGCCTGGATCTGCTTGCCGTGCGCCTTCGTGACGGGGCGGTAGCCCGGCAGGTCGAACTTCGGCGGCCAGATGAACGGCGCCTCGTTCTGCTGGGCGTCCTTCGTGATGTCGACGAGCACGGGGCCGGGACGGCCCGTCTTCGCGATCTCGAACGCCTGCGCGAGCGCGCGCGGGATATCCTCCGGCCGCTTCACGAGGAACGAGTGCTTCGTGACGGGCATCGTGATGCCCACGATGTCGGCTTCCTGGAACGCGTCGGTTCCCATGAGCGAGGAGAAGACCTGGCCCGTGATCGCCACCATCGGCACCGAGTCCATGTGGGCGTCGGCGATCGCCGTGACGAGGTTCGTCGCGCCGGGGCCGGAGGTCGCGATCGCGACGCCGACGCGACCGCTCGCCGCCGCGTATCCCTCGGCCGCGTGGCCTGCGCCCTGCTCGTGCCGCACGAGGACGTGATTGAGCGTGTGCGCCCCCATCAGCGCGTCGTAGGCGGGCAGGATCGCGCCACCCGGAAGCCCGAAGACGTCGTCGACGCCGAGCAGCTCGAGCGAGCGGACGACGGCCTCCGCGCCCGTGAGGACGGGCGGATTGGCGGTGGACGTTGCGGGGGGCCGAGGAACGGCGGTGAGGGGATCTGCGGGCATGGTGCTTCCCTGGTCGGTTCGGCGTGACGTCGACACGGGGCGGATCAACCGGTGATCGCGCCCACGGCGGCGGAACGCACGAGCTTCGCGTACTTGGCGAGAACGCCGCGGGTGTATCGCGGGGGCAGCGGCTCCCAGCCGGAACGGCGGGAGGCGAGCTCAGCCTCGTCGACGAGTAGGTCGAGAGTGCGAGCGGCGACATCGACCCTGATCGGATCGCCATCGCGCACGAAGGCGATCGGACCTGCGTCCACCGCTTCGGGTGCAATGTGGCCGATGCACAGGCCGGTTGTGCCGCCGGAGAATCGACCGTCCGTCAAGAGTAGTACATCCTTGCCGAGCCCCGCGCCCTTGATGGCGGCCGTGATCGCAAGCATCTCGCGCATCCCGGGCCCGCCCTTCGGCCCCTCGTAGCGGATCACGACGACATCGCCCGCCTTGATCTCGCCATTCGTCAGGGCATCCATCGCCGCACGCTCGCGTTCGAACACGCGCGCCGGGCCCTCGAAGACCTCGGCGTCGAAGCCGGCCGTCTTGACGACGGCGCCGTCAGGGGCGAGCGAGCCGTCGAGAATCGTGAGACCGCCCGTGGCGTGGATCGGGTCGTCGAGGTCGCGCACGACCGTGCCGTCGAGGGGCTCGGGGTCGAGCTCGGCGAGGTTCTCGGCGAGCGTCTTTCCCGTGACCGTGAGGGCATCTCCGTGCAGGAGGCCGGCGTCGAGCAGAGCCTTCATGACGACGGGCATGCCACCGGCGCGGTCGAAGTCCTGCGCGACGAACTGCCCGAAGGGCTTCACGTCCGCGAGGTGCGGCGACCGCTCGCCGATGCGGCGGAAGTCGTCGAGCGTGAGTTCGACGCCCGCCTCCTTCGCGATCGCGAGGAGATGAAGAACCGCGTTCGTGGATCCGCCGAGGACCATCGCGACCGTGACGGCGTTCTCGAACGCCTTCTTCGTGAGGATGTCCTTCGTGGTGATGCCCTTGCGCAGCATCTCGACGACGGCCTCGCCCGAGCGGTGGGCGTACATGTCGCGCCGGCGGTCGGCGCTGAGCGGCGTCGACGAGCCCGGAAGGCTCATGCCGAGGGCCTCGGCGATGCAGGCCATCGTGTTGGCCGTGTACATGCCGCCGCACGCGCCCTCACCCGGCGCGAATCCGCACTCGATCTTCTTGAGATCGGCTTCGCTCATCTGGCCCGCCTTGCAGGCGCCGACGGCCTCGAACGAGTCGATGATCGTGATCGTGCGCTCGGTGCCGTCCTCGGTCTTCACCCAGCCGGGTGCGATGGAGCCGGCGTACACGAAGACGCTCGCGAGCTCGAGACGAGCGGCGGCCATGAGCATGCCGGGGAGCGACTTGTCGCAGCCCGCCAGCAGCACGGTGCCGTCGAGGCGCTCGGCCATGACGACGGTCTCGACGCTGTCGGCGATGACCTCGCGGCTCACGAGAGAGAAGTGCATTCCCTCGTGCCCCATCGAGATCCCGTCGGAGACGCTCACGGTGCCGAACTGCAGCGGGTAGCCGCCGCCTGCGTGCACACCCTCCTTCGAGCCCTGCGCGAGGCGGTCGAGCGAAAGATTGCAGGGGGTGATCTCGTTCCAGCTCGACGCGATGCCGATCTGGGGCTTCTCCCAGTCGTCGTCGCCCATGCCGACGGCGCGGAGCATGCCGCGCGAGGTCGTCGCCTCAATGCCGTCGGTGACCACGCGACTGCGCGGCTTGATATCGATTCCCGCAGGTACGTTCTCACTCACGTTCGCAGTCTATTCCCAGTCCGGCGAGGCCCCGAACCGGCGCGCGTTCTGCGAAGCGCCTGACGCACGACGCGGTCAGGATGCTCGACCTGGAGCCCCCTCCGTGAGCACAGCGGCGAGTCCCGGCGTGTCGACCGGCGATGACTCAGCGTCCGCGCCGCACAGCCAGCTCAGACAGCAGCCGGGCGAGCTCGGAGATGTCCGCGACGGTGACGTCAGCGGCCGTCTCCCCCGCGCCCACACGGATCCCGAGATCGCCCTCGTCGAGCGAGCGCAGGGCGTCCTCGTCGGTGACGTCGTCGCCGGCGAAGAGCACGGCGTCGGCGCGACTCGCGCGCCGCAGCTCGGCGACCGCCGTGTCCTTGCCCTCATGCCGCCATGCGAACTCGAGGACGTGCTTTCCCTCGCGGCGGCGCCACTCCGGCGCGCGTGCACGCATCACGGCGTCCACCGCGTCCTGCGCGGGCTGCTCGACCCCCTCGGGGGACGTACGCGTGTGCAGGGCGAATCCGAACTGCTTGTCTTCGATCCACGCCCCGTCGAACCTCGCGACGGCGTCTACGACGGCGGAGAGGATCGCGTCCGCCTGCTCCGCGTCGATACGTCGGTCTTCGCCGTCCACGCTCGGCGCTCCCGCGGGACGCCAGTGCTCGGCGCCGTGCGATCCGGCGAGCCATATGGATGAGTCGTCGCGATGCTCGGCGATCACGCGGAGGTCCCGCAGGCTGCGCCCCGACACGAGCGCGACCGTCGTCGCGCGCGCCTCGGCGAGAGCCGCGATCGCCGCCGAGGCTTCGGGCGTCGCGCGCGCCGCCATGGGATCCGTAACGAGCGGAGAGAGCGTGCCGTCGAAGTCGAGCGCGACCAGGATCCGTTCGGCGTCCACGAGCGCGTCGAGCCGCGCGTCCCCTGCCGCGGCGGCCGTCGTCACGGCCGGAGCCTCTTCCGGCTCAGCTGGTCGATGTCGTCGAGGAAGGCGCGTCCCCACTTCTCGACGTCGTTGTCGAGCACCTTGCGGCGCATCGTCTTCATGCGACGAGCCTGCTCGGCGGCCGGCATCTGCACGGCCCGCATCATCGTGTCCTTCATCCCCTCGATGTCGTGGGGGTTCACGAGCAGGGCGCTGCCGAGCTCATCCGCTGCCCCGGCGAACTCGCTGAGCACGAGCACGCCAGTATTGTCGCCGCGGACCGCGACGTACTCCTTCGCGACGAGGTTCATGCCGTCGCGCAGAGCGGTCACGAGCATGACGTCGGCCGCGAGATACAGCGCGACCATCTCCTCCCGCGGGTAGCCCTGATGCAGATAGCGGATCGCCGTGTTCTCGACCGTCGAGTAGTCGCCGTTGATGCGCGCGACGGTCTTCTCGATCTCATCGCGCAGATCCTGATACGCCTCGACGCCCGGGCGGCTCGGGCTCGCGATCTGCACGAGCGTCGCCTCGTGGCCCTTGATGCGCCCGTCGGCAAGAAGCTCGCCGTATGCCTTCAGGCGATGACGGATCCCCTTCGTGTAGTCCAACCGGTCGACGCCCAGCATGAGCTTGTCGGATCCGACCTGCTCGCGCAGCGCCTTCGCTCGCGCGATGATGTCGGGACGCTCGGCGAGTTTGATGAACTGCTCGGCGTCGATCGAGATCGGATAGCTCTTCGCGATCACAGTTCGCGATTGGTCGTCGATCGTCGGCACCGTGACGGTGTCGCCCTTCGTCGGATGGTTGAGCAGACGACGGATCGAGCGCTGGAAGTTGCCGGCGTCCGCAACGCGCTGGAAGCCGACGACATCTGCCCCCAGCAGACCTTCGAGCACCTGGCGACGCCACGGGAGCTGCGCGAAGAGCGCATATGCCGGGAACGGGATGTGGTGGAAGTACCCGATCGTCACATCGGGCCGCAACTCCCGCACCATCTGCGGCACGAGCTGCAGCTGATAGTCCTGCACCCAGACGACGCCACCGTCGTTCACGTGCTCGGCGGCGGCCTCCGCGAAGCGACGATTGACCCGCACGTACGCATCCCACCAGGAGCGCTTGAACTCGGGGGCCGCGATGACGTCGTGGTAGAGCGGCCAGATCGTGCCGTTCGAGAATCCTTCGTAGTAGTCGCGAAGATCTTCACGGCTGAGCGACACGGGAACAAGGAGGTTGTCGTCGAACTCGAACGGCTCCACCTGCAGATCGGGCTGCCCGCCCCAACCGACCCACGCACCGTCGAGGCTCTGCATCACCTGCTCGAGGGCGGTGACGAGCCCCCCGGGCGATCTGCGCCAGGCGGGTTCTCCGTCGGGTCCGTCGACACGGTCCACGGGCAGGCGATTGGCGACGACGACAAGATCTGCTCGCGACATAGCGCTCCTTCTGACGAGGCCAGCCTAGTGACGGCCGGGCTCGCGGGGCAACGCGAGGATCCGCGCTACGGTGGACCCATGCGCAAGTACCTGCTGGGAACGGGAATCATCGGCGCCCTCACGAGTGGCTGGTCCCTGCTGAAGGGATCCGACGCGCAGCCGTTCACGTGGCGCGTCGCGCTCGCGTGGATCAGCTGGGGCATCTCGTTCGCGCTGTCCATCGGGATGATCCTCGACATCCGCAAGGCGTCCCGCGGGGGTGCCGTCGCCGAGGACTCGCCGATCGCCGGTCGCGAGGACCGCTTCGTCAAGTCGTCCGCCGCCGCACGGAAGTAGGCGCTAGCCTCCCGTCGACTCGCGCTCGACCACCCGGAACTCCGCGAGCATGGTGCGCGGTTCGGCCGAGGGATCCTCGATGCGCTCGATGAGCGCGTCCACGGCGCGGCGGGCGATCCACTCGCGGCCCGGATCCACCGTCGTGAGCGCCGGAATCGAGTAAGCGCTCTCGTCGACGTTGTCGAAGCCGATCACGGCGACGTCGTGGGGAACGGATCGGCCCGCCTCCTCGAGCGCGCGGAGGGCGCCGAAGGCGAGCGAATCGTTGAGCGCGAACAGGGCGTCGAAGTCCACGCCGCGCGCGATCAGCTCTCGCATCGCCCTCTGGCCGTCCACGCGATGCCATTCGCCCGCCGAAGCCACGAGCGTGTCGTCGAGCGGCACGCCCCGCGCCTCGAGCGCCTCGCGGTATCCGGCGAGGCGCAGCCCCGCGGATCCGATGATCTCGCCGTCGTGCGCGCCGATGAGCGCGATACGACGACGACCGCGATCGAGCAGGAACTCCGTCGCCGCACGCGCCGCCTCGGCGTTGTGCATCGTCACGTGATCCGTCGGGCCGTCGAAGATCCGCTCGCCGAGCAGCACAAGCGGGTAGTCGACGTTCAGGAAATCGGCATCGTCCTGGCCCATCTCCAGCGGGCTGAACAGCACCCCGTCCGTCATCCGGAGCCGGGGCGTGCGAAGGAGTTCGATCTCGCGTTCCCGCGTGCCACCGGTCTGCTCGACCTGCACGGCGAAACCGCGGTCCTCCGCCGCAGCGATCACGCTCGCCGCGAGCTCCGCGAAATAGCTGAGCGCCAGGTCCGGCACGGCGAGCGCCAGCACTCCGGTACGCCCCGAGCGCAGGTTCCGAGCCGTCTGATTGGGCGTGTATCCGAGCTCGGCGATCGCGCGCTCGACGCGCTCGCGCGTCGTGACCCGGATGTGCGGATAGTCGTGGATCACATTCGAAACGGTCTTGATCGACACGCCTGCTTTGCGTGCCACGTCTTTCAGCGTCACCGCCATGACTCTCCTCCTCAGAGCTCGAGACGCCGCGTGTACGCGTTCTGCAGGCGGTCCATCGGGTCGAGCCTCGCGCGCAGTGCGCGGAAGTCGTGCCAGCGCGGGTACCGAGCCGCGACCTCTTCACCCGGCATCGTGAAGATCTTGCCCCAGTGGGGCCGCACATCGAATGGGGCGAGGGCCTTCTCGAGCGTCGGCAGCGCCGCCCGCACGGCCGGCTCGTCGAGGCGCCACGTGAAGTGCAGAGCGACCGAGTCGCGGCCGGACGAGGGGCTGAGCCACAGATCGTCGGCCGAGATCGAGCGAATCTCGCACACGTGCAGCAGCGGCGAGACGACACCGGCGATGCCGCGCACCGCCTCGATCGCCGCCGGGGCGTCGGCGCGGGCGACGAAGAACTCACTCTGCAGCTCCGCGCCGACGCTCGGCGTGAAGTCCATGCGGAAGTGCGGAAGCCTCTCGAACCAGGGACCGGGGACGCCGCCCTGCGCGTTGCACGCCTCGGCGTCGACGCCCGGGATCGGGTGCCGCGGTCCGTCGGCTGCGCGCGCGCCGAGCCGCGAAATGATCGAATCATCGATCTCGTCCCCGCCGGGGCGAACGCGCCTCTTGACCCACAGCTGATCCGCTGCCTGCGGATCCCGCCAGGTCGTGAAGATGCTCACGCTGTCGCCGAGAGACGTGACGGCGTCGTAGTCGGCGAGGATCTCATCCCACCGCGGCGCGTCGAACGCATACTGCGCGACCTCGTAGCTCGGCTCCGTGTCGAGCTCGAGCGCCGTGACGATACCGAGCGCACCGAGGTGCACGACGGCCCCGCCGAAGTCGGCGTCGTCCCGCGTCAGCGTGACGTCGTCGCCGCCCGGTGTGACGAGGGTCACCGAACGAACGGCGGCCGAGAGCGAGGGAACGCGGTCGCCGGATCCGTGCGTCCCCGTCGCGACGGCGCCGGCGACGGAGATGTGCGGCAGCGAGGCGAGCGTCGCGAGCGCCCGGCCGTTCTCCTCCAGGACGGGAGCGAGATCGCCGTAGCGGACACCGCCCGCCACGCGCACGGTGTCGCCCGACACCTCGATCTCGCGCGGCATGTCGGCGAGCGAGATGAGAGTCCCCGTCGTGTCGGCGATGTCGTTGAAGCAGTGACGGGTGCCGAGGGCGCGCACGGGCCCTCCGGAGGCCAGCACCTCCCGCAGTTCATCGATCGTGCGGGGGCGCACAACCCTCTCCGCGCGATAGACCAGGTTCTCGGCCCAGTTGCGCTCACCGCTCATGGTGTCTCCTTCCGCACCGTGTTCACACGTCGAACACGGCCGACGCGAGCGTATCCCCCGCGCCGGCCGTGTTCATGGACCGACTCACTCCGTCGGCGCGAGGCCGATCGCCGTCCACGACACCGGAGGAAGCGAGACTGTCAGCACGCCGCCTGCGACGCGAGCGCTGTCGTTCGCCTTCGGGGCAACCCGTTCCGGATCCTCGAGAGTGTTCTTCGCGTGGATGTCGTCATCTGCGAGAGTGTGCGTTTCGCGCACCGAGACCTCGCCGAGCCCTGCGATGTCGACCGAGACCTCGATCGACTCCGACTGCGAGCGGTTGACGAGGAACACGCTCGCCTCCCCCGTCTCGGCATCGCGCGTCGCGACCGCATCGACGAGCGGCACGTCGCCGAAGCGGCCCGTCTTGTACGTCGGCGCGTCGAGCTTGAGCTCGAGCGCCTCGCCGCGCGCGAGGCGCGATGTGATGGCGAACGGGAAGAACGTCGTCTGCCGCCAGGCGATGCCGCCCGGCTCGGTCATGATCGGACCGATCACGTTCACCAGCTGCGCAAGCGAGGCGCTCGTGACGCGGTCGGCGTGCTTGAGCAGAGAGATCATGAGGTTGCCGAAGACGACGGCGTCGATCACCGAGTAGATGTCCTCGAGCAGGCGCGGCGCCACGGGCCACTCATCGATGTCGCTGATCTGATCGACCTCGTGGAAGCGGCTCTGGTACCAGACGTTCCACTCATCGAACGAGATGTTGATCTTCTTGTCGGACCCCTTGACGGCTCCGACGTGGTCGGCCGTCTGCACGACGGTGTCGATGAACCAGTCCATGTCGACCGCCGATGCGAGGAACGAATCGAGGTCGCCGTCCTTAGGCTCGTAGTACGCGTGGCACGAGATGTAGTCGACATCCTCGTACGCGTGGTGCAGCACGACGCGCTCCCACTCACCGAAGGTCGGCATGTGCGCACTCGACGAACCGCACACGACGAGCTCGACGTTCGGGTCGACCTGGCGCATCGCCTTCGCCGTCTGCGACGCGATCTTGCCGTAGTCGTCCGCGCTCCGGTGGCCGAGCTGCCACGGTCCGTCCATCTCGTTGCCGAGGCACCAGATCTTCACTCCGAACGGATCCTCGCGGCCGTTGGCGACGCGCTGATCCGTGAGGGCCGTCTGCACCGGGACGTTGGCGTACTCGAGCAGATCGAGCGCCTCGAGCGTGCCGCGCGTGCCGAGGTTGACCGCGAGCATCATCTCGCTGCCGACCTTGTCGAGCCAGGACGAGAACTCGTGCAGGCCCACCTCGTTCGTCTCGGTCGAGTGCCAGGCGAGGTCGAGTCGGCGCGGGCGCTGCTCGCGCGGGCCGACGCTGTCCTCCCAGCGGAAGCCCGAGACGAAGTTTCCGCCCGGGTAGCGAATCGTCGCAACGCCGAGCTCGCGCACGAGGTCGATCACGTCCTGACGGAAGCCCTCGGCGTCGGCCGTCGCGTGGCCGGGCTCGTACACACCGGTGTAGATGTGGCGGCCGAGGTGCTCGACGAAACCGCCGAACAGGTTTCGCTGGATCCGCCCGATGGCGAAGTGCGGATCGATGGTCATGTGTGCGGTAGGCACGAAGGTCTCCTTTAGGTGTTACTTGAGGCTTCCGATGGCGAGCCCGCCCTGCCAGTAGCGCTGCAGCAGCAGGAACGACAGGACCAGCGGCACGATCGAGACGAAGGCGCCCGAGGTGATGAGGTTCCAGACCTGCTCGCCTCCGGCTCCGGCGTTCGACAGCGTCGTCCAGCGGTTCAGGCCGACGGTGACCGGGAGGAGGGACTCGTCGGTCAGCACGACGAGCGGGAGGAAGAAGTTGTTCCACACCGCGACAACTGCGAGGAGCAGCACCGTGACGATCGCGGGGCGGAGCAGCGGCAGCGCGACCTGGAAGAAGGTGCGGAACTCGCCCGCCCCGTCGATCCGCGCGGCCTCGAGCATCTCATCGGGCACGGCGTCCTGCGTGTAGATGCGCATGAGGTAGACGCCGAATGGGTTCAGCAGCGAAGGCAGGATGACCGCCCAGGGCGTGTTGATGATGCCGTAGTCGCTGAGAAGCACAAACGTCGGCACCGCGAGCGCCGTCGGCGGCACCATGATGGCACCCAGCACGAGGCCGAAGACGAAGCCGCGACCGCGGAAGCGGTACTTCGCGAAGCCGTATCCAGCGAGAACCGCGAGGATCGTCGCGCCGATCCCGCCGCCAAACGCGTACAGGAACGAGTTGCCCATCCACTGCCAGTAGACGCCGCCCTTCTCGGTGAAGAGACCGACGATGTTGTCGAAGAAGTGGGTGATGTCGCCGAACCAGAACGGCCCGGTCCCGAACAGCTCGGGCGTCGACTTCGTCGCGGCGACGAAAAGCCACCACAGAGGGATGACGAAGTAGATCGCGAGGATGATCAGGAGGACGTGGGATCCGATCCGCCGTCCGCCGGTGCGCCCCGTTCCTGCCGGGCGGCCCGCCCGCTTCGGCAGGCCCGTCACGGTCGTGTGCGCGGATGTGCGCGTTGTCGTCGACATCACTTCAGTCCGCTCTGCTTACGCGTGAGGAACAGGAACAGGAACGACCCGACGAAGACGATCAGGCCGAGCGAGAAGGCGATCGTCGAGGCGTAGTTGAATTGGCTGTAGTTGAACGCCAGCGCGAACACGTACATATTCGGCGTGTACGACGCGTTGATGGATCCTTCCGCGACGCCGCGCAGGACGACGGGCTCCGTGAAGAACTGGAGCGTGCCGATGAGCGCGAACGTGAGCACCATCACCATCGAGGACGAGATCATCGGCACCTTGATGCGCAGCGCGGTCTGCAGGCCGCTCGCGCCATCGATGCGCGCGGCCTCGTAGATCGACGGGTCGATCGAGCGCAGCGCCGCGTAGATGATGATCATGTAGTACCCCGACCACTGCCAGGTCACGACGTTGACGAGGCCGCCGAAGATCGTGTCCGGCCCGAGAAGATTGGGGGCGTCGAGCCCGAACAGGCCGAAGATCGACGCAGCCGGCCCGAATCGGGGGCTGTAGAGGAAGCTCCACATCAGTGCGCCGATGACGATCGGAATCGAATACGGCACGAAGATCAGCAGGCGCGTGAGGTTCGCGAGCTTCGTCGCGAGGGTGTCGAGCACGAGCGCCGCGACGAGCGCGACGAGCATCTGCATCGGGATCATGACGATCCCGTACAGCGCCACTCGACCGAGGCCCTCGAGGAAGAGCGGATCCGTGAACGCCCGGGCGTAGTTCGCGAGCCCGGCGAACTTCTCGCCGCCCGCGAGGGTCGATTCGAACAGGCTCATCCAGAAGGCGTAGCCGAGCGGGATGAGGAGGAACAGGGCGAAGATGACGAGGAAGGGCGAGACGTACAGCCAGCCGAACCACTGTCGCTTCAACCCGCCTCGTCCCGTGCTCCGCCCGGGAGCCGTGAGGTTGGCGGTAGTCATGATGTCTCCGTGGAATCGCCGCGGGGACGGCCTCGCCGAACGAAGCCGTCCCCGCGTCGGACGTCACTCGGTGAGCTCGAAGCCCTGGTTGTTCGCGTACTGCTCGAGCACGTCCTGCAGGTCGTCGAGCGCCGTCGCGGCGTCCTTCTCCCCTTCGGTCATGGCGAACAGCTGCTCGTTCGTCTGGTCATAGGCGTAGACCTGGAACGGGCTGAAGCCGAAGCCGGTGTACCCCGCGGCCGCCTCGAGGAAGACGTCCTCGTTGATCTTCTGGCCGTCGAAGAAGGGGTACTCCTTCTGTGCGAACTCATCCGACTCGAGAACGGGCTTCCACAGCGGGAAGAGCGCCGCCTCGTCGATGCCGATCTGCCACGCCTCCTCGGTGCGGAAGATGTCCTTCGCGACCGTGGCTGCGGCTTCGAGCCGCTCCTCGGGCGTGTGAGTGGTGACGGCGAACGTCGATCCGCCCCAGTTGATCTGCACGGGGTTGTTCGGATCCCACTGCGGGACCGGAGCCGCGCGCCACTGCGCCTCAGCGTCGGCGTCCTCGAGGCCGCCGAGGTAGCCGGGGCCCCAGGCCGCCGCGACGTACACGGCGTAGGTGCCGTCGACGAGCTTCGTGTTGTAGTCGGCCGTGAAGGCGTCGTCGGTCGCGACGAGGTCCTTCTCGACGAGGTCGTTCCAGTAGCTCATGACCTCCTTCGCCTCGTCGCTGTTGACGTCGACCCCGACCTGCTGGGGGTTGTTCGCGTCGTAGCTGAACGGCTCGGCGCCGGCCTGCGCCATGAGGGCGTAGGTGTACGCGCCACCGTTCGCGGGGAAGTCGGCAAGGACGCCGGGGGCGCCCGCGTCCTTCAGCGCCTGTGCGGCATCGGCGAACTCGTCCCACGTCGTCGGCACTTCGATGCCGTACTCGTCGAAGATGTCCTGGCGGTAGAGCATGCCCATCGGGCCGCCGTCGACCGGGATGGCGTAGACGCCGTCGCCGCTCGAGACGTCCTGCCAGGCGCCCTCCGTGTACTCGCTCGCGATCTCGTCGGCGCCGTACTCCGACAGGTCGACAAGCCCCTCCTGGATCGTGAAGCTCGGCAGCTGCTCGGACTCGAGCATGATGACGTCGGGCGCACCCGAGCCGGCCTCGAGCGCCGTCGAGAACTTGTTGTACTCGTCCGCCCCCTGGCCCGCGTTGGTCCAGCAGACCTGAATGTCGTCGTGCGTCTCGTTGAACAGGTCGACGACCTGTTCGAACGCGGGATACCAGGCCCAGACGGAGACCTGCGTCGCGTCTTCCTTCTTGATCTCGTTCGTGCATGTGGCCTCGGCGGCGCCGCCGGAGCATGCGGTCAGGGCCGCAGCGGCGACGGCGACCGTGCCGCCTGCAGCGAGAAGTCGTTGCTTCCTCATGGCTGTGTTCAGTCCTCTCGCGGTGTGAGACACCGTTGTCTAACCGAAGTATTACAACGTTGTAGGTAAACGTTGTAGATGACAGTTTCACGCCGACCGCACGCGATGTCAACCCCCGAGTGGAGGAAGATGACGCGCGCGGCCGGCGTCTGTGCGTCAGATCCCGTCGGCGATGTGGTGGTACACCTGGTTCCACTTCAGTTCGTTCTGGAACCCGTGCACCGTCGTCGACTCGTCGATCGTCACGAGTTCGACGCCCAGGATCGTCGCGAAGTCGCGGAACGCCTCGATGCCGACGGCCGTCGACATGACCGTGTGGTGCGCGGCCCCCGCCGCCATCCAGCACGCGGCGCTCGTGGGCAGATCAGGCTGGGGACGCCACACGGCGCGACCGACGGGGAGATTCGGCAGATCCGGCGCGTCGACGTTCTCGACGACGTTCGCCGTGAGACGGAAGCGCGTGCGCACATCGCTCATCGCGACGACGACGGCCGGGCCGGCATCCGCCGTGAAGACGAGCCGCACGGGATCCTCCTTGCCGCCGATCCCCAGCTCGTGCACCTCCACGCGCGGCCGCGAAGTCGTGAGCGACGGCGCGACCTCGAGCATGTGGGCGCCGAGGATCCGCTCGTCGCCCGGCGTGAGGTCGTAGGTGTAGTCCTCCATGAGGCTCGCGCCGCCCGAAAGTCCGGCACCCATGACGTTGGCGACGCGCACGAGAATGGCCGTCTTCCAGTCGCCCTCCGCACCGAAGCCATAGCCGTCGGCCATGAGCCGCTGCACCGCGATCCCCGGAAGCTGCTTCAGCGATCCCAGGTCTTCGAAGTTCGTCGTGAACGCCTCGAAGCCTCCCGCCTCGAGGAACCCGCGCAGACCCGCCTCGATCGCCGCGGCGTCGCGCAGGGATCCATGCCGCGCTCCCCCGGCGCGCAGCTCGGGCGCGACGTCGTAGAGACGCTCGTACTCGGCGACGAGCTCGTCGACCTGCGCCTCCGAGACAGCGTCGACCGCTTCGGCGAGCTCGTTCACGCCCCACGTGTTCACCGAGACGCCGAAGCGCAGCTCGGCCTCCGTCTTGTCGCCCTCCGTGACCGCGACATTGCGCATGTTGTCGCCGAAGCGGCACAGCTTCATCGAGCGCGCCGCCGCCGCGCCGGCCGCCGCGCGCTGCCACGTCGCGATCTCACCCACGACCCGGTCGTCGCTGACGTGCCCGACGACGGTCTTGCGGGCCTTGCCGAGACGCGTCTCCATGTACGCGAACTCGCGATCGCCGTGCGCCGCCTGGTTGAGGTTCATGAAGTCGAAGTCGATCGACTGCCACGGCAGCTCGACGTTCGCCTGCGTGTGCAGGTGCAGAAGGGGCTTGCGCAGCTCGTCGAGCCCCGCGATCCACATCTTCGCGGGGCTGAAGGTGTGCATCCAGACGATGACGCCGAGAACGTCGTCGTCGGCGTTCGCATCGAGCATCGCCCGACGGATCGACTGCGCGTCCGTCAGGACCGGCTTCCAGACGACGGGCGCGGGGATCTCGTCGGAGGCGTCGAGCGTGCGCGCGACCTCCTGCGACTGCTCGGCCACCTGGGCGAGCGTCTCGGGGCCGTAGAGGTGCTGGCTTCCCGTGAGGAACCAGACCTGCTTGTCCGAATAGGGCTTGGTCATCGTGCGTGGTCCTTTCGCGGCCTCACTGGCCGTAGACGTTCTGGTATCGGTCGTAGAGGGAGTCGACGGCCTCCTGCGGGATCGGCAGGGGCTCGCCGAGCTGGCGCGAGATATGCACCGTGCGCGCGACTTCCTCCAGCAGCACGGCCGTCTTCACCGCCGACTTCGCACTCGCGCCGATCGTGAACGGGCCATGGTTCTGCATGAGCACGGCCGTCGAGCGGTGACCCGACAGTGTCTCGACGATGCCCCGACCGATCGAGTCGTCGCCGATGATCGCGAAAGGCCCGACGGGAATCGGACCGCCGAACTCGTCGCCCATCATCGTCAGCACGCACGGAATCTCCTCGCCGCGCGCGGCCCACGCGGTCGCGTAGGTCGAGTGCGTGTGCACGACGCCATGCACATCGGGCATGTGACGGTACACGTACGCGTGCGCGGCCGTGTCGGACGAGGGATTGCGTGTGCCTTCGATCAGGGCGCCGTCGAGGTCGCAGACCACCATGGCGCCCGCGTCGAGTTCGTCATACTGCACGCCGGACGGCTTGATGACGAGCAGATCGGGATGACCGTCGACGCCGGGCACGCGCTCCGAGACGTTTCCGGCGGTCCAGACGACGAGCTCCCAGCGGGGCAGCTCGTCGTGAAGGCGCGCGACACGCGCCTTCGCGTCGTCGACCGCCTGTCGCATCGCGGCCGGCACCTGTGCGGGTGCGTTCATTCGTCCTCCTGGTGTGTGGGGTGTCGAGTTTCGGAAGCTCAGGGCATCGCCGTCACGGCGGCGCGCTCGATCGCGAGCCCCGCCGACCAGCGATCCAGATAGGCGGCGTGATCGGCGACGTCGTCCGGCTCAGGCGCGATCGTCGTCGTCTGGTCACCCGCGAAGATGTGCTCGTTCAGCCAGTCGGCCAGAACCGGCTGCTCGGAATCGGCGCACGCGCGGGTGTATGCGGCGAGGACCGCCATGCCCCAGGCCCCGCCTTCGCCGGCCGTCTCACCGACGGTCACGGGGGCGCCGAGCGCCTCGGCCAGCAGTCGCTGAGCGACGCCCGCGGTGCGGAAGACGCCGCCGTGCGCGCGCATGTCATCGATCGCGACGCCCTCGTCCGCGAGCGTGCGCATACCGAGGCTCAGGGTCGCGAAGGATCCACGCACCTGCGCGCGCATGAGTCCGCCGAGACTGAGCGTCGACGACGGCGTGCGGGCGATGACGGGGCGCCCCTCGTCGAGGCCGGCGATCGGCTCGCCCGACAGGTGGTTGTACGCCAGCAGGCCGTCGTCGGCACCGCGCTCGAGAGCGCCCGAAAGGAGAGCCGTGAAGACCTCGTCCGCAGAGGCCTCGGCGCCCAGGGCGCGGGCGAACTCGCGGAAGACGCCGGCCCACTCCCCGATCTCGCTCGCGCCATTGTTGCAGTGCACCATCGCGACGGGATCCCCCGCCGGGGTCGTGACGATGTCGATCTCCTCGTGGCGCGATCCGAGCGGGCGCTCGAGCACGACCATGCTGAAGATGCTCGTGCCGGCGCTCACATTGCCGGTGCGGGGCGTGACCGCGTTCGTCGCGACCATGCCCGTGCCCGCATCGCCCTCGGGCGGTCCGGCCACCGCGCCAGACGCGAGCGTCCCCGACGGATCGAGCAGGCGCGCACCGTCATCCGACAGTCGCCCGGCGGCCTCACCCGCGCGGCGCACGCGCGGGAGCAGATCGGCGAGGCGCAGATGCGCGGCGCCGGCGCCGTGGATCAGCCCGTCGGCGACGGCGAGCATGCCCGCGTCGTAGTCGCCCGTCTCGGGGTCGATCGGGAACATCCCCGACGCGTCGCCGACACCGAGGATCCGCTCCCCCGTCAGCAGCTCGTGCACGTATCCCGCGAGGGTCGTGACGCGGTCCACGCGCGCAACGTGCTCTTCCCCGTCGAGAACCGCTTGATGCAGATGCGCGACCGACCACCGCAGCGGGATGTTCACCTCGAGTGCGTCCGAGAGCGCGGCCGCGGCGCGCGCGGTGTTGACGTTGCGCCAGGTGCGGAACGGAACGAGCAGCTTTCCTTCGGCGTCGAACGCGAGATAGCCGTGCATCATCGCCGAGACGCCGATCGCGCCGACGCGGTCGAGTGAGACGCTGAAGCGACGTTCGACGTCGGCCGCGAGGTCCGCGTAGGCGGCGCGGAGCCCGTCGTGCACTGCGTCCAGCGGATAGGTCCACAGCCCGTTCTCGAGCGAGTTCTCCCACTCATGACCACCGGCGGCGATCACCTCGCCCCCGAGCGTCGTCAGACAGGCCTTGATCCGTGTCGATCCGAGCTCGATCCCGAGCGCCGTGTCGCCCCCTCGGATCGCCTCGCGTGCATCGTCCGTGTGCAGCTGCTCCACCGTCGGCTCCGTCCTTCGTCGCATCGTCGCTGTGCGCCCGACGTAGGGCGCCCTCGACATGTTAGCGCTCACACATCCGAGACGGAACCCGGTTATCCCCTCGGAGGCACCGTGCTCTCGCGGACGACGACCTCGGGTTCGATCGTCGCACCATCCGACGCTTCGGCACCGTCCCACGCCTCGATCAACCCGCGCACCGCAGCGGCACCGAGACGCGCGAAGGGCTGCCGCACCGTCGTGAGCGACGGCACGAGGAACCCACTTCCGTCGATGTCATCGAAGCCCGCGATGGAGACATCCTCCGGAACGCGGATCCCCCGCTCCCACAGCGCGCGCGTCGCCCCGAGCGCGAGATAGTCGTTTCCCGCGAACACCGCTGTGATCCGGCCGCGCCCCACATCCTCCGCGAGACGAACACCGACCTCGTACCCGTGCCGCGCACTCCATCCCTGGGCGGGGACGATCGTGCCCTGCACTCCCGCACGATCGATCGCATCTGAGAATCCGCGCGAGCGCTCGATCGCATCGAACCACCCGGTCGGCCCCTCGATATGCGCGATGCGCTCGTGCCCAAGATCCGCAAGATGCGTCGTCGCGCGCACGGATCCGGCACGCTGATCCACCGCGACGTAGCGCACGGGCGAATCTTCGGGAGCGTCGCGTCGCGCCGCCACGACGACGACCGGGATCCGCGGGGACACTTCGTCTACGAGGCGCGCGACATCGACGAGCGGCGCCACGACGACGATCCCATCGACGCCCTGCGTGATGAGCTGGTCGAGGACGGCCGCCGCCGCCCCAGGCTCCCGAGAGTCCAGGGCCGCGATCGACACGAAGTAACCGCCTGCGCGCGCCGCCTCCTCGATCGCGAGCACCGTGCTCGCCGGACCGTAGTGCGTCGTGCCGGTCGTGACGATGCCGACCGTCGCACTGCGACTCGTCGCGAGCGTGCGCGCCGCCTGATTCGGGCGATACCCGAGGGCACGGATCGCGGCGAGCACGCGCTCTCGGGTGTCGTCGCGCACATAGGCGTGCCCGTTGAGCACGCGCGAGACGGTCTGGTGGGACACGCCCGCCTCGGCGGCGACGTCCGCCATCGACGGCGGCCTGGTTCTCGGCATGGCCTTCAGGGTAGCGACCCCCGATCCATCCAGCGTGCGCTCAGACACGCCGAGAAGCCACCGCCGATTGGCGAGCATGGCGAGAAGTGAGTAATGTAATTCCTCGGTTCACGACGCAGGAAATCACCTCGATCGGGAACATGCGCCTTTAGCTCAGTCGGTAGAGCAACTGACTCTTAATCAGTGGGTCCAGGGTTCGAGCCCCTGAGGGCGCACCAGCAGAGAAGGTCCGGAGAATCCTCCGGACCTTCTCTTGTTTCCGCTGAGCGTTTACGGTCGCGCTCCTGCGCTCCGATAACCTGGCGTGATGGTCTTCCCTGCTGCCGGTGCACCGTCCCTCGCCGACGATCTCGCCTTCGCGCTGCGTCTGGCCGATGCGGCCGACGGCGAGACGATGCCCCGGTTCGATGCGGCGGACCTCGAGGTGAGCCGCAAGGCCGACCGATCGCACGTCACGGAAGCCGATCTCGCATCCGAGCGGGCGATCCGCACTCTTATCGAGGCCGAACGCCCGGGCGATGCGATCTTCGGCGAGGAGTTCGGCGCGACCGCTTCGGCATCGCGGCGGTGGATCCTCGACCCGATCGACGGGACGGCCAACTTCCTCCGCGGCGTCCCTGCATGGGGAACGATGATCGCCCTCGAAGTCGATGGATCCATCACGCTCGGCGTCGTCAGCATGCCGGCGTTCGGCCGGCGCTGGTGGGCGGCGAACGGGCTCGGAGCCTGGACCGATACCGACGACGGCCCGCGTCGCATCGCGGTGTCCGACGTGGCGGCGCTCGACGATGCTTCCCTCAGCTTCCAATCGATCGCGCAGTGGCGCGACGCCGGGCACCTCGATGCGCTCCTCACGCTCCAGGAGCGCGTGTGGCGCGATCGCGCCTACGGCGACGTCTGGTCGTACATGCTCCTCGCCGAAGGACGCCTCGAGATCGTCGGCGAGTTCGACGTGAAGGAGTACGACGTCGCCGCCGCGGCCGCCATCGTGCGTGAGGCTGGCGGGCGATTCACCTCGTTCGAGGGATCCGACGCCCTCGACACCCTCTCGGCCCTCGCCACCAACGGTGCCCTGCACGACGAGGTCCTCCGCGTCCTCGCCTCGGAGTCCCCATGACAGCGACTCGGTTCACTGCCGGCATGGCTGCGCTTGCTGCCCTTCTCACGCTCACGGCCTGCAGCGGAGGCACTCGACCGGCGCCTGAAGAGGAACCCGCCGCCGAAGAGACGCCTACTTCGATGACATGCGAGACGATCCTCCGCCCCTCGTTCTCGGAAGAGCTGGCATCGCTCGGCTGGACCGCGAGATCCGAGACCTTCCGCGTCGGCGAACACGAGTTGGCAGACGGCATCCAGTGCGTCTGGGGCGACTACGAGCACGGGACCGACATCGCGCAGATGTACGGCTGGGCTCCCGTCTCGGCCGAACAATCAACCGAGCTGCAGCAGTACCTCGAGGACAACGGCTGGCTGCGCGAGGAGCAGGACGAGTACGTGTACCTCACCGAGAACCCGGAGATCGTGCACTACCTCGACGAGGGCGAATACGGCATGACCTACCAATTCGCCACGGGCTGGGTCGCCCTCGCCGATACGAAGCAGGGACTGGATCTCGTCACCTGGCGCGGGTGAGACCGGCCGAGGCATCGACGGCTACGACTGCTGGGCTGGCTCGCGCCTCGGCGTGCCCGACGACGCCGACACGCGCCACGCCGCACGGCGCGCGATCCTCTCGAGCTCGTGCGCGTGCGAGGCGAACCGGTCGACTGAGGCCGACAGGGAGACCGCGCCAATCGTCCGGCCGGAGCGGGAGCGCACAGGAGCCGCGATGCACGCGAGCTTCGGCATGTACTCCTCGACTTCGACGGCGATCTGCAGCGCCCGGACCTCGTCGAGCTGCTCGGTCAGCTGCGCGATCCCCGTGACAGAGCGCGCAGACGCCGCCGGTGCGCCGTGCCGCTCGAGGAAGCGGCGCACGCCCGTATCATCGCGGTCGGCGAGCATGATCTTGCCGAAGGCCGTCACATGCGCGACGTCGGCGAATCCGACGTGCAGCTGCCGGATCCGTGGGAACGCCGTGGAATCAGCGACGTGGACGACCGCGATGTCGTCCCCGCGGAACATCGTCAGGTAGACGGGCGTGCGGGCGTCGTCGCGTACGGCGGCGAGGATGTCCCGGATCCGGGGCGTGACGACGAGGTGCGCGCGCACGGCGCGACCAAGTTCGTCCACCCTGCGGCCGAGCACGTATTGTGCGTCCGCCGTACGCGTCACGTAGTCGCGTTCCTGCAGGCTCGCGAGGAGCCGGTACACGGTCGCCTGCGACAGAACCAGGCATTGCGCGAGACCCGATGCCGTGATCCCCTCGGGCGCCGCGGCGACGGCGTCGAGCATACGCAATGCGCGCTCAGCCGACCGGATCCCGCCCCGCTCGGTGGGCGTGCCTGAAGCATCGATGCCCGCAGCGTCGCGGGCCTCCCGACTGTGGGTGGACACGTCGCCATCATATGCACCGCGGCGACACACGTGCGCTGCGGATTCGCGCATGGTGAGAACGACGCTGGCGGCGAGAGAGCGCAGTGCCGGAGGCTGGAGTGAACACCCCAGCGAAAGGAACGATGATGTCGAAGAAGATCCTCATCCTCACCGGCGATGCCGCCGAGACACTCGAAGTCTTCTACCCGTACCACCGGCTGCAGGAGGCGGGCCACGAGGTGCACATCGGCGCCCCCGTCAAGCGCACGCTTCAGTTCGTCGTCCACGACTTCGTGGATGGATTCGGCACCTACACCGAGAAGCCGGGGCACGCGTGGGAGGCCGACATCGCGTTCGCCGACGTCGACCCCGCCGGCTACGACGCGATCGTCGTTCCCGGCGGGCGAGCTCCCGAGTACATCCGCAACGACGAGGACGCCAAGCGCATCGTGCGGCACTTCTTCGAACGGAACGCTCCCGTCGCCGCGCTCTGCCACGGTCCCCTGCTTCTGGCGGCCGCCGGGGTACTCACGGGCCGCACCTCGTCGGCGTATCCCGAGCTGGCCGTCGATGTCGAGACCGCCGGTGGCATCTTCGAGAACGGTGGCGCCGTCGTCGACGGAAACCTCGTGACGGGCCGCGCATGGCCCGACAACGGCGTGTGGATGAAGGCATTCCTCGAGGTGCTGGAGGACCGCGCACCGAAGGGGTGATCGTGGCGCGCTCGAGACGCCAAGTGAGGGCGGTGAGATCTGCGCGGGTCAGATGAGACCGGTTTCCTGGGCGAGGTGGACCGCGCGAGAACGGCTGTCGACGTCGAACTTGGTGAAGATGTGCGCAATGTGGCTCTTGACCGTCGCCTCAGTGACGAATAGGGCACGGGCGATGTCCTTGTTCGCCGCTCCCGTGGCCATGTGGCGCAGCACCTCAACCTCGCGGGATGTGAGTCTCGGAAGTGGGTTTCGCAATCCGTTGAGGACGCGGGTGGCAAGGTCGGGAGCGAGGAACGTCTCACCCTTCGCAGCGCGGAGAATGCCGTCGACGATCACGTCCGGGGCGACGTCCTTGAGAAGGTATCCAGAGGCACCGGCTTCGATCGCACCGAGGATCTCCGCGTCGCGGTCGAAGGTGGTCAGAACGAGCACAGCCGGAGCCGGATCCAGGGCGCGCAGCGCTGCGGTTGTCTGAATGCCGTCGATACCGGCCCCAAGACGCAGATCGCACAGCACGACGTCGGGGTGCAGATGGTCGGCGAGGACAACAGCCTCCTCACCGGTCGCGGCTTCGCCGACGACGTGCACGGTGTCGACCTCGAGGACGGCACGGAGTCCGCTGCGGACCACAGGGTGGTCGTCGACCAGAAGCACGGTCGTCGGGGTCATGACGTCTCCTGCCTTTTCGGCTCGGTATCGGCGAACGGTGCGTCGGGACGAATCGGAAGGTGGATCGAGATCGCGGTCTCTTCCCCCGGCGTGCTTTCGACGTCGAGTCCGCCTCCGAGCTCGCGCAGCCGTGCTCGCATGAAACGCAGTCCGAAACTCGATGGCTCAGCTCCCGGCCCCGTGGCCCTCTCCCAGGCGGAGACGTCGAAGCCGGTGCCGTCGTCGATGATGTCGAGCCTGACGGCGGTGTCGGCGTCGACCAGGCTCATCACGACCCGGCTCGCATCGGCGTGGACCCGGACGTTCGCAAGCGCAGACTGGGCGGTGCGCAGCAGCGCGACCTCGATCTCGGTTGCCAGAGCTGGGAGCCCCTCGTCAACGTGCAGCTCGGCATGTATTCCGGCCTCATCGCGGGCGCGGTCGAGCATGCGACGGAGCGCTGCCGCGAGGGCGTCGTCCTCGAGCTCGGCGGGGACGAGCGCGGCGACGATTCGGCGCACATCGGCGAGGCTGTCGCTCGCCAGGGTCTCGATCTGTTCAAGAGTGCGCGCGGCAACGGGATCCGTGGTGCGTCCGACACCGGCATGCGCGACAAGACGGATCGATGAGACCGCCTGGGCGATCGTGTCGTGGATGTCACGGGAGATACGGGTGCGCTCTGCGACAGCACCGGACTGTCGTTGGGCGTGTGCGAGCTCGTCCTGGAGTTCGGCCATCTCGCCCTGCGCCTGTCTGAGAGAAGCGACCAGTCGTTCGCGTTCGGCCGCTTCCCGGAGAAGCTGGAGATAGCCGCGGGAGATCCCGAACGCGAAGATCCCACCGATCAGCGGACCGAACACGTTCGCATAGCTCGTGGTGCCGTGGTGCAGGATCGGCGCGACGATGACTCCGAGCAAGACGATCCCGGAGAACAGCAGACCCGACACGACGGGGAGCAGGTGCCCGGCGAGGAGCCAGAGCAGGAATGCGATCCACACGAACTCCGCGGACACCGAGACCGCTGCGATCCATACCACTGCGAACCCGATCAGCCACCACACGACGATCTGCCGGGAACGGGTGCGGGACGGCAGGATCGTACCGACCGTGTGCCAGGCGAGGATCGCGAGTCCCGCGATGATCGCCGCCGGTACCGGAGTGCCGTCGCCAATGGCGCGGATGACACCGACCAGGGTGAGAACGGCGGCAATGAGGTGCTGGCCGATCTCCATGGCCCGCACGGTGGGGCCGGCGGCTGCCGGCCCCACCGTGTCAGCTCGCGTCAACGGCGCGTTCACGAGGTTCATGCGTCAATTCTCCCTGGCGCGGCTTTCCGGGCCACCAGATGCGGTCGCCGACGAGAGCGAAGATCGCCGGCAAAATCACCGTGCGAACGACCAGAGTGTCGACGATCACCCCCAATCCGACGATCAAGCCGAGCTGTCCGAGGGTGACCAGTGGCAGCACGCCGAGCGCGGCGAACACGGCTGCAAGCACGATACCCGCGCTCGTGATCACGCTGCCCGTGTGGGAGATGGCCTGGACCATCCCCTCCCGCGTTCCACGAGCCGCGGCCTCGGCTCGGGCACGGTGGACGAGGAAGATCGTGTAGTCGATGCCAAGCGCGACGAGGAACAGGAACGCCAGGAGCGGCACCTGCAGATCGAGTGCGTGCTGGTCGAACAAGACTCGACTCAGCCATGAACCTGCGCCGATTGCGGCGACCGCGCTGGCGAGGTTCACCAAGAGCAACAGAACCGGAGCGACGATCGAGCGCAACAGGATCAGGAGCACCAGGAAGCTCACCGCGAGCACCAGCGGAGCGACCAACCACAGATCGTGCTGATTCCCTGCGCGTGCGTCGAAGTCCGTGGCGACCGCACCGCCCACGACCGCATCCGCACCCGGCACATCGTGCACCACGTCACGCAGTTCCGTGATCTGAGTGAGGCTGTCTTCGGTGCTCGGCGCATACTCACTCGTCACCATGATCTTCGTGAGCGACTCATCATCCGTGATGCCAGCCGGGTGGGCGCGGACCACGCCCTCCACGTCGTTCACTGCGGCGACTACGGAGTCGGCCTCCGCGCTGTTCGCGACGATGAAGATCGGCTGCGCCTCACCGGGCGGGAAATGATCTGCCAGGACTTCCAGTCCCGTCGCGGACTCCGACTGCACCCGGAACTTCTCGAACTGGTCGAGCCCGACCGAGGTCCCGAACAGGCCTGCCGTCATCACCGCGAGCAGAGCGGTGCCAGCGAGGAGACTCGCGACCGGGCCCTTCACGACACCAGACGCAATCTTCCGCCATGCGCGACCCTGCCCCCGCGTATCGCCTGGGCGGGGCACGAACGGCCAGAACACCTTCCGCCCACACACCGCCAAGAGAGGCGGTAGCAGGAACAGCACCGCGGCAAGCGCGATCAACAAGCCGATCGCCGAGGAGATCCCGAGTCCGTGGGTGCCGGGGATCACGGCGAGCACGAGCGTGAACAGGGCCACCACAACGGTGACATTCGACGCCAGGATCGCAGGAACGGTCTTCCGCCACGCGAGACTGAGCGCCTGCCTGTGGTCCTCCGTCGACTGGAGTTCTTCCCGGTAGCGGGAAATCAGCAGGAGGGCGTAGTTGGTGCCCGCGCCGAAGACGAGAACGCTGACGATCCCCGCGTCGAACTGCAGATCCCAGGCTGCGCCTGCCGCGGCGGTCAGACGGCCGGCGAGGCCATCCGCGAGGCCGACGGTGGCCAGCGGGATCAGCCACAGTACGGGAGACCGGTAGGTGAGGATGAGAAGGATCGCGACGATCAGGATGGTCACGAGCAGCAAGGTAAAATCCGCACCTTCGAAAGCGGCCGCAACGTCCGCACCGAACACAGGACCACCGGTCACCTGCAGCGTCATCCCTGCTGGCGTGTTGTCGGCGATATCCGAGCGCAGCGCCTTGATGACCGTTGCCGTATCGGTGTTCGTCTCGCCGACGCGAATCGGCGTGACCAGCACGGCAGCTTCCCCGTCCTCGCTGATCATCGGCCCAGACACATCCGCATCTGCGTGGGCGTTGAGCACCGGCAGCAGACCTTCAAGCTCCTCAGCATCTTCAACAGCAAGCGGTTCACCGTCGTCGCGCGAAGCGACGACGAGCACGGACTGACGATCTGCGTTCGGGAACTGCGCCATCAGCTCACTCGCTCGCGCCGACTCGGAACCTGCAGGTGCCTGATCGTTCCCGGATGGCGCCTCCGCCGCCGCGAAGACACCGAAGAGAGCCACCATGATCAGCACCACCAGACCGAGCGAGACCCACGCGCCACCGCGCGACGTCAACCGATCCGAGAAGGGACTGCGAACGCGAAGATCTGCCATGCTGTCAACTCCACCAGGCACGGCCCGCGCGGACATCGCGAACGATGTTGAATCGAATCTCAACCTTTTGGATGATGCAACACCGCTGTGTCGACGGCGCAACCAAGCCGACGACACAAACCTCACCGCCAGGCTTAAACAGGCCGACCCCAGAAACGAATTGAGGACCCACCCAGACGGGCAGGTCCTCAACTCGTACAACGTGCGTAAGCGGTACATCCTGCACTTTTCACAAGAGCAAGTTGGTGGAGCTGGGGGGAATCGAACCCCCGTCCAGCACTGGTTCACTGGGGTTTCTCCGGGCGCAGTCTGTGGAGGCGTTCTGCTCGGCTCCGACCTTCAGCACAGACACATAGGTCGACGAGCCCAGTCGAGGAAAAGTCCCGTAACGCGTCTCGACGCCACGTCACAGCAAGATCCCTAGATGACGCCAGGGTCCGTGTCGGGATCAGCCACGGTCTGACGGACTATCGGGCTCGCTTACGCAGCGAGGGCGAAGTCAGTGCGCTTGGAGTTGGCACTTATTGGTTTGCAGGGGGCGTTCACGAGATAACCCTGCGTCCTCGGCCCGCTTCCCTCAGATCAGCAGACGCTGTCGAAACCGATCAGCCCCGTGGTGATCCTTCCGAGGAAGGGAACCGCTATTCGCACGCTGTGGAGTTGCCATCGCGCGGAGACCACGCGATCGATCGGGATGTTCCCGAGCACTTCAGACTACAACGCCGGCACCGTCCCGTCCATTCCCGCACGAGACGATCGTCGGCCGACCACTCGTGCTCGCTGATCCGGAGCGTCTCTCGTCACGCGTCGCGGATCAGCAGCGCGACGCGCTCGTCCTTGCCGCGGTTCTCCCACCCCGTGATGACGGGGCCGAGCAGGCGGTACTTCTTCGCGATGCGGCGGCGCACATCGGCCGCGACCTCGCCGCCCTCAATTTTGACCGACACCTCGATCGCGGGCCCCGTCGGCGTGCCGCGCAGCGAGCAGGGCGAGAGCGTCGCGCGCGGCTGCCGGCGCAGGCGCTTCACCTTCCCCGAATCGCCACTCGTCCACGCGGCGGCACCCTCTCCGTCCGGAACGACCCACAGCGCGGTCGCGACCGCCGCACCGTTCTTGCGGAAGGTGGTGAGGAGAACGTATTTCTCACTCGCGAGATCCTGAGCTGTCGTCACGCCGCGAGCGTACGGCCGACGCGGGCCGATCCGCCACGAATCCCGACGAGACTTCACGGGATGGTCACCCGCGCGACGCACGGGCCCGCGATCAGGCCTTCTGCCACGACACGATCTCCCGGATCCAGGTCGGTCCGTACGGTGAGGTGCAGTTCGGCGGCGTCGGATAGTCCTCGAGCACACGCAGCCGCTCGCAGATCGCGCAACCCTCTTCGTGCTCTCCTCCGCGACGGGACTGTAGTCCGGTGATCAGGCGAGTGGGATCCAGTAGCGGCGCATGAGCGTCTCGCCATGTGCGCGCCGATCCTCGAGGACACCCCCATTCTTCTCGACCGTCCGGGCCGAGGCGACGTTGTCGTCGCGGCAGGTGACGAGCACGCGGTCATAGCCGCGTTCGCGGGCCATATCGAGTGTGCGCGCGAGCGCCCACGTTGCGAGGCCGCGACGACGCGCGGACGGGCGGATGCCGTAACCGATGTGTCCGCCGAAGTTCTCGAGGTACTCCGTCAATTCGTGTCGGAACGAGATCGCGCCGAGGTATTCGTCGCCCTCGACGATCCACCGGTAGGTGTCGGTCACGAGCCCGGGGCGTCGGGGCGTCCGCTCGCTCGCGACGAGCTCCGCCACGTACGTCGCGAATCCGTCGGCGCTCAGAACATCATCGTCGCCGTGAATGCCGGCACCGTCCTGAGTGGCTCCGTCCCACTCGCGGTGCGACGCGAGGAAAGACTGGTGGAAGCGGACGTCCGGGACGAGAAGCTCTGGCATGCGGACACGCTACTGGATGCCATCGCGTCGCCGATCGCGCCAGAGCATCATGGCGGTCGAGATCGCGAGCGCCACGAGGATCAGCGTGAAGGGTGCCGCCGCGATGACCGCCGCGCCGCGCAGATCCTCGGCTCCCCCGGCGAGCAGGAGCACTGCGGCGAAGGCCGCCGCGAATGACCACATGAGGCGCACGGGCTTCGGGGGTTTCAGGCTGCCTCCCGTCGTCGTGCTGCCGAGCATGAACGATGCCGAATCGGCTGAGGTAATGAACAGCAGCGCGAGTACGGGAACAAGGATCGCGAGCGCGAGGCCTGTGAGCGGGAGCGTGTCGAACACCGCGAGGGTCGCGACAGACTTGGTCTCCCCCGCGATTTCCGCCACGTCGACGGCGCCCGTGAGCTCCCGCTCCAGCGACGTCCCACCGAACGCCGAGAACCAGGCGAAGCTCACGAGGCTCGGCGCGAGCACGACTCCGGCGACGATGTCGCGGATGGTCCGGCCGCGAGAGATGCGGGCGATGAACGTGCCGACGAAGGGTGCCCACCCGATCCACCAGGCCCAGAAGAAGTAGATCCAGGCCCCGGTCCACGGATCCGCAGGCCCCGCGGTCGCGAGACTCATCGGTACGAGATTCACGGCGAAGTCCGCCACGCCTTGTCCGAGCGTCGATACGATCGCGCCGGTCGGGCCGAGCACGAAAACGAGCAGGAGCAGCACGCCGCAGAGGGCGACGTTCACGAGGCTCAGCACCCGGATGCCTCGCCCGAGCCCCGTCATGGCGGAGACCGTCGCGAAGGTCATGAGGAAGGCGATGATCGCGATCTTGACGAGATACGAATCCGGCACGCCGAAGCGGTCCGCCATACCCGCGTTCAACTCCCCCGTACCGAGGCCGAGCGACGTGGCGACGCCGAACAGGATCGCGAACACGGCCGCGATATCGACGAGTGTGCCGAGCCAGCCGTCGGCGAGACGCCCGAGCAGTGGGGGCAGAGCCTGGCTGACGAGCATGCCGCGCCCACGGTTGAATCCGGCGTAGCCGATCGCGATCGCGACGACGGCGTAGATCCCCCACGCGTGCGGCCCCCAGAACATCATCGAATACCGCATGCCGGCGCGCGCGGCCTCGATGGATCCGGGGCTGCTCGCGCCGTGCGGCGGATCGGCGAGGTGGATCAGCGGCTCGGCAGCGCCCCAGAACAGGAAGCTCAGCCCGACTCCCGCGCTCAAGAGCATCGCGAACCACGAGACGAAGCCGAACTCGGGCTTCTCGTCCGGCCCGCCCAGGCGCGTGCGCCCGACCGGGAGCACCGCGATCACGACGACGAACACGAGCAGGGCCGTCACCGCAATCGGGTAGGCCGGACCGAAGGATCCGACGACAACGTCGCGGACTGCGGAGAGAGACGCCGACAGCTGATCCGGGAGCGCGAGCCCCGAGACGACGAATGCGATCGACAGCGCGAGCGAGACGTAGAAGACCGCCCCGAGACGTCCCCGGGAACCGGAATCGGTCGCTTGCGCGGTCATCGCGGCCGATCTCTAGGGACGCCCGCCCTCGAGGATCCGCCGGAGCCGTTCGAGGTCTTCCTCGACGAGGCGGCAGTCGCGCGCGAACTCGTCATCCGTCAGCTCGATCTGCCGCACCGTGAACACGACCTCGGCGCCATCTGGATGCGCGACGACGCGCAGCGGGTTGTCGACGGTCGTCCCCGACGGCAGAGTGACGGCATGGTCGAGGACACCATAGGGGTTCCTCGGAACGAATCGCACCGTCACCTCGCCCATCGGCGACTGCGCGACGAGCTCATCACCGCGCACCTTCACATCGGCGCGGGCGAGCCCCGCCGCCCAGCGCGGCAGGTTCTCAGGATCTGCCGCAAAGTCGTAGACGGCGTCGGGCGAGGTCGCGATGACAACGCTGACGTGTCGCGAGACGACGCCTGGTCCGCTCACGGCAGCCCCGCGACGAACTGCACGTTCTCAAGGACGACACGGCGTTCCCAGTCGCCGTCCCAGAGAGCCTCGACTCCCTCGGCGCGCGCCGCCGCAACGAGCTCCCCCGACACGGCCTCGCAGGCCGTTCGGTACTCGTCGGCGTCGATCTCGCGTCGTCCGAGCAGTCCGTGGGGTCGGGGCTCGACGAATCCCTCTGTGCCCACATGCGCCTCGCCGGGTTCGAGCGCAAGCTCCACGGCCTGCGACTCGGTGAGGAAGACCGCACCCCGCATACCCTCGGCGCGGAACGGCTCGAGCGCGTCGACCGCCCCGTCATCCGATTCTGTCTGAAGCGTCCACGCCGCGGCGATGCCTTTCTCGCGCAGTCGTTTCGCGATGCGGTCAAGCGGCCACCCTTCATCAGACCAGGCCTCTTGCTGTGCGCGGCGCGCATCCCACAGCGCCGTAGCGAGATCTTCGAAGGCCGACGACTCCGGCGCGGATGGGATCACCTCCGACGACGCGAGCGAGTGCAGTGCCGTCGCGAGCGACTCAGCGGTATCGCCTTCTCGGGGTACGAGCAGACGCGGCCAGATGCCGTCAACCGTCGCCTCACCGAACGCGTCGACGGCATCCCGCCCGTCCGGAAGGGTGATCGCGGGACGTGCGTTGGGATCCATGGCGCGAGCGTATCAGCGCGATCGCGCGACGGGTATGGGCCGCGGAGACGATGCCCGCTGGCCCGACGAGCGCCGCTCAGCCGCAGAACGCCGAGACGGAATCCTTCGCCTGCTCGATCGCCCGGACGGTCTCGGGCGACTGCAGATCCGTCGACTCGGCGAGACGCTCGGCGTTGGTGCGGATGACGCCGCCGATCTCGCCGCCGACGTCGTCGGCGAGATCCTCGAGCGTCGACACGAGGCCATCACGCGCCTCCGTGATCTGTGCCTCCGTCGCATCTCCCTGATCGAGCAGGGTCTCGTACTGCGCGTAGGCGTCGTCGAAGGTCGTGCAGATCTTCTCGACCGGCACGCCGACGGCCTCGCCCGCGAACTGAGTGACCTGCGAGCAGCCGGCGAGGAGCCCCACGGCGAGGATCGGGATGATGGCGAATCGGCGCATGCGACGAGGGTAGCCGCGGATCCTGACGGCGCCGAGGCGATGACTGAGACAAACACCGCCCCACCCGGCCACGGTTGCGGAATAATCGTCGGCACGCCGCACAGTTCTGGGGAGGGCTCATGAAGGTGACCATCGATCCATCGACCTGCATCGCGTCCGAGAACTGCAGCAGGATCGCGCCGCGCGTATTCGCGAATCGCGACGAGGACGACGGCTTCGTCAGCGTCCTGGATCCGCACCCGCCGCGCTCGGAGTGGGCGGCCGTGCGCGAGGCCCGAGACCTCTGCCCATCGGCAACGATCTCTGTCGATGACGACTCCGCGTAGCCTCTCGGGAACGCGGGCGCCGACCGCGGCAATCGTCTACAACCCGGTGAGGACGCGACTCGACCGGGTCCGCGACGCGGTCCGCGCGCAGGAAGGCCTGCACGGCTGGGATCCCTCCCGCTGGTATGAGACGGACCAAGACGACCTCGGAGCAAGCGCGGCGGCGGCCGCCCTCGCCGACAAACCGGACGTCGTCCTCGTCGCGGGCGGAGACGGCACCGTGCGGGCGGTCGCCGAGACGCTTCTCGCGAGCGGGACACCTCTCGCCCTGCTGCCATTGGGCACGGGCAACCTCCTCGCCCGCAATCTGCGCCTGCCGCTGAACGACATCGAAGGATCCGTCGCCGCCGCCTTCGCGGGCAGGATCCGCGAGGTCGACGTCGCGATCGCCGAGCTGGAGAACGAGAACGGCGAGCGGCACACCCACACATTCCTCGTGATGGCCGGCATCGGACTGGACGCCGAGATGGCGGAGAAGACGAGCGGGCAGGCGAAGGACCGGCTCGGCTGGTTCGCATACGTCGCCCCGATCGCGCGCTCCGTGATCGCCAATCGCCTCTTCCACCTCGACTATCGCATCGACGAAGGTCGCGCCCGCTCGGCCCAGGCGCACACTGTGATCGTCGGAAACTGCGGCACGCTCACCGGAAATATGCTCCTCATCCCGGGGGCCGAGGTCGACGACGGTCGCCTCGACGTGGTGATGATGCGTCCGAAGGGCCCATTCGGCTGGGCGCAGATCGGAACCCGGCTGACGATCCAGGGAGTCGCCCATCGCTCCCGCTTCGGCAGGCACCTGCTCCGGCACGCCCCCGATATCCAGTCGCTCGCCTACGCGCAGGGCGGCCGCTTCGAGGCGCATTTCCGAACCCCGCACAGCATCGAGCTCGATGGCGACAGCTTCGGCCTCGTCTCTCGCGCGCGCATCACGATCCGTCCTCGCGCGCTCCGGATCCGGGTCGGCGGCGTCAGACACTGACCTGCGGTCCGACTGAGGCAGAATGCCTTGAGAGGCGTGTGCCCCGCGACGCGGGTGCGCCGCACCGCTCAACTCTCACAGGGGGATCCATGTCCGTCGGACTGCTCGCCGTCGTCGACGACATCCTGAGCGCCGCCGTCAAGGCGTCGTCGAAGGCAGCCGGTGTCGTGATCGACGACGCCGCCGTGACGCCGCAATACGTGCGCGGGCTCTCCCCTGCGCGCGAGCTGCCGGTCGTGATGAAGATCGCGCTCGGATCGATCCTCAACAAATTCGTGATCATCATCCCGGCCGCGCTGCTGCTGACGGCGTTCGCGCCTTGGGTGCTGCCGTATCTGCTGATCCTCGGCGGCTCGTATCTCTGTTTCGAGGGCGCCGAGAAGGTGCTCGAGTGGTTCGGATTCCATCACGGGCACGTCGATGAGGGCGCACGCGACGAGAAGAAGCTCGTCGCGGGAGCCATTCGCACCGACCTCATCCTGTCCACCGAGATCATGCTGATCTCCCTGTCGAATCTCGATACGAGCCGCGGCACCTGGATGACGCTCGGCGCGCTCGCCGTGATCGCGCTCATCATGACGGGCATCGTGTACGGAGCCGTGGCGATCCTCGTCAAGATCGATGATGTCGGCCTGAAGATGGCGAAGGACGACGATCAGCGGGTGCGCCATATGGGCGCCCGCATCGCCCGGTCGATGCCCGCCGTATTCCGCGTGATCAGCGTCATCGGCACCGTCGCCATGCTCTGGGTGGGCGGCCATCTCGTGCTCGTCAACCTCGGCGAGGTGGGGCTGACGTTCTTCAGCGATCTCCTCCACGGCGTCGAACACGCGCTGGAACCGGCCGGAGTCGTCGTCGCTTGGCTCGGCGGCACGCTCCTATCTGCCGTCGCGGGTCTTGCTGAAGGACTCGTGATCGTCGGCGCCGTCTTGCTCATCGGGCGGGCCTTCGGCAAGCGCCCGAGCTTCACGGAGGGCGGCGAGACGCCGGTACGCGCCTGACGTCGCCGGGAGACGGCGGGAGCGGATCAGCGGCCCCCGTCCCCGGCAACAAGATCCATGTGCAGGATCGGATACGGAAGACCGTCGCTGTCCAGCGGGCTCCGTTTGACGACAGCGAAACCCGCTCGCTCGTAGAATCCCACGGCCTGGCCGTTCTCTTCATTGACGTCTACCGCTGTCACGCCCTCGGCGACCAGGGCGTGCTGCAGCAGCTCGGAACCGACGCCGCTGCCACGGTGATCAGCGTCGACGAACAATATCTCGAGTTTGCCGTCGGCCGTCCCCGCAAAACCGACCGGAGTTCCGTAACGTTCCGCGACCACGATCTTCACATGCGGCAGGTACTCGGCTTCGAGCTTCGCCTCGATCGCATCCCGATGCTCACGAGCGAGGAAATCGTGTGTGGCATCGACGGAGGTGCGCCATACCTGCACGAGTCGCGGATACTCCCCCTGACCTCTGACCGGCCGGATCACAAGATCGTCTGTCATGTGGACGATCGTACGCAGCCCCTGAACCCGGGAAACGCACTCCATGCCGGTGGCGGATGGCGCGGCGCGAATCCGCCATCCTTCCCCGAGCTGAGCATCCGTGCCCGGATCCTCGCCAGCGGCAGCCTGAACCTCTGGACACGATCCAAGGATGACTCCACCTCGCTTTGACACGGAGCACGATCGGTCTTGGCCGAGCTCGAGCGCGCATACCAGCCATACGAGGCGTCATACCGATCCATCTGGGACGCTGGCGACGGCTCGCTGGGGCACCTGATCATCCGCCGGCTTAACGATCACGAGGTCATCGCCGAGATCCCCGCGACAGATGACGACGAAGCCCGGCGGCTGATCGATGGCTTCGACTGGGGTAGTCGGTCGCCCGTCATCGAACGTCACGGGCGATGAAAGAGCGAGATCCACGCGGAAAGAGAAAGACTCTCTCGCTCAGCGCTCACCAGGAGGGCCATCATTCAGCGGCCCCACACGATGAATGCGTCTCGACCCAAATAGTGCTGCAGCGCGAGGAGGAGGTCAGCGGTCGTCGCCTCCGGCCTCTGCGCTCGCGCGTTGGCAACGATGCTCTGCACGTCATCGACCCCGAGAACATACTCGTAGCCGAGTGCACTCGCCTCCGCGGGAAGATCTGTGGCGTCGTCTGCGACGTCGTCCACATCCCACACCAGAACCGGCAATTCTCCGTCGTCGAGCCGACGGCCCGCGGGCGCGTACAGTGCGTGGGTCCACGGCAGTTCATCCGCTCTCCACAATGCTTCGCCGAGGAGCATCTTCATGGCGACAGTATCGCTCACGCAGGCCGGCGAAGTTCCCCGCGAGTCGATTCGCGATTCCTGAAAACGCACGCGGAGCAGATGGACGTCATCCCGCGCCTCACTCTGTCAAGCAGGTGCCGATCGCGAGGAACTCGTCGAGGAAGTCCGCGCTGAGTTCCATGCTCTCCGCGTCCATGGCCCCCATGCCCACCTCATAGATGCAGCGATCCGCGAGGTTCAGCAGGATCGCAGTCCCTCCGCCGTCGTCGCCGATCATAAGGGAGCTGGGCAAGCACACCTGCACCCCGTAGACGGTGTTGCGCCGCACGACCCCTCGGCGGCGATTATCGCCTTGGATGGCGTGCGAATGCGCGAAAACACGCTGCGAGCAGTGACCGCGGTTACAGCGTTTTCCGCTGTCTTTACCTCGCCAGGAACTATCTGCGCGCTCCGCTGACTCATGTGACTCATGGCCCGATCGGCCTCATGCCGTCGTCCGCCGCGCGCAGCATCCTCGCCGCCGCGGACCTGACGCGATCTCGGAGCTCGTCCGGCCCCTCGATCGTCACCTCGCAGTCGAGTGCCTGGATCACCGACGGCAACCAGTCGAGGCTCTCAGCATGGATCTCTGCCCTATACCAGGGCAGACCCCACCCGTCCGTCCCGACCTCACCGCTGTGCAACCGCTCGAGCCGGGCCACGCTTCGCGGCAGGTGGATCCGGATGCGATCCTCGGTTGTTCGGATGCGCAGCAACACGTGCCACCGATACGGGGCATCGGCGAGCAGTTCAAGCAGGTGCCCCTCGATATCCGGGCGGAGCGGAGGAGCAAAGGTCTCGCGCAGAGCGCGGGCCGATCGCACTCGGTCGACCCGAAACGTCCGCTCTTCTTGCTGGTCCGTATCGAAGGCGACGAGATACCACCGACCCGAGTGCGCCACCAGGCCGTATGGATGGACCGAACGCCTGGATGAGACACCCGCGCGGCTGACGTAGCGCAGGTCGAGTCCCTGTCGAAGCGCGACGGCCTCCGCCAAGGTCAGCATCACGGCAGGGTCGGGAGGAGTGTCGCCGTCCTGGGAAGTACGCGCCATCACCCCGAGAAGGGCATCGACCCGCTCCGCGTCAGCGCTCGGCAGCGCTCGTTTGATCTTCGACAGGGCGGTCTGCGCGGCGATCTCGGGCTCGCGCGATGCCGCCTGCGCGCGGGCGAATCCGAGATAGACAGCGACGGCCTCCTCGGCGCTGAACATGAGTGGGAGAACACGCTGCCCGGACGCGAGCCGGTAGCCGCCATAGCGCCCCCTCAGTGTTTCCACGGGCAGCCCCAGACCAACCAGCCGCGCCATATCTCTGCGGATAGTCCGCTCGTCGACGCCGAGGCGTTCTGCCAGCTCGGCAACAGTGCGCTGCTGCGCGGACTGCAGGAGCTCGAGCACTCGCAGCGCTCGAGCGGTCGTGTCAGCCATAAGACCCATTGTCACCCTCATACAGGACAGTTTTTGCCCGGTATAAGTCGTACCGTGATGCCCGTGTCCGAGTCCGTCGGCCACATCAGCGACTGAAGGAGAAGGGCATGCAGCTCGCAGCCACCCGATTCATCACCGACGACGTCGACGCACTCGTCACGTTCTACGAGACGGCCACCGGCATCACCGCTGAGCGGCTTCACCCGATGTTTGCGGAACTTCGCACACCATCGGGCACACTCGCCATCGCGAGCTCCGCCACGGTCCCGCTCCTCGGAGACAATGCCGCCGAGGCTCGAGCAAATCGCAGCGTCACCCTGGACTTCCTCGTCAACGACGTCGACGCAACCTACAGGGGCCTTCAAGGCGTCGTCGACGTGTTCGTCAATGCGCCGACCGACATGCCCTGGGGAAACCGCTCGCTCCTCGTGCGGGATCCGGACAGCAATCTCATCAACTTCTTCACTCCGACCAGTGAGGCAGCCCAGACCCGATTCGCGGAGGAGACGCGCGGCTAGCACGAGACGCCCGACGTGCCACACGTCGAACTGGTCCTCCACGGTGTTCCGGCACGTAGGGGCATCCGAAGCAACGGCGAGACCGCTCGTCAGTCGGACCTCTGTGCCACCATCTTCGGGATGATCCTGAAGGCATGTCTGAACGGCGCTCGGTTGCCGAGCGAGCACCCCTCACTGCCGACAACCCCGTCTGAGCTTGCGGCCAACGCTGTGGCGGCAGGTGCCGCCGGTGCCGAGGCGGTCCACGTACACGTCAAGGATGCCGCCGGGATCGACACGCTCGCGGCGGAACCACTGGCTGAGACTCTGGCGGCGATTCGCCGCGCGGCTCGACGTGGCCTTTCGACGCGGATAGGGCTCGAGGACACCATACTGCTGCCTGACGGCCAACCGACTCCCGATAACCGCGCCCTCATCGAAGCAGCTAGGAACATCATCCAGAGCGAGGTGGAGTCGACGCGAGGGAGGACATAGGCGTCATCGACGTACCCGAGGCCACCGAGAAATCGAAGCGGAACCCCACCGAGTTCCGGCGCATGGAGACATCTGCAGCGGTAACCCGCCCCAGCTACCCATGCGCTGATACGACGCGCTCGTACGCAGCAGTCAGCTCAGCCAGGACGCCATCCTTGGAAAAGATGCCGCCCCGCAGATGCACCTCGCGGAGCTCGCTCATGAATCTCGACCAGAGTTCGGGCCCTCCGTCTGCCAGCAGTTCCGCGCGAACGGCCAGCTCTGCAGAGGTGGGCAACCAGCGAGCACCCCAGTCGCCAAGCTGCGCCATCACCGGCACCAGCTGAATCGCCGGTTCGGTGAGGCGGTACTCGACCTTCTGGCGATGACTCGGATCGCCATGTCGCGTGAGCAGACCGACGTCCGACATGCGCTTGAGCCTGCTCGCCAACACGTTGGAGGCAATCCGCTCCTCGGAATGATGCAGCAGCTCCCGGAAACGCCGACGGTCGCCGAACATGATGTCGCGCAGCACGACCAGACTCCAGCGGTCGCCCAGCAGTTCAACCGTCATGTTGATCGGACACCCAGAGCGACCGCGTTCAACTTGCAGCTTCTCCACGCCATCTGGTTGCAACACGCAATCAGTCTACGTAGCCTGAAACTGCTCCTACAATGCAACCAGATCGAGGATAGCTATGGGCACGTTGGTGTACTCCATGCAGGTGTCGCTTGATGGCTACGTCGCAGACACTACGGGCGAATTCACCTCGTGGGCCATGCCTGACGAGCAGGTTCTTGCCGCAGTCAACGACGAGTACTCGAAGGTCTCGACCTATCTGCTCGGTCGGCGGATGTACCAGATGATGGCTGTCTGGGAGACGAACCCCGAAGTCATCGAACAGTCGCCGCAGTCCACGGAGTTTGCACGGATCTGGCAACGGGCAGACAAAGTGGTCTTCTCCCGCACTCTTGAAACAGTCGCCACATCGCGCACGCAACTGCGCGCACAGTTCGACCCGGAAGAGGTCGCGGAAATAAAAGCTGATGCGCGAGGAAACGTGACGATCGACGGGCCAACTGTGGCTGCACAAGCGATTCGACACGGTCTTGTCGACCGGATCGACATGCTCGTGTGCCCCGTCGTCGTCGGTGGCGGACTGCGATTCCTGCCGGATCGCCGCCTAGATCTCAGCCTGCAGCACGAACAGAGATTCGATAATGGCATGGTGCAGCTGCGGTATGACGTGATCACTTCTCGCGAGATCAGCGCATAGCCAGCACGCCCGGCACTGCACGCCAAACGACAACTCCATCTCGACACCGCGTGGAATGTCGTGCAGCCGGCGCGCTCCGAGCCACAGGGGTACGCATCGGCAGTGATGGCCGTCGCGCTCAATCACGACCTTGCACTGTGGGGCCCTGCGCGCGCCGCATGGTGCAACCACTGCCTTCCGAAGGCGTCCTTCCGACCCGAAGGGCTGGGACCTCCGACCCGGCAGCCAAAGCCGCCAACGTCGTGCGGTCTACCGACCACGTAATACACCGGCGAACGCGCGGGGCCCACGCGACGACCCAAGGATCCCTGAACCGCACCTTGTGCAAAGCGCACTTCACATGTCAAGCTAGCTTCACATGTCAAACCTGCTTCACACGGGAGAGAGTATGACCACCAAGCCAACAACCGACGCGCGAACACGCTGGGGCCGGATCAAGTTCGCCGGAGGGCGAGTCCCCGCCATGGCTATTGCGATCCCGGCAGGCTTGGTTCTGGCCGTCGCAGCTGGTGCGCTCACTCTTTTGACTCAAGTTTCCGAGGGCGAGCACGCCCTGGTCGTCGCCGGCGTGACCGCTCTCGTCATGTCTTGGGGGCTCATAGGCCTCACCTGGGCCCTCGTCGTCGATCGCGCGAGCCTCCAGGGTGCAATTGACAACCCGGAAGAGTCGATCGAGTCGAAGTGGCTGGACACCGCCATGGCTGGTGCACTCCGCGACACGATCATGCTGACAGGGTTTGCACTCGCAACTCTCGCCATCACTGGCTTCGACATCGACGCGCTATGGGCACTCGTCGGAGTCATCCTGATCGCCTTCTCCAGCACCCTCGTGCGATACCTCATGGCGAAGAAGCGCAGCTGACGATGAGGAACTCGCTTCACGAACGCCGACTGGACCGCGGCTGGTCACAACAGCGCCTCGCCGATGAACTCGGAGTCTCCCGCCAGACCGTCATCTCCATCGAGCGCGGACGGTTCGACCCCTCATTGCCACTGGCTTTCCGCTTGGCCGAGGTTTTCGATTGCCGGATCGACGAACTCTTCGATCCGAAAGCCGCAGGAACGCAGCCGAATTGAGGTTCGGCTTGCGAGGGGCCACGAGAGGTCGAGCGGGATCGCGATCACACGTTGAACCGGAACTCCACCCAGTTTCGGCACGTAGGACCATCTGGAGTCAGCGGCTACCAAGCCCGTCCGCGCAGGTCGATGTCACCTTCCGGCCAAAGTTCGAGCGACGTGGTGATCGGGCGGATGAGGATCGGCTGGCCTGGCTCGTCCACGACAGGTTCACCATCGCGCCCGATCGACCTCTCACTGGCAACGATCCGAGCCCAACCACATGACAAGTAAAACGGGACGACTTGCTCTCGACAGCCCAGGTAGCCGAATGAGACGCCGCCGTGATCGCGCATCGACCGCGCGGCCAGCTCCATGAGATCGACCCCGAGACGCTGCCCTCGTGCTTCATCGCAGACCAGGACACCGCCGACCCCCGCGATCGCGACGGTTTCTGTGCCGACAGCGATCTCACGGCGTGTCCATCCCACGTGGCCTACGACGCGATCATCGATCCGCGCCATGACGTGGGCATCATGCGGTGCGTAGCCGTAGGGCTGTTCCTGATCCCATTCTCCGAAATCCTCGAGATACTCGCTATCGAAGAGCCGTCGAAGTTCACCCAGATCGGTCTCAGTGATCTCCTTATGGGCGATGACCTCGATCGAATGATGCTTCACGCGTCGACCTTCCACGGATCGACCAGCTCGACGCCGGTGTACACGAAGTCCTTCACGTTGCGCGTAGCGCAGGTCGCTCTGTGCGCCAGGCAGATCGCAGCGATCTGCGCGTCGGCCGTGCTGATCGGCGCGCCCGTGTCCTCTCGAGCCACGAGCACGTCTGCATAGCGGTCGGCCGCCACGTCATCGAACGGCAGCACAGCGCGACTACCCCGGTACGGCTCGAGCGCTGCGTCGATGCGCCTGGTCAACTCACCCTTGCGCCGGCCATCCGGCAGCCGCCGCACACCCGCTAACAGCTCCGCGAGCGTGACAGACGTGATCGCAACATCACCCGCCAACGACGCGAGCCAGTCCACGACGCGCGGCTCCGGCGACGGCCGGAAGATCTCCGAGATGACGTTCGTGTCGAGGACGATCACTCGAAGTCCGCCACCTGCGCGACGTCACCGCGCTCTGGGATCATCAGCTCATCGACACCGCCGATGTCCTGCGCTGCAGCCAGCAGCGCCATCCCGATGTGTGGCCGCGTCGCGGCCTTCGTGAGGATCTCCCGGACTTCAGCCTCCATGGACCGGCCATGCTCCTTCGCCTGCGTGGCGAGCTGCTGTTTCACGGCGTCGTCGAGACCGCGAACGATGATGGATGACATCGGCGATCACCTCCTCTGCTATCAACTATGATAGCACTGCCGGATCGCACCACACCAGTGCCCGCGAGGCTCAGTCAGCACAAAGCCGCCCGGCCATCTCGCCATGAGGCGACAGGGGCGGTGAGCAATGCTAGCTTCGTGCACTTACTACACGTTGAACCGGAACCCCACCGAGTTCCGGCACGGAGAACCATCTGAGATGCGGCCACTGGTGCTGCCGATCGGCACGACGAAGCTACTCTTGGCGTTCGCCTCGGCTGACCGCTGAAGTGAACTCCTACTCGGCGACGGAGCCCAACAGGTCGAGCGGCGACCCGCCTGAGCCGTCCGACCCCTTCGGCAAATCCAGTTGTGGGGGCCTGCCACAAGTTGAGGAGCACTCCGGCGACACTGGTCGGATTGGAGTTGCCGCAGACCAACGTGTCGACTTCCGAGCCGGCCTGGTCGGGGAATAGGATCGGATGATAGAACGACATGCCAAGTCAGAACAGTCCCAAAGCTCCGTGGCCCAGCAGCCGGGAAAGCTGCCGCCACCCAGCCTATTGATTCGGGATGCCCAGTGAGCCCACAACGACACACATCTGAAGTCTGGACGAAGCTCCACTGTTTCCATGAGGCTCGACACCTGGCGCGGTATTCTCACCTAATCGAGCATCCTTGCGATGAGAAATGGACGGAGACGGTCGTGGACCTTGTAAGCATCATGAACCGTGCCTCAGCAGTTGTTCGCGAGAATAATGCGGCCGACCATCTGCGGCGCTCGGCCGAGGCTCTGGTGAGTGCAGCGTCTGCATACGAAGGCTTCGGCGTAGTCGCCGCCAGCCCGCAGGCCGAGCGAGTGCTCGGGGCCGCGATGATGCTAGCTCCGGCCATGCATGGGGACAGCAGTGGCCCGTCGATCGTCTTCGACGTGAACTTCGCAAGCGGGACCCTGCTCGCCCGCGCAGCTCGACGCTTGCGGGACCGCGGTAACCAATCACCGCTCGTCGGCATCGTGCTCAACCCACTGTTCGATGCAGGCACCGAGATTCATGTCGCAGAGCTCGATTGTGTCCACGTCGAGCCCATGCGAGGTCCGCTACGGCAAGAGGACCAGTGCGGCGTACACCGCGTCACGGTACTTGCGCACTGATAAGCCCGCTGCGATGGCTTCCAAGTCGGCCTTCTTCTTTCCTGACAGCGTCGCGAGTCCTTGGGCATCCCTGGCCTCCACTCGGACGTCCGCGACATCGTGCAGGATGAAGAGAAGAGCCCCCTCAGCATGAGCCCGATGGAATCCAGCACGGTTCCTACGCGCAACTGGGGATGCACCCGCAGTCTTGATCACGGCGGCCTCGAACGACAGCCCCGGGAGCCGCCCTTGGAGAAGCCGAGCCAGACTGACCGCCTGTGCGCCGGGCTCAGTCTCCATCGTCTTGAGCGTGAAGCTCTCGACGAGAACGGGGCCAGACGGCTGCAGTTCGACGGTCGCGACGTTGACTTTCGGACTTCCAGCCGCGGGTTCCACGGAGATTCCCAGCACGTGCATACGCAGACCTTATCCTTTGATATGTGAATCTGTCGGAGTTTCCCCCGGGAACGACCATAAACGACCGCTACGAGCTAGTGAGTAACCTCGGTGCCGGGGCTGGCGGCTCCGTCTACGAGGCCCACGACAGACACCTCGACGCTCTGATCGCGGTGAAGCTGCTCAACCCGCTGGAGGAGGGCTCGGCAGGACCCTGGCGCGAGGCCCAACTGCTCGAGCAACTCAAGTCGCGATTCCTACTCAATGTGCTGAACGCCGACGTCGTGATCAACAGCGACATCCGGTTCATCGTCACTCCTGTGATGAGCGGTGGCGACTTGGAAGGAATCGCCGAACGGAACGGCCTACCCCCGTCGACGGCAGCTCACTTGGTGCAACAGATCGCCTCGGGACTCGACCGTATCCACCGGGCTTGCATGGTTCACCGAGACGTCAAGCCGGGCAACGTCCTGGTAAGCAACAATGAGGCCATTCTCGCCGACCTGGGCTTCTGCCACCTCCTTGGTGACGACGGAACAGCACCCCCGAACGGAACCTTCTGCACCGTTGCCCCTGAGGTTCTCGGAGAGAGTGGCAAATGCTCCCCAGCGAGCGATGTCTATTCCCTAGCCGCGACGGCGTATTACCTCCTGAGCGGCGAGTATCCGGTTGACCACCGGATTTCGAAGCAGGAACAGCATGATCAAATCGTGGCTGGTTCAATCCGCGAGCTTCGCACCATCGCCCCGCACGTGTCTCGAGCGGTCGGAGCCGTGGTACGGAAGTCGCTCAACTGCGACCCGGCAAAGCGCCATACGAGCGCAACAGACTTCGCCAATGCTTTGGTGGGTGCCGCCCAGGGCAGCAGAGACTGGCACCGCGTGACGCATGCAGGACACCTGCATTGTGTCTTCGGGGCGAGCCATGGCCCTAAGAAGGAAGTCCGAGTCTGTTGCACGCAAATCGACAAACGCTCCATCGAGGTCAGTACCCGGATGGTCGGAAGCGGACGTCAGGTCCCAGGCACGCCGGATACTCGCGTCGCCCCGGGAAAGCTAACCGTTACGCTGCAGCAACTGACAGCGAGCCTCTGAGACCGGTACGCGGTCAAGTCAGGCAACGACGCAGCGAATCACAGAGCGAACCTCCACTCCACCGGGTTCCGGCACATACCAAGCTGTGGTCGTCGATCATTGATGACCATGTTTAGGCCACTCTGCCGACGCCGGGCAAGGCCGTGTTGCTAGATGCTGGTTCGGGCCCTTCGGGTGATCCTTGAGACGTGTCGCGAGATGTCATCACGGACGAGGTCTGGGAGCTGATCCGGGACGTGTTCCCGCCGGTGAGGACGCGGGGTCGCCCTCCGGCGGATCGGCGCACGGTGGTCGAGGCGACCGCGTGGCGGTTCCGGACGGGATCGGCGTGGCGAGACCTGCCCGACCGGTTCGGGAGCTGGAACACGATCTACAAGAACTTCCGCCTATGGGCGACCGACGGCGTCTGGGAGGATCTGCTCACGCACATGCAGAAGCGGGCGTCGCTCGCTGGCGAGATCGACTGGGTCGTGTCGGTGGATTCCTCGATCGCGCGTGTCCATCAGCATGGCGCGGCCCTGCCCCGGGTCGCAGGCGGTTCCATCGAACTACAAGAAGTCGGGGCCGGAGCCTCCTGACCACGCGATCGGCCGGTCACGGGGTGGTTTGACGACGAGGATCCATCTCGTCTGCGACGGGCAGGCGCGCACTCTGGCGTTCGTCCTCACCGGCGGGCAGGTCGCAGACACGAGCATGTTCACCGACGTGCTCGACGAGATCCACATCCCCAGACGAGGACCTGCGCGCACGAGGCCGGATCGGGTGCTCGCGGACAAGGGCTATCCGTCGAAGAGGAACCGGGCCTGGCTGCGCGAGCGCGGCGTCAAGGCCACGATCCCCGAACGCGACGACCAGATCGCTCACCGCCGCAAGCGTCCGGGGCGTCCGATCGACTTCGGTGACGAGCAGCAGGAGCGCTACAAGGGCCGCAACGTCGTCGAGCGGTGCTTCAACTTCGTGAAGCAGTGGCGAGGACTCGCTTCCCGCTACGACAAGACCGCCCGGTCATACGCGGCAGGGCTCTGCCTCTCCGCCGCCTTGCAATGGATTTAGCAACACGGCCTAGCTGCCCAGTGCTGCTTCGAGCTCAGCCTCAGAGTAGCCAAAGGTGTAGTCCTCGTCTTTCCCGTTCGACGCCCAGATATTTGCAGCCTCGTAGACGCTCAACGACTCATCGCTCTGGTCGTCGTGCTCGACATCGTCGAGTCCGTACTTGCAGTTGTCGCAGTACATCTCGGAGAACACGTAACGCTTAGTCAACGACGTACCGCAGCGAGGGCACGGCGGCGTGTCACCCTCGTAGGCATTTTCTTCTTCCCAAGTCTTGCGACGAAAAGCGTCAAACAGTCCCACGAATACTCCAATCACTTCGACGGGCTGACCCATCCCGAGCGCTACAACTTAATCGAGCATATGCGGCGAGGTTCGTCCAGACGCTCGATGAATCGCCCTGGGTTTCGTTCCGTTCTTCAAGCAAGGATGGAACCGATGAATCAGAAGTACTCGCCCGAGATGCGCGAGCGCGCGCTCCGGATGCTCGACGAAGCGCGCGCGAGCGGCGATCGTCTGAACCTGATGTCCGCGGTGCGGCATGTGTCCGGCTTGCTCGGCATGAGCGCGGAGACGTTGCGTGTGTGGCATCGCCGTCGCGAGGTCGACACGGGTCAGCACCCGGGTGTGCCGACCGACGTCGCTGAGGAGAACAAGCGCCTGCAGCGCGAGGTCGCCGAGCTGCGGAAGGCGAACGAGGTCCTCAAGGCTGCGAGCGTGTTTTTCGCGAAGGAGCTCGACCGTCCCTGACGAGCATGATCCGCTTCATCGATGAGCATCGGGATCGTTTCGGGGTCGAGCTCCTGTGCTGCGTACTGAAGGGCGCGGTGCCAGGGTTCCTCACCTCGCGCGCGGGTATCGCGCGGCGAAGGCGCGCGTGCCCTCCGCGAGGCAGTTGAAGGAGGAGCTGCTCGTCCCGGAGGTCCAGCGCCTCCATGAGGAGAACTACGGAATCTACGGGGCCAGGAAGATGCATGCCCTGCTCAAGCGCGATGGGTGGGATGTCGGTCGCGACCAGACCGCGCGGTTGATGACGCTCGCGGGGGTGCGCGGGGTGGCGCGGGGTGGCGCGGTCGAAGAAGGTGTTCACCACGACTCCCGATCCGGCGCAGGAGAAGCCGAAGGACCTCGTGAAGCGCGACTTCACCGCGTCCGCGCCGAACCGACTTTGGGTCGCCGACATCACATACGTAGCGACATGGGCGGGGTTCGCGTACGTCGCGTTCGTGATCGACGTGTTCGACCGGATGATCGTCGGCTGGAACGTCGCGTCGACGCTTCGCGCCGAAGTGCTGCCGCTGCAGGCGCTGAACATGGCCGCGTTCAACGCGACCGGGTCGCTGGACGAGCTCGTCCATCACGCCGACCACGGGTCGAACTACCTCTCGATCGTCTACACGGACCGCATCGCCGAGCTCGGCGCGAAACCGTCGACGGGGACGGTAGGCGACTCGTTCGACAATGCCGTCGCCGAGGCCGTGAACGGACTCTACAAGACCGAGCTGATCCGTCGGAAGGGCCCGTGGCGGACGGTCGGGCAGGTCGAGCTGGCGACGCTCGAGTACGTGTGGTGGTGGAACAACGCGCGCCTCCACGGCGAGCTCGGCTACCGCACGCCGGTCGAAGTCGAGGCCGCGTACCACGCTGAAACCGAATCAGCCCAACCAGCGCTCGCTGGACAGGGAACCCGATAGGAACGAAACCCAGGGCGATTCACTGAGCTCTCGGCGATCCGCCTCGCGGACCTTGGCTTCGACGTCGACGCCATCGTGCAAGGTCAGGGCGAGGCTATCGAGCGACTGCTGGCGAAGACGAAGAGGCTACGGCGGGCTCGGTCGGTAACGCCGGGAATGTTGCTGCGTCGTCTTTGGCGCGGACACCTTGCCGAGGCTCTGGAGGCGCTCGGAGAGCTGCCGGTGTCCGACGAGACTTTCCGCTGGGTCCGGAGGGAGGTGCTGTACTTGCCCGGCGTCCGGGGCCTTATTGACGGCTTCTGCGTCGCTGAGGAGGTCGGGCGGTCGGGCAAGATCGGCGCGATTAGTGTCGAGGATAGCTCGGAGGAGCTGGCGGCTGCGGGGGCCGAGGACTTGCTGTGCCGTCGGGAGACCATTGCGGCCTGGGCGTGGGATTCGATTGTCGAGGACGAGGACGGCGGCTCTGATGTGGAGGCCGAGCCGGTTCCCGGATTCCGTCTTGCCATCGACGCGAAGAAGAAGGCCAAGGCCGAGGCCGCCAAGGAGGGACAAGCCCGGCGAGACCGAGAGAAGGCCGAGGTGGCAGAGGCAGAGCGAAAGGCCAGTCGCCAGCGTGTAGTGGCGTGGCAGGCCCAGAAGCGCGCCGAGCGAAAGAATAGGAGCACCAGGAGCCGCCAGAGGATCTTGGCGGAAATGGCTGCGAGCACCGAGGAACTCGAACAGCCGGGCGATGACGGTCACGATGGTCTCGTCTGTGAAGCAGAGACCCGCGACTTCAGGACGCTTGATGGTCAGGTGCCTGGGTACCCCAGTGAGTCGTTCGCGTCAGTGGCACCCAGTTGCACCGCGACGTGAGCGGCGAAGGCCGGGTCATCGTGAATGCGGGCAACGACGTCATCAGCGATCTTGTCCACATCAAGGGGGCCAACGTATTCCACGGATGGTGCCGGCCAGTGAAAGTCGATTCTGGGCGCGTAGGCGCTCTCACCGTCGTCACCGTAGGCGGTAAGGACGTGATCAAAGACCAGCCGCATCTTCGAGGTAAAAATATCCAGCGTGTAGGGCTTCTCGGGCAGGCCCTGGTCGAGGACCTGGCGGATCGTGCTGTCGACGTCGTTCATAACGTCGACCTTGCGACGCCAGTCCTGGACGAGTTTCTCGTGCAGGTGCTCCAGGAGCTTCCTGGCGCTTGCCTTCACAGTCTCGCGCTCATCGGCGCTAAGAACAGGATCATGCTGGGTCAGCAGGTCGAAGATCGCGAGCTCTTCCTCGGTCACGCCTTCGCGTACCGAGCGCTCCTCTTCGACCGTCAGTGTCTCCGAGAGCTCGATCAGGCGACGAAGGTACTCGTCAATGTTCACACTGCCCGCGTTGTATTCATCGATCAGCTTCTCGATTCGTTCAACCAGCTCGTAGCGGGTCGGGTTCCGGGTCGCTGCGCTGATGGCCTGCTGGCGGAGCAGTTGGGCCATCCGGTCTGTTTCCGCTCGCTTTCGCCCAGCGAACTTGGCTGCCAGCCCCTCGAAGTCGATCTGCGACAGATCGATGAGCGGGTCCGGCTTCGTTCCCTCGGCAGCGGCCCGAATAACGTACTCCTCGGCACCCACGGATCGGTCAAGCAGGGCATCCACCGCATCCGGCACCGTCCCCAGGTCGACCTCCGGTGGACGTGTGACCTCTGCGATGCGTTCGGCGAGAACTCTGACCGCAGCAACATTGCGTTGTTGGGCAGCGGCCTTGGGATCCGGCAGCAGGGCTTTGAAGAGCTTGCGGACCTGCCGAGCGCGCTGCTGGAAGTCAGTGCGGGTCTCCTCGTCGACCAGCAGCGATTCGACAGCGGCATCACGTTTGGCGACGTGGTCAAACCCTTCGGCATCGCGCATCGCGGCAAGGTCCACTCCCACGCCGGAGCAGAAGATGAACAGTTCAGCCACCGCGGCGTCCAGCTCACCGGCAAGGGCGTCAATGATCTCGATGGGTGACTCGCCCGCGTCGGCGGCCCCGTAAATCGCCAGGGCCTTCTCCAGATTCCGGAAAACCCCGACGTAGTCAACGATCAGGCCGTTGTCCTTCTCCGGGAAGACACGGTTGGCGCGAGCGATCGTCTGCATCAGCGTGTGGTTGCGCATCGGCCGGTCGAGATAGACCGTCGAGACGCTCGGCGCGTCGAAACCGGTCATCCACATGGCACACACGAACACCAGCCGCAGAGGGTCGTCGGAGTCCTTGAACTTCTCGGCCAGATCCTCGCGGTTCATCCGCTCACGATGCGGGCGGATGTCGAGGCCGAGGTCGTCGAGCATCTTCAGTTCGTTCTGACTCTGCGAAACCACCACCGCCATGTCGGTGGTCTCCATCAACTCGATACGTGAGGCCAACCAGGGCCGCTCAAGTTCGGGGAGGGCGTCGTGCGCGGCCCTCAACTCGGCCAGGTGCTCGGTCCAGGCCTCCTGCACGAGGTTGAACATACGCACGGCAGCGGCCTTGTCCAACCCGACATACATCGCCTTGCCGGAGAAGCCACGGCCCACGAAGTGGGAGACGAGGTCCTTCGCGATGGTCTTGAGGCGGTCGGGCCGTGTCAGCAGCGTGTACTGCGTGCCGAAGACGCGGGCGAGTTGGCCTTCGGCGTCCTCGTCGAGTTCAGCATCCTCGAGGAGTTCCTCGAGTTCTTCGGAGAAGTTCTCGTTAACCAGTTGAAGTTCGGGGATGCGGTTCTCGTAGTACAGCGGAACCGTCGCGCCGTCATCGATCGCGTCGCGAAAGTTATAGACGCTGACGTAGTCACCGAACTGCTCGCGCGTGGCCTGCTCCTCCCCGGTAATCAACGGTGTGCCGGTGAAGCCCATCATTGACGCGTTCGGCAACGCCGTGCGCATGTTCAGTGCAAGCGTGTCGTACTGGCTGCGGTGTGCCTCGTCAGTGATGACGATGACATCAGACCTTGTGGACAGGACCGGCATCTGCTGCTCCCCCAAACCCTTGGAGGGTTGGAACTTCTGGATCAGCGTGAACACATACCGGTGATCAGCAGCCAGCAGTTCACGCAGGTGCACCACGGACTCCGCGTGCACCCGCGCCTCGGGCGAGATCGCCCCTGCGTCGGCGAACTCACCATGCAACTGAGTGTCGAGCTCTTTGCGGTCCGTCACCATGACGAACGTCCACTTGCCGGCCACCTGACGCAGCACCTTTTGGGTGAACCACAGCATTGACAGTGACTTGCCCGAACCTTGGGTGTGCCAGAAGACACCGAGGCGCTTGTCATGCTCGGCCCGCGACCGGTGAAGGTTCTCAATCGCCGCGTTGACCCCATGGAACTGGTGCGACCGCGCCATGACCTTGATCAGGCCACCGGGCCGCTCCATGTACGCGACGAAGTTCTCCACCAGGTCCAGCAGCACCGCTGGGTCACAAGTGCCACGCAGCGCGGTTTCCAGGGCAATCGCCCCGCGCGTGCCTTGGGCGTCGATCACCTTCCAGTCGTTGAAGAACTCGTACGGCGAATACGTCGACCCGACCTTGGCGTGGCTGCCGTTGGACAGCAGCACGAAACAGTTCGGTATGAAGAGCTGCGGGATGGTGTCGCGGTAGTCAGTCAGGTTGTTGTCGTATGCCGCCTTGACCGACTCGTTCGGCTCCTTGAACTCCATCAGCACGAGTGGGACACCGTTGACGAACAGAGCCAGATCGAGTCGGCGGCTGTGCAATTCGCCCTTGATCCACATCTGCTGTACGGCTAACAGGTCATTGTTCGAAGGATTGCTCAGATCGAGGTACCGAAGGGTCTCGATCTGCTTGTCTCCGCGGCCGTCTACCCACTCAGCGCGGTACCCGTCGCGTAGCAGGTCATGGACCGCGCGGTTGGCCCGCACCCGGTCCATGGCTGCTCGGTCCTTGGTGAGTACCTCAATCGCCTCGTTGATCGAGGTGTCCGGCACATGCTCAGTGTTGAGTTTGCGCATCGCGGCTCGCAGGCGGTGCGTGAGAACAACATCGCGTCGGGAGTCGCGACCCAGCGTGCCCTGGGCTCCCAGAGTCTCCTGGAAGGCATCAACAGCGGTCCAGCCAAGTTGCTCAAGAAGCTCGATGCTTGGCTTCTCCACGTACCAGTACTCTGGACCGGTCGGGCTCATCACGCCACCGCACCTTCACCGGCGCGTTCTGCCGCGATCAGCGCATCCAGGTCGAGCGTCGAGATGTCGATCTGCCCCGTCACCAGTTTTGGCAGCAGGAGGTCACGCAGCGCAGACGTCGTCTCGCTGCTGGCCAAAAGAAAATCGATCTGCTCCAGAAGCGGAGAGATCACGGCATTGAACGCCTCGACGACGGGAGCGGCGGGCCGAACCAACTCCAGCGCTTCGACATCTGACTTCCGCAACTCTGTCTGTCCTGTCGCCCCCGCGCCCAGCCGTTCGATGTCGCTCTGCTTGGCTAGCAAGCTCATCGCATACCAGGGGTTCAAAGAACCTTGCACTGGTCGGCATATGGTTACGTGGGAATCAACGGTGACGCCCTCGGAGAGACCGCGATACATTGCCACCCTCCCCAGAGTTCCTACTCCAGTAGAGTTAATTAGCACATCCCCGGATCGGATTCGTTTCGCTTCCGAGACCGAGCGCTCCTGACGCCGCGACGGCGCAAGCGAGACACGACCATTACGTATGCACTTCTGGTTGAGTACGATCCACTCACCATCCTTTGCGTACTTGGGCGAGATGCCGCGCACGACGACGGCCGAGACTTCACCCACGGCTCGCACTACCCACCCCTCTGGAATCGGGCCAAGGGCAGACTCGACGATGGGCACGTCTTGGTGTCCGGGGTAGCGGAACTTCACGAACCACTCACGGTAGATGGACCGGGCCTTCTCTTCCAGGATCTCAACCCGACGTCGGTTGTTCTCGATCAGGTCGTCGAAATCGGCCAACACCCGTCCAATGCGGACGCGCACGTTCGGCTCAGGAACACGGAATCGAAGCGCCTTCAGGATTCCCTGCGTAACCAAAGGTTGAGCCGCCCCGCCGGCATAGCGATGAAGATGTGCGGAACGCAGGAGATAGCCCAAGTAGTCGAGATCGTCATCGATCGCCGGTTCGATGACGATGGTGTTATCCGAGGCCCAGAACGGTTCGTGGCTAACTGCTACCGCTCCACAATAGGCACCGACGCGGCCGACGATGATGCCTGATCCGTATCGCGCCTCATCGGAGCCGCCAATGACGCCGTTCGCGCCGTAAGCATTGAACTCACCTCGCTGTCCGGGCGTGATTGGCTTTCCGCTCGAGAACTTCCCCAGTTCCGCGAGCGTGACCTCCCGCCACTCGCTCATGCGCCGAGGATCCCTTGAACGGCAGCTTCAACCTTCGTACGGAGCACGTCCGCCTCGTCGCTCAACTTCGTGAACTCCTCGTATAGCGCTTCGAGGTCGCCCATGAAGTCGACATCGCTCTCGTCAACTGCTGCGGTGCCGGTGTATCGGCCGGGGTTGAGGCTCCAGCCTTGCGCTTCGATCTCGGCGCGGGTGGCAACCTTGCACAGGCCTCCGACGTTGACGTACTTCCCTTCGGGGAAGTTCTCCTTGAGCAAGGTGTCGCTGCCGTCAGCGGTCTCGATGTCCTCGCCGCGGTAGAGCCGCACGATGTTGGCCAAGAACTCGATCTGCTCAGCAGTGAAGTCGCGGTGGGCGCGGTCGATCTGACGGAAGATGTGACGGGCGTCCAGGAACAGCACCGTGTCCTCGCGCGCCGTGCCCACCTTGGCCTTGTCGAGGAACCACAGCGTGACCGGCAGAGTGACGGTGTAGAAGAAGTTCGAGCTGATCGCGACCATCACGTCAACGGTGCCGGACTCGACCAACTGTTTGCGGATCTCCTTTTCCGAGTGGCCCGCGTCGCCGGCCGAGTTGGCCATGACGAAGCCAGCGCGCCCCTTCGGCGAGAGCGCCGCGTAGAACTGCTGGATCCACAGGAAGTTGCCGTTGTCGGCCTTCGGCAGTCCGAAGGGGAACCGTTTGTCGCCGGCCAGCTGGTCCTTCTTGATCTTGTCGACGTTGAAGGGAGGGTTGGCCATCACATAGTCGAACGCTCCAACGGCGCTGTGTGGGTCCTCGTAATAGCTGTTGGCCTGGCGGATGTCACCGGAAAGCCCGTGGAGGGCGAGGTTCATCTTCGCCAACGGGACGGTGTCCTCGGTCTTCTCCGCGCCGAAGACCGAGAGCTTACGACTAGCAGAATCGTGGTGGCGCTCGACGAACTTCCCGCACTGGACGAACATGCCACCCGAGCCGCACGCAGGGTCAAACACGCGGCCTTGGAACGGCTGCAGGATCTCGACGATGAGGCGGACGATCGAGTAAGGCGTGAAGTACTCTCCGCCGCCCTTGCCTTCCTGGGCCGCGAAGTTGGAGAGGAAGTCTTCGTAGATGAAACCGAAGGCATCGCCTTCGAGTTGGGTCGGTAGCGACGCGAAGAGGCGTAGGAGCTCAATCAGGGTCGAGCGCTCCAGCTTCTGGTAGCCGCGCGGGAGGATGTCCTTCAGCTCAGGGTTGGCTGCCTCGATGGCTTTGATCGCCTCGTCGGTGGCCTTGCCGATGTCTTCGGCCTCGGGCAATTCCACCAAGTTGGAAAGGCGTGACTCGTCGGGGACGTACAGCACCGACTTCGCCTTGTAGTCGGCGATCGTCGCCGGGTTGCGAGCACTGGCCTTGGCCTCGACGTCACCCCTGACGGCCTCGAACCGGTTTTCGGCGTAGGCCAGGAACACGAGCCCGAGCACCGGGTCGCGGTACTGGACAGGGGTGAGCTTGGAGTTGGCACGCAGTTCGTCAGCAGCGGCCCAAAGGGCCGCGCGTACCTTGGCGAGGTCAGTCGTCTTCACTTCTTGCCCTGTGCGGCAGAGGTTATTCCGTGTCGGAACTCCACCACATCCCCATCGGCCATGACGTAGTCCTTGCCCTCCATGCGCACCTTGCCTGCGGCCTTCGCTTCGCTCATCGAGCCGAGAGCGTCGAGGTCGGCGAACGAGACGATCTCGGCCTTGATGAAGCCGCGCTCGAAGTCGGTGTGGATGACGCCCGCCGCCTGCGGGGCCGTCGCGCCCTTGCGGATCGTCCAGGCGCGCGCTTCCTTCGGGCCCGCCGTGAGGTAGGTCTGCAGGCCGAGCGTCTCGAATCCGACGCGGGCGAGCTGGTCGAGACCCGATTCCTCCTGGCCGAGCGACTGCAGCAGCTCAAGCGCCTCGTCGGCGTCGAGGCCAATGAGCTCGGACTCGACCTTCGCGTCGAGGAACACGGCCTTCGCCGGCGCCACGAGCTCGGCGAGCTCGGACATGCGCGCCTCGTCCGTCAGCACGCCCTCATCGACGTTGAAGACGAACAGCGTCGGCTTCGCCGTGAGCAGGCCGAGCTCCCTCACGAGCGTCGTGTCGAAGCCCGCCTGGAACAGCGTCTTTCCCGCCTCGAGGATCGCGAGCGCGTCCTTCGCGGCGTCGAGAACGGCCGGATCGACCTTCTTGCCCTTGACTTCCTTCTCGAGGCGCGGGATCGCCTTCTCGAGCGTCTGCATATCGGCGATCATCAGCTCGGTGTTGATCGTCTCCATGTCACTCGCCGGGTCGACTGCCCCGTCGACGTGCGTGACATCGCCGTCCGTGAAGCCGCGCACGACCTGCGCGATCGCGTCGGCCTCGCGGATGTTCGCGAGGAACTGGTTGCCGAGCCCCTCTCCCTCGCTCGCGCCGCGAACGATGCCCGCGATGTCGACGAACGACACGGGCGCCGGGAGGATCTTCTGGGATCCGAAGATCTCCGCGAGACGATCGAGACGCGGATCCGGCAGTTCGACGACGCCGACGTTCGGCTCGATCGTCGCGAACGGGTAGTTCGCCGCGAGCACGGTGTTCTTGGTCAGTGCGTTGAAGAGGGTCGACTTGCCCACATTGGGCAGTCCCACGATGCCGATAGTCAGAGCCACGGGAGAGCAGTCTACGCGGCCCGGCCGGGCCGCCCCTCTCAGCCCGGAAGCAGGTTGAGCGCCGCGAGGACTCCAGCCGAGACGACGATGAAGCCGCCGATCGACCACCAGACACTCGGTTCTGTGCCGGCCGGGCGCCGCACACGGAAGAGCACGTCGGGGCGACGAGCCGGGTCCTGCGCGTCTGCCACCACCGCGCGCGCTCCGGCCGACGGCGACTTCTCCGACTGCTCACTCATAGGGCGATTATCGCACGGGGAGCGCCACCGACCGGGAACGTGATCAACTCGTGAACCGCGGATCCACTGGGAACCGCACAGGCCGGGCCGCGGCTCACAGCCACTTCGACTCGAGGTGGTCACTCGAGATGCGACGCAGTGTGCCCGAATGGCCGCGCAGCACGACGCTCTCCGTGTAGAGATAGCCGTCCTGACGCTTCACGCCGGCCACGAGCGCACCGTCCGTGACGCCCGTCGCCACGAAGATCGTGTTGCTGCCCGTCACCATGTCCTCGGCTTCGAGCACGTCGTCCATCGGCAGCCCCGCGTCGATCCCCTTCTGTCGCTCGTCGTCGTCCCGGGGCCACATGCGCCCCTGGATGTGCCCGCCGAGCGCCTTGATCGCGCACGCGGTGACGATTCCCTCCGGGCTGCCGCCCACGCCGACACACATGTCCGTGCGGGCATCGTGGCGCGCCGCATTGATTCCGCCCGCGACATCGCCGTCGCTCATCAGACGCGTTCCCGCACCTGTCGACCGGATGTCGGCGACCAGCTGCTCATGCCGGGGTCGGTTCAGCACCGAGACGACCATCTCCTCGACAGGCTTGCCGAGTTCCTTCGCAAGCAACCGGATGTTCTCCTGGATCGGACGCCGGATGTCGACGACGCCGACACCCGCGGGCCCCGTGACGATCTTGTCCATGTAGAACACACTCGAGGCATCGAGCATCGTGCCGCGATCCGACATCGCGATCACCGAGAGCGCATTGTTGCGCCCCTCCGCCGTGAGCGTCGTTCCGTCGATCGGATCCACGGCGATGTCATAGGAGCGTCCCCTCCCCGTACCGACGTGCTCGCCGTTGAAAAGCATCGGCGCGGCGTCCTTCTCGCCCTCGCCGATCACGACGACGCCGTCGAACTCGACGGTCGTGAGGAAGGCGCGCATGGCGTCGACAGCCGCGCCGTCGGCGAGCTCCTTCTGCCCCCGCCCGATGAATGGCGACGAGCGAATCGCGGCGGCTTCCGTGGCGCGCACAAGCTCGAGCGCGATGTTGCGATCCGGCTGCAGCGGGATGAGGTCGTCGGTGTCGTGGATCTCGTGATCGGCGGTCATGCTCCCGAGAGTAGCCACGCAGACGCTCGCAGGACGAGCCCGATGCACCGATGTGCATGAAGGAATCGACATTCTTTCGATTACCGTGCGCGAAGGCCCTCGAGTTCCGTCGACCGCGTCCACACCATAGGCTGTGAGGGCTTTCACCATTCGACACGAAGGAGCCGCGCCATGCCGGTCGCAACCCCGGACCAGTACGCCGAGATGTTCACGCGCGCGAAGGAGGGCGGCTTCGCCTTCCCCGCGTTCAACGTCTCCAGCTCTCAGACGATCAACGCCGTCCTCCAGGGCCTGACGGAGGCCGGCTCCGACGGCATCATCCAGGTCACGACGGGCGGCGCCGACTACTTCGCCGGCCACACGGTCAAGGCGCGTGCGACAGGCGCGATCGCCATGGCGCAGTATGTCCGCCAGGTCGCCAAGAGCTACCCCATCACCGTCGCCGTGCACACCGACCACTGCCCGAAGGACGCGCTCGACAGCTTCCTCCTCCCCCTCCTCGCCGCGAGCGAGGAGCAGGTGAAGGCCGGCGGCGAGCCGATCTTCAACTCGCACATGTGGGACGGTTCGGCCGTGCCGCTCGACGAGAACATCGCCATCGCGCAGGAGCTCCTCCCCCGCACGCACGCGATCGGATCGATCCTCGAGATCGAGGTCGGCATCGTCGGCGGCGAGGAAGACGGCGTCAAGCATGAGGGATCGAACGAGGCGCTCTACACGACCGTCGGCGACGTGACGAAGGCCGTCGAGGCCCTCGGTCTCGGCGAGAAGGGCAAGTACATCTCGGCTCTCACCTTCGGCAACGTCCACGGCGTGTACAAGCCGGGCGGGGTCAAGCTCCGCCCCGAGCTGCTCGGCGAGATCCAGGAGGGCATCGCCGCGAAGTTCGGCACGGGCGAGAAGCCGCTCGACCTCGTGTTCCACGGCGGCTCCGGCTCGACCGACGAGGAGATCGCCACGGCGGTCGCGAACGGCGTCATCAAGATGAACATCGACACCGACACGCAGTACGCGTTCACGCGCTCGATCGCCGGCTACATGTACGAGAACTACGCCGACGTGCTCAAGGTCGATGGCGAGGTCGGTAACAAGAAGAAGTACGACCCCCGCGCCTGGGGCAAGGTCGCGGAGTCGGCCATGGCCGCCCGCGTCGTCGAGTCGACGAAGCAGCTCGGCTCGCACGGTCACTCCATCAGCGCCTGACCGGCCTGCTTCTCACTGCAGACGCCCCGCGGATCCGTCCGCGGGGCGTCTCGCGTCACCCCGCGATTCCGCGTTCGATCGACGCGTACAACTCCCGCGACGCGGAGAAGCGGGCCTCATCGTCCGGCTGGCCCAGCACGACCGCCCACACGCGCGCCGTCTCGCCTCCCGCCGGGATCTCCTTCGCCGACAGCAGATTGCTCCCGTCGAGCGTTCCCGTCTTCAGCCCGACGACCCCCGGATCCGCCAGCAACTCGTTCGTGTTCTCGACGCGCCCGGCGCCCGGGAGGTCGACCTCGGCCGTCGCGACGATCTCCGCGATGACCGGGTGCGCAAGCGCAAGACGACCCACCTCGATGAGCGCCGTCGCCGTCGCCGTGTTGCGCGGATCGATCCCCGTCGCCTCGACCATCGTGATCCCGTCGATCCCGCGATCCTCCAGGTATTCCGCCGCGGCCGTCGCGAACGCGGCCTGATCGCCCCAGATGCTCTCCACGAGAATGTCGGCGTAGTTGCATGCCGATCCGATCAGCATGCCCTGCAGGAGCTGGTGCTGCGTGAGCATGCCATCCACGGGCACCTTCAGAGCGGACTCTCCGCGCGCGAGGTACTCCTCGTACTCACGATTCCACTGCTCCGTGAACCAGTAGTCGCCGCCCTGCTGTCCGACCTCGAGCGGGCGCGCCTCAAGCACGAGCAACGCGGTGACGACCTTGCTGACCGACGCCATGGGCAGCGCCGCGTTCGAGGACGCGACGATCTCGCCGTCCCCGACGGCGAACGCGGCGGCCCCCGACGCGGGCCAGTCCGGAGACCAACTCGCCTCGCTCACTTCGCTCGACGGCGCGAGCGACGATGCGGCGCTCGGAGCGGCCCCCTGCCCGATGATCTGCACGGCGAGCGCCGTCCCGCCCGACACGACGACCGCGGCGAGCGCAAGAAGGGCGAGAGCGCGCGCAGGGCGGAACCGCCGACGGTTCGGCACAGAGATCGGGCGGGTGTCCATCTTCCTATGCTCGCCGATCCGACGAGGTCCGCGCATCCGGGATCTCCCCGATCTCGGATGAGGAACGTCCCTACTGCTCGATCCCCTGCATCTCGAGGATCGCGTTCAGGACGTTCGGATCCATCGAGAACGGCACCGCGACGATGAGCGCGCTGACGAGGTTGAAGACCACGCCCGCGAGCAGCGCGATCCACCACATCGTCTTCCCGGCAGCACCGCGGCGCCATACGAACCAGGTGGTGGCGAGCCATCCGGCGAGCACCACAACGACGGCGACGACACCAGCCGTCTGCTGCGCCGCGTAATCGGAGAATTCGACGCCGTCGAGGCCCATGGCATCGAGCAGGGCCGACGGATCCGTGTAGAGGCCGATGCCGCTGACGATGTAGTAGAGGCCGAACGCGAGCAGTGCGATGGTCACGACCCGGTCGCCGAGACGAGACCGCTTCGGGGGCTTCGACGGGCCGCTTTCGGGAGGCCCGTCCTGCGGAATCAGCGCGGGATCGATATCGGGCACGGGACGACCGGCCCGCGCCGCCTGGTCCTCGGGACGGGCATACTCTCCGAACTGGGGGCGAGGACGCTGCGCCGCATCGTCACTCACGACGCGCTCCCGCGTCCCCCGCGCGGGCGATCCCCGCGCAGTTCCTTCGGCAACGAGAACATGAGGTCCTCCTCCGCCGTGCGGACTTCCTCGACCTCGGCGTAACCGGCCTGCGCGAGCTCACGCATCAGCTGCTGAACGAGCACGTCGGGCACGCTCGCACCGCTCGTGATCCCGACCGTCCGAACGCCCTCGAGCCACTCCTGTCGCACTTCGTCGGGATAGTCGATCCGGTATGCGGCCTTCGCGCCGTACTGCAGCGCGACCTCGACGAGGCGCACACTGTTGGAGGAATTCGCGGACCCGACCACGATCACGAGATCCGCCCCCTCAGCGACCTTCTTGATTGCGACCTGGCGATTCTGCGTTGCATAGCAGATGTCGTCCGACGGCGGATCCTGAAGCTCGGGGAAGCGCGCGCGGAGACGATCGACCGTCTCCATCGTCTCGTCGACCGAAAGCGTCGTCTGCGACAGCCAGACCAGCTTCGATGGGTCGTCGACCTCAACAGTGTCGGCTTCCTCCGGGTTGTTCACCACGGTCACGTTGTCGGGCGCTTCTCCCGCCGTCCCCTCGACCTCTTCGTGCCCCTCGTGTCCGACGAGCAGGATCTGGAAATCGTCACGTGCGAAACGCACGGCCTCGCGGTGCACCTTCGTGACAAGAGGGCATGTCGCGTCGATCGCCTGCAGTCCGCGTTCTGCTGCCGAATCCACGACCATCGGCGAGACGCCGTGCGCGCTGAAGACCACGTGCGCCCCTTCGGGAACCTCGTCGACCTCTTCGACGAAGATCGCCCCCTTGGCCTCGAGCTCGCGCACGACATGGATGTTGTGAACGATCTGCTTGCGCACGTACACAGGCGCCCCGTATCGATCGAGAGCCTTCTCGACGGTGATCACGGCGCGATCGACTCCGGCGCAATAACCACGCGGCGCCGCGAGAAGGACCTTCTTGTCGCCCGAGACGGGCACATCGCGAAGCGGTTCTCGGCGCACGGGGATGCGCGGAACGGGCAGCGAAACGGCGGTAGCGCTCATCTCTCCAGAGTACGTGTCTTCGATTGTCAGTCCGCCCGAATAACCTGAATCCGTGACCTCCTTCCAGCCGAATCCGAGTCCCGACGACGCCCCCGGCGGCGACGCGGTCGCGCCTCGCGACTCCGGCCCCGATCAGCCCACCTCCGTCGGCCGCCTCAACCAGACCATCAAGACGGCGATCGATGCATGGGGCACGGTGTGGGTCGAGGGAGAGATCACGCAGTGGAACCGTCGTGGTCGCAACGTGTTCGGCGGGATGAAGGATCTCGTCTCCGACGCGCAGGTGAACCTCCAGATCTGGTCGAACGTCATCCAGCGCCTCGGCGACGAGTTCCACGTCGGCGACCACGTGGTCGCGTGCCTCAAGGCCGACTACTTCACGAAGCGCGGCTCGTTCTCGTTCCAGGTCACGTCAATGAAGCACGTCGGCCTCGGCGCCCAGCTCGAGCGACTCGAGCGCCTGCGCCGGCAGCTGCAGGCCGAGGGTCTCTTCGACCCGTCGCGCAAGACGCCCCCACCCTTCCTGCCGGACTGCATCGGCCTCATCACCGGTGCCCAGTCCGATGCCGAGAAAGACGTTCTGCGCAATGCGCAGCTGCGGTGGCCGCAGGTGCGCTTCCGCACGACCCACGCCGCCGTCCAGGGCGAGCGCAGCGTTCCCGAGATCCTCGAGGCGCTTGAGGCTCTCGATGCCGATCCCGAGGTCGACGTCATCGTCATCGCCCGCGGCGGGGGCGATCCCCAGACACTGCTCGGTTTCAGCGACGAGCGGCTGCTCCGCGCCGTCGCGGCCGCCACGACGCCGATCGTCAGCGCGATCGGACACGAGAACGACCGCCCCCTGCTCGACGACGTCGCCGATGTGCGTGCTTCGACACCGACCGACGCGGCGAAGCGCGTCGTGCCCGATGTCGGCGAGCAGCGCGCCCTCGTCGACCAGCTGCGCTCGCGCCTCACAATGCGCCTGCAGCAGCAGGTGCAGCACGGAATCCAGCAGCTCGGCCAAATGCGCTCGCGCCCGGCGCTGCGCGATCCCGAGTCGATCGTGCGCGACCGGCAGCAGGAGATCTACCTCGCTGTCTCCCGCGGGCGCGAGATTACGGCGCGCCTCATCGACCGCGCCGAGAGACGGGCCGCCGAGCTGCGCGCGTCCGTTCGCGCCCTCTCACCCGCCGCAACGCTTGCGCGCGGGTACGCGATCGCTCAGGGCGACGACGGTTCCATCCTCCGCGACGCCGCGCAGGCGCCCGATGGAACGCCTCTCACTTTGACCCTGGACCGCGGTGCGATCGCCGCGACATCGCACGGCGAGACGGCGTCCGTCACCTCTCGCACCGAAAAGTAGGATGGACCCGATGACCGAACAGGCCCCCGACGTCTCGACCCTCTCCTTCGAGCAGGCGCGCGATGAGCTCGTGCGCGTCGTGTCCGAACTCGAACAGGGCGCGCCCACGCTCGAGCACTCCCTCGCACTGTGGGAACGCGGTGAGGCGCTGGCAGCTCGGTGCGAGGAATGGCTGCTCGGCGCGAAGCGTCGACTCGATGCCGCACGAGCCGACGCCGACGATGCCGCCGCTGACGGGTCCGACGACTGATGGCGCGCGATCCGCGCGTCGCCGCGCACCTCGGCCGCCCCGAGACGCCCGAGGAAGAGGCCGCACGCAAGGCCGAGAACTCGCGCCGCTACCGGCAGAGCCAGAGCTTCCGCAATCTGATCGTCGCCCTTGCCGTGAGCCTCGCGGTCGTCGCGATCGTCTACTTCGTCGTCCCGCGCGGCGACCTGGCACAGCCGCCCGCCCCCGACGTCTCCGAGATTGCTGCGCAGGCTTCCGACCAGTTCGAGCGCACCGTCGTCATTCCCGATGCCCCTGACGACTGGAGCGTCAACATCGCCGAGATCGACTCCGGATCTCCCGTCGTCTGGACGGTCAATTTCAACGGGATCCCTGATGCCGCGCGCTCGTTCCTGCGCTTCGCGCAGGCCTTCGACGCCGACGACGCGTGGGCGTCCCAGATCCTGCGCGGCGCCGCCCCCACCGGATCCGTCACGATCGACGGCATCGAATGGAACGAGTACGAGATCGGCGACCCCGATGCGACCGGCAACATCTCATACGCGCTTGGCACCCAGGCCGGATCCGATCACATCCTGCTCTACGGCGCGATCGATGCCGACGCCGCAGCCGTGATCGCGTCCGCCGTGGCCGACGACGTGAACGCTCTTCAGAAGGAGGACACCCCATGACCGACGCACTCACCCCCGCACAGGCTTGGCAGCGCATGCAGGAGGGCAACGCCCGTTTCGTCGCCGGAAACCCGAATCACCCGCACCAGGATGTCGAGCGTCGGCACGAGATCGCCGGCGCGCAACGCCCGACTGCCGCGCTCTTCGGCTGCAGTGATTCGCGCCTCGCCGCCGAGATCATCTTCGACATGGGTCTCGGAGACCTCTTCGTCGTGCGCAATGCCGGGCAGGTGACGGGCGAGTCGATCATGGGGTCGCTCGAGTACGCGGTCGATGTTCTGGAGGTTCCCCTCATCGTCGTGCTCGGCCACGACTCGTGCGGAGCCGTCGGCGCAGCGATCGACAGTCTCCACCCCGACGCACCCCTGCTCGCGCCCGCGATCTGGCGCCAGGTCTCCCCGATCGTCCCGGCCGCGCGGCGCGCGCGCCAGGAGCAGATCGAACGCGGCGACGACGCATCCGAGATCGACGCCTGGCGTGTCGGCCAGCTGCACCTGCGCGACACGATCACGGCGGTCCTCCACTCGTCCGAGCTGATCAGCGACGCCGTCGCGAGCGGCCGGCTCGGGCTCGTGGGCGCCAACTATCGACTTGCCGAGGGCACGGCCGTGCCCGACGTCACGCTGGGAGTCGCGGGCGATACCGCGACCGATTGATCGGAGGAACGACGACGTGACCGAATACCGGATCGAACACGACACGATGGGCGAGGTGCGCGTCCCCGCCGACGCGCTCTACCGCGCCCAGACGCAGCGCGCGGTGCAGAACTTCCCGATCTCCGGATCGGGCCTCGAAGCGCGCCACATCGCCGCCCTCGCGCGAATCAAGAAGGCCGCGGCGCTCGCGAACAAGGATCTCGGCACGCTCGACGGCGACATCGCCGACGCCATCGCGTGGGCTGCCGACCAGGTCGTCGCGGGCGAGCACGACGACCAGTTCCCCGTCGACACCTACCAGACGGGCTCGGGCACGTCCTCGAACATGAACATGAACGAGGTGCTCTCGTCGCTCGCGACCGAGAAGCTCGGCGCCGAGGTCCACCCCAACGACCACGTCAACGCATCGCAGTCGTCGAACGACGTCTTCCCGACCTCCGTGCACGTCGCCGCGACCGAGGCCCTCCTCACCGACCTGATCCCCGCGCTCGACCATCTCGCCACGGCGTTCGAGAAGAAGGCCACCGCGTGGAAGGACGTCGTCAAGCCCGGCCGCACCCACCTCATGGATGCGACGCCGGTCACGCTCGGCCAGGAGTTCGGCGGATACGCCCGGCAGATGCGCCTCGGCATCGAGCGCGTCGAGGCGGCCCTCCCGCGCGTCGCCGAGGTTCCCCAGGGCGGAACCGCCACCGGCACCGGCATCAACACCCCGAAGGGCTTCCCCCAGAAGGTCATCGCGAACCTCGTCGCCGAGACGGGCCTGCCGCTGACCGAGGCGGTCGACCACTTCGAGGCGCAGGCCAACCGCGATGGCCTCGTCGAGGCCTCCGGTGCCCTCCGCACCATCGCCGTCTCCCTGACGAAGATCAACAACGATCTGCGCTGGATGGGCTCCGGACCCAACACGGGCCTCGGCGAGCTGCGCCTGCCCGATCTGCAGCCCGGCTCGTCGATCATGCCCGGCAAGGTCAACCCCGTCATCCCCGAGGCGACGCTCATGGTCTGCGCGCGCGTCATCGGCAACGACGCGACGATCACCTACGGCGGCGCATCGGGAGCATTCGAGCTCAACGTCGCGATCCCCGTCATGGGGACTGCCCTCCTCGAGTCGATCCGTCTGCTCGCGAACGCGACGCGCGTGCTCGCCGACAAGACCATCGACGGCCTGGAGGTCAACCACGAGCGCGTCACCGCACTCGCCGGGATGAGCCCGTCGATCGTCACCCCGCTGAACAAGCTCATCGGTTACGAGGCCGCGGCGAAGATCGCGAAGCACTCCGTCGCCAAGGGCATCACGGTGCGCGAGGCCGTTCTCGACCTCGGCTACGTCGAGCGCGGTGAGCTCACCGAGGAGCAGCTCGACGAGAAGCTCGACCTGCTCTCGATGACGCACCCCGGGTGAGCTGAGAGGCGAATCCGGCGCCCCGCAGACGAAAGCGGGCGGTGAGCATCGCGCTCACCGCCCGCTTCTCCTGTCTCAAGAGAGTTCGTCGCCTTCGAGGAGGCTGGTCACGAGCGCCGCGATCTCGCTGCGCTCGGAGCGGGTCAGCGTGACGTGCCCGAACAGCCCCTGCCCCTTCAGCGTTTCGATGACGCTCGCGACGCCATCGTGCCGCCCGACGCGGAGATTGTCGCGCTGCTGCACATCGTGCGTCAGCACGACCTTCGAGTTCTGCCCGATGCGGCTCAGCACGGTGAGGAGCACGTTGCGCTCGAGCGACTGCGCCTCGTCGACGATCACGAACGCGTCGTGCAGTGAGCGCCCGCGGATGTGGGTCAGCGGCAGCACCTCGAGGAGGCCTCGTTCGACGACCTCGTTGAGGACGTTCTCGGAGACGACCGAACCGAGCGTGTCGAATACCGCCTGGCCCCACGGGGTCATCTTCTCCCCCTGATCGCCCGGCAGATACCCGAGTTCCTGCCCTCCGACGGCGAACAGCGGGCGGAAGACGATGATCCGCTTCTGCTGCTGACGCTCGAGCACGGCTTCGAGCCCCGCGCACAGCGCGAGCGCCGATTTACCCGTCCCCGCGCGTCCGCCCAGCGAGACGATGCCGACGTTCGCGTCGAGCAGCAGATCGATCGCGATGCGCTGCTCCGCCGAGCGACCGTGGAGCCCGAAGACGTCGCGATCGCCGCGCACGAGCCGGAACTCGCCGTCCTCGCCCGTCACCCGCCCGAGCGCCGATCCCCGCTCGGACGAGATCACGAGGCCCGTGTTGAGCGGCAGGCCCCGCGCGTCCTCGTGCATCGCGACCTCGGACTCGTAGAGATCCGACATGTCGTCCCCCGCCACCGCGAGGGACGTGAGGCCGGTCCAGCCCGAGTCGACGGCCTGCTCAGCGAGATACTCCTCCGCCGTGAGGCCGAGCGACGCGGCCTTGACACGCATCGGCATGTCTTTCGACACGATGGTGACCGTCTGACCGTCCGAAGCGAGATTCGCGGCGACCGCGAGGATCCGCGAATCGTTGTCTCCCTGCCGCATGCCGCTCGGCAGTGCCGACGGATCCGAGTTGTTCAGCTCAACCCGTACCGTGCCGCCCGAGGGGGTGGGGACCGGGAAGTCGAGCCGCCCGTGCTCGACCCGCATGTCGTCGAGATAGCGCAGCGCCTGGCGTGCGAAATAGCCGATCTCCGGATCATGACGCTTCTGCTCGAGCTCGGAGACGACGACGACCGGGATCACAACCGAATGCTCCGCGAACCGGAACAGAGCTCGAGGGTCGCTGAGCAGGACGGAGGTGTCGAGAACATAGGCACGCAGGTCTGATTCCTGCTCGGCCGACGTCGGCGCTTCAGCGTGCCTGCGGGTGGTCTTCGTGTTGGCTGCGGTCACGGCCCACTCCCCTCAGCCGGGCTGTCACCCGGTGTCACGAGTCGACCTGTGGGCCACGAGTCGCGATCCGTGAGGCCGACTCGAACGGGCGCTCTGCCCGATGGGACGAACGTAAATCACACGAGTGTGATTCGAAAGGTCCCCGCGCGGATTTCACCCGCCGTTCACACGAGACGTCATTTACCGAAGCGACGGTCGCGCGAGCCGTAGTCGCGGATCGCACGGAGGAGATCGACCTCGCGCAGATCGGGCCCCAGCGCCTCCACGAAGTAGAATTCGCTGTGCGCGCTCTGCCAGAGCAGGAAGTCGCTCAGCCGCTGCTCGCCCGAGGTGCGGATCACGAGATCGGGATCGCGCTGCCCTCCCGTATAGAGGTGCTCGCCGATCACCTCGGGCGTGAGACTGCCGGCCAGTTCTTCGAGAGTTCCGCCGTGCGAGTCGTGCTTCTGGATGATCTTGCGCACGGCATCGACGATCTCGTAGCGGCCGCCGTATCCAACCGCGAGGTTCACATGGAGCCCTGCATTGGCGCGCGTGCGCGCGGCCGCGTCCCGCAGCGCGCTCAGCAGGAAGTCGGGAAGGTTGTCGTCGCGGCCGACGTGCTGCACACGCCAGTCGCCACGCCGCGACAAACGACCCGCGAGCCCCGCGATGATCTCGATGAGGTCCTGCAGCTCGGCACTGTCCCGCTTGACAACGTTGTCATTCGACAGGAGGTAGAGCGTGACGACGTCGACGCCCAGCTCATCGCACCAGCCGAGGAACTCGACCATCTTGTCGGCCCCGGCGCGATGGCCGTGCGCAGGAGTCTCGAATCCCAGCTGGCGGGCCCACCGGCGATTGCCGTCGATCATCATCGCCACGTGGTGGGGTACGCGATCGGGATCGATCTGTCGACGCAGGCGAGAGGCGTAGAGACGATAGAGAGGCCCCGTCCCCTCGTTCGACCGCGAGCTGCTGACCACCCATCGACGATACCGCGCGGCGGGCGAACGCATCGCTCAGTGAGACGTCATGTGTCGCCTCCGGAATGTGCGCGCACGTAAACTCGGCAGATGACCTCGCCCGAGACGCCGACCTCTCCCGACGACGGTGCTCACATGCCACGGCTCCCCCTCATCGAGGCGGACGCGCCCCTGATCGACGACGTGAAGCCGAGCTGGCGTGGTTGGATCCACGCCGGGACGGCACCCGTGGCGCTCGCCGCGGGGATCGTCCTCATCAGCCTCGCGCAGGGCGCCCCCGCGAAGTGGGCGTCGGCCGTGTTCATGGTGTCGTCGCTGCTGCTCTTCGGCAATTCAGCCGTCTACCACCGATTCCACTGGGGACCGCGCGTCAAGGGCGTGCTCAAGCGCATCGACCATGCCAACATCCTGCTGCTCATCGCGGGAACGTACACGCCCATCGGCGTCCTCGCCCTCCCCCCGGAGAAGGGCGTGATCCTTCTCAGCCTCGTCTGGGCTGGCGCCGCGCTCGGGATCCTGTTCCGCGTGCTGTGGATCAGCGCCCCGCGCTGGCTGTACGTCGCGCTCTACCTCGTGCTCGGCTGGGCCGCCGTGATGTACATGCCGGATCTGCTCGCCGCGAACCTGGCGATGATGATCCTCGTCATCGTCGGCGGCCTGCTCTATTCCGCCGGCGCCGTCGTGTACGCGATCAAACGTCCCAACCCGTCGCCGAACCACTTCGGCTTCCACGAGATCTTCCACGTGTGCACCGTCCTGGCGTTCCTGTGCCACTGGACGGGTTCGCTGCTGATCGCGCTCGACCCCGCCTTCAACGCGGGCTCGTAGCCCCCGGATCCTCGTCCTCCGCGTCTTCCGCCGAGTCGTCCCGCGGCCGGCCCTCCTCGGCCGCCTCTGCTTCCTCGGCGTCGAGCATCTCCTGCACCTCCGCGCGATACTTCACCCGACGCACGCGGCGCAGCATGTCGATGACGAGCAGGGCGACGACGACCGCGAGGAGAGCGATGACGAGGAATCCCATCGGCCCCGGCGTGACACTGTCAGGGTCGACCGTCGGGCTCGGGACGGGGGTCTCCTCGAGACCGGCGGGAAGGACGGAGAAGACATGCATCGAGCGACTCCCGAGATGAGGGCGACTAACCTGGAATCTCCCCACCCTATTCCTCCCTCACCTGAGAGGTGCGCGTGACGACTCCCGAGCAGCTCGCCGACCGCTACGGTCGCGCCCGACGCGGAGCTCTGCGCGGCTGGTGGATCCTTGTGGGCATGGTCGCGGTCGCGATCGTCGGGATCGCGAGCTGGATGGTGATCTCGACGAGCGCGGCAGAGGTCGACGTCGACGATCTGGGATACGAGGTCACGAGCGAGCGCGCCGTCGAAGTATCGTTCCGCGTCACGTCGGCGAGCGGAACTGCCGTCGTCTGCATTCTGGAGGCGCTCGACGAGAGCTTCGGCGTCGTCGGATGGGAGATCGTCGAGCTCCCGCCGAGCGATTCGATCGCCGCCGACCACACCCGGACCATCCGAACCGTCGACACGGCGACCACCGGTTACGTCAACAGCTGTTCACTCCGGTAGATTCGATCGGATACGGAAGCTCTCGGATCAATGGATCTGTGTAAGGAGAACGATCGTGTCGAATGAGACTGTGCCCTTCCTCACCCAGGAGGCATACGACCGCCTGGCCGCCGAGCTCGAGCACCTCTCGACCGTCGGCCGCGAGGAGATCGCGAAGCGCATCGAGGCGGCCCGCGAAGAGGGCGATCTGCGCGAGAACGGCGGCTACCACGCCGCGAAGGACGAACAGGGCAAGCAGGAGGCGCGGATCCGCCAGCTGACCGCCATCCTCAAGGACGCCGAGATCGGCGACGCTCCGGAGGCCGACGGCACCGTTCGCCCCGGAACCGTGATCACGGCACTCATCCTCGGCGACGAGGAGAAGTTCCTCCTCGGCAGCCGCGAGATCGCCGGCGGCACTGAGCTCGACGTCTACAGCGAGCAGAGCCCGCTCGGATCGGCCATCATCGGCATGAAGATCGGCGACACCGGGTCGTACGAGGCGCCGAACGGCAAGAGCATCCCCGTCGAGATCGTCGCAGTGGAGACCTTCACCGGCTGATCCACACCCAGAAGGGGCCCGGTTCCATGGGAACCGGGCCCCTTCTGTCGTACCGCTCGGGTCAGTCGGGAACGATGTCGGGGCGGTAGCCGCCTCCGCGCAGCGCCTCGAGCACGAGCGCCCGGTGCTCCTCTCCGCGCGTCTCGACGGAGATCTGAAGGACGACCTCGCTGATCTGCATGCCCTGGCCGTGGCGCGTGTGCAGCACCTCGATGACGTTCGCACCGGTCTGTGCGAGCAGCTCGGACACCTGCACGAGCTGCCCCGGACGATCCGGCAGCGGGATGCGGATCGTCATGTACCGCCCTGCGGCGGCGAGGCCATGCGCGATGACCCGCTGCATGAGGAGCGGATCGATGTTGCCCCCGGACAGGATGACGGCCGTCTTCCCCTGCGCCCGGATCTTGCCGGCGAGGATCGCGGCGACGCCGACCGCGCCGGCCGGCTCCACGACCTGCTTGGCGCGCTCGAGCAGTGACAGAAGCGCGCGCGCGATATCGTCGTCGCTGACCGTGACGACCTCATCGACGAGATCCTGGATGATCGCGAACGGCGCGTCGCCGGGCCGCGACACGAAGATCCCGTCTGCGATCGTCGGCTGCGTCGTGATGGTGACCGGTTCACCGGCCCCGAGCGATACGGGGTACGCGGCTGCGTTCTCGGCCTGCACGCCGATGATGCGCACCTCGCGCCCCTCGGCCGCCGCCTTGGCCTTCGCGGCTGCCGCCACCCCCGCGATCAGACCGCCGCCGCCGATGCCCATAACGATCGTCTCGACGTCGTCGACCTGCTCGCACAGCTCGAGCCCGAGCGTGCCCTGCCCCACGATGATGTCGCGGTGGTCGAACGGGTGGATGAGAACGGCCCCCTCGCGCTCCGCGTGCTCAGCGGCCAGGCGCAGGCCGACGTCGACGGCCTCGCCCTCGAGCACGACCTCAGCACCGTATCCGCGCGTGGCGAGCAGCTTCGGCACGGGCACACCGAGCGGCATGTAGATGGTCGCGGGGATGCCGAGCTGCTGTGCCGCGAGCGCGACGCCCTGCGCATGGTTGCCTGCCGAAGCAGCGACGACACCGCGAGCGCGTTCCTCGTCGGTGAGGCGCGAGAGTCGGTGCGTCGCCCCACGCACCTTGAAGGATCCCGTGCGCTGCAGATTCTCGAGTTTGAGCACGACCTCCGCACCGAGCACGTCGCTCAGGTGCTGAGATGGCTGGATCGGGGTGCGCTCGATGACCGGAGCGAGCCCCTCGGCCGCCTCTTCGAACTCGTTCAGCGTCGGCAGATCGACGTGCGTCATTTCTCCTCCTCGTCTGCGCGCCCGATCGTTCGGGGCTCGGTTCTCCAGATCAGATCGTTCTCCGGCACATCGCCCGTCCGCCAGGATCCCGTCGACAGCGTCACTGCCACGACGTTCACGAAAGCCGCGAGCGGCACGGCGAACAGGGCTCCCGCGATACCGCCCGCCATTGCCCCCGCGAGCACAACCAGCACGACGGCGAGCGGGTGGACCTTCACGGCGGCGCCCATCACGAGGGGCTGCAGGACGTGGCTCTCGATCTGCTGGACCGCGAGCACGACCGCCAGCATCGCGATCGCGATCAGCGGGCCGTTGTAGGCGAGGGCAATCAGCACCGCGAAAGCCCCTGACACGATCGCGCCGAGGAACGGCACGAACGAGGCCAGGAAGACGATCACGCCGATCGGGATCGCGAGCGGAACGCCCAGAAGTGCAGCGCCGAGACCGATGCCGATGCCGTCGATCGATGCGACGAAGATCTGCGTGCGCGCGTAGTTGATGAGGGTGGCCCATCCGTTGCGAGCGGACCGGTCGACCGCGACGCGCGCCTGCCGCGGGAACAGCCGCGTCGTCCACCGCCAGATCCCCTCGCCGTCGAAGAGCAGGCAGATAAGGGTGAAGAAAGCCAGCAGAACACCCGCGCCGACGTGGCCGATCGTCGATCCCAGAGACAGGGCTCCGCTGACGAGCACGTCGCTCTGTTCCCCGATGAAGTCGGTCACGAAGCCGACGACCTCGGTCACGAGCTCTTCGGGGAAGATCCCGATGGACAGGATCCACTCCTGCAGATCGGCCCAGCGTTCGAGCGCCCGCGTGCGCACATTCTCCGACTGCTCTGAGACCTGCCAGACCACGAGCCAGACGAGGCCCGTGACAATCGCGAGCGTTCCGACGAGCGACGCGATGATCGCGATCACACGAGGCACGCGGTGCGCGAGCATCCACCCGAGCGCCGGCCAGAGGAGCGCCGAGAGCAGAATGGCGACGAGCACGGGGACGACGATGATCTTGAACTGGATGATCAACCACACCGCGAGCGCCACGACACCGGCGACCAACAGCAGCCGCCACGCGTACGCGGCCGCGATGCGCAGGGGCCGCGGAACCGTCTCAGACACAGACGGCACCTCGTGATGCTCGACGGATTCGGTCGGCATCGCACGTCCGAAAAAACCACGCCGCCGCCGGGACCTATCGCTCATCTCAGCGAGTCTATTCCCCGACGGCGGCGTGATGCTGCGCGCAGCGCGTCAGAACTGCACGCGCGGCGGCTGCCGCACGGATGCCGCGTCCTCGACCTCGAAGAACTCGCGCTCCGTGAAGCCGAGTCCACGCGAGAAGAGGTTGTTCGGAAACTGCTTGATCTTGATGTTCAGCTCCCGCACGCCCCCGTTGTAGAAGCGGCGGGACGCTTGGATCTTGTCCTCCGTGTCGACGAGCTCGTTCTGCAGCTGCAGATAATTCTGGCTCGCCTGCAGGCCGGGATATGCCTCTGCAACGGCGAAGATGCTCTTCAGCGCCTGCTGCATGTGATTCTCGGCGACGCCGGCCTCAGCCGGACCATCCGCGCCGAGCACTTCGGCACGCGCACGGGTGACATTCTCGAAGACCGCCTTCTCGTGCGCGGCGTATCCCTTGACCGTCTCGATGAGGTTCGGGATCAGATCGGCACGGCGCTTGAGCTGCACCTCGATACCGCTCCATGCCTCCTCGACACGCGTTCCGAGCGAGACAAGCGAGTTGTACGTCGCCCAGAGGTAGATGCCCGCGATCACGACGACCGCGACGACGATCAGGAGAGGTACGAGCAGTTCCATGGTGAGGTCCCCCCAATTGTGGTCTTCTCGACGATCCTACGTGCCGGGCCTGATCGTCAGTCGGACCCCGCCTGACGAGATGCCGCAACCCACGCGGCGAGCTTCGCCGTGGCGCGGCCGTCATCGACGGCTGCCGCAGCCTCGGCGAAGGCCTCGACGAGCCGCTGGATCATGTTGCGGTCAGCCTGCGTCGGATCCTGAGCGAGTCGGTACGCGACGATCCCTGCCGCCGCGTTGAGAAGGACGATGTCACGGACGGGCCCCTGCTCACCTGCGAGAGTACGGCGGAGCGTGTCGGCGTTCTCAGCCGGTGTGCCACCGAGCAGGTCGTCGATGGAGGCCGTCGGGAGCCCGAGGTCGCGCGGATGGATGTCGAACTCATGCAGATCACCGTTCGAGATCTGCCAGATGCGGCTGTACCCCGTCGTCGTGAGCTCGTCGAGACCGTCCTCCCCTCGGAACACGAGCGCCGTCGCGCCACGAGTCCGGAAGACACCCGTGACGATCGGGACCGTCTCGAGCGAAGACACGCCGACGGCGTTCGCCTCGGCACGCGCCGGATTGACGAGCGGACCCAGGAAGTTGAACACGGTCGGCACGCCGAGCTCGGCGCGCACGGGAGCGGCGTGCCGGAATCCGGGGTGGAACGCGGCGGCCCACGCGAACGTGATGCCCGCCTCGTCGAGCACCTGGGCGACCGACTCCGGCGTGAGGCGCAGATCGATGCCGAGCTCGCTGAGAACGTCCGACGCACCCGTCTTCGAGCTCACCGCACGGTTGCCGTGCTTCACGACCGGCACGCCCATCGCCGCAACGATGATCGATGCGGTTGACGAGATGTTCACGGTGCCGTAGCCATCGCCGCCGGTCCCGACGATGTCGAGAACGTTCGGATTGACCGGAAGCGGCACGGCGGCGTCGAGGATCGCATCGCGAAAGCCGATCACCTCCTCGACGGACTCGCCCTTCGCACGGAGCGCGAGCAGAAGGCCTCCGAGCTGCGCGTTCGTCGCCTCGCCCTGCATCACCTGGCGCATCGCCCATTCGGCCTGCGAAACGGTCAGGTCGGTGCCGGAGACGGCGGCGGTCAGGAGCTCGGGCCACGTCGGATGCGTCATAGGGGCGATGTTAGGGGATTCACGCAGTCTCGACACGGCGTAGAAATCCATCCGCATCGCGTGCACACACCTGTCGACGACTCGATTCTGACCGCATGACCGGCGGTTTCTCATGCCCACCAGAGGGCATTCATCAGGACCTCAGAGGTGGTAAGGCGCACCTACCTTCGCACGAGATGCAAAAATCACCCCGCGGTATCGGCAATAATGGACGGGTGACGACCCCAGCTACGTATGCCCCTGCGCCCAGAACGGTGAAGCGCCCCGATCCTGTCAGCGTCGGCACGATCGTGTGGCTCGGCTCCGAGGTCATGTTCTTCGCGGGCCTCTTCGCCATCTACTTCACACTCCGGAGCACCTCTCCGGGCCTGTGGGAAGAGCAAACGACACTTCTGAATGTGCCGTTCGCCTTCATCAACACGGTGATCCTGGTGCTGTCCTCCGTCACCTGTCAGTTCGGCGTGTGGGCGGCCGAGCGCATGCAGCCGCACACGGTCAAGGGGCAGGGCTGGAAGTCGTGGGGCATGATCCCGTGGTTCTGGCTGACGTTCGCGCTCGGAGCGATCTTCGTCTCCGGCCAGGTCTGGGAGTACGCACAGCTCGTCGCCGAAGGCGTGACGCTGGGCAGCGACCCGTACGGCTCTGCGTTCTACCTCACGACCGGCTTCCACGCGCTGCACGTCACCGGCGGCCTCATCGCCTTCCTCCTCACCCTGGGACGCGCGTTCGCCGTCAAGCGGTTCACGCACAAGGAGGCCACGACCGCCGTCGTCGTGTCGTACTACTGGCACTTCGTCGACGTGGTCTGGATCGCCCTGTTCCTCGTCATCTACTTCCTGCAGTAAGAGCGGAGCAACACCACACTCATGGCACGAGAGAAGACACAGCGCCGCTCGCGCGGTCGCCGCAGCCCCTTCGCCGCCGCAGCGCTGATCGCCGTCGGCCTGCTCATGACCGGAGGCCTCTATGCGGGCGCGTCTGCAGCGGTCGCCTCCACGGACGAGTCGTCGACCACCACGACGGCGAGCGTCGCGGAGGGCGAGAAGCTGTTCCAGGCGAACTGCGCCACCTGCCACGGCTTGAACCTCGAGGGCACCGAGACCGGCCCGTCGCTCAACGGCGTCGGTGCGCTCGCGGTGGAGTTCCAGGTATCGACCGGCCGCATGCCGATGCAGATGCAGGGACCCCAGGCCGACCAGAAGCCCGTCCAGTTCACCGACGTGCAGACCGAGTCGATGGCGCAGTACGTGCAGTCCGTGGCCCCGGGGCCCGACTACCCGTCCGCGCGCGTGCTCGATGGCGAGGGCGATGTGTCGCGCGGCGCCGAGCTGTTCCGCATCAACTGCGCGATGTGCCACAACGTGGCCGCGGCCGGCGGCGCACTTACTGAGGGCAAGTTCGCGCCGGACATCCACGACACGTCGGCGCTGAACATCTACGCGGCGATGATCACGGGTCCGCAGAACATGCCCGTGTTCAACGACATGAACCTCACCGAAGAGGACAAGCGCGACATCGTCTCTGCGCTCCTCTACCAGCAGGAGATGCAGGCCCCCGGCGGCTTCACGCTCGGTTCGCTCGGCCCGGTCTCCGAAGGCCTCTTCATCTGGATCTTCGGCATCGGCGGTCTCATCGCCGTCGCCGTCTGGATCACGGCGAAGTCGAATTGAGCATGTCGAACGAAGAGGACGTGACAAGGAGCACGATGGCACACGACGATTCGCAGGCTGTAGAGAAGGCTGCTCAGCCTTCCGCGGGCCTCGCCGTCTCGGTCGACGATCCGGTGAAGAACCCGGGTCTCCCCCCGCACCGCGCGCGCATCACCGACAAGGATCCGAAGGCTGAGAAGGCCGCGGAGCGCACCGTATACACGCTGTTCTACCTGTCGGTGGCGGCGAGCATCTGGGCCGTCGCGGCGTACATGCTGTTCCCGATCGAGGACATGGAGTTCACCTCGATCCGCAACAACAACATGTACATCGGCCTCGGCATCGCCTTCGCGCTGCTCGCGATCGGCGTCGGCGCGATCCACTGGTCCAAGACGCTCATGAGCGACAAGGAGTACGTGGAGGAGCGCCACGCGACACGCGGCTCGGAGGACACGCGCGCCCACGTCGTGAAGGAGTTCGAGACCGCGAATGAGGAGTCGGGCTTCGGTCGTCGCAAGATGATCCGCAACTCGCTCTTCGCCGCGCTCGTCGCATCGATCCTCCCCGGCATCACGCTGTTCCGTGGCCTCGCGCCGAACGACGGCAAGGATCCCGTGCAGCTGCTCAAGCAGACGACGTGGGACGAGGGCGTGCACCTGACACGCGACCCCTCCGGCACGCGCATCAAGGCGAGCGATGTGACGCTCGGATCCGCTTTCCACGTGATCCCAGAGACACTGCTCGACGTGTCGCACGACGATGGCTTCCTCAACGAGAAGGCCAAGGCGATGGTCCTCATGGTCCGTATGCGCCCCGAGCAGATCACGGAGCGCGAGGAGCGCAAGGACTGGTCGTACGACGGCATCGTCGCGTACTCGAAGGTCTGCACGCACGTGGGTTGCCCCGTCGCGCTCTACGAGCAGCACACGCACCACCTGCTGTGCCCCTGTCACCAGTCGCAGTTCGACGTCTCCGACGAGGCGAAGGTCGTCTTCGGCCCCGCATCCCGTCCGTTGCCGCAGCTGCCGATCACCGTCGACGACGAGGGCTATCTGGTCGCCAGGAGCGACTTCACGGAGCCTGTCGGACCGAGCTTCTGGGAGATGCATTGAGCACCGCCACCGCCACTGAAGAGAAGAAGGCCCCGCTTGGCGGTCGCTTCGTCGGCGCGACCGCGAACTACCTCGACGAGCGAACGAGCCTGTCCGGCCTCGTCAAGGCACTCGGCCGCAAGGTCTTCCCCGACCACTGGTCGTTCATGCTCGGCGAGATCGCGCTGTGGTCGTTCGTCGTCGTGCTCATCTCGGGCACGTTCCTGACGTTCTTCTTCCAGGCCTCGATGGTCGAGACCCACTACACCGGTGCCTACGAGCCCATGCGCGGCATCCCGATGTCGGTCGCCATGGAGTCGACGCTGCACATCAGCTTCGATCTGCGCGGCGGCCTGCTCGTGCGTCAGCTGCATCACTGGGCAGCGCTCACCTTCGTCGCGGGTATCGGCGTGCACATGCTGCGCGTGTTCTTCACGGGCGCCTTCCGCAAGCCCCGTGAGCTGAACTGGGTCGTGGGCTTCCTGCTCTTCGTCCTCGCGATGGCCGAGGGCTTCACGGGCTACTCGCTCCCCGACGACGTGCTCTCGGGCAACGGCCTGCGCATCATCGACGGCATGATCAAGGCCTTCCCCGTCATCGGGCCGTGGACCTCCTACCTGATGTTCGGTGGCGAGTTCCCCGGAACGGACATCGTCGGACGCCTGTACGCGCTGCACATCCTGATCCTCCCGCTCATGGTGATCGCACTCATCGCGATCCACCTCGTGCTGATGATCGTGAACAAGCACACGCAGTTCGCGGGTCCCGGACGCACGAACGGCAACGTCGTGGGCTACCCGATGATGCCCGTGTACATGTCGAAGATGGGCGGGTTCTTCTTCATCGTCTTCGGCGCGCTCGTTCTCGTCGCGTCGCTCGTGCAGATCAACCCGATCTGGGGATACGGGCCGTACGATCCCTCCCCCGTGTCGGCCGGTACGCAGCCCGACTGGTACATCGGCTTCGCCGACGGCGCCCTGCGCCTCGCGCCGCCGCATCTCGACATCGAGATCCTCGGCAAGGTGTATCCGTTCGGTATCCTCCTGCCGCTCATCGTGCTCGTCCTGTTCATCATCGCCGTCGCGATCTACCCCTTCCTCGAGGCGTGGGTCACGGGCGACAAGCGGGAGCACCACATCGCGCAGCGTCCGCGCACGGCCGCGACGCGCACCGCGATCGGTGCAGCCGGCGTGTGGTTCTACGCGGTCCTGTGGGCGGCGGCATCGTCCGACCTCATCGCGACGCACTTCCGCCTCACGATGGAGGGCGTGATCCATGGCCTGCAGGCGATGCTGATCCTCGGCACCGTCGCGGTGTACTTCATCACGAAGCGCATCTGCATCGCGCTGCAGAAGAAGGACCGCGAGATCGTCCTGCACGGCTACGAGTCGGGCCGCATCGTCCGCCTGCCAGGCGGCGAGTACAAGGAAGTCCACAAGCCCGTCGACGAGTACGAGCGGTGGAAGCTCGTCGCAGACGAGACGTATGAGCCCCTGATCGTCCGCCCCGACGAGCACGGCCGGATCCGCGCGTCCCAGAAGATGCGCGGCGCCCTGTCGCGCTGGTTCTTCGAGGACCGCCTGCAGCCGGTGACGAACGCGGAGTACGAGGCGTCGCTCGAGCACCAGAAGCACGTGCTCGAGGAGTACGGATCGCCGGAGCACGGCGAGCACGGCGAAATCGACGAGCACCTCCCGGACGCCGACGACAAGCGCTGACGCAGGCCTGTGCACACGAAACGGGCCCGGATCCTTCAGGGATCCGGGCCCGTTTCGTCTTCCCCGGAGCGCTCCCCCTCCCCCGTAGCCGGCCATCCGGTTTAGGTTGAAGTATGGTCACCACGCTCCGATCCATCGGCACGGCGGTCCCTTCGACGAGGCTCCCGCAGTCGCAGATCCGCGACTTCCTCGCCGGTCAGAGCGACATCGATCGCCGCGCCTCACGACTGATCCGAGGCGCGTTCGACCACTCAGCAATCGAAGGACGCCATACGGTCGTCGACGAGCTCGGCGGGGGTGCCGGTGCATTCGTCGACGAAGATGCTCAGCTGCGCTCGCCGACGACGGGCGAGCGCAACGAGATCTACCGACGCGAGGCTCCGCCGCTCTTCGCAGCAGCTGCGTCCGATGCGCTGGCACGCTCCGGGTTCGCCGCCGGCGACGTCAGCCACGTGATCACCGTCTCGTGCACCGGCTTCTTCGCTCCCGGCCCCGACTTTCGCCTCGTGCGGGACATCGGTCTTCCCCCGACCGTCGAGCGCTACCACCTCGGCTTCATCGGATGCGCGGCGGCGTTTCCTGCACTCCGTGCCGCAACCCGCATCGGCGACGCGCAACCCGGATCCGTCGTCCTCGTCGTGTGCGCCGAGCTGTGCTCCCTGCATATCCGTTCATCGTCCGATCCCGAGCAGATCGTCGCATCAGCGGTCTTCGCCGACGGGGCCGCCGCTGCGGTCGTCTCGTCCGCAGATCTTCGATCGCCGGGCCCGGTCCTCGAAATGGGCCGGTTCTCAACGTCGATCACGAGCGAAGGCGAGGGCGCGATGGAATGGACGATCGGCGACCAGGGGTTCGAGATGACTCTCACTGCCGAGGTCCCCCGTATCATCGGGCGCGAGATCCGCACGGTCGTCCGCGAGATGCTCGGCGACGACCCGATGCCCGACGCGTGGGCGGTGCATCCCGGTGGCAGGAGCGTGCTCGATCGGGTGCAGTCGGGGCTCGATCTCCCCGATTCCGCAATGTCGGACTCGCGAGAAGTTCTCCGCAAGTACGGAAACATGTCGAGCGTCACCGTGCTCTTCATCCTGCGCCGGATCCTCGAAGACGCACGTCTCGGTGACGCGGCACGGGTCGCCGGGCTCTGCTTCGGCCCCGGTCTGACCGTCGAGTCGGCCCTCTTCACCCGCCGCACGGGAGCCGCGTGAACCTCTCGGAGCGCGACACCCAGCTCACCGAGCTGATGGACGACGCTTCCTGTGATCCCGTGCTCCTCCGGCGTACGCTGCACCGCTTCGCGGTCGTGAACCGCGTCGTCTCCGGCTGGGGCAGGGTCTACCGCTCCCACCTGCGCTCCGCTCTCGCGAGGCTGGACCGCCCCGCCCGCATTCTCGACATCGGGTGCGGCGCGGGCGACGTCCTGCGGCGCCTCGTGCGCCTCACACACGCGGATGGGTTCGCCGTCGATGCACTGGGCATCGACCCTGACGAGCGTGCTCTGGCCGTCGCCGCGCGAGCCGAACAACCGAGCAGCCTCCGATTTCGCCGAGCCGACAGCAGCGAACTCGTCGCCGAGGGCGCACGCTTCGACATCGTGATCTCCAACCATCTGCTGCATCATCTCTCCACCTCGGGATTCGGCCGACTCTTCGCCGATTCCAACGCGCTCACTGACGGGCTGTGCGTCCACTCCGACATCGCCCGAAGCCACCTCGCCTACGCCGCCTACGCCATCGGCATCACTCCCCTGGCTCCCGGGTCCCTCCTACGCACGGACGGGCTGCGCAGCATTCGACGCAGCTACACACGCTCGGAGCTCGACGCGGCGCTGCCTGACGGCTGGCGAAGTGAGCAGGCAGGCGTCTTCCGGCTCCTCGCCGTCCACGCGCCGGGCGCGAGATCATCGTGAGCGGCGCGCCCGACCACGACGTCGTCGTCATCGGAGCAGGACCCACGGGGCTGCTCCTGGCTTCTGAGCTGCGCCGGCGCGGCGTCGATGTCGCCCTGCTCGAGCGGAGATCCGACGGCCGGTCCAGCAGCCGCGCGATCGGCGTGCATCCGCCGGTCCTCGCGGCGCTGGAGGACTCGGGAGCGACGGAGCGGATCCTCTCCGAGGCCGTTCGGATCCCGCGCGGCGTCGCCCGAACTCGGGAAAACGTCCTCGGCGAAGTCCGATTCGATCGCCTCCGGACACGTTTCCCGTTCGTCGCGTCGCTTCCTCAGTCCCTCACCACTGCCGCGGTCGCCGCGGAGGCTCCGGTCCCCCGACGCGGGGTGCGCGCTGTCGCATTGGACGAGCGCGGGGGCCGCGTCGAGATTCTGACCCGCACGCGCTCCTCAGATGACGAGATCAGTGCCCGTTTCGTCGTTGTCGCTGCCGGCTCCAGCGGGCGGGCGCTTGTCCCCGCGGGCGCGCGGATGAGGCTCCGCCCGGGCCGCGACTGTTACCTCATGGCTGACGTCGCCGGCGGATCCCACTCGGTCGACCACACCGCCGTCGTCACGCTGGATCGCGCCGGCGTACTGGAATCCTTCCCACTCCCCCACGGCGCCCGCCGCTACGTCGCCTGGGATCGTCGGATCAGTCGCCGCGAGGCCGCGTCAGACGGAGGGAGCGGGACCGCAGACACGGAGAAGCTACGACGTACGGTCGCCTCCCTCACGGGATCGGACGAGGCAGCGTCCGAGATCGAGCAGGCGACGGCTTTTCGCGTTCAGCGCGCCCTTGTCCCGCGAATGCGGGTCGGGCGGATCCTCGTGATCGGCGACACCGCCCACGAGGTGAGCCCCATCGGCGGGCAGGGCATGAACCTTGGACTGCTGGATGCCGCGACCCTCGCCCCGCTCCTCGCCGCCCGGATCGGCGATCCCGAAATCGATGAGTCGCTCCATCACTGGGAACGAGCGCGGCTCGCCTCGGCCCGGACTGCGGACCGACTCGCCAATCTCAACACTGCCCTCGGGCGGGCCCGCGCGGCTCTTCCGCACCGGGTCGTCACGAGCGCGCTCAGCGCCGGGCTCACCGGACCGTTCGGTTCTGTGGCGGCACGCGCATTCGCGATGGGCTTCGATTGCGCCGCGAAGATCAGGCCGCCATCGCGCTCGTGAAAACCAGCTGTGCCGCCAGGAGCAGCGCCGCGAGCATCACGAGACGGAACGCGACGCGTCCGACAGAACCGCGCAGCGACACGAGGAGTCCCCACACGGCCAGCGCCGTCACCGCCGCGAGGCCAATCCAGGTCGCGATTGCGTCGACCGGACGGTCCGGCGCAGACGACCCTACGGCGACGACAACCGCCCCTCCGAAGAGCGCGATGAAGGCGAGGATCGCCGAGCCACGGCCCCCGATCCGGTGGGGCAGCCCGCGCACCCCCGTGCGCGCGTCGTCACCGAGATCCGGCAGCACGTTGGAGAAGTGCACGGCGAGTCCGAGAGCAGCACCGGCGCCCCACGCCCAGGCGGGCGCCACCTCCGGCCGCGGGAGACTGAGCGGAGCGAGAGAGGGCAGAACGGCGAATCCAACGGCGAAGCACAGCGCAGACCAGACGGTGGACTTCAACCCGGCGTTATACGCCCAACCCGCTCCGACGAACACGAGATGCGCCAGCGCCATCTGCCATCCGAGTACCGCAGACAGGACAAGAGCGAGAGCGCCCGCGGAAACAGCCACGGCCCAGGCCGTCCGGAGTGGTGCGCCCGACACCGAAAGCGGCTTGTCGGCGCGCCCGACGATGCGGTCGCGTGGCGCGTCGATGGCGTCGTTCGAGATCCCGATGGAGAGCTGCCCCGCGAACACTGACGCCACAAGCAATGCAAGCCTGCCTGCGCCCAGCCCAACGGAGATCCCCAGTCCGAGCGCGATCGTCGTTACGACCAGCGTCGGACCTGGATGAGCCGATCGCCAGAGGACCTCTGGAGTGCGCATCCCCTGATGCTAACGACGACGGCCCCCGACCGTGCAGGTCGGGGGCCGTCGTCACGGGGAGCGCTCAGCGCGCGAAGTTCCCGCGGTAGTACTCGTAGACCCAGCCGACAAGACCGAGGACGAGCAGTCCCGCAGCCACCGGGATGAGGAAGTGCGCCGTCGCCAGCGAGATCATGCCGACCGCAGGAGCTGCGGCAAGCACGAGAGGCCACCAGGACCAGGGGCTGAACTCACCCTGCTCCTGCTCGCCGTCGTCGATGCCGACGTCGAGCCGGTCTTCGGGAAGCTCGACGCCCTGCTGGCTCTTGTGGATGCGCTGCACGAAGAACGCGATCATCGCGGCCATGAACATCGAGAAGAGCAGCGCGACCGAGCCGATCCACTCGACGTGCCCGCCATCGAGGAGGTTCCACACCGTGTAGCCGGCGAAGCACACGAAGAAGAAGACCGCGAGCAGCCACCAGAGTCCGATCTGCGACTTCATTACTTCGTTCCTCCCTGCGGTGCGGGCTCCGGAGTGCGTGCGGGATCGAAGTCGTCCGCCGCCTCGGGATGGTTCAGGTCGAACGCCGGGCGCTCCGAGCGAATGCGCGGGATCGACGTGAAGTTGTGGCGCGGCGGCGGGCAGCTGGTCGCCCACTCGAGCGATCCGCCGTAGCCCCACGGGTCGTTGACCGTGACCTTCGGCGCCTTGCGGGCCGTGATCCACACATTGAGGAAGAACGGGATCATCGACGTGGCGAGCACGATCGAACCGATCGTCGAGAGCTGGTTCTCCCATGCCCAGCCGTCAGCGGCCGACCAGTCGGCGTAGCGACGGACCATGCCGTCGACGCCCAGCCAGTGCTGCACAAGGAACGTCATGTGGAAGCCGATGAAGAGCAGCCAGAAGTGCACGTAGCCGAGACGCTCGTTGAGCATCTTCCCTGTCCACTTCGGCCACCAGAAGTAGAAGCCGGCGAACATCGCGAAGACGACGGTTCCGAAGACCACGTAGTGGAAGTGGGCGACGACGAAGTACGAATCGCTGAGGTGGAAGTCGAGGGGCGGCGCCGAGAGGATCACGCCCGTGAGCCCACCGAAGACGAACGAGACGAGGAAGCCGAGCGAGAAGAGCATCGGCGTCTCGAACGTGATCGAGCCTCGCCACATCGTGCCGATCCAGTTGAAGATCTTCACGCCGGTCGGCACCGCGATCAACATCGTCATGAGGGCGAAGAAGGGCAGCAGCACAGCGCCCGTGACGTACATGTGGTGCGCCCACACCGACACGGACAGCGCGGCGATCGCGATCGTCGCATAGACGAGCGTCTTGTAGCCGAAGATCGGCTTGCGGCTGAAGGCCGGGAAGATCTCGGACACGATGCCGAAGAACGGCAACGCGATGATGTACACCTCAGGGTGCCCGAAGAACCAGAACAGGTGCTGCCACAGCAGCACGCCGCCGTTCTGCGGGTCGTAGATGTGCGAGCCGAAGATGCGGTCGCTCGCCGCCGCGAGCATCGCGGCCGCGAGGACGGGGAACGCGATGATGATCAGAAGGCTCGTGATGAGCGTGTTCCACGAGAAGATCGGCAGGCGCCACATCGTCATGCCCGGCGCGCGCATCGTGATGATCGTCGTGATGAAGTTCACAGCGCCGAAGATGGTGCCGAAACCCGACAGACCGAGGCCCACCATCCAGAGATGGCCGCCGACACCCGGAGAGAATGACGCGTTCGCGAGCGGCTGGTAGGCGAACCAGCCGAACGAGGCGGCACCCTGCGGGGTGAGGAACCCGGCGATCGCGATGAGGGATCCGAAGATGAACAGCCACAGCGCGAAGGCGTTCAGACGCGGGAACGCCACATCGGGCGCGCCGATCTGCAGCGGCAGGATCGCGTTCGCGAAGCCCGCGAACAGCGGGGTCGCGAACATCAGCAGCATCACGGTGCCGTGCATCGTGAACAGCTGGTTGTACTGCTCCTTCGTCGGGACGATCTGCATCCCGGGCGCGAACAGCTCTGCGCGGATGACGAGCGCCATCACGCCGCCGAGGAGGAAGAAGATCACGGACGCGATCAGGTACATGTACCCGATCGTCTTGTGGTCAGTGGAGGTGATCCACTTGACGATGATGTTGCCCTTCTCACCCGTGCGCGAGCTGCTCAGAAGAGCAGCCTGGCGCGGAGGAAGCGGAGCAGGAGCGAGCTCGGTGGCCATGCTCAGTGTCCTTCCTCGGTCTCGGTCTCAGACCGCGTCCCGTCGGTTCCGGGGTTGTTCTGCAGACGGTCGTATGCGTCGCTCACGTCGCCCGTGTTGCCGTCCGCCTCGAGCTCAGCAATGTACTGCTCGTACTCGGACTCGCTCACGACCTCGACGTTGAAGAGCATCATCGAGTGGTACTCGCCGCAGAGCTCAGCACACTTGCCGGCGTACGTTCCCTCACGTGTCGGGATGAACGACCACGAGTTGTCGTGGCCGATGTACATGTCCTTCTTGTAGAGGAAGTCGATGATCCAGAAGGAGTGGATCACGTCGCGCGACTGCAGGTCGATCGTGACCTTCTTGTCGACCGGCAGAACGAGCGTCGGCAACTCACTCTGATCGATGTTGCCGTCCTCGTCGGGCTGCGCCTGCACGCCCATCGTGTGGACGGTCTCACCGCCCGAGGTGGCCTCGTCGTACTGGAAGTCCCATGCCCACTGCTTGGCGATCGCCGTGACCTGGACCTCGACCTCGTCCTCGCCCCAGGGCCGCTCGATGGCGGTCTGCTCGCGAACGGTGAACGCGAACAGTCCGATCACGAGGATCATCGGGACCGAGGTGAAGAAGATCTCGATCGGCATGTTGTAGCGCAGCTGCACCGGGAGGCCGGTCTGACCCTTGCGGCGGCGGTACACGATCATCGCCCAGAGCATCAGGCCCCAGGTGATCACGCCGACGATCAGCAGCACGATCCACGATCCGACCCACAGCGAGGCGATGCCCTCAGTCTGGTTCGTCGTCGCCTGCCCGGAGCTGTCGAAGCCCGGGAGGTAACCGTGAAGCTCTGTGGGAGTGCACCCCGCAAGTGCAGCAGCAGCCGCGGCGAGCACGGAGGCCGCGGCCCAGCGGATTCGGCGTTTCGACGGCACGAATTCACCTTTCGAACATGGATGTGGCTGAGAACCATCCTATGGCAACCGCTCACGCGGTTCATGCCACTCTCCCAGCGAGTTCGACACGACGTCGAAACCGCGGGCACACGAAGAACGCCCCGCGCGCCGAAGGCACGCGGGGCGTTTTGCGGGGCTGATCAGTGGAAGCTGTCGCCGCAGGCGCAGCTGCCGCCCGCGTTGGGGTTGTCGATCGTGAACCCCTGCTCCGAGATCGTGTCCTTGAAATCGATCGACGCGCCGTCGAGGTACGGCACCGACATGTTGTCGACGATCACCTCGACGCCGTCGAAGTCGACCGTCTCGTCGCCGTCCAGGTAGCGCTCGTCGAAGTACAGCTGATAGATCAGGCCCGAGCAGCCTCCGGGCTGCACTGCGACGCGCAGACGCAGATCGTCGCGGCCCTCCTGGTCCAGCAGGCTCTTCACCTTGGCCGCGGCGGCGTCGGTGAGGCTGACCCCGTGCGCACGATCCGTGGCGGGCGCCGTCATCGTGGTATCGGTCATGACAGTTCTCCTCTCCGTGTGTCGCCGCTCGCGGCGGCATGCGTCGATTCTATCGGCCGTTGTCGTCGATGGGACCCGCCGAAGTCATCTCGCGTCGATTCAGACGCGCGAGGAGCAGCGCCTCAGAGCGGATCGCGTTTCGGAAGGTGTCGATGTGGAGCGATTCGTTCGGGCTGTGTGCGCGGGAATGCGGATCCTCAACGCCCGTCACGAGGATCTGGGCATCGGGATAGCGCTCGGCGAGGTCCGAGATGAAGGGGATCGATCCGCCGACGCCGTAGTCGACCGATTCCCGGCCGTATCCGTCGGAGAGGGCCCGCCGCGCCTCGCCGATCGCCCATCCGTCAGTGTCGACGAGAACGCTGTCGCCCAGATCCACCTCGCTGAAGGCGAGCTGCGCCCCGAAGGGTGCGTGCGCCCGGAGGTGGCGCTCGATCGCCGCATACGCATCCGCCGAGGACTGCCCGGGAGCCACGCGGCAGCTGAGGACGAGCGTCACCTCGGGGGCGAGGGTGTTGCTCGCAGCCTCCACCGTTGTGAAGTCGATGCCCGTCACGGTGACGGTCGGGCCATTCCAGATGCGCCCGAGGATCGAACCGCTGCCCACAGGGCGGACGCCCTCGAGCAGGCCGGTCTCGTCCCGGAGCTGCTCCTCGTCGTAGGGCGGCGTCTCGGCCTCACGGGCGACGAGGCCGTCCACCGCGACGGCACCGTTCTCATCCCACAGCGTCGAGAGTAATCGCACGGCCGCCATCATCGCGTCGGGCACGGCACCGCCGAACATCCCCGAGTGCGAGGCGTGCTCGAGCGTGCGCACCGTGAGGTGGAACTTCGCGTTCCCACGCAGAGAGACGGTGACAGCGGGTGTCTCGGAATCGAGGTTTCCGGAATCGGCGACGACGATGACATCGGAGCGCATCGTCTCGGCATGCGTTTCCAGGAACGGGGCGAACGAGCGCGAGCCGTACTCCTCCTCCCCCTCGACGAACAGCACGATGCCGAGATCGACCGCATCGGGGCCGATCGTCTCGGCGAGCGCCCGGAGCGAGGCGATATGGGCCATGACGCCGGCCTTGTCGTCGGCGGCGCCGCGCGCGTAGATGCGCCCGTCGCGCACCGTCGGCTCGAACGGCGGCGTCTCCCACAGCTCGTCGTCACCCGGCGGCTGCACGTCGTGGTGCGCGTAGAGCATGATCGTCGGCCGCCCGGCCTTCGCGCGCCGCACCGCGAGAACGGCGGGCTGGCCAAGTTCGTCACCGTCGCCGTCCGCGACGGGAGCACGCTCGATGTCGACCGTGTCGAACAAGCCCGTATCCCGCGCAAGCTCGGCGATCTCCTCTGCGCTGCGCACGAGGGCCGACTGGTCGAACGCGGGCCACGCGATGCCGGGGATCCTCACGAGTCGGCCGAGGTCGTCGACGGCCGCGGGGAAGCCGCCCGCCACGGCCTCGAGCAGCCTCTGATCGTCGTCGGAAACGGGTCCGTCAGGTGCCGTGGAAGTCATGCGGGTAATCTTATGTGGATCCCCTGCCCCGATACCCGAGGTTCCCGATGCCGAAGAACGCTTCTCCTGCCGACGACGACGCGGTCACGCCGCAGCGAGAGGGCAAGGGGCGTCCGACGCCGAAGCGCGCCGAGCAGGAGGCGAAGCGCGTGCGCCCCCTCGTCGCGACGACGAAGGACGCAAAGCGCGCCGCGCGCGCCGAGATGCGCGAGCGCCAGGACCGCGCGCGCCTCGGCATGGCCAACGGCGAAGAGCGCTATCTGCCCGCCCGCGACAAGGGGCCGCAGCGGCGATTCGTGCGCGACTGGACCGACGCAGGCTGGCACCTCGGTGAGTTCCTGATGCCGATGATGGTCGTCGTCATCGTGCTGACGTTCATCCCCACGACGTTCACGCAGTTCTGGTCGTTCGTCGCGCTGTGGGCGTTCATCCTGTTCGTGATCGGCGACATGATCCTGCTGTCTCGGCGCGTGAAGAAGCTCGCCGCGGAGAAGTTCGGCGAGGATCGTCGCGAGAAGGGCCTCGGCTGGTACGCCGCCATGCGCTCGATCCAGATGCGCTTCATGCGCATGCCGAAGCCGCAGGCGAAGCGCGGCGAGTACCCGCGCGTCTGATCCGGCACGCCGCGCGTCAGCGGCGCGTCAGACCGCGATTGATCTCGTGGGCCCAGAGCGGGCCACGGTAGATGAATCCCGTGTACCCCTGCACGAGCGTGGCACCCGCGTCGATTCGTTCGCGCACGTCCCGCGCGGTCTCGACGCCGCCGACGGAGATGACGCAGAACGACGGATCCGGCACGGCCTCGCGCACGATCGCCAGCACCTCGCGTGAGCGCTCCCTCACGGGAGGACCCGAGAGGCCGCCCGCGCCGATGGCCTCGACCTCACTCGGATCTGTCTCGAGTCCGTCGCGGGAGATCGTCGTGTTGGTCGCGATGAGCCCGTCGAGGCGCAGATCCGCGGCGAGCAGTGCGATCGCGCGGACCTCATCGTCGGGCAGATCGGGCGCGATCTTGACGAGCAGCGGTGTCGCGCCCGCCGCGTCGCGCACCGCTTCAAGGAGCGGCCGCAGAGTCTCGGCCGCCTGGAGCCCGCGCAGACCCGGGGTGTTCGGCGACGAGACGTTCACCGCGAGGTAGTCGGCGAGCGGCGCGAGGAGCCGCGCGCTGCGGACGTAGTCGGCTGTCGCATTCTCGACGTCGACGACACGGCTCTTGCCGATGTTCGCGCCGACGACCGCTCCCCCGCGGCGCAGACGCGCGAGACGTCGCGCAGCCGCCGCCGCGCCAGAGTTGTTGAAGCCCATGCGGTTGATGAGCGCCCTGTCGGCGATGAGCCGGAACAAACGCGGCTTGTCGTTGCCGGGCTGAGGAATCGCGGTCACTGTCCCGATCTCGACGTGCCCGAAGCCGAGCGCGTCGAGGCCGCGCACGCCGACTGCGTCTTTGTCGAATCCCGCGGCGACACCGAACGGGGTCGGGAACGTGCGACCGAGCGCCGAGACCGCCAACGATGGGTCCGGACGTGTGACGCGGCGCACGATCGGTGCGAGCGGGCGGGATCCGAGCACGCGCACGGCAGCCATACCGAGATGATGTGCGCGCTCCGGATCGAGGCGCCGGAAACCGAGACGGAAGATCAGGTCGTAGAGCATCGGCTCACTCCTCGGTCGCGTGATGGTCGGCGCGCAGATCTGCGATCGCGTCCTCGAAGTCCTCGAGAGACTCAAACGCCTGGTAGACGCTCGCGAAGCGGAGGAAGGCGATCTCGTCCAGCTCTCGCAGCGGATCGAGGATCGCGAGCCCGATGTCGTTCGCCTCGAACGTGCTCTGCCCCGTCTGCCGGAGCGCCTCCTCGACCTTCTGCGCGAGGATCGCGAGGTCTCCGTCGGTGACGGGCCGACCCTGGCAGGCCTTGCGAGCTCCGATGATGACCTTGTCACGTGAGAAGGGCTCGACCGCGCCGGAGCGCTTCACAACGCTGAGGCTCGCCGTCTCGACAGTCGAGAACCTTCCGCCGCACTCGGGGCACTGCCGTCGCCGCCGGATGGCGAGGCCGTCGTCGGTGGTGCGCGAGTCGATGACGCGGGAGTCGGGATGGCGGCAGAAAGGGCAGTGCATAGCCTCGTCAGCCTACCGCGCCGCTGCTTCGGACCGCGTCACGAGAAGCGCGCCGCAACGGCCTCACCGTGCGCCGGCAGGGCCTCGGCATTCGCGAGAGCGACGACCCGATCGGTGACCGATTCGAGGGCGGCGCGATCGTATTCGACGACCTGCTGAGGCCGCAGGAAGGTGTAAGCGCCCAGACCCGAGCCGTACCGCGACTGTCCGCCCGTCGGGAGCACGTGATTGCTGCCGGCCAGGTAGTCGCCGAGGCTGACCGGTGTGGCGGAGCCGACGAACAGCGCGCCTGCGTTCGTATACCGTGCGGCCGCCGCCCGAGCATCCGCAACGTGAAGCTCGAGGTGCTCGGGCCCGTAGGCGTTGCTGAATCGCTCCATCGTCTCCGCATCGTCGACGAGCACGATCGCCGATTGGGGGCCGTCGAGCGCCGTCTGGACCCGGTCGGAGTGGCGCGTCGCCGGCGCGATCGTCTCGAGCCGCTGCTGTACGTCACGGGCGAGCTCCGGCGACGTTGTCACGAGCACGGACGCCGCCTGTTCGTCGTGTTCGGCCTGGCTGACGAGGTCGTACGCGATAAGCCGGGCGTCGGCGGTGTCGTCGGCCGCGATGAGGATCTCCGTTGCTCCCGCCTCGGCGTCGGTGCCAACCGTCGCCGAGACGATGCGCTTCGCCGCCGCCACGAAGTTGTTGCCGGGCCCCGTGACGACGTCGACGGCCGCGAGCCCCAGCCCCGGGACACCGTGTGCGAAGGCGCCGATCGCCCCCGCTCCGCCGATCGCGTAGACCTCGTCGATGCCGAGCAGCCCGGCGACCGCGAGGATCGTCGGGTGCACGCGCCCGCCGTGCGCACGCTGCGGAGGCGAGGCGAGCGCGATGCTGCCGACACCGGCGGTCTGGGCGGGGACGACGTTCATGACGACGCTCGACGGGTAGACGGCCTTGCCACCCGGCACGTAGACCCCGGCGCGGGCGACCGGCTGCCACCGCTGAGAGACGCGGGCGCCGGGAGCGATGTCGGTCGTGCGGGGTGCCGGAACCTGCGCCGCGGATCCCTCCCGCACGCGCGCGATCGACTCATCGAGCGCGGCACGAACCTCCGCGTCAAGGCCGCCGAGGGCCTCGTCGATGTGCGCTTGCGGCACACGGATCGCGTGTTCCTCGACGCCGTCGAAGCGGGCGGCCTGGGCGCGCAGCGCGGGCTCGCCCTCATCGCGCACGGCCGCCACGATTCCGGCGGCCGCTTCGTGAGCAGCGGCGAGTGCCTCATTCGCCCGCGGAACGGCGGCGAGCAGTTCGGCGGGCGTCAGTGTCTGACCTCGCAGGTCGATCGTGCGCATGAGGAGTCCTTCTCAGGGATGTGCAGGGGCGGCGTCAGCCGCGCGTGACGCCGGTTGTGTCGTGCAGGTATCCGATGCGGCCATCGTCATGTCGCATGACGAAGTAGGAGCTGCGATCCTCCAGCACGAGGGCCCACGCCGTCGGTCCGATCCGGAAGATCGGGCGTCCCTCGAAATCGTGCACATCGCGCTCGACGGGTGCGAGGGCCCAGAACGGCTGCGGGGCGGGGACAGGCTCCGGCTGCGGGGCCTCATCGCGCGGTGCGTCCGTCATCGGGTCGACGCTCGCGATCGACGTCGTCTCGGGCGCGATCTGGTCGACACCGCCCGCGGCGTCGCCGGGGCCCTGCTCGGCGGGCCTCGCCGTCTGCTCCGGCTCGGGCGAGGGCGCCGCGGCACCATCCTCCTGCGTACCCGCGGGCTCTTGGACTGCTGGGGTCGCACCGACTGTGTCGGTGCGCTGCTCGCTCGGACGCACCTCCGGGGCCGACGCCGCGAACGGTTCCTGGGCCGGGGATGGCTGCTGTCCGAAGGGATCCTGCGCCGAGAACGAAGCTCCCGTGTGCTGGCCGGACGGCTCGTGCGCGTGCGGGCGCGGCACACCGTATGCCCCGGGTGCCTGCTGCCACGCGTGCGGTGCGCCGTCGCCGGGCTGCTGCGAGTACAGCGACCCGTCGGCCATCCCGGGTGCGGCGGCCGGCCAGCTCGCCTGTGCCGGCTGCGGGCGCGGCGTCGCCAGGATCGGACGCACGGGGCGCGCGGTCGCGTGCGCCGGTACCTCCTCGCGGCCAACGAAGTCCTCCGCGAACGGCGGCACGAACCTCGCGAACACCGTGAAGAAGACCCCGGCGAGAGCCACGACGAACGAGATCCACACGATCGCCCCCACACCGAACACGCTGCCGACGTTGAACGGGAGCCCGCCTGCGAACTGCGAGACGATCTCACCGATGCCGGCAGACATCTGGGTCAGGATGATGCCGATGTCGAGCCAGACGAAGGCAGCGACCGAGAAGGCGACCGACGCGGCCTGGTCAATGCTGAGACCTCCGACGTTGCGGAAGCGCGGCAGCATGCGGCGCAGCACGATGAGCACGACCGCGGCGAGGGGAAGCCCCACGGCGCCGATCCACGCGATACCGAAGGACCACACGGGTGCGTAACCGCCGCCGATGGCGCCCGAGAAGAGCGAGAAGAACGACAGGACGACGAGCGCAGTGCCGAGCGCGATGACGAACCACTCGCGCAACGTGAACGGGCCGAGGCCGCGCTGACCCCGGACGGGCTCATCGGTCGTAGGTGGCTCAGACAGGGCCTGGTCGACGAAGCGAGTCGGCGTCCCCGCGACGGGCGAGGCTTCGGGTGCGGCGTGGCCCTGCGGCCACGGATACGGCGCGTTCTGGTCGCTCACAGCGGACGTCCTCTCCCTCGTGCGCGGCGACACCCGCGCTCCCACGATCCTACGCGTGTGCAGCCGAGCGCCTCATCCGAGGCACTGCGGTCCGAGGAGCGCTTTCAGGTCTCCGAAGAGCTCCGCCGAGACCCTCACCGGGATCGGCACCTCGAACACCTTCGCGGCTCGTCCGCGATGCATTTTCAGATGCACCTCGGTGTCCCCCGCATGCCGATGCAGCACCTCCGCGAGATCTCCGACGACGCGTTCGGTTGCACGCTGCTCGGGCATCAGAAGCGTGATCGGCCCAGAGGCATCGGCCTGGGCGATGTCCGGCGCGAACGCTGCCTGAGCATGCAGATTGAGTCCATCGTCGCGACGGGACACGCGACCACGCACCACGAGGATCGAGTCCTGGGTGAGGATCGGCTGGAACTCGGTGTAGGTCTTCCCCATGAACATGACGGTGACCTCGGCCTCGAAGTCCTCGATCGTGACCATCCCGTAGGGATTGCCGCTCGACTTCGCGACACGATGCTGAGCCGTCGTGACAAGGCCCGCGATCGTGACCTGGTCGCCGTCCTCGAGATCCTCGGAGTTGACGAGATCGTTGATCGTCATCGAGCGGTGCTTCGCCAGTGGCACCTCGAGACCGGCAAGTGGGTGATCCGAGACGTACAGGCCCAGCATGTCCCGTTCGAACGCGAGCTTGTCCTTCTTCGTCCACTCGGGCCGCTCGGGCACCTTCTGCACCGACTCGGGCTCGTCCCAGAGGCTGTCGAAGTCGAAGCCGACCTCTCCGTTCGCCTCGCGACGCTTGTCGAGGACGGCCTGCTCGACCGCATCCTCGTGGATCTCGGCGAGCGCACGCCGCGTCGACCCCATCGTGTCGAAGGCGCCCGCCTTGATGAGGGATTCGATGGCACGCTTGTTCGTCACCTGGGACGGAACACGGTCGAGGAAGTCGTGGAATCCCGTGTAGGGCCCCTCCTCGCGCGCGACGATGATGCCCTCGACCACGTTGTGCCCGACGTTGCGGACCGCCCCGAGGCCGAAGCGGATGTCGTCGCCGACGGCGGCGAAGAACTCGATCGACTCGCTGACATCGGGCGGCAGCACCTGAATGCCCATTCGGCGGCACTCGTTGAGGTACAGCGCGAGCTTGTCGCGCGAGTCGCCGACGGACGTGAGCAGCGCCGCCATGTACTCGGCGGGATAGTGCGCCTTGAGGTAGGCCGTCCAGTAGGAAACCACGCCGTAGGCGGCCGAGTGCGCCTTGTTGAAGGCATAGTCGGAGAAGGGCAGAAGGATGTCCCAGAGGGCTTTGATCGCCGCATCGGAGTATCCGCGTTCCTTCATCCCGCCGGCGAAGCCGACGTACTGCTTGTCGAGCTCCGATTTCTTCTTCTTGCCCATCGCACGACGGAGGATGTCGGCCTGTCCGAGCGAGAAGCCGGCGACCTTCTGGGCGATGGCCATCACCTGCTCCTGGTAGATGATGAGGCCGTATGTCGTGTCGAGGATGTCTCTCAGCGGCTCCTCGAGCTCCGGATGAATCGGCGTGATCTTCTGCTCGCCGTTCTTACGGAGCGCGTAGTTCGTGTGGGAGTTCGCACCCATCGGCCCCGGCCGGTAGAGGGCGATGACGGCCGAAATGTCCTCGAAGTTGTCGGGCTTCATGAGGCGCAGCAGGGAGCGCATGGGGCCGCCGTCGAGCTGGAAGACGCCAAGGGTGTCGCCACGCGCAAGCAGTTCGTACGCCTTGCGGTCGTCGAGCGCGAGCGTCTCGAGATCGATCTCCTCGCCGCGGTTGGTGCGGACGTTGTCGAGCGCGTCGGAGATGATCGTGAGATTCCTCAGCCCGAGGAAGTCCATCTTGATGAGGCCCAGAGACTCGCACGCGGGGTAGTCGAACTGGGTGACGATCTGGCCGTCCTGATCGCGCCGCATGATCGGGATGATGTCGATGAGCGGATCCGACGACATGATGACGCCGGCGGCGTGCACGCCCCACTGGCGCTTCAGCCCCTCGAGGCCCACCGCGCGGTCGTAGACGGTACGCGCCTCGGGATCCGTCTCGATGACGGAGCGGAACTCGCTCGCCTCCTTGTAGCGCGGGTGGTCGCGATCGAACATGCCGTCGAGCGGCATGTCCTTCGCCATCACGGGCGGCGGCATCGCCTTCGTGAGTCGCTCGCCCATGCTGAACGGATGTCCGAGCACGCGCGAGGCGTCCTTCAGCGCCTGCTTCGACTTGATCGTGCCGTAGGTGACGATCATCGCGACGCGCTCGTCGCCGTACTTCTCGGTCACGTAGTCGATGACCTCGCCGCGACGGCGGTCGTCGAAGTCGACGTCGAAGTCGGGCATCGAAACGCGGTCGGGGTTGAGGAAGCGCTCGAAGATGAGGCCGTGCTCGATCGGGTCGAGATCGGTGATGCGCATCGCGTACGCGACCATGGATCCCGCGCCGGATCCGCGCCCCGGCCCCACACGGATCCCGTTGTCCTTCGACCAGTTGATGAAGTCGGCGACGACGAGGAAGTAGCCCGGGAACTTCATCTGCGTGATGATCCCGATCTCGTACTCGGCCCGCCTGCGGACGTCGTCGGGGATGCCGTTCGGGTACCGGTAGTGGAGGCCCTTCTCGACCTCCTTCACGAACCAGCTCTCCTCCGTCTCGCCTTCCGGCACGGGGAACCGCGGCATGTAGTTGGCATCGGTGTCGAACTCGATCTCGCAGCGCTCGGCGATGAGGAGCGTGTTGTCGCAGGCATCAGGGAGGTCGCGGAACAGCTGACGCATCTCCGCTGCCGACTTGATGTAGTACCCGTCGCCGTTGAACTTGAACCGGTTCGGGTCGTCCATGGTCGAGCCCGACTGCACGCACAGGAGCGCCTCGTGCGCGTTCGCATCGTGCTGATGCGTGTAGTGCGAGTCGTTCGTCGCGACAAGCGGGATCTGAAGATCCCGCGCGATCTTGATGAGGTCCTCGCGTACCCGCCGCTCGATGTCGAGCCCGTGGTCCATCAGCTCGCAGAAGTAGTTGTCCTTGCCGAAGATGTCCTGGAATTCAGCTGCCGCCTCCCGGGCGGCGTCGTACTGGCCCAGGCGCAGGCGCGTCTGGATCTCGCCCGAGGGGCACCCCGTCGTCGCGATGATCCCCTTCGCGTAGGTCTGGAGCAGCTCGCGGTCCATGCGCGGCTTGAAGTAGTAGCCCTCCATGCTGGCGAGCGAGCTGAGCCGAAACAGGTTGTGCATCCCGGAGGTGTTCTCGGCCCACATCGTCATGTGGGTGTACGCGCCCGAACCCGACACATCGTCGCTCTTCTGCTCGGACGTTCCCCACGCCACGCGGGTCCGGTCAGAGCGGTGCGTGCCCGGCGTGACATACGCCTCGAGCCCGACGATCGGCTTCACGCCCTGCGCCTTCGCGGCCTTGTAGAACTCGAACGACGCGTAGTTGTTGCCGTGGTCGGTGACCGCGATGGCCGGCATCTGCATCTCGGCCGCAGCCTTCGTCATGTCGTTGAGCTTCGCCGCACCGTCCAACATCGAGTACTCGCTGTGGACGTGGAGGTGCACGAAGGAGTCGGATGCCATGCGTTCCAGTCTAGATTCGACCACCGACACTCGAGCACGACGTCGCCGCTGCGCGGGTGCCGTCCCGACGCCGCAGTCGAAGCGGTCGCCAAGATTCTGACGATCGCCCGAGATGCTGACGGAATCGACAGATCCGTCAGCATCTCGGCGGCATCTCAGAATCCCGGCGAAGGCATTCGATCGCCCGGTGCGCGCCCGCGATCCGGGGCGTCGACCGACGCGGCGATGTCCGCGCTGTCTGTACTCATCCCCGGTGTTGCACGTGAGACCGGATCAGGTTCACGGATTCTTCGGGACGCGCCGAGATTGCCGAGCTTCACGCAAGCGGAAGGCGCATGAGGATGCGCGGGAAGCCGCCCGCAACGGACTCAGTGTCGGCGGCCCACGCGAAGCCCGCGCGCTCGAACGTCGCGCGGAAGCCGACGAAGCCCATCGTCAGGTCGACCTTCTCGCCGCGGTTATCGACGGGATACCCCTCGACCGCCGGGGCGCCGCGCTCGCGCGCGAACTCGACCGCGCCCGCGAGCAGGGGGTCCAGGATCCCCGTCTTGCGATGCCCCGGCCGCACGCGGAAGCACCATATCGACCAGACCGGGAGGTCGTCGACGTGCGGGATCCTCCGGCTGCGCGCGAACTGCGTTTCGGATCGCGGCGCGACGCCCGCCCATCCGACCGGCTCATCGCCGTCATAGGCGAGCACGCCCGGCGGCCTGTCCGACTCGCACATGCCGCGCACGTACTCGCCGCGGGCGGCCCCCATGAGGGCGCGGTTCTCCTTGGCGGGCAAGCGGTGACTCAGGCACCAGCACACGCTCGCGTCGGCGCGCTTCGGCCCGATGAGCGCACGCACGCTCGCGAAGTCGGTCGCCGGCCGCACGTCGATCGCCATACGGTCATCCTGCCGCGCCGGCACCCTCGGCGCGAGGGGGGGGGCGCCGCGCGCCGAGGTGCTGAGAAAACGCCGACGTGCTGACGGGGCCGCCCGAAACGTCAGCACCTCGGCGCGAAGTCAGAATCTCGGCACCGCCCCCGCTACAGCAAACCGTCTCGCAGCAGCTCGAGCGCGCGCTCGAGATCGGCCGGATACTCCGAGCGGAACGACACTCGCTCCCCCGTCGCGGGGTGATCGAACGCAAGCTCGTGCGCGTGCAGCCACTGGCGTGTGAGGCCCAGGCGCTCGGCGAGGGTCGGATCGGATCCGTACAGCGGGTCGCCCACGCACGGATGGCGGTGCGCGGCCATGTGCACGCGGATCTGGTGGGTGCGGCCCGTCTCGAGGTGCACGTCGAGCAGGGAGGCTCTTGGGAACGCCTCGAGCGTCTCGTAGTGCGTGATCGAGTCCTTGCCATCGGGTGTGACGGCGAACTTCCAGGAGTGGTTCGGATGACGGCCGATGGGGGCGTCGATCGTCCCCGTCAGCGGATCCGGATGACCCTGCACGACCGCGTGATAGATCTTGTCGACCGTGCGCTCCTTGAACGCGCGCTTCAGCAGCGTGTAGGCGTGTTCGGACTTCGCGACGACCATGAGGCCGCTCGTCCCGACATCGAGGCGGTGCACGATGCCCTGGCGCTCTGCGGCGCCCGTCGTTGCGACGCGGATGCCGGCTGCGGCCAGCGCGCCGAGCACCGTCGGCCCCTCCCACCCGACGGAGGGGTGGGCGGCGACACCCGTCGGCTTGTCCACCACGACGAGGTGGTCATCCTGGAACACGATGCCGAGCTCAGGCACGTCGACAGGAATGACGGACGGCTCCTCTTTCGGGGTCCACGCGACGTCGAGCCACGCTCCGCCGGTCACGCGATCGGACTTTCCGACACGGCGCCCGTCGAGCTCGACGCCCCCCTCGGTCGCGACCTCGGCGGCGAAGGTACGCGAGAATCCGAGCATCTTCGCGAGGGCCGCGTCCACGCGCACGCCCTCGAGCCCGTCGGGAACGAGGAGACGACGCGACTCAGTCATCCGCACCGCCGGTCTCGGCCTCGGCTGCCGGGCGTTCCCCGCGCGTGCCATCGAAGTTGATGCCCACGAGCACGAGAAGGGCGACCGAGATCATGCCGCCCACGATGAACACATCGGCCACGTTGTAGATCGCCGGCGTCGTCCAGAACCACATCCACGGCGTGAGGATGAAGTCGACCACGTGGCCGACGGCAAAGCCCGGCTCACGCACGAGTCGATCCGTGAGGTTGCCGAGGACGCCGCCCAGCAGCAGACCCAGCACGAGTGCCCAGATCCGGGAGCGCACGCGCGTGATCGCGAGGAAGACGATTGCGCCCGCGACGAGAGCGAGAGCGATCGTGAAGATCCATGTGACGCCCTCTCCCATCGAGAAGGCGGCGCCGGGGTTGAAAACGAGCAGCCACTGCAGCGCCTCGCCGATGGCCGGAACAGCCACGCCTTCATCGAGGTTCGCCAGCGCAAGCTGCTTGCTCAACTGGTCGGCGGCCAGCACCACGATCGCGAGGACCGCGATCGTGATACCGGCCGCCGGCGCAGAGAGGGGGGAGCGTCCCTTCACGCGTGCCGCGAGCTCAGAGCCCGACGGTCGAGACGGGCGCGCTGCCCGTGCCCGACTCGGGCGCGTCGAGGTCGGCGAGCTTCTGCTCGAAGTAGCCGCGCAGCTGCTGGCGGTAGTCGCGCTCGAACTGACGAAGCTCGGTGATGCGACCTTCGAGGCTCTTCCGCTCGGTGTCGAGCTTCTGCGAGATCTCGCGCTGCTTTGCCTCAGCGGCCGACACGATGCCGGCAGCCTTCATCTCGGCCTCTTCGACGAGCTTCTTGGACTTCGCCTCCCCCTCGGCGACGTGCTCGTCGTGCAGACGCTCCGCGCGGGCGATGATGCCTGCCGCACTCGACGCCGTCGACGTCACTCCTGCCTCGGCTGGCGCAGCCGGCTCTGCCGTCTCGTCGGCGGGAGCGGAGTCCTTCGAGGGAACCTCGGTCACGGGAGTTTCGGCGGCGGGGGCGGGGGCCTCAGCGCCACCCGCCTCGAGCTCGGCGACACGCGCCTTCAGCTGCTCGTTCTCCTCGATCGTCTTCCGCCACTCGACGACGATCTCGTCCAGGAAGTCGTCGACCTCATCGGGGTCGAAGCCCTCCTTGAAACGGACGTGCTGGAACTGCTTGGTGACGACGTCTTCCGGCGTCAGTGACATGTTGTGGCCCCTCTTTCGATGGTGGACATCATGATAGTTCAGTTGGCGATGGCGATGACTCGGAGAATCGACATGGCGATGAAGCAGAGCAGCATCGTGATCGCGAATCCCAGATCGATCGCGACCGGGCCGATACGCAACGGCGGGATGTGCTTCCGAAAGAAACGGATCGGCGGGTCCGTGACCGTGTAGACGATCTCGCAGACGACGAGCATTCCGCCGCGGGGCCGCCATTCCCGATTGAACATCGGGATGTACTCGAGAATGAGACGCGCAAAGAGCACCAGCACGTACAGCGAGAGCAGAAGGTGCAGAACCGACGCGACGAATCCGATGACAGCCACGAGAAGTCAGCCTACGCGAGAGGGCCCGGTGACGCCGAACGGCGCACCGGGCCCGACGAGCGAATCCCGCAAGGTCAGCTGTCGAATGCCCCGGCCTCAGCGGGGGCGATGCCCCCGTCACCCGAGACGGCGATGTTCTCAGGGCTGAGCAAGAAGACTTTGCTCGTGACGCGCTCGATGCGCCCATACAGCCCCAGGGAAAGACCACTCGCGAAGTCGATGAGGCGACGCGCGTCTGCGTCGGACATCTGCGAGACGTTGATGATGACCGGCAGGCCGTCGCGGAACTGCTCCGCGATCGTCTGCGCGTCGCGATACTGCTTCGGGTGCACAGTCACGATCTCGTTGACCGTGTCAGCCGCGGGCTGCCGCACAACGGCGGGGCGACGCAGGGGGGTCACGGGAGCCGGCTTCTCGTCGTCATGCTTCTCCTCACGCTGAGGGGTGCGGGCGGGAGCCTGCGCGGCCTCCTCTTCGACGTATTCCTCTTCGTCGGCGAGGCCGAGGTAGACCATCGTCTTCTTGAGCGCGTTCGCCATGGCGTCCTCCGGTTGATGCTCGTCTTGTCTGCAGGCTAATCCTGCGGGGGCCTCGGACCGGTGATTGCCGTGCCGATCCGGAGGTGTGTCGCGCCGCACGCGATCGCCTCGACGAAGTCCTGCGACATGCCGGCCGAGATCCACGTCGCCCCCGCGTCTACGGCGCGCACGTTTTCGGCGCAGTGCGCCAGGCGCTCGAACGCCGCAGCAGGCCGCTCGTCGAGCGGAGCGACCGCCATCACACCCCGCAAGCGCAGGGAATCGGCGGCGGCGATCGTCTCAGCGAGGCGTGAGGCATGCTCCGGCGCAACACCCCCGCGCTGCGGATCGTCCGTGAGGTTAACCTGCACGAGGACGTCGATCGGGTCTGCCGCCGGATCTTCGAGAGCGTGCACGATCTTCTCGCGGTCGACCGAATGGACGACCGACGCGGCTCGGCGCACGGCCCGGGCCTTCTTCGACTGAATCTGCCCGACGAAGTGCCAACGCATATCGCCGAGATCGACGAGCTCATCCCGCTTGGCCGTCAGCTCCTGCTGACGATTCTCTGCGATGTCGCGCACACCGAGATCGTGCAGCTGGCGCACGAGCGCGGCGGGGTGGAATTTCGTCACGACGATGCGTGCGATCTCCCCCGGATCGCGGCCGGCGGACCTCGCCGCTTCGGCGATGGATCCGTCGACCTCGGCCAGGCGGGAGGCGAGCGTCGTCACTTCAGGAATTCGGGGATGTCGATGTCATCGTCGTCGAAACCGCTCGACTCGCTGAGTGCGGGAGTCGCGGGGACGGAAGGAACGGCGGGCTCGGCCGCCGTGGTCTCGCGCTCCTCGCTCGTAGCGGCGTCCTCCGACTTCTCGGATGCGGCAACCGTGACCGACGTTCGGGCATCGCCCGGCAGGGTCGGCCGCGACGGCTCTTCGCCGCGTCCGCCGAATGCCGGAACATCGACCCGCGGCTGCGGTTCCCCTCCATCGAAGCCTGCGGCGACGACCGTCACGCGCACCTCGTCGCCGAGCGTGTCGTCGATGACGGTTCCGAAGATGATGTTCGCCTCGGGGTGCGCGGCCTCCTGCACAAGGCGCGCCGCGTCGTTGATCTCGAAGATGCCGAGGTTCGACCCGCCCTGGATCGACAGCAGCACGCCGTGCGCGCCCTCGATCGAAGCCTCGAGCAGCGGCGATTCGACGGCCAGCTCGGCAGCCTTGATCGCCCGATCCGCACCGCGGGCGGATCCGATCCCCATGAGGGCCGACCCTGCACCCTGCATGACGCTCTTGACGTCTGCGAAGTCGAGGTTGATGAGACCCGGCGTCGTGATGAGATCGGTGATGCCCTGCACACCGGCAAGCAGAACCTGATCAGCCGTGGCGAAGGCCTCGACCATCGAGATCCCGCGGTCGCTGATCTCGAGCAGACGGTCGTTCGGCACGACGATGAGCGTGTCGACCTCTTCCTTCAGGACGGAGACGCCCTGCTCGGCCTGCTGCTGGCGGCGACGGCCCTCGAACGAGAACGGCTTCGTCACGACGCCGATCGTGAGCGCCCCGATCGACTTCGCGATGCGGGCGACGACGGGCGCACCACCCGTTCCCGTGCCACCGCCCTCACCAGCGGTCACGAAGACCATGTCAGCACCCGCGAGGGCCTGTTCGATCTCTTCCTGGTGATCCTCCGCGGCGCGACGCCCGACCTCGGGGTCGGCTCCCGCACCGAGGCCTCGCGTGAGGTCGCGCCCCACATCGAGCTTGATGTCGGCGTCGCTCATGAGGAGTGCCTGCGCGTCAGTGTTGATCGCGATGAACTCGACGCCACGCAGCCCGAGCTCGATCATTCGGTTGACGGCGTTGACGCCGCCACCGCCGACGCCGACCACCTTGATGACGGCGAGGTAGTTTTGGTTCTGGCTCATGCTGCCTCCATCGACGGAACCTGGGCTGCCACCGGGAACCTCAAACCTTCAACCTTAATGAGAGGGTTAAAGTATTCACCGGCATGTATTCTGCTCGCCCTCGACGGTACGGGGCGAGGTGCGCACACTGCGGCAACGCGCCGAGGCGTGTCAAGAAAACTCGCGTCAGTCCACGACGAGAACGCCGGCCGACGACACGTCGTAGGTCGAAACCGTCTCGGGAGGGGCGGCCAGGAATCCGGCCCTGAGAGTGTCGATCTTCTCCGCCGTCGCCTCGGCGCTCCCCCATTCGATCGTCACCCCGCCGCCGTCCGGCAGATCGAATGAGACGTCCTCGGGAGAGGTCGCGCGCACAGCCGTCACCCGCTCCGCGAGATCGGCCGGGAGCGACCGGAGCACCTGTCCCGCCGCCCCGAATGCCTCCGAAGCGAGCCCGCCTTCGACTTCGGCGATCGGCAGGCCGTCGGGCTGCTGCTCTGTCGTTCGCAGCGCGACCCCCGCCGCGTCGACGGTCGTGAACCCCGCATCGGTGTCGACGACAGCCACCGGTGTGCGCTCCACGATCCGCACGACGAGATCGTGGGGCGGGCGCGACTCGACCGAGTACGTCTCGACAACGGGAAAGCCGATGAGCGCCGACCGGATCTCATCGTGATCGACGAGCGGATACGGGCGCCCCAGCTGCCCCTCGAGCGCATCGGCGACCGCCTCGGAGTCGAGCGCCGATACGCCGCGGACGGTGATGCGTTCGACCGCGAAGAGCGGGCTGTACGCGGCGCCGACCGTGCCCGCGACGAGCAGGGCGAGGACGCCGAGGGAACTCAGCCAGATGATCCGGCGCCGTCTCGCACGAGCCGTGAATCGACGGACCTCGGCACGCTCTGCCTTCCGGCGTCGGCGCTCCGCACGCCACACACCGAACGGCCCCTTTGACGCGTCGGATTCTTCTCTCCGTTCGAAGGGCGCATCACCTTCGTCGACGGCTTCCTCCGATCCCGCCGGTCCGCGCCGACGGGCGAACGGCAGGATCGACGCGAGTCTGCCGCGCTCCGGCTCGGCGAACGCGTCGCCCTCCTCCTCGACCGGTTCCTCCGGCCGAGGGCGCCGCGCTGGCGGCGGCAGCGGTCCGGGACGCTTCACGCGCCCGTCACTCCTCGCGGCCCAGCGCCTCGAGCACCTGGGGAATGATCCGGTGCACGTCGCCGCAGCCGAGGGTGATGATGATGTCGCCGTCGCGCGCGACCCCCGCAGCGCAGGAAGCGGCCTGCTGCCAGTCGGGCGCATACGTCACGGCCGAAGGATCCGCGAATCCCTCCTCGACGAGGCGCCCCGTGACCCCGGGGATCGGGTCCTCGCGGGCACCATAGACGTCGAGCACGACCGAATGGTCGGCGTATTCCTCGAGAACGTTCGCGAATTCACCCGCCATGAGCTGGGTCCGCGAATAGGTGTGGGGCTGGTGGAGCGCAATGATCCGCCCCTGGCCGATGACCGATCGGGCACCGGACAGCGCCGCCGCGACCTCGGTCGGATGGTGCGCGTAGTCGTCATACACGCGGACGCCGCGGGCCGTACCGTGCAGTTCGAATCGCCGTACGGTGCCACCGAACGCCTCGATCGCCCGCGCGGCGTCTGCGAGTTCGTGACCGAGGGCGACGAGAACCGCGACGGCGCCGCCCGCATTGATCGCATTGTGGCGTCCAGGCACCGAGAGGCGCACCTCTGCCCGTTCCCCGTCCCGTTCGAGCGCGAAGGACACGGGCCCCTCGGTGTCGATGTCGACGACGCGCAGGTCCGCACCCGCAGACTCGCCGAACGTGACGACGTGCGGGTGCGCGAGACGTGCGCCGACGCGGCGGGCGCCCTCGTCATCCGCCGAGATCACCACGGCCTCGCTCGCCGCCTCGGCGAACCGGACGAACGCGTCATCGAATGCCTCATACGAGCCGTAGTGATCGAGGTGATCCGCATCGACGTTCGTGATGAGCGCGATCGCCGTGTCATAGAGGAGGAAGGTACCGTCCGACTCGTCCGCCTCGATGACGAAGAGATCGTCCCCGCCGGCACGGCTCGACGCGCCGAACTGCTGGATGACGCCGCCGTTGACGAAGCTCGGGTCGCCCCCCAGCTCCGCAAGGCCCGTGACGATCATGCCCGTCGACGTGGTCTTGCCGTGCGCACCCGCAACCGACACGAGGCGTCGGCCCCCGATGAGGTGCTTCAGCGCCTGCGAGCGATGCAGCACGGGAATGCCCCGCTCCTTGGCCGCGAGATACTCCGGGTTCTCGGGCCAGATCGCGCCCGTGTAGACGACGGCATCCACATCACCGAGATTGGCCGCGTCATGCCCGATGTGCACCCGCGCTCCGAGTTCGGCGAGGTCGCGCGTGTTCTGGCTCTCCGCGCGGTCGGATCCTGAGACAGGCACGCCCGCCTGCAGGAACATGCGCGCAAGCCCCGAGATGCCGGATCCGCCGATGCCGATGAAGTGCACCGATCGAATGTCGTCGGGGATCGGAACCGTGAGGTCGGGAGCGATCATGAGCGGTCCTCCGGGTGAGCGTCGCGGGCGCGGTCAAGGTGAGCGATGACGTTCTCGGTGCCGAAGCGCGTCCCCTCGCCCTCCGCGGCTGCCGCAGCCGCGGCAAGCTGCTCGGGGTCGGAGAGGAGCGGCACGAGCTCGCGACGCACCCATTCGGGGGTGAACGCGGCATCCTCCACGAGGCGCGCCGCACCGCGGCGCACGGCCGAGGCCGCGTTGAGCCGCTGCTCGCCGTTGCCGACCGGATACGGCACATAGATGGCAGGGATCCCGAGCGCCGAGACCTCAGACACGGTCGAAGCGCCCGAGCGCGCGACGATCACGTCGGCGAGGGCGAAAGCGAGGTCCATTCGATCGACGTACGGGCGAACCTGGTACCCCGGCTCGTCCGACGCATCGACGGCGTTCTTCTCCCCCGTGATGTGAAGGATCTGCCAACCGGAGGCGCAGATGTCACGCCACGATTCGGCGAGCGTCGAGTTCAGCCGCCGCGCGCCGAGCGAGCCGCCGAATACGAGCAGCACGGGGCGCGCCGGGTCGAGACCAAACGCGCGGGCCGCCTCGTCCCTCGTCGCGGCGCGGTCGAGCGAGACGATCTCAGGGCGGAGGGGCATGCCGACGACCTCACCGCCCTTGAGCGGTGTCCCCTCGAACGCGACGCCGACCGCGGCCGCGCCCCGTGCGCCGAGGACGTTCGCGAGCCCGGGGCGCGCGTTCGCCTCGTGCACGACGGTCGGGATCCGCTCGCGACGCGCCGCGACGTAGGCGGGTGCCGCCGCATAGCCTCCGACGCCGAGCACCACGTCGACACCGCGATCGCGCAGGTAGCCGCGCACGGTCTTCACCGCTCGCGAGAATCGCACCGGAAAGCGGAGTGCGTCTCCGTTGGGACGGCGAGGGAACGGCACCTTCGGCACGATCAGCAGCTCGTAGCCGCGCTCGGGAACGAGACGCGATTCGAGGCCCTCCGCCGTGCCGAGGATGAGGATCTCGTCGTCGGGACGGCGTGCCCGCAGGCCATCGGCGACCGCGAGCATCGGGTTCACGTGTCCGGCGGTTCCTCCGCCGGCGAGCAGGTACGTCGTCACCGGACGATCTTACGACCTGCGAGCTGCGGGAACGGCCCCGACAGGCGCACTCCCGTCGGGAAGCGTGCGCGCCAGCGCGAGGAGCACGCCGCACGCGAGGAGCACCGCGAGCAGCGAGGAACCGCCCGCCGAGAGGAACGGCAGAGGCACACCGAGCGCGGGCAGGACGCGGATGACGACGCCGATGTTGACGAGCGCCTGTCCGATGATCCACACGCCGATCCCACCCGCGGTCGCGCGGACGAAAAGGTCATCGGTGCGACGCACGATGCGGAAGATGCCGACCGCAAGCACAGCGAGAAGCGCGAACAGGACGAGGCAGCCGACGAGGCCGAGTTCCTCCCCGACGATCGCAAAGATGTAGTCGTCCGCCGCGGCGGGAAGCCAGTTGTACTTCTCGCGCGAGTTGCCGAGCCCCCGTCCGAGGATCCCCCCGCCGGCGAGACCCCAGAGGCCGTGATACGGCTGGTAGCACTCCCTCAGCGGGTCACAGTCGGGATCGAACACCGACAGGATGCGCGTCATGCGGTTCGGGCTCGTGATCGCGAGGATCGCGACGGCCGCGGACCCAGCGAGCACGATCGGCACGAGGAAGCGCAGGCGCACCCCCGCGAAGAACAGCGCACCGAGGGCGAGCATCGCCATGATCGTCGCCGTGCCGAGGTCGTCACCCCCGAGGACCGTAGCCAGCGCGAACGCCGCGCCCGGGAGGACCGGGATCGCGAACTGCCAGAAGCTCGTGAGCCGGTCGCGCTTGCGGTACAGGATGAACGAGATCCACAGCACGAGCGCGAGCTTGAGGAACTCGGACGGCTGCATCGTCGCGACACCGAGATTCAGCCAGTTCCGATTGCCACCGGACCCGAATCCGAGCGGAGTGAACACGAGCAGCTGCAGCACCAGGCCGAGCACGAAGACCGGCCAGGCGATCCGCTGCAGCCAGCGCACCGAGAATCGGCTCATCACGAACATGAGCGGGATGCCGACGGCGGCATAGATGAGGTGGCTGACGCCGTCGTTGTACGGACCGCCGGTCTCGGCGATCGACTCGACAGTCGTGGCCGAGAACACCATGACGGCACCGAAAGCCGTCAGGAGGATCGCGGAGGATCCGATCAGGAGGAACTCGATCGGAAGCGGCGCCAAGCCGCGACCGAGCGCGATCCGCGCCGCGAGAGGACCTCGTTCAGCCCGCTTCGGGGGCCGAGCCGTCTGAGTCATCCGAGCTCCCCCTCTCGATCCGCTCTCGCACCGCGTCTTGGAACCTGTCTCCGCGTTCGCCATAGCTCGCGAACTGATCGAACGAGGCCGCGGCCGGGGCGAGAAGCACGACGCCGTCCGCCCCTACGGCCCGCGCAGCCAGCTCGACCGCACGCGCCATGACGCCCTCAGTCTGAGCGTCGTCGACCTCATACAGCGGCACGTGGGGCGCGTGTCGCGCGAACGCTTCGCGCACGGGATCCCGGTCGACGCCGATTGCGATCGCCGCCGTGACCGAGCCGCCGCGCTCGCGCACGAGATCACCGATGTCGATGCCTTTGAACAGACCCCCGACGATCCACACGGCCTGCGGGAAGGCCGTGAGCGAGGCGATCGCGGCGTGCGGATTCGTCGCCTTGGAATCGTCGACCCATGCGACGCCGTCGGCGTGCGCGACGAGCTGCATGCGATGCGGATCCAGTTCGAAGTCCGCGAGCGCGCGTCGCACGGCCGACGGCTCGATCCCGACCGCGCGTGCGAGAGCAGCGGCGGCGAGGATGTTCGCAACGATGTGCGGCATCGCGAGGCCACGCTCGCGAAGCTCTTCCACTGTGGCGAGCTCGGCCGCCGAGGTGCGCCGATTCTCCACGAACGCGCGGTCGGCGAGGATGCCGTCGACGATGCCGAGATCACTCGGGCCCGGAACGCCGAGGTCGAAGCCGATCGCGCGCGCGCCCTCGGTGACCTCAGCCTCTTCAACCATGCGCATCGTCTGCTCGTCTGCCTTGTTGTAGACGCAAGCCACCTTCGTGTGACGGTAGACGATTGCCTTCGCGTCGCGGTAGGCGGCCGCCGACCCGTGCCAGGCGAGGTGGTCGTCGGCGAGGTTCAGGCACACAGACGAGTGCGGGACGAGAGCGCCGACGCCGTCGTCGAGACCGAGGTACCAGAGCTGGTGACTCGACAGTTCGACGACGAGAACGTCGAAGCCCGCTGGATCCCGTACCGCGTCGAGGACCGGCACACCGATGTTGCCGCAGGGAGCGGCTCGCAGACCGCCCTCGACGAGCATCGTCGCAGCGAGCCTCGTCGTCGTGGTCTTCCCATTCGTCCCCGTGACGAGCAGCCACTCGGCGGGACGTCCGTCATCGCGCACGACCTTGTCGCGCACGCGCCAGGCGAGCTCGATGTCGCCCCAGAGCGCGATCCCCTGCGCGCGCACCCACTCGATAACCGGGTGGGTCGGTGGGAAACCGGGAGAAGCGACGACGACCTCGGGCGCGAAGTCGACGAGCGAGGAGGGGATGTCATCGAGCGACGTCTCGTCGAGCCGCGCGCCAATCACGGGCAGGAGGCGCGCGTACTCGTCAGGTGCGCTCTCGGCCACGACGAGCACATCGCTCCCCAGCTCGGCCAGCGTGTCGGCGACCGAGAAACCCGTCGCCCCCAGGCCGAGCACCGCGACGCGGAGCCCCGTCCAGTCGGCGCGCCAGCTCGTGAGCGTGTCGAGACGATCAGACAGAACGGTCATACGCGAGAAAGCCATTCGATGTAGAGCAGGCCGACGCCCGTGATGGCGAACAGGCCCGCGATGATCCAGAACCGCACGACGATCGTCGACTCATGCCATCCACGCAGCTCGAAATGGTGATGGATGGGACTCATGAGGAAGAGTCGCTTGCCTCGCGTGAGCTTGAAGTACAGGCGCTGCAGGATCACGGATCCGCTCGACATGACGAACAGGCCGGCGATGAGCACGCCAAGCAGCTCGGTACGCGTGAGCACGGCCATCGCGGTGATCACGCCGCCGATCGCCATCGAGCCGACATCGCCCATGAAGATCTTCGCCTTCGGCGCGTTCCACCACAGGAATCCAGCGAGTGCTCCCACGAACGCGGCCGAGACGATGGCGAGATCGAGCGGGTCGCGCACGGAATAGCAGGCCGAGAGGTTGTCGGGCAGCGTGCCGCTCGAGACACAGGCCTGATTGAACTGCCAGAAGGCGATGAGGCTGTAGGCGCCGACGACGAAGATGCTCGCGCCGGCGGCCAGCCCGTCGAGGCCATCTGTGAGGTTGACCGAGTTGCTGAATCCTGTGCCGAGCAGCGACAGCCACGCGAGGTAGAGGAACCAGCCGAGCACGGGCGCGAGCGCCATGAACGACAGAACGTCGATGTCGCGGATGAACGAGATGTATCCACTGCTCGGCGTGAGGTCGAAGCTGTTCGGGAAGTTGAGCGCGACGATGCCGAACGGCACCATCACGAGGATCTGGCCGACGATCTTCTTCCATCCGCTCAGCCCCGCGTAGTGCTGCATCTTGACCTTCATGTAGTCGTCGATGAAGCCCACGGTGCCGAAACCGAGCATCGCCCAGATGACGAGCCATCCCGAGAGTGTCGGCGGATTGCCACCTGCATAGGTGCCTGCCGCGTATCCGACGATCGTGCCGAGGATGAAGATGACGCCGCCCATGGTGAGCGTGCCGCGCTTCGTCTCGTGCTTCGGTGCGTTGAAGCCCTTGCCGTCGGTGCGGATGACCTGTCCCCAGCCCCATGCGCGGAACATCCGGAAGAACACGGGGGTGAGCAGGAGTGTGAACGCGAGCGAGATCGCCGCCGCCGCCAGAAGTGATCTCACGAGAACGATTCTCCCAGACGATCGCCGAGGAACCGCAGACCAGCCGCGTTGGATGATTTCACGAGCACGCGATCGCCGTCGCGCAGTTCGTCAGTCAGATAGTCGTACGCCTCATCCGAGGTCTCGAAGAACACCGCTTCTCCGCTCCATGATCCCTCGGCGATCGCCGACAGGTAGAGAGGCCGCGCCTCGGCTCCGACGACCACGATGCGCGGAATTCGCAGGCGCACGGCGAGGAGGCCGATGCTGCGGTGCTCCTCGACGTCGCGCTCGCCCAGCTCGCTCATCGCTCCGAGCACCGCGACCATCCGCTCGTCTGGCTCCGTGATCTGCGCGAGGGTGCGCAGCGCCGCCTGCATGGCGTCGGGGCTCGCGTTGTAGGCGTCGTTGATGATCGTGACGCGCTCGGAACCCAGGATCTGCATACGCCAGCGCTCGGCGAGCTCGACCTTCGCGAGCTGCTTGACGGCCGCGTGCGGCTCGACACCGAGTGCGATGGCCGCCGTGAGCGCGGCAAGCGCGTTCTTGACGTGGTGAGCGCCGAGCACCTGGACGTGCAGCGGGATCACCTCACCGTCGACATCCAGGACCGTGTCGGTGCCGCTCGCCGTGACCGACAGATCGCGGGCTCGCACGTCGGCGCCCTCGCCCTCGCCGAACCAGCGAACCCCGATTCCGCGCTCCTCGGCGGTCGGCGCCATCGCCGCCACGCGCGGATCGTCGATGTTCAGCACCGCGACGCCGCCCGCTCGCACCTGCTCGACGAGCTCGCGCTTGGCGATCGCCGTCTGCTCGAGGCCGCCGAAGCCACCCGCGTGGGACATCCCCACCATGAGCACGACGCCGACATCGGGAGTGACGAGACCCGCAAGCCGCGCGATCTGCCCCGCTCCATCGGCGCCGAACTCGCACACGAGGAACTCGGTGCTCTCGGTCACGCGCAGCATTGTGAGCGGCGCGCCGACAGAGTTGTTGAAAGACGCAACGGGCGAGACCGTCTCCCCCTCGGCCTCGAGGATGGCGCGCAGCATGTTCTTCGTGGTCGTCTTGCCGTTGGATCCGGTGATCCCCACGATCTTCAGCAGACCGCGCGCACGCACGCGCGCGACGACCTCGCGCGCGAGGTCCGCGAGAGCCGCCACCGCGTCCGAGACGACGATCTGCGAGACCGGCGCGTCGATTCGGTGTTCGACGATCGCGAGAGCCGCACCGGCCTCGGCAGCGCGACCGACGAACAGGTGGCCGTCGGTCTCCTCACCGGGCTTCGCGACGAAGATGCCGCCCTGGGAGATGTTGCGGGAATCGGTGTCGACCGTGCCCGAGACGAGCGTCTCGGGTGTGTCGTCACCGAACTCGATCAGATCGCCGCCGGTGACGGCGGCGATCTCGGCGAGTGTGAGAGCGATCATGTCGTGAGAGATCCTTCGCGCATCGGGCGCGTCATTCTGCGAACTTGGGGAGCGGCTCGTACGGCTCCTCGGACGGCATCACACGGTAGGTCTTGAGCACCTGCGTCATCGCCTTCTGGAATGCCGGGGCCGTGGCCGCAGACGACGTTACTCTACGCGGCTCATCGAGGCTGACCATGACGACGTACTGAGGATCGTTTGCGGGAGCGATCCCCACGAGGCTCGTGAAGTACACGCCCGCCTTGTACCTGCCGTTGCCGTCCGTCTTCTGCGCCGTGCCTGTCTTCGCGGCGATGCGGTAGCCGGGCACCTGGATCATCTCCGAGACGGACCCCTCGTTGGCGACGTTCTCGAGGATCGACACGGTCTGCTGCGCCGCCTCGGCGCTCACCACGCGTTCGTCGTCGGGCAGGTCGGGCTCCGTGACCTCGCCGTCGGCACCCGTGCAGTTGTCGACGATGTGCAGCGGCTTGCGCACGCCATCGTTGGCGAGGGTCTGATAGGCGCTGACGACCTGCGGCATCGTGACCGTGAACGCCTGGCCGAACGTCGTCGCATAGCGGCTCTGGTTGTCCCACTCATCGACGGGGTGCAGGACGCCCGACTGCTCCCCCGTGAATCCGATCGGCGTCGGCGTACCGACGCCGAAGCGCTCGAGGTAGTCGTGGCGCGTCTCGTCCGGCACGAGCGTGCCGATCTTCGACAATGCCACGTTCGACGAGTCGACGAGCGCTCCGTTGACGGTGTACCGGTAGGTGGGGTGGTCGAAGCTGTCGCCGACGACCGCGCCGTTCGGGAACTGCTCGTAGCCAGACGCGACGATCTCGGTGAGCGGCGTCGCGGCGCCCTGATCGAGGACGGTGGCCGCGGTGATCGCCTTGAAGGTGGATCCGGGCTCGAACGACCGCGTGAAGACTTTCGCCCCGCGATACTCCTCGTCGACGGCAGACGGATCGTTCGGGTCGAGCGTCGGGTAGTCGACGGCGGCCTTCACCTCGCCCGTCGCGATCTCGACGACCATGATGGATCCGGCCTTCGCCTGCTGGGCCTCGACCTCTTCCTTCAGCATCTGCTGCAGATACCAGCTGAGGTCCGTGTCGATCGTGAGCTGCAGCGTCCCGCCGTCCTGCGCGGGCGTCTCGGTCGTCGTCCCGGGGATCCGCACGCCCGCGTCTCCGGAGCGCTGGTACTCGACCTTGCCATCCGTCGATTCGAGGCAGGCGTTCTCCAGCAATTCGTACCCGGCGAGCGGCGTATCGTCGCTCGTCCGGGTGAAGCCGACGAGGTTCCCGGCCACGGCGCCGTTGGGATAGGTGCGCGAGCGGTCGGTCTCGAACGTGATCATCGGCGCATCCAGCTCGAGGAGCGCCCGGTACTGCTCGGTCGTGAGACCGCGGTCGACGAGTGCCCATTGGGCATCGGGATTGCTCTCGAGGGCGTCCGCCGCGATCCGCTCGACCTCGGAACCGGACATCCCGATCACGTCGCCGATGCGCTCGGCGATGCGGCCCCACGATTCGACGTACACATCCCCCGCCTCGTCGATGCGCTTCACGTCGTCGGCCAGGCTCGGATCGATCGCGAGCGTGTAGCGCACCGAGCTGCTCGCGAGCACCTGTCCCTGATCGTCGACGATCTCGCCGCGCACGCCGTAGAGCGTGTCGGATCCCACGAAGTTCCCGACCTTCAGCGAGTCGTCGATGTGCTCCTGCGCCCGGACGACCTGAATGTCGACGAGGCGCACGGCGAAGGCCAGCAGCACGATGAGGATCACGACGGCGGCGATGGTCGTACGCCGCCGGGCGCTGCGGCTGACCCTCGTGTTCATGGGGCTCCTCGTGTTCCGATGCGGTCGCGGTCTCGGCTAGTGGGTCGCGGGCGACGGGAGGCCCCCGTCGATGACGGGCGCCTCGGGCACCTCTGCGGGCAGGTCTGGCGTCGACGGCCCCCCGACCGTCGCTTCGACGTCGGTCACGAGGGGGACGTCGGCGATGAGTGCATTCGCCGCGCCGCTGCCGGCGCCGACGTCGACGGTCGACCGCGATCCGGCCGGCTCACCGGATCCCATCACGCGACCATCGCTCAGGCGCAGGTAGCTCGGGGACGCGTCGATCACCATCCCGAGGGCCGACGCATTCGCCGCGAGGTACTGCGGAGACGCAAGGCCCGCGATCTCATCGGACAGCTCCTGGTGGTCGAGGGTGAGCTGACGCTGCTGGCTTTCGACAGCCGCAAGCTCGTAGCTGCTCTGCGCCGTGAGGATCGACAAACCCAGCTGCGCGGCTGCGATGAGAGCGGCGCCCGCTACGGCCGTGAGGGCGTAGGCCACGCGCGGCCGACGCCTCTTCGCCGGCTTCGCGACAGCGTGGAGATCGCGCTCTCTCGACGGCCGCGGTTCCGGCTCGTCGAATGGAAGGAGGTCGAGGTCTGCGAGGCTCATAGGTCTTCCCTCACCCTCTCGATGGCGCGCAGGCGAACCGGCTTCGCGCGCGGATTGCGCTCGGCTTCCGCATCCGAAGCTTGTTCTGCTCCGCGAACGACCAGGCGGAATCGCGGCGCGTGCTCGGGCAGCTCGACCGGCAGCCCCGCCGGTGCCGTCGATCGAGTCGCTTCCTGAAACAGTCGCTTCACGAATCGGTCCTCGAGCGACTGGTAGCTCAGGACGACGAGTCGCCCCCCGACGTCGAGCGAATCCAGCGCCGCGGGAATCGCCCGTTCGAGCGCGCGCAGCTCGCCGTTGACCTCGATGCGAAGCGCTTGGAACACGCGCTTCGCCGGATGCCCCGCGTTCTTGAGGGCGGCGGGCGTCGCCGCCTGCAGCACATCGACGAGCTCGCCCGATCGTGTGAGGGGCGTCGTCTTCCGCGCCTCGATGATCGCCCGCGCGTAGCGACCCGCGAGCTTCTCCTCGCCATAGCGTTCGAAGATGCGACGCAGATCGCCCTCGCCGTAGCTCGCGACGATGTCCGCCGCCGTGACTCCGGACGATTGGTCCATTCGCATATCGAGCGGCGCGTCCTGGGCGTATGCGAAACCGCGATCCGCCTCATCGAGCTGCAGGGAAGAGACGCCGAGGTCGTAGAGGACGGCACCCGCCCTCTCGCCGGCGAGGGCATCGAGGATGCCGTCGTAGACGGTGTGCACGAGCGTGACCCGTTCGCCGAACTCGGCGAGCCGCTCCCCCGCGATCCCGAGCGCCTGCTGGTCGCGGTCGAGCCCGACGAGGCGCGCCCTCGGAAACCTCTCGAGGACGGCCGCCGCGTGGCCGCCCATGCCGAGGGTGCCATCGACGTAGATCGCGTCGTCTGCGGCGAGCCCGGGCGCAAGCAGCTCGATGCAGCGATCGAGCATCACCGGAATGTGGATGTCATCGAGGCTCATGATGTTTCCGAAGAGGTTCGGGGCCCGGAGGCTGTGATCCCCATCCGCGCGACCTGTCACCGGGGAAGTGACGACAGGGTCGCGGCTGGGAGTCGCAGCCGCCGGATCAGAACAGTCCCGGGATCACCTCCTCCTGCATCTCGGCGAACGAATCCTCATTGCTCTCGAGGTAGCTGTTCCAGGCGTTCGCGTCCCAGATCTCAGCGTGTGCCCCCACGCCCGTCACGATGAGCTCCTTGCTGAGCCCGGCGTACTGACGAAGGTGCTGCGGGATCGTGACGCGGTTCTGGCCGTCGGGCGTCTCGGCACTCGCGCCGGAGAGGAACATGCGCATGAAGTCGCGGGCTTGCTTGTTGCTGAGGGGGGCCTGGCGGATCCGCTCGTGCACCTGTTCGAACTCCGACGTCGAGAAGACGTAGAGACACCGCTCCTGCCCACGGGTGACGACGACGCCTCCCGCGAGCTCCTCGCGGAACTTCGCGGGCAGGATGACGCGGCCCTTGTCGTCGAGCTTCGGTGTGTGCGTGCCCAGCAGCATCGGCCGTTCACCCCCTGACGTGATCGCCCCTCCGTGAGGTGCGCACCACATTACTCCACTTTCCCCCACGCGCCAGGGTCAAACCGGTGATCGGCAGCAATACCACACTTCGGAACCCGCGAAATCACGCGGAAGAGGCGCAGTGGAGGGAAGTGGAAGGAGAAGTCAATGAGCCCGCCTCACGACGGCGTGTCGCGGCCCCCGACACGCATGGGTGGAGAGATGTGGGGGGGACGACGAAACGCGCCGTTCACCGGGAGCGGCGCGTCACCGTGCGCACACGCAAAGAACGCCGCCCCCGAAGGGACGGCGTTCTTTGCGTGGGTGCGTCGGCGGTCAGCCCTGCTGCCGTCGATCCCACCTGTCGTTCATCTTGTCCATGAAGGACCCGTCGGACGGCGAAGAGCGCGGGGCACGTGGTTCACGGCCCGCCTCAGAACCCGGCGAGGTCGACTTGCCCGGCGCCACCGCGAGGATGACACCGCCAAGCATGGCGCCGAAGCCGACGACCCCGACGATCACGCTCACCGTGACCGCGACGTTCCACAGGGCAATGCCCGCGATCACGCCTGCGAGGCCGAAGAGCACGAGAAGCGCGCCGATCAGCAGATTGCGGTAGCTGAGCGTGCGATTGGCGCCAGGATGCACGACGTCGGCGTCGTTGTGCATGAGCTGGCGCTCCATCTCATCGAGAAGTCGCTGCTCCTGCTCGGAGAGTGGCATCGGTAACCCCCTCGGGTGGAAAGGTCGACTTACATTCTATCGCCGAAGCGTCCACCTAGGCTAGTTGTGTGTCGCCCGCTCATGCCATCATCTCAGCCATCTCCGAGCGGTTGGAGGGTTTCACCCGCGCACGACGCCGAGAAGTGGAGCTCGACGAGGTCTTCGCAGGCGCTCCTCACGGCGATCCCGCGGCCCTCCTGCTCCTGGAACATGCGGAACAGGCGCTCGCAGGCGGCAAGCGACTGCGCGCGCAATTCGCATTCTGGGGATGGCGTGCCGCGACGCGCACGCCGGGCGCGCCGCCCGCGCACGTCCTCGACCTCGGCGCATCGCTCGAGGTCTTCCAGGCCGCCGCGCTCGTGCACGACGACATCGTCGACAATTCCGACACACGCCGCGGACGCCCCGCATCGTGGCGAGCGCTCGAGACCGCTCACGACGAGCGTGGCTGGTCGGGCTCGGGAGAGGCCTTCGGTCGCTCCGGAGCGATCCTCCTCGGCGATCTGCTGCTCGGTTGGAGCGACGACCTGCTCGAGCGAGCCCTCGCCGCCCTTGACGATGCTCGGCACGCCGACGCGGCGCGCGCCGTGTACGCGCGGATGCGGCGCGACGTGATCCTCGGGCAGTTCCTCGACATCGCGGAGGAGTCGGCATGGCCCACCCTCCCGGACGAGGCCCACGCCGACCGCGCCCTCCGCATCGCCGTCCTGAAGTCGGCGCGATACAGCGTGCAGCAGCCCCTGCTGATCGGCGCCGAGCTCGGCGGCGCGGAGGCTCACACGCGGAAATCGCTCACCGACATCGGACCGCCGCTCGGACTCGCGTTCCAACTCCGCGACGACGTGCTCGGCGTCTTCGGCGACCCCGTCGTCACGGGCAAGCCATCCGGAGACGATCTCCGTGAGGGAAAGCGCACCCTCCTCGTTGCGTATGCCCGTGAAGGCATGGACGGGTCCGAGCGCAAGCGATTCGACTCGCGTCTCGGCGCCGACGATCTCTCGGACGGCGAGATCGCCCACCTTCAGGACATCGTGCGCGCCTCGGGCGCGCTCGCGCGTGTCGAGGAGCTGATCTCCCGCCAGCGCGGCGTCGCGGAACGCGCCCTCGAGCGGGCAGACCTCGACGAGACGACGAGCGCCGAACTGGGCGCACTTCTCGAAGCCGCCACGGCGCGGACCTCATAGCCGCGCCCGCCGAGGCGGAGTTCCGTCAGCCGAGGGCGACCGCGACGCGACGGACCTCAGCCTTGCGTCCCGCCAGCAGCGACTCGATCGGTGCGTTCCCGAGACTCGGCTCCTCAGCGAAGAGCCACTCGATGATCTCCTCATCGTCGAGCCCCACATCCTGCAGCACGATCACCGTGCCGCGCAGCGAGGCCAGGGGGCGGTCGCCGTCGATGAACGCCGCCGGAACGACGCGGACGCCTTCCCGGCGCACCGCGACGAGCATGCGGTCGTCGAGCATCCGGTTCACTCGCCCAGGGGTCTCGCCCAGCCTCTCGGCGACATCGGAGAGCGTCAACCAGTCCATCGCGTCCGCACCGGACACCGCATCATCAGTCACCCCTCGATTCTCGCACGCCGCCCTTGCGAGTCCCGTTCGTCACACCAGTCACATCCGTTATCACCAGTTGACACCCCTATACGTCCGTGACACCGTGATCTCTGCCGATGTGTGTGATCGGCCGAATCTGAGGGAGATCCGATGCCCCCCACTGCACGCGCCCTGACTACCGCCCCCGTCGCCATGACGAGCGCCGTCGCACTCGCCCTCGGCTCGGCGCCTGCCGTCGCCGCCGAATCGAATCCACGGACGCACGCGCGCACGCTGCCCGACCGGGCGGCCACGAGCATGTCCTCGACCGTCACGGCGACGTCCGAGCCGCGCCCCGGCTACGCGAGCGGCGCCGCAGGCGGTGCGACCTACACGGTGCAATCGGGCGACACGCTCACGGGGATCGCCATCCGACACGGGCTGCGAACCGTCGATCTGATCACGTGGAACGGTCTCAGCTGGTCGAGCATCATCCATCCCGGCGACGAGCTCACGCTTCGCGCGACTGCTGCGGCTCCCGACGGGGGCGGCCAGGACCGCACCACGAAGCCCTCGGGCGCTACGCACATCGTGAAGGCCGGAGACACTCTCTGGGCCCTCGGCCAGCACTACGGCGTGACCGTCCGCGATCTCACCGACACCAACGATCTCGGTGCGGCCGCGGTCATCTTCCCCGGGCAGGAGCTCACGATCCCCGGGGCGGGCGACGGCTCCTCTGGGGGCGGCACGGATGCTTCCGGATCCGCCGATTCTGGTGCCGAGCAGCCAGCCGCGCCGGCCGGCACCGACACGTCCTACACCGTCGAAGCGGGCGACACTTTCTGGGCAATCGCCGCCGAGCACGGGTTGACGGTCGGAGCACTGCTCGACCTCAACGGCCTCGACGAGGGCGCGATCATCTATCCTGGCCAGGACATCATCGTCGCGCGCGCCGATCCGAAGCCCGACCGCGTGCCGTCGATCTACGACTCGCCCGAATACGACCTGCAGGCGACGCTCAACGCACCCCAGGCCGAGAACGCCGCGCTCATCATCGGCGTCGGCCGCAGCCTCGGCGTTCCCGAAAGCGGCATCGCGATCGCCCTCGCGACCGCGATGGTCGAGTCGGGACTGCGCAATCTCGACTGGGGCGACCGCGATTCCGTGGGCCTGTTCCAGCAGCGTCCGAGCGCAGGATGGGGAGATGCCGAGGATCTCCTCGACCGCGGGATCTCGACCCGCACATTCTTCGTCGGCGCGAGCGACGGCGCAACGCGCGGCCTGCTCGACATCCCCGGCTGGCAGTCCATGGGATTCGGCGAGGCCGCGCAGGCTGTCCAGATCTCGGCCTTCCCGGAACGATACGACCGCTGGCGCGTCGCCGCATACGGCTGGCTCGCCCAGCACAGGTGAGTCCTCCGGGTCCCCGGAGGCGGTGTCCCTAGAATCGAGTCGTGTCTCCTCGCCCTGTCGCCGACCCCCTCGTGGGGCGGCTCGTCGACGGCAGATACCGCGTGCGCGGCCGCGTCGCGCGCGGCGGGATGGCGACGGTCTACCTCGCGACCGATCTGCGTCTGGAGCGGCGCGTCGCTCTGAAGGTGATGCACCACCATCTCAGTGACGACGACCGATTCCAGAGCAGGTTCATCCAGGAGGCCCGTGCCGCCGCGCGCCTGAGCGATCCGCACGTCGTGAGCGTGTTCGATCAGGGACAGGACGGCGACATCGCCTACCTCGTGATGGAGTACCTTCCGGGCGTCACCCTGCGGGACCTGCTGACGGATCAGACCCGCCTGCCCGTCGACCATGCCGTGACGGTCATGCATGCCGTCCTCTCAGGCCTCGCGTCCGCTCACCGGGCCGGATTCATCCACCGCGATGTCAAGCCCGAGAACGTGCTGATCGCCGAGGACGGCCGCATCAAGATCGGCGACTTCGGCCTCGCGCGCGCGACAACGGCCAACACGGCGTCCGGACAGCAGCTCCTCGGCACGATCGCATACCTCGCACCCGAGCTCGTCACGCAGGGAACGGCCGACGCGCGCACCGACATCTACGCTCTCGGCATCATGCTGTACGAGATGCTCACGGGCGAGCAGCCGTATCAGGGCGAGCAGCCCATGCAGATCGCGTATCAGCACGCGACCGAGCAGGTGCCGCGCCCGAGCTTCCTGAACCCCGCCGTGCCCGAACAGCTCGACGAACTCGTCCTCTGGTCAACCGAGCGCTCCCCCGATGAGCGGCCCGCCGATGCCCAGGAGATGCTCGACCGGCTGCTCGAGATCGAGGATCAGCTCGGCATCGTTCCGCTGGCACCCCGCAGCCGCCTTGCACCGGCGATACACGATGACGGCGCTGACGAGGAAGGCGAGACGAAGCTCCTCCCACCCTCGCTCAACACGGGAGAGGTCACGAGTGTCCTCAGCGGGACGGCGCCCGTGGGCTCCGCCCCCGCAAACGAGGGCAACGCCGAACGCCTGCGCGTGAAGACCCGACGACGCCGCGTCCGCGGTGCGTGGGCGACAAGCATCATCCTGATTCTCGCCCTCGTCGCGGGCGGCGCCGGATGGTGGTTCGGATCGGGCCCCGGCTCTCGTGTGCTCGTGCCGAACTTCGCCCAGAACGCGACGTTCGACGAGGCCTCGCAGCAGCTTGCCGCACTCGAGCTCACGGCAGTCGAGGAGACGGCGAACAGCCTTGACGTGCCCGCAGGCCGGATCCTCGAGGTCTCACCCGCGCCCGGCACCCAGGTGTACCCCGGCGACGAGGTGACCATCACCACCTCCGTCGGCCCCGCGAGCGTGCGTCTCGGCTCATTCCGCGGCATGACCCGCGAGCAGGTCGAGGACTACGCGACCGACGCGGCGATCGACGTGCCGGACGAACCTTCTCAGGTCTTCGACGACAGCGACGCCGGAACGGTCATCGGCGCGCGCATCACGCCCGCCGGGTCCGACGAAAGCTACGGCTGCCTCGAGGGCTGCGAAGCACACCAGGGCGACACACTCGCCCTCACCGTGTCGGCCGGTCCCGTCCCCGACGTGCAGGATCTCTCGATCGATGCGGCGCGGGAGCGCCTCGAGGAAGCCGGCCTCGAGGTCTCAGAGCAGACCGAGAAGTGGTACAGCGATCAGTATGCGGCCGGCTTCGTGATCGGCCTCGTCGACATCCCAGAAGGCGAATCCCTCCGCCCCGGTGACTCCGTCACGCTCATCGAATCGCTGGGGCCGGAACCCGTCGCAGTCCCCGATGTCGCCGGAATGACGAGGAACGCAGCCGTCGCCGCACTCGAAGCGGAGGGCTTCGAGGTGACGTACAACGGCCTCTGGAACGCCTGGCCGGACGCCTGGACGACGGTCACGGGGACCGACCCCGAAGCAGGATCCGAGCACGTTCCGGAACAGACAACCGTGACGATCTACATCGACAACACCGGCGCCGTCTGACACGAACGGCCCCGCGCGCCCTCTCGGGCGGCGGGGCCGTTTCAGGCTCCGGCTCAGCGCTTCTCGAGCTCCTCGGCGACGAGGAACGCCAGTTCGAGCGACTGCATGTGGTTGAGACGCGGATCGCACAGGGACTCGTAGCGTGTCGCGAGGGCCTGCTCGTCGATCCGTTCGGACCCGCCGAGGCACTCGGTCACATCGTCTCCCGTGAGTTCGACGTGGATGCCGCCCGGGTGCGTCCCCGCGGCGCGGTGGGCCTCGAAGAACCCGCGCACCTCGTCGACGACGTCGTCGAAGCGGCGCGTCTTGTAGCCGGTCGGCGTCGCGAAACCGTTGCCGTGCATGGGGTCGGTCACCCACAGCGGCTGCGCCCCCGATGCCTTGACAGCTTCGAGCAGCGGCGGCAGCGCCTCGCGGATCTTCCCGGCCCCCATGCGCGTGATGAAGGTGAGTCGACCGGGCTCGCGCTCCGGATCGAGCTTGTCGATGAGGGAAAGCGCCGTCTCGGGCGTCGTCGTCGGCCCGAGCTTCACGCCGATCGGATTGCGCACCTTGGAGAAGAAATCGATGTGCGCGCCGTCAAGCTCGCGGGTGCGCTCACCGACCCAGATGAAGTGCGCCGACGTGTCGTAGACCTCTCCCGTGCGGGAATCCACGCGCGTGAGCGGCCGCTCGTAGTCCATGAGCAAGCCCTCGTGGCCGGTGTAGAAATCGACGCGCTTGAGTTCTTCGAAGTCGGCACCGGCCGCCTCCATGAACTTGATCGCGCGGTCGATCTCGGTGGCCATGTGCTCGTATCGCTTGTTGGCGGGATTCTCGGCGAAGCCCTTGTTCCACGAGTGCACCTCGCGCAGATCGGCGAAGCCACCCTGCGTGAACGCGCGGATGAGGTTCAGCGTGCTCGCCGCCGTGTGGTACGCGGATAGTAGGCGCTGCGGATCCGCCGTGCGCGACTCCTCCGTGAAGTCGAAGCCGTTGACGATCTCACCGCGGAACGCCGGCAGCGTCACATCGCCGCGCGTCTCCGTATCCTTCGAACGCGGCTTGGCGAACTGCCCCGCCATACGCCCCATCTTGACGATGGGCATCGAGGCGCCGTAGGTGAGGACGACAGCCATCTGAAGGACAGTCTTGATGCGGTTGCGGATCTGATCGGCCGTCGCCCCCGCGAAGGTCTCGGCGCAGTCGCCGCCCTGCAGCAGAAACGCCTCGCCGGCCGCGGCGCGACCGAGGCGATAGCGCATCTCGTCGACCTCGCCCGCGAAGACGAGCGGCGGAAGAGTCGCCAGCTCGGCCGACACCAGCTCGACTGCGGCCCGATCGGGCCACTGCGGCTGCTGCTTGATGGGAAGTTCGCGCCATGCATCGAGCGCGTCGAGGGAGTGCTGCATGCCAACAGCCTATCGGCCTGCGCCCACACCTCGGTGCCTCGTGACGGCCAGAGACACGACGGGCTCAAGAGAACGTACTCTTCGCCGCCTTCCCCTCCTCCTCCGCGCGCTGGCGGTGCTTCGACGCGTACTCGTCGACGTACTCCTGCCCGCCGAGCTGCTGCAGCGCAACCATGATCTCGTCGGTCACGCTTCGCAGCACGAAACGATCGTCCTCAAGTCCCTCATAGCGCGAGAAGTCGAGCGGCTCACCGATGACCATGCCCACGCGCATGATCCGCGGCATCGACGCTCCGATCGGCAGCATCGTGTCGGTGTCGACCATGACGACCGGGATCACGGGAACCTTCGCCACGAGCGCCATGCGTGCAAGGCCGGTTCGCCCCTTGTAGAGACGCCCGTCCGGGCTGCGGGTGCCCTCGGGATAGATGCCGAGCAGGTCGCCGCGGCCGATGACCTGCAGCGCCGTGTTGAGTGCCGCTTCCGAAGCGGATCCGCCCGATCGGTCGATCGGGATCTGGCCCGTCCCCTTCATGAACCACTTCGTGGCCCAGCCCTTCGGTCCCTTCCCTGTGAAGTACTCCGATTTGGCGAGGAACGACATCGTGCGATCGAGCATGAGCGGCAGGAAGATCGAGTCGACGACCGACAGGTGATTGCTCGCGAGGATCGCCGCGCCCTGCTTGGGCACATGCTCCACGCCGGTGATCCAAGGACGGAACACGGCCTTCAGCACCGGGCCGATGACCAGGTACTTGAGGATCCAGTAAATCACTGCGGCGACACTCCAGACGGTGGGGACGGCGATGAGTCTAGCCCGACACGGCCAGCGCGCCCGCGCGCGATGCCTCCTCTGATTGTCGTTCGTAGACAAGCCACTGGCGGTCCTCTTCCACCCGGCCCTAGACTCGGCGGAACATCACGACCCGCGCGGATGACGACGCGCGCATCCCCCGTCCGGTATCAAAGGAGCTGCCGTGATCGAGTTCTCCGCCGATCTCATCGTGCCGACCGACCCGAACCGCAATATCAGCGACATCCTCGCCGACCGCGTGAAGAAGACGCCCGACAAGGCTCTGTTCGGGATCCCCGACGGCGACGGGTGGCGCGACAAGACCGCGCGCGAGTTCGAAACGGAAGTGATCCGCCTCGCGAAGGGCTTCGTTGCCTCCGGGATCCGCCCGGGAGACAAGGTCGGGCTCCTCGCCCGGACGACCTACGAGTGGACACTCGTCGACTTCGCGCTGCACTACGCCGGGGCGATCCTGGTTCCCGTCTACGAGACGAGTTCCTCCGATCAGATTCAGTGGATCCTGTCCGACTCGGGCGCCGTCGCCCTCATGGTCGAGACCGAGCAGCACGACGAGCGCTTCGCCGAGGTGCGCGATGCTCTCCCCCTCGTCGGACTGTACTGGCGCATGGATACCGGCGCGCTCGACGAACTGGTCGAGCTGGGCGCCGAGGTCGAAGACGATGAGATCGAGCGACGCCGCCATCTCGCCCGCGGCGACGATGTCGCGACGATCATCTACACCTCTGGATCCATGGGACGCCCGAAGGGGTGTGTGCTCACCCACAGCAACTTCGTCGACACCGCGCAGAATGCGTACGCCGCCCTGTCCGAAGTCTTCGAGCAGCCCGGGGCGTCCACTGTTCTCTTCATCACGACGGCTCACGTGTTCGCGCGCTTCATGTCCGTGCTCTACGTGCACGCGGGGTTGCGCACGGGCCACGAGCCCAACACGAAGAACCTCGTCAAGACGCTCGGCTCCTTCCGCCCGACAGTCCTGCTCGCGGTCCCCCGGGTGTTCGAGAAGGTCTACAACTCGGCTGATCAGAAGACGACGTCGGAAGGCAAGGGCGCGATCTTCCAGCGCGCGGCGAAGGTCGCGATCGAACATGCTCGCCGAGAGCAGGAGGGCGAGCGCATCGGTCCCGTGCTCGCACTCCAGTTCCGCCTCTTCGACAAGCTCGTCTACGGCAAGCTGCGCGAACTCATGGGTGGGCGCGTAACATACGCGGTGTCCGGCTCCGCTCCCCTCGGCCCCCGCCTCGGGTACTTCTTCCGCGGGCTCGGCATCAAGATCCTTGAGGGGTATGGGCTCACCGAGAGCACGGCCCCCGCGACTGTCAACCGCCCGGACCACATCCGCGTCGGCACAGTCGGCACCCCGTTGCCGGGAGTGGGGGTCCGCATTGCCGAAGACGGGGAGATCCACGTCAAGGGTGTGAATGTGTTCCGCGAGTACTGGCGCAATCCCGAGGCGACGGAGGAAGCGTTCGACGGTTCTTGGTTCCGCACAGGCGACCTCGGGGCACTCGACGAGGATGGCTGCCTGTCGATCACCGGCCGCAAGAAGGAGATCATCGTGACAGCGGGCGGCAAGAACGTCGCCCCGACCATGCTCGAGGACCCGATCCGCGCGAATCCGATCATCGGCCAGGTCGTCGTCGTCGGAGATCAGAAGCCGTTCATCTCGGCGCTCGTCACCCTCGACCCCGAGATGCTCCCCGCCTGGCTCGCGACCCACGGCGAGTCGAGCGACCTCACCCTCGAACAGGCTGCGCGCACCGCCGTCGTCCGTGAGGAGGTCCAGCGGGCGATCGACGGGGCGAATGCGCGCGTGTCACGGGCCGAGTCGATCCGCGAGTTCGTCATCCTGCCCACCGAGTGGACGGAGGCTTCGGGCCATCTGACGCCGAAGCTGTCGATCAAACGCGCCATCATCCTCGCGGATTTCGCCGAGGAGATCGAACGCATCTATTCGGGCCCCAAGGACGTCACGTCCAATATCGCGATCGGCTGAACGACGACGGGCGGATCCGTCGAGCGGCGAAGCCGGATCCGCCCCATCAGAGGCGCTGAACCTCGTCACCCCTTTGGCAGCGAGACCAGGCGGACGGCGAAGCCGGATCCGCCCCATCAGAGGCGCTGAACCTCATCGCCCCTTTGGCAGCGAGACCAGGCGGACGGCGAAGCCGGATCCGCCCCATCAATGGCGCTGAATCTCGTCGCCCCTTTGGCGGCGAGATTCAGAACCAGTCGCTCTCGCGCACCTCGCGCATCGCGATGCGGCGGGCGTCCTTCGTGAGCCGTTGCAGGTAGACGACGCCGTCGAGGTGATCGGTCTCGTGCTGCAGCATCTGAGCGAACAGCCCCTCGCCCTCGAGGACGACGGGTCGACCCTCGACGTCGATGCCTTCGGCGCGCGCGTAGGGGTGACGGAGCGCCTCGTGCCAGAGGTTCGGCACGGACAGGCAGCCTTCCCCCGTCGGGACGGGTTCACCGCTCACCTCGACGATCCTCGGGTTGAGGATCGCGCCGACGCGGTCGTCGACGTTGTAGCTGAACGCGCGGAGTCCGACGCCGATCTGCGGGGCAGCCACGCCAGCGCGCCCCGGCACCTTCACGGTCTCGATGAGGTCGTCGACGAGAGCGCGAACGCCGTCGTCGATGTCGGTGATCTCGGTGCACGGGGTGCGGAGCACGGGATCCCCGTAGAGGCGGATCTCGCGGACAGTCATGCGGTGCGGATCCCCTCGACGACGAGAGCAGCGAGCCTCCGCGCGGCGTCGCGCGTGGAACGCCCGAGCTCGTGGAATGGGATCGCGCTGCCGGTGGCGAGCTGCGCGTCGTACGGAATGTGCACGACGGCGCCGACACGCGAGCGGAAGTGCGTCTCGAGTTCGTCGACGCGAACGTGCGACTTGGCGGGCGAGTCCTCATTGATGACGACGACAGCCCGTCGCGCCGCGTCAGCGTGGCCGTTCGTCTCGAGCCAGGTGAGGGTCTCGGAGGCGAGGCGCGCCTCGTCGACGCTCGTTCCCGAGACGATGACGATCTGATCGGCGAGGTCGAGCGTCGCATCCATGACAGAGTGCACGATGCCGGTGCCCGTATCGGTGAGGACGATCGAGTAGAAGTGCTGCGCGATCTCGGCGACCTCGCGATAGTCGCTGTCGCTGAATGCGTCGGCGATGTGCGGGTCCGCGTCCGACGCGAGGACATCGAGGCGGGTGGCGTCTCGGACGACGTGCGCTGAGATGTCGCCATAGCCCTGCACCTCGTCGCGTCCTCGCACGAGATCGCGCACCGTCTTCCCGGACGGCTTCGCGATGCGTTCGGCGAGCGTCCCACGGTCAGGATTGGCGTCGACGGCGACGACACGGTCGTCGCGCGCATCGGCGAGCGCCATGCCGAGCAGGGCCGTGACGGTGGTCTTGCCGACGCCGCCCTTGCGACTGAGAACGGGGACGAAGCGTGCGCGTCCCGGCAGCGGCGCTGCGATGCGGCTCATGAGCTCTCGGCGGGCGCGCGTGCGCTTGCCGTCACCGAGGTTGATGGCGCCCCGCGTCATCGCGTACACGATGCGGCGCCACGGGTCCTCGGGCTCGGGACGCCGGATGGCACCCGTGTCAAGCAGGCGCTCGTCGGTCAGGACTTCGCTCGGTTCGCGGTCGGCGTCGATGCTCATCCGGTCGGCGCGCAGGGCCGCCGTCTCCGGCGTCATCGAACGCGCCGGCGGTTTGAGGAACGACGAACGTCCGACCCGCGCAGCCGCCTGCACCCGGTTGGCCGTCCCCTCCGAGACGGCTGCCGGGACGGGGCTCGGCTCGCGAACGGCGATCGAGGGCGTCTCCCCACGCGGCGTGTCGCCGTTCACGGACTCGGTCGTCTTCTCCGCCGAGGGCGCGTCATCGGCTGCGGGAACGTCCTCACCCGCGGAAAGGTCATCGGCGTCGCCAGCGACATCTGGCTCCGCCGCCTCATCAGCGTCGGTCGATACTTCGGCGTCGGTCAGCGCCTCAGCATCGGTCAGCGCCTCAGCATCGGTCGGCGCCTCAGCATCTGCGGCGACCGCGCCTTCGGCGTCCCGCTCATCCTCCGCACCCGGTGCGTCCGCGGCCGCGACCGGCTCGTCATCTGCGTCCGAGGCGACAGGCTCGCCATCCACGCCCGCACCGACAGGCTCGCCGTCGACCGCAGCCTCGTCACCGGATCCGATCTTCGTCTCGTCATCGTCGGTGTCGACGGGAACGACGTCGCCCTCGTCCCGCTCTTCGTCCGATCGGGCTTCGTCCTCATCGGCGCCCGACTCATCCTCGTCGGCATCAGCGCCCGACTCGTCGTCGCCCTGTGTCGGCGCTTCGTCGGACCCCGAGGATCCGTCGGTGCCTTCTTCGACGCGGTCGGTCTCGTCGTCTTCGGGATCCGACTCCGCGTCACGACGCGCGATCTCCTCCGCGGAGAGCTCGTCGGCCGTGACTTCGTCGTCGGCGTCGTCGTCGCGATAACCCGCGGGGAGGGTCACAGGAACCTGCGCCGTGATGCCAAGGTCGATGGCGGTCGTGTCGATGCCCGCGTCGTCGAGCACACCGTGCTCGTTCTGGTCGTCAGGCGACGACGTGCGATCTGCTGCCAAGGGGAACTCCTGAGGTACCGGGGCGGGATCCACCCGCGGCGGGAGGCTCCCGCCGCGGAAAGGTTACTCGGACGGCGCGATAACGACCAAAAGGTCGCCGGCGTCAACCTGCTGCGTTGCGGCGATCGCGACGCGCTCGACGATTCCCGTCGCCGTCGCGCCGACGGCTGCCTCCATCTTCATCGCCTCGATCGAGGCGACGGGCTGACCTGCCTCGACGGCGTCTCCGGGGGCGACCTTGAGCGTGACAACACCCGAGAACGGCGCCGCGACATGCCCTGTGTTCGCGCGATCGGCCTTCTCCGCCTCGTGAACATCGACCTCGATCGAGCGGTCACGTACCTCGACGGGACGCAGCTGACCGTTGAGCGTCGTCATGACGGAGCGCATGCCCTTCTCGTCAGCATCACCGATCGACTCGAGGCCCAGATACAGCTCGACGCCCTTCTCCAACTCGACCACGTGCTCACGGCCCGATTCGAGACCGTACAGGTAGTCGGCCGTGTCGAGGACGGAGATGTCTCCATACGCGCGCCGGTTCTCGTCGAAGACCGTCGTCGGCTGCGGGAACAGCAGCTGATTGAGCCGCCCGCGCCGCGTCGCCGAGTCGGCGTCGAGAGCCTCACGATCCTCGTCCGAGATCGGCGTGGTGCCGACACCGACATCCCGCCCCGCCAGCACCTTCGTGCGGAAGGGCTCGGGCCACCCTCCGGGGAGTTCCCCGAGCTCGCCGGCCATGAAGGAGACGACGGAGTCGGGCACGTCGTACTTCTCGGGGTTTCGCTCGAAGTCATCCGGATCCGCCTTGACGGCCGCGAGGTGCAGAGCGAGGTCGCCGACGACCTTCGACGACGGCGTGACCTTGGGGATCCGTCCGAGCATGCGATCCGCGGCCGCATACATGTCTTCGATCAGCTCGAAATCATCGGCGAGGCCGAGTGCGATCGCCTGCTGGCGCAGGTTCGACAGCTGCCCTCCCGGGATCTCGTGAGTGTAGACGCGCCCCGTGGGCCCGGCCAGGCCCGACTCGAACGGGGCGTAGAGATGGCGGACAGCCTCCCAATATGGTTCGAGGTCGGCGATGCTCTGGAGATCGAGTCCCGTGTCGCGAGACGTGTGGGCGAGGGACGCGACGAGCGACGACAGCGCGGGCTGGCTCGTCGTTCCGGCCAGCGGCGCGGCAGCCGCGTCGACAGCGTCCGCGCCGGCCGCGCTCGCCGAGAGCAGCGTGCCGAGCTGACCGCCCGCGGTGTCGTGCGTGTGCACGTGCACCGGGAGCGCGAACTCGCGACGCAGCGCGGTGACGAGTTTCGCCGCGGCCGCGGGGCGCAGAAGACCAGCCATGTCCTTGATCGCGAGGACGTGCGCCCCTGCGTCCACCATCTGCTCCGCGAGCCGCAGATAGTAGTCGAGCGTGTACAGATCCTCGGCCGGGTTCAGCAGATCGCCGGTGTAGCAGAGCGCCGTCTCAGCGACCGCCGTCCCCGTCTCCCTGACCGCGTCGATCGCGGGGCGCATCTGCGAGACATCGTTGAGCGCATCGAAGATGCGGAAGATGTCGATGCCCGTTTCGGCGGCCTCACGCACGAACGCGTCGGTGACCTCGGTCGGGTACGGGGTGTAGCCGACGGTATTGCGCCCACGCAGCAGCATCTGGATCGCGACATTCGGCAGCGCCTCCCGCAAGCGTTCGAGCCGCTCCCAGGGATCCTCCGCGAGGAAACGCAGCGCGACGTCGTAGGTCGCCCCACCCCATGCCTCGACCGAGAGCAGCTGCGACTCGAGGCGGGCAACGTGGGGGGCGACGCCGACGAGATCGCGCGTGCGCACTCGCGTGGCGAGCAGCGACTGGTGCGCGTCGCGGAACGTCGTCTCGGTGACCGCGAGAGCCTTCTGCTCGCGCAGGGCTGCGGCAAAACCATCGGGGCCGAGCTCGCGCAACCGCTGTCGGCTTCCCGCGGGCGCCGGCGCATCGAGATCGATCGCGGGCAGCTTCATCCGCGGATCCACAAGCGCAGGGCGCTCGCCGTGAGGCCTGTTGACGGTCGTGTCGGCCATCCATCGCAGCAGCTTCGTTCCGCGGTCCTTCGACACGCGCCCCTTGAGTAGTTCGGGACGCTCGTCGATGAACGACGTCGACAGATCGCCCGCCACGAAGGCGGGGTCATCGAGGACGGCGCGAAGGAAGGGGATGTTCGTCGCAACGCCACGGATCCGGAACTCCGCAAGCGCGCGTCGAGCGCGCGCCACGGCAGCCGGGAAGTCGCGCCCGCGCACCGTGAGCTTCGCGAGCATCGAATCGAAGTGCGGCGACACCTGCGATCCGGCCGCCGTCGTCCCGCCATCGATACGGATCCCCGCGCCGCCCGGGGAACGGTAGGTCGTGATCTTCCCCGTATCGGGGCGGAAGCCGCTCGAGGGGTCTTCGGTCGTGATGCGGGTCTGCAGCGCCGCGCCGTGCAGGACGATCTCGTCCTGCGTGAGTCCGAGCGCGACGAGGTTCTCGCCCGAAGCGATGCGCATCTGCGTCTGCACGAGGTCGACGTCCGTGACTTCCTCCGTCACGGTGTGCTCGACCTGGATCCGCGGATTCATCTCGATGAACACGACCTCGCCGCTGCGCGGCCCGGCCGTCTCGAGGAGGAACTCGACGGTGCCCGCATTGACGTATCCGATGGACTCGGCGAAGGCGACCGCGTGGCGGTGCAGCTCCCGGGCAATCTCAGGGTCGAGGTTCGGTGCGGGGGCGAGCTCGACGACCTTCTGGTGGCGGCGCTGCACTGAGCAGTCGCGCTCGTACAGGTGCACCGTGCTCCCGTCGCCGTCGGCGAGGATCTGCACCTCGATGTGGCGGGGGCGCAGAACGGCCTGCTCGAGGAACATGCGTGCGTCCCCGAAGGCGCTGCCGGCCTCGCGCATGGCCTCCTCAAGCGCAGGCGCGAGGTCGTCCTTGGCGTCGACGCGGCGCATTCCGCGACCGCCGCCGCCCGCGACCGCCTTCGCGAAAAGCGGGAAGCCGATATCGTCGGCCTGCGCCACCAGCGCGTCGACGTCGTCCGTCGCCTCCGTCGACTGCAGGACGGGGACTCCCGCCGCGATCGCGTGTTCCTTGGCCGTGACCTTGTTGCCCGCCATCTCGAGCACATGCGAGGGCGGACCGATGAAAGTGATGCCGTTCTCGGCGGCCTTCGCGGCGAGATCCGGGTTCTCCGAGAGGAACCCGTAGCCCGGATAGATCGCATCGGCGCCCGATTCGACCGCCACGCGCACGATCTCATCGACGTCGAGATACGCGCGTACCGGATGACCTTCTTCGCCGATCTGATACGCCTCGTCTGCCTTCAGTCGGTGCAGCGAGTTCCGGTCTTCGATCGGGAACACCGCGACCGTTCGGGCGCCGAGTTCGTAGGCGGCGCGGAATGCGCGGATCGCGATCTCTCCGCGATTGGCGACGAGGACCTTCGAGAACATGTGCCTCCCTCGGGCAGATTCTCCGCCGATTCCTCGACAGATGGGGACGGCTCACAGCATAGGGGACGGTAGCGTAGGGATGTGCACGTACTCAGCGTCAGTTCTCTGAAGGGCGGCGTCGGTAAGACGACGGTGACCCTGGGCCTCGCCTCCGCCGCGTTCGCCCGCGGCATCCGCACGCTCGTCGTCGACCTCGACCCGCAGTCCGATGTGTCGACGGGTCTCGATGTGCAGACCGCCGGCCGACTCAACGTGGCCGATGTGCTCGAGAACCCGAAGGAGAAGACCGTCCGGCAGGCGATCGCGTCGAGCGGCTGGACGAAGGTGCACCCCGGCAAGATCGACATCATGCTGGGCAGCCCCTCTGCCATCAACTACGACGGACCGCACCCCTCCGTGCGCGATGTGTGGAAGATGGAGGAGGCCCTCGCCCTCATCGAGGACGAGTACGACCTCGTGCTCATCGACTGCGCCCCCTCTCTCAACGCCCTGACGCGCACCGCCTGGGCGGCGAGCGACCGCGTGTGCGTCGTCACCGAGCCGGGCCTGTTCTCCGTCGCGGCCGCCGACCGCGCGTTGCGTGCGATCGAGGAGATCCGCCGCGGTCTGTCGTCGCGCCTGCAGCCCCTCGGCATCATTGTCAATCGCGTACGCCCTCAGTCGGTCGAGCACCAGTTCCGCATCAAAGAGCTGCGCGACATGTTCGGTCCGCTCGTCCTCGAGCCGCAGCTGCCCGAGCGCACCTCCCTGCAGCAGGCTCAGGGCGCCGCGAAGCCGCTGCACGTCTGGCCCGGCGAGTCCGCGCAAGAGCTCGCGGCCGACTTCGACCAGCTTCTCGACCGGATCGTCGAGGCGGGTCACATCGAGATCCCCGAATCGGGCCCGCAGGCACACTGACGGGGCCACCCGCCCCACCGGTGCCGAACGGTCGCTTGCGCCCCACGGGTGCCAAACGGTCGCCAACGCGCACCGAAACGACCACAACACACCGCTAGCCCGCACGGTCCCCCACGCCCACTGGTGCCGCCGAGCTACCCACACCCCACCGGCGCCAAACGGTCATCGACGTGCACCGGAACGACCACAACACACCGCTAGCCCGCACGCTCCCCCACGCCCACTGGTGCCGCCGAGCTACCCACGCTCCACCGGTGCCAAACGGTCATCGACGTGCACCGGAACGACCACAACGCACCGCTAGCTTGCACGGTCCCCCACGCCCGCTGGTGCCGTACGGGTACCCCACGCGTTGACGGTGCCAAACGGTCGTCGACGTGCGCCGGAACGACCACAACGCACTGCTAGCCCCCACCCCGCCGGTGCCGCACGGGTACCCACGCGCTACCGGTGCCAAACGGTCACCAACGCGCACCGGAACAACCACAACGCACCCGCGAACGCTGATACGGGAACGATCGCAAGTGCGACCGGTCGACGGGCGTGAGGCGCCCCGTTACGCGGTCTTCTTGGCCCGGCGAGCGGCGAGCTCGTCAACGGGATCCGGCGTGGCCGGGTCGAACTCGACGAGCGTCGACTCGACCTCGCGCAGGACCTTGCCGACGGCGATCCCGAAGACGCCCTGACCGCGGCTGACGAGGTCGATCACCTCGTCGTTCGAGGTGCAGAGGTAGACCGACGCACCGTCACTCATGAGCGTCGTTCCCGCGAGGTCGCGGATACCGGAGGCACGGAGCTGCTCCACCGCGACCCGAATCTGCTGCAACGAGATCCCGGTGTCGAGGAGTCGCTTGACGAGCTTGAGGACGAGGATGTCGCGGAACCCGTAGAGGCGCTGCGAGCCGGATCCGTGCGCGCTGCGGATCGTCGGAACGACAAGATCCGTACGTGCCCAGTAGTCGAGCTGGCGGTAGGTGATGCCCGCGGCCTTCGCGGCGACGGCGCCGCGATACCCCATATCGGGATCGAGCTGCGGCAGGCCGTCGGTGAAGAGAAGGTCGACGGCGAAGCCGCTGTCGTGGGGGTGTCCCGCGCTCATCATCGTCCTCTCTGCGAAGGTGTCTCCCCCACAGTACGGCCGCTGAGGGCCCCCATCAACGACATCCGCTTCCGACGAAGCGGCGTGTCGATCAAGCGTTATCAATCGTGATCCACGCACCCGCACGATCCCGGTCTATCCGGGAAGGATCCGGTCGAGAGCCTGCTGCACGAAGATGCTGCGAACCTCGTCGAGGCGCTCCGCGAGCTGCGGCGCCAGCTCGTTCGCACGAGCGCGCGACACGTGGTCCGCCCGGCGCAGCATGGGTGACAGGGAGGCTTCGATGAGCGCCACTTCTCGATCGGCGCTCTGGCGCATCGCGCGGACGTGGCGCGGATCGATGCCGTGCCTCTCGAGCGCGACGAGACCGCGCAGCAGCGCGACGTGCCGATTGTCGTACATCTCTGCCGGAGCGATGAGACCGAGGCTGAACGCGTCGTTCAGCAGCTGCGAAGGCGCCTCGGCAGCTTCGAGAAGCTCCGCGCGGGAGAAGGTGCGCCCCTGCGGGTGGATGGACGCGGGTGCCTGCGGGAGATCGGGCGAACGGCCTGCGTCGATGTCATCCAGGTACGTGCGGATGACACTGAGCGGCAGGTAGTGGTCGCGCTGCAGCGTCAGCGCAAGGCGCAGCCGCTCGACGTCAGACGGCGAGAACTTCCGATATCCGGACGCAGTGCGCTGCGGTGAGACGATCCCCTGCACTTCGAGGAAGCGCAGCTTGCTCGAGGTGAGTGCGGAAAACTCGCCCGAGAGCTTCGACAGCACCTGCCCGATCGAGAGCAGCGACTGCGACCCCTTCGCGGCGGATCCGCCTTTCGCGGCCGCCGCACCCATCAGGAACCTGCCGCCGGAAGGTCGCGCGGGGAGCTGAAGAAGTTGAGCCGGAACTTGCCGATGCGCACCTCGTCGCCGTTGCGCAGCTGGGCACGGTCGACGCGCTCGCCACTGACATACGTGCCGTTGAGCGAACGCTGATCGACGAGCTCGAAGCTGCCGCGGTTTCGGGTGATCTCGGCGTGACGCCGCGACACGGTCACGTCGTCGAGGAAGATGTCGGCCTCAGGGTGGCGACCGACGATGGTCGCGTCGCTGTCGAGGAGATAACGCGCGCCCGCCTGCGGACCGGAACGCACGAGCAGGAGCGCGGCGCTCGCCGGAAGTGCGGCGACCGCATCGAGCTCGGCCTGCGACAACTCGCCGTGGAAGGGAACGAATGACAAATCGGAATCATGCCCGAACGTCTGGGTGTGGTCGCCGGTCCCGTCGTGACCGGACGCGCTCGGGATGTGCCTTGTGGCCGTCGACATCGGCTCGTACTGCTGCTCAGACACGCGCGCTCCTTCCGTATCCCCCAAGCCTAGCCGATCAGCATCGTGCGACGCGCGGGAATCTCGGCGGATCCAGCGGGGCACGGGGAGGTTCGGAGGATCCTCTCGGGACGAGGCGTACCGTGTCGTTCGTGAAGCACCGTGATTCCCCCCATTCCCATCCCCGCGCCGCGCGCGCCCTCGTCGCGGCGCTCGTCGCTGGCGCGGCGCTGCTCGCCCCGTTCGCCGTCGCCGCGCCCGCCGCGGCACACTCGAGCCTCGTATCGACGACGCCCGAGACAGATGGCACGGTCGCCGCACTGCCGGCTGAGGTGTCGCTGACCTTCAGCGACGACCTGACCGAGCCCCTTCCCGAGGATCAGCAGGCAGGCGGCCGCTCGAACACCCAGGTGCAGGTCTACGATGCGTCGTGCGAGGACGCCGGCCTGCTCATCGCCGACCCCGGCCACGCCGACACCCGTGACTGCACCGACTATGCATCGGGCAACGCAGTCGTCGACGGCCCGACGGTCACACAGGCACTCGACAATGCGAATGCCCCGGCCGGGGTCTACACCGTCGTCTGGCAGGTCGTGTACGGCGACGGCCACGCCGACAGCCAGATGTTCACCTTCACGGCCGAGAGCGCCGCGGCAACGCCGAGCCCGGAGCCCACTTCGACGCCGGATCCGACTAGTTCTCCCGCACCGAGCGAGGTGCCGAGCGCGCCCACCGAGACCGACGCCCCCGATGCCTCGGCGCCGCCCGCCGACTCCGGACTCGGCACGCCGGCCATCATCGCGATCGTCGGCGGCATCGTCGTGCTCGCCCTGATCGCGTTCATCGTGACGATGATCGTCCGCGCGCGGCGTCCCTGAGACGCGCCGATCCCACGGTTCGATCACGCCCATTAGGCTGAGAGCATGCCTCACTACGACGTCGTCATCCTCGGCGCGGGCCCCGGCGGTTACGTCGCGGCCGTTCGCAGCGCCCAGCTCGGCCTCAACACCGCGATCATCGAAGAGAAGTACTGGGGCGGTGTGTGCCTGAACGTGGGCTGCATCCCCTCGAAGTCGCTCCTCAAGAACGCGGAAGTCGCCCACACCTTCACGCACAAGGCCGATTTCTTCGGCATGTCGGGCGAGGTGTCCTTCGACTTCGGGAAGGCCTTCGACCGTAGTCGCAAGGTCGCGGAGACCCATGTCAAGGGGATCCACTTCCTCATGAAGAAGAACAAGGTGACGGAGTACTCCGGGCGCGGATCCTTCGTCGACGCCAAGACGATCGACGTCGCGAAGAGCGACGGGACGTCCGAGCGCGTCACGGCCGACAACGTCATCATCTCGACGGGATCGGTCGTGCGCTCTCTGCCGGGCATCGAGCTCAGCGAGAACGTCGTTTCGTACGAGGAGCAGATCCTCTCGCGCGATCTGCCGAACTCGATCGTCATCGTCGGCGCCGGCGCGATCGGCATGGAGTTCGCGTACGTGCTGTCGAACTACGGCGTGAAGGTCACGATCGTCGAGTTCGCCGACCGCGTGCTGCCGAACGAGGACGCCGACGTCTCGAAGGAGATCGCGAAGGCCTATAAGAAGCTCGGCATCGACATCCTCACCTCGACGGGCGTCACCTCCGCTGACGACAACGGCCAGGGTGTGCACGTCACCTACAAGAAGTCCGACGGCACGACGGGCGAGCTGGACGCCGACAAGGTGCTCATGTCGGTCGGCTTCGCGCCGCGCACCGAGGGCTACGGCCTCGAGAAGACCGGTGTGAAGCTCACCGACCGCGGCGCGATCGACATCGACGACCACATGCGCACGAACGTCGACGGCGTCTACGCGATCGGCGACGTCACGGCCAAGCTGCAGCTCGCGCACGTTGCTGAGGCACAGGCCGTCGTCGCGGCCGAGACGATCGGCGGCGCCGAGACGCAGACGCTCGGCGACTACCGCATGATGCCGCGCGCCACGTTCTGCTCTCCCCAGGTCGCGAGCTTCGGGCTCACCGAGGAGCAGGCCAAGGCCGAGGGACACGACGTGAAGGTCGCCAAGTTCCCGTTCAGCGCGAACGGCAAGGCGAACGGCCTCGGCGAGCCCGTCGGATTCGTCAAGCTGATCGCCGACGCTGAGCACCTCGAGCTCCTGGGCGGCCACCTCATCGGGCCCGACGTCTCCGAACTGCTCCCCGAGCTCACGCTCGCGCAGAAGTGGGATCTCACGGCGCTCGAGGCAGCCCGCAACGTCCACACGCACCCGACCCTGTCGGAGGCGCTGCAGGAGGGCTTCCACGGCCTCGCCGGTCACATGATCAACATGTGACAGACCCGCTCGCGAAGAGGCCCGGATCCCACACGGATCCGGGCCTCTTCGTCTCGGCGACGGGGCACCCTCGGACCTGCCCCACCTGTCCGCCCCGTGGACGTCCGAGCGCCCGTCCTCGCAACACGTGGCAACACATGTCGCTCATGCCACACTGGACGCGTCGTCGACTCCGCCTCTCAGAAGCCATCAGGCACTCCGCCTCGGCCGATCGGAGGGGAGATTCGCTCTCACCCCCGAGGGCACGCAGGCACTCGGCGACCACTGTTCAGCTGCGGGTGATGGGTGGGCTGCGATGACGAAACCGAATGACGAAGAACACGACGACGCCTCGCCACGGGAGTGGAATCAGATGCCTCCGCCGTCGGTGACCGCCCGCTTCCCGTCTCGCCGCGTCGGCGTGCCGCCGGCAGCACAACGCAGTCATTCCCGCACACGCGGGGCCGACACGCCATGGTCCGGGACACGGACGGGCCGGATTGACTGCGTTGTGTTGTGGTGCTGCGCTACCCCCCCCCCGGAGGGGCGTGACCTACCGCCCGAGGGCGCGGGCGAGCTTCGACGCGGAGCCGGCGTCTCGGGCCCCCGCGGCCGTCGCCACGCGCGCGATCTCCGCGAAGAACGCGTCGCGGTCTTCGGGGGCCGCCGGGCCGAGCTCGATCTCCCACTCGCACCAGGCGCGCTCGATGCCCTCGCGCAGATCGGTCGCGCGAACCTGGTCGTCGACGAACTCGGCAATGACCCCGCCTTCACCATCGAACAGCGCATAGGCCGTGCGGTCGTTGACGATGCGCGCGAGGGGCTCGAGCGGACCGGTCGTCCACTGCGCGAGCTCGCTGCGTAGCTCCGCGGGAACGTCGTCGCTCAGGGGCCACCCGAGCTCGACGCGACCGCCGTCTGTAAGCGGGCCCTTGATGTGCCAGCCGGCATCAGGCCCGCCCGTCCGGCGTCGGACAGCAACGCCCGCGCGGGCGAGAGCGAGATCGGCGGTGTCCAGATAGCGGGCATCGAGGTGTCGCTCCTCCCCCGCGCCCACGCGCGCGACGCCCGGGACCTGCGTCCAGTCGGGCACCGGCGTTCCCGCGTCGACGTCGAACTTCTTCTCGATCTCCACAGAGCGCTGCGCGGCCATGGATCCAGCCTACGGGTCTCCGCGGATCCCGCCGCCCTCGTTCAACGCCCCCGGCGCTCCGCTCGCGCGGCGAGCCGGCGCGACCGCTCGGCCGCCTTCTCGCGCGCGGCACGCTCCTCGGCCCGTGCCGCTCGGAGCGCGTCATCCGCGACGCGCACATCGCGTTCAGCCGCGCGCACACGGCGCTGGTGGAAGTTCTCCGCGCCGTATCGTTCAGCGACGCGGTTGTCCTGTTCTTCTACGGTCACCACGATGTACGCCGACGCGATCAGCACGACCTGCGCGGAGAAGTTGAACCACAGCAGAAGCGCGATGAGCGACGCCGACGACTTCAGCAGCGGGTTGTTGTCGGCGCCTCCGACGAACAGGCTGGACGCCTGCTGCAGGAGCACGAGTCCCGCCGCGCCGACGAGAACCCCCGGGAGCATCGTGCGCACCCCCATCTTCATCCCCGACTGCAACCAGAACAGCCACGCGATGACCACGGCGTCGAGTACGAAGGTCGCGAACACAGTTCCGGCGCGTGTCAGGACCTCGGCGACCCCTCCCTGCGTCACCCCGAGCCATTCGAGAGCGCTGTCGACGAACGCCGTCCCGAGGAACGTCGCAGCGGCGGACGCGATGAGGAGGACACCGATCGACAGGGCGAACAGCAGGTCGAACGCGCGCATGATAAGGGCATTCGAGTTCTCGTGACGCGTCCCCGCGATCGTTCGGATCGACATGCGGAGGTTGCCGACGGCGCTCACAAGGGCCCAGACGAGCGCGAGCACCGAGACGACGCCCGCGATCACGTTGTCTGCGCCGAACTGCGTCGCCGCGCTGACATCGATGAGCCCTTGTCCGTCGACTTCGAGCAGTCCCGGAACGACGTCGTTGACAGTCTCGATGAGCGCGTCGACGAGGTCGCTGCGCGCCGAGAGCCAGATCGTCACGGCGGAGAACCCGAGCAGAACCGCGGCAAAGACGGCGAAGAGCATGCGGAAGGTGATCGCCGCCGCGAGGAGCCCCCCGCGATGGTCGCTGTAGAGAAGAAACGCACGCACGAGCCGCAGGCGCAGCACGCGCTTCACGACCTGATCGATCATCCGCAGCATGCCGCCCATGAGGTCCACGGTATCGAGGTTCTGGGCGGGAGAACGGCTCACGTGAGCGCGAGTCCGCCCACCGCGCCGAGGATCATGCACGGACCGAATGCGATATGGGTTGAGGCGGTGCCGAGCCGGGCCGCGATCATCCCCGCGGCCCACAGGCCGCCGACGGCGAAGGCGAGCGCACCGCCCGCGGCGAGCGCCGCCCATCCATCCCACGCGAGCACGATGCCGACCGGGACGGCGAGCTTCACGTCTCCCCCGCCGAGACCGCCCCTGCTGACCGCGCGCAACACCAGGTAGATGCCGCCCAGCACGAATCCGCCCAAGGCGGCGCGAAGAAGGAGATCGGCGGACCCCTCTGCGAGCGCGGCGAGCACGGCGAGCGCCAGAAGGGCGAACGTCGCCGGCGCGAGGATCCGATTCGGCAGCCGATGCTCGCGGATATCGATATGTGTCAGGACGGCCCCCACGCCGACGAAGCCCGCCTGCGCCGCGATCATCAGGGCATGAGCGAGGTGCACGCGCCCACACTAGGGACTGCGCAGGGGGTCGCGTAGATGCCTGTGTACGACGTCAGCCGGCGTGCTCGATCTCGCAGTCGGCGCCGGGAAACAGGAGCGACTCGCGCCCGTCGTCGTACCGCACGAGGTACGGCGGACCTCCGTCGTCGCCGCGCACCTCGAGAACCGTTCCGTGCTGCTCCGACTCGCCGACATGCGGGGAATGGACGACGAGACGCGCACCCACCGTTGCGTGCATGTTCTTCACCTCCGCGTACCTTCGACGGTACGCCGATGAGGTCGGACGCGCTACGGGGTTCTCACTCGCCCAGGCGGTTGCGGCTGCGCATCGCGCGCTCGGCCTCCCGCTTGTCCTGCCGCTCGCGCAGCGTCTGGCGCTTGTCGTACTGAGTCTTGCCCTTCGCGACCGCGATCTCGACCTTCGCGCGGCCATCGACGAAGTACAACTTGAGCGGGATGAGCGTGTAGCCGCCCTGCGCGACCTTCTGCCCGATCTTCGTGATCTCATCCTTGTGCAGCAGCAGCTTGCGCTGACGCTTGGCCGCATGGTTCGTCCACGTGCCCTGCGAGTACTGCGGGATGTTCACCTGGTCGAGCCACGCTTCGCCACGGTCGATGAACGCGTACCCGTCGGTGAGGTTCGCATGACCGGCGCGCAGCGACTTCACCTCGGTGCCGGTGAGCGCGATGCCGGCTTCGTACGTCTTCTCGAACGTGTATTCGTGGCGCGCGCGGCGGTTCACCGCGACGACCTTCTCGCCCTTCTCACGAGCCATGCGCTCACCTCCTCAGACTCTTGTCTCGCACAGCCTTTCATCCTATGCCACGCGGACCCGAGTGCGTCAGGCGCGGAGCCAGCGACGGATCGCGACCCCCGCCGAAAGCGCCGCGAGCGTAACGCCGAGAACGACGATGACGGGCACGACGTACCAGGCGTCTGCGAGCGTGATCCACGGGATCGCGCCGGCTTCGCGCGCGAGGTAGTCCTGCACGCCGATGCGTACTCCCACGAGCACGGCGCCGCTCGCGAGCGCCGCGCCGATGAACGCCGCGAGGACCCCTTCGAGGACGAACGGCGTCTGGATCGTCGCGTTCGACGCGCCGACCAGTCGCATGATTCCGACCTCGCGGCGCCGCGCGTACGCGGACAATCTGATCGTCGTGGCGATCAGGAGGACCGCCGAGATGAGCATGAGCACGGCGATGCCGACCGCGATATACGTCGCGATTGTCAGAGTCGCGAACAGCGGGTCGAGGTACTCGAGCTGATCCGCGACCTCCTCGACTCCCTGCACACCGTTGAAGGCCTCACGGATCACGTTCGTCTGGTCGGGATCCATCAGGTTGACGTGGAAGATCGCACTCGTCTGCTCGACGGAGATGATGTTCGCGATCTCCTCGTCAACGACGGAGCTGAGCGCCTCGTGCGCTTCCTCCTGCGACTCGTACGAGAAGTCCTGGATCAGCGGCGCGAGCATGGACCCCTCGAGCAGCCCCCGCACTTCGGAGATCTGCTCGTCCGTCGCGGATCCATCGACGCATGTGTCGACCACTGAGGCATCCGAGCACATGTACACATCGACCTGCGCGCGGTCCTGGAAATAGGAGTTCGTCTTCGCGATCTGGGCCTGCATGAGGACCGCGGCTCCGACGAAGGTGAGGGACACGAACGTCACGAGGATGACGGAGACGACCATCGACGCGTTGCGTCGAAGACCCTGGAGCGCTTCGGAGAGGATGAGGGAGAGATTCACGAGGTCGGACCCACTTCGTCGTCGCGATGCGCGAGCCCCAGGCGGTCGGCCATGCCGAGTTCGTCGATCTCGGGTTCGGCGGCGCGCTCGGCGTCTTCCGGCTTCGCCGCGTCGTCCGGTCCCGCCGTCGCGCCCGGATCCACTGCCCCGCTCGGCTCTTCCTCCACGGGTGGTGCCGCGGCGGCCTCATCGTCGCGCGAGGTCTCGAACGGATCCACATGAGCACGCGGATCCGCGGCGCCGCCTGACACTTCTCGCTGCACCTCGAGCGCAGCGGTGAAGGCTGCGAGCGCCGACGCGCCGCGCTCGGCCTCGGGTCGCAGCGTGCTGAGCGCCGATGTGTCGCCGTAGGCCCCGCCGATCTCGTCTCGGATCAGGCGCCCGTGCCTCAGCTCGATCACTCGGCGACGCATCTTGTCGACGAAAGCGGCCTCGTGCGTCGCCATCACGACGGTCGTGCCAGCCGCGTGGATGGACTCCAGCACGCGCATGATCTCGACCGAGGTCGTCGGGTCGAGGTTTCCTGTCGGCTCGTCCGCGAGCACGATCTGGGGGCGGTTGACGATCGCGCGCGCGATCGCGATGCGCTGCTGCTCACCACCCGAGAGCTCGTGCGGCATGCGGCGGCCCATCCCTTCGAGGCCGACGCGTTCGAGCGCCTCGGGGACAGCGGATCGGATGAAGGCCCGGGAGCGCCCGATGACCTTCAGCGCGAAGGCGATGTTCTGCGCCACGGTCTTCGATGGCAGCAGTCGGAAGTCTTGGAAGACGGTTCCGATGTTGCGGCGGAAGTACGGCGTGCGGCGATCGCTCAGCGTCTTCGTGTCGCGGCCGAGCACGAGCACTCGGCCGTCGCTCGGCACCCCTTCCCGGGTCATCAGGCGCAGGCAGGACGACTTCCCCGATCCCGACGCGCCGACCAGGAAGACGAACTCGCCACGCGAGATCTCGAAGTCGACGCCATCGAGCGCGGGCGCCTTCGTGCCGCGGTACCGTTTGGTGACGTTCTCGAACCGGATCATGACCTCACGAGAGTACGTGTTGCGTGTTGCCGACGAGGGAACCGACACGGGCGCGCCACCGCCGATGTGCCTGACAGTTCGCGGTGAGCGACGCACGAAGACGGGTGCACGAGAAGCGCGATCTGCGGCAGACTTACTGCATGGCGACCTCCCCCGACCCCTCGTCAGATGACCCGCGGGCTGTCCGCAGCCGTCAGCGTCTCGGCGAGGCCCTCGTGCGCATGCTCGCGCGCGAAGACCTCTCGAGCATCGGCGTCGCAGAGCTGTGCCGCGAAGCCGGCGTACACCGCACGACCTTCTACGGGCACTATGACAGCGTCGGCGCGCTCGCCGTCGACGTGTACGCATCGATGATCGATGAGGCGGCCGCGGCGTCGCCCCGCCACGGTGAACCCCCGGAGATCATCGGCCGCGCCTATCACGAGGCGATCATCTCGGTGCTTCGCGCGGTCGCCCGCGATCGGCGAGCGGTTCGCGCGCTCCTCGATTCCCCGGTCTCTCTCGGCTTCCGCAAACGTCTCCGCGATCACTTCCTGCGACGAGCCACCTCCGCACTGTCCGTGGTCCGCGACAGCGGCGTCGATGTCCCGCAGGACACCGATGTCGCCGCCGCCTACGCCGCCGGCGGCGTCGTGAGCGCGATCGAACTCTGGGCGAGCATCGACAGCGACGACGCCGATGCTTTCGCCGAGCGAATCTTCGTGAACATGCCGCGCTGGTGGCCGACACCGGAGAACTGACCAGACCGCCGTCCGCGTCCGCGCGGCGGCTGGTACGTCATCCCTCGAGCAGATCGATCGCGGTGTCCAGCGTGCGCGCGGCGGCCTCCGCATCCACGCGAACGGTCGCGAGCGCGGCGATCACGAGCCCCGTCAGGGCGTCCGCGAGGCGCGCGCACTCCCCTTCGTCGCGCCCCGGGTGGCGCGCCGCGACTCCCGTCGCGAGCGCGCCTCGCAGCTCCGCACGGTACGCGGTGATCGTCGCGGCCACAGCCTCGTCCTCTCCGATCGGCGCCGCGGCCGAGTTGATGAGCAGACAGCCGCTCGTGGCGGGCAGCGTCCCTCCGTCGCGGAGCGCATCGCGCAGCCCTGCGAGATAGGCATGCGCCGCCTCGGGCTGCACAGAAGACGCCTGCATCGTTCGCAGCCGAGGGCGCACGACCTCTTCGAGATAGCTGTCGACAGCCGCGTCGAAGAGTCCGCGCTTGGATCCGAATGCGTGGTACAGACTCGATCGACCGAGCCCCGTGGCCTCCTCGAGAGCGGGCACCGCGGCACCTTCATATCCCTGACGCCAGAACACCGTACGTGCGGCCCGTGCCACTTCCGCGCGATCGAATCTTGGATTCCGCCCCATACCGCCCTCGTCTCGCTGCTGTCTGGTTATAGTGTAACGAACATTACAGAAAGGGAACTCGTGATCATCATCGGCCTGACGCTCGCCGCCCTCGCGTCGCTCGTGCACGTCTACATCTTCTTCTTGGAGTCGATCGCCTGGACGAGCCCGCGCGCTCTCGCAACGTTCGGCCAGACACGTGAGGAGGCCGAGGCGCAGAAGACACTTGCCTTCAACCAGGGCTTCTACAACCTGTTCCTCGCGGTACTGACCACGATCGGCGTCGTCCTCTTCGCCGTCGGTCACGCCGTCATCGGTGCGACGCTGGTATTCGCCGGCACGGGATCGATGCTCGCCGCGAGCCTCGTCCTCCTCATCTCGAGCCCCGACAAGACCGCAGCCGCGCTGAAGCAGGGCGTCGTCCCGGCCCTCGCGGTGATCGCGCTCTCCGTCGGCCTCAGCCTCTGATCCGCACCTCCCCCGACCCGCAAGGAGAAACACCGAACGATGACCTCCGCTATCAGCACCCAGATCCAGCTCGTCTCCCGCCCACAGGGGTGGCCCACGCATGACGACTTCCGCACAGTCCAGGTGAGCTACGAAGACCCCGCTCCTGGCGAGGTGCGCGTCGAGAACGCATTCGTCTCCGTCGACCCGTATATGCGCGGACGGATGAATGACGCCCGCAGCTACGTCGCGCCGTACGCACTCGGCGAGACCATGACGGGCGGCGCGGTCGGCCGCGTTGTCGCCTCGGCCGCTGCCGACGTGCCCGTCGGCAGCGTCGTCGTGCATCAGCTCGGCTGGCGCGACGTCGCGCAGGCGGACGCGTCGGAGTTCCGCGTGGTTCCGGATCTGCCGGGCGTCTCCCTCTCGCTGCGCCTGCATGTGCTCGGCATGACGGCCCTCACCGCCTACGTCGGCCTCACCCGTATCGCCGAGATGAAGGAGGGCGACACGGTGTTCATCTCGGGCGCCGCAGGCGCCGTCGGCACTGCCGCGGGACAGATTGCACGCCTCCTCGGGGCGAAGCGCGTCATCGGCTCGGCCGGCAGCCCGGAGAAGGTCGAGCTGCTCACGTCGAAGTACGGCTACGACGCAGCCTTCGACTACAAGGCCGCCCCCGTCCGCGAACAGCTCGCGAACGCCGCCCCGGAGGGCATCGACGTCTACTTCGACAACGTCGGAGGGGATCACCTCGAGGCGGCCCTCGACGCGTTCGAGGACGGTGGACGGGCCGCGCTGTGCGGCGCGATCGCCTCGTACAACTCCGGAGGGCCCGTTCCCGGGCCCGACAACCTCGCGAACATCGTCACGCGCGGACTGCGCCTCGAGGGCTTCACGATCGGCAATCACCTCTCGGCCGCTCCTGAGTTCCAGGAGCGGATGGGCGCGTGGCTGTCCGAGGGGCGCATCGCATACGACGAGACGATCGTCGACGGGATCGAAAACTCCGTCGACGCGTTCCTCGACATGATGCGCGGCGCGAACACCGGCAAGATGCTCGTCCGCATCTGATCGCACGCAGGGCGGGGCCACCGGGCTCCGCCCTGCGCAGGTTCGCTACTGCAGCGAGCGCACGTGCAGATCGCGCGCGAGATGGTCGCGCTGCTCGATCACGAGTCGGCGCAGGGAACCTGGCGCGTCCGCATTGTCCTCGAGCCACGCATCCACAAGATCGAGCGAGTCGGTCTGGGGGAACAATCCGCGTACGAGCCGCCGAGCGATCTCGATGGAGCGCGTCTTCCACGCGTCCCCGATTGCGGCGAAGTACCTCTCGTCGAACGGCGCGATGAGATCACGCCGCCCGCCGGCGCGGAACCCCGAGATCGTCGCCCCCAGATGGTCGTTCGTGAGGCTCGCATCGGTCCAGGCGGCCTCCCATGCAGCAGCGCGCGCCTTGGCGTCCGGCCGCGAGGCGAGGGCCTCGATCGACGCTGTACGGCCCGACATCGTGTCGTCGCGCGCGAGCTCGGCTCGGATCGTTCCCTCGTCCGCGTAGCCCGTCGAAGCAAGCGCCTGCGTCCAGATCCAGCGCAGATCCGCGTCGAGGGGCAGACCCTCCGGCCCCGCGTCCTCCCCCGCGAGGATCCTCCTGAACTCCTCGGCACGCCCGACCGCGTACGATGCCGCACGCCCGACCGCCCGCGCCCACGCGAGCTGCGCGTCGCTTCCCGGGGCTGCTGCCTCTAGGCCTTCCCAGCTCGTCTCGAGCCACATCGCCCGGGCATCGTCGCGCGATTCCCGAGCGACGAAGTGCTCGACCGCGTGCGCGGCGTTCCCGAGTGTGCCCGCGAGGAGTCCGACGTTCGTCTCCGCCGGCGCATGGCGGCGCACGATCTCGAGGTAGCGCAACGCTGCCAGCTCGCCGTCGCGCGTCGCGTTCCACAGCGCCGACCAGACGAGTCCCCGAGCGAGCGCGTCGTCGATCGACGACAGGCCCCGCTCGACGGCGCGAAGCGAGCGCGCGTCGAGGCGCGCCTTCGCGTAGGTGAGGTCTCCGTCGTTGATGAGGACGAGGGCCGCCTCCTCGCCGTCCAGAAGCGGGAGATCAACCGGCGTGCGCTCATCGACGATGTCGAGATCAACGCTGTCGCCGCGCACCAGAGCACCGTCACGCCAGGCGTACAGGCCCAGGCGCAGTCGGTGCGGCCGCGGATCCGTCTGCTCCAGGACGACGCCGTCGTCGGTGCGCTCCAGGCTCAGCAGCGAGACGCCCGTCGTCTCGAGCCACGCCGCCGACCAGGCGCGCATATCGCGACCCGACGCCGACTCGAGGGCACGCAGCAGGTCGTCGAGAGTCGTGTTGCCGTATGCGTGATCGCGGAAGTACGCCCGTGCGCCTTCGAAGAACGATTCTTCGCCGACGAACGCAACGAGCTGCTTGAGGACGGACGCGCCCTTCGCGTAGGTGATCCCGTCGAAGTTCAGCTTCGCGGCCTCGAGATCGGGGATGTCGGCGACGATCGGGTGCGTCGTCGGCAGCTGATCCTGCTCATAGGCCCAAGCCTTGCGGCGGTTCGCGAAGGATGCCCACGCATCGGAGAACCTCGTCGCGGCGACCGACGCGTGGGAGCCCATGTAGTCGGCGAAAGATTCCTTCAGCCAGAGATCATCCCACCACGTCATCGTGACGAGGTCGCCGAACCACATATGGGCCATCTCGTGCAGGATCGTGTTCGCGCGAGCCTCATGCTGCGCATCGGTCGACGCCCCGCGGAAGACGTAGCTCTCGGTGAACGTCACCAGCCCGGGGTTCTCCATCGCGCCGAGGTTGTACTCGGGAACGAAGATCTGATCGTACTTGCCCCACGGATACGGCACCGCGAAAGCCTCGGAGAAGAAATCGAGCCCCTGACGAGTGACCTCGAAGATCTCGTCGCTGTCGAGGTGTTCGGCGAGCGATGCGCGGCAGAATGCGCCGAGCTCGATCCTCTGGCCGCCACCGCTCCACTCAGATGCGACGCGGTGATACGGGCCGGCCGCAATCGCCGTGATGTACGACGAGATCGGCAGCGTCGGCGCGAACTCGACGGTCTGCGCCTGGCCACCGCCGGTCGTGAGCACGGAGCGCTGATTCGAGAGCACATGCCACCCGGCCGGGGCCGTCACGACGAAGGTGTAGGCCGCCTTCATGTCGGGTTGCTCGAAGCAGGCCATGACGCGACGGGAGTCGGCGGGTTCGTACTGCGTGTAGAGATACGTCTCGCCGTCAACCGGATCGACGAAACGATGCAGGCCCTCGCCCGAGCGGCTGTAAGCGCCCGTCGCCTCGATGCGCACCTCGTTCGCCTCCGACAGGCCGGAGACCGTGATGCGCGCTCCGTCCCAGATCACAGGATGATCGACGCCGTTGACGACGACCCTGTGCACGTCCTCGCCGAGGAAGTCGATCCAGGTCGAATCTCTCGTCGCTCCGAATCGGAGGGTGGTCGTCGTGAGGAAGCCGGTGTTCTCCGGCGCGCGAGCGCCCGAGACGTCCAGCTCGACGCGGACGCCGTCAGGCCGGATCGCGGCGGAACGAGAGGCCGTCTCCTCGCGGGAGAGATTGGCTGCGAGATGTGCGCTCATCCCCCCATCGTATGGAGAACACGCGTGCTCCCCGCCCGCCCGCTGTCATAGAATCCGCATATGTTCACGATGACGGCCGCTATCTACCTGGCCGTCGCCTTCGCGCTCGGCTTCGGTGCTGTCCTGCTGCGCCTTCCCCCACTCGTCGGCTTCCTCGCCGCCGGCTTCGCGCTCGGCGCGAGCGGCATCGACGATCTCCCTCTCGTCGAGGAGGCAGCGAGTCTCGGCGTCACGCTCCTGCTGTTCGGCATCGGGCTCAAGCTCGATGTGCGCACCCTCATACGCAAGGAGATCTGGCTGACCAACGGCACGCACATGCTCGTGTCGACGGCGCTCGGCATCGGCCTCTTCGCGTTCCTCGCGACTCTCGGGGTCGGCCTCCTGGACGGCACGGACCTCGGCACCTGGGCGCTTCTCGGATTCGGACTGTCGTTCTCGTCGACCGTGTTCGTCGTCAAGGTTCTCGACGATCGTTCCGACGTCACCGCGACCTACGGCCGCATCGCGATCGGCGTGCTCGTCATGCAGGACATCGCCGCCGTCGCGTTCCTCACGATCGCGAAGGGCGAGATGCCCTCGCCCTGGGCGCTCGCTCTCGTCGGCCTGATTCCCGCCGCCTGGGTGTTCCGGCGCGTCTGGGATCTCATCGACTCGCCCGATCTCGAGGTGCTCTACGGCATCGTCCTCGCGCTCGTCCCGGGATACGCCCTGTTCGAGGCGGTCGGCCTCAAGGGCGATCTCGGCGCGCTCATCATCGGGGTGCTCCTCGCAAGCCACCACGGTGCGAGCGGCCTGTCTCACCGCTTGCTGAGCGTGAAGGAGCTTCTGCTCATCGCGTTCTTCCTGGACATCGGGCTCGGTGGCGTGCCCACGATGGAGCACGTCGGGATGGCAGGACTCGTGCTGCTCCTGCTTCCCCTGCAGACCCTCATGTACGTGGGGCTCCTGTGGGCGATGGGCATGCGACACCGGACGTCGTGGCTCACCTCTCTCGTCATGGCGAACTACTCGGAGTTCGGGCTCATCGTCGCCGTGACGGGGTCTGCTCTCGGCCTCATCACCGACGACTGGGTGACGGTTCTCGCCCTCGCCGTCGCGATCAGCTTCGTGCTGTCCTCCCTGCTCAACGCGCGCGGCGTGCGCATCGCGGAGGCGCTCGCATCCCGAATGCCCACACAGAACCCGGCGCGCATGCATCCGGAGGATCGCCCGATCGACATCGGGCACGCGACGGCTCTCGTGCTCGGCATGGGGCGCGTGGGACGCGCCGCGTTCGTGCGTCTGCGGGATGAGCATGGGATCGCGACGATCGGCGTCGAACACGACGCGATGCGCGTGAAGAGCCTGCGCGAGGCCGACCTCGACGTCGTGCAGGCCGATGCCACGGACTCAGACTTCTGGAACCGCGTGACGAGCTCACATCAGATCAAGATCGCGATCCTCGCTATGCCGTTCCACACCTCGAACCTCGACGCGCTCGAGATGCTCCGTGAGAGCGGGTTCTCCGGCACCGTCGCTGCCGTCGTCCGCAGCGACCACGACCGTGAAGAACTGATCGCACATGGCGCCGACGCCGTCTTCCATCTCTATGGCAGCGCCGGCACCGCCCTCGCGGACCAGACGATGGAATCCCTCGAAGACCTCTCCGACTGACTCAGAGACCCGCGTGCTCGGGATCGAATCGGTGGAAGCGCCGGTCGACGTAGAGCAGCGGATCATCCTGCGCCCCCGCGTCGACACCCGTCACCTCGGCCACCACGAGAACGGATCCACCGACCGCGACGGTGTCGATGATCCGGCCGGTCAGACGCGCGCGGGTCCCGGCAAGGCGAGGAGCACCGTCGGGGTCGAAGCTCCACCCCTGCCCGTCGACGAAGCGCTCGCCGCCCGAGCGCGCGAACTGGCCCGCCGTGTCGAGGTGGTCCGGCGTGAGGAAGTGCACCTGCAGATTGTCGGCGCCGAGCAGCGCACCCGCCGTCCCCGTCGCGCGCGTCACGGAGAAGGAGAGCGCGGGCGGGTCGACAGCGACCGAGGATACGCTCGACGCCGTCAGCCCGACCGGACCATCGGGTGTCACCGCCGTAACGAGCGTCACGGCAAGCGGGTGGTAGCGGAAGACCGTCTTGAAGTCGTCGGCGAGGGTGGGTGCATTCTCCTGCATGCTCTCGACGCTACTCGCTTCCGAGCGAGAGGGCGCCGAGAACGCGGACCCCGCGGCGTCAGGCCGCCGCCGGGCGCAGGACAGGCTGCAGGCTGTACCGGGCTCCCGCCCACACGACGTAGAGGCACGCCGCAGCCGTGATGCCGACAGCGAGCGCGGGCGCCATCACGAACACGCCGATCTGCGCCGCCGCGACCGCGAGAGAGGCCAGCGAGAACGGCCAGCGCCGCACGGCCGTCGCCGCCGAGGCCCGCAGCACATCGAGCAGCCGTGCGGACGGCGCCTCGACGAGCGCCGCGATCGCGACCATGCCCGTCGCGAGCGCGATGACGGCGATCACGACGAGCACGGGGCCCGCGAGCGCTCCGGGCCCCGTCGGAACGAGTACGAACAGGTCGACGACGGCGACGACGACGATCGCCGAGACGATCGCGCTGACGGCGAGGGCGCGCGCCCAGCTCCGCGCGACGCCCCGGAAGAACGGCCGGATGACGCCCCGCTCCCCCTCCCGGTGCGCGCGGAACGCGGCGAAGGCTCCCGCGATGCCCGGGCCCGTGAGCGCCGCCGCGGCCGCGAGAAGCGGCCACGACAGCGACGGATCCGTCGTGGCGAGCAGCACGATCAGCGGCGCGCACATAACGAGCAGCAGCGCGTTCGTCACCAGGACGAGCTGAGCGACGCTGAACAGCGACTCGTACATCGAATGGGAGATGCGGCGCATGGGGCTCAGCCCTTCATCCCGCTCGTCGCGATGCCCTCGACGAAGAACCGCTGACCCAGCAAGAAGATCACCGCGATCGGCACCACCGAGATCACCAACCCCGCGAACAACACCCCGTAATCCACGTCATAC
>NZ_PNFD01000001.1 GCF_003254645.1 Microbacterium suaedae | reverse complement strand
GTATGACGTGGATTACGGGGTGTTGTTCGCGGGGTTGGTGATCTCGGTGGTGCCGATCGCGGTGATCTTCTTGCTGGGTCAGCGGTTCTTCGTCGAGGGCATCGCGACGAGCGGGATGAAGGGCTGAACCCCATGCGCCGCATCTCGCGTCACGCGAGGAGGAGCTCGACGCCTGCCTCACGGACGGCGTCGGCGTCTGTGTCGGTGATGCCCGCGTCGGTCAGGACGGCGTCGGCGTCGGTGAAGTCGACGATCCGGGCAAACGCCGTCGCCGCGAACTTCGATGCATCGGCGACGACGACGGTCCGCCGTGCTGCCGCAATCAGGGCGGCATTGACCGCCGCCTCGCCGTCGTCCTGCGCGAAGAGCCCCCGGGCCGGATCAATCGCATTCACGCCGAGGAAGAGGGTGTCGATGCTGATCTCCGGAAGGATCAGCGACGTCAAGGGGCCGATGAGCTCGTAGCTGCGCGTGCGGGCGACGCCGCCGATGACGACGATGCGCAGCTGCGGTCGCACGGTCAGGTCGTTCGCGATGTTGACGGCGTTCGTCACGAGCGTCGTGTCCTCCGCGGCGAAGAGCGGATCCGATGCGGAGCGCACGCCCACTTCGTAGGCGGCGGCCGTCGTCGTCGTCCCGCCGTTGAACGCGATGACGGATCCCGGTTCGACGAGCTCGGCCACGCGCGAGGCGATCGCTCGCTTGGCGTGCCCGTTGCGAACGCTTCGGTAGCGCAGCGGCAGATCACCCGACGAGCTGTTGGACATCGCCCCGCCGCGCGTTCGCGTGACGAGCTGCTGCTCGGCGAGGACGTCGAGATCGCGCCGGGCCGTCGCGGGCGAGACACCGAAGTGCTCCATCACCCCCTCGACGCGCACCGAGCCGCTCTCGAGGATGAGGTCAACGAGTCGGGAGAGGCGATCTTCGCGTTCCATGCCGTTCCTCCGGGGCGATCACGATGCGGGTGCGGACCTCACCATCATGCCGGAGTCGCGGGAAGAGGGTTCAGACGGCGTGGGCGCGAGCGACAGCACGCGCAGGAGGTGCATGGTGCCTGCCGTCATCGCCTCACGGCCCGGACCGAGGTACTTGCGCATGTCGACGAGGGCGTCGTCTTCGGAGAGCGCGTCGCGCACGCCGCGGGTGAAGAAGCCGTTGAGATGCGTCGCGACATTGACCTTGGTGATCCCCGCGCGCACGGCGGCGCGGATCCCGGCGTCCGAGACCCCTGACGATCCGTGCAGGACGAGGGGAACCGGAACCGCGCTCCGCAGGCGGGCGATGAGGCCCATGTCGAGCGCGGCATCGCGCGACGTCATGGCGTGTGAGGAGCCAACCGCGACAGCGAGTGCGTCGACTCCGGTGTCGGCGACGAAGGAGGCGGCTTCACCAGGGTCGGTGCGCACACCCGGCGCGTGCGCGCCGTCCTTGCCGCCGATCTCACCGAGCTCGGCCTCGACGATCACGCCGCGATCGTGCGCGTGAGCGATGACCTCGCGCGTCGTCCGCACGTTGTCGTCGTACGGCAGCGCTGCTCCGTCGTACATCACCGAGCCGAAGCCCAGCGCGATCGCCTCGTGCGCGAGGATCGGATCCTCGGCGTGATCGAGGTGCAGCGCGATGTTCGCGCTCGACGACTCCGCGAGCGCCGCGGCGGCTGCTGCGAGGGGACGCAGGCGCCCGCCGTGGTACTGCACGCAGTTCTGTGAGATCTGCAGAACGATCGGCAGGCCCGTCCGGTTCGCGGCTTCGGTGATCGCCTCCGCGCTCTCGAGATTGACGAGGTTCACGGCGGCCAATCCGGTCCCGCGATCGACGGCATCGGTCAGGAGCGTGGCGGTGTTCAGGAGAGGCATGGGTCCTCCCCAATGGCAGAGGTGGCGCCCGCTGCCCCGCGCAGATCGCGAAGTCGAACCCCGGGATCGGTGGCGGCGAAGATCATGCGGTTCCCTTTCGCGAGTCAGTGGTGAGCGGCGGCGCGGGCATGCAGGGCGACGCCGATGACGCCCGCGTTCTCGCCGAAGCTCGCGGGGCGTACCGGGATCGAGCGCAGTCGGTAGCGCGTGTCGAGACGCGCGGTCAAAGGGTCGAAGAGCGCGCCGCCCGCCTCGGCGAGGCCGCCGCCGATGATGACGGCCTCCGGCGCGGTGAGCGCTGCCGCGTGGGAGATGCCGAGTGCGATCGCGTCGACGGCGCTGTCCCAGATCCGTGCGGCATCGACGTCGCCACGGGCGGCGCGATCGGCGACATCGTGGGCGCCGGACACGGGGACCCCGGTGTCCCGCGTGAAGCGCCTGGCGATCGCGGCGGCGGAGGCGGTCGCCTCGAGGCATCCGCGATTGCCGCACGCGCATTCCTCGCCGCCGCTGTCGACGACGACGTGGCCGATCTCACCCGCATACCCGCCGGCGACGTGCATCCGCCCGCCGGTGATGAGCACCGCGGAGATCCCGGTTCCGATCGTGAGGATCACGGCGTCGTTCAGCCCACGGGCGGCGCCGAGGTGCAGCTCGGCGAGGGCGGCCGCGCGCACATCGTGGATGACGTGCACCGTCGAGCCGAATCTCTCCGTGGCCACGGCGCGGAAGTCGACGTCTCGCCAGCCGAGATTCTCGGAGAACACCCCGATGCCGCGGGCGTCGTCGACGATTCCCGGGATGCCGATGCCGATCACATCCGCGCCGTCACTGCCCCCGCGGGCGATCGCGTCGAGGATCCGCTCGGGGGTGTGCGCGCCGTCCCGTGGCGTCGGGACCCGTATCGGCTCACTGAACGTTCCCGTGCGGTCGACGCGCGCGAGCTTGATGGTCGTCCCGCCGACGTCGGCGACGAGGGCGGAGGGGCCGGTGCCCAGGGGCGGCACCACGGCTACACCTCGTCGAGAATCACGGATCGCGCGAGCGAGCGGGGCCGATCGGGGTCGAGGCCTCGTTGCTTGGCCTGTGCGACCGCGAAGCGCTGAGCGACGATGAGCGCTGGCAGCGGGTCGAGCTCGGCGTGACGGACGAGCTCGGCTCCGGTCGCGGCGATATCGTCCGCGAGGCCTGGCGGCAGGTCTCCGAGAGACCACACCAGCCGACCGGTCTGGGCGATCGCGAGCGGGCCGTGTCGGTAGTCCATCGCGGGGTAGGACTCAGCCCAGAACCGTGCCGCTTCACGCATCTTCAGCGCTGCCTCGGCGGCGAGCCCAACGGCGGGACCGCGCCCGAGGAACGTCACCTGCTCGGCGTCGAGCATCTCGGAGACGTCGACTGCGAGCGCGCGCTCCGCCTGCTGGGCAAGCGTGTCGATGTCGTCACCCAGATGGGCGCGCAACAGGGCGAGCGTCGTCGTGGCGAATCGCGTCTGCACGACGGAGCGCTCGTCGGCGAACGGGAGTGCGATGGTCGCGTCCGCCTCCTGCGTCGCAGGAGAGTTGGGGACTCCGGTGATCAGCAGTGTCGGCACACCGGATGCGGAGCGGAAGAGGTCGATCACCTCGGTCGTGGTGCCTGATCGCGAGATCGCGACGATCCGGTCGTAGCGGCGTCCGTGCGGGAACTCGGAGCCCGGGAACGCATCGGTCTCGCCGTGACCGGCTGCTTCCCTCGCTGCCGCGTAGCTCTGCGCCATGAACCAGCTCGTGCCGCAGCCGACAACCGCGATGCGCTCGCCGGAGTGCGGGAGATCGCCGGATACCTCGGGCAGAAGCGCGGCCGCCCGCCGCCACATCTCGGGCTGGGTGGCGATCTCTTCTTCGACGAAGGTATCGGTCATGGCTCTCTTCCCTCGGTGCCACCGAGACGATCCCGTATGACTGAGATTGACTATAACCATGAGAAGTAATCAAAAACAATCATCAATTTTCACGGGGTGGCTGAACCACGCAGTCTCCTGCCCGCCGGTTCCCGAGGCGAGACTCGGCGCCGAAGCGCGCCGTCAGTCGAAGACGTAGCGCTCGCGGCCCACGAACACCCCGAGCACGAGCTGCGCTGTGAGCGCGACGAGAACGTAGCCGAACGCCCACTCCCATCCGCCGCTCGCCGTGAGGATCGCGCCGAAGACGAGGGGAGCGGCCCCCGAGATGACGTATCCCACCGACTGCGCCATCCCGCTGAGTGCCGACGCCGCGCGATGATCGCGTGCGCGCGTGGCCATGAGGGTCAGGGAGATCGCGAGGGAAGCCCCGCTGCTCAGGCCCTGGATCAGGAGCCAGACGACGATGCCCTGCGGGGCGAGGATGAGCCCCGAGATCCCGACCATCCCGACAACGGGGATGAGGGAGGGCATCCACCGCGCGAGCCGGCCGCGCATGAGGAAGGGCAAGCCGAGGGATCCGATCACGCCGATGATCTGGAACAGCATCACGTCGCTTCCGGCAACGACCTCGCTGCGACCGACCGAGCGCGAGAACGGCGCCGTCCACGTGAGCATCGCGTAGAAGAGCGTGGACTGCGCCCCCATGTACAGACCGACGAGCCACGCGGTCCGATCGCCCCACACGCTGCGGCCGCGTGGCGTTCCCGCCGTGCGGCGCGGCTCTCGTTCCTCCCGCCCGAACTGTCGCGTGTGCCACGCCCACAGTCCGATTGCGATCGGCAGCGTCGAGACCACGGCGAGGAGCGCGACGCGCCAGCCGGCGGCGCCCTCGCCACCCGAGACGAGGTACGACACAGGCACGACGAGGCTCGAGGCGACGGCGCCGCAGCCTGCGAGAAGCGCCGTGTAGATGCTCGTCACGGTGGGAACGCGCGCACCGAACGACCGCTTGACGACGGCCGGCATCAGAACGTTCAGGAGCGCGAGCGTCACACCGATGATCCCCGTGCCCACCCACAGCTCGATCTCGGCGCCGACGCCGGGCATCGAGCGGATCAGCGTGCCGATGCCGAGCATCACGAGCGCGCCGAGCACGGTGCGCCGTGTACCGAAGCGCCGCGCAAGCGGGTGCGCGACCGAGGACACGACCGCCCACGAGATGACTGGGATCGACGTCAGGAGGCTGAGCGTCGGCAGCGCACGCCCCGTCGATGCGCTGATCTGTTCGAGAAGAGGCCCGATCCCCGTGATCGGCGTGCGCATGTTGACCGCGATCACGCATAGCGCCCCGAGCAGGAGCGCGAGAGAGACGCGGCGGTCGCCGTCGACCGGGGAATGAGCGGGCACGCCCGGATGCTACACCTGTCGGTCTCCTTCGCCGCCCCGCATCCCGATGAGCGGAATGAGGGAAGCTGGGTGCATGGCGAACTCTCCGTCGGGCGAATCGGTCTCCGAGCGGATCCTGCGCGTGCTCGAGTCGTTCGACACCGACCGCACGGCTCTCACGGCAACCGAGATCGGGCGGCTCGCGCGTCTACCGAGTTCGACGGCGCACCGGCTCGTCTCGGAACTCGTCGCGACGGGCCTTCTCGAGCGACTCGCGGACGGTCGCGTGCAGCTCGGGATGCATCTGTGGGAGATCGCGCAGCGCGGTTCGCGCGCCCTGCGCCTGCGCCAGGTCGTGCTCCCGTACATGGAGCGCGTGCAGACGCGGGTGCGCGAGCACACGCAGCTCGGCGTTCTCGAAAACGGGGAGGTGCTGTTCCTCGAACGGCTTTCGGATCCGCACGCCGTGTCGAACATCACGCGGATCGCGGGGCGCCTTCCCCTGCACGCGTCGTCCTCCGGGCTCGTGCTGCTCGCCTTCTCGCCCGACGAGATGCAGGGGGACGCGCTCGAGGGGAGGCTGGATCCGTTCACGCCCGACACAGTCACGGACCCCGATCGCCTGCGCGAGCTGCTCGCGCAGATCCGGCGCGACGAGTTCGTCGTCGCGCCCGGCTACGTCGAACCGGTGTCGACGGGCATCGCGGTCCCTCTGCGCGACGGTGCGGGGCGCGTGCTCGCCGCGCTCTCCGTCGTCGTGCCGCGCGCGGCGCCCACGGCGGGCGCGCTCGAGGAGCTCCGCGCCGCGGCGGCGGGGATCGCGCGGCGGCTCCCGCGCGGGTCCTGATCCGCTTCCCGTTCAACGGGATCCGCCTCCGCTCCGCTCCTCCCGGCGGGCAGACTCGGCGCAGGACACGTCGAAGGAGACACCATGACCGAACGCACCCGCGTCGCCATCGTCGGCGCCGGGCCCGCGGGCCTCATGCTCGCCCACCTGCTCGACCACGCAGGGATCGAATCGATCGTGCTCGACAGCCGCACGCGCCACGAGATCGAGACGACCGTGCGCGCCGGGATCCTCGAGCAGAACACGGTCGAGATCCTGCGCCAGACGGGGGCCTCCGACCGCGTCGACACGGTCGGCAGCCGCCACGACGGCATCGAGCTGCGCTTCGACGGCGCGGGACACCGCATCGACTTCGCCGACCTCGTCGGACGCGGCGTCTGGCTGTATCCGCAGCACGAGGTGCTGAAGGACCTCATCGCCGCACGCCTCGCGGCGGGGCAGGACCTGCGCTTCTCCACGCGCGCCGACGAGGTCGTCGACATCGACAGCGATCGTCCGCGCGTGCTCGGGACCGGACCCGACGGCGAGGCCATCGAGATCGAGGCCGATTTCGTCGTCGGCGCCGAGGGGTCTCGCAGCATCACGCGCGACGCGGTCACTGGCGCGCACGGCGGCTTCTTCCGCGAGTACCCGTTCGCCTGGTTCGGTGTGCTGTGCGAGGCGCCGCCGTCAGCGGACGAGCTGATCTACAGCAACTCGCCCGAGGGCTTCGCGCTCATCAGTCAGCGCAGCCCCGAGGTGCAGCGCATGTACTTCCAGTGCGACCCCGATCAGGATCCCGATGCGTACACCGAGGCGCAGCTGTGGGACATGCTGCAGGCTCGCGTGCCCGGTACGACGCTGCAGGAAGGCTCCATCTTCCAGCGCGACGTCCTGCGCTTCCGCAGCTTCGTCGCCCATCGCCTCCTCCGCGGGCGCGCCGCGATCGTCGGCGATGCCGCACACACGGTGCCCCCGACGGGCGCGAAGGGTATGAACCTCGCGATCGCCGATGTCGTGGTCCTCGCCCGCGCGCTCGAGCGACTGCTGCTCGGAGGATCCGCCGAGCTGCTCGAGTCGTTCGAGGAGACCGCGCTCGCGCGGATCTGGAAGGCGCAGCATTTCTCGTGGTGGATGACGAGCATGCTGCACCGCGCCCCGGACGCGAGCGACTTTGACAACAGGCGCCAGCTCGGCGAGCTGCGCAGCGTCGTCGAGTCGCGAAACGGTCGCGGCTTCCTCGCCGAGGCCTACACGGGGTGGCCCCTGCCGGTGTGAGGATCAGGGTCAGCGTGCTCACAATCGGCTGATCGCACGAATCTCTCCCCAATCGCCGGCGCCAGGCCGACGCCTGTCGGAGGTAGGTGACAGGGTCGGAGGGATCCGCGACAATGAAGGAGTGCTGACCATGACAGAACCGCAAGTGTGGACGCTCATCGGAGCGTTCATCGGAGCCATGGTTGCCCTCGTAACGGTCATGCTCGCGATGACCGGGCGGATGTTCCAGGGGCTCCGCTCGGAGCTGCAGACGGAGATGCGCGCTGGGTTCGATCGTCTCGAGGGCGTGATGAACGCACGATTCGCGGCCGTCGACGTTCGGTTCGAGAAGGTGGAGTCCACGATGGACGCCCGCTTCGCGCAGGTGGAGTCGACGATGGATGCCCGCTTCGCGCAGGTGGAGTCGACGATGGATGCCCGCTTCGCGCAGGTGGAGTCGACGATGGATGCTCGCTTCGCGAAGGTCGAGGCGAAGATCGACCACCTCGATCGCGACGTCGACGGCCTCACTCGGCGCCGGTTCGACGACGAGGTGTAGCCCGCCCCTCACAGCTGGATCGTTGTCGAGCAGCGGAATCATCGGAGCGTTCAATCCGTACTCCGCGCACATCTCTTGCGAATGAAACCTAGGAGGCCCCGCGTGCGAAGTGTGCGGGCGGTGGCAGTTGCGACGATCGGCGCACTGGCCGTCAGCAGTTGCGCGTCGACAGATGACGTGCTGGCAAACCGTAGCGTCGACGAGTACATCGGCGCGCAGCTTTCGAGTCTTGCGGATGACACCGACCGCCTCGCGGGTGACGTTGTCCCGGACACTACCTACATGGTCCAGGACGCAAGCCCGCGGATCGGTGAACCGCCGATGTTCGACGGAGACGATGCGCTGTGGGGGGAGTGGACGATCGTCAACGCGTGCAGCGACGGTGACACGCTCGAGGATTCGACGGTGATTGAAGTCGCCGTCATCCCGGCAGACCACGACATCGACGAGGCCGATTTCTCCGACGCCGTCGCGTGTGAGTGGGACTGGATCGGCGACGACTGACCGGCCCAAGCCTGGACAGCGTTCACGCAACAGCGCGCGAGCGAGACGGCGCCCTCATCTTGTCCAACTGCGATGGGTGAGGGCGTCCTGTCGCGTGGTGGCCCGCCACTGCCCGTCCCTCACAGCTGGATCGTTGTCGAGCCCCCCGGGGCCTGGGCGTCGGCGCGGTGGCTGACGAGGACGACGATGCGGTCCGCGGTCGCTCGCCGGATGTCGGCCATCAGTGCCTGCGCCGTGGGGGCGTCGAGATGCGCGGCGGGCTCGTCGAGCAGGATCACGTCGGCGTGGCCCAGCAGCGCGCGGGCGACCGCAAGGCGCTGGCGTTCGCCGCCCGACAGGCCGGATCCGCCCGTGCCGACGTGGGTGTCGAGGCCGTCCGGCAGCGAGTCGAGCAGCGAGCCGAGGCCCGCGCGCCGCAGCGCGTCGGTCATATCGTCATCGGACGGCGCGTCGTCTCGTCCGCGCGCCAACAGCAGGTTTGCGCGGATGCTCGAGTCGAAGACGTACGCGTCCTGCGGGCACCACGCGACCCTCGACCGCCACGACTCCGGCGCGATGTCCGTGAGCGGCACGCCGTCTGCGGTCACCGCTCCCTCGGTCGTCCACAGCGCCCCCATGATGACCGAGAGGAGCGTCGACTTGCCGGCCCCTGACCGTCCCGAGATGACGAGCCAGTCGCCCGCGCGTGCGGAACCGGAGATGTGACGGAAGACGGGGCCGTCCGTTCCTGGGTACTTCGCTGCGACGTTCTGCAGCGCCAGCTCGCGCACGGGGTGCGGTGCGCTCGCCGTTCCCGTCGAGACCGGCTCGGGTGGCGTCGTGAGCGGTGCGAGTCGGCGCGCGACCTCGCGCAGGGCGGGGACTCGGTGGCCCGCGGCGACGAATCCCTCGAGTGGTTCGACGGCGGCAAGGGCGAGGAGCGCGACGACGCACGCCAGCTCAGCCGGAACACCGAGGGAGAGGGGGGCGATCGCCGCGGCGAGCGACGACGCCGCGAACACGACGACCGCGCTCCCGAGCCCCGACGCCCATGCGGCGCGTCGCTCGGCCTGGGCGAGCCGGGATCCGGCGCGATCGAGTCGCGCCACGGCGGGCAGCGATACCCCGTTCGCGCGCAGCTCGTCGGCGGCCGACGCGAGTGCGGACGTTCCGCGCACGAGCGCCGAGCGCTCGCGGATCCGGCGACGCATCGCGCCGCGCGCCGAGACCACCGCGAGGCCCACTCCGAGGACGGCCGCGGCGCCCAGTGTCGCGGCGACGATGCCCGTCAGCTGCGGGGCGACGAAAGCCGTCGTCACGGTGATGCCCGCGATCGACAGGATCCCGACCGCGAGGGGCGGGATCGTGCGGGGCAGCAGATCGCGGAGCTCGTCGGCCAGGGTGACGAGATAGTCGACGGGAGATCCGCCTTCGAGCAGTCGCCGGGATCCCGCCCCGCGCCCCGCGATCGAACGCCACAGCACGAGGCGCAGACGATCCGTGACGCGGAAGGCAGCGGCATGGGTGACGAGGCGCTCGGCGTAGCGCGAGACGGCGCGACCGATGCCGAAGAAGCGCACGCCGACGATCGCGACGAGCAGGTACATGATGTGCTCTTCGACGCTCGCGCGCACGATGAGCCACCCCGAGATGGCCGTGAGGGAGAGCCCCATCGCGATCGTCGTGAACGCCAAGAGGATTCCGAGGATCCATAGGACGGCGGCAGGCGCGATGGTTTCGGCGAGGCCGCGCCACGTGCCCGCGCGCGTGCGGCGGAGCGCGCGGTGCTTCGGGCCACGCAGCCGCGGCAGGCGGATGTTCTGCGACTCGGGACCGTCCGCGAGCCGCACCGAGTCGGTGACGACGGGGATCCCGACGGTCGACGTCGCCGGCTCGGCGGCATCGGTCCCCGGGCTGTCCGCGACCTCGGCCGATTTCGTGGCTTCGGGCCGCGGACTGCACGACGACGCCAATTCTGCGGGTTCCTCGCCCGGAACCCCCGCCTCGGGTGAAGTCTGCACAGAATTGGCGTCGTTGTGCAGGTCGGAGGCGGACGACGGGGCGGCGTCGACGGCGACCGTGTGCGTTGCGAGCGCTCGCGTTTCGGGCTCGTGCGTCGCCAGGACCACGGTTGCCCGGTGGGCACGGCGGCGGATCGCGTCGCGTACCCGTTCGGCCGAACGGCCGTCGAGGTGTGCGGTCGGCTCGTCGAGCACCAGGACGGTCGCGCCGGCGTCGACTCGGACGAGGGCGCGCGCCACGGCGAGACGCCGCAGCTCGCCCGGGCTGAGTTCGGCGATCGATGAGTAGGCCGCCGCCTGCAGACCGAGCTCGCGCAGGGGAGCCTCGGGATTCGACGAGCCGTAGAGCACGAGCTCATCCCACGGGGTCGCGGTGAAGGCCCGCGGGACCTGCGGCGCCCACGCGACCTGCTCGGCGTCGATGCCGACGATCCACCCCGACGACGCCGCATCCGACGGCAGCGTGCCCGTCAGGGCGCCGAGAAGAGTCGACTTGCCCGCGCCGGACGGCCCCGTCACCGCGGTGACCCCCGTCAGGCGCGCAGAGAAGTCTGCGAGCGTCGGATCCGCGCGGCCCGCGTAGTGCACCGTGAGGTCGCGCACCACGATTGCGGGCGGCGCATGCTCCTGCTCCGGTTCGGGCTGCCCCGCCCATGCCGTGCCCGCCGCGATCTCGCCCAGCGTCGGGAAATCCGCCGGTTGCTCGTACCTTTCCGGCAGGTTCTTCGTCAGCGGCAGATCGATCGGACTCGTGATGTCCGCGACGACCGGCAGCGCCGCCCCGCGGACATCGTCTCGACGCGCGCCCGACAGGATCCCGCGCACGCGCTGCAGCGCAGACAGGCCGTCCTGCGAGGAGTGGAACGCCGCGCCCACTTCGCGCAGCGCCGTGAAGCACTCGGGCGCGAGAAGCAGAGCCAGAAGCGCCGTCTCGAGCCCCACGGATCCATTCAGGAGGCGCAGCCCGAGGAAGACGGCGACGACGGCGACCGAGATCGTCGCGATGAGCTCGAGGGCTAGCGACGAGAGGAAGGCCCAGCGCAGCGTCTCCTGCGTGCGCGCGCGATACTCGCGCTGGATGCCGTCGAGAGCCCGCGACTGCTCCTCGACGCGATTCAGGCCCACCAGCACGGGCAGGCCGCGTGCCAGTTCCGTCATGTGATTCGCCAGCCGCGCAAGCGAGCTGATCGCCTCGTCCGTGCGCGCCTGCGTGTGCCGGCCGATCAGCACCATGAACAGCGGCACGAGCGGCACCGTCACGACGACGATCAGCGCGCTGACCCAGTCGGCCCCGAGGATCCATAGGCCGACGATGAGGGGGACGATGGCCGCCTGGATGATCGCCGGAAGGCTCGACTGGTAGTACTCATCGAGATCGTCGAGCCCGTCGGTGGCGAGGACCGCGACTGAGCCTTCCCCCTCGCGGCTCGTCGAGATGCGTGCCGGAGCCGATGGACGGTCCGGAGCGGCGTCCTCGGTGATGTCCGCGCCCTCCGCATCGCCGTGAGCGATGCGATCCCACAGCCGGCCCCGCAGCTCCCGTTTCACGGTCACCGCCACGTGCTGTGCGACGCCCTGCGTCGCCCACCCCGCGAGCGCCCGCAGTACGGCGCCGGAGCCGCCGAGAAGCGCCACCTGCTGGGTATCGAGCGCCCCCGCCTGGAGCCCCGCGATCCCTGCCGCGACGGCCGCTGCTACGAGGACGAGGCCGAGACCCTTCAGGGCCGCGAGCAGCCCGAGCGCGAAGAGGGCGATACGCGGAACCGGCCCCAGTTCGGGCCGCCGCGCCGGTTCGCGGGGCCGCTCGGCCTCCGCCTGCCAGGGGTCGTTGCTCATCGTAGTTCTATGCCTACCCGATAGGAGGGGGACGGGCGAATCGCCGCGCCCGTTCTGCGCGTGCTTTCGGCGGAGGGGTGGACGCGGGGCACACCGATCACAAGAATTTTCTGCGGAGATGTCGATCCGCACGCTGCCCAGTCGACGTGACTGGTGAGAGGGCCGAGACGGCGGCCCCGAGAGAAGGAGACGGACCAATGAAGTTCATGCTGATCATGCGCGTCACGGACGAGGCGATCGAAGCCTCGAAGGAGGTTCCCTTCGAGCAGATCATCGAGGACATGGGGCGATACAACGAAGAGCTCATGAAGGCGGGGGTCATGGTCGGCGGCGAGGGGCTCGCCGATCCGGACGACAACGGATTCGTCGTCGACTACTCGGCCGAGCCCCCTCTCGTCACCGACGGGCCTTACGGCGAGACGAAGGAGCTCTTCAATGGGTTCTGGATGCTCGAGGTCGCCACGAAGGAGGAGGCGATCCACTGGGCTAGCAAGGTGCCGCTCGGCCCGGGGACGAAGATCGAGGTGCGGCGCGTCACGGACGAGTCGGATTTCGATCCGGAGAACGAATGGGTGAAGAAGGAGGCCGGATGGCGCGAGGAGCAGGCCGCTCGCGCCCAGAAGTGACCGGCATGTGATGACGCTCGACGACGCGGTCCCGCGTGCGGAGGAATCCGCACGCCGGGCCGTGTCTGCCGTATGGCGCGCCGACGCGGCGAAGATCGTCGCGACGCTCACGCGGTACACGGGCGACTTCACCCTCGCTGAGGACCTCGCGCAGGAGGCGCTCGCCGAGGCCCTTGAGCAGTGGCCGCGCGCGGGGATCCCCCGCAACGGCGGAGCCTGGCTGACGACGACCGCGAAGCGTCGCGCCATCGACCACTGGCGTCGCCGTGAGAGGTATGCGGACCGCCTCGCGCTGATCGCGGCAGAGAGGGAACCCGTCGACGACAGCCCCTGGGATCCGGACGAGATCGACGACGACGTCCTGCGCCTCATCTTCATCGCGTGCCACCCCGTGCTCACGTCGCAGGCGCGCGTCGCCCTGACGCTGCGGATCGTCGCGGGGCTGACGACGGAGGAGATCGCGGCGGCGTTCCTCGTGCCCGTCTCGACCGTGCAGCAGCGCATCGTCCGCGCCAAGCGGCAGCTCACTGAAGCGGATGTGCCGTTCGAGGCTCCCTCGGGTGCCGATCTCGCGCCTCGCCTCGCCGCCGCGCTCGGCGTCATCTACCTCGTCTTCACCGAAGCGCATTCGGCGAGCCACGGTGACGACGTGATCCGCCCGGATCTCGCGCGGGAGGCGCTGCGACTCGGCCGTTCCCTTGCCGCGCTCCTGCCGGACGAGCCGGGTCCGCAGGGTCTCGTCGCGCTCATGGAGCTGACAGCCTCGCGCTTCCCTGCGCGCCTCGATGCCTCCGGGGATCCGATTCTGCTCGCCGACCAGGACCGGACGCGGTGGGATCGCGGGGCCATCTCCCGTGGTCGCGACGCCCTCGCGCGGGTCGACCGCCTCGGCCGCGGGCGCGACGCCTACGCGCTGCAGGCGGGGATCGCCGAGTGTCACGCGATCGCGCCGAGCGTCGAGGAGACGGATTGGGCGACGATCGTGCGCCTGTACGACGCGCTCCTGCGCATCGCGTCTTCGCCCGTCGTCGAGCTGAATCGGGCGAGCGCCGTGTCGATGGCGTCGGGTCCGGCTGAGGCGCTCGAGATCGTCGACCGCCTTGCCCAGGAGAAGCGCTTGAGCGCCTCCCACCTCGTCCCCGCGGTCCGTGCGGAGCTGCTCGAACGTCTGGGCCGCACCGAGGAGGCTCGCGAGGCGTTCGCCGAGGCTGCGTCGCGCGCGAGGAACGCCCGCGACCGCGCGATCCTCCAGGCCCGCGCCGCGACCGGCCGTTGAGCGGCGCTTCTTCAGTAGCCACGACACGCCCTACGCACGCAATGCCATAGGGCGGGTCGTGGTGACCGGCGCCTTCGCCTACTTCTCGCGCAGGATCGCGGGGAGAACGATGTGCGGCGCGGGGATCATCCCCGGTTCGAGGCGCTTGCGGAACACCCAGTACGACCACGCCTGGTAGGCGATGACGATCGGCAGGCCGACGGCCGCGACGATCGACATCACCGTCAGGGTGTAGTCGCTGCTCGAGGCGTTGAACACGGTGAGCCCGTTCGCGGGATCGAGGGTCGACGGAAGGACGTACGGGAACATCGCAGCGAAGATCGACCCGGCGCCGGCGACGACGAACGCGCCGTAGCCGAGGAACGCGCGACCCTCCTTGCGCGCCCTCGCGCCGATCCAGCCGAACGCCGCGCCCACGACCGCGAGAGCGACGAGGATCCACGACAGCACGGATCCGCCGTTCGCGAACTGCGCCCAGATCGCCCAGGCGGCGGCCGGAAGGAGGAGCAGCGGTCCCCACGTCGCGCTGAAGCGGGCGGCGCGCTCGCGGATCGCACCGTCGGTCTTGAGTGCGAGGAAGGTGGATCCGTGCGTGAGGGCGAAGCCCACGACGCCGAGGCCGCCGAGGATCGCGGGGATCGTCAGCCACACGAACGGGTGCCCGGCGCGATCGCCGTTCGCGTCGATCGGCAGCCCCGTCGAGGTGATGGCGAGGGCGGCGCCGATGCAGAAGGCCGTGACGAGGGATCCGATGCCGAGCGACCACGTCCAGAACCGCGCCCACCGGTCGGTGTGCACCTTGCCGCGATACTCGATCGAGACGGCGCGGAGGATGAGGGCGAGCAGCGTGATCGTGAGGGGGATGTAGAGCGCCGAGAAGAGCGATGCGTACCAGAGGGGGAAGGCAGCGAACATCGCCGCCCCGGCCGTGATGAGCCACACCTCGTTGCCGTCCCACACGGGTCCGATCGTGTTGAGCATCGTGCGGCGCTCCCTCTCGTCTCGCGCCGAGAAGAGCACGTGCATGCCGACGCCGAGATCGAAGCCCTCGAGCAGCAGGAATCCGACCCACAGCAGCGCGATCGCGCCGAACCAGATGACGGGAAGAACGTCCATGATGATGTCTCCTGTTCCGCGGGATCTCAGTAGGCGAACGCGAGGACGTCGTCGCGTCGGTCGTCGTCCGGCTCGTCGGGTGGAGCGAGTTCGGGCATGGCACTCGCGACGCCGCCGCGCACGTATTTGACGAGCAGGTACAGCTCGATGATGAGGAGCACGCCGTAGATCACCGTCAGGGAGATGACGGAGAACAGCATCTCTGCGGCCGTCACGCCCGGCGAGACGGCGGCCGCCGTGAACATGAACACGCCATCGATGCCCGACGGATCGGGGTTGGGAGCCACGACGAAGGGCTGACGGCCCATCTCGGTGAAGATCCAGCCCGCGATGTTCGCCGCGAAGGGCGCGAGGATGCCGAGCAGCGCGAGACGCATGATCGAAGGCGAACGCGGGACGGTTCCCTTTCGCGTGAGCCACAGGGCGATGACGGCGGCGCCCGCCACGATGCCGCCGAGGCCGATCATGAGCCGGAAGCCCCAGTACGTCACCCACATGACGGGCACGTACTCAACTTCGCTGCCGGCGCGCTCGCCGTACAGGGCGTCGTCGGGGATCGTCTCGCCGTACTGGTCGACGTACTCCGGCTCCAGGTCGTTGATCCCGGGCATCTCGGCGCCCCACTCGCCCGTTCCGAGGAAGCCCAGCACACCGGGCACCTCGATGAGCGTCACGACGTCGTCGCAGCTTCCGCCGGGGTCGCCGAGCGAGAGGACGGAGAAGTCTCCGCCGGTGTGGCAGGCCGCTTCCGCCGCGGCCATCTTCATCGGCTGCTGCTCGTACATGAGCTTGCCCTGCACGTCACCCGTGACGACGGTGCCGGCGAAGCCCAGGATGGCGACGACGGCGCCGAAGCGCAGCGACCAGATCCACACGCCGTGGTCGGTGCGATCGCGCCCGGGGGCGTCGGCCTCGCCGACGATGACGCGACCGGATTCGTCGACCGTGTCGATGCCGTCGTGGCGGCGGCGCCACAGGTGGTACCAGCTGATGCCGAGCAGGAACATGCCGGCGACGACGAGAGCGCCGAGGATGGTGTGCGTGAACGCGGCGATCGCGGTGTTGTTCGTGAGCACCGCCCAGACGTCGGTCATGACGGGGCGGCCGTCGTCTGCGAGCTCGACGCCGACGGGGTGCTGCATCCACGAGTTGGCGACGATGATGAAGTAGGCCGAGATCCACGATCCGATGACGGCGAACCAGAGCGCCATCAGGTGCAGGCTCTTGCGCAGGCGCCCCCAGCCGAAGATCCAGATGCCGAGGAACGTCGACTCGGCGAAGAAGGCGAGCAGGCCCTCGAGCGCGAGGGGAGCGCCGAAGACGTCGCCCACGAAGCGTGAGTACTCGCTCCAGGCCATGCCGAACTGGAACTCCTGCACGAGCCCCGTCGCGACGCCGACGATGAAGTTGATGAGGTAGAGCTTCCCCCAGAACTTCGTCGCGCGCAGGAACTTCTCGTTCCCCGTGCGGACCCACGCTGTCTGGAGGATCACGACCGTCATGCCGAGGCCCAGCGTGAGCGGGACCATGAGGAAGTGGTAGACGGTCGTGATGCCGAACTGCCAACGGGCGATGTCGAGGACGTCCACGAGCGTCTCCTTGATGTCGTCGAACCTGCGTCTCATAGGCAGTGTAGGGGAAGATTTCTACAATGAGTAGAAGTTCTTCGACACAGAGTAGAGATTGCTCGACAGGCTGTAGAATGACTGGATTCTGCGGTATGGGACAAGGGAGATCGGTTGGGAAGTCTGGGAGATCTGGAGCGCGGCGTCATGGACGTTCTGTGGGACGCGGACGACGCGCTCACGGCGTACGACATCAAGGACGCCATCGAGGCCCAGCGCGGCCGAGAGATGGCGGCCACGACCGTGCTCACCGTGCTCTCCCGGCTTGAAAAGAAGGGTCTCGTTTCCTCCGATAAGTCGATGCGCCCGCACCGATACCACGCCGTCGCGACCCGGGCCGAGCACCAGGCCGAGCTCATGCACGAGGTGCTCGGCGGCGCGGGCGACCGCACGGCGGTGCTCGCCCGATTCGTGGGCGGCGTCTCTGAAGAGGAGGCCGCATACCTCCGGCGGCTCCTCGGCCGCGCGAGCGTCGGATCCGACTGACCTGGCCGGCGCGGGCGTCGGAGAGATTGGGTGTCGCGGGCGCCGGATCCCCGGAGTACCGCGGCCCGTCAAGGCGGCTCAGCGCGTGGATCCGACGCCGGCGCGGTCGTGCTCGAATGGCTCCGACATCGGCGCCGCGTAGGCTCGATTCATGTCCTATCCGGCGCTGATTGCGGCCGTCGGCCTCGCCGCCGTCTCGGTCGTTCTCGCATGGCCGGCGCCGATCATGCTGTCGCGCGCGGCTTGGCCCGCGCGCGCCCCCGCGCGGGCTCTGCTGCTCTGGCAGGTGATCGCGCTGGCGGGAGGACTGTCGATGGTCGGCGCGCTCTGGCTGCTGGGCGACGCGTTCTTCCCTGGGCACCCGTGGGTCGCCGGGATCCCCGCCGCGATCCTCGCCCTGTATCTCGTGGGGCACCTCGTCGTGACGGTCGTGCAGTTCGAGCGCCAGCGCCGTCGGCACCTCCAGCTGCTTCTGCTGCTGAGTCAGCCCGATCCCACGCGCAAGCGCACGCTCGTGCTCGACGATCAGGCGCCCGTCGCCTACTGTCTGCCGCGCGGGATCGGATCCGTCACCGTGCTCTCGAAGGGGCTCTTCGAGGCTCTCGATGAGGACGAGCTCGCAGCTGTCATCGCCCACGAGCGAGCGCACGTCGAGCAGCGCCACGAGGTCCTGCTCGTGGCGTTCAAGGCGTGGCGGGCCGCCCTTCCGTGGTTTCCCATCGCGGCGCGCGCCGAGAGTGAGGTCGAGGCGCTCGTGGAGCTGCTGGCCGACGACCAGGCGCGCCGCACTCAGCCCGACGATGTGCTCGCGCGCGCGATCCTGCAGGTCGGGCGGGTGCAGGAGACGGGGGGATCGAGCAGCCGCAATCGCGCGGTGGATCGGTTCCGGCGGCTGTCGGGGTGAGGAGTCCACAAGTCTCCGCCGAGTCCGCAGCTAATAGCTGCTGACTCGGCGGAGACTTGTGGATATCGAGGACCGCTCGTCGCGTCTGTAGTCTGTTAACGGACAACGGGAGGATCCATGGTGGCAGTACAACGGACCGTGCCGCTCGGAACGCAGGTGGCGGCGATCCTGCGCACGCGCATCGTGCGTGGCGAGCTCGCGCCCGGCGAACGCCTCACGGAGGAGGCCCTCGCCGACGAGTTCGGCGTGAGTCGCGGCCCCGTGCGCGATGCCGTGACGCAGCTGAGCTACGAGCGGCTCGTCGAGGTGCAGAAGCCTCGGGGGATCTATGTCACGGGCCTCACAGACGACGACGTCGAGCAGCTCTACAGCCTGCGCGGCGCCCTCGAGCAGCTGGCGATGAAGAGGGCGATGATGGTGACCGATGATGCGCGCTGGGCTCCGGCCCTCGCCGATGTCGAGCGGATGGCGCGGGCGGCAGACGACGGCGATCACGCCGCCTTCCTTGCGGCCGATATGCGTTTCCACGACCTGCTGTACGAGCTCGCCGACCACCCACGGCTGCGCGCCGCGTGGCAGCAGTACGCGCTGACGTGGGAAGCGCTGCTGCAGGTGACCGTCAACCACGACCGGGATCTCCACGAGTCGGCCGACGCCCACCGGCGGCTGTACGAGGTGATGCGGGCGGGCGATCCGGTCATCGCGGCGGCGGAGCTGCAGGGCCATCTCGCCGGGGCCGAGAAGCGCATGCGCCTGGAGCTCGACGCTCGCTCCTGAGGTCTGCGAGTCGGGCCCTCACGCTCCGCGAAAGCACACGGATTCCGCGCGAGTGCACGGTGTCCCGTGCCTCAGGCGCACGGCGTGTGTGACTGCGGATCGGACCCGTCGTTGACTGTTAACAGTAAACGTGGTGGAATGACCTGACCCGACAACAGCGTCGGGTTCACCTCGAAGAGGAGTGAAGATGCCCCGCACTCGAAACATCCGTCTCTCGGCCGCCGCATCGGCTGCGGCCGTCGTCGCCGTCGGCGGTCTCGCCGCGTGCACGCCCGTGGAAAGCGAGGAGGGTGGCGATGCCGCCTTCCCGCAGGACGACATCCGCCTGATCATCCAGGCCGACGCGGGCGGCGGATCCGATCTGTCGTCGCGCGCCCTCGCGACCGAGCTCGAGAGCACGCTCGGCGTGAGCGTGATCCCCGAGAACATGCCCGGCGCGGCCGGCGCCCTCGCGATGGAGTACGTCGCCGAACAGCCCGCCGACGGGTACACGATCGGCTTCGGCCCCGTCGAGATCGCCATGCTCAACACGACGCAGGGCGCCGATGTGCTGCCCGAGAACTACGACATGCTCGGGCAGATCATGCTCGCGCCCGGCGTCATCGCGGTCTCTGCATCGAGCGACATCGAGACGCTCGAGGATCTCGTCGAGCAGTCGAAGAGCGGCGAGGTCACCGTTGCGACCGCGGGCGCCGGATCCATCTGGGAGGCCGCCGCGCTCGGATTCGCCGAGCAGGCGGACGCCGCGCTCACCCCCGTCGCGTACGACGGAGGCGCGCCCGCCGTGAGCGCCGCCGCCTCGGGCGAGACCGTCGCAAGCGTCTCGGGCCTCGGTGAGGCCCTCGCGCAGTCCGACGCCGTGCGGATCCTCGGGATCATGCACGACGAGCGGCACCCCGACGCCGAGGACGTGCCGACGATCTCCGAGGCTCTCGGTGTCGACGTCGAGTTCGGCGGCTGGGGCGGCATCTACGCGCCCGCCGGCCTGCCCGACGACGTGCACGCGACGCTCGAAGACGCCATCGCGCAGGCGGTCGAGAGCGACAGCTACCAGCAGTTCCAGGACGACGCCGGCAACCTCGTCGTCTACCGCGACGCGGAAGAGCACACCGCATTCGTCGACGAGCAGTTCGCGCTGTTCGAGGAGCTCCTCGGCTGATGAGCCCCGCGCAGCGCGATGCGGACGCGTCGCTCACGACGGATCCGCCGGTGACGGGCGAGGCCGATCCGCCTCGCCCGTCGAAGGCGCTCGAGCTCGCCTTCGCGGGCGCGCTCCTCGCCTTCTTCGCCGGATACCTCGCGCTCGCGACCCAGATCGACCTGCGCAGCGAGGCGTCGTCGGGCGCGATCGACGCCCGGACCTGGCCGGTGGTGCTGGGTGCCACGGGCGTCGCGGTCGGCGTCGTGCAGCTCGTGGTCGCCCTGACGCGTCCGGCGCCGGCGCGCGCCGACCTCGCGAGCATCTCGCGCGGCGGGCCGGTGCGCGTGATCGCGACCGTCTGCGTCACCGCCGTTTTCATCGCGCTGTGGTCGCTCGGCTCGGTCATCGCCTTCGGGTACCGCATCGAGGTGTTCCCGATTGCGACCGCGGTCTACATGGCCGCCCTCATGCTCCTGTTCGGCCAGCGCCGCATCGTCGGCCTCGTCGTCTACCCGATCGCCCTCACCGCGTTCGTCTACGTGGTGTTCGGCCTGGCCCTGAGGATCCCCCTGTGACCCCCGTGCTCGACGGGCTCGGCGCGCTTCTCGACGTGTCGGTGGCCCTGTACATGCTCGCGGGCCTCGTGCTCGGCTTCCTCGTCGGCGCGTTCCCCGGCATCACGGCGACCATGGTCGTCGCGCTCGCCGCGGGATTCACGATGACGCTCGAACCCGTGCAGGGCCTCGCGATCCTGCTGACGATCTACGTCGCCGCGAACTTCGGCGACCGCGTCCCGGCGATCCTCGTGAACACCCCCGGCACGCCCGCATCGATCGCGACGACGCTCGACGGGTATCCGATGGCGAAGCAGGGGCGGGCCGGGCTCGCGCTGACGCTGTCGGCGATCGTGTCGGCCGTCGGGATCCTCGCGTCGGTCGTCGTGTTCTCGGCTCTCGCGGTGCCCGTCGCGACCTTCGCGCGCAACTACTTCCGTTCGCCCGAGCTGTTCGCCCTCGTCCTCTTCGGCATCGCGATCATGATCGGCATCTCGTCGAAGTCGATGCTCAAGGGGATCCTCGCGGGACTCATCGGGCTCGCGCTCGGCACGGTCGGCACCTATGCTCCGACCGCCGATCAGCGCTTCACGTTCGGGCTGCTCGAGCTCGTCGAGGGTCTCAACTTCATCGCCGTCATCATCGGGCTGTTCGGCATCGCCGAGCTGTTCGACCAGCTCCTGACCCATCGGAGCGCCTCGTCGCGGCCGATCTCGGCCCTCGGCCGATGGTGGCCCACGCGGCGCGAGCTGCGTCAGACCGGACGGGCGGTCGGCGTGGCCGGCGGCGTCGGTCTGGGTGTCGGGCTCATCCCCGCCGCGGGCGGCGACATCGCGGGCCTCGTCGGCTGGGAGCGGGCGCGGGCCGTCTCGAAGAATCCCGAGGAGTTCGGGAAGGGATCTGTCGAAGGCGTCGCCGCATCCGATACCGCCTCGAGCGCGACGCTCGGCGGATCCCTCACCACGACGCTCGCACTCGGGATCCCCGGCGACTCGGTCATGGCCGTCATGATCGGATCCCTCATCATCTGGGGGATCACGCCCGGACCGGATCTGTTCGTCTCGCGCCCCGAGCTCGTCGCGTCCATCGCGGGGATCATGATCGTCGCGACCCTGCTCGCCCTCGCCATGAGCCTCGTGCGCATGAAGGGCATGGTGAAGCTGCTCGACGTTCCCCAGCCGTATCTCTGGAGCGGGATCCTCGTCTTCTGCATCATCGGCACGTACGCGACGACGAACAGCGTCGCGACCGTGATCCAGATGCTCGTGTTCGGTGTCGTCGGGCTCGCGTTCAAGCGGCTCGAGATTCCCGCCGGACCCGTCGTGCTCGGGCTGCTGCTCGGCCCTCTTGCGGAGGAGAACCTCGCGCGCACGCTCGCGATCCTCCCGACCAAGCCGTTCTTCGAGACCGTCAGCCCCATCGCCCTCGTCCTCGCGGCGCTCGCCGTGGCGTCGGTCGTCGCGCCCGCGATCCGCAATGCGCGCCGGCCGCGCGATCGGCGCGCATCCTTCGCCGAGTCGGTTCTCGACGACGACACCCTCGCCGACGTCGAGCGCGCGCACGCCGATCTGCGCGCGCAGCCCGACATGCTCACCGCCACCATCCGCACGGAAGACCGCCCGCGATCGCGCGGGAAGAAAGAGAAGCCCCAGTGACTCGCCGCGACATCCTCACCGCGATCCCCACCTCATTCCACGCCGACGGATCCCTGGATCCCGATGGCAATCGCGCCATCTTCGACCACGTCGCCGCCTCCGGCAACGAGGGGGCCTTCGTTCTCGGCACGACGGGCGAGTTCCCCGCGGTCGACGATGACGAGTTCCGCGCCGTTGTCGCCCAGGCGATGGAGGCCGTCGCGCCCCGCATGCGCGCCGTGATCCACGTGGGCGCACCGAGCACCTTCGAGGCGCGCCGGCGCGTGCGCATCGCGAAGGAGCTCGGCGCGCGCGAGTTCGCCGCCGTCACCCCGTACTACCTGCCTGCGAGCGACGACGCGATGCTCGCGTACTTCTCGGGCATCGCCGAGGAGCTCGATGGCGGCGAGCTGTTCGTCTACATTTTCCCCGCTCGCACGGGCAATCCGGTCAGCCCCGAGCTGCTCGCGCGCCTCGCCGAGATCCCCGGCGTCATCGGGCTCAAGGCGAGCGAGCTGTCGCTCGACGAGATCGCCGCCTATCGGGCGGTCGTCTCGGACGACTTCCTCATCTACACGGGCGCGGACCGGGATCTCGTCGCGGCGGGCGAGGTCGGGGCGCAGGGCGTGGTCTCGGGTGTCTCGTCGGTTCTGCCGGGGCCGTTCCGCGCCCTCGCGCGAGCCGCGGACTCCGGCGACGCCGAGGCCCTCGCGCGGGCGCAGGCCGACGTCGACGACGTGGTGCGCGTCATCGGCGGCGACATGCCGCGGATGAAGGCGGCGCTGCGCCTGCTCGGCGTGCCCGCGCAGTTCAGCCGGATGGCCCTCGACGAGCCCGATGAGCGGGCGCTCGGCGAGATCGCGCGGGTCGTCGCGGCGTACCGCTGATAACTCGGCCGCCGGGCGACGGTGCGCGTGTCACGCGGTCGCGTCCTCGGATCCGCCGGCCGCCGTCGCCTCGAAAACCGCGGCCGCCTCGTCGCTCGCCTCGCAGACGAGGGCCTCGCGCAGCACCGCGGGGTTGGCCGTGAGGTGCCGGACGCCCGCATCCCGCAGATCGACGAGATCCTGCGGCGAGCGGATGCTCGCGGCGAGCACGTCGGTGTCCGAGCCCGCGCACTGGCTCTGCATCGCCGCGATGGTCGCGAGACCGTCGTGACCGGCATCGCGGAGGCGCCCCAGATAGGGCGCGATGTAGCGGATCCCCGCCGCGGCGGCCGCGAGCGCCTGCGGTACGGCGTAGACGGCGGTGAGGAGTACGGAGTTCCCCTCATGCGCGAGGCGCGCGGCGACCGGGAACCCCGTCGCCGTCGCGGGCACCTTCACGACGGCGCGGGGGCCGAGCGCGAGGATCTCGCGGGCGCGCTTCTCGAGCGTCGCCTCGTCGGCGCCCCAGGCCTGGAAGAAGATCTCGTCGGCGCCCTGCGTGCTCCAGGTGTCGTAGAGATCGGGGATGTGGGCACCCGTGCGGCCCGCGCGTTCGAGGATCGTGGGGTTCGTCGTGACGCCGTGGATGAGCTTGCCCGCGAGAAGGGGGGCGATCTCGTCGACGACGGCGGAATCGGCGTACAGGCGCGGCGCTGCGGTCATGTGCGTCCTCTCGGGTGGCGCCGACGGCCCTCGTCGGCGAAGTCTGATGTCCGATATTGTAATGACAAGTTTGGCGCCTCGGTGACGAGGCGCACGCGACAGGAGGCGACACCATGGCGCACCACGCCATCCCGGACCGGACCGACGTGATCGTCGTCGGCAGCATGACGGCCGATGTCACGACGTTCTCGGAGCGCGTGCCAGAGCGCGGCGAGACGATCCTCGGTGACGAGTTCACCCTGGTGCTCGGCGGCAAGGGGGCGAACCAGGCAATCGCCGCGGGCCGTGCGGGCGCGCCATCGCACATGGTGGGCTGCGTCGGAGACGACCTCTTCCGCGACACCGTCCGTGCGGGGCTCGACGCGGCCGGCGTCGGCACCGACTTCGTCCGCGAGGTGGCGGGCGCGGGGACGGGGATCGCCCACATCCGCGTGGACGCGGCGGGCGAGAACGACATCGTCATGGTGCCGCGGGCGAACGCAGAGCTCGGAGAGGCCGACATCGACCGCGCGTTCGACGCCCTCGGCGCTCGGTGCACCGTCATGCTCACGCAGCTCGAGACGCCGCATAGGCTCACGCGTCATGCCGTCCGACGCGCCGCAGAAGCGGGCGTGACGGTCGTGCTCGACCCCGCGCCCGCGCACCCGCTCGACGACGACATCTGGCGCCACGTCGACTTCGTCACGCCGAACGAGACCGAGGCGAAGCTGCTCACGGGCATCGAGGTGTCGGGCCGCGACGACGCCGTCGCGGCGGGGCGGTGGTTCACGGATCGCGGCGCGGGGTGCGCGCTCGTGACGCTCGCGGGAGACGGGGCGGTGGCCGTCACGGCCGACGACGCGGTGTTCTTCGAGCCGATCCGCGTGGAGGTCGTCGACACGACCGCGGCGGGCGATGCCTTCGCCGGGTGCCTCGCGGCTGGGCTCGCGGAGGGGCGGGACCGCGATGAGGCGATTCGGCGGGCAATCGCGGCTGGTGCGCTCGCCGTAACGAAGGCGGGAGCATCGCCGAGTATCCCGGCGCGCGATGAGATCGACGCCGTCCTCGGCCAGGGGGAGGCCCGGTGACGCCGCGGGCCCTCGATCGGCAGTCGCCCCATCCGATGTACCACCAGCTCAAGCATCGGCTGCTCGAGCTGATCGAGGAAGACGGGCTGGCGCCGGGCGATCTTCTGCCGGGGGAGCACCGCATGTGCGAGATGTACGACGTCTCGCGGACGGTCGTCCGCCAGGCCCTCGCGCAGCTCGAGCATGAGGGCGTCGTCTCCCGCGTTCGGGGGAAGGGGACGTTCGTCGCGCCGCAGAAGGTTGCGGAGGCGCTCGTGCACACGCTGCACGGGCTCCACGAAGACATGACGGCGCGGGGAGCGGACGTCACGAGCAGGGTCTTCCGGCAGCGCATCGAGTCGGCATCCGATGAGGTCGCCGACGCGCTCGGCATCGCGCCGGGGGAGCCGGTCGTCGTGATCGAGCGCCTCCGTTTCGTGGACGGCGAGCCGTGGTCGCTGTCCACGACCTGGATGCCCGAGTGGGCGGGCGAATCGGCCCTGGCCGTCGATCTTCGCCGGCGCTCGCTGTACGGAGTCCTCGCGGAAAGCGGGATTCACGCGGTGCGGGGTGTGCGCTCTGCGGAGGCGACCGTGGCGGATCCGGAGAAGGCGAAGCTGCTCGATGTCGCCGTCGGCGGTCCGCTTCTCGTGCTGCGCAGCGTCGGCTTCGACGAGGACGAGCGGGCGATCGAGTTCTTCGTCGCCTACCATCGCGGCGACCGCAGCCGCTTCGAGTTCCAGCTGCGCGCGGCCGATGAGTCGGTGGCGAAGCTGCGCCACACGGGGGTCGAGGGGGACTGATCGTCCGGATTGTCTCAACTTGTAATTACAACTAAGCTTGCGTGTGCCGAGCCGGTCCGACGAGGGAGCGGCCTGTCGCACGAGGAGCAACGACGTGACCGAGTTTCAGACACCCCCGATCGACCCGTTCGCGATCCGCTTCGACGCGGAATCCGCGACCCTCTCCCCGGAGGGGCCGACGCTCGTGCGACGGATGAGTGACCTCGAGGGCCTCTTCGCCGACGCCGATGCGTGGCGCGCGGCTGTCGCGGACGGCGATCCCATCGTCTACAGCGTGCAGAGCTCGCCCGTCCCCGAGGCCGATCGCGAGCTCCCGCAGTCGATCACGACGATCCAGCCCGGCACGACCGCCGGGGAGCTGTGGATGACGAAGGGTCACCAGCATCCCGATCACCAGGGTGAGATCTACCTCGGGATCTCCGGAACGGGCGGCCTGCTCATGCACGACGGCGAGCGGACCGAGTGGCTCGACATCGAGCCCGGGACAATCGGCTACATCCCGCCGGGGTGGGCGCATCGTTCGATCAACACGGGCGACGAGGCCTATCGCTTCCTCGCGGTGTATCCGGGTGGGGCGGGCCACGACTACGGCTGGGTGCTCGAGCACGGCATGGGCCGGCGTGCTTATGCCGGAGCCGCGGGCGTCGAGCTGCGACCCTTCGGGGGCTGAGCCGTGCTCATCGCACACGATCTCGGCACGACGGGCGACAAGGCGTCGCTGCACGACGAGACGGGGCGGTTGATCGCCTCGACGACCGCGTCCTATCCGGCGCGATTCGCCGCCGGTGGCGCAGCCGAGCAGGATCCCGCCGACTGGCAGCGCGCGGTCGTCGACGCGACGCGGCGGCTCCTCGCGCAGACCGGCGTCGATCCCGCGACCGTGACGGGCCTCGTCGTCAGCGGGCAGATGATGGGCGCCGTTCTGCTCGACGCCGACTACCGGCCCGTGCGCCCCGCGATCATCTGGGCCGACACGCGCGCGGTCGCGCAGACCTCTCAGCTCGTCGCGCGCGTCGGAGAAGAGAGCGCATACCGGGTGACCGGGCACCGCCTCAATCCCACCTACACGCTCGAGAAGCTGATGTGGGTGCGCGACAACGAGCCGGACGTCTGGGCGCGCGTGCGCCACGCCTGCGTCGCGAAGGACGTCGTCGTGCACTGGCTCACCGGGCGGCTCGCCACCGAACGCAGCGACGCCAGCGCGACGAACGCGTACGACCAGCAGGCGGGGCGCTGGTCCGACGAGATGCTGCAGGCGGCCGGGGTGGATCCGCGGATCCTCCCGGAGATCGTCGAGTCGACCGACGTCGTCGGGACGCTGACCGAGGAGGCGGCGTCCGCCACGGGCCTCCCGCGGGGGACGCGTGTCGTCATGGGCGGAGGCGACGGGCCGATGGCCGCCGTCGGCGCCGGGGTGGTCGCACCGGAGGACGGCGCGTATGTGTGCCTCGGGACCTCGTCGTGGGTCTCGGTCGCCACCGCGGCGCCCGTTCTCGACCCGCAGATGCGCACCTTCACGTTCAATCACATCGTCCCGGGGATGTTCGCGCCGACCGCGACGATGCAGGCGGCGGGGGCTTCCGTGCAGTGGCTGAGCGAGATCCTCTCCGGAGGCGAGGACGGCGCATCGCTGGACCGGCTCGTGCGGGAGGCGGATGGGGCCGAGGCGGCGCAGGGCGGACTCTTCTTCCTCCCCTTCCTGCTCGGGGAGCGATCGCCTCGCTGGGATCCGCACGCGCGCGGCGCGTTTCTCGGAATCGAACGCCACCACACGCGCGCCCACATGATGCGCGCCGTTCTCGAAGGCGTCTCGTACAACCTCCTGCAGTGCATCGACGCGTTCCGCGAGTGCGGCGTCGCGATCGACCGGATCGATGCCGTCGGCGGCGGGGCGCAGAGCGACGCCTGGCTGCAGATCATGGCGGACATGTGGGGCGTGACGGTGCGCCGCCGCACGATCGTCGAAGAAGCCAACAGCTTGGGCGCTGCCATCACCGGGGCCGTCGGCCTGGGGCTGGTCGACGGATTCGGCGCCGCGCGGGAGCTGTCGGAGGTCACCGCCGAGTTCGCGCCCGACCCCTCGCGCACGGCGGTCTACCGCGAGCGGCTCCCCCTGTTCGACGAGGCCTATGCGAGCCTCGCGCCCTGGTTCCGTCGTTCGGCGGAGGCGCGCGCATGAGCGGCGTCATCCTCGCCACGAGCCGATCGTTCTCGGACGGCGACATCGACCTCCTCGGTCGACTCGATTCCGAGGGGTACGAGGTCGTGCGCGGGCCGAGCGGGCACGAACTCGACGATCTCGCGGACGTCCTGCCGCGTGTCGACGCATGGATCGCCGGGACCGGGCCTGTCACAGCAGCCCACATGGATCTCGCGCCCAGGCTGCGCGTGATCGCGCGGTACGGCGTGGGCGTCGAATCTGTCGACCTCGACGCCGCACGTGCGCGCGGCATCGCCGTGACGAACACGCCGGGCGCGAACAGCGACGCCGTCGCCGATCACGCCGTCGGCCTCATGCTCGCGGCGCTGCGCTCGGTCGCCGAAGGCGATCGCCGCGTGCGGCAGGGCGATTGGCGCATCGTTCGGGGCCGTCAGCTCGCGAGCCTCACGGTCGGCATCGTCGGATTCGGGCGCATCGGACAGGGCGTCGCGCAGCGACTGGGGGGCTTTGCCCCGCGGATCCTCGCCGCCGATCCCTTCCTCGACGAAGACGTCGCGGCCCGGCTGGGCGCCGCACCCGCGACGATCGAAGACGTGTGGGGCGCATGCGATCTCATCACCCTCCACGCCCCGGGCGGGGAGACCCTCGTGACCGAGGCCGCTCTCGCCGCTGCGCGGCCGGGCTGCGTCCTGATCAATACGGCGCGCGCCGATCTCGTCGACGAGGCGGCGCTCGCCGCGGCGCTGCGTGAGGGCCGTGTCGGCGCGTACGCGGCAGACTCCCTGGCGGGAGACACCCGCGGCGGATCCTCGCCGCTTCTCGCGGACGATCTCGCGGAGCGGGTGACGATCACCCCGCATTTCGGCGCCCAGACGGTCGAGGCCGTCGACAACATGGGGGCCGGCGCCGTCGAGAACGCGCTCGCCGTGCTGGCCGGGCGGACGCCTCCGAACCCCGTCGTCCCCGTCCCCGACGCGTGCGGAGAGGTCTCATGACGGATCCGCAGACACTCGACCGCGTGAAAGAGGCGGGCGTGTTCGCGGTGCTCCGCGCGCCGTCGGCCGGATGCGCGATCGACGCGATCGCGGCGCTCGTCCGCGGTGGCATCACCGGAATCGAGGTCACCTACTCGACACCCGACGCGCCTCGCGTGATCCGTGAGGCGGCTGCGCGGCACGGATCCGAGATCGTCCTCGGCGCCGGAACCGTCACGACGGAGGAGGAGGCCGAGCGGGCGGCGGAGGCCGGGGCCGAGTTCCTCGTCTCACCGGGAACTCGGCCGGCGGTCGCGCGGGCGATGCGCGGCACCGGCTGCGTCACGATGACGGGCGCTCTCACGCCGAGCGAGGTGATGGAGGCGACCGAGCTGGGCGTCGACATCGTGAAGATCTTCCCCGCCTCTCTGGGCGGCCCGTCGTTCGTGAAGGCGCTGCGCGGGCCCTTCCCCGATGTGTCGATCATGCCGACCGGCGGGGTCACGGCGGACAACCTGGCCGACTGGTTCGCGGCGGGCGCCGTGGCCGTCGGCGCGGGCGGCGATCTGTGCTCGCCCGCCGCGCTCGCGACGGGGCGCTTCGATGAGGTGGAGAGCGCCGCACGTGCGTATCGTGCCGCGCTCGACGCCGTGAGAGGAGAATCGGCATGAGCCGAATGACATTCATCGGCGTCTCGACGGGGGCGTCGTCCATCATGGGGATCTTCCCGCGCTGGGCCGAGGCGCTCGGCCTCGACGATGCGACGCTCGGCGGCGAGGATCTTCCCCTCGATGCGAGCGCGCAGCAGTATCGGGCGACCGTCGCTGCGCTGCGTGACGACCCGGACCGCGTGGGAGCTCTTGTCACGACGCACAAGATGGCTCTCTATGACGCCTGCCACGACCTCTTCGACGAACTCGACGACTTCGCCCGCGCCTGCGGGGAGATCTCGAGCATCGCGAAGCGCGACGGGCGGCTGCTGGGCCACGCGAAGGATCCGATCACGGCGCGTCTCGCGCTCGAGGAGTTCTTCCCCGCGGATGGCTTCGGCGGGGATCGCGATGCCGTCGTTCTCGGCGCCGGGGGAGCGGGAACCGCCCTCACCTGGTGCCTCGCCGAGCGCGAGGACCGGCCGCGACGTGTCGTCGTGACCGACACGAGCCCCGAGCGGCTCTCCCACCTCTCGGCCGTGCACGAGCGCCGTGGCACCCCGCGAGACCTCCTCGATCTGCGCCTCGCCGACGCCGCGGTGACGCACGAGGTGCTCGCGGAGGCGGCCGGCGGATCCCTCGTCGTGAACGCGACCGGTCTCGGCAAGGACCGCCCGGGATCCCCGCTTCCCGATGACGTGCTGTTCCCCGAGGGCGCGCGGGTGTGGGAATTCAACTACCGCGGGACGCTCGAGTTCCTCGCCCAGGCACGCGCGCAGCAGGATGCGCGCGGGCTCGATGTCGTGGACGGGTGGCGCTACTTCATTCACGGCTGGACGCAGGTGATCGCCGAGGTCTACGGCATCCCGATGCCGGCCCAGGCCGTCGAGCGACTCGCGCGGCTGGCGGAACGATGACGTCGGTGCGCACGGTCCTCGGTGACATCCCGGCGGATGCGCTCGGGCCGACGAATGCGCACGAGCACCTCTTTCAGGTGAGCCCCCTGCTCCCCGGCGACGAGATCGACGATCCGGCGCGGAGCGCCGAGGAGGCCGCTTCGCTGCGCGACAGCGGTTTCGCCGCCATGATCGACGCGACGCCGATCGGACTCGGCCGGCGGCCGGCTGAACTCGCGGCGATCTCCGAGCGGACCGACCTGACCGTTGTCGCCGCGACGGGGATCCACCGCGAGGCGCACTACGCGGAGGGCCACCCCCTGCGCGCGGCCTCGAGCGACGAGCGCGCGGCGCTGTTCCTCCGCGATCTGCAGGATGGGTGCCCGTCGTCGGATGCCGCCGCGGCCGAGCCGGCGCGATCGCCCGGCGGGGATCCGGTGCGCGCGGGGATCGTGAAGACGGGGATCGGGTACTGGTCGATCAGTGCGTTCGAGCGCTCGACGCTCGAGGCCGCGGCGCGCGCCCACGCCGAGACGGGCGCGCCGATCATGGTGCACCTCGAGTTCTGCACGGCCGCCCACGAGGTGCTCGATCTGCTGGGCGGCCTCGGCGTCGCCGCCGAGCGGATCCTGCTCGCACACGCCGACCGGGATCCGGATCCGGCGCTGCACATCGAACTCATGGCGCGCGGCGCGTGGCTCGGCTACGACGGCATGGCCCGCCCGCGCACGCGCAGCGACGACGAGCTCGTCACCCTGACGGAGCGCGTCGCGGCCGCGGGCGGCGATCGGATCCTGCTCGGCGGCGACGTCGCGCGCGCGACCCGCTACGTCGCCTATGGCGGCATGCCGGGCCTCGCGTACCTCGGGCGGCGCTACCTGCCGCGCCTCGCCGCCCGCATCGGCGACGAGCTCGTCGCGCGCTTCACGACGGACAATCCGCGCGCGCTGCTGGCGTTCTGAGCGCACACAGGAAAGCGGCCCCGCGAATCTCGCGGGGCCGCTTTGTTCATCCGATCATTCGTAGAGCTACGTGTTCTTCGCATGGATGAACACATTCGCGTCGAGAAGGTAGGTCATGACAGGCCGAGATGCCGCGCGTACTCGTCGATCTGGGTCGCACTGCGGAGGCCGAGAAGACGAAAGGCCTCGGTGTAGCTGACGTCGCCTCCCCGCACATCGGCGATGACGGCGCGCGAGAGTCGCTCGCCGCTGCGATACGGCAAATTGCGGTAGAAGTCGCCACCGCTCCGCGTCGCACGCTCAGCTTGTGCGCGATCGACGACGTCGAGTTCAAGCTCGCCGTAGACCTCGTTGAATCCCGTACTGCCTATGAGCTGGAGTTCGCGGAGGCGCAGAAGGATCACGAGCGGCGAGCACTGATAGCGGGCGCTCAGGCGCTTCGCCTCCTCAGCGGGCGCCTCGACAGGGACGAAGTGGGCGCGGAGGTCGGCGGCAGGGACGAGCGCCTCGGCTGCGAATGCGTTGCACCAAGCCTCGGCGCCTCCCCGACCGTGGTGACACGGGTCTGCGTTGTCGAGCGCAGTCTCGGCGCGCAGGATATGGCCGAGCTCGTGCAGGAAGGTGAAGAACTGCCCTGCGAGAGAGTCGTCGTGGGTATTCACGAAGATCAATGGCGCGATGTCGTCGTAGAGAGCGAATCCCCGAAACTCAGATCGATCAAGCGGCCGATGGCTGTTGTGTCCGACCATGCTGGTCATCACCACAAGGCCGCCGAGAGCCTCGAACGACGTGCGGATCCGACGGCGAAGTTCGCCGCGAGACGCAGCGCCGCGATCTTCTACCGTGAATGCGAGGGCACGAGTTGCGTCACGGGCTGCGGCTATGACATCCGCCGTGTCGATGCGCGGCAGCCGTGCGGGCCCGAACCCTTCGCGTTTGGCGTGAGAGACGAACCAATCCTGTCGGACGATGCTCAGGTGGATTGCATCGCGCAGCTCTGTGCTCGGATCCTGCGCATCGCCCTCGACGCCGAGACGAAAATCGGTGAGCGGGATCTCGAACTCGGGTGGCGCGGGGAGGAAAAGCGTGCCGAACGGGACGTGGGCATAGTTCGCGATCTGCTCGGCCTGCCGAACGGTTGGCCCACCCCGACCGTCCACCCAGTCCTGCCAATGCGTGAACCGTGCGGTCAACGACGAATCAGCCTGTTGCGCACGTTCTTCGGCCCAACGGAGAACTGTGGGTGCGACGGCAAGCTGGCTGCTCACGGTGATTCCTGTCTGGAAGCGGTGGTGATGAGTTTACGGTCAGAGGCTTGTTCAGGTGGTCCGATCGGATCACCGAAAGGGCCTCGCGTGGAAGCGGTGCGGAATGACTAGGCCATTACACCTGGGACCACTGACAAACCTCGCACCCGGGCGACCATCGGCTGGCGTATCGCGGGTCGAAGTCTCGATTGAGACCTCCCGCCTTCGACTGTGGCATCGCCGTCGGCGCCTGCAAGACGAGCGCACACAGGAAAGCGGCCCCGCGAATCTCGCGGGGCCGCTTTGTTCATCCGATCATTCGTAGAGCATCGCCTGGATCTCGTCGGACTCCACGTTCTCGGCGTCGTACCAGTACGAGCCGGTGTCGATGTAGTCGTCGATCGACTCGCCGTTGATCACGTCGACCGCGGCCTGGACGACCTTCGCGCCGATCGCGCGGGGGTCCTGCGTGATCGCGCCGGCCATCGTGCCGGCCTTGATCGCGTTGATCTGGGCCGCACCCGAGTCGAAGCCGATGATCGTGAGGTCATCACCCGTGAGACCGAGCTCGTTCGCGGCGTTGACGACGCCGATCGCCGAGCCCTCGTTGGTGCCGTAGAGGCCCTTGAGGTCGGGATGGGCGTTGATCATGGCCTTCGCGATGTCGGCCGACTTGAGGTGGTCGCCGTCGCCGTACTGAATGTCGACGACCTCGATGTCGGGGTACTCGTCCTCCAGCTGGTTCACGAAGCCGTCGCGGCGCTCGACGCCCGTCGAGTTGATCTGGCTGTGGCCGATGACGCCGACCTTGCCCTCGCCGCCGATGAGCTCGGCCATGTGGTCGGCCGCCAGAGCACCGGCCGCCACGCCGTCTGTCGCGGCGAGCGTCAGCGCGTAGTCGCTGTTGCACGGCGCATCGAACTGCACCACGGGGATCCCGGCCGACTCGGCGTCCTCGTACAGGGGGATGCACGCCTCGGGGTCGAGGGCGGCGTACGCGATCGCGTCGGGCTCGCGGTCGATCGCTGTCTGCAGCATGTTGAGCTGGTCGTCGACCTGCGTCTCGGACGCGGGGCCCTCGAACGTGATCTCGACGCCGAGCTCGTCTGCCTTCTCCTGGGCGCCGTCGTTGACGGCCTGCCAGAACTGGTGCTGGAAGCCCTTCGACACCATCGCGACATAGGTCGCGTCGCTGTCGGGAACCTCGTTGTCACCGCCGCCGGCGGATCCGCCATCGCCCGAGCAGGCGCTCAGGGCGAGCGCGGCTGTGGCGGCCAGCGAGAAGGCAGCTGTGCGCTTCGTGAACTTCTTCATAGGGAGAACTCCGTTGTCTCGTGCCGGTTCCCAGCCGGCGTTCGGGTGCAGGGAAGGGAAGGGATCAGGTGTCAGCTGCGTTTGTTGCGCAGCGAGTCGACGAAGACGGCGACGAGGATGACGATGCCCGTCGCGACGGTCTGCCATTCGGTCTGGATCGACATGATGCGCAGGCCGTTGAGGAGGACGGACATGATGAGCGCGCCGATGAGGGTGCCGACGATCGACCCGCGTCCGCCCAGCAGCGACGTGCCGCCGATGATGACCGCCGCGATCGCCTGCAGCTCGTATCCCATGCCGAGCTGCGGCTGCGCCGAGTCGAGACGCGAGGCGAGCACGACGCCGGCGATGCCCGTGAAGGCGCCGGCGAACACGTAGATCGCGATCTTCCATCGGCGCGTGTTGATGCCCGAGAGGCGGGTCGCCTCCTCGTTGGATCCGATCGCGTAGGTGAAGCGGCCCATGAGGGTCTTCGACAGGATGATGATCGCGATGCCCGCGACGACGAGCATGATCAGCACGGCGTTGGGCAGCCCCGGGATCATCTCGCCCAGGGCGATCTGCTTGAACGACGGCGTGCCGCTGAAGTAGATCGGGGCGACGCCCGAGATGACGAGAGCGAGGCCCTGCGCGATCATCATCATCGCGAGAGTGGCGATGAAGGGCGGCAGTCCGAGGATGGCGACGCCCGTGCCGTTGATGAGGCCGATGAGTGCGCCGGTTGCGACGCCGCCGAGGACGCCGAGCCAGATCGGCAATCCCATGTTCGTGACGAAGACGCCGGTCATCACGGCGCACAGGGTCATCCCGGTGCCGATCGAGAGGTCGATGCCGCCCGTGATGATCACAAAGGTCGTGCCGAGTGCGAGGATCCCGACGACGGCGGTCGAGAGCAGGACGCCGGAGATGTTCGTCCAGGTGAAGAAGTTCGGGCTCGCGATCGCGAAGAACAGCACGAGCGCGATCAGCGTGCCGAACGCGAGCGACTGCTGGACGGACCGTTTGAGGAAGCCGACGAAGCCACCCGACGCGGGCTTGTCCTCCGCGATCGCCGTGTTGATCACCGTCGTGGTGCGGGGCTCGGTGTTCATCAGGCGGCCTGCCCTTCGCTCGCACTGTCCATCGTGCAGTACTCCATGATCTTCTCCTGGCTGGCTTCCTCGTTGTCGAGGACGCCGGTGACGCGTCCGTTCGCCATCGCGACGATGCGATGCGAGAGCCGGAGCACTTCGGGGAGCTCCGACGAGATGACGATGATCGCCTTGCCCTCGGCGGCAAGGGAGTGGAGGAGCGCGTAGATCTCCTCCTTCGCGCCGACGTCGATGCCGCGCGTGGGCTCATCGAAGATCAGCACATCGCAGTCGCGGGCGAGCCACTTCGCGATGACGACCTTCTGCTGATTGCCGCCGGAGAGCAGCTTCACGGTCTGACCGATCGACGGCGTCTTCACGCGGAGGTCTTTGACGTAGCGCTTGGTGACATCGCGGCCCCGGCCATCGCGCATCCATCCGATGCCGTTCGCGTAGCTGCGCATCGACGCGAGCATCGTGTTGAAGGCGACGTCCTGCTCGAGCATGAGACCGAACTGCTTTCGGTCTTCGGACAGGTAGCCGATGCCGTTCTTCACCGCGTCGGCGGGCTGCGAGATGCGGACGGCGCGCCCATGCACCTCGATGTGCCCCGACGTGCGGTGGTCTGCCCCGATCAGCGCGCGTGCCGTCTCGGTGCGGCCGGCGCCCATAAGGCCTGCGAAGCCGAGGATCTCGCCGCGGTGGACCTCGAATGAGACATCCTTCAGGAGAGAGCGCGTGCTGAGGCCGGTGACGCGGAGCGCGACTTCTTCGCGGGCGACATCGGTCGACTTAGGGCGCGCGCCCTCGCCGACGTGGCGGCCGACCATCATCTCGATGATCCGCGGGATCGAGATCTCGCTGCGGTCGAGGTCGCCGACGTGCTCGCCGTCGCGGAGGACGGTGACGCGGTCGGCGAGCCGCTGCAGCTCCTCCATGCGGTGCGAGATGTAGACGATCCCCGTCCCTCGCGCCTTGAGATCGGCGATGAGGCGGAACAGCGTCTCGACCTCGGAGTCGGTCAGAGCCGACGTGGGCTCGTCCATGATGAGCACGCGGGCGTCGTATGAGAGAGCCTTTGCGATCTCGACCATCTGCTGCTGGCCGACGGTGAGGTCGCCGACGAGCTGTGAGGGAGCGAGCGCGATTCCGAGCTCGCGGAGGAGATCGGATGTCTTCGCGTTGAGCGCCCGCTCCGAGAGGAAGGGGCCGACGCGCGGCTCTCGTCCGATGAAGATGTTCTGCGCGACCGTGAGATCCGAGGCGAGGTTCATCTCCTGATGGATGATGCTGATCCCCAGATCCTGCGCTTCCGCGGGGTTCGCGATCTCGACGGGGCGCCCGTCGACGCGGATCGTCCCCTCATCTCGGGCGTAGATCCCGGACAGGATCTTCATGAGCGTCGACTTGCCGGCACCGTTCTCGCCGACGAGCACGAGGACCTCGCCGGCGCGGAGATGGAACCGGACGTCGTGCAGTGCGCGCACGCCGGGGAAGCTCTTGCTGATCCCCTCGACGTCGAGGAGTGGTGCTGTCACGGTGTACCTGCTTCTTCGGGGTGTCGTGAGTGTTTCGGGCGGCGTCGCTCGAAACATCTGATGTAAGCGCATCTCAGAGTAGCGCCCACGTCAAGTTGTCACCTAATGTATCTTCATGGTCCGACAATCGGAAGTCCGACCATGTCGCGATCTGATCTCGATTCGATCGCGAGGCTGAAATCGATTACATCGACTCCATGGTCGACGATGAGCAGAGGAACGTCAATGAAGATCGGCGCACATGCCCAGGTATTCACGGGAAGACTTGACGCGAAGGGGATCGAGGCGGCGATCGACGCGACTCGTCGTGCCGGCTTCGACATCGTCGAGTTCCCGCTTATGGATCCGAAGAACTTCGACGCGACCCTTGCGGCGCGTCTGCTCGCGGCGCGCGGAATCGAGGCGACAGCGTCGCTCGGTCTCACAGCCGCCACCGATCTGACGAGCCCGGATCCGGCGGCCCGGCGCGCCGGTGAGGAGATGCTCGGGGAGTGCATCGACATCGTGCACGCGATGGGGGGATCGCACCTCACGGGCGTGATCTACAGCGCGATGCAGAAGTACATGGCGCCGTCCACGCCGGAAGGAGTGGGGAACGCGGCCGTTGCGCTGCACCGTCTCGGCGATCGCGCGGCGGCGAAGGGAGTGCGGCTCGGCCTCGAGATCGTCAATCGATACGAATCGAACGTCGTGAACACGGCACGCGCGGGGCTCGAACTCCTGCGGGCGATCGATCACGAGGCCGTCTCGCTGCACCTCGACACGTATCACATGAACATCGAGGAGACGGATCTCTGGCAGCCCGTCCTCGACGCGGGGGACGACCTCGGATACGTGCACATCGGCGAGAGTCACCGCGGCTATCTCGGCAGCGGCACGGTCGACTTCGACGCCTTCTTCGGTGCACTCGCCCGCACGGCGTACGACGGGCCCGTGGTCTTCGAGTCGTTCTCGTCGGCGATCGTCAGTGCCGAGCTCAGCAACACCCTGGGGGTCTGGCGCGATCTGTGGGACGACTCGGACGACCTCGCGGCGCACGCGAACGCTTTCATCCGGGGTCGGATCCGCTCCGTCGAGACGACGAGCCTGCACTGAGCGGCTCCGGATCGGCGGATCGCGCTGGCATAGGCTGAGATGGTGGCCACGATCATCGACGTCGCGCGGCTCGCCGGGGTCTCGACGGCGACGGTTTCGCGTGTGTTCAACGGGCAGACCGTCTCGGACGAGAAGTCGGACGCCGTCAGGCGGGCCGCGGAAGAGCTCCGCTTCGTGCCGAACCGCACGGCGCGCTCCCTGCGCCGTCGGCACAGCGAGATGATCGCGCTCGTCTTCCCAGATGTGTCGAACCCGTACTTCACCGAGGTCGCACGAGGTGTTGAGGATGTCGCGCGAAAGGCCGGATTCTCGGTCGTCCTGTGCAATACCGACGGGGATCACGATCAGGAGGCCGAGTATCTGCGCGTCGCCACGGCGACGCAGATGGCCGGTGTGATCCTCGCGGCGGCCGATGACGACTCGCCCGCCGCCGTTCCGGCGGGCGGACCGGCCCTCGTGGCGATCGACCGATCGGTGCGCGGCGTCGCGGTCGATGAGATCGTCATGGACAATCGCGAGGCTGGTGCGCTCGCGGCGCGCGCGATTGCGGATCGCGGAGACCTCGTGTGCCTCGTCGGTCCGGAGAATGTCGCGACCGCGCGCGATCGCGCTCGGGGCGCGATCGGCGTCGGCGTGACCGAGGTCGTGCACAGCACGTTCGACGTCGACGGCGGCAGGCGAGAAACGCTCGCGATGCTCGACCGGAAGGCCCGGCCCGGCGGGATCGTCGCGGGCAACAACCTCCTCGGTGTCGGGGTCCTGCAGGCCCTCTCCTCACGCGGGCTGACGACCGAGGACGTCGCCGTGTCGGTCGTCGGCGACCTCCCGTTCACGACGCTCGACCCCCGCGCCGTGCCGGTCGTTCGGCTGCCGTCGAAGCGTATGGGAGAGCTCGCCGCGGAGCGGCTGCTGCAGCGCGTGGCGGGCGATGCGTCGGAGCCCGAGCGGATCGTGCTGCACGGCGAACTGCTCGAGCCTCCCGGCCGGATCTGAGGGAATCGCCGGTCGCCGGTTGCTTGCTCATGCCGTCGATGTAATCCTTTACATTGCCGGCGTGATCACGACGCTGGACCAGAGAGATCCCCGACGACGAGGACGAGCGATGACCGCGTATTCCCTTCCCCAGCCCGCCGAACGACCCGCGCTCGAGCCGAAGACCGTGTATCTGATCGCGAACGGCGATCTGCGGGAGTCGGCGAACGTCGCCGGATGGCCGACGCAGCAGGAGCTCGAGGCCGGGGTCACGACGGTCGTGGAGGAACTCGGCTGGCGCGTCGTGCGCGGGCACGCCGTCGACGAGGCGCGTGGCCACGGGTTCATCTCGAGCCAGCGCATGGGGCTCGATGTCTTCACGGGGATCCCCCTCGATGCACCGCTCATCGTCGCGGAAGCCGTGTGGCAGTACTCGCACCATGTGCTCGCCGGCCTGCGCACTCACCGCGGCCCGATCCTCACGGTCGCGAACTTCCAGCCCGATTGGCCCGGACTCGTCGGGCTGCTCGGTCTGAACGCGAGCCTGACGAAGATGGGGCGCGAGTACGCGAGCATCTGGTCGGTCGACTATGCCGACACGTGGTTCCGCGACGGCATCCGCGAATGGATCGACACCGGATCCATCACGCACGACGCCTCGCACGTGCGCCCGCTGCCCGCTCTGCCGGAGAGCCCGGAGCGCGAGCTCGGGCATGCGATCGGCGATCAGCTTCGCGCCGACAAGGCCCTCATCGGAGTCTTCGACGAAGGCTGCATGGGCATGTACAACGCGATCTTCGACGACGAGATCCTCAATGCGACGGGCATCTACAAGGAGCGACTCTCGCAGTCGGCTCTGTACGCCGAGATGCTCGCCGTCACGGATGCCGAGGCCGACGCGATCGGCGAGTGGCTGCGCGAGAAGGGCATGACCTTCCGCCTCGGCGACGACGAAGCGACCGAACTGACCGAGGCGCAGCTGCGCGCGCAGTTCAAGATGTACATCGCGGCGCTGCGCATCGCCGACGACTTCGGGCTCGACGCGATCGGCATCCAGTACCAGCAGGGCCTCAAGGATCTCGCCCCGGCGTCCGATCTGCCGGAGGGCATGCTCAACTCGACCGAGCGGCCTGCCGTGATGTCGCGTGACGGTTCGCGGGAGCTGTTCGCGGGCCGCGCCATGCCCCACTTCAACGAGGCGGACGAGGGTGTCGCGGTCGACGCGCTCGTCACCGACCGCGTGTGGCGGGCCATGGGGCTCACTCCCGACAACACGCTCCACGACGTGCGCTGGGGGGAGGAGCACGGCGGGGAGTTCGTGTGGGTCTATGAGATCTCGGGTTCCGTCCCCGCCTCGCACCTCGGCGGGTGGGACAAGGCGGAGGGCTGGCGTCAGGATCCCGTCTTCTTCCCGGCGGGCGGCTCGACGATCAACGGGGTCTCGAAGCCCGGCGAACTCGTCATCTCGCGCGTGTACATCGCCGATGGCGTGCTGCAGGCCGACATCTTCCGCGGATCCGCCGTCGAGCTGCCCGAGGACGAGACCCGGCGCCGCAAGGAGGCCACGAATCCTGAGTGGCCGATCGCGCATGTCGTCCTGCACGGCATCACGCGCGATCAGTTCATGGCCCGTCACAAGGCGAACCACGCGCAGCTCGTGTACGCACCGGACGCCGACACGGCCGATCGTGCCCTCGTCGCGAAGGCCGCGGCGTTCGAGCGCATGGGGATCCGCGTTCACCTGGCGGGAGACGTGCGGATCTGACGCTCCCTCAGACATCCGATCTCTCGCTAGACTCGGGGGATGGCAGTCACAGACGAGGCGATCGCCGGCATCAAGGACATGATCGTGTCGGGGCGGCTCTCCCCCGGCGACCGCCTTCCTCCGGAGAAGGAACTCAGCGAGGAGCTCGGCCTCTCTCGCAGCTCGCTGCGTGAAGCGGTCAAGGCGCTCGCCGTGATCCGGGTGCTCGATGTGCGACGTGGTGACGGCACGTATGTGACGAGCCTCGAGTCGGATCTTCTGCTCGAGGCGATGAGCTTCGTCGTCGATCTGCATCAGGACGACTCCGTGCTGGAGATCTTCGCGGTCCGGCGGATCCTCGAACCGGCGGCGGCCGAGCTCGCGGCGAGGACCGCGGGTGAAGAGGATCTCGGCGACCTCGACGGTCTCGTCGACGCCGTGGCGGAAGAAGCGGATGTCGAGGCGCTCGTCGCGCACGACATCGAGTTCCACGGGCGCATCGCGCGAGCGACGGGCAATGCGTACCTCGCGGGTCTGCTCGAATCCCTCTCGGGGCCGACGGTGCGAGCCCGCGTGTGGCGCGGCATCACGGAGGGTGGATCCGTCGCCCGCACGATCGACGAGCATCGCGCGATCGTCGACGCGCTGCGTCGCGGCGATGGGCAGCTCGCGAACGCGCTCATGGTCGCCCATGTCGCGGGTGTCGAGCAGTGGCTGCGGGGAGCGACGTGAGCGTTCTCGATGCCCACGTGCACGTGTGGGATCCGGAGCGCGTGCCGCATCCGTGGCTCGCGAACGTTCCGGAGCTCGACCGCGCCTTCCTGCCGGCGGACATCGACACCGCGGGCGGGCGCATCGACGGGTGGGTCTTCGTCGAGACCGACGCGGATCCCTCCTGGGCCGCCTTCGAAGTCGACTGGGTCGCGGGGCTCGAGTGGCCGGGCCTCGCGGGCATCGTCGCGCACGCCGAGATGGGTGGCGGGAACCTCGGCGCACAGCTCGACGCTCTCGCGGGTCGTCCGCTCGTCGTCGGGGTCCGCCCCTCCGTGCAGGACGGCCCCGACGAGCGGATCGCATCCGCCGCCTTCGCGCGCGATCTGCGCCTCCTCGGTGAGCGGGGTCTGAGCTTCGACGCGTGCGTCCGGTGGGGCCAGCTCGACGTCCTCGCCGAGGCCGCGGAGCAGGCGCCCGGCACCCGGATCGTGCTCGACCATCTCGGAAAGCCCCCTGTGGCCGACGGCCTCGACAGCGAGGCGGGCACGCGCTGGCGCCGATCGATCGAGCGATTGGCGCGCCTGCCGCACGTGTTCGTCAAGTGCTCCGGGATCCCCGGAGAGGCGGGCTCCGGACCGGTGTTCGACGGCGCCGCAGGCGTGTTCGACCGGGTCGCACTCGATGCCTTCGGCGCCGAACGCGCGATGTTCGGCAGCGACTGGCCGGTCTCGGGCGTCCCCGGCGCGGGGGTCCCGGTCGACCGGGCGCTCGACGCGCTGCGCGCGGCGGCCTCCGACGCGGAGTGGGAGCGCCTCGCGGGCGAGACCGCGCGCGAGTTCTACGGTCTGGCGGGCGCCTGACGGCCCGCAAGACTCGAGGAATGGCTCGGCGAAACATCGGACCTATCGAGTGATTTCGATGGTAATCTTGGAGCGAACCCGTGGTCCACGGGACCATACTTCGGATGTTCGGAGAGGCAATCATGCGATTTGCGCGAAGCGGCGCACCGGGTGACGAGACGCCCATCGTCGACGTCGACGGCACCACCTACGACCTGAGTCCCCTCACGGCGGACATCGACGGCGACTTTCTCGAAGACGGTCCCCGGCGCGTCCGCGAGGCGCTCGCCGCAGGATCCCTCGAGCCGATCGACGTGGCGGGATCTCGCCTCGGCGCGCCCATCACGCGCCCCTCGGCGATCTACTGCGTCGGCATGAACTACGCCGCGCACGCGGCGGAATCGGGATCCGCCCCGCCCGAGAACCTCGTGCTGTTCATGAAGGCGCCGAACACCGTCATCGGGCCGAACGACGAGGTGACCATCCCGCGCTCGAGCGAGAAGACCGACTGGGAGGTCGAGCTCGCGGTCGTCATCGGCCGTCGTGCGAGCTACCTCGACGGGCCCGAGCAGTCGCTCGATCACATCGCCGGATTCACCGTCGCGAACGATCTCTCGGAGCGGGCGTGGCAGCTCGAGACCTCCGGAGGGCAGTGGGGCAAGGGGAAGTCGGCCCCCGGGTTCTCGCCGCTCGGGCCGTGGCTCGTCACGCCCGACGAGGTCGATCACGCGAATCTGCGGCTGCGGAGCTTCGTCAACGGCGAGCCGCGCCAGGACTCGTCGACATCCGACCTCATCTTCGACGTGCCCTACATCGTGTGGCACCTCTCGCAGCACCTCGCCCTCGAACCGGGCGATGTCATCATGACCGGCACGCCCCAGGGCGTCGCCCTCTCGGGCCGGTTCCCCTATCTGAAGCGGGGCGATGTCGTCGAGCTCGACATCGAGGGGCTCGGATCCCAGAGGCAGGTGTTCGCGTGAGCGCCGGAGCGTTCGACGGTCTCACGGCGATCGTCACGGGCGGGGCGAGCGGTATCGGCGCGGCGGTCGTCGCGCGCCTCCGCGTCGACGGTGCCCGCGTCGCGATCTTCGACCGCGACGTGTCGGATGACCTCGAAGACGCGTACCGGGTCGATGTGACCGACGACGCCACCATCCGCGCCGGGGTGGACGCCGTCGCGCGCGATCTCGGCGGCATCGACATCGTCGTGAACAACGCCGGGATCGGCGCGCAGGGAACGATCGAGGAGAACGACGACGACGAATGGCATCGGGTCTTCGACGTCAACGTCGTCGGCGCCGTGCGCGTCGCACGCGCTGCCCTGCCGCATCTGCGGCAGTCGCAGGCCGCCGCGATCGTCAACACCTGCTCGATCGCGGCGACGGCCGGCCTCCCGGCGCGCGCCCTCTACGGGGCGACGAAGGGCGCGATCCAGTCGCTCACGCTGCAGATGGCGGCGGATCACCTGCGCGAGGGGATCCGGGTGAACTGCGTGAACCCGGGCACCGCGGACACTCCGTGGATCGGGCGCCTGCTCGACTCGGCGCCGGATCCCGCCGCCGAGCGCGCCGCGCTGAACGCGCGTCAGCCGCACGGGCGGCTCGTGCGGCCCGAAGAGGTCGCCGACGCCGTCGCATACCTCGCGAGTCCGCGCGCCGGATCGACGACGGGCGTCGCGCTCGCCGTCGACGGCGGCATGCAGGGCCTGCGCCTGCGCCCCGAGTGACACCCCATGTCCACAAGTCTTCACCGAGTCCGGTGCGAATCGCTGCGGACTCGGTGAAGACTTGCGGACTCGCGACGAGAGGACGACGATGAGTCAGCAAGCTGGAGAGTGGGACGAGGTATACCGCGAGTTCGCGCGTGAGGTGCCCGAGTGGTTCCGCGATGCGAAGCTCGGGATCTTCGTCCACTGGGGCCCGTACGCGGTGCCCGCGTGGGCGGAGCCGATCGGCGCGCTGGGAACCGTCGACGACAACGAGTACTGGTTCACGCACAACCCGTACGCCGAGTGGTACGCGAACACGATCCGCATCGACGGCAGCCCAGCCCAGCAGCATCAGCGCGAGGCGTGGGGCGGGGCAGACTACGACGAGTTCCTCGACGCGTGGCGGGCCGAGTCGTTCGACGCCGACGCGTTCCTGGGGCTCGTCGCGGCGACGGGTGCGCGCTACATCATCCCCACGACGAAGCACCACGACGGCGTGACGCTGTGGGACGCTCCGGGAACGGAGGGTCGGAACACCGTGCGCCGCGGGCCGCGCCGCGACCTCGTCGGCGAGTTTCGCGATGCGGCCGAGCGGCACGGGGTGCGATTCGGCGTGTACTACTCGGGCGGCCTCGACTGGCACTTCTCGGGCGGCCCGCCGATCATCGATGGGATCGACGCGTCCCGTCCCGTCGACAAAGCCTATGCCGACTACGCGTTCGACCACGTCGCCGACCTCATCGAGAAGTACCGGCCCGAGATCCTCTGGGGCGACATCGAGTGGCCCGACGCGGGCAAGCCCGAGGGTGCGAAGAGCATGGCCGAACTGTTCCGCCGGTTCTACGCCGCGAGGCCCGGGGGCGTCGCGAACGACCGCTGGGGCGAGACGCACTGGGACTTCCGCACGAGCGAATACGAGGCGGGCCGCGAGCACGAGGCCGGGGTGTGGGAGAACTGCCGCGGCATCGGGTTCTCCTTCGGCCACAATCAACTCGAGGACGAGTCCACCTCGCTCGATGCGGCGGGAGCCGTACGTCACTTCGTCGACGTCGTCGCGCGCGGCGGAAATCTGCTGCTGAACATCGGGCCGACCGCGGCCGGAGAGGTCACGCCCGTGCAGCGGCGCACGCTCGAGGGGCTCGGAGCCTTCAACGACGCGCACGGCGAGGCGATCTTCGGATCGCGCCCGCTGGATCCGACCATCGCCCACCCGGGAGACGCGCCGTGGGTGCGCTGGACCCGCACGGGCGACACGGCTCACGCGTTCATCGAAGCGGATCCCGGATCCCTCGTGACGCTCGACATTGATCCTTCGACGCTCGATCCGTCGGCGGACGTCGACGTGCGCGACGGTTCCGTCGTCGTCACGGTCGGCGAGCAGAGCGTCGCGGGCCTGGTTCGCGTGGATCTGCCGCTCGCGCGCTAGTGGGACGCGTGCCCCACGACGCCCTTGCGGAGCAGTGCGTTTCCGTACTTGCGGGTCTCGCCGGTGCGCACGATCAGGTACGCCTGGCGCGACGCGTCGTAGTAGTCGAAGCGGTCGACGAAGCGCGTCGTCTCCTCGGTCGTTCCGGCCGCCGCCATGAGCTCGCGCTGCACCTCGAGCACGTCGCCGTCGGCCGACGCCATAAGGTCGAGCGACGGGGCGTCGTCGAGGGGGATCACGGTGCGGATCGCCGCGAGCACATCGGGTGTCGTCGTTCCCGGCAGATCGAGCACGTGGCGGCCGAGGGAGGCCGCCGGGTAGTGCGCGTCGGCGACGACCACGGCATCCGAGTGGCCCATCTCGTCGAGGCGCATCAGCAGCTGCCCCGTGAGCAGCGGGTGGATTCCTTCGAGCATCGTCGTCTCCTTACGGGATGAGGTCGTCTCGGGCGAGATCGTCCCACAGCGCGTCGGGGATCGGCGCGCGCATCCACTCGGCATTCTGGCGGATCTGCTGGGGTCGGCTGCTGCCCGCCACGACGGATCGCACGGGTTCGATGCGCAGCGTGTATTGCAGGGCGGCGGCCGGCAGCGAGACGCCGTGTGCGCGGCAGATGTCCGCGATCCGCGTCGCCCGCTCGAGGATCTCGGGCGGTGCGTCGCCGTACTCGTAGCGCGGATTCGCGGAGGGGTCGTCGTGCGCGAGCAGGCCCGAGTTGAAGACCGATGCCGTCACGATCCCCGTCCCCGTGCGTTCGCACGCGGGCACGACGTCCGCGAGCGCCGGCTGCTCGAGGAGGGTGAGCCGCCCGGCGACCATGAGCGCGTCGAGGGCGCCCGACTCGGCGCCGAGCGCGAGCGCATCGGCCGACATGGATCCGAGCCCCGTCGCGCGGATCCGCCCCTCGCTCTTGAGGGCCGCGAGCGCGCGGATCCCGGAGTCGAGATCGCGCTCCAGATCCGCGAGCTCGGGATCGTGCAGATAGAGGAGGTCGACGCGGTCGAGGCCCATCCGCTCGAGCGATTCGTCGAGCGAGCGGCGGATGCCGGCCTCCGAGAAGTCCCACTCGCGCCGGACGGTCTGCGGCACGTGGAAACCGTTGTCGAGATCCAGGGATCCCTCGCCCCCGGGGTTCGCGACGAGCAGGCGCCCGACCTTCGTCGAGAGCACGAACTCGTCGCGCGGCTTTGTCGCGAGGAAGGCGCCGAGGCGTCGTTCCGAGAGACCGAGTCCATAGTGCGGTGCCGTATCGAAGGAGCGGATCCCCGCGTCCCACGCGGCCTCCAGGACGGCGTGGGCCTCCTCATCGGTGAGCGCGCGGTGCAGATTGCCGACGTTCGCGGCGCCGTAGCCCAGCGGGGGCAGCGACAGATCGGTGCGGGGGGACAGCGGATCAGCCATGGAAGGTGTACTCCTCGCGGCTCGCTGCGAGCATCTCCATGCCGTTGCCGGGCGCGGTCGGCGCGCGATACGCGCCGCCCGACACGTCGGTCGGCGTGACGAAGTGCTCGTGCAGGTGGTCGACGTACTCGATGACGCGGTCTTCGGTCGTTCCGGTCACGGCGACGAAGTCGAACATCGAGAGGTGCTGCACGGCCTCGCACAGGCCGACGCCGCCCGCATGGGGGCAGACGGGTACGCCGAACTTCGCCGCCATCAGCAGGATCGCGATGTTCTCGTTGACGCCGGCGACGCGCGTCGCGTCGATCTGCAGCACGCTCAGGGCCTTCGCCTGCAGCATCTGCTTGAACATGACGCGGCCGCCCCCGTGCTCGCCGGTCGCCACCGGGATCGGCGCGACGCCGCGGGCGATCGCGGCGTGCGCGAGGATGTCGTCGGGGTTCGTCGGCTCTTCGATCCAGGCCACGTCGAACTCCGCGAGGCGGCCCATCCATTCGATCGCCTCGGCGACCTCCCAGCGCTGATTCGCGTCGGTGCCGATCCGGATGTCCGGGCCGACGGTCTCGCGGGCGAGGCGCATGCGGCGGATGTCGTCGTCGACATCGGCGCCGACCTTGAGCTTGATCATGCGGAATCCGTCGTCGACGGCCTCTCGGCACAGGCGCACGAGCTTCTCGTCGGAGTATCCGAGCCATCCGGGGGTCGTCGTGTATGCCGGGTAGCCGTCGGCGAGCAGGCGTGCCTCGCGTTCGGCGCGGCCGGGTACGGCGGCGCGGAGGATCTCGAGTGCCTCGTCGCGCGTGAGCACGTCGGCGAGATAGCGGAAGTCAACGAGGTCGACGATCTCCTCGGGCGTCATCCGGGCGAGCAGCTGCCACAGGGGGAGTCCCGCGCGCTTCGCCTTGAGGTCCCAGAGAGCGTTCACGACGGCGCCGATCGCCATGTGCATGACGCCCTTCTCGGGGCCGAGCCAGCGCAGCTGCGAGTCTCCGACGAGCTCGCGCCAGATCCCTCCCAGATCGTCGAGGATCGGCTCGACCTCGCGGCCGATGAGGGAGGGCGCGAGCGCGCGGATCGCGGCGACCTGCACATCGGTGCCTCGCCCGATCGTGAAGACGAATCCGTGACCCTCGTGGCCGTCGCCGGCGTCGGTCCCGAGGAGGACGTACGCGGCCGAGTAGTCGGGATCCGGGTTCATGGCGTCGGAGCCGTCGAGCTCCTGCGACGTGGGAAAGCGGATGTCGACCGTGTCGACGCTGACGATGGTGCTCACAGGATCTCCTCGTGGGGTAGAAGGCCAGCGTAAACATCCGATGTATGGTTCGTCAACGCGGCACTCCGGAGGGATCCGTGGGCGATCTCCCGCGCAGAGTTCGGATCTCCCGCGTGCGAGAGGGCGCGGTCGCACGTCTACGCGCGGGCGCGCGGGTAGTGTGGCGAACGATGAGGATCTCGCGTCGCACGCTGCTGCTGGGGGCCGGAGCCGGTGCCCTGACAGTCCTGCTCGCGTCGTGCACGCCCGACGACGCGACGCCCCGCCCGACCGCGAGCCCCGAGCCCACGGTGACGCCGACGCCCGTCGGTGAGGTGCCCGCGGCCGCCGCGTTCTTCCGCACGCGCTGGTCCACGGATCCCTTCGCCCGCGGCGCGCGCAGCGTCACCCCCGCAGGCGCGACGTCGGTCGACCGCGAGGCGCTCGGATCCCCGCTCGTGAACCGCGTGTTCTTCGCGGGCGAGGCGACGAGCGCGGAACATCCCGGCACGATCACCGGAGCCGCCCAGTCCGGAGACCGCGCGGCCCGCGAGCTCGCCGAAGCCGCGGATGGGGGCGAGCGCGTTGCCGTCGTCGGCGCAGGCGTCGCGGGAGCGCGCGCGGCCGGACGACTGGTCGAGGCGGGCTTCGACGTCACCGTGATCGAGGCGCGCGAGCGCGTGGGCGGACGCCTGGCGACGCACGTCGACGACGAGTGGGCCGTCCCTCCCCAGGCCGGCGCGTGGTTGCTCGGATCCGACGACACCGAGATCGCCTCGAGGATGGCCGTTCTCGGGATCGGCACGGTCGGTGTGACGGACCCCGCAGGGTTCACGCGGCAGGGCGAGGCGGAGGCGCCGTCTGGTGAGGTCGTGCAGAGCGCCCTCGATGATGCGGCGAACGCGTTCGCGGATCCCACGATCGCCGAGGCGCTCGCCGCGGCCGGCGTCGAGGGCTCGGAGGCGCTCGACGCCTACCTCGCCGGACTCGCGGCCCTCACGGGGATCGATCCCGCCACCGCGTCGAGCTGGTACGCGCCGACCCTCCCCAACGGATCCTTCGACGCGCTCGCGAGCGACATCGCGCCGTTCGTCGAGGCGCCGCTCGGCGACCTCGATGTCGCGTTCTCGACGGCCGTCGCGGGTGTCGCCTACGACGACAGCGGCGTGAGCCTGCGCCTCGCGACGGGAGAGTCGCTCACCTTCGATCGGGTCGTCCTCACGGTGCCGCTCGGTGTGCTTCAGGCCGACGCGATCGCGTTCGACCCGCCGCTGCCGTTCGGGCACCGCGGCGCCGTCGCATCGCTCGAGATGGGGGCGATCGAGGCGGTCTGGCTGCGCTACGAGCAGCCGTTCTGGACGACCGACGCGGGCATCTGGCACGTCATCGGCCCGGTCACCGAAGAGGCCACCCCGACCCCCACGCCGACGCCCGAGCCGGGCGAGGACGCACCCGTCGACACGACGATCCGCACGTGGATCAATCTGCTGCCCGCGACGGGCGAGCCGATCCTCGTCGGCCTCATCGGCGGATCCGCCGCCCGCGCCCTCGCCGAGCTCGACGACGACGAGCTGCTCACCCGCGCCGCCGAATCGCTGGCCCCCTTCACGAACCCGTCGCCCGCCGCCGAGTGACCCGGCTGCCGGGTGGCTCCGCCATCGATTGACCCCACTGCACGACGACGCCAATTCTGCGCGGAAACGCACGACACGCCGAGGTTCCGGTGCCCGCGCTTCAATTCTGGCGTCGTTGTGCAGCGAGCAGGTGTCAGATGACGAAGTCGTCGCCTGACGGCGGGGTGGGGCGTCGGCGCGCGTCCGGGTCGGGAACCGTCTGCCGCCACCGGCTGAGCGCGATCAGGCCGCTCGCGACGCCCGCGAACACCGCCAGGGCGAACGCGACGGTGCCGAGGAACTCCCCGAAGCCGCTCACCTGACGCAGGTCGAGGAAGTAGTACGGATACCAGCCGATCATCGACCCGCGCCACAGCGTGAACAGGCCCCAGAGGATCGGAAACGCGACGACGAGAAGGACGAGGCGCCAGCGCGCGGCGCGGCGGCCCGGGCCGATGATCCAGGCGATGATGGCGATCGCCGGCAGCAGGAAGTGCAGGACGTGATCCGACCACGGGACCGTCATGGGGATCCCCCGCACCCCGGACTGCCAGATGAGCAGTCCGAAGATCAGCCCGGCCGTGATCGTCCAGCTGAGCACGGCCGTGCGCACGTCGGTGAGCCAGGGCGGATCCTCGTCGCGACGCAGCGCGATGACGCCACCGATCGCCGCGAGCACGAGGAACGCGATATTCGACTGCATCGTGAGGTACGCGAAGAAGTTCTGACCGGCGATCGTCTGCGAGCTGAGGCCCCAGAAGAGGCGGTGCACGAGCGCCGCGGCGCACAGCGCGGCGGCGGCGAAGCGCGCGAACGCGAACCACCGGCGTCTGCTCACGCGGCCCTCCTCTCGCCGTGCGACGAGTCTACGGAGGGCGTCGTGCGGGCGGCCTTTCTGGCAGGGGGCGTGCGCGAGAACGCTTGACAGACACGTGAGCCCCCGTGACTATTGGACGAGTCCTGTAGATCTCGAAACGCACCCATTTCTGAGGAGCCCCACGATGCGTGCAATCGTCGTCATGTTCGACACCCTTAATCGCCGGATGCTGCCGCAGTACGGAGGGGATATCGAGGCGCCGAACTTCGAGCGGCTGGCCGCGAGGACCGCCACTTTCGACCAGTGCTACGCGGGCAGCATGCCGTGCATGCCCGCGCGGCGGGAGCTGCACACGGGGCGCTACAACTTCCTGCATCGCTCCTGGGGTCCGCTCGAACCGTTCGACGACTCCGTTCCCGAGATGCTGAAGAACGCCGGTGTCTACACGCATCTGGCAACCGACCACCAGCACTACTTCGAAGACGGCGGCGGTACGTATCACTCGCGGTTCAACACCTGGGAGTTCTTCCGCGGGCAGGAGGGCGATACCTGGAAGGGGCACGTCGCCGATCCGGAGCCACCCGAGAACCTCAATCCGTCGCACTTCCTCGCCCGGCAGGACTGGATCAATCGCGAGTACCTCGCCGACGAGGCGGATCACCCGCAGACGAAGACCTTCGACGCGGGGATGCACTTCCTCGAGACGAACGTCGAAGAGGACCGCTGGCTCCTGCACCTCGAGACCTTCGATCCGCACGAACCGTTCTACAGCTACGACCGGTACAAGGACGAACGGCCCGACGATGACGGCGTCGTCTTCGACTGGCCGGGGTATCGCCGTGTCACCGAGACGGAGCAGCAGGCAGAGAAGGCGCTCGCCGAGTATGAGGCCCTCGTGCGCATGTGCGACGCCTCACTCGGCCGGGTGCTCGACTTCATGGACGCGCACGACATGTGGCGGGACACGATGCTCATCGTCTGCACGGATCATGGCTTCCTGCTCGGCGAGCACGGGTGGTGGGGCAAGTCGGTCATGCCGTGGTACGACGAGACGATCCACACCCCGTTGCACGTCTGGGATCCGCGTTCAGGCGTGCGTGGCGAGCGTCGTGACGCCGTCGTGCAGACCGTCGACATTGGGCCGACGCTGCTCGACTTCTTCGGCGAGGACCTCACCGATGACATGCAGGGGAAGCCGCTCGCCGATACGGTCGCCGACGACACCGAGGTGCGCGAGGCGGCGCTCTTCGGCAATCACGGATCCCATGTCAACGTGACCGACGGCCGGTACGCGTACATGCGCGCGTGTGCGGACGAGACGAACGGTCCGCTGTACGAGTACACGCTCATGCCGACGCACATGCGCAGCCGGTTCACGGCGGGCGAGATGCAGAAGGCAGAGCTGCACGGGGGCTTCGCCTTCACCAAGGGGGCGCCGGTGCTGAAGATCCCGGCCTGGGCGATGGGTAACCCCGGCGCCTGGGGCACCCTGCTCTTCGATCGCGAGACGGATCCGGGCCAACAGAACCCTCTGCGAGATGACGCGCTCGAGACGCGAATGGCCGAGCTGCTGGTCGCGGCGATGCGCGAGAACGAGGCGCCGAGCGAGCAGTACACGCGTCTTGGCCTGCCCGAGACGGGACCCGTCGGTCCGGAGCACCTGCTCGTCGAGAAGCAGTGGGGCGCCGGCCAGGCCTCCCGGGCGTTCGTCGCGCGCAGCTCCGATTTCGCGGACGACGCGATGGTCGTGACCGCCTCGGTGGGGGATCTTCTCGCGGACGAGAGGTATCGCGAGATCGTCGCAGACGTTCTCCCCGCGACAGGCCCCTTCGAGCGGGGGAGCTATCTCGGTGGGCAGACTCTGCTCAACGCGGTCGCGGGGATCCCCGGGTTCGGCGCCGATCAGCTCGCGGCGGTCGAGTCTTCGCTGTCGGCCGTGCGCTGAGCGAGGATCCCCTTCCAGAGGGCGCGCTGCTCCTCGAGCCAGGCGATCCAGCGGTCCATGCCGTCCTGGCCGATCCGGTCGAGCTGCCTGTTGATGGTGTCGACGAGCGCGGGGTCGATGTCGATCGGCCCCGGCGCGACGTCGGACGGGCGGGGGCGGTGCCGGAACCGTCGCACCTGTTCGCGTCGGAAGGCGAGCTCGCGGTCGATCGTCGGGAGGATCGTCGACGGTTCGATCGGCCCGAGCAGTGCCAGCCGTGCGCCGAATCCCGGTTCCTCCCGCCGCGCTGGCGGCTCGTAGGGGGTCGTCGCAAGCGCGCGGAGATGTGCGACGCCCGCCTCGGTGGGGCGGTAGATCTTCGCGTCCGGCCCACCCTTGCGCACGACGTCGAAGGTGATGAGCTCCTGCTTCTGCAACCGCCGCAGGGTGCGGTAGATCTGCGAGGAATCAGCGTTCGCGCGCAGGAAGATGCCCTCGACATCCAGCCACTTCTTCAGGTCGTACCCGCTGCGGGCCCGACGGGCGATGAGTGCCAGCAGGATGTCGTCGAACTTCATTGTCCCCCCATCCTAGGAACGGGCGGGCTGCCCCGGGCTGAGGCGCGGCCGCTGTCTCTCGCCCTCGAGCATCACAACGCAGTCGATTCGGCGTAGCTCTCCCGCGCGCTCGCGGAATCCCGCGGGTGCGTCGCGGCCGGCCGTGCGGATTGACTGCGTTGTGATGCCGCCGTCAGAGCGTGAGGATCAGCGCGTCGCCCTGGCCGCCTCCTCCGCACAGCGCGACGGCGGCCGTGCCGGATCCGCGGCGCGCGAGCTCGTGCGCCGCGTGGACGACGAGGCGGGCGCCCGAGGCGCCGATGGGGTGGCCGAGCGCGATGCCGCCGCCGTGGATGTTGACGATGTCCTCCGACAGCCCGAGCTGCTTCTGGGAGTGGGCGACGACGGCGCCGAACGCTTCGTTGATCTCGACGAGGTCGAGGTCGGCGGCCGTCAGGCCCTGCTTGTCGAGGGCCCGGCGGATCGCATCGGCCGGCTGCGCCTGCAGCGAGTTGTCGGGGCCGGCGGTCTGGCCATTCGCCCCGAGCGTCGCGAGCACGTACCAGCCCTCGCCGATGGCGCGGGCGCGCGTCGTGACGACGAGCGCCGCCGCTCCGTCGGAGATCTGCGACGAGTTCCCGGCCGTGACGCTGCCGCCCTCCGCGAAGGCGGGGCGCAGCTTCGCGAGCGTTTCGGGCGTCGTGTCGGGCCGGACACCTTCGTCGGCCGAGACGACGACGGGATCCCCGCGCCGCTGCGGCACCTCGACGGGAACGACCTCGTCGACCAGGATCCCCGACTCCGCGGCCGCGACCGCGCGCTGGTGTGAGAGAGCGGCGACGGCGTCTTGCTCCTCGCGCGTGAGCCCGAAGCGCGCGTTGTGGTTCTCGGTCGACAGGCCCATGCTCACCCCGTCGCGCGCATCGGTGAGGCCGTCATAGGCCATGTGATCGAGGGCCTCGACGGATCCGTAGGTCCAGCCTGTGCGCGATCCCGTCAGCAGGTGCGGTGCCTGCGACATCGACTCCATTCCGCCCGCGACGACCACCTCGGCGTCACCCGAGGCGATCATGCGACTCGCGTCGATGACGGCCGTGAGGCCCGAGAGGCAGACCTTGTTGACGGAGTGGGCGGGCACGTCCCACCCGATCCCGGCGCCGACCGCGGCCTGGCGGGCGGGGTTCTGGCCGGATCCGGCGGGCAGCACCTGCCCGAGGATGACGGCGTCGACGGCGCTCGCCGAGACGGATCCGCGCTCGAGCGCGCCGGCGATCGCGAACGAGCCGAGCTGCGGGGCCGAGAACGGCGAAAGCCCGCCCTTCAGCCGCCCCTGCGGCGTGCGAGCGGCGGCCACGATGACGATTTCGGTGCTCACGATGACTCCTGTCCGGCGCCGCGCGATGCACGACGACGCCAATTCTCGAAGTGCGCCTCGGGTGTTCCCCGGAACGACGCGGACCGGCGGATGGCGACGCGCAGAATTGGCGTCGTTGTGCATCGGGGGCTCATGAGCCGGACTCCAGATCGACGGCGAGTGGGGGCTCGGTCGCGGCGACGACCTCCTCGACGGTGACGCCGGGCGCGACCTCGCGCAGGACGAGACCGGTGCCGGTCACGTCGACGACGGCCAGGTCGGTGATGATGCGGTCGACGACGCCGCGCCCCGTCAGGGGGAGGGAGCATTCGTCGACGATCTTCGGGGATCCGTCCTTCGCGACGTGCGTCATGAGGATGATCACGCGTTCGGCGCCGGAGACGAGGTCCATGCCGCCGCCCGGGCCCTTCACCATCTTCCCCGGGATCATCCAGTTCGCGAGATCCCCCGTGGCGGAGACCTGCATGGCGCCAAGGACCGCGGCGTCGATCTTGCCGCCGCGGATCATGCCGAAGCTCATCGCCGAGTCGAAGAAGGCCGCGCCCGGCAGGGTCGTGACGGTCTCCTTGCCGGCGTTGATGAGATCCGGATCGACGTCTTCCTCAGCCGGATACGGGCCAACGCCGAGGATCCCGTTCTCGCTCTGCAGCACGAGCGTCGTGCCCTCGGGGACGTAGTTGGGGACGAGCGTCGGCAGGCCGATGCCGAGGTTGACGTACGAGCCGTCGGCGAGTTCCTTCGCGGCGCGGGCCGCCATCTCGGTGCGCGTGAGGGCCATGGTCACGCCTCCTCTCGGACGGTGCGCTTCTCGATGCGCTTGTCGATGTCGGGGCCCACCTCGACGACGCGATGCACGTAGATGCCGGGCAGCTGCACGTCGTCGGGGTCGATCTCGCCGGGCTCGACGAGGTGCTCGACCTGCGCGATGCACACCCGGCCGGCCATCGCGGCGAGGGGGCTGAACGCCCGCGTCGCCTTGCGGAAGACGAGGTTGCCGTGGCGGTCGCCCTTCCACGCGTGGACGAGCGAGAAGTCGGTCACGATCGCCTCCTCGAGCACGTATTCGAGTCCGTCGAAGACGCGGACGTCCTTCTTCGGTGACGCGACGGCGACGGATCCGTCGGGCGCGTATCGCCGGGGGAGGCCGCCCTCGGCGACCTGCGTGCCGACGCCTGTGCGCGTGTAGAACGCGGCGATTCCGGATCCGCCTGCCCGCAGCTTCTCGGCGAGCGTGCCCTGCGGCGTCAGCTCGAGTTCGAGCTCGCCCGAGAGGAACTGCCGCTCGAACTCCTTGTTCTCGCCGACGTACGAGGAGGTCATCTTGCGGATCCGCTTCGCGCCGAGCAGCAGTCCGAGCCCCCAGTCGTCGGTGCCGCAGTTGTTCGATGCGACGGAGAGGTCGGTCGTGCCCTGCGCGAGGAGTGCCTCGATGAGGGCGGTGGGATTGCCCGAGAGGCCGAAGCCGCCGACGGCGAGGCTCGCCCCGTCGGGGATGTCGGCGACGGCGTCCGCGGCCGAGGCGACCTGTTTGTCGATCACGGTGTCACTCCTTCGTGCGATTCGTGTCTCCGCTCCACTGTGCGCCGGGTCGGGCGGAACGTCCAGAATCGCTTGCCATGCGGATCCTGTGGACGCTAGCGTCCACATCATGGACATGGAGGCGCCGAAGGGAGCGCAGTCGGTCGCGCGGGCGGCGCTGTTGATGCGGCTCGTCACGGCACAGGGCGAGCGCGGCGGCGCCCGCGCGCCCGATCTCGTCACCGAGTCGGGGCTCTCGCGCCCGACGGTGCACCGGCTGCTCTCGGCGCTGCGCGCGGAGGCGCTCGTCGACCAGGATCCCCTGACGGGCCGGTGGTTTCCGGGGCCCGAGCTCTTCCTCATGGGATCGGTCGCCGCCGAACGCTATGACGTCGCGGAGCGCTCGCGCGACATCGTGCACGCGCTCGCGCAGGAGACCGAGGAGAGCGCGTTCCTCTCGATGCGCCGTGGCGACGAGACGGTGTGCCTCGTGCACGAGGACGGCGCGTTCCCGATCCGTTCCCACGTCCTCAGCGAGGGGGTGCGATTCCCGCTCGGCGTCGCGTCGGCCGGGATCGTGATCCTCGCGTTCCTGCCCGAGGACGAGTCCGAGGAGTATCTCGCCCGGCACGACCTCGTTCCCCGGTGGGGGGCGGCGCACGCGACGGCTCCGCTCCGGACGCGCCTCGCCGAGACGCGCGACCGCGGCTTCTCGCTCAACCCCGGCCACATCGTCGAGGGCAGCTGGGGCATGGGCGCCGCGGTGTTCTCACCCGCGGGCCGCCCCGAGTGGGCGCTGAGCATCACGGGCGTCGAGTTCCGCTTCGGCGCCGAGCGCCGAGCGCAGCTCGGCCGGATCCTCCTGTCCCACGCCCACGAGCTGAGCCAACGGATGCGGTGAGGGCATTCGGCGCACCCTTCTCGGGTGCGTTGTGGTCGTCACGGGCGCGAAGAACGACCGTTCCGCACCGGCGAACACGACGGGGTCGGCGCGGTCCGGTTCCGAGTGGTATTACCCGGGCTGATTCGCGGGATCAGCGATCTCGTCTTCACGAGCGCGCACGGGCGCGGTCGAATGGGCGCGACGATAGGAGCCTCAATGACGACCTCCACCACCCACCCCGGATCCAACCGCGCGCAGCGCAGTGCCGGGGCTCTCCAAGGGATCCTGCTTCTCGCCGGCAGCTGCATGCCGGTGCTCGGATCCGTTCTGCTCACGCCGATCTTGCCGCAGCTGTCGGCGCACTTCGCCGGCGAGCCCGGCGCGGACGTGCTCGTGCCGATGATCGTCGCGATCCCGGCGCTCATGATCGCGATCTTCGCGCCGTTCGCCGGCCAGATCGTCGACCGAATCGGTCGGAAACCGCTGCTTCTCGTCGCGATGATCGCCTACGCGATCGCCGGAACGGCGCCCGCCTGGATGGAGGGGCTCAACGAGATCCTCCTCAGCCGTGTGCTCGTCGGCGTGTGCGAGGCGGCGATCATGACGGTGTGCACGGCGCTCATCGTCGACTACTTCCATGAGGAGCGTCGACGCACCAAGTATCTCGGTCTGCAGACCGTGACGACCACGCTCGCCGCGACGGTGTTCATCGCGCTCGGCGGGGCGCTCGGCACGGGCGGCTGGCATGCCCCCTTCTGGGTCTATTCCGTGAGCATCGTGATCGCGATCCCCATGTTCTTTGCGCTGTGGGAGCCGCGCCGCGACGACGAGGCGGACGCCGCTGCCGTCCCGGACCGGGTGAGGATCCCGTGGCGCCGCATCGGGATCCGACTTGCCGTGAGCCTGTTCGCGGGATTCACCTTCTACGTCATGATCATCGAGGTCAGCTACCTCGTCGTCGGCACGGGTGTCGACGCGCAGGACACGCGCACGATCGGCCTCGTCTCGGCCGTCGCATCGCTCGCGACGGCCATCGCGGGGTTCACGTTCTCGCGCCTCGGCGGGTTGCGCCCTGGTGCGCTGTTGCCGCTCGCATTCGGCCTGCAGGCGGTCGGGATGATTCTCGTGTGGGTGCTGCCCGGCTTCGCGGGCGTGGTGATCGGCTCAATCGTCGCGTCGCTCGGATCGGGATTCCTGCTGCCGTCCCTGCTCACCTGGGTCGTCGCTCCCACGAGCTTCGACGAGCGTGGCCGCGTGACGGGGCTGTGGACGGCCTCGTTCTTCCTCGGTCAGTTCCTCACCCCGATCCTTATCGGCGCTCTCACGGCGGCGATCGGCGGCCTCGAGCCCGTCGTCGGCGTGGTCGGGATCTGCGCGGCCGCCGTGGGTGCCGCCCTCTTCGCGACCCGGCGGCGCTCCACTCGCGCATAAACAACAGTGATTCCCGGGATCCAGATATTCGGCTTCCCTGATGTGCTCGCGGCGGCGAGAGTGGAACAAGACCTACCCGAAGAAGGGATCGAAGATGATCAAACTGCTTTCGCACCTGTCCTATGTCGCGGTGACGACGCCCGATGTCGAGGCCTCCGTGAAGTTCTACGAGGAACAGGTCGGCATGCAGGTGACGGACCGCATCGACGGCGCCGTCTACCTCCGCTGCTGGGGCGACTACTACCGCTACAGCCTCGTCGTGCTGCCGGGTGACGAACCCGCGCTCCACACGGCCGGATGGCGCACCACGAGCCCGGAGGCGCTCGACGAGGCGGTGAAGCGTCTCGAGGCCGAGGGCGTCGAGGGCGAGTGGAGCGACGGGCACGCGATCGGCCGCGCCTACCGCTTCGTCGGCCCGCAGGGCCACCCCATGACGCTGCACTGGGACGTCGAGCACTTCCAGAGCGGATCCGACCTCGCGTCGATCTACCCCGACCGCCCGCAGCGTCGCTCGTCGCACGCCGGCGCCCCGCGACAGCTCGACCACGTCACGATCGCGGCCCGCGACGTCGACGCGTTCTGCGAGTGGTACACCCGGGTCCTCGGATTCCGGCACATGGCCCGCACGGTGCTCGACGAGGCCCCCATCTCGGTGTTCTCGGTGCTCACGACGAATGAGAAGTCGCACGACCTCGGCGTCGTCCTCGACGGATCCACCCGCGACGGACGCGTGAACCACTTCGCGTTCTGGGTCGACACCCGCGAGGAGCTGCTCATCGCGGCCGACGTGCTCATGGAGAACGGCACCGACATCGAGTACGGCCCGTCGATCCACGGCATCGGCGAGCAGAACTTCCTCTACTACCGCGAGCCGTCGAGCCTGCGCATCGAGCTCAACACGGGCGGATACCGCAACTACGTGCCCGACTGGGAGCCGAACACGTGGAAGCCGTCCCAGGGATCCAACAACTTCTATCGCAACGGCACCATGCCGATGTCGATGACGGAGTCGTTCCCGCCCGCCGACGGACCGAGCGCGACAGAGGAGGGCGTGCCCGACGACATCAAGGACGCGCTGCTCAACCCGTATGCCGTGGAGGGACGCGGCTGACGGGCTCGGCCGCGACCGCCCTGTGCGGTCGCGGCCCATCCCGTTCCGCCCAGACTCGATGAGGACCCGACGATGACGTCACACCACACACTCGACAACCGATTCGCCCTCGCGCGCTTCCGCGACGGCGACGCCGTCCGCCTCGGCCTCGCGGCGGGCGAACGCATCCGTCCGATTGGCCCCGACGAGCTCGGCGCCGCCGATCTCAACGCCTTCCTCGCGCAGGGGGATCCCGCGTGGGAGCGCCTCGCGGGCCTCGTCGACGCGGATGGGCCGTGGCGTCCGCTCGACGACGTCGTCCTGACGGCACCGGTGGAGCCGCGCCAGGTGCTGCAGACCGGTGCCAACTACCGCCAGCACGTCATCGAGCTCGTCGCGGCGGGTCTCACGAACAGTAGCGATCGCACGCCCGACGAGGCGCGCGCCTTCGCCGCCCAGATGATGGACGACCGCGCCGCGAATGGCGAGCCCTACTTCTTCATCGGACTGCCGGCGTGCGTCGTCGGCGACGACGTGCCCCTCGCGCTGCCGGCCTACAGCGAGGTGCACGACTGGGAGCTCGAGCTCGCCGTCGTCATCGGCCGCGAGGCGTTCCGCGTCTCGCGCGACGAGGCGCTCGGCCATGTCGTGGGCTACACGATCGTCAACGACGTCACGACGCGCGACCTCGTGTTCCGGAAGGACATGAAGGAGATCGGCACCGACTGGTACCGGGCCAAGAACGCGCCGGGATTCCTGCCGACGGGGCCGTTCCTCGTGCCCGGACAGCTCGTCGACGAGGCGGATGCACGCGTGCGGCTCGACCTCAACGGCGACACGATGCAGGACTCGTCGACGTCCGACCTCCTTTTCGACGTTCCCGCCCTCGTGTCCGCGGCCAGCCAGACGATGCCGCTTCTGCCGGGGGATCTCCTGCTCACGGGCAGCCCCGCCGGAAACGGCCAGCACTGGAAGAGGTTCCTCCGTGATGGCGACGTCATGACGGGATCCATCGCCGGCCTCGGGACGCAGGTCGTCCGATGCGTCGCGGAGGCATCATGACGGCGCCATCCGAGAATCCCGCCGATATCGACCGCGCGGATCCCGAGGGCGAGATCCGCTCTCGCGCCGAGGCGTTCCGCAACTGGGGGCGGTGGGGCGACGACGACCGGCTCGGCACGCTCAATCTCATCTCCGAGGCGGATCGCGTTGCAGCGGCCGGGCTCGTGCGCACGGGCCGCACCGTCTCGCTCGCGCAGGCGTTCGACACCGATGGGCCGCAGAAGGGGTGGCGTCGCCGCACGAACCCCGTGCACACGATGACCGACACCGGCACCGATGCCGAGCGGGGCAGCCAGGGCTTCCCGCACGGCATCGGCGGAGCCGACGATGTGATCGCGATGCCGTTGCAGTGCTCGACGCAGTGGGACGGTCTGGGACACATCTTCGACCACGGGGTCGCATGGAACGGCCGCCGCGCGGGCGACGTCGTCACGAGTGACGGCGACCTCGTCACGGGGATCGAGCACGCGTCGTCTGCGATCGCGGGACGCGGCGTGCTGCTCGATCTCGGACGCCACCTCGCGGACGGCGAGCTCGACGACGGCTACGCGATCTCGGCCGCCGAGCTCGATGACTGCGCCGAGGCCCAGGGCGTCGACGTGCGCCGCGGAGACATCCTCGTCGTGCGCACGGGGCGCTACACGCGGGCCCGACGCGAGGGCTGGAACGAGTACGCGGGCGGCGCGGCGCCCGGCCTGTCGCTCACGACGGCCGGCTGGCTGCACCGCACCGAGATCGCCGCCATCGCCACCGACACCTGGGGCTTCGAGGTGCGCCCGAACGAGTTCGACGTGCCGAGCTTCCAACCGCTGCACCAGGTCGTGATCCCCAACATGGGGCTCACAATCGGCGAAATGTGGAACCTCGACGAGCTCGCCGAGGCGTGCATCGAGCGAGGCAGCTGGGAGTTCCTGCTCGTCGCGCCGCCCCTGCCGATCACGGGCGCCGTCGGATCCCCCCTCAACCCACTCGCGATCCTGTAGATCCGAAGAAGCCCGAGAACGAGGAGGTTCTCTCATGACTGCTGTGAAGAAGGTTGCGATCGCGGGATGCGGTGCCGCGAGCATGGCCGTAGCGATCCCGCTTGCCGAGGCGGGCGTCGAGGTCGACGTCTACGAGCTGAAGTCGGAGCTGCCCGCGCTCGGATCCGGAATCACCCTCCAGGGCAACGCCCTGCGCTCCCTCGCCGCGCTCGGTGTGTGGGACGAGGCCTCCGCCCTCGGCTACGCCTTCGAAGGGCTGACCCTGCGAGCGCCCGGCCCGCAGGCCGCCGTCGTCGCCGAGCTGCCCGAGGTGAAGACGGGAGGCCCCGACTTCCCCGCCGGCATGGGCATGTACCGGCCCGATCTGGCGCGGATCCTCGCGGAGCGCGCCGTGTCGCTCGGCGTACGGATCCACTTCGGATCCAAGGTGACGGGCGTGCAGGAGACGGACACGGGCGTGCGCGTCGACGTCGGCGGCGCGCCGGTCGGCGAATTCGACCTGCTCGTCGGCGCGGACGGCCTGCACTCGACCGTGCGCGAGCTCATCGGCATCAAGACCCAGCCGGAGCACACCGGGATGGGCATCTGGCGTGCGTTCGTGCCGCGGCCGGCCGAGGTCACGCAGACGCAGCTCTACTACGGCGGGCCCGTCTACATCGCTGGCTACACGCCGACGGGGGACGACTCGATGTACGCCTTCCTCGTCGAGGACGCGCAGGACCGCTTCGGCGTCTCACCGGCCGACGCCGTGACGATCATGAAGGGTCTCGCGGCCGCCTACGGGGGCCCCTGGGCCGAGGTGCGCGACAGCCTCGACGAGACCAGCCGCATCAACTACACCTGGTTCACCGCGCACGTCATCGACGGGTCCTGGAACCGCGGGCGCACCGTGGTGATCGGCGACGCTGCGCACAGTTGCCCGCCCACGATCGCCCAGGGAGCCGCCCAGGCGATGGAAGACGGACTCGTGCTCGCCGAGCTGCTGCTCGCTCGTGGCGCCGTCGATCAGGAGCTGTGGGATGCCTTCCACTCCCGCCGCGTCGAGCGTGCGACGGCCGTCGTCGAAGCATCGGTGCAGCTGGGACAGTGGCAGCTCGAACACAACCGCGAGGCGGACGCGCCCGGCCTCATCTTCGGTATCGCGCAGAAGATGGCGGAACCCGCATGATCGGGCCCGTCGATGTTCACGCCCACCTGCTCATGCCGAGCCTGCAGCAGGAGGTGGAGCGGCGGGATCCCGCCGGGGTCGCCGCCGCGGCCGCGCTCGAGCGCGTGCGCAACGGTGAGCCGAGCCTCGAGGCGTCGGGGAAGATGGTCGGCGAGCGCATCCCGTTGCTCACCGACGCCTCCGCGCGCGTGGCACGCATGGATGAGCAGGGTGTCGCGGTGCAGTGGGTGAGCCCGTCGCCGAACCACTACTACCCGTGGGCCGACGAGGAGCTCGGGGCGTGGGCGGCGCGCGAGGCGAACCGACTCGTCGCCGCGCACATCGCCGAGGCGCCGGACCGGCTCCGTGGGCTCGGCACGATTCCCCTGCAGCACCCGTCGCGGTCCGTCGAGCTGCTCGACGACGCGCTCGGCCACGGGTTGATCGGCGTCGAGATCTCGTCGTTCGCGGACGACGTCGAACTGTCGGATCCGCGTCTCGAACCGTTCTGGGCGCGCGCCGCTGAGACCGGTGCCGTTGTGTTCCTGCATCCCTTCGGCTGTTCGCTCGACGAGCGCCTCGACCGGTTCTACCTGTCTAATACGGTGGGTCAGCCCGCCGAGAACGCTGTCGCGATCTCGCACCTCATCTTCGCCGGCGTGCTCGACCGGCACCCCGGGCTGCGGATCCTCGCGGCGCACGGCGGCGGGTATCTGCCGACGGCGATTGGGCGCTCCGATCGCGCGTGGCGGGTGCGCCCTGAGGCGCGCGGCTGCGCTGAGCCGCCCTCGAGCTACCTCTCGAAGATGTGGTTCGACACCGTCGTGCACGACGAGCGCGGGCTGCGCGACCTCGTCGACATCGCGGGTGCCGACCGCGTCGTCCTCGGATCCGACTTCCCGTTCGACATGGGCCTCGACGATCCCGTCGCGTTCGTCCGTGGCGCGGGGCTCGAGACCGGCGCCATCGAGGCCGTGCTCGCCGGCAACGCGGACGCGCTCGCCGCGGGGCTCACGGTCGCCGACGGGGCGCGCGCATGAGGATCGGGCGCTGGATCCGCGACGGGCGTCGGGAGGAGGGCTTCATCGAGGACGCGGGCGTCGTGCCGTTTCCCGAGGGGGCGACCGTCGCAGACGTGCTCGCGGCGGGCCTCGGCGCGCTCGCCGAGCTGCGCGAGCGAGCCGGGGATCCCGTCGCCGCGCTCGATGACGTGGCGCTCCGCGCTCCCCTGGATCCGCCGTCGGTGCGCGACTTCGTTGCGTTCGAGGAGCACGTCGAGGGAGTGAGCGCTGGCGTCGAAGGGAAGAGCCACGTCGCGGACGAGTGGTACGAGGCGCCGACGTTCTACTTCACGAGCCCGCACACGATCGCCGGGCCGGGCGAGGCGATCACGCCGCCCGAGACGCAGCGCCTCGACTTCGAGCTCGAGGTCGCGGCCGTGATCGGGGCCTCGGGTACGAACCTCACGGTTGAGGAGGGACACGCGGCGATCTTCGGATACACGATCATGAACGACTGGTCGGCGCGCGATCTGCAGGCCCGCGAGATGAAGGTGCGGCTCGGCCCCTGCAAGGGCAAGGACTTCGCGACGAGCCTCGGCCCGTGGATCGTCACCGCCGACGAGCTCGCGCCGTTCGAGGACGACGAGGGCTTCCTCGCCGTGCGCGCCGAGGTGTTCGTGGGCGGAGAGCGCTACGGCGAGGACCTCGTGTCGAACATGGGTTGGCCGTTCGCGGAGCTCGTGGCCTACGCCTCGCGGGCGTCGCGAATCGTGCCGGGTGATGTGCTCGGATCGGGCACCGTCGGGAACGGCGGATGCCTCGGGGAGCTGTGGGGGCGGGGGAGCGAACTGCCGCCTCTCGCAGAGGGCGACGAGGTGCGCATGGTCGTCGAGGGCATCGGCGAGCTGGTGGGATCCGTCGGGGCTCCTGTCCCAGCGCCGCCGCTGCCCCCGGCGCGGTCGAGGCTGCGAACCCGCCGCCGCTGAGCCCCGTACCGCGGGAGGCGGCCGGGCGCACCCCTCGCGGGTGCGGTGTGGTCGCTTCGTGCGCGGGGATCGGCCATTCCGCACCCGCGAGCGCGGCGGGTGCTCCGTTACGCTCGGTCGGAGCGTGACGGCGGGACGCGACGGAGGGGGAGCAGGGATGTTCAGCTCAGGGTTACGGGGCGGCGGTCGCTGGATCGGCGATCCGCACGTCTTCCACGGTGAGGGTGCGTGGTGGGATCCGCGCGCGGGCGCGCTGCGCTACGTCGACATGCTCGCGGGCGATCTCATCACCCTCCGCGGCGACGCGGTCGAGCGCACCGACATGGCCTCTGGCGTCGCCGCCGTCATCCGGTCCCGGAGGGCGGGCGGGTACGTCGTCGCGGTGCAGGGCGGATTTCGGCTGCTGGACGACGAGCTGAAGCTGGAGCGCGAGATCCCGGTATTCGGCGATCCGTCGATCCGCATGAACGAGGGCGCATGCGACCCGTCGGGGCGCCTGTACGTGGGATCGATGGCGTACGACGCGCGGCGCGGAGCCGGAACCCTCTACCGCCTCGACCCCGACCTCAGCGTGCACGTCGCGCTCGAGAACGTGTCCATCCCCAACGGGCTCGTGTGGCTCGACGACGGCCGCACGGCGCTCCACACCGACACCCCGACCGGCGAGATCCGCGCCTACGACTTCGACCCCGTCACGGGCGAGTTCGGGGCGTCCCGTCCCCACATCGCGGTGCCGCCGGACGTCGGCGCTCCCGACGGCTGCGCTCTCGACGCCGACGGCTGCCTGTGGGTCGCGATCTGGGGCGGATCCGCGGTGCACCGCTACGGCCCCGACGGCTCGCTCGAGGACAGGATCGCGCTGCCCGTCAGCAACCCGACCTCGTGCGCGTTCGGCGGGCCCGATGGCACGACCCTGTTCGTCACGACATCGCAGGAGACCATCGACGTCGAGGCAGAGCCTCTCGCGGGACGCGTGTACGAGGTGGAAGCCGGCGTCGCTGGGGCGCCCGTGCCCGACTTCGCGGGCTGACCGGGAAGGTGCCGACTCAGCTCCAGGGGAATGGGTCGTGCGAGATCTCAGAGTCGTCGCCGACGTCGAGGAGGCTCGCGGCGCCTGCGCGGGCGCACACGAAGCGCAGGTCGGTCGAGCTGTCGGCGTTCGCGTGCACTGCCATCATGGTCTTCGGTGCGACGCGCACCGTCGATCCCGCCTTCACCTCGATGACGTCGTCGCCGAGCGCCATCTTCCCCTCGCCGCCGAGGAAGACGTAGACCTCTTCGAGCTGGGCGTGGAGGTGCCAGAACGGCGAGCTGCCGCCCGGGGCCAGTCCGTTGACGCTCATCCCGACGTTCTCTGATCTGAGCGGTCCTTCGAGGAACAGCTTTCCGTTCATGCCGTGGGGCCCTTCGAGGGCGTTCCAGGTGTCGACGGGGCCGAGTTCAGCGGTGGAGTAGTGACTCATGCTGTCCACGCTACGCGGGTGAGAGGTGCTTCCGCGGACGCTCCGCCGGACGCCGCAGATCGGGCCAAGAAGCGCGATCCGCGGCATTCGAACGCTTTGCCGACGACCCTTCCGCAACCGCATCAGATCCGCTAACATGCATACGCAGAGCGAACGTCTGTTCGCAGAGCGAACATCAGCGAGGAGGCCGGATGATCGACAAGACAGTCGCGAGCGTCGAGGATGCCGTGGCGGGGATCGAAGACGGGGCGACCGTCATGATCGGCGGGTTCGGGCGCGCGGGGCAGCCCGTCGAGCTCATCGACGCGCTCATCGCCACGGGCGCGAAGGACCTGACGATCGTGAACAACAACGCCGGAAACGGCGACACGGGCCTCGCCGCCCTCCTCGCCGCAGGGCAGGTGCGCAAGATCATCTGCTCGTTCCCGCGCCAGAGCGACTCGTGGGTGTTCGACGGCCTCTACCGAGACGGGAAGATCGAGCTCGAGCTCGTGCCGCAGGGCAATCTCGCCGAGCGGATCCGCGCGGCCGGCGCGGGGATCGGCGGCTTCTTCACGCCCACGGGCGTCGGCACGCAGCTCGCCGAAGGCAAGGAGATCCGTGAGATCGGCGGGCGCACGTACGCGCTTGAATACCCGATCACGGCCGACTACGCGCTCATCTCGGCCTACCGCGCCGACCGCTGGGGCAATCTCGTCTACCGCGAGACCGCCCGCAACTTCGGCCCCATCATGGCGACGGCCGCCACCACGAGCATCGTCCAGGTCGACCGCATGGTCGAACTCGGGTCCATTGACCCCGAGCATGTCGTCACGCCCGGTCTGTTCGTCGACCGCGTCGTCGCGATCGGGTCCCGCCGGTGGGTGGATGGCGACGAGTTCATCGGGGGCGTCGACATCGAGGGCCGCCCCCTCGCCGAGACCGGAGGAGACGACAAGTGACCGAACTCACCCGCATCAGCCGCCAGGATCTCGCGGCGCGCATCGCGTCAGACATCTCCGAGGGATCCATCGTGAACCTCGGCATCGGCGCCCCGACCCTCGTGGCGAACTACCTGCCGGAGGACGAGGAGATCATCCTCCACACCGAGAACGGTCTCTTGGGCATGGGGGCGGCGCCCGAGGAGGGGCGGATCGACCCCGATCTCATCAACGCGGGCAAGCAGCCCGTGACCGCGGTCTCCGGCGCCGCGTACTTCCACCACGCCGATTCGTTCGCGATGATGCGCGGCGGACACCTCGATGTGTGCGTGCTCGGCGCATTCCAGGTGGCGCAGAACGGCGATCTCGCGAACTGGTCGACGGGTGCCCCGGGCGCGATCCCGGCCGTCGGCGGCGCGATGGACCTCGCGATGGGTGCGAAGGACGTCTACGTCATGACCGATCTGCTCACGAAGAAGGGCGAGCCCAAGCTCGTCGAGGCGTGCACGTACCCGCTCACGGGCGTCGGCTGCGTCACCCGCGTCTACACCGACCACGCCGTCTTCGACGTCACGCCCGACGGGTTCCGCGTGCGCGAGGCGTTCGGCGACAACACCGTGTCGCAGCTCGCGGAGCTGACCGGCCTCGACCTCGGAGGAGAGTGACATGACCGCCACCTACATCTACGACGCCGTCCGCACGCCGTTCGGCAAAGCCGGAGGCACCCTCGCGAGGGTTCGGCCTGACGATCTCGCGGCGACCGTCATGCGCGCCACGGTCGAGCGGGCGGGTCTGGATCCCGTCCGCGTCGACGACGTCATCTTCGGCGACGCGAACCAGGCGGGCGAGGACAATCGCAACGTCGCGCGCTTCGGCGCGCTGCTCGCGGGCTTCCCCACCTCTGTCACCGGCACGACGGTCAACCGCCTCTGCGCGTCGAGCGTCGAGGCCGTGGTCCAGGGATCCCGTGCCATCGAATCTGGCGATGCCGACGTGATCCTCGCGGGCGGCGTCGAATCGATGAGCCGCGCACCGTTCGTCGTCGAGAAGTCGGCCAAGCCGTTCCCCGCCGTCGGCAACCAGACGCTGTGGAACACGGCGATCGGCTGGCGCATGGTCAACAAGAGGCTGCCGAAGCACTGGACGATCTCGAACGGCGAGTCGGCCGAGAAGATCGCCCGCGAGTGGGGCATCTCCCGCGAGGCACAGGACGAGTTCGCCGTGCGCAGCCACACGCTCTCGGCGCAGGCCTGGGCCGACGGCGTCTACGACCGCGAGATCGTGCAGGTCGAGGGGGCGGAGCTCGCGCGCGACGAGGGGATCCGCGACGGATCCACGACTGCGAAGCTCGCAGGACTCAAAGCCCTCTTCGCCGACGACGGATCCGTCACGGCCGGCAACTCGTCGTCGATCAACGACGGCGCGTCGGCGGTGCTCCTCGGGGCAGAGGGTGCGATCGACGCCGAGCCGCTCGCGCGCGTCACGGGCCGCGGCGCGCACGGCGTGGATCCGGATGACTTCCCCATCGCCCCGATCGAGGCGGCGAACAAGGCCCTCGCCCGCGCGGGCCGTACCTGGGCCGATGTCGACCTCGTCGAACTGAACGAGGCGTTCGCGTCGCAGTCGCTCGCGTGCCTCGCCGGCTGGCCGGAGCTCGACCCCGAGAAGCTGAACATCCACGGCGGGGCGCTCGCGATGGGGCACCCGCTCGGTGCCTCGGGTGGCCGGATCATCGGCCACGCCGCGCACGAGCTCGCCCGACGCGGCGGAGGCGTCGCCGTCGCCGCGATCTGCATCGGCGTGGGCCAGGGCCTCGCCGTCGTCCTCGAGCGGTGACACGCTGCACCTCCCCCTGCACAACGACGCCAATATTGAACCGAACCCCGGGGTTTGGCGCCTGCACGCCAATTCCGGTGAGAATTGGCGTCGTTGTGCAGGCGGGGTGTCGACCTAGGGTGGTGTGATGGCCGAAGAGACCTCCCGCGATTTCGTGCAGTCGCTCGCCCGGGGGCTCAGCGTCATCCGGGCCTTCGACGCCGAGCACGCGTCGCTCACGCTGAGCGAGGTCGCGCAGAGGGCCGACATCACGCGGGCCGCGGCGCGGCGCTTCCTCCATACGCTCGTCGCGCTCGGCTATGTGCGCGAGTCGGGGCGCGACTTCGCCCTCACTCCGCGCGTTCTCGAGCTCGGATACAGCTATCTCTCGGCGCTGAGCCTGCCCGAGGTCGTGCATCCGCACCTCGAGCGACTCTCGCATCTCGTCGACGAGAGCGTCTCGGCGGCCGTTCTCGACGGATCCGACATCGTGTACGTTTCGCGCGTGCCCACCCGGCGCATCATGAGCGTCGGCATCACGATCGGCACGCGCTTCCCCGCGCACGCGACGAGCATGGGCCGGGTGCTGCTGGCGCATCTTCCCGCCCCGGAGAGGGACGCGGTGCTCGCGCAGCCTCTCGCGACACTCACGGTGCGCACCGTCGCGGATCCGCGGGTCCTCGCCGAGCATCTCGACCGGATCCGCGATGCGGGATACGCCATCGTCGACGGCGAGCTCGAGGAGGGCGTGCGCTCGGTCGCGGCCCCCGTGCGCGGTCGCGGTGGCCAGGTCGTCGCGGCCATCAACGTGTCGACGTCATCGAGCCGCGTCGGCCTCGATCGGGTCACCGACGAGCACCTCCCGGCGCTCCTCGACGCCACGCGCGCGATCGAACGCGAGCTCGCGTTGCTGTAGAGCTTCCCGAGTGTCCCTTCGCCCTCTACTGCTTGCGGGAGGGCGTGTCGGCACTCGGGGACGCCGACACCCGGAAGCGCTCGACGCCTTCGCCGCCCGTGGCGACATCCGCCGCGAGCTCTCCCAGCAGTGGAGCGAACTTCGCGCCGTGCCCCGAGCATGCGGAGACGATCGTGATGCCGTCGGCGCGGTCGATGACGAAGTCCTCGTCGGGCGTGTTCGTGAACAGGCAGCTCGTCTCCGCGTACGGCTCGGGCACGAGGCCGGGGACGAACCGCTCCACGTAACGGACGATGCGGTCGCGATGCGCCGGATCGACGTGCCCCTGGCGCTGCCGCGACGCGTCGTCGAGGGGGACGCCGCCGTTGAACTCGGCGATCTTCTGGCCGCGGTCATCGGCGTCCCGGCCTCCCGGCAGGCCGTAGACGGTGATCTCGTCGCGCATATGGATGAAGCTCGGCCACGCCTCGGCGGCGGCGGGATCGCGATAGGGGAAGTGGAACGCCGTCTCCTGCATCACCGTGAGCGGGGGGATCCGGCGGGCGAAGCTCGCGGGGAGATCGAGCCGTCCCAGGAGGTCGGGAAGCCAACCGCCTGCCGCGATGACGACGCCGCGGGCAACGAGCCGTTCAGCGCCCGGGCCGATGATCGCGTATCCGGCTCCCGCGCGCTCGACGCGCGACACCGGCCAGTCCGTGCGCACGACGGATCCTGATGCCCGCAGCATCGCCTCAACCGTCGTCTGCGCGTCGAGCACTCCCGCGGCCGGATGCCACACGGCCGCCGTGTCGGCGAGGATCCCGGGGAAGCGATCGCGTGCGGTCTCGGCGGAGAGCAGATCCGCTTCGACGCCCTCGTCCGCCAGCAGCCCGTCGATCATCTCGGGGTCGCGCTTCGCGCCGAAGTCGAGGCATCCGGTCTGGCGGATGAGCGGCGATCCGTGCGCGGAGGCGAGCTCGGCCCAGCCCGCCTCGGAGCGCTGCACGAGGCGCGTGTAGAAAGGATCCGCATACGCGTAGCGGAAGATGCGCGCGCTCCCGTGCGAGCTGCCCCGATCGCCCGCAGGCACGTCCCGCTCGACGACGGCGACGCTGTGTCCGCGCTGCGTCAGGCGCCACGCCGTGGACGCCCCTGCCAGCCCGGCGCCGACGACGACGTAGTCGACGGCATCGTCGGTCATGTGTGCTCCTCGGTTTCGATCACGTGCGGGAGCTTAGTTGAGTGGGGGGCGACGTTTGGGCGCCGCGGTCATCGTTGCCGTCGACGCCGCGCAGCCTTGCTCCAACCCGTCGCTGGTGGTGACGAGGACGAACCGTCGGCGCGGGCACGTTTCCCTCCACGTGTATCCGCGGGCCGCAGCATGAGGGTGAGGCCGTCGACGTCGATGGGCTCCCAATGGTGTCCGTGGACGCGAAAGTCCATGCCCTGCTCGTTGCGGGCTTGGACGACCATGATGGCCCGACCTGTCTTCACCATCTCGACCGTGCGCTCCCACATCAGGTTCCGTACCTTTCGCGAGACCTTGCCGACGAACACGCCTGCGGAGATCTCGAGCAACCACCGCGTGAGGTAGCCGCGCAACCCGGGTGGGCACGCTGAGAGCACCAAGACGACCATCAGCTGGCCTCGCCATAGTTGGAGCCGCCGGAGACGGATCCGCGTGATCCGTCCCACAGCTCGACGATGTTCTCGGACGGGTCGGCCTCCTCTTCGTCGGGAAGCAGGAGGTGCCGCACGTCGCGCACGCATCGGTCGAGGAACCCTCCGCCGTGCAGGCGGTCGCGCAGAGCGCGTCGCGCCTCCGCGGCGATGTCGAACGGCTGTTGCGCCGCGAGATCGAACGCGAGCGGGATCGTCAGATCCGCCTTGTAGAGATCGGCGACGTCGTAGACGAACGAGCGCGTGTGCCCGGTGTGCACGAATCCCAGTCCGGGGGCGCAGCCGAGCGCCACGAGCACGGAATGGACGACGCCATACAGGCTCGTGTTGGCGGCCGACAGCGCCTGGTTGACAAGGTCGCTTCCTTCGACGTCGTCCACGTTGTAGTCGCGCCGCGTCCATTTCACACCCGTGCGCTCTGCGTTGTCGCGATACGCGCGGCGCACTCGCGCCCCCCTCGCGTCCGCGCAGCTGCTGCATCGTCAGCCTGGAGACGTCCTCGCCCGAGAAGCGCATCGCGTACATCTCACGCGCGACGCGCATGCGCGACTTCTCGTTGACCATGAGGCGCGCCTGGGCCTCGAGGAACCGCGAGCTGTGGGAGAGTGAACGGCCGTGCGCGTAGTAGCGGACACCCTCCTCACCCACCCACACGACGGTGGATCCGCTCTCCGCCATCAGCACCATCGCCTGCTGCGAGACCGTGGTGCCGGGGCCGAGGAGAAGTGCCCCGAGCGAGGCGGCGGGGATGTGGATGACGCCGCGATCGTCGGTCGAGGTGATCGCGTTTGCGTCGCGGTGGATGTGGCAGCGTTCGAGGTAGACGAACGAGAGCCGGTCCTGCGCCCGCACCAGGTCTGGCAGCTCGGGAGGCCGCGCGCCCATGTTCATGGCGTCACCGGGCTGGAGCCAGCGTCAGGAGACCGCAGCCGTATCCCTTGGCCCGACCGATTCCGTGGCAGAGCGCACGGCGAAGCGCGTCCGCATCCGTGACGGTGAGCACGCCTTCGTACGTCGCTACCCGCAACGTCACCTGTGTCTCGCGGCGGTGAAACTTCAAGGTCCTGCGGTCCGATACCACGAGGTCGGACCCGTCATCGTCGGATGTGTTGACGCGGAATCCGGCAGTATCCGCGCGATCGAGGAGCCACTTCTCCTGCTGTGACACCGTCACATGCCCGTATGGTTTCCCGCGTTCGCCGTCGGGTCGACGTTCACGGCGTACCGGGTTAGCGGTCAGCCGGAAGCGATAGCGCAGGCCGGGTTCGAGCGTGTCGAGCAGCTTCACGTAGCGTCGCGTCTCCCACGCGTCGTCCAGCGAAGGCCAGCCAGCCTGTTCGGCGAGGTGAGTGAAGTCGGGCTGCCGCGGGCTCACCACGAGAATGGCCGCTCCGTGCGCCGTGTTGTCGAGGCGCCAGAGAACCCGACCATCGGGAGTCGGCTCCGCATTCGGGAATCCGGCCATGATGGCCGCGTGCAACCGGTGCGGGGACGAGACCAGGTGTCGGGAGCCGCGCCGTGCCAGGTTGATGGCGAATCGTGTGAAGTACATCTAGACCTCTTCGTCGGTCAGGAGGAGTCCCGGGTCATGATCCGTGGCTTCGCCGAGGATTCGGTCGCCAGCCTTCGGCGTCTCCGCGCCGTGGGAGGCGTCCGGTGTCCTCGGTTTGAGAGGGGCCGGGCGGCCGACATCGATCGACGTCCGGACGACGTCTCGAGATGCGAAAGCACGACGCCGAGGGTCGAAGCTGACCGGGACGTCCGCGAGCGTCGCGTCCGCAGTCTCTCCGGGCTGTGCGTCACGCACGACCTCGAGCGTCACACGGTCACCGCGTACTCTTCGTCGGTGGTGTTGGCGCGCGCGCCACGGGTGCTGAGCGAGCGCCGTCTCAAGGGGGGCATCGACGAGATCCGTGACGATCGGGCCCGCAGGCGGGAACGCACGGCGTCCGAGGAATAGCGGGTAGCGCGGGGCCCGCAGCGCGGCGCGGTATTCGTCGAGAAGTTCGCGTTCGCCTTCCAAAGCCGTCAGAAAGACTGCGTCGGCGACGAAGTATCTATTCGATAGCGGGTACGAGGTCTTCCCATCGCGCGACCGGGTCGTCTGGAAGTCGCGTTCGATCCGTCCAGGCTGGTCGATCCGCACCCCGTAGCGCAGGCCACTGAACTGTTTGAGACTCGCCGTGCGCTCGAGCCCGAGCGCGGCCGCAACCAGCCCGACGACACCGCTCTTCGTCGGCGCCGACTCAGTCGCGCGCGTGGCGAATCGGCTGCGGGAGCCCCATGCTTGCTGTGGTCCCGCGAGCTCGATCAACAGAGTGCTCATGCGCTCTCCGAGAGCCGCTCTGCAACCGACGCGCCGACCTCGGCGACCGCGTCCTCGAGACCGACGCGCGGGCCGAGCGCGTCGAGCGGCTCGGTCGAAGTGGCCGTGCGCACCACCCAGGTCGAGACCGGGGTTGTGCCGTAGGTGTCGTCGATCTCGCGGGTGTGCGTTGCAAGCCGCTCCGATGCATCTGCGAGCCGCTGGGCAGACGTGATCGCCGTCTCGAACGCTCCGACGGGGTTCACCGGCTGCGTATCGCGGATCGACAGGACGACGGCGTCAGGAAGCGTGTTATTCGCGAAGGTGTTCTGCTTTCCGGTGGGCATGCTGCGTACAAAGGCCTGCACGAATGCCTCGACTGCGCGCCGCGCGGCGTCGGAGTCACCGAGATTGCGCTGCAGGGCGTCGACGTCGACCGTGGCGTAGCGGAACAGTGTCGACGAGTTGAATTCGACGGTGCCGATCATTCCGGCTCCGGCATCCTCCTCCTCGTCGGCATTCTTGTGGTCATCGACCGCCGTGAAGTAGTCGAACTCCGTCTCGACCGGGTGGATGCTGATGGCGTGGGCGACCTGCGCCGCGGCATCGACGTTGAGGTCAGTGGCGTCCGCAACCATGCGGCCGAACAACGCGACATCGATCGAGTGCTCCTTGCCCAGCAGCGTCTTGACCTTCGCAGCCTTGATGGAGGCCTTTGGGTCGTCGGACGCGTGTGCCGCCACGGCGGCCGCTGCAACGTTCTCGATCTGGCGGGCGCTGAGGAAGAGCAGGTATCCGGACTCGTCCGGGAGCGGGTTCTCCTCAGACGTACCGCGTGGTTTCGACAGTTTGATCCCGGCGCTCGTGAGGCAGAGCTTCGCCAGTTTCTCCGCCCGCTCCTTGTCGATTTCGTCGCTCTGCTTGCGGATCTCGTCCGAAAGGAGCTCGACGACGCGCTTGGTCCGTACGCCAAGGGAGGAAGAGTCCAGGTGTGTCGCGAAGGCGCTGCGTGCGGCCCGCTTCCATGCCTGGCTGGACACGCGCGCCCGGCGGATGCCGCCGTACACGGCGGACTTAGGGCTTCCCGTGTCGTCGCGGTTGATGTTCGACGGCGGAAGGGTGTGGAGGATGCTGAGGTCGAGGATGGTGCGCGTCATGTCTGTTCTCCTGTTCGTGAGCGGTGGATCAGTCCGACGAGGTGTCGGCCGTGTCGTCGTCTGAGGTGGTCACGCGGTAGAAGTCGCGGCCCCACCCCAGACGGACGCGATCGGCTCGCCCGGACTGCAGATCGAAGAGATCGCGAGCGAATCGCGCATAGTCGAGCGGGATGCCGGCCTGTCGCAGTTGCTGGACGAGGCCGCGCGCGTGCTGCAGCGTTTCATCCCAGGTCACGGACGTGCCGAGCGCAGTGAACCGCGCGCGCGTCGAGGCGCGGTCGAGCCGGCGCTGCAGCAGCCGCGCCGATCGGCCGAGCGAGTAGCCGCCGTGGTGCATCGACTTGTCGTGATGTGACTGCTGGTGCAGGGCGTAGAGAGTGACCGAGGCAAAGAACGCGCGTTCTTCGGGAAGCGGGGTGTCGGCCTGCGGGACGTCGTCGAATAGATCCTCGTCGGATCCGTCGAACGCGATGCCCATGATCGCGAGATCGTCGTCGATCTCGGTGCCGACGGCCCGTCGGAGTCGGGCCAGGTCCCCGACGGCGCCGCTCTCATTGCGTCGATATGCGCCCTGCAGGCTTCTGATGCGGGCGCCGGTGACCGTCGCCGTCCTCGCGGCGCGCTCTGCCAGGCTGCTCATGCGGTCTTCTCCTCTGTATGGGATGTCTCTTCTGTCGTATCGCCAAATATGGTGCGGAGTGCGCGGCGGAACCAGCTCTCCGCGAGCGGCGTCGTGACGAGCATGCTTCCGGTGCGCGTGGTGATCTCGCGCCCGCCCCATGCCGCGGGCCCCGCGGTGGCGACGAGTTCGGCGCCGAGACGCAGGAGCTGGTCGCGCGCCGTGCGTCGCCACTGCGCGAGCGCCTGGACCGGATCTGTGGTTCCGTCGAGCTGCTCTACCCAGTCTCGGTAGTGTCGGTCGAAGACGTCGTACGCAGTCGCTTCGGAAGTGTTCGCTGGCCCGTCTCCGTCTCCACCAGCAGCGATAGCCAGATTGTGGGCGAGGTGCCTGAGGGCGCGGACACCCTCCTCAGCGAGATGCACCGCCTCCTCGGCCGCACCTGCGAGCTGCGAGTTGCTTTCCTCGAAGAGCGCGCTCGCGAGCGTGAGCCGATCGTCGAGAACGTCGGCGACGACGGAGTTGTTGCTGCCGTAGATGACACCGGTTGCGCGGACGCCGATCCGCTCGTTCGGAGGGATCACGCCATCCTCACGACGGTTCTTCAGCGCCGCGATCGTGGCAGGGGGAAGTGAGATGTCACGGCCCTGCTTGTCCTGCCGACGACGCTGCGGGAGCAGTGCGGAGATGCCGCGCCAGAACGCCCGTTCCGAACGATGTTCCCGAGGCATGTACGTGGTCTTCCCGGCCCTCTTCGTCTGGGGGTCGCTGAAGCGCCAGGCCGTCATCGTCTCGTGCGCGTACTGGTTCTGTGGTGTGAGCGCGTCTCCGTTGCAGACGAGGCATCCCGTGATGCGATCGCCCTCGGCGACGAGCCGGATCCGCCGTGACTGCCAGACGAACAGCTGCACCGGCCCTCTCGGGCGCTGCTCACGATCCAGCGGGGTGTCGAGTGTGTCGAGTTCCCATACGGGTAGATCGCGGTCGGAGTCGAGGTTGAGCCCTGCGACGTCGTCGCCAGGGAGGACGAGATTCAGCAGCAGAGTGCGCTCGAGGCAATCGCCCTCAAGGGTTATCCCGCCCAGATGTCCGGCCCAGGCGAGGCCGATCGGGTAGCCCCTCCCTCCCTTGACACGAGGGTCGCGTGGATCGCCTGACTTGATGCCGGACGGGTCGAACGCCTGCGCGTTCACCAGCCAGCGGGCGGCCTCGGCGAACGGGAGCGCGAGCGACTCCGCGCCGGTGCGCGTCGTGAACAGGCGATTGTTGCTCGGCAGGTCGAAAATGAGGACTGCGGTGTCCTTCATCTCGCCCTTGGCATTCGCAAGATCGGCAACCTGGAACACCGGCTTCTCCGGATGTAGGAGCCAGAACCGGTCGTGCCATGCGTCGAGATACGCGTCGATTGCGTCGACGGGGATCCCGTTCTCCCACAGGGCGCGTGGATCGCTGCCCGCCGAGTTGCGCAGGGTGCGCGAGACGACCGCGAGCAGAAGGCGCAGGATCGCGAACGATTGGGTCGGGAGTTCACCACTGAGATCGCGGATGACGCCGGCGTCGTGGAAGGCCGTTCGGATCGAGACGTCGCGCGTGGTGCCATCGCGGTACCGGGCCGTGATCCACGGCTCGTCGATGAGGTTGAATCGTGCGGATGAGATGTCGCTCATCAGCGCTCCTCGTTTCTGTACTGGGGGCGGGCAGTCGTCGTCTCATAGGCGAGGCCGTCGTCTCGGTCGTAGGTCAGCAGGTAACGTCCGAGCCGGGCCGTGCGCTTCTCGTCGAACTCGAGGACGAGCTCGCCGCCCAGCGCGTGGCTGCGATGCCAGGCCTGCACCGGATAGTCACGTTCGAGCTGGTCGATGTGCCTGCCGAGTTCGGGTTCGTGGCAGACCGCCGCTGGGAGGCGGAGCGAGCTGCCAAGGATCGTGCGCGTTAGCGCATTCGACGGCAGATCATTCTCGGGGATCTGCTGCCCGCCGCCTTCGGTGAGCCAGGTCGGGGTTACGAGCACGCTACCGACGCGCTGCAGGACGAGCACTTCGAGTGTCGGGTCCCCATCGCGAACTGATGCCTCGGCGACCGCGTCTGTCGTCGGGTCTCCGGCCGAAGCGTGTGACCAGCCCAGGAGGTGGCGAGGCTCTCTCGGTGATGGGATGCAGAATCTGTCGGCAGCGTCACGCTTGTCGTCCTGCTTGCGAAGGAATGCCGTTTTCGCGGCGGAGACTTCGGCGTCCCACTCCGCGGGATGGATGTCGTGCTCGGCATACACTTCGTGGACGAGACGCGGGATGTCGGCGGGCAGGGTGATCTCGGCGCGCCCGTCGAGCGCTGCGAGAGTACGCAGGAGCGGGTACGTCATGTAGATGTTGTCGCTGCCGCTGTTCACCGTCGGAGGAGTCGCCGTCCAGTCGACCCCGGTGAGGACGAGGCGAGGATCGCGCAATCGGCCGGGGCGCTGTCGGTCGTGACGATGCAGGCGACCCGCGCGCTGCAGTACGAGGTCGACGGGCGCCAGGTCGGTCACCATCAGATCGAAGTCGATGTCGAGAGACTGCTCGACGACCTGCGACGCGACGAGGATCATCTGCTCCGGTCGGCCTTCGGCCCCACCGAAGAGATCGAGCATCTCGCGATCCTTCCGTGCACGGTCGGCGCCGAGGAACCGGGAATGCGCGACGACGATCGGGATATCGAGGTGCTCGCGGAGGTACGCGGCCGTCTCCTGTACCCGCCGCACAGTGTTTCGGATGACGACGGCGCACCCGCCGTCCGCGAGGTCCTCGGCGAGCATGTCGCGGAGACCAGAAAGTTCGTCGTCGGCGCGTTCGAGCGCGATCGTCTGCGGTGGCCGATCGTCACCGGGTTCGATGACCCACGTGCGCTGACCGTCGCAAACAGTCAGCGCAGGGTATTCAGTGGAAGCCGTGCTTGCTGGCTCTGCCTGATCGTCCTGGGAACGGCCGTCGCGATACGCGTCGAGGAATGCCTGTCGACGCTCGTCGGGAAGCGTCGCGGAGAGCATGATCAGCGGCACGCCGTAGGCGCCGAGCCAGCGCACGAGCTGTTCGATGTAGGTGTTCGTGTACGCGTCGTAGGCGTGGATCTCGTCAAGGACCACCACCTTGCCCGTCAGAGCGAGGTGGCGGAGGGCGTTGTGGCGGCTGGTCAGTGTTGCCAGGAGGGATTGGTCGATCGTGCCGACGACGAGATCCGCGAGCGGACCACGGCGCGAATGGCTGAACCAGGCGTGAGCGAGTGAGGATTCCCGCTGATCCGACCACCGGCGTGCCCGTCGCGGTCCGTAGTCGTCGCCGATCGAGTTCAGACGTCCGGTCATCCGAAGCTTGTCGAACGTCTCGTTGAGGTGGGCTTTGCCATGGCCGAGGAAGACGTTCATCGGGGTAGCAAGCCCGAGCTGGTCTGCCCAGTCAAGCGCGCGGGGGAACATCCCGTCCGCCGTCGCTTGCGTAGGTAGCCCGATGAAGACGCCCGTCAGGCCGAAGCGTGTCGCGAGGATCTCCGCGGCCGCGAGCGCGGCTTCGGTTTTCCCCGTGCCCATCGCCGCCTCGACGATTAGCAGGGACGGCGACTCGCATTCGCGCGCGGCCAGCATGGCGGCTTTCTGTACGGGGCGCGCATCTGGGAAGCCGAATCTTCTTGCGAACAGATCGCGGTTGTCGGGAGGAGCGTCTGCCGACCACGGCGTCGGAAGATCGAGTTTCCGCCAGGCGTGCTCGAGGCGACCGGCCGGATCCACATCGGGAGACGGGAGGTCCGCGAGCGGGAAGTGAGCGTCGCTGCTCGCGATCCAGTCGGCGACGACGACGAAGGCGCTGAGTGGGACGAGAGCGTGTGCGGGCAGGTGTGCGTCGCGCCACGTCGCGATCACCGCGGGCGTCGTGACCTGGCCCGTGATCGTCTCGAGGATCTCCTCGCGTGTGCGCGCCCAGTTGCCGTCCCCGATGTAGCGCGGCTCGCGTCGTGCGTCTTGGATCATGTCCCGGCTCGGCGGTTTGCCGTGATGGGCGGCGACGAGACTGGCGATCGCGCGGGCCCGGTCGGGACGAAAACCGTGGTGCTTCTTGAGGAAGTCCTCAACCGCGAGATGACTTACAAGTTCGTGTCTTCGCTGGGACCGCAGCTCGGTGCCGGCAATCGAGCAATCCATGCGCAGCCCGTGGCGGTCCATGTGGTCGGCGAGCTTCGCAACCTGTACCGAGAAGGCAGGGGAGAGCTTGCCGATGTCGTGACATCCGGCGAGCCAGATCGCGAGTGTCCGTGCCGCTTCCTCGTCGCCGATCGCATCGACGATGACGCGTTTCGTGTTCGGAGCCAGCCATTCGTCCCACAACCGGGCCGCGACTGCGGCGGTGTCCGCGAGGTGCCGGTGGAGGGGGAGCCATGCCTCGAGCTGGTCATCGGGGACGCCCATCGGCCAGCTCTTCGCCCAGGCGGACCGCGCCCTCTCGCTGACGCCATTGAAGTCGAGATCGATGGTTCGGTTCCGAACGTCGGTGGTCACTGCAAGACTCCATGCGTGGAAGGTGGCTTGTCGTGGAAGTTACGGTAGCGGGTGTCTTTGGCGGACACAAGACCCTCTTCTTAAACAACTCCCCAAGCTTTAGCATTCAGTGATACGTGTGCAGCGGCCTGTCTTTTGAGCTGTCCTAGCGTTCCGACGTACGCGGTGAGCGAGCCGCGCACGCCGGGCCCGGGAACCAACCCCGCGTATGCGGGGAGCACGTGGAGATCGATGAGACCGGTCCGCGTGCCCGCGAACCAACCCCGCGTATGCGGGGAGCACTCCAACTCCTCGAGCATTAGCTGGATCATCCCCGCGGGTGGGCAGGGAAACCGTGCGCGGCTCGTGCATCATAGCTCTGGGTGAGCCGCAGGTATCTTGGCGTCTCCCTCACGGTCGCACACCCGGATGTGCGCGATCCTTGGGCAGCATTGGTCATCTGGAGAGACGCATCTGAATGGAGGGACGTGGTGGCAGCTTGATGTTGGTTCATCGGGTCTCGCGCCGGAGGCCATGTTTGCGGCGACTTCCGCGTGCGACGCCAGCATCTGTTCTATGACGTGTCGGTGGCAGCTCCAACTGGATCCGGAACGGAGTGGTGTCGCATAGAATGCCTGATCAGGAAGCGTGCTCCCCGCTCGCGCGGGGGTGATCCCATGCGCGTGACACGGTCGAACTCGCTCCGGATGTGCTCCCCGCTCGCGCGGGGGTGATCCCCGCGTCTTGAGGGAGTCGGACCAGGGCGGGACGTGCTCCCCGCTCGCGCGGGGGTGATCCGGCCTTGATCGCGCCGGTCTGGTCGCCGAGGATGTGCTCCCCGCTCGCGCGGGGGTGATCCGCACTTCGACGAGCTCGAACGCGCAGTGGACGCGTGCTCCCCGCTCGCGCGGGGGTGATCCCACGCTGATCGACACGTCCTGCCGCACCGTCTTGTGCTCCCCGCTCGCGCGGGGGTGATCCCTGCACCTGAATGTTCATGGAGTCGGACACGTTGTGCTCCCCGCTCGCGCGGGGGTGATCCGCGCGTCGTCGACACGACGAGCCTGGTGACGCGGTGCTCCCCGCTCGCGCGGGGGTGATCCGCGCGTCGTCGACACGACGAGCCTGGTGACGCGGTGCTCCCCGCTCGCGCGGGGGTGATCCCCGTCCCGTCAAGACTGACCGCAGGACCGGGCCGTGCTCCCCGCTCGCGCGGGGGTGATCCCCGTCCCGTCAAGACTGACCGCAGGACCGGGCCGTGCTCCCCGCTCGCGCGGGGGTGATCCCAGCTGGTGCATCTCGCCGCCCGGATCCGTGAGGTGCTCCCCGCTCGCGCGGGGGTGATCCCCTCGATTCGACGGCAGCAGAGGCACGGCAGCTGTGCTCCCCGCTCGCGCGGGGGTGATCCCGACCCGGCGACCGAGCAGGGCGTGCTCACCCTGTGCTCCCCGCTCGCGCGGGGGTGATCCGGGCCCGACGAGATCGACGGCGTCCCGTTCTACGTGCTCCCCGCTCGCGCGGGGGTGATCCGCGCGCGCAGGAGATCCTCGGCGGCAAGCCGTCGTGCTCCCCGCTCGCGCGGGGGTGATCCGCGCGCCACCTGCCGCGCCCATTCCGACAGACTGTGCTCCCCGCTCGCGCGGGGGTGATCCCTCCTTCGCGACGTTCTCGGTGATGCCCTCCATGTGCTCCCCGCTCGCGCGGGGGTGATCCGTGGGCCGTGACGCCCTGGGCAGGCACGAACCAGTGCTCCCCGCTCGCGCGGGGGTGATCCGGACCGGCCCTCCTCGGGCGGCGATGGGTCCAAGTGCTCCCCGCTCGCGCGGGGGTGATCCGGCCCCGCACTATCGGCGGGGCCTCGATGTCTGGTGCTCCCCGCTCGCGCGGGGGGTGATCCCTGCACGAGGATCAGGCGTGCGGTCCCCAGTTCGTGCTCCCCGCTCGCGCGGGAGTGATCCCCATTCGGGGAGCCCGAACTTTAAGTTGAAGAAGTGCTCCCTGCTCGCGCGGGGGTGATCCCGGTGCCTTCCAGGTCGCGGCGGCGAAGGCCACGTGCTCCCCGCTCGCCCGGGGGTGATCCCCATCGCCAACGTGCGGGTCATGCAGCGCGCCCGTGTTCCCCGCTCGCGCCGGGGGTGATCCCACGGGGGGAGCGATCGCACGACGAGTACAGCGAGTGCTCCCCGCTCGCGCGGGGTGATCCCAACGAAAGCCCGCTCTGTGACGGCGAGGACGGGTGTCCCGCTCGCGTGGGGGGGGCACGGCCGGACGGAGGCCGGGCCATCGTCCGCGCGAGCGACCGACAGCCGGCCACCCAGTGGCCTTGGTCTGGACCGCCTGTGGCCAGACTGAGAAGTTGACCCCCGAGGTGGCCGGATGTTGGCCACGGGTCGGGGGTGGAGTCGCTGCACTGCGAGTTCTCGGGCGCACCGACGGCCATTCGTGGCCATGCCGTGGCCACGCCGCGGTCATCCTGCGCCAGTCTCCTGGACAGAGACCCCGGAGCTTCGGAGGAGGATACGGACGTGCGCCAATGCTGAGATCCGCGTCACCGCGCGATGTGTGCGTGCGGTTCATAGGCGGCCATTGGGCGGGCACGACCCGCTCCCAATCTCAGAATTGGGGGTAGAATGGGGGGCATGGCGCAGCAGAAGGCGAAGAAGGACGCGGCACGGAAGAATCTGCAGCACGCCACCAGCAAGCCGAGTGATGTGGGGTACGTCACGGTCAACTCGAGGGGGCGGGCGACAGGCCTTCAGCCAGCCGGGCGGGCGGAGATCGCCGAGAGCGTCCTGGGCACGAAGGCACGTCTCGCCGAGGCGCTCGGCGTCTCGGCGTCGCAGCCGACGCGATGGATCTCCGGTGAGGAGCGGCCGAGCGCCGTCAACGAGCGTGCTCTCGTCGACCTCAACTACGTCCTCGAGCGTGCCCAGCTGCTGTGGGGAAGCGAACAGGTCGTACGCGACTGGCTCTACGGGCACAACGGTCACCTGGGCGGGGCGCGGCCGGTCGATGTCATCCGACTCGAGGGGGCGACACCCGTCATCGAAGCACTGGAAGCAGCGTGGGCAGGTGGATACGCCTGATGCAGGCGTATCGGGTGTTCTTCTTCGACCCGCATGCTGGCGAGGGCGATCCGGGACACGCGTCGTATCTGCACCGACCTCAGGGGGCGAGCCGGTGGGACAATCCGGATCTTTACGATGCGTGGTACGTCGCGGCGACGCCCGAAGCGGCTGTCGGCGAGACGTTCGGCATGCTCGAGACCTGGCGCCCAGAGATGTTCTCGACGGACTACCCGAACATGCGGCGCGCCTTGGCGACCTTCGAACTCTCGGACGACGCATCGCTGTTCGACTTCGACAATGCTCAGAATCTCGTCGACATCACCATGCGACCGAGCGATGTCGTCGTCCGCACACGGGCTGCAACGCAGCGACGTGCCGCGAGTCTCTTCGAGGCCCGTCGTGACGACGGCGAACCGCGATGGGACGGCGTCTCCTGGTGGTCGTACTACGACCCTTCTTGGCGCGTGTTCGCACTGTGGGCGACGGCATCCCGTCGGGCCCCGCTGACCCTGGTCGAGGTTGAAGACCTCGACATCGACCAACTCGCGGTCGTTTCGGCGGCCGGGTCGATCCGCCGAGTCCGCAAGCGGTAGAAACAACAACCCCGACCTCCGGAGGGGCGGGGCTGTTGACGTGGGCCGCCGTCGTCTCTCGCTTGGATCGTGGTCACGTCTCCCGTCGTACGTGCGCTGACCCGCGCCACGCGGCCGTTCCCGAGCGCGGACACGCCCTTTCGGCATCGAAGAGGGGCGGGGCCGCACTCGGGAGCGCGCAGTGGCGTGGGAACGACCACGGTGGTGCCAAGATGCTCCCATGAGAACGCTTCGACCGGCCGCTGCGATCGCGGTCGCCCTGTTCGCCGCGACCCTCGCAGCCTGCGACGGGGGATCACCCGAGGGCACTGGGGACGGTGTCACCCCGCCCGTCGAGTCGGCGAGCGCCTCACCGGCGCCAGCGGATTCGCCCGTTCCGGCGGACGCGCCACCGGAGTGCGATGACCTCCTGCTCGCCTCCGACACTCAGGTCTCGGGCCAGCAGCTCGGCGACTGCATGGCGGCGGCGATGCTGGCCGCGGGAAGCGGTGTGCACCGCGTCGACTCCAGCGACGGCACGTCGTCGATCGTCGAGTTCGAGTGGGATCCCGAGTTCGCGATGAGCATCGAAGGGGAGCAGCGTGTGGTCGTACGTGGCGACGACGGGTGGCTCTACGCGCCCGAGACCGGCTGGGTGAAGTCAGATCCGTCCTCCGGGGATCCGCTCGTGCAGCAGGCGACGACGATCGTCGAGCTTGTGCGCGTGGCCGGATCGCCCGAGGTGCTCGCCGGACTCTTCGCCACCGCGCCGACGTGGACCCTCGACGACGATCTTCCCGTGCCCGCCGACGACTCGGTTGCCGAGAGCGCCTGGCGGCTCACCCCCGACGATCCTCTGGATCTCGGGGGCGTTGAGCTGAGCGACGTCGAGCTCTGGCTGACGCCCGACTACCTCGGCGCGTACTTCGTGGGAACGGGCACGTACGGGGGCGTCAGCGTGACCACGAGCAACACCTTCCTCGAGTGGGGCGGCGCGGTCGACATCCCGGATCCAGCTGCCGAGGGATGAGAGATCTGGCGCCTCGGGCCTCGCCCGCGGCTACGGTGACGACCGCCCGGACGTGAGCATCGCGTCCGTCGCTGCCCAGTAGTCGCGGATCGCGGACAGAGCCTCGCTCACGAGGGCGGTGGGTGTGACGCCGCGCGGGAGCGCCGCGACCACCGGGTTGTCGAAGGGGGAGCCGGGCAGGTCGCGGAAGACGAGCGGGTGGCCCTCGGGGCTGCGAGAGGTCGTCTGCATGAGCAGGGAGTAGGCGGATCCGCGGCCGACGACGTTGTGGATTGTCTGCACGCTGGAGCTCCGCCACGGCACCAGCGGCTCGACTCCCTCGGCGGCGAACGCGGCGAGGGTGCGCTGCAGTGCCGGCTCTTCGTCGAGGAAGATGGCGGGGTGGGCGGCGAGGCCTCGGAGGGTCAGGTCGGGTTTGTCTGCAAGCGGGTGTTCGGGGCTCATGACGGCGAGGCGGCGCGCGGATCGAAGCGTCGTCGCGTCGCAGGCCGACCCGAGCTGGGCGCGGTACATGACGCAGACGTGTACGCGGCCCGCGAGCATCTCGTTCTGCACGTGCGATCCCGATCCTTCGACGAAGTCCAGTTCGACTTCGGGATGACGGGTGCCGAACCAGTCGATCAGCGCGGGGATGGTGTGCATCGAGAGCGTGCGGTAGACGCCGATCGACAGGCGCCCGCTCAGGCGTCCGCGTACCTCCGACACGATCGACGAGACCTTGTCGACTTCCTCGAGCACGCTCCTCGCGTGGGCGGCAACCGCGACGCCCTCCGTGGTGAGGGCGATCCCGTGGCCAGGGTGCCGGATGACGAGACGCGTCCCGATGCCTCGCTCGAGCTGTCCGAGCGCGATGCTCACCGCCGCCTGTGTCACCCGGCATCGCTCGGCCGCGGCCGTCAGCGATCCCGAGTCGGCGATCGCCACGAAGTACTCGAGCTGTCGCAGTGTGATCTCGGCCATTAGTCCAGTTAACAGCAGTCCTCAGTTCTTTTAGATGGACAAATGGCGGCGATCCGCGAATCATCGACGGCATGTCAGAAAGCAGCGTCGCCTCATGACCGATTCGCCCATGCGCGTCGTCACGCTCGGAACGGCCGGTGGGCCTCGATGGTGGGCCGACCACCTCGGCGCCCCGAGGTTCGGCATCGCCACGGCGATCGTCGTCGGCGATCGCTGGTACCTCGTCGACTGCGGCGACGGCGCCGGCCATCAGGCCAAGGCAGTGGGCCTCAGCATGGTCGATCTGGGCGGGATCTTCCTGACCCACATGCACTCCGACCACCTCGTCGATCTGCCGAGCCTCGTGCTGTTCGGCGCCTTCGAGCTCAAGAGCAAGGTCGGCGGGCCCATCCCGATCGTCGGCCCGGGCGACCGCGGCCGCCTCACGCCGCTTTCCCCGCGGGCGACGTCCTCGCCCGAGGTCGTTGCGCCGCAGCGCCCGACTCCGGGCGTGGCCGGGCTCATGGACGGTCTCCTCGCCGCGTACGCCACCGACATCAACGATCGGATCTTCGACTCGCTGGCCAAGAGCCCGCGCGACACCTTCGCGGTGCGGGAGATCGCGCTCCCGTCGGATTGCGGGTTCGATCCGGACCACGCCGTCGCGCCCGAGATGGCGCCGATCGAGGTCTTCCGCGACGATCTCGTCACGGTCACGGCGACGCTCGTCTCGCACCACCCGATGGCGCCCGCGTTCGCCTACCGCATCGACAGCGCCCACGGATCCGTGACGATCTCTGGCGACACTGCGCCCTGCGAGAATCTTGTTCGGCTCGCGAGCGGGACCGACCTCCTGCTTCACGAGGCCATCGACCTCGACAACCTCGCCGCGCAGTACTCCGACACCGAGATGCTTCAGGCGACTCTGGACCACCATCGCCGATCGCACACGACGCCCGCAGACGCCGGGAGGATCGCAACCCGGGCGGGTGCAGCGCACCTTGCTCTTCACCACCTCGTGCCGTCGTACGTCCACCCCGAGGTCTGGCACGACGCGAAGACGACCTTCGAGGGTCCGCTGTCGATCCCTCAGGATCTCGAGACGCTCGTCGTCTCCCGAACGGAGGAGCCCGCTCCCCGCGTGCTCGCCTAACCCCACCCGACCGGCGCAGCCGGTCAGCATCCACAGGAGTCAATGATGACGACCGAATCACCCCGGACCCAGGCGGTCGACACCGAGTACGCCGCGTCCGACCGCCAGATGCGGCGGATCCTCATGTCCAGCCTGCTCGGAACCGCCCTCGAGTACTACGACTTCATCCTCTACGCCACGGCAGCCGGGATCGTGTTCAACAGGGTGTTCTTCGCAGGCCTCGATCCCACCACCGCCCTCGTGCTGTCGTTCGGCACCCTTGCCGCCGGGTACGTCGCCCGTCCTCTCGGCGGGATCATCTTCGGGCACCTCGGCGACAAGATCGGTCGCAAGGCCGTGCTCATGTCGACCGTGCTCATCATGGGCATCACGTCCACCCTGATCGGGTTGCTTCCGACGAACGCCCAGATCGGTGTCTGGGCACCGATCCTGCTCGTCACCCTCCGCGTGATCCAGGGCATCGCCGTGGGCGGGGAATGGGGAGGAGCGACACTCGTCGGATTCGAGAACGCGAAGAAGCGATCGCGCGGCTTCGCCGCCGCCTTCTCGTACATGGGCGCGCCGACCGGCACTCTCGTCGGCACGCTGATCCTCGCCGGGATGGCCACGATGCCCGACGAGCAGTTCCTCGCATGGGGTTGGCGCGTCCCGTTCGTGCTGTCGGCCGTGTTCATGCTCATCGTCGTCTTCATCCGGCGACGCGTCAACGAGTCGAAGGTGTTCCAGGAGGCCGCGCGCCAGGCGCCTGCTGCGCATCGGACGCCCCTCATCGAGCTCGTCCGGGACCACTGGCGGCCGCTGCTGCGGGCATTCACCGTCGGGATCTCCGGACAGGCGGCGCAGGGCCTCATGGGCGCGTGGGCCGTCGCCTACGTCGTGCAGCAGGCGTCGCACGCGTCGAGCCTCGTGCTCGTCCTCAAGGCCTGCGCCGCCGTCACGACGATCGTCTTCATCATCATCGCTTCGCGGATGTCCGACCGATACGGCCGGCGGCGGATCCTCATGTTCGGCAACCTGCTCGGGATCACCCTGGCGTTCCCGATCATGATGATGCTGCAGACCGACAGCATCGTTCTGTTCTTCTTCGCGGTCTTCCTCGGACTGTCGGTCGTGCAGGGATTCTCGGCGGGGCCCTACGGCGCATACGCGGGGGAGCAGTTCCCGACTTCGGTACGCAACTCGGGGACATCGGTGGCCTATCAGTTCGCCGCGACCGCGGGTGCGGGCTTCACTCCGATGATCGCGACCTCGCTCGCCGGCATCGGCGGTGGCGAGCTCTGGCTCGTCGCGCTGCTCTGGATCGGCTTCGCCGCGGTCAGCCTGATCGGCCTGGCGACCGGCCGGGATCGCTCCCGGCTCGACCTCCACGAACTCGACGGGCGGAGCTACGAGGCGGCGTCATCGGAGGTCGCTTCCTCGCGCGCCTGACGCACGCTCCAGCTCCCGAGTGCGGACACGCCCTCCGTCTGCGTCAACAGGGCGGGTTCGCACTCGGGAGCGCCCTATCGAAGGTCCTGCGGAACGACGAGCGGCGTCCCCGTCACCGGATCCGGGATGACGACGTTCGGCAGTGAGAACACGTCGTGCACGAGCTCGGACGTGATCGTCTCGGCAGGTGCGCCCTGCGCGACGATCCGCCCGCCCGACATCGCGACGATGTGGCTCGCGTAGCGCGCGGCCTGGTTGAGGTCGTGCAGCACCGCGACGACGGTGCGGCCCGAGACGTTGAGCCGGTGCAGCAGGCCGAGCACCTCCATCTGGTGGGCGACGTCGAGGAACGTCGTGGGCTCGTCGAGCAGCACCATCGGCGTCTCCTGCGCGAGCACCATCGCGATCCACACCCGCTGCCGCTGGCCGCCCGAGAGTTCGTCGACGCGGCGCGCGCTGAGTTCGCGCACGCCCGTCTCGTCGAGGGCCTCCGCGACGGCGATCTCGTCGGCAGGAGACCACTGGCGCAGGAGGCGCTGGTGGGCAAAGCGCCCGCGCGCGACGAGCTCGGCGACCGTGATCCCGTCGGGGGCCGAGGCCGATTGCGGCAGCAGGCCGATGCGGCGCGCGATGTGCTTCGGCGCGAGGCGTGCGATGTCGGATCCATCGAGCACGACCTGCCCCGATGCGGGGCGCAGCAGACCCGCGAGCGCGCGCAGAAGCGTCGACTTGCCGCATGCATTCGGTCCGATGATGACGGTGAACGAGCCCGGCGGCACGTGGAAACCGAGGTTCTCGCTGATGACGCGCTGGTCGTACTGCAGCGTGGCATCCTCGACGGCGAGATCGACGGTGGCGGTGTCGGTCATGCAGTCTTCCTGATCTCGTGGGCGAGCAGCCAGATGAGGTACCCGCCGCCCACGACGACGGTCACGACGCCGACGGGGACGGTGAGGGGGATCACGTGCTGCGCGACGATGTCCGAGGCGATGAGCAGCGCCGCACCGGTCGCGGCGGATGCGCTGAGGGGGATCCCGGCGGTGCCGGTGAGGCGGCGGGCGATCTGCGGGGCGGCGAGGGCGATGAACGAGACGGGGCCGGCGACCGCCGTCGTCACGCTCACGAGCGCGACGGCGAGAGCGACGGCGACCCAGCGGACCCGCGTCGTGTGCGCGCCCGTCGCGCGGGCGGCGTCGTCCCCGAGATCGAGCTGACGCAACCCGCGCGAGACGAAGGGCACCGCCGCCAGTAGGACGAGGAGGACCCAGACCGCGGGCCAGCCGGTGTCCTCCGTGACGTTGTTGAGGCTTCCCGCACCCCACGCCGCGGCGAAGAGTGCGGTCTCGAGCTCTGCGCGCAGCAGCAGCCAGGTGTTGAACGCGGCCAGCATCGCCGAGACGCCGATGCCGACGACGATGAACCGGAACCCCTGCAGGCCGTCGCGCGACGCGAGCAGGAGGATCGCGACGGCCGCGGCGAAGCCCCCGCCGAGGGATCCGAGTGTGAGCATCGCCCAGCCGCCGCCCGCGATGAGGGTGAGGAGCATCCCGGTGTACGCGCCGCTCGCGAGCCCGATCACGTCGGGGCTCGCGAGGGGGTTGCGCGTGAAGGTCTGGAACACGGCGCCCGCGACGCCCAGTGCCGCGCCGAACACGACGGCGCTCGCGGCGCGCGGCAGTCGCCACTCGAGGACGGCTGTCCGGGCCAGTCCCTCGGTCGATCCCGTGAAGGATCCGACGACTTCTGCGGGGGACACGGGGTAGTCGCCGAGCGCGAGAGCTGTGAGGCCGAGAAGCACGGCGACGATGAAGACCGCAGCCGTCACGATCGCCGTGCGTACGGGCACGGCGATTCGTCCGGGCCCCGTGCCGAGCACGATGCGCCGATTCGCGAAAACGACCCCGGTCATAGCGTGCTCGCTCCGCGGCGGCGTACGAGCGCGATGAGAACGGGCGCTCCGACGAACGCCGTCACGATGCCGGCGGGCATCTCACCGGGCGCCGCGACACGGCCCACGATGTCGGCGAGTACGACGAGCGAGGGCCCTGCGAGCATCGAGACGGCAAAGATGCGCCGTTGATCGGTGCCGACGGCCCAGCGCACGACGTGGGGGATCATCAGCCCGACGAATGCGATCGGCCCGGCGATGGCGGTCGCGGCGCCCGCGAGGAGCGTCACGGCGGCGACCGCCGCGATCTGCACCCGCGCCAGGCGCACGCCGTGCGAGCGGGCGACATCGGCGCCGAGGGCGACCGAGTTGAGGGTGGGCGCGACGGCGAGGGCGAGCACGACACCGAACCCCAGAAGCGGCGCGGTCGACGCGAGCACCTCCGGGCCCCGTTCGAGCAGGGAGCCTGCGTTCCAGCCGCGCATCCGATCGAAGGCGTCGGGGTGGGTCAGAGTCAGTCCGGTCGTCAGGCCCGACAGGACCGCCCCCACCGCGACGCCCGCGAGGGTGAGCCGGATCGGATCCACGGGACCGCGGGCGGACGAGCCGAGCGCGTAGACCACCGTCGTCACGACGAGCGCCCCGATGCACGCGAGCCACACGTATCCGCTCGGCTCCGTGATCCCGAAGAACGCGATGCCGAGCGCGACGGCGAAGCCGGCGCCGGCGTTCACACCGAGGATCCCGGGATCGGCGAGCGGGTTGCGTGTGAATGCCTGGATGAGGGCGCCAGAGAGCCCGAGCGCGAGCCCGACGAGGACGCCTGCGGCCAGGCGGGGGACCCGCTGGTCCCAGACCACGAAGCGAGCCTCATCGGATCCGTTGCCCCCGACCGCCGCGAGGATGTCGGCCGGCGCAACGGGATTGGCGCCGATGAACAGCGAGGCCGCGAGGGCGAGGATCAGAGCGAGCGCGAGGGCGGCGGTCCACGCGCGCGAGCGTCGGGCGGCCACACCTGTGACCGCCCGACGCTCGAGGGACCTCGCGCCCGCCATTCGCGGGGTCAGCCCTCCTGAAGGATGCGCTCGAGGTCGTCGAGAACGGTCATCCCGCCGACCGGTCCGACGCCCGTGATCCAGAACGAGAAATCGACGAGGTGCAGGCTGCCGAATGCGTCGGCATTGTCTGAGATCGCGTCGGGCATCGTGCTCGGGTCGTCGGCGTCGACGGTCGTGACCAGCACGAGGTCGGCTTCGGCGTCACGTGCCTCCTCGGGCGAGATGTCGAGCGAGATGTCTTCCCAGTCGTGCTCGGGCGTTGTGAATCCGGCGCACTCGAGAGTGCTTCCGGCGAAGGAGAGGGGGCCGTAGAGCGTGAGGCGGGTGTCGCGGGGGCGCACGAGCTGCGCCGTCTGCCCGGCGGTGTCGTACTCTTCGGCGATCTCGTCGCATCGGGTTTCGTAGTCGGCGAGAAGCTCCTCAGCGCCCGCTTCGTCTCCAAGCGCCTCGGCGACGAGGGCGACGTTGTCCTGCCACGGATCGGCCTGCGTCTCCATGAAAACCGTCGGGGCGACGTCGGAGAGCTGGTCGTAGAGCGCCGAGTGCCGCGACTCCGTGCCGAGGATGAGGTCGGGCTCGAGGGCGGCGATGCGCTCGACGCTCGGCTCGGTGACGGTGCCGACCATCTCGATGTCGGCGGCGGCGTCGCCGAGGTAGGCGGGCACTCCCGTCTCTTCACTGAGCACCGAAGTGCCGACGGGGACGACGCCGAGCGCGACCGATGTGTCGAGCTGAACGGGCTCCAGCGTGACGACGCGCTGCGGATCCTCGGGGACCTCGGTCTCACCGCGGGCGTGGCTGATGGTGTGGGTCGAGCCATCGGCCTCGGACGGCGCCGGATCGTCTGAGGCGTCGGAGGAACATGCGCTGAACAGGAGGGCGCCGGCGGCGAGTGCCGCGAGGACGCCGACAGGGCGCAGGCGTGCGAGGGCCGAATGCGACATGGAGACCTTCTGAGTTGGGGGAGGACGCCCGTCGGGCGATTACTTAGCTGAGCCTAACCTCATGTCGCGTATCGATGCCAGTCGCGGGTGCCGGGTGTCTTCCTGTGTCAGGGGTCGACGGGAGAATTCCGCGCATGATCGCACAGGCCAGACCTCCGGTAATCGCTCTCGTCGCAGTAGAAACAACGACAGCATGACGCGCCCGGACTGGACTCATCGCAGTGAGTACATTCGGATGCGAAGGACGCGGAAGGGCTCCCCGTCCCGGGGATGGCGCCTGCTCGTTGTGCGCCAGCCGTGCAAGGGAGAGATCAACGAGGCGCTTCGCGCCGGGATCAAGTCGGAGTTCCGGCGGGGGAGCTGAGGGGCCGACGCTTCACGCTCTGCGTCAGCCCCTCACGTCGAGTTCAGGCCGGGTTCGCGGCCTTCCACGACTGCAGGAAGCGCAGGAACGCGGTCGCGCCGGGATCCTGCAGGCCGATGCTGCGCTCCTGCAGCCACGAGGCGCGCCCGCGCCTCGACTGGAGTTTCTTCGACGTGACGACGCCCTCCTGGGCAGCCGCGATGGCCGCGTCTAGCCCGCTCTCCGGCACGGCCTCGCGAAGCGCCTCCGCCGCCGGGAACATCGCGTCCAGGATCGTCTTGTCGCCGACCTGGGACTTGCCGCGCGAACTGATCGACTCGGCAGCCGTCATCGCGAAGTCGGCGATGCCCTCCGCGTCGACGTCGTCAACGTCCTTCCATCGCTTCGAGCCGGCCAGGAGCGCACCGGCGACGAGCGCGGCCATCGTCGACGGGTTGGCGTTCGCGAACGCCTTCGCGCAGGCCAACACGACTTCGCTCGGCGTCGCGGTGTCGGGTAGCGCAGTCAGCGCCTCCGACACGGCGGCGGCGCCGGCTGAGACGGTGATCCCGAGGTCTCCGTCGCCCAGTTTCTGGTCGAGATCGCCGAGCTCGTCGGCGTGCTTCGGGAACTCCTCGACGGCGCGGGAGATGGCGAGGCGGAGTTCTGATGAGTTCATCGTTGGTGTGATCCTCTGGTCGGTGTCGTGCGGCTCAGGCCTCGGAGAAGAACGGCGACGCGGCCGGCGCCTCGAGCAGGGCGAGGCGCTCGTCGTTCAGCGCGAGTACGGAGACAGAGGCGCCGGCCATCTCCAGGCTGGTCGCGTATTCGCCGACGTATCGCTTGGCGACGGTGATGCCGCGCTCGGCGAGGATCTGGTGCACGCGCCGGTACAGCACGTACAGTTCCTCGAGCGGCGTCGCGCCGAGACCATTGACGAGCACCGCGACGCGGTCGCCGTCTGCGAGCTCGAGGTCGGCGAGGATCTGCTCGGTCAGGTGCTCGGCGATCTCGTTCGCCGTCTCGAGCGCACCGCGCCGGATGCCGGGCTCGCCGTGGATCCCGATGCCGATCTCCATCTCGCCGTCGTTGAGCTCGAAGCTCGGCTTCCCCGTCGTCGGCAGGATGGTCGGGGCGAGGCCGACGCCCATCGTCGCCGTGTGCTGCCCGATGTCCTCCGCCACCGCGGCGACCGCGGCGAGATTGTCGCCGCGCTCGGCCGCCGCACCGGCGGCCTTGTACGCGAAGAAGATGCCAGCGACGCCGCGCCGCTCCTCTGCGCGCTCGCGGGGCTGGCTCGCCACGTCGTCGTGACCGAGGACGGTCGTCGTCTCGATGCCCTCGATCTCGGCCAGGTCGGCGGCCAGGTCGAAGTTGAACACGTCGCCGCCGTAGTTGCCGTAGAGATAGAGGACGCCGGCGCCGCCGTCCACGGCTTTCGTCGCTTCGAAGATCTGTTCGGAGGACGGCGAGGAGAAGACGTTGCCGATGGCGACGCCCGAGGCGAGGCCGCGCCCGACGTAGCCCTTGAACAACGGCAGGTGCCCCGACCCTCCGCCGGTGACGATGCCGACTCGGCCCGGGCTCGGCGCGTCCGCGCGCACTAGCACCCGCGGGTCGTCGCCGGGCGTCCTCACCTTGTCGGGGTGCGCTAGCAGGATCCCCTCGACAAACTCGTCGACGAACGCATCCGGGTTGTTGATGATCTTCTTCATTGCTGCTCCGTTCTCCCGGGTGTCTCTGTCCGGGGAGCCTGTGTCAGAGGGCGTCGGTTCCGCCCTGGTCTGCGCCATTCGACGGCGTCCAGCACCATCACGCCGATGAGTATGGCGCCCTGTGCGATCGCGTACTCGTAGGACGACAGGCGCAGCGCCGTGAACCCACTCGACACGACCTGCAGCGTCAGCGTCGCGAGGAGCACCCCGGCGACCGACGCGAAGCCGCCCGTATGGCGGGTGCCGCCGAGCACGGCGATGACGATCACGAGGAGCACGTAGGACGCTCCGTAGTCGGCGGAGGCCGTCGGATTGCGCGCGAGGAAGAGGACGCCTGCGAGACCCGCCAGCGAGCCCCCCAGCAGGTAGGTGCTGATAAGGATCCGGCCGCTGCGGAAGCCCGAGTACGTGGCGGCCACAGGGTTGGCTCCGAGGAGCTGGATCCGTCGGCCGAGCGAGGTGCGATTGACGAGCAGTGCGATCACGGCCGCGACGAACAGCAGCGCGACGAACAGCAGCGGGACGGGCCCGATCGCGGTGCGACCGAAGGTCGTGAGGACCGCCGGTGCCCCGTACAGCGTCGTTCCCCCGGTCCACACGATGGCGATGCCGTTGAAGATCTGCATCGTCCCGAGGGTGGCGAGGATGGGCGTGATCCCGACGACGCTGATGAGGATCGCGTTGACGAGGCCACACAGCGCCCCGACCGCGACGCCGAGGAGCGCCAGCGGAATGCCCATCGCCTCAGCGAGCCCGGGGTCCGTCGTGGAGATCGCGGTGAACGCCGTCGAGATGGTGATTGCAGACAGGCTCGCGATCGACACGAGGGAGAGGTCGATTCCGCCCGTCAACATCGCGAGCATGATGGCGATGCTGATGACTCCGATCTCCGGCGAAGCGACCATGAGGTTCTGCAGGTTGATCGGGCTGAGGAACACTCCCGGCTCGGCGATCGCGAAGAACGCGAACGCGACCAGGAGGGCGATCGCCATCCGTCCCGCCCCGCGTCCGCCGCCCGTTCGCTGCAGCGCGCGGCGCACCCAGCCGTCGACCTGGTCGTTCACCTGACGCAGTGCCACGGTTTCGGAGGTATTCGTGCGGTTCATGCGGACGTCTCCTTCACCGAGGGCTCAGGGGTCTCATCGATGGTGTGCACTCGCCGTGCGCGGCGTCGTGCGGCGACGGCCTGGATCCCGACGCCGACCACCAACAGCGCTCCGACGGCGGCGCGGAGCCACGCGCTGGGTACGCCAGCGAGTAGCAGGCTGTTGTTGATCGTCTGCACGAGCAGCACGCCGAGGACGGTGCCGAGCACCGTCCCGCGGCCGCCGAAGATCGACGCGCCGCCGAGGACGACGGCGGCGATGATATCGAGCTCGCCGCCAATCAGGTCCTGAGGGTTTGCGCTGCGGCTCATGATCATATGCACGACGCCGGCGATGGCCGCGAGTGCACCGACGAGCACGTACAGTCCGATCTGCGTCGGGACGACGCGGAATCCCGCACGACGAGCCGCCTCGAAGTCGCCGCCGAGCGCGTAGAGCGAGCGGCCGAACATCGTCCCGCGCAGCATCCACCAGATTGCGATCGTCAGCGCGATGGCGATCAGCACCATGATGTGGAGATACGCGCGCCCCCGACCCGAATCGAAGTCGATCACGTCGACGGTCGAGAGTGCGGCCATCGACGCGGGCAGCTGCGCGTAGTACGTCGAGCCGACAAAGGTGTACATCGCGCCGATGAACAGGCCCTGCGTCCCGAGCGTCACGATGAGAGTGGGCAATCGGAAGCGGGCGATGACGGCGCCGTTGACGGCGCCGAGCACCGCCCCGATCGCGATCGCGACGAGGAAGACGGCCGGAACGCCGGGGTCGAAGCCCATCTTCAGAAACGTGCTCACCGCGGCGTATGCCGAGAAGATCGCGATGGCGGGGAAGGAGACGTCGATGCCGCCTGAGATGATCACGAGGAGCACGGCGAGCGCGAAGATCATCGGGACCGTCGAGCTGCGCAGGATCGAGAACGCGGTGCTCGCGGTGAAGAATGCGGGGCTCGCGATCGACATCGCCACGATGACCGCGAGGAGGACGAGCGCGAGGACGCCCTCGTTGTTGGGGCCGTGCAGCCTCCGAAGGAGATGCGTCATGCGGCCATCCCCTCGCGAAGCGCGGCCGTCGAGATGCCGTCGCCGGTGAGCTCCTGCGAGATCCGTCCGCGTGAGACGACGAGCACGCGGTGGCAACAGGAGACGAGCTCGGGAGCATCGTCGGAGATCACGACGATCGCCATTCCTGCATCCGCCTGCTCCCGCAGCAGGCCGAGCAGTTGAGCCTTTGATCCGACGTCGACGCCCACCGTGGGGCCATTGAGGATGAGCACCTTCGGTTCTGTGGCCAACCATTTGGCGATGACGACGCGCTGCGCGTTTCCGCCCGAGAGCGATCGCACCGGGGCGTCGGCATTCGGCGCCTTGATCTTCAGGGCGTCGAACAGTCGATTCACGGTCTTCGCGATCCGCGCGCCGTCCAGCGTGAGGCGCGGAGAGCGGAAGCGTGCGAACGAGGAGGCGATGATGTTGTCGGAGATCGACTTCTCCAGGAAGAGACCCTGCGTCAGGCGGTCCTCCGGTACGTACGCGAGGCCGGCCGACACCGCGTCGGGAATGCCTGCGATGACGACGCGGGCTCCGTCCACAGCGATCTCCCCGGACTGCGCCGGGTGCACGCCGAAGATCGACTCGGCGATCTCGGTCCGGCCCGAGCCCAGCAGGCCCGTGATCCCGAGGATCTCCCCGGAACGGACGGAGAACGAGACGTCGTGGAAAGCGCCGGGTAGCGTCAGATTATCCACACGCAGGCGCACGGGGCTGTCCTCGGGTACCGCCTGGACGATCCGGGACTCGTCGATCTCCTGACCCGTCATGCTCTCGGCGATCGATGCACGAGTGTAGGTGCTCGTCGGCGCGCTCGCGGTGACCCGGCCGGAGCGCATGATCGTGAGCCGCTGCGAGATTGCGAGTACCTCCTCGAGCTTGTGGGATACGAAGACGAGGGCCACGTCTCGCGCGCGCAGTCGCTCGACGATGGCGAACAGGCGGTCGACCTCGGTGTGCGTGAGCGCGGTCGTCGGCTCGTCCATGATGATGACGCGCGCGTCGTTCACGAGGGCGCGGCAGATCGCCGTCAGCTGGCGGTCGGCGACCGAGAGCCTGCCCAGCTCGGCGTCGAGATCGAGGTCGATGCCGAGGTCATCGACGATGGCGCGGGCTCGCGGGCGGGCGGTGCTTGGCCGGTTGAGTCGGCGACCCGCTGCCACGTGCGACGTGATGACGATGTTCTCCGCCACAGTGAGGTTCGGGAACAGCGAGAAGTCCTGGTAGATCACCTGGATCCCGCTGGTGATGGCGGAGGTTGTGCTCATGCGGGCGTGCGAGACTTCATCGACGGTGATCGTGCCGCTGTCGGCGCGCTCGGCGCCGGAGATCACCTTGATGAGCGTCGACTTCCCGCAGCCGTTCTCGCCCGCGATGCAGTGCACCTCGCCCGGCAGGAAGTCGATGGACACATCATCTAGTGCTTGCACCCCGCCGTAGCGTTTGGAGATGCCCTGGGCCGAGAGTACGGGGGCCACGGTCGTGGAACGTTCGTTCGTCATCGAAAACCTTTCTCCGCGGTCCCCGGCCGCGTCCGCGCGGATCGCGCGACGCGGTCGGGGAGCGGCGACATCCGGCGGATCAGAAGTCGTACTCGGCGGCCGTCTCGGCGTCCGCCGCGACCGACGCGTCCCCCACGAAGACGTTGTCGAAGCCCTCGAGCGGCTGAAGATCCTCATACCCTTCGATTCCGAGGTCGGTTCCCGCCTCGATCGTGCCGCCCTCGGCGAGGATCCTGGCGATCTCCAGTTGGGCCTTGCCCGCCAGCGCCGGATCCCAGAAGAAGATCTTGTCGATCGATCCGCCCTCGAGGTACTGGTTCGCGACGGACGGGATCGACGTGCCCATCACGCAGACATCGTCCTCGAGGCCGGCCTCCTGGACGGCTCGGGCGATGCCGGGGACGTCATTGCCAGCTGAGCCCTGGAAACCCGCGATGTCGGGGTGCTTGGCGAGGATCTCCTTGGCGCGCTCGTACGCGGTCTCCTGGTTATCCGTCGACTCGATGGGCGTCTCGACGCGCTCCATGTCGGGGTAGTCGGACTGCTGCCTGTCGTACGCGGCGCCGACCCATTCCATGTGTGTCTTCGCCGTCAGTCCGCCGACAAACTGCACGTATGTTCCCTCCTCGCCCATGCACGCGGCGAGGTTCTCCATGATCAGCTCGCCATAGGAAGCGTTGTCGAAGGCCTCGATGTCGATGTCGACGTTCTCCATGCCGGTGGCCTCGTGGGCGACGACGATGATCCCCTGATCCTGAGCCTGTCCCAGCACGTTGGCGAGGGCCTCGGGCGAGTTCGGGACGACCGTGATCGCGGTCGGCGACTGGGCGATGAGATCCTGCACGATCTGGACCTGCTTCTCGGGTGTGACGTCGTCCGCACCCTCCTGGCGGGCATCGATCCCGGTGTCCGCGGCCCACTCGTCCACGCCGGTTGCCATGCGCTGGAACCACGGGATCGTCTGCGCCTTGACGACCGTCACCATCGTCATGTCTCCGTCTTCGGTTCCGGAGGAACCGCCACCGTCGGGTGATCCGCCGGTGTCTCCTCCGACGGTGGTGCAGCCGGCGAGAGGGAGGACCACGGCGGCCGTGAGCGCGGCTGCGGTCAGAAAGCGATTGCGAGTCATTCGTTACTCCTTCGTGAACGAAATGTGCGAGGGGCGCGCGGGTTGGTCGAGTGTCAGGGCGCGTTTCCTGTTGGAAGCTAATCGCCCCACTTACCAGTGTCAAGCGTTTTCGCGCAGAAACATGCGCGATTTCGCGCACTATGCGCAATCGGTGCGAAGATCGTGGAATCCGCGCGGGAACGCTGGGCCCCATCGCCACATGTTGGCCGGGCCGCGTTGCGTCGTGCGTGTTTTCGCGCAAGTATGGAGTGCCGCTGGCGCATGGTCGTATCGACGGAGAGGAGGGGGTATGTCTCGTCAGAGTGAGATCGTCGATGCCCTTATGCGTGACGGATTTCAGGGGGTGAACGAACTCGCGGCGCGGTTTGCGGTGACGGCATCGACCATCCGTCGAGATCTCGAGCGGCTGGAGGGTCGGCATCTGCTGCGGCGGACCCACGGGGGTGCCGTCCCGGTAGCGCAGGATGAATCGCGCAGAGGGGTGCAGAAGCCTCTGCACGGCGCGGAGAAATCCGCGATCGGTAAGGCGATGGCCGAGCGCATCCTCGAGGGTCAAACGATCCTCCTCGACGGCGGCACGACGACGCTCGAGGTGGCGCGGCACCTCGAGCATCAGCGCCTCACGGTCGTGACCAACGATCTCCAGGTCGCCGCCGAGGTGGCGACCCGCCCGCCGATCCACCTCGCGTTCCTTGGAGGCGAGCTCCTGCCGAACACCTTCCGCATGTGGGGGCCGACCACGGAGCAGCAGTTGTCGCGCTTTCGCGTCGACGTCGCCATCTTCAGCGCCGACACGGTGGCGAGGGATGGCCTGTACAGCGCTGGGAGTTACGAGATCGAGCAGAAACGGCTGATGCGATCCATCGCCAAGGAGGCGTTCTTCGTCGCCGACAGCTCAAAATTCGGGCGCGAGGCGCTCTTCAAGCTCCTGGACATCGAGGACTTTACGGCGGGGATCACGGACGGGCTGCTCGACCCGCTCCGCGCCTCGGACTTCGCGATCCCGATCATTCAGGCGCCGGGCGATCGCGGCGTCGCCTGACGGGTCGGTTTCGGGCGGCCTGCCCGCGTTTGCCGTGCGCTCGCGTCGACGGTGGCCGGACGAGAGACGATCTCAGCCCGGATACCCCAGCTCGTCGAGCAGTGTCAGCCCTCGTTCGGCCCACGCGATTTCGGTGCGGGCGCGGTCGACGAGGTTCTCGTAGCCGAGGCGCTTGAACGCGACGACGCGGTCGTGGTCCTCGGGCGGAATCGTCGCGAGTCGCTCTTTCAGCATGGGCGTCGCCCGGGCGCTGACACGTTCGAGCTCGGCCTCCCACTGGTCGAGCTCGCCCTGCCAGTGCGCGATATGCCCCCGAAGGAACTCGCGCGCGGCCTTCGGCTCGGCCGCCTCCAGGTACGCCGCCTTGAGGCTCGCGGGCTCCCGCACGCGCGCGTAGGTGAGCGGGGCGTTCATCCACGCGAGGTAGTCCTCGTCGCCGGCCGGAGTGACGTGATAGAGCCGCCGCGTCGCGCGGGTGCCGCGCACCTGCTCCTCGCCCTCGATGAGGCCCGCCGCCTCCATCTTGCGCAACTCGGGGTATATCTGACTGTCCGGCGCGTGCCAGAGGTGGCCGACGGAGGCATCGAACTGCTTCTGCAGCTCGTACCCCGATTTCGGCCCCACCCTCAGCAGGGCGAGCAGAGCGTAGCGCAGACTCATCCGCGATCACCTTTCGTCGGGCGGATATGGCACGAGGGCCCGAGCAGTCGCGCCCGGGCCCTCGCTCATGAGACGACTCAGTTCGAGTATCCCGTGCGCCATCCTCCGTGGTACGTCTCACGCGCGACCGTGGAGTACGGAACGGGGCTGACGACCGCGCGGACCTCGATCTGCTCGTGCGGCTCGACGGAGGCCTTCTTGGTGCCGCCGTTCGGCTCGCCCCAGACCACCTTCACCTCGGCGCCCTCGGGCACATCGGGGTTGACCGTCGCGAGCGACAGGCCGCGCTTCTCGTTCGAGCTGTAGCCCGTGAACATCGAGTGGCCGACCACGTTCCCGTCCGCGTCGACGACGGAGTCGTAGTTCGCGGATCCGTAGTTCGCGAGCGGCAGGTCGAAGAACTTGTAGCTCGGGCCGTCGACGTCGAAGAGCGAACCGAAGATCTTCGTGAGGTCCTCAGCGTTCCAGGCGAGCGTGACCTTGCGGCGCTGCGTGGCGGGGTCGATCTTCTCGAGCGCGTCGCGGCCGATGAAGTCGTGATCGAACTTCACGAACGGGCCGTAGCCGAGCTCCCACGGGGTGAGGTAGTAGTCCTCGATGCTCTTGCCGACGAACGAGCCGGCGAGCGTTCCCGTCGCCTCGTAGCTGTCGGCGCCGAGCCACTCGCGGTACGCGGCCTCCTCGGCGCCCGTGTAGATCGCGGGAAGCGGCGAGGGGATCCAGCCCGACTCGAGGGTGTTCGACGGGTATGCGCGCGACCCGACGGGGACGAGGCCGAACTCGGCGCCCGCCTCGACGATCGTGTCGCGGATCAGGTCGTGGTCTTCGTACGGACCCCAGATCTCGAGGCCCGGAGCGCCCGCCATGCCGTGGCGCAGCGTGCGCACGGTCTTGCCGGCGATCGTCATGGTCGACATGTTGAAGAACTTCAGCTGCTCGAGCGGCCCGCCGTTGACCTTCTCGATGACCTCCCAGGCCTTCGGGCCCTGGATCTGGAAGCGGTAGTACTTGCGCGTGACGGGGTGACCGTAGGGGCGCGACGGGGAGCGGCGGTCGACCTCGATGTCGAGGTTCGAGTATCCGCCCGTCTCACCGTGGAACATGAGCCAGTTCGACGCGGGGGCGCGGCCGACGTAGACGTACTCGTCCTCGGCTTCGCGGAAGAGGATCCCGTCACCGATCACGTGGCCCGACGCGGTCGTCGGCACGTACTGCTTCGCCTTGTTCACGGCGAAGTTCGCGACCGAGTTGATCGCCGTGTCGCTGATCAGCTTGATGGCATCGGATCCCTTGAGGAACACGTTGTCCATGTGGTGCGACTGGTCGTAGAGCACGGCGGTGTCGCGCCAGGCCTTCTGCTCCTTGATCCAGTTCTGGAAGTCGGCCGGCACGACCGGATAGATGTACGAGCCGATCTGGGAGTTGCGGAGGAGGTCGACGGGGTTTCCGGCCTGGTCGATCGCCTGCTGCAGATTCTGTGGTGCCACGATGAACCTTTCTGCTTGTTCGTGTTCGTAAGTGGTCAGGTATTGAAGACGATGGTGTGGTTGCCGTGCCGGATCACGCGGTCCTGGGCGTGCCACAGCACGGCGCGGCTGAGCACGGCGCGCTCGACGTTCGCGCCGCGGCTCTGCAGATCGGCGGCCGAATCGGCGTGGCTGACCCGGACGACGTCCTGCTCGATGATCGGGCCCTCGTCGAGCTCTTCCGTGACGTAGTGCGCGGTCGCGCCGATGAGCTTGACGCCGCGCTCCTTCGCCTTCCGGTACGGCCCGGCGCCGATGAAGGCGGGGAGGAACGAGTGATGGATGTTGATGACCGGAACGCCGAGCTTCTCGAGGAAGTCGCTCGAGATCACCTGCATGTAGCGGGCGAGCACGATGAAGTCGACGTTGCCCTTCAGCAGCTTGAGGATCTCGGCCTCCGACTGCGACTTGTCCGGACCCGGCTGGGAGGGAACGTGGAAGAACGGTACGCCGAAGGTGCGCACATCGTCCGCAACGTCGGTGTGGTTCGAGATCGTCATCGGGATCGTCACGGGCAGTTCGCCACGTCGGTGGCGCCACAGCAGGTCGAGCAGGCAGTGGTCGCTCTTCGAGGCGAGGACCGCCATACGCAGCGGCTCGGACATGTCGCGCAGGCGCCACGAGAGTCCCATCGGCGCGAGCGACTTCTCCAGATCGGCCTCGATCTCGGGCATCGCGGCCACGAGATCCTTCCGGTGCAGCACGATCCGCTGGAAGAAATCGCCGCCGGTCGCGTCGTTCGAGTGCTGATCGAGCGAGATGATGTTGCCGCCGTGGCGGGTCACGAGCGAGGCGACCTCGCTGACGATCCCCGGCTGATCGGGGCCGTGGACGATCAGGCTGGCGTGGTCGACGAGGTGGGGAATCGGGGCGGTCATCAGGCGTCCTCTCTGAACTTCTGAGCCCACTGAGCGGTCGCGAGCAGGCCGCCAAAAGTGTAGAGGTGAATGCCGACATCGCCGGTAGACGAGTCCGCCTCGACGAGTGTGCCCAGGTCGTTCACGAACCTGTCGGGCCCGGCGGTGCCCATGAGGTTCGTCAGTGAGAAGCCGTACTTCTTCACGATCATCGCGTTCGCGCCGATTCCGAAGCGCCGCGCGAATCCGAGAAGGCGCTTGATGCCCGCCGGGCCCGGGGTGCCGACGCGGATCGGCGCGTCGATGCCGCGCGAGCGCACCTCGCGGATCCAGTTCACGACGGGATCCGTGTCGAAGCCGAACTGTGTGAGGATCACGGCCTCCAGCCCCTGCTCCTTGAGAGCCGTCGACTTCGCCTCGAGGTGCTCCCAGAGCACGTCGTCGGCGATATCAGGGTGCCCCTCGGGGTAGCCCGCGATCGAGACTTCCTTGGCGCCGAACTCCGGCAGGCGCCCGGACTGGATCACGTCGAGCGACGATCCGTACGGCCCCATGGGCGTCTCGGGATCCCCGCCGACGCTGAAGACGTGGTCGGTCGCGCCGACCTCGCGCAGCGCGGCGAGGAACTCCTCGAGCATGGCGGGGGAGGCGATGCGGCGGGCCGAGATGTGCGGCACGGGGGTGAATCCCGCGTCCTTCACGGCCTTCGCTGCGGCGACGCGCATCTCGAGATCCTCGTTGCCGAGGAAGGTGACGTTGATGCGCGTCCCCTGGGGGATCAGGTGCTGTGCCTCGAGCAGGCCGGGCACGTCCTTGCCCGTCATCTCGAGGGAGAAGTCGTCGATGAGGTTCTGACCTGCGTTCACGGGAGATCCTTCCGGAGGGGCGCGTCCTTGCGTTGGGGACGACTGTACCTATGTGCATAGGGAATGTCTATAGGGAGTTTCGCGGTTCTCAAGTCCACAAGTCTTCGCCGAGTCCGGTGCGATTCGCAGCGGACTCGGCGAAGACTTGTGGAAATGGGGGTGGCCCCGCCTCAGCCCTTGCGGTTCGGGCCGCCCGAGCTCGGCTTGCAGGCGAAGCTCGACGCCGCCTCGGGGTCACCGCCCATGTAGCGGGCGACCTCGGGGTAGGCGCAGAGGGGGCGCGTGCGGTCCGGGGCCCAGCTGGCCGGGACCTCGGGGTTCACCCCGGCGGGGTTGCCCTCGCCGCGCGCCGAGGCGACGATCCGCTCGGGCGCCTCGCCCTCCTCGACCCAGTGGACGAGCGTGCCGAGGGCATCGAACTGGTCGGTCGCCATGCCGCCCTGCACGTGAGCCATGCCGGGCACCTCGAAGTAGCGTACGAAGTCGTCGGCGTCCTTGTAACGATCCGCGACGTCGTCGTACCAGCGGACGGTGTCGTCGGGGCTGAAGACGCCGTCGGACGCGCCGTGGATGACGAGCATCTTCGCGCCCGTCTCGCGCAGCGTGTCGAGGTCGGTGCCGTCGCCGAGGGGAGTGTGGACCTCCATGGGGCTCATTCCGGTGATGCCAGGCTGCCAGATTCCGGCGGCCTTCTCGTCGATGTCGACGCTCAAGGCGTAGCCGGGAAGGTCGCCGAGGATCGACGGATCTTCCGGCTCGGGCGAGAACACGAAGCCGACCGCCATCGGGTCGAGGAAGACGCTCGCGCCGAGCTTCCAGCCGGCCCATCCGTCGTTCGCGATGCCCGCGTCCCACGGGAACGATGTGTAGATCCGCTCCCCGTCGCTCGTCGTGGCTCCCGCCATCACGCGATCGAGGACCTCCTTCTGTGCGGCGGAGAGGCAGGATCCGTCGCGCTCGCCGTCGCACGCGGGGATGTCGCGCTCGACGTCGAAGAACATCGCGCAGCGCTCGCCGTCCGACACGATGCCGTCGGCGAGGCGGTCGAGGGTGTCGCAGCGGTCGAGGATCGCCTGCGAGACGGCCGCGCGCTCCTCGTCGGTGAACGCCGACCGCAGGTCACCCGGCGTCGTCGCGACCGTGTTCCACTGCTGTGCGCCCCAGATCTGGGCGACCGCTGCCTGTGGCAGATTGAAGCCCGGCGCGACGGGCAGGAATCCGTCGTACTGGTCCGCGTAGCGGGTCGAGGCGACCATCGTGTGGCGCCCACCGTTGGAGCCACCCGCGATATACGACGTGTCGGGACCGCGGCCGTAGGCGCCGGCGATGAGCTCCTTCGCCATCGGGGTGAGGAATCCGACGGCCTGGTGCCCGTAGTCGAGGCGCGCCTGCGGATCGAGGCCGAACAGGGGGTTCTGGCTGCCCGAGTGGCCCGCGTCGGAGCTGATGACGGCGAATCCCTTCTGCAGCCCGTTCTCGAGCTGGCCGCCCATGGGGGCTCCGAGGGCCGTGTTCACGTTCCCGTCCATGCCGCCGTTGGCCTGGTAGAGGAATCGCCCGGACCAGTCGGTCGGCAGGCGCATCTCGAAGCCGATCGCGTAGGTCTGGCCGTCGACCTCGCTGACGCGCTCGTTCATGTGGCCGGTCACGACACAGTGCTCGCCGATCGGGTTGCCGGCGTTCTCGAGTGCGCCCGCGGGGACGAGCTCGGCGGATTCGATGACGGTCCTGTCGTAGGCGAAGTCGGTCAGGGCGGCGCATTCGTCGAGCGCGCCGGGGGTCGCAGACGGAACCTGCGGGAGGTCGGCGGGTGGGGCCGCGGCGGCCGCGGATCCCCCGAGGGCGAGCGCCGCGGCCGCGGCGACGGCCGCGAGCGACTGGGTGAGTTTCTTCATTCTCTTCTCCTCATCGAGTGCGGGCGCCGACCGCGTCGTCGACGTCCAGGTCACACTCTGGTGACTACCGTTGACTTTTTCAATAGTGGGGATGTTTACTGATGGAACCCACGCACCACGTGCCGTTCGCGGCACGACCTCAGTCACAAGGGAGTCGCTGAGCATGATCACTCGTACCCGAATCGCCGCGGTCGGCGCGATTGCCGCCGCAGGTCTCCTCCTCGCCTCTTGCAGCGAGGGATCCCCGAGCGGAGGCGGAACCGACACCGGCGCCCCCTCCGACGACGACGGCGGGCTCACGCCCGTCACGGTCGGTGTCCTCACGATCGCTCCCTCGGCCGCCGTGCAATACGGCATCGAGGAGGGGATCTTCGAGGACCACGGCCTCGACGTCACCACGCAGGAAGCCCAGGGCGGCGCGGCGATGCTGCCCGCCGTCTCGACGGGGCAGATCGACTTCGGTGTCGGCAACCCGCTGTCCTCGCTCGTCGCCTCCGCCCAGGGGGTCGACATGCGCATCGCGAGCGGCTACTCGTTCTCGCTCGAGGAAGGCGACGACATCAACGCCGTCGTCGCGCTCGCCGACTCCGGCATCGAGTCGTGGAGCGACCTCGAGGGTAAGAGCGTCTCGGTCAACGCCGTCAACACGCAGGGCGACCTGACGATCAACGAGGCCATCGAGCAGGACGGAGGCGACCCGAGCTCGGTCGAGTACATCGAGATCGCGTTCCCCGACGCTCTCGCGCAGCTCGACGGCGGCAACGTCGACGCCGTGTGGATCCCGGAGCCGTTCCTCGGAGCGGCGCTCGCCGACTCCGATACCTACTCCGTCGTCGGTTCCCCGAACCAGGCCACGATCCCTGGCCTGCCCACCATGGTGACCTTCACGTCCGGCGCCCTTGCCGACGAGGATCCGGAGCTCGTCGCGCAGTGGCGCGAAGCGATCACGGAGGTGCTCGCGGCGACCGAGGAGGACCCGGAGGGCTTCGCCCAGACGATCGCGAGCTTCACGGGAATGCCCGAGGCCGCCGCCATGGACCTGCGCTTCGAGCGACTGTCGGGCGAGCTCGACCCCCAGCTCATCACCGAGCTCTCCGACCTCGCGCAGAAGTGGGGCTTCGTCGAGAACGAGCCCGACCTCGACACGATCATCCTCGACTGACGGAGAGCCGCGCAGATGACGTCCTCCCCCGAGACGGTCACCCGCGTGGTGGCGGTCGCGCAGCGCCGCAGCAGCAGGAGGCGGTTCCGATCCCGTCGCCTGCTGCTGGGGCTCGCCGGCATCGTCACGTTCCTCGTCGTATGGGAGGTGATCTCCCGGCTCGGGGTCGTGAACCCGCTCTACCTCCCGCCGGCGTCGGAGGTGCTGGTGCAGCTCGGCGTGAACGTCACGCTCACCGGCTTCTGGACTGCGGTGGGGATGACCATCGGCACCTGGGCGCTCGGGATGCTCATCGCATTCGCCCTCTCGGCACCGCTCGGCGTCGTCATCGGACTCTCGCCATTCCTCACACGGCTCACGCGGTCGACGGTCGAGTTCCTCCGGCCGATCCCGTCGGTGGGTCTCATCCCCCTCGCGATCCTGGCGCTGAGCGAGCCACTGCATCAGAGCCTGCTGATCGTCGTCTACGGCGCCTTCTGGCAGATCTTCGTGCAGGTGCTCTACGGCGTCGCCGATGTCGACACGGTCGCCATGGCGACCGCGCGCAGTTACGGGTTCAGCTGGTGGCAGCGTGTGCGTGACGTCGTCTTCCCGACGATGCTCCCGTACCTCGTCACCGGCGTGCGTCTCGCAGCCGCGGTCGCGCTGATCCTCACTGTCACGGCGGAGCTGGTCATCGGCGGAACGATGGCGGGGCTCGGCCGCGAGATCGGCCTCTCCCGCGATGCGGGCCTCTATCCGTCGACGTACGCGCTCGTGCTCGCAACGGGCATGCTCGGCGTCATCATCAATGTCGGGGTGCGGGCCGCGGAGCGTCGCCTGCTCTCGTGGCACCAGTCGGTGAGAGGAGACGTCTGATGCGCAAGGTGCTTGTCTCCCTCGCCTACGCGCTCGGCCTGCCGGTCGCGCTCATCCTGGTGTGGTGGCTCGCCACCGTCGGCTCGACGAACCCGTTCGTGCCGAAGCCGATTCCGCTCGCGACGACGTTCGTCCAGACCTGGTTCGGCGATCGATTCGCGAGCGACATCCTGCCGAGCCTGGCGCGCTTCGCGATCGGCGCCGCCCTCGCGATCGTCCTCGGCGTCGTCGTCGGCCTTCTCGTCGGCCTCAACCGCAATCTCCGCGCGTTCACGGAGCCGATGTTCGAGTTCTTCCGCGCCGTGCCGCCGCCCGTGCTGATCCCGATCCTCGCCCTGCTCATCGGGGTGGGTGACGATATGAAGATCGCCGTCATCGTGATCGGTGCCATCTGGCCGGTTCTTCTCAACACGATCGAGGGAGTGCGTGGCGTCGACGAGGTGCAGACCGAGACGAGCCGCTCCTACGGCATCACGGGCTGGCGGCGTGTGCGCTTCCAGATCCTGCCCGCAGCTTCCCCGCAGATCCTCGCGGGCGTGCGGCAGAGCCTGCCGATCGCGATCATCCTCATGGTGGTCAGCGAGATGTTCTACACCTCGGCCGGTCTCGGCTTCTCGATCATCCAGTTCCAGCGGCAGTTCGCGATCGGCCCCATGTGGTCCGGCATCCTGCTTCTGGGCCTCATCGGATTCGCGGTGTCGATGCTCTTCAAGCTCGTCGAGCATCGCGTGCTGCACTGGTACCACGGACTGAAGGACCTCGAAAATGCCTCATGACGAAACCGGCGCGCCCGCGCCCGGCCGCGGCCGCACCCTCCCGCCCGAGCAGACGCTGCTTTCGGTGCGCGGCCTCCAGAAGATCTACGACACCGACGGCGGCGGCATCGAGGCCGTGCGCGACCTCACCTTCGACCTCGGCAAGAACGAGCTCACCTGCCTCGTCGGGCCGAGCGGATCCGGAAAGACGACGCTCCTGAAGTGCATCGCCGGGCTGCTCGAGCCGACGAGCGGATCCGTCACGCTCGACGGCAAGAAGGTCACGGGGCCGCCGAAGAAGATGGCCGTGGTGTTCCAGGAATACGGTCGATCGCTGTTCCCCTGGCTGCGGGTCGCCGACAACGTCGAACTGCCGCTGCGCAATGCGGGCGTCGCGAAGGCCGAACGCAAGAAGCTCGTGGCCGAGGCGCTCGAGAGCGTCGGCCTCTCCCATGCCGGCCGCCAGTACCCCTGGCAGCTGTCGGGCGGCATGCAGCAGCGCGTCGCGATCGCGCGTGCCATCGCCTATCAGCCCGAGGTGCTCCTCATGGACGAGCCGTTCGCGGCCGTCGATGCGCAGACGCGTGCCGATCTCGAGGACCTCGTCCGCTCGATCCGCGAGCGCCTCGGCGTCACGATCCTCTTCGTCACGCACGACATCGACGAGTCGGTGTATCTCGGATCCCGCGTCGTGATCCTGTCCTCGTCGCCGACCGTGATCCAGGAGGACATCACGATCGATCTCCCGGATCAGCGCGACCAGCTCGAGACGCGCGCCCTGCCGCGCTTCACCGAGCTGCGGCACCACGTGTACGAGCAGATCCAGCTCGCGAAACAGGGCTTCCGGCCCGACGAGGCGCGTGTCGACTGAACCGCGCATCGAGCCCCGGCTGACGCCGGGGCTCCTCGCGGCGCTCGGATTCGTCGCGATGGCGGGATCCCTCGCCACCGATCTCTACCTCCCCGCCTTCCCGAGCCTCCAGCGCGACTTCGAAGTCTCCGCCGCGACCGTCCAGCTCACGCTCACGGCGTTCCTCGTCGGAGCCGCGAGCGGCCAATTCGTCGTCGGGACTGTCTCCGACGCTCTGGGGCGACGCCGCACACTGCTCGTCGCGCTGACCCTCTTCGCCGCCGCGGGCTTCGGGGCCGCTCTCGCGGGTTCGATCGAAGCGGTCATCGCTCTTCGCTTCGCCCAGGGCGTCTTCGGATCCGCCGGGGCCGCCCTGGCGCGCGCCATCGTCGCCGACCTCGCGGAGAGGGAGCACGCGACCCGGGGCATCAGCATCGTGATCGCGATGATGGGCCTCGGGCCCGTCTTCGGCAGCCCGCTCGGCGCCCTGCTTGCGGAATGGGGCGGCTGGCGCCTCGCACTCGCCGGCCTTGCGACGATCGCGACCGCGATGGTCGTCGTCACCGCACTCGCGATCCCCGAGTCGCTCCCACAGGAGCGCCGCCATCCCGCCCGCATCGGGCCGCTCGTCGGCAATCTCGCGCGGCTCGGCCGCGACGGCACGTTCCTCGGCTATGCGCTCTCCTACGCCTTCACGTACGGCGCCATCATCATCTACATCGGCTCGTCGTCGTTCATCGTCCAGAACGCGTTCGGCCACTCCGCCCTCGCCTACTCGGCCGCTTTCTCGGCCGGGTCGCTGTGCTTCGTCGCGGGGGCGATGCTGAACGCTCGCCTTGCCCGCCGTGTCGGCCCCGAAACCGCCCTGCGTGGATCCCATCTGCTCGCGCTCGCCGCGGCCGGAACGCTCCTCGTTCTCGCTCTCACGGAATCCCTCAGCTTCGCGGTATGGGTTCCGCTCACGTGCGTCTTCTCGGCGGGGATCGCCGGCGGCATGTCGAACGCGACCGCCCTCGCCCTCGCTCGCGCTCGATTCGCCGCGGGTGCGGGCTCCGCCGCCCTGGGGGTTCTCCAGTACATCGTCGGCGCGGTCGTCATCCCCCTGCGCGGTCTCTGGGGCGACGAGACGGCGGTGCCCGCAGTCGTCGGGATGGTGGCGGGGATCCTCATCGCGGCGACGGCGGCGACGGCCGCCCGGAGGCGGGATCAGCGCTAGGAAGCCGCCCGTTTCTTCGGCTTCACCCGGTCGACGACGCGGGCCACATCGGAGCTGCGCTTCGCGGTGCGCTCCCACTGCGAAAGCGCGACGGCGAGCAGCAGCGCGAGGCCATAGAAGAGGTCGTTGACCCACGACGGCAGACCCGCAAGCTGCAGACCCTTGATGCCGATCGCGAGCACATACATCGCGACGATCGTGCCCCACACATTGAAGCGGCCGCCCTTGAACTGCGTAGAGCCGAGGAACACCGCGGTGAGGGCCGGCAGGAGGAAGCTCGGGCCGACAGTGGGATCCCCCGCGTTGATGCGGCTCGTGAGGAGCGCGCCGGCGAGAGCGGCGATCGCACCGCCGACGACGAGGCTCCACACCTGCAGTCGCTCGACACGCACGCCCGCGAGCCGCGCCGCCTCGGGATTGAAGCCGGCGGCGTACATGCGGCGGCCGACGGGAGTGCGCTCCAGCACGTACCAGGCGAGGAAGGAGACGACGAGCAGGATGTACACCGGCAGCGTGATGCCGAAGAGCTGCGTCGTCGCGAGCACGCGGTAGTCGGGGCCGATGTCGAGGATCTGCTGGCTGTTCGACACCCACGCCATGCCGGCGAGGAGGATCGAGCTCATGCCGAGCGTCGCGATGATCGGCTCGACCTTCAGCTTCGTGATGACGAGGCCCGTCACGAGGCCGATGAGCGCCCCGACGAGGATCACGAGGGGCAGCTGCACCGCGATCGGCAGCCCGGCCCGCGCCAGCAGCCATGCCGACACGATCGCGGCGAAGCCGACCTGGCCGCCGATCGCGAGGTTGAGCGAGCCGCCGATGAGCGGGATCAGCGCGCCGAGGGCCGCGAGCCCCGTGAGCGCCTCAGCGTCGAGCAGAGAACGCCAGACGCCGATCTGCAGGAAGCGGTCGGGGATCCACAGCGAGAAGACGATCATCATCGCGAGGAGGATCCAGATCGCGCTGACGTTGCGGAAGGAGAGCGCGCGAAGGAGGTCGCGGCGCGAGGTGGGGGAGGTGCTCACAGGAGGGTCCTTGGGTCTGGGGAAGTCGGGTCAGGCGAGGCCGTAGCCTTCGGCGACGAGGCGATGCTCGGTCAGGTCGGCGCCGGACAGTCGCGCCGCATCGGCGCCGTCGCGCATGACGATGACGCGATCGCACAGCCGCAGCAGCTCCTTCGCGTCGGAGCTCGCGACCACGACGGCGGATCCGCGCGCCGCGGCGGCGTCGATCGACGCGTAGATCGCGGCCTTCGCGCCGATATCGACACCCTGCGTGGGCTCATCGAGGAGCAGGACCGCGGGAGCGTCGCGTAGGGCGCGAGCCATGACGATCTTCTGCTGATTGCCGCCGGAGAACGACGACAGGCGCTGCTCCGGCAGCGGTGGGCGCACGTCGAAGGCTTCGAAGTGGGTCTGCACCTCGGTCCGTTCGCGCCGGTCCGAGATCGCCCCGAGCGGCCCCGTCAGCGTACGCATCTGGGGGAGCGTCATGTTCTCGCGTGCGGTGAGGTCGCGGATGGAACCCCAGCGCGCCCGGTCGCTCGGGACGAACGCGATGCCGCGCCGGAGGCTCGCCGCCGGCGACCGACGCTCGTACGCGCGGCCCGCGACGCGCATCATCGCGCACGATCCGCTCGTCGCGCCGAAGAGGAGCGACGGCACGACCTCACGCCCGGATCCGAGCACACCCGCGATCCCGACGACCTCGCCGGGGCGCACATCGAGATCGAGGTGCGCGACGGTGCCACCCGCCAATCCGCGGACTTCGAGCACGGGATCCCCGTCGCTCCGCGTCGCGCTCTCGTGCGCGCCGGCGACCTCGTCGGCCCGCGCGCCGGTGATGAGCTCGACGAGCCGGCCGTGGTCGAGATCGGCGATGGGCTCGTCGGCCACCTTTCGCCCGTCGCGCAGCACCACGGCGCGGTCGGCGAGGGCGAGGACCTCGTCGAGCCGGTGCGAGACGAACAGCACGCCCGCGCCCTCGGACGCAAGCCGCCGCACGGCGTCGAACAACACATCGACCTCTCCGCGGTGCAGCGACTCGGTCGACTCGTCGAGCACGATCACATTGGCTGAGTGAGTCCATCCGTCGAGCGCGCGGCTGATCGCGACGACCGCGCGCTGGGCGTTCGACAGCTCCCGAACGGGCGCATCGACGTCGAAAGACTCGCCGAAACGCCCGATCAGTTCGCGCGCCCGGTCTCGTTCGGCGGTTCTGTCGAACGGCGCCGCGGCGGCCGCGCCCTCGCCTCTCATGAGCGTGAGGTTCTCCACCGTCGACAGCTCGCCCACGAGGGCGAGATCCTGATGGATGATGTGCAGCTCGGTCCCCGGGGCGAGGTCGACGGATCCGCTGTCGCGCGAGTACACGCCCGCCAGCACCTTCACGAGGGTCGACTTCCCGGATCCGTTGTGGCCCAGCACCGCCACGACCTCTCCGGGGTGCACATCGAGGCTCACTTCGTCGAGGGCCACGAGATTCGGGAACGCCTTGACGACGTCCTCCACCCGCAGGAGCGCCGCGGCGTCGTTCGAGCCCGTCATCCGTCGAGCAGCCAGTTCGCGGCGAACCGCTCCTGGTAGTCGTCGATGCCGATGTAGCCGGCGGTGGCGTCGTCGGGCACACTCTCGCCGTCGACGATGCTCGTCATCGTCCAGGCGCGGGTCTCGACATCGGGCCACTCGTAGTCCTGGCCGCCGATCTCGCGCAGCAGCTGGTCGAGCACGGTCCACATCATGAGGTTCAGATCGACGGCGAGGGTGGCGTCCTGCTCACCGTTCGCGATCTGCTCGTAGTTCGGCGGCGCGGGCCACATCGCGACGCCGTCGACGTCGAGGCCGGCGAGGCTGAGCTTCTGAGGGAGGCCGATCTGCACCTCGTCGACCGCAGCCATGAAGTACTCGGTCGCAGGATTCGCCTGCAGATCGCTGACGACGCGATCGGACGCTGTCGACCCGAGCTCGGCGATGGGGATGTCCACCACGCGCAGTGTGCAGCTGGGGCAGAGCTCGTCCATCTTCGCCTGCGCTCCCTCGAGTTCGAGGGCCGAGAAGGGGAACTCGGGCACGTTGTAGAAGACGTACTCCTCGGCACCGCCCGAGCGCACGATCGCGTTGGCCGCGAGGACGCCGCCGTTGATCTTCATCCATTCGGCGCCGTTGAACGCCTCGGGAAGGCCGAACTCGGTCGAGTTCACGATGGATCCGCTCGCGATCGGTGCGCCCAGCTCGTCGAGCTGTTCGATCTGCGATTCGAAGAAGACCGGATCGAGCGTGATGTTGATGACGCCATCGGGCTCCATCTCGACGACCGTGTTCATCGCCGCGTTCACGCTCTGCGCGTCGCGGCCAGTCTCGACGCGACGCAGATCGAGCCCCAGCAGTTCCGCGGGCGCCTGCAGGTTCTCCCACATCACGGCGCTGACCGGGGTGCCCACGTCGAGGTAGACGATCTCGAGACCCTCTTCGACCGAGGCGTCGAGCGGCTCGTCGATGAGCAGCTGCTTATCGGGGTTGTCGAGCCACAGCTCGAGGAAGTCCTCGGCGGCGGCCACATCGGCGACCGACGACTCGGATCCGTCCTGCGGAGCGTCGGCGTCGTCCGGCACCGTGGAGGAGGAGCAGGAGGCGAGCAGGAGCCCGCTCGCCCCGATGAGGCTGATGGCGGCGAGCCGCCCGGTGTGTCGTACGCGCATCGTCGCACGTCCTTTCTCTGGTGCCGCCCGTCGGGTCAGGCGGCGGGTGGGTCGGAGTTCAGAAGGGGTATCGCTGGATGGACGACTGCACGGTCGTCCACTGGGTCTCGGTGAACGCCTCGAGATTGGCCTCGTGCCCGCCGAATCGCGCCCCGGTTCCGGACGCGCGCGTGCCGCCGAAGGGTGCCTGGGCCTCGTCATCGACCGTCTGATCGTTGACGTGCAGGATGCCGCTGTCGAGGCGGTCGCCGAGCTCGAGGGCTCCGAAGGCGTCTCCGGAGAGGATCGCGGTGGCGAGGCCGTACTCGCTCGCGTTGACGAGGTCGATCGCCTCGTCGACGTCCTCGAAGCGGAGGACGGGGGCGACGGGGCCGAAGATCTCCTCGGCGAAGGCCGGATGCTCCGGGCGTACATCGGTGAGCACGGTCGGCTGATAGAAAAGCCCTTCGTGCGTACCGCCTGCCCGCAGGGTCGCGCCGGCCTGGACCGTGCGATCGACCAGGTCGGCGATCTTCTCGAGCTGGCGCTCGTCGATGATCGGCCCGAGCGGGGCGCCGCCCGCGGGATCGGCCGCGCGGAGCGCCGTCGCCTTCTCGGCGAGAAGCGCGACGTACTCGTCGTGGACATCGGCGTGCACGAGGTGCCGCCCCGTCGTCATGCAGATCTGCCCCTGGTGCAGGAAGGATCCCCACGCGCCCGCTGAGGCGGCCGCGTCGATATCGACGTCCGGCATCACGATCATGGCGTTGTTGCCGCCGAGCTCGAGGTGGGCGCGCTTGAGCAGCCGCCCGGCGCGCTCGCCGATCACGCGACCCGCGGCAGTGGATCCCGTGAACGAGATCACCGGCACGTCGGGATGGTCGACGAGCGCGGCGCCGACATCGGCCCCGCCGGGGATCACCGAGAACAGCCCCTCGGGAAGCCCCGCCTCCTCCAGGATCGCGGCGAGGAACAGCCCGCCCGAGATCGATGTGCGGGGATCGGGCTTGAGTACGACCGCGTTTCCGAGCGCGAGGGCCGGGAAGATCGACCGCGAGGAGAGGATCGCGGGGAAGTTGAACGGTGAGATCACGCCGACCACGCCGACGGGCCGCCGGCGCGAGAAGCTGAGGCGCGGGCGCGACGACTGCAGCAGCTGTCCGTAGGGCATGAGCGCCAGGGCCGCGGCAGCGTGCGCCTCGCTCGCGACGAGACCCGCCTCGAAGGCGGCCTTCCCCTGCCCGGATCCGGCCTCGTTCACGAGCCACTCGGCGAGGACATCGGTGTGCGCTTCGAGCGCCCGGCCGGCGCGGCGCATCACGGCGGCCCGGTCCTCGGCGGGGCGCGCGGCCCAGGCGCGCTGTGCGGCGGCTGCGCGGACGACGGCGTCGGCCAGATCCGCCGGATCGCCGAAGCCGACCTCCGCGATCTTCTCACCCGTCGCGGGGTTCGTCACGGTGCTCGTCCCGTTCAACTCGGTCCACCCGCCGAGATATGCGCGCGCGGTCCACTGCTGCTGGTCGAAGAAGGTCATCGTCTCTCCCGTCTCGCTCCGCCTGCCTCGGCGGCTGTTCGACGACGTTAGGGATCCGGCTCGGCGCGCGATCCGACGATTTGTGCACATCGGGCGCCGCAGCACCGAGAATCGGCGTTTCGTGCACGTCGCCGCACCCCGTGTTGCTCGGCATGGGGCGTCGGGATAGCCTCGCGTGACGCCAATGGAGGTGACGCGAAGGTGTTTGTTCTCGAAGCGGAGAGCGCGGACGAATGGGAGTCGGTCGTCTCGGGGTGCTTCGTGCCCCTCCGGTGCGCAGGCTTCGAGCCGCGGTTCACCGGGCGGATGGAGCACGTGCAGCTCGACGAGCGGATCTCGGTGTCTCTCGTGACGACGTGCGGGACGAGCGCCGAGCACGCGGGCCGACTCGCGGCGGAAGCCGGTGACGATGTGCACATCTCGTTGCAGCGTTCGTCGAGCGGGACGGTCGTGGGAAACGGATCCGTCGCCTCCGTGCGCGCCGGCTCCGTGTCGATCTATGCGACCGACAGGCCCTACTACCTCGACTACTCGCCGAGCAGCCAGCAGCAGCTGATCGTCCAGGTCTCCCGCCAGTCACTCGGGCTGCCCGAGCGGATGATGGAAGAGACCATGAGCCGCCTCGCGGTTCCCGGCGGCATGCGCGGACCGGCCGCGCGCGGTCTCTTCTCCTATGTCTCCGATCTGCCCGCCGGCGTCTCGACCGACGAGACGGCCGCGGTCACGCGCGATCTCGCCTCGTCGATGATCCGCTCGTCGTTCCGGAGCGGATCCGTCACACCCCGCACGTCCTCGGGACTGCGGCACATCGCCCAGCAGTTCCTGCGGGAGAACCTTGCGACGCGGGGCCTGAGCATGGACGAGGTCGCCTCGCGGCATTTCGTCTCGCGCAGGCGCCTGTATCAGGCGTTCGAGAGCGTCGGGACGACGCCGGCCGCATACCTGCGTGCGGAACGGCTGCGGTGCGCATCGTCGATGCTCGTCGATCCGGCGCAGCGACGGATGACGATCGAGAACATCGCATACGCCTGCGGTTTCGACGACGCCACCACGTTCACGCGCGCATTCCGCCGCGAGTACGGGCGCACGCCGCGGGAGTGGCGCAGCGACGTCGGCTGAGGATCCTGGCTACTTCGTCTTCTTCGGCGTGCGGATCGTCTCGGTCTTCCAGGGCTCCTTCGTGCCGATCCCGTGGGAGGGGCGGACGGATCCCGTATAGCGCGCGCGGAGGTCGGCCTTGCGGATCTTCCCGGACGCCGTGCGCGGGAACTCCTCGACGACCTGCGTCGTGCGGGGGATCTTGAAGCGGGCGATCTCGCCCGTGAGGTACTCGACGAGCTGCTCGCTCGTCAGGGAGGCGCCCTCGCGGAGGGTGACGACGGCCCACGGCACCTCGCCCCACTTCTCGTCGGGCACCCCGATCACGGCGGCGCCGGTCACGCCGTCGATGTCGTTGATGAGGTTCTCCACCTCGGCCGGATAGATGTTCTCGCCGCCCGAGATGATCATGTCCTTCAGGCGATCGGCGATGAACAGGAAGCCGTCCTCGTCGAGGTAACCCATGTCTCCCGAGCGGAACCAGCCACCGGGGCGGAACGACTCGGCCGTCTTCTCCGGCAGCCCGTGGTAGCCGAGGAAGACGTTGGGGCCCTGGATCTCGATCTCGCCGATCGTGCCGCGCGGCACGATCTCGCCGGCGTCGTTCGTGATCCGGATGTTCGTGAAGAAGTGGGGGAGCCCGACGCTGCCCTGCTTCTCACGAGTCCACTGCGGCGGAAGGTGGGTTGCTCCGGGCGAGGTCTCGGTCATCCCGTAGCCCTGCGAGAACGACATCCCGCGCTCTTCGTAAGCGTTGAGGATCCGCGTCGGCACGGCGGATCCGCCGCACGTGAGCTTGCGGAGCGTCGACAGATCGGTCCCGTCCCAGTCGGGGTGGTCGGCGAGCAGCTGGTAGGTCGTCGGCACTCCGCTGAGCGTGCTGATCCCGTGCTTCTCGATGAGCGCGAGCGCGCGGGCGGCGTCGAATCCCTTCTCGAGCACGATCGTGCCGCCGACCATCACCATGGGCAGCGCGCCCATGCCGAGAGCGGCGACGTGGAAGAGCGGCGAGATGAGCAGGGCCGTGTCGCTCGAGGCGAAGCCATAGTCGACGATCCCGTTGATCGCGACATAGGTGAGGTTCTGGTGGGTGAGGACGGCACCCTTTGGCTTCCCCGTCGTGCCGGAGGTGTAGATGATGGCGGCGGGCTCGCCCAGATCCATCTCCTCGGCGACGCGTCCGCCGCGCGAACGCGTCATGAGCTCGGGCAGCCCCGGTGTGCCGGGCAGACCCTCCTCGGTCGGGATGACGTGCACGATGCCGCCGGCCGCGATGCCGGGGGCGATGCGCTCGGCGAACTCGATGTCATAGACGATCGTGCGGGCGCCGCTGTCGGTGAGCACGTGCGTGATCTCCGGCGGGGCGAGGCGCGTGTTGATCGGCACGAACACGGCGCCGATCTGGGTGCACGCGAACAGCGTGAAGAGGAACTCGGGGCTGTTCTCGCCGATGTAGGCGACGCGGTCGCCGCGCGAGATGTCGCGGACGTGCAGCACCTCGGCGACCTGGTCGACCGCGTCGGCGAACTGACGGTAGGTGAAGACGCGCTCGCCGAAGACGAGAGCGGTCTTGTCGGGATCCTTGAGGCGCCTCTTGGCGGTCCAGGCGCCGATGCCTGCGTTGAACACGTGAACGTCCTTGTCCGTGTCGGGATGGAACAGGGTCGCCAGAATCTGCCAGTCGAAGCGTGCCCGCACTGGCACTTTCTGGCGACCCTCTGGGCGGGTTAGGCGTGGCAGACGGCGAAGCCGGATCTGCCCGTCGGGCACTTTATGTTTGGCGCGCCCTCTGCGCGTCAAACATAAAAGCGGTAGAGGCTCCGCGTGATGACGGCGGGGCGCTCGGATCCCTCGACCTCGAAGGTGTGGTCGACGGCGAGCTGGTAGCCGTTGCCCTTCACCTCGGTCACCTCGGCGACGACAGCGTTCATGCGCACGCGCGCGCCGACGGCGACGGGCGAAACGAACCGCACCTTGTCGAGGCCGTAGTTGACCTTGGTCTTCACGCCCTCGACCTCGCAGAGGTCGCTCCAGAACTTCGTCGCGAGCGAGAGCGACAGGAAGCCGTGGGCGATCGGCCCGCCGAAGGGGCTCTCGGCCTTCGCTCGCTCGGGCTCGACATGGATCCACTGGTGGTCGTCGACGGCGTCGGCGAAGGTGTCCACGCGATCCTGCGTGATCTCGAACCAGTCGGTGAAGCCGAGGTCGCGGCCGGCGAGCGACGTGATCTCGGCGTAGGGGACGACAGTCTGGGTGGTCATGAGGGTCCTTTCGATCGTTCAGAGGAAGGCGGAGGCGCCGGTCAGGGAGCGGCCGACGATGAGGGCGTTGATCTCGTGGGTGCCCTCGTACGAGTAGACCGCCTCGGCATCGGCGAAGAAGCGCGCGGCGTCGTTCTCGAGGAGCAGTCCGTTGCCGCCGAGCATCTCGCGAGCGAGCGCCGCCGTCTCGCGGCCCTTCTCGGCCGTCACCATCTTGGCGAGGGCGGAGTTCTCGTCGCTCCAGGTGCCGGCGTCCTGCGCGGCGGAGAGCGAGGTGGCGAGGGCGAGGGAGGAGGTGGCGTTGCCGAGCATGCGCGCGAGCTTCTCCTGCACGAGCTGGAAACTCCCGATCGGCCTGCCGAACTGCTCGCGCTCGCTCGTGTAGCGCGTGGCCGCCGCGAGGGCGCCGGCCTGCATGCCGGCGGCGAACCACGCGACGTCCGAGCGCATCCGGCGCAGCACCGCGGCGACGTCGCGCCACGAATCGATGCCGTGCAGGCGCCGTTCTTCCTGCACGCGCACGCCCGAGAGGCGGATGTGGAAGTTCTGCATGATCCGCAGCGAGACCTTGCCGGCGATCGGCTCGAGGCTCACGCCCGCGGCCTCGCGGTCGACGAGGAAGGTCTTGACCTGCCCGTCCGCGGTGTCGCGGGCGAAGACGGCGAGCACGTCGGCCTGATCGGCGCCGCCGATCCAGCGCTTCTCGCCGTCGATCGTCCACGTGCCGCCCTCCCGGGTCGCGGTCGTGGCGAGCCCGCCGGCGACGTCGGATCCGTGGTCCGGCTCGGTGAGCGCGAACACGCCGCGCATCTCGAAGCGCCTGATGAGCGGATCCCACGCCGCCGCCTGCTCCGCGGATCCGCCGTGGCGGACGATCGCGCGGAAAAGCCCCGACTGGGCGTTGTACATCGTGGCGACCGACGCATCGCACCGGGCGAGCACGTAGTTGCGGAAGCCCGAGAACATGCTCGAGTCGGCTTCCTCACGCGACGCCCCTGAGGGATCCATGAGCGCGAGCGGCACGAGCGCGTCGAGCACCTCGTCCGGCATGACCGCCCGCTCCCACGCATCCGCGAGGAGGGGGCGGATCCGTTCATCGAGCACGTCCGAAAGCTCGTCGAGCACTGCTCGGGCGGCCGGCGACAGGTACCGCTCGGCGAACCCGAGGCGGTCTGCGACGGGATCGGCGGTCATGACAGCCCGAGCAGCCGCGCGGCGTTGTGCTTCATGATGTTCGGCAGCACTTCGGGCTTGAACGACTCCGTCTTCTCCGCATCGCGGATCCAGCGATCGGGCGTGAGAAGCGGGAAGTCGGATCCGAACAGCACGCGGTCCTTGATGAGCGAGTTGGCGTATCGCACGAGCGAGGGTGGGAAGTACTTCGGGCTCCAGCCCGAGAGATCGATCCAGGTGTTGTGCTTGTGGGTCGCGACCGAGAGCGCCTCATCCTGCCAGGGCACCGACGGGTGCGCCATGATGATCTGCAGATCGCCGAAGTCGGCGGCGACGCCGTCGAGCAGCATCGGGTTCGACAGGGCGAGCCGCAGCCCGCGCCCGCCGCGCATCCCGGCGCCGATACCGGTCTGGCCCGTGTGGAACAGGGCGATGGCCCCGCCATCCTGCAGGGCCGCGTACACCGGGGCGAATCGGTCGTCGCTGGGGTCGAAGCCCTGCACGGTCGGGTGGAACTTGAAGCCCCTCGCGCCGCGCTCGATGAGGCGCCCGATCTCGTCGAGCGCGTCGTCACGGTTCGGATCCACGGAAGCGAACGGGATCAGCGCATCGCTGTGGCGGATCGCGCCGTCGATGATCTCGTCGTTCGAGATCGGTGCCTGGCCGAGGTGGGTGGACGAGTCGACGGTGAAGACGACGGCGGCCATGCGGCGCTCGCGGTAGTACGCCGCGATGCTGTCGAGATCGGGGCGCGGTCCGTCGGTGCGGAAGTACTTGCTCGCCGCCTCCGAGAGGTCGTCCGGGAGGGACGAGTGTCCCTCGGCGTCGATCTCGATGTGGACGTGCGTGTCGATCGCGTCGAGCGAGGCCAGATCGATCGACGTCTCGTAGCGTGCGTCCGTCACTTCTTCGGCTCCGGGGCGAGCTCGTCCGGAAGCTGCGGGAACTTCTCGCCGACCGACTGGAGATCGCCGGCCGCCTCCGCGAAGCCGTCGACGAGGGCGCTGTACGACCAGCCGCCCTCGCGGTAGGAGGTCGTGACGGCCTCGGGGTGCGACCACAGCTGCAGGCGGTCGCCGCCCGCGCCGACGACCTGGCCGGTGATGCCCGTCGCGGCGTCGGAGGCGAGGAAGGCGACGATGCCGGCGACGTCGTCGGCCGTGCCGAAGCCGAGTTCCTTGCGGAAGAAGTCGGGCATCGGTTCGCCGCGCTCGTCGGCCTCGACGGCCTTCTGGAAGAAGGGGACGGTCTTCGTCATGGCCGTGGCGGCGACGGGGATGACGGCGTTAACCGTGATGCCCGCCTTCTTGAGCTCGAGGGCCCATGTGCGCACCATGCCGACGATTCCGGCCTTCGCGGCCGCGTAGTTCGTCTGGCCGAAGTTGCCGCGCTGGCCCGTGGGAGAGCCGATGCACACGATGTGTCCCGCCGTGCCGTCTTCGCGCCAGCGGGTCGCGGCCTCACGCACGCACGTGAACGTGCCGCGCAGGTGCACGCCTATGACCGCGTCGAAGTCGTCGTCGCTCATCTTCCAGAGCGTGCGGTCGCGCAGGATCCCTGCGTTCGTCACGAGTGCGTCGAGGCGGCCGTACGTTTCGTAGGCGTGGTCGACGAGGGCTTTCGCCGTCTCGGTCGGGCCGACCGGGGCGACGACGGCGCTGGCCGTGCCCCCGGCCTCGACGATCGTCGCGACCGCGGCGTCGGCGGCGGCCTGGTCGACGTCGTTGATGACGACGCTCGCGCCCTGCGCGGCGAGTTCCTGGGCGTAGGCGAGCCCGAGGCCCTGCCCCGATCCCGTGACGATGGCGACGGTTCCCTGAAGCGTCATTGCTCTCTCCGATCCGAGGTGATCTGTGCGACTGAGCCCATCACATCGCGAATGCTTGAAAAAGTCAATGGTTGTTGGATCCACGGGTTTGCTAAAGTCGGTTCATGCCAACCGTGCATCCAGAGGCCACCAGAGGGGCCACGCTCGCGCAGAACGTGAGCTTCCTTCTCACCCGTGCGAGCGTCGTGGCCGCCCAGCGCGACAATCGCGCGCTCGCCCCGCTCGGGCTCAAGGTGCGCTCGTACTCCGTCCTGTGCCTGGCGCTCGACGATGAGCCGCCGACGCAGCGCGAGATCGCCGAATTCCTCCGCCTCGACCCGAGTCAAGTCGTCGCCCTCGTCGACGACCTCGAGGATCGTGGCCTCGTCGTCCGCGAGACGGATCCGCGCGACCGCCGCGCGAAGGTCGTCGCCGCGACCGCCGAGGGCCGATCGCTCTGCGCCGAAGCGCGCACGGTCGTCACCGACGTGTCGACGCACGTCGACGCCGACGACGCCGCCGTGCTCCAGCGCGTGCTGGAGCAGCTGGCGTTCGAGGAGTAGGGATCAGAGTGCCGCGATCGTGGCGCGAGCGTCGCTGAGCAGCAGGTAGAGGGTCAGGTCGGCCCCGGGGAAGCGTGTGAACCCAAATCGCTCGTAGAACGGGACGACGTCTTCGGTGAGCGCCTTGATGAGGATCGCGCGCATTCCGATCGTGTCGGCTGCTTCGATCGCCTTGGTGGCGGCGTGCTGCAGGAGGTCGGCGCCGAGGCCGATGCCGTGGAAACGGCGGTCGACTGCGAGGCGCCCGAGCAGCACGACGGGTATCGGGTCGGGCTGTCGCTTCGCGAGTGGCTCCGGGGCGGCATCGCGTACGAGCGCGCTCGCGGACAGGCAGTAGTATCCCGCGACGGTGCCATCGTCAGTCGTGGTGACCATCGTGCGGGACGCGCCACTGCGCTGGTTCGCCTTCGCGTATCCGCGGAGCCACCGGTCGAGCGACTCCTCTCCGGAGGAGAACGTCGACGTCGCGTCGGATGAACGAAGGGGGCGCGGCGTGCGGAACTCAGTCAATGAACCGTGGTTTCCGCGACAGCAGCTCCGTGAGGCCCTCGTTCACGCGCGCGGGGCGATCGAGGATCTCGGTGAAGCGACCGAAAGCCTCGGCGTCCACCCGCACCTGACGTTCACGGAGGATGGCCTCCTGCGCCCTCTCGGTCAGCACCTGCGTCGAAAAATCCGACACGGATCGCCCGGTGATCGCGGCGGCAGTGACGATCGTGTCCTTCTGTTCAGCGGTGAGGCGCAGGTCGAGGCGTTCGGTCTTCGGTGTGGGCATGAGGCAATTGTACGGTGATTCGCCGTACATTGCGGGTGGAATCGGAGTCTTACCCATGAGCATGGGTGCACGGTAGGTCGGACCACTGACACGCGAACTGGTTCTGATCAGCGCTCGACCCCTCCCGCTCACCGTGAGCCTCCCACCCACCGGGAGATAGGCTCGCTCGCATGGATCCGGAGCCCGGCGAGGGGATGCTCGAGCGCGCAATGCGCATCCTCTCGTGCTTCTCCGAGGACGACGCGTCGCTCTCGGCCGCCGAACTCGCCGCGCGGACGGGGCTGTCGTCGTCGACGCTGCACCGGATCCTCTCGCAGATGGTGGAGCTCGGGATGATCGCCCGGGCGCCCGGGCGGCGGTACGTCGTCGGATCGCGGCTGTGGGAGCTCGGCGAGCTGTCGCCCCTCGCGCTCCGCCTGCGCGAGACGGCGCTTCCGCACATGATGCGGCTCTACGAGGCGACGGGCGAGAACGTGCACCTCGCCGTCCTCGATGGGGATGAGCCCGCGCGCGCATCCGCCCTGTACATCGGCAAGGTGACGGGGCACGGATCCATCCCGCTGCTCAGCCGCATGGGTGGGCGCCACCTCCCGCACGCCGTCGGCGTCGGGAAGGCGCTGCTGGCGGCGCAGAGCGACGACTGGATCCGCGCGTACTGCGCCGAGCCTCTCGAGCGCGAGACGGTGCACACGATCACGGATCCCGATGAGCTGGTGGTCGATCTGCAGGCGTCCCGTGCCCGCGGCTATGCCCGGGCCCGGGAGGAGATGACGCTCGGCAATGTGTCGATCGGCGCGGCCCTCGGATCCGTCGCGGGGCTCCCGCTCGCGGCGATCGGCGTCGTCGTGCACATGGAGCGCGCGGACGAGCGGCGCCTCGCGGCTCTCGTGCGGCAGGCGGCGCGCGACCTCACCAAGGATCTGACGGACTCCCACTGAGCGGGATCCCGATCGCGTCGGCAGGCATCGAACCGTCACGCTGGAGACGACACGTCGCTGTCGAAGGAGACGCATATGACCGACACCCCGGGAGCCGCCGCGCCCGAATCCCTGCTCGCCGCGCCTGACCAGATCACGCAGGCCGAGATGACGCAGGAGATCAACGACCTCCACGCGCAGTACGCCGAGCGCGTCGCGAACGGCGAGGATCTGCCGAAGACGATGACGGACTTCCCTCCGTACCGCTCGAGCATCCTGCGCCACCCAACAAAGAACCCCAAGCTCGTCGATCCCGAGACGATCGAGCTGTTCAGCCCCGCGTTCGGACAGCGCGATGTCGCGGCGATCGAGAGCGACCTCACTCTCCAGCACACGGGCGAGCCGCAGGGCGAGCGCATGACCATCGAGGGCTATGTGAAGGACAGCTGGGGGCGCCCGGTCGCCAATCAGCTCGTCGAGCTGTGGCAGGCCAACGCCGCCGGGCGCTACATCCACCAGCGTGACCAGCACCCCGCGCCGCTCGATCCGAACTTCACGGGAGCCGGCCGCGTCATCACCGACGACAACGGCTTCTACAAGTTCACGACGATCAAGCCGGGCGCATACCCGTGGAAGAACCACGTCAACGCGTGGCGCCCCGCGCACATCCACTTCTCGATCTTCGGCTCCGCGTTCACGCAGCGCATCGTCACGCAGACGTACTTCCCCGGGGATCCGCTGTTCCCCCTCGACCCGATCTACAACACGATCCGGGATCAGAAGGACCGCGACCGCCTCATCGCGGCGTACGATCACGACCTGACGGTGCCCGAGTTCTCGATGGGCTACCGCTGGGACATCGTCGTCGACGGCCCCGATGCCACCTGGACCGAGCCCGAGGAGGGGGACCACTGATGGACGAAAAGATCCTGGAGCCCACCGCCGGCCAGACCGTCGGGCCGTTCTTCAAGTTCGGCGTCGAGTTCGACCGCATGAACGAGGTCGCCTTCCCGCACAGCCCCGGCGCGATCGTGCTCGGCGGCCAGGTGCTCGACGGCAACGGCCACCCGATCCCCGATGCGATCATCGAGATCTTCGGCGCCGACAGCGACGGATCCGTTCCCCGCGACCGCGGCACGCTGAAGCGCGACGGGCACTCGTTCACCGGCTTCGGCCGCACGTTCACGAACGACGAGGGTCACTACGAGTTCTGGACCCGCAACCCGGGCGCGACCGAAGACGGCAAGCCCCCGTTCTTCGCCGCCATCGTCTACGCCCGCGGCCTGCCGAACAAGCTGCACACGCGCGTCTATCTGCCGGAGGCGATCGCCGACGGCCAGACCGACTCGCTCCTCGACTCGCTGTCGGGCGACGAGCGCGCGACGCTCGTCGCGACCCGGACGCAGGCGGGATACCTCGAGCACACCTTCCGGCTGCAGGGGGAGAAGGAGACCGTCTTCCTTGCCTACTGACGAGTCGTTCGATCTCGGCCTCATCTCCCCCGTCTCCGTGGGGCGAGATGAGGCCGTGTCGGACGCCGCCATCCTTGCCGCGCTCGTCGCGGCCGAGGCCGGCCTCGTCGACGCGCTCGCGGCCGAGGGGGTCGCGCCCGCGGGAGTCTCGGGATCCCCGCTGCGCGCGATCGATCTCGATGTTCCGGCCCTCGCGCGCGACGCGGTGGCAGGCGGCAACCCGGTGATCCCGCTCGTGGCGCTGCTGCGGGCCGCCGCCCCCGACGAGGTGCGGCCGTGGATCCATCGCGGCGCCACGAGCCAGGACATCCTCGACACGTCGCTCATGATCGTCGCCCGCGAGGCGGTGGGACGGATCCGCGCCGATCTGGCGCGCGTCTCGGCCGCCCTCGGGGCCTTCGCGGCGGAGCATCGCGACCTCGTCGCGGCCGGCCGCACCCTCACGCAGCACGCCGTGCCGACGACGATCGGGCTGCGGGCCGCGAATTGGCGGCGCGCCATCGATCGCGCTCTGGTCCGGATCGACCACCTCGAACTCCCCGCCCAGCTCGGCGGAGCCGCCGGAACCATGGCGGCGCTCGCTGAGACGGTGCGGGCATCCCCCGATGCACAACGACGCCAGAATTCGGTCGAACCGGCCGACACGCCGGGTTCGGGCACCGCAGACGCAAGAATTGGCGTCGTTGTGCAGGGAGTCCGCCGGGCGTATGCCGATGCGGTCGGCCTTCGGCACCTCGAAGCGCCCTGGCACACGCAGCGCTGGCCGGTCACCGAGCTCGGTGATGCCCTCACCCAGGCGACCGACGCACTCGGAAAGCTCGCGGCCGACGTCGCAACCGCCTCCCGTACGGAGATCGGCGAGCTCGCTGAGCCGACCGGCGGTGGATCCAGCGCCATGCCGCAGAAGCAGAACCCCGCGCGCAGCGTGCTCCTGCGCTCGGCGGCCCTGCGCGCGCCGCAGCTCGCCGCGACCCTGCACCTCGCCTCGGCCGCGGCATCCGACGAGCGTCCCGATGGTGCGTGGCACGCCGAATGGTCCACGCTGCGAGAGCTGCTGCGGCTCGCACTCGGCGCGACGGCCCATGCCGCCGACCTCGCTGAGGGCCTCCGCGTGGACCGCGACGCCGTGGCCCGCAACCTCGCCGCGACCGGCGGCCTCATCGTCTCCGAGCGGCTCGGTGTCGCGCTCGGCAAGGATCGTGCCGCCGAGGTCGTCGCCCAGGTCGCTGCGGGAGCGGATATCCGGGATCTCGTGGATCCGGAGCTGCTGGATCCTGCCCAGTACGTCGGTCTGGCCGGACTCTTCACCGACACCGCCTGATCCCCGACACGCACGACTCGAAGGAGCACCGTGACCATCCCCGAACTCTCCGTCACCGAAGCTGTGGGCTCAGACGACGGCCCCGTTCTCCTCCTCGGCCCCTCCCTCGGGACGGCGAGCGCCGTGCTGTGGGAGGACGTCCTCCCGATCCTGGCGCGCACCTTCCGCGTCGCCACGTGGGACCTTCCGGGGCACGGCGCCTCGGCCCCTCCGGAGGCTCCGTTCACGATCGACGATCTCGCCGACGCGCTCGCCGAGGCTGCGCGATCCTTCGGTGAGCCGGTCTTCGCGGCCGGCGTCTCGCTCGGCGGCGCTGTCACGCAGGCTCTCGCGATCCGCCATTCCGATCTGCTCCGCGGCGCGGCGGCCATCTGCACCGCGGCGGCCTTCGCCGACGGGGCGGAGGCCTGGCACGAGCGTGCGGCCCAGGTGCGGGCGCAGGGCACGCCGGTGCTCGTCCGTTCGTCGGCCGAGCGCTGGTTCGCTCCCGGCTCGATCGCCGCGCGCCCCGACATCACCGGGCGCCTGCTGCACACGCTGTCCGACGCAGACGACGAGGGCTACGCCCTGTGCTGTGAGGCGCTCGCCGGATTCGACGTGCGCGAGCAGCTCGGATCCGTGACCCTGCCGTTCCTGGTCATGTACGGGGTCGAGGATCAGGTCACGCCGCGAGCCGCCGCCGAGGAGATTGCAGACGCCGTTCCGGGCGCCTCGCTCGTCGGGATCGACGGGGCCGCGCATCTCGCGCCCGCCGAGAAGCCGACCGAGGTCGCGGCGGAGCTGCAGGCCTTCTTCGAGAGGAGCACGCGATGAGTCGTCCGCGCGGCGAGGGAATCACCGACGGTGAGCGGTACGACAACGGGATGGTCGTGCGCCGCGAGGTGCTGAGCGATGCCCACGTCGACCGGGCGACGGCGAATCAGACCGAGCTGACCGAGGAGTTCCAGGACTTCATCTCGCGCTATGCGTGGGGCGAGATCTGGACGCGCCCCGGCCTCGACCGCCGCGCGCGTTCCGTCGCCGTGATCACGGCGCTCATCGCGCGGGGCCACCACGAGGAGCTCGCGATGCACCTGCGCGCCGCGATCCGCAACGGGCTCACCGTCGAGGAGGTCAAGGAGGTCATCCTCCAGTCGGCGATCTACTGCGGCGTGCCCGACGCGAACACGGCCTTCCGCATCGCCCAGGAGGTCTACGGCGACGAGGAGTGAGCGGTTCGGGCGCGCGAGCGTCGGAGCGTTCGCAGGGGCACCGCGCCGATGTCGGAACGGATACCGCTCGGGCGGACGACACGCCGGTATCCGCGGCCGTCACCCTCCACGGCTCCGACGCCGGCGCGGTGCCCATCGAATCGCTCCGACACCGGCGCGTTCGGGCCGCGCGGGGGCCTACGCTGGTGAGCATGCGTGAGATCCGCGATCTGGACACCGTCGAACTGATTCTCGAGGCACAGGGGGTGCTCGACGCGATCCGCGGGCCCGAGCGCGTCGTCGACGCCGGCACCCTGCGAGCCCTGCAGCAGTCGGGCAACTACGCCGTCGGCTTCTTCGACGGCGGGCGCATGGTCGGCGCCTCCGTGGCGTTCTTCGGCGAGCCGTCGACGCGGTCGATGCACTCGCACATCACGGCCCTGCTCCCGGAGTTCCGCGGGCGGGGCTGGGGGCGTGAGCTCAAGGAGCACCAGCGCCAGTGGGCGCTCTCGCGCGGCGTCGGGAACGTGACGTGGACTTTCGATCCGCTCGTGGCGCGCAACGCGCACTTCTTCCTCACGGTGCTCGGCGCGCGCGTGACGGGCTACGCGGTGAACCAGTACGGGATCTTCGGCGGCGGCGACGCCGGCGACGAGAGCGACCGCCTCGACGTGAAGTGGGCGCTCGCCGACATCGCGAAGACCCTGGCTCCGGAACAGGTCGTCGAGACGCTCGCGATCCCCCGAGACGTCGAGCAGATGCGCGCCGAAGCACCCGACGAGGCCCACGAGTGGCGGATGACGCTGCGCCGCGAGATGGCGGTTCTGACGAACCGCGGGCTCAGCATCGCAGGATTCGACATCGACCGCGGATACCTGTTCGTCGAGACGCAGACCTCCTGACGCGCTCCTCCTGACGCGCCCCTCCTGACGTGTCCCTCCAGGCGAGGGTCGCCAGGAAACGTCAGTGTGGGGACGTTCGCATTGACGATTATTGGCGACCCTCACCAGCGCGCGACCCTCACCGGCGCGCGGCACGAGGTCCGGTGCGAGCGGTGAGACCGAGGGGGTATGCCGGAGAGACCCGGGGATCAGGATCCCGCGGGGAGTGAGGAGCGATCGGCGCCGGGCGTCGAACGGGGGATGAAGAGGGTCAGCGTGGTCGCCACGACGGCCGCCGCGATCGCGATCCAGAAGCAGGTCGCGAAGGCAGCCGATGTCGGCAGGTGGTCCGGACCAGACATCGCGGCGAGGACGCCGCCCATCACGGCCGAGGCGCTCGATGTGCCGACCGAGCGGAAGAGCGCGTTGAGGCCGTTCGAGACACCCGTCTCGTTGTTCGGCACGGAGCGCATGATGATCATCGGCATCGCTGCGAAGGAGAAGGCGATCCCCACGCCGATGAGGCCGTTGGCGACGACGATGTGCCACACCTCGCTCGACCACAGAAGCACGAATGCATAGGCGACGACGATCGATCCGGCCCCGATCGTGAACAGCCGTCGTGGCCCGAAAGTGCGCTCGAGCTGGCCGGACAGCGGGGACAGCACCATCATGATGAGGCCGGCGGGCATGATGCAGAGCGCGGCCTGCATCATCGTGAGCCCGAAGCCGAAGCCCGTCTCGACAGGCAACTCGAGCAGCTGCGGGAACGACACGTTCGAGCCGAAGAGGGCGAACCCCATGCCGATCGCCGCGAGATTGGTCATCAGGACGGCCGGTCGCGCCGCGACCCGCAGGTCGACGAGGGGTTCGCGGACGCGCAACTGGTAGTACCCCCACGTCAACAGGGTGACGACGCCGATCGTGACCGAGCTGATCGACAGGGGGGATCCCCATCCCCAGGCTGCGCCCTGCGAAACGTACAGCAGGAGTCCGGCGAGGCCGATCGCGAGACCGACCGCGCCGAGCAGGTCGAGACGGCCGGGGGACAGGAGGGTGTCCTCCGGCACGATGCGCCAGATCGCCGCGAGACCGATGACGCCGAGGGCGAGTGACATCCAGAACAGAGCGTGCCAGTCGTAGTTCTCGGCGATGAAGGCGGCGACGGGCATGCCGAGGGCACCGCCGACACCCATCGTGGCACTCATGAAGGCGACGGCCGTGCCGAGGCGCGCGGGCGGGAGCACATCGCGCATGACCGCGATTCCCAAGGGGATGACACCCGTCGTGATCCCCTGCAGGCCTCGTCCGATGATGACGCCGACGATCGAATCCGAGACGGCTGCCACGAGGGATCCGATGATCAGCGCACCGAGCAGGAACAGGATCACGCGCCGCTTGCCGTACATATCGCCGAGGCGCCCCGAGATGGGGGTCGCGACGGCGGCCACGAGGAGCGTGATCGTCACGACCCAGCTCGTTTCCTCGCGTGACGCGTCGAGAAGGTGCGGCAGGTCGGCCTGCAGCGGAACGACGAGGGTGAACATGAACGCCGAGCTGAGGCCGGCGAAGGCGAGCGCGGCGACGATCGCCCAACCGGGTGCGCGACGCGTGAGGTTCCTACGGGGATTCTCGTCGTCGTTCACCATCAGAGGCTAGCCAACGAGGGCGACACCCGTCGTATTCCGCCAAGGAGAGATCCGTGCGGCGTGCCCTGGTCGCGTGACGATGATCAGGATCCCCGAGGAGATCGCCGGAGACCGCCGATCCACCTCGCGCCTCGGCCCGCGGACGCCGCGGTGCGGCCGGCTGCGTCATCTCCTCAACGCGGCAGCGCGTCGAGGAGAGCGCGGGGGTCGGGCGCGTCCTTCGGCGCTTGGATCGCGACCGAGTCCGCGCCCGCGTCACGGAGCTCAGCGACGCGATCGGACAGTCGCTCTGCAAGGCCGGATCCGCGCGGATCGATTTCGGTGAACACGCGAACGTGGGGGCGACCGGGGCGGCCTGCCGCCTCGCGTCCCTCGTCGACGATCGCCCGCGCCGCGCGCACCGCCGGTGCGTCGTTGGCGTCGTCGAGGAGGACACTGTCGCCGAGCTCGCCCGCGAGCCGCAGAGTCTTCGGCCGGGTCGCGCCAATCGTGATCTCGGGCACTGTCGCCGGCGGCCAGTCGAGCGCGACGTTCGCGAGCTTCACGTAGCGGCCATCGACGTCGACCGTCTCCCCTGCGAGAAGCGTACGCACCGCCGTGACGTATTCGCGCAGGAGTGTGAGGGGCGAGGCGACGCGCGCGCCCACCTGCCCCATCCAGTCGAGCACGCCGTGCCCGAAGCCAGCGACGAACCGGCCGGGGGCGAGACGATCGATCGTCGCGATCTCCATCGCGGCCAGGGCGGGGTTGCGCAGCGGGACGGGGAGCAGGCCGATGCCGATTCGCAATCGCTCCGACGAGAGCAGCGCCGCGGTGGCGCTCGTCAACCCGCCCTCGAAGAAGCAGTCCTCCCACAGCCACAGTTCGCTGACGCCCGCGACGTCGAGTTCGCGGGCGACCGCGGGGAGATCTTCGGGCGGAGAGTCGGGGCGGAAGACGAGACCGACGGCAGACGCTGGCTGAGGCATGGTCGACATGCTGGCATCGATCTCCGACATCCGACAGGGGCCGTTCGTGTGTCGGACGTCCGTGCCAGGCTCAACTTATGGCGACCGGGCACCCCGGGCGGAAGCAACGACAAGCCCGAGCTCTTCTTCCGAGACGCAGCGGATCTCCGCGCGCGGCTCGAGTGGGCCGCGACCGCTGGCCGGGAGGCCGACCGGGCACCGTGATCGGCGCTCGGAGGCGAGATCGCCCGCCCAGCCGTCACCAGTAGGATTGATGCATCGGCGCAGGCCGCTCTGGCCGCGTGAGAATCCCCGAACGACCATAGGAGCCACCGTGGCCGAACAGTCCCGCCTCGACAAGGTGATCGCCCTCGCCCGCCACCGCGGATTCGTCTTCCAAGCGGGCGAGATCTACGGCGGATCCCGGTCGGCCTGGGATTACGGCCCCCTCGGCACCGAGCTGAAAGAGAACATCCGCCGCCAGTGGTGGCAGACATTCGTGCGCGGCCGCGGCGACATGGTCGGCCTCGACAGCTCGATCATCCTCCCCAGCAAGGTGTGGGAGGCCTCCGGCCACGTCGCGACGTTCCAGGATCCGCTCGTCGAGTGCCTGCAGTGCCACAAGCGCCACCGTGAAGATCACCTGATCGAGGCGTTCCAGGAGAAGAAGGGCCGCGAGCCCGAGAACGGCCTGGATGACATCGCCTGCCCCGACTGCGGCACGCGCGGCAAGTGGACCGAGCCGCGGTCGTTCTCCGGGCTCGTCAAGAGCTACCTCGGCGTCGTCGACGACGAGTCGGGCCTGCACTATCTGCGCCCCGAGACGGCGCAGGGCATCTTCACAAACTTCGCGAACGTCGTCACGGCGGCGCGCAAGAAGCCGCCGTTCGGCATCGGTCAGATCGGCAAGGCGTTCCGCAACGAGATCACGCCCGGCAACTTCATCTTCCGCACGCGCGAGTTCGAGCAGATGGAGATCGAGTTCTTCACGGCCCCCGAAGACGCGCCGAAGTGGTTCGACGACTGGGTCGAGGCGTGCTGGAATTGGTTCGTTGACCTCGGTGTGAACCCCGACAATATGCGGAAGTTCGATGTGCCCGACGGTGAGCGCGCCCACTACTCCGACCGCACGATCGACGTCGAGTACGACTTCGGTTTCCAGGGCAAGGGCTGGGGCGAGCTCATGGGCATCGCCAACCGCACCGACTTCGACCTGAACAACCACATCGAGAAGTCGGGTGCCAATCTGCACTTCTTCGACCAGGCCTCGGGCGAGAAGTATGTGCCGTATGTGATCGAGCCGTCGTTCGGCCTCACCCGCGCCATGATGGCGTTCCTCGTCGACGCGTACACCGAGGAGGAAGTGCCGAACGCGAAGGGCGGCACCGACACCCGCACCGTGCTCAAGCTTGACCCGCGCCTCGCGCCGACGAAGATCGCCGTGCTGCCGCTCAGCCGCAACGAGAAGCTCTCGCCTCTCGCGCGCAAGGTGGCCGACGACCTCCGCGGATCCTGGAACGTCGACTTCGACGACGCCGGCGCAATCGGCCGCCGCTACCGCCGCCAGGACGAGATCGGCACGCCGCTCTGCGTCACGGTCGACTTCGACAGCCTCGACGACCAGGCGGTCACGGTGCGCGACCGCGACACGATGGGCCAGGAGCGCGTCTCGCTCGACAATCTCTACGGCTACCTGGCGGAGCGACTCCGCGGGGCGTAAGCACACGCGAGAGGCGGGCGGATCCACACGGATCCGCCCGCTTCGTCGTCGCTGTGCCCGCGTTCTCGGACGGTCGCCGAGTTCTCCGTTCGGCGGAGACGTCCGGGTCCGAGATTCGCGTGATTCTCCGAGAACTCGGACCGCGTGCCCGTAGCCTCGGCCCCATGCGCCGATTCATCCTCGCCCTCGCGGCCGTCGTCGTCGTCGCGGCAGGGCTGTCGGTGCACGCCTTCGCGCCGGCCGGGTTCGCCGGCGACGCGACGGGCGACGCACTCTATGCCGCGCTGATCTTCCTGCTCGTGGCATTCGTGGTCCCGCGGTGGCCGTCGTGGGCGGCAGGATCCGTTGCGCTCATCTGGTGCGTCGGGGTCGAACTGTTCCAGCTGACGGGCCTGCCCGAGCTGTGGGGTGCCGCTTTCCGCCCGCTCACGCTCGTGTTCGGCACGACGTTCTCAGCGCCCGACCTGGTGTTCTATGCGCTGGGGATCGCGGTCGCGGCGGTTGTCGATGCGATCGTGCGCCGTGTGCGCGGGGCGGCCCCGCCGGCCGCGTCCGAGACGACCGCGCGATGATCCACGACGGCTACCTGGCGGAGTGCCTCCGCAAGGCGTGAGCTCCGCAGCGGTAACCCTCATGCGGAGAGGGGGAGGATCCGCGGATTCTCAGGAGTGAACCGATCCCGCCGCCGCGGATCCTCAGAACAGCGCAGCCGGCTCCGCCGCGCGCTCGTGCGCGAGCAGCCACCGCTTGCGCTCGACGCCTCCGCCGTAGCCGGTCAGGCTGCCGTCGGCGCCGATGACGCGGTGGCACGGCACGACGATCGACACCGGGTTCCGGCCGTTCGCGAGGCCGACGGCGCGGCTCGCGCCGGGGCGTCCCAGGTGCTCGGCGAGGCGCCGGTAGCTCCAGGTCTCTCCGTAGGGGATCTCGCGCAGGGCATCCCAGACCGACTGCTGGAAGGGGGTTCCCGGGGCCGCGATGGCGATGTCGAACGTCGTCCGGTCCCCGTCGAAGTACTCCGCGAGCTGTAAAGCGACGTCGAGGAGGAAGGGGTCGTCGTCAGAAGCCGGCCCGAACGTCGCGACGTCTGGCTGGTGCCGATGATCCGTCATGTAGACGCCTGCCAGCGCGTCGTCGTCCGCGAAGAGCGTCAGCGCACCGACGGGGGTCGGGCCCGTGACCAGGTGTCGTCTCATGCCCCCATTCTCGCTGCCCTGCCGTCGGGAGGAGAGCGGAAATCGGACATCGCGGTGCGACCGTCGACGTGGTCATTCGCTGCTCTCGCGAGCGCGCTGCCCGAACACCCCCGACGTCAGCGTCCGATACGACCGGGCGACGATCCGGCGCAGTGCGTCGAGATCGCACTCGGTGAGGTCTGCGATGTAGAGGCAGCCGACGCCCGTCTTGTGCGGGCCGAGGTGAGCGAGGTCCTCTTCGTGGGCGCCGACACCGTCCATCAGGTAGATCGTCGTTGCGGCCTTCCGCGGGGCGAATCCCGCGGCGGCCGCGTCCCCCTCGCGCCCCGACGCATACCGGTAGTGGTAGCTGCCGAAGCCGATGGTCGTCCCCGTCAGCACCGGATCCTCACCTGTCACCTCCGCCATGAGCGGCAGGAGCGTCTCGGCGTCGCGCCGCCGCTTCGCCGGTGTGACGCGGGCGAGGAAGGAGTCGATCTCGCTCATGGGACGAGTCTGCCTGGTCCCGAGTGGCTTTTCGCCCATCGCGACGCGAAAGAGGGCGTGGAAGCACTCGGGAAGGCCGACGGCATCGGACTCGCCCGCGCGGCCGCGCCCGCGGACGTCCGGTGACGTCCGCGGGCGCGGCCTGCTTCTCTCGGCCGTTTGGTATTACGCCCCCGGCATCAGCACCGCGTCGACGAGGTAGACCGTCGCGTTCGCGGTCTGGACGCCGCCGCAGATCACGTTCGCGTCGTCGACCATGATCGCGTCGCCCGAGCCCGTGACCTCGACGTCAGAGCCCTCGACCGTTGTGTGGGAGCCCGCGATGTCGCTCGGGGCAATCTGCCCCGGGACCACGTGATAAGTCAGGATCGACGTGAGCAGATCCGCATCCGTGCTGAGGGTGTCGATTGTCTCCTGGTCGATCTGCCCGAATGCGTCGTCGACCGGGGCGAACACGGTGAACTCGTCGCCGTTGAGCGTGTCGACGAGATCGACGTCCGGGTTCAGCTCGCCGGAGACCGCGGAGACGAGAGTGGTCAGCAGCGGGTTGTTCGACGCGGCGACCGCGACGGGGTCTGCGGACATACCCTCGATGGAGCCGGCGCCGTCGGGAACAGCGTCGGCGTAGTCGGAGCAGCCCGGGCCGACGAGGTTCGCGGCGGGGTCCGCCATGTCGCTGTCCATGTCATCGTCCTGCGTCTCGGCTGGAGCGCTCTGCTCGGCAGAGGGGGCGGTCGACTCTTCTTCCTCGGGCGCCGCGTCGCTGGTGCAGCCGGTCAGGCCGGCGAGCGCGACGAGCGAGAGAACCGCCATGCCGGTGAGTGTGGACTTCTTCGTGATCATTGCCTTCTCCTCTTGATCTGACGCTTGCCTGCGGCGAAGCATCTGGGTGCTTTCACGAGGTATTCGGAACGGGTGCGGCATCGGATGGGATGTTCTCGAAAAAACTCCGGGACGCGTCATGCGAGAGGTTGAGGCATGCTTGTGGTCATGGTGATCGACGGTCTGGACGTGGACGAGCAACTCGGCGAACGCCCTGACGACATCGACCGGATCCTGCTCCAGATCGCTGACGGCGATCAGAACGCGTTCGGCCGGCTCTACGACCTCCTTTCGCCGCGCATGTTCGGTCTGATCCTGCGCGTGCTCGTAGATCGCGCGCAGAGCGAGGAGGTGCTGCAGGAGGTTTTCCTCGAGATCTGGCAATCCGCTTCGCAGTTCTCTCCGAAGAAAGGGCAGGGAAGGTCTTGGGTTCTGACGATTACCCATCGTCGGGCCGTGGACCGAGTGAGATCCTCGCAGGCAGGGGTGGATCGAGACGTGCGCGCCGGGATCCGCGACATCGGCGTGGCGTTCGACGGAGTCGCTGAGGACGTGGAGCTTCGTCTCGAGGGACGCCGGGTGGTCGAGGCCCTCGGGCAGCTGCCCGAGAACCAGAGGGAGGCGCTGACGCTGTCTTACTACGGCGGTTATTCGCAGCGGGAGATCGCCGCGCTCACAGGAGCGCCCTTGGGCACAGTGAAGACGAGAATGCGCGACGGGTTGTCGCGGCTGAGGACGACGATGGGGGCCATGGCATGAACGAGAGGCGTCTGGACGAGCTGCTCGCCGGCCGTGCGCTCCACGCGCTCAGCCCGGAGGACGAGCAAGCGCTGGAAGCGGAGCTCGTGGCCCATCCCGAGCTGCGCGATCGTGTCTCGCGCGACGAGGAGATTGCCGCCGCTCTCGCGGAGGCGACCCCTGAGGTCGCGCCCCCGCCGGGCATCCGCGACGAGCTTCTCGCGCGAATCGCGCAGCCGACGGCGGCGGACGAGCCCGAGGAGGAACACCCCGCCGCACCTTCCGACGGTCGCAGCGTGAGCAGCATTGCGGGAGCGCCGAGGCGCGGGCGTCTTCGCCGACGCGTCCTCGCGCTCGCCGCATCTGCCGTACTGATCGCCGCCGTCGGCGTCGGGGGAATCGTGGCTCTGCAGATCCTCAACCGTCCCGACGCAGTGGTGGCGCTCGAGCGCATCGAGGTCGCCGACGACACGCGCACGGTGACGGAGGCGCTGGCCGAGGGCGGGATCTTCGAGATTCACTGGTCACATGACGTCCGTGAGGCGGTCGTCATCGCGGACGATGTGCCGCCCCTTGAGGACGGTCGTCAGTACGAACTCTGGTTCGTGCGGGAGGACGCGCCCGTGTCTGCGGGTGTCTTCGATGGCGGTGCCGACGCGCCCGTCCTCCTGGACGGGGCCCTCACGCCGGGCGACGTGGTTGCGGTGACGATCGAGCGGGCCGGCGGATCTCCGACGGGCGCGCCGACGACGGATCCGATCGTCGCGGTGCCGACGGAGTGACCGGACCGCCGGACGTCGGACCCCTGTCATCTCGTCGGACTCGCTAGCGTGGCCGCGTGGGGCACACATACGACACGGGTCGAGTGGTGGCGGCGCGGGCATGGGCGGGGCGGGCAGCCGCGCGCAGTGGGGCCGCCGAGCTGAGCGAGGGGGATATCGAACGGATCCTCCTCGCCGCAGGGCGTGCCTCCGAGTGCATCGCGCGCCCCGCCGGCCCGGTCGCGATGCTCCTGGCGGGGCGTCTGCTGCGTGATGGCGCGGCGGGAGAGCCGGCGGAGGCGGTCGCCCGTGCGCTCCATCTGCTGGGCGTCGAGGCCTGACCGCGAGGTCGGAGGAACGACCCGTGGTGGGGGTGGGGATCCGCACCCGTCGTGCGCGATCATCCGCCGAGGATCGGACCCGGGATCGAACTTACGCGTCCGCGTCGCGCGCGATCGCGACGATCGCGTCGAGCGCCGACCGGGTCGGATCCGGCAGAGTACCCGCGAGGAAAGCGGCGACGACCGGATTGGCGTCGGACCCCGCGTGCTTGACCGCCCGCGCCGCATCGAGCACGGCGACGAGGTCGTCGGCGGTGAGTCGCCCGGTTGCGAGGGCGGCATCGACGAGCGCCGTCGGGATCGCGCGGCCGTCTGAGGTGACGAGGGAGCGCGCGTAGTCGTCCGGAGTGTCGATATCGCGCACTTCGTCGCCGTCTGCGTCGACGATCCTCACGTCGACCCCGTCGTAGAGGGCGCGCAGCGGTCGGTTCTCGACGGGTTCGAGCGCGGAGAGTCGCGCGCGCAGCGCCTCGTCGCGCCACGCCGTGCACAGGTACTGCAGGTGCCCCGTCGCGTCATGGCACCCGGCCGCCTCCGCCCCGCCGAGCACCTCGTCGATCAGCCGCGAGATGAGATCTGGGCTCACGAACGGCATGTCCCCTCCGAGGACGACGACGATGCGGTCCGGATCCGGGGCGGCGGCCCTGACGCCCGCCGCGAGACCTGCGAGCGGGCCGGAGAACGGCGGATCCTCCCGGACGACCTCGACGGCGTGCGTGCCCGTGACGCCCTCCGCCGAGCCGGCGACGACGAGCCGCGCCGCGGGATCCGCGCCCCGGACCGTCCGCGCGACGCGGTCGATCATGCTCTCTGCGCCGATCCGCATCGCGGGCTTGTGTGTGCCGCCCATGCGGCGCGAGCGCCCGCCGGTGAGAAGGATCGCGAGGGTCGCCATGTACGCCAGCGTACGGCCGCGCGGCGCGGTGCGGCGGCCTCGCAGAACCGGCGACACGCGTAGATGAACTTTCCGTGCGAGCCCTGTTGCGCGAAGCGATTCTCTGCCAGAGTGTCGCGGGACGGGCGCCGTCGTGGGGGTGGCGCCGCAAGATCTCTGGAGTCGCCATGAGTTCTCGTGCACCGGACCGCGCTGTCGAACCGACGGGGGGACAGCGCACGCTCGCCCTGGTGATGGCCACGCTCGGCTTCGCCGTGAACTTCTGGGCGTGGTCGCTGCTCAGCCCACTCGGGCCCGTGTTCGTAGAGCAGGGGCTCGCGGAGGACGCGGCGTTTCTCGTCGCGGTGCCGGTGCTCATCGGATCCATCGGGCGAATCCTCGTCGGCGCCCTGACGGATCGCTTCGGTGGACGCCTGATGATGCCGACGATCTCGCTCCTCACGATCGTGCCGTTGCTGTTCATCGGCTTCATCGGCCAGCACAGCTTCGTGACTCTCGTGATCGGCGGCTTCTTCCTGGGCGTCGCCGGCACGAGCTTCGCGGTCGGCGTGCCATACGTGAACTCGTGGTTCCCGCCGAAGTCGCGCGGCACGGCCATCGGCGTCTACGGCGTCGGCATGGGCGGCACGGCGATCGCGGCGTTCACGACGGTTCCGCTGTTCGAGCAGGGCGATCTGCTGCCGTTCGTCATCACGGCCGTCGCCCTCGCCGTCTACGCGATCCTCGCTCTGCTGCTCATGAAGAACGCCCCGGGGTGGGAGCCGCAGAAGAAGGACATCGGCCATCAGCTGCTGCAGACCGCGAGCGTCTCGCTCACGTGGCAGGCCTGCTATCTCTACGCGCTGTCGTTCGGCGGCTATGTCGCGTTCTCGGTCTACATCCCGACCTACCTCGTCAACGCCTACGGGCTCGACGGCGCTGACGCATCGCTGCGCATGGCGGGCTTCGTGATCGCCGCCGTCGTCATGCGCCCGATCGGCGGGTTCCTCTCGGACAAGATGGGGGCCGCCCGTGCGCTCGTCTCGTCGTCGGGCCTCGTGCTCGTGGCCGCGATCGTCCTCGCCTTCGACCCGCCGCTCATGCCCCTCGGGACCGCGTGCTTCCTGCTCATGGCGGTCGGGCTCGGCGCCGGATCCGGGGCGACGTTCGCGCTCATCGCGCAGACGAGCGAGCCCAGCATGGTCGGGTCGATCACGGGCTTCGTCGGAGCCGCCGGCGGTCTCGGCGGCTTCGTGCCGCCGCTGCTCCTCGGCTGGATGTGGACCGAACTCGAGAGCTACACGCTCGGCATCGTCTTCCTCGCCGTCTGCACGGCGATCGCGCTCGTGATCGCCCTGTACGTCGGGAGAGCTCGCGCAACCGCACCGACGAAGGGGGCTTGACGCATGACGTCGATCGACGACCGACCCGCAGCGGCGAAGAAGGGCGGCACCGACAACGCCCTCATGGACGCACTGATCGGCACGCGGCGCATCTTCTCGCGCGCGGCGGATGTGTCGGAGGACAAGCGCGAGATCCACCACAAGGGCGGTCGCCAGGGCGACTCGTTCTATCGCTCGAGGTGGGCGCACGACAAGGTCGTCCGTTCGACCCACGGCGTCAACTGCACGGGATCGTGCTCGTGGCAGGTCTACGTGAAGGACGGCCTGATCACCTGGGAGTCCCAGGCGACGGACTACCCCTCGGCCGGCCCTGATATGCCCGAGTACGAGCCCCGCGGCTGCCCGCGCGGAGCCTCGTTCTCCTGGTACACGTACTCGCCGACGCGCGTGCGCTACCCCTACGTGCGCGGAGCGCTGATCCGCCTGTTCCGGGAGGCGAAGCGGCAGCATGGCGATCCTGTGCTCGCGTGGAAGTCGATCGTCGAGGATCCCGAGCGGGCGGCCGAGTACAAGGCGAAGCGCGGCAAGGGCGGGCTCGTGCGCGCGACGTGGGATGAGGCGGTCGAGATCGTCGCCGCCGCGTACGTCTACACCGTCAAGGAGATCGGTCCGGACCGCGCGACCGGCTTCTCGCCGATCCCGGCCATGAGCCCCGTGTCGTTCTCATCGGGTGCCCGATTCCACCAGCTCATCGGCGGATCCATGCTGTCGTTCTACGACTGGTACGCCGATCTTCCGCCGTCGAGCCCGCAGGTCTTCGGTGACCAGACCGATGTGCCCGAGTCGGGCGACTGGTTCAACTCGTCGTATCTGATGATGTGGGGATCCAACATCCCCCTCACCCGCACGCCCGACGCGCACTGGATGGCCGAGGCGCGATACCGCGGTCAGAAGGTCATCGCGGTCGCCCCCGACTACGCCGAGAACGTCAAGTTCGCGGACGAGTGGCTCGCACCCGCGTCGGGAACCGACGGCGCGCTCGCGATGGCGATGGGGCACACGATCCTCAAGGAGTTCTTCGTCGACTCCACGACCGAGTACTTCGATCGGTACGTGCGCCGGTACACGGATCTGCCGTTCGTGATCCGTCTCGAGGAGCGGGAAGACGGATCCGTCGTCCCCGGCAAGTTCGTCGTCGCGAGCGATCTTCCTGCCGGCGCGAGCGAGGAGAGCGACACGGAGCACGCGCAGTGGAAACCCGTTCTCTGGGACGAGACCACCGACTCCGTCGCCGTGCCGAACGGCACACTCGGTCATCGTTACGCGAAGGACGGCGAGGGGCGCTGGAACCTCGATCTGGGTGACATCGAGCCGCGCCTGTCGCTTCTCGAGGGGGCGGAGGGCGTCGTCGAGATCGAGCTGCCGCGATTCGACACGGCCGCGCAGGGGGAGATCGACACGATCCGCCGCGGGGTGCCGTACCGTACGATCGGCGGCACGCGCGTGACGACAGTGTTCGACCTGCTGCTCGCCGAGTACGGGGTGGGTCGCGCCGGCCTTCCCGGCGAGTGGCCGACGGGGCTCGACGACGCCGAGGTGCCGTGCACACCCGCGTGGCAGGAGCGCATCACGGGCGTTCCCGGCCAGGCCGCGGCGCGCATCGCCCGAGAGTTCGCGGCGAACGCGCGCGACTCGCAGGGGCGCTCGATGATCATCATGGGCGCAGGAACGAATCACTGGTTCCACTCCGATCAGACGTACCGCACGTTCCTCACCCTCACGACGCTGTGTGGGACGCAGGGGGTCAACGGCGGCGGCTGGGCGCACTACGTCGGTCAGGAGAAGATCCGGCCCTTCACCGGATGGCTGCACCTGGCGAACGCGCTCGACTGGTCGCGCCCGCCCCGGCAGCAGACGCAGACGACCTACTGGTACATGCACACCGACCAGTGGCGCTACGACCAGTTCGGTGCCGACACACTCGCCGCCCGCGCCGGGAAGGGGAAGTTCGCGGGGATGGCGACGGCCGACGCCGTCGCACAGGCGACGCGACTCGGCTGGCAGCCGTTCTATCCCTCGTTCGATCGCAATCCGCTCGACATCGTCGACGAGGCGAGAGCTGAGGGGAAGGGCGCGAGCGACTACCTCGTCGAGAAGCTCAAGAGCGAGGAGATCAACTTCGCGGTCGAGGATCCGGATGCCGACGGGAACCATCCGCGGATCTGGGCCATGTGGCGGGCGAACACGCTCGGTTCCAGCGCGAAGGGCGAGCAGTACTTCCTCAAGCACCTTCTCGGGGTCGACAACACGGTGTCGGCCGACGAGACGCCCGAGCACCTCCGCCCGCGCGATGTGCGCTGGCGTGAGAAGGGCAAGACGGGCAAGATCGACCTCCTTCTCACCCTCGACTTCCGCATGACGTCGACGACGCTGCACAGCGACGTCGTGCTGCCCGCCGCCACCTGGTACGAGAAGCACGATCTCTCGACGACCGATATGCACCCGTTCGTCAACACCTTCAATCCGGCGATCTCGACCCCGTGGCAGTCGCGCACCGACTGGGAGACCTGGCGCACGATCGCGGAGCGCTTCTCCGAGCTGGCCGAGACGCATCTCGGAACCCGCACCGACGTCGTCGCCTTCCCGCTTCAGCACGACACGCCTGACGAGGTGAACACCCCGCACGGCCGGGTGCTCGACTGGAAGCTCGGCGAGTGCGAGCCCGTGCCCGGCGTGACGATGCCGAAGCTCGTCGAGGTCGAGCGTGACTATACGAAGATCCACGAGAAGTTCACCTCGATCGGCCCGTTGCTCGAGAAGGCGGGCATGACGACGAGGGGCATCCCCTACGACGTGCATCACCACGTCGAGCGCCTCCGACGGCTCAACGGGGTCGTGCGGACGGGCGTGGGCGCGGGGCAGCCCAAGCTCGAGACCGACCGCCAGGCGGCCGACTACATCCTCGGGCTGTCGGGTACGACGAACGGGATGATGGCGACCGAGGGCTTCCATACTCTCGAGAAGCGTACGGGCGTGAAACTCGCCGATCTCTCGGCCGAGCACGAGGGCAAGCAGGTGTCGTTCGAGGACGCCAAGGCGGCGCCCGTGCCCGTCATCACCTCGCCCGAGTGGAGCGGATCCGAGACGGGCGGCCGCCGCTACTCGCCCTTCACGATCAACGTGGAGCGGCTGAAGCCGTGGCACACGCTGACGGGGCGCTACCACTTCTACGTCGACCACGACTGGTTCCTCGAGATGGGCGACATGCTTCCGGCGTTCCGCCCGCCGCTCGACATGAACGCCCTGTTCGGCGAGCGGAAGGTCGGTGACACCGACGGCACGACGATCTCGGTGCGCTATCTGACGCCGCACAACAAGTGGGCGATCCACTCGATGTATCAGGAGAACTTCTTCATGATGGCGCTCGGCCGCGGTGGCCAGACCATCTGGATGAGCGTCGAAGATGCCGAGGCCGTCGGTATCGCCGACAACGACTGGATCGAGGCCGTCAACCGAAACGGCGTCGTCGCGGCGCGCGCGATCGTGTCGCATCGGATGCCGAAGGGAACGGCATTCATGCACCACGCGCAGGAGCGCACCGCGAACGTGCCGCTGTCTGAGACGAGCGGCAAACGCGGCGGGATCCACAATTCGCTCACGCGCATCATGATCAAGCCCACGCACCTGGTGGGCGGCTACGGCCAGCTCTCGTTCGCGTTCAACTACTACGGACCGACGGGAAACCAGCGTGACGAGGTGACGGTGATCCGCCGTCGCACGAACCAGGACGTCGAGTACTGAGGGGAGTCGAACGATGCGAGTGATGGCGCAGATGTCGATGGTCATGAACCTCGACAAGTGCATCGGATGCCACACATGCTCCGTGACCTGCAAGCAGGCATGGACGAACCGCAAGGGCACCGAATACGTGTGGTTCAACAACGTCGAGACGCGGCCCGGGCAGGGGTATCCGCGGGGGTACGAGGACCAGGACAAGTGGCGCGGTGGGTGGGCGCTCTCGCGATCGGGGCGGCTCAAGCTGCGCGACGGCGGCAAGCTCAAGAAGCTCGCGTCGATCTTCTCGAACCCTAAGCTGCCCGAGATCGAGGACTACTACGAGCCCTGGACGTACGACTACGACAACCTCCTGTCGGCGCCCGAGCAGCAGCACATCCCCACGGCCAAGCCGAAGTCGCTCCTCACGGGCGAGGACATGCAGGTGAAGTGGTCGGGCAATTGGGACGACGACCTCGGCGGCACCTACGCCCACAAAGACAAGGACCCGATGCTGAAGGGCATCGAGGACAAGGTGAAGCTCGAGTTCGAGAGCACCTTCATGTTCTATCTGCCGCGCATCTGCGAGCACTGCCTGAACCCGTCCTGCGCCGCCTCGTGCCCGTCGGGAGCGATCTACAAGCGCGAGGAGGACGGGATCGTCCTCGTCGACCAGGAGCGCTGCCGGGGCTGGCGCATGTGCGTCTCGGGCTGCCCGTACAAGAAGATCTACTTCAATCACAAGACCGGCAAGGCCGAGAAGTGCACGTTCTGCTATCCGCGCATCGAGAACGGGGATCCGACGGTGTGCGCCGAGACGTGCGTCGGCCGCCTGCGTTACATCGGCCTCGTGCTCTACGACGCCGATCGCGTCACCGAGGCGGCGTCCGTGACGGATGAGCATGAGCTCTACGAGGCCCAGAAGAGCGTGATCCTGGATCCTCATGATCCGGAGGTCATGCAGGCTGCGGAGCAGGCGGGCATCTCGCACGACTGGATCATGGCGGCGCAGCGTTCGCCCGTGTACAAGCTCATCAAGGAGTACGAGGTGGCGCTGCCGCTGCACCCCGAGTACCGCACGATGCCGATGGTCTGGTACATCCCGCCGCTGTCGCCCGTCGTCGACGTCGTCAAGGACACGGGCTACGACGCCGAGGACGCCGTGAACCTGTTCGCGGCGATCGACGAGCTTCGGATTCCGCTCGGCTATCTCGCGAATCTCTTCACGGCGGGCGACGTCGACCTCGTCGCCGATGTGCTCAAGAAGATGGCGGGCATGCGCTCGTACATGCGCGACATCAACCTCGGGAAGCCGGGCGACGAGTCGATGCCCCTCTCGGTCGGCATGGAGCCCGAGGAGATGGACGAGATGTACCGCCTGCTCGCGCTCGCGAAGTACGACGACCGGTACGTGATCCCCGCGGGGCACTCCGAGTCGGCGCACGATCTCGAGGCGATCGGCACCGACTGCCCGCTCAACTTCGACGGCGGCCCGGGCATGGAGGACGTTCCCGGCGCACAGTCGAATGGGCAGAAGCTCGCGGACGACGGCCACCTCAAGGGGCGTGTCAATCTGCTGAACTGGAACGGTCGGGATACGCCGAAGGGCATGTTCCCCGAGCCGCGGACGGCGTGACGATGGCGCTGCGCGAGATGATCGGGGGCCTGCTCGGCCGCACCTCCGCCGAACAGGCGGATCCGGTACTCGACGACGAGCAGACGCGCGCCGCCTGGCTCGTCGCCTCGTGGCTGCTACAGTATCCGGACGAGGGGGCGTACGGGGCGCTGCCGTCGCTCGATGCGCTCGCGCGAACCCTGCCCGACCCGGTGCGCGAGGAGCTGCGCGGAGTGATCCGCGCGCTGACCGCGCGGGATCCGTACGAGGTGCGCGCCGAGTACGTCGAGACTTTCGACACGCGCCGTCGTGGCTGCCTGTACCTGACCTACTTCGCCAACGGCGACACGCGCCGCCGCGGCATGGCGCTGCTGGAGGTCAAGCAGCGCTACCGCGACGAGGGCCTCGAGGTCAGCGACGACGAGCTGCCCGATCACCTCGCCTATGTGCTGGAGTTCGGCGCGGCGCATAGCGTCGACGGGGCGCGCGGGATCCTCCTGGCCCACCGCGCGGGCCTCGAACTGCTGCGTCTGCACCTGCAGGAGGCCGAATCGCCCTGGCAGGGCGCCGTCGCGGCGGTGTGCCGCACGCTTCCGCCGCTCGACGGTGACGATCGAGCGGCCATCGCCCGGCTCGCCGCCGAGGGGCCCGCGGAGGAGGAGGTGGGTCTCACCGACGGGGCCGAGGACATGCCGCCGATGGACATGACCCCGTACGCGACCGGATCCGCCCCCGCCGGAACACCCGGCCGCGCCTTCTTCCCGATCGACTCGCTCACGCGCGCTCCGCTGAAAGGACGACCGCAATGAACGGCTCGCCGCTCGACGTGCTGCTGTGGCTCATCATCCCGTATCTCGCGCTCGCCGCGTTCGTGCTCGGCCACATCTGGCGGTATCGATACGACAAGTTCGGATGGACGACGCGGTCGAGCCAGATCTACGAATCGAAGCTGCTGCGGATCGGGTCGCCGCTGTTCCACTACGGCATCGTGTTCGTCTTCGTCGGACACGTCGTGGGACTCGGAATCCCGAAGTCCTGGACCGAGGCGGTCGGGATCACCGACGGCATGTACCACTTCATGGCGATCACGATCGGCACGGGCGCCGCGGCGGCCGTGATCGGCGGGCTCGCGATCCTCATCTTCCGGCGCCGCACGAACGCCCGGGTGTTCGGCGCCACGACGAAGCTCGACAAGCTCATGTACCTGATGCTCGCGGTCGTGATCCTCGCGGGAACGTACTCGACGATCTTCGAGAGCGCGCTCGGCCACTATGACTATCGTGAGGGCATCTCGGTCTGGTTCCGGCAGTTCTGGATGCTCCAGCCAGACATCGCGCTCATGGCGGCGGCCCCGCTGGGGTTCCAGATCCACGTGCTGACGGCGATCCTGCTGTTCGCGATCTGGCCGTTCACGCGCCTCGTGCACGTCTTCACGGTGCCTGTCGGCTATCTGACGCGCCCGTATATCGTGTACCGCTCGAAGGATCCGGTGCGGCAGCCGGTGCGTCGCGGCTGGGAGCCGAACGACTTCTGAGGCTCGTCAGCTCGCCAGGTGCTCGTCGCTCATGGGGCACTCGGCCGGCGGGGCGGCCGAGGAGAACTGCGGGCGGGCGTCGATGCCGAAGAGGGTCTGAATCGCGTCGAACACCTCGTCGGCGCGCCCCTCGACGGCGGCCTCCTGCGCTCGCACCGTCGGGGCGTGCAGCAGCATGCCGGTGAAGTGACGAAGCGCCTGCTCGATCTGCTCGGCGTTCTCGCGGTTCTTGCCGCGGCCGAGTTCGCGCTCGAGCACCTCGAAGACGTGCGTGCGGAGGGCGACGACGGCGGGCTGCGCCGTCTGCTGTCGACCGGCCTGTGCGAACTTCGCGGCGGCGTCGCGCACGATCTCGCGCGCGGCGTCGGATGCCTGCAGCTCCTCGAGCGGGGCGTGGAGGCGGATGGTCTCGAGGTCGAGCAGCGTGATGCCCTCGATGTCACCGACGTCCGGGTCGACGTTGCGGGGGAGACCGAGGTCGACGACGAAGGCCCGGCCGTCGAAGCCGCCGGCGCGGAGGGTGTCGGCACGGAGCACGGGCTCTTCCTGCGAGGTGCAGGTGATGATCATGTCGGCGTTCGCGGCTGCCGCGGCGAAGTCGTCGTGTGAGACCTGCGCGAGACCGTGCTTCGCGGCGAACTGCTGGCGGCCGGACGGCGAGTGAACCGTGACGGAGGCGACGCCGTGGTCGCGGAGTGCGGCGAGGGTCGCGGCGGCGTAAGCGCCCGTGCCGACGAGGAGCACGTCGATGTCGCGCCAGTCGGCGATGCGGCTGTCGGCGAGATCGAGGGCGAGGCGCACGAGGGAGCGCCCGGCGCGGCCGAGCGCCGTCGTGTTCTTGACGCTCTTCTGCGTTTCGGTGGCGCGCTGGAAGAGGCGCTCGAGCTCGCTCGTGGTCGTCCCATGCGCGCGGGCCTCGTCGAGCGCACGCCGCACCTGCCCGCCGATCTCACCCTCGCCGACGACGACCGACTCGAGTCCGGAGGCGACGGAGAAGAGGTGCTCGGCGACACGCATGCCCTTCTTGACCTCGTAGGCGCCGGACAGCTCGCCGCGCTCCACGCTCGTCGCGCGTTCCAGGGCGTCGCGGGTTGCCGCAAGGGCGGCGTCGTGCCCGGTGTCGGCCGGGAGATCGATGTCGAGGTACGCCTCGAAGCGATTGCACGTGGAGAGGACCACGGCGCCCGCGATCTCGGTGCCGACTTCGGAGATGAGGGGGGACAGCGGCTCGGCGTGCATGCTCAGCCGTTCGAGGAGCTCGAACGGCGCCGTCTTATGACTTGCGGACACACACAGCAGCACGATCAAGCATTCTACAGGCCGTCGAAGCTTGTTCTGAATGATTCCAGAGAATGAAGGGCACCCTTACTCATCGGATCCGCCCGGGGCGTCCTCTCGCCGGGCCGGCGTGATCCGGCATAGATTGGCCCGATGAGCTCCGATCGCGCACCCCGCCGATTCGCCGCCGTTCCTCCCGCGATGCGGGTCCTGGTGACCCTCGCCGCAGCCTTCGTCGTGCTGCTCGGGCTGTGGCTCGCCCGCGACATCTTCGGGCCTCTCGCGCTCGCCGCCGTGATCGTCATCATCTGCTATCCGATCGGCCCGGCCATCGTGCGCGCCGGTGCGCCGCGCTGGGTCGGCACGACGGGGGTGGTCCTGCTCGCCTACATCGTCCTCGCCGTGCTCGCCCTGCTGCTCACCTTCGCGATCATGGAGTTCATCCGGCTCGTGTCGGACCTCGTGCCCGATCTCACGCGCATGACGCAGGATGTCTACACCCTGCTCGAAGACCTCGGCGTCAGTGCGGCGTTCAGCGATCAGGTGACGTCGCTCTTCAGCGCGTCGAACCTGATCGGCGCGGTGACGTCGTTCTCGAGCAGCGCGATGGGCGTCGTCATGGCGTTCTTCTTCGTTCTCGCGTACGTCATTTTCATGGGCGTGGACTCGGCGCGGTATGCGCGCGCGGAGCTCGCCTTCGGGGCGCGGATCCGTCCCGTGCTCGACAGTATGCGCGCCTACTGCGCGGGCGTGCGCCGCTACTTCGTCGTCAACGCGTCGTTCGGCCTCATCGTCGCGGTCATCGACGGCATCGCGCTGTACCTGCTCGACGTGCCCGCGCCGATCGTCTGGGCGATTCTGTCCTTCGTCACGAACTTCGTGCCCAATATCGGCTTCGTGCTCGGACTCGTGCCGCCCGCCGTCCTCGCTCTGGTGACGAACGACTGGGTCACGGCCCTCCTCGTCGTCGCGGTGTACATCGTCGCAAACGTCACCCTGCAGGTGCTCATCCAGCCGAAGTTCGTCAGCGACGCCGTCGGCCTCACCCTCACGCTGAGCTTCTTCTCGGTCGTGTTCTGGACGTTCGTGATCGGCCCGCTCGGGGCGATCCTCGCGGTGCCTCTCACCCTGCTCGTGCGGGCGCTCGTTCTCGAGCCGGATCCGTCGGCGCAGTGGCTGCGGTGGCTGTCCGGAGACGACGACGCTCCGGACGAGCCGAACCGCCTTCCGGAGCGGGCCCTCGCCGACGAGCGATAGCGACTCGTTCCCGGACACGGCCCTCTCGGGTCGGGGTGGGATGATGGGCGCATGGCTCTCACCGACGCTCCGCTTGTCTCCGCGCTCCGTGGCGTGCGCCCCGCCACCGCCCCGGTCTGGTTCATGCGACAGGCCGGCCGGTCGCTCCCCGAGTACCGCGAGCTGCGGGTCGGCACGAAGATGCTCGACGCGTGCCTGCAGCCCGAGACGGCGGCGGAGATCACCCTGCAGCCCGTGCGCCGCCACGGCGTCGACGCGGCGGTGTTCTTCAGCGACATCGTCGTGCCGCTGAAGCTGGCGGGCGTCGAGGTCGAGATCGCGCCGGGCCGCGGGCCCGTGTTCGCGGATCCCGTGCGGACGGCCGACGACGTCGCGCGCGTGACGAGCATCCCGGCCTCGGAGATCGCCGAGCGCGCCGAGCCGATCCGCGAGGCCGTGCGGCTGACGACGAACGAGCTGAACCCGCAGGACATCCCGCTCGTCGGCTTCGCGGGGGCGCCGTTCACGCTCGCCGCGTATCTCGTCGAGGGCGGCCCGTCGAAGGAGCACATGCGCGCTCGCGCCATGATGCACGCCGACCCTGATGCCTGGCACCGGCTCGCGGGCTGGCTCGCCGAGATCTCGTCGGCGTTCCTCGGCGTGCAGATCGGCGCCGGGGCGTCGGCCGTGCAGCTTTTCGACTCGTGGGCCGGATCGCTTTCGCCCGCCGACTACCGAGAGTTTGTGGCGCCCCACTCGACGGCCGTGCTCAGCGCCGTGACGGAGGTGCCGCGGATCCACTTCGGAGTCGGAACCGGGCCGTTCCTCGCCGATATGCGCCTCGGCGGCGTGGCGGATGCCGTGGGCGTCGACTGGCGTATGCCGCTCGACGAGGCCGCGTCGATCGTCGGCCCCGACACGACCCTGCAGGGGAACATCGACCCGGCCATGCTGCAGGCGCCGTGGCCCGTGCTCGAGCAGCACGTGCGTGACGTCGTCGAGTCGGGCCGCGCGGCCCGCGCGCACATCGTGAACCTCGGCCACGGCGTGCCCCCGGAGACGGATCCGACCGTCCTCACGCGCATCGTCGAGCTGGTCCACTCGCTGTGAGCGAGTCCGAGTCCGACGACGCCGCCTACGACCTCGCCGAGCTGCACGAGCGGGCGGCCGGCCGCCGCATCGTTGTGGTCGGCGCGGGAATCGGCGGTCTCGTCACCGCTCTCGAGATCGCGAAGCTCGGCATCCAGGTCACGGTCATCGAAGCCGCGGCTCGCGCGGGCGGCGCGATCCGCTCTGCCGAGGTCGCGGGTCTCCCGCTCGATCTCGGCGCCGAGAGCTTCGCGACGCGCGGCGGGCACGTCGCGAAGATCCTCGACGAGCTCGGACTCTCCGGCGACATCGTGGATCCCGGAACGGGTGCGGGCGGCGCGTGGATCGCCGGCATCCCGGGCGTCGGCGCGGCGCCGATCCCGTCTGGCGGCATCCTCGGGATCCCCGCGAATCCGTTCGCGGAGGACGTGCGCCGCATCATCGGCTGGCGTGGCGCGTGGCGGGCGTACCTCGACCGCATCCGCCCCGTCCTGACGATCGGGCACGTGCGATCCCTCGGTGAGCTCGTCTCGTCGCGCGTGGGGCGGCGGGTGCTCGATCGTCTCGTGGCCCCCGTGACGACGGGCGTCTACTCGTCGTCGCCCGATCGCATCGATCCAGACCTCGCGGTGCCCGGGCTCAATCCGGCGATCACGCGCGCGGGCTCGCTCACGGGCGCCGTGCTCGCGCTCTCGCAGGAGCGCAAGACCGCGCCGGGCGGGGCTGTGCGCGGGATCCGCGGCGGCATGGGGCGCCTCGTGGACGCGCTCGTCTCCGCGATCGAGGAATCTGGCGGCGAGGTCCGCACCTCGGCTCCCGTCTCGCGCATCGAGAACCAGGACGACGGATCCTGGCGCGTCGCCCTTCCCGGAGACGAGGCGGAAGAGCTCGTCGAAGCCGACGGCGTCATCCTCGCGACCGAAGAGAGCTCTGCACGCGAACTCCTCGCCCCGCATGTCGCCGAGCTCGACGCGGAAGCGCCGGCCCCCGGCCCGGTCGTGACGGTTGTGACGCTCGTCGTGGAGAGCGCGGCGCTCGACGCGAAGCCGCGCGGAACGGGCGTGCTCACGGTTCCCGGATCGCACCGCGCGAAGGCGCTGACCCACACGACCGCGAAGTGGCAGTGGGTCGCCGAGCAGGCAGAGCCGGGCGTGCACGCCCTGCGCGTGTCCTTCGGGAGCGCCGCGGAGGATCCCGCGACGGACGGACTCGAGGACGAGGAGGCGGCGGTCCTCGCGCTCGAGGAAGCTTCGGCGATGCTCGGCGTCGAGCTGTCGCGCGCTCAGCTTCGCGGACATCGCGTCGAGCGCTTCGCGCAGTCGCAGCCGGCCTCGACGATCGGGCAGGCGGAGACCACGCGGGTCGCCCGAGACGCGATCCGCCGCGCTCCGCGGCTCGGGGCGGTCGGAGCCTGGCTGGCGGGAACGGGGCTCGCGCAGGTCGTTCCCGACGCCGTTGAGGAAGCCGATCGGGTGCGCCGCGCGGTGCTGTTCGCATCCGACGACTGAGCGCACAAGATTCCCGTTTGGGAATGTATCCCCTAACGTAGAACGCGCTGCAGCTCATCGACATCACGGAGGGGTCCCCATGCGAGGAAAGATCGGGCTGATCGTCGGCCTCGGCGTCGGCTACGTGCTCGGCACGCGTGCCGGCCGCGCGCGCTACGAGCAGATCAAGAAGCAGGCCGAGAAGGTCTGGGAGCTCGACCCCGTTCAGGAGCAGGTCGGGAAGGTCAAGGAGTTCGCGCAGACGAGCGCCCTGGCCGTGCCCCGGGTCGCCTGGACCGGCATCGTGAAGATCGTGCACGCCGCGAGCGAGACGAAGGGCACGGCGGGCGAGAAGCTCGACGCCGCGACTCGCGAGGCGGCGGACGCCGCCGAGGACGTCAAGAAGGCCGTCGACTGATGGCCCGCGACAAGACGTCGGCGTCGCCGCTGCGCGACCGCGCCGACGACGGCCTCCTCACCCTGATCGGCGATGTCCCGGATCTCGTCAAGAATCTGATCCGCGCCGAGCTCGAGTCGGTCAAGAAGTACGTCGGGCAGCTCGTCAAGCACGGCGGGTGGACGGCGATCTTCGCGATGGCCGCGCTGTTCTTCCTCTTCTGGACGATCCCTGCGTTCCTCGCATTCTTCGTCATCCTGCTCGATTTGTGGATGCCCCTCTGGGTGTCGGCGCTCATCGTGCTCGGCATCGGCGTCGTGATGATCGCCCTCTGCGGGCTGTGGGCGTACGTCCGGCACGTGCGGGCGATCATGAAGCTCGAGAGCCCGGGAGCCGCAGCCAAGGCCGACGCGGCCATCGTGAAGGAGTTCGCGGATGAGTTCTGAGCCGTCGCCCACGGTGGTGCCGAGCGGCATCGACGATCCGGTCCAGCTCGCCCGCGCCGAGCTGAAGGCGGCCCTCGCCGCGATCGAGATCAAGGCGAACTACCCCAAGCGCATCAGCGAGGCGGTCGATCGCGCCGTCGTCAAGGCGAGGTCGGTCGCGGACGAGAAGCCGGCGGCGGCGCTCACGGGAATCGTCGTCGGCGCCATCGCTGTGGGAACGGCGATCTGGGGCCTCGCGCGCATCATCTCGCGCTAACACGAAGGGGTCGCCAGAAAATGTCAGTGCACGACGCCTCACACTGACGTTTCCTGGCGACCCATCGCTGGCCCGCTGAACAGGTGCCGATTACGCGCTCACAGGTCCCAGGAGCATGATGGGGTCATGTCCGATCTCGAAGCACCCTCCGGCGACGACTTCAGCCTCTGGACCGTCTGGCGCCGCGATCCGCACCGACCCGTCACGACCGACGATGCGGGCGAGCTCTCGCATCTCGTCGAGGAGCTTGCCGCCGACGGCGTGACCGTGCGCGGTTTCTACGACGTCAGCGCGATGCGGGCCGACGCCGATCTGATGATCTGGATCCACGGCTCCGTGCCGGAGGACCTGCAGCGGGCGACGCGACGCCTGCGCCGCACGGCGCTGCTCGCGAACCTGCTGCCGACGTGGAGCGGCATGGCCGTGCACCGCGACGCCGAGTTCAACAAGGCGCACGTGCCCGGCTACCTCCGGGGCGAGCACGCGCGCGGGTGGCTCGTCGTGTACCCGTTCGTGCGCAGCTACGAGTGGTACCTGCTGTCCGACGACGAACGGCGCACGATGCTCGCCGACCACGGGCGCAAGGGTGCCGCGTTCCGGGGCGTCGTGGCGAACACCATGGCCTCCTTCGCCTTGAACGACTACGAGTGGATGCTCCCCATGGAGTCCGATGAGCTCACCGAGCTCGTCGACATGATGCGCGAGCTGCGGTACACCGAGGCACGCCGCCACGTGCGCGAGGAGGTGCCGTTCTTCACCGGACGGAGGATCCCCGTCGAGGAGATCCCCGAGGTCCTCCGGTAGGCCGCCCGATGACCACCCCCACGCCCATTCGGCTCGGCACGCGGCGCAGCCGGCTCGCGATGGCCCAGTCGGGCCTCGTCGCCCGTGCCCTGGAGCGGGCCTCCGGCCGGCCCGTCGAGCTTGTGCAGATCACCTCCGAGGGCGACACGAACCGCGCCTCGCTCGCCTCGCTCGGTGGGGCGGGCGTCTTCGCGACGCGGCTGCGCGAAGCCCTCGCGGCAGGCGAATGCGATCTTCTCGTGCACTCGCTCAAGGACCTTCCGGTCGAGCAGCCCGCCGGGTTCGTCATCGCCGCGATTCCGGAGCGCGCGGATGCGCGCGATGTCGTCATCACCCGCGACGGAGCTTCGCTCGACGATCTGCCGCGCGGATCCGTCGTCGGGACGGGGTCGCCGCGCCGCATCGAGCAGGTGCGCCGGGTAAATCCGAAGGTCGAGACGCGGGATATCCGCGGCAACATCGACTCGCGCATGGGGCGCGTCCGGGATGGCGAGCTCGACGCGGTCGTGCTCGCGGCCGCGGGCCTCGTGCGCGTCGACGCCGACGGCGCGGAGACGACGACGCTCGGCGAGCTGCGCGCGGAGCACCGCGGTCTCGCGCTGTGGCCCACGGCCGCGGGCCAGGCGGCCCTCGCCGTCGAGACGCGTGACGATGCGGATCCTGAACTGCTTTCGTCGATCGCCGCGCTCGATTCCCCCCTCACCCGCTTCACCGTGTCGCTCGAGCGCGCCGCGCTCGGCGGCATCGAGGCGGGCTGTCATGCGCCCGTCGGCGTCCACGCCGATGTCGCGGGCGACAGCGTCCGCGTACGCGCCTCGGTGTACGGCGCGGATGTTCACGATGACGTCACGGTCGATCACAGCGAGCGCATCGGGGGTGTCCAGGACCTGATCGATGGGTATATTCGGGGGCATGGCAGCGGTGCGGCTGCCGACAGCTCGGGCCTCGTGGTCCGTGCCCGTGAGATCGGAAGCGACCTCGCGCGTCGGCTGCTGGAGAACGGGGCAGCCGACATCGTGACGAGAGAGGCATCCCCCACCTCATGACCAACAATGCCAAGATAGCCAAACCCCTGAGCGGCTGGCGCGTGCTCGTGCCGCGCGGTGGGCCCTGGGGCGACGACGTCGCGGCGCGGCTGCGCGCCCAGGGTGCCGTCCCCGTCGTCTCGCCGCTCATCAACTTCGCGCCGACCGAGGACACGGCGGCTCTCGAGAACGCGATCGCCGAGCTGGCCGACGGTGCGTTCTCGTGGCTCACCGTGACGAGCGCAACGACGGTCGACGTGCTGCACGCCTACGGCGCGCGGATCCCGTCGGGCACGAAGATTGCGGCGGTCGGAGAGACGACGGCGGCGGCCCTCAAGGCCGTGGGATACCCGGTGAGCCTTGTTCCCGAGCGCAACAATTCGGCGGCTGGGCTGGCTGATGAGCTGCTGGCGCGCGAGTCGCAGCCGACGCGGATCCTCGCGCTGCGCAGCGAGATCGCCAAGCCCGTGCTCTCCGTGCGGCTGACCGAGGCCGGCCACGACGTGCATGCGGTCGTGGCCTATCGCACCGTGGGCGTCCCCGCGACCGAGCGGGCGGCGCGCGACGTCGTGAACGGACGCATCAACGCGATCCTCGTGACGAGCGGATCCGTCGCCGCGCAGGTGCGCGAGCAGTTCCCCAAGATCCCGGATCAGACCGTCATCGCGGCGATCGGACCGCGCACGGCCCATGACGCGAACGAGGTCGATCTGCCGATTCAGGTGATCGCCCCCGAACGCACGGTCGCCTCGTTGATCGACGCGCTCGCCGGGATCCCGGTGCCGCCGCCGACCCCCGAGGCCCGTGCGATCCCCGAGACGGGCCCCTTCCAGGTCACGTCGACCGAGTCGAAGAACTAGACCGCTCGCGGGCGCGATCCACGCGCGCCCGAGCAAGGATGTGCCCATGAGCTTCCCCGCCCATCGCCCGCGTCGTCTGCGCCAGTCGGCGCCCGTGCGCCGCCTCATGGCCGAGACCCACCTCGTGCCGTCGCAGCTCGTCCTGCCGATGTTCGTACGGGAGGGGATCGACTCTCCGCAGCCGATCACGTCGATGCCCGGGCAGAGCCAGCACACGCTCGACTCGCTGCGTCGTGCCGCCGTCGAGGCGGCTGAGGCGGGCGTCGGCGGCGTCATGCTCTTCGGCGTGCCCGCCGTGCGCGATGCGATCGGATCCGGCGCGGACGACCCCGCGGGGATCCTCAACGTCGCGACGACGGCGGTTCGCGAGGAGGTCGGGGATGCGCTCGTCGTGCAGACCGATCTGTGCCTCGACGAGTTCACGGATCACGGTCATTGCGGGGTGCTGACGCCTGCCGGGGCCGTCGACAACGACCGGACGCTCGAGCGCTACGCCGCGATGGGCGTCGCACAGGCGCGGGCCGGCGCTCAGCTGCTGGGGCTCAGCGGCATGATGGACGGGCAGGTCGCGGCCGTGCGCGATGCGCTCGACGCGGAGGGATTCTCCGACACGATCATTCTCGCCTACTCGGCGAAGTACGCGGGCGCCTTCTACGGACCGTTCCGGGAGGCCGTCGACTCGCAGCTGACGGGCGACCGGCGCACCTACCAGATGGATCCGCCGAACGCGCGCGAGGGAGTGCGCGAGGCGATGCTCGACGTCGACGAGGGTGCCGACATCGTCATGGTCAAGCCCGGCCTGCCCTACCTCGACGTGCTCGCCGACGTGCGCGCCAACGTCGACGTTCCGGTGTGGGCATACCAGGTGTCGGGGGAGTACTCGATGGTCGAGGCCGCGGCCGAGAAGGGATGGCTCGACCGACGCGCGACGATTCTTGACTCGCTCATGGCGTTCCGACGGGCCGGCGCGGACGCGATCCTCAGCTATTGGGCCACCGAGGCCGCCGGGTGGATCCGCGAATCGCTCAGGTGACGGTGATGAGGATCCGCTGCCAGCCGGTCGACCCGTCCGGGTAGATCGGCGCCCGCTCCTCGACCTGCCGGTTGCCGTCGGCATCGACCGCGCGCACCGTGATGTAGTGCGTGCCGGGGGTCGCGTCCCATTCGAGCTTCCACTGCACCCAGGTGTCGTCGCTCAGCGGAGCGGAGAGCGTGGCCTGCTGCCACGCGCCATCGTCGATGCTCACCTCGACCTGGGCGACGCCGACCGTCTGGGCCCATGCCATGCCGGCGATCGCGACGGTGCCGGCCGCGACCGGTGATCCGATCCGCGGGGTGTCGATGCGGGAGGACATCTTGATCGGCGCCTTCGCGCTGTACCCTCGGGGCGTCCAGTACGCCTCGTCGTCGGCGAAGGTCGTCACGGTAAGCCGAGTGAGCCACTTCGTCGCCGAGACATACCCGTAGAGACCGGGAACGACCATGCGCACGGGGAAGCCGTGCTCCGCCGGCAGCGGCTCGCCGTTCATCCCGACGGCGAGGATCGCGTCGAGCCCGTCGTCGGTGAGCGAGGCCAACGGCGTCGAGGCGCTGTATCCGTCGACGCTGCGCGAGAGCACCATGTCGGCTCCCGCCCGGGGACCGGCCTCCGCGAGAAGGTCGCGGACCGGGATCCCGAGCCAGATCGCGTTGCCGACGAGATCGCCGCCGACCTCGTTCGACACGCAGGTGAGGGTGATGGCGTACTCGTCGACGCCCCGCGCCAGGAGGTCGTCGAGGCTGAACTCGACGGGACGATCGACCATTCCGTCGATCACGAGGCGCCAGCTCGCCGGATCGACCGTCGGAACGACGAGCGCGGTGTCGACGCGATAGAAGTCGGCGTTCGGCGTGATCAGCGGCGTGAGGCCGTCGACGTCGAGCTCCGCGCCGTTCGGCACGGAGATGGTAGTGCGCGGGGCGGGCAGCCGCAGCTCCTCGCGGATCGCGGAGACCGAGGAGGTCGCGGCGCCGAGCAGGCGTGCGCCGACGCCGGCGAGCACGGCCGTCGCCCCGACGACGGCAGTCGTGCGGAAGAAGGCTCGTCGTGAGACCTTCGCCGTCTTCGATGCAGCCGGATTCTCGGGGATCCGTGCGACAGGCTGCGCCGCGGCGTCTTTCCAGGAGCGAAGTCGTGCGATGAGCAGCATCAGAACGACGCTTCCGGCAAGAGTGCCGGCGACGGACGGGGCCCAGCTCAGCGCGGAGGCTCCGGCGCGTGTCACGGACGCGAGCAGGGCGAGGGCCCCGGCGAGCGCGAGCAGAGCGACGCCGAAGGGGCGCCGCACGTACTGCAGGATTCCGGAAATCGCCGCGGCGCCGAGCACGGCGATACCCAGACCGATCAGCAGGGCGAGCTTGTCGTATTCGCCGAAGGCCGCGATCGCGAGCTCTTTGAGCGGTCGTGGCACGACATCGATCACGAATCCGCCGACGTCGACGATCGGGCCGCGACCGGGCGTTGTGAAGGGCACGAGCACCTCGGCGACGGCGAGGAACGTCGCAGCCGCGACGACGCCGCTCACGGCGCTCCAGATCCACCTGGTGATTCTCGTCATGTTCGTCTGCCGCCCTCGGTCCTGATCTCTGGTCGGCAGTGCTCGTGCCTGAACCAGTCGGTGTGATCAGTAATTCGCAGCGGGACAGCATGCGGATTGGAATGGCACGGAAACGTGTGGACACGATGACGCAGGCGGGGCGCAGAGGCAGCGTTTCCGCCCGCGAGAGCGGCGTCCGCCCGACTCAGTTCACGGCGTCCCGCGCAGGCGAGCCATCTCCGGGTCGTACAAGGGCTCGGCGACCACGGTCGCGCGGAGGCGCCGCCCGAAGTACTCGATCTCGACGGCGTCGCCGACGCCCACGGTGTTCGGGAGCCAGGCATAGGCGATCGAGCGGCCGATCGTGTATCCGTAGGCGGCGCTCGTGACGTAGCCGGCGGTGGATCCTCCTCCCACCAGGAAGACCGGCTCCTTCCCCAGCACGACGCTCCGCGGGTCATCGAGCGTGAGACAGCGCAACGTCTTCGTCGTGGACGCGGCTCGCGCCGCGAGCGCGTCCTTGCCGCGGAAGTCATCCGTCTTCGAGGCCTTGACCGCGAAACCGACGCCGGCTTGGGTCGGCTCGTGCTCGCTCGTCATGTCGGTTCCGAACGCGCGGAAGCCTTTCTCCAGACGTAGCGAGTTGAACGCCTCGCGTCCCGCGGCGATGATCCCGAACTCCTGCCCGGCCGCGAACAGCGCGTCCCAGAGGCGCTGGCCAAGGTCGGCCGAGGTGTAGAGCTCCCACCCGAATTCGCCGACGTACGAGAGCCGCATCGCGGTCACCGGGACGCCGGCGACGAACACCCTTTTCGTTCGGAAGTAGCCGAGGCCGCCGGGCGCGAGATCGTCGTCGCTGATCTGTGCGATCACGTCGAGTGCGTGCGGCCCCCACAACCCGATGCAGCAGGTGCCGGGGGTGACGTCTCGGACGGTGACCCACTTCGACGGGTCCGCCGAGGTCTGGGCCCGCGCCTCGCGAGAGAGGACGGCGAGGTCGATGTTGCTGTTGGCGCCGATCTGGTAGGTCTCCTCGTCGAGGATCGCGACCGTGATGTCGCTCGTGACGCCGCCCGCGGGGTCGAGCAGCATCGTGTAGCTCACCGCGCCGGGGGCGCGCAGCATCGACGAGGTCGTTAGCCCGTGCAGCAGCTCGCCCGCGCCCGGACCCGTCACCTCGAGGCGCTTGAGGGCGGTCATGTCGTACATCGCGACGGCCGTGCGGGTCTTCCACGCCTCGACCGCGGCGATCGGGGAGTGGAATCGGCTCGCCCACTCGTCGCGGGGCGGGGCCGCCCACTCGGTGGGGAGCTCATCGAGGAGGGCGGCGTTCGCCTCATACCAGTGCGGGCGCTCCCACCCGCCGGCCTCGAGGAAGTACGCTCCGAGCTCGACCTGGCGGGCATGGAACGGGCTCAGCCGCACATCGCGCGGTGAGACCCGCGGTTGCAACGGATGGAGGATGTCGTAGATCTCGACGAAGTTCTGCCGAGAGGTCTCGCTCACGTAGTCGGTCGAGGTCTGCGCGTCCTCGAAGCGGTTGACGTCGCATCCGCTGAGGTCGGTGTCGGCGTACCCGCGCGTCAGGAGCTCGGAGACGGCGCGCGCGATGCCCGCCGCGTGCGTCACCCAGACTGCTTCGGCGACGACGAACCCGTCCACGTCGCGGGCCTCGCCCACGAGGGATCCACCATCGGGAGTGAAGGAGAAGACGCCGTTGAAGCCGCGCTGGATCTCCGTCTGCCGCAGCTCCGGAAGCAGCTGGCGCGTGGCCTCCCACTCGGCGGCGAAGTCCTCGGGCGTGAACGGCAGGCTCGACGGCATGCGCTCGTCGGTGATCTCCTCGGCCGCGTACTGCGGCAGCTCGTCGAGATCGATCGGCATCGGGCGGTGGGCGTACGAGCCAATCCCGATGCGGTCCCCCCATTCCCGGTAGTAGAGGTCGCGGTCCTGGTAGCGCAGGATCGGCGCGGAGGCGCCCTTCGGCAGCTCGTTCTTCCCGGTGAGGCTCGGCACCGTCGACGTCACGGCGAACTGGTGCCCCATCGGCAGCAGCGGCAGCCGGAGGCCGGCCATCTCGGCGATCCTCGTGCCCCAGAAACCGGCGCACGAGACGACGATGTCGGCCGGGATCCGCTCGTCGCCGACGAGGACGGCGCGGACGCACCCGCGCGTGACCTCGATGCCGGTGACCCTCGTGCGGTCGCGGAACTCCACGCCGAGCGCGCGAGCGCGCTCGATCACCAGCTGCGTGCCCTTGGCTGCGAGGGCGAGGCCGTCTCCGGGCGTGAGGAGGCCACCGAGGACCGGTTCTGGGTCGAGCATCGGGAAAAGGCGGACGCATTCGTCGGCGTCGATGACGTGCGCCTCGACGCCCCACGAGCGGTTCCACCCGGCGCGGCGGTGCAGATCTCGCAGGCGCTCCGGCGTCGTCGCCAGCTCGAGCCCGCCGACGGGGAGGAACGAGCCGACCCCGTCGGCGTCCGTGAGGCCCGTGTACTTCTCGATCGTGTACTGGGCGAACTCGGTCATCGCCTTCGAGGGGTTCGAGGAGAAGACGAGGCCGGGCGCATGGGACGTCGAGCCGCCGGGCACGCCGAGCGGACCCTGCTCGAGGACCAGGGTGTTCGCGTACCCGCGCTGCGCGAGCTCGTCGGCAAGATTCGCTCCGACGATGCCCGCTCCGATGATGACGATCCGAGGTGAGGACGTAGACATGGGGTCCCTTGCGTGTGGTGGTTGTCAGCGATGCGTCAGGCGTCGACGACGAGGTCGGTGAGCGCCGTCGAACAACAGGGCAGGAACTTCCCCGCGTCGATCTCGCGGGCGCGGATCCCTCCTTGGTGATTCATCTCGACCTCTCCGTCGAGCTTCACGACCTTGCACGAGCCGCACATCCCCACCTGGCAGTTCGCGCCGATGCGGACGCCGGCCTGGCGCGCCGCCTCGAGGATGTTCTCCCCGGGGTCGAGCCGGACGTTGATGCCGGTTCGCACGAACGACATGGTGAACGCGCCGTCTCCGACAGTCTCGTACGGCGCGTCGTCATCTGTCGAGGTCAGCTCGTCGAAGTCGAGCTCGGTGACGTCGATCTCCGGCGGCGGCAGGACCTCCGCCTCAGCGTCGACGGCGACCGTCGGCACGGCATCGGCCTGCTCGGCGCGCGCGCGTTCGACCTCGTAGAGATCGAGCGCCGCGGTCTGCGGCTCGACGATCTCCTCGGCGGAGGCGGCGAACTCCTCCGCGATCTCCTCGGCGGCCGCAATCTCCTCGGCGTACTCCCGCAGCGTCACGCTGTTGCCGGTGAAGAACTCGATGTAGAGCGAGGTGTCGTCGACGCCGACGCGCGGCAGGCACGCGGTGACCGCGTCGAGGTAACCCTGGGGGCCGCAGGCGTACACCTGGCGTCCGTTCGCATCCGGGGCGACGGCGTCGATGAGCTCCGACGAGATCCGTCCCGTTCGACCGTCCCAGTCCTTCGGCGCGGCCCGGTCTCCGAGCGCGTAGACCACACGGATCCGGAAATCGGCCTTGCCGAGGAAATCGAGCTCGTCGGCGAACGCGAATCTGTCCGGCGCGGCGCCGTGGTACAGCAGGATGACGTCCGCCTGGCCGGGCAGCGAGTGGATGGTGCGGATCATCGACATCAGCGGCGTGATCCCGGAACCCGCGGCGAGGAGGAGGAACCGCGCCCGCCGATCGTAGTCGGGGAGATGGAAGGCGCCCACGGGGCCCAGCATGTCGAGGACGTCGCCGGGGCGGATGTTCTCGTGCATCCACGGGGACACGGCTCCCGTGTCGTCACGCTTGACGGTGATCGCGAACGTCCACGGCACCGTCGGCGCACTGGAGAGCGAGTAGCTGCGACTGAGGGGCTCGGCGTCTGAGCCGTTCACCGGGACGTCGACGTTGATGTACTGCCCGGCCCGAAACGCCAGCGGCGCCCCGTCCGTCCGTCGGAAGACGAAGGTCATCATGTCGTCGGTCTCGGGGATGGTCTCGACGCACTCCGCCTGGAACTCCTGCGGAAACCACGGACCGAGCGCCGTCGCGGCGCCGGCAGGGCCGGCCGACGCACGGAGGACCCTGTTCCACGGCATCTCGAGCCCGCGGATCCGCTGGGCCAGGCCCGTGGACGTGTCCTCTGCGATCACGCCACGTGCTCCCGCAGGCGTTGGATGTACCAGGTGATGAAGGCCTCGACCTGGTATTCGCTCTTCATGTACGGACCCTGCTCGTAGAACGGGCTGGTGGCGCCCTGTTGGCAGAGCTCGACGAAGGCCTTGTCCTGCAGATTCGTCTGCTTCCACGTGTGCGTGAGCGTCTCCAGGTCGTAGTCGACGCCCTCCTTCGCGTCGTCGGCGACGAGCCAGGTCGTGCGCACGAGCGTCTGGTGGGAGCTGATTGGGAACGCCGCGAAGGTGATGACGTGGTCGCTCTGGAAATGGAACCAACTGTTCGGCTGCAGGTGCATCGAGCAGCGCCCGAGGCGGAAGTCCGGCAGATCGCCGAGGAGTTTCTTCGACAGACGGTGGCCGTCGGCCGAGAACGACTCGCCGTCGCCGTCGAGCGCCTCGCGTGAGATCCGGATCCCGGCGACACGCGTGTCGAGCTCTTCCACGACCTCGTATGGCAGGCCGTAGCGCCGGCATCGCTCCTCGAGGGCCGCCTGCGCGGTCTGATTCCGCGCCCACACCTCCTCGAGGTGCGCCGGGATGAGGCCGTCGGTCAGGCCCCAGGTCGGGAACAGGGAGCAGGCCAGCTCGGGGTGGCCGTCGCAGTGATAGCACTCGCGATTGTTCTCCATCACGAGCTTCCAGTTGCCCTCCTCGACGATGTTCTGCTGGAAGGCGACCTTGGTCTTCGCCAGCTCGTGCGGAGCGATGTACGGACGGAAGATCTCCGCGGTGTCGTCGAAGTCTCTCGGCGGCTCGTCGGCGAGGCACACGAAGATCAGGCCCGCCTCGATGCGCCCGTGCGCGGTCTTGAGCGAGTAGCAGTTCTTGTCGAAGTCGACCTCGCCGGGGGCGGATGCGTGCAGCAGCTCCCCCGTCGGGGCGTACGTCCACGAGTGGTATCCGCACACCAGGTTGCCGGTGCTGCCGGACTCCTCGGTGAGCACGCGCGCGCCGCGGTGCCGGCAGACGTTGTGCAGGACCGTGACGCCGTCGTCATCGTCGTGGAGAACGATGAGCGAGAAGGGGCCGAGGTCGATCGTGATGTAGTCGCCGGGCTCCGGAAGCTCCGCGATGCTTCCGGCGAAGATCCAGTGCTGCCCGAAGATCGCCCGCATGTCGAGGCCGAAGAGATCGACGTCGGTGTAGAAGGAAGCTTCCAACGAGAATCCGGCGCGGCGATCGTTCAGGAGAGTCTGGATCTCGGCGAGCTTCTCGACCGCGAGACCGGCGTGTCCGCTCGTCGAGGGGGCCACGTTCATCGCACTCAATTCGCACTCCGTTCGATGTGGCGCTGCGTCCTGCGGGAAGCGTAACGAGGACACACGATGCAGGAAAAGCGTGAGTTTTCGTGCGTCATCGTGCAGGATCATTGCATGATCGATGCGCGCCTCCTCACCCTCCGGACGTTCGCGCAGTGTGGCACGATCGCCGCCACCGCGCGGCTCATGGGGTACTCGGCATCAGCGGTGTCCGCGCAGCTGCGCGAGCTCCAGCGGGCGCTCGGGATGACGCTCCTCGCGAAGGACGGGCGGGGCCTCCGGCTGACCGCGACCGGGAGGGATCTCGTCCGCCGCTCGGACGTGCTCATCACGACATGGGAGGAGGTGAAGTCGGCGGCGCTGGCGGCGGGTGGCCACGTGCCGACGCACTTCGGGATCGGAGGATTCTCGACGGCCGCGTCCCAGCTGCTGGCGCCGTTGGCGAGCCGGCTGCACCGAACGCGGCCTGAGCTGGAGGTGCGCGTATGGGAGGCGAGCCCCGCGCGGTGCTTCGACCTCCTCGTCGCCGAGCACATCGATGTCGCCGTCGTCGTCTCGATGCAGGGTCAGGTGCATCTCGAAGAGGATCCGCGATTCGAGAAGATGACGCTGCTCGACGATCCCCTCGATGTCATGGTCCCCTCGGACCACCCGGTGGCCGGAAGCGACTCGGTCGAGCTCGCGGAGCTGGTGGGCGAGCGCTGGATCACGGATCAGCCCGGATCGCCGTACCACGCGCTGTTCACGGCGGCCTTCACGACCGCGGGCCTCTCTCCGCGGATCTCGCACGAGGCGATCGAGTGGGAGACGGCGATCTCGCTTGTGGGGGCGGGGGTCGGCGTCGGCCTGCTTCCGCGCCTGGCCAGTCTCGAGGGCGTCGCGAATGTGAGCCGCGTGCGGTTGACCGGTGCGGAGCGGCTGAGCAGGAAGGTCATTGCCGCGGTCAGGACAGGGAGTCTCTCCTCGCCGCTCCAGGACGAATCGATCCGGATCCTGCGCGAGATCTCGCAGGGCATCCTCGCGACGCGGCTCGACGACGAGGCCCGCGCGGAGGCGCGCTGACCGGCGGGACGGGACCGGCAGCCGCCGTCAGAGCTCGGCGGCCCGGAGGAGCGCCGCCTGCACCTGCGCGTGGAACTCCGCGACGTGCGCCTGGGCGAGATCCGCCGCCGTGCCCGGATCTCCGTCCGCCACAGCCGTGAGGAGGGCGTGGTGCCCCGCGATGTGGTTTGCGACGGAGGGGACCTCCTCGATCACCGACCACCAGAGCCTCGTCGCCTGGTTGTCCAGTCGGAACAGGACCTCGCGCATGTACGCGTTCTCGACCAGCCGATAGATGGCCCGATGGGTCGCCAGGTCGAACTCGAGCAGAGTCCGCAGGGAGGGCTCGGAGGTCCGCAGGGCGGCGATGTCCGACGCCAGGGCGCGCAGCTGCTCGCGCTGTGCGTCGCGGGCGTCCTCCGCCGCCTTCCGAGTGCCCACAGGTTCGAGGATCAGGCGCATCTCCGTGATGCTGCGCAGGTCGCTGATCTCAGCCCGCGCGGCGAACGTGCCGCGCCGCGGGAATGACTGGACGAGGTGCTCGGCTTCGAGGCGTTTCAGGGCCTCGCGGACGGGCGTGCGTCCCACGCCCAGCTCGGCCGTGAGAGACGTCTCGTTGATCGGATCGCCCGGTGCGATGTCCAGCATCACGAGGCGGTCGAGCAGGATGCCGTAGGCCTGATCCGCGAGGCTCGGGCGCGGTGTCGACGAGGGTGGCATGTCCGGTCAGTCTAGTCGGGTGCCCGTGCGCTACCGGAGCACCACAGTCTTGCTGCCGTGGAGAAACACTCGGCATTCCGCGTGCCAGCGGACCGCCTCCGAGAGGGCCCTGCACTCGTTGTCGCGCCCGGCCGCGACGAGGTCGTCCGGTCCATAGGTGTGGTCGACCTCGACCACACGTTGGGCGATGATCGGGCCCTCGTCGAGCTCGCTGTCGACGTAGTGGGCAGTCGCCCCGACGGTCTTGACGCCGCGGGCGTGCGCCTGGTGATACGGCTTCGCGCCCTTGAAGCTCGGGAGGAACGAGTGATGGATGTTGATCACGCGCCCCGTCATCCGCGAGGCGAGCGCGTCGCTGAGCACCTGCATATAGCGCGCGAGCACGACGAGATCGACGGACAGGCGGTCGATCAGGTCCTGCAGTTCGGCCTCGGCCTGCTCCTTCGTCGCCTCGGTGACGGGGATGTGGAAGAACGGGATGCCGTGCCACTCGGCCAGTCGCTGATGATCGAGGTGGTTGGAGACGATCGCGACGATGTCGATCGGCAGATCGCCGGACTTCGTGCGGAACAGCAGGTCGTTCAGGCAGTGCTCGAACTTCGACACCATGACGAGCACGCGCGGGCGCACGTCGCGCGCCTCGATCCGCCACCGCATCCCGAAACGCTCCGCGACTCCGCCGAACTGCTCGCGCAGCGCTTCCAGGTCGGGAGTGCTGCCCCGGGCCGGGGCGGCCTGAATGCGCAAGAAGAATCGTTCGGCGACACGGTCGTCGTACTGGGATTGCTCGATGATGTTGTACTCGTGATCGAGCAGCGTGCCGCTGACAGCGTGCACGATCCCGAGATCCTCGGGGCAGTCGAGCGTGAGGATGATCTCTCCGGAACCCGTCGTCATGATGCCGCCTCCTGCGCGTGGTACTCGCGTGCCGCGTCCATCAGCCACGCCGCGACATATTCGGCGAAGGATGCGCGCGGCAGCACCCGGTAGGTGTCGTCCGCTGTGCGCCACGCCAGCACCGGAACAGTGCTGAGCGTCGTCGTGATTGCCGTGTTCACGGCGAACGCGCGGGGGTGCAGGTCGGCGGGGACGCCCTTGTCGAGGGCGTCGCGTGCGCAGGGGCCGGCGACCTCGAGGATCGTGCGATTGGCCGAGAGGTCGACCACCTGCCCCGGCGCATCGTCGAGCGCGTCCCGTAGGCCCACGAGCAGGTCGTGACGGTCGGGATCAGTGATGACGAGGAACTCGTCGGGCGCGAGCCAGAGCACGGCCGTGCGGCTCGCGTCGCCGGCGACGTCGCCGGCGCCGACGGGCAGGTCGACGCCCGTCGCCTCCGCGATCGCGCGATGCGCGGCCGATCCCGGCTCCGCCCTGACGCCGATCTGCGTGGTGAACGCCACCTCTCGCAGGCGGATCCCGGGCGCGGAGGCCGCCTCCATCTCGGCGGAGAGGTGACCAAGGGGGGAGCGGCGCAGCTCGCGCGGCCCCGCCGTGAGTGCATCAGCCATCTCGGCGGCTTCCTTCCGGGTCGAACAGCACGGTGGGGGAGACGAGGACATCGACGAGCCTGCCGTCGACGAGGGCGCGGAGCGTCTCGCCGATCCGATCCCGTCCGTCTTTGATCAAGGCCAGGCCGAAGGTGCGCCCGAGCGCGGCCGAGCGGTACGACGACGTCACCCATCCCTCCATCGGCACCGGAACCGATGAGGTGTCGGTGCCGGTCGCGATCAGCTGCGTGCCCTCCGGAAGGCGCAGCGAGGTGTCGACGGGGAGCACGGACACCAGGTGCTTGCGACCGCCTCGCACGTTGTCCGCGCGGGAGAAGGAGCGCTTGCCGATGAAGTCCTTCGCCGTCGAGACGACCCAGTCCATCCCGGCGTCCTGCGGGGTCACCGTGCCGTCGGTGTCCTGACCGACGATGATGAACCCCTTCTCCGCGCGCAGGACGTGCATGGTCTCTGTGCCGTATGGCGTGATGCCGAACTCCTCGCCGGCCGCCGCGACGTCCTCCCAGGCGCGCATGCCGTACCAGGTGGCGACGTTGATCTCGAACGCCAGCTCGCCGGAGAACGAGATCCGGCAGACCCGTGCCGGGATCCCTGATGCCAGCACGGTCTCGCGGAACGACATGAACTCGAAGGCGTCGTTCGACACGTCGAGGTGGGGGGCGATGCGCGCGAGGACTTCGCGCGAGCGCGGCCCGACCACGGCGATCGTGGCGTACTGCTCGGTGACGGAGGTGCAGGTCGCGTCGAGCTCCGGCCACTCCGTCTGCAGCCACTCCTCGAGCCAGTCGAGCACCTTCGCGGCACCGCCCGTCGTGGTGGTCATCAGGTAGCGGTACTCGTCGAGACGCAGCGTGACGCCGTCGTCGAAGATCATCCCGTCGGCGCCGCACATCACGCCGTAGCGCGCCCTGCCCGGGGCGAGCTTCTTGAAGGCGTTCGTGTAGATGCGGTTCAGGAACTCGCCGGCATCCGCCCCGCGGATCTCGATCTTCCCGAGCGTCGTCGCGTCCATGAACCCGACGGATCCGCGCACCGCCGCGCATTCGCGCAGCACCGCCTGATCCATGTCCTCGCCCGCCTGCGGGTAGTACCACGGGCGCTTCCACTGGCCGACGTCCTCGAACTCCGCGCCGTGGCGCACGTGCCAGGGATGGATCGACGTCACGCGCGCCGGATCGAAGAGCTGGCCACGGCGGCGGCCCGCGAGCGCGGCGAACGACATGGGGGTGTACGGCGCGCGATACGCCGTGGTCCCGATCCCCTGCGGGTTCTTCTCGCCGAGCGCGTGCGCCATGACGCCGATCAGCGGGAGGCTGCTGGTCTTGCCCTGATCGTTCGCCGTCGAGATCGAGGTGTAGCGCTTGACGTGCTCCACCGATCGCATGCCGGCTCCTATCGACCGCAGCACGTCCGCAACCGTCTGGTCGCGCTGCAGGTCGACGAAGTGCCGCCGGTAGGCCTCGGCCTCGTCGCCGTGGAGAGACGGCACGAGCCACACCGTGCGCGGGGGCCGGATGGTCACCTCCTCCGCGGTGGGGATCTCCGCGCTCCGCGGGAAGCCCGTGGATCCTGCGGCCTCGGCGCCGGCCGTCGCCCCCTCGGCGAGAGCCGTGCGCAGGTCGAGGCGTCCGTTCAGAGCGCCGGCGGTCTGCTGGCCCTGCACGGGGCGCGCCGGGACGAAGCCCGAGAGTTCGTCGTCCCACCCCAGCTGGCGCTGGCGCTGCGAGTGCAGGTGGATGACCGGCGTCCATCCGCCGGAGACCGCGAGGAGGTCTGCCGCGAGGGTCCTCGCCTCGCCGACGAGCGAGCCGTCCTCGCCCAGCCCCGAGACGGTCACGGCGCTCAGTGCGCCGTCGTCGCCCGCTTCCGTGTCAGCGACGACGGATCCGCGGAGGACCTCGACACCGCGCGACTCGACGACGACGGCGCGCGGTCCCGGATCCGGTCGCGCATCCACGACCGCCGCGACCTCCGCGCCGATGTCGAGGAGGTCTTCGACGAGGTCGTACGCCGAGTCGCCGGTCGTGGTGACAACGGCGCGATCGCCGATGCGCACACCGTACTGGTTCAGGTAGGTGCGCACCGCGCCCGCGAGCATGATGCCTGGGCGGTCGTTGTTCTCGAAGACGATCTGCCGCTCATGGGCGCCGGTCGCCAGCACGACGCGCGACGCCCGGATGTGCCAGACCCGCTCGCGGGAGAGGCCTTCACTGACCTCGCGCAGGTGGTCGGTCCTGCGCTCGACCGCGACGAGGTAGTTCGCGTCGTAGCTGCCGATTGCTGTGGTGCGCGGGAGGTAGGCGGTCTCCTCGGCCCGGTCCAGCTCGTTCACGACCTGATCGACCCACTCGTGTGCCGGCAGGCCGTCGATCGCGGCCCGGGTCTCGGACAGCAGTGTGCCGCCGGCCACGGGCCGCTCGTCGACGAGCATCACTCGCGCTCCCGAGCGGGAGGCCTCTCGGGCCGCGGCCAGGCCCGCCGGTCCCGCACCGACGACGAGCACGTCGGTGTGCACGTGCTTGTGGTCGTAGGAGGCGCCGTCGGCCTGATCATCGAGCTGGCCGAGGCCCGACAGCAGGCGCAAGTCCAGGCCCTCGACGAGCTCGACGGTCGTCGCCGGCAGCATCGACTCCGCCGCCTCGCCGGAGCGACGCCTCCCGACGGACAGGAGCGCGTTCGGCTCCTCGACGCCGGCGGCGAAGATCCCGCGCGGGCGACCCAGGTAGAGCGAGTCTCCGACGCGCGTGCGCCCGTTCGCGAGCATCGCGCTCGCGACGGTGTCGCCGGCGACGCCGGTGAGGGTGGCGCCGTCGAGGGTGAAGGGCCGCGTCTGGGTGAAGTCGAGACGCGCGCGAGGCGGCTCCGTGAGGCGCCGGAGCTGCGGGGCGGTCATCGGGTGCCTCCCGGGGTGCGGGCGATCTCGGGCGGTGCCTGGCCGATTCCGTACACGGCGCGGAACTCGTAGTCCACCGTGTCGCGGATGGCGTTGAACCACTTACGGCAGCCCGCGAAATGGACCCAGCGCTCGGCGAAGAGCCCCTTCGGGTTCTCGCGATAGAACAGATATCGGGCCCATTCGGCGTCGCTCAGGGAGGAGGGGTCGTCCGGGTAGGAGACGTGGGCCTGCCCGCCGTAGGCGAACTCGGTCTCGTCGCGGGGCCCGCAGTTCGGGCAGTCGATGAGCATCATGTGCGCGTTCCTCGTCGTGATGTCAATGAGCGACGGCCGCCGCGCCGTGCTCGTCGATGAGATGCCCGGTCTCGAAGCGCTCGAGCGCGAACGGGCGGGCCAAGGGGTGGGGATCGTCGTGCGCGATCGTATGGGCGAAGCTCAGACCGGCGGCCGGCGTGCCCTTGAAGCCGCCGGTGCCCCAGCCGCAGTTGACGTAGAGCTGATCGAGCGGCGTCTTGGAGACGATCGGCGAGGCGTCGAATGTCGTGTCGACGATGCCCGCCCACGTGCGCAGCACGTGTGCTCGGGCGAAGATCGGGAACAGTTCGACGGCCGCAGACATCTGCTCTTCGATCACGTGCAGTGCCCCGCGTTGGCCGTAGCCGTTGTACTGGTCGATGCCCGCGCCCATCACGAGCTCGCCCTTGTGTGCCTGTGAGACGTAGACGTGCACGTGGTTCGACATCACGACGGTCGGATGCACCGGTTCGAACAGCTCGGAGACGAGGGCCTGCAATGGGTGCGACTGGATGGGCAGGTCGAAGCCGGCGAGCTTCGCGAGCTGCGACGAGTGGCCCGCCACGGCGAGCGCGACCTTCCCGGCGCCGATGCTGCCGCGGATGGTCTCCACGCCGACGATGCGGTTCCCGACCTTGCGGAAGCCCGTCACCTCGCAATTCTGGATGATGTCGACGCCGAGCGCGTCGGCCTTCCGCGCCAGCGCCCACGCGACGTGATCGTGCTTGGCGATCCCCGCGCGCGGCTGGAACGTCGCCCCCATGACGGGGTAGCGGACGTCGTCGCCGATGTTCACGATCGGGCAGACCTCTTTCACCTGCTCCGGGGTCAGCCACTCGGCGTCGACACCGTTCAGCTTGTTCGCCTCGACGCGCCGCACGGACTCCCGCACATCGCCGAGCGTATGGGCGAGGTTCAGCACGCCGCGCTGCGAGAACAGGAAGTCGTACTCCAGCTCGTCGGGGAGCTGCTCCCAGAGCTTCAGCGACGTCTCGTACATCGCGGCGCTCTCGTCCCACAGGTAGTTCGAGCGGATGATCGTCGTGTTTCGGGCCATGTTGCCGCCCGCGAGCCAGGAGCGTTCGAGCACGGCGACGTTCGTGATGCCGTACTCGCTCGCGAGATAGTACGCGGTGGCGAGCCCGTGACCGCCGCCGCCGACGATCACGACGTCGTACGACGGCTTCGGGTCGGGGTCGCGCCAGAGGAAGTCCGGGTGTTCGGGGAGCGCGTCGGCGACCATCAGAGCCCGATCCTCTCGGTGAGCTGCGGGTAGAGGGGATGCGCCGACGCGACCGCGCCGACGCGACCGCGCAGGTGCTCGATCGCGTCGGCGTCTGCACCGTCGGCGCCGACGATGAGCGCCTCCGCGACGATGTCCGCGACCTCCTCGAAGCTCTCCTCGTCGAAGCCGCGCGTCGCGAGCGCGGGAGTCCCGATGCGCAGCCCGGAGCTGACCATCGGCGGCCGTGGATCGAACGGGACCGCGTTGCGGTTGACCGTGATGTCGATCCTCGCAAGGAGGTCCTCGCCCGTCCTTCCGTCGAGGGCCGAGTCGCGGAGGTCGACGAGGACGAGGTGGACGTCGGTGCCGTCCGTGACGAGGCTGATGCCGCGCGAGGCGACGTCGGGGCGCGAGAGGCGGTCGGCGAGGATCCGCGCTCCGGCGAGCGTGCGCCGCTGCCGGTCGGCGAATCCCGGCGAAGCGGCGGCCCGGAACGCGACGGCCTTCGCGGCGATGACGTGCTCGAGCGGGCCGCCCTGCTGCCCGGGGAAGACAGCCGAGTTGAGACGCTTCGCGATGTCGGCGTCGTTCGTGAGGATGATGCCGCCGCGCGGGCCGCCGAGCGTCTTGTGCGTCGTCGAGGTGGTCACGTGCGCGTGCGGGACGGGGGAGGGGTGCAGATCCGCGGCGACGAGACCGGCGAAGTGCGCCATGTCGACCATCAGGGAGGCGCCGACCGAGTCGGCGATCCGGCGGAAGCGAGCGAAGTCGAGATGGCGCGGGTAGGCAGACCAGCCCGCGATGATGAGCTGGGGGCGGCGCTCCCGCGCGAGCCGCTCGACCGCGTCCATGTCGATGCAGTGGGTGTGCTCGTCGACCCCGTAGGCGGCGACGTCGTAGAGCTTCCCCGAGAAGTTGAGGCGCATCCCGTGTGTGAGATGGCCACCGTGGGCCAGATCCAGGCCGAGGATGGTGTCGCCCGGGGAGAGGAGCGCATGCATGACGGCGGCGTTGGCCTGCGCACCTGAATGCGGCTGCACGTTCGCGAACTGCGCGTCGAACAGGCTCTTCAGTCGATCGATCGCGAGCTGCTCGACGGCGTCGACGTGCTCGCAGCCGCCGTAGTAGCGTCGCCCGGGGTAGCCCTCGGCGTACTTGTTGGTCAACACGGATCCCTGCGCCTGCATGACCGCCGAGGAGGTGTGGTTCTCCGAGGCGATCATCTCGAGGCCGTACCGCTGTCGGTGCAGCTCGGCGTCGATGTTCCGGGCGACTTCTGGGTCGACCTCGGCGAGAGAGGCCGTGAGGTCGTCGGGTGCGGCCGTGGAGGGCGTTGAGGTGAGTGGCATGGGTGCTCCCCGATGTGGATCGATGGCGAGTGTGTCTGGTGGATCGGAAGGTGCGGAACGCGCGGCAATCAGCACTCCACCGCGTTGACGGCCAGGCCACCGCGCGAAGTCTCCTTGTACTTGGTCTTCATCGCGGCTCCGACCTCGCGCATCGTCGCGATCGCCTGGTCGAGGCTCACGCGGTGCGCGCCGTCGCCGGCGAGGGCGAGCCGCGCGGCGTTGATCGCCTTCACGGAGGCGACGGCGTTGCGCTCGATGCAGGGCACCTGGACGAGCCCGCCGATCGGGTCGCAGGTCAGCCCCAGGTTGTGCTCGAGCCCGATCTCGGCGGCGTTCTCGACCTGCTCGGGCGTGCCGCCGAGTGCGGCGCAGAGGCCTGCGGCGGCCATGGCGCAGGCTGAGCCGACCTCGCCCTGGCAGCCCACCTCGGCTCCCGAGATCGAGGCGTTGCGCTTGAGCAGAGTCCCGATCGCTCCCGCCGTCAGCAGGAAGTCGATGATCCCGTCCTCGTCCGCGCCCGGGACGAATCGCGCGAAGTAGTGCAGGACCGCGGGGATGATGCCCGCCGCTCCATTCGTCGGCGCCGTCACGACGCGGCCTCCCGAGGCGTTCTCCTCGTTCACGGCGAGCGCGTAGAGGCTGACCCACTCCATTGCGGCCATGGGGTCGTTCGTCTCGGTCTCGTCTCGCTCCAGCAGGTGGGCGTGCAGCCGGGGGGCCCGCCGGCGGACCTTCAGCCCGCCGGGAAGCAGCGTCTCGGTTCTCCGGCAGCCGTTGTCGACGCATTCCTGCATCACCGACCAGATCTCGAGCAGTTGCGCGCGGAACGCGTCGCCGTCGTGTTGGGTCATCTCGTTCGCGTGCATGACCTCGGCGATCGACAGCCCGGAGTCGCGGCACCGGTCGAGCAGCTCCCGAGTGTCCGCGAAGGGGTGCGGTTCGGGGATGGTGGGGGCGGCCAGCGGTGCATCGAGCTGGTCCGGCGCGACGACGAAGCCGCCGCCGACGGAGTAGTACTCGCGCTCGACGAGGCGGTCGCCGCCGGCGTCGAACGCGGTCAGGCGCATGCCGTTGGGGTGGCCGGGGAGAGACCGGCGGCGGTGGAACACCACGTCGCGCGCGCGGTCGAAGGCGATCTCGTGTGTCCCGGCCAGCGGGAGGCGATGCGATTCGACGGCGTCGCCGGCCGTGTGTGCCACGGACTCCGGGTGGACGGACTCGGGGTCGAACCCCGCGAGCCCGATGATGACGGCGGTGTCCGATCCGTGCCCGATCCCGGTGGCCCCCAGCGAGCCGAACAGCTCGGCCTTGACGCGCGCGATGCGCGAGAGCGTGCCGGACGCCTCGAGCTCGGCGGTGAAGCGTCGTGCCGCGCGCATCGGTCCCACAGTGTGGGACGACGAGGGGCCTACGCCGATCGAGAACAGGTCGAGCACGCTCACGGCCATGCCGACGCTCCTTCCACTAGATCGACAACTGATACATCACGGCGAGCGTAGGAGGTCGATCGCGGCGATGTCAAGAGATCGCTCCAGCCATCGGGACCCTCCGAGGGTGACCTCTTCCGTTCGACGCTGTCGCAGGAGTACAGTCGCCCGCATCGAAGCACGTCGGCCGCCGTCAGAGCAGACGGTGGCGATGGGCGAAAGCCCGGATCGGGCGCCGCACGAAGAGATGAAGCGTACCTCTTGCGTGCAAAAATCCCCGGTGATACACCGGAATGAGTGGATGTGTCGGACAACGGAGGTCCTCATGTCTGTGAACCCGGATCCTCGGATCCTCCTCTACCCGCGACTTCGGAAGTCGCCCTTCTTCCATGCCTCCAGGCAGCACGGCGTGGCGATGTACAGCGTCTACAACCACACGTACCACCCCCGTCACTACGGCGATCCCGTGGCCGAGTACTGGGCGCTCCTGAACGGCGTCACTCTCTGGGACGTCGGCGTCGAGCGACAGATCGAGATCACGGGCCCCGACGCGTTCACCTTCACGAACATGCTCGTGCCGCGCGATCTGTCGAAGTGCGCGGTCGGCCAGTGCAAGTACGTCTTCCTCACGGCCGAGGACGGCGGGATCATCAACGACCCCGTGCTGCTGCGGCTGGGCGAGAACCACTTCTGGTTGTCGCTCGCCGACAGCGACGTGCTGCTGTGGGCGAAGGGCGTCGCCCGGAACTCGGGCCTCGACGTCACGATCCGCGAGGCCGATGTGGGGCCCGTGCAGGTGCAGGGGCCGCTCGCCGGCGCCCTGATGAGCGAGCTCTTCGGCGCAGATGTGCTCGACGTGGGCTACTACTGGCTGCGCGAGTACGAGATCGACGACATGCGCGTCGTCGTCTCGCGAACGGGATACACGGCCGAACTCGGATTCGAGATCTACGTCCACGACGCCAGCCGAGACGCGGTGCGCCTGTGGAACAAGATCTGGGAGGCGGGGCGTCCCTTCGGTCTGAAGGTCATCGGGCCGTGCCACATGCGCCGAATCGAAGCGGGGATCCTCTCGTACGGCTGCGACATCACCCTCGACACGAATCCGTTCGAGGTCGGCATGGGGTACGACTGGATGGTCGACGTCGACCAGGAGTCCGACTTCATCGGCAAGGACGCGCTGCGGCGCATCAAGCAGGAGGGCGTCAGCCGGCGCATGGTCGGCCTCGAGATCGGCGGGGAGCCGCTCGGCACGTTCAACGACGGATCCATGATTGAGGAGTTCACGGTGCTCGACGGCGAGATGCCCGTCGGAGCGGTGACATCGGCCTGCTTCTCGCCTCGGCTCGAGCGCAATATCGGGCTCGCGATGATGCCGGTCGCGCTCGGCGAGGTCGGCACCGCCGTGCAGGTCGCGACACCGAGCGGGATCGTCCCGGCGCGGGTCGTGCCGAAGCCCTTCATCGATCCGACGAAGGAACGCCCGAAGCAGTCGCTGCGCCCGAAGGTGAACGGCGACGACGCGTCCGACGTGCGGGCGGGCATCTGATGCCTCCGGCGGCGGGGCGCGGGTTCGTGACCGCAGGGCTCGACGCGCGCCCGAAGGAGGAGCACACGTGAGTGACGACCATCGCCCCCGTCGCCGGCTGGACAGCCTGGGGATCGCGGCGCGCGCCGAGCTGCGCCCGATCGGAGAGATCGCGGAGGCGATGGGCCTCCCGGAGGAGTTCGTTGAACCATACGGCGACGGCGTTGCGAAGCTCGACCTCGCCGCCATCGACGCGCTCGCAGACCGGCCGCGCGCCAAGTACGTCCTCGTGACGGCCGTCACTCCGACCCCGCTCGGGGAGGGGAAGACCACGACGACGGTCGGTCTCGGCCAGGGGTTGCAGCACATCGGCCGCCGCGCTGTCATCGCGGTGCGGCAGCCTTCGCTCGGCCCGACCCTCGGGATCAAGGGCGGCGGCGCCGGGGCGGGACAGAGCCAGGTGGTGCCGATGGAGCGCCTCAATCTGCACCTCACGGGCGACATCCACGCGGTGAGCGCGGCGCACAACCAGCTCGCGGCGCAGGTCGACAATCACCTGCTGCGCGGGGCGCCGTCGGGCCTCGACCCCGCGCGCACGACGTGGCGGCGCGTCGTCGACATCGACGATCGCTCGCTGCGCTCGGTCGTGACGGGGCTCGGCGGATCCGCGAACGGACCCGTGCGCGAGACCGGCTTCGACATCACGGCGGCATCGGAGGTGATGGCGGCGCTGTCGCTGTCGACGTCGCTGAAGGATCTGCGCGAGCGGATGGGGCGGATCGTCGTCGGCTGGACCGGCGACGGGGATCCCGTCACGGCCGAGGACGTGCGCGGAGCGGGAGCCATGACGGTGCTGTTGAAGCAGGCGCTGCGCCCCAACCTCCTGCAGACGATCGAGCACACGCCCGCCCTCGTGCACTGCGGCCCGTTCGGCAACATCGCGACGGGAAACTCGTCGGTCGTCGCCGATCTCATCGGCAGCCGCTGCGGCGAGTTCCTCGTGACGGAGGCAGGCTTCGCGTCGGACATGGGTGCCGAGCGATTCTTCAACATCAAGTGTCGGGTATCGGGGATGACGCCCGATGCTGCCGTCATCGTCACGACGGTGCGCGCGCTCAAGGCGCACTCAGGACGGCACCGCGTCGTCGCCGGGCGCCCGCTGCCCGACGAGATGCTCGCCGAGAGCCCCGACGACGTCCTCGCGGGCGCGGACAATCTGCGGCGTCACATCGGCATCGTGAGGCGCCACGGCGTCCCGGTCGTCGTGGCGATCAACGCCTTCGACACCGACTTCTCGAGCGAGCACGACGCGATCCTGCGCGTCGCCCGCGAAGAGGGCGCGAAGGCGGCCGTCTCGACGCACGTCGCCGACGGCGGATCCGGGGCGGCTGATCTCGCGCGTCTCGTCGAGGAGGCGACGGACGAGCCGAACGCGTTCGGCTTCCTGTATCCCGAGAACATCTCGCTCACCGCGAAGGTCGAGGCGATCGCGACCGAGGTGTACGGAGCCGACGGCGTCGACATCAGTCCGCAGGCGGCGAAGGACCTCGCCGCGTTCGAAGAGCAGGGCTACGGGCGCCTGCCGGTCTGCATCGCGAAGACCCATCTCTCGCTGTCGGCGGATCCCACTCTCCGCGGCGCGCCGACCGGATGGCGCCTCCCCGTCCGGGAGGTGCGCCTGTCGGCGGGCGCCGGCTTCGTCTACCTGATCTGCGGCACCATGCAGACGATGCCGGGCCTCGGCTCGACCCCCGCCGCCGAGCAGATCGACATCGACGAAGACGGGAACACGGTCGGGCTGTATTGAGGGCGGTCGCGCGTTCGTGGGCGCGTGTGCGCGCGACTGGCGTAGGGATCCGTGCACTCCTGAGGAGATACGCGGCGATGAGGACGGATCCAGGGCGCAGGATCCTCAGGAGCGCACATCTCCTCAGAAGCGCACGCCGACGCGCGTCCCAGCCATCCCGCGAGACAATGGACGCATGACCGATCGCAACGACGTGCTGTTCGCCCATGCCCGCGACGTGATCCCCGGCGGGGTGAACTCGCCCGTCCGCGCATACGGGTCCGTCGGTGGGACGCCGCGCTTCCTCGAGAGCTCGCGCGGTGCGTACGTCACCGACGCGAACGGCCGCGAGTACGTCGATCTCGTCGCTACGTGGGGCCCCGCGTTGCTCGGTCACGCGCATCCCGAGGTCGTCCAGGCCGTGCAGGAGGCGGCGGCGAAGGGCCTCTCGTTCGGCGCGCCGACCGAGGCGGAGGTACGTCTCGCCGACCTCATCACGGAGCGCGTGCAGGCGGGCGGGCTGAAGCCCGTCGACGAGGTGCGCCTCGTCTCGACCGGCACCGAGGCGACGATGACCGCGATCCGTCTCGCCCGCGGCGTCACGGGCCGCGACCTGCTCGTGAAGTTCGACGGCAACTACCACGGTCACTCCGACGGGCTGCTCGCGGCGGCCGGATCCGGCGTCGCGACGCTCGCCCTGCCCGGCACGGCGGGCGTCCCCGCGGGGGTCGCCGCCGAGACCCTGGTTGTGCCCTACGGCGACCTCGACGCCGTGCGCGAGGTCTTCGCCGCCCACGGCGACCGCATCGCCGCCATCATCGTCGAGGCCGCGCCGGCCAATATGGGCGTCGTCGAGCCGCCGGAGGGCTTCAACGCGGCGCTCGCCGACATCGCCCACGGCGCCGGATCCCTGCTGATCGTCGACGAGGTCCTCACCGGCTTCCGTGTGCACCCCGCGGGCGAGTGGGGCCGCCAGGTCGAGGCGGGGCACGCATACGAGCCCGACATCTTCACCTTCGGCAAGGTCGTCGGTGGGGGCATGCCGCTCGCGGCGCTCGGCGGGAAGAAAGCCGTCATGGAGCACCTGGCGCCGACCGGCCCCGTCTACCAGGCTGGCACCCTCTCGGGGAACCCGCTCTCAGTCGCCGCCGGCATCGCGACCCTGGAGCGCGCGACGCCCGAGGTCTACGCGCGGCTGAATGCGTCGGCCGACCGGATCACGTCCGCCCTGGGCGAGGCGCTCGCCGCGGAGGGCGTCGCGCACGCGATCTCGCGCGTCGGCACGCTCTTCGGCTTCGCGTTCCTCGGTGACAAGCCCCGCGACTACGCGACCGCGAAGACGCAGGAGGCGTTCCGTTTCGGTCCCTTCTTCCACGCGATGCTCGACGGCGGCGTGCACCTGCCGCCGAGCGTGTTCGAGGCGTGGTTCGTCATGGCCGCGCACGATGACGCGGCGCTCTCCGCGATCGAAGAGGCGCTTCCCGCAGCGGCGCGCGCCGCGGCCGCCGCGACGGCGTAGCGGCGCACGACTCGACTCCACCGCATGCCGTCCTCGGCGTGCGTCTCGCGCGCTTCGTGCCCGACAGTACGGGCATCCCGGCGGAGACGTTCGGCGGGCGTGCCCCCCGCCGTCCTGACGCTGCTGTCAGTGGCGATCGAGGCGTGTCGCCGAAACGGCAAGTACGTTGGCATCAGCGGCCGGGAACCATCCGACCACTCGGATCTCGCCTCGGTGTGAAGGAACCAGGCCTGAACCCGTGCGGTTCACTCGGTTGCCGCCGCACCCTTGTCGAGCCAGCGGATCGGACCGGTGCCCTTGCTCCCCAGCGTGTCCGCGGGGTTCTGGAGTGTGCAGGAGCTCAAGCTCAGACACCCGCATCCGATGCAGCCGTCGAGGTCCCCGCGAAGATGCTCGAGCTGCCGGATGCGCGCGTCGAGATCATCCCGCCAGCGCTGCGAGAGGCGCGCCCAGTCCTGCTTGGTCGGTGTGCGTCCCTTCGGTAATGATTCGAGCGCGGCTCGGATGTCCTTCAAGGGGATGCCGACTCGTTGCGACACGCGGATAAAGGCGACGCGGCGCAGCGTGTCTCGGCCGTATCGCCGCTGATTCCCGTGGGTGCGGTCCGCACGAATCAGACCGTTGCGCTCATAGAAGTGCAGCGCCGATGACGCGACGCCGCTCCGGCGGGAGAGCTCTCCGATCGTGAGCTGTCGGTGCTTGTCTCCACCCAACTGCGGCATGGTCTGCTCCTCGGTGCATCGTCGGCTTGACCTCAACAATAGTTGAGGTTCTAGCGTGATCCGTATGACAACGGAAACAGGAGAGGTACGGACACCCGAGCCCGACGCACCGGGAATCATGAGCGGCATGTACCTCTGGGTCACGATCGGCGCGTGCGCTCTCGTGTTCCTCGGAGCCTTCGAATCGCTGGCGGTGACGACGGTGATGCCGGTGGTGAGCGCCGATCTCGGCGGCCAACGCCTCTATGCCCTCGCATTCGCAGGGCCCCTGGCCACCGGAGTCATCGGAATGGTCGCCGCGGGGAACTGGGCGGATCGCCGCGGACCCACGGCGCCGCTGCACACGGCAGTCGCCGCGTTCGTGGCCGGCCTGCTCATCGCCGGGCTCGCGCCGAGCATGGAGGCGTTCGTCGCGGGGCGCTTCGTGCAGGGGCTGGGTAGTGGAGGGATGATCGTCGCACTCTACGTCGTCGTCGCTCGCGTATATCCACAGAAAAGGCATCCGGCGATCTTCGCCGGGTTCGCCGCGGCGTGGGTCGTGCCGTCTCTGATCGGACCGACCGTCGCCGCGGTCGTCACCGACGTGTGGAGCTGGCACTGGGTGTTCCTCGGCGTCGTCGTGCTCTCTCTCGCCGCGCTTCTCATGGTGGTGCCGGCGCTTCGCGGCCTGTCCGGTGGAGACGTCTCAGCTCCGTGGGCATTCGGACGGCTGGGGTGGGCCGTGCTCGCTGCGCTCGCCGTGCTCGCTCTGAACCTGGTCGGCGACGTTCCGGGGACCGGACCGGTGCTCGCCGTCGCGGCCGTGGTCGTCGCATTGATCGCGGTGCGACCGCTGGCGCCGAGGGGTGTGCTGCGCGCGCGAAGGGGCCTGCCAACGGTCATCCTCGTGCGCGGACTCGCGGCCGGCGCCTTCATCGGCACGCAGGTGTACCTGCCCTACCTGCTCACCGACCGGTACGCGCTGACGCCGACCGTCGCGGGTCTGGCTCTGACGGGCGGCGCTCTCGCATGGTCGATCGCGTCGACCGTACAGGGATGGCTGGGTGCTCGACTGCCGAACATGACCGCCTTGCGGATCGGAACGGCGTTCGTCCTGGTCGGCATCGCGGCGGTGCTGGCGACGACCGTTCTCCAGTCGGGTGCGCTGGTCATCGCCGTGACATGGATCATCGCCGGTGCGGGCATGGGACTCATGATCCCCAGAATCAGCGCGCTGACGCTGGCGCTGTCGACACCCGAGGAGCACGGGTTCAACAGTTCTGCACTGACGGTCGCCGACTCATTCGGCAGTGCGATGGTGTTGGCCGTCGCCGGGACACTGTTCGCCGCTCTGGCGACGACCACGGATCCTTTCACCGCCGTGTTCTCCCTGTCCGCCGTGATCGCCGTAGCGGCGGTCATCCTGGTGCCACGGGTCTCCCATCCCAGCGCCCGTGCGGAGGTGGCGGCATGAGGGCGGTCATCCAGCGCGAGTTCGGCGGGCCGCAGGTGCTCGTCGTCGAGGAGGTGGATCTTCCCGCACCTGCCGACGGGCAGGTGCGCGTGCGGGTCGAGGCCGCTGGCGTCCACGCGGTCGACGTGAACATCCGCGCAGGGGATGTCCCGCCGTCGATGCCGCGACCGCCGCTTCCCATGACACCCGGTCGTGAGGTGGCAGGAAGGGTGGATGCGGTCGGCCCTGGCGTCGACAAGACTCTCATCGGTGTACGAGTGGTGGCCCACGTCGGTTTCCTGAACGGCGGCTACGCTGAGTACGCGCTGGTACCGGTCGCCGCGCTGCACATCGTGCCCGACGACGTGACATTCCCCCACGCCGTTGCGTCGATCGGCACGGGTCGCACCGCGCAGTACGTGCTGGACGAGGCGCGCTTGCAGGCAACAGACGTCGTCATCGTCCCGGGGGCCTCGGGGGGCCTCGGAAGTCACCTCGTGCACCTCGTTCTTTCGAGCGGAGCCACGGTCGTCGCCCTCTACGGCGGCGTGCGGAAGCGCGCGATTGTGGAAGGGCTGGCATCGGATCGCGAGAGATTCTTTGCGCTGGATGCCATGGATGACTCCTGGCCATCGCAGATGGACGGACTGCTCGGAGAGCGCGAACCATCGCTGCTGATCGACGGCGTCGGCGGCACGACGGCCCGCGCGGCACTCGAGACGCTGGGTCGCGGCGGCCGGGTCGTGATCATCGGGTGGTCGAGCGGCGACGCCCTCCAGCTCGACACCGACGACATCGTCGGTCGATCGCTGACGGTGGGCGTTCCCCTCGGCAGGCCGTTGCCGCAGCTGCGGGAGCTCGAGGCCCGCGCGCTCGCAGCCGTAGCTGAGCGACGAGTCGAACCGGTCGTCGACGAGTATCCGCTCGAGCGCGCCTCCGAGGCTCACGTGAGGCTCGAGCGGCGACGACAGCGGGGGAAGATTGTGCTGGTTCCGTGACCGGTGCGAGTTCCCGCCCGGTCTCCGCATGTGCAGGAGGGCGTGGCCTGGGAAGTTCCTCCGGTCGTCACGCGGCGTCGCCGCTCCGAATGTCGGAGGTCGCGCGTAGCGTCGGCCGTATGAGATACGGATTCATCGGAAGCTACGGCAGTCCCACGCAGCAGCTTCGGCTCGCTCGTGCGTGCGAAGAGCACGGGTGGGACGGCTTCTTCACGTGGGATGGGGTGAGCCTCGACGCGGGGGAGTTCGACGCCGGACCCACATGGGATCCATTCGCCTTGCTCGGTGCGATCGCGGCCGTCACCGAGCGCATCACGCTGGGAGCGATGGTGTTCGCCGCGCCGCGAAGGCGGCCATGGGAACTCGCGCAGCAGGTGCTCACGGTCGACCATCTCTCGGGCGGTCGGCTTGTCTTGCCTGTAGGGATGGGAGTACCGATCGATCGCGCTTTCACCTCGGTTCCCGAACAGCCCGAAGAGCTTCGCGACCGCGCGCGGCTTCTCGACGATGTGCTTGCGTGGATCGAACGATCGTGGTCGACGGAGACCTTCGCGTTCGAGGGTGCGCGCATCGCGACCGGCGATTTTCAGTTCCCGCAGGCGCCCGTGAATGGGCGGATCCCCGTGTGGCCTGTCGGGGTGTGGGATGCTGAGCGCCCGCCGCGGCGCAGCCTCGACCGCGCGCTGCGGTGGGACGGAATCGTGCCGCAGGTGCGCGGTGACTCGCCGGAGGGCGCCGAGCCGGGCCCAGACGACATCGCGGCGCTGAGCCGTTGGATCGCCGAGCACCGCGATGACGCGGCGGGGCCGTTCGACATCGTCCTGCAGGGGCGTCTCGATACCGACCCCGACGTTGCGGCCGAGCAGGTCCGCGCCGCCGAGGCCGCGGGCGTGACGTGGTGGATGGAGTCGTGGTGGGACCCGGCGACGGTGACGCACGAGTGGCTGATCGAGCGCGCCTGTCAGGGGCCGCCGTCGGTGTGACGGGGTCGCCGTTCGGAATCGCGCCGATCTGTATGCATTGGAATGAATCCACAGGGTGAGAGGTTGAGCATGACATGACGACACTCGAACTCGGACTCGACACCTTCGGCGGCGTGACGCTCGGCGCCGACGGCTCACCGCTCGCGCATCCGCAGGTGATCCGCGATCTCGTGGATGACGCGATCCTCGCCGATGAGACCGGGATCGACTTCTTCGGGATCGGCGAGCATCACCGCCCCGACTTCGCCGTCTCCAGCCCCGAGATGGTGCTCGCCGCGATCGCATCGCGGACCGAGCGGATCCGACTCGGATCGGCCGTCACGGTCCTGAGCTCCGACGACCCCGTGCGCGTGTTCCAGCGATTCGCGACCCTCGACGCCGTCTCTCGCGGGCGGGCGGAGATCGTCGCCGGCCGGGGCTCGTTCACCGAGTCGTTCCCGCTGTTCGGCTATGACCTCTCCCAGTACGAGGTGCTGTTCGAAGAGAAGCTGGAGCTTCTCTCTCGCCTGCTGACGGAGGAGCCCGTGACGTGGAGCGGCAGTACCCGCGCCGCTCTCACAGAACAGCGCGTCTTCCCCACCACAGCCGACGGCCTGCGTGCGTGGGTGGGCGTCGGTGGCAGCCCGGAATCCGTCGTCCGCACCGCACGGCACGGCTTCGGCCTGTTCCTCGCGATCATCGGAGGCCCCGCGGCGCGCTTCGCGCCGTACGTCGATCTCTTTCATCGCGCGCAGGACGAGTTCGGTGTCGCGCATCAGCCGATCGCCGTGCACTCGCCCGGCCTGGTCGCCGAAACCGACGAACGCGCCCGCGAGATCGCGCGGAGCGGATGGATCGCGATGCGCACACGGATGGGCCGCGAACGGGGCTGGGCGCCCCCGCAGGTGGGCGACTTCGAACGGGAGATCGACGGCGGTGCGCTCTACATCGGCGGTCCCGAGACGGTTGCACGCAAGATCGCAGCGACCGTCCGCACGCTCGGCGTCGACCGCTTCGACCTCAAGTACGACCAGTCGCAGGTGAGCCACGGCGAACTGACCCGCTCGATCGAGCTCTACGGTACGAAGGTCGTCCCGATGGTCCGGGATCTGCTGAGCTGAGGGCGCAGGGGTCCCGTCAGCGCACCGATCCGCCTTCGAGTTCGATGAGCTGGCGTTTGACGTCCTCGCGGCCGCCGAACTCGCCGAGACTTCCGTCGGAGCGGATCACGCGGTGCACCGGCACGACGAGGGTGAGCGGCGTGAAGCGGCAGGCCGTGCCGACCGCCCGGGCGGCCCGCGGGCGTCCGGCACGGTCGGCGATCTCGCCGTAGCTCGCCGTCTCGCCATACGAGATGTCACGCACAGCGCGCAGGGCGTCGCCCGCGAATCCGGGGGAGAGGCGCCAATCGATCTCGACGTCGAAGCGCTGTAGGCGTCCGCCGAAGTACTCGGTCAGCTGCGCGCCGAGCCCCGCGATGTCGTCGTGCGACGCCGCGAGCTCGCGCCGCAGCTCGCGAGCGACGCCCTCGACGACCCACAGCGGGTCCTCCGCGGTGCCGAGGGCGAGGATCCGATCGTCCTCGCCGAACACCGCGACGGCGGCGCCGATCGGCGTGGCCGTCACGGTGTACCGGTACGTCACGCGAAGCCCCGGGAGGGCCGTCGCTCAGCCATCATCGTCGCGCCTGCCGGACGACTGCGGTCAGGCCGCGCCGAGCGCGGCCTCGAGGAGGGTGCTCGTGCGAGGACCGAGCCCGAGATGCGAGGCATCGCGCAGCTGCTCGGCCGTGTCGACATCGCGGCGCAGCGTCGACGTCGCGGGCACGTCCAGCAGAACGTGGCCCGCCTCGACGTGCTGCTGCGCCGATCCGGAGCCGAATCGCGGATCGAAGACGGAGGGCTCGCGCCAGGTGAGGAGGACGGATCCGATCCCCTCTGTGTCGGCGACGACGCCGCGTTCCTCCGCCGTCGCCCGGAGCAGGGCGCGGTCGAGGTCGATGCTCTTCAACGCGGGCAGATCACCGAGCATCGCGGCGCGGGCGTCATGCTCCGCGCGCTCGAGGCCGGCGCGTGCGGCACCGTTGAGGCCCATTCCGGGATCGGAGATCCACCGGGCGCCGTCGATCTGCTCGACGCCAGCCTGCACATCCGCGTCTCCCGTCACGACGATGACCTCACCGACGGCGTCGGCGCATGCCGCTGCATCGATCGTGTCGAGGGCGATCGCCAGCGCAAGCTGCGGGCGATCCGCGTCGGGCAGCTCGAGCCGGGACTTCCCGGACGCGGTTGTCTTGACGGGGACGACGACGGACCACTTCACGAGGCCACCTTAGCGCGCAGTTTCGAGAGGACTTCGCGACCGTAGAGCTCGAGGAACTCTGCCTGGTCGTGCCCCGGGTCGTGGAAGACGAGGTGCGTGAAGCCGAGATCGAGGTACTTCTGGATCTCGGCGACGTGCTCGTCCGGATCGTCCGACACGATGAAGCGGCTCGCGGCGCGCTCGGTCGGCAGCTGCTCGGCGAGGCGCTGCATCTCGATCGGGTCGGAGGTGCCCATCTTCTCCTCGGGCGTCAGCGCGAGGGGCGCCCAGAATCGCGTGTTCTCGAGCGCCTTCTGACGGTCGGGGCGGAACGACACCTTCACCTCGAGCATGCGGTCGACGTCGCCCTTGTCGCGGCCTGCCTTCGCGATCCCCTCGTCGAAGGCGGGGATGAGCTTGTCGGTGTACAGCTCGCTAGCCTTGCCGCTCGTCGTGATCCAGCCATCCGCCATGCGACCCGCCAGACGCGTCGCCGCAGGGCCGGACGCGCCGATGTAGATCGGCACCTCCTGTTCGGGGCGGTCGTAGATCGTCGCGTTGTTCACGGAGTAGTACGTGCCGTCGTAGGTCACGCGCTCGCTGCGCCACAGCTCACGGATCATGAGGATCGCCTCCTTCATGCGCTGGAAGCGCTCGGGGGGATCCGGCCAGGTCTGACCGAGAGTGACCTCGTTGAGCGCCTCGCCCGTTCCGACGCCGAGAATCATCCGTCCCGGGTAGAGGGAACCGAGAGTGCCGAATGCCTGCGCGATGACGCCCGGGTGGTAGCGGAACGTGGGCGTCAGGACCGACGTGCCGAGCAGCACGCGCTTCGTCGCCTCGCCGACGGATCCCAGCCACGGCAGCGCCGCCGGCGCGTGCCCGCCCTCATGCATCCACGGCTGCAGGTGGTCGCTGAGGAAGACCGAGTCGAAACCGTTCTCCTCGGCTCCGACCGCGTAGTCGAGCAGCTCGCGTGGGGCGAACTGCTCGGCGGAGGCCTTGTATCCGAAGCGGAAGGGGACGGTCATGTGGTGACTCCTTCGTTCTGGAGGGCAGGCGCCCCGGCGGGGCGTGCGTGCGCGAGACGCGCGCGGAAGTCGGCGACGGTACCGGGCCAGAGCAGAGTGAGCCTGCCGCTGCGCTCGTCAACGTACCAGTTGCCGCAGCCGCCCGTCAGCCACGGTGTCGACGCCGCGCGCTCGGCGATCTCCCGCGTCGACGCTCGTTCGGCCTCGTCCGTGACGCGAACGGGGCCGGGAAAGGCGAAAGGGGCTGCCGCCCTCTCGGCGATGAGCGCGGCTGCGAACTCGGCCTGTGCCTCGGACAGCAGGACCGACGAGTTGTGCCCCAGCGAGGCGTTCGGCCCGTTGAGCACGAACAGGTTCGGGAACCCCGCGACGAGGGTCGAGGCGACCGCCGTCATCCCCTGCGACCAGTGCGCGTCGAGCGTGCCGCCCCGCTCGCCCGTGACGAGGTGAGCGTACGGCTGGCGGGTTGCCTCGAACCCCGTGGCGAGCACGATCATGTCGGCCGAGTACTGCGCGCCCGAGTCGGCGACGAGCACGGATCCGCGCACCTCCGCGAGCGCCGACGGCTCGAACGAGACCGCTCCGCTCGCGATCGCCGGGTAGAAGTCGTCGCTCAGCAGCACGCGTTTGCATCCGAACGCGTAGCCGGGCGTGAGTGTGCGGCGCAGTTCGGGATCCGGCACCTGGCGGGCGAGGTGATCGAGTGCGACCCGGCGCATCTCAGCGGCCGCCACCTCGTCGCCGGAGCGCGACGCGAATCGCGCCTCGCCCTCGTCATAGAGGCGCGCGCGGTGGGCTGCGAGGGCCGAAGGGTCCTCCTGGAAACGGTGCCGGTCGGCGGCGTCGACGGGGTGATCGCCGCGCGGCACGATCCACGCGGGCGTGCGCTGGAAGAGGGTGACCTGCGCTCCGCGGCGGGCGAGCTCGGGGACAAGCTGGATCGCCGTGGCGCCGGTGCCGACGACTGCGATGCGCCGGCCCGCGAGGTCGTGGTGGGGAGCTGCGGCGTGGTCCCAGCGCGACGAGTGGAACAGGGGGCCGCTGAACGTGCCGAGGCCGGGGACATCGGGGATCCGGGGCTCCGTGAGGCGCCCCGCGGCGAGGACCAGGTGCTCGGCGACGATCTCCCCGCTGCACGACGACGCCAATTCTTCGCCGGCGGTTCCCGACACGCCGGGTTGGGGGCGTTCCTGCACAGAATTGGCGTCGTTGTGCAGGGGGGTGCTGGGGCCGCGCGGGGCCGCACTGGTGGCGATGCGCCAGGCGGAGCCGTCCCAGTGGGCATCGGCGAGGGCGGTGCCGAGCAGGAGGTGCGGTTCGAGCCCCTCTTCCGCGACGATGCGCTCGAGATAGGCCTGGATCTCGCCGCCGGGCGCGAACACGCGCGACCAGTGTGGCCACGGGTGGCTTTCGAGACCGTAGAGGTGCGACGGCACATCGCACGCGATCCCGGGGTAGGTGTTGTCGCGCCAGGTTCCGCCCACGCGAGCGGCGCGCTCGAGGATCACGAACGACTCGACGCCCGCCTCACGCAGAGCGAGGGCCTGCGCGATGCCGGCGAATCCGGCGCCGACGATGACGGCGTCCACGCGGAGGGTCATGCGCCAGACACCTCGCCGTACGTCGTGGTGCGCTGTCGGAGGGGGCGGAACAGCGGCTTCACGAGGGCGCGTGCATCGTCGAGCGGCAGCTCCTGACCGGCCTCGACGCCGCTCAACGGCCCGACCCGACCGTCGCGCAGCGTGCCGCCGAGGTCGTCGCCGCCCGCGCGCAGAAGCTGGGCGGTCGTCGCGCGGCCGTGGCGTGTCCACGGCAGTTGGATGTGGGGGATGATGCCGGTCAGGAGGAGGCGCGAGACGGCGACCATCGCGCGATGCTCGTCGAGCTCGCTGCGCCCGTCGACGAGCGGGCGACCCCAGCCGGGCATCGGGATGGGCACGAACTCGGAGAATCCGCCCGTCGCCCTCTGGATGCGGATCAGCTCGCGCAGGTGGGCGATGCGCTCGGATGCCGTCTCGACGTGCCCGTAGAACAGCACGGACGTCGACGAGAAACCCGCACGATGCGCGGCCGTGATCGTCGAGGTCCAGCGGTCGATCTCGAGATCGGAGGGGGCGACTTCCCGGCGCACCCGCTCGCTGAGGATCTTCACGCCCGTGCCGGGAATGGTGTCGACGCCGGCCTCGCGGAGGGCATCGAGCGCGCCATCGAGGCCGAGGCCCGCGCGGTCGGCGAGGTCGACGACGTCCTGCGGACGGAAGGCGTGCAGGTGGATCCCGGGAGCCGCGCCGCGGATCGTGCGCGCGATGTCGAGGTAGCCCTCCGGGGACGTGGGGACGAGGCCCTGCACGCAGATCTCGGTGAGGCCGAGATCGGCGGCGTCGCGTGCCATGTCCGCGAGCTGCGCGAGGTCGAAGCCGCCGGGATTCGCCGAGCCGAAAAGAGTCGAAGCGATGTTGCGGTTGTCGACAATGCTCACCGCCTCGCCGATCGTGTAGCGGCGCACGTCGTCGGCCGTCTGCACGACAGCTTCGAGCTCGTCGCCCGTCGCCGTGAGCAGGCGGATCCATTCGTCGTCCTCGAGGGAGCCCGGATCCTGCGCCGCCCGCTCGATCACGGCCGCGATGAGGCCGCCCGGAGCGCTGAGCGTGGGCGTGTGGTCGCCGAGCTCCTCGTCGGCGACGTCGTGCTGCGCGGTGCCCTCGGGGATCGCGTTCTCGCGGGCGAGGCCCGAATCCGGCTCGCGGAGTGCGTCGACGGCGCTGCGCAGGACCGGGTCGATCCAGTCATCGCCGAGGAACTCGGGGTGCGCCGTCAGGCGCTCGCGCAGTTCGAAGCCGAGCTCGGAGGTGCGCGCCGCGAGATCGTCGAGGTGCGGCCACGGGCGCTCGGGATTCACATGGTCGGCCGTGAGCGGCGACACCCCGCCCCAATCGTCGGCGCCCGCGCGCGCGAGGAGCTCGAGCTCGACGACGTCCTGCAGATTCGGCGGAACCTGCACCCGCATATCGGGCCCGAAGACGAGACGCGTCACGGCGACGGCCGCGACGTACTCGAGCAGCTGCGCATCCGGCGCGTTCTGCATCGCCGTGCGCGGCTTCGCCCGGAAGTTCTGGACGATGATCTCCTGCAGGTGCCCGTGCCGCTCGTGCACGTCGCGGAGGGCGATCATCGATTCGGCGCGGTCGCGCGGCGTCTCTCCGATGCCGATGAGGATCCCCGTCGTGAAGGGGATCCGCGCCCGGCCCGCGTCGTCGAGGAGCTTCAGCCGCACATCCGGATCCTTGTCGGGGGATCCGTAGTGCACCTCGCCGCGGTTCTCGTACAGCGCGCGCGACGTCGTCTCGAGCATGACGCCCATCGACGGGGCGACCTCGCGCAGCCGCGCGAGCTCGTCGGGACGCATCACGCCGGGATTGAGATGGGGGAGCAGGCCCGTCTCCTCGCGGATGAGGCGTGCCATGGCACCGACGTAGTCGAGCGTGGAGGCGTATCCGTTCTCGTCGAGCCAGGCGCGTGCCTCGGGCCAGCGATCCTCCGGGCGATCGCCGAGAGTGAGGAGCGCCTCCTTGCAGCCCATCGCCTGCCCCTGCCGGGCGACGGCGAGGACCTGCGCGGCACTCATGTACGCGGGCTTGCGCTTCGCGAGCAGCTGTCCGGGGGTGTCGACGAACACGCAGTAGTGACAGCGGTCGCGGCACAGCGTCGTCAGGGGGACGAACACCTTGCGTGAGTAGGTGATGACGCCGTCCCGGCCCGCCCGGACGAGCCCGTCGTCGCGCGTGCGCGCGGCGAGTTCGAGTACGCGGTCGAGGTCGTCGCCCGTCGCGTGCAGGAGCAACTCGGCGTCGTCGACATCGAGGCGCTCGCCGTGCGCGGCGCGTGCGAGTGCGTCTGTGAGAGGAGACGGATCCACCAGGGTCATCGCGTCAAGTCTTCCACTGAAATGCCACGGGTGGACCGACCAGGGCACAGCCCGGCGGAAGAGGAGGGAGAAGTGACGGCCACAGTCGTCATCGCGGGACTCAGCTCGACGGAGATCCAGACACCGATCGGTGAGTGCGTGCCCGCCGGGGGCCTGATCGCATCGACGGAGTGACAGGATGGTGTCCATGGTCAGGCTGCTCGTGGACTCCGACACGCTCGAGGTACAGCTCGCACCCCTCGAGCGTGCGCTCGCCCGCCGCGCAGAGAGCGTGCGCGTCGACCGATCTCTCATCGCGAAGGTGCAGCTGACGGAAGAACCCTTCACCTGGCTGCGCGGCGTGCGCGCGCCGGGCACGCACGTGCCGGGGCGCGTCGCCTACGGCACGTGGCGTTCGGTCTTCGGCGATGACTTCGCCGCCGTGCGGGAGGGGCGTCCGGGCGTCGTCATCGACCTCGAGGGCGACGGCGAGTTCGAGCGGATCGTGCTCACGACGCGACACGGAGTGGGCCTCGTGAAGGCGCTGCAGCGTGAGGGCCGCGACACCGGCGATGTCGCGCAGCTCGACTGACGGCAGCGTCGTCACGGCCTAGTCATGAGCGCAGGGCTGATGTCTGCGATATCAGGGGCCTGTGGAGAACGTGCTCGTCGGGGCTGTGGAAAACTCAGCCGCCTCAGGCCGCGTCGCCCTCCGCGTCGCCTTCCGGGATCTCGAAGCTCGCGGCGGGGAATGCCGCCATCGTCGTACTCGCCGCGGCGGGAGGCGCTGCCGCCTCGTCGTCGAACATCGCGCGCAGCTGGGCTTCCCAGTCGTCGTCGGCGACCCGCGCCTCGTCGGCGACGATCCCCGCCTCGATGTCGGATGCATCGCGTTCGAGTTCGTCTGCGCGGGCGAACGCAGCCACCACCCCGGGAGAGAGCGTGGCCGCCGGGAAACTCGAGGAGGAACCGTCCGCTTCGTCGTCTGCGCTCTCCGCGGGCACCGTGGCGGTGTCGCCGTCCTCGTCCGCTTCGTCCTCCGAAGGATCGTCGTCGTCTGAGCGGAGCCCGTGAGCAAGGTTCGCGAGACCGGCCGCCCCCGGAAGGGCCGCGGCGCCGGCGATCGCGCCCGCTGCATGACCGTTCGCGGCGTCCTCATTGCCGTCAGCGGCGTCGTCCGCCTGAGAGGTGTCGTCCCCCTCGGTACCGCCGTCGTCGTCGAAGAGCTCCGCGATCGCGTCGGTTTCGTCCGACGGCTCGGAGGTCTCTGCGATCGCGTCGGTCTCGTCCGACGGCTCGGAGGTCGCCGCGTCGCCGAGAACGTCCCCATCCGTGGCGCCCGTGGCGTCTCCGGCGGCGAAGTGCGCCCCGGGCTCGAGGGCGGCGGTGCGGGCGGGCGCGGTCCAGGTGCCGTCGATGATCTGCAGGTAGATATCTTCGAGCGTCGGCCCGCGGTGCGTGAGCGTCGTCAGTGCGATGCCGGCGCGAGCCGCGAGCGAACCGATCTCGGCCGTCGTCGTGTCGTCGATCGCGATACCCGACCGCAGGACACGGTGGTCGAGATCCGCCTCGTCGAGCGCGGCGATGAGCGCCGCGCGGTCGTCGGCGTCGACGGTCACGAGCCCGCCCTCGGTCTCGCTCAGCAGTTCGATGGGACCTTCGAACAGCAGGCGCCCCTCGCTGAGCACGATCAGCGAGTCGGCGACCTGCTGGACCTCACTGAGCAGATGCGACGACATGAGCACCGTGCGGCCTTCGTCCGCGAAGCGCCGCATGAGCAGGCGGATCCAGCGGATCCCCTCCGGGTCGAGGCCGTTCGCAGGTTCGTCGAACACGAGCACGCTCGGGTCGCCGAGGAGGGCTTCCGCCACCGCGAGTCGATGCTTCATCCCGAGCGAGAGGCTGCCGATGCGCATATCGCCCATCTCGCCGAGACCCACGATCGTCAACACCTCGCGCACGCGCCCGGAGCCGACGCCGACACGCCGGGCGGACTTCGCCAGATGCCGTACGACGGTCTTTCGGCGCGCTTTCTCGAGAGGCGCGATCGACATGACGGCGCCGATCGACGCGGCCGGGCGCACGATGCGCTGATACTCGGTCCCGCCGATCGTCGCGCGCCCGCGCGTCGAGCGCAGCTCGCCGAGAAGGATCCGCAGTGTCGTGGTCTTTCCGGCGCCGTTCGGCCCAAGGAAGGCCGTGACACGACCCGGGTCGACGCGGGCCGTCAGCCCGTCGACAGCCGGAGCGTCGCCGAACACCATCGTCACATCGGCGAACTCGATCACCTTGCCGTCGCTCACGCGCACCTCCTTCAGAAACATGCGTTCCTCTACATCCTTGCCGATACCGCCTGATGGATGTGGGAACCGCGCCCGGTAACGTGGCCGCGTGACCCCGAATGACGTCGACGAGCGCATCCTCATCCGCACGCACAGCGCGCTCGGACACATCACGATCGATCGGCCGCGGTCGCTCGGCGCGGTCGACACCTCGATGCTGCGCGCGATCGGCTCCGCGCTTGAACGGTGGCGGAACGACGCCGACATCGACACCGTGCTGATCGACGCGACGAGCGAGCGCGGCTTCTGCGCCGGCGGCGACGTTCGCCGCCTTCACGGCGCGATCACGGCAGGTGACATCAACCTCGCCGAGGAGTTCTTCCGCACGGAGTATCGGCTGAATGCCACGATCGCGGAGTATCCGAAGCCGATCGTGACGATCGCCGACGGCGTGACGATGGGCGGCGGGATCGGCCTGACCGGACATGCCGCCGTGCGCCTCGTCACCGAGACGTCCGTGCTCGCGATGCCCGAGACGCGCATCGGATTCACGCCGGACGCAGGCGGTTCCTGGCTGCTCGCGCACGCCCCGGGCCGGATCGGCGAATACCTTGCCCTCACGAGCGACACGATGGACGCCGCCGACGCCATCTATGCGGGCTTCGCCGATCAACTCGTTCGGCGCGACGACGTCGAAGCCGTGCGCGACGCGCTCGAGACCCGCGCAGACCCCTCCACGCCGACCGAGCTCGTCATGCTCTTCGACGAGACCCCGGACGAGAGTTCCCTCCTCGACGCCCGCGCGTGGATCGACGACGCCTTCGCCCGCGACACCGTCGCGGAGGTGCGCGACCGGCTGCGCGAGCTATCGACGGATCCCCGGTGGCTCGACGAGAAGCGATCCCCCGCCACGGCGCTCGCGGCCCTCGAAGAACGCCCGCCGACGGCGCTCGCGGTCACGCTCGCCGCGATCCGCTCGTCTCGCGCTCTGCCGCACCTGCGCGGTGCGCTCGAGCAGGAGTTCCGACTCGTCAACTGGTTCGTCCGCACGCAACCCGACATGACCGAGGGGATCCGCGCTCAGATGATCGACCGCGGTGCGTCGCCGCGCTGGACACCGCCGACGCTCGAGGACCTCCCGGACGACGTCGTCGGCCGCGCGTTCATGCACGAACCACCCGGGTTGCTCTTCGGCTGAATCGAGCCGCCAGAGGGGCGACTCGATTCAGCGGGCCTGTCCGGCGGATCCGGCTTCGCCGTCCGCCTGTATCGAGCGGCGAGAGGGGCGGCTTGATTCAGCGGGCCTGTCTGGCGGATCCGGCTTCGCCGTCCGCCTGTATCGAGCGGCGAGAGGGGCGGCTTGATTCAGCGGGCCTGTCTGGCGGATCCGGCTTCGCCGTCCGCCTGCTCCCGTCGTTCTTCGTCCCACGCCACCCGCCCGACACGTTCTGTGCGTAGGGTGGTGCGCCAAGGACGACCGCTTTTGGCCGGGAAGGCGCTTCAATGGTCAGCAGGCAGCAGTTCGGAACCTACGGTGTGTGGCTTCCGGAGGGGCGGTGGACACCCGGAACCGCGGCGGTCGCCGAACGACTCGGCTATCAGACGCTCTGGATCGGCGGGTCGCCCGCCGCCGAGCTCGAGGGCGTCGAGGCCGTGCTCAACGAAACCGAGCACGTGATGGTCGCGACGGGGATCGTCAATATCTGGCAGGCGGATCCCGTGGAGGTCGCCGCGTCGTATCTGCGGATCTCCGACGACCACCCGGGACGGTTCGTCGTCGGCATCGGCTCGGGGCATCGTGAGGCGACGCCCCACCGGGTGGGTCCGCTGTCGGCGCTGCGGGACTACCTTGACGTGTTCGATGCGGAGGGTGTCCCGGCCGACGCGCGTCTGCTCGCGGCGCTGGGCGACAAGACCCTCGCTCTGGCCGCCGATCGATCGATCGGTGCGCACCCGTATCTGACGACGCCCGCGCACACGGCCCACGCGCGGGGGATCGTCGGCGACGCCCTGCTCGCCCCCGAACTGAAGGTGTCGCTCGGCCGGGACGCCGCATCGGCCCGCGCGGTCGCGCGGGACTACCTCGCGCGGTACTTCCGCCTCGAGAACTACGTGAACGCGCTGAAGCGCTTCGGAACCGACGAGGCGGCGTTCGACGACGGCGGTTCCGACGCGCTCGTCGATCTCGTCGCGGCGAACCCCGATGCCGCTGCGGCCGTCGCGGGCATCGAGTCGCACCTTGCGGCGGGCGCGGATCACGTGAGCGTGCAGCCGATCGGCGAGGACGCCCTCGGCGACCTCGAGCGCGTCGCCGACACCCTCGGCCTCACCCAGGAGTGACGCTCAGGCGCCGGACGGATCAGCCGCCCGGCGCCCGGGACATCAGGACTCGGCGGTGGGCTCGGGCGGACCACCCACGACGGGCAGCTCGGATGTGCCGAGCGACTCTTCGATCGCCTCGACCTCATCGACGTCGACGACGGCGTGCTCGAACTGGCTCTGGTAGAGCCGCCAGTACGCGCCGCGCCGGGCGATGAGCTGCTCGTGGTCGCCCTGCTCGACGATCGAGCCGTGTTCCATCACGAGGATGAGGTCGGCGTCGCGGATCGTCGACAGACGGTGCGCGATGACGAACGAGGTGCGCCCCTCTCGAAGGGCCGCCATGGCGTGCTGCAGCAGCAGCTCGGTGCGCGTGTCGACGGAGCTTGTCGCCTCGTCGAGGATGAGCACCTGCGGGCGCCGCACGAACGCCCGTGCGATCGTGATGAGCTGGCGTTCGCCGGCCGATACGTTCGCCGCATCTTCTTCGAGCACCGTGTCGTATCCGTCGGGCAGCGAGTGGACGAACCGGTCGACGTACGTCGCTTCGGCGGCCGCCTGCACCTCCTCGTCGCTCGCGCTCTCGTCGCCGTATCGGATGTTGTCGCGGATGGAACCCGCGAACAGCCAGGGATCCTGCAGCACCATGCCTGTGCGCGAGCGCAAATCGGCGCGCGTCATCTCGCCGACGTCCTGTCCATCGAGGCGGATCGCGCCGCCGTCGAGTTCGTAGAACCGCATGAGGAGGTTCACGAGCGTCGTCTTCCCGGCTCCGGTCGGGCCGACGATCGCCACGGTGTGGCCCGGTTCGACACGGAACGAGAGATCGTCGATGAGCGGCTGATCCTCGGTGTAGGAGAACTGCACGTTCTCGAACTCGATGACCCCCGCCCCGCCCTCGGGCGCCGTGGGCGCGTCGGCGTCGTCGGGATCCTGTTCGTCCTCGTCGAGCAGGGCGAACACACGCTCGGCCGACGCGGTGCCGGACTGCACGACGGGCAGCATGCCGCCGAGCTCGGTGAGCGGCTGCGTGAACTGCTGCGAGTACTGCACGAAGGCCTGCACGTCGCCGATGCGGATCTGACCGCCCGCCACCATGATGCCGCCGAGCACAGCGATGCCGGCATAGGTGAGGTAGCCCACGAACTGCATCGCCGGCATCATCACGCCCGACAGGAACTGCGCCAAGAACGACGCTCGGTAGAGCTCTTCGTTCTCGTCGCGGAAGGCATCGCCCACAGACTTCTCGCGGCCGTAGACCTTGACGAGCGCGTGTCCGGAGAACGACTCCTCCACGCGCGAGTTGAGGCGACCGACCTTCTTCCACTGCGTCTGGAAGGCCTTCTGTGACTTGGGGCCGATGATGCCCATGATGACGCCGATGAGAGGCAGCGCGACGAGCGCCACGAGGGCGAGCTGCCACGAGATCGAGAACATCATGCCGATGACGCCGACGACCATGAGGAGCGACGTGAGCGCGCCCGAGAGCGACTGCTGCAGCGTCTGCGTCATGTTGTCGACGTCGTTCGTGACGCGGCTGATGAGCTCGCCGCGCTGGACCTTGTCGAAGTAGCGCAGCGGCAGGCGGTTGATCTTCGCCTCGATCTGCTCGCGCACGCGCCACATCGTGCGCACCATGATGACGTTGATGATGTAGCCCTGCAGCCACTGCAGGACGGCGGAGAGCACGTAGATCGACATCGCCCATACGACGACGACGCGCAGCCGGTCGAAATCGACGCCCTCGCCGGGGGCGAAGTGATTCATGGCCGCGACCATGTTGGCGAACTCCTGCTGTCCCGTCGCCTCGAGCGCCGCGACGACCTCGTCCTGGCTCATCCCCGCGAAGTTCGCACCCATGGCGGTGGACATGACGCCCTCGAAGACGACGTTCGTCGCTTCTCCGAGCACCTTGGGGCCGGCGACGGCGAGCACGACGCCGATCGCGCCGAGCACGGAGGCGAGGATGAACGCCCACTTGTACGGCGCGAGGAGGCGCAGGAACCGTAGGAAGCTCGGCCAGAAGTTCTCTGGCTTTCCGCCCGCCGGGCCATCCCATCCGCCGCCCGACTGTCGTGCCTGTTCGGCGAGCTCGGCCTCGATGCGCTCCTGTTCTGTGAGGCCTTCGTCCTGTGTCGTGGCGCTCATGCTCCGACCTCGCTCTCGTCAACGCTCATCTGCGATTCGACGATCTCCCGATAGGTGGTGCTCGTCTCGAGCAGCTGCTCGTGGGTGCCGACGCCCGCCATCTTTCCGTCGTCGATGACGACGATGCGGTCGGCCTCCGTGATCGTCGAGACGCGTTGCGCGACGACGATCTTCGTGACCTCGGGCAGCTCCCGCCAGAGGGCCTGGCGCAATCGCGCGTCGGTCGTGAGATCGAGCGCCGAGAACGAGTCGTCGAAGACGAGGACGTCGGGCTGGTGCACGATGGCGCGGGCGATCGCGAGGCGCTGCCGCTGCCCTCCGGAGACGTTGGTGCCGCCCTGGGCGATGGGGGTGTCGAGACCCTGCGGCTTCTCGCGCACGAAATCGGCGGCCTGCGCGATCTCGAGCGCGTGCCAGAGCTCGTCGTCGGTCGCCTGCTCGCGCCCGAAGCGCAGATTGCTCGCGATCGTGCCGCTGAAGAGGAAGGGGCGCTGAGGCACGAGGCCGATGCCCTTCCACAGCACGTCGAGGTCGGCCTGCGTGACATCGACGCCCTGCACGCGCACGGTTCCGCTCGTGGCATCGAAGAGCCGCGGGATGAGAGAGATGAGGGTCGTCTTCCCGGCGCCGGTCGACCCGATGACCGCCACCGTCTCGCCGGGAGCGGCGTGGAACGAGATAGCGGAGAGAACGGGCTGTTCGGCACCGGGGTAGGTGAAGGAGACGTCGTCGAACTCGACGTGGCCGGGCGTCGGCATCTCGCTGATCGGGTGCTCAGGTCGCACGAGGGTAGTCTCGCTCGCGAGCACCTCGCCGATGCGGTCGGCAGACACGGCCGCGCGCGGGATCATGATCGCCATGAAGCTCGCCATCATGACGCCGCCGAGGATCTGTCCGACGTACTGCATGAACGCGAACAGCGTGCCGATCTGCGTGTTGCCGGCGTCGACCTCGATGCCGCCGAACCAGACGACGCCGACGATGGTGACGTTGAGCACGAGCATCACGAGGGGGAACATGAGCACGAAGAGCGAGCCGACCTTGCGCCCGACGACCATGATGTCGGTGTTGGCGAGGCGGAAGCGTTCTTCTTCGATGGCCTCGCGCACGAAAGCGCGGACGACGCGCACGCCTGTGAGCTGTTCTCGCATCACGCGGTTCACGGCGTCGAGCTTCGCCTGATAGCTGCGGAACAAAGGCACCATGCGGCTGATGATCGCCGCGGCGACGAGGAGGAGAGCGGGGATCGACACGGCGAGGATCCAACTGAGCCCGACGTCCTGGCGGATCGCCATGACGATGCCGCCGATCGCCATCATGGGCGCCATGACGAGCATCGTCGCGCTCATCATTGCGAGCATCTGCACCTGCTGCACGTCGTTCGTGTTTCGAGTGATGAGGGATCCGGCGCCGAAGGTCGACACCTCGCGTTCACTGAACCCGGAGACGCGCGCGAAGACATCGTCGCGGATATCGCGGCCGAGGCTCATGGCCGCGCGCGCTGCGCAGAACGTCGCGACGATCGCGGCGAGGATCTGACCGAGGGCGACGAGCAGCATCCACAGCCCGGTGCGGACGATGTACGGTACGTCGCCGACGGCGACGCCTTGGTCAATGATGTCGGCGTTGAGGGTCGGGAGCGATAGGGCGGCGAAGGCGGAGGCCAGCTGGAAGACCAGCACCCCCGCGAGCAGCCATTTGTATCGCCCGAGATAGCGGACGAGAAGTTTCCAGAGCACGGATGAAGCCAACCACGCACCACCGACATTCGAAAGGACTGCCGCGTTCGTGGGGGCCGTCCGCTACACGATCGCCGAGTGACCGGGAAGCGGATCGGCGTCGGCGCGCAGGAGATCGGCGATGAGCAGGGTGCCGTCGAGCGGAGTTCCCTGCGCCGTCTCGACCTCGACCCCCGGTCGCGCTACGCGGACGCGCTCGAGCAGCGGACCGACGAGGCGCGGCACCGACGCCAGCCCGCCGACGACCGCGACGCGCTCGGCGATCCCCGGAGTGAGGGCCGCGACGAGCGTGCGCGACAGGTGGGACGCGGCGTCGTCGAGGATCCGGGCGGCGCTGGTGTCGTGAGTAGCGGCCGTGGCGACGTCCGGGACGAGGCTCGCGAGGATCCGCGCGCGGTCGACGACGGGGTAGATCGCTCCGGGCCAGCGGAGGATCGGGCCGAAGCGGGCGGATGCGATCTCGGCCAGCGACTCGCCGTCCTCGCGGCGCCCATCGAGGTGGGCCGCCGCGACGCGCAACGCCTCCATCCCGATCCACGCCCCCGATCCGAGATCGCCCAGCAGGTGACCCCAGCCGTCGACGCGCCGCCAGGCGCCGGCAAGGTCGGCTCCAAGCGCGATCGCCCCTGTGCCGGCCGCGAGCACGGCCCCGGGACGGCCGCCGAGAGCACCGACATGCGCTGCCACGATGTCCGAGGTGACGATCGCGCGATCCGCCCCGATATCGTGCGCGGCGCGGGCCTCGAGCTCACGCAGATCGCCGGCATGCGTGGTCAGTCCCGCGGCACCGATCGCAACCGCGCGGATCCGCGCCGCGCCGGCAGACGCGCGCACTTCGCGCGCGAGCCGTTCGAGCGCGGCGGCGGGGTCGTGCGCCACGAGGGCGGCCGTCAGGTCACCGAGATCGGCGCGGGTGACCGCCTCGCCCTGGCGGACGGCGAGGCGTGTACCCGAGCCCCCGATGTCGATCCCGACTGTGATCTCCTCCGGACTCACGGGGAGACGGCCTCCCGCACAGAGCCGTCGCTCGCGACGAGTCGAGCTCGCGCTTCGTCGGCCGACACGGCTGCGAAGGACATGACGATGGCGGTCTTGACCTCGCCATCGGCCTCTCGGAGAACCCGCTCCGCCTCCGCCTCGGTCATGTCGGTCGCCTCGCAGAGGATCCGCACCGATCGTCCGCGGAGCTTCCGGTTCGTGGCGACGACCGAGACCATGAGATTCGACCAGGTGCGGCCCACGGCGACCATGAGGGCGGTCGAGAAGCCGTTGAGCACGAGCTTCTCGGCCGTGCCCGCCTTGAGGCGTGTCGATCCCATGATCACCTCGGCGCCCGTGTCGGTGACGATCTCGATATCGGCGAGCGAGGCGAGGGTGCTCGCCGGATTGCTGGTGATGAGGGCGGTGAGCGCTCCTTGCGTGCGTGCGGTGTCGAGGGCGGCGCGCACGTACGGCGTCGTACCGCTCGCGGTGAGCCCGATCGCGACGTCGCTCGCGCCGAGCCCGGCCGCGGCGCGCGCACCCTCGGCCTGCGAGTCCTCGGCGTCTTCGATCGCGCGGACGAGCCCGGCCTCGCCACCGGCGATGTGGGCGACGACGCGTCCGGGTTCGAGGTCGAAGGTCGGCAGCAGCTCAGCCGCATCGAGGACGCCGAGTCGTCCGCTCGTGCCGGCGCCGAAGTAGTGGATCGTTCCTCCACGCCGGAAGCGCTCCGCGGCGGCGTCGACGAGATCCGCGACGGCGTCGAGTGCGGGTTCGACGGCGGCGACGGCCGCGGCATCCTGCTCGTGGAGGGCCTGCAGAACGCCGCGGGTCGAGCGTTCGTCGAGGTCGCGGGAGGCGTCGAGGCGCCCCTCGGTCGGGGGAAGCGTGGTCGTCATCGATTCACCTTCGTGGTCTGGCTCGACGGTGACCCGCCGGCGGAAAATAAACTACCCCACTCGGATACACTGCGACAATAATTTCCAAAAGGCTCGATGAGGAGACGAGGTGCAGGACATCTTCGTGCGCATGAGGCGGCAGCTGAGCTCTCTGAGCAAGGCGGAGCGCCGCGTCGCTGAGGCGGTGCTCGACGACCCCGCGCTCGCGACCCGGTCCACGATCACGCGGCTGGCCGCGGCCTGCGGAACCTCGGGAGCCACTGTGGCGCGGCTCTGTCGCTCGATGGGGTTCCGCGGGTACCCCGAGTTTCGACTGGCCATCGCCTCGGCAGTGAGCCGGGACGAGGCCTCGCGAGAGCACTTCCGCATCGACGACGCCGACATCGGATCCGACGACTCCGCGCGCGAGGTCGTCACGAAGGTCGCGTATCGCGGCGCGAAGTCCGTCGAGGACACGGCCCGTCACCTCGACGTGGCGGCGCTCGACGCCGCGGCCCGCGCGCTCGGCGATGCGCGTCGGATCGAGATCTACGGCGTCGGGCAGAGCGGCGTCGCGGCGCTCGACCTCGAGCAGAAGCTGCAGCGCATCGGGTGCCCTGCGTGGTCCACCGCAGACCCGCATCGCGCGCTCACCCGTGTCGCGCAGGCCGGCGCGGGTGACGTCTTCGTCGGCATCTCTCACTCGGGGGAGACGCCCGAGACCCGCGAAGTGATCGCGCTCGCTCGCGAGCACGGCGCGACCACGCTCGCGATCACCAACGTGCCGCGGTCGCCCGTCGGACGGGCGGCGGAGCTCGTGCTCGCGACGAGCGCGAGCGAATCGGTGTACCGCATGATGTCGAGTGGAATCGCGCAGCTCGCCGTCGTGGACTTCCTCATGGCACGGCTGCTGCAGCGCGCGTACCCCGACGCGAGCGAGAGCCTCGAGGGCGCGTACCGGGCGCTGCGTCGACACAATGCGCGCGAGGCGACAGGAGCAGATGATGACTGACGACACGGAGCTGATCGCGCTCGCGAACGGCGTGCTGTGGCCGGGATACCTCGGCCGGTCGATGCCCGACTGGGTGCGGCGCGAACGGGACGCGGGGCTCGCCGGGGTCGTCCTGTTCACGCAGAACCTCGGTGCGGATCCCGTGGATCCGTCGGACGGATTCCTCGTCGGCACCGATGAGGAGGGCGGAACCGTCACGCGCATCGACGCGGCGCGCGGATCCGAGGAACTCGGAGCGCATCAGCTCGGCGCCCTCGACGACGTCGCGGTCACCCGCGCAGTCGGCGAACGGCTCGCCCGCCGCTCGGGCGCGACCGGCGCGAACGTCGTCATCGCCCCCGTCGCGGACGTCAACGCGGATCCGCGGAACCCCGTCATCGGCACGCGGGCATTCGGTGCGGACCCGGCGCTCGTCTCGCGGCATGTCCGCGCCGCGATCGAGGGGATTCACTCGGGCGGGGCGATCGCCGTGCCCAAGCACTTCCCCGGCCACGGCGACACCGCGATCGACTCGCATCACGGCCTGCCCGTCACAGGCGCATCCGAGCGTGATCAGCGGGACGTGCACCTCCCACCCTTCGCCGCCGCGGTGGCGGCGGGGGCGCGGATGATCATGACGGCACACCTCGTCGTCCCGGCGTGGGGAGAGGATCCCGCGACCGCGAACCCGACGGCGCTGGCGGAGATGCGGGCGCTCGGCTTCGAGGGCGTCATCGCAAGCGACGCGCTCGACATGGCGGCCGTAAAGGACCGGTTCGGACCTGATGCGCCCGTGCGTGCGCTCGCCGCGGGGTGCGATCTGCTCTGCATCTCGAATCCCGCGAACCCCGGCAGCTCGGGCGACGACGAGGCCGACTTCCTCGCCGTGCGCGCGCGCATCGTCGACGCCGTCCGCTCGGGCGAGCTGCCGCTCGCGCGCCTCGAGGACGCGGCGGCACGCGTCGCGGATCTCCGGGCGCACGCACGGCGCCTCTCCTCGGCCGGCGAGGCGCCGACGCTCGACGTGGACAGCCTGGCCCGGCGCGCAGCGCGGATCGAGGGAACGTTCGTGCCGCAGCCCGGCCCGCGCGAGGTCGTCGACGCTCGGGCGGCCGCGACGTGGGCCGTCAGCACTACGGGATCCCGGTTCGCCGACGAGCTCGCGCGCGGCGGATCCGTCGTCGCGCCGGGCGCGGATCCGCGGGGCTCGGATCCCGTCGTCCTCGTCGACCGCCCCGCCGATCCGGCGCAGCGCGATGCGATCGCGCGCATCGCGGCGCGCCGCCCGGGAGCCGTCGTTGTGAACCTCGGCGTCGAACCGCCCGAGGCACTGCCGCTCCCCGCGCTCCACGTGCGTGCCGCGAGCCGTCTCGCCGTGCGCACCGCCGACGCGCTTCTGGAAGAGGGATCGGACGCGAGAATGGAGGCATGACCGTTCCGTTCCGCGCCGCGCACGATCAGATCCCCGTCTTCCGCCGGACACCGCTGCCCGCCGGCGCCGCGCGCGCCTGCTTCAACGAACCGCACGTGCCGCCGCTCGATGGCCTCGCCGAGGCGGTCGCCGCCGAGATTCCGCACCTGAATGAGTACGGCTCACGGGTCGACGAGGCGCGCGCGAACATCGCCCGCGCGCACGGACGGCAGGCCGACGACGTGCTGCTCGGCTCGGGCAGCATGGACCTCATCCGCGCGCTCATCGGATCCGTGTGTGAACCGGGAGACGAGGTGGTCACGAGCTGGCGCACGTTCGAGGGATATCTCCCCGCCTGTCACGCACATGGAGCGACGCCGGTGCGCGTGCCGACGACGGCTGAGGGCGCGCATGACGTCGACTCCCTGCTCGCGGCGATCACCGAGCGCACGCGGATCCTGCTGATCGCGAGCCCGAACAATCCTTCTGGGCGGGCGCTCACGCGTGAGCAGCTCGACCGGCTCCTCGCCGAGGTCCCGAGCCGCGTCGTGCTCGCGCTCGACGAGGCGTACAGCGAGTTCGCGACGAGCCCGCGCGCCGCGTTCGGGGCGCCCCTGTTCGCACCGGCGCCGGCGCTCCCCGAGAACGTCGTGGTCCTGCGTACTCTGTCGAAGAGCGCGGCCCTCGCGAGTCTGCGCGTCGGGTACGCGCTCGCGGCGCCGGGGGTCATCGAGGGGCTGTCGAAGATGCGCACGCAGAACGGCGTCGACCGACTCGCGGTCGCGGCTGCCGAGTTCTGCTTCACCGATCATGCCCTCGAACAGATCGAGGACCGGGTCACCTGGATCGCCGCCGAGCGGCAGCGCATCGAGCGCACCCTGCGCGACCGCATGGAGCGCGCCGAGATCGAGGGGAAGCCGCGTATCGAGATCGTCCACTCCGACGGCAACTTCGTCTGGCTCCCGGTCGGGTCGCGCGCCGAAGAGCTCCGCGACCATCTCGTCGACGAGGCCCGGGTCGTCCCTCGCGCCTACGCCGGCGAGGGTGTGCGGTACACGGTCATCGAGGCCGAGCACAACGATCGCTTCGTCGACGCGGTGTCGGAGTGGGCGACGCGGGGCTGAGGCCGAACGTCGTGTGTCAGCCGGGCAGATGAACCGCCGAGCCGCTGATGCGCACGCCGGCGTTCCCGGAAGCGTCGGTCTCGATGTGGCAGGGCTGGCCCATGTCCTCGCCCTGCAGCACCGTGAATGCTCCGTTCAGCGGGAGCAGACCGTGGTCGCGGAGGAAGCCACCGAGCGCACCCGCGGCGGCACCGGTCGCCGGGTCTTCGACGACGCCTCCGATCGCGAACGCATTGCGTGAGTGGATGAGGTCGGGCCGCTCGCGGTGGAGGAGACTGACTGTCCCCCACTCGCGCGACGTCATGAGATTCCGCATGCGCGCGAAGTCGTAGTCGAGATCCGCGAGCCGTTCGCGCGTACCTGCCCAGACGATTGGGTGCCACAGGCCGGCGAAAGCCACGCCGAGCGGGAGATCCGGGGAGAGATCCGCCGCATCCCACCCCAGCACGTCGAGAAGCTCGGCAGGATCGTCCAGAGCGGACGACTGAGTCGGCACGGTCGTCAGCGTGGCGACGAGGCCGGCGTCCCGCTGCTCGACCGTGACGGGGATCTTCCCCGCAGGCGAGTGCAGGACGAGGTCCCCGGGGCCGTCCTGCTCGCCCAGCGCAATCGCCGCCGCGATCGTCGCATGACCGCAGAAGGCCACTTCGGCAGACGGGGCGAAATAGCGGATGTCGTGCTCGCGCTCGCCGCGCCGCAGAAGAAACGCCGTCTCCGAGTACCCGACGTCGGCCGCCAGCCCGAGCATGTCGTCGTCGCTCATCCCCGTCGCGTCGAGAACGACGCCCGCAGGGTTCCCTCCGCCCTGAGCAGTGGGGAACGCGGAGAGTCGAAGGAGGTCCATCGCCCCAATCTAGTGTTCCGAGCATGCGCGCCCGCCGCGCCGAGGCGCCGCGACGGGCAGGATGGACTCATGAAGTACTGGATCGGGGCGCGTGGCGCCGACATGGGGGCGGGTGCGACGGGGATCGGCGTGATCGCCACGGACGACGACGGTGCGCTCGTGGGCGGCGACGTCGCGGTCGAGGCGCCGTCGCCGACCTGGCTCGCGCCGCACCCACGCCTCGATGTCGTGTACGCGGCGCTCGAGAAGGCCGGCCAGGTCGCCGCCTTCTCGCGCGTGGGCGAGACATCCCTCGCGCCGCTCGGCACCACGGTCGTCGTCGGCGAGGCGACGTGCCATGTCGCGGTCGCGCCCGATGGATCCGGCCTCGTGGCCAGCTGCTGGGGCGATGGCCGCGTTGCCTACGTGCCCCTCGGCGCCGACGGTGCGCTCGGGCTTCCGAGCCTCGCGCCGGCCGCCGCAGATCCCTACGACGTCGACGGTCGCCCGACCCGCGCCCACGCCGCCGCCTTCCTCCCCGACGGTCGCGTCGCCACGACCGATCTCGGCTTCGACCTCGTACGCATCTGGCGGATCGGATCCGGGCGCCTGCTGCCCGATCACGAGGTGGTGCTGCCATACGGATCCGGCCCGCGCCACATGGTCGTGCACGAGAGCGGCCGCCTGTTCGTCGTGACCGAGTTCTCCTGCGAAGTGTTCGCGCTCGCCGAGGGAGCGGACGGCAGGTGGGCGGTCGTGACCTCGACTCCGACGGGCGCCGCCGAGGGCGATACGGGGGCGGAGCTCGCCGCGTCTCCGGACGGCCGGATCCTTTATGCCGGGCTGCGCGGATCCGACCGCATCGCGGTCCTGAGCGTCGGGGCGGAAGCGCTCGAACCGCTCGCGGTCGTCGACGCGGGCGTCGCGGTTCCGCGCCACCACGTCGTTGCAGACGGCCGCCTGCTCGTCGCCGGCCAGGCCTCGGATGAGGTGGTCGCGCTCGCCCTCGACGAAGCGACGGGGATCCCGGGAGACGTCGTCGCGCACGTCGCGTCGCCGACGCCGCAGCACATCCGCCCGATCGGCCCTTCAGTGACTGCGTGAGCTCCCCAGCTCCCGCCTATTCCGTGAAGCCGAGCAGCTCGAGCGGGTGCGTGAGGCGCCACTCGAGGCTGGGACGAGGAAGATCGCCCGTCGTGACGAGTGCGACCTCGTCGCTGCCGAGTGCTCCCGTGATCGTCGCGGTGCCGACCTCGTCGCCCTCCGAGTCGCCCACCTCGACGGCGTACGAGGCACCGAGCTCCGGAACCTCGCCGTTCCAGAGCGTCAGCGATGCGGTGGCGTCGGTGACGATGTCTGCACGGGCGCCCCACGGTGTCGTCACGGTCGCGACGACCGTGCCTTCGGTCACCGAGTCGACCGGCTGCAACGAGAGTGCCGCCGTGTCGAGCAGATCGCGACTCACGCTCTCCTGCGCCTCGAAATCGAGCTGCCCCATCACGGCCGCGTAGACCTGGATCGGCTCTTCGCCCCCCAGGTCGACGTTCTTCGCGGTCGTGAGGTTGTAGCTCTTGACGTTCCACTCGTCGAGATGCCCCGTCTTGATGCCGACGATCCCGTCCTCGCCCATGAGCGGGTTCGAGTTCTCGACAAGACCGGCGCCCGGCAGCTCGACGCTGTCCTGCGCGACGATCTGCGCGACGACCGGGTGCTGTAGCGCGATCTGCGAGACCTTCACCATGGACGTCGGCGTCGACCGGTTGTCGGGGCTGATGCCCGTCGCGTCGACGACCATCGTGTCCTGGATGCCGTTGCTCTGCAGCCAGGACAGGGCGTCGGTCAGGTACGCGTCGCGATCGCCCTCCCACAGGGCGTCGACGAGCTTGTTCGCGTAGTTGCCCGCGGATCCCATGAGGATCCCCTCAAGCAGCTGATAGTAGGTGAGGGTCTCGCCGATCGGGACATCGAGCGCCGACTCGTTCGACCACCGCAGCGCGTTGGCCTCCTGCTGGTCGAGGTAGCCGAACTCGTACGCGGGGCCGTCCTCGCCGAGCGCGAGCGGCTGGCGTTCGAGCAGGGTCATGACCGTGATGACCTTCGTCAGGCTGGCCATGGGGCCGGCCGTCTCGGGGTTCTCGTCGGTCGCCGAGGTGAGGATCTGATCCGTGCCCTCGACGAGCACGGCCGCCTGCCCGTCGGACGGCCACGGCATTGCAGCAGTCGGTCCTGCGTGCGGATCGACCTCGGCCGCGGCGACTGTCGGGGGGACGTTGTCGAGCGGCCACACAGCGAAGGCCACGACGTACGCGACGGCGAGCACGATCGCGGTGATGATGGGAGCGAAGATGGCAGTGAGCCAACGCCGCCGTCGCGGCACGAGCTCGGCGGCGCCGCTGACGATCGGAGTCTGACCGGTCGCGACGCTCTCAGCGGTGAGCCACGCGAGCGCCTGTTCGGTGCGATTTCCGTCGTCTCGCGGCACGTAGGACGTCGTGACGGGTCGCTGCTCGTCGGGCGGGGTCACGGCGGTCTCCTCGGGCGTCGCGGCGGGGCTCTCAGCCTCGTCGTCGGCAGGTACGCGGGTCAGTTCGTCGGGGGCGTCGGCGTGCGCGACGGGGGCGATCGCGGTGGCTGCCGCGCCGCCCGCGGAGTCTGACTCCTCGGACGCAGCGGCGCCCGTCTCTTCGTGGGGAACAGCCTCGTCGCTCACCGCGTCGTCGGTCTCCTCCGCGTCGGCGTCGGCGTCGGTGCCGTCGTCGACAGCGTCGGTCGTTTCCGGCGCGTGGACGATCGGAATCGCGCCCGCGGTCGCGGGAGGCTCGGTGGGCGTCACCTTCCCGCCCGAGACGACGGGAAGCGTCTGCGTCGCCGTTCCGAGGATCTGCTGCAGATCCTGCTCGGGCGTCGCGCTGCGGCGCCGGAATCCTCGGAACATCTCGGCGATGATGCGCACCGAATCGGTCTGCGGCTGGGACGAGTTGGAGAACGGCACGGAGGATCCAGCGCTCGCGGGAGCGTCGTCGGCGGATCCGTCGTCGACGTGGGGCATGTCGAAGAGCCCCGTGATGGTCGGCACCGGCTCCGTTGGGGGGCTGTCGTTCGCGACAGTCTCCGCCAGATCGGCTCGCTCTTCTGCGTCGGACGCCTCGACGCGGTCGTCGACGGGACGCTCGTCGTCGCGCCCTCCGTTGCCCTCGTCTCTCCCCACGCGGTCAATTTACTCGATGCCGTCGGGCGTTCCCCGCAGATCGGCGCCCGAGCACCTCACGATCCGATGACGGTCTGATACCCGGCGGCTGGCGCCCGGCACCGTGCGGTGCCTATACTCCAGGCGCCGAGGTCATCACCTCGCCTGCCGCATCACCCGATACGGCAACACCACGGGAGTCCGACACGCCGGGCTGAGAGGGCGCACGCCGCGCCGACCGTCGAACCTGATCCGGATCATGCCGGCGCAGGAAGGGAGATCGCACATGTCTGCATCCGTACCCGGAACGACCAACGCGGGGGGCCGCCGCATGCAGTGGCGCGTCGTCGACATCGTCGTGGCGAGCGTCGTCGCCGTCGCGTGCTCGGTCATCTTCATCGTCTGGAACGTCGGCTACGAGGTGCCGGGCAGCCTGCTCACCGCCGTCACGCCGGGTCTTGGCGGCCTCATGATCGGCCCGTGGCTCATCGCGGGGGTGCTCGGCGGTCTCATCGTGCGCAAGCCGGGCGCCGCGCTCTACACCGAGGTCGTCGCCGCGATCATCTCCGCGTTGATCGGCAACGCATGGGGGCCGCTCACGATCGTGTCGGGTCTCGCCCAGGGCATCGGCGCGGAGATCGTCCTCGCGATCTTCCTCTACAAGCGGTTCGGCCCGGCGGCGGCCGCGCTCGCGGGCGCGGCAGCGGGTCTCGGTGGCGGCATCAATGACCGCATCGTCTGGTACCAGGGCGCCGATTCGGCGTTCACGGTCATCTACATCGCGTCGACGACCGTGTCGGGTGCGATCGTCGCGGGCCTCGGCGGGGGGCTCATCGTGCGCGGGCTCGCGGCCACCGGCGCGCTGAACAGGTTCGCCGCGGGGCGCACCGGCGCGAAGCGCGTGTGACGGGCGCCCACGTCTCCGCCCGCGGGTGGGGGTGGCGCTACGCGACGCGCCACGCCTGGGCCGCGCGTGGGCTCGACCTCGACGTCGCGCCGGGTGAGCGGATGCTCCTGACGGGGCTGTCGGGATCCGGAAAGTCGACGCTCCTGCACGCGCTTGCGGGCGTGCTCGGCGGTGACGACGAGGGCGAGTCCGAGGGCGTGCTGACGATCGACGGTCACGAGCCCCACGCCGCTCGCGGCCGCTCGGGGCTCGTTCTGCAGGATCCCGACACTCAGGCCGTCATGCATCGTGTCGGTGACGATGTCGCCTTCGGATGCGAGAACCTCGGCCTCCCGCGCGACGAGATCTGGGACCGCGTGCGCGAGGCCCTCGAGCTCGTCGGTCTCGACGTGCCCCTCGACCACTCGACGAGCGCGCTGTCGGGAGGCCAGAAGCAGCGGCTCGCGTTGGCCGGCGCCCTGGCGATGCGGCCGGGCGTCCTCCTGCTCGACGAGCCGACAGCGAACCTGGACCCCGCCGGCGTCGAGGAGGTCGTCGCCGCTGTCGCGCGGGTGGTCGAGGCAACAGGAGCGACCCTCCTCGTCGTCGAGCACCGCGTCGAGGCCTGGCGGGGCGTCATCGACCGAGAGGTGAGGCTCGGCCCCATCACAACGCAGTCGATTCCGCCCGGCCCAGCCGGGAGGGGCGGTGCGTCGGGGGTGTTGTCCGCCGAATCGACTGCGTTGTGTTCTGGGGAGCCGCTGCTCGAGGCGCGCGACCTCCACGTGGGACGGATGGCGGGGCAGAGCGTCGCCGGCCCGATCGATCTCGACGTGCGGCCCGGGGAGGTGCTCGGGATCACCGGGCCGAACGGCGCCGGGAAATCGACGCTCGGCCGCACCCTCGCCGGGCTGTTGCCCCCCGTATCGGGGCGCGTCGAGGCGGCGAACGCTCTCCGCGACGGCGCGAAGCCGCACCCGATCCGCTGGCAGTCGCGTCAGCTGCTCACCCGCATCGGGACGGTTCTTCAATCGCCCGACCATCAGCTTCTCGCGTCGACGGTGCGCGCGGAGCTCGAGGTCGGACCCCGCGCGCTCGGCCTGCCCGACGACAAGATTGCGCGCCGCTCGGACGAGCTTCTGGAGCGCCTGCGCCTCGACCACCTCGGCGCCGCGAACCCGCACACGCTGTCGGGCGGAGAAAAGCGGCGGCTCACGGTCGCGGCGATGCTCGCGACGCGTCCGCGCATCTGCGTGCTCGACGAGCCGACGTTCGGCCAGGATCCGCAGACGTGGCGCGAGATGGTCGGCATCATCGACGGCCTCCGGCGCGAGGGCATCGCAGTTGTCGCCATCACGCACGACCTCGATCTGCTCGAGACCCTCGGCGCCCGCGAGCTCGCCCTGGCGGGTCGCGCATGATCCCGTCGACAACAGCGCCCCGCGGGCCGCTTGCGCGCATCAACCCGGTCGCGAAGCTGGCGGCCGCGCTGCTCATCGCGCTGCCGCTCGTGGTGACGGTCGACTGGGTCTCGGCCGTGACGGCGCTCGTCCTCGAAGTGCCGATCTTCCTCGCGAGTGGCCTGCGGGCGCGCGCATTCTGGACACGCACGCTTCCCGTCTGGGTCGCGGCGCCCCTCACCGCGGTCACGATCGCCCTATACGGCGCGCCGAGCGGCGACACGCACGTCGAGTGGATGCTCATCCACGTGACCGACGGATCGCTGCAGCTCGCGGCCGCGACGTTCTTCCGGATCCTCGCCATCGCCCTGCCCGGCGTTGTGCTGTTCGCAGACGTCGATCCGACGGACCTCGCCGACGGGCTCGCGCAGCGCGCGAAGCTGCCCGCGCGGTTCGTGCTGGGCGCGCTCGGCGGGATGCGGCTCATCGGTCTGCTCGTGAGCGACTGGCGTGAGCTCGAGGCGGCCCGCCGCGCGCGCGGCGTGGCGGACAGCGGGCGGATCCGACGCGTGCTCGGCATGGCCTTCGCTCTCGTGGTCCTCGCGATCCGTCGTGGATCCCACCTCGCGACCGCGATGGAGGCGCGCGCTTTCGGATCCGACGAGCCGCGCACCTGGGCGCGCGAAAGTCCGTGGGGTGCGCGCGAATGGGCCCTGACTGGGGCGGGGCTCGCGATCAGCGCGACGGCCCTCGCCGTGACGACCGCGACGGGTCACCTCAACGTGATCCTCGGCGGCTGATGCCCCTTACTCCAGCGACACCGCTGCGCGCGTGCCGATCGCGCCGAACCGTTCCTCGAGCGCCGCGCGCAGCGCGCTCGGCTCGCAGAAGGTCGCGAATGCGTTCATCATGTCGTCGGTGATGAGGGATCCCATCGTGTCCCACTCCCCGCGCCGGCTCGCCGCGTGCAGCGAGTCGGCGGCGTCCTCCCAGCCGTGGAGCTCGAGGACCGCGCGGTACGAGGGTGTGGATCCGTAGAACGCGATCTGCGAGCGCACCGCCTTCTCCGTCTTCGCGCGCTCGGCCTCGTCGACGCCCGTCACGACGAACGGCGTGAGGATCACGTCGGTCGCCGTGCGATCCGATCGCGCGCGCCCCTCCGCGAGCGCCGGCAGGCTCACCTCGGCGAGATATTCGGGGGTCGTGAAGGCGTGTGCGATGAACCCCTCGGCGGCCTCGCCCGCGAGCTTCGTCATGGCGGGGCCGACCGCGGCGAGCCAGATGTCGGGAGTGTCGAACGGGTTCGGCCCCGGCGAGAACATCGGGGTCATGAGCGTGTGGGTGTAGTGCTCGCCGCGCACGTTCAGGCGCTCACCCGTCTCCCATGAGTGCCAGATCGCGCGAACAGCGCCGATGAACTCTCGCATGCGGGGTGCGGGGGCCGACCACGGCATCGAGAAGCGCTTCTCGATGTGCGGCTTCACCTGGGATCCGAGCCCGAGCGAGAACCGGCCACGGTTCGCGAGCTGCGCGTCGTTCGCGGCCTGAGCAACCGTCATCGGCGTGCGCGCGAACGCGACCGTGATCGATGTCGCCGCGTGGATCCGCGTCGTCGCGTAGCCGGCGAGTGCGCACGCGATCAGCGGATCGTGGGCCAGCTCGGGAACCTGGATGCCGTCGAACCCTTCGCGCTCGGCGCGGGCGGCGGTATCGAGGACGGCGGCGGGGGAGGCGTCGCGGAGACCGAGATCGAGGAGCATGATCTTCAGCGTGCCGGAGGCATCGAAGAGACGGGGATGAGTTGTCTCGGCCCCACAATGTCGCGGGCCTGCGCTGGCCGCGATTTCGTGGAAGAGGGCGGGCTCCCCACACAGACGAGGTCCGGCCGGGCTCCCCCAAGTACCGGCCGGACGCTTCCACGCTAGGCCGTGGGATCCGTCTGCACCACGAAAGAGGGGCCTTTGTCCCCCAAAGAGGGGACAAGAATGCGTCCCGGCCGTTCCCCAGCGCGGCGCGGTGCGCCTCCCGTACGGTGGACACCATGACGAGTTCGGGGATCCGCCAGGTCAAGCCCAAGGCCGAGGGCTGGGAGCAGCGCAAGGACGCTGAGGGGCGTCCGCTGCTGCAGTTCGCGAGCCCCAAGCGAGGCAAGCCGCCCGTGCACCTCGCCGACCTCACGCCCGAGGAGCGCGTCGCGAAGGCGAAGGAGCTCGGTCTTCCCGGATTCCGCGCGAAGCAGCTCGCGAAGCACTACTTCGACCACTTCACCCGCGATCCCGAGAAGATGACGGATCTGCCGAAGGAGGGGCGGGAGGAGCTCGTCGCCGGCATGCTGCCGAACCTCCTCACGGAGGTGCGCCGTCTGCAGACCGACGGCGGCGACACGATCAAGTTCCTCTGGAAGCTGCACGACGGCGCCCTCGTCGAATCGGTGCTGATGCGCTACCCGGGCCGCATCACCCTCTGCGTGAGCTCGCAGGCGGGTTGCGGGATGAACTGCCCCTTCTGCGCGACGGGCCAGAACGGCCTCACTCGAAACATGTCGGCGGCCGAGATCGTCGACCAGATCGTACGCGCCAACGAGGTCATCGCGAACGGCGAGCTCGGTGGCAAGAAGAGCGACGACAACAGCGCCGAGCGCGTCAGCAACATCGTGTTCATGGGGATGGGCGAGCCGCTCGCGAACTACAAGCGCGTCATGCAGGCTGTGCGCACGATGGTCGACAAGAAGCAGGGCCTCGGTATGAGCGCCCGCGGCATCACGATCTCGACGGTCGGGCTCGCGCCCGCGATCCGCAAGCTCACCGACGAGGACATCCCCGTCACGTTCGCGCTGTCGCTGCACGCACCCGACGACGAGCTGCGCGACGAGATGATCCCCGTCAACTCGCGCTGGAAGGTCGAGGAGGTGCTCGACGCCGCGCGGGCCTACTTCGACCGGACGAAGCGCCGCGTATCGATCGAGTACGCCCTCATCCGGGACATGAACGATCACCCGTGGCGCGCCGAGCTCCTCGCGGAGAAGCTCAATGCGCGCGGCCGCGGGTGGGTGCACGTCAACCCGATCCCGCTCAACCCGACGCCGGGATCGGTGTGGGACGCGTCGACGAAGGCCGCGCAGAACGAGTTCGTGCGGATCCTCAACGACGCGGGCATCCCCACGACGATCCGAGACACCCGCGGCAAGGAGATCGACGGCGCCTGTGGGCAGCTCGTCGTGACGGAGGAGGACGAGCGCGCCGCAGCGGGTTGAACCCGCCGTGGGGGTGCTTTCCGGAGTGCGGTGGCGCCTTTGTGGGGGCGTTGTGGGGCGGTTCCGCACTCGGGAACGCGTTCGCGGGTGGGGGATCGACGGCGTCTGTGGGTGGGTCGTCGTGGCGGAGGTGGGCGAGCCGCGGCAGTGTGCTGACCCGCCGTTGGGGTGCTTTCCGGAGTGCGGTGGCGCCCTTGTGGGGGCGTTGTGGGGCGGTTCCGCACTCGGGAACGCGTGCGCGGGTGGGGAACGACGGCGTCTGTGGGTGGGGCGTCGTGGCGGAGGAAGGCGAGCGCGCCGCCGCGGGCGCGGATCCCGTTGGGATGTTCCGGAGTGCCGTGGCGCCTTTGTGGGGGCGTTGTGGGGCGGTTCCGCACTCCGGAACCGTGATGGCGCCTGCGGGGGCGTCGTGGCGGAGGTGGGCGAGCCGCGGCAGTGGGCGGATCCGCCGTCGGGGCGTTCCTGGGTGCCGCGGCGCCCTTGTGGGGGCGCTGTGGGGCGGTTCCGCACTCGGGAACGGCGTGGGGGAGTGATGGCGCCTGCGGGGGTCGTCGTGGCGGAGGTGGGCGAACCGCGGCAGTGGGCGGTTCCGCCGTTGGGGCGTTCCTGAGTGCCGCGGCGCCCTTGTGGGGGCGTTGCGGGGCGGTCCCGCACTCGGGAGGTGTCGTCGCGCGACGCGTTAGCGTGGGATCCGTGATCCGCGCCGCTTTTCCCGCCCTGTTCGAGTACACCTCCCCGGTCTGGGCGGCGCCGATGGCCGGTGGTCCCACGACGCCCGCGCTCGTCGTCGCGGCAGCGCGGGCGGGGCACATGGCGCAGCTCGCCGCGGGGTACAAGACGTCCCAGGCGATGAACGATGAGATTGCCGCGGTGCGCGCCGCGGGCGTCGACCTGTTCGGCGTGAACCTGTTCGTGCCGAACACTCACGTGATCTCTCCCGGCGCGCACGCGGACTACGCCCGCGCGCTCGGCATCGACGATGCAGGGGATCCACGTGAAGATGATGATGCCTGGAACGAGAAGATCGCGGCGCTCGTCGCGGATCCTGTTCCTCTCGTCAGCTTCACGTTCGGGCTTCCCCGTGGGGAGGACATCGCGGCGCTGCGCGATGCGGGCTCGCTCACGGCGCAGACAGTGACAAGCCTCGACGAGGAACGCGCGGCGGTGGATGCCGGGGTGGACATCCTCGTCGTCCAGGGCGCCGCGGCGGGCGGACACTCCGGCGTCTGGACGGCCGGTGCGTTGCCCGCCGAGCGCCCGCTTGCCGGTCTCGTCGCGGAGATCGCGGCCGAAACAGGCGTGCCGATCGTTGCCGCGGGTGGGATCTCCTCCTCGGCCGAGGTCGCTGAGCTCCTCGGCTCGGGCACTGACGCCGTCGCCGTCGGCACGGCGCTCCTTCGCGCGGCCGAGAGCGGGACGTCGTCGACGCACCGCGCCGCCCTCGAGGATCCGCGGTTCGACGAGACGGTCCTCACCCGCGCGTTCACGGGGCGGTACGCGCGGGCTCTCCGCAATGCTTTCGTCGACGCGCACGACGCCGATGCGCCGAGCGGATACCCCGCGATCCACCACCTCACGAGGCCGCTTCGCGCCGCCGCCGCTGCCGAAGGCGATGCCGAGCACCTCCATCTGTGGGCGGGCCGCGGGTGGCGCGCGTCTCGCGAAGCACCCGTCGCGGAGATCCTCGCAGCCCTCGTTCCGTGAGGTGAGCCGGCGCCGGGACGCGCACGTTGCGGTGCGCAGCGGAGGATGGCGCACGGCACTCGGGAGAATCTGTGCCTGGGGGCGGATCCGCGTCATGGGTCTGTGCTGGGTGGGGATCCGCTGCGGGAGGGAGGAGATTCGCTCGCACCCGGGAGGAGATGTGCGTTCGGGAGGGGGAGGTCCACCTGTGGGTCCTCCGGGGTGTGATTCTCCTCCCGAGTGTGAGGGGTGTTCGCCGTGTGGTGGTGCAGCGGAGGTATCGCGGTGGAGGCTGTGCCCGGGAGGCTCTGTGGCGGGGCCGGCAGTTGGGAGGGGAGCCGCACCTGGGAGGGGCCGTGCCCGGGCGGGGAGTCGCACATAGGGGAGGAGATCCCCTCATGCCCGGGAGGGGATGTGCGGTCGGGAGGGGGAGGTCCACCTGTGGGTCCTCCAGGGTGTGATTCTCCTCCCGGGTGCGAGGGGTGTTCGCCGTCCGGTGGCTCAGCGGAGGTATCGCCGTGGAGGCTGTGCCCGGGAGGCTCTGTGGCGGGGCCAGCACCTGGGAGGAGCCGTGCCCGGGCCGGGAGCCGCACATACGGGAGGAGATTCGCTCACGCCTGGGAGGGGATGTGCGTTCGGGAGGTGCGAGATCCGCCGGTGGCTCCTCCGGGGTGTGATTCTCCTCCCGAGTGTGAGGGCTGCCCACCCGTGCGGTCGCACACGGAGATGTTTCCGAGGAGCCGTGCCCGGGCGGGGAGTCGTACATAGGGGAGGGGATTCCCTCACGCATGGGAGGGGATGTGCGCTCGGGAGGTGCGAGGTCCACCTGTGGGTCCTCCAGGGTGTAGTTCTCCTCCCGGGTGCGAGGGGTGTTCGCCATGCGGTGGCTTAGCGGAGGTATCGCCGTGGAGGCTGTGCCCGGGACGTTCTCTGGCGTGGCGGGGCCCCAGCACCTGGGCGGGGGATCCGCACCGGGGAGCGGCCGTGTCCGGGGGATGAGCTGCACCCGGGAAGGGAGCTGCACCCGGGAAGGGAGCTGCACCCGGGCGGGGAGTCGCACACGGGAGGGGAGTCGTGCCCGGGCGGGGAGTCGCACACAGGGGAGGGGACTCCCGCACATACGGGAGGGTAAGTGCGTTCGGGAGGGGGGAAGCCCACCTGTGGGCCCTCCGGGGTGTGGTTCTCCTCCCGAGTGTGAGGGCTGCCCACCCCGTGCGGCCGCCCAGCGGAGGGATCTTCGCGGGTGCTGTCACACTCAGCGGGCGAGCGGTGTCGTATGGGCAGGAGGGGCCGACCGGGCCCCGGATCGCGAAGGAGAACCCCATGCCCAGCCGATTCCGCATCCCGAAGGCCCGCATCACGGGGCTCTACGGTGCCGTCCTGACGTTCGCCGTGAAGCGGATGTGGGGGAAGATCCCCGACAACGCCTATGTGCTCTGGCACAACCGGCGCGTGATGAACGGCGCGCTCGGCATCGAGCGCAACGCCGCGAAGTGGAACCAGCTTGATCCGCAGCTCGGGTCGTACGCCGAGATGGCGTCGGCCGGATCCATCGGATGCAGCTGGTGTCTCGACTTCGGCTACTTCCTGGCACACAACGAGGGGCTTGACCTGACGAAGGTGCGCGAGGTGCCGCGGTGGCGCGAAAGTGACGTGTTCACGCCGCTCGAGCGCGACGTGCTGGAGTACGCCGAGGCGATGACGGCTACGCCGCCCACGGTGACCGACGAACTGTCCGCGCGTCTGCTCGACGCTCTCGGCGCTCCCGCCATGGTCGAGCTGACCCAGCTCGTCGCGCTCGAGAACATGCGCTCGCGCTTCAACGCCGCGGCAGGACTCGAGAGCCAGGGCTACTCGGACGTGTGCGAGCTTCCTCTCGCCGCGCCCGCCACCGCCGCGTAGCGTCGAACGCATGAGCGGAGACGCATTCACCGATCATCGCCGGCTGCTGTTCACGATCGCGTACGAGATCCTCGGATCCGTCAGCGACGCGGAGGACGTCGTCCAGGAATCGTGGATCCGCTGGAACGACGCGGACCGCGGATCCGTGCGTGACGCGCGCGCCTATCTTGCGCGGATCGCGACGCGCCAGGCCCTCAACCGCGTGCGCGCCGTGAGCCGGCGCCGCGAGGAGTATGTCGGGCCGTGGCTGCCGGAGCCCCTGCTCACCACAGGCGATGTCGCCGAGGACGCCGTGCTGTCCGAGAGCGTCTCGACGGCCATGATGCTCGTGCTGGAGACGCTCGGCCCTGTCGAGCGCGCCGTGTTCGTGTTGCGTGAGGTGTTCGACTTCGGCTACGACGAGATCGCCGAGGCGGTCGATCGCGCGCCGGCGACCGTTCGGCAGATCGCGCACCGCGCGCGCGAGCACGTACGCGCCCGACGACCGCGCGTCGAGGTCGGATCCAGCGAGGCGGCGGCCGTCCTCGAACTGTTCCGTCGCGCCTCGACGACGGGCGATGTCGGATCTCTCATGGAGGTCCTGGCGCCCGGGGTCGTCCTGATCGCGGACGGTGGCGGCCGGGTCACGGCGTCGCGGCGCCCCATCCACGGCGCGGAGAAGGTGTTGCGTTTCATCGTCGGGCTCATCGAGAAGAATCCCGGGACGACGCTCGTCGTCGACGAGATCAACGGTCGCGCGGGAATCCGCGTGCTGCTCGACGGCGAACCCGACGGCGCCGTGACCGTCGACGTCGCGGGCGGCCGCATCACCGCGATCTACTACGTGCGCAACCCCGACAAGCTCGCCCGCCTCGGGGGTCCCGTGCGGCTCGAGCGATGATCCAACCCGCGAACGCACACGTTCTGCGCGAGCGCGCATGTCATGTCATGTGCTCTGGCGTAGTCCATGCTTGGGGCGGGACAGGATGGAGTGGCGCCTTCCGGTGCGCTGTCCGGCGCGGGTCCCGCCGTCGACCAGGATGTCCGTGCCGGTGAGGTAGCCGGGCGCCCGCCCCGCGCAGAATGCCAGGACGGCGGCGATCTCGTCCGCAGACCCGAAGCGATCGAGGGCAGCGACCTTGAGGAGGTCGGCGGCGCCATGGTCCGCTTCGAGTCGGCCCATGGCTGTGTCGAAGCTCCCGGGCGACACCGACACCACCCGTGCCCCGCGCGCACCGAAGGGGGCGGCCAGCCGCGCGCTGTACCAGATGACGAACGCCTTGCTGATCGCATAAGCGAAGCCGGAATGCCGGCGGCGCCCGACGATGCCAGCCCGGCGTACGATCGCCTTCACGAACCGGGCCGGGTCCGTCTCGGCCCACGGAAAGCTGCGAGACGGGACGAGAATGGCGGGCAGCGCGTGCCCTGCGAAAGACGCGACGTTGACCAGCGCGTCGCCGTCCTGGGCGAGCGGGTGGAAACACCGCGCGACGTTCACCGTGCCGATGGAGTTGATCTCGACGATCTTTGCGGGCTGGCCCATCTGCGGGCTCACTCCGGCAGTGTGGACGACGGCGCGCACGCGATGCCCGTCGGGAGCGGCGTTGCGCAGGAGATCGAGGACCGACTGTTCATCGGTGACGTCGCACTCGATCCCTGATGCTGTGATCCCGAGGGCGGTCAGCTGGTCGACAGCGGCATCGATCCGATCCTGACCGAGATCGGCGATCACGATCCGATGGTCGCGGCCGAGTAACCTGGCGGTCGCGAGGCCCATTCCGCCGGCGCCACCGGTGATGACTGCTGTGTTCACGCGCGGCTCCTTGCGTTCGTCCTGATGCTCGGCGCTCGTGCAGGCGCAGGTGCGTCACGCGTTGCCGGAATCGACGTCGGGTCAGATGCGATCGAGCACACGCGGCGCTTCAGCGCTTCATGAGGCGCACGTCGCCGAACCACTTCGCGGGGCGCGCGATCCAGTCGTCGCGGACGGCGGCGCGCCAGCCCGCGACCATGATCACGACGGTGGCGGCGAAGATCCAGAATCCGGTCCAGCTCACCTGATCCGTGCCCGCGTACATGTGGCCGAGATTGCGCAGGGCGCCCGTCGCGAGGACGAGGCCCACGTGCACGATGACGAACGCGACGAAGAACAGCATCGTCGGATAGTGCAGTGCCTTCGCGACCGTGTCGGGGAGGGCGCGCTGCCACGCCTCGCCCTTCGGGTAGAAGGTGCTGAGCCGGAAGCCCGTGACGGCCGCGACGGGCGACGCGACGAAGACGATCGCGACGTAGCTCAGCTGCTGCAGGGCGTTGTAGCTCACCCAGCTGTTCTCGGTCGGCCAGTCGAGCGAGATGTACTGGAGCAGCACCGAGACGGCGTTCGGGATGACCTCCCAGCTCGTCGGCACGATGCGCGCCCAGTGTCCGCTGGCGATGAGCAGGACGACATAGACGATGCCGTTGACGAGCCACAGCACGTCGACGGCGATGTGGCCCCAGAGGGCGAGCGACATGCGCCGCTTCTTCACGCGCCGCGACGACCACAGGCCGCCCGCCCGCTTCTCCGTGCGCGTGCGAATGCCCGTGCGGATGATGAGCACGAGGAAGAACGCATTGAGGAAGTGGGTCCACGAGACGAACGCCGGGATCCCCTCGGGGGTGGAGTCGAGGATCGGCGCGCCGCCCGGGAATCGTTCGACGAACGCCACGAGCGGATCCGTCGCGAGCAGCGCGCGCGTGGCGAACACGAGGCACCAGGCGACGAGGACGAGCGCCGCGACTCCGAAGAGTCCGACGACGCCAGAGATCCAGGTCGGACGGACTCGCGTTTCACTCACCCGCACATTCTTACCGAATCGACCGAACACACGCCGAAGTCTGTGACCGGTTGTGACGGGGATTCCGCGTGCCACCGACGTCGACCCACCTCATTCGAGGAGCTCACATCCCGTTCCCGAGCGAGGATCCGGACGCCGCTGACCTCGTCGAGCAGGGCAAGGATCCTTTCGTGCTTCTCTGAAGACGACACGGTGGCCGCAACCCCCTGAATGGCAGGGGGGTGCGGCCACCGGCGGCAGAGCCCTACGCGCGGCGGGAGCGGGCGAGGAGGCCCGCGGCGATCAGCGCGGCGCCGAAGAGTGCGATGCCCCAGGTGACCTCGCCGCCGGTTGCGGCGAGCTCGTCGTCACCCGCATCGTCGGGAGCCGGCGCGGGCTCGGGCGACGCCGAGGGGGCCTCGCTCGGGCGCTCCGTCGGAGTCTCGGTGGGATCGGTGGTCGGATCGGTCGTCGGCTCCGTCGTCGGCTCGGGCGTCGCGGTGGGCGTCGGCGTGGGCGTCGGCTGCGGCGCGGCGACAGGCGCGCCGTCCAGCGCGTAGAGCGTGGTGCTTCCCGTGACCTCGTTGCCGACGACGACCATCGGGACGCCCGTGGGCGACGCGTCGGCGGCGATGAAGTCGAGGCCCTCGGGGCCGAGATCGCCGACCGAGTTCACCAGCGCCGCGAGCTCCTCGGCGCTCGCCCCGGCCTCCTCGAGCTCCTCGTACTCGTCGCCGAGGTTCGTCTCGAACTCACGATTGTTGATGTATTCGACGTACGCGGGCGCGGCCGGTTCTGTGATGTCGTACACGACGACGCCCGACAGGCGCTCGAAGCCGATGAACGCATAGGCACGGCCGTCGACCTCGCCGATCGTGAGGTTCTCCGGCTCAACGCCCTTGGCGTCGCTGCGGTTCTCGGCCTCATTGTTGTCGTGGCCCGAGTTGAAGACGAGATCTGTCGTCTCGCTGAGGCGGGCGGTCAGATCCTCGAACTCCGATCCCGAGTCGAAGACGAGCTCGCCGCTCGTCGTGTAGATCGAGAACGACCGGGCGCCGTAGGCGTAGAGCTCGCTGTAGCAGCCGCGCTCGTCGTCGAAGCCCATCTCGGTCGACACCTCGAGGCGGCCGAGGGCGGCGTCGTCGTCGTATCCGGCGAACTCGTCGCAGAGCGGGCCCGCGCCGTCCTCCGACAGGCTCTTCACGCGCGCCGGCTCCACGTAGTCGCCGAACTCGCGGGCGTCGCCCTCGTTGGCCGTGACGAGGTAGGTCTCGCCGCCGACCTCGTACGACGAGATCCCGTCCGGCATCGGCATGCCGTACAGGCCCTCGTAGGTGTCGATGTTGATCGTGGGCGCGTCCTCGGGGTCGCGGTCGGAGGGATCCAGCGGCACCTCGCCCCGGTCGACGAATCCAAGCCCCCACACGTCGGTGACGGTGGCCGACGCGAGGTCGATCACGGCCATCGCGTTCGCCTCCTGCAGCGCCGCGTAGGCGGTCCCACCCGAGACCGTGACGTACTCGGGCTCCCAGTTCGTCGAGCGCGGCAGCTCGTCGTTGAGGATCGGACCGAAGGCGTCGCGGACGCTGTCGTCGAGCTCGACGCCCTCGAACGCGTGGAAGTCCGCGATCCGCACATCGTCCTGCGTCGGGGCCGCGAGGGATTCCGGCAGGGAGACGACGCCGATGGATCCCTCGGGGTCGCTCGAGAAGTCGTCGGCTGGCTCGCCCTCGTTCGCGACGACCGCGTACGCGCCGTCGGGCGACACGGTCACCATGTCGGGCAGGGACCCCACCTTGACCTCGCCGAGCAGCACCGGCTCGTCGGCGTCGGCGTCGAAGAACAGCAGGGATCCCGGGGCCGTCTTGTCTTCGGCGTTCTCGAGCGCGACGACGCCGAGACCGTCGTCGCGGATCGCGACGGAGTTCGCGACGCCGTCGCCTGCGATCCGGAACAGCTCCGTCATCGCAGCGGGATCCGACATGTCGATGACCGACACAGATCCGGCGGCCGCGTTGACCGAGAAGAGGCGGTCGCCGTGCGCCTGCACGATCTCGCTCGCCCCCTCGTCGTAGACGCCAGTCTCGAACGTTCCGGCGACGGTGAGGTCGAATGGCGCGTCGTCTGTGGCGTCGTAGATCGGAGTGATGTCGCCGGGCTGAGCGGCGAGCGCGGCGGCGGGAGACAGCGTTAGGGCGCACGCGGCGCCCGCGGCGAGCAGGAGTCGAGGGAGTCTGGACATGCCCTCCGGTCTAGCGGGCACGGGTAGTCGCGCCGTGAACGCGACGTGAACGCGCGGGGATGGCGCGTTCAGCGGCTGTCGCGCCCGGAGCGCGTCGTGAGGGGCGCGCCCTGCTCAGCCGAGTGCGTGCGCAGGGCCGAGAGGACGGCGCTGCGGATCACGCCCCACAGAATGTAGAAGAACACGGCTGCGATCGTGACGTAGAGCGCGAGGGCGAGGAGTGTGCTCATGGGGGCGACACTATCGTCCGCTCGGCTCGACGTGCGGATCTGCGGTGGGCTCCGGGTGTCAGGGCTCGATCACGACCTTGCCGAGGGTGGTGCCCGCCGCGAGGCGAGCGAGCATCTCGGGTGCCGCTTCGAGAGGGCGGATGCTGTCGAGGACGGGGCGTATGGTGCCGGACGCGAGAAGCTCGCCGAGCTCGTCGAGCTGGTCGCGGTGATTGGATTGCCAGGCGAACGTCCCCATTCGGGTGCCGGTTGCTGCCCCGACGAGCGGGCCGATCAGCGTCTTCTCTGCGAAGGAGCTGAGGCGGCGTGCGAGCAGGGAGTAGCGGCCCCGCGGCGCGAGGAGTCGCCGGAGTGAGATCAGGCTGCGCGTATCCGCGATGTCGAGAACGACGTCGAATCGGCGACCGCTCCGGGTCACGTCGGAGGACGCGAAGTCGACCGCGTCATCTGCCCCGACCTCGAGCATCAGCTCCGTGCGAGGACCCGTGTCGACGCCGGTCACGTGGGCGCCCGCGGCTTTGGCCAGCTGGATGACGAACGGACCCACGCCGCCGCCTCCACCGTTGACGAGGACCCGTTCGCCCGACTGGGTCGGTCCTGTCGAACGGAGAAGCTGGAGCGCCATCAGCCCGCAGTGCGGGGCGGTCGCGGCGTCGGTGAACGAGACGCCATCGGGGAGCCGGCGCAGCGCTTCCGCGGGCACGGCGACTCGCTCGGCGAGAGCTGCGTGGCCGTGGCTGAAGACGTCGGCCCAGACGCGATCGTGCGCTGCAAACTCCGTGACGCCGGAGCCGACCGATTCCACCTCGCCTGCGAGGTCGATGCCGACTCCTGCCGATCTCGGGCGGGTGAGGCCGTAGTACGAGCGCGCGGCCCAGGGGCGGCCGAAGAGGATGTCGAGGTCGGCCATGTTGAGGGAGGTGGCGCGCACCCGCACGACGACCTCGTTCGCCTTCGGCGAGGGATCAGGAGCTTCGTCGATCCGCAACAGTTCGGGACCGCCGTACGCGTCCCGCGTGGCTGCCCTCACGTGTCTGCCTGGCCGGCGTCATCGAGGAGGAGGAACTCGTCTGCGCCGAAGACGCGTGCGACCATGCGGTCTCCGCTGGTGAGCAGGTGCGCGACCTCGGCGCGGGAGACGACACGCGGAGCCGTCACCGTGCGGATCTCCCCCTCGACTTCGATCTCGGCCGACCCCGCGGCGAGGAGATTCTTCAACCAGTCGGGCGACGTGCCGTACGGCAGCGTCACGAGCCACCCCGTCGGCGTTCTCCGTAGCCCGATCGGCGTGCGGTACTCGCGGCCGCTCCGTCGCCCGATCGTGCGGATCACTTGAGCCGAGGCGCCGGGTGTCCCGGCCGTGCGCATCGCCACGACGTTGAAACGGTCGCGACCGAGGTGCCGAACGAACGTCACGCCGGGCCTCCATTTCGTGCGGAGCGAGATGACGAGCGCGATGAGCGGAATCGCGAGGATGGCGATGACGATGCCCGCTCCGGTGAGGATTCCCTGACGCATGGCACTTCCTTACGTTGTAAGTCTTACGGCGTAAGGTAACATCGCGCCACGTCCCCGTCAACGGATGATTCGGAGCTCAGCGAGAAGATGCCCTCTCCCGACGAAGCCGCGCCGCGTGTGCGCGGAGCCCTCTCCCGAGAGAAGGTGCTTGCAGCAGCCGTCTCCCTCGCCGACCGTGGCGGGATCCAAGCTCTGACGATGCGTGCGCTCGCCGCCGAACTCGGCGTCGAGGCGATGTCGCTGTATCACCATGTGGCGAACAAGGAGGACCTCCTCGACGGGGTGGTCGATGCGGTCGTGACGGAGATCGGTGCGTCCGTCGCCGAGCGAGCCCCGGGCCACGCGGAGAGTTGGAAGAGCGCGTTGCGGCGACGGATCCTCACCGCGCGCGACGTGATGCTGCGCCATCCGTGGGCGCCGGGCGTGATCGAGGGGCGAACGATCATCAGTCCCGCCGTCGTCCGCTACTACGACGCGTCCGTCGGTCTGATGCTCGCGGGCGGACTCTCGCATGACCTCGTGCACCACGCCATGCACGCGCTGGGCAGTCGCATGCTCGGGTTCTCGCAGGAGCTGTTCGATCCCACCGGGTCCGCCGATGAGGACGCATCGGAGGAGATGCTCGAACAGATGGCTGAGCAGGCGCCTCATATCGTCGAGATGGTTGCGAACGTGGCCCACGATGATCACGAAGAGTCGAAGCTCGGCTGGTGCGATGACCAGTCCGAGTTCGAGTTCGGCCTCGACCTCATGCTCGACGGGCTGGAGCGTCTCGCTGCGTGATCACGTCGGCGTTTCCGTCCAGCGTGACGGGACGAAAAAGTGGCCCTGCCCTCCCGAGAGGAGAGCAGGGCCACTTTCCGTCGTGCTCTACGCCTTCTGGAAGCGCGAGCGCAGCACGATGCCCATGGCGATCAGGAGTGCCCCGGCGAGCGCGAGGCCCCAGGTCAGCTCGCCGCCCGTGGCGGCGAGCTCTTCATCCTCGGACGGTGCCGGCGCGACCGTCGGGTCGGTCGTCGGCTCCGGAGCAGGCTCCTCGGTCGGTTCGGCGGTGGGCTCCTCCGTGGGCTCCGGGGTCGGCTCCTCGTAGACGGCAGCGCGGCCGAGCGGGGCCGGATCCACGATTCCCTGCGTCGCGAAGAAGTCGACGGTCGCCTCGAGGTCGATGAGGCCCGTGTCGCGGTACGGCGCGTTGTTGAACGCCGTGAAGCCGTCGCCACCAGCCGCGACGAACGAGTTCGTCGTGACGGTGTAGGTCTGGTCGAGCGCGAGAGCCTCGCCGTTCAGCGTCATCGACATGACGTGCTCGCCCTCGGGTGCGTCGTCAACGTACTCGTACGCGAAGCCCTCGGAGATGCCGAGGTGCAGCTTCGGGCGGTCGTTGCCGGGCTGCCACTGCTCTTCGAGCATCTGCTTGATGTCGGCGCCCGTCAGCTCGCTCGTCGTGAGCGTGTTGGCGAACGGCTGCACGGCCGCGGCCTCGGCGTAAGTCACGACGCCGTCGCCCTCATTGACGTCGCTCGACGCGAAGAGCAGGTCGTCGCGCAGGCCACCGGGGTTCATGACCGCGATGTCGGCGGGCTCGCCGCCGTAGTTCGCGTACTCGGTCGTTGACCACAGGTAGATGTCGGCGACGAGATTGCCCATCGTCGACTCGACGCCGCGGTCGTCGCCCGGCGTCTCTCCGCCGCGCAGGATGTCGGCGCTGATCTCGCCGACGGGCTCGTTGCCCTCCGTCGCGGCGAAGTCAACGGCGTCATCGACGATCTGCTGGATGTCGTCGGCGATCGGGTAGGCGGGCGCCCCCTCCTCGTCGGCGAGCGGGACGAGGGATCCGGAGGTCGAGATCAGCTCGTTCGTCGCGGTGTCGACCTGGATGTCGAGCTTCGCGAGCGTGGATCCGTAGTCGTTGCCCTGCAGGACGGTGCGGCCGTTGATCTGGCACGGGTAGCCCTGGTGGGTGTGGCCGGAGAAGATGGCGTCGACGGCCGGGTCGGCGTCGCGGACGAGCGCCCCGAAGTCGGTCTGCTCGTTCGCGATCTGGTCGCACGTCGCCTGGTCGTCGCCGCTCATCTCGGCGCCCGAGTGCGAGAGCAGGATGGTGACGTCGACCTGGTCGTCGATCTCCGCGGCGACGCGGTTGACGGCCTCGACCTGGTCGCCGAAGTCGAGCATCTCGATGCCGGCCGGCGAGACGAGAGTCTCGGTGTCGGCCGTGATCGTGCCGATGAAGCCGATCGTCACGCCGTCGACCTCGCGGATCGCGTACTCCTGGAGTGCCGGATCGGTCGTACCCGCGTGGTAGACGTTCGCGCCGAGCGCGAGGTCGGCGCCGTAGCCCGCCTCCGCGCCGAACTGCTCGTAGAAGGGGATCACCCGATCGGTGAGGTCAGAGAAGCCCTTGTCGAACTCGTGGTTTCCGACGGCGCTGACGTCGAGGCCGCCGAGCGCGAGGGCCTCCATCGTCGGCTCGTCCTGCTGGATGAACGACGTGAACGTCGAGGCGCCGATGTTGTCGCCCGCCGAGACGAACAGCGTGTTCGGGTTCTCGGCCTCGAACTGACGCACGGCGCCGACGAGACCGGCCGCGCCCGCGAGGCCGCCGTAGGAGTCCGCCTCGAGGCGGCCGTGGAAGTCATTGATGCCGAGGATCTGGATATCGGTCGTCTCGTCGGCCGCGGCGGCGGTCGCCGCCTGCGGGACGAGCAGCAGCGAGCCGATCGCGGCGAGAGCCGTGCCGGCGCCGATGCCGCGCTTCAAAGTGGAACGCACAGAGATTGTCCTTCGCTGTCGAGCAGAACACCGCGCCAGGGATGGGCACGGCACGAGCACATGTCTATCGGATCTCGACGCGGCGCGCGAGACACCCACGTGAACGGCGCGTGAACGCTCAGACGTCTGCGCGACCGGCGGCGTAGCCGTCGGCGAATGCCTCGTCGTAGCCCTTGCGGAACATGTCGCTCGGACCCGTGCGGGGGATCGTGCGCGCGCCTGGCAGGTCGAGATCGCCCACGAGGTCGGCGCGTCCGCGCACGATCGCGACGGGGCGACCCGTCGCCTTGCCCTTCACGAGCTCGGCCGCGGAGCACAGCTCGTCGGCGACGCACGGCTGCGTCACGGCGAGCGGACGTCCCTGCGTGTCGGTGGATCCACGGAGATCCTCGAAGACCTGCACGCCGCCCGCGCCGATCGCCTGGTCGATCTGGCCCGCCCGCCAGGCGCGGCCGAGTGTGTCGCTCACGAGAACGCCGATCTCGATGCCGAATCGCTCGCGCAGTGCGGCCGCGAGAGCGCGCGCCGACCCATCCGGATCCTCGGGGAGAAGCAGAACGGTGCCCTCGGGAGTGTTCGAGGCGTCAACGCCCGCGGCGGCCGAAACGATGCCGAGTCGATTCTCGACGATGCGCGTCGTGCCCCCGGTCTCGGGGTTCATGCGGCTCGCGACGACGCGCACCGTCTCGGCGGTGATCGCGTCTTCCCGGTCGTCGGCGACGACGAAGCGACCCTCAGCTTTCGAGAGGATCTTGCTCGTGACGACGACGATGTCGCCCTTCTGGATCCCCTCGGAAGAGTCCGCGATCGCGTCGCCGATCACGGCGGAGAGATCGGCGCCCGACGTGATCTCGCCGATCCCGCCGAGCGCCCAGCTCTGCAGCATGGCCGGTCGCTGGCTCAGCGCGAGAAGCGGACTTCGGTGAGCGTTTCGCCGAGGAAGGGCTCGGTGCGTGACTCACCGTCGAACGTGAATCCGCGCTTCGTGTAGAACTGCTCCCCGCCCGGGTAGTTCTCGGCGATCCATCCGTAGAGGGGCTCGCCTTCGTCGACGACCGCGTCGAACAGCTTCCGGCCAATGCCCTTGCGGTGCCAGGTGTCGAGGAGGAAGACGAAATAGAGCTCGCGCGGGGCCGGGGCCTCGTCGTCGCGGGCGGGGCCGGAGGCCGCGAAGCCCACGATCTCGCCGTCGACGAGTGCGGCGGCGTGGCGATGCTCCTCACCGCGGCCCGCGTAGTTGCTCCACAGATCGGCCAGACGCTTGGGCGAGACCGCCTCGAGAGCGGCCTTGGAGAGCATGCCGTCGTAGGTCTCGTGCCAGACCTTCGCGTGCACGCGCCCCATAGCCTCGGCGTCGGCGTCGCGGATGGGGCGGATCAGAACCTCGAGCTGCGTTTCGGTGCTCATGGCGCGAGCATAGGCCGCGCCCGGCGAAGACGCGAAATCGAGAAAGTCATCGGAGCGCGGCCCGGATCCAGGGCGGCGCCGGATCCGCGTGGCAGAATTGCCTCGGCGTGCCCGTGCGTAGGCGTTCAGTTGCTCCGGCGGGCCACGAGGACGGCGTCCGCCACCCGTTTCACGACGAGGAGCGTCACATGTCCCAGACCGCACCGGCCCCCGCCGAGATTCCCGAGCGCACGCAGCAGCTGCGCCGCTACCTCATGTGCCGGCCCGAGCACTTCACCGTGTCGTATTCGATCAACCCGTGGATGGAACCGGCCACTCCCACAGACACGTCGCTCGCGGTGCGTCAGTGGCAGACGCTGTACGACACGTACATCTCGCTCGGCCACGAGATCGAGCTGATCGATCCGCAACCCGGACTGCCCGATATGGTCTACACCGCCAACGGCGGATTCGTGATCGACGGCGTCGCCTATCCGCCGAAGTTCCGCTACTCCGAGCGCCAGGGCGAGGAGAGGTGGTTCACGCAGTGGTTCCGCGACAACGGCTTCGAGGTCGTCGAGCCCGAATCGATGAACGAGGGTGAGGGCGACTTCCTCCTCGCGGGCGATGTGATCCTCGCGGGGCGCGGGTTCCGTTCGTCCGACGACAGCCACCGCGAGCTCGCTGCGATCTTCGACCGCGAGGTCGTCTCGCTGACCCTCGTGGATCCGCGCTTCTACCACCTCGACACCGCGCTCAGCGTGCTGGATCCCGTCGTCGCACCCGGTGCGACGCCGACGATCGCCTATCTGCCCGGCGCGTTCGACGACGAGAGCAGGCGGATCCTCGAGGAGCGCTTCCCGGACGCGATCCGCGTCTCGGACTCCGACGGCGCCGTGTTCGGCCTCAACTCGGCGAGCGACGGAAGGAATGTCTTCATCTCGCCGCGTGCGAAGGGCTTCGAGAAGCAGCTCGCAGAGCGCGGCTACACGCCCGTCACGGTCGACCTTTCCGAACTGCTGCTCGGCGGCGGCGGCATCAAATGCTGCACGCTCGAGCTGCGGGGAGGCGCGCGATGAACGAGCCGCACGTCGCACGCAACTACGCCCCGCTCGAAGTGACGATCGCCGAGGCCACGGGCGCCTGGGCGACCGATGTCGACGGGCGCCGCTATCTCGACATGCTCGCCGGCTACTCGGCGCTCAACTTCGGGCACCGCAATCCGAAGCTCGTGAAGGCTGCGACGGATCAGCTGCAGCGCGCGACGCTCACGAGCCGCGCTTTCCGCAGCGATCAGCTCGAGCCGTTCGCCGCCGCGCTGGCGGAGCTGTGCGGCAAGGACCTCGTGCTGCCGATGAACACGGGGGCCGAGGCTGTCGAGACCGGTATCAAGGTCGCTCGCGCGTGGGGGTACCGCGTCAAGGGGATCCCCGCGGATCGCGCGAAGATCGTCGTCGCCGAGGGCAACTTCCACGGGCGCACGACGACGATCGTGGGCTTCAGCGACGATGAGGACGCGCGCGCCGACTTCGGCCCGTTCGCGCCGGGCTTCGTATCGGTTCCCTTTGGCGACGCTGACGCGCTCGCCTCGGCGATCGACGAGGACACAGCGGCTGTCCTGATCGAGCCGATCCAGGGCGAGGCGGGCGTCGTGATCCCGCCCGAGGGGTATCTGCGCCGCGTGCGCGAGCTCACTCGCGAGCGGAACGTGCTGTTCATCGCCGACGAGATCCAGTCGGGCCTCGGACGCACGGGAACGACCTTCGCGTGTGACATCGAGGGCGTCGAGCCCGACATGTTCCTGCTCGGCAAGGCGCTCGGCGGCGGCATCGTGCCGGTTTCGGCCGTCGTCGCGAACGAGGACGTCCTCGGCGTCATTGAGCCGGGGCAGCACGGATCCACCTTCGGGGGCAATCCGCTCGCCGCCGCGGTCGGACATGCCGTCGTCGACATGCTGCAGACGGGCGAATGGCAGGAGCGCGCGCGACAGCTGGGTGAGAACCTGTCCGCGCGGCTGGATGCGCTCGTCGGTCGCGGAGTGACCGCGGTGCGCACCGTCGGCCTCTGGGCGGGAGTCGACATCGACCCCGCGCTCGGGACGGGCCGCGACATCACCGAGCGCCTTCGTGCGCGCGGTGTGCTCGTCAAGGACACCCACGGGCAGACGATTCGCCTCGCTCCGCCCCTGACGATCCGCGCCACGGAGATCGACTGGGCCATCGAGCAGCTCGAGGTCGTGCTGGGGAAGTAGCGGGCTCCACCCCCGGGCCCGCGAGAGGGCATCGATTCCGCGAGAGAGCATGTGAACGGTGCTCTCTCGCGGGCTCTTTAGCCTCCGGAGCTCGCGCGTACGACGAGCGACGGCTGCATGGTGACGGTGCGGTGGGTGTGCTCGTCGGGGGTGAGGATCTCCTCGAGCAGCAGCGCGGCCGCCGTGAGGCCCATGTCGTGACCCGGCTGCGCGACCGACGTGATGGGCACCGCCGTGTCATGTGCGAAGTGGTTGTTGTCGTGGCCGATGACCGCGATGTCTCCCGGAACGTCGATCCCGGCGAGCTGCAGCGAATGAATCGCTCCGGCGGCGAGCGCGTCGGCCGCTGCGACGAGTCCGTCGGGACGCTCGCGCGGGCTCCGCGCCGCGAGCTCGTCGCCGAGGGCCGTGCCGCCGCGTACCGTGATCCGCTCTGTTTCGATGATCTCGAGGCCGACTCCGGGTGATTCGGCGACCGCGCGCTGGGTGCCGCGGAGTCGGTCGGTGACGGCCCTCAGCGAGAAGGGGCCGCCGGAGAACAGAAGACGCGTGCGCCCGCGCTCGATGAGGTGGCGCGCTGCGATGTATCCGCCGTGCTCGTCGTCATTGACGACGCCGCACGACGCGTCGTCGCCCGGCCAGTTGACGAGAACGAGCGGCGTTCCACGCGCGCGCACGGCGGCGGCGGCATCGAGCGGGGCGTCGAGGGGGGCGAGGATCATCCCGCTCAGCTGCGACTCCTCGAACAGCGAGAGGTGGGCCGACTGCTTTTCGAAGTCGACGTCGCTGTTGGCGAGCACAAGCCGTCGCGACTGCTCGTCGAGTCCGGCCTCGATCCCGCGGGTGATATCGAGGAAGAAGGAGTTTCCGAGGTCGACGACCACGAAGCCGACCGTATTGGAGTGGCCCGCGGCGAGGCGCCGCGCGGCATCGTTGCGGACGAAGCCGAGCTCGGCGATCGCCTGCTCGACCCGTTCGCGGGTGGCCTCGCTCACGAGCGCCGGGTTGTTGAGCACGTTCGAGACCGTTCCGAGCGAGACGCGAGCTCGCGCGGCGACGTCCTTCATAGCCGGGCGACCTCGTCCGGCGGTGACTGTCGTTGACATGTTCCCCACATTCTGTCCCGAATCCGCACGTGCTTGCATTTGAAGCGCTTCAAGTTTATCGTTTGAAGCGCTTCAAATGGACATGGCCGTCGCTGACGGCGAATCGAGGAGGATTCATGAGGCTCACCCGGAAGACACTGACCCGCGGCGCGACGACTGTCGCCGCGGGCGCGGCCGCTCTGTCGCTTGTCGCCTGCGGCGGCGGCGGATCCTCGAGCGCCGACGCGTTCTCGGTTCTCGTCAACGTCGAGAACACTGAGGTTCCGGCGGTTCTCGACACGCTGTCGAGCGGCGCTTGCCAGTCCGAGGGCGACGCCATGCCCGTCGAGGTCGAGACGACGCCGCAGACGAACCTCGACCAGCAGCTGCAGCTGCTGGCGGGGCAGGATGCTCTTCCCGTCCTGTTCTCGGCGGGCAACGCGCCGTCGCTGACGGCCGAGCTCGCCGACGCGGGCAATGTCGCCGACTTCGAGCAGGTGCTCGGCGACCTCGGCCTCGCCGACCAGATCGAACCGGCCGCTGTCTCGACGATCGAGAACCTCTACGGCGGCTTCCGCGCGCTGCCGTTCGAGTACAACGTCGAGGGCATCTGGTACAACACGCAGATCTTCGCCGAGAACGGCATCGACGAGCCGCAGACGTTCGACGACCTCGTGGCTGCTGCCGAGACGCTCAGCTCGGCGGGGATCCAGCCGTTCTCCGCCAGCGGCGAGCAGGGATGGCCCATCACACGACTCATCTCGAGCTACATCTTCCGCGACCTCGGGCCCGACGCGATGCAGAAGGTCGCCGACGGCGAGGCGGAGCTCACCGACCCCGAGTACGTCGCGGCCGCTCAGGCGATCGCGGACCTCGGTGCAGAGGGATGGTTCGGCCAGGGTGTCGGCTCGATCGACATGGCCACGAGCGAGAACCAGTTCCTCAACGGATCCGCCGCGATGTTCTACATGGGCAGCTGGTTCCTCAGCGGCCTGAACGACCCCGAGATGAACCAGATCGGCTCCGAGAACGTCGCGTTCATGCCGTTCCCCGGCGTCACGGGCGGCGCGGGCGACCGCTCGCAGCTCGCGGCGAACGTCGGGCTGCCGCTCACGATGAACGCGAACCTCGTGAACGACGACACGACCCCCTGGATCGAGTGCATCGTCGAGAACTACGGAGCGACAGCTCTCGAGCAGGAGAACCGCGTGTCCGGCTTCGCCGTCAACGAAGAGGTCTCTGATGTTCCGGAGCTGACCTCGATGGTGCAGGACCGGGTGGCGAACACCGCGACGACGGTGCTGTGGTTCGAGGCCCTGTTCTCGGCCGAGGCGACGACGACGAGCCAGCGTAACGCGGCTCCGCTGCTTACGGGCAGCATCACGGCCCAGGAGTTCATGGAGATGGTCCAGGCCGACCTGTGATCCGCGCGCGGGCGGCGGTATGCGTCGTCGCCCGCGCCTGCTGGAGGAGATTCCCCTGATGAACAACGTTCTCGGAGACAAGCGCGCGGCGTTCACGCTGCTCGCGCCCGCGCTCATCGTCTATTCGGTGGTGATGCTGCTGCCCGTCGTGGTCTCGCTCGGCTACACCGCTTTCGAGGGAAACGCGATCAGCGGCTTCACGTTCGTGGGCCTGGACAACTTCGCGCGGCTGCTCACCGACCGCGAGGCGCACCAGGCGCTCGTGTTCACTCTGAAGTACGCCGTGGTCGTGACGGTCGGACAGGTCATCGTCGGGTATCTCCTGTCGCTGCTGTACGTGTTCGGGCTCAAGCGAGCCTCGGGTGTCGTCCGAACGCTCGTGTTCTTCCCGATCGTTATGCCGACCGTCGCGGTGGCCCTGCTCTTCCAGCAGCTGTTCTCGATCGCTCCCACCGAGGGAGTCGTGAACTCCGTGCTGTCGGGTTTCGGCGGCGTTCCCGTTGACTGGTTCGGAGACGGCGGCAGCGCGTTCGTCGTGGTCGCGATCATGGACATCTGGCGGTCGATGGGCTTCTACGGAGTGCTTCTGTACGCCGGCCTCGTCGACATCCCCGAGGACGTGCTCGAGTCGGCCCGGATCGACGGTGCGAGCGGGTGGCGCCTGGTCCGGCACATCGTGCTTCCCCTGTCGCTGCCCGTGCTGATCTCGTCGATCATCTTCTCCGTCAACGGCACCCTGAAGGTGTTCGACAGCATCATGGCGCTCACCTCGGGAGGGCCGGGGACGACGACGAGCCCCCTCACGATCTCTGTGTTCGATCATGCCTTCACCTACGGCGAGTACGGATACGGATCCACGCTGGCGATGCTGTTGACGATCATCAGCCTGATCGTCACTCTCTTCATCTTCCGCGCGTCGCGCCGCGATCTCACGAAGGAGAACGCCCGATGAGCCTCACCCAGTCCACCCGCGTCCTGAGTACGGGCGGAGATCGCCGAGACCGGATCCGCGTTCCGCGGCGCTCGCCGCGCGTGCGACTGCGCCGCCTTCCGCTGTGGATCGCGGTCACCGCGCTGCTCGTCGTCGTCGGCTATCCGCTCGTCTGGCTGCTTCTCGGATCCTTCAAGACTCAGCGCGAGTTCCTCGAGGAACCGACCTGGGCGCTCCCGCAGCAGTGGAACTTCGAGAACTACGTCGCGGCCTGGCAGACGGCCGATCTGGGGACGGCTCTGTTCAATAGTGCCGTGACGGTGCTTCCCGCGCTGGCGTGCATGCTGCTGTTCGGCACCGCTGCAGCCTTTGCGCTCGACGTGCTCGTGTGGAAGGGGCGCGGTGGCGTCCTCATGATCTTCCTCGCGGGGATCATGGTGCCCGCGCAGATGATCCTGCTGCCGCTGTTCAGCGCCTACTTCCAGATCGGGCTCACGGGTTCGCTCTGGCCCCTTTTCCTGACGTATACCGCGACAGGAATGCCTCTGACCGTGTTCCTCATGGCGACCTACTTCCGCGCGATCCCGCGCGAGGTCTTCGAAGCGGCGACACTCGACGGAGCGACGATCTACCGGCAGTTCTTCTCCATCGCCTTGCCGATGATGAAAAACGGCCTGTTCACCGTGGGGCTCGTGCAGTTCTTCTTCTTCTGGAACGACCTGCTGATCGCGCTCACCTTCGCGAACTCCGGCAATCTTCGCACCCTGCAGGTCGCGCTGCTCAACTTCAACGGCAACTTCGGCACGACGCAGTACGGACCCCTGTTCGCCGCCGTCAGCATCAACGTCTTCGCCCTCCTCATCGTCTACCTCGTGCTCAACCAGAGCATTCAGAAGGGCCTGACGGCGGGAGCCGTCAAGGGATGACGGGCGAACGGAAGGGATCATTCATGCACGTTTCTGCGCCGCGCTTCGAGCACCACGATGACGCGATCGGAATCGGTGAGAGCGCCCCTCGCCTGTCGTGGCGGATCGACGCGACGCCGGGATGGCGCCAGGTGGAGTGGCAAGCCGAGGCTGCGCGCGGCGGGAGCGTCGAGACGGCGAATGGGACAGGGGCCGAGCAGGTTCTCGTCGCGTGGCCGTTCGCCCCGCTCGTCTCGCGGGAGCGCGCTGAGGTGCGGATCCGCGTCCGCGGCGGCGACGGTGAGTGGTCGTCGTGGGGAGAACTCGCTTCCGTCGAGGCGGGCCTTCTCGAACCCGGAGACTGGTCGGCGAGGCCCGTCGGAGCGTCGTGGCACGAGGAAGTCGGCACGGAGCGTCGCCCCGCGCTCGTGCGTCGTGCGTTCACCCTCCCCAGTGGTGCCGTCCGAGCCCGTCTCTACGCGACGGCGCACGGCCTGGCCGAGATCGAGCTCAACGGCCGCCGAATCGGCGATCACGAGCTGATGCCGGGCTGGACGGGCTACGACGAACGTCTCGTGTATTGGACGTTCGATGTCGCCGAGGAGCTCTGCGTCGGCGAGAACGTCGTGGGCGCGTGGCTCGCTGATGGCTGGTATCGGGGGCGCCTGGGGTTCAACGGCGGATACCGCGACCTCTACGGAACCGAACAGGCGTTCCTCGCCCAGCTCGAGGTCGAGCTCACCGACGGATCGGTCGTGTCGATCGCGACCGACGAGACGTGGGAGGCGACGCCCAGCCCCATCCTGCTCGCGGGCCTGTACGACGGCGAGAAGCACGACGCTCGCGAGGAGCGCGGGAGCTGGTCATCGCCCGGTGCGGCGCGCGACGGCTGGACGCCCGTCGCGGTCGGATCCCGAGACCCGCGCACGCTCGTCGCGCCGACGCTGCCCCCGGTGCGCGTCACGGAGGAGATCGCGCCCGTCTCGGTCGAGCAGACGGACGATGGAGGATACCTGCTCGACTTCGGCCAGAACCTCGTGGGGCGCCTGCGCCTGCGGGCCGACGGGCCCGCAGGGCATCGCATCGAGCTGCGGCACGCCGAGGTCCTCGAGCGCGGCGCGCTGGGCACGCGCCCTCTGCGTCTCGCCGATGCCCACGACGTGCTCACGCTCGACGGCTCTGGTCCTCGCGAGTGGGAGCCGCGGTTCACCTTCCACGGATTCCGCTATGCGACGGTGCACGGCCTCGACGAGATCGGGCCGGGCGATGTCGTGGCGCACGTGCTCCACACCGATATGCGGCGCACGGGGCGGTTCCGTTCGTCCGACGACGATCTGAACCGGCTGCACGAGAACGTCGTGTGGGGCATGCGCGGTAACTTCGTGAGCATCCCGACCGACTGCCCGCAGCGCGACGAGCGACTCGGGTGGACGGGTGACATCCAGGTCTTCGCGCCGACGGCGTCCTTCCTGTTCGACTGCGCCGGCTTTCTCGACAGCTGGCTGCAGGATGTGGCGATTGAGCAGCTCGACGACGGCACCGTGCCGTGGTTCGTTCCGGTCGTTCCCGGGGGGCCGAGCTGGGAGCCGATCGAGACGGGCGCCGTGTGGGGAGACGTCGCGGTGCTCACGCCGCTCACGCTGCATGAGCGCTTCGGTGACACGGGGATCCTGGCGCAGCAGTATGAGAGCGCTCGTGCCTGGGTCGAGCGGATGGTCCGCCAGGCCGGGCCGTCGCGGCTCTGGCGCAGCGGCCAGCAGCTCGGCGATTGGCTGGATCCGGCGGCTCCTCCCGAGGATCCTGCGGCGGCGCGAACGGATCGCTACCTGGTCGCCCAGGCGCACTTCGCGTATACGACACGGCGCATGTCGCAGCTCGCGCATCTCGTGGGGCGCGCGGCGGAGGGTGATCGTTACGCGCGTATCGCAGCCGAGGCTCGCGACGCATTCCGTGCCGAGTATGTCGCGGCGGACGGCCGACTGACAAGCGATGCACAGACGGCCTACGCACTCGCGATCCGTTTCGATCTGCTGTCGGCCGACGAGCGCCGGGCGGCGGGCGACCGCCTCGCCGAGCTCGTCCGCGAGGCGGGGAACCGCATCGCGACAGGCTTCGCGGGCACACCGGTGATCACGGATGCGCTCACGGCGACCGGTCACGTGGACGCGGCCTATGACCTCCTGCTCGAAACGGAATGTCCGTCGTGGCTCTATACGGTGCGTATGGGGGGCACGACCATCTGGGAACGGTGGGATTCGATGCTCCCGGACGGCACGATCAATCCGGGCGACATGACGTCCTTCAACCACTACGCGCTCGGATCCGTCGCCGACTGGATGCATCGCGTGATCGGGGGGCTCTCGCCGGCTGCGCCGGGGTACCGCCGGGTCTTGTGGGCGCCCCAGCCAGGTGGTGCCCTGGAGCACGCCGAAGTGTCGTTCGATTCGCCCTATGGACCGATCGAGGGATCGTGGGCGCGCGTCGAGGGCGGCGTGCGCTACCGGCTCGTCATTCCGACCGGCGTCGACGCCGAAGTGCATCTCCCCGGTGAGGAGACCGCGATCTCCGTCGAACCGGGATCGCTCTTCGAGCGCACAGTCCGCGTCTGAATAGGAGCGAGCGCGGTCGGCGGGATTTCGCCCGCCGTCCGTGCTCCCGGGCTCAGCCGCTCGTCGAGCGGCGCACGACGAGCTCGGGTGGGAAGACCGTCTGACGGGGGAGGTTCGTCGCGTCGTCGGCCTCCTCGAGAACCGTCCGCAGCGCCGTGCGGCCGATCATTCGGCCCGGCTGCCGGACCGACGTCAGCGGCACCGCGGCGGATCCGGCGAAGGGGATGTCGTCGAAGCCGATGAGCGCGATGTCGTTCGGCACGAGGATCCTGTCGTCGATGACCAGTGACTGCAGCAGGCCGAGCGCGATGAGGTCGTTGGCTGCGAGCAGTGCGTCCGGCCAGTCGCGTCGGGGGCGTTCGAGAAGGCGTCGCCCCGCGGCGACCCCGGCCTCGACCGTCATGGCGTCGGTGGCGAGGACCTCGAGGCCGAGCGGCGTGGGGCCGTTCTCGGCGGCCGCGCGGGCCCCCGCGAGTCGGTCGCTGACCTGGCGCAGCTGAAACGGCCCACCGACGAAGGCGATGCGTCGTCGGCCGATGTCGGCCAGATGTTCGGCGGCGAGACGCCCGCCCGTCACGTTGTCGAGCGACACCGACGAGAACTCGTTGTCGGCGTTGAAGCGGTCGACGAGGACGGTGGCGATACCCGCGCGTCGGAGATCCCGCAGATCGGTGAGCACGTCGCCGTAGGGGGCGAGAAGGATGCCGCGGACCTGTTGCTGCCGGAAGAGGTCGAGGTAGACCTTCTCGCGCGACGGATCCTCATCCGTGCTCCCGTACAGGATCGCGATGCCGTGCTTGGACGCCTCGTCCTCGGCGCCGCGGACGACCTCGTTGTAGAACGGGTTCTGCCCGTTGAGGACGACGAAGCCGATCGTCGAACTGACGCCGGCCCGCAGCTGCCGGGCGGCGTCGTTGCGAACATAGCCGAGCTCCGCGATCGCCTGAGTGACGCGCTCCACGGAATCGGATGAGACCGTGTCCGGCCGGTTCAGCACGTTCGAGACCGTGCCGACGGATACGCCGGCCTGCTGCGCGACGTCGCGAATACTGACGGGCACCCGCTCTCCCTTTCTCGAGGCGCATCACGATCTGATCACCGTCCCGAGCTTGTGTCGTGGGCGCGGTGTGAACTACGTTACCTTGAACGAAGCATGAATCGATTCAGGCACAGTTCAGTGTCGCAACCCCTCGAAGGAGAGGACCGTAAGTGGTCGCCCTAGATTCCGATCGCAGGTCTTCAGGGCCTGCTCTGGAGCTGGATCGCGTCGTGAAGTCCTTCGGGCCCGTCGTCGCGCTTCGCTCGGGCAGTCTCGCCCTGCACCCGAACTCGATCCACGCGCTGATCGGCGAGAACGGCGCGGGCAAGTCGACCCTCGTGAAGATCATGGCCGGTCTGTACCGCCGTGACGCCGGTGATTTCCGCCTGCACGGGGAGGACGTGGACTTCTCCAGCACCGCGCAGTCGAAGGAAGCCGGCATCGCGGTGATCTACCAGGAGCCGACGCTGTTCCCGGATCTGTCGATCACCGAGAACATCTTCATGGGGCGGCAGCCCACCGGCGCGCTGGGACGCATCGACCGCAAGGCGATGCGCGTCGAGGTCGAGCAGATCTTCGCTCGCCTCGGTGTGAACCTCGATCCGGACCGGATCACCGAGGGCCTTTCGATCGCCGATCAGCAGATCATCGAGATCGCGAAGGCGATCTCGCTCGACGCGAGCGTGCTGATCATGGACGAGCCGACCGCCGCGCTGAGCGGGGTCGAGGTCGACCGCCTGTTTGCGGTCGCGCGCAGCCTCCGCGATGAGGGCCGGGCCATCATGTTCATCTCCCACCGCTTCGACGAGGTCTTCGATCTGTGCGACACCGTCACCGTGATGCGTGACGGCTCATACATCGCGACGCAGCCGATCGCTGAGACGACGGTCGACGACCTCGTCCGTCAGATGGTGGGGCGCGACGTGACCGAGCTGTTTCCGAAGCAGGAGACCGCCGTCGGCGAGGAGCTGCTCCGGGTCGATTCCCTCACGAGCCCCGGCGTCTTCCACGACATCTCCTTTCAGGTGCGGGCGGGCGAGATCGTCGCGCTCGCCGGCCTCGTCGGGGCTGGCCGGAGCGAGGTGGTGCGCGCCGTGTTCGGCGTCGACGGCTACGCCTCCGGCACCGTCACCATGGACGGGCGGACCGTCCCTCCCAAGAAGCCGACCGCTGCGATGCGCGCAGGTCTCGCGCTCGTCCCGGAGGACCGCCGCAAGCAGGGCCTCGTCGTTGATGCGACCGTCGGCGGAAACATCACCTCCGCGATCCAGCGTGAGCTGTCTCGGTTCGGCCTGATCACGACGGGCATCGAGAATCGGGCGGCACGCGGGTGGGCGGCGAAGCTCGAGGTGAAGAGCCACGCGCTCGACACCATCGCCGGAACGCTCTCCGGAGGAAACCAGCAGAAGGTCGTCCTGGCCAAGTGGCTGGCGACGAACCCGAAGGTCCTCATCGTCGACGAGCCCACCCGCGGCATCGACGTCGGGACGAAGGCGGCGGTTCACGCGCTGCTGTCGGAGCTCGCCGGTCAGGGGCTCGGCATCGTGATGATCTCGTCCGAGCTGCCCGAGGTGCTCGGCATGGCCGATCGCGTGCTCGTCATGCATGAGGGGCGGATCACCGCCGAGATCGATCGCGCAGACGCGACCAGCGAGAACGTCATGCACGCCGCAACTCACGCATCGGAGCCGCACTCATGACCACCACGGCCACCACGGCGCAGAGCACCGGTCGTCTGAAGGCGATCTTCGGCGGCGCCCGCATGCGCGAGATCGGCATTCTGCTCGCGCTCTTCCTCGTCGTCGCCGCCGCGACCGGCAAGAACCCGAACTTCCTCTTCTCTAGCGACGGGTGGCGCGACCTCCTGGTGACTCCGGCGCCGCTGCTGCTGGTTGCCGTCGGCCAGGCGATCGTCATCATCACCCGCAACGTCGACATCTCCGTCGGCTCGGTGATCGGCCTGACCGCCTACCTCACCGGCCGTCTGTTCGTGGACTTCCCCGGGATCCCGATCGTGGTCGTCGTCTTCGCGGCGCTGCTGTTCGGCGCGCTGCTCGGCCTCATCAACGGCATGCTCGTGTCGTTCGCGAAGGTGCCGGCGATGGTCATCACCCTCGGCACGCTCTATGCCTACCGAGGCATCAACGTGCTGTGGGCCGGCAGCGACCGGGTGAACGGTGCGGATATGCCCAAGGCCTTCCTGAGCCTTGGTACGGCCCAGATCCTCTCGATTCCCGTGCTGACGATCGTCGCGATCATCGTGCTGATCCTCGCGGCGTGGTATCTGAAGAACGCGCGATCGGGACGCGAGCTGTACGCGATCGGATCCGATCCCGAGGCGGCGAAGCTGTACGGCCTGAAGACCACCCGCCGCGTGCTCACGGCGTTCGTCCTCTCCGGAACGCTCGCGGGACTCGCCGGCGTGTTCTACGCGGCCCGCTACGGCACGATCGACTCGCAGGCCGCGGCCGGATGGGAGTTCGACGCGATCGGCGCCGCCGTCATCGGCGGTGTGGCCATCGTCGGCGGTGTCGGAACCGTCTGGGGAGCGGCCATCGGCGCCTTCCTGCTGATGACGATCAACCGCGCGCTCCCGATTCTCGGCATCCCCGACTTCTGGCAGCAGGCCGTGGTCGGCGTGCTCATCATCGGAGCGATCGTGCTCGACCGCGTGCTCGCTCTTCGGCAGAGACGACGCCTCATCGAAGCGAGGGACGAATCATGACCACCGCAGCATCCACGACGACGACCAACGTCGTCCGGTTCGACTACGAGCGACCGCTGTGGCGCCGTGTTCTGATGACGCGGGAATTCGCCATCATCGGCCTGTTTGCGCTCGTTCTGATCGTCGCCTCGGCGACCGTCGACGGGTTCGCACAGCCCCTGACGTACAACTATCTGCTGCTTGATGTGACGCCCATCCTGTTCATCGCCCTGCCGATGACTCTCGTGATGACGACGGGCGAGATCGATCTGTCGGTCGGCAGCATGGCCGGGCTCGCGAGCGTGACGACCGGTGCCCTCGTGCAGGGTGGTATGCCTTTCGAGGCCGCGGCTCTCATCGCGCTCATCGTCGGTGTGGTTGGCGGTGCGTTCAACGGGTTCCTCGTCACCACGGTTGGTCTGCCCTCGCTCGCGGTCACGATCGGCACGCTCGCGCTGTTCCGCGGAATCGCGGTCGGCGTGCTCGGCACCACGGCCGTCACCGAGTTCCCCGAGTTCTGGACGGCGCTGGCCAAGGCCAAGCTCGCGGGCACTCAGATCCCCTGGGTGATCGTGCCGTTCCTGGTGCTGCTGGTGATCTTCGTCGTCCTGTTCCACTTCACCCCCTTCGGCCGGGGCATCTTCGCCGTCGGCCAGTCGAAGGAGGCCGCCCACTTCTCGGGCGTGAACGTCGAGCGCACGAAGTTCATCGTGTTCGTTCTCGCGGGCGCGGTCGCCGCGCTCGCCGGGATCTTCTACACCTTGCGCTACGGCAGCGCCCGTGGCGACAACGCGACGGGCCTCGAACTGCAAGTCATCGCGGCTGTCGTGCTCGGCGGCGTGTCGGTGTTCGGCGGGCGCGGCCGGATCCACGGTGTCATCGCGGCAGTGCTGCTGATCGGGGCGCTCTCGAGCGCGCTGCGTCTCAGCGGTGTGACCAGCGACATCATCAACATCATCACCGGCGGCCTGCTGATCATCTCGGTGGTGGGGGCGAGCCTGTACGCGTGGGTGAAGACGAGGCGCGCCAAGGTGTCGCCCGCCCGCATCACCTCGTCTCCCACCTCTTGACGCACTTCGCCGGGGCTCCCGCTCCCGGCGCACACGATGGAAAGGAATGACAATGACGTTCTCTCTGAAGCGCATGACGACCGGCGTGGCCGTGACCGCGGCTGCGGCCCTCGCCCTCGTCGGATGCGCCGACACCAGCGGTGGTGACGGCGGATCCAGCAGTGGTGGAGGCTCGGATTCCGGCGAGCTCTCGATCACCCTTCTGCCGAAGAACCTGGGCAACCCCTACTTCGATGCGTCGCGCATCGGGGGCGAGGCGGCGGCTGAGGCTCTCGGTGCCTCCTTCGAGGAGGTCGGTCCTACCGAGGCGACTCCCGACGGCCAGGTCAGCTACATCAACACGGCTGCACAGCAGCAGCGCTCGGCCCTCGTGGTCTCGGCCAACGACCCGAACGCCATCTGCGATGCGCTGAACGAGGCGAGCGACGCCGGCGTGAAGATCGTCACCTTCGACTCCGACACGAACGCCGACTGCCGCGACCTGTTCATCAACCAGGTCGACGCCGCGGGCATCGCCAAGGTCGAGGGAGACCTGATCGCCGAGCAGATCGGCGAGGAGGGCCAGGTCGCCATCCTCTCCGCTTCGGCGAACGCGACCAACCAGAACACCTGGAACGAGGCGTTCGAGGCCTACGTCGCCGACACCTATCCCGACATCGAGATCGTCGACACCGTCTACGGCGACGACGACGACCAGACCTCGTTCGACAAGACCGCCGCGCTGCTGCAGACGTACCCGGATCTGAAGGGCATCGTCTCGCCGACGACGGTCGGCATCGCAGCCGCCGCGCGCTACATCTCCGACTCCGACGCCAAGGGCGAGGTCTCGGTCACCGGCCTGGGGACGCCGAACCAGATGCGCGAGTACGTCGAGGATGGCACGGTCGAGGCCTTCGCGCTGTGGAACCCGGAGGACCTGGGCGCGCTCGCGACGTACGCGGCCGCCGCTCTCGCCGAGGGCGACATCACGGGCGCCGAGGGCGACACGTTCGAGGCTGGCGAGCTCGGTGAGTTCACCGTCGGCGCCGACGGAATCGTGCTGCTCGGCGACCCGTTCGTCTTCGACGCGGACAACATCGACGACTTCGACTTCTGAGTCGTCGATCGGGGCGCCCGACCTGGCCATGAGGCTGGGGCGGGCGCCCCGTCGTGGTTGTGGGGAGGGTCGGCCACACGGCCATTGCAATTGGTCAACCGGTTAGGGGATCATGGAGGAATGCCCGACTTCGACCCCCGCGCGACGCCGCGCATCATCGTCACGACCGACCCCGAGCTCGACGACCTCAACTCGATGCTGCGGCTGCTGCTGTACAGCAACGAGATCGACATCGCGGCTCTCGTGTCCTCGTCCAGCCGGTTCCACTTCGCGGGAGATGCGGAGCGCGGCGTCGCGCCTTTCCGGTGGCCCGCGCCGGGCGACCGGATGCATATCGACGTCGCCGTCGACGCCTACGAGAAGTCGTACGAGAACCTCGTCCGGCACGATCCGCGCTATCCGCACCCGGACGAGCTGCGGAGGATCGTGAAGCTCGGAAACGTTGCGGATGTCGGCGACATGCGCGAGCCGACGCCGGGATCCGATCTCGTGCGCGATGTGCTCCTCGCCGACGCGCCCGGTCAGGTGTTCGCACAGGCATGGGGCGGCACGAACACGATCGCCCGCGCCCTCCTGTCGATCGAGGAGGAGTTCCGCGACACCCCGCAGTGGGGTGACGTCTATGAGCTGATCAGCCGCCGAACCGTCATTACGGCGTTCGCGGAGCAGGACGACACGTTCCGGGAGTACATTCGCCCGCGCTGGCCCGAGATCGAGTTCCGCGATGTCGCGACCGTCGCGTGGGGCTACTTCGCCTTCGCGGTCGTGTCGGAAGAAGACCGGGCGTACCTCGCTCCCGCGTGGATGCGGGAGAACATCACCTCCGTCGGCCCCATGGGGGCCGAATACCGCGTGTGGGGAGACGGCCGGCAGATGGCTGAGGGCTTCGACGCGGCCGACTACTTCGGCGTTCCCGGCGCGACGAAGGAGGGGCTCGAAGAGCAGGGCTACGAGGTGTGGTGCCCACCGCAGCCCGACGGATCCTGGATCTCCGAGGGCGATTCGTCGACCTTCGCGCTGCACATCGACAACGGGCTGCGCAATTGGGAGGATCCGTCATTCGGCGGATGGGGAGGGCGCCAGGAGCCCGATCCCGAGGATCCGCGCCGCTGGCGCAGCGTGAACCCGCTCACCTTCGACCTCGGTCGCCCGCCTTCCGACGCGGGCGAGGTGGGCCAATGGTTCGGCGCCTACCAGCGCGACCTCGCGGCGCGGCTGCGGTGGACCGTCACGCCCGAGTTCTCGGCGGCGAACCACGCCCCGCGCGTCGAGGCGCAGGGCGCGCTCGACCGCACGGTCGCTCCGGGGGAGCGCGTCGAGCTGGCGTTCGCGGCGACGGATCCGGATGGCGATGAGGTGCGGATCCGCGCGTTCGCGGACGAGAATGCGAGCACCGCGATCGCCGCTGTAGAGCGGACGCCCGGAGGCTGCGCCGCGCGGATCCCGGACGACGCCCGCCCGGGCGACGTCGCCCACGTGCTCATCGAGGCGACCGACTCGGGAGAGCCGATGCTCACGGGCTACGCGCGCTTCGTGCTGACCGTGGCGTGAAGAGGGTCGCCAGAAAACGTCAGTGTGAGGGTGCTTGTACTGACGTTTCTTGGCGACCCTCATCGGCGATATCGAGGTTGATGTTGACGAGGGCCTCGAGGAATCCGCGCAGGTGGGCGGCCATGTCGATCTGGTCGGGGTGCAGGAGCCACTGCACCTGGAGGCCGTCCATCTGCGCGACCGTCGCGATCGCGGCGGATTCCGGGTCAATGCCCTCACGGAGGCAGCCCTCGGCGGCGAGCTCGCGGAAGGCTGTGCCGATCGACGTACGCACGAACTCATAGCGCTCGACAAAGTAGGCGTGCGCGGGATGGTCGGGTGAGACCGCCTCGGCGGAGACCGTAGTGTACAGCTTCACGATGCCGGGGTGTGCCTGGTTGTGCGCGGCGAGGACGAGCAAGCCGCGCACCACATCAGCCCCAGAACCGTCACCGATCGGGGCGAGTTCCAGGGAACGTTCGTCGCGCAGACGCATCACGCCCTCGAGGAGGGCGGCCTTCGACGGGAAGTGATGCAGGACCCCCGCCTCGCTCATGTCGGCGCGCGCCGCAATGCCGCGGATCGAGCCGGACCGGAAGCCTGACTCCGCGAACACGTCCGTGGCGGCGTCGAGGATCGTCTCCCGCACCGCGGCGGTCTTCGCATAGGGCCCGCGCGATCGTGTCGGCTCGTCCGTGTCGATGGTCATCTTCGCTCCTCCGGAAAGCGCTTCTGCGCGCCTCTAGATCACCATCAGATCACGAAATCCGAGCGGCTGCTAGTTATTTGTCATCAAAACCTAGTGATCGCTCGGGATTGCTGTTACGGTCCCCTGCAGGACGCGTTCCGATGAGGGATCGCGAGAGCAGGAGGACCGATGAAGATCCGCTGGAAAGCCGCGGCCGCCGCGGCGGCCGCCTCGCTCGCGCTGGCGGGGTGCGCGGGAACGGACGGGGGCGATGGCGGCGACCGCACTCTCACGACGGGAATGATCCTCGCGCCCGCCACCCTGGATCCGGCGGCCTCAGAATGGGGCAATCGTGCGATGTATTACCAGGCCGCCTATGACACGCTTCTGCGTGCGACCGCCGAGGGCACGATCGAACCGTGGCTCGCGACGGGGTGGGAGTACGACGACGACGCGACCGAGTTGACGCTCACCCTGCGCGACGACGTCACATTCACGGACGGCAGCGCGATGACGCCCGAGGTCGTGAAGCAGAACCTGCTTCGGTTCCGCGACGGCACATCCCCGAACGCGAACTACCTCGCATCGCTTGAGGACGTCGACGTGCAGGGAGACGACGCGGTGATCCTGCGCCTCTCGGCCCCGGATCCGGGCCTCCTGAGTTACCTCACCCGCACGGCGGGGCTTGTTGCGAGCGGCGAGGCGATCGACGCGGGCGTCGACCTCGCGACCCAGACCGTGGGATCGGGGCCGTACGTTCTCGACACCCGCGAGACCGTGACCGGCACGAGCTACGTCTACGAGGCCAACCCCGAGTACTGGAACCCTGAGGTTCAGCACTACGACGAGGTCGAGATCAACGTCTACAACGACGTGGCGGCCGCCGTGAACGCCATCATGGCCAATGAGGCCGACGCGGTGCGGCTCGCCGACAACAACAACCTCGACCAGGTCGAGGGCGCCGGCTGGTCGATCGCCTCCAACGAGCTCGACTTCCAGGGGCTGCTCCTCCTCGACAGGGACGGCACGATGGCACCCGAGCTCGCGGACGTCCGCGTACGCCGCGCGCTCAACTACGCCTTCGACCGGGAGGCGCTTCTGGAAGCGCTGCAGCGCGGTGCCGGATCTGTGACGACCCAGGTGTTCCCCGTCACGAGCGAGGCATACGACCCCGCTCTCGATGACTTCTACTCCTACGATCCCGAGAAGGCTCGCGAGCTGCTCGCCGAGGCCGGGTACGAGGACGGATTCACGCTCTCGATGCCGAGTTCGACGCTCCTCGGGTCTGCGACCTACACCTTCATCTCGCAGCAGCTCTCCGAGATCGGCATCGAGACCGAATACACCGACCCGGGCAACAACTTCATCGCCGATCTTCTCGCGCCGAAGTTCCCCGCCTCGTTCATGGCGCTCGAGCAGAACCCCGACTGGCAGCTGTCGCAGTTCATGGTCTCGCCCGGCGCCATCTTCAATCCGTTCGGAACCGAGGACAGGGTGGTCAACGCTCTGCTCGAGCGCATGCAGTTCGGCGACGAGGTCGAGCGCGTCGAGGCGGCGACGGAGCTCAACCGCTATCTCGTCGAGCAGGCCTGGTTCGTGCCGTGGTACCGGGTGCAGGGGAGCATGGCCGTGGCGCCCGGCACGCACGTCGACATGCTGCCGACGAACGCCATCCCGGCGATCTACGACATCCGTCCCGAGACCGGGCAGGAGTGACCGAGATGATTCCCTACATTCTTCGCCGCATCGGAGCGGGCCTCGTGCTGATCGCCGCCGTCTCGGTCGTCGCCTTCACTCTCCTCTACGTGGGTTCGGGCGACATCGCCCGACGCATCCTCGGACAGAACGCGACCGCCGAGACGGTCACGCAGCTGCGCACCGAGCTGGGCCTCGATCGCCCGGTCATCGCGCAGTTCGCTGACTGGGTCATGGGCGCGGTCACGGGCGATCTGGGCCGGAGCTGGTTCGACGGCCAGTTCGTCTCCGTGAGCGTCACAGGTCGCCTCGGCGTCACGCTCACCCTCGTGATCGGGGCGACCCTTCTCGCGGCGATCCTCGCCGTGCTGCTCGGCGTCGTCGCCGCGCGACGCGGAGGCTGGATCGATGGTCTCGTGCAGTTCCTCGCCGTCATCGGCTTCGCCGTCCCCGGATTCCTCATCGCGCTCTATCTCGTGCTCCTGTTCGCGATCGAGCTCGGGTGGTTCCGCGCGACGGGATTCATCCCCCTCAGCGACTCCGTGACCGGATGGATCGGATCCGTGACGTTGCCGATCATCGCGCTGTCGATCAGCGCGATCGCCGCGGTCGCGCAACAGATCCGCGGATCCATGATCGACGCGCTTGCCAAGGACTATGTGCGCACGCTGCGCTCACGCGGGCTCAACGCCCGAAGCGTGGTGTACAAGCACGCGCTTCGGAACGCTTCGGCACCCGCCGTTGCGGTGCTCGGCGTGCAGTTCATCGGACTGCTGGGCGGCGCGGTCGTCGTCGAGCAGGTGTTCGCCCTGCCCGGACTCGGGCAGCTGACGGTGCAGGCCACGACGCAGGGCGACATCCCCGTCGTCATGGGAGTGGTCGTCGTCACGGCCATCGTCGTCGTCATCGTCAACCTCATCATCGACCTGGCACAGGCCGCGATCAACCCGAAGGTGCGACTGTCATGACCACCGCCGTCCGGAATCAGAAAACCCCCTCCCTCATGCGGCGCGTGATCCGCCGCCCGCTCGGCCTCGCTGCCACGATCGTGCTCGCGATCATCGCGGCCGTCGCCGTCGTCGGCCCGTGGATCACTCCGCACGACCCCAATCGCGCCGACCTGCATGCGGTTCTGGCGACGCCCAGCGCCGAGCACCTGCTCGGAGCGGACAGCGCAGGCCGCGATGTGTTCTCCCGCCTGCTCGCCGCCACCCAGATCAGCGTGGCCGCGGCCCTTCTCGCGCTCGTCGTCGCGATGGTCATCGGCGTGATCGCGGGGCTGGCCGCGGGCTACTACAAGGGATGGTTCGACGTCAGCGCCAGCTGGGTCACCTCGCTCATCATGGCGTTGCCCGGAATGGTCGTGCTGCTCGCCGCGCGCGCCGTCGTCGGCCCCAGCGTGTTCGCGGCGATGCTCGTGTTCGGTGTCATCATCTCGCCCGTCTACTACCGGCTCGTGTACGCGACCGTGAGGAACGTGCGCGAGGAGCTGTACGTCGACGCGGCCCGCGTCTCCGGGCTCAGCGATATGCGCATCGTCGGTCGTCACGTGCTGTCCGCCGTGCGCGCGCCGATCATCGTGCAGTCGGCCATCGTCATGGGGATCACGATCGCGGTTCAGGCGGGGCTCGAGTTCCTCGGTCTCGGCGACCTGTCCGTTCCCACCTGGGGCCAGATGCTGAACGACGCGTTCCTCAACATCTACCGCACGCCGCTCCTCATGCTGTGGCCCTCGCTCGCCATCGCGGTCACCAGCATCGCGCTCGCCCTGTTCGCGAACGCTCTGCGGGATCAGCTCGAGCGCACGGCGCCCGTGCGTCGGCGTCGTCGTCGCGCGGTCGTCGACCGCACCGGCTCGATCGCTGCCGTCACGACCTCGTTCTCGATGAGCGGAGGCGACGCACCCGTCGATCTCGACGAGATCCCGGTGTCGGGCGACGACGACGTCATCGTGCACCCCGACGACGAGCGCTCGCAATCCCGTGCGGGCGACGCACTGGTCCAGATCCGTGACCTCCGGGTCGCCTACGACCAGGCCGAGGGTGAGGCGATCGAGGTCGTCCACGGCGTCTCGCTCGAAATCCGCCGCGGCGAGGTTCACGGTCTCATCGGCGAATCGGGATCCGGCAAGAGCCAGACGGCCTTCGCACTGCTCGGCCTGCTGCCGCGCGGCGGCCACGTGAGCGCCGGATCCGTGCAGTTCGACGGCGTCGAGCTCGCCGACGCAGGCGACGCGGCGTATGCGGGGATCCGCGGCACCCGCGTGGCGTACATCCCGCAGGAACCGATGACGAATCTCGATCCGTCGTTCACGATCGGCAGCCAGCTCGTCGAGCCCCTGCGGCAGACGCTCGGGATGTCGAAGGCGGATGCGACGCGGCGGGCTCTCGAGCTTCTCGAGCGCGTCGGGATCCCGGATCCGCGGCGCACCTTCGATGCCTACCCCTTCGAGGTCTCGGGCGGCATGGCGCAGCGCGTGCTCATCGCGGGCGCCGTCTCGACCGATCCGGATCTCATCGTGGCCGACGAGCCGACGACCGCCCTCGACGTCACGGTGCAAGCAGAGGTGCTCGATCTGCTGCGCGATCTGCAGCGGGAGCGCGGCATGGCGATGCTGCTCGTGACCCACAACTTCGGTGTCGTCGCGGATCTGTGCGACCGCGTCACGGTCATGCAGGATGGTCGCTTCGTCGAGCAGGGCCCCGTCCGCTCGATCTTCCGCAACGCCGAACACACCTACACCCGCGCGCTTCTGGACGCGATCCTCGACGAGGGCCCCGCGCGCGCACCCCTTCAGAACGGAGGCGCATCATGACCGAGCCGCTGCTGGATGTGAAGGATCTCGTCGTGGAGTACCCGGGCTCGGGGCTGCGCGGCAAGCCGTTCCGCGCGCTCAAAGGGGTGTCGCTCGACATCCTGCCGGGAGAGACGGTGGGCCTTGTCGGCGAGTCGGGCTCCGGCAAGACGACGCTGGGCCGGGCTGTTCTCGGGCTCGCTCCGGTCACCGAGGGAACGATCCACTACGGCGGGCAGGACATCTCGCACCTGGGGCGACGCGAGCGGCGCGCCCTCGCGAGCGAGATCCAGGTCGTGTTCCAGGATCCGTATTCGTCGCTCAGCCCGTCGATGACCATCGAGGAGATCCTCGCCGAGCCGCTCACGGCGTCGGGCACGCCCGCGCCCGAGGCGAAGAAGCGCGTCGGAGACCTGCTCGACCAGGTTGGCATGCCGTCCGACGCGGCCCGGCGGCTGCCGCGCGAGTTCTCGGGCGGACAGCGCCAGCGCATCGCCATCGCTCGCGCGCTCGCACTGGAGCCGAAACTCATTGTCTGTGACGAGCCGGTCTCGGCGCTCGATCTTTCGACGCAGGCGCGCGTGCTCGATCTGTTCATCGAGATCCAGGAGCGCACGGGCGTCGCCTATCTGTTCGTGACGCACGACCTCGCGGTCGTCCGTCACGTCAGCCACCGCGTCGCGGTCATGTATCGCGGCGAGATCGTGGAGTACGGCGACGGTGATCAGGTGACCTCGGCGCCGCAGCACCCGTACACGCAGCGGCTGTTCATGGCGGCCCCCGTGCCGGATCCGGATCGCCAGGAGGAGCGCCGCATCGCCCGTCGCGCCGTGCTCGACGCGGAGGCGTGAGGCTCCGAGGGGCGCGGATCGCGCAGCGGGGCGCCGAGGAGGCGCCCCGCTGCTGTGTCTCTCAGCTGGTCGCCGTCGCCCAGCGGTCGAACTCCGCGAGCTTGAGGAAGAGATCCTCGAACATCAGGCGTGTGTCGACCGAGGTGTAGACGCGCATCGGGCGGGCCCCCTCGACGGGGACGTAGGATCCGTCGTCGGCGATCGCGGGCGTCGAGCGAACGACGTGGGTGCTCGATGACGAGTCCGGTTCGAAGGTCGACTGCAGCGACGACAGCAGGACGAGGGGCGAATCGCCCAGGGCGTACGTCTCGGCGGGACCGCTGCCGAACTCCGCTGCGGCACGCGCGACCACCGCGATCTCGTCGTACATGTACCGACCGAGCGGGCCGGTCGCGGCCATGCGGGTACGCAGTTCGGCGCTCGAGACGAGGCACTGGCGGTAGACATCGCGCGGAACCTGCCAGATCGGGATCGCGGAGCCGTCGAACACCACCTGCGCTGCCGTGAGATCGATGAGCAGGTTGTACTCGATCGGCATCGCGCCGGGCGGCGGAACCGCGAGGTCCGGGTGCTCGTTGCCGCCGATCCAGATCAGCGTCATGCGGTCGGCGATGCGCGGTTCGATGAGCAGGGCGGAGGCGAGATCGGTGAGCCCGCCCCCGGCGAGATAGAACAGGGGAGAGTCATCGTCGCGCATCGCCTCGGCCACGATGGCGTCGGCCGCGGGCGACGGGCGAGGCGTCGCGCGATCGGGCAGGCGGAGCTCACTGCCGCGCCGGATGATCTCGGTCGAGGCGAGCCCCATTCGGGCGAAGACGTCGTGCGCGATGCGCTCGGCGTTCTGCGCCGAGTGGTCCGACGGATCGAAGGCGTCGCGGGGCGAGAGGTGCGACGCGACGACGAGACGCGTCTCGACGCTCGGGGTCAGCAGCTGATGCACGAGCTGGGGGAGGTCGTCTGGATCTCCCGAGAAGTCGTTGTCGACGATGACCCGCGCCCGATATCCCGGAACCGGCGGGATCACCTGCCACGGTGCCTCACCGAGGCGCCAGGTGGGGCGGGGGTGGTCGTGTTGCTGTTCGTCTGTGGGGATTCGTGTCATCGTTTCCGTCCAATCGTCGGGGTGCCGTGTGTGCCGATCCGTTGCCACCCGCGGGGCGCCACCCGCGTGCCCCCGACCACGCGCTCCACCGCATCGAGGTTCGCGAAAAGCGTCGTCTGCGACGAGCGGATCGCCCACACCTTCCCGTCGGGCGTGTGCGCGGTCGTGACGGGGCCGTCGAGCGCGGCGAGCGCGCGGAGAGCTGCGGCGACCGGAAACTCGTCGCCGTCGGCGGCGCGGATCCCCCGCGGGCCCCACGCCTCGTAGAACGAGAGGGACTCGACGCCCGGGACGGTGAGCGCGGCGGCGCTTGCGATCGTCCAGGCCGCGAGCTCGGGGGAGGTCTGGCGCTCGTCGTCGGCGTCGAGCAGCTCGGGGCCGTATCCCGCGGAGAGGTCGCGCGCCGCGGGGCGCGGAGGGGGCGTCGTCGCCACATTGTTGACGTGCGTGCGCAGAGTGACGGGGCCGATGTGCACCGGCTTCCCGCGTGCGATGCGCACCGCCTGCTCGGCGACGAGACGCTGCATGGCGACGGCCTCCTCGAGCTGGCGCGTCTCGAGCGTGTGGAACAGCGGCGTCGTGCTGAAGACGAGGCCGTCGAGGTCGTGGGGGAGCCGGTGGTGTTCGCGGTTCAGCTCGGTGAAGTGCGAGCGCGCACCGCCGACGATCGGGACGCGCAGGCCCGACCGCTCGAGGGCGGCGCGCAGGATCCGTGTCGCTTTTTCGTCGGACACGTGCTGCGCCTCGTGGCCCGCGGGCTGGAACGCCGCGATCCGCACGACGCGGTGGGCGGCGAGGGCGCGGACCGCTTCCGTTACGCGCGTTTCGGCATCGTTCTCGGGCAGGACCAGGCGCACGTCCAACGTGGCTCCGCCCTCGGCGGCGCGCGCGAGAGCCGCGGGCCATCCCGCCCAGCCCAGGTCGAGCTCGACGAGAAGCTCGGATCCGATCGGCTCCGACGCGGGGCCGGCGCCCGGAGCCGTCGATGCGCCGACCGAGACCGCGGGCATCTCACCGGCCGCGGTCCATTCGTCGAGCGGCGGAACTTCCGTCGATGCGCCGACGGTGTCGCGCGAATCCGCCGCTCCGAGTCGCGCGGGCGCCTTCCGGTGGACCGACGGCCCTTTCGGAGCGCGTGAACCGGTGGCGCCACGCACCGGATCCACCGTCACGGTCACCGTCTGGCGCACGGGATCGCCGGCCGCGAGCTCGTAGGGGAACGGTAGCGAGAGCGGGCGGCTGTAGGTCTTGTAGGAGGCGTCGGTCCAGTTGCGCTGATCCTCCATCTCGAAGGTGTCGCCGTCGAGATCGACGCGGACGTCCTCCCACGACAGGCCCACGATGTCGAACGCCGGCTGGTGGGGCGAGATGGCGGTGGGAAAGCTCGTGCGCTCGACCTCGCCGGAGGAATGGACCACTTCGAGGGGCGCCCCGGCGAGCGACGGCGGATGCAGGACCACGAGACCCGTGCGGTTGGTGAGGAACGCTCCCGACGCCGTCACCTCGAGCGCGATCGAGAGCTTGGACCCCCGCGCGCGGATGGTCAGGAGCGCGCGGAGATCGACGTCGAAGGAGGTCGAGGAGAGGGCGACGCGCGCTTCGCTGAGCGCCTGAGGCTGCGCCGAGATGCTGACGGATTCGCCGGATTCCTCGGTCCCCACTGCCTCTCGAGGCGCCGCTTCGCGTCGCACCGAGCCTCGCGGCAGCGGGGGCCCATCTGGGCGCGGAGTCAGAACCTCGGCGCGCGGCGCCCCGACCTCGACGCCGTCCACCGTCCACTCTGCGGTCGACCAATCGCGGTCGCGCACGACGGCGCGCACGGACCGCAGCACCTCGCGCCCGCGGTAGGAGATCCCCGCGAGGTCTTCGTCGCGCATCTCGACCGCCCACCCACCGAGCCGGATCGTCCGGACGCTCTCCCGGATCCACGTCATCATGTTCCTCTCTCAGACTGCACAACGACGCCAATTCTGGCCGGACGGGGCCGGACACGCCGGGGTACCGGCTTCTCCGCGCAGAATTGGCGTCGTTGTGCAGGGGCGGCGCGGCGGTGTGGGGCCCGGTGTGCATCCGGGCACCGCTACAGGGTGGTCATGCCGCCGTCGACGGTGAACATCGCGCCCGTGGCGAACGCGGAGTCGTCGCTGGCGAGGAACGTCATGACGCCGGTGAGGTCGCCCGGTGTGCCCGGCCGCCCCATCGGGATGCGCGAGGTGATCGCCGCGCGCGCCGACTGGTCGTCGCTGATCGCCGAGACGAGAGGCGTCTCGACGTAGGACGGCACGACCGTGTTCACCCGGATACCGCGCTTCGCATAGGCGGCGGCGACCGTGCGCCCCAGGCCGTGGACGCCGGCCTTCGTCGTGCTGTACGCGGTGAACTCGCTGCCCTCGCCCGTGACGCCCGTCGGGCTGCCCGTGAGGATGATGGATCCGCCTCCCGAGGCGAGCATCGAGCGCACCGCGTGCTTCACGGTGAGGAACGTGCCGGTGAGGTTGATGTCGACCGTGCGGCGCCAGGCTTCGACGTCGAGTTCGGCGATCTCGGCGTCCTGGCCGAAGAGCTGCACTCCGGCGTTGGCGACGACGACGTTCGGCGCCCATCCGTCGGTCGACAGGGCCGCGAACGCCGACTGCACCTGATCCTCGTCCGAGATGTCGACCGTGACGGATCGGGCCGCGGCACCGATCTCGGCCGCGACGCGATCGGCTGCCGCGGTGTCGCGATCGGCGATGACGACGCGGGCGCCCTCGGCGGCGAACCGCTTCGCGACGGCCTCGCCGATGCCGGAACCGGCGCCCGTGATGAACGCGGTCTTCTCGTCGAGTCGTGTCATCGTTCGATCTTCTCCAGGTGCAGCATGTTCGCGAGGTTCTTGTCGAGCTCGTCGTCGCGGAAGATCTTCTTCCAGTCGTCCTTGACGATCGTCTCGCGACCGTACTTCATCGCGATGAGGCATGCGTCGCTGAAGGGGTTGTCGCCGCGCAGGCCGTTGGCGAGCGCCACCTGGGTGTGCCCGTACATGATGCTGCGTGCGGCCGCTTCGGGGACGCCCATCGTGTGGATCGCCTCCTGCAGCGCCTCGTTGAGCAGCTCGCCGATCATGCAGGCGACGGTCTCGACGAGCGTCGGCTCGAGCTGCGCGAGCTGCTTGATGGTGACCCAGTGCACGTCGATGACGGGGGCGTAGATGGCGCGCACCGTGTCTTCGACAAGCGTCTTCGTGGCGGGGTCGTCGCTCTCGACCGCGGCGATCGCATCCTGCGGGGCGGCGATCCCGCCGAAGGTGTCGGCCCACTGCTCGGGCGTCTCGCGCTGCAGGAAGATCGACGGGTGGCAGGGGTGCGCCACGGCCTGGATCACGTCGTCGCGCTCGGCGAGGAGGCCCGCGTAGGCTGCGGCCGGATCGAGCGTGAGGCAGACGGATCCGGATTTCATCTGCGGCACGAGATCCGCCGTGACGGCGGCGAGGGCGAGGTCCGGAACCGCGAGCACCACGATGTCGGCGTCCGCGACCGCGCTCGCCGCGTCGCTCAGCGCTCGGCCGGCCGCCGTCACGCGCTCCTGTCCCGCGGGGGAGGTCTCCACGTACCGCACATCGTGGTCGGTCTGTGCGAGATTGTCGGACACCCGCGTGCCCATCTTCCCGCCCGCCCCGATGACGGCGATGGTGTGCTTCTCGCTCATGGCGTGCTCCTCAGGTGTTCCAGTGTGGCGCGGGTCCAGTCCCGCTCGTTTCGGATCGTGGTCACGGCATCGGTCTGCCACGGCAGCCAGTGCTCGACGACCTCGTTGATGCCCCGTGCGCGCGGATCTACGACGCGGAGCAGGTGGTCGTAGTCGTGGAGCCCCTCACCCATCCGGGCGCCGCTGTAGGTGAAGCCGACCCAGCCGTCCTGCCGCGCGAACGCGAAGTCCTTCACGTGCACGTTCTTCACGGCGTGGGCGGTCTGTTCGACGCACTCGCGCGGGCTCTCGAGCTGCGCGACGACGTTCGCGGGATCCAGGCAGATGCCGAGAGCGTCGCTCCCGACCGCGTCGATCACGCCGAGGAGGTCGCGGGTCGGCACCTGCTCGTAGGTCTCGAGGGCAAGCTCGACCCCGGCGCTCTCGTAGGAGCGGATCGCAGCGCGCAGCAGGGCGGTCGCCTCTTCGAGCGTCGGGCGCGAGCCGGGGGTGTAGAGCATGCTGCGCACGAGGCGGGCATCGAAGATCTCGGCGAGATCGAGGAAGCGCGCCAGACGATCCGGCGCGATCCCCTTCGTGCCGAGTTCGATCGAGAGCCCGTTGTCGCGCGCGGCCCGGGCCGCGTCGCGCAGCTGGGGCGCGGTCATCTCCTCGAGCGGCGCGTAGTCGCAGATCTGGAAGAGCTCGACGCCCTGGGCACGGGTGTCCTCGAAGGCTCCCGCGAGCGAGAGCCCCTCGGCGTGCTGCCAGAAGTAGGCATAGGTGCCGAGCCCGATCACGTCGATCGCCCCTCGGCGACGATGGCGGCCTCGTCGAGGACGGCCAGAAGGGCGTCGGGATCGTGGGCGAAGCGCCCGAGGAAGACGCCGTCGACCGCGTCGCCCAGGGTCGTGAGGAGACCGGGGCCGGCGGCGCCTCCGTAGATGACGGCGGATCCGGGCCGGTCGGCGAGGGCGGCGCGGAGCGCTCGCGCGACGATGCGCACGTGATCCTCGCCCGCGGGCTCGGGCGCGCCGATCGCCCACACGGGCTCGTACGCGACGATGACGGGACCGTCCTCGGCGTCGCCAATCGCGGCGCGGAGCTGCCGGACCGAGAGCTCGGCGGCACGCGCCGGATCCGCCTGCTCTTCCTCGCCGATGCACAGCAGCGGCGTGAGCCCGGCGCGCAGGGCGGCCCGGGTCTTCTCCGCGACGACCGCGTCGGTCTCGCCGAACAGGCGTCGCCGCTCGGCGTGTCCGATCTCGGCGATCGACGCGCCCACCTCGGCGAGCTCCGCGGCCGAGACCTCGCCCGTGAACGCGCCCTCGTCGGCGGCCGCCACGTCCTGGCCGCCGACGCGCACGGGGGTTCCGCGGAAGGCGTCGACGGCGGGAAGGACCTGCAGATACGTCGGCGTCACGAACAGCGTGACGGCGCCGCTCGTCACGGCGGGGTGTGAGCGGGCGCGCGCGGCGACCGCGTCGAACCAGGAGCGCGCCCGCTCGTGCCCGAAGTACATCTTCAGGCTCACCCCGACCGTGAGGTGCGTCATCAGCAGGATCCGGTGCTCTCGTACTCGTCGAGCACGGCGACCTTCGCGGCGCTCGCCGAGGTCTCATCGAAGCGGTACGTCAGCCACTCCTTGGCCAGGCGTCGTGCGAGCTCGATGCCGACGACCCGCTGACCCATACAGAGCACCTGCGCGTTGTTCGACAGCACCGACCGCTCGACGGAGAAGCTGTCGTGCGCCGTGACGGCGCGGATCCCCGCGACCTTGTTGGCCGAGACCGCCACGCCGAGGCCCGTGCCGCAGATGAGCAGGGCGCGGTCGGCCTCGCCGCGCGCGACGCGCTCGGCGGCCTCGATAGCGACGGTCGGATAGGGAGTGTGGCCGTCTTCGGAGACGCCCACGTCGACCACGCTCGCGACGAGATCGCTCGATTCGAGATCCTTCTTGAGGATCTCCTTGTAGCCGAAGCCGGCGTCGTCGCCGCCGATGACGATGCGAAGTGGTTCCGTCATGATCGTGCCTTCTTTCCGTCGGGGAGGGTCGTCAGCGCCTGGGCGATGAGGGCGAGCGAGTGCGCGCCGGGGTCGGGTGTGCCGAGCGCCTTCTCGTGGTGCGCGCGGGCGCGGCCCATCTGCGGGAGCATGTCGGTCGTGTCCTTCGCGCCCTGGGAGGCGGCATCCGCGGCGTCGCTCCAGGCATCGGACACGGAGCGACCGTTCGCGATGGCGGACGCGAAGCTCTCGACGAGGGGTGCCAACGCGTCGACGAGCGTCTTGTCGCCGGGAACCGCGCCGAAGGTGAGGACGCGCTCGGCCGCCGAGGAGAGGCCGGCGGCGAGAGCTGCGGCCTCGGGGGATCCGTCGTCGCGGAGGGAGGAGGCGACGGTGCCGAGGATCGCGCCCCAGATCGCCCCCGAGGTTCCGCCGGCTCTGTCGGACCAGGCATCGGCCGCCCGCGCGAGGGTCGTCGCGGCGCCGGCTCCGCGCGAGGCTGCGTCGTGGGCCGCGGCCTGGGCGGCGTGCACGCCGCGCTGCATGCCGATGCCGTGGTCGCCGTCGCCGGCGATCTGATCGAGGCGGCCGAGCTCGTCGACGTTGCCGTCGATCGTCTCCCGCGCGATGTCGAACGCGCGGGCGATGACGGCCGCGACGGCGCGCCCCTCGGCGTCGGCCGTCCCGATCTCGTCCTCTGCGTCGTCCGCGACGTCTTCCGCGACGACCTCGCCGGACCGCTCGACCGATCCGCGGCGGTAGGCGGGCGTGTCGACGCCGGTCTCCCAGAGCTGCTCGAGCTCGTCGTCGAGCCAGAGCAGCGTGAGCGACGTCCCCGCCATGTCGAAGCTCGTGCAGTACTCGCCGACGTGCGGATCGACGGCCTCGACGCCCGCCTCTTCGAGGAGCTGCGCGATACGGCGGTAGACGACGAACATCTCCTCGTACTTGAGCGAGCCGAGGCCGTTGAGGATCGGGATCACGCGCGCGCCGCGGGGCGCGTCGACGCCGTCGGGGAGCTCCTCGAGCAGCCGCTCGACGAGCATCTCCGCGAGCCCATCGGCGGTCGGGACGCCGGTCTCGCGCAGCCCGGGCTCACCGTGGATCCCGAGCCCGACGGCCATCCGGCCCTCCTCGACCTCGAAGAGGGGCTCGGGGGCTCCGGGAAGCGTGCACCCGCTGAATGCGACGCCGAAGGATCGCGTGCGCTCGTTCGCGTGCGCCGCGAGACGGGCGACCTCGTCGAGGGTGGCGCCGCGCTCGGCCGCAGCCCCCGCGATCCGGAACACCGTGAGGTCTCCCGCGATGCCGCGGCGCTTGTGCTTCTCGGTCACCGGGGCGCTTGAGACGTCGTCGGTCACGGCGAGGGACTGGCACGGGATGCCCGCGTCGCGCAGCTGTGCCTGCGCGGCGTCGAAGTTGAGCACATCGCCCGCGTAGTTGCCGTAGCTGAGGAGGACCCCGCCGCCGTTCTCGGCTGCCCTCGCGACGGAGAGCACCTGCTGGGTCGACGGCGAGGCAAAGAGGTTGCCCATCGCGGCGCCGTGCGCGAGACCGGGGCCGACGAGGCCGCCGAAGGCGGGGTAGTGGCCGCTGCCGCCGCCGACCACGACGGCGACCTGCCCCGCGGGGGTCTTCGCCCTGCGCGCGACGCCGCCCGATACGCGGCGGACGTACCGACGGTTGGCCGCGACGAAGCCATCGACCATCTCGTCCGCGAAGTCGGCGGGGTTGTTCCAGAGGCGGGTCATGCGCCCAGTCTGACAAACCGGTTGACCAATTGCAATCGCCTTTTCGCGACCGGAGGGATAAGTTGTCCCTATGCCAGTCGACGCCTCGGGCTCCTCGGACGCCATCGCGGACGCGCTCGGATCCCTCCCGGGTGGTTCTCCTGTCAGCGAGGTCGCTCGGCGTCTGCTCGACCTGTTCACGGGCGGATCCATCGCTCCGGGAACGCGCCTGCCCGCCGAGCGCAATCTGGCGGCGACTCTGGGCGTGGGGCGTTCCGCCGTGCGCGAGGCGCTGGCCGCGCTCGAACTGCTCGGCATCGTCGACGTGCGTCCGGGGTCGGGAACCTATCTGCGTGGCGAGGCGAGTGAGCTTCTTCCGCAGACGCTGCGCTGGGGGCTGCTGATCGGTGAGCGGAACACGGCCGAGCTCCTGGAGCTGCGGTCGGGGCTGGAGATCTATGTCGCGCGGCTCGCGGCCACGCGCGCGACCGAGCCGTCTCGCGCGGAGCTCGCCCAGCATCTCGATCGCATGCGCGCCGCCGGGGACAATCTGGGGGCATTCGCCCGCGCCGACTTCGACTTCCACCTGGCGCTCGCGGACGCCGCGGCAAACGAAACGCTGCGCGACCTCCTCCACGTGGTCCGGTCGCTCCTGCAGGTGTACGCGGACAGGGCCGTGCACACGGCCGCGGACGCCGCGCTGGCGCTGGAAGAGCACGAGGCGATCGCTCGTGCCCTCGAGGCTCGTGACGCCGACGGGGCGGCCTCCGCGATGGCGGTCCACATGATCACGGCCGCCGAGCGACTGCGCGCGCTGCTCTCATCGTGACGATACTCGTCGGATCTCGCGATCGGGCGAGTGCGTCGTAGACGAGTCAGGCGACGGGGATCGCGGCCGTCCCGAGGGCTCCGGAGAACGTGCGTGACGGGTGAAAGGTGCCTTCGGCCTGGTATCGTCGACGAAAACCTTACGCATTTAATGTTTTGGCGACGATGCCGCGATACGGGAGCACACGATGACGACGATCCCCCTCGAAGACTGGATCTGCCGCGCGCCGGCCGGGCCCTTCTCCGCAGGCGACGATGCCCCGCAGCATGCCGTCCGGATCCCGCACGACGCGCTGCGCGACGCCGAGCGCTCGGCGGACGTCCCCGCCGCAGGTGCCGGTGCCTACTACCCGAACGGCGCCTTCACATACGTCACGACGATCGACGTCCCCGCCGACTGGGCGGGGCGCGTCGTGCGCCTCGAGGTCCAGGGCGCTCAGCGCCGGGCGCAGGTGTTCGTCAACGACGAGTTCGCCGGAAACCGCGCCGACGGATACGCGCGGTTCTTCGTCGATCTCACGCCGTTCCTCCGCCACGGTGAGAGCAACGAGCTCCGCATCGAGGTGCATACGGGCCAGGATTCGCGCTGGTACTCGGGGGCCGGGCTGCACCGATCCGTCGTGCTGCACGTCGACGAGCCCGTCCACGTCGTCCCCGACGGCATCGTCGTGACCACGGCGCGCATCGAGGACGACCAGGCCGTCGTCGATGTCGTCACCGAGGTCGCCAACGCCGGCCTCGTCTCGCGGACGGTCCGCGTCGCGACGGAGATCGCGGGCCCCTCGGGTGAGACCGTCGAGGGCGACAGCACCCCCGTCACGATCGTGCCCGGCGCGACCGAGGTCGTGCGGCAGCGGATGTACGTGGCCGAGCCCGAGCTGTGGAGCGTCGAGACGCCCGCGCTCCATCGCGCGTCCGTGCGCCTCGACGACGCGGACGCGATCGAGGTGCCGTTCGGGATCCGCACCGTCACGGTGGATCCGAACAAGGGGATCCGCATCAACGGTGAGGAGGTGCTGCTGCGCGGCGCCTGCGTGCACCACGACAACGGCCCGCTCGGCGGTGCCGCGATCGGGCGCGCCGAGGAGCGCCGCATCGAGCTGCTCAAGGAGGCCGGGTTCAACGCGATTCGCGGCGCCCACAACCCCGTCTCGCCCGCGATGCTCGACGCGTGCGATCGGCTCGGCATGCTCGTCATGGATGAGGCGTTCGACATGTGGACGCGCTTCAAGACGCCGTACGACTACGCCGCCGACTTCCCGCAGTGGTGGGCCGCGGACATCGACGCAATGGTCGCGAAGGATCGCAATCACCCGAGCGTCATCATCTACTCGATCGGCAACGAGATCATCGAGACCGGAACGCCGCACGGCGCCGGCTGGGCCCGCCGACTCGCGGAGCGCGTGCGCGCCTCGGATCCGACCCGCCCCGTCACGAACGGCGTCAACGCATTCCTGTCGGTCATCGACGAGCTCGACGAGATCCGCGCCGGCCTCGAGCAGGCGGGTGGCCTGAACGAGGCGATGAGCGGCGACGACGGGCCCTTCGCCGCGGTCGCCTCGAGCTCGACGGCGACGAGGCGCATCGAGGAGTCGAGCGCCGCCGTCGACGTGCTCGGGCTCAATTACGCCGAAGCGCGCTACGGCCTCGACCGCGAGCTGCATCCGCATCGCATCATCGTGGGATCCGAGACCTTCTCCACCCAGATCGGCTCCCTCTGGCCGCTCGTGAAGAAGCACTCGCACGTCATCGGAGACTTCACCTGGACGGGGTGGGACTACCTCGGCGAGGTCGGTATCGGATCCACCGTCTACGCCGACGATGAGAACGCGCGCGTCGCGCTCGAGCGCGAGTACCCGTGGCTCACGGCCTGGTGCGGCGACATCGACATCACGGGCTTCCGGCGCCCCGCCTCGTACTATCGCGAGATCGTCTTCGGCCTGCGATCGGATCCGTTCATCGCCGTCTCCCGGCCCGAGAACAGCGGGCGCGAGATCGCGCTGCGCTCGCCGTGGGCGTGGAGCGACACGGTCGCATCCTGGAGCTGGGCGGGGCACGAGGGAACCCAGATTGCCGTCGAGGTGTACTCCGACGCCGACGAGGTGGAGCTGCGACTTGACGGCGAGGTCGTCGGCCGCGCGGTGGTCGGCGAGCGCATGCCGCTCGTCGCCGACTTCTCCCTCGCCTATCGCCCGGGAACGCTCACCGCTGTCGCCTTCCGGGGTGGTGAGGTGGCCGGCGAGACCGCGCTCGCGAGCGCTCGCGGGGAGGCCCGGCTCGTGATGGACGTCGACCGCGATCAGCTGCGTGACGACGCGGCAGATCTTGCGTTCTGCGCGATTGAGCTGCGCGACGCAGACGGCGTCCTCCTCACGGGCGCCGACCGCGAGGTCACTGTCACGGTGTCGGGATCCGCCGAGCTCGCGGGGATGGCGAGCGCGCGCCCCTCGACCGAGGAGCGGTTCGACCAGTCGACTTGGCGCACCTTCGACGGCCGTGCGCTGGCCGTCGTGCGTCCGACGGCCGCGGGTACGGCGAGCGTCGAGGTGGCGGCTTCGGGGCTGCCGCCGGTTCGGGCCGAGCTCCGCATCGGCTGACGCCGCGCTGCGACCCGCTCGCGCAGAGCGCCTCTGGGGGATCCCGCGCGGGCGGGTGCGTCAGGCGCGTCCCTCCGTGGCCGGCACGTGGACTTCGACGCTGGGGGAGTAGCCGAGACGCCACGCGCCGAGCCAGATGTCGGATCCGGGCGGGGCGACGAACGCGCCCGTGTACAGGTTCCAGCGTCGGCCGTCCCGTCTCGGCGATCCGGTCTGCTCCTCGATCGCCGTGAGCGGGCGCGCCTGGGAGGGAGGCGTCGTCGTCCACGCGATGGAGGCGCCGGGCGTCGCACAGCTCGCCGTCACCGCACCACCTTCGAGGGAGATCGTCGGGGCGGCGGTCGGGCGCGGCGCGCCATTCGGCCGCCAATCTTCGAGGAGCTCTCGCTCGGGCATTGCGCCGAGGTCGCCGTGCTCCTCGCGCCAGGCGTCGAGAGCGGCGCGGAGCCGATCGCGCGCCTCCCGATGCGCAGGATCGTCGACGAGGTTCGTCGTCTCGTGCGGATCGGCGCGGATATCGAACAGCTCCTCCTCCGGTCGCGGGACGGCGACGATCGAGCGCTGCAACGGGGTCAGGATCGACGGCGCCTCGCCGAGCGCCAGCTGCTGTCCCTCCTCGTGCACGAGACGGCGCAGCTCGCCCCAGGTGTCGAGGTGATCGGGGTAGTAGTTGTACTGCATTCCCGAGCGGTCGGGATGCAGGTTGAGCGTGTAGCGATAGCGGTCGTCGCGCACGGTGCGGACGGTGTCCTCCTGTGCGTCCATCCGGTCGCGCGCGCCGAACGCGTACGGGGAGGCGTCGAGCTGCGCGCCGTCGGCCGCGAACAGCGGCGTGCCGTGCATGTGCTCGGGAATCGGCAAGCCGGCCGCTTCCAGAACCGTCGGCGCGAGGTCCATCGTCTGCACGACGTCCTCGCGCGCGGCGCCCGCCTCGAGGCGACCCGGCCAGCGCGCGATGAGCGGTACCCGCAGGCCCGCCTCGTTGGCCCAGCGCTTGGCTCGCGGGAAGCTGGCGCCGTGGTCGCTCCAGAAGATCACGAGGGTGTTCTCGGCGAGCCCGTCCTCCTCGAGCTCGTCGAGGATTCGTCCGACCCACGCATCCATCGCCGCGATGAGGTCGTAGTACCGGGCCCACGCCCGTCGGAACGCGGCGGTGTCGGGGTGGTACGGCGGAAACTCGACGTCCGCGGGGTCGCGCCTGACCTCGTCGGGAAGCTCGCGGGTCTCGTTCTCGTACGGATCGTCGCCGTAGATGCGCGATTCGTGGGTGATGAGGCTGTGGAAGGCGGCGAAGAACGGCGTTCCCTCCGGGCGGTCCCGCCAGTGTGCGCTGCCTGAGCAGTCATCGAAGGCCGTGGGCGGCGTCTCGACCTGGAAGTCCGTGAACCAGTTGTTCGTCGTGTAGTACCCGGCCTCGCGGAAGTACTCGGACACGAGGCGGATCTCGGGCGGCGGGACGGCCTTCGTCCGCATGTGCATCGTCCCGACCGAGACCGGGTAGCAGCCGGTCATGATCGCCGAGCGGGCCGGAGCGCACACGGGGGCCGCCGCGAAGGCCTGGTCGAAACGCACGCCCTCGCGGGCGAGAGCGTCGATCCGGGGCGTCCTCACCTGATCGGCCTGGGGCCAGGCGCCCTCGTAGGCGCCGAGGTGCGGGTTGATGTCGTGCGTCGAGATCCACACGATGTTCGGCGTCGTCGCCATGATCTGTCGTCTCCTCTTCTGCGCCATTGCAAAACCACTGAATAGCATTTAGTGTTGCACACGCCCGACCACGATGCAGGGTCGGACCCGCCTCCATACAACGACGTCAGGAGACGCCATGACCCCCACCCGATCCCTCACCCTGGCCGGCGCGGCCACGGTCGCCGTGCTCGCGCTGGCCTCTTGCAGCGCCGGAACGACTGACGCCTCCGGCGGCGACGAAACGCAGCGACTCGTCGTCGGATCCCTGCAGGAGCCCACGAGCTGGGACCCCGCGCAGGCCAACGAGGGCCACCTCGCGCCCATCTACCAGTCCGTCTACGACACGCTCATCAAGCGCGAGCCGAATGGCGAGCTGAGCCCGATGCTCGCCACCGAGTGGACGACGAGCGAGGATGGTCTGTCGCTGACGCTCGAGCTGCGCGACGATGTCGTCTTCAGCGATGGCACGCCGTTCGACGCCGAGGCCGTCAAGGCGAACATCGAGCACTTCCAGGAGGCCAACGGGCCGATGCTCGGCAACCTCTCGGCGGTTGAGAGCGCCGAGGCCGCGGGCGAGCACACGGTTGTGCTGCACCTGTCCACGCCTGATCCCGATCTTCCGGCGAATCTCGCGAACGCGGGCGGATACATGGGCAGTCCCCAGGCGATCTCCGATGGGTCGATCGACACGGTGCCCGTCGGGACAGGGCCCTACGTCCTCGACGAGGCGAACTCCGTCGTCGGCTCCACGATTGCCTACACGCGCACCGACGACTATTGGGGAGAAGAGCTTCCCTACGATGAGGTCGACTACAAGATCCTCGTCGACGAGACCGCGCGCCTCAACGCCCTGACATCGGGCCAGATCGACGTCGCGTCGCTCAACCGTGCGGCCTCTGCCCTGCAGGCCGATGGTGCCGGGCTCTTGACCGAAGAGGGCTTCTCCGTCAACTGGGGCGGGCTGATCTTCTTCGACCGCACGGGCGAGCTGCAGCCTGAGTTCGCCGATGAGCGCGTGCGCGAAGCTCTCGCGATCGCGATCGACAGCGAGGCGCTCGTCGAGGTCGGCTGGGAAGGCCTCGGTGAGGAGAGCGCACAGGTCTTCGGCCCCGAGACCGAGGCGTATGACGAGGGGCTGGAAGACGCGTACGCGTACGATCCCGAGCGCGCCGAGGAGCTGCTGGCCGAGGCCGGCGCGAGCGACCTCGAGATCACGCTGCCCGTCACGACGGTGTTCGAGCCGGTCATCTTCGACTCGATCATCCAGAGCTGGGAAGACATCGGTGTCACGGTCACGCGGCATCAATGGGGTCCCGGCGAGGCGATCCCGTCGATGCTCAGCGGTGAGTTCCCCGTCGCCTTCATGACCCTCGCGCAGCGCTCCGACTGGGGGACAGTCAACTTCCTCCTCGCCGAGGATGCGCCGTGGAACTCGCTCGGCACGACGGATCCCGAGCTGCAGGAGCTCATCGACGCCTACCCGAGTGCCGAGGAGGCAGAGCAGGCCCAGATCGCACGCGACATCAACACCTGGATCGTCGACAACGTGTGGTTCGCCCCCGTGATGCGCCCCGGCACGTTCATCTACTGGAACGACAGCGTCGACGTCGAGGTGCAGGTGCAGCAGGCCGTGCCGTCGATCTACAACTACGCCCCGAGCGGAAACTGATCCCGGGTGGCGGGGCGCATCCCGTCCCGCCACCCCCTCCGGAGGCCCCCATGCCCTTTCTCGTGAAGCGCCTCGCGTCGGCCGTCTCGCTCGTGTTCGGCGCGTCGCTCATCGTCTTCCTCATGCTCTCGCCCGCGTTCGGCGACATCGCCTTCAACGTGCTCGGCGAGAATGCCACGCCCGAGCAAGCGGCTGAGCTCAACGCCGAGCTCGGGCTCGACCGGCCCCTGGTCGTGCAGTATTTCCAGTGGCTTCTCGGCGCGTTCCAGGGCGATCTCGGCGAGTCCCTGTTCACAACGCAGTCCGTCTGGACGGCGCTCACCGTACGTATGCCGGTCACGGTCGCCCTCGTCGTCCTCGTGACGGTGCTCAGCGGCATCATCGGCTTCGCGATCGGCATCGCCGCCGCCGTCAAGCGCGGATGGATCGACCGGGTGCTGCAGTTCGTGGCGACCCTGGGCGACGCACTGCCGGCGTTCATCATCGCGCTCTTCCTCGTGACGCTGCTGGCGATCCAGCTCGGCGTTCTCCCGGCGACCGGGTACACGTCGTTCGCCGATGACCCGGCGGCGTGGGCGCGCAGCCTGACGATGCCGGTCGTCGCCCTGACGGTTGTCGCCGTCGCGGGCGTCGCGCAGCAGGTGCGCAGCTCGATGATCGCGATGCTCCGGCAGGACTTCGTCCGCACGCTCCGCAGTCGCGGTCTCTCGGAGACACGCGTCGTCCTCGCGCACGTGCTCCGCAACGCCTCCACGACGGGGCTGACGGCGCTCGCCGTTCAGGTCGTCGGCATCCTGGGCGGCGCGGTCGTGATCGAGCAGATCTTCGCGCTGCCGGGGCTCGGCAGCCTCGCGGTTGAAGCATCGGCTCGCACGGATGTCCACGTCGTCCTCGGCACCGTGACCGCCTACGTGGTCATCGTCGTCATCGTCAATCTGCTGGTCGACCTCGCTGTCGCCTGGCTGAATCCCAAGGTGCGTCTCTCATGAGTCAGACAACGACCCTGGTCACCGCCGCACGTACACGACGCGAGGGCGTGTTCGGCCGTTTCCTCCGGAATCCGCTCGGCGTCGTCGCCGTCCTCGTGCTCGCGGTCATCCTTCTCGCGGCCCTCGCGGCGCCCTTCCTCGGCTTGCCGGCGCCCGACCACGCGAATCTGCGCGACGCGCTCCTGCCGCCGAGCGCGGATCACCTGCTCGGGACCGACTCGTCGGGACGCGACGTGCTGAGCCGACTCCTCTGGGGCGCACAGGTCAATCTCGCGGGCGCCGCGCTCGCTCTTGTCGTCGCTCTCGTCGTGGGACTGCCGACCGGCCTGATCGCGGGCTACTACGGGGGATGGTTCGACGGCGTCGCGAACTGGTTCACGAACCTCAACATGGCTCTCCCGGGCATCGTGGTGCTCCTGGCCGTGCGCGCCGTGGTCGGTCCCTCGATCTGGATCGCCATGGCGGTCTTCGGCGTGCTTCTCTCGCCCGCGGTGTTCCGCATCGTGCGTGCCGCGGTCCAGGCGGTGCGCGGCGAATTGTACGTCGATGCCGCGCGGGTGTCCGGCCTCGGCGACGTCCGCATCATCGGCCGTCACGTGCTCACGGTCGTGCGCGCCCCCGTCATCATCCAGACGGCGCGCCTGGCGAGCATCGCCATCGCGATCCAGGCGGGGCTCGAGTTCCTCGGGCTGTCCGACAGCTCCGTCCCGTCGTGGGGAAGCATGCTCAACGAGGGCTTCCGTCGGATCTTCGTCAACCCGTCGCTCGTGCTCTGGCCGAGCCTCGCCATCGGACTGACGACGATGGCGCTCATCCTGCTGGGCAACGCGATGCGCGACGCGCTCGAAGACCGGGGATCCGGAGCCGCCACGCGGACCGGTCGCACGGAGCCGGCCACGAAGACGCCGGGCGACGCGCGGTCGGATCTGCTGTCCGTCCGCGATCTCGAGGTGAGCTATGGAACCGGTGACGCCCAGAAGGCGGTCGTCCACCACGTGAGTCTCGATGTCGCTCCGGGGGAGGTGCTCGGGCTCGTGGGAGAGTCCGGATCCGGCAAATCCCAGACAGCGTTCTCGGTTCTCGGCCTGCTCCCCGAGGGCGGATGGGTCTCGCGCGGTTCGCTTCTCTTCGAGGGGCAGGAGCTCGCCTCGCTCACGGCGCGCCAGCGCCGGGCGTTGCGCGGCGACGGCATCGCCTACGTGCCGCAGGAGCCCCTGAGCAATCTCGACCCCGCGTATCGCATCGGGCACCAGCTCACGGAGCCGCTGCGCACGGCGCTCGGCATGTCCAAAAAAGACGCGCGGGCGCGTGCCCTCGAGCTCCTCGCGCGCGTCGGGATCCCGGATCCGGAATCGACGTATCGCGCGTATCCGCACGAGATCTCGGGCGGCATGGCCCAGCGCGTGCTCATCGCGGGGGCCGTCGCCGGGCGGCCGAAGCTGCTCATCGCGGACGAGCCCACGACGGCGCTCGACGTGACGGTGCAGGCGGAGGTCCTCGACCTGCTGCGCGATCTGCGCGAGGAGACGGGGATGGGTGTCCTCCTCGTCACGCACAACTTCGGCGTCGTCGCCGATATCTGCGACCGCGTCGCCGTCATGCAGTCCGGCCGGATCGTTGAGACGGGGCCCGTGGAGGACATCCTCGAGCGCCCGCAGGAGCCGTACACGCGATCGCTCCTCGACTCGATGCTCGAGGACGGCGGCCCGGTGCGCGTCTACCGCACCGTCACGGAAGGAGAGTCGCGATGACCGCCACGGCACCGCTCCTGAGCGTCGACGACCTCGAGGTCGAGTTCAAGGGACGAGGAGGCAAGCGCTTCCAGGCGCTGAAGGGCGTCTCGCTGGATATCCGCCCCGGCGAGACCGTCGGTCTCGTCGGCGAGTCCGGATCGGGCAAGACGACGATCGGTCGCGCGATCCTCGGCCTCGTCCCGCCGAGCGCGGGTCGGATCACGTTCGACGGCCGCGACATCACACGCGCGGGCGCGGCGGAGCGCCGGAGTCTCGCGAAGGACATCCAGGTGGTGTTCCAGGATCCCTATACGTCGCTGAACCCGTCGATGACGATCGCCGACATCCTCGCCGAGCCGCTGCTCATCCAGGGGTGGACGCGGAACGACGCCCACGGCCGGGTCCGCGATCTGCTCGACCGCGTCCACCTGCCGTCCGACGCTTCGTCGCGTCTGCCGCGGGAGTTCTCGGGCGGACAACGGCAGCGCATCGCGATCGCCCGCTCGATCGCGCTCGAGCCGCGCCTCATCATCTGCGATGAGCCCGTCTCGGCGCTCGATCTCACAACGCAGGCTCGCGTGCTCGATCTGCTCGTCGAGCTCCAGGAGTCGACGGGTGCCGCCTATCTGTTCGTGTCGCATGACCTCGGAGTCGTGCGACACATCAGCCACCGCGTGACGGTGCTGTTCCACGGTGACATCGTGGAACAGGGCGATGTCGACCAGGTCACGGCGCGCCCCGAGCACCCCTATACGCAGAGACTGTTCATGTCGGCTCCCGTGGCCGATGTCGCGGAACAGCGGGCGCGTCGTGAACAGCGCCGCCAGCTGGCGGCCCAAGGAGAGAAGTGAAGATGACGACCGAGGCGACGAGTGTCGAGATGCTGCGCGATTCCGACGGAACGGCCTTCCGGGATCTCAATGGGAACGGGGTGATGGATCCGTACGAGGATCCGCGGCTGCCGATCCCGGCACGGGTCGAGGATCTGCTGTCGAGGCTGAGCCTTCGGGAGAAGGCCGGGCTCATGGTCCAGTCGGTCGTCGCGGTCACGACGGACGGGGACATCGACGGCCCGCCGATCGTCGAACGCCGGCCGACGGCGCGTGAGCTCGTCGAGGAGCGGGCCGTCACGCATCTCAACGTGCACAGGATCCCGGAACCGGCGGTCATGGCGCGCTGGGTCAACAGCGTGCAGCGTGTCGCGGAGCAGTCGCCGCACGGGATCCCCGTGACGATCTCGACGGATCCGCGCCACTCCTTCACGGAGAACTGGGGCGCCTCATTCTCGGCCGAGCACCTGTCGGCGTGGCCCGAGCCGCTCGGCCTCGGGGCGCTCGCGGACGAGGAGGCCGTGCGGGAGTTCGCCGATATCGCCCGTCGCGAGTACCTCGCCCTCGGCATCCGCACGGCACTGCACCCGACGCTCGATCTCGCGACCGAACCGCGCTGGGCGCGCCAGTACAGCACCTTCGGGCAGAACGCGGAGCTCGTCTCGCGCCTGGGGCTCGCGTACATCGACGGCTTCGAGGGCGGCGGCGAGCTCACCCCCGACGGCATCGCGTGCATGGCGAAGCACTTCCCGGGAGGCGGGCCGCAGCGCGACGGCGAGGACACGCACTTCCCGTACGGCAAGGAGCACGACTATCTCGGTGGGCGGTTCGAGGAGCACCTGGAGCCGTTCCGGCGCGTCATCGAGCGCGGTGTGCCGGCGATCATGCCGGCATACGGGATCCCGATGGGCCTCACCCTCGACGGCGAGCCGATCGAGGAGGTCGGCTTCGGCTTCAACCGGCAGATGATCCAGGGGCTCCTCCGCGAGCGCCTCGGCTACGACGGCGTCGTCTGCACCGACTGGGGCCTCGTGACCGAGTCGCGGATCCTCGACAAGACCCTCCCCGCCCGGGCCTGGGGCGTCGAGCACCTCGACGAGACCCAGCGCGTGCGCAAGATCCTCGACGCGGGCTGCGATCAGCTCGGGGGCGAGGAGCAGCCCGGATACATCGTCTCGCTCGTCGAGAGCGGGCTCATCGACATCGCGCGCATCGACGAGTCGGTGCGGCGCCTGCTGACGGTGAAGTTCCAGCTCGGGCTCTTCGAGAACCCGTATGTCGACGAGGGCGCGGCAGAGAAGGCCGTCGGCACGAAGGACTTCGTGGAGAAGGGGCTCCGCGCGCAGGCCCGGTCGATGGTCGTGCTCGAGAACGGCCGTCCGTCGGCTCCGACGCTTCCCGTCGGCCGCGGCACGGCCGTGTACTCCGAAGGGCTGTCGGAAGACGCGCTCACCGCGGCGGGCCTGCGCGCCGTCACCGATCCCGAGGACGCGGATGCGATCGTCATCCGCACCGAGGCGCCGTACGAGCCGCGCGACGACTACATGCTCGAGGCGAGCTTCCACGCGGGATCGCTCGAGTTCCCGCGCGAGTTCGAGGATCGCGTGCGCACGCTGAGCGTCCACGCGCCCGTCGTCCTCGCCATCCGACTCGACCGCCCGGCGATCCTCGAGCCGCTGCTGCCGTTCTGCGCGGCCGTCGTCGCCGACTTCGGGGCCTCGGAATCCGCGGTTCTCGAGGTGCTCACCGGTCGGACGCAGCCCGTCGGCGAGCTGCCGTTCGACATCCCGCGCACGGCGGCCGCGATCGTGCCGTCGCGCGTCGACGTGCCCGGCGACACCGTGCGTCCGCTGTTCGTGGCGGGGCAGCCGAGCGCTCCCGTCGCGCGCCGTGCGGGACGCCGGAGCTACTCGCAGGGCAAGGAGAGCCGGATCGCGATTCTCGAGACCGCGCTCGACGTCATCGAGCGGAAAGGGTACAGCGCGACGTCGCTGCGCGACATCGCCGCGGAGGTCGGGATGACGCAGGCCGGCCTGCTGCACCACTTCGGCACGAAGGAGAACCTGCTCGTCGAGGTGCTTCGGCAGCGCGACGTCGTCAATCGTCGCCACCTGACGATCGATCCGGGCGAGGAGCCGATGACGCTTCGCACCGCGCGGCACAACGTCGAGGTCCCGGGACTCGTGCACCTGTACGTGAGCCTGCAGGCGGCGGCCGCGGATCCGGAGCACCCCGCCAATGAGTTCTTCCGACGGCGCGGCGAGCTCGTGACGGGCACGATCCGGCGCGACGTCGAGGCCCGTCAGACCGCGGGGACCTTCCCGGCCGACGTCGATGCGGCGATGATGGCGCGCGTCCTCCTGGCGGTCTCCGACGGCCTGCAGGCCCAGTGGGAGGTCGATCGGGACGGCGTCGACCTCCCGGCCACGCTCGAGTGGCTCTGGGAGCAGTTCGCCTCGCGGGCCGAGCCCCGCTGAAACGGAGAAAGAGCACATGGACGCGATGGACGGGCGTATCGATTCGCCCGAGCTCGAGCAGCTCTACGCCGACTTTGAGGCGAACTCCACGGCGCCGCTGTGGACGCAGCGCGATGACCTCATGCCGATGACACCCGCCCCGGCGGCGGTCCCGCACGTATGGCGCTGGGATGCGCTGTACGACATCGCGAGGCGCTCCGGCGATCTCGTGCCCGTCGGCCGCGGCGGCGAACGCCGCGCGATCGGCCTCCGCAACCCGGGGCTGCCCGGAACGGCATACGCGACGCCGACTCTCTGGTGCGCGATCCAGTACCTGGGCGGGCACGAGACGGCCCCGGAGCATCGGCACAGCCAGAACGCCTTCCGGTTCGTCGTCGAGGGCGAGGGCGTGTGGACCGTCGTCAACGGGGATCCCGTGCGGATGTCGCGCGGCGATCTGCTGCTCACCCCCGGCTGGAATTTCCACGGGCATCACAACGACACGGCGGAGCCGATGGCGTGGATCGACGGTCTCGACATCCCGCTGTCGAACTACACCGACGTCGGGTTCTTCGAGTACGGTTCCGAGCGCGTGACCGACGAGGCATCGCCCGACGTCTCGCGCGCCGAGCGGCTCTGGGCGCATCCGGGGCTTCGGCCGCTGTCGGGTCTGGAGACGCGCGTCAGCTCGCCCCTGAGTGCGTACCGGTGGGAGCACACCGATGCGGCCCTCGCCGAGCAGCTCGCGCTCGAAGACGAGGGGTACCCCGCGACCGTCGAACAGGGCCACGCCGCGATCCGCTACAGCAATCCGACGACCGCCGGCGACGTCATGCCGACCATCCGGTGCGAGTTTCACCGGCTGCGTCGCGGAGCCGTGACCCCCGCGCGTCACGAGGTCGGATCCTCCGTCTGGCAGGTGTTCGAGGGGCGCGGAGAGGTGGTGCTCGGCGACAAGACGCATCGCCTCGAGAAGGGCGATCTCTTCGTCGTCCCGAGCTGGGTGCCGTGGTCACTTCGCGCCGAGACGGAGTTCGACCTGTTCCGCTTCAGCGATGCACCCGTGATCGAGCGCCTCGGATTCGCGCGCACCTACGTACCCGAACGAGACGGCGGACGATGAGGCTCGCGACCCTGCGGCGCGAGGACGGCGGAACGACGGCCGTCGTCGTGGACGACGACGCGGCCACACCGATTCCCGGCGCCGCCGACGTGGGCGAGCTGCTCGCGGATCCGGACTGGCGCCGGCGAGCGAGCCGCGCGTCCGGTGAGAGGATCCCGCTCGACCGGATCCCCGCAGCGCGCTGGGCGCCCGTCGTGCCGCGGCCGGCGAAGATCCTGTGCGTCGGCCTCAACTATCGAAGCCACATCCTCGAGATGGGGCGGGAGCTTCCCGAGCACCCGACGCTGTTCGCGAAGTTCGCCACCGCGCTCACGGGCCCCTCCGACGACATCGTCGTTCCGGCGCACGCGCGCGACGCGGTCGACTGGGAAGCCGAGCTCGCGATCGTCATCGGGCGCGAGGCTGCGGACATCGGCACGGACGAAGCCGCAGACGCGATCGCCGGGTACACCGTGCTCAACGACGTCTCGATGCGCGATTGGCAGAACCGCACGCTCGAGTGGCTGCAGGGCAAGAACTTCGCCCGCACGACGCCGATCGGCCCCGTCCTGCAGACGGCCGACGCGTTCGCGCTCGGGGAGCGGATCCGCTGCGAGGTCGGCGGCGAGACGCTGCAGGACGCGACGACCGACGATCTCGTCTTCGAGCCCGCGGCCCTCGTGTCGTATATCTCGCGGATCCTCCCGCTCGAGCCCGGCGATGTGATCGCGACGGGAACTCCGGGCGGTGTCGGGCACGCGCGCACCCCCGCGCGCTATCTCCGCGACGGCGACGAGATGGTCACTGCCATCGACGGCATCGGCGAGCTGCGCAACCGGATCCGCTTCGAGGGGCCGTGATGGCGGGCCGGACCGACAACGTCAGGGATCCGGCGCTCGCCGCGGATCTCCTTCTCGCCCGGCGCGGCCAGGCCTTCTTCTCTCGGGTGCTGGGTGACCTCCCAGACGCGCGGCTCTCCGGGCCATCCCGGGTGTCGGGGTGGACGCGCGCGCACGTCGTCGCCCACGTCGGGCTCGATGCGCGCGAGATCGCCCGGGTCATCGAGGCGCTGCGCACATCGGACGAGGATCCGCTCCTCGCCTCGCCAGGCGAGCGGCGCGAGGAGATCGACTTCGCCGCGACGCTCCCCGTCGAAGCTCTGCGCAACCTCGCGGCGCACGCGGCCGTGCACCTCAACGTCGAATGGCGAGACCTCCCCGAGGAGCGCTGGAACCGCCCGATCCGTGTCGCGAAGGGCGCCGTGGTCACCGCGCGGGAGACCGTCCGGCGGCGCGCGAGAGAGGTATGGGGGCGCGCCCTCGACCTCGACGGCGGCGCGCGGGAGGCCGACGTCCCGCCCGAGATCCGCGACCACCTTCCCCTCCCGAGCCCCGTCTCTCCAAGGAGCCCATGATGTTCATCGACGCCGAACCCCTCGACCCCGCATCGACGTACCGCCTGCTGGTCGGATCCGTCGTGCCGCGCCCGATCGCGTGGGTCACGAGCGGCATTCCTCCGCACACCGTCAACCTCGCGCCGTTCAGCTCGTTCGCGTGGGTGAGCCAGCACCCCGCGATGCTCGGGTTCACCATCAACCGCCGGCCGACGGGGCGGAAGGACACGATCGAGAACATCGAGCGCGACGGGCAGTTCGTCGTCAACGTCGCGACCGACGATCTCCTCGAGCAGGTGCACGCGAGCAGTGCGTTCCTCGCGCCGGACGTGAGTGAAGCGGAAGCGCAGGGGCTTGAGCTCGCCGCATCCGAGAAGATCGCCGTTCCGCGCCTCGCATCAGCGAAGGTGAGCATGGAGTGCGTGCACGAGCGCACCATCGAGTTCAGCCCGACCGGCGGACAGTTCGTGGTGGGGCGCGTCGTCGGATGGCACGTCGACGAGGCCGTGATGGTCGACGGACGCATCGACACCGAACTGCTGCGCCCCCTCGGACGCCTCGCGGGCCCGCGCTACAGCAGTCTCGGCGAGGTCGTGGAGCTCCCGCCCGTTCCGGGCGGGTGACCCCCGCGAGAAAGTTCAATCGTTTGAATGTTTGTTTCAAACGATTGAACTCTCTAGCGTGATCTCTGGACCGCGATGCCGCGGCTGATCACGCTCGAGGAGGACACGTGACCACCGACTCCCAGACCACCCTGACGACAGCCCTGTCGACAGCCCGTCCCTTCGGCTGGCGCGACCGCGTCGGCTACCTCTTCGGCGATCTCGGGAACGACTTCATCTTCCTGCTCGCGTCGTCGTATCTGATGGTCTATTTCACGGACGTCGCGGGCCTGCAGGCCGGTCATGTGGGGCTGCTCTTCCTCCTGACGCGTCTTCTCGACGCCTTCACGGACGTCGGGTGGGGGCGCTTCCTCGACTCCCATCGCCCCTCGGTGAAGGGGCGCTTCCGGCCGTGGATCCTGCGGGCGGCCATCCCTCTCGCCGTCATGAGCGCGCTCATGTACGCGCCGTTCGTCGCCGACTGGGTCTATGGCGCGAAGCTCACGTATGCGGTCGTCACCTATGTGCTGTGGGGATCCGTGTTCTACACGATGGTCAACATCTCGTACGGCTCCCTCGCCGCCGTCATCACGCCGGATCCCGGCCAGCGCTCGTCGCTTTCGGTGTTCCGCGGCATCGGCGCGAACGTGGCGGGCGTCTTCGTCGCCCTCGTGCCCCCGCTCATCATCTACAGCACCGTGGACGGAGTCTCGACGGTGCGACCGATGGCGTTCTTCGGCGTCGCCATCGCGTTCGGCGCGGCCGCCATCATCTACTACGGCTTCTGCTACGGACTCACCCGCGAGCGGGTGAAGGCCATTCCGCAGGAGAGGGCGAGCTTCCCGCGGCTGCTCCGCTCTCTTGCGACGAACCGCGCCCTCCTGGGGCTGATGGTGTCGAATCTGATCCTCATGCTGGCGGGGCTGCTCGTCAACGCGATGGCGGCCTACCTCTGGCTGAACTACTTCAACAACGGCGCCCTCTCGGGGCCCGCGCAGCTCGCGAGCTTCGTTCCCGGGCTTCTCCTCGCTCCCTTCGCGGCGGCCGTCGCCCGCAGGATCGGCAAGCGCGAGTTCATCGCCGGCATGCTCGTCCTCAGCTCGGTCGTCTTCTTCGCCATGTACGTCCTGCACGTCACCTCTCCGTGGGCGTTCATCGTGCTCTCCGTCATCGCGGGCTTCGGCGTCGGAACCTACAACCTGCTCGTGTGGGCGGTCATCGCGGACGTCGTCGACTACGAGGAGGTGCGCACGGGGGAGCGAGACGACGGGACGGTCTACGCGATCAACACGTGGGCCCGCAAGCTCGGCTTCGCCATCGCGGGCGGCGCGGGCGGCATCGCGCTCGGCTTCGTCGGCTACCAGGAGGGCGGCGTGCAGCAGACCGCCGCGACAATCGACGGGATCTACACGATCTCGACCCTCGTGCCCGCGATCCTGTACGGCGTCGCGGCCGTGCTCCTTCTCACCTGGTATCCACTGAGCCGCCGTCGTGTCGCCGAGAACGTCGAGACGCTCGCGGCCCGCCACGCCGCGCGGGACGGGGCCGCCGAGGGCTGATCCATGAACCGACCCACCCTTCGCGATGTCGCCGAGCGCGCCGGCGTGTCCGTCTCGGCCGTCTCGTACGCGCTGAACGACAACAGCGACTTCCCGCTCGCCGAGAGCACGCGATCCCGGATCCGGCGGATCGCGCGCGAGATCGGCTATGTGCCGAACTCCCTCGCCCGATCGCTGCGGCAGCGCGCAGCACGGCTCATCGGCGTGATCCTCGACAAGCCGCTGTCGTACCCCCGCTATGCGGCGATCGCCGAGGGGCTGGCGCAGGGTGTCGCGGAAGAGGGATATCAGCTCATGTTCCTCGCGACGCGCGACCACCAGGCGGGCGTCGACGCCGTGCGCGGCGGGCAGCTCGACGGGCTCGTCTTCGTCGGGCACGACGATCACGCGGTGCCGGCCGAGCTGGCGGCCGCCGTGGCCGAGCACGCCATCCCGTTCGCCGCGATCGACTGCGGTCACGCGGGCGGCGGCGTCCCGTACTCGAGTGTCGACTTCGACTACGCCCGCGGAGTCGAGCTGGTGATCGGGCGGCTTGTCGAGGAGGGCGTGCGCACGGTGCACTACGTGCGGCCGGAGATCGTCTCGCACGCCGAGCGCGTCCGTGAACAGGCGATGTTCCACGAACTCTCTGCGCGCCCCGATGTGGCGATCCATGTGCTCCAGACGGCGGTCACCTCCGAGAAGCTCGCCGAGCTCGATCGCACTCCGCAAGACGATTCGCGGTATCGCGAGGACCTCGCGGGGCGTGTCGCCGACCTGCTCGACACGGGCACCGCCGACCTCGAGCGTTCGGCGCTCGTGTGCTCGTGGGGCGCCGACGTCGAGACCGTGTTCGCGACCGCGCGCACGCGGAGCGCCGAGATCCGTGTCGTCGGTCTCGCGGCGGGCGCGCTCGACCCGGCGCGATGGCCCGGGCTCAGCTACGCGAGCCTTCCCCTGCTCGACGGTGGTCGGGCCTGCGCGCGCCTCGTCGTCGCCGCCGCTCGTGACGGGGCGGCGCCCGACCACCTTCTGCTTGCGCCGACGCTCGTCGGCTGATCACACATACCCAGGAACGAGGAGACACGATGACCCGCCCCAACATCATCTTCATCATGTCGGACGACCACGCCGCGCACGCCATCTCGGCGTACGGCAGCCGGGTCAACCGCACGCCGCACCTCGACCGGATCGCCGAGGACGGCGTGCGGATGGACGCCGTCTACTGCACGAACTCGATCTGCAGTCCGTCGCGCGCGACGATCCTGACGGGCACGTACAGCCACATCAACGGCGTCTCGTCGATCTGGACGGAGATGGACTACCGCGTCCCGACCTTCATCGAGGCGCTGCACGACGACGGCTACAAGACGGCGATGTTCGGCAAGTGGCACCTCGGAGAGCACGGCGTCTCCGCCCCGCGCGGCTTCGATGCATGGAAGGTGTTCCCCGGTCAGGGCGACTACATCGATCCCGAGATGATCGACGAGAACGGCAGCCACACGGTGAAGGGCTACGCGACGGACATCGTCACCGACCTCGCGCTCGACTGGATCGACTCCGTCGGCGAGGATCCCTTCGTCGCGATGGTGCACCACAAGGCGCCGCACCGCCCCTGGATCCCCGACGAGAAGCACAAGCACCTCTACGCCGACGGCTCGATCCCCGAGCCCGAGACGTTCTTCGACGACTACGCGACGCGCAGCAAGGCCGTGCAGAACGTGCACATGACGCTCGCAGACGATATGGGTGCCGACGACCTGAAGCAGGAGGTCCCGGAGCACCTGCGCGGCGAGGAGAACCGCGAGGCGCGCATGCGCTGGAAGTACCAGATCTACATGCGCGACTACCTGCAGACGGTGCAGTCGATCGACGACAACGTCGGGCGCCTCCTCGACCACCTCGACGAGCGCGGTCTCGCCGAGAACACCCTCGTCGTGTACACCTCCGATCAGGGCTTCTTCCTCGGCGACCACGGCTGGTTCGATAAGCGCCTCATGTTCGACCAGTCGCTGCAGATGCCGATGCTCGTCCGCTGGCCGGCCGAGATCCCCGCGGGATCGCGCTGCGAGGGCATCATCACCAATGTCGACTTCGCGGCGACGTTCCTCGACATCGCCGGTCTGGATCCCGAGGGCGCGCTGCCGACATCGCAGGGGCGCAGCTTCCGTCCGCTGCTGCGGGGAGAGGACGTCGAAGACTGGCCCGACGCCGCCTACTACCGGTACTGGGAGCACGACGACCCGATCCACGGCGCGCCCGCGCACTACGGGATCCGCACGGCCGATCACAAGCTCATCTACTACTACGGCGCGGGGCTCGGCGTGCCCGGGGCATCGGGGACGATCTACGAGCCCGAATGGGAGCTCTACGACCTGAAGGCGGATCCGACCGAGGTACGCAACGTCGCCCATGACCCGGCCTATGCCGAGATCCGCGCCGAGCTCGAGGTGAAGCTGGCCGAGTATCAGGCGCGTTATGCGGACGAGCCCTACCGCGGCGAGGACACCCCGCGCCCCGAGTGGGGCCCGTACGACGCGGAGATGTTCGCCCGCGTCGAGCGATACGTCGAAGGCATCCGCAGCTCCAGCTGATCTGATCTCGCGAGGGGGCGCCCTGACGGGGTGCTCTCTCGCGGGGGCGGTGTTCGTCCGCGGGGCGGGCCGGTGGCGCGGGATGTCCCGGGTGGCGCGGGCTTCCGCGGGTAACGCGGGATACGCGGGCGCTCCGGGTGGTGCGCGCTACCCGCCCGTCGAGGCCCGGACGACGAGCTCGGGCTCGAATTCGATCGTCTCGGGGGCGCGCGTCGGGTCGTCGACGAGCGCCGCGAGCACGTCGAGGGCCGTGGATCCGATCAGCTGCGCGGGCTGGCGGATCGACGTGAGGGGGACGACGGTCGACTGGGCGAACGCGATGTCGTCGTAGCCGATCAGGGCGATGTCCTCCGGGACGCGCACGGATCCCATCATCACGAGCGCCTGCATGACGCCGACGGCGACGAGGTCGTTGACCGCGAAGATCGCATCGGGCCGGTCGGCGGGGGCGCGCGCCGCGATCTCGGCGCCCGCGTCCCGTCCCGCGAGCACGGTCAGCTGCTCGGTCGAGAGATGCTCGATGCTCGCGCCCTCCACCGCGGCGACGGCGCGCTCGGCGCCGGCGAAGCGGTCGGCGACCTGGCGCAGCGAACGCTGGCCGCCGACGAAGGCGATCCGCCGCCGCCCCTGTTCGAGCAGGTGGGAGGCGGCGATGGATCCGCCGCGGAGGTCGTCGACCGCGACGGATGAGAAGTCGGATCCCGGGGCCGCGCGGTCGACGAGCACGACGGGGATCCCGTGATCGCGGAGCCGCTGGGCGGCCTCGAGCGTCTCCGAGCTGGGGGAGAGGAGCACGCCCCGCACGCGCTGCTCTTCGAAGAGCGCGAGGTAGGCGTCCTCGCGCTCGTGCTGCTCGTCGCTGTTGCCGAGCAGCACGGACAGGCCGTGCCGCGCGGCCGCATCCTCCGCGCCGCGCGCGACATCGGCGAAGAACGGGTTGCCCGCGTCGAGCACGACGAGGCCGACCGTCGTCGAGCGGCCCGCGCGCAGCTGGCGCGCCGCGTCGTTTCGCACATAGCCGAGCTTGTCGATCGCCTTGCGCACGCGGTCGACGGTCGCCTCGGCGACCGCGTCGGGTCGGTTGAGCACGTTCGAGACCGTGCCGACGGAGACCCCGGCCTCGTTCGCCACATCGCGGATGCTCGCCGCCATCGGCCCTCCATTCGTCCTCCGGGGATCCTATTGCACGTCCCCATGCACGACGACGCCAGAATTCACTGGTCCGGCCGTCGAACTCGGCGTGTCGTCCACCTCCGCACAGAATTGGCGTCGTTGTGTATTGCGGCCTTGCGTTCGCCCGGCCGCTATGCGCATAATGAAACGATTCACAACGACGAAGGGATCTCGATGGGGAGCGACAGTCAGCGCATCGCCTTCCGGCTGCGCGTGAAGCCCGAGATGCTCGACGAGTACATGCGGCGTCACGACCCCGTCTGGCCCGAGATGCTCGACGAGATCGCCGCCTCCGGGCGTCGCAACTACTCGATCTTCCATCTCGGCGGCGGCGAGCTCGTCGGCTTCTACGAGACGGATGACGACGCCGCCTCGCAGGCGTATCTCGCGAGCAGCGAGGTCGCCGCGAAGTGGGAGGCCGAGATGGCGCCCTTCTTCCTCGCCCAGGACGGCCGCGCCGACCAGAGCGCCGAGACCTTCCCCGAGGTGTTCCACCTCGAATCCCAGCTGCGCGCCGCGCGCTCCGACGACTGACCACCCGCATCCGCGCGGCCGACGACGGCCCAAGCGCACGACAGAAAGGCTCGTGGACCATGAGCACCCTCTCCCAGGACATCCTCGATCAGCTCGAGAAGCAGGCCATCGAGCTGCCCTCGTGGGCGTTCGGCAACTCCGGCACGCGCTTCAAGGTGTTCGGCACGCCGGGCACGCCGCGGGATCCGTTCGAGAAGATCTCGGACGCGGCGCAGGTCCACAAGCTGACGGGTCTCGCCCCGACCGTGGCGCTGCACATCCCGTGGGATCTCAGCGACTTCGACGATCTTCGCAAGCACGCCGAGGACAACGGCGTCGCGCTCGGCACGATCAACTCGAACACGTTCCAGGACGACGACTACAAGTTCGGCGCGCTCACGCACGAGGACGACCGGATCCGGAACAAGGCGATCGACCACCACCTCGAGTGCATCGACGTCATGGAAAAGACGGGGTCGCGCGACCTCAAGATCTGGCTGGCCGAGGGATCCAACTACCCGGGCCAGGCCGATATGCGCGGCCGCCAGGACCGACTCCACGAGTCGCTGCAGAAGATCTACGATCGCCTCGGCGACGAGCAGCGCATCGTGCTCGAGTACAAGTTCTTCGAGCCGGCGTTCTACCACACCGACGTTCCCGACTGGGGGACGTCCTACGCCCAGGTGTCGGCCCTCGGTGACAAGGCGCTCGTCTGCCTCGACACGGGTCACCACGCGCCCGGCACGAACATCGAGTTCATCGTCATGCAGCTGCTGCGCCTCGGCAAGCTCGGCTCGTTCGACTTCAACAGCCGCTTCTACGCCGACGACGACCTCATCGTCGGCGCCGCGGATCCGTTCCAGCTGTTCCGCATCGTCTTCGAGGTCGTGCGCGGCGGCGGCCTGAACAACCCCGATGTGCAGTTCATGCTCGACCAGTGCCACAACGTCGAGAACAAGATCCTCGGCCAGACCCGCTCGGTGCTCAACGTGCAGGAGATGACGGCCCGCGCGCTCCTCGTCGACACCGAGGCGCTGCGTGCGGCGCAGATCGCAGGGGATCCCCTCGCCGCGAACCAGGTGTTCATGGACGCCTTCTACACCGACGTGCGACCCGCGCTCGCCGAGTGGCGTGCAGGCCGTGGCCTCCCCGCCGACCCGATGCAGGCGTTCGCCGACTCGGGCTACCAGGAGAAGATCGAGGCCGAGCGCGTCGGCGGCACCCAGGCCGGTTGGGGCGCCTGATGGATCCCCGGGACACGACGCTCGCGGGCCCGCACGGGCCGCTCGGCGTGCGCGTGTATCCGGCGGACGCGCCGTCGGGATCCGTCGTCGTGTGGGTGCACGGCGGCGGATTCGCGGCGGGATCCATCGACATGCCCGAGGGCGACTGGGTGGCGCGCGCCTTCGCGGCGCGCGGCATCACGGCGGTGTCCGTCGACTACTCGCTCGCACCCGTCGAGCCCGGCTCGCGCTGGGCCGAGCACGAGCCGCGCGACGGCGTGCGCTATCCGGTCGCGTCGGAGGAGATCGCCTTCGCTCTCGCCTGGGCGCGGGAGCGCGCGGGCGAGTGGGGCGCGGATCCGTCCCGCGTCGCGATCGGCGGAGCGAGTGCAGGCGCCAACCTCGCGACGGGCGTTGTCGTGCGCCTGCTGCGGTCGGGCCAGCCGCTTCCTTCGCACGTTGTTCTCGCCTACCCGACCCTGCACGCCGTGCAGCCGGACGTTCCCGCCGCGCTCGCCGATGCGCTCGCCGAGGCGGGCCTGAGCGAGCAGTTCGCTCCCACCGCCGTGCGCGAGATGTACGAGAACTACCTCGGCGGATCCGTCGACACGGCCGATGCGATCGCGGCGCCTGGCACGGCGACGGAGGGCGAGCTCGTCGGCTTCCCGCCGACGACCATCGTCGCGAGCGACGTCGACGAGCTGCGCGTCTCGGGCGAAGCGTTCGCACGCACGCTCGAGGGCGCGGGCGTCGACGTCGTCTGCACGACCGAGCCCGGAACCCGCCACGGCCACCTCAACCGCCCCGAAGAGCCCGGAGCCGAGCCGACGATCGATGCGTTCGTCGCGCGGCTCACCTGATCCCGATTCCCGCGTCACCGTTCGCGAACCTCACGAGAGAGACACTCATGACGAACCCCACCGTCACCGATCTGATCACCCGGTCGAACCGCCTCGGTTCCGACCCGAAGAACACGAACTACGCCGGCGGGAACACGTCGGCGAAGGGCACCGAGACCGATCCCGTCACGGGTGAGCCCGTCGAGCTGCTCTGGGTCAAGGGATCCGGCGGCGACCTCGGCACACTCCAGGAGAAGGGCCTCGCCAGCCTGCGCCTCGACCGCATGCGCGCGCTTGTCGACGTCTACCCGGGCATCGACCGCGAAGACGAGATGGTCGCTGCCTTCGACTACTGCCTGCACGGCAAGGGCGGCGCGGCCCCGTCGATCGACACGGCGATGCACGGTCTCGTCGATGCCGCGCATGTCGACCACCTGCACCCCGACAGCGGCATCGCGATCGCGACGGCCGCCGACGGCGAGGCGCTCACGAAGCGGATCTTCGGCGACAAGGTCGTGTGGGTGCCCTGGCGCCGCCCCGGCTTCCAGCTCGGGCTCGACATCGCCGAGATCAAGAAGGCGAACCCGCAGGCGATCGGCACGATCCTCGGCGGACACGGCATCACGGCGTGGGGCGACACGAGCGAAGAGAGCGAGCAGAACTCGCTCTGGATCATCGAGCAGGCGCAGAAGTTCATCGACGAGAACGGATCCGCGCAGCCCTTCGGCGCCGTGCGTGCCGGATACGAGGCGCTGCCCGAGGGCGAGCGCCGCGCGAAGGCCGCCGCGCTCGCCGCGACGATCCGCGGGCTTGCGTCGCACGACGCGCCCATGGTCGGGCACTTCACCGATGCCGAGGTCGTCACCGACTTCCTCGCGAGCGAGAAGGCCCCGGCCCTCGCCGAGCTCGGCACGAGCTGCCCTGACCACTTCCTCCGCACGAAGGTCAAGCCGCTCATCCTCGATCTGCCCGCCGATGCGTCGGTCGAGGACTCCATCGCGCGCCTGAAGGAGCTGCACGAGGAGTACCGCGCCGACTACGCGGCGTACTACGAGCGCTACGCGACGGACGAAAGCCCCGCGATGCGCGGTGCCGATCCGCTCATCGTCCTCGTTCCCGGCGTCGGCATGTTCAGCTACGGCAAGAACAAGCAGACCGCGCGCGTGGCCGGAGAGTTCTACGTCAACGCGATCAACGTCATGCGGGGCGCCGAGGCGCTGTCGAGCTACGCGCCCATCGACGAGTCGGAGAAGTTCCGCATCGAGTACTGGGCGCTCGAAGAGGCCAAGCTGCAGCGGATGCCGAAGCCGAAGACCCACGCGGGCCGCATCGCCCTCGTGACCGGCGCGGCGAGCGGCATCGGCAAGGCCATCGCGAAGCGTCTCGCGGGTGAGGGCGCGTGCGTCGTCATCGCGGACCTCGACCTCGAGAAGGCACAGGCCGCCGCGGCTGAGCTCGGCGGCACCGACGTCGCCGTCGGCGTTGCCGCCAACGTCGCTGACGAGGAGGCGGTGAAGGCGTCGATCGACGAGACACTCCTCGCCTTCGGTGGCATCGACCTCGTCGTCAACAACGCCGGCCTGTCGCTCTCGAAGCCACTGCTCGAGACGACCGAGAAGGACTGGGACCTGCAGCACGACGTCATGGCGAAGGGCTCCTTCCTCGTCTCGAAGGCGGCCGCGAAGCCGCTCATCGAGCAGGGCCTCGGTGGCGACATCGTGTACATCTCGTCGAAGAACTCGGTCTTCGCCGGGCCGAACAACATCGCGTACTCGGCGACGAAGGCCGACCAGGCCCACCAGGTGCGCCTGCTGGCCGTCGAGCTCGGCGAGCACGGCGTGCGCGTCAACGGCATCAACCCCGACGGCGTCGTGCGCGGATCCGGCATCTTCGCGGGCGGCTGGGGCGCGCAGCGCGCCGCCACCTACGGCGTCAACGAAGAGGACCTCGGCCAGTTCTACGCGAACCGCACGATCCTCAAGCGCGAGGTGGTCCCAGAGAACGTCGCCGACGCGGTCTACGTGCTCACGGGCCCCGAGCTCAGCCGCACGACCGGCCTGCACATCCCCGTCGATTCGGGCGTCGCGCAGGCGTTCGTCCGCTGATCGACCGCGTCTTGAACAACACAACGCAGTCGATTTGGGCGGTCGGAGCTGTCCTGCGCGCCGCAGGGCGCCGAGGCGCACGAATCGACTGCGTTGTGTTCGAGGAGGAACAATGACAGCTCTCGCGATGTTCGGTACTGGCCGGTCGCCCCTTGACCGAGCGGTCCCCAACACAACGCAGTCGATTTGGGCTGCAGGGGCCGGATATGGCCCGATGGGTGCTCGAAGCCGTCGGATTGACTGCGTTGTGATGGGGGTGGCGCGATGAGTTCCGTCGCCGCGGTTGATCTCGGCGCGACGAGCGGGCGCGTGATCGTCGGGCGCTTCGCGGACGGCGGGATCCAGATGGAGACCGTCGGCCGCTTCCCCAACGACCCCGTGCGCACCCCCAGCGGTCTGCAGTGGGACCTCATGGCGCTTTACCGCGGGGTGCGGGAAGGGCTCGCCGAGGCGTTCCGCAGGGCCCCCGAGATCGCGTCGATCGGCATCGACTCATGGGCGGTCGACTACGCACTCATGCGGGGCGACCGGATGCTCGGCACTCCGTTCCACTACCGCGACGAGCGCACGGCGGCGGGTGTCGAGTCTGTGCACGCCGCCCTGCCATTCGAGGAGCTGTACCGCCGCAACGGCCTGCAGTTCCTCCCGTTCAACACGCTGTACCAGCTGGCGTGCGAGGGCGGCGTGCGGGAAGCGGCCGATGGCATGCTGCTCGTGCCCGATCTGTTCGGATGGCTGCTCACGGGCGAGAAGGTCGCCGAGCGCACGAACGCCTCAACGACCGGCCTCCTCGACGTGACGACGAAGCAGTGGGATCTCGAGCTCGCGGCGCGCCTCGGCGTGCCCGAGAAGATCCTGCCGCGACTCATCGACCCGGGAGACACGGTCGGTTCCCTCCTGCCGCACGTCGCGGCGGAGGTGGGCGGATCCGCGCCCGTCGTGGCCGTCGGATCCCACGACACCGCGTCGGCCGTCGTCGCCGTTCCCATGAAGGCCGACCGTGCGGCATACATCTCGTGCGGAACGTGGGGTCTCGTGGGCGTCGAGACGGAGCAGCCCGTGCTTACGGACGCCGCCCGCGAGGCGAACTTCACGAACGAGGGCGGTGTCGACGGCCGCACTCGTTTCCTGCACAACGTGATGGGTCTCTGGCTTCTCAGCGAGACGATCCGCGAATGGGAGCGTCCGGACGGCGCCGAGAAGGTCGACCTCCCGGCGCTCCTCGCCGAGGCCGCACGCGTGACGGAGCCGGTGGGGATCTTCGACGCGAACGATCCCGTCTTCATGCCGCCGGGGGAGATGCCTGAGCGCATCGCCACCTGGTTGCGCGAGCACGACCAGCCCGTGCCGCAGTCGCGCGCGCAGTTCGCCCGCTCGATCGTCGAGAGCCTCGCCGAGGCGTTCGCTGGCGCGGTTCGCACGGCTTCCGAGTTGTCGGGCGTGCCGGTCGAGACGATCCATGTCGTGGGAGGCGGGTCCTTGAACGAGCTGCTGTGCCAGCTCACCGCCGATCGTTCGGGGATCCCCGTGGAGGCCGGACCCGTCGAAGCGACGGCGATCGGCAACCTGCTCGTGCAGGGGCGCACTGCCGGATTCGTCTCGGGCGACCTCGACGCACTCCGCGCGACGGTCGCCGACGCCTTCCCGCCGAAGCGGTACGTTCCGCGCGGCTGAGGCCGGTGGTCGCGGCACGCCCTCTGGCCCGGCGTGTCGTGTGTAGGGGACACCCAATATGGCGCGGTGGGTTTCCAGAGGTGCCGCAACACAGGTGTTCACAGCGAACCCACGCAGACGCTCGGCTGGGGGCCCAGCCGAGCGTCTTGCGGGGACGGTCCTTGAGGCTCTGCGTGGCATGCTCGAGATCTTCCGGACCGTGGAGCGGGAGATCGGTGCCCTGAGGGCAGTGCTGTCGCAGCAGCTCGTTGATGTGCTCGTTCGAGCCGCGCTGCCAGCGCGCGGCGCGCCTACCCCGCGGCGTCTTCTCCGAAGCCGTCGTCGACGAGAGCGCGGAGCGCGTCGAGTGCCCGCTCGGCGTCGGGGCCCTCGGCGGTGACGGAGATGACGTCTCCGTGGGAAGCCCCCAGGGACATCAGGCCCATCACGCTGCGCGCGTCGACCGAGTCGTGCTCGTCAGTGCCGATGCGCACGACGGCGTCGAGGCCCTTCAGTGCGCGGACGACGAGCCCGGCCGGACGCGCGTGCAGGCCGACGTCGTTCGTCAGCGTGAGGCGGATCGGCTCGGTCGAGGCGCGCGCCGGGGCGTCCGAAACGGGAGCCGCGACGCCGAGCTGATCTTCCTTCGCCGCCAGCGCCCCGCGTGCCTCGCGGTCGGCGTCGTCGAGCGTCGCGCCGCCCGCGGCGCTCACGACGACCGCGACGAGCCCCTCTACGAGCGGTGCCGGGCTCAGCCGCACTTCGCACCCCGGATCGACGAACTCGAGCGCCATCTCGGCGCTCATCACCGCCGAGCCGAGGTCCATCAGGACGAGCACGCCGTCATCGCCGGCGACACTCTCGATGGCGTCGGCCACGCGGGTCGCGTCGGTTCCCGTGACGCCCTCGCCAGCGCCTGCCGCGAGGGCGACGTGAGGCGGATCCTCGGGCACCATCTCGAGAGCGAGATCGAGCGCCGCGCGCGCGAGCGGCGCGCTGTGCGAGACGACGACGATCCCGATCATGCGGAGAGCGTTTCGGACAGTGCGCGGAACAGCAAGGACGTCGAGGCCGCGCCGGGGTCGATGTGGCCTGCGCTGCGCTCGCCGAGGTAGCTGGCCCGTCCCTTGCGTGCGACGAGCGGCTCCGTCGCGTCGCGCCCTGCCTCCGCTGCGTCGGCGGACGCCGCGGCGGCCGGGTCGGACCCCTGCGCGACCGCCTCTTCGAACGCGGCGATGGCGGGCGACATCGCATCGATCATCGTCTTGTCTCCCGGAGCTGCCTTCCCGCGGGCGATGACGCCGTCGAGCCCGGCGCGCAGACCGGCGGCGAAGGCGGATGCCTCGACCTCGGTCTCGTGGCCGAGCGTGGAGGCCAGACGCAGGAAGAACGTGCCGTACAGCGGGCCGCTCGTGCCGCCGACCGTGGAGACCAGCGTCATGCCGACGCCCTTGAACAGCTCGTCAAGGAACTCGGGGCGATCTGCGGAGGCCTTGTCGACCGCCGCGCGCATGCCCCGATCCATGTTCGCGCCGTGGTCGGCGTCTCCGATGGCCGAATCGAGTTCGGTGAGGTGGTCGCGCTGTTCCTCGACGGCCTCGGCGTATCGCGTCATCCACGCCGTCGCGTCGGCAGTGCTGATCGTGTCGGGCATGCGATCACGCTCCCCAGCGCAGGCCGGGTGTGTTGACGGGGGCGTCCCAGAGTCGGATCATCTCGTCGTCGGCACGCAGCAGCGTCAGAGAGCAGCCCGCCATGTCGAGCGAGGTGATGTAGTTGCCGACGAGCCGGCGCGCGATCGTCACACCGGCCTTCTCGAGAAGCGCTGCGACCTCTCCGTACATGAGGTGCAGCTCGAGCAGCGGGCTCGCGCCCATGCCGTTCAGCAGCACGATCACCGGCGACGAGGTCATGTCGAGGTCGGCGAGGATCGGCTCGACGAGCATCTGCGCGATCTCGGAGGCCGGCGCGACCGGCACGCGGCGCCTGCCGGGCTCGCCGTGGATCCCGATCCCGACCTCCATCTCGTCGTCGGGAAGATCGAAGGTGGGCTTTCCCGCGGCGGGGACCGTGCAGCTCGTGAGCGCGACGCCCATCGAGCGGCCCTCGGCGGCGACCCGGCGCGCGAGCGCGGCGACCGTATCGAGGTCGTGGCCCTCTTCTGCGGCCGCGCCGACGATCTTCTCCAGGAGCACTGTGACGCCGACTCCGCGGCGACCCGCCGTGAACGTCGAATCCTGCACGGCCACGTCGTCGTCGGTGACGACGGACTCGACCCGCACGGATCCCGCCAGCTCGGCCGCCATCTCGAAGTTCATCACGTCGCCCGTGTAGTTCTTCACGATGTGAAGCACGCCGGCGCCCCGATCGGCGGCCGTCGTCGCGGCCTCCACCTGATCCGGTGTGGGCGACGTGAACACCTCGCCCGCGCACGCGGCGTCGAGCATCCCCATGCCGACGAAGCCGCCGTGCAGAGGCTCGTGGCCCGAGCCGCCACCGGAGACGAGCGCGACCTTGCCCTGCTCCTTCGGCACGGCGCGATGGACGACGCGGTTCTCGTGGTCGACGCGCACCTGATCGGCGCTCTTCTCCAGGCCGATGAGCGCGTCGCGAACGACGTTCTGCGGATCTCCGATGAGCTTCTTCATCGCTGTGCCTCTCCGCGATTCAGCTGCGTGCCGTTCATGAACGCTCCTTCGCCTCTGGTGCCGGGGCGGCGGCGCCCCCGCGTGTCGATTCGACGGTACCGAAGACCTCTGACACGCGGGGGAGACCTGAACGAATGTGCATCGGCCTCAGGCGACGCCGGCCTCCGAGCGGCCGCGCAGAGCCGAGGTGGGGAGGTCGCTCTTTGGCAGGGGCTCGCCCGCAGCGAGGGCCGCCTCCCAGGCGTCCGTCGTGGCGACGGCCGCGAAGTTCGAGTTCAGCAGCACCATGAGCGTCTCGTGCACCTGGCGCGCGCTCGCGGATCCCGCGTCGTTCGCGAGGTGGATCGCGCCCGTCGCGTCGGACAGGACCTCGACCTCGAATCCGAGGGGCTCGGCGCCGGCGGCCGACGCGAGGACGCAGTTGTTCGTCATGTAGCCCACGAGGGTCACGGTGTCGACGTCGTTCTCGCGGAGCCAGGCGACGAGGCCCTCGTCGGCGAACACGGTGCCGACGTCCTTCGTCGACCGGGCCCACGTCGGCAGGGCGCGCTCGGCGATCTCCGGCTGCAGCTCCCACGCCGCCGAGCCCCGGGCGAAGAGGGGAGCGTTCTCGGGGTACTCGTGCTGCACGGCCGCGACGGGGATCCCCGCTGCTTCGGCGGCGTCGAGCGCCTGGGTGATGCGGCGGATCGACGTCGTCCGATCCGGGTACTGGACCTCGAGCGGTCCGGCGACATACTCGTTCTGCACGTCGATGACAATGAGGGCGCGGCGTCCTGCGGGCATGTGGTGTCTCCTTCCGATTCGCCGCCGTCCGGCGACGCGGATCCAGCATCGCGCCATCTGCGGGCGATTCGTGAGTGGCACGAAGGCCGCTGTTCGATGAGAATGGGCCACATGCAGATCGCCATCCATGCCTTCGATGGGATGAGCATGTTCCACCTGTCGACGCCGATGCTCGTCTTCGACGAGGTCGGACTCACGGGGCGGGCGGATCCCTGGCGCGCGACGGTCTGGACGGATGGCGGCGGCGACGTGCGAACGTCGGGCGGCCTGCGGATCGACGGGCTCGCGGACGCGGCGGCGACAGCGGACGCCGACATCCTCGTGTTCCCGAGCTGGCCCTCGGATCTGCCCGCCGTGCCCGACGAGCTCGTGCGCGTGATCGCCGATGCGCACGCGCGCGGCGCGATGATCGTCGGGCTGTGTCTCGGCGGCTTCCCGGTCGTCGCGAGCGGAATCCTCGACGGGCGCGCGGCCGTGACGCACTGGGCGTCCACCTCCGAACTCGCCGCGTTGCGCAGTGAGGTCGACGTCGACTCTGATTCGCTGTACATCGACCACGGCGACGTGCTGACTTCGGCTGGCACCGCGTCGGCGCTCGATGCCTGTCTGCACATCGTTCGTGAGCGGCTTGGAGCCTCGATCGCGGCGTCGGTCGCGCGCTCGATCGTGATCGCACCGCATCGCGAGGGCGGCCAGGCGCAGTACGTCGAAGGGGTCCCGGAGTCGGGCGAGATGCGCGACGACATCGCACGGGTGCTCGGATGGGCCGACGAGCACCTCGACCAGCGCCTGACGGTCGACGTGCTCGCGCGTCAGGCGCTCATGAGTCGGCGCAGCTTCACCCGTCGATTCCGCCAGGCCACCGGAGCCACGCCCGCCCGGTGGGTGCGCCGTCGGCGCCTCGACGCGGCGCGCGCGCACCTCGAGACAGGCGACGACTCGATCGCCCGTATCGCCGACACGTGCGGGTTCGGCAGCGTCGTCGCCTTTCGTCAGGCGTTCTCGCAGGCGTTCGGCACGACGCCGACCTCGTATCGACGGCGCTTCGCGGACGCGCCGCGCGCGTGACGCGGGTCCCGCCGCTCAGGTGCGGATCCCGGTAGCGTCGAACATGCCCCCGAATCGACCCTGAACGAAGGTCCGGACTCCGTGACGAACGACGAACGCGACGACGACGCGTACCCCGAGACCGGCATGATCCCTGCGGCGACGGGTCTCATCCCGATCCCCACCGGCGTCGTGCCGGTGTCGGATCGCGTGCGCGGCGCGTCGCAGGAGACGGCGAGTGAGCACAGGGGCGACCAGCTCTCGAGCGGCCGCCGGCTCGCGTACGTCCTGCTGCTCGGTGCCCTGACGGCGCTCGGCCCGTTCACCGTCGACCTGTACCTCCCCGCCTTCCCGTTGCTCGAGGACGAGTTTGGCGTCGGCGAGGCCGCCGTGCAGCTGACGCTCACGGGCACGATGATCGGATTCGCCGTCGGACAGCTCATTGCGGGGCCGCTGAGCGACGCCGTCGGACGCCGGTGGCCGCTGCTCATCGGCACGGCGCTCCACGTCGTCTCGACCACGGTCGCCGTCTTCTCGCCGTCGATCGAGATGCTCGGCATCGCGCGCGTCCTGATGGGCGTCGGGGCCGCCGCGGGAGGTGTCGTCGCGATGGCGACCGTGCGCGATCTGTTTGGCGGCAGGCGGCTCGCCATCATGCTCTCGCGCCTCGCGCTCGTCACGGGCGCGGCCCCTGTCGTCGCCCCGCTCATCGGATCCGCGCTCCTCGAGGTGCTGCCGTGGCGCGGCATCTTCGTCGCCCTCGCAGGCTACGGGGTGGCGATGCTGCTGTTCGCGATCTTCTCCCTCCCGGAGACGCGGCCGAAGGAAGACCGCGCGACGGCCGAGACGACGTCGATCCGGCACAGGTACCGCGTCGTGTTCTCGGACCGCGTGTACGTCGGCGTGCTGCTGATCGGCGCGATGACCTTCTCCGGGTTGTTCTCCTATCTCTCGAGCTCGTCGTTCCTGTTTCAGACCGGGTACGGGCTGAGCGCCCTGCAGTTCGGCACGATCTTCGCCGTGAACTCGGTCGGCCTCATCATCGGCAACCAGATCGCGGCGCGACTTGCGGTGCGCTTCGGGCCCCAGTGGGTGCTCGCGTACTCGACGGGAGCGCTCCTGATCGCGGCCTGCGCCATCCCCGTCTGCGCACAGCTGATCCCGAGCGCGTGGGGCGTCATCATCCCGCTGTTCCTCTTCATGACCTCGTGCGGGTTCACATTCCCGTGCGCGCAGGTGCTCGCGCTCGATCGTCACCCCGACGCGGCCGGCACGGCGGCGAGCGTGCTCGGAGCCGCGAACAACGGCGTCGCCGGGCTCATCTCGCCGCTCGTCGGCGTCGTGTCGGTGTGGACGGGCGGCATCAGCCCGCTGTCGATGGCGTCGATCATGGCCGCGTGCGCGGTCGTCGGGATCCTCGCCCTGTGGCTGATCGTGCGGCCTCGTACGCTGGGTGGCCTGTCGGACTGACTCGGAGTTGTCCTGGCGAGTCGCGAGGGAACATGCGGATCCGTGCTCGCTCGCGGGGACGATGGTCGCTTAGGTGAGGGGCGTCGTGGCGCTCACGTGCAGGGCGGGCTGCCGGAGGGGCAGTGACGCCCCGCCCGGAAGCTACGCCCGCGCCGCCCAGCGGGCGAGCCGGGCGATGAGCGCGCGGTGGTCGGGGGAGTCGTAGGACCGCGTGTCGTGGCCGAGCAGGTCGACCGCGACACGGGCGGATCCGTACTCCCGGGTCCAGACGACGGGGTGCCGCACGCCCTCGTGATCGTGTGTCGCGACGATGTCGCGGGCGCCGATCTGCTGCAGATACGCATAGCGCTCGTCGACGGCCAGCAACGGCTCGTCCCCGGCGAGCGGATGCTCCGCCCAGTCGAAGCGGGCATCGGAAAGCGGCGGATGCATCGAGATCCCGGGCAGCCAGATCCCGCCCGTCGCAACGGACCACGACGGATAATCGCGCAGCGATGCGAGGGACGTGTGCATCGCGAGCACCCCGATGCCGCGGTCGAGCGCGGCGTCGAGCCCGGTGACGGCGCCGGCAGGGGCGCCGAGGCGGGGCGGCTCGTGCCGCCACGGATCCCCGGCGTTGACGGCGAGGAGATCGGCATCGCCGATCTTCGAAAGTGCCTCGTCGACGGGGGCCGTCTCGACGTGGAAGCCGGCATCGCCCAGAGCATCGGCGAGCCGCGCCGACGTCTCAGGGAACGGGTGCCACGGATCCTCGTAGCGGCCATCGGCTGTGGCGATCAGTGCGCGCAGAGACATGTCCCCATCACACCATGGAGGGCGTGTGCCTGTGGTCCGTCGTCACGAATCGCGGAGATCTCACGAAAAGCGGACGAATTTCGGGACAGCGTCCGCTTCCCGTGAGATCTCCGAATCTCGTGGCGTCGTCACCGCCGCGTCGGCACCGCGTTCGTCTGTGCGACGGCGTCGTCGGTCCCCGTCGGTTCGACGACCGGCGTGACGACGGTCACGGGGCGCGTCTCGTCGATCGTGAGCCGGAACCGCCGGACGTCGCTTCGGTGCAGGCGTCCCGAGGACAGAAGCCACGCCGCGCCGATCGCCGCCGCGATGAGCCCCGCGGCGCCGCCGACGACGATCGCCGCGCGCGGTCCCCACGCGTCGGCCACGGCACCGATGACAGGAGCGCCGATCGGCGTGGATCCCATCATCACCGCCAGGTACAGCGCGAGCACGCGGCCGCGCACGGCCGGATCCGTCGTCGTCTGCACGAAGCCGTTGGCCGTTGTGAGCATCGTCACGGTGCAGAATCCGATCGCCATGCACACGAGCGCGTACGCGAGGTAGGCGGGCATCGCCGCCGACACGATCGACATCGCGCCGAAGCCTGCCGACGCGAGCACCACGACGCGCAGCCGCGCACGATCGCGCCGGGCCGCGAGCAGGGCGCCCGCGAGGGATCCGACGGCGAGCGCCGAGCTGAGCAGTCCGTAGCCGTCGGCGTCGCGGCCGAATTCGACGGCCATGGTCGACGCGAAGATCGGGAAGTTCATGCCGAACGCGCCCATGAGGAATGCCATCGCGAAGATCACGACGAGGTCAGGGCGCGTCAGCACATACCGCAGGCCATCGGCGAGACGCCCGCCGCCCTTCGCCAAGCGGACGCGCGGCTGCAGCTCGTCGCGGCGCATGAGCACGAGGGCCGCGAGCATCGCGGCGAATGTGGCGGCGTTGATGACGAATACCCATCCGCTGCCGACGACGATCAGCAGGAGGCTGCCGACCGCGGGGCCGATGAGCCGCGCCATGTTGAATGATGCCGAGTTGAGGGCGACAGCGTTCGAAGCCTGCGACCGCCCGACGATGTCGCTCACGAACGCCTGCCGCGCGGGGGCGTCGATCGCGTTCGCGACGCCGAAGAGCGTCGCGAGCACGAGCATGATCGGCAGTGTGAGGACGCCCGCCAGGAGGAGCACGCCGATGACGACGGAGAGGAGCCCGAGGCTCGACTGCGTCACGAGCAGCAGCTTCCGCCGGTCGAAGCGGTCGGCGATCCAGCCGGTCACGCCGACGAGGACGAGCGGCGGGCCGAACTGGCAGGCCATCGTGATCCCGACCGCTGTCGCGTCGTGGTCGGTGAGCTCGGTGAGCACGACCCAGTCCTGCGCCGTCGCCTGCATCCACGCGCCGACGTTCGACACGAGCGCGCCGAGGAACCACAGCCGGTAGTTGAAGATGCCGAGTGAGCGGAACATGCTCGTCACCGCCTCACCTCCCGCAGGACGATCGCGGCGGCGTCGTGCAGCGTGCGACGTTCGTCGTCCGAGAGCTCGGCGAGGATCTGCGCGAGCCAGTTGTCTCGGCGGGCAACTGTGTCCTCCACGACGGCGGAGCCCGCCTCGGTGATCGCGATTCTCACCTTGCGGCGATCCTCGGTGTCGGCGACGCGCGTGACGTAGCCGAGCTCCTCGAGGCAGTTGACGGTGCGGTTCATCGACGGAGCAGTGACGCCGTCGCGCTCGGCAAGGGCCGTGAGCGTGTGCGGGCCGTGCAGGTGCACGTTCGCGAGCACGGCGAACTGGCCATCGGACATCGTGCTGATCGATCGCTGCTGGCGGATCCGCCGCGCGAGGCGCAGCGTCGCCGCGCGGATGTCGGAGGTCTGGACGGAGAGGTTTTCGTGAGTCATGCGAATAGTTAGTTTAGGCTATTAGTTTCGGCAAGGATCCGATCCCTCCTGCACAATGACGCCAATTTTCAGTCGACCACCCCGACACGCCGCGGTCCCACGGGCCCCTGCGCAGAATTGGCGTCGTTGTGCAGGGGTGGGCATGTGGGAGGATCGCGCCATGGCTGAGTTCGTCGACCTCCGTGGGACCACGATCTTCTACGACCGCTACGAGCCGGAGGGGGAACCCCGCGGCATCGTGCACGTCCTGCACGGTGTCGGTGAGCACGCCGGGCGCTACCGCGTGCTGGCGGAGGCGCTCGCCGCGGATGGGTGGATCGTCTACGCCGACGACCACCGCGGGCACGGACGCACGGGGATGCGTCAGCACGGAACCGCCGACATGCTCGCGCGCCTCGGCGACGGCGGACACCGTGCGGCCGAGGAAGCCGCGTGGCAGATGTCCGAGATCGCGCGATCCGAGAACCCGGGCCTGCCGCTCGTGATCCTCGGGCATTCGTGGGGGTCGTTCCTCACGCAGATCCTCGTCAACGACCACCCCGGCGCCTTCGACGGCGTCGTGCTGGTCGGCTCCGCCCTGCGCTGGCCCGGCTTTCTCAACGCGCGGCCGCTCAACGCCCGCTGGGACGGGCCGGAGGCGAAGGGCAACGAGTGGATCAGCGAGGATCCCGAGGTGCAGGACGCGGCGCTCGCGGATCCGCTGACGACGCAGACGCCGCTCGCGGAGGCGTTCGGGCCGCTGAATACGCTCCGGCTCATCGGCCGCCCCGCGAAGGATCTGCCGGACACGCCGGTGCTGCTCATGGTGGGCCGCGACGACCCCGTGGGTGGCCCGCGCGCGGTGCACGCGCTCGCCGCGGCGTACCGCGAGCGCTCGGGATTCACCGACGTCACGACCCGTGTCTTCGCGGGCCGGCACGAGATCCTCAACGGCTTCGAGCAGGAGAGCGTGCGCGCCGACATCCTCGCCTGGCTCGACGCGCGGTTCCCGGCGTAAGCCGGTCCCTCTCGCAGCACGACGCAGTCAGAACTGCGGTCGATGCCGGAAAGTGCAGCCTTTCGCGGGCTTCCTTGCCGGATTGACTGCGTTGTGTTGTGTGTGCGACCGGACCCCTGTCAGCCCGCCCGACTACCCTGGTGGAATGCACGGCGAGTACAAGGTTCCCGGCGGCAAGCTCGTCGTGGTCGACCTCGAGGTGGCCGAGGGGAAGATCAGCGAGTTCGCGCTCGCGGGTGACTTCTTCCTCGAGCCCGACGAGGCCCTGATCGACATCAACCGCGCGGTCGTCGGCCTGCCCGACACCGCCGACGTGCCGACGATCGCGGCCGCGATCCGCGGCGCCCTGCCGGATGGCGCCCAGCTGCTCGGGTTCACGCCGGAATCCGTCGGCACGGCCGTGCGCCGCGCCCTCGTCACGGCGTCGACCTGGTCGGACTTCGAGTGGGAGATCATCGACGATCCGGCCGTCTCGCCCATGATGAACCTCGCGCTCGACGAGGTGCTCACGGAACGCGTCGGCGAGGGGCTGCGCAAGCCGACGCTCCGGATCTGGGAGTGGGATCGCTCGGCCGTCGTCATCGGATCCTTCCAGTCGTACCGGAACGAGGTGGATCCCGAGGGCGCGCGGAAGCACGGCTTCGACGTCGTGCGCCGCATCTCCGGCGGCGGCGCGATGCTCATGGGTGCCGAGCAGATCATCACCTACTCGCTCTACGCGCCCGCCTCGCTCGTCGCGGGCCTCACGTTCGCCGACTCGTACGCGTTCCTCGACGACTGGGTGCTGCAGGCGCTGAAGACCATCGGGATCGAGGCGAGCTATCAGGGTCTCAACGACATCGCGAGCCCGCAGGGCAAGATCGGCGGCGCCGCGCAGAAGCGCCTCGCGAACGGCGGGATCCTGCATCACGCGACCCTGAGCTACGACATCGACGGCCAGGTGATGACCGAGGTGCTGCGCATCGGCCGCGAGAAGCTCAGCGACAAGGGGACGACGTCCGCCGCGAAGCGCGTGGATCCCATTCGCAGTCAGACGGGCATGGAGCGTCGCGCGATCCTCGACGCGTTCATGAACGAGTTCCAGAAGTTCACGGGCGCCGAGCGCGGATCCGTGACCGAGGAGGAGCTCGCGCAGGCCGAGGAGCTCGTGCGCACGAAGTTCTCGACCGAGCAGTGGCTGCACCGGGTCCCGTGACGATCGCCGATTCTGCCCCGCAGAGGGGCCTCAGCCGAGGCGCGCCCGTCGCGATCCACCACGGCGACAATCTCGAGGTCACCCGAACGCTGCCTGACGGCGCCTTCACGATGATCTATCTGGATCCGCCCTTCAACACGGGGCGGAAACGCCAGCACACGACGCAGCGCGCGAACCACGCGCCCGACGCCGTGCACGTGGATTCGGTGGACGACGATGCCGATGACGCCCTCTTCGGCGACGACTTCCTGAACGCGACGGAGAACCCCGTCTGGAACGGATTCCACGGGCGCAAGTACGAGCGGATCCGCCAGACCCTCACGACGTTCGACGACCGCTTCGACGACTACTGGGCGTTCCTCGAACCGCGTTTGAGCGAGGCGTGGCGCCTGCTCGCCGAGGACGGCACTCTCTACCTGCACCTCGACTACCGTGAGGCGCACTACGCGAAGGTGATGCTCGACGCCGTCTTCGGCCGCGACCACTTCCTCAACGAGATCGTGTGGGCGTACGACTACGGCGCGAAGAGTCGCTCGCGTTGGCCCACGAAGCACGACACGATCCTCGTGTACGTCAAGGATCCCGACAAGTACCACTTCGACTCCGATGCGGTCGATCGCGAGCCCTATATGGCGCCCGGTCTCGTCGATGCCGAGAAGGCCGCGCGCGGCAAGCTGCCGACGGACGTCTGGTGGCACACGATCGTGCCGACGGGCGGATCCGAGCGCACGGGGTATCCGACGCAGAAGCCCGAGGGGATCCTCGCGCGCATGATCAAGGCGTCCACGCGGCCGGGCGACCGTGTGCTCGATTTCTTCGCGGGATCCGGCACGACGGGCGCCGTCGCGAGCCGTCTCGGCAGGCAGGCCGTGCTCGTCGACGGAAGCCCCCGCGCCATCGAGGTGATGCAGGAGCGCATGCCCCACGCCGTCGTGATCCGGTAGGGGACGTTCCCGCTCGTGCCGGGACCGCCCGCGTACCGCTAGCCTGACCGCATGCGTTTCGGAACCTTCATTCCTCAGGGCTGGCGATTCGACCTCGTCGGCATCGATCCGGCCGAGCAGTGGAACACGATGCGAGGCCTCGCGCAGCGCGCCGACGACGGCCCGTGGGAGTCGATCTGGGTCTACGACCACTTCCACACGACGCCGGTGCCGAGCGAGGAGGCGACGCACGAGGCGTGGACGCTGATGTCGGCGTTCGCCGCGTCGACGAGCCGCATCCGCCTCGGCCAGATGTGCACGTGCATGGGATACCGCAACCCGGCGTACCTCGCGAAGGTCGCGGCGACAGTGGACCACGTGTCGAATGGCCGTCTCGAGATGGGCATCGGCGGCGGCTGGTACGAGCACGAGTGGCGCGCGTACGGCTACGGATTCCCCGAGGTGCCCGATCGCCTGCGCGCGCTGCGCGAGGGCGTCGAGATCATGAAGCAGGCGTGGGAGACCGGATCCGCGACGCTCGACGGCCGCTACTTCCAGGTCGATGGCGCGATCGTGCAGCCGCAGCCGCTGCAGGATCCCGCGATCCCGTTCTGGATCGCCGGCGGCGGCGAGAAGGTGACCCTCAAGATTGCCGCGAAGTACGCCCAGTACACGAACTTCGCGGGCGGCGACATCGAGACCTTCCGCCACAAGGACCAGGTGCTGCGCGGGCACTGCGATGCGCTCGGACGCGACCACACGGAGATCACTCGCACGACCGACATCAACGTCATCATCGGCGAGACCGAGGCCGAGGTCGCCGACCGCGTCGCGGCGGTCGGCGCGCGTCTCAAGCCGCACCTCGGTGAGAAGTACGAGGGAGCGATGAAGAACTACGGCGCCGACGTCCCCACCGTCGGGACGGTCGAGCAGGTCACGGAGCACCTGCACGCGATGAAGGCGGCGGGCGTCGACTACACGATCGCCTACTTCCCCGAGATGGCGTACGACACGGCAGGCGTCGAGCTGTTCGAGAAGAAGGTCATCCCCGAACTGGCGTAGCGAAGGTTATGCACAGGCCTGCACATGCATGTGCAGGTCGGCGTACGATGGCGCCATGGCGACATTGGAGAAGCGGGTTCAGGTGCTGTTCGAAGCCGAGCAGTATGAGCGGATCCAGGCGGAGGCGGCACGTCAGCACATGAGCGTCGGCGCCTTCATCCGCGAGGCGGTCGACGGGTGGATGGACCGGAAGAGGGTCGATGCGCGAGCGGCGGCGAAGCGGCTGTGGGCGTGGGCCGATGCGAATCCCAGTCCGGGGATCACTCCGGAGTACTGGGAAGCCCACAAGGATGACCTGAACGACAGGCCGGCCTTGCGTGACATCTCGTGAACCCGATGGGAAATGATGCGGTCCTCGTCGACGCGACGGTCGTCCTCCACGCGCTGGGGGACGTGCAGCCGCAGCGGGACATCTGTCGAGCATTTCTCGACGATCTCTGGGCGGGCTCGGGGCGGGCGTATGCAAGCACCGAGATGATCCAGGAGGTCGTGTTCCACCGGCTCCGGCGCGACGACCGCGCGGTAGCCGCGGCTGCGGCACGGAGGATCGTGCCGCTCTTCATCGTCCTGAACTTCGACCACGAGGTGCTCGAACTGTCGCTCGATCTCGTTGAGAAGACGAGCATCCGTGGCCGAGACGCCGTGCACGCGGCCACGGCGCTTGCGTACGGAATCGAGACGATCGCCTCCTCGGACGCGGCGTTTGACGAGATCCCCGGCCTGCGCCGCATCGATCCCCTGCGCGCGACCGCCGGATCCTGACGACAGTCGCCAGGCAAGTCCACAAGTCTTCGTCGAGTCCGCTGCAACTTGCAGCGGACTCGACGAAGACTTGTGGACTTGCGCTCACCCGAGCGGGCGGGTGCCTTCGTAGGATCCGAGCTCGGTGCGGGTGGGGACGTCGAAGATGCGGGAGGCGGGCCACGGTTCCCACGGCGCCTCGTGTGTCGCGACGAAGCGCACGGCGGATCCGTGGATCTCGTCGGCGAGCTCCTGCGGTGGCGCGGCGCCCGCGATGACGTCGACGCCGTGCGCGCCGAGCACGTCGAAGAAGAACGGCACGTCGAGGCAGTGCAGCGACCACCGCATCGTGGGCGACGGCCACGAGAAGCGGTAGGTCCAGGTCGTCTCGGCGGGCCGTGCGTCGGCGACGCGGCGAACGTGGCGCCGGAACACCATGTCGCTGACGTAGCGCCCCACGGTGCGCACCGTTTCGGTGAGGTGCGGGTTCGCGCGGCGATAGGCACGCCCGCGTGAGCCGCCGAGCCCGATGAGGCGCAGGATCGCGGGCGCGGGCAGCCAGCGCAGCACCTGGGCGTAGGGATCGAGCACCATCGTGAACTCGTCGTCGGTCGCGCCGACGACGAGCGGCTTGTCGGATCCGAGCCCGCCGCGCAGAGCCGTGAGCGTCGGGCGATCGATGAGCTCGCCGTCGACGACGGGGCCGATGTGCAGCCCGCGCTCGACCGTGCGACGGACGCCGGGCAGGCCGGTGCGACCCGCGATGTGCGGCCTCTGCGCCTGCGCGAGCACTCCGCGGCCGAGGGCCGCGAGCTGCTCCGGGGTGTTCCGGGCGCCGGCGTCGGCCGCGATCTCGTCGCCGAGGCTGCGCGCCTCGTCCGCGCCGAGAACGGCGAGGGTCGGAGACATGCTCCAGGCGGCATGAAACAGATCGTGCGCTGCAGGGATCCCCAGGAGGGTGAGCACGGCGCCGCCGCCCGCCGACTGGCCGGCGATCGTCACGCGGCCGGGGTTGCCGCCGAACGCTCGGATGTTCTCCTGCACCCATTCGAGCGCAAGGATCCAGTCGCGCACGCCGCGGTTCTGCGGCGCGTCACGGATCCAGCCGAATCCGGCGAAGGCGATCCGGTACGAGATCGTGACCGTCACGACGCCGTCGCGGGCGAACGCGGCGCCGTCGTACCAGGGGCTGGCGATCGACCCAGAAGAGTATGCGCCGCCGTGAATATAGACGAGCACGGGGAGCTTCGCGTCCGGGGACGGATCGGGTGAGAAGACGTTGACGTTGAGAGTCGACGTGCCCGGCACGCTCGGCTCGGGGATGAGCGTCACACCGTGGTCGCCCTTCTGCGGCGTGGCCCCCTGCCGCGTCGCGTCCCGCACGCCGTCCCACGGCGGGTGCGGAACCGGCGCGAGGAACGCGTGCTCGCCCACGGGCGGTGCGGCGTATGGGATCCCCGTGAACGTCGCGCAGGCGCCCCGCCAGAAACCCCTGACGCGACCCGCCGAGGTGGCGACGACCGGATCTGCACGGTCGGACGGTGGCGCGTTGCGCGCGTCGATGAGGGGCACGCCGCGGATCTCGCGGGCAGCATTCAACGCCATGGTGTGAGGCTAGCGTCGGCCAGAGAACGGTGGGAACCGGTCGAGCGACGTACGGCCCTTCGGCCTACGCATAGGGATCCCATAGCGCCGCGCAGGCCACGGACGTAGGGTCGTCACCATGCCTCAGGTCCAGGTCGACGACAGCGTCATCGAACTCGCCCGGGAGCTGCGCGACGAGATGCAGCAGTTCCTCAACGAGTACCGGTTTGGAATGCGCGAGATCGAGACCAAGCTCGAGATCCTCCGCGACGATTTCGAGCACCAGCACTCGCACAATCCGATCGAGCACCTTTCGAGCCGGGTGAAGAGCGTCGACTCGATGTTGGAGAAGATCCAGCGCCGCGGCGTCGAGCCGAGCTTCAACGCGATCCGCAAGGAGATCACCGACATTGCGGGCGTGCGCGTGACGTGCAGCTTCGTGAGCGACGCCTACCGCCTGTTCGAGCTCCTCTGCGGCCAGGATGATGTCCGGGTGCTCACGGTGAAGGACTACATCGCAGATCCGAAGCCGAACGGCTACAAGAGTCTGCACGCCGTCGTCGAGGTGCCCGTGTTCCTGCCCCGCGGCACCGTGCGGGTTCCCGTTGAGGTGCAGTTCCGCACGATCGCGATGGACTTCTGGGCCAGCCTCGAGCACAAGATCTACTACAAGTACGAGAAGCGCGTGCCGCAGCACCTTCTCGACGATCTGCGCGAGGCCGCGTTCACGGCCAGCGATCTCGACGAGCGCATGGAGCGACTGCACCGCGAGATCCGTGGCAACGACGAAGCCGACGCGTCGGACGCGTCGGACGCATCGGATCCGGCGCCCGCGCCGCTCGAGATCACCGACCGCCGCGGGACCCACGCGGCGTAGGCCCAGCACACCCGCCAGGCCCGAGCCAGCGGCCGCGTGAGATGGCGCCGCTCCGCTTCAGACGCGGGTCCGGCTTAGTCGCGCGCCGGCGTGCTGTCGCGCACGATGACGCGCACGGGGAGGAGGCCCGGATCCGTCCAGTCGTCCTCCGTGACGGCCTCGACGGCGAGTCGGCCGACCTCCTCGAGCGGGGCGCGGGCGGTCGTGAGGGAGGGCACGATGTCGCGTCCCGTGTCGATGTCGCCGAAGCCGGCGACGGCGATGTCGGTGCCGACCTCGCGGCCCGCGTCGCGGATGGCTGACATCGCGCCGAAGGCGACGACGTCGGAGATGCCGAAGACGACGGTGCCGGGCGAGACGCCGCGCTCGAGGGCGGCCGTCATGAGGTCGTAGCCCGCGTCGCGCGAAAGCGTTCCGCGCAGCACGAGGGGTGCCTCGCCGCCTCCCTCGGTGAAGCCGTCGGAGAAGCCCGCCACGCGGTCGTCGCTCGTGACGAGCCCGCGCGTAGCGGCGAGGATCAGGGCCTTCCGGTAACCGAGCGCGGCGAGGGTCGAGCCGAGTTCGTGGGTTCCGCCGCGGTTGTCGATGCCGACGGTGCGCGAGTCGACGCCCTCGGCCGGGGCGCCGAGGGTGACGATACGGCCTCCGGACGACTCGACCGACGCGAGGGCCTGCGTGAGCGCGGGGCTCTGCTCGACGTGCGCGCGAGAGGCGGCGAGCACGATGCCGCGCGGGCGCTGTCCGCGCAGCGAGCGGACGAGCTGGGCCTCGCGTTCGGGCGAGCGCTCGGTGATGCCGATCGTGACGACGAGGTTCTCGTCGTCGGCGGCGTGGGCCACGCCCGCGGCGATCTGCGAGAAGTAGGAGTCGGCGATGTTCGCGACGAGAAGCGCGAGGGTGGCCGATGTGCCGCGGGCGGTCGCCTGGGCGGAGAGATTGGCCGAGTAGCCGAGCGTCGCGGCCGCGGTCTCGACGCGCTCGCGGTACGACTCGGCGACCTTGCGGGTGGATCCGTTGAGCACCCGCGAGGCTGTCGCGAGCGAGACGCCCGCCTCCCGCGCGACGTCGTGCAGCGTCGCGGCCTTCGTCGTCGTGCGGGAGACAGGCGTCGGCGTCATGCCTGAGACGATACCGGCGCTGCGGCCAGGTGCGGGGCAACGGCCCGCTCGAAGCCCGCGACCGTGCGGCGCACGGCCTCGGCGGGATCCGTATCCCAGATCGCCTGGTTGAGCAGCTCGACCTCGACGTCGCCCGTGTATCCGGCCTCCTCGACGGCGCGGGTCATGTCCGCGAAGTCGATCATGCCGTCGCCGGGGTAGTGGCGCGACAGGAGGTTGTCGGCCTCGAGCGGCGTCTTCCAGTCGCACACCTGATACGACGAGATGCGGCCCTCGCGGCCCGCGCGGGCGATCTTGTCGAGGATCTGCGGATCCCACCACAGGTGGAATGTGTCGACCGTCACGCCGACGACCTCGGGTGCGAAGTCTCCCGCGATGTCGAGGGCCTGGTCGAGCGTCGACAGGACGGCGCGATCGCTGCAGTACATGGGGTGCAGCGGCTCGAGGGCGAGCTGCACTCCCGACGCCTCGGCGTGCGGAGCGAGCTGGGCGACGGCGTCGCGGACGCGCTCGCGCGCGCCGACGAGGTCGCGGGAGCCTTCGGGCAGCCCTCCGACGACGATCACCAGGGCCGCCTTCGAGCCCTCGGCGCCCGCGGCGGCGAGGGCCGCGGTCTCGTCGATCGCGACGCGGTTGTCGTCGAGGGCGGCCACGCGTGCGGGGCCCTCCTCGGCGGTGAACCAGCCGCCACGGCAGTGCGTCGAGTAGCGCAGGCCCGAGTCGGCGATCATCTTGACCGACTCGTCGAGACCCGCCTCCTGCACCTGCTCGCGCCAGAGGCCGATCGCGCCGATACCGGCGGCCGTCGTGACCTCGATCGCCTGCGCGACCGTCGTGTACTTGATCGTCGCCTGATTGATCGACAGGCGGGGGTGCGGGCTCGTCATGCGTCCACTCCGTTCAGGCGCAGGTGGTCGTGCCAGCGCTGGGCCGCGAGGGCGGGATCCTCGAGCGCGTGCGCGGCGTTCGCGAGCTCGACGATGCGGCTGAGGTGCGGCAGGCTGCGCGCGGAGTGCAGGCCGCCGACCATCTGGAAGGCGGTCTGGTGTCCGTTCAGCCACGCGAGGAACGCCACGCCCGTCTTGTAGTAGAACGTAGGTGCCGCGAACACCTGCCGGCTGAGCGCCTCGGTCGGCGCGAGCAGCTCGTAGTAGCGGCCCGCATCGCCCGCGTCGAGCGCCTGGATCGCCGCCGAGGCGACGGGCGTGATCGCGGCGAACGCACCGAGCAGCGCGTCGGAGTGCGTGCGGTCGGTGTCGGCTGCGCGCTCCGGCTGCTCGGCCTGCGGCACGTCGGCGCCACCGATGAGCCCGACGTAGTTGTAGTCGTCACCCGTGTACATGCGCACGCCCTCGGGAAGGCGCTCGCGCACCGACACCTCGGCGGCCGCATCGAGCAGGCTCATCTTGATGCCGGACACCTTCGACGGATCCTCGCCGATGATGTCGACGACGACCTGCGACGCCTCGCGCCAATCGGTGGATCCGAAGTAGCCCTCGAGCTGCGGATCGAACGCCGTGCCGAGCCAGTGCAGCACGACGGGCGTCGTGGCTGCGGCGAGCACGGCGCGGTAGACGCGACGGTAGTCGTCGGCCGACTCTGCGACGCGCGCGAGGTGGCGGCTCGCCATGAACACGGGGATCGCCCCGTGCTCCTCCGCGTGGTGCAGCTGGCTCTTGTAGCCGTCGATGATCTGCTCGATCGAGATGATCTCGTCGTCGATGTGGTCGGTGTTGACGCCGACCGCGACGGATCCGCCCTCCTCGCGCGCGACCTCGGCGCTGCGGGCGATGAGCTCGCGCACGGCGGCGGCGTCGAGGCCCATATTGCGCTGGGCCGTGTCCATCGCGTCGGCGACGCCGAGCCCCCAGGAGTAGACGGCGCGGCGGAAGCCGAGCGTCGCGTCCCAGTCGATCTCGGCCGGCTGCCCCGGGGTGTTATCTGCCCAGGCGATCGGCGTGACGTGCGCCGCGGCGAAGGCGACGCGCGATCGCAGGCCACCCTCGGGCTTCGAGAATCCGGGCGCCTCGTTGAGCGCGGCGGACGAGAGGGACCCGTCGGCCGCGAGAAGCGTGAGTTCCGCGCTCATGAGATCAGTCCAGCGTCAGCTCGGGGAGCGCGACCTTGGCGCCCGAGGAGTTCGACTCGAGGCCCGCCTGGGCGAGCTGCATGCCGCGCGCGCCGGCGAGGAGGTCGAACTCGTAGTCGGTGCCCTCGACGTAGCTCGTGAGGAAGTCCTGCCACTGCTGGCGGAAGCCGTTGAGGAACACCTCGTTCGTCGGCACGTTCTGCCACGTCGCGTCGTAGTCGAGCGTGTCCTCGAGGTCGGGGTTCCAGACGGGCTTCGGGGTCGCGTTGCGCTCCTGGATCTTCGCGCCGAAGAGGCCGACGACCGCGGATCCGTGGGTGCCGTCGACGTGGAACTCGACGAGCTCGTCGCGGTTGACGCGCGTCGTCCAGCTCGAGTTGATCTGAGCGATGGCGCCACCTTCGAGCTCGAACACGCCGTACGCGGCGTCCTCGGCCGTGGCGGCGTACTTCTCGCCCTTCTCGTCCCAGCGCTCGGGGATGTGCGTCGCGGCCTGCGCGTAGACGCTCTTGACGTCGCCGAACAGATTCTCGAGAACGTAGTTCCAGTGGGGGAACATGTCGACGATGATGCCGCCGCCGTCTTCGGCGCGGTAGTTCCAGCTGGGGCGCTGCGCGGGCTGCCAGTCGCCCTCGAAGACCCAGTAGCCGAACTCGCCGCGCACCGAGAGGATCCGGCCGAAGAAGCCGGAGTCGATGAGGCGCTTCAGCTTCTGCAGGCCGGGCAGGTAGAGCTTGTCGTGGACGACGCCCGCCTTGACGCCGGCCTTCTTCGCGAGCTGCGCGATCTCGAGCGACTCCTCGAGCGACTCGGCCGTCGGCTTCTCGGTGTAGATCGTCTTGCCGGCGGCGATCGCCTTCTTGAGCGCCGTCGCGCGCGCCTTCGTGACGAGGAAGTCGCCGTAGATCTCCCACTTCGGGTCGGCGAGCGCCGCGTCGAGATCGGTCGTGTAGTCCTCGATGCCGTGCTCGGCGGCGATCTCGGCGAGCTTTGCCTCGTTGCGGCCGACGAGCAGCGGGCGCACCGTGACCTTGGTGCCATCGGACAGCTCGAAGCCGCCCTCGTCGCGGATCGCGAGGATCGAGCGCACGAGGTGCTGGCGGTATCCCATGCGCCCCGAGGCGCCGTTCATGATGATGCCGATCTCGCGGACGGCGGGAGTCGTGTCGGTCACGATGATGCTTCCTTGCTCTCGTCGGGGTGCGCCTATTGGGTAAGCGCTTTCCAGGTGCATCGAGTCTGACATATGAGCATGCCGCGAGCAATACCCGAAGCCCACTCACTGGGACGCGCTCGGCGCACCGCGCACGCCGCACCCCATGGCAGAATGTCGTGTCATGTCGAGATCGATGCGCGGTGTGCCTCAGAGCGACGACTCCTTCGTCTCGCGGGTGATCGCCGCCGCCGATGACGCGGTCGACGCCCTCGCCGATGCGCCCCAGCTCGCGGAGGCTCCCCTCGGCCCGCACCGCGCCTCGATGCGGCGCGCGAAGCTGCTGGTCGCCACGTTTCTGGCGTCCGGCGGCCGCTACGAGGGCGACGCCGGATCCGCCGAGCGCGCGCTCGAGAACGCCCGCGCCCTCCGTGCGATGCAGACGCCCTCGGGCCTCTTCGCAGGCGGTGACAACGTCGAATCGCCGCCCGACTCGGCCTTCACGATCGGCGACGTCGGCGATGTCCTCGAGCTCATCGCCCGCGCACCCGAGCCCCCGAGGCGGCACACGGCGCTCGCCGAGGTGCACGAGGTGCTGCATGAGGTGCTCCTCGATGCGACGCCGGCGCTCGTCTCGGGCGGCGTGCACACCCCGAACCATCGCTGGGAGCTCGCCTCCGCCCTCGGGCGCGTGCTGCGGCACCGCCCGGACGACGCGGTGCGCGAGCGGATCGACGAGTGGCTCGCCGAGGGCGTCGATATCGACGCAGACGGTCAGTACTCCGAGCGCAGCGCGAACTACGCCGCGCACGTGTCGAATCCCGCGCTGCTCGCCCTCGGCGACATCCTGCGCCGGCCCGAGCTGCACGACACCGTCGAGCGCAATCTCGCGTCTGTGCTGGAGCTGATCCATGCCGACGGATCCGTCGAGACGGTGCATTCGCGGCGGCAGGATCAGAAGGATCCGGCGTTCCCCGTCGCGCCGCTGCTCGTGCCGTTTCGCCGCCTCGCGATCGAGCGCGATCGCGCAGACTTCGCGTGGGCGTCCGAGGTCGCCGGACGCGACGGCATCGCCGAGCCGCAGACGGTCCTCGCCGATCTGCTGCTCGATCCCGTGCTCGCGCGCCGTGCGCCGGATCCCGTCGCGCCGCCCGTCCCGCGTCGCGCCCGGCTGAGGGCGTCGCGGCTTGTCGTGGACCGCGGGTCCGCCCGCGATCTCGTCGTGTACGGCGGATCAGATGTGCCGCGCTTCCGACGGATCCGTTCGGGCCTCGCGAACAATCCGACGTTCCTGCGGATGTTCGCGGGCGACGCCGTGCTCACTTCGGTGCGGCTGTCGCGCGACTTCTTCGGCCTCGGCCCGTTCCGGGCGCAGGCTCTCGCGGAGTCGGGCGACGAGTTCCGGCTCGAGGAGCGGCTCGAGGGCGCGTACTACCAGCCGCTCGCTCCCGCCGCCCGACGGCCGGACGGCGACTACGCGATCGTGGACGAGGGACGCTTCGCCGCGGCGATGGCGTTCGACCGCCGAGAGACCGATCTCGTCGGCCTCGAGACGACGATCGCGGTGCGCCCCACGGCGGACGGCGTCGACCTTGAGATCTCGCAGGAGGGGCCGGCGCTGCCGTGGGCGCTCGAGCTCGCGTTCGCGGGCGGCGGGGTATTCGAAGGCGGCACGGATCTCGGCGACGGCACCGTGCGCGTCGGCGCGGATCCCGTGCGGTACCTGCTCGGGGAGCAGGCGATCGAGATCGCGGCCGACACGGACGGATCCGGCGTGGCCCGCTACCGGCCGGGCGAGGACTACGAGTATCTCGGCGGCACGGATGCGCTCGGAGGCCCGCGTGCCTATGTCACGGGCCGCGCGCCCGGGACGACCCGCGTCTCGCTCCGGCGCCGCGGGTGATGACGCGGTTCTGAGATGAGGAGGGGCCGCCGAGATGCGGCGATATCGCGTCACCTCCCGTTCGCATTCCGGCGGTACCACTGAACGCGCGCGCGGATTTCAGTCGCGATTTCCCGATCTGTTCCCCTGTGCGTTCGCCCTCCCGTCACCCGCGCTCGCTGGGCTGGGATCCCAGCAGACGGCACGACGAAGGGACGAGACATGAGACGAGCAGGAGCGACGACGGCGATCCTCACGGCGGGACTCGTGATCGCCACGGGGGCCTCCGCACACGCCGCGGAGATGAAGGAGAGCACCTTGACCGAGACGATGCAGACGCAGGGGCAGGTCATCGGCCACGATGAGGTCGTCGGCTTCGACGAGCTCGCGCCGACGACGCTCGACCAGCGGCTCGCGAAGCGATTCCAGCCGTTCCTCGAGGTGCGCACGGGCTGCGTGCCGTTCCCTGTCGTCGACGCGGCGGGCAACACGGGCGGCGGACTCGCCGCGTCCGGATCCGCGAGCGGCGACTGCGACAGCAGCACCGGCCAGGTGTACACGCGCGCCGGATGGAACGGTGACGACTACGCGATCATGTACGCCTGGTACTTCCCGAAGGACTCGCCATCGTCGGGCCTCGGGCACCGACACGACTGGGAGCACGTGCTCGTGTGGGTCGACGATCCGCACGCGGCCGAGCCGCAGATCGAGAAGCTCTCGTTCTTCCGCCACGGCTCGTACACGCACGTCGACGCGACGACCGCGAACACCGAGGGGACGCACCCGACGATCGCTTACTACCACACGTGGCCGCTGAACCACACGATCTGGGAGACCGAGAACGTCGGAGGAACGCAGCCGCTCATCGGATGGGACGACCTCACGGCGGCCGCCCGAGACGCCCTCACGACGGTCGACCTCGGCGCCGCGAACGTGTCGATCCACGACGCCGGCTTCGCGAGCCACCTCGAGCGCGGGCACTTCCGGTAGAGCGGGAGTGCGATCAGGTCGACAGGATCTCGGCGTTCACGCGCGCCTGCCAGTCGCGCTGCTGCCACATCGGATGATGGGGTGCGGCATTCGATGAGAGGACGACGCCCCACACGCCGTGTGCGAGCGCGGTTCGGATCCCGTGCTCCGCGAGCGCACGGCCCGTCTCGCCCTCTTCGAAGGATCCGTCGCGCGGCGTGTATCCGATCCATCCCTCGCCGATCACGGCGGGGACGGATCGCCACCTTGCCCACTCGGCGACGGCGATGACGCGCGACTCGATCTCGCGGTGCATGACCGCCGCGAACGCGGGATAGTGCTCGTTGAGCCACGCGTCCCACGCGCGCGGATCCACCCAGTCGTATCCGTACACCATCTGGTCCGTCACGACGGTCGCGCGCAACTTCCACTCCGCCGGGCAGCCGTATTCGGCGAACGAGGGCGCATCGTCGCGCAGCAGGGACTGAAGAGCCTCGTTGGGGAATCCCTCTGTGCCCTCCGACCGGATGTCGATGCGCTTCTGCAGCTCGTCGAGGACGCCGTAGCTGTACACGTGGAACTGTGCGGCGCCGAGTTCGGCGGGCACCCGATGCATCGCGAGATGCGGCGGCTTTCCGTAGCTCGCCGTGATGAGCAGATCCGGGTGGGCGTCGCGGAGGTCTGCGACGGCCGCGCGCGCTCGCTCGCCGGCGAGGTCGGGGAGGATCGAGAAGTCGACCTCGTTGTGCATCTCGACCATCGCAATGCGCTGCCGGTGGCCGCGATCGCTCAGCCAGCCGATGAGGTCCTGCCATGCCGCCGCGAGGGCGTCGTAGCGATCGGCGAGTGAGACGGAGTCGATCGTCTCGAACCAGCGCGGATCCGCGGAGAACGCCGGAGACTGCTGATACTCCCAGCTCGCGAGGAGGATCACCATGTTGTTTCGCTCGGCTGCCCGGAACAGCCGATCCAGGCGCTCCCGGACGTCGACGCGAAACCCGCCGGGCGCGTCGTACCAGCGCGTGCGCTGGCCGTAGAAGCCTCCGGTGGGCGACGCGCCGAGGCCCTCGATCGGAAGATCCTGGGCGAGATCGGCGAGGCCGAGCGAGTGTGAGAGCAGCAGAGGGGCCGCGCAGATGCGGATCGCGTTGTAGCCGAGTGAGGCGGCGTCGGCGACCGCGGCGTCGAGATCGGCGTAGGGCTGACCGGCGCCGGCCTGCGTGTACCAGCTGAAGTCCCACAGCGTGATGGCGAGACGCTCGGGGAGGTGCGAGGGGATGGTGCCCGTCGGGCCGGAGACGTCGATCGGGACGGTCCCCGATCCGAGATAGCGGTCGGTCATGCGATGTGTCCTTCCTGCTGCGCGCGTCCGCACGCAGCGAGCTCGTCGAACCGGGCGGCGCGGGCCGCGCGCGCGGCGGTCGTGTCGGTGGTGAACGGCGCCAGCTCGGGGTGCGATGTCTCGAAGTGGTCGACCGTATCGCCGGCGGCGCGCAGCTCCGCGGCGCGGGTCTCGAGCCTCGACCAGGCCGTCGCCGCTGCCGCGTCCTCGCCGAGACGGAGATGGGCGACGCCTTCCCAGAATGTGTGCTCGCCGGCGGTCCGCGGGACGACGGCGAGCGGCGTCTGCGCGACCGCGCGGTGCCATGCCGTCCTCGCGCGGTCGAGGTCTCCGACGGCTGCGTGAGCGTCGCCGAGGAGCACGAACCGCTCGACGGGAACATCGGCGGGGTGCCGGCCCTCGCCGAGCGTGGACGGAGGTTCGATGCCCGTCTCGAGAAGGGCGACAGCACGCGCTGGTTCGGCGGGGATCAGCAGTGCGGCACGGCGGCACTGGGCGCGGTCGAACGCGGCGATGACCCGGCCTTCGCCGCCCTCGAATGGCCGGAAGCGCCGGGTGCGGAGGAGGTGCTCGGCCTCGCCCAGAAGGCCGTTGTCGAGCAGGAGCTCGACGTGACGCAGAGCGAGGTCATCGCGTGAGTCCAGGGTGTCGGCGTGCTCGCGGAGCAGATCGAGGCGGCGCGAGGCGGCGACGCCCGCGCCGGCCGCCAGCACATCGCGCTCATAGACGAGGCGAGCGTCGGGGCGGATCGCGAGCGCGCGGGCGTATGCGTGGTCGGCTCCCGCAGCATCTCCGCTGCCGGCTCGGGCGATGGCGAGGTTGCGCCAGGCGACCGGGTCGTTCCCGTTCGGGGAGCAGGCGTCTTCGAGAGCTCGGAGCGCGTCGGGGAGGCGCCCGGCGTCGAGCAGCCACATCCCGAGAAGGGCCGCGGCCGTTCGATCGGAGGGGTCCGCGGCCCGGGCGGCGACGAGTGCGTCGTACTGCTCGAGTCCGGCGGGAAACGCGAGCGTCGGATCCGCCTCCCGCGCGGCTCGCCGCTCGGCGGCGGCGCGAATATCGTCGATTCGATCGAGCCAGTGGGCGCGCAGGTAGTGCCGGATCGGGCCCGCGAGACCCGCCGCCGGGACGTCGCACACAGACACGTCGGTGACGGAGAGCGCGACATCGATGGCCCCGGCGCGCGCGAACTCCGCGCCGATGTCGAGGGGTGTGCGGGCATCCGACGGCGCCTCGCCGGCCCAGGCGCGGAGAGAAGCATCGAGAGGGTCGTCGCCGAGGGCCTCGAGCACGTCCGCGGATCCGCGTTCCTCGGCGAGCAGCACGATCCGGCGGGCCTCGGGGATCCCCCGGGCGTCGCGGGCGAGCTGCGCGGCAGCCGCGCGGCGTCCCCCGCGCAGCGCGATCCGAGCGCGCGCGAGGTGGGCCGGGGCCGCCCACGCGGCATTCCATGCGGCCTTGCCGAACCAGCGATCGGCGGCGTCGAGGTCGCCGAGGTGCTCGCAGGCGAGGGCGAGCAGATAGGAGGCCTCGCCGTCGCGCGGGTTCAGGTTGCGAAGCGTCTCGCGGGCGACGGAGACCTCGAGCAGGGCGCGGGCCTCGGCGTACTCACCTCGACGCAGATGCCACTCGCCGAGCCCACGCGACGCGCGTGCGTCGCCCGGGTCCCGGCGCAGCGCCTCGCGAAGATAGGGCTCGGGGGACCGCGAGGGGTGCCGATACTGGAGGAGGTGCGTCGCCGTGACGAGCAGCTCGTCGGCCGAGCCGATGCGCTCGGGCTCGTCCGGGGCCGTGGCGACCCACGGCTCCGCGGCGGGCGCCTCGCGCGAGCGCCAGGCGACGAGGTAGCGATCGCCCTGGCGGACGAACACCTCGAGCCCGTGTTCGTCCGACGCGTCAAAGCTCTCCGACAGAACAGAGTCGGGCGCGAGATCCCGCTCCCAACGCGCGAGCGAGCGACCCTGAGACGTGACCTCCACGATGGCGCCGGCCACCGGCGTCGTGGTGATCGCGGTGATGCGCAGGCGCCCGTCTTCCGTCCGCACTCCGATCGCTCCCTCCGGGGTCGCCTGGCGCACCGGACCCGTGGCATGGATCGGATACCACAGCTGGCGAAACCGCTTGGTCTCGCCGGGGAGCAACCAACTGAAGTCGGGCTGATTGTCGGTGAACACACCCGCCATGAGCTCGACGTACGGGCCGTCGTCATCGGTCAGCTGGGCGTCCCAGGCTCGCCCGATGGCCCCATCGCCCCACGTCCACTGCTTCTTGCCCGGAGACACCGAACGGTCGGCCCAGTGCACGAATCCCGCGTCGTGGGCGTGGTCGTAGCCGCCAAAGAACTCGTCCTCGGTGTCGGTGATCATGTAGGACGTCGGCACGGGGATGCTGCTGTAGCAGTCGAGACGATCACCACCGTCGCGTTCCGCGGCGAGAGCGGGGTAGTCGACTCCGTAGTACGCCCGGTCAGCGCGCGGGAACGCGGTGATGGCGCGGCGTGCGTGGTCGGCGACGAAGCGCACGTCGTCGGGGAAGAACGACTGGTACCGCTCGTGGGCGGCGGCAGCGACGTTCGCCCACCAGAGGAAGGTCTGCGTCGTGTCCGTGCGGTTGTGCAGCGCGACGTCGAGCTCGATCGCCGATGACGCGGGGCGCAGGCGCACACCGTGCGTGCCCCTCATCCGCTGGAGAGGGTCCAGATCGCTGTGCCACACGACGACGGCGCCATCGTCCTCGCGTTCGATGTGCGTCTCGGTGGGCAGGAAGGTCGCGGGGCGGTGATGCTGCGGCCAGTTGAACTCGATGCCACCCGAGATCCACGGCCCCGCGAGGCCGACGAGCGCGGGCTTGATGACGTTGTTGCGGTAGAGGAAGTCGTAGCCGGCGACCTTGTCGTAGCCGATGTGGATCCGCCCGCCCAGCTCGGGGAGCAGCATCAGCCGGACGTAGGCGTTCTCGAGATGGATCGCCTCCCACGTTCTCGGGTGCTTCTCGTGTGCGACGCTGTCGATCATCGGCAGCGGGTAGACCTTCCCGCTGGACCCCTGGTAGACGCGCCGGTCGAGGAACAGGGGATACGGGTCGGGTTCCCCCGCCTCGTACGTGTCGATCGTCACCGGCTCGCTCCAGCATGCGACGCCGCCATCGGCGAGGAGGTCGGCCTGCTCGGCAGGGGCGTCTGGGAGGCGGATCTCGCTGCGGGACTGTGTCTGGCTCACGCGACCACGCTACGATCGCGTGCCAACTCGGGCCATGGGAGAAGCCGCGAGACACATGGACGATTCGATGATGGCGTGTGGAATCATGAGCGGATGGAGCGTGCAGACGGATTCGACCGCCAGAGGCTCAGCGTGCTTCCGCGACCGCTCGTCGCCGAGGCGCTCGGGCGGCCCGTTACCGGCCGCATGCTGGTGACCGATGCGGGCTGGTTCCCGCGCGCTCATCTGCATGGCCGCCACCGGCCCGAAGGGGCGGCTGAGACCGTCGTCATCATCTGCGCATCGGGCACGGGGTGGCTTGAAGTGGACGAGGGGCGCCAACGCGTCGGGCGCGGTGCCGCGATCGTCCTGCCGAACAGCGTTCCACATGCCTATGGGGCGGACGAGGACGACCCATGGACGATCTGGTGGTGCCACGTCCGCGGCTCCGACGTACAGGAGCTCGTCGATGCCGCCGGGATCCGGGAGGGGCGGCGCGTCATCTCGTTGCGCGCGCTCGACCGTGCAACGGCGCTGCTGGACGAGATCGCCGTCTCGCTCGAGGCCGGCACGACTCCCGCGCGGCTCATCGCCACGGCGGGGCTCGCATGGCACCTGTTCACGCAGCTGGCGGTCGATCGTGCGCTGCCGCACGAGGGGACGCCCCTCGAGCGCGCACTCCATTACCTCGAAGAGCGCGTCGACGGTCACGTGCAGGTGTCCGAGCTCGCGGCGCTCGTCGGCGTCTCGCCATCGCACCTCGCGGCGTTGTTCCGCGACGCGACGGGCGGTGGTGTTCTCGCCCACCACAACTCCCTCAAGATGGCGCGAGCCCGGCAGCTCCTCGACACGACCGACATGTCGATCGCCGAGATCGGACGTCGCGTGGGCCGTCCGGATCAGTTCTACTTCTCGCGTCAGTTCCGGCGTGTGCACGGGATGAGCCCTCGTGCCTACCGCCAGCAGCGGAAGGGCTGACGCTTCATCCCCGCCGGGAACATAGCGAGAACGCGTGACTGCATGGACGAAACGCGGATCGAGGCGGAGGCGATCTTCGCGTGGGACTCACGCGCGTATCGTTCCCGGATGTGACGTCCTCTCCCGCTCCTCGCCGATGTGAACGCCCACTTGCCGTCCGCGTGCCGCCGGAGGTCGAACGGAGGACGGCCCCGCTCCGCATGGGCGATCCGGCGGATGCGCCCGATCGGATCGAGGTCTTCGAGACGCACCTCGCGCGCGGTGGCGCACCGTGGATCCCCGTCATGGGCGAGTACCACTTCAGTCGCGACTGCCCGGAGCGGTGGCGCGAGGAGCTCGCCAAGATGAGGTCGGGCGGCGTGACTGTCGTCGCGACATACGTGCTGTGGATCCTGCACGAGGAGCACCGCGGGCAGGTGCGGTGGGACGGCGCGCGCGATCTGCGTCGGTTCATCGCGACCGCACGCGACGTTGGGCTCGAGGTCATGGTGCGGGTCGGCCCGTGGGCGCATGGCGAGACGCGCAACGGCGGCTTCCCGGACTGGCTGCAGGAGCTGCCCGTCGCGCACCGCACCGACGATCCCGCGTATCTCGCGATCGTGCGCGAGTGGTTCCGCGAGATCGCGGCACAGCTCCACGGGCTCCTACACGAGGACGGCGGGCCGGTGATCGGCATCCAGGTCGAGAACGAGATCTACGACCAGCCCGAGCACGTTCGTACCCTACGGCGCATGGCCGAGGATCTCGGGATCCGCGCTCCGCTGTGGACGGCGACGGGCTGGGGCGGGGCCGCACTGCCCGAGGGGGAGGTGCTGCCGGTGTATGCGGGATACTCGGACGGGTTCTGGGAGGAGTCCACGACCGGCTGGCCGGACTTCGGGCGCACGCACTTCGTCTTCAGCGACGTCCGCGACGACCTCTCCGTCGGGGCCGATCTGCGCGCGACGCCGGCCCCGGAGCAGGCGCTGCGCGCCGACTCCGATCCGTGGCCCTATGCGACCTGCGAGCTCGGCGGCGGGATGACCGTCGCCTACCACCGACGCCCGTTCGTCGATGCCGAGGACGTCGCCGCGCTCGCGTTGACGAAGATCGGCAGCGGATCCTCGTGGCAGGGCTACTACCTGTTCCACGGCGGGCTGCACGCGATGGGGGAGCTGTCGACGACGCAGGAGTCGCAGGCGACCGGGTACCCGAACGACGTGCCGGTCCGCGACTACGACTTCTTCGCCCCGATCGGTGCGGCGGGGCGCCAGCGCGCGCACTTCCACGCCCTCCGCCGGCAGCATCTGATGCTCGCGCAGTACGCGCCGTCGATCGCGCCGTTCCGCCCCGTCATCCCCTCACAGGATCCGGTGCGCTGGGCGGTCAGGGGTGCGGGGGAACGGGCATGGCTGTTCGTCGGGAATCATCAGCCCGCGGCGGAGCCTCTCGGAGCTGTCGAGGACGTGCAGTTCTCGGTCGCGTTCGGCGGAAGGACGGTTCTCGTCCCGACCCGGCCCGTCACGCTGGATCCCGGATTCTCGGCGGTGTGGCCGGTGCGCCAGCCTCTTGGCGATGTGGCGTCGGTGACGGTGACGGCGCAGCCGATCACCGAGGTCAACGGGCCGGAGGGGCCCGTCGTCTTCCTGCACGCCGCCGACGGCGTGCCCCCGCAGTTCCAGCTCGAGGGCGTCGCCGAATCGGAGATCCGCGGGGCCGCGACCGTCGTCGACGGCGACCTGCTGCTCGCGACACCCCAGGCGCCTCCCGGCATCGGGTGTGAGATCCGTGTGGGGGAGACGACGTTCGTCCTGCTCGACGACGCGGCGGCCTCCGGGCTCTGGAAGGGCGAGATCGACGGCCGCGAGACGGTCGTGATCTGGTGCGGGACGGGATGGTTCGACGGATCCTTCCACGTCGTCGCTCCCGAGGGCGAGGAAAAGCTGTACGCGTGGCCCCCTCTTGAAGAGGACACGAACCCGCCCGCGGGCGTCCTGCGGCCGTCCCGGGTCGCCGCGGATCCCCGCTCGGCCCTCGAGCTCTCGGTGCCCGCGTTCCCGAACGCACCGACCGCTCCGGTGCGCACGGGAGGCAGCGCGGGCCGGCTTTCGGCTCCGGATGACGTCGACTTTGCGGGGGTCGAGCCGGTGCGGATCGATGTGCCGGGCGATGCCTTCGACGGGGTGGATCGCGCCATCCTCGAGATCGACTGGATCGGCGACGTGCTGCGCGTGTACGCGGGAGACGTGCTCCTCGCCGATCAGTTCTGGTCAGGCCGGATCTTCGAGGTCGACATCACGCCCTCTCGCGAGGAGGTCCTCGCCTCCGGACTGCGGATCGTGGCGTTCGCGTGGGATCCTTCCGCGGGCATCCACGTGGATCCGCGGGTTCGGCCGTCCGGGAGCGACCCCGTCCTCGAGATCCGTCACGCGCGGATCCGCTCCGAGAGGATCCGCGAGATCCGCTGATCTTCGCGCCCGCCGAGGCGCTATACGAGCGCGGTCGACTCCCGCACGTGGAGGGCCGGACGCAGGACCACCCGACGGTCCTGCGTTCGGCCCTCGTGGCGTTCCTGCAGCAGCCGGAAGGCCGACCGCCCCATGTCCTGGCGTGGCTGGCTGACGCTCGTCAGCCGGGGGCGGATCATCTCGCAGATGCTCGTCGAGTCGTAGCCGACGATGCTGATGTCCTCCGGCACCCGGAGGCCCGCGTCGCCGCACGCCCCGATGAGGTCGATCGCGAGTCGATCGGTCTCCGTGAACACGGCCGTCGGCGGGTTCTTCTCGTAGCGCATCGCGTGCACGAGATAGCGGGTGGCGGGCCCGCGACGCTCGTGGGATCCGCCCTCGACCTGCGGCGCGATGCCCGGCACGGCGCGCGACATCTCGTCGGCGAAACCGTCGCGCCGGCGCCCCGCAGCGGATCCGGGATCCGTGCCGCGCGTGAGGTGCGCGATGCGCGTGTGGCCGAGATCGAGGAGGTGGCGCACGGCGAGCCGCGCGCCGTGTTCGTCGTCGTTGCAGACGACGTCGACCCCCGGCACGTCTCCGACGAGGCTGCCCACGACGACGATCGGGATCTCGCGGGCGGCCGTCCGCAGCGTCTCGGCATCGATCGCCGTGCTGATGACGACGATGCCGTCGGTCGCGATCCGGCGCAGCGAGGCGAACTTCTCGGCGAGGGCGAGTTCCTCGCCGCTGCCGTGTTCGAGCACGATCTCGATCTCGGTGTCGCGCGCCATCTCTTCGAGCCCGCCGACAACGTCGTGCGAATAGGTGCTGACGATGTCACGCAGCAGCACCCCGACGACCCGCCGGGTCACGGCGTCGCGCCGCGCGGGCGGGCGATAGCCGATCTCGTTCGCGGCGACGAGGATCCTCTGGCGGGTCGCCTCGGAGACCCCGGAGCGACCCCGCAGCGCGAGCGAGGCGGCGGTCGTCGAGACCCCGGCGCGCGCCGCCACGTCCTGCAGCGTCGCCTTCGGAGTCCTCACCCGCACGAGGGTAGGCGCCTCGGCGTCGTGACCCGCCGAGATCGGGAGGCGTTCACTGATCGTTCACCTGCCTGCACCTGGAGATGCTTCATTCACCCCGGATCCCTCGAGGGCGTTCCCCGAGGGGACAGGGTCCGTTCCCGTGCACGTCGGCTCCGCTCCCTAGCGTGAGCGTCGAACGGGCGGACGGCCCGATCGCGATCCATGACTCTCGACGAGGGGAACACGATGAAACTGCTGGGGAAGACCGCGCTCGGCGTCGCCGTGGTGGGCGCCGTCGCGCTGACCGGATGCACACCTTCCGAGCCGGAGGCAGACGCCGCGCAGCTCGACTCCGCCGAGGCGCTGAAGCAGGCGCCCGCGCTTGCTGCCCAGGCCGAGGCCGGCGAGCTGCCGGCGCTCGCCGACCGCATGCCGACGGTGGACGACATCATGGTCGAGCCGGTCGTCGAGCAGATCGGCGAGTACGGCGGCACGTGGAACATGCCGTGGACGGGGCCCGACTCGCCCTGGGGCATCGAGAAGATCACCGAGGAGGCGCTGTTCCGTTTCGACGAGAACGGCGGCGTCGAGCCGAACGTCGCCAAGGGCTACGAGGTGAACGACGACTCGACCGAGTTCACGATCCACCTGCGCGAGGGCATGAAGTGGTCGGACGGCGTCGACTTCACCGCCGACGACGTGCTCTTCTGGTGGGAGAGCGTGATGAAGCCCGAGATCTTCCAGCGCAGCGTCTACGACGCGTTCTACTCGACGAATCCCGAGACGGGCGAGCGCACGATGGCGGAGGTCGCGAAGGTCGACGACTACACCTTCACGGTGAGCTTCGCGGATCCCCGCGTCATGTTCCTCGACCGCCTCGCGATCGACGCGAAGTGGATGTACGCGCCGAAGCACTACCTCGAGACGGTGCTCGACGAGTTCATCGGTGAGGAGGCCGCGCTCGAGATCGCAGAGGACCACGGCTTCTCGGACCTCGAGAGCTGGTACGAGCAGATCGCCTACTACTCGTGGATCTACCCGGAGCGCCCGAGCCTGCGCCCGTGGGTCGCGCAGGACGACCGCAACGCCGACCGGATCACGTGGGAGCGCAACCCCTACTACTGGAAGGCCGACGCGGAGGGCAATCAGCTGCCCTACATCGACGAGATCGTGCTCGAGACGGTGCAGGACGACAGCCACATCCTGCTCGAGACGATGTCGGGCCACTATGACATCACGCAGTTCGGCTTCCAGGACTTCACGACGCTGAAGGAGAACGAGGCCGCGGGCGGCTACCGCGTGCTGCAGTGGGAGAGCGCCGACTGGTATTCGAACGGCCTGCAGATCAACCAGACCGCCACGAACCCGGAGCTGCGCGAGGTGTTCCAGGACGCGCGCTTCCGTGAGGCCCTGTCCGTCGCCGTCGACCGCAGCGAGCTGTCGGAGATCCTCACGCTGGGGCTCGGCGAACCGCGCCAGGCGTCGATCGGCGAGAACGGCACGTTCTTCCAGGACGGCTGGGCCGAGCAGTGGGCCGAGTACGACACCGACCGCGCGAACGAGCTGCTCGACGAGATCGGGATGGAGCTCGACGGGAAGTGGCGCACGCTGCCGAACGGCGACCCGTTCGTCTTCGAGATCCTGCAGCAGTCCGACGCCGCCCAGGCGGGCGAGTTCGAAGAGCTGCTGAAGCACTACTTCGAGGCCGTCGGGATCCGTACCGACATCCAGCTCGTGGACCGCGGAACGCTCGATTCCAAGCTCCTCGCGAACGAGCACATGGCGACGACGGCGTTCCCCGTCGGCGGCATCGCCCCGTCGCTGCGCCCCGACACCGCCGTTCCGCTGCGCAGCGTCTCGACGGGCGCCTGGTACTCCCAGTGGGGCTGCGAGTACGAGGCGACGTGCGAGCCGGAGGTCGAGGTCGCGCCGACCGAGCCGATCCAGGAGATGTGGGATCTGTGGGCCGACCTGTCGTCGGCGACCGAGCGCGCCGAGGTCGACGAGTACGCCGAGAAGATCGTCGAGCTGCACGCGGAGAACCAGTGGGTGATCGGCTACACGGGCCCGACGCCGACGCTGTTCGCCGTGAGCGACGACGTCTACAACGTGCCCGACGGCCTCATCCTCTCGGATGAGTACCGCGAGCTCGGCTACGCACACCCCGCCCAGTTCGCCTTCCACGGCGGCGCGTGACGACCCGCTGACCGTCGCATCGGTGCCCCGCCCCACCCGGGCGGGGCACCTCCCCACCCGTCCGAGAGGTTCCCGTGCTCCGCTACATCTTCCGTCGCGCGCTGACGATGATCCCCGTCGTGCTGATCATCTCGCTCATCGTGTTCTGGATCATCCAGCTGCCTCCGGGCGATTACGTCTCGAACTACGCGCAGAAGCTCGCGGAGGAGGGCGAGTCGCTCAGCGCCGGCGATCGTGACGCGCTGCGCGCCCGATTCGGCCTCGACCAGCCGATGCACCTGCAGTACCTCTCGTGGCTGTGGGGGATCCTCTCGCGCGGCGACTTCGGCTACTCGTTCGCGTTCAATCGCCCCGTCGCGGATGTCGTCGAGCAGTACATGCCGATGACGCTCGTCGTGTCGATCGCGTCGATGCTGTTCACCTACCTCGTCGCGATTCCGATCGGCGTGTACAGCGCCGTCAAGCAGTACTCGCTCGGCGACTACGTCTTCACGACGATCGGCTTCATCGGCATGGCGACGCCGAACTTCCTGCTCGCGATCATCCTCATGTACGCGTCGTTCACCTGGTTCGGGGATCCCATGCTCGGGCTGCAGTCGCCCGAGTATCGCGGCGCGGATCCGTCGTGGGGAATGATCCTCGACGCGGCGCGCCACCTCGTGATCCCCGTCGTCGTCATCGGGACGGCCTCGACGTGCGAGCTCATCCGCGTCATGCGCGGCCAGATGCTCGACGAGATGAACCGGCCGAACGTCATGACGGCGCGGGCCAAGGGGCTGAAGGAGAGGCGGATCCTGCGCAAGTACCCGATGCGCGCCGCCCTGAACCCGATCGTCTCGACGCTCGGGTGGTCGCTCACGACGATCTTCACGGGATCCACGATCACGTCGATCGTGCTCAACCTGCCGACGCAGGGGCCCATCATGCAGGACGCCCTTCTCGCGCAGGACACCTACCTCGCCGGCACCTGGCTGCTGTTCATGGCCGTCCTCACGGTCATCGGCACGCTCATCTCCGACATCCTCCTCGCGTGGCTGGATCCGCGCATCCGCGACGCACGAAAGGCGGCCTGAGATGCTGAAGTCTCTGAACACGGGCCTCATCCGTCCGCGGCGGTTCTCGCGCGACACGGCCCCGAGCGCGAGCCGCGACGATGCCTATTACGCGGCGTCGCAGTGGAAGCTCATGGCGAAGAAACTGCGCTCGCACCGCCTCGCGCAGATCAGCCTCGTCATCCTCGGGCTCTTCTACCTCGGCGCCCTGTTCGCCCCGTTCCTCGCGCCCTACGGCCTCGAGTCGTACGACAGCGCGTACGTGAACGCGCCGCCGACCGCGATCCACCTCTTCCACGACGGGCGATTCGTCGGGCCCTATGTCCACGGCATGACGACCGACCGCGACCCCGAGACGCTGCGGCAGATCGTCGTGCCGGACGAGAGCGTGGTCCACCCGATCCAGCTGTTCGCCGAGGGACGCACGTGGAGCTTCCTCGGCCTGTTCGAGACGAACGTCCACCTATTCGGCGCCGCCGGAGACGGCCGCGTGTTCCTCCTCGGAACCGACGGAATGGGGCGCGACCTCTTCAGCCGGATCCTCCTCGGCAGCCAGGTGTCGCTGTCGGTGCCCCTCGTGGGTGTCGCGATCAGCTTCGTCCTCGGCCTCGTGATCGGGTCGATCTCGGGCTACTTCGGCGGGCGCATCGACTTCGTGATCCAGCGGATCATCGAGATCCTCCGGTCGTTCCCGACCCTGCCGCTGTGGATGGCGCTGTCGGCCGCGATCCCGTCCGGCGTCTCGGTCGTGCAGATGTTCCTGCTCATCACGATCATCATGGCCTTCATCGAGTGGACCTCGCTCGCCCGGGTCGTGCGCTCGCAGTTCGTCTCGCTGAAGAACGAGGACTACGTGATGGCGGCCCGCGTCGCGGGCGTCTCGACGATGCGGATCATCGCGACGCACCTCGTGCCCGGATTCATGAGCTATCTCGTCGTCGCGACAACTCTCGCCGTCCCCGCCATGATTCTCGGCGAGACCGCGCTGAGCTTCCTCGGCCTCGGCATGCAGGCGCCCGCGACGAGCTGGGGCGTGCTGCTGCAGGAGGCCCAGCAGGTCGCGAACATCGCGTTCTATCCGTGGAAGCTCTTCCCCCTCGCCGCGGTCATCGTGACCGTGCTCGCCTTCAACTTCCTCGGCGACGGCCTTCGCGACGCCGCCGATCCGCACAAGTGAGGATCCCCATGACGACGATCACCGATACCGTGCGCTCTCCGCTCGCCGCCGGAACCGCCGTGCTGCGCGCGAGCGAGCTGCGCTCCGAGCTGCCGACCGAGAACGGAACTCTGCGCGCCGTCGACGGCGTGAGCTTCACGCTGCGTGCGGGGCGGACCCTCGGCCTCGTGGGCGAATCCGGATCCGGGAAGTCGCTCACGAGCAGGATGCTTCTACGCCTCAACCCGCCGAGCTTTCGCGAGACGGGCGAGGTGCTGCTCTCCGGCGACGAGCCGCTCGACATCATGGAGCTGCGCCGCGACGGACCCGTGATCCGCAGCGTGCGCGGCCGGCGCATCGCGATGATCTTCCAGGAGCCGATGACGGCGTTCTCGCCGCTCTACACGATCGGCAACCAGATCATGGAGATGATCCTCCTGCATCGCACCGATGACAGGAGCGAAGCGCGGGCGATCTGCCTCGAGATGCTGAACAAGGTCGGGATCGCCGACGCTGAGCGGCGCATCGACCAGTATCCGCACGAGTTCTCGGGCGGCATGCGGCAGCGCGCGATGATCGCGATGGCGCTGTCGTGCGACCCCGAGGTGCTCATCGCCGACGAGCCGACGACGGCGCTCGATGTCACGATCCAGGCGCAAGTTCTCGACCTTATGCGCGGCCTGCAGCGCGAGCTCGGGATGGCGATCCTCTTCATCACGCACGACCTCGGCATCGTCGCTGAGATGTGCGACGACGTCGCCGTGATGTACCTCGGCCGCATCGTCGAGCACGCGCCCGTGCGCGAGATCTTCCGCAGGCCCCGCCACCCCTACACGCGCGGCCTGCTCGACGCGATCCCGAAGCTCGGACGCGGCCGGACGGCGCGGCTCGCATCGATCGAGGGCACTGTGCCCCAGGCGATCGACCTGCCACCCATGTGCGGCTTCTTCGATCGGTGCCCCGTGCGGATCCCCGGGCTCTGCGATGCGCGGGATCCGGAGGAGGTGCGCGTCGGCGACGAGCACACGGTGCGGTGCGAGCGCCACGGGCCCGACGCGCCGGCCGATGACAGCGAGAAGGAGGCGAACGCATGAGCGCCGAAATGATCGCGGATCCCGCGACGACGTCGACCGACCGTGCCGTGCTGCGCGTCGACGGGATCGTGAAGGAGTTCGACGCCGGGAAGACGGGGAAGGTCGTCGCCGTCGACGATGTGTCGTTCACGCTGAATCGCGGCGAGACGTTCAGCGTCGTCGGAGAGTCGGGAAGCGGGAAGTCGACGCTCGGCCGCGTGCTTGTGCGCGGCATCGAGGCGACGGCCGGATCGGCCTGGTACCGCGGCGACGAGGCGGCGGACGAGATCGACTTCCTCGATCTGGGGCGTCGCGAGCTGAAGCGCGTGCGGCGCGAGCTGCAGATGATCTTCCAGGATCCGTTCTCGTCACTGGATCCGCGCATGACCGTCTTCGACATCATCGCCGAGCCGCTGAAGGCGACGACGCGAGTGTCGACGCGGGATCTCCAACGGCGCGTGCGGGAGATCGCGGAGCGCGTGGGCTTGGATCCGAGTCACCTGCGCCGCTACCCGCATTCGTTCTCTGGCGGGCAGCGCCAGCGCATCGGAATCGCGCGGGCGCTCATCACCGAACCGAAGATCATCGTCGCCGACGAGGCCGTCTCGGCGCTCGACGTGTCGATCCAGGCGCAGATCATCAATCTGCTGAAGGATCTGCAGGACGAGCGCGATATCGCGTTCCTCTTCATCGCCCACGATCTGTCGATCGTCGAGCACATCTCCGACCGCGTCGCTGTGATGTATCTCGGCCGGATCGTCGAGATCGCCGAAACCGACGATCTCTTCGCGCGGCCGCGGCATCCGTACACGGAGGTTCTGCTGTCGTCGGTTCCCGTGCCGGATCCCGACGCGAAGCGCGAACGCATCATCCCGCTGGGCGAGGTGCCGAGCCCAACCGATCGCCCGTCGGGGTGCCACTTCAGCCCGCGCTGCCACTACGCGACCGACCTCTGCCGCTCCGAGGCGCCCCCGCTCGCCGAGACCCGCGACGGCCGAGTCGTCGCCTGCCACCGTGCCGATGAGCTCACGCTCCGCGGCATCGATCACGACCCCACAGGAGAACCCGCATGACCGCCGTGACCGCCCCCGCGACCAGCTATATCGTCTTCCTCGACTGCGGAGACACGATCATCGACGAGGGCACCGAGATCCGCGACGATGACGGCGTCGTGATCGCCGGCGAACTGCTTCCGGGCGCCGACGCCATGGTCGAGGGGCTCGTGGAGCGCGGCTACCGCGTGGCGCTGGTCGCCGACGGCATGGCGCAGTCGTTCAAGAACCTGCTCACGCTGCACGGTCTCTACGACGCGTTCGAGTCGGTCACGTACTCGGAGTGCGTGAAGGCCGAGAAGCCCAGCCCGCGGATGTTCCGCGCGGCTCTGGGATCCCTCGAACTGACAGAGAGCGACGCGCCGCGCATCGTGATGGTCGGCAACAACCTCGCGAAGGATGTGCGCGGCGCCCGCGCGATGGGCATGATCTCGGTGCACCTCGCGGGATCCCCGCGCTACAAGGCCGAGCCCGACGGTGCCGAGGAGCGCCCCGACTACACGATCGCGTCGCCCGACCAGCTGCTGCCACTGCTCGACCGCCTCGAGCGCTTCCAGGCGGCGTAGGTAGGGGTCGCCAGAAAACGCCAGTCCTACCCCGCCGCGACTGGCACTTCTTGGCGACCCACCCGGCTCCTCGCATTGGGTCGCCAGAAAGTGTCAGTGCGGGCACCCCGCGACTGGCGTTTTCTGGCGACCCATGCCTTAGGCCACCCGCTCGAGCAGGAGCGAGGTGCGGAAGGAGCGCGGGGCGAGGCGGTGGCGGGGGAGCACGCCCGGGCCGCAGCTCGCCGTGCCGACGCCCGACTGCGCCAGGTCGATCGACACGTGGGTGCGGCCGTCGGCGCGCAGATCCCAGTTGTGCTCGGCGCGGGCGATCTCCTCGCGCGCATACGGCGAGACCGTGAGGGCGAACGGATCCGCGAGAGCGCGCACGCGCAGCGCGCCGGCGTCCGTGCCGATCGTCGCGTCGACGACGCCCTGCCGGGCCCCGCTCTCCTGCGGACGCACATTGTCGACGACGAGCTCGTCGGAGGCGATGTGCCACCAGCCGAAGCGCGCCGCGTCGACCATGTCGGGGTATGCCGACACGGGGCCGAGGCCCGCGAACCGCAGCGCGGTCGGCGCCGCATCCAGCACGAGGTCGAGGCCGAGTCGCGCCCAGTCGACCGGCCACTCTCCGGCCGGGTCGATCTCGACATCGAGGCGCACCGATGTATCCGACACGGGTGTCCAGCTCAGGTGCGCGTCGACGGCGCAGTCGAGGATCGGCGCGCCGGTGCGGGTGCGCACGCGGACGACGTCACCGTCGTCGAACGACACGAGCCGCGTCACCATGCGGTCCATGCCGGCCGCGCGCCAGCGATCCGCCATCGGCGTCGGGTCGACCTCGCCGTGCAGCTGTCCGTGATCGTTGTCGGTCGGCGCGCGCCACACCCCGACGGAGGGGCCGGCGACCGCGAGGCCGCCGAGCGACGTGAGCGCTCCCGAGACCGTGTCGAACGCGGCGGAGCGCGCGGTCGCGCCCGCCGGCTCGGCCGTCGTAACGCTCGGAGCGCCCGTCGACGGATCCGCGGGCGTCGACGGTTCCGCGTCGTCCGACGGATCCGCGCCCGCCGACGTCTTACCGTCGGCGATCCCTGCGTACCTTCCGTCGTCTGCAAGCTGCGCTGCCACCCGCACGTCCTGACCGTGGCCGACGGCGTGGCCTGCGGCGGCCCACGGGCTCGCCTCGCGCGTGACGGCCGCGAGCGTCAGCACGTCCGCCGTCGTCGATTCGTGCGCGCCGCGGCACTCCGCGGGCAGCTCGAGGCTCGCGGCTGAGCGCGGCCCGCACGCGGGCATCGGGATCCGTCCCTCGGCGACGACGTCGCCGTCGACGACGCGCTCCCACGCGAGCTCGAGGTGGGAGAGATCGACGTGGTCGTATCGGTTCTCGACCGTCGCGGAGGCGCGGCCGGCGTCGACCGAGAGCCGCACGGGGGCGATCACGGCGGCGTAGTGGGTGAGGCCGGGCCGCGGCTCGCGGTCGGCCGAGACGAGCCCGTCGATCACGAAGTTGCCGTCGTGCACGCGCTCGCCGAAGTCACCGCCGTAGCGGATCCGCCCGTCGTCGCCGCGGATCCCGTGCTCGACCCACTCCCAGACGAAGCCGCCCGCGAGGCGGGGGTAGCGCTCGAAAAGGTCCCAGTACTCGCGCATGCCGCCGGGGCCCGTGCCCATCGCGTGGACGAACTCGCACTGCAGGAAGGGCAGCCGTGCGCGGCGGGCGTGCGCGGCGTCGGCGTCGAACGCGGGCCCCGCGAGGCCCTCCTCGCCGATGCGGCGCACCTCGTCGTGACCCGCGTACATGCGCGAGTACACGTCGGTGTGGCGGCACGACCAGTCGCCCTCGTAGTGCAGCAGGCGGTCGGGGTCGAACTGTTTCGTCCACAGGGCCATCTGGTCGAGGTTGCGCCCCGTGTGCGACTCGTTGCCGAGCGACCACATGATTACCGATGGGTGGTTCTTGTCGCGGTGCACCGTGCGGCGCATGCGGTCGAGATAGGCCTCGCGCCAGCGGGGATCGGCGCTGGGGTTGCCGCGCCAGCCGATGAACTCGAAGGCGTGCGTCTCGAGGTCGCACTCGTCGATCACCCAGAACCCGAGCTCGTCGAAAAGATCGAGCACGTCGGGGTGGGGCGGGTAGTGCGAGGTGCGGACGGCGTTGATGCCGTGGCGCTTCATGAGCAGCAGCTCGTCGCGCACGAAAGCGGCGTCGAACACGCGCCCGCGCTCGGGGTGGTGCTCGTGGCGGTTCACGCCGCGCAGCATGATCGGGGCGCCGTTCACGAGGATCTGCGTCTCCCGCACCTCGACGCGGCGGAATCCGATCCGCAGCCGGACGGTCTCGGACGCCGTGGACAGCTCCGCGTCGTAGAGCCGCGGGGCTTCCGCCGACCACGGCTCGACGGCGCCGGCGTCGATCGTGTCGCCTGCCTCCTCATCGATTCCGAGCTCGGCGATCCGGATCCGCGCGGGCGCGTCGGCCTCGACGTCGATCCGGAGGGATCCGCGCCCGGTCGCTGGATCGAGGTCGGCGTGGACGAAGGCATCGCGGATCCCGCCCGCGGGCCGCGCGAGGAGCGTGACGCTGCGGAAGATCCCCGGCAGCCACCACATGTCCTGGTCTTCGAGGTACGTGGCGTCGCTGAACTGCGCGACGCGCACGGCGAGGCGGTTGGCGCCGGGCCGGAGAATGTCCGTGACGTCGAACTCGTGCGTGAGTCGGCTGCCGCGCGTCGAGCCGAGGTCGACGCCGTTGAGGCGCACCTCCGCGGCCGACTCGACCCCGTCGAATCGGAGGATCTGCCGGGGGTAGGCGAGAAGCGCCGGATCCGCGTCGAGGTCGAGGACGTGGTCGCCGATCGGGTTGTCGTCCGGCGGGTGCGGCGGATCGAGGGGGAACGGCATCTGCACGTTCGAGTACGCGGGGGATCCGTGCCCCTGGAGGTTCCAGTGCCCCGGTACTTCGATGGTGTCCCAGCTCGAGACGTCGGTGTCGTCCCAGGCTCCCGTCGGCGCGGCGCGCAGCGCGGGGTGCACGCGGAAGCGCCAGGTGCCGTCGAGCGACTGAGCGGGGGCATCGGAGTGGAGCCGTGCGCGAGGCGGCAGGCTTCCCTCACCGGGGGACGTGCGGGCGATCTGCATGGGGCTCCTTCTCGTCAGCGAGGCACGAGGGCGATCCTACCGGGAGCCGGGGAGCGGGTAAGCGCTTGCCGAATCGAGTCGACGCGGCTACGGTATCGACGACAGGATGTCCTGACAAAGCGACATGGGAGTCCTGAGTCCCATCCCCCATACAGTCAGCGCGTTCGATGGGGAACGCGAGATCGGATGCCAATCATGAACCGTTCACGCACATTCCGCACGGCGGCCGTCGCCGGTGCCGCGGTGGGAGGCCTGCTCCTCGCCGGCTGCTCGGGCGATGCCGGCGATGGCGAGGTCGTCCTCGAGTTCGTCCAGTCGGGCGATGTGAATCAGGGCGGCGGATACGCGATGCTCGCCGAGCAGTACTACGAAGAGACGGGCGTGCGCGTCGATGTCGTCGAGGTGCCCAACGCCGATCTGCGCACGCGGCTGCGCACGGCTGCGCAGGCGAACGACGTTCCCGCGCTCGCCGCGTCGCCGTCGACGGATCCGGCCTGGACCGATCGCCTCCTCGACCTGACGGACGTCTTCGCGGGTGCGAACATCATCGACACGCTCAGCGTCGCGGATCCGACGGACGACAAGGTCAAGGCGCTGCCGACGACCCTGACCGCCGTCGGCATGTTCCTCAACACCTCGCTCTGGGACGAGGCCGGCGTCGCCTACCCGACCTCGATCGACGAGGAATGGACCTGGGATGAGTTCGTCGACCGCGCGAACGAGGTCGTGGAGAGCACCGACGCCGAGTACGGCGCCGTCATGGACCGCTCGGCGCACCGCCTGCGCTCGTTCCTGTTCGAGTTCGGCAGCCAGGGCGTGACCGAGCAGGCAGACGGAAGCTGGGCGCTCGACGACGAGGGCGCCGAGGCGTTCGAGTACTTCAAGGGCATGCACGACTCGGGCTTCATGCCCGCGGCCGTGTGGGGAGCCGGCGACGACCCGAGCGCGACCTTCAAGAGCGGCCGCGTCGCGGCGTACATGTCGGGTGTCTGGCAGATCGCCGACTTCCAGGACAACATCGCCGACTTCGAGTGGGCGTCTGTTCCCCTCCCGCAGCAGCCGGTGCGCGCCACCAACTACGGCGCTGCCAGCTGGATCGTCGCCTTCGATGGCAGCGGCGTCGAGGAAGAGACCCGCGACTTCATCGAGTGGATGTACTCGGAAGAGCACTACCGCGACTACTGCGAGGTGTCGGGCTGCCTGCCCGCCGTCGAGGGCATGGAGATCGAGTACGAGGCGGACGCGGAGGCGTTCGAGCTCTACAACGACGAGATCGCGGCGTCGCCGCCCATCTCGGCCGTGCAGACGACCGACGGTCTCATCAACGGCTACCTCGGCCGTGCGATCGACTCCGAGCCGCTCGAAGACGAGATGGTGCGCTACCTCAACGGGGAGACCAGCCTCGACGAGGCCGTCGCCGCCGTGAACGAGGCGTCGACGGCGCAGATGAGCGATTGATCGGCCGGCGCCAGATGACTTCCCTCCTTGCACAGGGCGCCCCCGCACGCGCGGGGGCGCCCGCCCCGCGGCGGCGCCGACGCCGACGTGCCTTCGGTCGATACCGCACGGCTCCGTTCCTGTTCACGGTCGGCACCGCGGTGCTGTTCGCGCTGTTCTTCCTCTGGCCCGGCGTGCTCGGCCTGTCGTACTCGCTGACCGACTACCGCGGCTGGGGTGACGCCGAGTTCGTCGGCCTCGACAACTACTCCGCGCTGCTGCGGGATCCCGACTTCTACGGCGCTCTCGGCCGCACCCTCGTCTACGCCCTGTTCTCGGTGCCGCTCGGGTACTGCCTCTCGCTCGCGATGGCGGTGGCGCTGAACGCGGTGGGATCCAAGGGGAAGACGGCGGCGCGCATCATCTTCTTCCTGCCGTGGCTCGTGTCGCCGATCGTCACGGGCGTCATCTGGCGGTGGATGTTCGGCGAGAGCTTCGGCTTCGTCAACTACCTCATCGGCCTCGTCGGGGGCGGTGGCCTGCCCTGGTCGTCGAACGCCGATCTGTCCCTGCTCGTCGTGATCGTCGCATCGGGATGGGCGGGCGCCGCCTTCAACATGCTTCTGTTTATCGCCGCCCTCAACAACGTGCCGCAGTCGTACTACGAGGCCGCGGAGCTCGACGGCGCGAACGGCTGGCAGCGCTTCTGGCACATCACCCTTCCGAGCATCGCGCCGACATCGGTCCTCGTGATCCTCCTGTCGACGCTGTCGCAGATGAAGGAGTTCGCGATGATCCAGGCGCTCAACGATGGAGGGCCGGGCACGCGCAACCGCCTCATCGTGCAGTACATCTACGAGACCGGATTCGAGAGCTCGGAGATCGGATACGCCAGCGCGGCGTCGATGGTCCTGCTCGTGGTGCTGATGATCATCGCGATCATGCAGCTCTGGGTGAGCCGAAGGAGCAACGCATGGTGATCGCCCCGCCGACGAAGAGCACATACGCCGTCACGGTGCCGGGAGGCGGATCGCGGCCGCGCCGACGCGCCACGGGGCGCTGGCGCCGCGCGGTGATGCCGACGACCTTCCTCTGGGTGCTCGCCGTGCTCATGGCGTTCCCCTTGCTGTGGTTCCTGCTGTCGTCGTTCAAGCCGGGCAGCGAGCTGTTCAGCTACCCGCTGTCGTTCCTGCCGCGCGAGTGGACCCTCGACGGATATTCGCAGGCGTTCGAGCGGCTCGACTTCTTCCGCTACCTCGCCAACAGCGCGATCGTCGCGACCGTGTCGACCGTCGTGACCGTGTTCCTCTGCGCGACGACGGGGTACGCCCTCGCGAAGTACCGCAATCCGTGGCTCAACGTTCTCGGCCTGTGCATCCTGTCGATGACGATGCTCCCGGGCGAGGTGATCCTGAACCCGCTGTTCATCGTGATCCGTGATCTCGGGCTCTACAACTCGCTCCTCGGCGTCATCATCCCGACGATCGTCACGCCGACGGGCGTGTTCATGTTCCGGCAGTTCTTCGTCTCGGTACCCGACGAGCTGCTGCAGGCGGCGCGCATCGACGGCGCGAGCGAGTACGGGATCTTCTTCCGGATCATGATGCCGCTGGCCCGACCCATCATGCTCACCCTCGCGATCGTGTCGTTCCAGTGGCGCTGGAACGACTACATCCTGCCGCTGATCGTGCTGGGGGATCCGCAGAACTACACCCTGCAGATCGCGCTGCGGTCGCTCGTCGGCGCCGAGAACATCGAATGGAGCATCCTGCTCTCGGCGTCGGTTCTCTCGATGATCCCGCTCGTCGCGCTGTACCTGGTCTTCCAGCGGTACATCACCTCGTCGAACATCAACGCCGGATTGAAGGACTGACGTGCACCACGCGCCGCGTCTCGCGCTCGACCGTATCGACCGATTCCTCGCGGAGTTTCTGCCGCGGGGCGTCGTCGCCGAACGCGTTCCGCTCGAGATCGCGGCGTGGGAGGTACCGGGCGAGCCCATCGCGTTCGACCGGATGCGGCGGGACGCCGAGTTCGCTCCCGCCGCGCCGGGCGATGCGTGGGGCGCGCCGTGGGGCACGACGTGGCTGCGGGTGCGCGGATCCGTGCCGGAGAGCTGGGCGGGCGCGGCGCGCGTCGAGGCGTCGATCGATCTGGGCTTCAACGGCGCGAAGCCGGGCTTCCAGTGCGAGGGGCTCGTGCGCCGGCCCGACGGCACCGCGGTCAAGGGCCTCGAACCCCGAAACCACCACGTGCCGATCGTCGCAGCCCCCGGCGAGGCGTTCGAGTTCTTCGTCGAGGCGGCGTCGAACCCCGATCTCTCGGGCGGCGACGACTTCGGAAGCCCGCTCGCCTTCGCGGCGACGCCCGCCGGCGACCCCGCGACGGCCGGAGACGGGCCGCTCTACCGGCTCGGCGCGGTTGAGCTGCGATCGATCGATGCCGAGACCGAGCGGCTGCTGCGCGAGGCGACGGTTCTGCGCGGGCTCGCTGGTGAGCTGGCCGAGTCGGATCCGCGCCGTGCGCAGATCCTCGACGCCCTCGAACGCGCGCTGTACGCGATCGATCCCGACGCGCCCGGATCCGCGGCGGCGGCCGCTCGCGAGATCCTCGCGCCGGTCCTCGCCTCGCCCGCCGTGGGATCCGCGCACCGGATCACCGCGACGGGGCACGCGCACATCGACTCGGCGTGGCTCTGGCCGAGCCGTGAGACGGTGCGCAAGGTCACGCGCACCTATGCGAACGTCCTCGCACACATGGATGATGACCCGGAGCTCGTCTTCGTCAGCTCGTCCGCGCAGCACTTCGCGTGGGTGAAGGAGGCCGATCCCGAGCTGTTCGAACGGATCCGCGCGCGCGTCGCCGAGGGACGGTTTGTGCCCGTCGGCGGGATGTGGGTCGAGTCCGACGTGAACATGCCGTCGGGGGAGTCGCTCGCCCGCCAGCTGCTGTACGGGACGCGGTTCTTCCAGGACGAGTTCGGCGTGCGCAGCGAGGTGGGGTGGCTGCCCGACTCGTTCGGCTATCCGGGCGCGCTTCCGCAGATCCTCCGCCGCGCCGGGATCCGGTGGTTCTTCACGCAGAAGATGTGCTGGAACGACACGACGAAGATGCCCCACCACTCGTTCCGCTGGGAGGGCATCGACGGCACGCAGATCTTCACGCACTTCCCGCCGAACAACACCTACTCGGGCGATATGCGCCCCGTCGAGCTTGCCCGCAGCGTGCGCGAATTCGCCGACCACGGCGGCGCGACGATGTCGCTCATGCCGTACGGATACGGCGACGGCGGCGGCGGTCCGACGCGCGAGATGACCGAGGCGGCGCGGCTGCAGGCCGACCTCGAGGGATCCCCGCGGGTCGAGATCGGCACGCCGCGCGACTTCTTCGTGGCCGCCGAAGCCGAGTACCGCGATGCTCCCGTCTGGTCGGGCGAAATGCACCTGCAGTTCCACCGCGGCACCCTCAGCTCGCAGTCGCGCACCAAGCGCGGAAACCGGCGCTGCGAGAGCCTCCTCGTCGAGGCCGAGCTGTGGTGCGCGGCGGCCGCGCTGCGCGCGGGCGCGGCGTATCCGCACGATGATCTCGACGAGCTGTGGCGCGAGGTTCTGCTCCTGCAGTTCCACGACATCCTCCCCGGCAGCGCGATCGCGTGGGTGCATCGTGAGGCCGAGCGCGCGCACGCGCGCGTCGCCGAGGCGCTCGAGCGGATCATCCGCGACGCGCTGCGGGCTCTCACGGGCGAGGGCGAGCAGCGGATCACCGTGAACCCCGCGCCCGTCGCCCACGCGGGCGTGCCTGCGCTCGCCGGCGGCGTCCCCACGGCAGGCGCCGACGTCGACGTATCGGCTGGATCCGACGGCTTCCGCCTCACCTCCGACACCCTCGACGTGCGGATCGCGGCCGGCGGCGCGATCACGAGCATCGTCGACCGTCGCTCCGGACGCGACCTCCTCGCGCCCGGCCACCCGGCCGGGATCCTACAGGTGCACGTCGATGCGCCTGCGCGCTGGGACGCGTGGGATCTCGACCGTTCGTACCGCCTCGCGACGACGACCCTGACGGGCGCCGCGCGACGCGAGGGCGACACGGTCGTCGTCGATCTCGTCCACGGCGACAGCCGCATCAGCCAGCGGATATCGCTGGATCCCACGGGCGGTGCCGTGCGGATCCGCACGACCGTCTGCTGGCGCGAGCGGCGACGGCTGCTGAAGATCGCCTTCCCGCTCGACGTGCACGCGCACGACGCCGCGTTCGAGACGCAGTTCGGCCACGTGCGGCGCGCGCTGCACGACAACACGCCGTGGGATGCGGCGCAGGACGAGTCGTGCGCGCATCGCTGGGTGCACGTCGGCGAGCCCGGATTCGGCGCCGCCATCGTCAATGACGGCATGTACGGCCACGACGCGCGTCGCGCGAGCGTCGACGGGCGCGTGATCACGACGATCCGGCAATCGCTGCTGCGGGCGCCGACCTTCCCGGATCCCGGCGCCGATCAGGGCGAGCACGAGTTCGTCTCCGTGATCGCGCCGGCGGCGACGACCGTCGATGCAGCCGCGTGGGGGATGCGGGTGGGCGCGCCGCTGCGCGAGCTCGTCGGCGGATCCGTGCCCGAGGCCCTCGTTCGCACCACCGGCGACACCTCGGCGATCGTCTCGGCGGTCAAGCTCGCGGCCGACCGGTCCGGCGACGTCATCGTGCGCGTGCACGAGCATCGCGGCGCGCGCACCTCGGCGCGACTCGTCTGGGGATTCGACGCCGCGTCGGTGAGGGAGTGCGACCTCGTCGAGGATCCGCTCGCCGACGGCACCGGGGCGCTCGTCGGGGCCGACGAGAGCGGGGCCGACGTCGCGCTGCGGCCCTTCGAGGTGCTGACGCTCCGCGTCGCGACGGGCGGGTGAGCCCTACGCCCCCGACACGATGGCGTTGGCGATCGCGTCGAGGTCGACGCCCGGCCGTACGGCCCGATTCGTCAGCAGGACCCACGCGATCCCGGCCGTCGGGTGGATCCAGAACTCCGTCCCCGACCAGCCGCCGTGGCCGTACACATCGCGGTCGATGAGGCCGGGCGCGCGCGTGCGCAGGTTCCAGGCGAAGCCCCAGTCCTGGCCGCGCTCGGCGGGGTACGGATCGAGGCGCGGGATGTCGCCCGTGAGCGGTCGGCGCATCATCTGCAACGTCGCGGGGCGCACGATGTTGCCGCCGTCGCGGAGGAGCGCCGAGCCGATCCGGAGCAGATCCTCGGCGCGGCCGAGCAGCCCCGCGCCGGGGTGCCGGAGCGCCGCGAGGCGGTCGATGTCGAGGCCCTGTTCGGCTGCGTCGACGACGGGGTGCGGATCCGCGGCCTCGTCGAGCGTCAGCCCGTCGGCGCCCGCCGCGCGGGCGAGATCCGCGACCTCGTCTTCCCAGGAGCGGCCCGTCGCGTGCCGGATGAGTTCGGCGACGCCCTCGAACGCCACGGAGGAGTAGCGGGAGGCGGATCCGGCCGCGAAGTCGCGCCCGGGCGTCCGCAGCGCCGCCGCGAGACCCGCGGGAGCGTCGAGAGGCGGCTCGATGATGCCGGAGGTGTGGCTGACGAGGTGGCGCAGCTCGGCGACGTCGTCGCGCCCCGCGCCGAACTCGGGTACGGCCTCGGTCAGGCGCGTGAGGGGTGTGAGGAGCCCGCGCTCGACGGCCCGCGCGGCGGCGAGGCCGACGAGCGGCTTCGTGATCGAGAAGAGCCGGAAATGATCGTCCGTGCGGGCGGCGCGGCCGTCCGTCCCGCCCCACGCGTCGAGGTCGACGACGCCGTCTGCCGTCGCGACACCGAGCACGGCCGCGGGTAGGCGGCCCTCCGCCACGTGCGCGCGGACGAGATCGAACGCGGCGCTCACGCGCCCTCCCGCGGCGCGAGCGCGAAGACGAAGCCCTGCGGATCCAGGGAGCGGGTGCCGAAAGGCTCGCCCGACTCGAGGAGGGCTCCCGGCGCCGTCACCGTCGCGGGCTCCGTGCCGTGGTTGATGATCGTCAGCAGTTCGCCGCGCCGGGCGACCTCGACATCCGCGGGGATCTCGCCGACCTCGCCCGCGACGCCGGCGTCGTCGAGCAGCGCCCCCAGAACGCCGTCGAGCGAGTCGGGCGCGGGCATCGTCGCGAGGTACCAGGCGGCTCCGGATCCGTGCGCGCGGCGCGTGATCGCGGGCCGCCCCTCGGACGGCCCGGCCGTGAACGTCGCGACGGCCTCGGCGTCGTCGGCCCAGACGGCCTCCGCGACGACGGTGCCGGATCCGCGGAGCCGGCCGTCGAAGGCGACGTGCGCGCGCGGGTCGTTGCGTGCGGCGGACGCGGATCCCTCCTCGCCCGCGCGCTCGGCGACGACCTCGCGCGCCGGCGGGACGAGGGCGCGGAAGTCCTCGAACGCGACGCCGAGTGTGGGCCCGAGCTGCGTGAGGAATCCGCCGTCGCGGAAGCGGTCGTTGTCGTCGACGATGTCGGTGAACGGCCCGGCGGCGAGCACGCCGCCCGCGTCGACGAACGACGTCAGCGCCGCGGCCCCGGCGGAGCGCAGCAGGTACAGGAACGGCGCGATCGCGAGGCGGTAGCGAGAGTCGACCTTCTCTGGCGGAACGATGTCGACCATGACGCCGCGACGTACGAGCGCCGCGTGCCAGTCGCGCACGAGCTGCAGGTAGTCGAGTCGCGTCGGGTGGCCCTCGCCCTCGACGGCCCACCAGTTCTCCCAGTCGAACACGAGCGCGACGGGTGCATCGTCCGCGGGCGTCGGGAGCTCCGGCAGCGCCGAGAGCCGCTCGCCGAGAGCGACGGTCTCCTTCCAGGTGCGGGTGCGCCTTCCGGCCTGCGGCACCATCGCCGAGTGGAACTTCTCGGCGCCCGCGCGCGACTGCCGCCACTGGAAGAACATGATCCCGTCGGCGCCGCGGCCGATCGACTGGGCGGTCTCAGCGGCGAGCTGACCGGGCATCTTCGACGGATTCGACGGGCGCCAGTTGACGGCATCGGTCGCCTGCTCCATGAGGATCCACGGCGTGCCGCGCTTGAGCGAGCGCACGAGATCGCGCTGGAACGCGGTCGTGAACCGGCGCTGCGGATCCAGGGGATCGGGGTAGCAATCGTCGGTGATGACGTCGATGTGCGGCGCCCACGAGGCGTAGTCGGCGGGCGGGAACGCACCCATCATGTTCGTCGAGATGGGCTGTGTCGCACCCGCCTCGCGGATGATCCGCTTCTGGTCGAGGAAGACGTCGAGCCACGTGTCGGACATGAAGCGCTTGTAATCGAGCACCTGTGAGGGGTTGCGGATGAAGGGGGCGTTCCGCGGCGGGAACACCTCGTCGAGGGATCCGTATCGCTGCGACCAGAACGCGGTGCCCCAGGCGTCGTTGAGGGCGTCGACCGATCCGTAGCGCTTCTCGAGCCAGACGCGGAACGCGTCGCGCGCGGCGTCGGAGAAGTCCTCGTTCAGGTGGCAGCCGAGCTCGTTGTCGACGTGCCACATGACGACGCCCGGGTGGTCGCCGTAGCGCTCGGCGAGGCGGCGCACGAGCTCGACGGCGAGCCGGCGCCACGTGGGCGACGCAGGGGAGTGGTGCTGTCGGGATCCGTGCCAGTACGGGGATCCGTTCTCATCCGCCGCGAGGATGTCGGGGTGCGCGGTCGTCATCCACGGCGGCGCGGAGGCGGTCGCGGTGGCGAGGTTCACGCCGATCCCGCCGGAATGCAGCAGATCGATGATGCGGTCGAGCCAGGCGAAGTCCCACGTGTCGGCGGAGGGCTGGAGGCGCGACCACGAGAAGATCCCGAGGCTCACGGTCGTGACGCCGGCCTCTCGCATGAGCGCGACGTCCTCGGGCCAGACGTCCTCGGGCCACTGGTCGGGGTTGTAGTCGGCTCCATACAGCATGGGGTCTCCTCGATCGAGATTGGGTCGCCAGAAATCGCTAGTGCGCCCCGGCCCTCGTTGTACTTTTTTGGCGACCCTTCGTGCGCGCAGCACCGTGCGCGCAGAACTGGGTCGCCACGAATCGCTAGTGCGGGTGGCGGTCTACTGACGTTTTCTGGCGACCCGATCGGGCGCGGGCCGGGACGGCCACCGCCGCGAGGGCGGCGCAGCCGAGCGCGGGGATCGTGAGCGGGATCAGCATCCACGCCGCGAGGCCGACGAAGGCCGCCGCGACGACGTGGTAGATCGCGCCGGCCGGATCCGCCGACACGGCGCCGGGGATCGCGCGGAGCGCGCCCGACCAGCCGGCGTCCGGATCCCACGACGCGCACGCGAGCAGCAGCGCGCCGCCGGCGAGGCCCGCGACGAGCCAGCCCGCCGCGGCGATCGCGCCGCCGCCGGGCAGGGCGCCGGATCCCGCGAGCGCGATGTCGAGCGCGAGGATCCCGGCGATCGCCGCGGCCGCGACGCCGACGATCAGTCCGGTCGGCAGCGCGCGCAGCAGATCGCGCCAGAACGCCTCGAGCGGGGATCCGTCGCCGCGCACGAAGCGGCGCAGGTGGCGGATCCCGGCGGCCAGAGCTGCGGGGAGCGTCACGACGAGCAGGCCCGCCGCGGTGACGAGGATCCCCACGAGGAGCGCTTCGCCGAACAGGGCGAACGCGCCCGTCGCCCCGGGGTTCCGCGCCGGCGCATCGCGCGTCGGCCCGGAACCCGAGGCCGCCGCGCGGCGCGCGGCGCGTTCCGCCCTGCCCACGGTCAGCCCTTCAGGCCCTGCGTCGCGACGCCATTGACCAGGAAGCGCTGGAACACGATGAAGAACAGCAGCACCGGGATCAGGGCGACGAACGACGCGGTCACGGTGGCCCCGTAGTCGCTCGTCGACGTCTGGTCGTTGTAGAGACGCAGAGCGATCGGGAGCGGGTAGTTCTCGGGGCTGTTGAGGTACAGCAGCGGCGGGAGGAAGTCGTTCCACGTCCAGATGAACGTGAAGATCGCGCTCGTGATGAGGGCGGGCTTGATCAGCGGCACGATGATCGACCAGAAGATCCGGGCGTGGCCGGCGCCGTCGATCCGCGCGGCTTCATCCATATCGCGGGGCAGATTGCGGATGAACTGCACCATGAGGAAGACGAAGAACGCCTCGGTCGCGAGGAACTTCGGCAGGATCAGCGGCACGAAGGTATCGACGAAGCCGAGCTTGTTGAACCAGATGTACTGCGGGATGATCACGACGTGCACGGGCAGCAGCAACGTGCCGATCATCGCGGCGAACAGAATGCCGAGGCCCTTGAACTTGATCCGCGCGAACGCGTATGCGGCGAGGGCGGACGACATCACGGTGCCGATGACGGCCGAGACGGCGAGGATCGTGGAGTTCGCGAAGAAGCGCCACATCGGCACGCCGCCGATGCCTTCGGACACGGTGGTGTAGTTGGCGAGAGTCGGCTCCCAGGGGATAAGTCCCTGGTTCTGGCCGAACTCGGCATTGGGCTTGAACGTCGAGGCGAAGAGCCAGATCAGCGGGTAGATCACGATCGCGGTGATAGCCAGCAGAACGACAAACCAGATCACGGTCTGCCAGCCGCGGCGCGTCATCTTCTTCCGCGGCGGGGTGGTTCCCGTTGTGACGATGGCGGTGGAGGTCATCGGTCATCTCCCGAGTAGTGGACCCAGGACTTCTGGGTGCGGAACAGGACGACGGCGACGATCGCGACGACGATCATGACGATCCACGCGATCGCGGAGGCGTAGCCCATCTGCGTGTCGGTGAAGCCGCGCTTGTAGAGGTAGAGGGTGATGAAGTTCGTCATGCCGGCCGGGCCGCCCGTGCCGTTGGAGATGATGTACGCCGAGGCGAAGACCTGGAAGGCGCCGACGAGCTCGAGCAGCAGGTTGAAGAACACCACGGGCGAGAGCATCGGGATCGTGACGGTCTTGAAGCGGCGCAGGGCGCCGGCGCCGTCCATCTCAGCCGCCTCGTAGAGCTCCTGGGGAACCTGCTTGAGGCCGGCGAGGAAGATCACCATCGTCGCGCCGAACTGCCAGACGGCGAGGAGGATCATCATGGGGACGACGAGGCTGGGGATGCCGATCCAGCCGCCGAGCTCGATGCCGAAGAAGGACAGCGTGTTGTCGACGGGGCCATCGGTGTTGAACATCGCGCGCCACACGATCGCGACCGAGACGGAGACGCCGATGAGGCTCGGGGCGTAGAACGCCGAGCGGAAGAAGGCCGCGCCCCGGTCGCGGTAGTTCAGCAGCAGCGCGATCGCGAGCGCCGCGGCGAGCTTGATCGGGGTGCCGATGAACACGTAGACGAGGGTGATCATCGCCGACTGCACGAATTGCGGGTCGTCGGTGAACAGTCGCACGTAGTTCTCGAGGCCGACCCACTCAGGAGCGCTGAAGAGGTCGTACGACGTGAACGACAGGTACAGCGAGTACGCCATCGGACCGAGCGTCAGCCCGAGGAAGCCGATCAGCCAGGGCAGCAGGAATGTGTAACCGGCGAGGGTCTCCCGCAGGTGCTTCCTCTTTTGTGCCGGCGTGGCGACTGGGCGCGCCCGCTTCGATCGCCTGCCGTTATCGGCGGTGACGACCCTTCTCGTGTCAGTCGTGCTCATGATCTCCCGATCGGTGGGGGTGGGCGAGGTTCGGGCCTCGCCCACCCGTCGTGTCGTTACTTGAGAGTGACGTTCATCTCGGTGAAGAAGCGGTCGACCGCCTCGTCGACCGTAAGGGTGCCGAATCCGAGCTCGATGCCGATCTGGCGGAACTCTTCTTCGATGGCGCCGTAGCCGACGACCGGAACGGGCGGGGCGTCGCCGAGGCGGTCCTGGATGGACGCCTCGTAGTCCTTGACCTGCGTGCTCAGCTCGTCGAGCGAGGCCGCCTCGAGGGCGACGGACGAGGCGGGCAGGCCGCGGTTGGTGCCGAACACCTCGCCCGAGTCCTCGGAGTTGATGAGGAAGTCGACGAGCATCGCCGACGCCTCGGGGTGCTCGGTCGTCGCGGCCACAGAGTGCAGCATTGACGGCTTCAGGTACAGATCCTTCGCGCCCTCCTCGAGGATCGGCGGGGCCTGGAGCGTGAGCTCGGTGTAGTCCTCGCCGAGGTTGCCGAGGTAGCCGGCGCCGAAGTTGTCCCACGTGCCCTCGCTGAGCACCTGCGCCGTGTCGAAGCCGCCGAGCGGGAAGACCTCCTCGGCCTCCTTCGCCGGGAAGGAACCCTCTTCGCGGATCTCGGAGCCCTGCTCCCAGAACGCCCGCAGATCGTCCTCCGTGAAGTTCGGCTCGCCCTCGTCGGTGAAGAGGTCCTCGCCCTTCGCGCGCTGCTGCAGCTCGAACAGCTGGATGCGGCCGGTCCAGTCGCTCGCGCCCCACACCTCATGCCCGTTGTCGCGGGCGGTCTGGGTGGCATCGACGATCCACTGGCTGTACTCGTCGTAGGTGCCGCCCTCGAAGTCCTCCACACCGACGGTGTCGAGCAGCTTCGGGTTGCTGAACAGGCCCCACGCGTTCGTCGAGGTGGGGATGCCGTAGGTGCCCCCCGCGACCTCTCCGATCGAGAGGATCTCGTTCGAGAGCGACTCGTCGCTGATCTCCTCGCCGAGATGCGGGGCGAGGTCGAGCAGAAGGTCGTTCTCGGCGTACTGGCGCAGGTACGAGTAGTCGAACTGCATCACATCGGGCAGGCCGCCGCCCGCGGCCTCGGTCTGCCGCTTCTCCCAGTAGGCCGGGAAGTCGAGGAAGGAGCTGTTGATGGTGATGTTCGGGTGCTCCTCGGTGAAGCGGTCGAACATCTCGTCGTAGAGGTCGGCGCGGACGTCGTTGCCCCAGAACGTGAAGTTGAGGGTGATTTCCTCTTCGGGATCGTACCCGTCGGAGCCGCCTTCGGCGCCGCCCGAGCAGCTCGTCAGCACGAGGCCGCCAGCGACCGTCACGGCCGCCGCGGCGAGGAATGTGGTCTTGCGGAACATCGGTGTCCTCTCAGAACGTCTTCGTCCGAGCCCGATCCGTCGTGGACCGAGCGGCGCCAGGGAAAGCGCTTGCCGAGCATCGTACGCGCGTTCCGAAACGATTCACAAGGGGGAAGTGGCGCCGACCCCGCGTCGTTGTCGAACCGTGACGCGGGGTCGGCGGGCATCGTCAGTCGAGGATGACGGCGGCTTCGCTGAAGAACAGCTCGACTGCGTCGTCCACGTTCGTCGTGCCGAGGCCGAGCTCCTTGCCGAGGTCCCAGAACGTCTGCTCGAGCGAGCCGTAGCCCTCGACGGGTGCGGGGGGCGCATCGCCGATGCGGTCCTCGACGGAGGCGAGGAAGTCTGCGACCTGCTGGTCCGGCCCCTCCAGGCTCGCGCCCGCGAGCTTCGTCTCGGATGCGGGGAATCCGACCGAGGTGCCGAAGATCTCGCCCGCCTCGGGGCTGTTGATCACGTAGTCGAGGAAGATCGCGGCCGCCTCGGGGTGGTCGCTCGACTCGGAGACGGCCATCTGCAGTCCCGCCTGGCGGTACAGGTCCTGGGATCCCTCGGCGCCCGTCGGCGGCGCGACGATCGAGATGCTCTCGGCGCCCGAGTCGCCGAGGTACGAGGCGATGAAGTTGCTCCAGCTCGCCTCGCTCGCCGTCAGGTTCGCGCCGAAGCCCGACACGGGGTTGATCTCTTCGAGTGCCTGCTGGGGGACGACGACGCCGTCTCGGTCATCCGCTCCGCTCTCCCAGAAGTCCGCGAGCTGCTCCTTCGTGAAGCCGAGCTCACCGTCCTCCGTGAACAGATTGCCGCCCTCGGCGCGCAGCACCATCTCGAAGTTCTGGATGCGCTGCGTGTAGTCGGTGCCGCCGTAGACCTCGCCGCCCGTCGCCTCGGTGACGCCGGCCATCCACTCCGAGTACTCCTCGTAGCTCGTGCTGCCCTCGTACGGTTCGATGCCGTACTCGGCGAGGATGTCGTCGTTGAGGAACACCGACCAGGTGCTGTAGCCGATCGGCAGCGAGTACTGCGCGCCGTCGAGCTGGCCCGTGCCGAGGAGCCCCTCATCGATCGCGTCGGTGGTGACGTACTCGCTGTACTGGCTGAGGTCGGCGAGGAGGTTGTTCTGCGCGTACTGGCGCAGGTACGTGTCCGAGAACTGCCACACATCGGGCAGGCCGCCACCGGCGGCCTCGGTCTGGCGCTTCTCCCAGTACGCGGGGAAGTCGGTGAACGACCCGTTGACGGTGATGTTCGGGTACTCCTCGTTGAAGGCGTCGATGAGCGCCTGGTACCGCTGGGCGCGGTCGTCGTTGCCCCACCACGTGAAGGTGAGCTCTACTTCGTCGCCGGGCTCGTACTCGCCGCCGCCTCCGCCGGCGGAGCAGCCGGCGAGAGCGATCGAGGCGACGCCGATTCCGGCGGTGATCGAGGCGGTGCGCCTGAGGGATGGCTTCATTGCGTTCGTACTCCTCGTGCTTCGTTGCGGGGGGTGAGCGCTCATGCTGTGGGAAAGCGCTTCCCGACATACGGTAAGGCACTCCGAAACGTTTTACAAGTGCCGATCTCGCCGGGGCCACCTGCACAACGACGCCAATTCTGGGCCTGGGTCGACCAGTACCCGCAGGATTCCGCAGGACTGGGCCGGTGCCGGCACAGAATTGGCGTCGTTGTGTATCGAAGGTGTATCGACGGGGACGTCAGGGGGCGAGCTCGGACGCGAGCTCCGCGATCTCGTCCGGCGCGCAGACCCGGTCGATCACGACGAAGCGGTGCGAGAGCTCAAGCGTGGATCCCGGGGCGAGCGTGACCGTCTCGGCGAACGTCGGAGACGGCGCGAGCACGGGGAACGGCTCCGAACGCACGAACCAGCGGATCGCGGGTGCTCCCGACGACGAACCGGCGAACGCGAGGATCGTCGCCCCGCCGTCGACCTCGTCGTGCTGGCCCGAGAAGGCGAGCCAGGGCGCCTCCGTGCCCATCACCGCGTCCGCCTCGGCGCCCGCGAGGCCCGCGTGCTCGGGCGTCGTGACGGATCCGCCCGCGAACGAGCGAACGAGGCGCAGGAAGAGCCCCGAGTAGCCGGCGTTCTCGCGCCCGTTCGTCGTCGGGCTGCCGAGCACGAGCTCGCGATCGGCGATCGAGGTGAGGGTCGTTCGGATGTCGAGCGACCAGAGGCCGCGCGCCGCGTCGAGGCCGTGAAACAGGTGGGTGCGGCGCTCGGAGAGCCACTCGTCGCCCGCCTGCGTGATCCACGTGAGCTCCTCGTCGACGCTCGCCGCCGACCCGCCCGAGACGCCCGTGAAACGGTCGTGGCGGATCCGTCCGACGTTGTCGAGGGGGATGTAGCCCTCGCCGTGCACATAGGTGTTGCCGCCCCAGAAGTTCTCGCCCGACACATCGGTGAGGGTCATCTGCAGGCCCTTGTGCCAGCGATGATCCCAGGGGCGGTATCCGGTCACGGGCGCGCCGGTGAGCGTGCGCAGCGGGTGAAGGAACGGCTTCGGCCCCTCGAAACTCGGCGCGTCGTCCGCGAACACGTAGCGCGCGATTTCGGTGCCGCCCGCCGTTACGGCCAGGGCCGTCGCATCCTCGGCGATCTCGAACTCAGGCATGCGCGGTCTCCGGGCGGGCGGATCGGATTGTGCCTGCGTGGATCCGTGCGGTCGCGTCCTCGGGATCGGAGCCCGCCATCGACGCATAGAACGGATCGCCGGGCGAGAGCTCGTCGCGCGCGACGGAGCGTCCCTTGAGCGCCGACTTGTACATGCCGGCCGCGAGCTCCATGATGCGGCGCCCGTCGTCGCCGCTTGCGATCGGTCGCTCGCCGCGGTGCATGCTGTCGACGAGCTGCGCGAACTGCGGGGTGTGGGAGTCGCTCGAGACGTCGTCGTCGGGAAGCCACGATGCCGCCTCATCGGCCGGGACGCCGGGTGCGGGCGTCCAGGTCCAGTGCGAGTTGTCGTAGCCGTACAGGTGCTCGACCTCGACCGTCGCACGCTCGAAGTCGATGCGCACGTGGCTCGTCTCGCGCGGTGAGAGCAGACTGTTCGTGATCGAGCACATCGCGCCCGAGGCGAAGCGCACGCTCGCCATCGACACGTCCTCGGTGTCGGTCTCGCGTGCGAGGGTCGACATGACGGCCGAGACGTCGGTCCACTCGCCGAGCAGCGACATGAGCATGTCGAGCTGATGGATCCCGTGGCCCATCGTCGGGCCGCCGCCCTCCGTTGCCCACTTTCCGCGCCACGGCACGGCGAAGTAGGCCGGATCCCGGTACCAGAGGGTGTCGCAGCGCGCGACGAGAGGACGCCCCAGCGCGCCGTTCGCGATGAGTTCGCGCAGGCGCACGGCCGCGGATCCGAATCGGTGCTGGAAGATGTACGACGCGTATGGCCCATTCTCGCCCTCGTGCGCCGCGATCTCGTCGTACTCGGCGAGCGACAGGGTCGGCGGCTTCTCAGAGAGCACCCAGGCGCCCGCGTCGAGGGCGGCGATCGCGGCCTCCTTGTGCGCGATCGGCGGCGTCGCGAGGGTGACGAGGTCGGGCTTCTCGGCCGCGAGGAGCGCGTGGATGTCGGGGTAGACGGCGGGGATGCCGAACTCCTCCGCCGTGCTGCGGGCCGATTCCTCGTTCACGTCGGCGACGGCGACGACCTCGACGAGGTTGCCGAGTGCGGCGAGGCTCGGGAGGTGCTGGCCTCGGGAGATGGCACCGGTGCCGATGACGGCGGCGCGAATGGGCATGTGGCTCCTCTGCTTCACATATGGGAAAGCGCTTGCCGACAGTGTATGGGGCATCAGCTGATCCGGCCAGTGTCGCAGGGTCATCGCGGCGGCGCGAGTGAGCACGCTGCCCGCCAACACAATGCAGTCAATGTCGCGCCGATGCGTGTGAGAAGCCGGGTTCTCGGGCGTAGGTCGTCAGATTGACTGCGTTGTGATGACGAGGCTCGCGGAACGCCGGAGCCTGCGCGGATCCTCTGCGCTTCCTCAGCGGATCCTGTGCGGCTCTGAGCTCTCGTACGCTCGAAGTCGCCGTGCCGGGGATCCGGTGGCGGCATCCGAAGAAGACACCCCTCCGAAAGGCCCCGAATGCCGTCGCAGAAGACCTCCCGCGCCCTCAACGACATCGGTCTCGTCGTCCTCCGCATCGTCGTCGGGGGGATCGCGATCGCTCACGGGCTGCAGAAGATCCTCGTGAACGGCCTCGACGGCACCGCCGGATGGCTGGGATCCATGGGGGTGCCCCTGCCCGAGGTGGCGGCGGTCGTCGTCATCGCGATCGAGCTCGTCGGCGGCGCGATGCTCGTGCTCGGACTCGCCCAGCGCGTCGTCGGGGTGCTGCTCGCGGTCGACATGATCGGCGCGATCGCCCTCGTGCACGCGCCCTTCGGCGTGTTCGTCTCCGAGGGCGGCTGGGAGCTCGCCGCGCTCCTCGGCGCCGCGGGTCTCGCCCTGGCGTTCACGGGCAGCGGCTCCTACGGCGTCGACGGCGCGATCGCCGCGCGACGCCGGCGATAGGGCGCGCGGCGCCGCGTCGTCGCCCCGCTTCCGCGCGGTGCCGACTCGTCGCCCCACTTCCGCGCGGTGCCGCGTCACCCCGCCTGTGTGCGGTGGAGCTCGGCGTAGCGCCCGTCGCGTGCGAGCAGCTCGTCGTGCGGGCCCTGCTCGACGATGTGGCCATTCTCGAGGACGACGATGCGATCGGCGCCGCGGATCGTCGACAGGCGGTGCGCGACGACGAGCGTCGTCCGCCCGCGCATCAGGCGTTCGAGCGCCTCCTTCACGAGGGCCTCGGACGACGGATCCAGGGCGCTCGTCGCCTCGTCGAGAAGCAGGATCCGCGGATCCCGCACGAGGGCGCGCGCGATCGCGAGCCGCTGCCGCTGGCCGCCCGACAGGCGCGCGCCGCGCTCGCCGACAACCGCGTCCCAGCCTCCGGGCTGCTGGGAGACGAATTCCCATGCGTTCGCGTCGACGAGCGCCTGGCGGATCCGCTCGTCGGTCACGTCTTCGAGGCCGTAGGCGACGTTGTCGCGGATGGATCCTTCGAACAGGACCGACTCCTGCGGTACGACCGAGACGTGCCGGCGCACGGAACGCAGGTCGAGCTCGTGGGCGTCGCGCCCGTCGATGAGGATCCGCCCCGCCGTCGGGCGGATGAACCCGAGCACGAGGTTGAGCATCGTCGACTTGCCGGATCCGCTGGATCCGACGAATGCGATCGTCTCGCCGGGGGCGATGTCGAGCGAGACGTCGTCGATGGCGGGTGCGTCGGCGTTGGGGTAGACGTGCGAGACGCGTTCGAGCGCGATCGCGCCCGTGACGGCGTCGACCGGCTCGCGTCCGTCGTTCTCCTCGAGATCGGGTTCTTCGAGCACCTCGGCGATCGAGCGCACCGATTCGAGGCCGCGCGTCGCGACGGGGATGAGCATGAGGATCTGGGTGAGTCCCTGCGTCAGCAGCGTGAAGTACGCAGAGAGCATGACGACCTCGCCGGGCGTGATCGGCAGGATCCCCGTGAGGGCGAAGGTGCCCGCCAGGACGAGGCAGAGAACGCCGAGCATCTGCATCGCGACCCACGACATCGAGGCGATGCGCCCGTTGAGCATGTCGAGCACGAGTCCGACGCGTCGCACCTCCTCGGCGCTCGACTCGACCCGCGTGACGGCGGTCTGCTCGAGGCCGTGCGCGCGCGTGATCGGGATGAGCGACGCCATCTCTCCGACGCGGGCGGCGAATCCCTCGACCTCGCGCCGGAAGCGTTCGTTGTGGATGCGGGATCGACGCGCCGAGAACCAGCGGATGCCGATCGCGAGCGGCACGGCGAGGAGGTAGACGGGGAGGAACTCCGGCACCTTGACCGCCGTCATCACGATCGCGCCGAGGAGCACCATCGTCGCCGAGAGCAGCGGGTGGGCCACCTGCTGCAGCATGAGCTCGATGTTCTCGACATCGCGGACGACCTTCGTCTGCACGATCGAGGCGCTCGTGCGCGTGTGGAATCCGATCGACAGGCTCTGCAGGCGCTCGGCGAGGGCGCCGCGCAGATCGGCTCCGGTGTCGCGCACGACGCGCATGAACATGCGCGTGTAGAGCAGGTGGTTGGGGTAGTTCTGCAGCAGCAGGGCCGCCGCCAGTGCGAACCACCACCAGATCGCGGCGAGTTCGCCGTCGAGGGCCACGATGTCGACGATGGCCGCGGTGACCACCGGCATCGCCCACATGGGGATCTCTTTGAGCGCGAAGGCGAGCAGCGCGATCGCCATCCGTCCGGGGCGACGCGCGAGCAGTCGGAGGATCGTGCGAACCGGCCTCTGCCCGTCGACGACGAGTCGCGTGCGGGAAAGCGCTTGCTGAGGCATGATGTCCATCATGCCGTGTTGACGGATCCACAAGTCTTCGTCGAGTCCGCAGCAATTCGCTGCGGACTCGACGAAGACTTGTGGACTTGCGGCGCGGCGACTCGACGATGAGAGGGAGACGATGACGTACCACCTGGCCGGAGACTCGACTGTCGCGGCGTGCCCGCCCGAGGAGCACCCCATGTCGGGGTGGGGGTCGCATCTCGCTCCCCATGTCGACGCGCCCGTGCGCAATCTCGCCTTCGGCGGCGCGACGACCGAGTCGTTCCTCGCCGCGTCGTGGGACGAGCTGATCGGCGAGGTCGAGGCCGGCGACACCGTCGTGATCCAGTTCGGGCACAACGACCAGAAGGATCCCGCCCTGCTCGACGCGCGCGGCGGATACACCGACCGTCTCGCACGCATGGTCGGAGAGGTGCGAGAGCGCGGGGCAACGGCCGTCCTGTGCACGTCGTGCGAGCGTCGCTGGTTCGACGGCGACCGCGTGACGCCGACACACGGGGACTATCCGAACGCCGTGCGCGATCTTGCGGAGGAGCTGGCCGCGCCCCTCATCGATCTCACCGCCTTCACGACGTGGCTCTATGAGGATGAGGGGCCCGAAGGATCCGCCCTGCTGCTCAGCCACTTCGCACCCGGCACCCATCCGCACTGGCCCGAGGGTCTCACCGACGACACCCATTTCCACGAACGCGGCGCCCGGCGGATCGCGGCGTACGTCGGGCGCCAGCTGCGCGGGATCGCTCGGCTCGACGGGGACGCGCCGGCGCGCGGAAGCGAACTGGTGCACTGATGGGTGGCCCGGCCCTGAAGCGCGTCGGGATCCGCGATGTCGCCGAGCACGCGGGCGTTTCGATCGCGTCGGTCTCGAATGCGCTCAACCGGCCCGAGCAGGTCAGTGAGACGCTGCGGCAGCGCGTCCGCGCCTCGGTCGACACCCTCGGATACGCGCCCATGCCCGCGGCGCGGCAGCTGCGGCAGGGCCGCAGCGGGCTCATCGGCATGACCGTCATCAACATCGCCAACCCGTTCTTCGGTGCGCTTATCGCCGGCGCCGAGGACGCCGCCTCGGATGCCGGCATGCGCGTGCTCGCGGCGAACAGCGACGACGACGCGGCGCAGGAGCGCGATCATCTCGGACTGTTCGAGAGCGTGCAGGTCGAGGGCGCGCTCGTCGCCCCCTTCAGTGACACCCACACGCCGGTGAGCCGGCTGCGCGGGCGGGGGATCCCCGTCGTCCTCGTCGACGCGATTGACGACGCGGGTGAGCTCGCCTCGGCATCGTTCGACAACGTCGCGGGCGGACGGCTCGCCGCGGAGCACCTCCTCGCGACGGGGCGTCGCCGCGTGCTGTTCCTCGGCGAGCGTGACGAGCTCGCGCAGGTGCGCGATCGCCGCGCCGGGGCGCGGGAGGCCCTCGCCGCTGCCGGGCTCGACATGCCCGGCGAGCGACTCGCGCGTACGGATCCGGCCTCGGGCCTCGAGTTCGGCGCGCGCATCGCCGCAGCGGATCCGGCCGATCGCCCCGACGCCATCATCTGCTCGAACGACCACCTCGCGATGGGCCTCGTCCGGGCGCTCGTCGATGGCGGCGTGCGTGTACCGGACGACATCGCGGTCGTCGGCTACGACGATACGCAGCTCGCGGAGGTCGCGGCCGTCCCCCTCACCTCGGTGAGGCAGCCGGCCGCCGAGATGGGGCGGCGCGCGGTCGAGCTGCTGCTCGCGCGGATCCGCTCCCCTCGCGCTCCGCGCCAGACGGTCGTCTTCGCGCCGAGGCTCACGGTACGCGCGTCGACGGTCGGCTGAGGCCCGCAAATCCACAAGTCTTCGTCGAGTCCGCTGCAATTGGCTGCGGACTCGACGAAGACTTGTGGAAATGAGCCGCCTATTCCGGCCGCGGGCGCGCCGTCGACGACCGCACGACGAGCTCGAACGGCATCGACGTGTCGGCGGGCGCCACCGCGCCCGGCTCGAGTTCGGCCATGAGCACGTCGACCGCGAGCGCGCCCTGACGACGCGGGAAGTGGGCGATGGTCGTGAGCCCGAAGAACTCGGCCATGTCGTGATCGTCGACGCCCGCGACCGAGACGTCCTGGGGAACGACGAGCCCGAGGTCGCGCGCGGCGAGGATCGCGCCGAACGCCATCTCGTCCGAGGCCGCGAATATTGCGCTCGGACGCGTGCCGGCGGGTGCTCCGAGCAGCTGCTTCGCGGCGCGGTACCCGCCTGGCACGGTGAAGTCGGCGCCGACGACGAGAGACGGATCCGCGGGGATGCCCGCTGCCGACAGCGCCTCCTCGTAGCCCTGGCGCCTCTTCGTCGGCAGGTGGAAGTCGAGGTCGTACGCGGTGTCGCCGCCGATGTGCGCGATGCGGGTGTGGCCGAGCCCCAGCAGATGCTCGGTCGCGAGCCGTGCCGCGCGCACATCGTCGATCGCGAGGGTGCGCACGCCCTCGATCGGGCCTCCGACGCCGACGAGTGGTTTGCCGAGGGCGTGCAGACGCGTCACCTCGGATTCGGACAGCTCGAGCGACACGGCGATCACGGCGTCGACCCGGCGGCGCAGGAGGAAGTTCGAGAACACCTCACGCCGCTCGAAGCCGTCGCCCTCGAGGTTGTAGAGCGTCACGTCGTAGCCGGCCCGCATGAGGCGCTCCTGCGCGCCTGCGAGCACCTGCGTGAAGAACCACTTGTCGAGGAACGGCAGCACGAGGCCGACGTTGCGGTTGCGTCCGCTCGCGAGCGTCGATGCGGCCTGGGAGACGACGTAACCGAGTTCGCTCGCGGCTTCGATGACGCGCTCACGCGTGGCGGGCGAGACGGATCCGCGTCCCGACAGGGCGCGCGAGACGGTCGCGTTCGACACGCCCGCGGCGCGGGCGACCTCGGCGATGTTCACAGACGCATCATCTCCTACTCACATCGTCGAGGGATGCACGACGACGCCAATTCTGTGCCGCGGGTGATGTCTGACCGGCGTGTCGACGGTGTGCGCGCAGAATTGGCGTCGTTGTGCATGAACGTGGTTCGGATCAGACCCCGCGCACCCACGCGGTCGTGTCGTACGGGATGCGGCCGTCGTCGAGCGCGCCGCTCGCGATGAGCACCTCGGCGTCCTCCGGAAGTGCGACCGGATCCTGTCCGAAGTTGGCGATGACCGCGACGTCGCCTGCGCGGAACGCGAGCGTGTGCTCCGGCAGGCCCTCGATCCACTCGAGGTCACTTGTCGCGACGCCAAGCTCGCGGCGCAGGCGGAGGAGCCGTCGGTAGAACTCGAGCGTCGAACCGTCGCGGCCGATCTGCTGATCGCGTGCGAACGCCGCCCAGTCGTCTGGCTGCGGCAACCACGACTCGCCCGTCTCGCTGAAGCCGTACGCGGGCTGGTCCGACTCCCAGGGAATCGGTACGCGACAGCCGTCGCGGCCGTAGCGCTCGCCCTCGAGGCGGAACCAGGTCGGATCCTGGCGGGCCTCGTCGGGGAGGTCGATGACCTCGGGAAGCCCCAGTTCTTCGCCCTGGTACAGGTAGGCGGATCCCGGCAGCGCGAGCATGACGGCCGTCGCGGCGCGGGCGCGGCGCAGGCCGGCGGCCTGATCGGGGCGGCCCGGTGAGTTCGGGCCGATGCCGTGGCCCTGCGGGAAGTCGGATGCGAGGGACAGTCGCGTCGCGTGCCGGATCACATCGTGGTTTGACAGCACCCACGTCGCGGGCGCTCCCACCCCGTGGAAGGCGCGGAGCGACTCGGTGATGACGCGGCGGAGAACGGCCGGATCCCACTCGCTCATGACGTACTCGAAGTTGAATGCCTGGTGCATCTCGTCGGGTCGCACCCAGAGGGCGATCTCGTCGACCGTCGGCATCCATGCTTCGGCACACAGCACGCGCTCGCCGTCGTACGACTCGAGCAGCTTCCTCCAGTCGCGATACACCTCGTGCACGCCCTCCTGGCCCCAGTAGGGGACAGGCTCGATGCCTCCCATCGAGTCGGCATCCTCCGGCGGCGTGTAGTCGGGGAGTTCGTCGTGCTTGACGAGGCCGTGCGCCACGTCGACGCGGAAGCCGTCGACGCCGCGGTCGAGCCAGAAACGCAGGATCCTGCGGAACTCCTCCTGGACGTCTTCGCTCGCCCAGTCGAAGTCGGGCTGCGATTCGTCGAAGAGGTGGAGGTACCACTGACCCGGTGAGCCGTCGCTCTCGGTGACGCGCTTCCACGCGGGGCCGCCGAAGATCGACTGCCAGTTGTTGGGCGGCTCGGATCCGTCGTCGCCCTTGCCGTCGCGGAACATGTATCGGCTGCGCGCGCGGCTGCCGGGATCCGCCGCGAGGGCTTCCTGGAACCAGACGTGCTGGTCAGACGAGTGATTGGGAACGAGGTCGACGATGACGCGCAGCCCGAGCTCGTGGGCCCGGGCGAGCATCGTGTCGAAGTCGTCGAGCGTGCCGAAGAGCGGATCGACGTCGCAGTAGTCGGCGACGTCGTACCCGGCGTCCTTCTGCGGGGACGTCATGAACGGCGAAAGCCACACGACGTCAACGCCGAGCTCGCTGAGCGAGGCGAGGCGTCGGGTGATGCCCGGCAGATCGCCGACGCCGTCCCCGGAGGCATCGCCGAACGAGCGCGGATAGATCTGATAGATCACGGCGGAGCGCCACCATTCGCTGGTCATAGCCGTCAAGCGTAACGGGCGGATCACAGAATTGGAAACGCTTGCAAACCGCGAATCGGTCATGCATGCTTGATTTTCGCGACCGGGTCCACTCGTCCGCCACTCTGGCGACAGGATCTCGTTGCTTGGACTGGAAACGCTTGCAGTCCGGCGGAGCTGCCGGGCACAACGAAAGGGCACACCGATGACGGTGAACAAGACGGGCCGCGCGTTCGCGGCCCTCGCCCTCGCGACGACCCTCGGTCTCGCGGGCTGCGCGGGGAGCGATGACGCGGGAAGCGACGACCAGAACGCGGGAGACGACGAGGCCAGCACGAGCCTCACCGTGTGGGTCGACGCCGAGCGCCTGGATGCCGTTCAGGTCGCGGCCGAGGCGTACACCGACGAGACCGGCGTCGCGATCGACCTCGTCGGCAAGGACACCGCCGACATCAAGGATGACTTCATCCAGCAGGTGCCGACGGGCGAGGGCCCCGACATCACGATGGGGGCGCACGACTGGCTCGGCGAGCTGTCGACCAACGGCGTCGTCGCGCCGCTGGAGCTCGGCGACTCGGCCGGCGACTACCTCGAGGTCGCGATCGACGCCTCCACGTACGACGGCAATGTCTACATGCTCCCGTATGCGGTCGAGAACATCGCCGTCCTGCGCAACGCCGAGCTCGTTCCCGAGCCCGCGACGAGCTTCGACGACATGATCCAGAAGGGGACCGACGCGGGCCTCGACCACCCGTTCGTCGTCGAGCAGGGCGCCGAGGGCAACCCGTACCACCTCTACCCGTTCCAGACCGCCTTCGGCGCTCCGGTGTTCGGCACGACCGACGCCGGATACGACGCGACCGATCTGCGGATCGGCGAGGGCGAGGACTTCGCGGCGTGGCTCGCCGAGCAGGGCAAGAACGGCACGGGCGCGCTCAACACCGACATCGACGGCGACATCGCCAAGCAATCGTTCCTCGACGGCACCGCCGCGTTCTGGCTGACGGGCCCGTGGAACGTCGGGGGCGCGCTTGATGCCGGCATCGACGTCGCGATCGACCCCGTGCCGAGCCCGACAGGTGAGGTCGCCTCGCCGTTCGCTGGCGTGAAGGGCTTCTTCCTCTCGTCTGAGTCCGAGAACAAGATCGCCGCGACCGACTTCCTGGTCAACTTCCTCGGATCCGAGGAGGCGCAGCTGTCGCTCTTCGAAGCAGGCAGCGTGCTCCCGGCGCTCTCGGCGGCTGCCGAGACCGCGTCGAACGACGAGATCATCGCCGGATTCGCCGAGGTCGGCGCCGAGGCGGTCCCGATGCCCGCGATCCCCGAGATGGGAGCCGTGTGGGAGTTCTGGGGCGTTGCCGAAGCCGAGATCATCAATGGCGCGGATCCCGTCGAGCGCTGGCAGAAGCTCACGAGCGACGTCGAGGGCGCGATCGGCTGACACCCCAACCGATGGGTCGCCAGAAAGTGCGGGTGTGCGAGCACCGCGACTGGCACTTTCTGGCGACCCTTCGCGGATCTGAGGAGAGACATGATTACCGAGACCGAACGGGTCACCACGGACGGGCGGCGTGCCCGGCGTCTGCAGACCGCCCAGGGCATCGCCGACGAAGCCGGGGGAAGCCTGCGGTCGCTCGTCGTCAAGCTCGTCCTGCTGGGCATCGTCGACGCGATCGCCGTCTACGCGGTCCTCGTCCTCGCCTCCTTCGCCGAGTGGGGCATGGTCGCGATCGTCGTCGCCGTCGCGGCGCTCGTGAACTGGATCTACTTCTCGCGGCGCCGGCTGCCGGCGAAGTACCTCACGCCCGGCGTCCTCTTCCTCGCCGTCTTCCAGGTCTTCGTCCTCCTGTACACGGGCTATGTCGGGTTCACGAACTACGGAACCGGGCACAACGGATCCAAGGAACAGGCGGTCTCGGCTCTGACGGCGTCGGCGCTCGCCCGCGTTCCCGACTCGCCGGTCTACCCGGTCTCGGTGGTCGAATCCGGCGATGAGCTCGGCCTCCTTGTCACGTCTGCGAGCGGAGAAGCGCTGCTTGGCACCGCGGAGGATCCCCTCGAAACCGTTCCCGATGCCGTCTTCGACGGCGGCACCGCCGTCGAAGCACCCGGTTGGGAGACCCTGCAGTTCGCCGACGTGCTCGAGCGCCAGGGGGAGGTGACGGAGCTCGCGGTGCCGTTCTCGGCGGATCCGAACGACGGCGCTCTGCGTACGCCGGACGGTCAGTCCGCGTACCGGTACGTCTCGAGCATCGAATACGACGAGGCGGCGGGCTCCATCACCGACACGTCCACGGGCGTCGTGTATCGCGACATCGGCACGGGCGCCTTCACCTCTGACGCGGGGGAGGAACTCCTCCCCGGCTGGAAGGTCGCCGTCGGCTTCGACAACTTCGCGAAAGCGGTCACGGATCAGCGCCTGGCGGGCCCGCTCGTCTACGTCACGCTGTGGACCTTCGCCTTCGCGCTCATCACGGTCGCCGTGACGTTCGCGATCGGCCTCTTCCTCGCGATCACCTTCAACAACCGGCGTATGCGCGGACGCCGCATCTACCGCTCGCTGCTGATCCTGCCGTACGCGATCCCCTCGTTCCTGTCTGCGCTTGTCTGGGCCGGCATGATGAACCAGAGCTTCGGATTCCTGAACCAGGTGATCTTCGGCGGCGCGTCGATCCCGTGGCTGACGGATCCGTGGATGGCGAAGCTGTCGGTGCTGATCGTCAACATCTGGCTCGGCTTCCCCTACATGTTCCTCGTGTGCACCGGGGCGCTTCAGTCGATCCCCGACGAGCTGCAGGAGGCCGCGACCGTCGACGGCGCGAAGCCGTGGGAGGTGTTCCGGCTCATCAAGCTGCCGCTGCTGCTCGTGAGCATCGCGCCGCTGCTGATCTCTTCGTTCGCGTTCAACTTCAACAACTTCAACATCGTCTACATGCTCACGGACGGCGGTCCGCGTGACTCCTCCGCGGCGATCCCGGTCGGGCACACCGACATCCTCATCTCGATGGTCTACAAGGTCGCCTTCACCGGGCAGACCCGCGACTACGGGCTCGCGAGCGCCTACACGATCATCATCTTCGTCATCGTCGCGGTTATCTCGGTGATCGCGTTCCGACGCACTAAGTCGCTCGAGGAGCTGAACTGATGTCCACCTCCACTCCCACGCGCCGCCGTCGCGGCCTCGGCCGCTGGTTCGCCGATACCGGGTGGCGCCACGTCGCCGGGATCGCCGTGCTCGTCGTCGCGATGCTGCCGATCGTGTTCGTCATCTCGAGCTCGCTCAACCCGCAGGGCACCCTCACGGGCTCCAATGCGCTGTTCTCCGCGATCGGCTTCGACAGCTATGCGCGCATGCTGAACGACCCGCAGGCGCCGTTCCTCGCCTGGTTCGGCAACACCCTGCTGATCTCGGGCCTCACCGCGATCCTCACGGTGTTCCTCGGAGCGCTCGCCGCGTATGCCTTCTCGCGCATGCGATTCGCCGGTCGCCGCGCCGGGCTCATCTCGATCGTCGTCGTGCAGATGTTCCCGCAGCTGCTCGCGGTCGTCGCGATCTTCCTCCTGCTGAGCGCGCTCGGCGAGTGGTTCCCCGCCATCGGCCTCAACAGCCGCATCGGGCTCATCCTCGTCTACCTTGGCGGAGCTCTCGGCGTGAACACGTACCTCATGTACGGGTTCTTCAACACGATCCCGCAGTCGATCGATGAGGCCGCCCGCATCGACGGTGCGAGCCATGTGCGCGTGTTCTTCACGATCGTGCTGCCGCTCGTGACGCCGATCCTCGCGGTCGTCGCGCTGCTGAGCTTCATCACGTCCGTCAACGAGTTCGTCGTCGCATCGGTCGTGCTGATCGACTCCGATGTGCAGACGCTCGCCGTCGGGCTGACGAAGCTCGTGTCGAATCCGCGCTACGCCGACTGGAGCGCGTTCAGCGCCGGGGCGGTGATGGCGGCGATCCCCGTCGTCGCCCTGTTCCTCTTCCTGCAGAAGTACATCGTGGGTGGCCTGACCGCGGGCGCGGTGAAGTAGCCCGCCCCCCAACCCCTCATTTCTGGCACGTCCCTGCACGAATTCCGCCGCGGGGATGTGCCAGAAATGAAGGATCAGGGGGCAGGATAGGGAGGACATCGAGAAGGGGGATCTCCATGGTGTTCGGTCGTCGTCGTTCCGCTCCGCCTGCTCCGACCCCGCCCGCCGCGCCTCCCGCGCGCGGTGCCTGGCGCGACGGGTTCGGCATCCTTGCCACGCGCGCGATCCAGATCATCGCCGTTGTCGTGCTCGCGGCGGGTGTGATCTGGGGCCTGCGCAACCTCACGGTCGTCGTGATCCCGGTGATCCTCGCGGTCGTGTTCGCCGCCGCGTTCGAGCCGGTGATGCGCTGGTTGCGGGCGCGCATGCCGTCGGTCCTGGCGACCGTGATCCTGCTGCTGGCGATCGTCGGCGTCATCGGGGGCGTCGTCTGGGCGATGGTGCGCGCCGTCGCGGCCCAGTGGGAAGACCTGTACGACAGCGCTCAGCAGGGCGTCACGCAGGTGATCGAGTGGGTCAATACGCTGCCCTACGCGCCCGATCAGGAGCAGATCGACGAGTGGTGGGTCGCGCTCCAGGACTTCGCGACGAGCGCTCAATTCGGATCGAGCCTGGGAAGCGGCGCGGTCGCGGGCGTCAGCGCGGTCGCGAGCTTCGTCACGGGGCTCGTGCTCATGGTCGTCGTGCTGTTCTTCTTCCTCAAGGACGGCCCGATCATCTGGGACTTCCTGCTGCGCCCCTTCCAGGGCGAATGGCACGCGCGCATGCAGCGGGTCGGAACGAAGAGCGTCGACACTCTCGGCGCCTATGTGCGCGGCACCTCGGCCGTGGCGGCGGTCGACGCGATCGGCATCGGCATCGGCCTGATGATCCTGCAGATCCCGCTGGCGCTGCCCCTGACACTGCTCGTGTTCCTGCTCGCGTACATCCCCATCGTCGGCGCGACGCTCGCCGGGATCCTCGCGGCTCTCGTCGGGCTCGTCGACGGCGGCTTCATGGACAACGGCCTGCTCGCGGCGATCATCATCGTCGCGATCGTCGTCGGGGTGAATCAGCTCGAGGGCAACTTCTTGCAGCCTGTCCTCATGGGGCGGGCCCTGAAGCTGCACAGCCTCGTCGTGCTGATCGCCCTGACGATCGGCACCGTGCTCGCGGGCATCCTCGGCGCGATCCTCGCCGTGCCGCTCGCGGCGGTCGTGTGGGGGATCATCCAGGTCTGGGACGGCGAGAACACTCCCGCGCGCTGGGCGCGCAAGAAGCAACGCGCCTGACGGATCCGCCTTCGTATGACGAGAACCGCCCGGCTTCTGCATGAAGCCGAGCGGTTCTTGTCATTGAGGGAGGGCGGGAGGCGACCGTGCGGCGTCAGCTTCCCAGCACCCCCGCGACGATGGCGCGGGCCTCCTCCTGCACCTGCGCGAGGTGGGCGTCGCCCTGGAGGCTTTCGGCGTAGAGCTTGTAGACGTCCTCGGTGCCCGAGGGGCGGGCGGCGAACCACGCAGACGCCGTCTGCACCTTGAGCCCGCCGATCGCCGCGCCGTTGCCCGGCGCGTGCGACAGCTTCGCGGTGATGGGATCCCCCGCGAGCGCGTCGGCCGCGACGTCGTCGGGCGAGAGGGACTTCAGCTTCGCCTTCTGCTCAGGGCTCGCGGGGGCATCGATGCGCTGGTAGCTCGACGCGCCGTGCTCGGCTTCGAGCTCGGCGTAGCGCTGCGAGGGCGTCTTGCCCGTCACCGCGAGGATCTCGGCCGCCAGCAGGCAGAGGAGGATCCCGTCCTTGTCGGTCGTCCACACGCCGCCGTCGCGGCGCAGGAACGAGGCTCCGGCGGACTCCTCGCCGCCGAAGGCGACGGATCCGTCGAGCAGGCCCGGCACGAACCACTTGAAGCCGACGGGCACCTCGAGCAGGCGGCGACCGAGCGCGTCGGTCACGCGGTCGATCATCATCGACGACACGAGCGTCTTGCCCACCGCGGCGTCCGGCGACCAGCCCGGGCGGTGCGAGAAGAGGTAGTCGATCGCGACCGCGAGGTAGTGGTTCGGGTTCATCAGACCGGCGTCGGGGGTGACGATGCCGTGGCGGTCGGCGTCGGCGTCGTTGCCCGTGAGGATGTCGAACTCGTCCTTGCGCGCGACGAGCGACGCCATCGCCGACGGCGACGACGGATCCATGCGGATCTTCTCGTCCCAGTCGAGCGTCATGAATCGCCACGTCGGATCCACATCGGGGTTCACGACCGTGAGGTCGAGGCCGTAGGTCTCGGCGATGAGCTGCCAGTACTCGACGGATGCGCCGCCGAGCGGATCCGCGCCGATCTTCACGCCGGCGGCCTTGATCGCCTCCATGTCGATGACTTCGCTGAGATCGCGCACATAGGCCGCGCGGAAGTCGTGCGTCGAGACGGCCTCGGCATCGAGGTCGGCGTAGCGCACACGCTTCACGTCGACGAGGCCACCGGCGATGATCTCGTTCGCCCGGTCGGCGATCCACCCGGTCGCGTCGGCGTCGGCCGGCCCGCCGTGCGGCGGGTTGTACTTGAAGCCGCCGTCGGCCGGCGGGTTGTGGCTCGGCGTCGCGACGATGCCGTCGGCACGCGACGGGTCGTCGGCGGCCTTGCGGCGGTTGTGCACGAGGATCGCGTGGCTGAGGGCCGGCGTCGGCACCCAGGCGTCGTGCGCGTCGACGCGCACATCGACGCCGTTCGCGATGAGCACCTCGGTCGCCGTGCGCTCGGCGGGCAGCGAGAGAGCGTGCGTGTCGCGGCCGAGGTAGAGGGGGCCGCGGATGTTCTGCTGCGCGCGGTACTCGACGATCGCCTGCGTCGTCGCGAGGATGTGGTGCTCGTTGAAGCTCGTGGTGAGGCTCGATCCGCGATGTCCGCTCGTGCCGAACGCGACGCGCTGCGCGGGCACCGCAGGGTCGGGCTGCTCGTCGTAATACGCGGCGATCAGCGCATCGATATCGACGAGGTCCTGGGGCTCGGCCGGGAGGCCTGCTCGGCTGCTCATGTGCACAGTCTGCCAAAGGCGCGTGACAGAGTCGTGACCTGTCGGGATATTTCTGGCCCGGGCGTGGCCGACATCACAACGCAGTCAATTCGGCGGCCCCGGCAAAGCCGCCCCGGGGAACGGCGGGGATGGAGTGTGCGGGACCAAGCAGATCGACTGCGTCGTGTTGTCGGGGAGCGGCGCGGGTACGGTAGGCGCATGACGAACGCGCCCACCGGATCCCGCACGTACAGCTATCTCGGACCGGCGGGCACGTTCACGGAGGCGGCGCTCGCGCAGGTGCCGGAAGCCGCGGGGCAGGAGTGGCGGCCCGTCGCGAACGTCGGACAGGCGCTCGCCGACGTGGCGGAGGGTCGCTCGCACGGCGCCATGATCGCCATCGAGAACACGGTCGAGGGCGGGGTATCGAGCGCGCAGGACGCGCTCGCGAACACCCCGGGCCTGCGGATCGTGGGTGAATACCTCGTCCCCGTGCGTTTCGTGCTCGTCGCGCCGCGCGGATCCCGGCTCGAAGACGTCACGGACGTCGCCGCTCACCCCGTGGCATACGCGCAGTGCCTCGAATGGCTCGGCGCGAACGTACCCGGCCACACGCAGGTGATCGCGGCGAGCAACGTCGCGAGCGCGATCGGCGTGCTCGACGGATCCCTCCCCGCGCACGCCGCGATCGCCGCGCCGGGCGTTGTGGATCACTACGACGTCGACGTGCTCGCCGAGAACATCGGCGACAACCCCGACGCCGTCACGCGCTTCGTGCTCGTCACGCGCACGGTCACGCCGCCGCCCGCCACGGGCGCCGACAAGACGTCACTCCTCGTCGAGCTGCCGAAGGAAGTGCCGGGCGCGCTCGTCGAGATGCTCGAGCAGTTCGCGACGCGCGGCATCAACCTCAGCCTCATCCAGTCGCGACCCATCGGCGACCGGCTCGGCCGGTACCGCTTCGTCATCGACGCCGACGGCCACATCGCCGACGAGCGCATGGCCGACGCGCTCATGGGGCTCAAGCGGTTCAGCCCGCACGTGATCTTCCTCGGGTCGTATCCCCGCGCCGACCGCCAGGCCGTGTCGCACTCGGCGAGGTACAGCGACGAGTCGTTCGCCGACGCGCGCGACTGGCTGCGGGGGCTGCTCGCGGGCGTCGACGACTGACCTCAAATCCACAAGTCTTCGCCGAGTCCACGGCTATTCTCACCGGACTCGACGAAGACTTGTGGAGATGCGGGGGCGTAGCCTGGCCGTATGGCACTGTTCGCCGACCGCGAGGACGCGGGGCGGGCGCTCGCCGCGGCGCTCGTTCCGGGCCCCGACGCGGTCGTGTACGGGATCCCGCGCGGGGGTGTCGTTCTCGCGGCCGAGGTCGCCCGCGCACATGGCCTGCCGCTCGACTGCGTCGCGGTGCGCAAGCTCGGCGCGCCCATGAACCCCGAGGTGGCGCTCGGCGCGATCGCCGACGAGGTGCTCGTGATCTCGCCCGAGGCTGAGCGGACCCCCGGTCTGACGAACGACCAGTTCCAGCTGACGAAGGACATGGAACAGGCCGAGCTCGCGCGCCGTTCCCGCCTCTACCGCGCCCTGCGCCACAACCCGGCGGGGCGCGAGGCGATCGTCGTCGACGACGGCGTCGCCACCGGAGTGACCGCGATCGCGGCATGCCTCGCGCTGCAGCAGAAGGGTGCCGCGCGGGTCGTGCTCGCGGTTCCGGTCGCGCCGGAGGGGTGGACGCCGGGCGAGACGGCCGACGAGTACCTCTGCCTGTCGCGCCGCGACGACTTCCTCGCGGTCGGGCAGTTCTACGAGGCGTTCGGCCAGACGAGCGACGGTGAGGTGCTGAAGATGCTCGACCTGACGTGACCTATTTGGTGATGATATTCATTCTCATTAGTATCGTCTGATGTGACGACACCCTCCATCGCTCCCGTGCGCGGCAGAGGCCGCCTGGAGCGCCGCACGTGGATCATCTGCGTCGCGCTTGTCATGTCGAACTGCGCCCTGATCGTCGTCTCGGGCGCCGTTGGATCTGTCGCGGTGAACCCGACGGAGGCGGCCCAGATTGTCACCGGGCACCTCATCCCCGGCATGCCGTGGATGTCCGACGGATCGCTCACCCCTTTGCAGGACCAGGCAGTGTGGCAATTCCGTATGCCGCGAACCCTACTCGCCGCCCTCGCCGGTGCGGGCCTCGCGCTCGCGGGCGCGCTCATGCAGGTCACGGTGCGCAATCCGCTCGCCGAGCCGTACATCCTCGGCGTCTCGTCAGGTGCCAGCGTCGGCGCCGTGCTCGTGATCGTGTTCGGATCCGCCGTCGTGGGCGGTCTCTCGCTCAACGCAGCGGCGTTCGCGGGCGCCCTCGCGACATGCGTCACCGTTGCGATGCTCGCACGAAAGAACGGCACGCTGTCACCCACGAGGATGATCCTCGCGGGCGTCGCGCTGGGGACCCTCCTCAGTGCCGTGACGAGCTACCTGACGATCTCGACAGACGCGCAGAACGTCGTCGGCGTGCTGTTTTTCCTGCTCGGCAGTGTCTCGGCGGCGACGATGACAAGCCTCATCGGCCCCACCGTCGCGCTCGTCGCCTCGTGCATCGTCGCGGCGCTGCTGGCGCGCTCGCTCAACGCCCTGATGACGGGCGACGAGTCGGCGGTGTCGCTCGGCGTGAACGCGTCGCGGCTGCGCGGGCTGCTGCTCGTGATCGCGTCGCTGCTGACGGGCACGGTCGTGTCGGTTGCCGGCGGCATCGGCTTCGTCGGCCTCGTCATCCCGCACATCGCGCGGATCCTGGTGGGCGCGGATCACCGGCGGATGCTGCCGGTGACCGTGCTGAGCGGATCCCTGTTCCTCGTCGCCGCCGATCTGCTCGCCCGCACGGTCGCGGCCCCGACGGAGATCCCCCTCGGCATCCTCACGGCGTTCGTCGGCGCGCCGTTCTTCCTCTGGCTGATGCGCCGGGGCGGGGCCGACCGGGCGGGGCTCGGCCGATGAGGATCGACTTCGACTCTGTCACCGTCGCCCTCGGCGGGAGCGACGTCGTGCGGGGCGCCTCGGCGAGCGTCGAATCGGGGGCGATCGTGGGGCTCGTCGGCCCCAACGGTTCCGGGAAGTCGTCGCTGCTGCGCACACTCTACCGAGCGGTCGCGCCGCGCCGCGGCATCGTGCGCGTCGACGGGCGCGACGTGCACGGCCTCGGCGGTCGCGAGCTCGCCCGCACCGTCGCCGTCATGCTGCAGGACGCGCCGACCGACTTCGATCTCAGCGTCGAAGAGACCGTGCTCCTCGGACGCGCGCCGCACCACGCGTCCTTCGGGCGCGACACCCCTGAGGATCTGCGGATCGTCGACGAGGCGATGGCGCGCACCGGGATTCGCGAGCTCGCCGATCGCATGGTCGCGACCCTTTCGGGTGGGCAGCGCCAGCGCGTCATGCTCGCCAGGGCGCTCGCGCAGCAGACCCCCGTCCTCGTGCTCGATGAGCCGAGCAACCACCTCGACATCAGCCACCAGCACGACCTGATGAGCACCGTGCGCGGCCTCGGCTGCACCGTCATCGCGGCGCTGCACGACCTCAACCTCGCGGCCCAGTATTGCGACGGCATCGTCGTGCTCGCGGGCGGCGAGGTCGTCGCGGCGGGCACGGCGGATCTCGTGCTCACGCCGGAGCTGATCCGATCCGTCTTCGGAGTCGACGTACGCGCGCTCCGTGACGACGGCGGCCCCGTCTTCGCCTTCCGCCGACTGGGCGCGAGCGCGCCCGACACTCTCACCGAAAGCAGCGTGATCCGATGATCCCCCTCCGCCGTCCCCTCTCCCGTGCCGCCGCCGCGACGGGCCTCGCCGCAGCGCTGCTGCTCGTCGCCGGATGCGGATCGGGGGTGGTCGCGGACGCCGCGCCCGATGACGCCGGCGCCTCGACGACGATCGAGAACTGCGGGCGCGAGGTCGTCGTTGACGGCGCGCCCGAGGCCGCCGTGGGGATGCACCCCGCGCAGACTGAGCTGCTGCTGCGGCTCGGGCTCGCCGATCGGCTCGTCGGGCAGGCGCAGGCCGCGTCGCAGGCGTTGCCGGACGACGTCGCCCCGCTCGCCGCGGAGGTGCCCGTGCTCGGCGACGTCGCCCCGCCCAGCAGAGAGGACCTGCTCGCCGTCGAGCCCGACTTCGTCTATTCGCCCACGACGTACGAGTTCTCGGCGGATCAGGGCTTCGCGAGCATCGAGCAGCTGGGTGACGCCGACGCCGCCGTGTATGTGGCGGCGGGCGGCTGCAAGGACCGCCGCATGACCGGCGAGGTCGCCGACCTCTTCGCGGATCTCGAGAACCTCGGCGAGATCTTCGGCGAGCAGGACGCGGCGGAGGAGCTGATCGCGGACAGCCGCGCAGACCTCGACGCCGTGGCGACCGCTGTCGCCGATGTCGAGCCGTTGCGTGTCGCGCAGGTGTTCTACGACGGGGGCGCGCTGCAGGCGATCGGGGCGGGCGTCGAGTACGACATGCTGCGCCTCGCCGGCGCCGACAATGTCTACGCGCCGGATCAGGACGCGTTCTCGGACTTCTTCGCCGCGGCGATCACACCCGAGTCGCTGGCCGCCGAGGAGCCCGACGCGATCGTCTTCTCGACCTACGACGACGCGCACGAGGCCGCCACGCGCGAATACCTCACGACGACGTTCCCGGACATGCCGGCCGTGCGCGAGAGCCGGCTGATCGCCGTCTCGTCGTCGGACGTCTTCCCTGGCACGCTCGGGAACATCGCGGTGGTCGAGCAGGTCGCGAAGGGCCTCTACCCCGAGGCGTTCTGACCCGTGATCCATCGTCGACTGCTGCAGTTGGCGGGGACGGTTCCCGATGCGATCGCGCTCCTCGCCGCGATGGGGCTGCTCCTCTCGGCGCTCCATGTGGCCTTCGCGATCACGCTGGGATCCGCGATCGCCGCGCTCGTCACCGGTGGCGGAGATCCCGTGCGCGCCTTCGCGGTCCTCGCCGCCGTCATGGTGGTCCGCGGCGTGGTGATCTGGGCGCGCGAGCTCGTCGTGGCGCGCACGGGCGCGCGGGTGCGGATCCGTCTGCGTCGCCGCCTGCTCGGGCGCCTGTCGGCGGTGCCCGTCGCCGAGCGCGACTCGGGGGCCGCGGCCGCGGTCGCGATCGACGGCGTCGAGGGACTCGACGCGTACTTCACGCGCTATCTGCCGCAGCTGATCGTCGTCTTCGTCGTGCCCGCGGTCGTCGTCGTCTTCGTCTGGGAACGCTCGGCCGCGGCCGGAGCGGTCCTGGCCGTCGCGGCGGCGGTCGCGGTGTTCGCGCCGCGCGCCTGGGACGCACGACTGCTGAAGACGGGCCGCGTGCGGTGGGCGAGGTTCGAGCGACTGTCGTCGGGCTACGTCGAGGCGCTGCAGCAGATCCCGCTCCTGCGTGCGTTCGGCGCGTCTGGCCGCGCGGCGGAGCGGCTCGATGCCGATGCGGAGGGGCTCCGCGATCTGACGATGGCGCAGTTGCGGATATCGCTCGTCGTGACGGTCATCAGCGGACTCGCGATGCACCTCGGCACCGTGCTGGCGACGCTCGCGGCGGTCGCCGCGGTCGCGTCGGGCGAAGCATCGGCGGCCGGAGCCGTCGTCGTGCTCCTGCTCTCCCGCGAGTGCTTCCGGCCCGTGCTCGACCTGGCCGACAACTGGCACGCCGGGTATCTCGGCCTGACGGCCGTCGACGGGCTCGAGCGGCTCCTGGCGGCGCAGCCCGACGTCGTCGAGGACGGCGCCCACGACCTTCCGGCGCCCATCGGGGAGATCGAGCTCGACGCCGTCTCGTTCCGATATCCGGACGCCGACCTCGCGGTGACGGACCTGTCGCTGCGAGTCGCCTCCGGCGAGGCGGTCGCGCTTATCGGTCCGTCCGGATCCGGGAAGAGCACCGTCGCGCGCCTGCTCGAGCGCGACGTCGATCCCGAGCACGGCGTCGTGCGCGTCGGCGGGCGGGATCTGCGCGAGTACACGTCCGGCGCGCGGAGCCGCAGCATCGTGGTCGTGCCACAGGATCCGGTCCTGTTCGCCTGGTCCGTCCGTGAGAACCTGCGGCTGCACCGCGCCGACGCGGCAGATTACGAGGTCAAGCGGGCGGCACGCGCGGCGGGGATCCACGACGTGATCTGCGCTCTGCCCGACGGCTACGACACGGAGCTGGCCGAGAACGGCGAGCAGCTCTCCGGAGGTCAGCGCCAGCGGCTCGCGATCGCCCGCGCGCTGCTGTCGCCCGCTCCCGTGCTGGTGTTCGACGAGGTCACGTCGGCGCTCGACCTCGAGACTGAGCGTGCCGTCGTCGATGCGCTCGCCCGGGAAGGCGGGGGCCGGACGATGCTCCTCATCGCCCACCGCGAATCGGCGTGCGTCCACGCGACCCGCTGGATCGGCCTCGACGCGGGACGGGTCCTGTCGTCGGGCGACGGCGCGCCGTCGGGCCGGGCGTTCGCGGGGGAGGTGGCGCGATGAGGGCGGTCCTGCGGCTCCTGCCGCTGATCGCGGCGCGGCGCGGCCTGTTCATCGAGACGGTCGTGTGGGGAGCCGTCACTCAGACCGCCGTCCTCGGCATCGGGCTCGGGCTGTCGTGGATGATCGGCCGCGTCATCGTCGGCGTGCCCGTCCCATTGCCCGTCGTGGCCGTCATCCTCAGCGGTGCCGCCGTGCTGGCTTCGCTTGCCGCATGGCGCGAATCGTGGGTGGGGCACGACCTGGCCTACCGCCTCCTCGCGACGATGCGCGGACACCTCCTCGACTCGCTGCGTCGCAGCCTGCCGTCGCGCACGCGGCATCGCCGCACGGGAGACATGACGACGGCGGCGCTCGCCGATGTCGAGACCCTCGAGTGGCTCTACGCTCACACCGTCGCGCAGCTGCTCACGGCCGCGCTCGTCCTCTCGGTCAGCACGGCCGTATCGGTCGCAATCACACCCGTGCTGCTGCTCGTGTGGGTGCCGCTGCTCATCGTCGGCGTCGTCGTCCCGCTCCTCACGGCGCGGCGGGCGGGCCGGGACAGCGCGGCGCTCGCCGCCGGATCCGCCGCGCTGCGCGCCGACGCGCTCGACACGGTCCGCGGGATGCGCGACCTGACGGGTGCGGGCGCCTTCGAGCGTCAGCTGGACCGCCTCACGGCGCGGACGCGCGAGCTGGCGCGGCTGCAGACGCGGGAGGCGTCCCGGATCGGCGCCGAGCGCGGCATCGCCGACATCGCGCTCGCCCTCGCGGCGCTGGGAGCGATCCTCATCGTGCTCCTCGGCGGCGACCGGATCGCCCGCGAGGACATCCCGCTTGCCGTGACGGTCGCGGTGGCAGGCCTGGGACCGGCCGCGCAGATCGCCGACCTGCTGCGGGGCGTGGGCGGCCTACGCGCGTCGGCCGAGCGCATCGGCGACATCCTCGCGATGCCGCCCGCGGTCGCCGATTCGCGGGATGCGCATCCGCCGCGCGAGGGCGAGCGCGGCCTCGTGCTCGACCGGATTCGCTTCTCGTACGACGGAGGGGATCCGGTGCTCGATGGCTTCGCGCTGCAGATCCGCCCGGGCGAGGTGGTCGCGCTCACGGGCCCGTCCGGCGTCGGCAAGACGACGGCGGCGCGCCTGGCGCTGCGGATGTGGGATCCCGACGACGGCGCCGTGCGCGTCGACGGGGTCGACATCCGCGATCTGCCGGACGACGAGCTGCGTGCGCTCGTGACCGCCGTGCCGCAGTCGTCTCCGCTGCTGCGCGGCACGATCCGCGAGAACATCGTTCTCGGGGATCCTCGCGCCTCGGAGGAGCGCATCCGCGAGGCCGCGGATGCCGCCGGCCTCCTCGACGCCGCGACGGGTCTCCCCTCGGGGCTGGACACGCCGATCGGCGAGCATGGCACGGGGCTGTCGGGCGGGCAGCGCGCCCGCGTGGCGATCGCCCGCGCGCTGCTACCGCGGCCGCGCGTGCTCGTCCTCGACGAGCCGACGGCCTCGCTCGATCCCGAGGCGGACGCCGCGATCCTCGACGTCATCCGTCGCACGAGCGACCGCGCCGTGCTGCTGATCGCCCACCGCCCCGCCACGATCGCGGCCGCCGACCGGCGGGTCGAGCTGGGGTGCGTCACTCAGTAGCCACGACATGCCTCATGTGTCGGCTCAGGCAGGGCGTGTCGTGGCTGGCGAAGCCGCGGATCCCTCCGCCATCGCGCCGGCGAGCAGCTCCAGCGTCTGGATCCGTGCCGGGGTCTCGTCGAGCGGTTCGTGGTCGTAGGCGCCGGAGGACGCCGAGATCATGACCTCGTCGACGCCGTGCTTCTCCGCGAACGCGCGGAGCTCGTCGGCGACCTTCGCGGGCTCGCCCACGAACCACCGCTGACGGTTCTGCTGCATGAGCGAGTCCTCGAGCGCGTCGGACGGATTCGCCCGGACCTCGTCGACCGTCTCGATCTTGCGCATCGGCTTGTTCGAACGCAGGCGCGCGAACTGGCGCAGCTGCGGCAGGGCGCGCTCCTCCGCCTCGTCCTGGGTCGGCGCGACGACGACGTTCGCTGTGAGGAAGGACACCGGCGCGGGGTGGCGCTCGCTCGGCTGGTACTGCTGGCGGTAGAGCCCCATCGCGCGCTCGACGCCGTCGCCCGCGAAGTGGTTCGCGAAGACGTACGGCAGGCCGAGCTGCGCCGCGAGCTGCGCGGAGAAGTCGCTGGATCCGAGCAGCCAGACGGTCGGGGATCCGTCGGCCTCGGGCGTCGCGTGCACGTCGTAGGTGCCGCCCGAGGTGAAGCGGATCGACTCGCCGGCGGCGTCCATCAGCCGGATGATCTCCTGCACGTGGTCCGGGAACTGCTGCGCCTCGCTCGTCGTGCCGGTGCGGCGCAGAAGCTGCGTGATGACGGGATCGGATCCGGGGGCGCGGCCGAGGCCGAGATCGATGCGGCCCGGCGCGAGCGCCTCGAGCGCTGCGAACTGCTCCGCGACGATGAGGGGCGCGTGGTTCGGGAGCATGACGCCGCCGGATCCCACGCGGATCCGGCTCGTCTGCGTGGCGGCCGCGGCGATGAGCACGGGCGGCGACGTCGACGCAACGGCCGGCATGTTGTGGTGTTCGGCGAACCAGTAGCGGCGGAATCCGAGATCGTCGGCGGCCTTCGCGAGGGCGATCGACGACGTCAGGGCCTGCGCCGAGGTCTGGCCCGTGCGAACGGGGACGAGATCGAGGACGGACAGTGCGGGTGAGGTGCTCATCACCTGACGGCAACCGGATCCGCGGGGCGGGTATTCCGTCTGCGCGACTTTTCGGGTCGTCGTGTCGCGCCCACCGGGCTCAATCGAGCACGTCCTCCAGCTCGCGGCCGAGGGCGGGGGCGATGTGCTCGACCCACAGCCGGTTGAGGTGCGAGTTGTCCTCGTAGAGCGGCACGTCGCCGGCGAACAGCGGACAGCCGTCGTCGGTGCACACGAAGCCCTCGGTATCGAGGTAGACGGCGCCTGCGGCGGTCACTCGCTCCTCGGTGATGGCGTTGCTGTGGGCCTCGATACTTTCGCCCGAGACGACGCATCCCGACTGGTCGGCGCCGGGGCGGTCGATGCAGTCCTTCGGTTCGGACTCGTCGCGGGCGGGCACGTCTCCGAGCGCGATGACGCGGTCGGAAACCGCCTGATAGCCGGTCACGGCTTCGGTGACGGCGCTGGCCCACTGCTCGTCGACGGTCTCGCCGTCGCGATCGGCCATGTTCAGCTGCCCGCGGGCGCCGAGGATCACGACGTCGGGCTGCAGGTCCTCGACCTCGTCGCGTGTGAACTCGCGGAAGGCGTCGCAGTCGGGCTGGATATGGCCGTCGGCATCCTGCACCGCCGGGTACGCGCCGCAGGCCATCTTCGCGAACAGGGCGACGCGGAAGTCGTGCTGCTCGCCGATGATGTCGAGGGCCGGGAGCCACATGGCGGCGTGGGAGTCGCCGATGAGGGCGATCGTCGTGGACGAATCCGTGTTGCCGTAGTAGCACACGTCCGCGTCCTGCTCGCCTTCGGATGCGTAGCAGTCGCTGTCGGCGACGTCGGTCCACATCGCCTCACGCAGCTCGTCGGAGTCGATGTCGGGCGGGATCGGGGCGCCCGATTCGGCGACCTCCACCGCCTCGTCGAGCTCGTCCTGCACCTGGTCGATGTCCTGCCCCTTGATCTCCTGGTAGCCGTGCTCGGCGAAGTAGTCCTCCGCGGCCGCCTGCTGGGCCGACTGCCGCGCGTCGCCGTACGCGGCCGCGCCGAACGCGACCGAGAGGACGACGACGACGCTGATCGGCCACAGCCACAGGGTGCGCCGATCGCGGGAGAAGACGGGGATCCGCTTCTCTTGGAAAGGCCGCTCGACGAAGTGGAAGGTGAGCGACGCGAGGATCAGTGAGATGGTGATCGTCGTCGCGGCGGACACGAGCAGCGGGGTCCCGTGGGGCATCGACGCCTCGACCGCCATCGCGACGGGCCAGTGCCACAGGTACAGCGAGAACGAGATATCGCCGATGTAGCGCACGGGGCGCCACGACAGCGCGCGTCCCGTCCAGGTGTCGGGGCCGGCCGCAAGCAGCAGCGCCGTGCCGGCGACGGGGACGAGCGCATACCAGCCGGGAAACTGCGTCTGCTCGCTGAAGGTGAGCGCCGCGAGCGCGAGCAGCAGGATCCCGACCGTCGCGGATCCGTGGCGCCAGCGGGAGGACATCGGCGCCGCGAGGACACACGCGAGCAGGGCGCCGCCCGAGAGTTCGAACGCGCGGGCGACCGTGTTGAAGTAGGTCGCCTCGGGGGCGATGCCGGTCGCCCAGACCGAGTAGGCGAGGGATCCGATGAAGACGGCCGCGGCGATGCCCGCGAAGGCGCGTCGGCCGAGGCGGGGCACGAACAGCAGGACGAGCAGCGGCCAGATGAGATAGAACTGCTCTTCGACCGCGAGCGACCAGTAGTGCTGGAACAGGCTCGGGTCGGCGACCGAGAAGTAATCGGCTCCCGAGAACGCGAAGTGCCAGTTCGCGAGGAAGACGCTCGACCAGCCGGCGTCGGCCGCCGTCTGCTGCAGGCGCACGAGGGGCAGCGCGAGTGCGGCGTACGCGACGACGGCGACCGTCACGACGGTTGCGGCCGGGAGGATCCGTCGTGCGCGCCGTACGTAAAACTGCGCGATGCTGACGGATCCCGTGCGGTCGACCTCGCGCAGCAGCAGCTGAGTGATGAGGAAGCCGGAGATGACGAAGAAGACGTCGACGCCGATGAAACCGCCCTCGAAGCCCGGCGTGCCCACGTGGGCGATGACGACGAGTGCGACCGCGAGCGCGCGGAGACCCTGGATGTCGGGTCGCCACGTACTCGGCGCCTGCGTCGGGGGTGCTGCGTCGCGCGGGCGAACGGCGGTGGTGTCGATCACCCTTTCCAGGATAGTTATCGTTTTGTGATCTGTCTGGGAACCTGGGCGTGGTCGTCGTTCGGATGTCAGACCCCGCCCGTAGCCTGATCCCATGCAGGCCGAGTTCTTCTCCGTCCTCGCCGGTGCGGTCATCGTCGCCGGCATCGCGCGCTGGCGCGGGTGGCCCGCGCCCCTGCTCGTCACGGCGGTCGCGCTCATCGCGTCGCTGCTGCCGTTCGTGCCCGAGGTTGAGATCGACGGCGAGCTGCTGCTGGCGCTTGCGCTCCCGCCGCTGCTGTACTCGGCCGCGCTCGACGCGTCGTTCGTGAGCTTCCGGCGTTCGATGCCGCATGTGCGGCGGCTCGGGGTGGGGCTCGTCGCCGTCACGGCGCTCGTGGTCGGCGTCGTTGCCTGGCTGATCATGCCCGATCTCACCTTCGCCGGCGCCCTTCTGCTCGGTGCGATCGTGGGGCCGCCCGACGCCGTGTCCGCCGCGGCGATCGGCCGCAGGCTCGGGCTACCGCGACGCGTGATGACGGTGATCAGCGGTGAGAGCCTCATCAACGACGCGACGTCGCTGACGCTCGTGCGCGTCTTCGCGGCGATCGTCGCGGGCGCGACCGTCACGGTGTGGCAGGGGATCGGCGAGTTCGCGCTCGCCGTCGTAGTCGGCGTGGGTGTAGGCCTCGTCGCGGGTGTCGTGCTGCACGCGCTGCGCATGCGGTTCGACGATCCGGTCGTGACGGGAACGGTCGGCCTTCTCCTCCCTTTCGGTGTGTACGCAGGGGCTGAACAGCTGTACGGATCCGGTGTGCTCGCGGTCGTCGCGATGGGTCTGTTCGTTGGGTCCCGCGCTCCGCTCACCTCCTACACGCAGCGCCAGCAGGAGAAGCCGATCTGGCGCTCGGTGGACTTCCTGCTCGAGGCTTTCGTCTTCGCGTATATAGGTCTGCAGCTGCCCACAGTGCTCGACGCGGTGTTCCAATCCAACGGTCTGCGGACGATCCTGCTCGCGTTCGCCGTATTCGCCGTCGTGCTGGTCGTGCGCCCGATCTTCGTCTTTCTCTCGTACAGATGGGGGCGGGGCTGGCAGTGGCTGCGCGTGAAGCGGTGGAAGCACGCCGTCGAGGCGTTCCAACGGGATCCGCAGAGCAGTCGGGCGCGCGCCGTGCGGATCGCGAGGAAGAAGTCTGCCGCCGATGACGAGAACGCAGTGGCGAGCGCGATGCGCAAGCGGACACCCGAGCCGCTGCTGTCGTGGCAGGAGCGCGCGGTGATCTCGTGGGCCGGCATGCGCGGAGTCGTGACGCTCGCGATGGCGGCGGCGCTGCCCGACATCACGAACCACAGCATGCCCGAGGGGCACGTCGAGGTGCTTGTCGCCGTCGCCTTCGTCGTCACCGTCGGCACGCTGCTTCTGCAGGGGCTCACGCTCCCGGCCCTCATCCGACGTCTCCACGTCTCGAACGACGATGAGAAGGACGCCGACGCGCGGGCGCTCGAGCGTGTGCGCGACGAGAGCAGGAAGGCGGGCATCGAATACCTGCGCTCCCGCCAAGGGCAGTGGGAACAGGCCCACGGCACCGAGGGATCCGAGATGCTGAAGGCCTTCTCGCGGCGGCTGCTGCGCGTCGAGCGGGACACCGACCGTGAGGCGGTGGGAGCGGAGCGCGAGGCGGCGCTACGGCGCGACGTGGCTGACGAGATCGCCGAGCTCACCCGCGGGTGGCTCGCCGTGCGTCGGTCGGTGCTGCTTGAGGAGTTCCGCCTCGGCCATGTCAGCGAGGAGGTCATGCGCGACCTGTTCGACGCGATGGATGCCGAGGAGCTCGCGCTCGATTACCGCGGGGCGCACCAGGCCGAGTGACGCGGGGCCTTCCTCAGCGCATGACCCGCCCGGCGACCGCGAGCGTGGCGCGGCGGGGGAGGATCCGCGCGAGCGTCGCCGTCGCCGCGTTGCGCCACCCGGAGACGACGCTTGCCGGGCGCGAGCCCGCGTCGAGTGCCCGGAGCGTGCGGGTCACGACCTGCTCGGCGGTCTGGAATCCGCCGACGGCCGCGTCCTCTCCGGCGATGTCGAAGAACTCGGTGCGGGTCGGGCCGGGGCTCACGGCGAGCACCCGCGCCTTCGTGTGGCGGGCCTCGTGCGCGATCGCCTCGGTGAAGCTCAGCACGTAGGCCTTGCTCGCGCCGTACGCCGCCATCGTGGGGCACGGCTGGTAGGCCGCGGCGCTGGCGATGTTCACCAGGATCCCGTCGGCCGCGAGGATGTCGGGGAGGAACTCGCGCGTGAGGGTCGTGAGGGAGGCGACGTTCAGCTGGATCATCGCGTCGAGGCGCGCGGGGTCCGTCTCGGCGAGGGGGCCCTTGATCCCGAAGCCGGCGTTGTTGATGAGCCCGTCAATGCGGATCCCGGCGTCGTCGAGGCGCTCGCGCAGGAGTCCCGCGGCGTTCGGCTGCCCGAGGTCGAGAGCGATGACGTCGGCACGGACGCCGTGATCGCGAGCCAGGCCCTCGGCGAGCTCGCGCAGGCGGTCTTCGCGGCGGGCTACGAGCACGAGATCGCTGCCGCGGCGGGCGAACTGGGTGGCGAACTCGGCGCCGAGGCCCGAGCTCGCGCCGGTGATGAGCACGGTGCGGGGAGAGGAAGTCATGTTCCCGAATGTAGGCAGTGACAGCATTGTTGTCAATGGCTACTTCGGGATATCGTGACGCCATGACCGAACGTCCGTACCACCACGGAGATCTGCGAGCGGCGCTTCTCGCGCGGGCTGTCGACGAGATCGATGCGCGCGGCGTTGAGGGCCTTTCGCTGCGCGGGCTCGCTCGGGATCTCGGCGTCAGCCACGGTGCATCAGCGCGGCATTTCCGCGACCGGGCCGCGCTGCTCGACGCGGTCGCGATCGAGGGTTTCGAGCGGTTGCAGCGAGCGATGCGCGCGGCGTCGGACGCGGATCCCCTCACCTCCGCCGCGCAGGCGTACGTTGCGTTCGCCGTTGCACACCCGCGCCTGCTCGCGGCGTCGTTCGCGGCGAAGCGGGCCGCGAACCCGAGCGAGGAACTCCTCACGGTCGGCCACGGCGTGCTCGACTACGTGGTCGGCCTGCTCGTGCAGGGGCAGGAGTTCGGCACGGTGCGGGACGGCGACCCGGCCGAGCTGGCGCGAATCTCGTTCGCGACCGTGCACGGCGTCGCGATGCTCGCCATCGACGACCTGCTCGACGGCGTGCCCTGGGAACAGGCGACCGAAGAGGCCGTGGCGTTCTTGATGGAGGGGCTTGGGGCCGGGCGCGCGGGGTAAGGCCATCACAACGCAGTCAATCTGCGCGGCGGGCGGAGGGGATCCGCGAGATTCCGCGGACCCGCCCGGCAGGTGCCGGCAGATCGACTGCGTTGTGTTGCGCGGGTATGTCTGACCGGCGCGACCTCGCGGCACCTGGGCGCCACGAGCCGTAGGGAGGCCCCAACACAACGCAGTCGATCTGCGCGGCCGGCACGAGCGATCCGCGGATTCCCGCGGGGCCGCCCTGCACCTACCTGCAGATCGACTGCGTTGTGTTGCGCGCTCTCCCGAGGCCGACGTGTGCCCTACCGCGCCGCGGTCGAGGCCGCCTCCGACTCCGCGCCGGTGGCCTCCTCGTCCTCATCCTGGAACGGCAGGCCCTCGCGAGGCGCGTTGTAGAGGTCGGTGTCGAGGATCCCCTCGCGCTTGGCGACGATGGCCGGAACGAACGCCTGGCCCGTGACGTTGAGCGCCGTGCGGCCCATGTCGAGGATCGGGTCGATCGCAAGCAGCAGGCCGACGCCCTCGAGCGGCAGGCCGACCGTCGACAGGGTGAGGGTGAGCATGACGGTCGCGCCCGTCGTGCCGGCCGTTGCGGCGGATCCGACGACCGAGACGAGCACGATCAGCGCGTACTGGATGAGCGACAGCTGCACGTCGAAGAACTGGGCGACGAAGATCGCGGCGATCGCGGGGTAGATGGCGGCGCAGCCGTCCATCTTCGTCGTGGATCCGAAGGGCACGGCGAACGACGCGTACTCGCGGGGCACGCCGAGGTTGCGCTCGGCGACGCGCTGCGTGAGCGGCAGCGTGCCGATGGACGAGCGGCTGACGAATCCGAACTGCGTCGCGGGCCACACGCCCGTGAAGTACTGCCGGACCGAAAGCCCGTTCGCCTTCGCGAGCAGCGGGTAGACGACGAAGAACACGAGCGCGAGCCCGACGTAGATCGCGACGGTGAACCAGACGAGCGAGGTGAGGCGCTCCCAGCCGTACTGGATGACCGCGTTGCCGATGAGGCCAAGCGTGCCGATCGGGGCGATGCGGATGATCCACCACACGACGCGCTGAATCACCTTCAGCAGCGACTCGGTGAAGTCGAGGAATGCCTCGGCCTTCTTGCCCGCGCGCAGGGCGGCGAGGCCGACGACGACGGAGACGACGATGATCTGCAGGATGTTGAAGTTCACGGATCCGTCGAAGGAGCCGGTCTCGTCGACGGATCCGCTGACGCCGATTCCGAGGAAGTTCTGCGGCACGAGGCCGATGAGGAAGTTCCACCAGCTGCCGACGCTCGACGGCTCGCCCGTCTCGAGGTCGGTGCCCGCGCGGGATCCGGGCTGGATGATAAGGCCGAGGGCGATGCCGATCGACACGGCGATGAACGCCGTGATCGCGAACCAGAGCAGCGTCTGGCCGGCGAGGCGGGCGGCGTTCTGCACGCGGCGCAGATTCGAGATGCTCGCGACGATCGCCGTGAACACGAGCGGCACGACGGCCGCGCGCAGGATGGTGACGTACGAGGATCCGATCGTCGCGAGCGTCTCGGACAGCGGAGTCGGGTTCGTGGCGGACGCGCCGAGCTGGCGGGCGAGCAGGCCGAGGGCGATGCCGACGACGAGCGCCGCGACGATCTGGAAGCCGAACGACGCGTAGAAGGGGCGCTTCTTCTTCTCGGTTCGGGGTGCGGTGGTGGTCATGAGTCTCCGTTGGGTGGCGCGGGGCCGCGCGCGTCGTTCGCGCGGGTTGCTCGCGTGCGTGGGCGTCGACCGCCGGGCGCCCGTCAGGGCGCCGTGCGACGGCACGGAGAAGCGAAACTCACCGGTGCGGTGGCGTATTCCTGCGCGTTTCGGAGTGTGACGAGGGTCAGCTCGGCAGCTGCCAGTTCACTTCGGGGAAGCGTTGGAAGTCGGCGTCGTAGGTGACGACGGTCGCGCGGTGCTCGACCGCGAGCGCGGCGATATGCGCGTCATTGACCAGATTCCCCGCCGACGGTGAGGCGTCGAGCAGGCGCCGGAGGATGTCGCCGTGCCGGGCGGTCGGGTGGAGGATCTGCGTGCCGGGGTGTGCCGTCCACTGCGCGACGATGTCGGTCGCCTGCACGCCGGTGAGCGGCGTGGGCATCAGCGTCGGGTGGGAGGCGATGCGGATGAAGGCGAGAAGCGGCTGCCAGGCGAAGGCGACGACGTCGGATCCGGAAAGGGCGCGATCCAGCCACGCGTGGGCTTCCTCGTGGTGCGGAGCCGAGGAGTTGATCGCGTTCAGGAGGACGTTCGCGTCGACGAGCTTCATGTGCGCAGGTGCTTCGCGATGTCCTCGTCGTCGAGGTTCGCGGCGATGGTGTTCGCCTTCGTCAGGTCGGCAGCGGGGCGTCCGAGGTCGAAGACGGGTGTGTGAAACGGCGTGCCCATGTCGCCTCGATCTCGAGCCGAGTCGCGAACGGCATCGTTGAGCGCACGTTTGAAGCTGACGTGCTCACGCGCCATCCGTTCGCGGAGGGCGCGCTCGACGTCGGGGTCGAGCGTGACGGTCGTGCGCATGGTGACAGCATAGCGTCTGAGTGGTGATGCCTTGCTGTCAATCGGCCCGTCGAGGCGCTTGCCCGTGTCTTCAATCGCGTGCGAATCGCGCGTCACGAGTGACGTGCTCGTCGGCGTGAGCGTGATCTCTGCATCGGTCTGCCTCGGGGCTTCCATATGAGGATGATGCCCGGGAGGTCAGACATTCATGCGGCCGCGATCTCGTCTCGTTCCCTGTCTGAGACGCATGCAGTTTTCGCATGCAGTGGGAGTGTGATGCCAGGATCCAGGTTCCATCGACCACCCCCGCGCGCTTCACTGGACTCCATGGATGCCGAACCCACGACCGCCGCCGACGTCATCGGCGCCCTGCGCGCGGAGGCGGATCCGGCGCAGACGGCGAAGATCCGCCAGCGCGTGCGGGAGGGCGAGCCGGTGATCGGCGTGCGCATGGGCACACTGTTCGACATCGCTAAGCAGGCGACGGATCTGCCGCGGGCGGAGATCCTCGCCCTGCTCGACGAGGGTGCGTACGAGCCGCGCCTCGCCGCGTTCTGCATCCTCGACTTCCTCGCGCGCCGGCGGCTCGCCGACGAGCAGCGTGCCGAGCTTGCGCAGCTCTACCTCGATCGCCACGACGCGATCACGACGTGGGACATGGTCGACCGCGCGGCGCCCCGCGTGCTCGGCTGGCCGCTGCTGATCGGTGCGTATGGAGGCTGGGACACGTCGCGCGGCGAGCTCGGGATCCTCGCCGAGCTCGCCGGATCCGCGGATCCGCTGCGCCGCCGATCCGCGATCACGGCGCCGCTGTGGTTCATCAAGAAGGGCGACGACGCCGACGTGGCACAGGGGCTGCGCATCGCGGAGATGCTGGGCGGGGACGCGGATCCGTATGTGCGGTCGGCCGTGAAGACGTACCGGAAGCACGCGGTGCGGCGGGTGGGGTAGGACCGTCGAGTCGGTTCGACGGATATGCGCCCGAACTGCGGATCTGGCGGGTGGACTCGATCCGGCGAAGCGGCGTATCTCCTTCGGATCGGACGGGGGAGGCTACTCGATCTGCGCGGAAGCTGACGCGGAACTCACCAGGGTGTCGACGACCGGCTCTTCGTCGTCCGCGGCGGCCGGGGCCTTGGGTGGTGGCGCCACCCACTCGGAGAGGTGCTGGACCACGTCGGCGTAGAAGGCGTCGAAGGCCGCGAGAGATGTGTCGATGAAGGTTCCGGTCCCGGTTCCCCGCTTCATGCCCATCTTCGACATCGCCGCGACGCGGAAACGGACGATCTCACGGCTGCGGTCGAGGATGAGGACATCGGGCTCCTCGCGGATCTCGCTGAGGAGGTTCGCGGCGCCCTGGCCCCGTTGGTGTGCCACGTACGCCTCGATGCGGGTGTCGGGCTGCGCGTTCTTGAGTTGGCGGGCGAGCCAGTTGATCCGAGTGCGGTTTCGGCCCGTCTTGGGGGCTGCGATGTCCACATGGCACGTGATCGTGCGCGCTCGCAGATCGGCGGACAGGGTGATGTCTCCGACCGTGTCGGGGATGCGGATCACGCCCGCCAGCGTGCCATCGTCGACGAGACTGCGGGAGAGGACCTGCTGGCGGTATGCAGGATCCTGCTGCTCCTTGCGGGCGAGCTGGTGCTTGACGTTGACGCCGAGCTGTCGCCCCGCGCGGAGTGCCGTGAACCGCATCAGGGCATCGAAGTTCGCTGTGACCGAGCCCACGGCGTCGCGGTCTGAGGCCCGCAGCGTGCTCGCGCGCACGGCGTCGCGAACTGTCGTCCAGTCGTCCCCCATGTCCTCGAATGCGAGAGCACCGGATTTCGGATGCTCCAGGTAGCGGATGAGCTCGCCGAGGATCCATGCCTGGTCGGGGTCGCGGATCCCCTTGTGCTCTTTCTCCATGACCGCGACCGTGAGGAGCCGCGACCAGGACCAGTGGTGGAGCGCGAGCTTCTTCAGCTTGCGTCCGTCGATGCCGTCGGTCGGATGCTTGTCAGCGTTGGGGCTGATCTCGTTGGAGATTGTGATGAGCGCATCGAAGCCGTTCTCTCGCGCGATGTCGAGGTAGCAGTTCAACTGTTCGGCGGCGAGGGAGTTCTTTCCCGTCTTCACCTCGAGAAGTGCGGTCCAGGTTCGCTTGCCCCGCGTGACGCGGATCAGGCCGTCGGGTCGCACAATCTTCTTCTTTGTCAGCTCGAATGGCACTTCCGTGAAGCACTCGATGGTGCCAGCCGGTGCGCCCGCCATGCGAGTGAGCGTGCGCCCGAATTCGTCGACGGCCGCGATGACTGCCAATAGTGCCGATGTCGCTCGCCTCTCCTGCTCTTGTGCTCCGGAGATTCCGGTCGTTGGGATGAGGCGGGCAGATTCCCAGGCCTCGGCGGCTTTGTCTGCGGTGACCATGACGGAACACTAGCGATATTCAGCCAACGAGGGGAGTTCTTCGGTGGCATCGTATGTGCAGGGGCGGGCCTCCCGGTGAGTTGCTGCAGACGCCTCCCGCGCTCGGCGTCGGAAGGCACCGAGGGATTGCCATCGACGAGGACGTTGGTGTCGAGCAGACATCTCACTCGCTTGCGCACTCCCGCGGACCCCGTGCCTCATCGGTCTGGCACGAGCGTCCGCCTCCACCGATACCCTGGCCGATGTGTCCTTCGACCTCCTCCAACAAGACCTCCGCGCCTTCGTCGCCGAGCGCGACTGGGCCCAGTTCCACACTCCCGAGAACCTCGCGAAGTCGGTGTCGATCGAGGCGGGCGAGCTGCTTGAGGAGTTCCAGTGGGGCGAGCCGGCCGACGATGATGGTGTCCGCGACGAGCTCGCCGACGTCCTGACCTACTGCCTTCTCCTTGCCGATCGGCTTGGCGTGGATCCGATCGAGATCGTCCGTGCCAAGCTCGCGAAGACGATCGAGAAGTACCCTGTCGACAAGGCTCGCGGGCGGAGCGCGAAATATGACGAGCTTTAGTATCGAGCGGCATCGGTTCACCGATGCCGAAGTCGCGCGTCTTGCCGGATCCCGAGATCGGCACAGCAACTGGCCGGTCGTCTACCTGCTGAACGACGCACGATCCATCTACATCGGAGAGACGCTCAACGCCGCGAAGCGCCTGCGTCAGCACAGGGATTCGTCCTCGCGCAATCGCGACATGAAGCAGATGCGCATTGTGCTCGGCGACGAGTTCAACAAGTCGGCCTGCCTCGATCTCGAGTCGCAGCTGATCCGATACTTCAGCGGTGACGGGCAGCGGCAGGTCAGGAATCGCAATGATGGCGTCACTGACGCCGACTACTTCGATCGCCACCGGTATCAGCAGAGCTTTGACGAGATCTTCGATGCGCTCCGCGCCGAGGGAATGTTCGCGAAGTCGCGGCACGAGATCGAGAACAGCGACCTCTTCAAGCTTTCGCCGTTCAAGGCGCTGACGGTCGAGCAGCGGGCGGCCGTCGAAGGAATCCTCGACGGACTGTTCGGCGATCTGGCGGCTGACCGCTCGAGCATGTCCGTGATCCAGGGCGCCGCCGGAACGGGCAAGACGATCGTCGCGATCTACCTCATCAAGCTGCTGAGCGATATCGCTGCGGCCGACGAGAGAGACGCCTACGAGGGGGACTCGGTGTTCTCCGACTACTTCCAGCGGGGATATCCGGCGCTGGCACGGGGCCTGCGAATCGGCTTCGTCATCCCGCAGCAGTCGTTGCGCACCTCTGTGCAGGCGGTTTTCCAGCGCACGCCGGGCCTCACGAAGCATATGGTGATGAGCCAATTCGACGTCGGGAAGTGCGACGATCAGTTCGACCTGCTCGTCGTCGACGAGTCGCATCGGCTCACGCGCCGCGCGAACCAGTCGTCGGGCGTGCTCAACCGTGACTATCGCCTCATCAACGAGAAGCTCTTCGGACGCGATGACGACGGGTATACGCAACTCGATTGGATCCGCGCGAAGAGCACGCATCAGATCTTCCTCATGGATAGCGGGCAGAGCGTGCGCCCGGCTGATATCTCGTTCGAGACGCAACGAGCGCTGCGCGACGAGGCGTACGGGTCGGGTCGCTGGCACCACCTCATGACGCAGATGCGCGTGAAGGCCGGAACCGACTATGTCGGGTGGGTGCGCGAGGTGCTCGCCGGTGGCACACCGGATCCGGTCGACCTGGGCGAGTACGACTTCCGCTTCTTCGACTCGCCTGCCGAGATGCGCGACGAGATCCATGAGCGCGAACGCGAAGCCGGTCTCTCGCGCGTGCTCGCGGGGTACGGATACGAGTGGCGCTCGCGCGATGATCCAGACGCGTACGACATCGAGATCGGACGTCTCCGGATGCGCTGGAACTCGAAGACGACCGACTGGATCAACTCCCCGCGATCCGCCAGTGAAGCCGGATCCATCCACACGGTGCAGGGATACGACCTCAACTACGCGGGCGTCATCATCGGTCCCGAGCTGTACTGGGATCCGGTCGAAGAGCGGATCCGCGTCGACCGCGAACGCTACTTCGACAAGAAGGGCAAGGAGAACAATCCGAAGCTCGGCGTCGTCAACGGCGAGGCCGAGCTGTACGCCCTCATCGTGAACATCTACGTGGTGCTGATGACACGCGGGATGCTCGGGACGTACGTGTACGTGCACGATGCGGGGTTGCGGGAGCGGTTGCGTGGGGTGTTCGGGGCGGGCGCCCACACGGAGTGAATCGACGTGCCCGAAGTGGCGGCGAGATACTCAAGGTTGGTTCGGGCATGAGGCGAGGAGCGGTTCGCTGCATGGCGCGGTGCGAAGATGGCGACATGTCTCCTGATCTCGAACTGGACCTCGATGCGATCGCGCGCGTATGCGAGCGATTCAGCGTCGAGCGCCTGCGCGTTTTCGGGTCGGCTCTGACGGAGCGGTTCGACCCCGAACGAAGCGACGTCGATCTGCTTGTCGACTTCCGCAAGGATGTCGAGCGCACGTTCCGCGACTACTTCGCGCTCAAGGACGCGCTCGAGGAGGTCATCGGGTACCCGGTGGATCTCGTCCAGCCGCGCAACGTGCGCAATCCCTACATCGCGAAAACGGTGTTCTCCGACACGTACGAGCTTTATGCGGCCTGAGACTCCGGCCCTCCTCTGGGATGCTCAGCAGGCCGCTTCGCGCGCAGTGGAAGCGGTGCGAGGCATGTCGCGCGCCGAGTACGCGTCGGATTGGATCCGCCAGGCAGCCGTCGAGCGCCAGATCGAGATCATCGGCGAGGCTCTCAACCGGCTGTGCCGCGGCGACGAGGAGACGGCGGCCCGCGCGTGCCCGACCTCCGGGAGATCATCGGCACACGGAACGTCATTGCGCGCGGATACGACGTCGTCGACCAGGACATCATCTGGTCGCTTCTGCGCTCCGGGATCCCTGCTCTGGCCGAGGTCTTGAAGGCGCTGCTCGAGGAAGCGCCGGCATTCGAAGACTGACGCGCTTCGGATGCGAGGGTGGGCGTCGAACGCGACCGCTGCATCGACAAGAGAGACAAGGCGAACGTCCCGGACGTCTGCGTCTCCACCGCCGGGGCAGAGCTGTCCGCGCTCGTTGCGATCTTCTCCCTGGTGCTGGTGACGCGCGGGATGATCGGGACGTACGTGCATGTGCACGACGCGGGGCTGCGGGAACGGTTGTGTGGGGTGTTCGCGGGCGCGGTCGCCGAAGGATGGGAGTCCGTGACTGAGAAGCAAGGAGCGCACATCATGGTGAGAGGTCACGTCGTCCCGCACCCCGGTCGGTCACAAGCACGGACGGGAGCTCGGCCGGTATCCGTACGAGCAGGACGTGGAATCGATCGTGAGAGAGCGAGCTCGCTGGCATCCCGCGGATGCACCGTGGGGCAGCTATCGGAGCACTCTCGATCGCGGCAGTCGCCGCCATCTCGGCGATAACCCTCATCGCCGGGGGCACAACTGCCGCGTACCTGCAGATCGTTGTATCGGCTCTGATCGTGATTTCGGTCGCATTCGTCGGCTTCGGTACCTACTACGTGTTCGCAGACCCCGACAGCGCGAGGCGAGCATGGGCCGCATTGCTCGAAACTGAGCGCGCGGTTCGAACACAGCAACAGGTGGCGCGACGAAACACGCGCCGGGCTTGGTTCTGGCGTCGCCGATGTCTGTGCGCTCCTCGGCATCGATCTCACCGGTGCCCACGCCGCGCTGCACGATGCGCGCGCAACGAGCGGCGTGCTCGAGGCGCTGATCCGGAGCGTCGGCGGCGACAGCGAGTGGCGGGATCACGTTTCGCGCGCCGCCTTCGGATCGGCGACGCCGCACGCCGCGAGTGTCCCGCCATCGGCCGGGCAGCCGATGCGACAGCCGATCGCTGCGAAGGAGGACACCGCCGAATGGGCTTTCTGACAGCGCACGAGCATTCCGATCGCCTCGGACGAATCGAGCGACTCGGTCTGCCTCGAGCTTCTGGGCGCGGTGCTCGACCACTGCGTTGTCTCGCTGGCCGCGCACAATCGCCTGGACCAGATCGCCGAGATCACCGGCGTCGGCGAGCGCCGTCTGCGCGCGGCGCAGCTCGAAGCGGCCGTTCATGAGGCCACTGCAGGCGGGACGGTGACGCACGCCGAGCGTGCCGAACTCGAGCAGATCGCCACCGTCCCGGACGCCGCTCGCGCCGCCCGCGTCTCGTCCGTCGTGACGGGACCGCGCTTCCTCCTCGGCATCGCGTGCAGCCCCGGCAGCAGCAAGACCCCCCTCGCGACGACGCTCGTTGACCGCCTCATCGCTCGACAGGAGGGGAGCGCCGTGCACCTGCCGATGGACGGGGTCCACCTCGCGAACTTGACGCTCGACCGGCTCGGCATTCACGCCCGCCGCGGAACGCGGCCCTCGCCTCATCGAGCCGACCTCCGGCCGCGCGGAGCTCATCGTCTCGGGCGTGGCCTGGAAGGCGTGACGCCACGGTTCGCGACCTGAGACGTCACCCCAGGACTTTTCCGACGAAGTCGGTGACCCCGCGTACCCATGCCGCCTCGACATGGGGGGCGGCCACAGTGTGCGTCATCTCGTACACGTGCTCCTCGGCGACCCCTCCGGCCATCTTGACCCGCGCGCACAGCTCGCCTCCGCCGTCGGCGATCTCGTCGTGTCGAGCCACGACCGCGTGCACGGGCGGAAGCGCGCCGAGCGACGGGCTGAGGGCCGGCGATGCCCGGGGATCCTTGGGCGAGATCTCGCCCAGGTAGCCGAGCAGCTGACCTCGGCGCTCCTCCCACGCGGCCGGATCGTCGTGCATGGAAGCGGGGGGAACATCCAATCGAAGTGACGAGACGATCAGTACGAGGCCGGCGATGGGATCATCGACGCCGAGATCCGCTAGCGCCGCCGCCGCCGCGATATTCGCGCCCGACGAGGTGCCGATGAGTGCGATCCGGCGCGGATCCAGATCCTCGCCGAGCTCCCCGTGTCGTACGGCCTCGAGCACGTCGTGCACGTCATCCATCGCCGCCGGGATTGGGTGCTCGGGCGCGAGCCTGTAGTCGACGTTCAGCACCGTCGCGCCGCACGTCGCGGCGAGCTGCTCGATGAGGGAGCGGTCGAGCAGGCGCGCCGCCCGGCCACCTCCCATCCAGAAGCCGCCCCCGTGTAGTCGGACGACCACGGCGCCCGAGGGACGTGCAGGGGCCGTGACCGACACGTCCACGACGCGACGGTCCGCGGCGGTCACCTGAACCTCGGACTGCCGGAGGTTGTCCGGCACCGCCGGCAGCAGCTCACGCGCGGTCGCGCCGAACAGGCGCGACGCGGCCCGATCCACCGCCTCGCGATGCGCGAGGGCGTGCATATCCGCGTCGTCTCGCGCGGCCGCGATCCGCGCTCTCCAAGCAGCCGCCGACTCGTCCGCTGCGCGCTCGAAGCGCGGAAGCGGCGGCGAGACGAGCCGGATCTCCGCGAGCAGCCGACGCAGGTTCTCTGGCATGTCGCCTCTCATGTCGTGATCCCTTCCACCAGGCTCGGCGTGAGCAGCACCCGCTCCTGCGGCGCCGCACGGTCGGCGAGCAGGGACAGCAGCTGCCGCGCCCCGATCCGTCCCGACTCCACGAGCGGCTGCTGCACCGTCGTCAGCCCGAGCGCCTCGACGGAGTCGCCGCCGTCCCACCCGATCACCCCCACGCTTTCGGGGACCGAGACGCGGCGCGCCCGGAGCCCCGCGAGGATCCCCGCTGCGAGTGTGTCGTGCCCCGCGAGCACGCCCACGCGCTCGTCGCGCGCGAGCGATGCGATCGCCTCCGCCGCGTGCCGCCCCGCTGTCACGTTGCCCGAGCGTGCTGTGATGCGCTTGACGTGATCCTCGGGGATCCCGCGATCCGCGAGCGCGTGCACGAAACCCGAGAGACGCCGCGTGCCGTGTGCGATGAAGTCGTGCGACACCTGTCCCTCCGTCACGTACACGAAACGCGTGAATGCCCGTGCGAGCAGGTGCTCGCTCGCGATGCGCGTGCCGTGCGCCTCGTCGAGCACAACCGACGGGAATCGCGGATGCGTCGAGTCGACGAGAACGGTCGGCAGTTCGCGATCGACGAGCCGCTCGCCGAGGCCCGTGTCGATCGGCACGCCCATGACGATCAGCCCGTCGAGCGACGCCGACAGCGGTAGCGTCGACAGCCGCGGCGAGGGGCTGCGGCTCGCCGAGGGATGATCGAACACGATCACGTCGACCCGCTCCGCCTCGCACGCGTCAAGCACGCCGTTCAGGCGCATCGCGTACGAAGGATAGGCGCGGAACGGCGCGACGACGCCGATCCGCTTGCGCGCCGTGGGGGCCCTGCCGTTCGCTGTGCGCGCCGGCACGTATCCCAGCTTGTCGGCCGCCTCGAGTACCTTCGTCCGTGTCTCAGCCGACACCCGAGCGGGCCGGTTCATCGTGTGCGACACCGTCGCGATCGACACGCCCGCCTCGCCCGCGACGTCATGGATCGTGACCGAGCGCGTCATACGACGTACCGCTCGGCGGTGAGCGAGCGACCGCGCTGCACGGTCGGATCCGGAATCGGCGCTGCCTCGAGCAGCGAACGCGTGTACGCGTGCTCCGGGCGCAGGATCACGTCGCGTGCCCTGCCGCGCTCGACGATGGATCCGCGATACATGACCGCGACGTCGTCGCAGAAGCTGCGGACGACCGACAGATCGTGCGAAATGAACAGGTAGGCGACGCCGAGCTCGTCCTGCAGCTCCGACAGCAGGGTCAACACCTGCTCCTGGATCGTCAGGTCGAGGGCACTCACCGGCTCGTCGCACACGATCAGCTCCGGGCGCAGCACGATCGCGCGGGCGATCGCGATCCGCTGGCGTTGTCCTCCCGAGAACTGCGTCGGGTGACGATGGGCCGCGCTCGTCGGCAGGCCGACCCGCTCGAGAGCGTCCGCGACATCGCGCCGCGCGTCCGATGCCGAGCGGCCATGCGCGAGTACGAGAGGCTCGGCGAGCGTCGATCCGACGGTGCGCACCGGATTCAGCGATCCGTACGGATCCTGGAAGATGACCTGCACGCGCCGGCTGAGCTCGCGCCGCCGTCGCGTCGAGGCGCCCACGAGTTCGTCGTCGCCGAGCCGGATGCTGCCCGAGGCTGCCTCCACGAGGCCGACGACCGCGTTGCCGATGCTCGACTTCCCGGATCCTGATTCGCCGATCAGCCCCAGCGTGCGCGCGCGGTGAAGGTCGAGGTCGATGCCGTCGACTGCCGTCGTCCGCATCGAGCGACCCCGCGAGTCGCGGCCCGCGTACTCGACGCGCAGATCGCGCACCGCGAGGAGCGGATCCGTCGACGGCCGCGCCGCACGCACGTCGAGCCGCGCGGGGTCCGCCTCGAGCATCGCGCGCGTGTGCTCGTGTAAGGGACGGGCGAAGATCTCGTCCGCGTCCGCCTCCTCGACGATCCGCCCGTCGCGCAGCACGATCACGCGATCAGCGATGTCGGCGACGACGCCCCAATCGTGTGTCACGAGCAGCAGCGACATCGACTCGTCCGCATTGCACAGCCGATGGAGCAGCGCGAGGATCTCTGCCTGCACCGTCACGTCGAGCGCCGTCGTCGGCTCGTCGGCGACGAGGATCCGCGGCTCGGCGCTGAGCGCCGCGGCGATCACGACGCGCTGTGCCATGCCGCCCGAGAGCTGGTGCGGGTAGCGGCGCGCGACGGCCTGGGGGTCAGGGATCTGCACCCGCTCGAGCAGCTCGATGGTCCGCTCCCGCGCAGTACGCTGGTCGACGTCCTGGTGCAGGCGCACGAACTGGGCCAGCAGATCTCCGATGCGCATCGACGGATCCAGCGACGGCTGCGGATCCTGCGTGATGTAGCCGAACAGCTCCGTTCGCAGGCGCCGCATCTTCTCGGCATCACCGGCGACGACCTCGCGTCCGTCGACCACGATCCGGCCCGACGTGACACGGGTGCCGCGGCTGAGTCCGAGGAGCGCGAGCGAGGTGACCGACTTGCCGGATCCCGATTCGCCCACGAGGCACAGCGTCTCGCCGGAGCGGAGCGCGAACGACACGTCCTCGACGAGCTTGACCGGACCGGAGGGCGAGTCGACGACGATGGTGAGGCCGGTCACCTCGAGGAGGGCGCCGGATTCCGTCGTCGTCGCGGGCGTCGCCGCCTGCTCGCTGCGCGCTGCGCGGATCCGCTGCCGCGAGGACCCCGTCCAGCGCTCGGCGACCGCGTCGCGGACGCTGTCGCCGACGAGCATGAGCGCCATGATCGTGACGATGATCACGCCGCCTGTCGGGACGAGTAGCCACGGTGAGCGGCTGATGTTCTCGCTCGCGGTCTGTACCATGTTGCCCCAGCTCGGGGCCGGCAGTTGCACGCCGAATCCGAGATATCCGAGGCCCGTTTCTGAGATGATGACGGCTCCCGAGAAGATCGTCGCCTGCACGATGATCGGGCCGGCGAGGCGCGGCAGGATGTGGCGCACCGTGATCTGCACCTCGGTCAGTCCCATCGTGCGCGCACCCCGTACGAACAGCTCGCCTCGTACGGTCTTCGTCGTGCCGCGGACGACGCGGATCAGCAGAGGGCTCGTCAGCACTCCGATCGCGATCATCGCGACGGACATGTTGCCCGGCACGATCGAGAGCATCACGAGCAGGATGATGAAGGCGGGAACGCTGAGGAGGATCTCCGCCGCGCGCACGATGATCGTGTCGACGAAGCCGCGCGCCATCCCCGCGGCGAGACCGAGCGTGGTGCCGATAACGAGGAACACCGCGAGAGCCTGGACCACGCCGAGGAGTGTTACGCGACCGCCGTAGAGCAGCCGAGACAGCACGTCGCGCCCGAGATCATCCGTTCCGAGAGGATGCGCGAGGCTCGGCCCCGAGAAGGTATTCAGCAGGTCCTGCGCGACGGGAGAATATGGGGCGATCACCGGCGCGAAAGCGACCGCGAGCGCGAGAACGGCGAGGACCGCGGCGCAGACGACGAACTGGGTGCGCGAGAGCAGGATCCGCCACAGCGGCGGGACGGCACGGGCATCGCGCGGCACGCGCACCACCTCGGTGCGCTCTTCGACGGGCCTGGTCATGCGTTCTCCTTCACGTTCAGCCGCGCGTACGCGAGTTCGACGACGAGGTTCGTCACGATGATGACGATCGTGAAGATCAGGGTGATCGCTTGTACCACGGGGATGTCGTGCAGGAGCGTCGCGCTGACCGAATATCCGGCGAAGCCGGGGATCACGAAGACGCTTTCAACGAGCACCGTGCCGCTCGTGAGGCCGACCATCTTCATTCCGAGGATCGTCACGATCGGCACGGCCGCCCCGCGCAGGGCATGGCGCCAGAGGATACGCCTCTCGCTCACGCCGTGGGAGCGTAGGAGCACGATGTACGGCTGCGTGAGCTGCTCGGCGACCGCATCGCGCGTCTGCTTCGCAAGCAGCGCCGTGCCGCCGATCGTGAGAGTGATCACGGGGAGGACCATGTGGGCCAGCCACGGGCCGACGCCGTCGACGAGCGGCACATAGCCGCTGGTCGGGAGCAGCCGCAACTGCACGGCGAAGACGGTCGCGAGCACGAGGCCGATCCAGAAGCTCGGCACGGCGGAACCGACGACGCTCCCGACGTCAGCGGCCTTCCCGACGACGCCGGGACGCGCGGCGCCGATCACGCCGAGCACGATGCCGAGGATCGAGGCGCAGACGAACGTACCGATCATCAGCGCGAGCGTCGGCTCCACCCGATCCGCCAGTACCTGTGCGACGGGCACGCCCGTGACGACCGACTCGCCGAGATCGCCGCGAAATAGCCCGCCGATCCAGCGGCCGTACTGCTGCCACAGCGGCAGATCGAGGCCCAGGCTCGCGCGGACCTGCTCGTACCGCTCCTGCGAGGCGGTCGGGCCGACGATCGCTCGCGCCGCGTCGCCCGGAGTGAGCGAGACGAGCACGAAGACCAGCGCCGAGATGACGAAGAACAGGATGATGCTCATAACGAGCCAGTTGACGAAGCGCCTCAGCGGCACGGTGATTTCCTCCTCGAAGTGCGGTGACGGCTCACTCGGCCGGCGCGATCTCCGTCAGTGGCGCCTGCGGCCGTGCCTCCGACACCTCCACGGGCGCGATGGTGTCGCCCGCGTAGTAGAAGACGGGGGCGAACACGATGGGGGCGAACCACGCCTCCTCGACGAGCGTCGTCGTGATCTCCTCGTACAGCGGCGTCGCCTCGTGCTCGGGTGAGACGATCGCCTCCGCATACGCGTCCTCGATGGCGTCGCTGCGGGATCCGAGAGGGTTGAAGATCGCGTCGGGGCCGAACAGCCCGTCGTACTCCATCGGCAGCGGCTGGGACCCGTAGCCGATGCCCGCGGCGGGATACTCGCCGCTCGTCATGAGCTCGAAGTACTCGGGGCCCGGGCGCGACTCGAGCTGCACGTCGATCCCGACCTGCGCGAGCTGCTCGACATACACCTGGGCGAGCGTCGCGGCGGTGTCGGACGTGCTTGCGATGACGGGCAGCTCGAAGCCGTCGGGATACCCGGCCTCGTCCAGCATCTCGCGGGCGCGGTCGGGATCGTAGGCGTATCGGCCCTCGAGATCCTCGACATAGCCGGGCTCGCTCGGCACCATCACCTGCTCGGTCGGGAAGCCGTACTCGCCGAGCAGCGACTCCGCGATCGAATCGCGGTCGAGGGCGAAGTTGATCGCCTGGCGTACGCGCACGTCCTCGAGCGGCGAGCCGAGTGCGCCATCGCGGTCGAGCAGGCTCAGGCCGTACGCGATCGTCGGGGCGTACAGCACCTCGACGCCGCCGGCGGCGGCCGTCTGGGCGGTCGCGAGGTCGCCCACCGCATAGTCGATCTCGCCCGTTTGCAGGGCGTTGAGCCGCTGCTCGGGATTGTCCATCACCTGGATGACGATTTCGTCCCAGTGCTGGCTGCCCGGATCCCAATAGTCGTCCCGCGCCTCGTACACGTAGCGCGATCCGGCGACTGTCTGCGAGGCGTCGAGCGCGTAGGGGCCGGCGCCTGCCGTCTGCGTCGTGAGCGACGCGGGATTCTCCGCGAGCGCGTCGGGGGAGACCATCATGCCCGCGACCCACGTCTGTGTGAACGACTGTGCCGCGAGGGGATGCGGCGTCTCCCAGGTGATCCGCACCGTGTGCTCGTCGGTCTTCTCGTAGGCGCCGCCGTTCACGAGCGTCGCGACGTTGCTTTTGCCCTCGTCGAGGTGTTCGAGGTTCGCGATGACGGCATCCGCGTCGAGCTCCGCGCCGTCCGAGAACGTCACGCCCTCGCGCAGCGTCAGCTCGAAGACCTGGTTCTTGTCGTCGACGAAGCCCCATTCGGTCGCGAGACCCGGCACGAGGGATCCGTCGGGCTCGACGCGGATCAGAGCGTCATACGACGGCTGCGCGAACGGGCTCGTGGACTGCTCCATGTTCGCGGGATCAAGACTCGACGGCGGCGCGGCGAGGCCGACCGTCAGCGTGGCGTCGCCGCGACCCTCGGCCTCGGATGAAGCACAGCTGGAGGCGACGAATCCGACAGCGGCGACCGTGGCGGTGAGCGCAGCGACTCTGCGCGTGCGGGAAACGGACATGAGACCTCCTCGTCTGACCGTCGGCGACGATGCCGACGGGCCCTGGATGAACAGGAGTCAAACAGCCGCGAGTCTCCGCGCAAATCACTTTATGTGAAATGTTTTACAAGAGTTTTGGCCCCCGTCAGCTGGGCATGGGGCTTGATGCGGGAGGAACGCAATGTGATGTCCCTTCGGTGGGGTCTGCTGCGTCGCGCTCCACTTGCCCTGGGGGCACGCGCACATCATCGGGGTCGCGGGGACGCCGGTCGTCGGGAGAGAGGTTCACACGCGCACGCTGTGCGCTCGGAGATCTCGTTCGAGATGACCTGCGTGTGCCTGCGCGGATCCGTCCGGCGCGGAGCGCGAGCATGGGTCATCGCACGATTGTCTTCACGTTGCGAGTCGGCGCTCCTCCCGGGACGAAGGCGAGACGGTGACGTCACGCGATTCGCGACCGCCTCACAGGATGTCCGACTGGTAGTGCGGGCGCCGATCCGGGACGGGGATGCTGTGCTCGCCGTCGCGGGCGATCAGACGGACCCGCTCGACGGCGGGCGCCTGCTCCTCGGGGAGCCGAATGATCCACTCTCCGACGAGGAGGTAGCCGTCGGCGCCCTCCGTCGCGATCCCCGAGACCGAGATCTCGCCGTAGGGCACGGCCGTGAAGTCGACCGAGACGAGGTCGCCGTGCGACAGATCCGTCGCTTCGATCGTCTCGCCGCGGGGAGAGGGGACGCCGTCGCGGACGACGCGCAGATCGCTCGTCGGCGTTCGTGCCGGCTCGCCATCCTTCGTCTTCGTGAGCGGGCCGGCGACGATCCGGCCGGCGATCATCATGTCGCCGCCGATGCCGACATGCGCGGCGCTTGATAGCTCGACGTCGCCGTACCGATTCGTGCGGAGGATGGCGTGCACGGGCTCGCCCTCCTCCATCGCGCCGAGGGTGGCCTTCATGCCCTGGACGTCGCGCCGAGCGGGGACCGCGAGGAAGTCGTGCATGGCACCGAGCGTATCGCCGATCGCCGCGACTCACGCGTGCGCGGCTTCGACCTCCGCGCGCAGCTTGCGCCATACGGCCGCATCGCGCGCCACGAGACGGATGTCCTCGACGTCGGTGGCAGTCGCGCCGAGTGTTTCGACGGCGGCGGCGATCGCGTCGTCGAGCGGCCAGCCGTACGCGCCTGCGCTGATGAGAGGGAACGCCACGGATCGCGCCCCGAGCTCGTCGGCGACGGCGAGCGAGCGGCGGTAGCAGTTCGTGAGCAGTTCGCGGTCTGTCTGGCCAGCGTGGCGATTCGGTCCGACCGCGTGGATCACCCACCGTGCCCGCATCTCGCCGGCCGTCGTCCATCCGGCTTCGCCGGTTGCGAGTCCGTTGGGAAACTTCCGGACGCACTCGGCGAGGATCTCCGGGCCGCCCGCGCGGTGGATCGCGCCATCGACACCCCCGCCGCCCCGCATCACCGGGCTCGCGGCGTTGACGACCGCATCGGCGCGCTGGGATGCGATGTCGCCGAGAACCGCCGTGAGGGTCGCCATGGGTCAAGTGTCGCGCGGGAGGTCGAGGATCGCGACGGGGTCTGCCGGATGTGTTCGGACGGCGGTGGCGGGTTCGCAGCTGCACAACGACGCCAGATCTGACGGCGGCGGCCCGGAAGCCCGGCGTGTCGGCTGGGTCGGCCCAGAATTGGCGTCGTTGTGCAGGGGGGCGATGCATCGGGCAGGATCCGTACGGGGCGGCGGATAGTGTGGACGTCGACGAAGGGAAGCCGCAGTGATCACTCGGTTCGAGGAGCTCGACTGGCAGCCCACCCCGATCGGCGACCTCACGCTGCGACGGCGCACGGAACCGGCCGTCGGGCGCGAGATCTACGAGGTCAAGCTCGGCGACGAGTACCTCATGTCGAGCCTGTTCACCGTCGCCGAGGAAGAGCTCGCGCACCTCGGCCTCGCCGCCGTCGAGGGGCAGAATCTGTCGGTCCTGGTTGGCGGACTCGGGCTCGGCTACACCGCCGTCGCCGCCCTGCGAGACGAACGCGTGAGCGCGCTCACGGTGATCGACCGGCTCGGCGCCGTCATCGGCTGGCACGAGCGCGAGCTGCTGCCGGCCTCGACGGAGCTCGTCCGCGATGCACGTACGTCCCTCGTCGAGGACGACTTCTTCGCCGTCATGCGAGCGGATCCCGCCGACGGGCACACCGGCTACGACGCGATCCTGCTCGACGTGGATCACTCTCCGCGTCATCAGCTGGATCCGACCCACGCTTCGCTCTACACAGTCGACGGCCTGACGCGGCTCGCCCGCCACCTCGCGCCGGAGGGCGTCTTCGCGCTGTGGTCGGACGATCCGCCCGACGACGACTTCATGACCGAGCTCGAGGCGGTGTTCGACGCTTCGGCCGCCCACGTCGTCGACTTCGACAACCCTGTCACGGGCGGTGTCTCGTCGAACACGGTCTACGTCGGGCGCCGGCGCGGCTGAGAGCGGTGCCTTCCCGAGTGCGGATCCGCCGCTGAGCCTGCTGGGAGGGGCGGGTGGGCACTCGGGCGCCGGGTGGCGGTCGGGTCCGGCGCCGTACCGAGTGCCGTTGTGCCGCAGCGATCGCCGGAAGGGGCGTGTGGGCACTCGGGTGGTTCGGTGGCGCAGGTCGGGGGACGGTTTTCTGTGGCCGTGGTCCACGAACGTCGGGCGGTGCGGGGGATGGTGCTCCGGGAGAGACCCTCACCTCGCCCGGACGAGCAGCTCGCCGACCTCGCAATCGAGAGCATCGCAGATCGCGATGAGTGTCGAGAACCGGATCGCTTTCGCCCGGTCGTTCTTCAGCACCGACAGGTTCACGATGCTCACGCCGACCTCGTCGGCCAGCGCGGTCAGTGTCTTGTTGCGCTCGGCGAGCAGCTCGTCGAGGCGGCAGTGGATCCCCGAGAGATCCTCGGAAGCGGGCGTCACACGAGCCCTTCGGTGTCGCGCCGAAGCCGTGCGTTCTCAGAGCTGAGGCGCGCGCCGTGGGCGAAGATCTTCGCGAGGCAGACGAGCGCGAGCGCCGCGAGGGCCGGCCAATACGGCACGGACAGCTGAAAACGCAGGGAGCTCGTCGCAGCGTCAAGGGCATCCCCCGCGGCGATCACCGAGCCGATCCGCGTCAGCAGCGGCGACAGCGTCCCGCAGACGAAGATCGCGATGGCGCTCGCCGTGATCCAACGCACGGCCTGCGTGCTGAAGGGGCGGCCGGCCAATGCGCGATTCGCCAGCGCGAGCAGCGCGGCGGCCGGCACCGCGGATCCGATGAGCTGGAGGAACAAGCCGCCGAACAGCGCCGCCCGCGCGCCGGCCGACGGGCTCGCCGCCTCGAACCAGCCGTCGGTCGCGTGGACGACGCATTCAGTTGCGGGATCCGCCGCCGTCGCGCAGAGGTTGGCGCTGGAAAGGAGCTCGGGCAGGGGAGCGGCGACGGTGATCGTCGGCGCGAGGAGAGTGTTGTAGACCGCGAAGCCGGCGCCGACGACGCAGAGGAACAGCCAGGCGAGCGCGAGCCCTCGCGTCGCGCGGAGCGCCATGTCGCCCGGACCGGTCCGTCGCGCGAGAAACACGAAGACCGTGCAGACTGCCGCGACGATCGCGGCCAGCAGTGCGAGCCACCCGAGCGCCTCCCCGAGCGTCTGACCCGTGACGCTCACACGAGCCCCTCGGTGTCGCGCTGAAGGCGTTCGCCGACCCGGAATGCCGCGGCGAGGGCGCCGAGGACGAAGACGCCGAGCAACGGAGTGAAGTTCGTCTGCGCGAGCACGTTGTTGTAGTCGCCGCCGCTGATTGCGTTGAATGCTCCATTGATCGCGACGGTGTCCGCCAGGAACGTCACGGCCCAGCCGAAGCCGACGGCGGATGCGGCGATCGTGAGCGCTCGGGCGTTCGAGACGGCGAAGATCCGGCGTCGCACGATGTTGAGGCACAGCACGCTCACACACGCGAGCACGACGAGCGTTGCGACAATCCCGGCGACCACCCCGCCGACGAGCGCCGTGTACGAAACTGCGGGGATCCCGGGGGCCGAGATGTGGGCGCTCTCGACGGACACCTCGCGCATTTCCGCGCCGGGGCCGATCGGCAATTGTGCGGGCTCGCCCGAGAACGGCGCAAGCAGCGACACCGGATCCTCCGTGACGATCCGCACGATGTCGGCGACGCCGAAAGCGACCGTCGCTGATCCGAGCAACACGGCCAGGGCGACCGTTCCGATCGCGCTCCAGCGATCATCCTTCGTGAGCACCGCGTCGGCGGCTTCTCCTGTGCGTTCCATGAGCCCTCCCCGTTGGACCATTCGACTCTTATCGAAAAACGATAACAACGAAAAACGATAAGTCAAGGGGTCGTCAACACAACGCAGTCAGAACAGCCCGAGAAACCCTCAAGCGGCTCGTTCGGCCCGATCCGCGTCAGATCGACTGCGTTGTGCTGCCGCAGGCGCGCCCCTTCACCGCCGGTACGAGATCGGCTCCTCCGCATACGGCTCCCACGCGGTGCGGGCGTCGGTGGGGAGGCGGGTGGGGCGGCCCGTCTCCGTGTCGACGAGGACCACGACGGTCGTCGCTCGCGCGTAGCGGGTGCCGCCGTCGCCCATGACCTCGTAGCAGATCTCGAAGCTCGAGCCGCCGATCTTCCCGAGCCACATCTGCACATCGAGGGGCTCTCTCGCGTAGGGCACAGGGGCGAGGTATTCGATTTCCTGCCGCGCGATGAGCGTCGCGAGGCCGGCGCCGGTCGAGACAGTGTCCGCGTCGAGCACCGCCAATGGCGCATCTTCCGCGGATCCCTCGTCGCGCCAGAAGGCCCTCACTCGCGCCTCCTCGAGGAGCTTCAGGAGGGAGACGTTGTTGATGTGGCCGAGGGCGTCCTGATCGCCCCACCGGCGGTGGACCGGGATGTGAATGCGCATGACGTCATGGTCGCACCCGGATATGCCCACGGCGAACACGGCGACGGGGGCCCGTGCACGTGGCTACCGTGGAAGCACGGCGCGTTCCATCGTGTCGTCGATCGGCCCCAGCGCCCGGAGGAGTGACATGTTCGAGAGGTTCACCGACCGTGCCCGTCGCGTGGTTGTGCTCGCCCAAGAAGAGGCGAAGATGCTCAACCACAACTACATCGGCACTGAGCACATCCTGCTCGGGCTGATTCACGAGGGCGAGGGCGTCGCCGCGAAGGCGCTCGAGTCGCTCGACATCTCGCTCGACGCCGTGCGCGAGCAGGTGCAGGACATCATCGGCCAGGGGCAGCAGCAGCCCACGGGCCACATCCCCTTCACGCCCCGCGCGAAGAAGGTTCTTGAGCTGTCGCTGCGCGAAGCACTGCAGCTCGGCCACAACTACATCGGCACCGAGCACATCCTGCTCGGGCTGATCCGCGAGGGCGAGGGCGTCGCCGCACAGGTGCTCGTCAAGCTCGGCGCCGACCTGAACAAGGTGCGCCAGCAGGTCATCCAGCTGCTCAGCGGATACCAGGGCAAGGAGCCCGTCGGCGTCGCCACGACGGGGCAGGAGCAGCAGGAGTCGAGCGGCAAGGGCGGCTCGCAGGTGCTCGACCAGTTCGGCCGCAACCTCACGCAGGCCGCGCGCGACAGCCAGCTCGACCCGGTCATCGGGCGCGAGAAGGAGATCGAGCGCGTCATGCAGATCCTGTCGCGCCGCTCCAAGAACAACCCCGTCCTCATCGGCGAGCCCGGCGTCGGCAAGACCGCCGTCGTCGAGGGCCTCGCGCAGGCGGTCGTCAAGGGCGATGTGCCCGAGACGCTCAAGGACAAGCAGGTCTACTCGCTTGACCTCGGATCCCTCATCGCCGGATCCCGTTACCGCGGCGACTTCGAGGAGCGCCTCAAGAAGGTGACGAAGGAGATCCGCACGCGCGGTGACATCATCGTCTTCATCGACGAGATCCACACGCTCGTCGGCGCCGGCGCGGCTGAGGGCGCAATAGACGCCGCCAGCATCCTCAAGCCGCTGCTCGCCCGCGGCGAGCTGCAGACCATCGGTGCCACGACGCTCGACGAGTACCGCAAGCACTTCGAGAAGGACGCCGCGCTCGAGCGCCGCTTCCAGCCGATCCAGGTCAACGAGCCGTCGCTGCCGCACGCGATCAACATCCTCAAGGGCCTGCGCGACCACTATGAGGCGTTCCACAAGGTGCAGATCACCGACGGCGCCATCGTGTCGGCCGCGAACCTGGCCGACCGCTACATCCAGGACCGCTTCCTGCCCGACAAGGCGATCGACCTGATCGACGAGGCCGGCGCCCGTCTGCGCCTGTCGATCCTCTCGAGCCCGCCCGAGCTGCGCGAGTTCGACGAGAAGATCGCGAAGGTCCGGGAGCAGAAGGAGACCGCCTCCGAGGAGCAGGACTTCGAGAAGGCCGCTGCCCTGCGCGACGAGGAGAAGCAGCTGCTCGGCGAGCGCCTGCGCCTCGAGAAGCAGTGGCGCGCGGGCGAGGTCGAGTCGAAGGAGGTCGTCGACGAGGGCCTCATCGCCGAGGTGCTGGCTCAGGCCACGGGGATCCCCGTGTTCAAGCTCACCGAGGAGGAGACGAGCCGTCTCGTCTTCATGGAGAAGGCGCTGCACCAGCGCGTCATCGGCCAGGAGGAGGCCATCTCGGCCCTCTCGAAGACGATCCGCCGCCAGCGTGCGGGCCTCAAGGATCCGAAGCGTCCCTCGGGTTCGTTCATCTTCGCCGGCCCCACGGGCGTCGGAAAGACCGAGCTCGCGAAGGCGCTCGCCGAGTTCCTCTTCGACGATGAGGATGCGCTGATCAGCCTCGACATGTCGGAGTTCGGCGAGAAGCACACCGTGTCGCGCCTCTTCGGTGCCCCTCCCGGATTCGTCGGATTCGAAGAGGGCGGCCAGCTCACCGAGAAGGTGCGCCGCAAGCCGTTCTCGGTCGTGCTCTTCGACGAGATCGAGAAGGCGCACCCCGACATCTTCAACTCGCTGCTGCAGATCCTCGAGGAGGGTCGCCTGACCGACGGTCAGGGTCGCATCGTCGACTTCAAGAACACCGTGATCATCATGACGACGAACCTCGGTTCGTCGGCGATCGCGGGCGGCCCCGTCGGCTTCCAGGTCGAGGGCAACGAGAAGACGAGCTACGAGCGGATGAAGGGCAAGGTCGACGAAGAGCTCAAGCGGCACTTCAAGCCCGAGTTCCTCAACCGTGTGGACGACGTCATCGTCTTCCCGCAGCTGAAGAAGTCCGAGCTGCTGCAGATCGTCGACCTCTTCACGAAGCGCCTCGCCGAGCGTCTGCTCGACCGCGACATGTCGATCGAGCTGACGCAGGCCGCCAAGGAGCGCCTCATCGAGATCGGCTTCGACCCGTCGCTCGGTGCGCGTCCGCTGCGTCGCGCCATGCAGCGCGAGATCGAGGATCGCCTCAGCGAGTCGATGCTCTCGGGCCAGCTTGAGTCGGGGCACCACATCAAGGTCGACATCGTCGACGGTGAGTTCTCGTTCCACAACGAGCCGCGCGGCGAGCAGCTGTCGGTCGGTGTGAACACGGGGGGCGACATCTCCGCGACGCCCGAGGTCACCGCCTTCGGCGAGTAAGCCTTCCGGCCCAGAGCCCCCGCCGTCCCGTTGGACGGCGGGGGCTTCTGCGTGTGCGGCCTCTCCTGCATGACGACGCCAATTTTCGAGCTGCGAGGAGCGAGAACCGCGGAATTCCGGGGGTGGTGGGGTCTACTGGCTCAGAAATGGCGTCGTTGTGCATCGGGTAACGAAACGGATCTGAGACGATCGACCACCTCGCGACACTGTGCAGGGTGAGAGACGATTGCACCCGAGGACGGGCGGACCGATGATCGACGCAGACAGCACCGACGCGGAGCTGGTGGCCGCGGCCGCAGACGGCAGCGAGACAGCCTTCCGCGCGCTTTTCCGCGCCTATGTGCGCCCCGTGTTCTGGATTGCGCACGGCCTGCTCGACGACCGCGGCGATGCCGAGGACGTTGTGCAGGAGACGTTCGCGGTCGCCTGGCGCAAGTTGCGCGGCTTCGAGCTCGCCGGTGCCTCGGCCCTGCCGTGGCTCGCGACGATCTGTCGGAACGTGGCGGCCAACCGGATCCGTCAGCGCCGGCGCGAGCGCGAACATACGGCGGGGAGCGTGGACGAACGGCAGCCCGACACCGTCGACGTCGAACAGCAGGTGATCGACGTCGAGCTCGCCGATCGCATCGCGCGCGAGGTGGCTCGCATGAGCGACACCGATCGGCAGATCTTCACCCTCTGCATCACCCAGGGATACGCCTACGCGGCGGCCGCCGACGAGCTTGGCGTCGCCCACGGATCCGTGCGCAATCGTCTCTCCCGAATCCGAACGCGGCTGCGTTCCGTCGTCAGGGAGGAAGCGTGATGAACACCACAGACAAGGATCTGCCCGAGCTGTCGGACGAGGCCGTCCAGCGTATCGAGGCGGGCGTCTTCTCCGAGATCACCCGGGAGCGCACCGCCGACCGGGCCCGATCGCGGAAGCGCCGGCGCTGGGTAGGCGGGGGGATCACCGCGGCCGCCGTGATCGTCGCGGCCATCGTCGTCGTTCCGCTCGCGATGGATCAGAACCTCGCAGGCTCCGCCGGCGACGCCGCAGACGTGCTCCCCGAGCCTGCGCCGATGGAAGGCGGGGACGACGCGCTCGTCGAAGACCGCGCGGCCGCGGGGGAGTCGGCGATCGACGGATCCGAGTCTCTCGTCTCGTCGGAGGTCGCCGCGGACGACGACCGCCGCGTCATCCGCAACGGGTTCATGACGCTCGTCGTGGGGGACATCCTCGTCGCGACGGACGAGGTGACCGCCCTCGCGAGGGAGCACGACGGATACGTCGAGTCGCTCGGATCCTCGAGCGACCGCTTCGAAGAGGATGTGAACGCCGCCGAGGAGATCCGATCCGGCTGGGCGACCCTGCGGATCCCCGCGGAGGAGCTCGATGCTGTGCGCACCGCGCTCGGCGACATCGGCGAGGTGACGAGCACCGAGATCTCCGAGAACGACGTCACGTCACAGGCGATCGACCTCGAGGCGCGGATCGACGCGACGCAGACGTCGGTCGACCGGCTCTCCGAGCTCATGGAACAGGCCGGATCGGTCAGTGATCTCCTCGACGCGGAGGCCGCGCTGTCGGAGCGGCAGGCGCAGCTCGAGTCGTACCAGCGCGAGCTCGAGCACCTCGATGACCAGGTCGCGATGTCGACCCTCCACGTCGAGCTGACGCGCGACCGCGAGGTTGCGTCGACGGATCCCGCGGGCTTCGGCGACGGCCTGCTGACCGGCTGGAACGGCCTCGTCGCCTTCGCTAACGGCCTCGTCGTCGCCGTCGGCTTCGTGCTGCCGTGGGCCGGCGTGCTGCTCGTCGCAGGCGTCGTCGTCTGGGTGATCGTGCGCGTGGCCCGGCACCGGAAGGCATGACGGAGAAACACAACGCAGTCGATTTCGCGCAGCTCTGGTCGTTTTCGGGTGTGGCGGCCGCACCGGCTTCGGATTGACTGCGTTGTGTTGCGGCGGGTGCCGGCACCGCGCGCCTCCGAGGCGCTCACCAGGCGCGCGGAGTAGCCTGACCGCGATGACCGACTTCTCCGTGCGCCCCGCCCGCGCCGCCGACATGGCGGCGGTGCACGAGATGCTGCAGCCGTTCGTGATGCGCCGCATCCTGCTCGGCAAGGAGCTCGTCGTGCTCTACGAGGCCACGCAGGAGTTCGTTGTCGCGGTCGATGACGACGACCGCGTGATCGGCTGCGGTGCCCTGCACGTGATGTGGGAACACCTCGGCGAGGTGCGCACTCTCCTCGTCGCTGACGAGTGGCTGCATCGCGGCGTCGGCCGCGCGATCGTGGACCGACTCGAGGACAATGCGCGCGAGCTGGGCATCACGCGCCTGTTCTGTCTCACCTTCGAGACGGCATTCTTCGAGCGCCGCGGATTCACCGAGATCGGCGAGCAGGTTGTCTCGCCCGACGTCTACTCGCAGCTCGTGCGCAGCCCCGACGAGGGCATCGCCGAGTTCCTCGATCTCGCGCACGTGAAGCCGAACACTCTCGGCAACACCCGCATGCTCAAGCAGCTCGCCTGACGGTGGGCGAATAGTCTGACGTCGTGGGAGCGAAGCGGAGGCCGTCCAAGGCCGTGTACCGGCGGCGACGACTCGTCGTCTTCGTGCTGACGCTGATCCTGCTCGCGGCCGCCGTCACGGGAGCAGTCTTCGGGATCCGCTGGCTGGTGCAGGAGCAGCCCTGGCAGAATCTGCCGTTTCTCAGCGATGAGCCCGTGGCGGAGGAGTCGGCGGATCCGATCCCCACGATTCTGCCCACGGCGTCGCCGAACGGCGGGGGCGGGCCGACGCCGGAGCCGACCGAACAGGAACCTGAGGCGTGCGCCAACGGGGCGCTTCAGGTTGTCGCCGTCACCGATCAGGACACGTATCAGCCCGAGCAGAATCCGAAGCTGTCGATGGAGCTGACCAACGTCGGCGCTGTTGATTGCGTCGTCAACGTCGGCACGAAGCAGCAGCGTTTCGTCGTGTCGAGCGGCCCCGACGACTGGTGGCGCTCGACCGACTGCCAGGTGGATCCGTCAGACCAGTGGGTGACGCTCGAGGCCGGGCAGACCGTGTCGACGGTGGATCCGGTGACGTGGGATCGCACGCGCTCGTACGACGACACGTGCGACGCCGACAACCGGCCGGGTGCGGTGGGCGGCGGCGCGACCTACACGCTGACGGTGCGGCTCGGCGAGGTCACCTCGGCGCCGAACTCGTTCATCCTGTATTGAGCCGCGATTCGTGACGGGATCGGGCGCGCACGTACGCTGGATCCATGGCCAAGAAGCGAGGCAAGAAGGTCGCGGATCCGGCGGAGTTCCGCTCCGAGGCGCTCGCGCAGGCGCTTGAGAAGCAGGACATGGCGGCTGTCGCGCTCGCGCTGCGCAATGGCAACACGATCGTCCCGCTCATCAAGCCGGGTGCGCGTGACAATCCGCTCGACTCGGGTGAAGTGTGGACGTTCCGGGACCCGAAGACGGGCGAGGTCGCGCTGCTGCTGTTCAGCGACGCACGCAACAAGCCCGAGAACCTGCCGCCCGCTGTCGGCGCGTATTCGCCGGCCTGGCTCGAGGGGTTCCTGAAGCAGCACCTCGACACGATCACGACGGTGTTCCTCGACATCGCGGGGCCGCACCCCATGCAGGCGCCGCCGGAGGAGCTGCTGCGGACTCTCGAGGCGTAGGGCATGGACGTCTGCCCCTGCGGATCCGGTACCTACGCGACCTGCTGCGGTCCCCTGCACAGGGGTGAGCGCGACGCGGCGACGCCCGAGGAGCTGATGCGTTCGCGTTATTCGGCTTTCTCGAAGGGCGACCGCTTTTACCTCGCTCGCACGTGGCACCCGCGCACGCGCCCCGATGATGTCTCGGCGGATCCGTCGATCCGGTGGGCGGGGCTGACGATCCTCGGATCCGCGGTCGACGGCGACACGGGAACCGTCGACTTCGTCGCGCGATACGAGGGCCCGGACGGTCCCGGAGAGCTGCGCGAGCACTCGCGATTCGTCCGCCGCGGCGGGCGGTGGGTGTACGTCGACGGCGACGTGGCGTAGGCACGCCCGCCTGCGTTCGTCTGTCAGACCTCCCGCCTAGCCTGGACCCATGGCTACGAAGCGCTCCGCCGCCCCCGCATACGTCTGCAGCGAATGCGGGTGGACGACGATGAAATGGGTCGGGCGCTGCGGCGAGTGCCAGCAGTGGGGCACGGTCGTCGAGCAGGGGGCGAAACCGGCTTCGCAGCGGGTGCAGTCGCTGGCACCGAGTTCGGCCGCGCAGCCGATCACGCACGTCTCGACGAGCGAGTCGCCGCGGCGCCCCAGCGGCGTGGGCGAGTTCGACCGCGTGCTCGGCGGAGGCGTCGTTCCGGGCGCCGCGGTGCTGCTGTCGGGCGAGCCCGGCGTCGGCAAGTCGACCCTTCTGCTCGAGGTCGCGGCGCGTGCGGCGCGCGAGGGGCGGCGCGTTCTCTACGTCAGCGCCGAGGAATCCGTCGCACAGGTGCGCCTGCGTGCCGAGCGCACGGGGGCGCTGCACGACGAGCTGTTCCTCGCGAGCGAGACCGACCTCGCGACCGTGATCGGGCACATCGACTCCGTCTCGCCCGAACTCGTGATCGTCGACTCGGTGCAGACCGTCGCCTCGAGCATGCAGGACGGTGCGGCGGGTATGCCGGGCCAGGTGCGCGAGGTCGCGTCGACGCTCATCCGCGTCGCGAAGGAGCGCGCCCTGCCGATCATCCTCGTCGGTCATGTGACGAAGGACGGCAACGTCGCAGGCCCGCGCGTGCTCGAGCATCTCGTCGACGTCGTGTGCCATTTCGAGGGCGATCGTCAGACGGCCCTTCGATTCATCCGTGCTCTCAAGAACCGATTCGGTCCGACGGACGAGGTGGGCTGCTTCGAGATGACCGGCGACGGGATCCAGGAGGTGCCCGATCCTTCGGGGATGTTCCTCTCCCAGGGCGAGCCCGAGCCGGGCACCTGCGTCGGCATCTCGCTCGAGGGTAAGCGCGCTCTGCCGGTCGAGGTGCAGGCGCTGACGATCCCCACGGCTGCCCCGAATCCGCGCCGGATCGTGCACGGGGTCGACTCGTCTCGCGTCGCCATGGTGCTCGCCGTGCTCGAGCGCCGCGCGGGCATCAAGACGAGCGACATGGACGTCTACGTCTCGACGGTGGGCGGCGTGAAGTTCACCGAGCCTGCGGCCGATCTCGCGATCGCGATCGCCGTCGCCGGATCCCTGCGGCAGTTCGCCGTGCCGCGCGACATCGCGGCGGCGGGCGAGCTCTCGCTCGCGGGCGAAGTGCGTCCCGTGACGCAGGCGGCGCAGCGCCGAGGCGAGGCCACCCGTCTCGGCTACTCGCGCGTCATCGACGACCGCTCGGGCAAGCTCCGCGAGGCGCTGGAAGACGTCCGCGCCCACAAAGCTCCCGCGCTAAAAGACATTCCGGAGTTCTGATGCGCCGGGGAGGTAGCGGGACTTCTGCTTCGTAAAGCGCGAACGCACTTTACCTTCGCTCGTCGATATATGGGGCGTTCGGCGGCTCGCGACGCAGGTGCCGCTCCGGTCCGGGCAGGGGATCCGGGCTATGGTCCGCACCTCGACCGCGATGGAGACGGCGTCGGCTGCGAGTGAGATATTGCGTGGGCGCGGGGCGCTCTCGGGGAAAGTACCGCGATGCGGGTGTTCTATGCCGACGTGCGCGCCGCGTCTGCCGTGCGGGTGAGGGTGTCGGCGGAGGCGTGCAGCTGCGCGAGCTCGCGCTCCGAGAGGTGGAGCCCGCGCACGGGGCGTGCGCCGGACCGGTTCACGACGCACGGCACAGACATCGCGACGCCATTGATGCCGGAGTAGTCGGTGAGCACCGTCGAGACGGGGAGGATCGCGTTCTCGTCCCGCAGTACGGCTTCGGCGATGCGAGTGGCGGCGAGGCCGATCGCGTAGTTCGTCGCCCCCTTACCGTCGATGATCGAATACGCGGCGGTGCGCACGTCGTGGGCGATGCCGTCGAGGTCGTCGCGCGTGAAGACGCGCTCCCCGTCGCGCATCCATTCGAGCAGGGGCACCGGGCCGATCGTCGCCGTCGACCACAGCGGGAACTCGGTGTCGCCGTGCTCGCCCGCGATGAGTGCGTGCACGGACTTCGACGCGACACCGGCGCGTTCTGCGAGCACCCACCGCAGCCGCGACGTGTCGAGCACGCATCCGGACGCGAAGATCCGTGAGGGGTCCGCGCCGGTCTGTTCGACGGCGAGCATCGTCAGCACGTCGCACGGGTTCGTCACGACGATGACGACCGCGTCCGGTGATGCGTCGATGAGCTGCGGGATCATCGTGGCGAAGATGCGCGCGTTCGTACCGACGAGTTCGAGGCGCGTCTGCCCGGGCTGCTGCGCCGCGCCGGCCGTGACGATGATGACGTGAGATCCGGCTGTCGCGGCGATGTCGCTCGACCCGACGACCGAACCGGTCCCCGTGAACAGCGCGCCGTGCGCGAGGTCGAGGGCCTCGGCCTTCACGCGCGCCGCGTTGATGTCGTAGAGGACGACATCGCGGGCCGCGCCGCGGATGAGCATGGCGTACGCGGTCGCGGATCCCACCGCCCCCGCACCGACGATTGTGACCTTTTGGCTCTCGATGAGGGGCATGATCTCATCATCTCAGCAAGGACGATGCCGGGGAAGGGGGCGGGCCAGGCGTCGATAGGATCATGGCCGCGGACGTTCGGGAACGGAGATCGGCATGGCGGATGACGCGAGGCAGAGGCACGACGCGCGCGGATTCATCTCGCGCCGCGTCGATCCTGCGCAGGTGACGCCTGGCACAGACCGGCCGGGCCTCGTGCCCGACCCGTACCTGTTCGGCAGTGTCATGTTCGAGACCACAGGAGCTGCCGGATGGGATCCCCATCGGCACGCGCACGAGCACCAGCTGCTCTGGCCCGTCACCGGAGTGCTCATGGCGCGCGCCGGTGGGCGCGCGTGGCAGGTGCTTCCCGGGCAGGGGGCATGGTTCCGCGCGGGGGACCTGCACACCGTCTCGGTGCGGGGGCCGGCGCGCTTCGGCATCACCTATCTGCGTTCCGACGTCGCACGGTTCCGACCCGAAGTCTCCGGGAGCACAGTGGTCGTCCCGGCCCTTCGTGAGCTTCTCATCCACATGAATCGCGAGCGGCTGGATCTCGCCTCCCAGCTGCGGTTCCAGCAGGTGTGCATCGATCTGTTTCGTCCCGCGAACGATCCGATCCTCGCGGTCCCGCTTCCCGATGATCCGCGGATCGCGCCCATGGTGTCCACGCTCCTTGACGATTGCGCCGACTCGCGTTCCATCGAGCAGTGGGCGGAGTTCCTCGGGCTCAGTTCGCGCACCGTGGCGAGGGCGATGACGGCGTCTGTCGGCATGAGCTTCGGTCGGTGGCGGCGGCTGCTGCGAATGCGCGATGCGTACGCGCTCCTCGCGGATGGCGAATCGGTGAGCGCGACCGCCTGGCTCGTCGGCTACCTCTCGACGAGCGCGTTCATCGCCGCATTCCGGGACGTGACCGGCGTGACGCCGACGGCCGTCGCGTCCGACTCCGCGCGGGGCGCGCTCCTCGCCTACCCCTGACCGTTTCTCGACACATCGCGTCCGATTCGCGCTAGCGCGTTCCCTTCAGGTTCCCTAAGGTAAGGCTGTCCTTACTTTCTGTCGGAGAACTCTGCCATGCCTTCACGCGCCCGCGCTCGCCGGATCCTCCTCGTCGGCGTCGCCACCTTCGCCGTCTCTGCACTCGTCGCCTGCGGTCCGTCGACCGCGGCGGAGCTCGAACGCTCCGACGACGCCACGATCTCGTTCGACTACGCGGGATTCTCTGCCGAGATCCCCGCTGATCCGGAGCGTGTCCTCGTCATCGAAGGTCGGGCGGACCTCGAGTTCTCCCTGACGCTCGGGTACCCCGTCGTCGCCTCCGGATTCTTCTTCGGGCGCGACGGGCACTTGTACGACGAGCTGGACGAGCTGATGGCCGATGACCTCGCGACGTTCGAGTTCGCGGACAGCAATGAGCCGGACTACGAGGCAATCGCGGCGCTGGATCCTGACCTCATCGTCATGCGGCTCAACGCCTACAACGGCGACTTCTATGGTGCCGATCGGCTTGAACAGATCGCGCCGGTGCTGGCGCTCGACACCGGGGCAACCGACTGGAAGGGGCAGATGCGAGAACAGGCCGCGATCCTCGAGCGCTCCGAGCAGGTGGAGGCCGAAATTGCGCGCTACGACGATCTCGTTGAGGAGATCCGCGCGCGATCCGGCGACCGTCTCGATGAGATGAGCCTCGCCTGGGGAACGGCGCTGGACGACGTCGGTATGTACGTCTTCACGAACACGCACAGCACCGCCGTCGCCGAGGACCTCGGGATCGACGTCCCTCTCAGCGACCCCGAAGACGAGGAGAACTACTTCGAGATCTCCGCGGAGAACTTCGACATCGTCTCCGACGTCGACACGCTCGCCCTCTTCGCCTTTGACGAAAGCCCCGCGCTCGGCGAGTCAGCCGCCTTCCAGCGGCTGCCCGCGTCTCGGAGTGATCGTGTCTTCTCGGTCGACCTCACGTTGAACAACGGCCTCGCTCGCGCGGCGACGGCTCTCGCCGTCGAGCTCGAAGAGATGGCGAACGCCGGATGACCCCGCTCCTTCGCCTGCCCCGGGTCCTGCGCCACGCGGAACCTCCCGCGCGTCGCGAAACGTATCGCGCGTTCCTCGCCACGGTTGTCGCCGTCGAAGACCTGACGCCCCGCATGCGTCGCGTCACGCTGCGCGCACCGCAGCTGGCCGATTATCGGCGTGTCCGCGCTGACGACTTCTTCGCCCTTCTCATCCCCGGCGATGGCGGGATCGAGATCCCCGGTGACGAGATCACGGCCGAAACGCCGCGCGGCGTCGCCGAGCTGATCCCCGAGGCGCAGCGCCCGACGCTGCGCTGGTACACGATCCGCGCCCACCGCCCGTCTTCGGCGGAGATCGACGTCGACATCGTCCTCCACGGCAGCGGCCTCGCGAGCGGTCCTGGAAGCACCTGGGCCACGCATGCTCGTCCCGGAGACGCGGTCGGCATCGCCGAAGGAAACGGGGTGTACAACCCCGTTCCTGATGCCGAGCGACAGCTGTTCTTCGCCGACATCACGGCGCTGCCCGCCTTGATCTCGATCCTCGAATCCGCGGATCCGGCGCCCGGGCGCCCGCGCCCCGGAACGGGATCGATCGCGCACATCGAGGTCCCGAGCGAAGAAGATGTCACCGAGATCGCGACCGACGTCGACGTGCGCTGGCATGTGCGCGGCACGGAGCGCACCGGGTTCTCGGTCCCACGGATCCTGGACGGCGTCGACGTCGACGGCATCAGCTACGCGTGGCTGTGTGCGGAGGCGGACATGGTCAAGCGTGCGCGGCGTCTCGTCTCCGGGCCCGGTGGCGTATCGAAGTCTGCGATCACATTCAGCGGGTACTGGCGCCACGGGCAGGCGCGGAGCTGATGGTTACGGTCGCTCCCGAAGCTCCGCGCCGCGCTGCGATACCGATGTTCCCGCGCCGGGCGGGGGTGCTCGCCGTTCTCACGGTCGTCCTCGGCTGCGCAGTTCTCGTGAGCATCGCGGTCGGATCGAAGCAGATCCCGCTCGCAACGGTGATCGAGGCGTTCACCGCGTACGACGCCGCGATCGACGAGCACTTCATCGTGCGCGAGATGCGTCTGCCGCGCGCGGCGGCCGCCGCGGCCGTCGGAGCGGCGCTCGCCGTCGCGGGCGCGCTCATCCAGGCGCTCACACGCAACCCGCTCGCGGATCCGGGGATCCTCGGCGTCAGCTCCGGAGCAGCGTTCTTCGTCGCGGTGGGCGTCGCCGTATTCGGCGTCGCCTCGATACGCGGCCACGTCTGGCTCGCCTTCGCCGGTGCGCTGATCGTCACGGTCGCTGTGTACCTCATCGGCTCGGCGGGCGGCCAGGCGGATCCCGTGCGTCTCACGCTCGCGGGGGTCGCGCTCGGCGCGGTGCTCGCCGGGATCACCACGGGCATGGTGCTGCTCGACCCCGAGGCTTTCGACCAGATGAGGAACTGGAACGCGGGGACCGTCGCCGGACGCGGCCTCGACGTGCTCCTTCCGGTGCTGCCGTTTCTCGCGGCGGGGCTCGTCGTTGCGGTCGTCGTCGCGGGGCCTCTCAACGCCATCGCGCTCGGCGACGACCTGGCGGCCTCGCTCGGCACCCGCATCGGACTCGTGCGCGTCGGCGTCATCGTCGCCGTCACGCTGCTCGCGGGCGGCGCGACGGCGGTCGCGGGACCCATCCTCTTCGTCGGCCTCATGATCCCGCACATCGCCCGCTGGATCACCGGGCCGGAACAGCGCTGGATCATCGCGTACTGCGTCGTGATGGGCCCGATCCTCGTCATCGTCGCCGACACGCTCGGGCGCGTCGTCATGCGCCCCGGCGAGCTTCCCGTCGGCATCGTCACGGCGTTCGTCGGCGCACCGCTCCTGATCGCGCTCGCGCGTCGCCGGAAGGCGAGCGGACTGTGAGCGTCGTGACCGAGCAGCGCGAGACGGTCGACTTCGGCCGCGGGCAGCGGGTGTGGCGCGTCGGGAGCCGGTCGCTGCGCGTCTCGTCGCGGGCGCTGGCCGTCTGCGCGGCGCTGGCGGCGCTCGCGATCGCGGGCGGTATCGTCGCCCTCGCGCTCGGCAGCTACACGATCGGCCTCGGGCAGCTCGTCGACGTCTTGCGGGGCGCCGACGACACCTTCGCCCGCACCGTCGTCGTCGAGTGGCGTGCTCCGCGGATCCTTGCCGCGATCGTCCTCGGGGCGGCGCTCGGGATGTCGGGTGCGATCTTCCAGGGACTCACTCGAAACCCGCTCGCGAGCCCCGATGTCATCGGGTTCGCATCCGGTTCGTACACCGGCGCGCTCATCGTGATCATCGTGCTCGGCGGCGGTTACGCGCTCGTCGCCGGGGGAGCGCTCATCGGCGGCATCGCGACCGCGGCCGCCGTGTACCTCCTCGCCTACCGAGGCGGCATCACGGGGTTCCGGCTCATCATCGTCGGCATCGGGGCGTCCGCGATGCTCGGCGCGCTGAACACCTGGCTGCTTCTGCGCGCCGATCTCGAAGTCGCCATGAGCGCGGCGGCGTGGGGCGCGGGATCCCTCAACGGCATCACCTGGGAGCAGGCGGGGATCGCCGTCGTGATCATCGCGGCTCTGCTCGTCGGCGTCGGCGCGCTCGGCGGATCCCTGAACCAGCTGCAACTCGGCGACGATGCGGCACGCGCGCTCGGCGTGCGCCTCGAGCCGGTTCGGCTGGGCCTCGTCGTCGGGGGCGTCGCACTCACGGCAACGGTGACGGCGGCCGCCGGCCCCATCGCCTTCATCGCCCTCGCCGCCCCGCAGATTGCGCGACGGATCGCACGCACGCCCGGCATCACCCTGGCGCCGGCCGCGTGCACGGGCGCCGCGCTGCTCCTCGCGGCCGACCTCGTCGCGCAGCACCTGCTGCCACGTCCCCTTCCGGTGGGTGTCGTCACCGTCGTCATCGGCGGCGGCTATCTGATCTGGCTCCTGATCCACGAAATGAGAAGACGCGCATGACCACTTCGCGCCTCCACGCGGCGGACATCACGATCGGCTACGACGGCCGATCGATCTCACAGCAGCTGAGCGTCGAAATCCCCGCCGACTCGTTCACCGTCATCATCGGCCCCAACGCCTGTGGGAAGTCGACCCTGCTGCGGGCGCTGTCGCGCCTCATCGCACCGTCTGCAGGGCGCGTGATCCTGGACGGCGCCGACATCTTGTCCTACAAGACGAAGGAGGTCAGTCGGCGTCTCGGCCTGCTGCCGCAGTCGTCACTCGCCCCCGACGGCATCACGGTCGCCGATCTCGTCGCACGCGGCCGCGCGCCGCACCAGGGATTCCTGCGGCAATGGTCACGGGACGACGAGCGCGCCGTCGCGGCGGCGATGCGAGTGACGTCGACGACGGATCTGTCGGCCCGGCTCGTCGACGAGCTGTCGGGCGGCCAGCGGCAGAGGGTATGGGTGGCGCTCGCCCTCGCGCAGGAGACGGATCTCCTGCTGCTCGACGAACCGACGACGTTCCTCGACATCGCGCACCAGATCGATCTGCTCGAGCTGTTCACGGACCTGCACGAGCAGGGGCGCACCCTCGTCGCTGTCCTTCACGACCTCAATCAGGCGGCGCGCTACGGCACGCACCTCATCGCGATGCGCGACGGCGAAGTCGTCGCAACGGGCGCGCCCGAGGAGGTGATCACGGAAGAGCTCGTCGAGCACGTGTTCGGCCTGCGCTGTCGGGTCGTCCCGGATCCCGTCGCTGGCACGCCGCAGGTCGTGCCCCTCGGTCGAGAGCGCGGCAGGACGTCTCCCGTACCCGCTCCCGCACACGTCTGAAACGAGAGAACTCATGACATCCACACACACTCGAAACGGCTTCGCGGCACTTGCGCTCACGGCTGCCGTCGCGCTCACCGGCTGTTCATCCGCGACATCCGACACCTCCGCAGAGCCCGCCGATTCGGCGGCGGCTGAGGCGGCCTTCCCCGTGACGGTCGAGCACGAGTTCGGCAGCACGATCGTGGAGGAGGAGCCGCAGCGCGTCGTCTCGATCGGCTGGGGCGACTTCGACAACCTCCTCGCGCTGGGAATCGTGCCCGTGGGACGCTTCGGTTCGTTCTCCGAAGAGCCGACTCCGTGGGAGGCGGAGATGCTCGGCGACGAGGAGACCGAGTTCCTCGGATACACGACCGAGCTCGACTACGAGAAGATCGCCTCGCTGGATCCCGACCTCATCATCGCCGTGCAGGGGACGAGCGTCGACGAGGAGTCGTACGCGATCCTCGAGGACATCGCGCCGACGGTTGCGAGGCCCGCGGGCTACGGCGGGTGGCAGGTGCCGCGGGCGGAGGGGACCCGGCAGATCGCCGCCGCGGTGGGACGGGACGAGGCCGGAGAGGAGATGCTCGAGGGCCTCGCCGATCGCTTCGCCGAGGTGCAGAGTGAGCATCCGGAACTCGTCGGTGCGACGGGAGTCTCGGCCATCACCTACGACGCGAGTCTCTACTACGCGTTCGCCCCTGTCGACGGACGCGGTGCGTTCCTCGAGGAGCTCGGACTGCAGCTGCCCGCAGGTCTGCTCGATGGCTACGACGGCACGTCGTTCACCGTGGAGCTGGCACCGGAGGAGGTCGGGGCGCTCGACGGCGACCTCGTGCTGTTCATGGCCGACGACCCCGAGTACGACCCGGCCGACGACAACGCGCTGTTCGAGCGATTCGGCGCCGAGTTCGTCGCGGTGACGGGCGAGAGCAGGCACGCGATCTCGATCAACACTCCGTCGTCGATCGCCTACGCCCTCGACGAACTCGCGCCGGTCCTGGCCGACGCGATCGGCGGCTGAATCTCCCCTGAAAGAAGACACCCATGGCAACACGGTTCACACCTGCCACGGAGACGGCAGGCGGCGTGCCCCGAGAAGTTCTCACACAGATCCCGAACAGGAGGATGCCATGACGCTCATCTCCCGCCCGCGGCAGCGGGCCCTCACCCTCCTCCTCATCGCATCGGTCGCGCTCGCCGGCTGCGCTGCGGATCCCGCTCCAGTCGATGCCGGGGCCGGATCCGGCGCCGCAGCGGCGGACGGCTTCCCCCTCACGGTCGAGCACGCCTTCGGCGAGACGGTCGTCGACACACCGCCGGAACGCGTCGTCACGATCGGGTGGGGCGACCTCGACAACGCGCTCGCGCTCGGCACCGCGCCGATCGGGTATTACGCGCCCGGCGCAATGACCGACGAGCTGATGCCCTGGACGGAGGAGCTTGCGGGCGACGCCCGCCCTGAGTACCTCGGCCCGGAGGCAGAGCTCGACTTCGAGCAGATCGCCGCGCTTCGTCCGGACCTGATCCTGGCGGTGCAGGGCCATCGCCTCGACGATCAGGCCTACGCTCGGCTGGCCTCCATCGCGCCGACCGTCATGCACCCGGACGACGCGGAGAGCGCGTGGCGCATCGGCCGAGAGACGGCGACGCGGCAGATCGCCGCGGCGCTCGGCGTGCCGGATGAAGGGGAGCGCCTCCTTGACGACCTGGACGCGCAGACCGCCGCGGCACGGGCGAGTCACCCCGGGCTCGAGGGGCTGACCGGAGCCGTCGTGCTTCCGGGGGACGGCGTGTATTACTCCTACAACACGGCTGACGGGCGTGGCGAGTTCCTCGCATCGCTCGGACTCGAGCTTCCCGAATCCGTCGCGGCAACCGGTGAGTCGGACTCGGTCTACCTCGAGGTCGCGGGGGAGGAGGTCGGGCTGCTCGACGGAGATCTCATCGTCTTCCTCACCGAGAACCTTGACGATGATGTCGCAGCCGGGAACGAGCTGTTCGAAAGATTCGACGCTGATTTCGTCTCCGTCGCAGGATCGGATCGGTGGTCAATCACGCTCAACACGCCCCCGTCGATCGCCTACGCGCTCGATCATCTCGTCCCTGAGATCGCGGCCGCGGTCGAGGGGTGAGAATACGGGGGCGCTGACCGTGACCCGACCGTCGCCACGCCCCAGACACGCGTGGCCGCTTCGGGTTCGACGCGGTCCCCGTCGCGATGATCGCGTCACTGCTCGGGCGCAGGAGACGGGTGCACCGCGAACACGGTGGCGGGGGACCCGCGCCGCGTGGATCCGCGCTCGACGAGTTCGGTCGGCAAGACGACCGTCTCGTCCGCGACCTCCGCCCCGGCGGATGCCCGGGCGAGGATCCGCACCGCCGCGGCAGCCATCTCGCGGATCGGCTGGCGGATCGTCGTGAGCGGCGGCTGCACCCAGCGCGCGCCCCGGACGTCATCGAATCCGACGACGAGCATGTCGTCGGGGATCCGCCGACCGGTGTCGTGCGCGGCGCCGTATGCGCCGACGGCCATCTCGTCGGAGCAGGCGAAGACGCCGACCGGTCCGCCGTCGTCGTGCTCGTCGAGCGCCGTGCCGCACGCGATCCGCGCGTCCCGTGCACTCCATGCGGCGCTCGTGTGGATGCACGCCGCGTCGGGTGCGAGGTCGGCCAGTGCGCGCGTGAACCCCTCGACGCGTGCGCGCCCGAAGCGGAACGGCGGCGAGCCGTCGATCACGATGAACCGTCGCGCCCCGCGTTCGACGAGGTGTCGCGCCGCGGCTTCGCCGCCCGCGCGGTCGGTCGTGCGCACGCTCGGGAGCGGGCTGACCGACTCGGCGGGCGGATCCACGACGACGAGCGGGATCCCCGCCCGCTCCATCGCGAGCACCTGCTCGCGCGTCGGCACGATGAGACCGAGGATGACGCCCGCCGAGCCGCGGGAGCGGATTCGCTCGGGCCAGTCGTCTGCGGGCTCGTCGCGTTCGGCCGTGAGCGTCAGGTCGTAGCCGAGATCCGCGGCGGCGGTTCGCGCCCCCGCGACGATCTCTTCGGAGTAGGAACTGTGGAAATGGTCGAGCACGAGATCGATCTGGAGAGCGGTGCCGCGGCGCGGGCGGCCTCGGGCCTCGCCTCCGGCGGAGTATCCGAGCTCGGTCGCCGAACGCGCCACGCGCGCGCGGGTGTCCGCGCGCATTTCACCGCGACCGCGGAGCGCGCGCGACGCCGTGGCGATGCTCACGCCGGCGTGCGCCGCGACGGCTGCGAGCGTGACGCGCGAGGTTGATGTCATCCGACCATTTTTGCGCAATCGCCATGCGCATCGGGTCACGCGATGGGAAGCTTCTGCACGGTACACGGATCCGGCGATGCGAAGGAGCAGATCGATGACGTCGAGCACGATGCCGGGGGCGACAGGGGGAGCCCGCCGCGCCCTCGTCGTCCGGGGCGGCTGGGAAGGCCACCATCCGGTCGACGCCACGGAGATGTTCCTCCCATTCCTCACGGCACAGGGCTTCGCGGTACGCGTCGAGGAGTCGAACGAGATCTACGCCGACCGCGACGAGATGGCGCACACCGACCTCATCGTGCAGTGCGTGACGATGTCGGACATCTCGCGGGATGCGCTGACCGGGCTGCGCGGCGCGGTCGAGGCTGGCACGGGACTCGCCGGCTGGCACGGCGGCATCGCCGACTCGTACCGCGCCAGCTCCGACTATCTGCAGCTCGTGGGCGGCCAGTTCGCGACGCACCCGGCGCGGCACCCCGACGAACGCGAGGGCGGCGAGGCCGACAACTACCTGCCCCACACGATCGACATCACCGAGCTCGGCCGTTCGCACGAGATCACGGCCGGTATCGAGGGCTTCGCTCTCGACACCGAGCAGTACTGGGTGCTCACAGACGACCTCAACGACGTGCTCGCGACCACGACGCACCCCGTCCAGCCCTATCACCCGTGGCATCGCCCGATCACGACGCCCGCCGTGTGGACCAGGCGCTGGGGGAGCGGGCGCGTGTTCGTCGCAACTCCCGGGCACAGCCCCGACATCCTCCGCGACGCGAATGTGCGCACCATCATCGAGAGGGGGATGCTGTGGGCGAGCCGCACGGAATCGGCATAGTCGGGCTCGGCGTCATCTCCGAGCAGTACCTCGGCACGCTCGCGACCCACCCCGAGGTGCGCATCGTCGCGACCGCCGACCTCGATCGCGAACGCGCCGAGGCCGTCGCGAAGCGGATCCCCGGATGCCGGGCGATGACCGTCGACGAGCTCGTCGCGGATCCCGCCGTGCAGACGGTCATCAATCTCACGATCCCCGCCGCGCACGCGGAGGTCGCGCTCGCCGCGCTCGCCGCGGGAACGGACGTGTTCGGCGAGAAGCCCCTCGCGGCCACGCTGCCCGACGCGCGCCGCGTGCTGTCGGAGGCGCGGGGATCCTGGGTCGGCGCCGCGCCCGACACCGTCCTGGGGACGGGGATCCAGACCGCACGCGCGGTCGTCGACGCGGGCGGCATCGGCCGGCCCGTCTCTGCCGTCGCGACCTGGGTGGCGCCGGGCCACGAGGCGTGGCACCCGCACCCCGACTTCTACTATCGCGACGGCGGCGGCCCGCTGCTCGACATGGGGCCGTACTACCTCACGAGCCTCGTGCACCTGCTGGGACCGGTGCGCCGCGTCGTCGGGGCGTCGTCGCGTCCGCGCGACACTCGGACGATCGGATCCGGTCCGCGCGCCGGCGAGACGATCCCCGTCGAGGTCGACACCCACGTCACGGGCGTGCTCGAACACGTCGGCGGCGCCGTGTCCACCGTCACCTTCAGCTTCGACGCCGCGGCGACCGACGCGGCGCCCCTCGAGATCCACGGCGAGACGGGCACTCTCTCGGTGCCGGATCCCAATCTCTTCGACGGCGAGGTGCGCGTGCGTCGTCCCGGCGACGCGCAGTGGTCGCTCGTCGACGAGAGGGCCGGCTACGAGGGAGCGGGCCGCGGGATCGGGGTGATCGACCACCTGCGCACCGGATCCGGCCGCGCGAGCGGCGAGATCGCGCTGCACGTGCTCGAGATCATGACCGCGCTGGGCGATTCCGCCGAGACAGGACGCCGTATCGAGCTGACGACGGCGCCGGAGCGGCCCCCGCTCGTCCCGTTCACCCCCGTCGGGGAGTGGTGAGGAGCGCAGCTGCCCGGCTCTCTCACGACGATGAGCCGGGGCGGGCAGGCAGGCCGTCGCCCGGCGCTGCGCACGAGATCGTGAACTCGATGAGCTGGGTCGCGTCGTCCGTGCGGAACAGCTCGTCGAGGGCGACATTGAACTCGAGGCGACGTGAATGCGGGATGTTCACTGCGTCGTACCCGGAGGACATGAGCTCGCCAGCCATCATCAGTCGGGCCGTGCGCTTGTTGCCGTCGAAGTAATACTGGGTGCGCGTCGCCGCGGCGTTGTGGACCAGCGCCCTCATCCGTGCGTCGTCGATCTCGGCGAGTTGCTCCATCAACAGCTGCCACCGGGCAGGGAGCTCGTCTTGCGGTGTGCCGTCGACATACCCGCCGGTTGACAACTGGACGGTCCCGCCGCCTTGGGCGGTCCCTTCGCCGCGGAAGTGTCCTGACTCGATCGCCTCATGCCGGGCTATGAGTCCGTGGACACGGTCTGAGGTGGACTTGTCCAGGCGAAATTCGCCGGCGTCGACGAGCTCGTCGACGAGGTTGTATCCCTCGCTCAATGCGAGGACTTGCCGTTCTTCCTCAAGGCGCTTGCCCTGCACGGTCGTACCGTCCAGGAGTGTTCTGACCTCGGGGAGGGTGAACGTGCTGCCCTCCAGCGCCGCGGCATTCCAGATGAGGTCCGGAAGTGCGGCGCGGAAGCGGTGTCGCGCCTTCGTGACGCCGACTTCGCGAATACGAGTGATGTCGAGCTGAGAGGGATCCCAGCTGATCCCCGTCATCTCGCGCTGCGCGTTCCGATCGGCGTCTGCCTGACCCGCGGCCGCACGGCTCGCCTGCGTCGCTGCGGCCCGGCGTCGCCGATACTCGTCGGCGCCGAGGGCCCAGCCGCGTCGCTTCTCGTTCATCGTTCTGACCAGCCTTCTGCGACTCGCCGGGCGAGCTCTTCGAGCTCACCGCCGAGGCCGATGCAATCGAGGAGGATCTGGACGGGAGCGACGAGCCGCGTCGGTCCGGATTCCCATGCATCGACGAAGACGGCGTCGGCGGCGGGGGCGACGACGACCTGCGCGTTCGCGGGGGAGGTGACTCGTCGGTGCGTGTCGAGGAGCATGCGGGCCGTCGCCTCGGGATCGGTGGTCCACACGATGCTCGGTCCCGATGTCGCGGCGACACCTTCGGCTTCGAGGAGACCGGCCCAACCGGAGACGGCCCACGGCACGCCCGCTGCGGTCCCCGCGGAGGAGAGGCGGAGCGCAGAGCGGTCTCCCCGGAGGAGGACGGCACCGGGGCGCTCCGCGGGCGCAGAGGCGCGTCCCGCGGTATCGATGATGTCGAGCGGATCGGCGAAAGAGTCCAGGCGGCTGATCCAGCGCCGTGTGCCCGTCGTGATCTCGTAGTCGCCCATCGCTTCGTCCAGGAGCACCCGTGCGGCGGCAGCCGCGTCCGGATCGCTGAGCGGTCGGAGCGAGAGGTCGAGGTCAAGGCCGTGCACGAACGCGAGCTCCCGCAGAGTACCGAGAGCGGGGTCGGTCTCGCCGCGGGCGATGCGGTGGATCGTCGACCTGTTGACGTCGGCCCGGCGCGCGAACTCAGCTGTCGTCATCCCCGACGGTGGGGTGACGAGGCGCTCGAGGATGTGTTGCATGATTGCAACTTTATCAACCATGTGTTGCATTTGTGCAACAGGCGCGCATTGTCCCCTCGGTGCGGGAGGGGCATGTTGATGTCTGCTTCTCGGGGAGGCTTGAACTGCAGGAACAGAAAATCCCCCGCGATCCCAGTCAAGAGAAGGGACCGCGGGGGATTCTATCTGGCGGTGACGGTGGGATTTGAACCCACGGTAGGGGGTTACCCTACACAACATTTCGAGTGTTGCACCTTCGGCCGCTCGGACACGTCACCGAGATCAAGTTTACGGATCGGTGACGTGCCCGCAAAATCGAGTGGCTGGGGATCCGCTGGGGGTGCTCTCCCGCTCGGTAGGAGTTGTGGAGCGGGGGAGAATACGCGCTCGATAGCCTGCGGGCATGAGCAGCGTCGCCGAACCGCCGGTCCCTGAGCTCGAGCCCGCGTTCGAGGTCGATGCAGAGCTCGGCCCCCTCGAGGATCACGGCCAGACGAGTGTCGGGCACCGGCGCATCATCCCGGTCGTCGGCGGGACGATCACGGGGATGTTCGAGGGGGAGCTGCTCGCGGGCGGCGCCGACTGGCAGGTCGTGCGCGCCGACGGATCCATTGCGCTCGACGCCCGGTACAGCGCCCGCGGCGCGGATGGAGAGCTCGTGTTCATCTCGGCGCGCGGCGTCCGCAGCGGCGATCCGGAGGTGCTCGAGGCGCTCCTGCGGGGCGAGGAGGTGGATCCTTCGCGGTACTACTTCCGCACCGCCATCACGATCGAGTCGTCGACGCGCCCCGAGCTCGAGCATTCGATCTTCGTCGGATCCTGCATCCGCGAGGCGAATCGCGTGCGCTACATCGCGTACCGCGTGACGTAAGGCGCGCGACCGCCGCGCGTTCCGAGGCAAGGCGGAATCGCCGGGACAAGACGGGATCCTCCTGAGGTCGCGACTCTCAGCGACATCGCCTTGTTTCGGAATCGCGCACGATCGCGTTCGAGTGTGGGCAGGCCTGTTCGATCCTGATCGACTCGATTGATCGCGGCGTGCGTTCGCACGTTGACTGTGGGGCGCAAGGACGCGACAGCGCGCGGATCGGCGGCGAGGATGCCGCTGACGAGATCAGAAGGATCGGACATGCCTGAACCCGCTCATGCCCACTCACGTTCATCGGGGCCCCGTCGAGGCAGAGGTGTCGCGGCGACGGTCGCGGCCGCCGCGATCGGCTGCTCCCTCCTGGCCCCGACGGTCGCAAGCGCCGCCCCGGACGATCCCGTCTCGATCACGGTGAGCGGCGCCGACGTCGCCGCCGCAGCCGAGAATCGCAACGGCCTCCCGTTCAAGGGCTTCGGCATGCTCTCGGCCAACTCGACGAGCTCGTTGCTGATGGACTACAAAGCTGCGCAGCCCGAGAAGTACTGGGAGCTGGTCGAGACCCTGTACGGCGGTGAACGTCCCCTCATGAACACCGTCAAGATCGAGATGGGCAACGACCGCAACACCTCGACGGGGCCCAATGCCGCCACGATGCGCAGCCGCGACGAGTACCCGAACGTGCAGCGCGAGCCGGGCTTCCAGTTCGCCGCCGACGCGCAGCGCGTCGCGCAGGGCGACATCCACCTCAGCCTCCTGCGCTGGACCACGCCCGCGTGGGTCGCCGACAAGGCCGACGAGTACATCTGGTTCAAGAACACGGCCCTCGCCGCGTACCGCGAGTACGGCATCATGGTCGACTCGATCAACCCCGACCACAACGAGACATACGACCCCGACGAGGCCGTGGTCATCGACTTCGCGGCGAAGCTCGCCGCGGACGAGGCGGGGTACGAGGGCGCGACGGCGGAGGATCCGAACAGCGGCTACGCCTCCCCCGAGGAGAAGGAACTGTTCCAGGCGATCCGCACCGTCGCGGGCGACACCGTCGGCACCCCGCCGACGAGCTTCGGAGACCAGCTCACGGATCCGGCCGACAGCGCGCTGCGCGACGCGGTCGACATCGTCGGCTTCCACTACAGCAGCGCCGACGACGCGAACGGCAACATGACGAAGGCCGCCGAGGATCTGGATCTCGAGGTCTGGAACTCCGAGGGCCAGGCGACCTTCTCGAACTCGGCCGATCGCCCGAACAACACGAACGACGACGGCGTCGGCGGCACGGGCACGGGGATGGGCGGCGCGAACGGCCCGCTCGAGATGGCGAACTGGATCACGACCGGCTTCGACGCCTCGCGGCGCACGATGACGATCTACCAGCCGGCCATCGGATCCTTCTACGACGGCTTCCAGTACGCCTCGAAGGAGCTCGTCAGCGCCCGCGATCCGTGGTCGGGCTGGCTGTATTACGACGCGGGGCTCGCCGTGCTGCAGCACTTCACGCAGTTCGCGACGCTCGGCTGGGAGAACGCCACGGGCGAGGCCGACGCGAACGGCATCTGGCGGGCGATCCCGCAGGCATCCGACAGCACGCTCGGCCGGGGAAATCCGCCGAGCGGCGCCCTCGGAGGCGGCGACTCGTACACGACGCTGGCCGCGCCCGATGCGACGGACTTCTCGACCGTCATCGTCAACGACAGCTCGTTCACCCGCACCTACGAGATCACCGCGAGCGAGCTGAACCTCGGTGACGACGCCGCGCTCGAGGTGTGGGAGACGCGCGCCGCCGACGACGGCGAGGCGTATGACGCGAACTACCTCTCGCCCGTCGACGAGCTGACCCCCGACGCCGCCGGCACCTACACCGTGACGGTCGAACCGTGGTCGGCGGTCACCGCGACGACGCTCGACCAGGCGACCGCTGCCGCCGACGGATCCCTGACGCCGCGCGAGGGCGCGGGCAGCAAGCTGCCGCAGGCGCCCGAGTACACGGCCGAGGACGGAGGCCGCGACGTGCTCGACACCGACGCGAGCGGCGCCGTGAACGGTCGGACCGACGACGACGTGATCTACGCCGACGACTTCGACTATGCGGAGCAGGGCGGGATCCTCACCTACGATCCCGAGACGGGCGAGCTCGCCGATTCGGGCGAGACGTACCTCGGTTCCCGCGGCGCGAAGGAGGCGCCCGACGGGACGCCGAGCGTGCGGCCGGAGGATCGCGGCGCGACGCCGCGGTACACCCACGACGCCAACGGGGCCTTCGAGTCGGTCGCGACGGACGATCCGGATCGCGATCGGGTGCTGCGCCAGCAGATCGGCCCGGACATGGTCGGCAGCGCCTGGAACGGCGGCGACCCGAAGACGACGATCGGCGACTTCCGCTGGGCCAACTACACGGTCTCGGTCGACGTGCTGTTCGAGCCGGGCTCGGGCCGGTACGCGACGGTCGGCGCCCGCCAGCAGGGCGGCACCTCGAACGGTCAGAACGTGTCGGCCGCGGAGCTCCGGGTCGATCCGGACGGTGCCTGGTCGCTCGAGCGATACGGCGAGACCGTCGCGAGCGGACTCGCGTCCGACGTGCCCGAGACCGCCTTCCAGGCGGGATCCGATGTCTGGAACACCCTCGCAGTGCGCGTCGCGGGAGACACCTACACGGCGCTCATCAACGGCGTCGAGGTCGCGGAGTACGTCGACCCCGAACCGCAGGCGACGGGGCGGATCCAGCTCGGCTCAGCGTTCACCTTCACGCAGTTCGACGATCTTCGGGTCACGCCGATCGACGGATACACGCCGTACTACACCGACGTGATCGACGGGATGCATCAGACCAGCTGGGCCGACACGTCGGCGCCCGTGCTGTCGTTCGACGAAGGGTGGCGCCACCTCAACGGCCAGAGCATGTACGAGTGGGGGCGCACGCGCAGCCTCAGCACCGGCTCGGGCGCGACGCTGAGCTACACCTTCACCGGAACCGGGCTCGACCTCATCGGCAGCAACAGCGGCGAGACGCTGCTGCACGTCGCCGTCGACGGGGAGCGCGTTCTCACCGACGCACCGACGATGCAGGCCGGATCCGAGAAGACGGCTCTCCGCCTGCGCGGGCTCGCGGACGGCGAGCACACGGTCGAGTTCCAGACCGCGAACGACGCCGAGTTCAACGTTGACGCCGTCGGAGTCGTGAAGGCCGCGGCCGACGCGAGCGCGGTCGAGCTGACGGCGCTGAACGACGCGATCGCCGCGGGCGAGGCGCAGGATCCCGAGGGTCACGACCCCGCGGAGTGGCAGGTCGTGCAGACGACGCTCGCCCACGCGAAGGCCGCCGCCGCGGATCCCGTCGCCTTCGGCCTCGACGCCGAGGGGGCGGCGGGCCTCACCCAGCGCCTGGACCGCGCCGTCGAGCAGCTGACCGCGGTCGACGTCGAGGACATCGGCCTCGCGGGCGCCGTCGCGATCGGGCAGGAGCTGCCGGAGACGGTCGTCGTCGGCGGTGCCGAGCGCTCCGTGACCTGGGATCAGGACGCGATCGATGCCGAGCGCACGGCGTACGAGACGCTCGCGGTGCGCGGCATGCTCGACGAGCAGGCCGCGGTAGAGGCGGAGTACGAGGTGGTTCCCGACGGAATCCGGTACTTCATCGACGCCGGAACGGGCGGGCAGGACTCGCCGCAGTACCTCGCAGTCGACGGCTCGTTCCCCGAGCTGCGCAACGACGCGGTGGATCAGGCGTCGACCGGCGCCGATGTGTGGGGGCACCTGCCCGACGGCATGAACGTCAAGGGCGGAATGGACCTGGCCGACAAGTATTCGACCGGGTACTGGCAGTCCACGACCGATCTGCGCTACCGCCTCCCGCTCGAGGCGGGCACGTACACGCTCACGGCGGGCTTCACCGAGTGGTGGGGCGTCACCCGTCCGATGATCCAGTCGGTGTCGGCCGGCGGCGTCGAGCTCGCCTCGGGAACGGTCGGCCTCTCGGGCACGAACGACCGGGTCTCGGCGGATCTGACGTTCACGCTCGACGAGCCCGCGACGGTCGACTACCTCGTCACGAGCGAGGGCGCCGGCAGCTCGGATCCCGTCATCTCGTGGCTCGCGGTCGCGGGCGAGGAGGCGGAGGGGCTGCGCCTCGACGCCGAGGTGACCACGCGCTCGCTCGGGCAGAACGTGTTCCTGGTGACGAAGGTGCACAACGCCAACGACACGGCCGCCGACGTCACGGTAGAGACCGAGTACGGGGCGAAGACGTTCGAGGACGTCGCGCCGGGTGACACGGTGTCGGCCGCGATCAACACGCGCCAGGCGCAGATCCCGGCGGGCGCGGTGACGGTGACCGGCACGGGCGCCGACGGCACGACGCACTCGTCGACGGCACCGTACGACGCGGTGGAGTAGCCCTGGCGCCGCTCGTCTGCCGCGGATCGACCGCTCCCGAGCGGATACGGGTCGGTCTGCGGCAGGCGCGCGGCGAGCTCCCGCTCAACCCCGTTGACGCGCTGCGAATGTTCCCGGTAACATCCGAGCGGTATCCGACAGACGGGCGCACAGGAGCGGCCGTCGCGCGATGAGGCGAGGAGACGGCGATGCAGCCCGGACATGAATTGACACGGGCGACGCCCGCACGGATCAGGCGCGCTAGTGCGTATGCGGCGGGCGCCGCAGTCGTGGGCGCCATGCTCGCCGCGTCACCCGCCGCCGCGGAGGTTCCGTCGGGCGGTCTGCTGCTGTCGTACGACTTCTCCGAGACATCGGGCACGGTCGTGCACGACGCCTCCGGAACCGGCAACGATGGATCGGTCGTCGGCGGGGAGGCGTGGCGCGACGGCTTCATGGAGTTCACCGGCGAGAATCACGTCGCGCTGCCCGACGATCTGCTCGCGGGACGGGAAGCGGCGACGATCGTCGCCGAGACGACACCCGAGGCACTCGCCGGTGCGCAGTTCCTGTGGAACATCGGCGGATCGGGAGACGACGGCGAAGGGCAGATGTTCATCCAGCCAGTCGACCCGCGCCTGACGATCTCGTCGACGAACTGGTCGGACGAGCAGACAGCCCGGGCTGACCGCACGCTCGTCGAGGGTGCGTCCCAGTCGGTCGCTGCGACGATCGCCCGGAACGCCGACGGATCGGCCTCGACCCTGCGCCTCTTCGTCGATGGCGAGCTGTGGGCCGAGAACACGGGATCGGTGACGCACCTCGACGATCTCGCGACGCACACCATGAACCTCCTCGGCGCGAGTGCGTACTCGGGCGATCGCCCCTACGAGGGGCGCATGTCGACGTTCCGTGTGTACGGTGTTGCGCTCGAACAGCCTGCGCTGCAGCAGATCTCCGATGCCGACGCACCCGAAGCCGCGGCCGAGGCGGTGCGGGCGATCGACCTGGGATCCGCCAACGAACAGGACCTGTCCGCGATCGAGACCGACATCGTGCTGCCCACCGCCGGAAGCGTCACGTGGTCGGGTGAGCCCGCCGGCGTCATCGCCCCCGATGGTGCCGTCACGCAACCGCAGACGGCGACGGACGTCACGCTCACGGCGACGTCCGACGTTCGCGGAGAGACCGCGACGCGCACGTTCGAGGTCACCGTGGCGGCGGCGCCTACCGACGTCGAGCAGGCGCGGCGCGACCTCGACGCGATCCGGATCTCGAACGCCGACGACCTGCGCAGCAGCATCAGCCTGCCCGAAACCGGCGCGCGGTACGGATCCGAGCTGATCTGGACGTCCGATGCGCCCGGCGTCATCGACGTCGATGGCTCAGACGGCGTCGCTCCTGGCCTCGTGACGCGGCCCGCCGACGGCGATCGGACGGTCGTGCTCACCGCCGCGGCGCGCGCCGGCGACGCGACTGCGACGCGCGAGATCGAGGTCGTCGTGCGCGCGGCATACGAGATGCCCGAGACGACCGACTACTTGTTCGCCCACTTCACGGGCACCGAGGGCGCGGAGAGCGACGAGCAGATCTACTTCGCCACGAGCCGCGACGCCACGACGTTCACCGACACGCGCCCCGACGGGGATCCGGCGCTCTCCGTCGACCGGACTCAAGGCGACGGCGGCGTGCGCGACCCCTTCCTCGTGCGCTCCCCCGAGGGCGACCGCTTCTACCTCATCGCGACCGACCTCAGCATCTACCATCGCGGCGGCTGGGGGAACGCGGACGCGACGAACTCGGGATCGACGAGGATGGCCGTCTGGGAGTCGACGGACCTCGTGAACTGGAGTGAGCCCCGTTTCCCCGACATCGCCGGTCTCATCCCCGACGCAGGCATGATGTGGGCGCCTGAGGCGATCTGGGACGAGGCGTCGCAGCAGTACTACGTGTTCTGGGCGACGAGGTCGGAAGCGCAGAACGAGATCGGCGACCCGGTCAACATGTACATTGCGACGACGCGCGACTTCGTGACGTTCTCGGATCCTGTGAAGTGGATCGACCGCGAGCACTCGATCATCGACACGACCGTGTTCCAGGTCGGCGACTGGTTCTACCGCGCCTCGGGAGATGGCCAGATCACGATCGAGAAGTCGAAGGCGATCGCCTCGCCGACCGTCTCGGCCCTGCCGCGCGAGACCGGCTCCGAGGACGAGTGGGTGCTCGTCGGCACGCTGCAGTCGATCATGGACGGCACGAACGAGTCGTGCGCGACGGGGACCAATTACTCGGGCGGCTGCCTCGAGGGGCCGGAGTTCTTCCAGTACAACGACGACGACGCGGGCGCGGACGAGGCGCTCTACGGTCTCATGGCAGACCAGTACGGTGCGGGGCTCGGGTACCTGCCGTTCCGCACGGGAGACATCGGCTCCACGTCGGCCGACGACTGGAGCAAGGCGACCGACGTCGACTACGGCGCCCTCAAGAAGCGCCACGGCACGATCCTGCCGATCACGAGCGAGGAGTACGACCGCGTGATGCGGCACTACGCCGGCGTCGGTGATTCTCCCGACGACGGCTACGGGTACCTGATGGCGCACTTCGTCGAGGATCCCGACGGCTACGCGGAGAAGATCTACTTCGACCTCAGCCGCGGTGACGATCCGACGAAGTGGGATCGTCTGAACGGCGGTGAGGCGATCCTCGCGTCCGATCTCGGTTCGACGGGCGTGAGGGACCCCTACCTCGTGCGGAATCCGAACACGGGCACGTACTACCTCATGGCGACGGACCTGCGGGTGTTCGGCTGCCAGCCCTACGAGACGGGCGGGTACTCGTACGACTGCGCCGATCACGACACGTGGTGGCATGGCGCGAATCTGAGCCGCGAGCTCGTGTTCTGGGAGTCGGACGACCTCGTGAACTGGTCGGATCCGTGGACCCTCACGGTCGCGCAGCCCGACCAAGGTATGGCGTGGGCGCCCGAGGCGACGTGGGATCCGGTCTCGGAGCGGTTCGTCATGTACTGGTCGTCGAAGACGTATCCGACGACCCGGTTCCCGAACCAGGATGCGGCGGAGCCTGGCGCGTACGCAAAGGTGCACTACGGCTTCACGACCGACTTCCGCACGGACTACGCCTACGGCGGAGTGATGATCGACGCCGGTCACGATGTCATCGACACGACCGTCTACCAGCACGACGGACGCACCTATCGCATCTCGAAAGACAACGGCGACGCGGCGAAGGCCGTCTACATGGAAGTGGCCGACGCGACGGAATGGTGGTTGCCGGGCACGGAGTGGGAGACCGTCGAGACGGCGATCGGCCAGGCCGACTACGGCGCGGTCGAGGGGCCGCTGATGTTCAAGGACACGACCGCCGACGTCTGGTACGTCTACGTCGACGAGTACGGTGGATCCGAGCAGGGGTATCGCCCGTACCGTGTGACCGGCATCGAGACGGGGAACACGACGGACATCGCGTTCGAGCGGATGTCGCCCGACGAGTTCGAGATGTTCGACGCCACCAAACACGGCGTCGTGCGTCCGCTCGCGCGCGCCGAGTACGACAGGCTGCGGGAAGCCGACGCAGCGCCGCCAGTCTCCGTCGAGGCATCGACGCGGTGCATCGCGGGGAGCGCCTACGTCGTCGCGCGATCGACGAATGAGGGAACCGCGTCCGCCGACATCGAGGTGACGACGGCCTTCGGCTCCCGCGTCTTCGAGGCTGTGGATCCGGGTGCCCGCGTCTCGGTGAGCTTCAACGCCCGCCAGGCGAGCGTCGACGCGGGCGAGGTCCGCGCGGACTCCGGATCACTGGTCGACGCCCGCGCCGTCTACGACGTGATCTCCTGCGGCTGACGATGCGCCCTGCCTCTTCATTTCTGGCACATCCCGTCGCGGACTCCGCCGACGGGATGTGCCAGAAATGACGGGTTGGGGGCGGGATAGGCTGAGCCCGTGGGAGGACCGAGGTGACGGACACGGGGGCGGCGAAGCCGAACATCAGGCAGGTCGCGGCGATCGCGGGTGTGTCGCACATGACGGTCTCGCGCGTTCTCAACGACTACCCCCATATCAAGGAGGCCACGCGCCGCCGGGTCCTCGACGTCATCGAGGAGATGGGGTACCGGCCGAACATGGCCGCGCGCGCCCTCGCGACGCAGCGCACGCAGCGCATCGGCGTGCTCGTCGAGAGCGCGATCGAGTTCGGCCCCACGAGCACGCTGCGGGCCGTCGAATCGGCCGCCCGCGCCGCGGGATACGCCGTCAGCTCGATCGCGGTGGGGGACGAGGACGAGATCAGTCCGCAGGACGCGATCGACAATCTCACGGGGCAGGGGGTCGACGCGCTCTGTATCGTGGCCCCGCGGTCGTCATCGGTCGCGGCGCTGCGCAAGACCTCGATGAGCGTCCCCGTGCTCGTGGTCAAGCCCGACGACGACCCGACCTTCCTCACCGTGTCGGTCGACCAGCATCAGGGCACGACGCTCGCCGTCGACCACCTGGTCTCGCTCGGCCATCGCGATATCCTCCACCTCTCCGGCCCGCTCGACTGGCTCGACGCCCGTGCCCGCGAACGCGCGTTCCACGCGCGGGCGAAGGAATGGGGGATCCGGGAGCGCCCGATCGTCGTGGGCGATTGGTCGGCCGACTTCGCGTACGACTTCGCGAAGGGGCTGCGCGGGCTGCCGGACTACACGGCCGTCTTCGTCGGAAACGACTCGATGGCCGTGGGGCTCATGCACGGGCTGCACGATCGGGGATTCCACGTGCCGGAGGACCTCAGCGTCGTCGGATTCGACGACGTCCCGCTTGCAGGCCACGTCGTGCCGCCCCTGACGACTGTGACGCAGAACTTCCGCGCGCTCGGGACGTCGGTCGTCGACATCCTGCGCGCGGCGATCGAGCGCCGCGAGATCCCGAAGACCACCCGCATCCCGGCGGAGCTCGTCGTGCGCGCCTCGAGCGCCGCGCCACGGCACGGGGCGAGCACCCGATGATGCGTCCGGTCGTCGAGATGGCGGGGATCGTCGTCGAGTTCGCGGGGAGGCGCGCGCTCGACGGCGTCGACCTCACGCTGTTCCCGGGCGAGATCCACGCGCTCATGGGCGAGAACGGCGCGGGGAAGTCGACGCTCATCGGCGCACTGACCGGGACGCACCCGATCCGTTCGGGCACGCTGCGCATGGACGGCGAGACGCGCACCCCCACGGGCGTCGCGGATGCGCGGGCCGACGGCATCGCGACGGTCTTCCAGGAATCGCATCTCAGCCCGAATCTCACGGTCACCGAGAACGTGATGCTCGGCAACGAGATACGCGGCAGGTTCGGCATCGACTGGAAGGCGAATCGGGAGCGCACCAGCGAGGTCCTCGCACACCTCGGCCTGTCGGATCTCGACCCTCGCACGCGCCTGTCGGCGCTGTCGCCCGCCGTCGGGCAGCTCGTCGCCGTGGCGCGTGCACTCGTGCTGCGCCCGCGCGTACTCATCCTGGACGAGCCGACGTCGAGCCTCGATGCCGAGGAGGCGCGGACGCTGCTGCGCGTGGTGCGCCGCCTCCGCGACGAGGGCACGGCGATCCTGTTCGTCTCGCACTTCCTCGAGCATGTGCTCGCAGTCGCCGACCGGCTCACCGTCCTGCGTGCGGGCCGTGTCGTGGCGGAATACGACGCCGAGGACGTCGAGCGCGCCGAGCTGATCTCCAAGATGATCGGCGAGGACATCGGCGCCCTCCGCGAGCTGCGCTCGCAGCGGCTCGCGCACCACTACGCACCGGGCGGCCCCGCGACGCTGCGCGCCGAGGATCTGGGGCGCCGCGGCGCGCTGGATCCGACCGATCTCGAGCTCTCCCGCGGCGAGGTCGTCGGGTTCGCGGGTCTGCGCGGATCCGGGCGCACGGAGCTCGCGCGGCTCGTCGGTGGCGCCGACCGCGCCGACACGGGGGAGCTCTGGGTCGACGGCGAGCGTGTGCGGCTGCGCAGCCCCGGCGCTGCGCTGCGTCACCGCGTCGCTCTGTCGACCGAGAATCTGCGCGAAGAGGGTGTGATCGGCGGCCTCACCGCGCGCGAGAACATCATCCTGGCGCTGCAGGCGATGCGCGGCTGGTCCCGTCCCCTCGCCCGCGGCGAGCAGGATGCGCTCATCGACACGTATCTCGACGCGCTGCACCTGTCTCCCGACGACCTCGACCGCCCCGTCGAGACCCTCTCGGGCGGCACACAGCAGAAGGTCCTGCTCGCGCGCCTGCTGGCGACGCGCCCGCACGTGCTCATCCTCGACGAGCCGACGCGCGGCATCGACATCGGGGCGAAGGTCGAGATCCAGCGCCGGATCGCCAAGCTTGCGGGGGAGGGCGTCGCAGTCGTGTTCATCTCGTCGGAGCTCGAGGAGGTCGTGCGCCTCAGCGATCGGATCGTCGTGTTGAAAGACCGGGAGAAGATCGGCGAGCTCTCGAACGGCCCGGGCGTCACGGTCGACACCATCGTCGAGATGATCGCCGCGGATCTCGCGGGCGAGGGCTTCGGCGACATCGACGCGTAGGGGCGACGTCACGATCGCATCTCGGGCTTGTGCGGAACATTTTGTTCCCGGTAACATCCTGGGAACGACGTACTCGTCGTCACAGCAACCGACAGCGGATCCATGACGGATCCGCATGGCCGGGCACCCGGTGCCCGGCATCTCGAGGAGGAGAACATGTCCGCACGCAACCGCATCGTCCAGGTGGCTGGAGCCGCCGCAGCCGGAGCCCTCGTCTTCGGGCTGGCGTCCTGCTCGAACGACGCCGGATCCGCTTCCGGCGACGAGCTCACCACCGTCGGCTTCGTCGCCGTCGGCCCGGAGGGCGACTGGCGCGCCGCCAACGAGCAGAACATCCAGGACACCTTCTCGGAGGACGCCGGATACGAGCTCAAGTACGCGCCCGCCGCGAACCTCGACCAGAAGTCGCAGATCGACGCGTTCACGTCGTTCGTCGACGAGGGCGTCGACGTGATCCTCCTCTCGGCCACCGAGGGTTCGGGCTGGGAGGACTCGCTCGAGCGTGCGCAGGAGGCCGAGATCCCGGTCATCCTCATCGACCGCGGCATCGAGCCCGACAACACCGATCTCTACGTCACGCGCATCGCGCCCGACAACCAGCAGGTTGCGGCGGGCGTCGCCGAGTGGGCCGTGAGCGAGTTCCCCGACGGTGCGAACTACTTCGTGCTCGAGGGCCCCGCCGGTGTGTCGGTCGTCAACGAGCGCAACGAGGGCTGGGACTCGGTCATCAGCGAGAACGCGGCGTTCGAGAAGCTGGGCGCGCAGACCGCCAACTGGTCGACGGAAGAGGGCAAGAGCGTCTTCGAGACGGTGCTCAAGTCGAACGACAACGACGTGCAGCTCCTGTTCGCGCAGAACGACGAGATGGGCCTCGGCGCCGTCCAGGCCGTCGAGGAAGCCGGCCTCACCCCGGGCGAGGACGTCAAGATCGCGACGATCGACGGCACGAAGGGCGCCATGGAGGCGCTCGCGGCCGGCGAGCTGAGTTTTGTGGCCGAGTACAACCCGCTCTTCGGCGAGACCGCGGTCGACGTGGTCGAGAAGGCTCTCGAGGGCGAGAGCGTCGAGCCGTACATCATCGTCCCGAGCGAGACGTTCGACTCGTCCGAGGCGGCCGAGGCCGCTCTTCCCGACCGTCAGTACTGATCGGTACGTCCGACAGCATCGATATCCGAGGCCACGGCCTCATGAGGTGGGGGGGCCGCGGGCCCCCCCCCCCCCGCACCCACCCCGGCCGCCCCCCCCGGGGGCCCCCGGGGGTGGGAGTTGTGACGGGTCCCCCCCCCCCACTCTCTCTCCGCCCCCCCGGCCCCTGGGGGGGGGGGGCCCGCGGCCCCCCCACCCCTCGAACCCTCCGCGGCGGCGCGCCGCGGTGACCAGATGTGGAGGATGGGATGACCCATTCCAGGCCGATCGTCGAGATGACCGGCATCTCGATCACCTTCCCGGGTGTCAAGGCGCTCGACGGCGTGGACTTCCGGCTCTTTCCCGGCGAGGTGCACACCCTCATGGGCGAGAACGGCGCCGGAAAATCGACGACGATCAAGGCGCTGACCGGCGTCTACCGGATCGACGAGGGCGAGATCCGCATCGACGGCGAGACACGCCGTCTGTCCGGAACCGCCGACGCGCAGGCCGCGGGCATCTCGACGGTGTACCAGGAGGTCAATCTCTGCACCAACCTCACGATCGGCGAGAACGTGATGCTCGGGCAGGAGATCCGGGGCCCGTTCGGCATCGACTGGCGCGCGACGCACCGTGCCGCGCGCGAAGCGCTCGAGAAGCTCGGGCTCGGCCACTTGAACCCGCGGCAGGGCCTGTCGACGCTGCCGCTCGCCCTGCAGCAGCTCGTCGCGATCAGCCGCTCCGTCGTCGCCGACTGCAAGGTGCTCATCCTCGACGAACCCACCTCGAGCCTCGACGCGGCCGAGGTCGAGCAGCTGTTCGGCGTCATCCGGCGGCTGCGCGATGAGGGCGTGGCGATCCTGTTCGTGTCGCACTTCCTCGACCAGGTCTACGCGATCAGCGACCGGCTCACGGTCCTCCGCAACGGACGTTTCATCGCCGAGCACCTCACCCAGGACATCGCCCGCGCCGACCTCATCTCCGAGATGATCGGCCGCGACTCCGCCGCGCTCGCGGGCGTCGGCGCCCGGGGCGACCGCCGCGTGCGCGCCGAGGAGGAGGCCCTCTACTCCGCCGAGGGCATCGCGCGGAAGGGGTCCCTCGATGCCGTGGATCTCGACCTGCATCGCGGGGAGGTCGTCGGCTTCGCCGGCCTGCTCGGATCCGGTCGCACCGAGCTCGCGCGCCTCGTCTACGGCGCCGACAAGCCCGATGCCGGATCCGTGCGGCTCCGCGGGCAGAAGGCCGAGATCTCGAAGCCCGCCGCCGCGCTCGCGCAGGGCATCGCGTTCTCGAGCGAGAACCGGCGCGACGAGGGCATCATCCGCGACCTGAGCGTGCGCGAGAACATCATCCTCGCCGTCCAGGCCAAGCGCGGCTGGGCGCGCCCCCTCCCGCGACGCGAGCAGGACGAGATGGTCCAGAAGTACATCACCGCGCTCGGCGTGCGTCCGGCCGATCCCGAGCGACCCATCCGCAATCTGTCGGGCGGCAATCAGCAGAAGGCCCTGCTCGGCCGCTGGCTCGCGACCAAACCCGACATCCTGATCCTCGACGAGCCGACGCGCGGCATCGATGTCGGCGCGAAGGCCGAGATCCAGGACTACGTCGCGCGTCTCGCCGACGAGGGCGTCTCGGTCGTGTTCATCTCGTCCGAGCTCGAGGAGGTCGTGCGCCTGAGCGACCGCATCATCGTGATGAAGGACCACAGGAAGATTGCGGAGATCGACGGCGGGCCCGACGTGTCGGCCGACTCCATCATCAAGATCATCGCCGAGGACACCTCCGGCATCGAAGACGCGCGGAACGACGCGCGCGAGGAGGTCGCGTCATGAACGACACCGCACCCGGTCCGCTCGGCGCCCTCGTGAGCGTGGTGAAGAACCAGTACATCTGGGGAATCGCCGCGATCGCGCTGCTGCTCATCATCAACCTCATCGGGGATCCGAGCTATCTCGCGATCACCGTCAGCGACTCCGGCGACCTCGTCGGCAACGTCATTGACATCCTGCGCGCGGCCGCCCCGATCATGATGATCGCGGTCGGCATGTGCCTGGTGGTCGCGACGAAGGGGATCGACCTGTCAGTCGGATCCGTCATGGTCGTCGCGGGCGCGGTCGCGATGGAGTACCTCTCGTCGGTCGGATCTCCCGACTCGATCGGGGCCGCGCTCGTCGCCGTCGTCCTCGTCGTCGTGGTGAGCGGCGCGCTCGGCGCCGTCAACGCCATCCTCGTGTCGGTCGTCGGGCTGCAGCCGTTCATCAGCACGCTGGTGCTCATGCTCGCGGGGCGCGGCCTCGCGAAGGTCATCACGAGCGGGCAGAACACCTCGGCGCAGAACGAGGCCTTCTCGTGGATCGCCAATGGGCGCGTTTTCGGATTCCCCGCGATCTTCCTCATTGCGCTGGCGATCGTGATCCTCGTCGGCCTGCTCGTGCGTCGCAGCGCGCTCGGCCTCATGCTCGAGGCGATCGGCATGGACGCGCAGGCGGCCCGCCTCGCCGGCGTCAACCGCCGCGCACTCCTCTTCGCCGTCTACATCTTGAGCGGCGTCCTTGCGGGCATCGCGGGCATCTTCGCGACGGCGACCGTGATGACGGTCGACGTCTCGCGCACCGGTTACCAGCTCGAGCTCGACGCGATCCTCGCCGTCGTCATCGGCGGCACGTCGCTCGCCGGCGGGAAGTTCAATATCACCGGCGCGACGATCGGCGCGATCCTCATCGCGACGCTCGACAAGACGGTCGTCTTCCTCGGCATCTCGTCGTCCGCGACGCCCGCCTTCAAGGCCGTCATCATCATCGCGCTCGTTCTGCTGCAGTCCGAGCGGGTGCGCAGCGCTTTCCGCACGCGTCGGGTCGCGAGACCCCGCGCCGAGAAGAAGAAGGAGGAGGTCGCCGCATGAGCTCGCTCGCCGCGCCCCCTGCCCCGCCCGAGACGGCCGAGCGGCCGTCGCTCGCGAAACGCCTGTCTCTTCACCTTGACGCGCTTCCGACGGTCGCCTCGATCGTCATCTTCGTCGGCATGATCGTGTTCGGGGAGCTGGCCTACGGCCGCATCCTGCAGTTCAACACGATGTCGAACCTCTTCATCAACAACGCGCACCTCATCATCCTGGCCGTCGCGCTGACCTTCGTGATCCTCACGGGTGGCATCGACCTCTCGGTCGGATCCGTCATCGCCGTCAGCAGCGTCGCGGGCGTCATGCTGCTGAACGCCGGGTGGAATCCGTGGGTCGTCGTCGTGCTGATGATCCTCATCGGCTCGGCCTCCGGCGCGATCGCGGGTGTTCTCGTGCAGTACTTCAACGTGCAGCCGTTCATCGCGACATTGGCGATGATGTTCCTCGGACGCGGCCTCGCCTCGATGCTGAGCACCGTGCCCGAGCGCGTCCCGGACGATTCGGCGATGTTGCTGCTCGGCGAGAAGTTCAAGCTCTACGACGGGCCGAAGGTGAACGACATCGTCATCACGCCCGGCGTGATCATCGCCGCCCTCGTCGTGATCGGCGCGTTCTTCGTCCTGCACCGCACGCGGATGGGACGCACCGTGTATGCGATCGGCGGATCCGAGCAGTCGGCCGCGCTCATGGGTCTGCCGGTCGCGGCGACGAAGCTCTGGGTGTACATCATCAGCGGAAGCCTCTCCGGAGTCGCGGCGGTCGTCTACACGTCCCGCCTCGGCAGCGCGCAGAACATCACGGGCATCGGCTGGGAGCTTGACGCGATCGCCGCGGCCGTCATCGGCGGCACGTTGCTCACGGGCGGCGCGGGCTTCGTGCTCGGATCCGTCGTCGGCGCGCTCGTGCTCGGTCTGATGATCGTGCTCATCACCCGCGACGGCTCGGTACCGCCCGAGGCGACGACCATTATCACGGGCGGGATCCTGCTCGTGTTCGTGCTCCTGCAGCGGGCCGTGACGGCCCGCAGACGGGAGTAGCAACAGACGGCCGGCGCGGGTGAACCCCGCGCCGGCCGTCTGCAAGACGCAGCCGGATGGCCTGCTGCACCGACACCGAATCGAGGATGATCATGTCGAAACACTCCCATCGAGCGCGCAGAAGCGTCGCCGCCGGAGCGGCGGGCGCCCTGCTTGTTGCGGCGGCCGTGCCCTTCGGGGCCGCCGCCTCCGCCGCCGAGCTGCCGGAGCCGATTGCGCAGTTCGACTTCGACCAGGCGCCCACGGGCGGCGCCTTCACGTCCGGGGGCGCCACCGCCACCGTGAACGGTACGGCCTCGCTCGTGCCTTCCCGCGACGGGAACGGCACGGCCGCCGAGATCAGCAGCGACTTCTGGCTCGATGTCACGGGCGGCGATGGCGGCTCGCTGCTCGCCGGCCTCGAGCAGGCGACCATCTCGTACGACTCGCTCCCCGCCGAATCGGGGAACGTCGGCTGGACCGTGTTTGCCGCGGCCTCCGCGGATGCGCCCGTCTACCAGCAGGAGCGTTACCTGGGGGTGCTCGACACCTCCGGCGGTATCGATGTCGAACGCTACGACAACGCCGGCGCGCGTGACACCTCCGGCAACCTCTCTGGCCCCGGCGCTGCGGGGGAGTGGAAGCACGTCGACCTCGTGCTCGACGGTCCGGAAGCGAAGCTCTACGTCGACCAGCAGCTCGTCGACACGGCCGCGTCCGGTCCGACGCTCGCCGAGATGCTCGGCGACGCGGGGATCCTGCAGATCGGCAAGGCGAACTGGGGCGGCGGAGAGTACTTCTCGGGTCTGCTCGACAACGTCACGATCTACGACGAGGCGCTCACCTCGGCGCAGCTGGGGCTTCCCGCGCCCGAATCGGTCTCGATCACGGGCGGCGACGTCGCGGACGGCGCCGTGGAGCTCGAGGAAGGCCAGCAGACGGAGCTCACCGCAACCGTCTCGCCGGAGGGCGCGGAGAGCACGGTCACGTGGTCGAGCGCCGATGAGCAGGTCGCCACGGTCTCCGGCGGCACGGTGACCGCCGCCGGACCCGGGACGACCACGATCGTCGCGACGGCCGACGGCGACCAGGCGGTGACCGGGGAGGTCGTGGTGACGGTGACCGAGGTGACGGACGAGCTCCGCGCGCAGCGCGACGCCGACAGTATCGCGACCCCGAACCTCGACGACATCCGCAGCGACATCTCGCTGCCGAGCGTCGGCGCGCACGGCTCCGACATCTCGTGGCAGATCGCCTCCGGGGGCGAGCACGCGACGATCGCGGCCGGCGTGAACGACACGAGCGTCTCGGTGGATGTGAACCGCCCGGCCTCGGGAGACGCCGTCGCGGTGGAGCTCGTCGCGACCGTCACCGCGGGAGAGGCCTCGCGGACGCGCGCGTTCACCGCACGGGTGCAGCCGATGCCCGCAGACGTCGGAGAGGACGAAGCATACGTCTGGGCCTTCTTCACGGGAGAGGGCGTCGGCGGCGAGAAGATCAGCCTCGCGGCCTCGAAGGGCAACGACGCGCTCGACTGGAACACCCTGAATGACGGCGAGCCGCTGTTCACCTCCACGCTCGGCGAGGAGGGGCTGCGCGATCCGTTCATTCTGCGCTCGCCGGACGGCGATCGGTTCTACATGATCGCCACCGATCTGAAGATCGACGGCCGCGAGGGCGGCTTCGCTGGCGCGCAGACGCACGGCTCGCTCTCTGTCGAGGTGTGGGAGTCGAACGACCTCGTGAACTGGTCGGATCAGCGACACATCCAGGTCAGCACGGAGTACGCGGGCAACACCTGGGCGCCGGAGGCGTACTGGGACGAGGAACGGGACACGTTCGTTCTCTACTGGGCGTCGAACCTCTACGACACGACGGACACTGCCGACCGTACGTCGCCGAACTACAACCGAATGATGTACGCCACGACGAAGGACTTCGTGACCTTCTCCGAGCCGCAGGTTTGGATCGACGTGGACCGCCGCGGACAGGCGGGCGCCGGGTCGATCGACGTCACCGTCGCCCAGCACGACGGCGACTACTACCGCGTCTACAAGGACGAGAACAGCATGACGCTCCGCCAGGAGCGCTCCTCGGATCTTCTCGCGACGATCACGGGCAGCTACCCGGGAACGACTGGCGCCGCCGACGAGTGGGTCGAGATGGGCGAGCGCATCGGTGTCGGCCAGGACAACGGCTACGGCGGGACCTTTACGCAGAGCGAGGGCCCCTCGCTGTTCCCCGCGAACCCCGGTGACGTGAACGGCTACGACTACTACCTGTTCGCCGATCAGCCCGACTACCACGGCGGTCCGAACCACTACGTGCCGATGGCGACCCACGACATCACGGACGCGTCCGCGTGGCAGATCATCGGCAACGAGATGCCGCAGTCGCAGTTCCCGCAGAACGCCGATGGCGGTATGCCTCGTCACGGCACCATCGTCCCCGTCACGCGCGAGCAGTACCAGCGCGTGCTCGAGGCCTACGCTCCTGAACTGGCGGTCGCCTCGGTCGACGCGATCGCCGTCGAAACGGCGGCGGGATCCGCTCCGGAGCTGCCGGAGACGGCGCGTCTGAACAAGGAGAGCGGTGCGGCGGAATCGGCGACGGTCGTCTGGGACGAGGTTCCGGAGTCGGCGTACGCCGAGCCGGGCACGTTCACGGTGTCGGGGGTCGCGCAGGACGCCTCGCGTCAGCCCGTCGAGGCGACCGTGACGGTCGTGGAGGCCGCGCCGATCGCGGCGGCGGCGTCCACGCGCTGCATCGCCGGCTCGGCCTACGTCGTCGCGAAGGCGACGAACGCGTCGGCGGATCCGATCGATGCGGAGATCCGGACGAGTTTCGGCACGCGCACCGTGCGCGATCTCGCGCCGGGGAAGAGCGCAACGGCCGCATTCTCGGCACGTTCGGCGGAGATCCCCGCCGGCGATATCGAGGTCATCTCCGGCGACGTCGCCGAGTCCGCCGCCTACGAGGCGGTGTCCTGTGGCTGAGCTCCGAGATGACGACGCCCACACGAACGCGAAGGGAACCATGAGAACGCTCACGCCTCGCCGTGCCGCGACCGCCGTCGCCGTGGTCGGCGCGATGGTCCTCGGCCCCGCGGCGGTCGCCCAGGCCGATGCCCCGACGGACGGGCTCGTCGCCGAGTACCTGTTCGGCCAGGCCGCGGGCGCCGAGGTGCCCAACACCGCCGCCGGATCCGCGCTCGGCGCCGCGACGGTGACGAACGCGGACGACGCCGACTGGACCGGAAGCGCCCTCACGCTGCGCGGAGGGGCGAAGGAGTCCGGCGGCAACTGGGTCGAGCTGCCGGGCGACATCCTCGCCGGCGCCGAGCAGGCGACGGTCGTGGCCGAGGTGCAGGCGTCGCCTGCCATGCTCGACGGCTTCCACTTCCTTTGGAACATCGGCAACGACTCGTCCGACACCGAGTACTTCTTCGCCTCGCTCAACTGCGCGAACGACCGGACTCCGCTCATCGGACTGAAGTCGGGCGGCACCGAGAATCTCGTGGCGTCGGACTCGTGCGGCGTCACGGCCGATCGCTGGGTCAACGTCGCGTCGGTCGTCGACGCCGACGGATCCGCCGAGCTCTACATCGACGGCGCGCTCGCCGCCGAGGGATCGGTCGGGTTCACCCCCGGCGATGTCGTCGACCAGTCACTCAACGCGATCGGCCGCTCACCGTGGCCGGACCCGCTGTTCGAGGGCGCCGTCTCGGCGTTCCGCGTCTACGACCGGGCCCTCGGTGCGGAGGAGGTCGCGGCGATCAGCGCCGACGACGCCGAACGCAATCACGACGAGATCCTCGCCTCGGCGCAGGCCGTGCTCGACGGTCTCGCGCCGTTGCCGGAGAGTGTTGAGGACGACTATCTGGCGCTGCCGACGTCGGGCGGTCAGGTGACCTGGGCGAGCAGCGACGAGTCGATCATCGCGGTCGACGGGCGCGTCACGCAGCCCGAGCTCGGTGCGGATCCTGTGAACGTCACGCTCACGGCGAGCGCATCGATCCGCGGCATCTCCCAGACCGCGAGCTTCGACGTGCAGGTGTCTCCGTCGAGCGCGACGGCGGAGGAACGCGTCGCGCAGGCAGCCGAGCAGTATGTCGTGCCGACGGTGCTCGCCGACGGTGCAGGGCTGCCGGAAGCCCCCGACGGCGTCACGGTGACGCCCGTTGAGGCGACGGGCGTGAGCATCGACGGCGACGCCCTCTCGCTGAACGGTGAAGAGGCGGCAGAGGCGACGGTGACCGTCGAGATCGCACGCGAGAGCGCGCCAGATGTTCCGCTCGCGAAGACCTTCGACGTCACGGTGCTGCCGGAGGGCGAAGCCGCGCGGCTGGCGGCCTACCACCGCACGCCGACGAGCGAACAGGAGGCGAACAACGCCGACGTCGCGTACAGCATGCACCTCGCGCTCGAGGAGACCGAGGGCTGGTCGCCGCTGAACGAGAACTACGGGATCTTCTTCCCGAAGACTTCCGAACCGCTTCCGGCGATGGGGCCGAGCTCGGCCCTCATCCGCAGCCTCAAGGATCCGGCGGTCTTCACGATGCCGGGCGGCGGCTACGGCATCGTCGCGACGCGCATCGCGCGCGGCGGCGGATCCGACGGCACGCAGTCCGATTCCGTGCTGCTCGCGACGTCCGACGATCTGCGCAGCTACGACGAGATCGGCCTGCTCTCGCTCGACGAGGCCGGCGGAGTGAACCGTCCGGCCGCCGTGTACGACTCGGCCGACGAGCAGTTCCGCGTCTCGTGGACGACCGATTCGGGCGCCGAGCGGCACCAGTCGTTCGACGATCTCGTCGCCGCCGTCCAGCAGGGCGAGGAGGGCCAGTCGGCGAGCGGCCGGGCCACCGGCACGACGACGGTGAGCGGCACCGGGATCTCCGACATCGCTTCCGGCGTCGAGCTGACCGTGCCACAGAGCACCGCTGACGGGCTGCTGCAGCGATTCGGCCGCGTCTGGAACACGGGGCACGAGGCGCTGGACGAGGTGAGCGTGTCGGAGGGAACAGGCATCGACACCACGTCGCTGCCGTCGTCGGTGGCACTCGACTACTCCGATGGTTCGACGCGGGAGCTTCCCCTCCACGAGTGGGACCTCTCGGGCGTGGACACGTCGACGCCCGGCACCTATGAGGCGACGGCGACCATCAAGCGCGCCGAGTACCCGACGCCGTTCGCCGACGAGCGGGCGGATCCGTCGGCGTACAAGTACGTCTCGGGCGGCGAGACGCGGTATCTCATGGTGGCGACGAACGATCCGAACCTGGACGTGGTGAATCAGGGCGGCGCGGCATTCCTGCCGATCCGTTCGGCCGACACGCTCGCAGGCCTCGCTGATGCGGCGAACCCGACCGAGGTGCACCTGCTCGACCGTGGTGATGTCGACGCGCACGGCGGCGTGATGACAGGGTGCTTCTGGGCCCCAGAGCTGCACCGGATCGACGGCAAGCTGTCGATCCTGTTCATGCCGTGCTACAACTCCTCGCCTGACTACATGACCGGCCGCGCGTCGATCATGCAGCTGCAGCAGGACGCGAACGGCGACGACTTGGATCCGATGGTTCCTGAGAACTGGTCGACGCCCGAGCACGTGACCCGCGCCGACGGAACTGATCTCAATGCCGTCTCCGGTATCTCCCTCGACATGACGTTCTTCTCGGACGCCGACGGTCAGGCGTATTACGCCTGGCAGCAGGTGTGCGCGACGTGGATCGCCACGGTCGACCCGAGCGATCCGACCCGCGTCACGAGCGAGCCGGTCATGATCATCGAACCGGAATACGCCTGGGACAACGTCTGCGCGGAGGGACCGAACGTCCACACGCGCGACGGGGAGCTCCTCATGCTCTACTCGGGATCCAGCGTGGGCAACACCTACACGACGGGTCTGGCCACGGCGCCGGCGAGCGGCGCCGATCTGACGGATCCGGCGACGTGGCAGAAGCTCAACTACCCGCTGCAGAAGTCGGGCATGTACGACGGCGAGTGGCAGCTCGGCACCGGTCACGGGATGTGGTCGGAGGACGAGGACGGCAATCTGATCTACGTCTTCCACGCCCGCACCGATCACCTCGGGCTCACGGGGCGCGACATGTTCGTGCGCCGCGTCCACTTCGACGCCGAGGGCATGCCCGTGCTCGACATGGAGGCGGACGAGGAGCTCGCCGAGGAGACCGTGAACCTCACGGTCACGGTCACCGCCTCCGACGCGCCGGTCTCGCTCGAGGCATCGACGCGGTGTATCGCCGGGACGGCATACGTCGTCGCGCGGGCGACGAACGACGGCGACGAGCCGGTCGACGTCGACATCGCGACGCCGTACGGATCCCGCACTCTCGCGGATCTCGCGCCGGGCGAGGCTTCGTCGTCGGCGTTCAGCTCGCGGCAGCCGTCTGTCGAGGACGGCGTCGCGACGGGGTCGGCGGGCGGTGCCTCCATCGAGGCGCCCTTCGCTGCCGCCGCCTGCGGCTGAGGCAACCGCGCGGTCCCGCTCTGCGGGGCCGCGCGGCGCTTCCGCGCTTGCGCGATCGGGTCCCGAATCCCTAGGCTTTGATACCGGTAACAATGACTGTCACCACGACCCCTCGAAGGAGAGACATGGTCGCTGCATTCCCCACGACTCGCCTCGCGCAGCGTGCGATCATCGCCGGAGCGGCGACGTTCGGCATCCTCGCGGCCGGCCTCGCGCCCGCGCATGCCGCCGCGGCCGCGCCCACGAGCATCCACGCGGCCGCCGTCACCGAAGCGGATCCCGCCGCGCAGGCGGATCTCGACGCCATCGAGATCCCGAACGCCGACGACATCCGCGGCAACATCACCCTTCCAGCGGTCGGCAGCGTGAACGGCGGCGCGATCTCCTGGTCCGCGTCTCCCGCAGGCGTCATCTCGACGGCGGCCGACGGCGAGGTCGCGCCCGGCGTCGTGACGCGCGGCGCGAGCGACCAGGAGGTCGTGCTCACGGCGGCCTCGGGTGGCGCGACGCGCGAGATCTCCGTCACCGTGCGCGCCGAGCACGAGCTCGACGAGCTCGAGGGCTACGCCTTCTCGTACTTCACCGCGAACACGATCGCGGGCGAGAACATCCACTTCGCCGCGAGCAACGGCAACGACGCGCTCTCCTGGCACGAGGTCAACGGCGGTGAGCCCGTCCTGAGCTCCGAGTACGGCGAGATGGGGCTCCGCGACCCGTTCCTCATCCGCTCGCCCGAGGGCGACACGTTCTACCTCATCGCGACCGATCTCTCGATCGGGCGCGACGGCGACTGGGGCCGCGCGCAGCGGCACGGCAGCCAGCACATCGAGATCTGGGAGTCGCACGATCTCGTGAACTGGTCGGAGCAGCGCCATGTGAAGGTCGCGCCCGACAACGCGGGCAACACCTGGGCGCCCGAGGCCTACTACGACGAGACGCTCGGCGCGTACATCGTGTTCTGGGCGTCGAAGCTCTACGCCGAGGACGACCCCGACCACACGGGCAGCACGTACAACCGCATGATGTACGCGACGACGCGCGACTTCGTCACCTTCAGCGAACCGCAGATCTGGCAGGACGGCATCTCGCGCATTGATTCGACCGTGATCGAGGAGGACGGCGTCTTCCACCGCTTCACGAAGGACGAGGGTGCGGGGACGACGGGCTGCTCCGACATCATTCAGGAGACCTCCGCCGAGCTCCGCGCGCCGCTCGACGAGTGGACGATGGTGGGCTCGTGCATCGGCCGCGACGCCGGCACGAGCGCCGTCGAGGGGCCGACGATCTTCGAGTCGAACCCCAGCGACGTGAACGGCGGCGGGATCCACTACCTCTTCGTCGACGAGTACGGCGGGCGCGGCTACATCCCGCTCGTGACCGACGACATCGCGACCGGAGACTGGGCGGTCGCCGACAGCTACGACCTGCCCGCGAGCCCGCGGCACGGCACCGTCATTCCCGTGACGGCCGCCGAACTCGAGGCACTCTCGGACGCGCCCGACCCCGTGACGTCGAATGAGGACGGCGAGGTGCTGCGCTACGACTTCACCGCCGGTGGGGGCGAGACGCTCGCCGACGTCTCGGGCAATGGGCGGGACGCCTCGATCGTCGGGGCCACCTGGGAGGAGGGCGCTCTCGCCTTCGACGGCGCCGACGACTACGTCGACCTGCCCGACGACGTCCTAGCCGGTGTCGAGGACGTCTCGATCGAGGCGGACGTGCGCGTGGACTCGAGCCAGAGCGGCAACTACTTCATCTGGGGGCTGGGGAACACCGATGCGGACGGCGTCGGCAACGGTTACCTCTTCACGACCGGCGACAGCGCCTATCGCACGAGCATCGCGACGGGCAACTGGTCGACGGAGCAGACGGTGCGAGCCGGATCCGCCCTCCCGCGCGACGAGTGGGTGCACCTCGTCTACACCCTCGAGGGCGAGACAGCCCGGCTGTACCTCGATGGCGCGCTCGTCGCGACGCAGGACGGGGTGACGATCGATCCCGGCGACATCGGGGGCGGGCGCACGAGTGAGAACTATCTCGGACGCTCCCTCTACGCCGCGGACGGGCTCTTCTCCGGCGGTTTCCGCGAGTTCGCGCTCTACGACCGCGCGCTCGCGCCCGCCGAGGTGCTCGACGCCGCCGGTCAGACGGGCGCCGTCACCGATGTGTCCCTCGCGGATCCCGCGAAGCTCGCCGTGGATCCGATCGTCGACGTGGACGCGCGCACGGTGCTGTTCCCCGTCGTCAAGGGGACCGACGTCTCGGCCCTCTCGCCGACGTTCACGATCGCTTCGGGGGCGACCGCGTCGCCCGGATCGGGCGAGGTCGTCGACATGACGGAACCCGTCTCGTACACCGTCACCTCGGGCGAGCAGCAGGCAGAGTGGACGTTCACCGCTCAGGAGGTGACGACGCCCGTGCTCGACGGCTACTACGCCGACCCGAACATCGCGGTGTTCGGCGACACCTATTACATCTACGCGACGAGCGACGGATACGACGGGTGGGGCGGTCAGGACTTCTTCGTCTGGTCGTCGAAGAACCTCGTCGACTGGACCCGCTCGGACGAGCCCTTCCTCACGCTCGACGGCGAGAACGGCGATGTGCCGTGGGCCACGGGCAACGCGTGGGCGCCGACGATCATCGAGCGTGACGGGAAGTACTACTTCTACTTCTCGGGCCATAACCCGAGCGTGAACCGCAAGACGATCGGTGTCGCCGTGGCAGACAGTCCCGAGGGGCCGTTCGTCGCAGAGCCCGAGGCGATGATCCTGAACGACGAAGAGGTCACCTCTGGTCAGGCGATCGACCCCGCCGCATTCCACGACCCGGTGAGCGGGAAGTACTTCCTCGCCTGGGGGAACGGCGGACCGTCGAACGGCCCCGTGCTCGCCGAGCTGAGTGACGACATGCTGTCGGTGAAGACCGGGAGCTTCCAGCGGATGGAGGGGCTCACCGGTTTCCGTGAGGGGCTGTTCCTGAACTATCGCGACGGTCTCTACCACCTGACCTACTCGATCGACGACACCGGGTCGGAGAACTACCGCGTCGGCTACGCGACCTCGACCAGCCTCGACGGCCCGTGGACGTACCGCGGGGTGATCCTCGAGAAGGATCCCGCGCAGGGGATCCTCGGCACGGGGCACAGCTCGATTCTCAATGTGCCGGGCACGGACGACTGGTACATCGTCTATCACCGCCACGCCCTGGACGGCGGCGACGGAACCCATCGTGAGACGACGATCGATCGCCTCGAGATCGGCGAGGACGGGCTGTTCCAGCCCGTGACGCCGACGCTCACGGGTGTGGATCCGCAGCCGGTTCCCGAGATCGGGCCCGAGATCACGACGGACGTCGGATCGCGGTGCATCGCGGGGCGCGTGTTCCTCACCGTGTCGGTGACGAACGCGGGGGACTCGGAGGCATCGGTCGCCGTGTCGACGGCGTTCGGCGAGAAGACGTTCCCGTCGCTCGGATCCGGTGACACGCGTTCGGCGGCGTTCCAGACGCGCCAGGGCGACATCCCGGCGGGCACCGTCGAGGTGGTCGCGACGGACGCGGATGGCGTGACGCAGACCACCGCTGTCGAGTACGAGGGGGTGCCCTGCGGATAGGTGACCGGGGGTGGCGCGGCCGATCGGCCGCGCCGCCCAGCCGTCGTCCGGCGTGAGGCGGGCGATGGCCGATGATGATCGAATCCGACCGAACGGGTTCGATCTGGTGCGATGCCGTTTCATGTGAGACGGCGCCGCGCTTCAATACTCGACGCGGCAGGACGACGGTCGTCCTGTCGACAGGAACCCGGTGGGAGACCACCGAGTGAGGGAGATGCGAAGTGAAGAGCACAGCGATGTGGAAGCGCGTTTCGGCCGGAGTGGCGGGCGGTGCGCTGCTCGCGGGAGTCGCCGGGGCGGCATTCGCGGAGGAGCAGGTCGGCGACGACAACAGCGTCGACGTGTCGGTGTCGATCGAGGACACGGGCGAGGGAACTCTTGCGATGAGCGTGGCGGGCACGTCGACCTCGCTGGCGGAGGCCGAGTCCGGCGATGCGGCCGTGCGCCAGTTCGATGGTGCGCTGCCGACCGTGACCGTGACCGACACCCGCACGGCCGAGGAGATCCCGGAAGGCGCGTTCTGGTACGTGCTGGGCTCGGCCTCGAGCTTCGTCGGCGACGCGGGACAGCCCGAGATCACCTCGGACCACCTGGGGTGGAGCCCCGTGCTGCAGAACGACGACGGATCCGGCAACGTCGCGACGGGCGGCGACGTGGACACCGTGATGGACGAAGGTGACGGCACGCCGAACGACAACGTCGGGCTCGCGGGCCAGGAGCTGCTGGCGATGGCGCTCACGTCGGAGTCGGCGATCGGCTCGTGGGAGGCTTCGGCCGACCTCACGCTGAAGGTTCCGGCGGAGACGGCCCCGGGCGCGTACTCCTCGACGCTGACCCTCTCGCTCTTCGAGTGACCTCTCTCGCGAGTGGCGCGGATGAGCGCCGGCGGCGCGGGGCCACCCGCGCCGCCGGGCGCGATCCGCGCCGTTCGCGAACCATAGTCTGGACAGCATGATGCGCCGATTCGCGTGGATCCTCCTCTTCGGGATCCTGTTCGCCTCCGCCCCGTCGCTTGCCGCGGCGGACACAGAGGATTCGTCGGGGAACGACACGATCACGTGGTCGGTGCGCCCCGCGAACGACGAGGCAGCGGACGGACGCTCGTGGGTCGAGCAGACGCTGGAGCCCGGGGAGAGCGCGACCGAGCGCATGGAGGTGCAGAACTTCGGAGATCAGGACGTCACGTTCACGATCTCGGCCGCAGACGGGTACTTCCGCGACAACGGACGCTTCGCGATGCTCGAGACGGGCGAGCAGTCCGTCGACGCGGGCACGTGGATCGACGTGCAGGACGAGGTGACGGTCGCCGCCGGCGACTCCGAGATCGTCGAGTTCACGACGACGGTTCCCGACAACGCGACGCCGGGCGATCACGCCGCAGGCATCGCCGCGTCGGTCCTGTCGCAGGGCGTCGACGAGTCGGGCGCGGCGGTGGGCGTCGAGAGCCGCATCGGATTCCGGGTGATGACGCGTGTGACGGGCGAGATGGATCCCGCTGCCGTCATCGAATCGGTGACGATGAACTACGAGATGTCGTGGAATCCGCTGTCACCGGGTGACGCCGAGGTGAGCTTCGACGTCGAGAACGCGGGCAATACGCGGCTCATGGTCACGGGATCCGTCGACGCGGGCGGCGCGACCGTCTCGTTCCCGGGCGCCGATCAGATCGACCAGGAGCTGCTCCCGGGCGATCGTCGCGCCATCACAGTGCGCGTCGAGAACGTGTGGCCGCTCTTCTTCGTCCCCGCGGAGGTCGAGATCACGCCGGCCGTCGTGGGTGACGGCGAGGGCACGCCCGTCGACGCCGTGCGCGTCGACGCAGGCACGTGGGCCATTCCGATCCCGCAGCTCATCGTTCTTGCCGGGCTCGTCTTGATCGTCGGCTCGATCGCATGGGGGCGGATCCGCGCGAAGCGACGGCTCGCCGCCCTTCTCGCGGCGGCACGGGATGAGGGCCGCCGTGAAGTGGCCGAGGGAGGTGGCGCGTGAGCGCACACAGCGAGCAGGGCGATCCGCAGGATCCCGGCGGCGTCGAGGTCTCGGTGACCATCGCCCCTCTCGAAGACGGGCCGGGGAATGGGAACGGGAACGGTCCGGGGAACGGGAACGGTCCTGGGAACGGGAACGGGAACGGCCCGGGGAACGGGAACGGGAACGGCCCGGGGAACGGGAACGGGCATGGTCCCGGGAATGGAAACGGGCATGGTCCCGGAAACGGGAACGGGCATGGTCCCGGGAATGGGAACGGCCCCGGGAATGGAAACGGGCCCGGAAACGGGAACGGGAACGGGCATGGTCCCGGAAACGGGAACGGCCCCGGAAACGGACCCGGGAACGGGAACGGACCCGGGAACGGGAACGGAAACGGACCCGGGAACGGCAACGGCAAGAAGCACGGGGGACCTCCCTCGAAGGCGTTCGACGGATCGCAGGCAGCCGCGGGATCCGAGGACGGCGCCGCGATGGTCACGGGCACGACGGCCGATGCCGCGGTGCCGCAGGCGCCCGAAGACGCGAGCTTCCCCTCGGGAATGGGCGACCCGCTGCTCGGCGGCGCCCTGGCGGCGGCGACCGTGTTCACGGCCGTGAAGTGGTGGATTCGCCTCACACGATGAGGTGAACGCCTGCGTCCGCGCGCCGGTGACAAGCGGCGAAGGGACCGGGGGTGATCGAGTGCGATCGTTTCGTTGCGATCGCTCGTCCGGAGCTGGTCTGCTCGTGGTTGCGCAAACATTATCCGCCGGATCATCGTCGATCCGGCCATCACGAAGGAGTGACGTGTGAACAGGAAGACGAAGCTGGCGACCGGAGGGATCCTCGCGGCCGCGCTGACAGCCTCGGCTCTCGCGCCAGCGGCCGCAGAGGTCCCGACGGGGGAACCCGTCACCTACGACGGGTTTCCCGCGATCGTGGATCCGGGAAGCTCCGATCCCGACTACTTCCAGCCGTACTGGTTCGACGACACCGGCTCGCACATCCAGGCCCACGGCGGGCAGATCGTCGAGGCGGAGGAGAACGGGCAGACGGTCTACTACTGGTACGGCGAAGACCGCTCGAACGACTACTACGGCAGCCCCGGGGTGCACGTGTACCGTTCGACCGACGCGATGAACTGGACCGACGAGGGCGTCGCGCTGCGATCGGTACAGAACGCGTCGGACCTCGAGAGCGACTACTTCGACGCCCTCTACGACACCGTCGACGACGCTGGGCAGCCGCGCACCGCGAAGATCGACGAGCTGAACTATCACCTGAACACCAACGAGGCCGCCGAGTACACGACGATCTTCGAGCGGCCCAAGGTGCTGTTCAACGAGCAGACCGACCAGTGGGTCATGTGGTGGCACTCCGATGGGCAGACGACCCCAGGCGGCAGCATGTACGCCCGGTCGATGGCGGGCGTCGCGGTCGCGGACAGCCCGACGGGGCCCTTCACGATGACGGGCGTCTATCGCATGCCGAATCGCGATGACTATCAGGCATGCACATCGTCGGCCGTGCCCGGGCAGGCGCGCGACATGACGGTGCATCAGGACGACGACGGATCGGCCTACATCGTCTACTCGTCGGAAGAGAACTACACGCTCTACATCGCCGAGCTCGACGACACGTACACGAATGTGACGCACACGACGGACGTCGACATGGCCGACGCCGGGCAGTACTCGGCCGACGGGCGATACCCGTATCTCTTCGCCGACGGGACCGCCGCCGCCCCCGTGCGCGGCGACGACTTCCAGATCGTGAAGGAGTGTGGTCACCTCGAGGCTCCCGCCCTCTTCGAGCACGCCGGCACGTACTACGCGCTCGCGTCGGGCGCCACGGGCTGGGCGCCGAACCCGCAGACCTACTACACCTCGAACGACCTGCTCGGTGAGTGGATCCGCGGGGTCGAGGCCGACGACGCGTACGAGAACGTGCGATACGACACCATCCCCGAGGGCGGCGATGGCTTCACCGCGATCGGAGACACGCGGCGTACGACGTTCGGCTCGCAGTCCACGAACGTGTTCGATCTCGGCGACGGCCGCTTCGTCTACATGGGCGATCGCTGGAACTCCGGCGCGGCCGATTCGACCTATGTGTGGCTGCCGCTCACCTTCGGGGAGAACGGCGCCGCGCAGCTGCGCAATCCGGCGACGGAGGATCCGGCGCGCTGGGGTGAGAGCTGGGACGCGAGCTACTGGGACGACAAGGGCCTGGGCGAGGGGATCTGGAGCGTCGTCGACGACCGGCTCCCCGAGCAGGTCGCGACGGGCGAGGACTTTGGCGACCGGCTGCCCGCGACCGTCCCCGTGGACGTGAACGGCGAGGTGACGGAGGTCGCGGTCAGCTGGGACACGACGCGCTTCGACGCGATCGGGCCGCAGACGCTCACGGGAACCCTCGCGGCCGACGAGACCTTCAGCGAGGGGCGCATCTTCCTGCGCGAGATCGACGTGCAGCTCGCGGGCGGCGATCTGTGCCGCGCCGACGGCACGACCGTCTCGGCATCGTTCCACCAGACCGAATGGGAGACGATGCCCGCGGAGTTCGCGTGCGACGGCGACGGATCGACCGCGTGGTCGACCTGGGACGGCGACGCGAAGCAGGACCGGGTGACGTTCACGATCGAACCGGCCGAGACGCACACCGTCGACCTCGTGGCCTTCACGAACATCGAGGGCACGATCGAGGACGTGAGCGTCGACTACCGCGACGCATCCGGCACCTGGCGGGAGACGACGGCACAGGGCGTCGTGCCGAGCACGAACGGCCAGCTCACCTCGATTCCGTTCGATGCGGTCGACGCCTCGGCTGTGCGCCTGACGTTCGATACGCCGGGCTCGTATCTCAAGATCTCGGTGCTGGGTCTCGCGGGCGCCGGTGAGTCGGAGTCGGCGGTGGCCGCGTCGGCCGAGTCTCGCTGCGTCGGATCCCGTGCGCACGTCGTCGTGACGGCCGCGAACGCGGGAAGTCAGGCGGCGGATCTCCTCGTCGAGACGCCCTACGGTGCGCGAACCCTGCGGGATGTCGCACCGGGCGACGCGTCGTCCGTGTCGTTCAACACCCGCGAGGGGCAGATCGCCGCGGGCGAGGCGACCGTGAGCTCGTCGGGCGAGGTCGTGACCGCCGCGTACGATGCGGCCACGTGCCGCTGAGGCGACGTGCCGCGGGCCGTCGGGCTGCTCGCCCGGCGGCCCGCGCGGCTCAGATGTCGTCGCCCTCGGCCTGCGACGGGTGCTTCTCGAACCAGAGGGGGCGCCCGGCGAAGAGGTCGGCGTCGCTGTCGTAGATGTTCTCGTTCATGATGATCTCCTTCATTGGAAACGCATGGATCAGTACGCCTGAGCGCGCTGCTCCACGATCAGGTGGATGAGGGCGAATCTGCCCTCGCGGGTGGCCGCGAGCGCGTCTGCGACGGCTTGCGGGATCTGAGAGTCGTCGTCGACCCGCACGCCATGCCCGCCGAAAGCTTCGGCCATGGCGGCGAAATCGGGATTGAGGAGCTGCGTTCCGGAGACCCGCTCGGGGTGGCGCCGCTCCTGGTGGGTGCGGATCGTGCCGTACTCCGCGTTGTCCATGACGATCACGAGCGGCGTCGCGCCGTATTGACGGGCGGTCGCGAGCTCCTGACCGTTCATGAGGAACTCGCCGTCGCCGGCGATCGTCACGACCTGGCGGCCGGGGAAGTCGAGGCACGCGGCGACGGCCGACGGGATCGAGTAGCCCATGGATCCGTTGCCCGCGCTCACCATCGCGGGGTGTTCGCGGACGGGCATGTATCGGTGTGCCCAGTTGGTGTGCTCGCCCGCGCCGAGCGTGACGAGCGCGTCGCGATCGAGCTGCGGCACGAGATGCGCCATGAGCGAGTCCATGCGGGCGGGGCCGGCGGATCCGGGCGCCGGGAGCGCCGCGAATCGCTCCTGCTCCTGGCGCATCTTCGCCGTCCACGCGCTCCACGCGGGATCGGGCTCGATGTCGAGGGCGACGAGATCGCGCACGAACGCGGCGGGCTTCGCGACGATCTGATGCGACACCGCGCCCGAGCGTCCGCGGAGGAGCGCGTCCATCGAGACGATGAAGTTCCGACTGTCCCAGCCCTGCCGCGCGATGTAGCTCGTGAGCACGTCGCCCGGCAGCGTGCCGATGAAGACGACGAGATCGGTCTCCGCGAACAGGTCGTAGGTCGGCTTCGGGCGTCCGTACCCGATCGGTCCGACGTATGCGGGGGAGTCGCTTCCGACGACGCCCTGCGTGCGCCACTCGGCGGCGGCGGCGATCCCCATGCGCTCCAGCCACCCGGTGAGGAGGCGCGAGGACTCGGGCGTCCAGTCGCTGCCGCCCGTGACGACGAGCGGCTTGCGCGCGACCGCGAGGGCGTCGCGGAGGGCGGTCTGGTCGGCGCGCGAGATGCCGCCCGTGGCGACGGGGATCGGCGGGTGGGGGACGACCGACACTTCCTCGCGGATGATGTCCTCGGGCAGACCCACGACGACGGGGCCGGGGCGCCCCGAGCGTGCCGCGAAGAGGGCCTCGGCGGTGACCTCGCTCGCGCGCTCGGCCGAGTCGAGCACGAACACGCGCTTCGCGCCGCGCTCGAACCATCCGTGGACGTCGAACTCCTGGAATGCCTCGCGCTGGCGGTGGTCCTTGGGGATGAGGCCGATGAACAGCACGAGCGGCGTCGAGTCCTGCCATGCCGTGTGGATGCCGACGAGCGCGTTCGCCGCGCCCGGGCCGCGCGTGACCATGACGATGCCGGGCAGATCGGTGAGTTTGCCCTCCGCGTCCGCCATATAGGCCGCGCCGCCCTCCTGTCGGGTGACGATCGTCTCGATCGACGAGGCGTGCAGCCCGTCGAGCACCTCGAGGTAGCTCTCGCCCGGTACGACGTACGCTCGCGGGATCCCGTGCTCTTCGAGCGTGCGGACGATCGCGTGGCCCGCCGTCTCGGTCGCGCGGGCGACCTCGGTGGTGAGGGGGGCATCGAGCAGATCGGTCACGGTGACTCCGTCGTCGAGAAGTGGCGTTTCTCCGATCATGGCGCCCGGGCCCGACCGTTTGTCGATCAAATTGGGTCAAAGATCCGCATTTCTTTCGATTACGGAATGCCCGACGCGCGTCGGAGCTCGTTCATCTCACGTTCTTGCCGTATTCATAGATCACCATCTATGCTTGGAGAAAAGGAGGCCACCATGACCGACAAGCCCACCGTTCTCTTCGTTTGCGTGCACAACGCGGGCCGCTCGCAGATGGCCGCCGGCTGGCTGCAGCACCTTGCGGGAGACCGCGTCGAGGTGCTCTCGGCCGGAAGCGCGCCGAAGGATCAGATCAACCCCATCGCCGTCGAGGCGATGGCGGAAGTCGGTGTCGACATCGCCGGTCGCGCCCCGAAGGTGCTGACGACGGACGCGGTCCGGGAGTCCGATGTCGTCATCACGATGGGGTGCGGCGACGCGTGCCCCATCTTCCCCGGCAAGCGCTACGAGGATTGGGAGCTCCAGGATCCCGCAGGGCAGGGCATCGACACCGTGCGCCCGATTCGCGACGAGATCCGCGTCCGGATCGAGAAGCTCGTCGACGAGATCGCGCCTCAGGCGTAGGGAAGAGCAGATCATGTCGAGCTTCGAACACGGCCTCGCCGACGTCACGCCCGTCCTCACTCGAGCATCTGAGCGGCTCGCGGCGCGCTTCGACGGCGTCGTGAACGCCGAGACGGTCGAGCGCGTCGTGTTCGAGTCGTACGCGACGCTCGCGCGCACCGCGAAGATCACGGAACACCTGCCGGCGCTCGCCGAGCACTTCGCCGGCGACCGCCTGACGGCGCTCGGGCAGTCGCGGGGAATGATCGCCAAGCCGCATCCCGAGATCCTGTTCGTGTGCGTACAGAACTCGGGGCGCTCGCAGATGGCGGCCGCGCTCACCACGCTCGTCGCGGGGGAGCGCGTGAACGTCCGTTCCGCGGGATCGCAGCCGGGCGAGTTCATCCTGCCCGCCGTGCGCGAGGTGCTGACGGAGATCGGGGCCGACCTCGAGCATCAGTATCCGAAACCCCTCACCGATGACGTGGTGCGTGCCGCCGACGTCGTCGTCACGATGGGTTGCGGCGACGCCTGCCCGCTCTATCCCGGCAAGCGCTACGAGGACTGGGATCTCGACGATCCGGCTGATCTCGACGTCGACGGCGTGCGCCGCGTCCGTGACGAGATCCGCGCTCGGGTCGAGAAGCTTGCGGGGGAGATCGCGCCGAGCGATTGAGGCCCCTCGTTGCATAGAGTGGGATCTATGGATCAGGATCGCGCCCTCGCCGTGCTCGCGGATCCCACCCGCGCGCGGATCCTGCGTCTGATCCGTGGTGCAGACGATGGTCGCCAGTGCGTCACACCGCTGGCCGACGCGCTCGGTCTGCGCCAGCCCACCGTGAGCCACCACCTGCGGGCGCTGCTCGATGCCGGGCTCGTCGAGCGGGCGCAGGACGGGAGGCGCGCCTGGTTCTCGGTCGCCGACGGCGCGGCCGCGCTCGTCGACAGCACCGTGGGGCGCTCCCTGTCGCGAGAGCCCGATCTCGCGCGGGTCTGGCGCGACCTCAGCGAGCGATACCGCGGTGACCACACGCCGGGCACGGTCGCGCACGTCGTCGACGAGAGCGCCGAGATGTTGCGGGCGAGTTCGGCGGATGCGCCGCTGCTCGCCTCGCGGGTCGCGGCGTTCGCGGCCCAGCGTCTCGACGCGCTGCGCGACGTCGGCGCCGAGTCGCGGGCCCCGTCGGTCCTCTTCGTCTGCGTGAAGAACGCGGGCCGCTCGCAGATGGCAGCGGCGATCCTCCGCCACCTCGCGGGCGACGCGGTCGCGGTGCGCACGGCGGGATCCGAGCCCGCCAACGGCATCGCCCCCGCCATCATCGAGGCGCTCGACGAGATCGGCGTGCCCCTGGGGGCCGAGTTCCCCAAGCCGCTGACGGACGAATCGGTGCGCGCGGCCGACGTCGTCGTCACCATGGGCTGCGGCGACGCATGCCCGATCTATCCGGGGATCCGCTACGAAGACTGGGAACTCGAGGATCCGGCGGCCATGCCACTGTCGCGCGTGCGGGAGGTGCGCGACGACATCGACGCCCGCGTCCGCTCGCTCCTCGCCGATCTGCGGGCCTGACCGGGTCCGCTCCTGCACAACGACGCCAATTCTGGCCTGCGGTGGCCGGAGCACCGGCGTGTTGTACGTCTCGGCCAGAAATTGGCGTCGTTGTGTATCGGGGGCGGCCGGGCCGGGCGGCGTGGGTCAGGCGCGGACGGGAGTCGGAGCGGCCGTGGGGCGCGGCGAACGGCGGCGCACGAGGGGGATGAGGAGGGCCGAGCTCGCGAGGGTCGCGGCGCCCAGGATCGTGAACGAGGTGCCGTAGCTCCCCGTCCACTCTGCGGTGAGGGATCCGATCCACGGCGCGACGGCGCCCGCGACCGCGACGGGCGTCGACAGATATCCGGCCAGCACCGCGTAGTGGCGCGGACCCCACAGCTCGCTGATCCCGCTCGCCATGATGAGCGTCGTGACGCCTCGCGCCGCGCCGATGAGCCCGGCGAGCAGCAGCAGGAGCCAGGCGGGGCTCGGCAGCAGCGCGAGCCCGAGCACGGCGAGACCCGAGAACAGCAGCGAGGCGAGAAGGCGCGGCATAACGGGGATCCGGGCGGCGATGACGGGGTATCCGATCCGCCCGAGAATCTGGCCGGCACCGCAGACGCCGATCGCGACGGCTCCGAGGGCGTGCGAGAGCCCGCGCTCCTGGGCGAAGGGAATGAGATTGAGGTTCGCCGCCGCGACGCCGAGCATCCCGAGCGAGACGGCGGCGGTCAGTGCGAGGAACGGCAGCGAGCGCAGCGTGCCGCGCACCTCGGCGCGGTCCGCGGAGCGGGTGTCGCCGCTCTGGGCGCGGGCGCGGTGCGGGAGGAGCGCGAATGCGTGCAGAGGAAGAACCGTCACGGCGAGCGTGACCGCCAGCACGACATACGTCGCGCGCCAGCCAAGCGGATCCGCGAGCGCGCTCACGATGGGCGCGAACACCGTGCTGGCGAGCGCCCCGAAGATCGTCACGGTCGTGAGGGCGCCGACGGGCCTCGGGGAGAACCACGCGGTCGCCGCCGTGAACGCGGCCTGGTAGAGCGTCATCGACATCGCCGCACCGGCGACGAGCCACGACGCGAAGAACAGCGCGAATGTGGGCGACCCTGAGGCCGCGAGCAGCGCCGCGACGGCGATCGCCGTGCCGAGTGTCATGACGCGTCGCGCACCCCAGCGGGACATCGCGTGCCCGACGGGGACGGCGACCGCCGCCTGCACGAGCATCGACGCGGTCAGCGTGCCCATGATCGCCGACGCGCTCCAGCCCTCCTCGCGCGTGATCGCCTCCGCGGCGACCGGCAGCGAGTAGTAGAGGATCCCCCAGCTGATCAGCTGGGACGCGCAGAGGGCGCCGAGCGCGACGGCGCGTCGCACGTCAGCAGCACCCGCCGCCGTCGACGTCGCACACCCCGGTGGCGGGCAGCGCCAGCTCGACGCGCCCCGCTGCCTCGGTGTCGCCGGCGATCCACGCGACGACCGATCGCACCTGCTCGTATCCCGTGCGCAGGAGGAACGTCGGCGCACGGCCGTAGCTCTTCATCCCGACGATGAAGAAGCCCGCCTCGGGGTGAGAAAGCTCGCGGTATCCGTGCGGCTCGACGGTGCCGCACGAGTGCAGATTCGGGTCGATCATCGGCGCAAGCCGGCGCGGGGCCTCGACGATGTCGTCGAGCTCGAGGCGCAGCTCCCGCAGCATGTCGAGGTCGGGCCGGAAACCGGTGTTCGCGACGACGAGGTCGGCGTCGTGGTGGCGTCCGTCTGTCGAGTGCAGGCGCACCTGGCCCTCTTCGTCCGAGAGCGCCGAGATCTCGAAGCTGTCGACGAGCGCCACGCGGCCCGAGTCGACGAGCCGCTCGACACGGGATCCGAGTGCCCCGCGCCCTTCCAGCTCGTCGTCTGCGGTCGTGACCCGCTTCGCGTTCGAGGTGCGGATCAGCCAGGTGACGCTCGTGCCGGGCTCGAGCTTCGCGAGGGTGGCGAGCGCGATGAGCGTGTTCGCCGCGGAGTGTCCGGCACCGACGACCGTCGTGTGCCGCCCCGCGAACCTCGCGCGGTCGCGTCCGAGGACGTCGGGCAGCGGTGGGAGGATGCGGTCCGAGACGTCCTCGAGTCCCAGTGGGGGCAATCCGCTCGAGCCGAGCGGGCTCGGGTGCGACCAGGTGCCCGACGCGTCGACGACGGCCCGGGCCGCGATGTCCTCCGCGGATCCGTCGGGGTGCGTGAGTCGCAGGGCGAACGGCACCTGGCTGCGGCCGGTCGTGCGGGTGCGATCCATGCCCTCGCGCGAGACGGCGGCGACCTCCGTGCGCAGGCGGATGTGCGGGGCGATCGCGGGGTGCGCCGCGAGCGGCTCGAGATAGTCGGCGACGAGCGCGGCGCCCGTCGGGGCGACGGCCGCGGGCGGATCCTCCCAGCCGGTGTCGGCGAGCAGGGTGCGCGCGGCGTCGTCGACGAGGTGCTCCCACGGCGTGAATAGGCGCGTGTGGCCCCAGGCGCGCACGGCGTCGCCGATCGCGGATCCCTTCTCGAAGATCGTGAATGCGATGCCGCGCTGCGCGAGGTGGGCCGCGGTCGCGAGGCCGACGGGGCCGGCGCCGATGATCGCGACGGGCAGCGTGTCGAGGCGCGACGAGGCCTGGACGCGCGGGGTGAGGTCGAGCAGGGTCATGGGATCCTCTCCATCGAAAGGTGTCGATGCTTCATCGTGCTCGCTCTATCGATACTTGTCAATATCGAATACCATCGATGCATGCCCACGGAACTGCCGGTCCTGAACCAGCCTGACAGCGACGCCTGCTGCGCGCCCCTCGTGCGCGAGCCGCTCGGCGCCGACGATGCCGCGAGCCTTGCGATCCGCATGAAGGCGCTCGCGGATCCGACCCGCCTGCGCCTGCTGTCGATCGTCTCGGCCTCGGAGGGCCACGAGGCGTGCGTGTGCGATCTCACCGATCCCGTCGGCCTCAGCCAGCCGACCGTGTCGCACCACCTGAAGATCCTCGCCGACGCCGGCTTCCTGTCGCGCACGAAGCGCGGCACGTGGGCGTACTACGCGCTCGTTCCAGGAGCGCTCGAGTCGATCGCCGAGGTTCTCGCGCCGTGACCTCGGCGCGCTCGCTCGTTTCCGCTCGACCCCAGGAGACCTCCGCATGACCGAGGCGACGCCCGCCCCCGTCACCCCCGACGCCCCAGCGATCCTGCCCGACCGCATGACCCTGCCGCGCGAGCTGACGGCCGAATTCACGGGATCCGCGTTGCTCGCGACCGTCGTCATCGGATCCGGGATCATGGCGCAGCGACTGTCCGATGATGTGGGGCTGCAGCTGCTCGAGAACGCGATCGCGACGGCATTCGGACTCGCGGTGCTCATCGCGATGTTCGCGCCGATCTCGGGCGCCCATTTCAATCCCGTGGTGACGCTCGCCGACACGATCCTGGGAGGCAAGACGCGGCGCCAGGCGCTCACGTACATTCCGGTGCAGATCGTCGGATGCATCGCGGGCGCCGTGCTCGCGAATCTGATGTTCGCCGAGGCGGCCGTGAGCTGGTCGACGACCGAGCGGGCGACGCCGTCGAACCTGTTGAGCGAGGTCGTCGCGACGGCCGGACTCGTCGCCGTCATCTTCCTGCTCGTTCGCACGGGCCGCGGCGCGCTCGCCGCCCCCGCCGTGGGGGCGTACATCGGCGGCGCCTACTGGTTCACGGCGTCGACGAGCTTCGCGAACCCCGCGATCACCGTGGGCCGCATGTTCAGCGACACCTTCGCGGGCATCGCCCCCACCTCGGCTCTGCCCTTCATCGGCGCCCAGCTCGCCGGCGGAGCGCTCGGCCTCGCCCTCGCCGTGTGGCTGACCCCGCGACGGGGGTGAGTGGCTGGCCGGGATGAGTGCTCCGGCCAGCCACCCAACACAACGCAGTCAATGTGTCGCCGGCCCGTGCGGCACGCCGCGGTTCGGGCGCACAGCCAGCGAATTGACTGCGTTGTGTTGTCGGGGGATGGCAACGGAAAGGGCCGCCCCGCGGAATGCGGGGCGGCCCTTTCGGTGCGCTGAGGCTCAGCTCAGGTCGAAGCGGTCGTTCTCCATGACCTGGACCCAGGCGGCGACGAAGTCGTTCACGAACTTCTCCTTCGCGTCGGCCGAGGCGTAGACCTCGGCGATGGCGCGCAGCTCGCTGTTCGAGCCGAAGACGAGGTCGACGCGGGATCCGGTGAGGCCCGAGTCGCTCGTGTACGTCTTCTCGTCGGCGTCGGGCGTCCACGAGACGCCGTTGACGAGCAGGTTCACGAAGAAGTCGTTCGTGAGCGCGCCCGGCGTCTCGGTGAACACACCGAGCTCGGATCCGTCCCAGTTGTTCCCGAGCACGCGCAGTCCGCCGACGAGCGCCGTCATCTGCGGGGCGCTGACCCCGAGGTGGTTGGCGCGGTCGAGCAGCAGGTACTCGCTGGGCAGGTCGATGAAGCCGCTGTCGTAGTTGCGGAACCCGTCGGCGACCGGCTCGAGCCAGGCGAACTGCTCGGGGTCGGTCTGCTCCTGCGTCGCGTCGACGCGTCCCGGGGTGAACGGAACCTGCACGCCGAAGCCGGCTGCCTCGGCGGCCTGCTCGACACCCACGCCGCCCGCGAGGACGACGACGTCGGCGAAGGACACGCCCGACGCCTCCGCGATCTCCTCGAGCTTCGCGATGACGGGCTTCAGCTGCTCGGGCTGGTTCACCTTCCAGCTCACCTGCGGCTCGAGGCGGATCCGGCCGCCGTTCGGGCCGCCGCGCTTGTCGGACGAGCGGAACGTCGCCGCTGCCTTCCACGCCGTCGACACGAGCTGCTGCACCGTGAGGCCCGACTCTGCGACGAGCTGCTTCGCCTTCGCGATCGCCGCGTCGTCGGTCGCCGCGGTCTGCTCGGGCAGCGGGTCCTGCCAGATGAGGTCCTCAGCAGGCACCTCGGGGCCGAGGTAACGCGCCTTCGGGCCCATGTCGCGGTGGGTCAGCTTGAACCATGCGCGGGCGAAGGCGTCGGTGAACGCGGTCTGGTCCTCGCGGAAGCGGCGCGAGATCTCATCGAAACCAGGGTCCATGCGCAGCGAGAGATCGGTCGTGAGCATGCGCGGCTCGCGGTGGCCCTCACCGTGCGCCATGGGCGTCAGGTCGGCGCCGCCGCCGTCCTTCGGACGCCACTGCTTCGCGCCCGCGGCCGACTCGAAGAGCTCCCACTCGTACGCGTAGAGGATGTGGAAGAACTCGTTGTCCCAGCGCGCCGGGTGGTAGGTCCACGTGACCTCGAGGCCGGATCCGACCGTGTCGTTGCCTCCGCGGCCATCGCCGTAGCCCTGCTTCCAGCCGAGGCCCTGCTGCTCGAGCGGGGCTGCTTCGGGGTCGGGGCCCTGCTTGTCGTCGGGGTGCGCGCCGTGGGTCTTGCCGAAGGTGTGGCCACCCGCGATGAGCGCCACGGTCTCCTCGTCGTTCATGCCCATGCGGCCGAACGTGTCGCGAATGTCCTTCGCCGCGAGAAGCGGATCCGGGTTTCCGCCCGGGCCCTCGGGGTTGACGTAGATGAGGCCCATCTGCGTTGCGGCGAAGGGCGCGTCGAGCTCGCGGTCGCCCTTGTAGCGCTCGGCATCGAGCCACACCTTCTCGGGGCCCCAGTAGACGTCGTCGTCGGCCTCCCACACGTCGGGACGGCCGCCGGCGAAGCCGAACGTCGGGAAGCCCATGGTCTCGAGCGCGACGTTGCCGGCGAGGATCATGAGGTCGGCCCACGAGATGGACTGGCCGTACTTCTGCTTGACGGGCCACAGCAGGCGGCGCGCGCGATCGAGCAGCACGTTGTCGGGCCACGAGTTCAGCGGGGCGAAGCGCTGCATGCCGGATCCGCCGCCACCGCGTCCGTCGTGCGAGCGGTAGGTGCCGGCCGAGTGCCACGCCATGCGGATCATGAACGGGCCGTAGTGGCCGAAGTCAGCGGGCCACCAGTCCTGCGAGGTCGTGATGGCCTCGGCGAGGTCGGCCTTGACGGCCGCCAGGTCGAGGTTCTCGAAGGCTTCCTTGTAGTCGAAGTCGCCGCCGAGCGGGTTCGAGACCGTCGGGTTCTTCGCGAGGATCCGGAGGTTGAGCTTGTTCGGCCACCACTCGCTGTTCGCGCTGCCTTGGGTCGGGTGGACGAGCCCACCGTGGCCGGAGGGGGAGCCGTCGTGGGTGTGATCGCCCGCGACGGTCGGGTTCTCCTGCGCGTCGGGGTCGCCGGAGCCGTATCCGAACGGACAGGTGCCGCTGCTCTCAGTCATGATCGCCTTTCGAAGAGGTCGGAAGCGGTGGGTGAGGATCGTTCAACGCGACGGGTTGTCCCGCGAAGATTTGAATGACTCAAATGTAGCGCACGGAGCCAGCGAGCGCGACCGTCTTGGCAGTCGCATCAGATTTCCGCGCGTGTCGCACAGGCACTGTTCACAGACGCCGCGCGGATAACGTGTACGCCATGAGTGTGAACCCTCCGTATCGCGCCGACATCGTCGGATCCTTCCTCCGTCCCGCCGAGATCAAGACGGCCCGCGCGCAGGCCGCGAGCGGCGAGATCGACGCCGCCGCCCTGCGCGCCGTCGAGGACGAGCACATCGCCGCGCTCGTGACGCATCAGGCACAGTCCGGTCTGTCGCTTGCGACCGATGGCGAGTTCCGCCGATCCTGGTGGCACTTCGATTTCTTCGGCGGGCTCGACGGCGTGGACATCGTCGAGACGGACCACGGGCTGCCCTTCCAGGGAGCGCAGACGAAGCAGAAGGCCGTTCAGATCAACGGCCGGATCGCGTTCGGCGATCACCCGATGCTCGAGCACTGGCGCGCGCTCAAGCCGCTTGCGGAGGCGGCGGGCGTCACGCCGAAGCAGTCGATTCCGGCGCCGACCGTGCTCGACTTCCGCGTCGAGCCCGACAATCTCGTCGCCAACGAGTACGCCACGCGCGACGACTACGTCGATGACCTCGTGCAGGCGTACCGCGACGCGATCGCCGCGTTCTACGCGGAGGGATGCCGCTATCTGCAGTTCGACGACACCGCGTGGGCTTACCTCTGCAGCGAGACCGAGCTTGAGCGTGCGAAGACCGAGCGTGGAATCGAGACCGATGGGCTCGGCGAGCGGTACCGCGACATTCTCAATCGTGTGCTTGATGGCAAGCCCGACGATCTCGTCGTCACGACGCACATCTGTCGCGGCAACTTCCGCTCGACGTGGATCTCTTCGGGCGGCTACGAGCCCATCGCCGAGCACCTTTTCGCCACGAACTACGACGGCTTCTTCCTCGAGTACGACAGCGACCGCGCGGGAGGCTTCGAACCGCTGCGCTTCCTGAAGCCGGGCACGCAGACGGTCGTGCTGGGTCTCGTCACGACGAAGTCCGGCGAGCTCGAGGAACCGGCCGAGATCGAGCAGCGCATCCGCGAGGCAGCCGAGCACGCACCGCTCGAACAGCTCGCGCTCTCACCGCAGTGCGGATTCGCCTCGACCGAGGAAGGGAACGTGCTCAGCGAGGACGAACAGTGGGCGAAGATCCGCCACGTCGTCGACATCGCCGGGCGCGTCTGGGGCTAACCGCGCTGCCTGCCAACACAACGCAGTCGATCTGAGCCTCAAGGACGGGTAGGCCCGCGTGCCGGTGCGCGCGATGCCGGAATTGACTGCGTTGTGTTGGGGGTTCGTAGGCTGGTGGGGTGACAGACCCGACCGCGCTGATCGATGACGCCCGCGCGCGGCTCGCCGAGGTGCCGCGCGTGCGGCTCGGCGCCGTGCGGGAACCGGGGCGGATCCGTCGCGTACTCGGCGGACGCCCCGTCCTCGCACCCGTCGCCGAGGCGTGGCATCTCGGCGTTCTCCTCGTCGGGGACGACACCGTCTGGGGCACCGGCGACATCCTGCGTTCTGCCGCTGAGGTTCGCCGCGGGTACACGGCCGAGTCGCAGCGAGAGCGGGCGGCGCTCGCCGCCATGGCCTTCCGTGGTGGCTTCGCAGAGGGCGAGACGTGCCACATCGCGTGGGCGCCGCTCGACCTCGAAGCCGCAGATTCAGGTCCCCTCGTGCGCCGCGATGGGCGGGTGATGGTGCGCTGGTCGCCCGCGGGATTCCTCGCTCCGCTCGACGAATACCTGGACGAGCGGATCCGTCTCGTGCGGGGTCGCGCCGACTGAACCTCGCTCTCCGGGATCGGAGGAACACGCGGGATCGCGCGGGGATCTGTTGGAACGTCGGGGGTTCGTCGTACTCTTTCTGGCACGGCACCGGCGCCGGGGCGGACCCGGACGCCGCCAGACCTTCCAAGGAGCGCAATGTCGCGATCTCAGCACACGAACACCGCTGCCGTCCCCGAGCGTGAGCAATGGACGGGCCAGGTGGGCTTCATCCTGTCCGCGATCGGCTCCGCCGTGGGCCTCGGAAACATCTGGCGCTTCCCCGGAGTTGCATACGAGTCGGGCGGCGGCGCCTTCCTCATCCCGTACCTCGTGGCGCTCATCACGGCGGGAATCCCGATCCTGTTCCTCGACTACGCGATCGGCCACCGATTCCGCGGCTCGGCTCCGCTCGCGCTGCGGCGCCTCGGCGGGAAGCTGGGCGAGAGCGTCGGGTGGTTCCAGGTCGCCATCGCGGCTCTCATCGCGATCTACTACACGGGCGTGCTCGCGTGGGCGGCGAGCTACTTCGTCTTCGCGTTCGACGAGCGGTGGGGATCCGATACGACGACCTTCTTCGTCGCCGACTATCTGCAGGTCGCCGGCGAACCCGCGACCTTCGACTTCGTGCCGGGCGTGCTGATCCCGCTCGTGCTGATGTGGATCATCGCGCTCGTGATCATGGGTGCGGGCGTTGTGAAGGGCGTTCAGCGGGCGAACATCGTCATCATCCCGCTGCTCATCGTCACCTTCCTCGTGCTCGTGATCCGCGCGCTGTTCCTGCCCGGGGCGCTCGAGGGGCTCAACGAGTTCTTCTCGCCCGACTTCGCCGCGCTCACGGATCCGGGCGTGTGGATCGCCGCGTACGGCCAGGTGTTCTTCTCGTTGTCGATCGCCTTCGGCATCATGATCACCTACGCCTCGTACCGTCGTCGTCGGTCGAACATGACGGGCGCAGGATTCGTGGTCGCCTTCGGAAACTCTTCCTTCGAGATCCTCGCCGGCATCGGTGTGTTCTCCACTCTCGGCTTCTTCGCGTACCAGCAGGGCGTCACCGTCGGTGATCTCGACGGGCTCGCCGGCGTCGGGCTCGCGTTCATGACCTTCCCCGCGATCGTCAGCGAGATCCCGGGCGGTGCCTGGGTCGGTGTGCTGTTCTTCGGCACGCTCACCCTCGCGGGGCTCACCTCGCTCATCTCGATCCTCGAGGTCGTCATCGCGGCGATCCGCGACAAGTTCGGTCTCACGCGCGGTCAGGCCGTCGGGGGCATCGCGATTCTCGCGCTGATCTCGATCCTGCTGCTCGGCACGACGTCGGGCCTCACAGCCCTCGACACGATCGACCAGTGGACGAACAACATCGGCATCGTCGCCTCGGCGATCGTCATGACCGTCATCGTCATCTGGGTGAAGGGGCGCGGCGGCGAACTGGCGAAGCATCTCAACGCGGTGTCGACGTTCCGCGTCGGCAAGCTCTGGATCTTCTTCGCCGGTCTGCTCGCGCCGGCCGTGCTCACCTACATCCTCGTGGCGAAGATCGTCGAGCTCGTCACCAACGGATACGAGGGGTACGACGCCTGGTACCTCGGCGTCGCCGGGTGGGGCAGCATCGTCGTCGCCCTCGCCGCCGCCATCATCCTGCCGCTCATCACGTGGCGCCATGACCCCGACAAGTTCGAGGCGTGGCCCACGAACGAGCAGCTCCGTGTGAAGGGAGGCGCCCGATGAGCGCCGTCGCCATCCTGTTCCTCGTCATCGCGGCCGTGGTCATCTGGGGCGGCCTGCTCGGGAGCATCGGCTTCCTCGTCGCCCGCCCCGAGACGACCTCCTATCCCGAGGGCGGCGAGGATCCGGCGACCGACTGACCCGGGCGCGCTCGTCGCGCTCAGCGCGACGAGCGCGCCGTACGGCCCCGGGTGATGCCGACGAGAGCCTGCACGTCCTCGTCGTCGCGCCGCCGCAGCCACGCGAGCACGACCCGGGAGGCGGGGGCGCCCGCGAGCGGCCGGAAGGTCACATCGCGACGATGATGCAGGCGGGCGAGTGACATCGGCACGACGACGATGCCGACGCCCGACGCCACCGTAGCGATCGCGTCCTCGGTCGTCGCGACGGGGTCGAAGGCCGGTGCCTCGGTCGGCAGATCGAGCGGCCCGAGCACGTCGTCGCGGGGCGTGATCAGGACCTCGCCCGCGAGGTCGCCGGGTTCGAGCTCTTCCACCACCGTGAGGTGGGAGTCTGCGGCGATCACGACGACCACGATCTCGTCGTACAGCCCCACGATGTGCAGATCGTCGTCGGCCATCGGGAGACGGCAGATCGCCGCGTCGACCAGGCCGTCGCGGAGGGCATCGAGCTGCGTGGCGACATCGAGCTGCTCGAGTTCGATTCGCTGGTAGGGGCGCTGCGTCCGCCAGCGCTCGATCCACTTTCCCGGCGTCGCGCCGGGAATCGTGCCGAGGCGGAACACCGGCAGCCGGGCGGGAGCTTCGCGCGGCGCGGGCTGGTTCTGTGGGGGACGCCCGCGTCGCGGGGCGGATCCCTTCGTAGATCCCGCCCGCGGCCTGCCGCCGCGGGGTGCCTTCTTCTGCGCCATGCGCCCAGCCTATTCGGCGCCGCTTCGCCGCCTCGCGCGGGGCGGCGCAGGCCGCTGGTTCGGAACGACGGAGAATCTCCGAACCCACGGATCCGCACGGCCGATCACCTCCGCAGAATCGGCGATTCTCCGAGGAATCCTGCGCCGACGCCGCCGGGTCCGCGCCTCACGTCGCCGCGCGGGCGATACGCTCGCCGTGACGAGAGGAACCCAGGTGGCACATTTCGATCTCCCGCTTGCAGAGTTGCGCGGGCGTCATTCCGACCAGGTCGTCCCCGACGACTTCGACGAGTTCTGGGCGAGCACGCTCGAGGGCAGCCGCGCGGCGCACGGTGAGACCTACGCGCGCGAGGTCGACAACGGGCTCACTCTCGTCGACACGAGCGATGTGACATTCTCGGGCTTCGCGGGGGATCCGATATCGGCGTGGTACCACCGCCCCGCGCACGCGGATCCGACGGCGATCGTGGTCGAGTTCATCGGATATTCGGGCGGGCGCGGCTTCGCGCACCAGCAGTCTGAGTGGGCGCTCGCCGGCTACGGGCACCTCAAGGTCGACACCCGCGGGCAGGGGTACGGGCAGTGGTCGCCCGGTGACACGGCCGACCCGCACGGATCCGATCCGGCAGCACCCGGCAGCATGACGCGCGGCGTTCGTTCTCCCGAGACGTACTTCTACCGTCGCGTATTCACCGACGCGGCGCTCGCGATCGACGTCGCGCGCGAGCTCGCGCCGGGGGTTCCCGTCTTCACCGCGGGCGGAAGCCAGGGCGGCGGGATCGGCATCGCGGCGACGGCGCTCGGCGAAGGTGTTGCCGGCGCGATCATCGATGTGCCGTTCCTCTGCGATTTTCCGCGCGCGACGTCGGTCACCGACGCAGCGCCGTATTCCGAGATCGTCTCGTACCTCACGGCGCACAGGGACCGCGTCGACGAGACCTTCCGCACGCTGCAGTACTTCGACGGCGTGAATCTCGCGACCCGCGCGACGGCGCCGACGATCTTCTCGGTCGCTCTCATGGACCAGGTCTGCCCGCCGTCGACGGTGTTCGGCGCCTTCAACGCGTGGGCGTCCGACGACCGGCAGATCGAGGTGTACCCGTACAACGGGCATGAAGGCGGCGGGGCGCTCCAGCGGAGGATCCAGCTCGACTGGCTGCGCGAGCGCGTCTGACCAACACAACGCAGTCGATTCGCGGCCGATTCAGCCGTGCGGCCGGGAACCGAAACCTCGCAGCCCGTATTGACTGCGTTGTGTTCGGGCGATGTGCGAAGGGCCGCTCACTCTGACGAGTGAGCGGCCCTTCGTGGTCGGGGGATCGCCGTGTCAGGCCGCGAGATGAAAGCCTCGGCGGTCGGTGGCGACCTTCGCGCCGTCGCGGATCGTCTCGTCGTCGCCGATGAGGGAGCCACCGGCGACCTGAGCGCCACGTCCGATCTGGCTGCGAACGCCGATCTTCGCCTTCGCGCCGACGGCGGCCTCGGGGCCGATGTGCGCATTTGCGTCGATCACTGCGCCCGGTCCGATGACCGCGCCCGGTTCGATCCAGGCGCCTGCGGCGATCTGCGCGCCTTCGAGCACGCGCGCGTGCGGCTCGATGTACGCGCCGGCTTCGACGCGGGCCGTCGCGGCGACCTTCGCGCCATGCGCGACAAGGCCTCGGCCATTGGCGTGCTTGCGATAGCGCAGGACGCCGCCCTGGTCGTCTTCGATGTCTACGTAGTTCTTGCCCACAGTGTCCTTCCGCAGGTTGACGGTTCTGGTCGGACATTCGGGATAACGACCGTCGTGGGGGCGTTATTCCCGCGTTGGATGTGGCTATCGTGCGTCCGGCCGCCATGTGAGCGCTGGAGGCCCCCTATGGGTCGGCTGAGAGCAGCGCCTCCTTCGTTTGTCGGAGGATCCGGATAGCGTCGTGCGTGTGGTGAGGACGACGCTTTCGAAGGCAGAGGCGCGGCGCACGGCGCTTGCGGCACAGGGGATGGGCGGGGCACGCCCGGGGGCGACGACCACCCGGTCGCTGTCTGCGGCGATCGCGCGCATGGGCGTACTGCAGATCGACTCGGTGAACGTGTTCGCGCGGTCGCACTACATGCCTCTGTTCTCGCGGATCGGGCCGTACGACCCCGCGCTCCTCGATCGTCTCGTCTTCCGGAAGGGGCGCGCCGAGCGGCCGGCGCCCTACGTCGAGTACCTCGCGCACGAGGCAGCGTTCATGCCCACCGACGACTGGCCTCTGTGGGGGTTTCGCCGCGCCGACGTCGTGGCACGATCCGGGCGCTGGGGCGCGTGGGCGGCCGACAACGCCGACGTCATCGGGCGGGTGCGCGCCGAGCTCGCCGACCGCGGCCCGCTGCGGCCCGCCGATATCGAGTCGGTCGTGCGCACATCGCGCGGCGGCCCCTGGTGGGACTGGGATCATGCGAAGCGCGCTCTCGAGTATCTGTGGGCGGGTGGCGAGGTTGCGATCGCGGGGCGCGAGGGCTTCGAACGCGTGTACGGGCTCGCCGAGCACATCGTGCCGGCACACCTGCTCGGCGTGGATGCTCCTCGGCAGGATGCCGTGCGCGAGCTCGTTCGGCGGGCGGCGAAGGCCTCCGGCGTCGCCTCGCTGTCCGATCTGAACGACTACTACCGCCTGCGAGACCAGCGCGCCGTGCGTGAGGCCGTCGATGATCTCGTCGAGGCAGGCGAGCTCTCTCCGGTGCGCGTCGAGGGGTGGACTGATGCGGCAGGGCGCGCGCTTCCCGCGTGGATCCACCGCGATGCACGCGTGCCGCGCGGCATCGAGCAGACGGCGCTGCTCACGCCGTTCGATCCGGTCGTCTGGTTCCGCGATCGCGCTGAGCGCCTCTTCGACTTCCACTATCGGATCGAGATCTACGTGCCGCAGCCGAAGCGTCGCTTCGGCTACTACTCGCTGCCCGTCGTCGTCGACGATCGTGTGGTGGGGCGCATCGACCTCAAGGCCGACAGGGGTTCGTCCGCCCTGCGGGTCCAGTCTGCGTGGTGGGAGGAGCACGCGTCGACCGGCCACGCGTCGGAACGGATCGCGGCAGAGCTCGCGCGTGCCGCGGAATGGCAGGGCCTCGACCGCATCACGGTGTCGCGCTGGGGCGACGCGACCGAACACCTCGCCGCGGTCCTCGACGCCGAGCGCCACGACCATCCGAACGCGAGAGGGATGTGAGCGGCGTGCGAATCCCGAGCGACCTTGCGCACGTGCCGACGAACGTCGAGACCCCGGGGCTCGTCGCGGCACTGCCCGGTGGCGATCGTGCTGAGGCCGTGTGGCGCAACGGCGACGGAGGCCTGACGTTCCGTCTGCCCGCCGTCGGGACGCATGCGCCGCGGCACGTGAAATGGCAGCCGGTGGGCTCGCCGCCCGATCTCGATGCCGAGGCGGAGCGGCTCCGATGGGCCTCCGCACACGCGACCGTCCCGCCCGTCGTTGCGCTGCTGGGCGATGGCGAGGGGAGGGCGCTCATCACGGAGACGATCCCGGGCACGTCCGCCGTGCTCGCTCCCTGGACCGAGACGCCGACGCAGACAGCCCGTGCGCTCGGGGCGGGTCTGCGCGCTCTGCACGAGGCGCTGCCCGTCGACGAATGCCCCTGGACGTGGTCGAATGAGGATCGCCTCGCGCGCATCGCCGATGCCGACGAGCGCGCGCGCCTGACGGCGGCGGAGCCGGATCCCGCGCGCCTCGTCGTCTGCCACGGCGACGCGTGCGCCCCGAACACGCTTCTCGACGCCGACGGCCGCGCGGTCGCTTATGTCGATCTGGGCGCCCTCGGCGTCGCGGACTTCTGGGCCGATCTCGCCGTCCTGGCGATGAGCACGGTCTGGAACTACGGCGAGGGTGTCGATGATGAGGTGTATGCGGGGTATGGCGTCGACGCCGATCCCGGCCGGATCGCGTTCTTCCGCGCGCTGTGGAACACGGAGTGATGTGCGCATGGCGCCCGCCCATGTCGGTTACGAGGGATCGTCCACGCGCGGGAGTGCGGCCCTACCGAGCGCGCGTTCGGGAGCGTGCCGAGTCCGAGCGCGAGCCGTGCGGTTCCGTCTCCGGAGGAGCAGTTCGTCGGCTCATCGCCTCGCGGTAGTCCGATGGCGTGAGGCCGAACCGATCTCGAAAGCGTCGAGAGGCGTGGCCGCGGTTCGTCCAGCCGACGTGGCGGATCGCTGCTGTCACGGGCATCTCGGTGTCGCGCAGGATGTCCGCGAGCAGCGTGAGCCGGGTATCCGCGAGATAGGCGCGCGGAGTCTGCCCGTAGGTGTCCGCGAAGACGCGACATAGCTGCGATGTTGACAGGCTGACGGCAGCCGCCAGCTCGTCGAGAGTCCAGCGCCGGGAGGGGGCGTTGCGCAGGAGCGCGGACGCGAGGCGCGCTTCGGGCCGCGTTCCGTGGGGCTCCAGGACCGCGGTTGGCGCGTCGAAGGGGAGTATCTCCTCGGGATCGCCGGGAGGGGCGAGAACGGGAGGAAGCGACGTCACCAGCACGCTCATGACCTCGTGGAAATGTGCGTTGATGAGGTAGTTACACGTTCGTGTCAACGGGGCCGCGCAGAGTTCAGCGATCCGGTCGATCCGAGGCTCAATGACCTCTCGTTGCGATGCGTGCAACTGAGCGAACAGCACACCTGGGGCATAGGCCCGATTCAGGATCTTCGCGGCCTCGATGCGGTCCTCGACGAAACCGAAACTCTGCCAGTAGACCTGGTCTACTGCATACTGCCAGTCGAGAAAGAGCGTCGTGGTGGTCGCTTCCGCGCGATCCGAGATCGTCGCTGATGCACGCGGCCCGATGAGGGCGACGTCGCCGCTGTAAACGGTGCGGGAGCCGTGAGCCCAGGAGATCTTGGCGTTCCCGCGCCGGACGAAGACGACTCGGATCCAGGCATCGCTCTGCTGTTCCCGCGACGCTTCGCCGTCTTCGGTGACAGCCCCGATGGGGCCGTGACGGCGTGGGAGAGACACGCGCCCCGAATCCTGCGGCGGAGTGCACGTCACGTGATCTCCCTCTCCTCGTCCACAGACTGCTGAAGACCATTCTGGCGGCGCAGGCCGTTTCGCGGGAGTTCCTCCTCTCCGCTGAAAGCGAGGTCATAGTCGCGCCGATACTGGATCGCGCTGTTCCCCACGCCCTGGGGGACCATCGGCCAGACCATGGAGTCGGCGCTGACGACGAAGTCGATGACGACGGGCCTGTCGTCGATGGCCAGCGCCGCGGTGATCGCGGCATCCACATCGCTCTCCCGCTCGACGCGAAGCGCCGCGCATCCGTGCGCCTCGGCGAGCTTCACGAAGTCGGGGATCCGGGATCTCCGCGGTCCGTCATCCAGGTTGCTGTGCGAATAGCGCTCGGAATAGAAGAGCTTCTGCCATTGCCTGATCATTCCGAGAGACGAGTTGTTGATCACCGCCACCTTGATCGGAATGTCATTGATCGCGCACGTTGCGAGCTCCTGGTGGGTCATCTGGAATGACCCGTCGCCATCGATCGCCCAGACGACTCGTTCTGGGTCTGCCACTTTGGCTCCCATAGCCGCCGGAACCGAGTAGCCCATGGTGCCCGCGCCCCCGGAATTGAGCCAGGAGTTCGGACGCTCGAACGAGATGAACTGCGCGGCCCACATCTGATGCTGCCCGACGCCCGAGGTATAGATCGCTTCCGGGCCCGTGATCGCGCTGATCCGGCTGAGGACGTGCTGCGGTGCGATCAAGCCGTCGGAGGTCGCCGTGTATCCCAAGGGATACTCGCGGGCGAGCCCGTCAAGAAACCGCCACCATTCGTCCAGTCGCCGTGGCGAGGAGCTGGTCTCCCGGATCGCAGCGGTCAGACCTGCGATTCCTGCGCGGGCGTCCGCGACGATCGGGACATCCGCTTGCCGAAGCTTCGAGATCTCGGCCGGATCGATGTCGATGTGGATGACGCGCGCTTGCGGAGCGAAAAGGGCGCGTTCTCCCGTCACGCGCTCGTCGAAACGAGCGCCGATGGCGATGAGCAGGTCTGACTTCTGCAACCCGATCACGGCGGGGATGCTGCCGTGCATCCCCGGCATCCCGAGATTCATGCGATGCGAGTCGGGGAATGCTCCGCGCGCCATCAGGGTCGTCACAACGGGTATTCCCGTGAGCTCAGCGAGCTCGCGGAGCTCTTCTGCGGCCCGTGCCCGCACGACACCGCCGCCGACGTACAGCACGGGCCGGCGGGAGCGTGCGATCTCTGACGCGGCCTTCGCGAGCTGCCCGCGATGAGGTTGGGGTGTCTGAGGGAGATGCTCGATTCCTTCTTGCGGCCAGTGGAAGGGCGCCCGATTCAGCTGGGCGTCCTTCGGGATGTCGACGAGGACGGGGCCCGGTCGTCCGCTGAGCGCAAGACGATGCGCCTTGCTGATCGTTCCGGGGATCTCGGATACGTCCGTGACAAGGAACGAGTGCTTCGTGATCGGCGCCGTGATCCCGACGATGTCCGCCTCTTGGAAGGCGTCGGTGCCGATGAGGTGCGACGGGACCTGGCCGGTGATCACCAGCAGGGGCACCGAGTCGGACTTCGCGTCCATCATCGCGGTCACGAGGTTCGTTGCTCCCGGACCGCTCGTCGCGATGGCGACGCCGAGCCGACCGGAAGCCGACGCGTAGCCTTCCGCCGCGTGACCGGCGCCTTGCTCATGGCGGACGAGCACGTGCCGGATCCGGTCGGAGTCGAGAAGGGCGTCGTACACCGGGAGGATGCTCCCTCCCGGGATCCCGAACACGTCGGTGACTCCGAGGAGCTCGAGCGACCGCACGACGGCCTCGGCGCCGGTCATCGAGGCATCGGCGGTGAGCGTCGGAAGCGGGGGTGTCGATGATGGGCGCAGGGCGGGGCCGGACGATCCAGTGCTGGGCGAGGACGGGATGACGTTCGTGGGCAAGAGGAGTCTCCTCATGGTCGAACCGGAAGAGCGCGGAAGGCTGCGCGTCACCGGAAGATGGTGCACGGCGGAGGGCCGGAGGATCCGGGTTCGAATTGCCCGAATCGAGTCGTCACCGCGACAGGTGTCGTCGTGTCGTGGCTGCGTGACCCGGAGGTGCCGGCGAAGCATCGGTGATGCACCCGAATGGGTGAGAGGTGCATCTGCAGTGGATCGACCATAGCGCGGTCGCGAGCGACGCTTTGTCGCAGGGACGTTCGGTCTTCTGGCCGACGCAGGGCCTGTCCATCGGTGCGCGTGGGCCGCTCAGGATGAGCGCTTTCTCCCAGCCGTCCGCTGTGTTCTCGCGCAGGCGAGGGGAAGAATCGTCGGGTCGCTCGTGCAGTGAGCGGTCGGAAGGGATCCTGCGCGCCCCCGCTTCCGTGCCCCGGCGGGGATGCGGGGACATGCGCAGGGGCGGACCAGGGATGCGGATTCTCGGATCACGCCATCGTCCGAGGCGCAGCGACGGCCAGGCATAGCCGCCGCCGCGCCTCCTCCCGTACGAGGGGCGTCGGCTGGATCCCTGAGCGGGGCGCGGACGGCGTTCGTCGTCGGCTCAGAAGACGTGCCGACGACGCGCTTCGTCGAGAGCTGCGGCGCTGCTGCTGACACCGAGCTTGCGGTAGAGCGAACGGCGCTGCGCTTTCACGGTGTTGGCCGACACCGAGAGCTCTGCGGCGGTCTCGGCGACGGAGCGGCCCTCGGCGATCGCGTCGAGGACGACTCGTTCGCGGGGAGTCAGATCGACATGGACCGGAGCCCCCATGGCATATCCCGGGAACAGCGGGATGTCGATGCGGAGATCAGGTGCGTGTGCGAGCACCGCCTGCAGGTCGGCGCCGGGAATCGTGGTGAAAGGGGACGACAGGTTCTCGCGGTGCGCGATATCGACGCTCCGAGACACATGCCGGATCACCGTCTGTTCGTCGTCGGACAATCGGAGGCTTGCCGCTGCAGCAATCAGGCTGAAGGACATCTCCTGCAGAGGGGTGCCGGGAAGCCGGAGCGCACGCGCTGCGATCGATGCCGCGCTCGCGGCGTCTCCGTCGAACAGCCTGACGCGAGCCCGCGCGAGATCCGAGAGGCGCGATCGCCGGTGCGGTGATTCGGCGAGGCAGAGCCGGGCGTCGACGATGCGCTGCTGGGCCAGAAGCAGGTCGATCCGCAATGTGGTCAGCATCGCAGACGTCGTGACGCTGGCGCGCAGGTGAGTGAGGACGCCCGCCAGCTGCTGGTCCAGGAACGCCAGCGTCTCCGCGGGGCCGACTCGCAGGAGGCGCGCCCGAACGGCGCACTCCAGCAGATACGGCCAGAACTCGGAGGCCCGCCGATACGCTTCCGCCGGGCGGAGATGCTCTTCCGCCGCCTCACCGCGGCCCTGTTCGATGAGGGCGCGCGCGTTTGCGATCGTTGACGGGACCGTCGTGCACGCGGCGCCGTAGCCGGGCGGAAGAGGAAGATCCCCGAGCTCGTCGAGCAACTGCGTCGTCGTCGCGATCTCGCCGCGCTGCGACGTCACGAGCGAGCGCATCGAGAAGATGCGAGCGCGTTCGACGACGGGACGATCCGGGAGCACGTCGATCCCGGCTTCGTCGAGCGCTGTCAGCGCTCGCTCGCTCCGGTCGGCCATCAAGAGCGATACCGCGGCCTGGCTGAGGAACATCGAAGCGGCCTCGTCCAGTTCTCGCGTCGGATCGTCGACCTGCTCGAGGATCCCCATCAGCCGGATCGTGGCAGATGCCGCCTTGTCGTGACGCCCTAGGAGTCGGAGAGTCAACGTGACGAAGCACTGGATCCATGCCGTGTCGACGGAGGGGCGTGCGCTGTATCGCCCCAGCTCAGCTGCCGTGGTGAGAAAGCGCTCGAAGCCGCGGAAGGCCGCTGCATGACGCCCCATGATGAAGTCGTCGTGGGCGACGGCGAACATCAGGAGGGGATGCTCCCGTTGCGCCGACGGCGGGATGCGACGAAGGATCTCGGAGTGGGCGGTCTCGCGTACCGCGAGCCCGCTCATCCGACGGCGATAGAGCCGCGAGGCTCGGGCCCAGTCTTCCGCGTCGATCGACGCGGCGAATGCGGCGAGTCGTTCGTCGCGCTCCTCGAGCTCGGCGGCGAGAGCCGCCAGAGAACGGCGGGCGGTCTGCGGGTGAGCTGCTGTGAGCTCCTGCCGCAGCGCCTTCCGTAGCACGGGCTGAAATCGGAACCGCCTCCGCTGCCCATCGTCTTCCCACGATCCGAGGCCCCGAATCGCGCAGTCGTCCATCATGCGGAGGGTGTCGTCGGACGCGCCGAGGGCCCGCGCGAGGGGCTCGTCGAGCACTTCCGCGACGGACAGCGGCAGAAGTGACGGGAAGCTCGGATCCGTGCGCAGTTCGTCGACCAGGCGGGCGCCGATCTGCTGGGTGGCGGATCCCACCGTGCGGTGGGCGGGAGACGTCGCGCGATCGTCGAGTTCCGCGCGCACGGCAAGCGGCCATCCGCCCGTCGCCGCGTGGAGGACTTCGATGTCGTGGTCTGTGTGGGACCGGTTTGAGAACGCCGCCAGCGCCGAGGTCTCCTCACGGTCGAAGACCAGCAGCTCGGGAGGGCTCGCGGCGAACCGGTGCCGCGTGCGCTCGTCGTCCGGGATCGCGTCGGGGCTCCGACGTGTCGTGAACACGATCCGCAGGGAGGAGCCCTGCGTCGACAGGGAGATGAGGTCGTCGGAGAGCGGCGTCTCAACGGCGAGATCGCCTCGATCGACCACGAGGGTGGCTCTCTCGCGATCGGGAGAGAACTGGGCCAGGAGCAGGGGGAGGAGCGCCCGGGTCATGGCGCCCGGCGGCTGCTGAAGCGCTCGGAGGAGATCGTCGTCGATGTCGGATCCCGCGGCGGCGAGTCGCTGCATCGCCGCGCTCCAGAAGACCTCGCGCTGCCGGAGCTCGGTGTCGAGGGTCACCCAGGCTATCCGCGAGCCGCGGGCGACTTCGTTCTGGGCCCACGCGACGAGCGCCGAGGTCTTTCCGCTTCCCGCGCCGCCGCACACCATGACGATCCCCTGCTCGCGGTGGAGCGCCATCCAGCGATCGAATCGGGCGCGTGAGATCAAGTCTCGTGGCGCGCGCGGCGCGCCAGGTGGTTGCAACGCCAACTCGTGCGGGGCTGTGCCGGTGACTCCGGAGGCGGGGGTGGACCTGGTTTCGCTGGATGTTCCTCGCACGATCGCGATCTTAGAGCCCGAGAGGTGCCGGGGAAGAAGGGCGGGTGAATCGCCGGGTGAATTCGACGACGACGATGGAACGCCGAGCGTGACGACCGATCGACTGGGAGTCACGTGCATGTTGCCTGCGCGCCACGTGTGACCGACGCATCGAAGGAGCTCTCGTGAAGGACAAGCCCCAGTGGGATCCGCGTGGCTGGATGAGATGGGACGCGCTGGCGAAGCGCACCCGCATGGTTGCCGCCGCGACGGCGGTCATTCTCGTCGCAGGTCTCATCTCGGCGCCCCAGCTCGCGACGGCCGCAGGTGAGCCGACCCCTGCGTCGGGCGAGCCGGAGTACGAGATGACCGGCGCGTGGCTCGATCAGCCCGAAACGGTCGGCCGCGGCGAGCCCGTGGTGGCCGAGTGGCGCATCAACGTCAATGACTCCGGGACGCCCGCAGGCAACGACTTCGTCGAGAACGTGACCGCGAGTTTCGCGCTCGGCAGCGCCGTCTTCCACGATGTGCCCGATGTCTGCCTCACCGATGGCGTCGAGCCCGCGTCGGGGATCTCCGACGATGGCACGACGCTCACCTGCAATTTCGGCGCGGTGCGGATGGGCACCGCGCTCGTCCTGCAGACTCCCGTCGTGCCCACCGGCTCGACGGGTGAGGAGGTCACGCTCGAGGGGGCGGTCGGCGATCATTTCGTCGAGCTGCCGCCCGTCGAGATCCTGAACGACTTCGCGATGGACATGTACTTCGGGCAGAACACCAACTTCCAGGACTGGGACGAGCCGACGAACCCGAGCAGCGTCGTCGTGAACACGCAGTGGACGCTGCGTCTCGCGAAGGGTTCGGATGCGGGCCCCAATTCGGTGACGTATCCCCTGACGATCACGACGCAGGACGGTTCGTCGGTCTCCGTCGGAGCGGATGAGCGTGAGCAGTACGGCCAGCACGTCGGATGCGGACCGTTCAACGACTGGCAGAGTGCCGACGGGCACCCGTTCTCCGGGCGCCCGGATGTTCCCGCTCGGAACGCTCCTTTCGTCGACGACTGCACCCTGACGCAGACGGGGGCGAACACGTTCGATCTCACACTGTCCGGCATCGACTACTCCCTGCTGACCGTTCCGACGGAGGATTCCTCGGAGAACCCGCTTCCGCCGAATTGGGACGCGATCGCGTCGGGAACCCTCTGGTTCGAGGTGTCGACGGACGCGGCAGGGTCGATTTCGGTCGTGGCCGATCCGGTGACCTATGAGGCGCCGACGGGGCAGACCTTCGTCGACCCGGCGGGCAACAACACGACGAACAAGTCCTACACGCTTCCGGGGGCGTGGGCGGCGAGCTGGGGCCGCATCTACACGGGCTCTGGCGGGAACTACTGGGATGACTCCTATCGCGTGCCGACCGGGACCGAGGTGGAGCAGCGGACGACGAACCGCCCGGGACAGGGTCATGCCGACGACGAGACGTTCGGGAACTGCCTCGTCCTCGACTCCGATTACGTCACGTACACGAGCACGCAGGTCGCTGGATGGGATCCGAGCGACGGCTTTACCTTCGAGTACGGTCCGGGCGAGAGCGGTGACTATCTGTTCGAGTGGTTCACGGGGGATACGGGAGACCCGGATCAGTTTGATTGCGGGAGTGGAACCTGGGTGACCGAAGAGCCGGCGGATCTGTCGACGATCACGGCCGTGCGCGTCTCCTTCGACTGGGCGCGGTATGCGGAGACGGCGTCTGACCGGATCGTGCTCTACGCGTACTCGACGATCGACGCCGATGTGCAGGCGGGCCAGGACGTGTGGATGTTCGGGTCGGCGATGAAGGGCGACGACGTGTGGCGGGGGCCCGAGACCTCACGCGTGGTCACCCCGACTGCCGACGCGCGCTACCCGAACACGAACGGGCGACGCGACATCCTCCGCGTGGTCGCGGCCCTGCCCTACATCGAGAAGGAAGCGGCGGAGTCCTCCATCACCGTCGGTGTGCCCGCTGAGTTCACTCTCACCTACGCGGCAACGGGATCCGCTCTTCTGCCGCCGACGATGGACGGCTTCGAGATCCGTGACCGTCTGCCGCTCGGTATGACGTACGTCGCGGGCTCCGCGGATCCCGAGCCGACGATCACGACCGATGGCGAGGGGCGGCAGGTCCTGGACTGGCGGATCGACGGCGTTGCGACCAACGTCGAGCACCAGCTCACGTATCAGGCGATAGCCGACGCCAGCGTGGAGCCCGGCACGGCCCTCACCAACACCTCGTGGGCACGCATGGGCGCGACCGAGACGCGGCCGGATGCAGGCGACTGGAGCACCCCGGCCGAGTCGACGGTGACGACCACCACGAACGGGTACACGTCGATCCTCAAGACGAGCGATGTGGACTACATCCCGAACGAGGATGGCGACGGCAGCGGAACCGGGTCGTGGACCGTGCAGCTCGAGTCGTTCGACCCGACGCCGCAGGCGTACACGGACACGATCGATGTTCTCCCGTACAACGGGGATGACCGGGGGACGTCGTTCTCGGGCTCCTATGTGCTCGACGACGTCGTGCTCCAAGACGGCGGCACGGTGTACTACACGAACGCCGACGTCTCGACGGTGAGCGATGACCCCGCGGATCCGTCGAACGGCAGCGCGGGCGACGTCACCGGCAACACGGTCGGGTGGACGACGGATCCGCTCGCGGACGCGACCGCGATCCGCGTGATCGGAGGCGAGTTCGCCTCGGGGGACACGTTCACCTTCCAGATCGTGATCGCGGTCGACGGGGCCGTCGGCGAGGACGTGTTCTGGAACAGTGCTCAGGCGCGCGCCGAGCACACCGAACTCGTCATGCGAACCTCGGCGCCGTTGCTCGTCGCCAACCACTACGCCGCGGAACTGAAGAAGTACGTGCAGGACGCGGACGGCGAGTGGCGCGACGCGCAGGACGTCTCAGACTTCCCTCGGTACCGAGCGGGAGACGAGGTGCCGTATCGGATCGTCATCGAGAACACCGGCCAGGGCACTCTGACGAACGTGGAGATCTCGGACGACCAGCTCCCTGCGGAGGGACCGTTCTTCGTCGAAGAGCTGATCCCCGGCGATATCGAGACCTTCGAGTACACGATGACGCTGCCGGCCGACATCGGCGATGAGTTCGTCAACACGGCATGCGCCGTCACAGACACGCCGCCCGATGCGGAGGAGCCCCCGACGATCGACTGCGACCCCGCGGGGATCGAGGTCGTCGGCGACCCCAAGCATGCCAAGGAGATCCTCTCGGCGAAGCCGATCGGCGAGGGTGAGTGGGAGATCCTCTACGGCATCACGGTGTCGAACCCGACCGCTCAGTCGACGGCCTACACGCTGGAGGACGAGCTGCGGTTCACCGACGAGGCGACGATCACCTCGGCCGAGGTGACAGCGTCTCCCGACGGCGTATCGCTTGAAGAGCCTGCCTGGAACGGGCAGGACGAGCTCGTGATCGCCTCCGAGGTTCCCCTTGCAGGCAATGACGATGAGGGGTACACCGAGCACGTCTATGAGGTGGCGGTCGTCGCCTCGGTGCCGCTGTCGATCGAGGGCGCGGGAGGGGATCCGGATCCCACCGCGTGCGGCGAGGACGCGGCCGCGTCGCTGGACCGTGCGTTCACCAACACGACGAGCCTCACGGATCCGCTGGGCGGGGTGGACGAGGACTGGGCCTGCGCGCCGATCCCGTCGATCGACATCGCCAAGACGGTGTCGGAGGGCCCCGTGGCGAACGGCGACGGTACTTGGACGGTGCTGTACGACATCGTCGCGACAAACGACGGGGCCGCGGACGGCGTCTACAGTGTCACGGACAAGATGACGGCGGATGGTGACCTGGTCGTCGAGACCGGCGCCGTCGTGACGTCGCCCGAGGGGGTCACGCCCAGTGGGTCATGGACCGGCCTTGGTGCGGACCACGACGCACCGGAGAACGTCATCGCCACGGATGTGATGCTTGCCGCGGGAGAGGCGCACACCTACCAGGTGGAGGTCGTCTTCTCACTCGACACCGCCGACGGTGTGCCGGCCGTCACGTCATGCGATGCCGCCGATGACTCCGGTGGCGGGCTGTCGAACGCCGCTCAGATCGAGCACAACGATCTGACCGACGACGCGGAGGCCTGCGTCACGGTGGCGGACATCATCGTCGAGAAGTCGGTGTCCTCGGGCCCGACCGAGAATGGCGACGGGACATGGACGGTCGTCTACGACGTCGTCGCCACCAACAACGGGCCCGCAGCGGGGACGTACGACGTCTACGACCAGCTGCGCTACGGTGACGACGTCCAGCTCGAATCTGCCGAGGTCGTGAGCGGCCCCGACGGCGTCACGCTCTCCGAGGAGTGGACGGGATCCGGGGCCGAGCCCGACGCGGTCGAGAACCTCATCGCGGGCGAGGTCGCGATCGAGGCGGGGGCGTCTCACACCTACCGCGTGCAGACGATCGTGTCGCTCGACGAGGCAGAGGCCGAACCGCTGTCGCTCACCTGCCCCGAGCCCGGTTCGGGCGAGAACGGCGGGTTGGCGAACGGGGCGATGCTCGACCACAACGGCTACGTCGTTACCGACGAGGCATGTGCCGAGCTGCCGCTCATCGAGATCGCCAAGTCCCTCCAGGGCGCAGTCTTGCCGATCGACGGGGAGACGGGCGTCTACGACGCGACGTACGAGATCACGGTCACGAACCGCGGCCCCGGCGCGGGGTCGTACGACCTCGACGACAGCCTCACTGTGGGCGAAGGCGTCGCCGTCATCGGCGTGCAGGATGTGTCCACGGATGCGCCGGACAGCGTCGGCATCAACGACGCGTTCGGAACGAACGGTGAGGAGCGCATCGTCACCGGCCAGCCGATCGCAGGGGCGGACGGCGCATCCGTCGTTCACACCTACTCCGTGACGATCCGGTATGCGCTCGACCTGTCACAGGTCGAGGATCCGGGTGATGCGGCCTCGTGCACGACGGATGATGGTGCTGTCGCCGATGGATCCCTTCACAACGTCGCGACGGTGACGTGGAACGGTCAGCCCGAGGACGACGACGAGTGCGTCGTCGCGGGCAAGCCGGTGCTCGACAAGCAGCTTGTCTCGGCTGATCCGATCGGCGACGGTCGGTGGGAGGTCGTCTACGAGCTGACCGTCGGGAACACAGGCGCCGCCCGCACCGTGTACGACCTCGACGATGAGTTCCTCTTCGCGCCCGAGGTCGAGGTCGTCCGGACCGAGGCCGCGGGCCCAGAGGGCATCGAGATCGACGAGTCGTTCGATGGCGAGCAGAACCAGAGGCTTGCGACCGACGTCGAGCTCGCGGGGATCGACGACGAGGGCTACGCCCCGCATATCTACCGGGTGACGGTGCTCGCCGACGTGCCGCTCCGCTTCGCGGATGCTGCTCCGGACGGGACCGGATCCGCGGCGTGCACGGCGGCGCCGGGAGAGAACCGCTTGGAGCAGGCGCTCAACAACGCCGCCACGCTCACGGACGAGACGGGAGGCGAGCAGACCGACACGGACTGCGCTCCGCTGCCGTCGATCCTGATCGACAAGTCCGTCGTCGACGCGCCCACCTCGAACGAGGCCGGGGAGTGGACGATCGAGTACGAGCTCGTCGTCTCGAACGACGGTGCCGCTGTCGGTGAGTACGACCTCGTGGATCGGCTGCGCTTCGGAGCAGGCATCGATGTCTCCGAGGCCGAGATCGTCGGCGCCCCCGAAGGCGTGAACCTCGCGGGATCGTGGACGGGGCAGGGGGAGAACGGTGCGGACGACAACCTCGTCGCTGCCGGAGTCGTGCTTCCCGCGGGCGCCGCGCACACGTACCGCGTCGAGGTCACGGCAACGGTTGATGGCGACGCCGCGGACGCGACGACGTACGCATGTGCGGATCTCGGATCCGGCGAGGCCGCGGGCTTTGCGAACACGGCGGGGGTCGCGCACAACGATCTCGTCGACGACGCGGAGGCATGTGCGATCCCCGACGAGCCCGAATCGCCGAGCGATCTCTCGTCGACCGGCGGGACCGTCTCGATGGTGCTCCTCGCAGCGGGCGTCCTGACTCTGTTCGGCGGTGCGGTGGCGCTGATCGTGGCCCGCCGCCGGCGGAGCAGGGAGACGCTCGACGAGCTGATGTGACGAAACCGGTCGTGGCGCCGACCGCTCTGCGGCGGTGCCACGACCGGACTTCGCGGGCGGAACGACGGCTCGTCCGGCCTCGCCGCGCGATCCCGAGACGGAGCGGCTCCGATGGGCATCCGCGCACGACCGTCCCGCCCGTCGCGGGGCTGGTCGCCGGCGACGCGGGCGCGACTGAACCGGAGCCCGGTCGCCTCGCGGATCCTGGGGCGAGAGATCAGCGCACGACGCCTGTGAGCGGGTCGACTGGCGCGCGCGTCTCGCCGTCGTCCGTCACGACGGGGTAGCCCTCGCGAGCCCAGTACTCGAAGCCGCCGATCATCAGCTTCACCGGGTATCCGAGCTCGGCGAACGCGAGCGCGGCCTTGTCGCCGCCGTTGCAGCCGGGGCTCCAGCAATACACGACGACAGGCGTTCCGGCCGGGATCTCGTCGGTGGCGCGATCCGCGATCTCGCGTGTGGGCATGTGGACCGCGCCCTTCGCGTGCCCCTGCGCCCACGCCTCGGAGGACCGGGTGTCGACGAGGACGAACTCCTCTCCGGCCTTCTGCGCGGCGTAGGTGTCGGCGGCGTCGGTCTCGAACTGGAGCTTCGCGCGGTAGTGGCTGATGGCGTCGGTCATGGTGTCGAGCGTAGGGGTGGTGCGGCCTCGAACGTCGTTCAACCGCCTGTTGGCAATTGCCGTGGAGCCGGGTCATCGTGAGGGAGCCGCCGAACGAGGCTAGTTGACTTATCGACTAGCCGGATGCACACTGGCCGTGTGATCCTCGCGCGCATCATCCTCGGGTTCCTGTCTCTGCAGCCGATGACGGGATACGACCTCATGCGTGCCTTCCGGTCGTCAGCGAGCTACTTCTGGTCGGCCGATAAGGCACAGATCTACCGCACGCTGGCGCGGCTCGTCGCCGATGGGCACGCGCGCGTCGAGACCGTGCCGGGCACCGATGCGCCGGATCGGGTGGTGCATCACATCACACGAGCGGGACAGGAAGCGCTCGACGAGTGGCTCGCGTCGGATCCCGATCGGCAGCCCGAGCGCGACGCCTTCCTCGCGCGGATGTTCTTCGCGGGCGATCTCGATGACGACACGCTGCGGAGCGTGATCGCGCGGAGGCGAGACGAGACGGTCGCCGCCCGGGATGAGCTTCGCGGGATCCGCGAGCGCACCCCGCGCCCCGATCCTTCGGTCGATCGCGCGGGATGGCTGCGATCGAAGACGCTCGATCACGGGATCAGCGACCATGACCTGCACATCGACTGGCTCGACGACCTGCTCGCCGGGATCCCGAAAGAGGAGGAACGATGAATCGTCCGGTGATGTTCCTGCACGGGGGCAACGTCGGCGGCTGGATCTGGGAGCCCCAGGTCGCCGCGCTCAGCGACCGCCTCACACTTGCTCCCGACCTCCCCGGCTATCGGTCGCGCCGGGAGGATCCATGGATCAGCTTCGACGCTGTCGCCGACAGGCTCGTCGACGTGATCGACGAGGAGGTGGGCCAATCGGTCGATCTCGTCGGTCTCTCGCTCGGCGGCATCACCGCCCTCCACCTCGCGTCGCGCTATCCGGATCGCGTCGCGTCGGTATTCGTCACGGGAGCCTCGGTCCTGCCGTACACGTGGGCGATGCGGGCCGCGAATCGCGTCGCGCTCGCTGTCTGGAACCGTCGGTTCTACTGGGTCGGTACTGCGCGTCAGTTCGGCCTTCGGGGTGCCGACGCCGAGGACTTCCTCGCGGTCACGCCACCTGTCACTCGCGAGAACATTCGCCAGCAGCTGGCCGAGGTGTACCCCGGCGGACTGATCGCATCCGAGAGGATCACCGCCCCGCTGATGGCAGTGGCCGGCGAGAAGGAGACCGCCTACTTCCACGACTCGCTCCGGGTCATCCGGGCGGGCGCGCCCCGCGCGACGACGGGGCTCGCCCCCGGCATGCACCACGCGTGGAATGGTGAGGATCCCGAGCTGTTCAATCGCATCCTCCGTACCTGGCTCGAGGAGCGCGCGGCGCACCCCGACCTCCTGCCCCTGCCCGGCGACGCGGCCGGTCAGCGGCGGCGCGCGACCGCGGCCTCCGGGCGCAGATCGAGTCGCCGCAGCGTCTGAGCGTTGAGCGCGACGACGACGGTCGACAGCGACATGAGGATCGCGCCCACCGACATGGGCAGCACGAAGCCGATCGGTGCGAGCACGCCCGCCGCAAGCGGCACCGAGATGAGGTTGTAGCCCGCCGCCCACCAGAGGTTCTGTCGCATCTTGCCGTAGCTGGCGCGCGACAGCTCGATCACCGACAGCACCGAGCGGGGGTCGTCGCTCGCGAGCACCACACCCGCCGAGGCGATCGCGACATCGGTCCCGGCCCCGATGGCGACCCCGACGTCTGCCTGGGCGAGCGCGGGGGCGTCATTGACTCCGTCGCCGACCATCGCGACCCGCCGCCCCTCCGCCTGCAGCTCGCGCACACGGGCGGCCTTGTCCTCGGGGCGCACGCCCGCGAAGAACCGGTCGATGCCGAGCTCCGCGGCCACCGACGCCGCGACGGCCTCGGCGTCGCCCGTGATCATCACGACCTGCGCGCCGCGTGCGTGCAGCGCGTCGACGGCCTCGCGCGACTCGGCGCGGATCCCGTCCGCGAGGCGCAGCGCGCCGGCGACGGATCCGTCGACGAGCACGTGCAGGATGATCGCGCCCTCGCGGCGCCACGCGTCGGCGACGGCGAGCTCTTCCGCGCCCTCCTGCGCGAGCATGTATGGGCCGCCGACCTGCACGACGCGGCCGTCGACGACGGCGCGCACGCCGACCGCGGGGGAGGACGAGAAGTCGTGCGCTGGGAGAACCCGGATCTGCCGCTCAGTGGCCGCGGACACGATCGCGTGTGCCAGCGGGTGCTCGGAATCTGTCTCGGCGGCGGCGGCCAGCGCGACGAGTTCGTCGGCGTCGATGCCGTCGGCGGGCTGCACGGCCGTGACGGCGGGGGCGCCCTCCGTGAGCGTGCCGGTCTTGTCGAACAGCACGGTGTCGACGGTGCGCATGCTCTCGAGCGCGAGCCGGTCGGTGATGAGCACCCCGCCGCGTGCCGCCCGTTCGGTCGAGATCGATACGACGAGCGGGATTGCGAGGCCGAGGGCGTGGGGGCATGCGATGACGAGCACCGTGATGGTGCGCACGACGGCCTGGTCGGGAAGCCCGATCGCCGCCCACACGACGGCCGTGATGATGCCGGCGCCGAGCGCGAACCAGAACAGCAGGGCGGCGGCTCGGTCGGCGAGGCGCTGTGCGCGCGACGACGACGCCTGCGCTTCGGCGACCAGGCGCTGGATCCCCGCAAGCGCCGTGCCCTCGCCGGTCGCCGTGATCTCGACGCGAACGCCGGAATCGGTCGCGACGGTGCCCGCGACGACGTCGTCGCCGACGTCGCGCCAGACTGGGCGGGACTCGCCCGTGATCATCGACTCGTCCATGCTCGCCGATCCCTGCGTGATGCGGCCGTCGGCGGGCACGCGCCCGCCCGGGCGGATCACGACGACATCGCCGACGGCGAGGTCGTCCGGGGCGACCGTGACGGTCGTGTCACCCTCGACCCGCTCGGCCTCGTCGGGCAGGAGCGCGGCGAGCGAATCGAGCGCCGACGTCGTCTGTGCGATCGAGCGCATCTCGATCCAATGGCCGAGCAGCATGATGACGACCAGCAGCGCCAGCTCCCACCAGAACTCGAGCTCGTGATGAAGCACGCCGAGGCTCGACCCCCACGACGCGACAAACGCGACCGTGATCGCGAGGCCGATGAGGAGCATCATGCCGGGGCGTCGCGCCCGCAGCTCGCTGACGGCCCCCGTCAGGAAGGGGGCGCCGCCCCACGCGTACATGACGGAACCGAGGACCGGCGGCACCCAGGAGAGCCACGCCGCGTCCGGCAGCGGATAGCCGACGAGCGACGCGAACATCGGCGACAGCGCGACGACGGGCACCGCCACCACGAGCATGATCCAGAACAGGCGCCGGAATCGCGCGACGTGATCCCCGTGGCCGGCGTGGTCGGAGTGGTCGGAGTGGTCGGAGTGGTCGGCGTGGCGGGCGGGACCGGCGTGTTCGGAGTGCTCGGAGTGCTCGCCCTGCTCGCCCTGCTCGCCCTGCTCTGAATGCTCGCCGTGGCCGGCGTGATCCCCGTGGCCGGCGTGGCCGGCGTGCTCGGAGTGTTCGCCGTGCTCGCCCTGCTCTGAGTGCCCGCCGTGGCCGACGGGACCGGAGTGCTCGCCGTGCTCTGAGTGCCCGCCGTGGCCGGCGTGTTCATCGCGTGTGTGGCCGTCGTGCCCGGTGGTCTCGACCGTCGCGTGGTCGTGGTCGTGGTCGTCGCCGTCGTGGTGGTGCGCGTGCGGGTCGTTCGGGGTCATGACGCCTCCTTAGCCGCGGGCATCTCGTCGGATTCGATGCGTTGAGTGTATACCCCCAGGGGGTATCTGGGGGCCGTCTCGCGTACTCGATTCGCCGACGGCGATCGCGCGCCTGCGAGACTGATCGGCATGCGCGCGATGGCGGAGACTCTGGAACGGCATCAGACCGCGCTCTGTCTCGCAGCGCTCGCCGTGGGGGCGGTCGTCGGCCTCGTCGCGCCCGGGGCGGCGGGGACTCTGGGCGTCGCCGTCGAACCCGTGCTCGGGCTGCTTCTCTACGCCACCTTCCTCGGCGTGCCGTTCGATCGGATCCGCGTGGCCCTGCGCGACGGACGCTTCCTCGCGGCGATCCTGGTCGTCGACTTCCTCGTCGTGCCGGCCGTCGTCTTCGTGCTCTCGCGGATCGTCGCACACGACCGCGCGCTGCTCGTCGGCGTGCTGTTCGTGTTGCTCACGCCGTGTATCGACTACGTGATCGCCTTCACCGGCATGGCGGGCGGCGCGAAGGACAGGCTCCTCGCAGCCGTTCCCCTCCTGCTGATCGGGCAGATGGTGGTTCTGCCGCTCGCGCTCTGGATCATGGTGGGGAGCGACGTCGTCGCGGCGATCGAGCCCGAGCCCTTCCTGCGCGCGCTCCTGCTGCTCGTCGTCCTCCCGCTCGCGGCGGCCGCGCTGACGCAACTCGCCGCCGCGCGCTCGCGGCCCGGCCGGATCGTACGGGAGACCGCGACCACGGCGATGGTGCCGCTCATGATGCTCACCCTCGCTCTCGTCGTGGCGTCGCAGATCCACGGCATCGGATCCCACCTCGGTGCGTTGTCGCTGGCGATCCTCGTCCACGTGCTGTTCGCCGTCGCGATGGTGCCCCTCGGGATCCTTGCAGGGCGCATCGCCCACCTCGACGTGCCCGGTCGGAGGGCGCTCGTCTTCAGCGGCGTGACACGGAACTCTCTCGTCGTGCTGCCGTTGGCGCTCGCGCTGCCGGAATCGTTCGCCCTCGTGCCGCTCGTGATCGTCAGCCAGACGCTCGTCGAGCTGGTCGTGATGGTGATTCTCGTCCGCGTCGTTCCGCGGGCCGTTCCGGCTCACGTCTGACACCGCGGGCACGAGAACACGCGACGCTCCTCGCCGGGATTCGCGCCGAGTGCGTCTTCTTCGATGAGGGTGCCGCAGCGGCGGCACGGCTGCCCTGCGCGGCCGTAGACCCAGTGGTCGTGCCCGCGCCGTGCATCGCCCGTGAAGGTGCGCACGGGGCGCGCGAGGTTGCTGCGGATGGCGCGTACGCCGAGCGCGACGAGTGAGGCGACGTCGACGTCGGACATGGGGGTGCGCGGTGCGATGCCGCGGAGGAAGAGCATCTCGTTGGCGTACTCGTTGCCGAAGCCCGCCACGTTGCGTTGGTCGAGCAGAGAGACGTGGGCGGGGCGCGTGTCGCGCGCGAGGCGCCGGGTGGCTTCGTCCTCGTCCCAGTCGCGCCCGAGCGGATCAGGGCCGAGATGCGCGACAACATCGGCCTCGCGCTCGCGCGGCAGCAGCTCGACGACGGAGAGATCGAAGCCGACGGTCGTCCAGCCTGCGGCGTCGAGAATCGCCCGCGCCTGGAAGGTCGGGCGCCGCCAACGGTCGTCCACCCGGTACGTATGCCATTCGCCCTCCATCGCGAGGTGGGTGTGCAGGGTGACGTCGGCGATGCGGTGCAGCAGGTGCTTCCCGACGGCTCGCACGCTCTCCACCCGCTCGCCGGTGAGATCCGCCGTCGCGGCGCGCGGGACGCGCAGGTCGAAGCGGGTGAGGACCTCCCCGGCGAGCACCTCGTGCAGGCGCCTCGCCGTTCGGTGGACGGTGTCTCCTTCAGGCATGTGCGGGCCTCCTGCCCGTACGGTGCATCTCGCGACGCAGCGAGAGCCCCTTGGTCGCCTCGACGAAGCCGGCATCGCGCAGATGGCGGGCGAGCGGTGCGCGGAAGACCATTGCGCCGTTGACCTTCTCGACCGTGAGGGTGTCGAGACGCCGATCCCGGGCCGCGCCTGCGAGCCCATGTGCCGCGGCGGCGAGAACGTCGTCTTCGTCAGAGAACGCGAGCGCCGTGCGCCCGCCGCGTTCGAGATAGAGGATGAGATCGCCGTCGATGAGCACGACGATCGCCCCGGCCTTGCGCCCGGGTCGGTGCGTGACCTCGTCGAGCGCGGGCCACGCGAGGGCCGCGCCGTAGGGATTCGCGGGGTCGGTCGCCGCGAGCACACGCGGTGCCCGCGGCGCCGGATCCGGCACGGCGCTGAACGTGCGCAGCCGGTCGATCGTGGGCGACGCGGCGAACTGTGCGGCACCGAGCTTCTCGATCAGGTACCCGCGGCGGCAGTGGCCCGACTCTTCGAACGTCGCGAGCGTGCGGTAGACCTGCGCGAAACCGCCCGGCGCGCCCTCGCTCTGCACCGATCCGCGCGTCACGACGCCGTAGCGGTCGAGCAACAGCGACGCGTGTGCCGCGGCTCGCACCGTCTCGTCGGGCTCGGGCGACGGCAGGAGCGACCAGCGTCCGCCCGCGGTCGGGTCGCGCGGCGTCGCCGCGGGCCGGGGAAGCGAGATGCCGCGAAAGGTGCGGGTGCGGGGCGCGCGGCGGGCTGACTTGTGGCTCTGGGATCCGCGCGAGAGCAGGCTGCGCACGGGTGCGAAGGTATCGTTCGTGGCGCGCCCCGCCCAGACGAGACGCCAGAGGGCCTCCGTGACCGACGACTCGGAGATCTCGGACGCCTCGGACGCAGTGAGCCGGGATCGCACCATGTCGGCGATCTGCGCGGCGAAGAATGCGCCGCCGGGGGAGAGCGCGTCGGCGATGTGCTCGTCGAGAGGGTCTGCGAGTTCGACCTCGTCGGTCGCGAGCGTGAGAGGCACGGCGTCGGCGGGATGCAGTGCGACCCATCCGTCTCTGCCGGCGATCTGGCCATGGCCTGACCAGACCACCTCGCCGGCGGCCGTCAGCTCGTCGAGGAGAGCGGGGACGTAGTCGCGCACGCGGCTCGGCAGGATGAATGACTCCCAGGCGCTCGCGGGAATCGGCACACCGGCGAGCTGTTCGACGACCTGCAGGACGCCGTCGACGCCCTCGAGCGGACGGTCGAAGTGATGCCAGGAGGGCAGGAAGCGTGCATACGCTTCGGGCGACACGGGCTCGATGGATCCGCGTAGGGCGGCGAGCGAGCGCATCCGGATGCGCCGGAGCGCCTCGGCGTCGCACCACTCGGGTTCGTCGGCGATCGACGTGGATCCTTCGGGAAGGAAGAACCCGCTGACGGCGCGACCCTGCGTCTCGAGCCGCTGCAGCGCGTGACGCGCGACGGCCGCGCCGACCCCGAGGCGCGCGGCCAGCGCGGCGACCGTGAACGGCCCGTGGGAGCGCGCGTATCGGCTGACGAGATCGCCGAGGGGGTCGGCGAGCGGCTCGGTGAACGCGGCAGGGACGCCGACCGGCAGAGCTGTGCCCAGGGCGTCGCGCAGGCGCCCCGCGTCCTCGATCGCGGCGGTGCGCTCCTCGCCCGCCACGGTCACGCGGATCGCCCTCCGCGAGCGGACGAGCTGGTCGAGCAGGTCGGCCGCCTCCTCATCCGTGGCGTGGCCGCTGTCACCCGGCGCGGCCCCTTCAGGGTCGCCAGAATGTGCGGGTTCTTCGAGGCTTGTACTGGCACTTCCTGGCGACCCATCGGGGGAGAGCGGACCTTCGTGCCCGGTGGCGCCTGGCCCCGGACGAGAGTCGCCAGGAAGTGAGGGTGTTTCTGGGGCGGGACTGTCGTTTTCTGGCGACCCTGCCTGCAGGCGGACCGCGACCTCGGTGGCCGTGAGAGGACCGAGCAGGCGCAGCAGATCGGCGACGCCCTCGACACCGCGCACGCGGCGATCCGGCGCGAGCCGCTGCGCCTCGAGCTCGAAGCGGGCGACGACGTCCGGGTCGAGCAGTTCGCGCATCTCGACGCGCCCGAGCAGCTCGCCCAGCAGCGCCGGATCGACCGACAGAGCCGCGGCCTTGCGTTCGCCGAGCGGCGAGTCGCCCTCGTACATGAACGCGCCGACATATCCGAAGAGCAGATCGCGGGCGAACGGCGAGGGCTGCGCAGGGTCGGACTCGACGAGGCGGATGCGGCGCTCGCCGATGCCGCGGGCGAGTCGCAGGAGCGCGGGCAGGTCGTAGACGTCCTGCAGCACCTCGCGCAGAGTCTCGAGGATGACGGGGAAGGTCGGATGCCCGCGGGCCACGTCGAGCAGCGCGGCCGAGCGCTGCCGCTGCTGCCAGAGCGGCATGCGCTTGCCGGGCTGGAGGCGCGGCATGAGCAGCGATCGCGCCGCGCATTCGCGGAAGCGCGAGGCGAAGAGGGCGGATCCGCCGACTTCATCGGTCACGATCTGCTCGAGCTCGTCGGGCTCGAAGACGAACAGCTCGGCGCCCGGCGGCTCGGCCTCGGCGTCGGGGATCCGTGCGATGATCCCGTCGTCGCTCGCGACCGCGGATCCGTCGACGCCGAGCCGCTCGCGGATCCGTGCGCTCACGGCGAGTGCCCACGGAGCGTGCACGTGCATGCCGTATGGGGAATGCAGCACGATGCGCCAGTCGCCCACCTCGTCGCGCCCACGCTCGACCGTCAGCGTGCGGTCGGTGGGGAGGGAACCCGTCGCCTCCCGCTGCTCGGCGAGGTGCGCCAGGAGATTCGCGCGCGCGTTCTCGTCGAGGCCTGCTTCGCGCAACCGCTCGTGGGCTGTCTCGGGCGTCGCCGCGTCGATCTCGCGCGTGAAGCGACCGAGCGCCTCGCCGAGCTCGGCCGGACGCCCGAGGCCATCGCCCGTCCAGAACGGCACTCGGCCGGGCTGGCCGAATGCCGGAACGACGTTGACGCGGTCGTGCGTGATCTCGACGATGCGCCAGCTGGTCGTGCCGAGGGTGAACACGTCGTTCACGCGCGATTCGTAGACCATCTCCTCGTCGAGCTCTCCGACGCGGGCGTTCTGTGTCTCACCCGCGACGAAGACTCCGAAGAGACCGCGGTCGGGGATCGTGCCGCCGCTCGTCACTGCGAGGCGCTGTGCACCGGGCCGCCCCTCGAACACGCCGCGGTCGCGATCCCAGACAATGCGGGGACGCAATTCGGCGAACTCGTCTGACGGATACCGCCCGGCGAGGAGATCGAGCGTCGCCTCGAAGGCGCTGCGGGGGAGCGTGCGAAACGGCGCGCTGCGCCGCACCGTGTCGAACCATGCCTCGACATCGACGGAATCGAGCGCGGAGGCAGCGACGGTCTGCTGCGCGAGGATGTCGAGCGGATTCTGCGGGACGGTGATCGCCTCGATGGCGCCCGCGAGCATGCGCTCTGTGACGATCGCCGTGTGCAGGACATCGCCGCGGTGTTTGGGGAAGAGATCGGCGCGGCTGATCTCGCCGACCTGGTGGCCCGCGCGGCCCACGCGCTGCAGCCCGCTCGCGGCGCTCGGCGGTGACTCGACCTGGATCACGAGATCGACCGCGCCCATGTCGATGCCCAGTTCGAGGCTGCTCGTCGCGACGACGCACCGCAGCGCGCCCGACTTGAGCTCCTCTTCGACGATCGCCCGCTGATCCTTCGACACGGAACCGTGGTGAGCCTTCGCGAGTACCGGAGCGACGCCCGCCGTCTGACCGCCCTGGGCCGGCATCGCGGCCGCGGGTGCCGTCTGATCGGGTACATCGAGTCCGAGGCGCTCCGCATGGATCTCGTTGAGGCGCGCTGTCAGCCGCTCGGCGAGCCGGCGCGAGTTGGCGAACACGATCGTCGAACTGTTCTCGAGGATCCGATCGACGATCGCCTCCTCGACATGCGGCCAGATGGATCCCGTCGCCTCGACGTTCGAGGTGTCGAACCAGTCGTCGTCGGCATCCGTACCGGCCGGCTCCGTCTGGGGCGCGGCGTTGTTGGCCCCTCCGTCGGCCCGGCCCGGTTGAGGCCCGGTGCCGTCAGCCGCGCCGTCGGCGCCCTGACCGCCGCCGGGGGAGCCGTCCTCGACCCCTCCGTCCGCACCGGATCCCGGCGCGCCGCCGGCGGGCGTCCCCTCCCAGAAACGGTCGTCGGCTGGCACCATTGGCTCGCCCGACCGTGCCCCCGCGAGATCGGCGCGGTGCGATGCCGCGCGCGGCGCCGCCGGCGGCGGGTTCTGCATATCGTCGATCGGCACGCGCACCGTGAGCTCGAAGGTCTTCGAGGCTTTCGGGGCGACGATGTCGACGGGAGCGGCTCCGCCGAGGAAGCGTGCGACCTCGTCGATCGGTCGCACCGTCGCCGAGAGGCCGATGCGCTGCGCGGGCGCATCGAGCAGATCGTCGAGGCGCTCGAGCGACACTGCGAGGTGCGCCCCGCGCTTCGATGCGGCGACGGCGTGCACCTCGTCGACAATGACCGTGTGCACTTCGCGGAGAGTGTCGCGGGCGTTCGACGTGAGCATGAGATACAGCGACTCGGGTGTGGTGATGAGCACGTCGGGCGGATTGCGTACCATCTTCTGCCGCTCGCTCGACGGAGTGTCGCCCGAGCGCACGCCCACCGTGACGGTCGGCGGATCCACCCCCAGCCGACGCGCCGCCTGGGTGATGCCGACGAGCGGTGACTGCAGATTGCGCTCGACGTCGACGCCGAGCGCCTTGAGGGGTGAGACGTAGAGGATCTTCGTGCGGCGCTTGCCGTCGCGAGGCTTCGCTCGCGGCTCGAAGCCAGGCAGCGGGCCACCTTCGAGCCCCTCACGAAAGACGCGGTCGATCGCCCACAGGAATGCCGAGAGCGTCTTTCCCGAGCCGGTCGGTGCGACGACGAGAGCGTGGCGCCCCTGCGAAATCGCCCGCCACGCGCCGACCTGAGCGTCGGTCGGACGTGCGAACGCCGCGCGGAACCACCCCGCGGTCGGTTCGCTGAAGCTCTCAAGGATGTCCACGCGTCCATCCTGCCGCCGATGTCCGACATCCACGCGGCCCCGACATCACAACGCAGTCAATCCGCGCCCGATCTCGACATAACACCTGGAATCGCCCCATTCCACGCCAGATCGACTGCGTCATGTTGCACGAGTGCCGGGGGCTGCGCGCCGAGGCCGTGCGTAGGCTGGTCAGCATGGTGTCCGGGATCGTGCGGCGGGACAGAACCCGTCCGCGTGTCGCGGTCCGAACGCTCCGCCTCGCCGTTCTCGTCGGGGTGGTGATCGCTGGTCTGCTCGCGATGCATGTGCTCGGAGTCCACGCATCGCCACTCGGTACATCAGGAACGACGAGCCCCTCGGTGCATGCGAATCCGGCGCTCGCCGCCGAGGAACCGGCCGGCACGGGCGAAATGTGCGCGATGTGCGACGGCGGAGGCGAAGCGGGGATGGCGCTCGCCTGCGCGATCGCGCTGCTCGTCGCCCTGATCCTGAGGTCGCCGAACCGACCCGTCATGGGCCGCGCGGATCCGCTCGCCAAGCTGTTCGTGGTGCCGGTGATTCCGCGGGGCGACCGATTTCCGGCGCCACTTCGCCACGCGCTCTGCATCATGCGCACGTGACAGGGAGACCGTCCCGGCATACCCCGTGTGCTGGGAACCTCTCCGGCGCGCCGAGATCTTCGGCGCGTCAGCCACGTGATACCTGACGACGGAGAAATTGATGAAGAACCGCACATCGGCCTCGGCCGCATTGACGATGATCGCCGCTCTCTTCCTCGCGAGCTGCGCCTCGTCCGAGGAGGCGCCGCCGGTCGAGGAATCGGCCATCGGCACGACCGCGGAGAGCGAGATGCTCGCCAGCTGGGATCTCGACGGGCTGGACGCCACGCAGATCATCACCCAACTTGACGAGGCGCCCGTCGCGGAGCGGCCCGAGGGCCTCATCGCATCGGTGGAACCCGACGAGCTCGTTGTGACCGACGGATCGGGCGTCGAGACCCGCCTGCCCCTGCCGGAAGATGAGATGTACGTCGCTGTTGCGCCGTTCCGTGAGAGAACGCACGAGTGCTACTTTCACAGCCTCACGACGTGCCTCGGAGAGCTCGGAGACGCCGACGTGCAGGTGAAGTTCGAGACTGACGAGGGCGAGGTTCTCCTCGACGAGGCGCGCCGAACCTACGACAACGGTTTCGTCGGGCTGTGGTTGCCTCGCGGCGTTGAGGGCGTCCTCACGATCGAGCAGGACGGCGACGTCGGCAGCGTCGACATCGCCACGAACAGTGCCGACGATCCCACCTGCATCACGGGTCTGCAGCTGAGCTGACCAGTCCCCGCGCCCGGCCCCGTGCGGGGTCGGGCGCGGGGCTCGTCAACACAACGCAGTCATTTCGTGTCCGGCGACGCGGAATCCGCCCGATCAGCCGCAGCGGCTCCCGAATCGACTGCATTGTGTTGGGTGAGGTGTCCGTCCCGGAGGTCGAGCACGAGATCGGGGTCGAGGCGTCTCAGGAACGCGTCGTCGTGGCTGACGATCAGCACGGCTCCGCCGTAGGCGCGCAGTGCCTCGAGCAGCTGTTCGGCCGTGTCGATGTCGAGGTTGTTCGTCGGCTCGTCCAGCACGAGCAGCTGCGGAGGCGGATCCGCGAGCAGCAGCCGGGCGATCGCGACGCGGAAGCGCTCGCCGCCCGACAGGGACCCGATCGGACGCTGCGCCGCATCACCGCGCAGGAGGAACCGCGCGAGTCGGTTCCGGAGCTCGCGATCGGGCACATCGGGCGCCGCCCGCTGCACGATCTCGATCGCCGACGCCGCCTCCTCGAGCCCGTCGAGGCGCTGCGGGAGGTACGCGAACCGGTCGGTGTGCAGCTCGCCGACTGCACAACGACGCCAATTCTGTGCGGAATCGACCCCTGAGCCCGCTTCTGGCACGTCGGGCGCAGAATTGGCGTCGTTGTGCAGGGGGGATGTGCCCCGCGGTGGTCGACCGTGCAGCAAGCCCTCCAGCAGTGCTGTCTTCCCGGAGCCGTTCGGGCCGATCAGCGCCACCCGCTCCGGCCCCTGCACGATCCACTGCCGGTCGCCGTCGCTGAGGGTGAGGATCCGTCGCCCCGCGGCAACGTCCGGATCGGGAAGGTCGAAGCCGACGGAGTCGTCCTCGCGGATACGACGACCCGCCTCGTCGAGCGCGGCCCGGGCCTCGTCCTCCTTCCCGCGCGCCTCGACGCGCTGTCGGCCTGCGGTCGCCTCGGACGAGCTCGCGAGGGCGTTGGCGAGGATCTTCGGCATCGAGTCCGCGGCCTTCCGCCCCGCTCGCGCGCGACGGGCGATCTTCGTCTCGGCCTCGATCCGCTGCCGCTTCTCGCGCTGCAGCACCTTCTTGGCGTCGACGGCGGCTTGGCGGGCCGCCGCCTGCTCAGCGTCGACGTGCGCCCGCCACTGCGAGTACGGCCCGCCGAACACCGTGAGAGCGTGATCGCGCAGCTCGGCCGTCTCGTCCATGAGCTCGAGCAGTTCGAGATCGTGCGAGACGACGATGAGCGCCCCGCGCCACGAGAGCACGAGGTCGTGCACGAGGCGCCGCGCGTCGCGATCGAGGTTGTTCGTCGGTTCGTCGAGCAGGGTGATGGCGGCGCCGCGCAGGCGGATCCCCGTGAGGGCCGCGAGCATCGCCTCGCCTCCCGACAATTCGCCGACGCGCGCGTCGAGCATGTCGGGCGCGAGGCCCGCCTCGGCGAGTGCGGCGTGGGCCCGCGCCTCAATGTCCCAGTCGTCGCCCACTTCGTCGAAGCGCGCGGGGTCGACATCCCCGTCGGCGATCGCCCGCACGGCGTCGAGGGCGACGTCGACGCCCAGCAGCGTCGCGACCCGTGTCGAGACGTCGAGCGTGAGCCGCTGCGGCAGGTAAGCGACATCGCCGGTTGCCGAGACGTGCCCCGCGGTCGGGGCGAGCTCGCCTGCCGCGATCCGCAGGAGGGTGGATTTTCCGGAACCGTTACGTCCGACGAGGCCGGTGCGTCCGGTGCCGAATGTGCCGGTGACGTCGTCGAGCGCGACGGATCCGTCGGGCCAGGAGAAGGTGAGATGGTCGAGTGTCAGTGCGGGCATGGTGCCTCCCGAGATCAGTGCAGGGATGCGCTGATCAGCGGTCGGGCCCAGGGCCGACGAATGCGGCGGTCCGCCCCGTGTGAGGGAACGGAAGGGCATCGCAGATCAGCGCGAGAAGGGCGCTGGCGATGCCTCGGAGGGAGGTCGGTCAGCGCGGGTTACGCGACTGCGAGGTTCCGCACCGTTTCGTTCCGTTCGTCGGGGACACAGACACCGACATTTTACACGCGCCGTGCGCGGTCACCCTGAGGAGCTCCGTACGACGAGCCGAGGCGCTGCGACGATGCGCGCGGGAGGGGCGCCGTCGAGCATCGCGAGAGCCTGCCCTGCGGCGTCCTCGCCCATCCGCGTGCGGGGCTGATCAATGGTCGTCAGGCCGGGGCGCACGAGCTCGGCGAGCTCGGTGTTGTCGTAGCCGACGACCGCGAGGTCTTCGGGCACCCGCACCCGGCGGTCGCTCGCATCGGCGACGATCTGCGCGGCGAGTCGGTCGTTTGCGGCGAACACGGCGCTCACTTCGTCGGCGGCGTCCAGGAGACGGGGGATCCCCTCTGCGTCCGCGTCGAACTCGCGAGGATGCGCGACGAAGGATCGGTAGGTGTCGCGGCGGGCGCGAGACGCCGGCCGGGAGGATCCGTGGACGAATGCGATCCGCTCGTGGCCGCGCTCCCGGAGATGCGTGAGCGCGAGGCGCGCGCCCTCCTCGTCGTCGTTCCGGATCCACCCTGCTGCGTCAGGCACCGACGCAGGCCGCCCGACGACGACGAGCGGCACGCGCTCGGCTGCGGCGTCGAGGTCGTCGGCCTGCAGGTGGCCGGTCACGGCGATCACGGCGTCGACGCCGAGGTCGATGAGGCCCTGCAGGCGGGTGCGGAGCAGGTCGCGGTCGCGGCGTCCGTGGCTGAGGATCACGTCGAACCCGGCTGAGCGGGCGGCGTCCTCGACGCCGTTGACGATCTCGGTCTGATAGGCGTTGCGCAGATCGGTGAGCAGAACTCCGATGAGGTCGCTGCGCCCACTCACGAGGCGCTGCGCCCACCCGTTCGTACGGTAGTCGAGCTCGTCGGCCGCCGCGAGGATGCGGTCGCGACTGGCGGTGCTCACGCCGCGTTCGCCGCGCAGGGCGGCAGACACGAGCGACTTCGAGACGCCTGCGGCGCGGGCGACATCGAGGATCGTCGGGCGATGCGCGGAACGGGGCATGCGCCCAGTTTCTCCTGTCCGGGGGAGCGGGGCGTGCACCGCGCCTGGAACGTTCCGGATCTGTTCACCCGGCGGACCATCGACGGCCACCGAGGGCTCCTAGCGTCGGTCTCGTGACCTTCTACGAGACGCCCTCCGATGCGATCCGGAACGTTCCAGACGCACTTCTGCTCGACTTCGGCGGCGTGATATTCGAGACCAAGAAGGATCCTGCGGGCAAGCGGATCCTGGCCGAGCGCGTCCGCGGACGCCTCGCCGCGACAGGGATCGAGCTTCCCCTCGACTCCCTCGAGCGATCGCTCGCGGCCGGGCTCACCGCCCTCAAACACTGGAAGCACGCCCAGAGTCGGCGGATCGCTCCCGCGGAGCTCGCACCGCGCGAGATCGTGGGCGACTTCCTCGTTTCGGATCTGCCCGACGCCGCGCGGGCGCTGCTCATCGCCGAGGCGAGCGATGTCCTCGTCGATGTCACGACGACTCTCTCGTCGCACGCCGTGCGCCCCGGGATCCTCGATCTGCTCGACCTCGCCGATGCGCGCGGCATCCCCGTCGGCATCGTCTCCAACGCGCACTCGGGCCGCAGCCACCGCGAGGTGCTTGCACGGCACGGGCTCGACGAGCGCTTCGTCGTGCAGTGCTATTCCGACGAGGTCGGCCTGCGCAAACCACACCCCGGCATCATCGCGCTCGCCGCGGAGGCATGCGGGACGACAGCGGATCGCTGCTGGTACGTCGGCGATACGCAGGACCGCGACGTCGTCGCTGGCCGTCGCGCGGGCGTCGGCGCCGTGATCCTCACGCGCAGCCACCACACCGATGCCCCGCCTTTCGCGGTCGCCGAGCGCGCCGACGCCGTCTATGACACCCCTGAGGGGCTCGTCGGCGCCCTCCGCGCGGCGATCGCGGATCCGGCCGGCCCCACCCCGCCTGCCGGCGCCGAGCCCACCTGCACCGCTGGGCCCACGCCGCCCGGAGGCTCGGGGCGACCTGACGCGGGCGCCACCTGCACAACGACGCCAGAACTGCATTCAGACCCGCGACACGCCGCGGATCCGGCCGCCGTCGACAGAATTGGCGTCGTCGTGCAGGGAAGGGGGCGGGCGCTGCTCATCGATCACGGCGGCGTCATCTCGTCGTCGACGCCGGATCCGGCGCTCCTGCGCGAGTTCTGCGCCTGGCTCGCCCGCCTGGTCGCCCCTCCCCGCGCGGATACGGCCGAGCCGGCTCTCGACGCCGCCGAAGTCGCGCGTCTCATCGAGCGCGCCCGCGACGCGCATCGCGCCTTCAAGCACGCCATCGTCCGTCGCCACGCGAAGCGGGAGGATCCCCTCATCGAGGCGGATCCCGTCGAGTTCTGGCGCGACTGGTTCGGATCCTCGCTCAGCGAGCGCCGACGTGCCGTCCTCACGGCCGAGGCGCACGACATCATGGCCCGCTACGGCCGTGCGAAGTCGCGCCGTACTCTGCGCGACGGCGTGCGTCAGCTGCTCGAGGCGTGCCGGGCCGAAGCGGTCCCGGTTGTCGTGGTATCGAACACTCTGAGCGGACGTGCGGTGCGCGAGGTGTGCGCCGAGCACGGCATCGCCGGCCTCGTCGCCGCGAGCGTCTGCTCTGACGAGGTGGGCCTCCGCAAGCCGGACGCCGCGCTCGTCCATGAGGCGCTGAGGATCGCGCGGGCGGATCCCGCGCAGTCGGTGTTCCTCGGTGACAAGCCGCAGAACGACGCCGTGGCGGCCCGACGGGCCGGCATCGCCGAACGGGTCCTCGTGCGCGGCGGATCCACCGCCGACGCCGATCTCGCGGACGCCCTGGCGTCCGGTCTCGCGACGCGTGTGCTTGACCACCCGGGCGATCTCGTCGCCCTCATCCGATCCATCCCCGCAGTTCCCGTCTCCTGACCCGAAGGACCATGATGACCCTCTCCCCGACCGACGAGCGCCGCGGCGAGCTCCGCGGAGGCGGCTCGATCGCGACCTCCACGCCCCAGAACCTGATGGTGTTCGTGCTGTCGATGGCTCTGTTCGGGCTGTCGAACATCCTCCTCGAGGTGATTCCGGACATCACGATCGGCCCCATCGACTTCTCCGTCAGCTACTTCGTGTTCGTCCCCCTGACGCTCGCCGCCCTCGTGAGCCCGTTCTGGGTCGCGCTCGGCGCACCTCTCGGCGAGATCGTGTTCACCGACCTGCTCATGGGCGATTTCTCGGGGCTCGCAGAGGTCGAGGGCTTCATCCAGATGTTCCTCGCCATCTACATCGCGGGGTCCGTCATCCGCAATCCGCTCAGTCGCGTCCAGGTGTTCCTCGGAGCGATCCTCATTGTCGGGATCGACAAGTTCCTCTCGGCCGCTGTCGACCTCGCCAAGGTCTGGGTGGGCGTCGAGGATGCGGAGTTCGTGCAGGGGCTTCCGGAGTCGGTGCTGCTTCTCGAAGGCATCGGCTTCGGCATCGATCTGGTGATCTCCGGCGTCCTTTTCGGCGCGATCCCCGCGATGTGGCTCGTGCCGGCCCTGTACCGCAAGATCGAGCCGATGCTCGGCCTCCAGCCGCGCGAGCCCGGCAAGAGGATCCCGGGATCCGTGCCGCGGGCCGGCTGGTTCGTCGTCGTCGCGATTCTCGCGGGTCTCGGGTCGTTCTTCTTCGCCTTCCTGGAGGCATGGGACGTGTCGGTCGGCACGGTCGAGGGGGAGTATCGCGAGCAGTTCGGAGACCAGTTCCTCTGGATCGGCGTCGGTGCGATCGTCGTCGTGCTGGCGGCCGCGAGCATTCTGTTCGCGGTATGGCGCCGCAGGAAGCGCAGCGCGCGGTGACGGATCCGATCATCGAGGTGCGCGACCTCAGCTTCCGGTATCCGGGAGCGGATCGCGACACCCTCCGCAACGTCGACCTCACGATCGAGCGCGGCGACTTCGTCGCCGTCGTCGGGGGCAATGGCTCCGGCAAGACGACGCTCTGCAAGACCTTCAACGGGCTCGTTCCCCACTACTGGTCGGGCGAGTTCGCGGGAGTCGTGCGCGTCGCGGGCGAGGACACGTGGGACACGTCGGTCGCACGCCTGTCGTGGTCGGTGGGCTACGTGTACCAGGACTTCCAGAACCAGCTCGTGCGCCCGACCGTGCGTGATGAGGTCGCCTTCGGGCCGATCAACTTCGGATTCGACGACCACGCCGAACGGACGCAGGATGCGCTCGCGGCCGTCGGGATCGCGGATCTCGCCGACCGGTTCGTCTGGCAGCTGTCGGGAGGCCAGGCGCATCGCGTCGCCCTCGCGTCCGTCCTCGCGCTGCGGCCCGAGGTCATCGTCGTCGACGAGCCGGTCGCGGAGCTCGACCCCGCCTCCGCGCACGATGTCTACGAGCGGCTTACGCAGCTGAACCGCGAGCACGGCATCACCGTCATCACGATCGAGCACCACGCAGAGTTCATCGCTCAGTACGCCCGTTCGGTCGTGCTGATGAGCGACGGGGCGCCCGTGTGGCATCTCCCGTCGGGTGAGGCGCTCGCGCGGGCCGGCGAACTCGCCGACCACGGGATCCCCGCGCCGCAGGTCGTCGACGCGTTGCGCAGGATCGGCGTCGACGGTGTCGCGCGCTCGGTGAGTGAGGCGGCGGAGCTCGTGCGTGCTCGGATCCCGGATCCGCCCGTGTCGGTCGGCTGCGCCGGGCCCGCGCCCGATGCGAACGATGTGGCGCGGCCCGTCGTCGTGCGGGCGCGTTCGGTGAGCCACGGCTTCCGCAGTGTGTCGGGGGAGGTTCAGCCCGTGATCGACGGGCTCGACCTCGCCCTGCGCGCGGGCGAACGGGTCGCGCTCATCGGTGGCAACGGATCCGGCAAGACCACGCTGATGCGCTTGCTCGCGGGGATCCACGTGCCGCGTTCCGGCGATGTCGAGCTCGAGGGAGAGAGCACACGGACCAAGCGCGCCGGCCGGCTGGCGGAGCGCGCGGCGTATCTGTACCAGCATCCCGAGCGCATGTTCCTCAAGAGCAGCGTTCGCGACGATGTCGCGCTGTTCCCGCAGAGCAGGAGGGATCCCGCGGCGGACGCCGTCGTCGATCGGATCCTCGAGCGAGTTCGGCTCACGGACTTCGCGGATCGCGACGGCCGCACCCTTTCTGGCGGCCAGCAGCGGCGGGCGACTCTCGCGATCGGCCTTGCGATGCGCCCCGCGCTGCTGTTGCTCGACGAACCGACGGCGAGCCTCGACGTCGCGAGCCGCGACGACGTCATCGAGATGCTCGCGGAACTCGGCGACGAGATCTCCTGCACCGTCATCGCGACGCACGACATGCACCTCGTGGCGGAGTGGGCGACGCGTGTCATCGCCCTCGACGGCGGGCGCATCGTCGCCGATACGACCCCGCGGGAACTGTTCGCCGCCGACGAGATCCTGCGCGCCGCCCGCCTCGTACCGCCGCAGGTGACGCAGCTCGGGCGCGCCCTCGGGATGGATCCCCCGCCCCTCACCGTCGACGAATTCGCGGCCGCCCTCGGCCGTGCGGAGGTCCCCGCATGACTCTCGCCCGCAAGCAGCGCGATGTGCTGAGCGTCGAGTGGATCAAGCTCGAGCTCATCCGCACCGCCTACTCGACCCGCGGCGGCCTCTTCGCCGCTATGGATCCACGCGCCGTGCTGGTCTGGTACATGATGCTCGCGCTCGCCCCGTGGTTCACACACAATCTCACGACGGTCGGGTGCCTGTTCTTCCTCGGGACGCTGTCGGTCGTGTTCGCGCGAGTCGGGCCGCTGGTGCTCGGGCTGTTCGTCATCGGGCTTGGCTTCGAGCTGGTCTACCTCGTGCTGGCGGCGACGATCTTCGGCGGTGATTTCTCGACGTTCGTCGCTCTGACGGAGGTCACGGCGAAGATCGGCGTCATCTCCCTTGCGAGCCTCGCGGCGTTCGTGTCGTTGGATCCCGAGAAGCTCTCTGACGCGCTCCTGGCGTTGCGGTGTCCGCCCACTGTCGCTTTCGCGGTGTCGTACGGCTATCGGATGATGCCGATCCTGGTCGAGGAGTTCTCGACCGTGATGGAGGGATATCGGCTTCGTCAGGCGGGTCCCGCGAAGTCCGGGCTGCTCGGCTGGCGCCACCTCGCACACTGGGGGACGCTCGTCGTGCGGGCCTTCTACCCGATCTTCCTCAACACCGCGAAGTCGGTGCGCACGACCGTCGAAGCTCTCGAGGCACGCGGATTCACGTTCGCGACGATCGATGGCCGTGGCCGCCTGATACGCATCGGGGGGCTGCGATACGGCTGGCTCGATCTCGCCGTCGTCGCCGCCACGGCGGTCCTCATCGCTCTGTGCTACGCCGCAGGCGCGCACTGGCCGCTGTACCGGGTGTGACGCCGCCCCTGCGCAGGCGCGCGCTGATCTCCGCCGCGCGACGGATCCGTGAGGCCCGTTCCGCGCCTACAGATCCGTTGCGCACACCGTCCCATCCTCTCGTGACGCTGCGTCGCAGACGCACGAGATCACCCCAGTGGACCATTGCCCGACTATGTTCGCATGACTTCAGACAGGTCGCGCCCGTAGCTCAGGAAGGCGGGGACAAGGGTGCTGAGGCCAGCGGTTACGGTCGCGACGATCAGGGAGACCAGGGCGTACCACGGCTCATACGGCGGTGCTTCGATGCCCAGCTGATCGCCGAAGGACCCGACAACGAGCGGGAACAGAACGATTGAGGCCGCGGTAGCCACTATGGCTGCGATGAGAGCGAGAATCTGTGATTCGAGCATCACTATCCCCGCAATGTTCGCCCGGCTGGCGCCCATCGTCCGCCGGAGCGCGAACTCCTTCGAACGGGCGCGCGCAGTTGCCAGTCCGATGTTGAGGATGCCGACGATTGTCGTCGCGAGAGCGAGCGTGCCCAGGACGAGAAGGACCTGCGCGGTGGTCGCGATCTCCGAGGCGAGTCCGCCGACTCGATCAGTGCGGGCGGCCTCTCCAAGCGTGAACGGTGCACCAAGCTCGGCGAGCATCTTGGCGGCCCCGGCGATCTCCTCCGGCACAAGGGCCGGTCCGTTCAAGACGATCATCACGGGGCCCAACGTCGACTCGAAACGGAGGTAGTCGGCGAGAGTCAGGTAGGCGTGAGGCTGGTCGTCTCCGTCGCGCACGACACCGATCACGACAGCATCGAGTCTTGTCTTGCTCGTTCCGACACCCACCGAGGCACCGGTGTCGAGACGCGCGTAAGCGGCTTCGTTCAGAACCAATCGGGGTGCGAGGGAGTCCTGAACCGAGAGCCATTCCCCCGCGATGAGTGGGAACGGTCGAATCTCTCGCAGGCTCGGTGTCGCGAACGTCAGAGCGACGTTATCCGCGGGTGCGTCCCCTGCCCAGACTCCGACGTCGGCGTCCTCGAGAGTCGCAGCCACCTTGCGAGCGTCGGTGCGCGCCCGCATCTGAGACATGGTGCGATGCAGCACGTCTATGGACCTTATGCCGGAGGTGGCAACCTGCGCGGTTGCTTCGTCGCCTCCGGTCAGGATCGCTTTCTGGGTGACGGCCTGCTGCATGACGGCTGTCGCGCTGATAACCGCGACGAAGCCGAGCATGCCCAGGGTCAGAGTCAGGATTACCAGGGCGCTACGGACGGGTGCACCGCGAAGCCCCTGGAATGCGACACGCAAGCTCTTCATCGCGTCCGCCTTTCAGGCTCATGCAGGTGGCCGTCGCTGACGTGCAGCGTTCGGTCGGCTCGGGATGCGACTTCGCTGTCGTGCGTGACCACGATCATCGCGGCATTTGTGCGATGCACGAGATCGAGCATGAGATCCAAGACGAGAGCCCCTGTCTGCTCGTCAAGTGCACCCGTTGGCTCGTCAGCGAGTATGAGACGGGGCCCGATCACGAGAGCGCGCGCAATCGCAATCCGTTGACGTTCACCGCCACTGACCTGGACGGGGCGCCGTCGCGCGAGATGGCCGATTCCCAACTGGTCTAGCTGCTCAAGAGCACGACGTCTGATACCTCGAAATCCGTCTCTGCTCGAGTGCATCAGTGGCAGTTCGACGTTTTCCAGAGCACTCAAATGCGCGACAAGTCCAGAGTTCTGGAGCACGAACCCGATCGACGTCGCACGCAACCGTGCCGCGGCGCTCTCACTGAGGCGCATGACCTCCGTGTCGTCAAGATGATAAGAAGTGCCCCGGTCGAACGGGGCGAGAAGACCGAGGCAAGACAGCAACGTGCTCTTGCCTGATCCGGATCGGCCAACGATGGCCAACGACTCGCCTGCCCGCAGTTCCAGCTCCACCTTGTGAAGGACACGCACGCTGGCCGCAAGAGTGCGCGACGCGTTCTCCAGGCCGATGATCCGCTCAGCCATCGGAATCAAGCAGCGACGGGCTCGGAATCCGCACCACGTCACCTGCCTCCAAGCCGCTCACGATCTCGATGTACGCTCCGTCGGTGAGGCCAAGCTCGACCGGGCGTGGTTCGCGGCCCTCGCCAACATAAACCGTGCCACGTTCGCGAGTACCCGCAACCGCGTCGATGGGTAGCGACAGAACATCCACGTGCTCGTCGAGGGTGAGTGCCAAAAGGCCCGTTGCGCCGACGACGCTAGGAACATCCGTGGGAAGCCGACAGTACAACGCGTATACGTCGCCGTCCTGCGTCGGCCGTGGATCAGCGAGCGTGCAGTCGAAGGGCCCGGTGGACCCAGTCAATTGGGCTCGCACTGGGTGGGGCGTCCGCCCGGCCAATCGAAGCACCTGCGCCGGGGTGAGCGCGGCCATCAACAGCAGCGCCGAATCGTGAGCACTCAGCAAGGGCGTGCCTTCCCCGACCTCCGCTTCAAGAGCGGCGAGTGGCTGCACGGACGTCACCGTTTCCGGGATCGTTATCGGTTGAGCGCCACCATCCGCGCCGGTGAATGAATAGCGTTCCTGGCTCTCGCTCAGTCTGCCTGATTCGCTCGCTGTGATGGCGAAGTCGGCGCCGCTCGTCACCGTGACGTCAAGCGTGAGTACGTCCGTGATTGTTCGGGTCGTAACCTTCGCGGTTGCCGCTACTTCGGTGCTGTCGGGACCAGGCACAGGGTCGCCCTCGTCGGCGTGACAACCGGCGAGAGCGACGACGATGCTCCCGGCGATCGTCACGGCCAGCGCGCGTCGTAGGACGTTGCCAGTCACTTGCCTTCCACCTCCCGGTAGTACCCACAATCCGAGTCGTACCACCCACGCAGTTGCGTCAGATCACCGAGTTCAGCGGCATCCAGCGCCTTGTCCCAGATGCCGTCCGGATCCGAGTAGTGAGCAAGCGCCCAGTCGGTCGACTGGAACGTGCGCATGTTGTCCATCGCGGTCGCCTGAGCCTCCGGGGCCTGGGAGCTCAGATAGACGTCTTCCCAGGCACAGTTCCAGAAAAAGTAGGCAACCGCTCCGGCGTTGCCGTCACCGATATTCCCGTCCATATGCGGAGGTTCATCCGGCAAGGTGACGCCTGTAGGAAGCTCCTCAGGGAATGACGCGACGATCTGCTGGTAGAGCTCGACATACTCCTTGCTCGTCAGCACACGCTCCGTCCCTACCGTGTGATTTTCGTGAGATCCACTGCACGCAGTGGTGGCCGCGAGCGTCAGCGTCAACGCGACCACCACGGCACTCCGTCGAGCTTTCACAGGGTGAGAACCCCGCTAAACGTCGGAGGCCAGAGCGCGACACACCCGCTAGTCTGCTCAGCGTTCCCAACTCTCGCGTTCATCGCGAGCGAGGTATTCGGAATCGAGGTACTACCACTGGAGGTCTTGTACGAGGCCTTGGTTCGGCTCGTCGGAGCCTGCTCAAGCGTCGCCGTGACCTGGGTGCCCGACGTGTTACGCAGCCCCGTTCGCAGTTTCCACACGCTGGCCCAGTGAGCGTTAGCCGTCAATTTGAGACCCGCGCCACTGCCCGGAGAGTGGGCCCGAAAATTACCGGACTGGAACAGAGCTCCCGCACAGTTCAACGTTGCACTGACGTCGTGTGTTGCAGCGGCAGCTGGCACCGCCGTCGCCAGAGTCAGTCCGACGGCAGCTGATGCGGCGATCAGAGCGAGCCGAGAACCTTTCTTGTTGCGTTTCTTCGTGTCGCCGCTTTCCTGCGTGGCAATCAGCCTGCTTCTCATGTTGTCCTCGTTCCACTCGGTGACTCTCATGGAGAACGCCGGGATTGGTGTCCTCACCCTGCCTATTTCCGGCAGGTGCTGATAACTTTCATGCCGTTGGGAAACTTCTGGGATTGACTCCGCCGGACGTGCCGCCCCGAGCACAGAGGGCGATGACAGGAAGCTGATTCTGTCGCAGCGCGTCGACGACGAATGTGATGACGGCCGCGCCCAGGGAGATGCTCCGTAAGGCGCGGCGGAAAGTGCTCGACGAGTCGAGTGATCGGCTGGCGATGAAGAACAGGATCCCGGCGAGCATGTATGGCGCACCGAGCGAGACACGCGCGGTTCGCGCGATCTATCCGGCCAGGTCAGCGGGAGGGAACCGCACGAGAACCAGCGCTACCGCACTCACGAACAAGCCAATGAACGCGGCAGAGCGCCACTTCCCTCGCCGCTCCCGCTGAGGCGGCACTTCAGACATCTCAAGTTCCTCCTTCGTGTGTCGACGCACCAATGTGTGAGCTCGACGCCTGACCGGCCCGCCGAAGCACTGGCTCTGGCCAGCCCCGGAGGCGTCTTGCCTGGGTCGTTTCCTGCCGGCGCGGCGTCTGACACCAAACTCGCGACTGTTATCCACTCGTTGCGTTCTGCGGTGGCCTCCGAGACAGACCGCTTGTCGCGTTGGGCGCGACACGAAAGAAATCTATGAGCAAGGCGTAAGAAGTCTGCCCCGTCCGGAAACATCTCAGATGTATGGATAAGCACGTATGGCCGGTCACCGTGACCGGGCGGTCGGGAGGGCGGTGACGTGGGCGCCGAGTTCGATGCATTCTTCCGCGAGAACTACCAGCTCGTGGTCGCGTCGGCGGAGTACCGGCTCAGCTCCCTCACCGATGCGGATGAGGTCGCGGCCGCAGCCTTCCGCATCGCCTGGCAGCACCACGCGGCAGGCGGCGAGCTGAGTGTTCCGTGGTTGTACGGAGTGACGCGCAATCTGATTGGCAACGAGTACCGGGCACGTAAACGGCGTACGGCGCTTGTTGAGCGCGCGGCCGAGCAGACGGCCGTCGTCGATGAGGGTGCGGAGGACCGCGCCGAAGAGCTGCGTTCGGCGGTGGTGACGTTGCCGCAGCACCATCAGGACGTATTGAGGATGACCTACTGGGACGATCTGACTGCCACAGAGATCGGCGAGGTGCTGGGGTTGACCGTTCCGACCGTGCATGTGCGCTTGTTCCGTGCCAGGCGGGCGCTGCGGAAAGCGCTCATGAGCGAGATACAGGAGGTGGCCACTGATGGACGGTGATCTGGAGAGCGAACTCCGTGCCGCAAAGCCCGGCACGGTGAGACGGCACGACCCGATCAGCGAGCGAGGCCTCCTCCTCCTCGAGGAGATCAACCGGGAAGCGCGCACGCACAAGATCTCACCTCGCCGTCTGCGCAGCCCGTGGCGCGCGGCCGCATCGAGACCCCCTCGCCGGGGTTCATCATCCGCGCGACGGAGGGTCCTCCCTCTGGTCAGCGGGGGGTTCGTCGTGGTGATGGTCGCGATCGCGGCTATCGCACTGAACGTGATGAGCCCGGGGGCCGCTATGGCGTTGACGCCGCCGCTGCTGGAGACCACGCCTGTGGCTGGGGAGCCGTCGGACGTGATGCGGGAGATCGGTGAAGCAGTCGGGAATGAAGGGGACGCCGCCGTGGACGGGAACAAGATCCGATTCACCAGCTGGGCCCTGAATACGACCATCGGCGAAGACGGGACGATCACTTCCTCCGCGGTGGAACCGCAATGGCGCGAGGTGACGTTCGCGGACGATGGGAGCACACGAATGGTCATCACCGCGGGCGTGCCGTTCGATGGCGCGCCGACCGAGAACCTCCCCGAGCCTGGGACGCTGCTGGAGGACACGACCTACGAGGCGGGATCTGAAGAGTTCGGTTTAACTTTCCGGGAAGAGCCGCCCACGGATCCCTCCGCGGTCGGCGACTACCTCCAGCGCGCCATTGGCCTCGAGGCTCCGTCTCTGGGTGACTACTTCATCGCCGTCGGCGGTCTCCTCAGCACGCGGATCCTCACGGGCGAACAGGAGAACGCGCTCGTGATGTTCCTCAGCGAGCAGAATGATCTCCGCATCGCGGGAAGCACGACCGACCGGCTCGGGCGAGAAGGGATCGTCCTCCGCGCGTCCGGCAGGCTGGCCGGCTACCAGGACTACCTCATCATCTCCCGTTCCGGCCAGATCCTCGCTTCCGAGACCATCTACGCCGGTGACGATCGCGACGACATCCCCTCTCCCGCTGTCGTCGAGTACACCGCGTGGGAACGCTGACCGTCCCCATCCGTCCTCAAACCGCCCTCAACATGATTGGTGTCCGATGCTCCGTCGTCGCTCTGTCCTCTTCGCCCTGCTCATTCCTGCCGCCCTCGGCCTCGTCGCTCCGCAGGCCGCCACGGCCGCTGAAATCGTCCAGACATCGTCGGTGCAAGAACAGGTCGATGAGGTCATCGACGATTTCGGCGGGGAACAGACGGCATGGAACGAGGTGAGCTGGGATGACGGTGACGTCACTCTCACGATCGTGCCGGAGACCTCGACCGCGAGCGCGCGGATCGTTTCTGCCGCAGCGGCCGCGACGAAGAACAACTGCGCGACCGGCAAACACTGCGCGTTCGCCAGCGCCGGATACCGGGGGAACGTAATGACCTTCTCGACCTGCGCAACGAACCAGAGCGTCGCCGTGCTGGGCAGTGCCGGCTCTGTGGCGAACAACCGCAGCAACAAGACCGTGAAGGCGTACAAAGGCACCACGCTCATTGCCACCATCGGCGCAAACAGTGGGAAGGACACAGCCGGCACCACGAAGCTGAGCTGCTTCTGAGCGCAGAGCGATGACCGGCGAGGCGCGCATGCCTCTCCGCCACCGATGCCGGGCAAGCTGGTCCGGTCATCGATCTTGCGTCGCTGAGTGGACCGCTCACCGTGGTCGAGAAGATCCATCACTCACCGGTGGCGCCCGCGTGCTGGCGGCGACGATCTTCGGCGGTGACTTCTCGACGTTCGTCGCTCTGACGGAGGTCACGGCGAAGATCGGCGTCTTCTCCCTTGCGAGCCTCGCGGCGTTCGTGTCGTTGGATCCCGAGAAGCTCTCGATGCGCGCGGATTCACGTTCGCGACGATCGATGGTCGGGGCGCCTCATACGCATCGGGGGCTGCGATACGGCTGGTTCGATCTCCGCCGCGCGACGGATCCGTGAGGCCCGTTCCGCGCCTATCGTGAGGGCATGGCGGACGGATCGCGCAGACCGCGCAGGCGGTTCAACTGGGGGCTGGGCATCGGGATCGGTGTCGCGGTGGGCGTCGGGCTCTGGGTCGCGACGGACGATCCGATGTGGCTCGGGATCGGCGCCGCCTTCGCGGTGATGTTTGCGGTCGCCTTCTCTGCGCGCGACGACAGCTGACGTCGCTCGGCGACGGCCCTGGCGTGCGCCACGTGCCCGTCCCGCACGGCAGGGGGTGGTCGGCCCCGGTGCCCCGAAATACCGTGGAGGGGTGAGCGGCGACGCAGGCGATGGCAGGCGCGCACCGAACGCGGGCGCGGCGGCGGGGCTCGGCGTCGGCCTCGTCCTCGCGTTCTCGGGATCCTTCGACGCCGTCGCCTTCGTGGCGATCGTGGTCGTCGTGTCCGTTGTTCTCGCCTTCGTACTCGCGGATCCGTCGGACGACGACGGAGAGGGAGACGACGGCACCCTCTGACGGATCGGCGTCCGATCCTGAGAAACCCCTTGACGCCCCTGAAACGTCTCACTATGTTCTGGGATAGCGCTTTCCTGGCGCCGTGGGCAGTCTCCACGGCGGCGGTTGGCGTGCCCGCGCACGGGTGACGCGTCGGCGACGAGGTCGACGCGAAGTGATCAGAGAGGATCGGATGTCCAGCGCATTCTGGCGCGCCGGCGGCTCCTGCAGGAGTCCGCGGCGCACGACCACACGACTCATCAGCGGATCGGCGGCGGCGGCCCTCGTCGTCAGCGGACTCGTCGTCACGGGAGGCGCGGCATCCGCCGACGTGCCCGTGCTCCGCGCGGCGGCCGGGGCGGCCGCCGAGGCGGTGCGATTCGACTTCGGTCCCGGCGCGACGGCCGACGGATACACGGCCGTCACCGCCGAGACCGCGTACTCGCCCGAGGCCGGCTTCGGCTTCCTCGAGGAGGGAACCATCACGGGGGCCGATCGCGGTGGCGATGCCCTGCGCGGCGACTTCGTGACCCCGAAGGAGGCGAGCTTCGTCGTCGATCTCGACAATGTCGACTACACCGTCTCGCTCATCGCCGGCGACACGGAGGGCCCGACGGATATCGCCATCACGAGCGAGTTCATGCAGAAGGTGCAGCCCACGCAGCGCGCCACGGGCGAGTTCCTCGAGATGGACTACGACATCGCGCTCGTCGACGGGCAGATGACCTTCACGTTCACAGGCGAGACCCCCAACATCGCCGCGATCGAGATCACGCCGCATCCCGTCCGCGATGCGGCCGACGTCCCCACGGCGTACCTCACGGGCGACTCGACGATGCAGACCTACGACCCGTACTGGGAGCCCCAGGCCGGGTGGGGGCAGATGTTCGATCGCTTCCTGACCGACGACGTCGCGGTCGACAATCAGTCGATCGGGGGCCGCAGCTCGCGTTCGTTCGTCGAGCAGGGCCGTCTCGACAGCGTCCTGCGCAGTGTGCGCCCGGGCGACTACGTGTTCACGCAGTTCGGCCACAACGACGCCACGCAGTCGGTTCCCGAGCGCTATACGAGCCCCGAGGACTTCCGCGACTATCTGAAGATCTACGTTGAGGGCACGCGGCAGCGCGGCGGCACCCCGATCCTCGTGACGCCCGTGAACCGCCTCGACTACGACGCCGAGGCGGGCCTGTTCAACGAGAGCTTCCCCGAGTACGTGCAGGCGGCGAAGGATGTCGCTGCCGAGCTCGAGGTGCCGCTCGTCGATCTGTCGGCCTCCAGCCGTGCGTACCTCGACGAGATCGGGGTGGAGGACGCGAAGTCGGTCTTCCTGCACGTCCCCGCGGGGGTGTACCCGAACCGGCCCGACGGCACGCAGGACGACACCCACTTCCAGGAGTACGGCGCGATCCAGATGGCGCGCCTCGTCGCGCTCGACGTGGCCGAGCTCGGGCTGCCGATCTCAGGCGCGGTCGAGGTCTCGACACCCGACGCCGTGCCTGCTGCCCCGACGGGCCTGACCGTCGCGGGCACGACGGGCGCCTCGGTGAACCTCACGTGGGACGAGACGCCGGATGCCGACATCTACCGGATCTACCGCGCGCCGGCCGGATCTGACGAGTTCGCGCTCGCGGGCACCTCGACGATCCCGCAGGCGCCGATCTCGGGCCTCGACGAGGGGGAGAGCTACGACTTCCGGGTCGCCGCAGCCAACGGGCTCGGCGAGGGCGAGGCCAGCGCGATCGTCACGGCGACGACGCGCGTCGCCGAGTACCGGTACGACTTCGGGCCCGTCGGATCCGTCGTCGCTGACGGCTTCGACGAGGTCACGCGCGAGACGATCTACGACGCCGATCGTGGCTACGGGATCGTCGACGCGAGCGAGATGATCGACCGCGACCGCGGATCCGATCTCGACGACGTCGCGCGCGACTTCGTCGCCTACTTCGGCGGCGAGTACGACTTCGTCGTCGACGTCCCGAACGGCGAGTACTCGGCGAGCGTGACGGTCGGCGATCTGCTCGGCACGGTGCGCACGAACGTCGAGATCGAGGGGCGCGACTACGGCGGAGTCTCGGCGCGCCAGGGCGCGAGCGAGAAGGTATTCGAGGACATCGTCGTCGAGGATGGCCAGCTCACGCTCACCATCACGGGCCAGACGGGGCACCTCAATGGCTTCGAGATCACGCCGATCCTCGTCGCTCCGCAGGCGCTCTCGGTCGACGCGGTCGAGGTCGCCGGCGCGACCGGAAGCGTCTCCCTCAGCTGGCAGGAATCGGCCGATGCCGACTCCTACCGCGTGTATCGCACCGCGGCCGACGGAGAGGCGCAGCTCGTCGCCGAGACCGATGCGCTGCAGGCGGTGGACGACACCGCCGCCGCCGGATCCACGTATTCGTACGCGGTCGCGGCCGTGACGGGATCCGAGGAGTCAGTGCCGTCGCAGGCGGTCGAGGTCGACGTGTTCGATCCGGATGTCGCGGTTCCCGCCGCGCCCACGGGGCTCGTCGCCGACGATGTGCAGGCGCGGGAGGTGACCCTCTCGTGGGACGAGACGGACACGGCCCTGTTCTACCTCGTCAGCCGCTCGGAGACCACGGACGGCGAGTTCGAGGTCATCGGCCGCACCGAGGAGGCCACGTTCGTCGACAGTGATGTGCTGACGACCGTTCCGTACTTCTATCGCGTGCAGGCCGTCAATGCCGGGGGTGCGGGCGAGGTGTCCGAGACGCTCGAGACGCCCGCCGACACCGTTCTCGAGCGCGACGCCGAGCGCATGGGTCGTCAGCCGGTGGCCGTGGCGCAGGACGACGGCGTGTACCTCGGCTGGCGCATGCTCGGCGAGGATCCGTCTGACATCGCGTTCCACGTGTACCGCGACGGCGAGCGGATCACCGACGAGGCGATTGCCGACAGTACGAACCTCGTCGACGGGGAGGGAACCGCCGACTCGAGCTACCGGATCGCGCAGATCCATGACGGCGAAGAGTTCTGGGCGACGGACGAGTTCACGCCGTGGGATCAGCAGTCGCTCGACGTGCCGCTCGACAAGCCCGAGGGCGGCTACACGCCCGACGGCCAGCCCTACGAGTACACGGCGAACGACGCCACGGTCGGCGACCTCGACGGCGACGGCGAGTACGAGATCGTGCTCCTGTGGAACCCCACGAACGCGCAGGACAACTCGCGCTCCGGGTACACGGGCAACGTCTTCCTCGACGCGTACAAGCTCGACGGCACGAAGCTGTGGCGCGTCGACCTGGGCCACAACATCCGCGCCGGCGCGCACTACACGCAGCCGATGCTCGCCGACCTCGACAGCGACGGTCGCGCCGAGCTGTTCGTCAAGACGGCGGACGGCACGGTCGACGGCGAGGGCGCGGTGATCGGGGATCCTGACGCCGATTGGCGAGCCTCGAACGGCTACGTCCTGCAGGGGCCGGAGTTCCTCACGGTGTTCGACGGCGTCACGGGCGCCGCGGTCGACACGATCGACTACATCCCGGCTCGCGGAGACGTGGGCTCGTGGGGTGACACCTACGGCAATCGCGTCGACCGCTTCCTCGCGTCGGTCGCGTACCTCGACGGCGAGCACCCCAGCGTCGTCTTCAGCCGCGGCTACTACACGCGTGCGGTCATCGCGGCCTTCGACTTCGATGGCGAGAACCTCACCGAGCGGTGGACGTTCGACTCGTCGGAGCCGGGCAACGGCGCCTACTACGGCCAGGGCAACCACAACATGAACGTCGCGGACGTCGACGGCGATCAGAAGGACGAGATCATCTTCGGATCCGCGACGATCGACGATGATGGCACGGGCCTGTACTCCACCGGCCTCGGCCACGGAGACGCCCTTCACGTGAGCGACTTCGACCCCTCGCGCCCCGGGCTCGAGGTGTTCGCGGCGCAGGAGGATATGGGCGCGTCCGGCAACCGCGGCGCGACATTCCGTGACGCGGCGACCGGCGAGATCCTCTGGGACATCCCCGCAGATCGCGACACCGGCCGTGGGGCGATGGCCGACATCGACCCGCGCTACGACGGCGCCGAGGGCTGGGCCGTCGGTGGAGACGCCGCGTGGAACTCGCCCGTGGGGCAGCTGAAGAGTGCGAGCGGGGAGCTGATCTCCGAGTCGATCCCGGCCGCGAACTTCGTTGGCCTGTGGGACGGCGACCTCCTCAGCGAGATCGTCGATCACGCGTACGACGAAGAGACCGGGGCGGGCGCGCCTGTCGTCTCGAAGTGGGACTACGAGAACGAGCAGCAGGTGCCGATCTTCGAGCCGGAGGGCGTGCTGACGAACAACAGCACGAAGGGCAATCCCGCGGTGCAGGCCGACCTGTTCGGCGACTGGCGTGAGGAGCTCGTCTACCGCACGAGCGACTCGACGGCGCTGCGCATCTTCACGACGGTCGACGAGACCGAGCACAAGCTGCGCACGCTGATGTCGGATCCCGCCTATCGCGTGGCGGTCGCCACGCAGCCGTCGGCCTACAACCAGCCCCCGCACACGAGCTACTTCCTCGGTGAGGGCATGGAAGAGCCGCCGGCACCGTCGATCCGGTACACGACCGACGCGCCGGAGCTTCAGCCGGTGGAGGTCTCGCCCGTCACGGCCGAGGTCGACGTGCGCACGGTCGGCCGCACCGTCATGCTCGTGGTCACCGCGAGCAACGAGGGGGACGAGACCGTCCGGGTCGACATCGCGTCGGAGTTCGGCGAGAAGAAGATCCAGCGACTCCACGCGGGCGCTGCGCGGTCGGTGGTGCTCCCGACGCGCGAGCGCGAGATCGAGTCGGGATCCGTGGAGATCACGGTGACCGACGAGAACGGGGAGGCGACGACGTCGACCGTCGCGTACGACGCCGAATAGGAGGCGAAGTTCGAGGGCGGGTGGTGCGTGAAGCGCCACCCGCCCTCGGCGCGTCTGGCTAGAGCTGCTTGCGCAGGAAGGTCGCGACGTCGGCGATCTCCTGCGGAGAGACCGCGTGGGCGAGCCCGGGGTAGATGCGCCCGGCGAGCTCGCAGTGCCCCGGAAGCCAGTCGGTGGTGTGCACGACGGCCGCCTCGGGGATCACGTCGTCGGCGGATCCGCGCCCCCAGAACACGGGCGGACGCGATGCCTTCAGCGTCTCGTCGCCCGGCAATTCGCCGCCCGCCGCGTATCCGGACAGGTTGACGACGAACTCGACGCGCTCGGGATCCAGCCGCAGCGTCTGCAGCGCCACGGCGCCGCCCTGCGAGAACCCGAGCAGGCCCACCGATGTCGCGCCGGTCGCGGCGACGTCGAGCCACTCGCGCACGCGCTGAGCCGACTCCGTCACGCGGTCGGGATCGCGCGACTCGAGCCCTTCGATCGGGTACCAGGAGTACCCGCTCATCGGGAACGGCGGATTCAGGGGCGCGCGCACGGACGCGATCGCGAACTCGTCGGGCAGGTGCTCGCTCAGTGCGAAGAGGTCGCGCTCATCGGAGCCGTAGCCGTGCAGAAGCACGAGGAGCGGTCGCCCCGCGGGCTCGCCCTTCCACAGCACGGCGTCGTCGTCGAGTATCGGCGTCTGCATGGATCCATCATCCCGCGGACATCCGACAGAGAAGAATTTCGCGCATCCGGAAATACCCCTAGGGGGTATGCTGTTATCGTCGGCGAGGAGAGGAAACAACATGTCGCACGAAACGCACACCCACGGCTACATCGAAAGCAAGGACAAGGTGCTCGCGCGCCTCCGGCGCATCGAAGGTCAGGTGCGCGGACTTCAGCGCATGGTCGATGAAGACACGTACTGCATCGACATCCTCACCCAGGTGTCGGCAGTCAAGAAGGCGCTCGAATCCGTCGCCCTCGGGCTGCTCGACGATCACCTCTCGCACTGTGTGGCCGACGCAGTCCGTGAGGGCGGCGACGTGGCCGACGAAAAGATCACCGAGGCGTCCGACGCGATCGCGCGCCTGGTTCGTTCCTGAGGAGAAGACGAAATGACCACGAAGACCTACACCGTTCAGGGCATGACCTGCCAGCACTGCGTCATGAGCGTGACCGAGGAGGTGTCCGAGATCGACGGCGTCGAGAAGGTGGACGTCGACCTCGCGTCCGGTCGCCTCGAGGTGACGGCGCCCGACGTCGACGACGCGGCAGTGAAGACGGCGGTCTCCAGCGCGGGCTACGCGCTCGCCGCGCCCGGAGACCTGGGCCTGAGGTCCAAGTAGCCCACCACGCTCTGTACGAAATGCGGAGATCTCACGGAATGCGGAGGGATTCGGCGAATCCGCCCTCGTTTCGTGAGATCTCCGAGATTCGTGACGCCGAACGGCGCCAGGAAGGATCCCGATGAGGACCACCGAACTCGATCTCGACATCCAGGGGATGACCTGCGCCTCGTGCGCGAGTCGCATCGAACGCAAGCTCACGAAGCTCGACGGCGTCTCGGCGCAGGTCAACTACGCGACCGAGAAAGCGCACGTCGCCTACCCCGAGTCGATGACTCCCGACGAGCTCATTCGCACGGTCGAAGCCGCCGGATACGGCGCCGCCGTGCCCGAACCGGAGGCGGAGGACGACCGTGAGGCGCACCTGCGGCGCCTCCGCACGCGGCTCGTATGGAACATCGCGCTGACGGTGCCGGTCGTGCTCCTCGCGATGATCCCGCCCCTGCAGTTCCCCGGGTGGCAGTGGGTGTCGCTCGCGCTCGCCCTGCCTGTTGTCGCCTGGGGTGGATCAGGCTTCCACCGCGCGGCCTGGACGAATCTGCGCCACGGCGCCGCGACGATGGACACGCTCGTCTCGGTCGGCACGATCGCCGCGCTCGGCTGGAGTGTCTACGCGCTCCTCTTCGGCACGGCGGGCGAGATCGGCATGACGCACGGCTGGTCCCTGCTCGCGCACGACGCGGACGGATCCGGATCCATCTATCTCGAGGCCGCCGCCGGTGTGACGACCTTCATCCTCGCGGGCCGGTTCATCGAGGCGCGCAGCAAGCTGCGGGCGGGCGACGCGCTGCGCTCGCTGCTGGATCTCGGTGCCAAGGACGTCGCGGTGCGCGCGTCTGACGGATCCGAATCGCGGATCCCGATCGCCGCCCTGCGCGCCGGGGACGAGTTCGTCGTCCGGCCCGGCGAGAAGATCGCGACCGACGGTGAGATCGTCGAGGGGACGAGCGCCGTCGATGCGTCGATGGTGACGGGAGAGCCCGTCCCGAAGGAGGTCACGCCGGGCGACGTCGTCACCGGCGGCACGATCAACGCGAGCGGTCTGCTCGTGATCCGGGCCACACGCGTCGGCTCCGACACGCAGTTGGCGCAGATGGCGCGGCTCGTCGAAGAGGCGCAGACGTCGAAGGCGAGCGCGCAGCGTCTCGCGGACCGCGTCGCGGGGATCTTCGTCCCCATCGTCTTCGTGATCGCGGCCGGCACGCTCGTCACCTGGCTGCTCCTCGGCCAGCCCGCCGCCGCCGCGTTCACGGCGGCCGTGGCCGTGCTCATCATCGCGTGCCCGTGCGCGCTCGGCCTCGCGACACCGCTCGCGCTCATGATCGGCACGGGGCGCGGCGCGCAGCAGGGGATCCTCATCAAGGACTCCGACGCGCTCGAGCGCGCGCGCCGGATCGACACGATCGTGCTCGACAAGACGGGCACCGTCACGACGGGGGAGATGGCGCTCGCGCGCGTCATCCCCGCCGACGGCGAATCGGCGAGCGAGATCCTCCGCATCGCCGCCGCCCTCGAATCCGGATCGGAACACCCCATCGCCCGCGCGATCGCGACGGCGGGTGGGTCGCCAGAAAATGTCAGTGCAGGCGCCGCCGGACTGGCAGATTCTGGCGACCCTGCCGCGCCGCTGGGTGGGTCGCCAGAAAACGTCAGTGCAGGCGTCGCCGGACTCGCCGATTCTGGCGACCCTCGCCCGGCGGTCACCGACTTCCGGAACATCGAGGGGATGGGGGCGCAGGGCATCGTCGAGGGGCGCGCCGTCGTGATCGGGCGGCCGCGGTTGCTCGACGACTGGGCCGCGTCTCTCACGCCAGAGCTGCGCACCGCGTTCGACGAAGCGCAGCGCACGGGGGCGACCGCCGTCGCCGTCGCGTGGGACGGGAAGGCGCGGGGTGTGCTCGCCGTCTCCGACACCGTCAAGCCGACGAGCGCCGAGGCCGTGCGCGCCCTGAGGGATCTCGGCCTCGAACCCGTGCTCGTCACGGGCGACGCCGAGGAGCCGGCGCGGACCGTCGCCACCGAGGTGGGCATCGAGCGCGTGATCGCCGGGGTCCTGCCGCACGAGAAGGTGTCGGTCGTGAAGGAGCTGCAGGCGGAGGGGCGCAGCGTCGCGATGGTGGGAGACGGGATCAACGACGCCGCGGCGCTCGCGCAGGCCGATCTCGGCATGGCGATGGGAACCGGGACCGATGTCGCGATCGAGGCGAGTGATCTCACGCTCGTGCGCGGGGATCTGCGGGTCGCCGCCGATGCCGTGCGGCTCTCGCGCCGCACACTGGGGATCATCCGCGGCAACCTGTTCTGGGCCTTCGCCTACAACGTCGCCGCGATCCCTGTCGCCGCGCTCGGCCTGCTTGCCCCGATGCTCGCGGGCGCCGCGATGGCCTTCAGCTCGGTCTTCGTCGTGCTGAACAGCCTGCGGTTGAGGCGCTTCCGCTGACCGCATGTCCACAAGTCTTCGCCGAGTCCGCTGCGAATTGCACCGGACTTGGCGAAGACTTGTGGATTTCAGGGCCAGTCAGCTTGCTCGTCGCTCGGACGACACCGCTACCGAGTAGCGTGATGCCATGGCTGTGCGCACACCTGATCCCGACCCCGACGACCTGCCGGAGGACGACATCTCGAGCGACCTCAGCGGGCTCGGTGGTGTCCCCGGCGGATCCGCGAATCCGGCCTGGCTGAGCGAAGTCGAGCTCGCCGAGTCGCGGCGCCGCCTGCCGATGCTGTACGTCGAGGCCGTCCCCGTGCGCACCGACGGGACAGGGCAGGTGACTGAGGTCGGCGTCCTCCTGCGCTCGACGAGCGTGGGCGAGCTCACGCGCACGATCGTGTCCGGCAGGGTGCGCCACGGCGAGACCGTTCGAGACGCGCTCTACCGGCACCTCGAGAACGACCTCGGACCCATGGCATTCCCGCAGGTTCCGCCGCAGCCGACACCCTTCACCGTCGCCGAGTACTTCCCCATCCCCGGCATCACGCCGTTCCACGACGATCGTCAGCACGCCGTCTCGCTCGCGTACGTCGTGCCCGTCACCGGAACGTGCGAACCGCGGCAGGACGCACTCGAGGTCACGTGGATGACCCCGGACGAAGCCGCGACCGACGAGCTCTCGGCCGAGATGGAGGGCGGACGCGGCACGCTCATCCGGCAGGCGCTCGCGAGCGTCGGCGCGTTGCGCTGACGGGCATGCGAATACATCTCACGGAGGACGCGGCGGGGGCCGTCATCTCCTAGCGTGGGAAGGTGCCCCGCTTGACCTTCCGCCGCATCGGAAAGATCCGACTCGCAATCGACATCGCCATCGCGGTCGTGTTCTTCGCGATGACGGCTTTCGCCGGCGTCTTTCCCGCCGGCAACGGCGCGCTCGCCCCGGTGATCGCGGTCTTCATGGCGGGCGCGCTCGCCGTCCGCAGGTTCAGCCCCGCCCTCGCCCTTGGGATCGCCTGGGTCGGCGCGGTCGTGCAGATGCTGCTCGGCCTCCCGCCGATGGCGTCGAACTTCGCGATCTTCGGCGTCCTCTACGTGACGGCGGCGTACGGATCGCGGCTCGTGATGTGGCTCGGCCTCGCCTCGGCTGGCCTCGGGTCGGCCACCATCACGCTCTACCTCTTCGTGATCGGATGGGTGTACAACGACGGGCCGACGTGGAGCATGCTCCCCGCGCTCTTGCCGCTGTTCGGGATGGCGCTGTTCGGACTCGCCCTCTCGTGGACGATCGGTGCCCTCGTGCGGGCCCTGCGCCGCGCCCGCGAGAACCGCGAGGCGCAGTCGCTCGCCGAAGCCGAGGCTCACGCCGAGCACGAGCGCGTGCGCATCGCCCGCGACATGCACGACGTCGTCGCCCATTCGCTCGCCGTCGTCGTCGCTCAGGCAGACGGCGCGCGGTACGCGGCCGCCGCGGATCCGTCTGTTGCGACCGAGGCGCTCGGCACGATCGGGCAGACGGCCCGCGCGGCGCTGTCAGATGTGCGGATGCTGCTCGCGCAGCTGCGGCACCGCGAAGCCGAGGGGCCGCAGCCGACGATCGCCGACATCGATCCCCTTCTCGCGCAGGTGCGGCAGGCGGGCGTGGAACTCGTCGTCGACATCGACCCGGCCCCGCGGGGCGACGTGCCCGCGGCCGTGCAGCTCGCCGTGTACCGGATCCTGCAGGAAGCCCTCACGAACGCCCTTCGGCACGGCGACGGGGGCGCCGTGGACGTCGCGATCGCCTGGTATCCGGGATCCGTCGACGTGATGGTCCGCAATGCGGTGGGGGCGCGCCGCGAGCAGGAGCACGCGGGGCACGGCATCATCGGAATGCGCGAACGCGCGCAGCTCGCAGGCGGGAGCCTCGACGTCGAGCACCTCGAGGGGGTGTTCGTCGTCCGGGCCCACATTCCGTGGGCCGGACACGGCCGCGGGATCTCCGAGCGCGAACAGGGAGGGCAGCACACATGACCGAGGCACCGGTGCGCGTCGCGCTCGTCGACGACCAGGAGCTCTTCCGTGCAGGCGTGCGCATGCTCGTCGACTCGCAGCCCGATCTGCAGGTCGTCGGCGAGGCGGGCAACGGGCGCGCCGCGCTCGGCATGGTCGAGCAGACGCGGCCCGACATCGTGCTCATGGACATCCGGATGCCGGTCATGGACGGGCTCGAGGCGACGGCCGCGATCCTCGAACGGCCGGATCCTCCGCGCATCGTGATGCTGACCACGTTCGACCTCGACGAGGCCGCGGCGCGCGCGATCCGGAACGGCGCGAGCGGGTTCCTCCTGAAGGATGCCCAGCCCGAGTTCCTCCTCGCCGCCCTCCGCGGCGTGCACGCCGGATCCTCCGTCATCGCGGCCGGCGCGACCCGCGAGCTGTTCGAGCAGTTCACGGAGGAGACCCGGCCCGTGCCCGAGGACTTCGGACGGCTCACCGAGCGGGAGCGGGAGATCTTCGCCCTCGCGGCGCGCGGCCTCAACAACTCGGAGATCGCGGCGCGGGAGTTCCTCAGCGAGGCGACGGTGAAGACGCACGTCAGCCGGATCCTCGCGAAGCTCGGGCTGCGCGACCGCGTGCAGCTCGTCGTCTTCGCCTACGATCACGGCCTCGCCGGCTGACCCCGCCCGCCCCTCCGCCATCACAATGCAGTCAATTTCGGCGCACGTGCCGCGGTGGAGCGGGTTTCGGGCTCTGGCTGTCGAATCTGACTGCGTTGTGTTGCGGGGCCGAGTCATCCTTCCGGTGTACGCGGATCAATCCGGGGCCCGATGACGGCGGCCCCGCCCCGTTCGTAGCGTCGAAGGCATGGACAACACGACATCAGGCAGCGGGCTCGCCGCCCGCGTCACGCACCTCACGAAGACGTACGGATCGGGCGACGGATCCGTCCGCGCGCTCGACGACGTCACCGTCGGGATCCGCCGCGGCGAGTTCACCGCGATCATGGGGCCGAGTGGATCGGGCAAGTCGACCCTCATGCACATCATGGCCGGCCTCGACGAGCCGACGAGCGGGCGCGCGTGGATCGGCGACACCGAGATCACGGGCCTCGACGACCAGGCGCTGACGCTCCTGCGCCGTCGCCGCGTGGGCTTCGTGTTCCAGGCGTTCAACCTCGTGCCGACGCTCGATGTGCGCGCGAACATCCTCCTGCCGTTCGACCTCGACGGGCGCCGTCCGACGGTGGCCGAGAGTGAGCGGATCCGAAATCTCGTCGCGACGCTGGGGCTCGAGGAACGGCTCACGCACCGTCCTCACGAGCTGAGCGGTGGCCAGCAGCAGCGCGTCGCGATCGTGCGCGCTCTTGCGACGGGGCCCGATCTCGTGTTCGCGGACGAGCCGACGGGCAACCTCGACTCGCGCACGGGCCGGGAAGTGCTCGAACTCCTGAGCCGAGCGAGCGGGGAGCGCGGCCAGAGCATCGCCATGGTGACGCACGACCCGATCGCGGCGAGCCACGCCGATCGCGTGCTGTTCCTCGGCGACGGCCGTGTCGTCGCCGACAAGTCGCGCCAGACACCGGACGAGATCTCCGCGCACATGCTGCGCACCGAGCAGGAGCAGGCGAGGTCGGCGGCATGAGCGCTATCGCCCTCGACGCGCCCTCCCGGCGCGTCTCCTTCGGCTTCCTCCGCGAGCGCGGCATGGGCGCGAGCGTCCTCGTCGCGGCGCTGTCGTCGGCTTTCGGCGTGACGCTGCTCGCGGCGACGGCGTACATCGGATTCCTCGCGAAGTCCGCTCTCGGCGAGGGCGGCACGGTCCAGGCCATGGTTGGGATCCTCAGCGGCGTGTTCATCATCATCGCGATGTACGTCGGCGCGATCGTCACGGCCAACACTTTCTCCACGATCGTGGCGGGACGCACGCGGCAGATCGCCCTCCTGCGGCTCGTCGGCGCGACCGCGCGGGGCGAGCGCCGCCGCGTCGCGGGCCAGGGCCTTGTCGTTGGCGCGATCGGCGCGGCGATCGGCCTCGTCGTCGGTGTCGGCGCCGCCTTCGCCGGCACGGCCGCCGCGGGCGCGCTCATCGACGCACCGCCGTATCGCGACCCGCTGGCGGCGTGGATGCTGTTGCCCGCCGCGGCGGTCGTGCTGACGACATGGGCGGCCGCATGGGGCGGATCCCGTCGCGTCCTGTCCGTGACCCCGCGCGAGGCGCTGGGCGGATCCGTGGAACGCACGCACGAGGAGGCGAGCGGACGCCGTGCGCGAAACGGCGTGGCGGTCGTGATCGCCCTGCTGGGGATCCTCCTGCTCATCGGAGGCGTGCTCGCCGGGCTGTTCACCCCTCTCGCGGTCCTGATCTCGTTCGTCGGAGGACTGCTGTCGTTCACGGCGCTCGTGATGGGATCCACGGCCGTCATGCCGCCCGTCCTGCGCCTCGTGGGGCGCGCGTTCGGCGGATCCGCGACGTCGCGCATGGCGGCCGAGAACGCGCTGCGGTATCCCGAGAGGTCGAGCCGGATGTCGATCGGCGTGGTCGTCGGGGTGACGCTCGTGACGATGTTCGCGGTCGCGAGCGAGACGCTGAAAGCCGTCGTCCTCGGCGGGCTCACGGCCGACGAAGCCGAGGAGCTGGGGTTCTCGACCTTCCTCGACACCTTCTCTGGCGTGATGATGGGCCTCGTCGCGTTCTCCGCGATCATCGCGGCCGTCGGGCTCGTGAACCTCCTCACGATCGGCGTCGTGCAGCGCCGCACCGAGCTGGGGCTGCTGCGGGCGCTCGGCCTGTCGAACGGCCAGATCCGGCGGATGGTGCTGCTCGAGGCGGCGCACATCACGGTCGCGTCGACGGCGCTCGGTCTCGTGCTCGGCATCTTCTACGGCTGGGCGGGCGCCCAGTCGACGATGGGATCCGTGCCGGAGGGCGGCCTCATGGTGCTGCCGGCCGTTCCGTGGATCCCGGTGGCGATCGTCGTCGCCGCGATGGCCGCCCTCACGTTCGTCGCGGCCGTCGCCCCCACACGTCTCGCGACCCGCATCTCGCCGGTCGAGGCCCTCGCGGTGGAGTAACCATGGGTCGCCAGAGAATGCCAGTGCGCGTGCCGCGCGACTGACATTCTCTGGCGACCCAATACGGGGGTGGCAGACGGCGAAGGCGGATTCCTAATCGATGTGCGGCATCGCGTTCGGATCCTCGAACACGGCGGTCGCGTCGTGGAACGCCTGCGCGAGGGCGTCGCGCACCGCGATGATCCCCTTCGCATCACTCGAGGACTCGCGGGCGGCGGTGAAGATCTCGCGGGTGGGGGAGCCGGGAAGGTCGATGAGTCGCACGGGGCTCTCGTCGCCCGCGAGCAGCTGTTCGGGCAGCAGGCCGACGGCGTGGCCTGCCGAGATGAGGCGCACCTGCGCGAGGAGGTCGGCGGCGCTGTAGCGCACATCGGGCTCGAAGCCGGCGCCGCGGCACTGCTGCACCGACCAGGTGCGCACGGCGGTGCCGATCGGCTCCATGATCCACGGTTCGGCGGCGGCGTCTGCGAGCGAGCGGATGGGGGAGTCGGGGCTGACGGCGAGGCGGATGGGATCCCTGCCGAGCGTCACACGGTCGAGCCCCGCGCGGTGCTCGCGGGTGTGTCCGGGGTACTGCTCGGCGATCACGAGGTCGAAGCCGCGCGCCTCGACCTCGAACAGGCCCTCCTCGGGCGGCAGCACCCACGCCTCGACGCGCATCCCGGGGTGCGTGACGGCGAGCATGTCGAGCATGCGCGGCAGCAGCGCGCGGGCCGAGGTCTGCAGGGCGGCGATTCGGACGGGCGCGGGCATGGGGTTGTCGACGTCGATGTCGGCGCGGGCGCGTTCCTCGAGGGCGAGCACGTTCGCCGCGTGCGCCGCGACGGTCTCGCCCTGCGCCGTGAGGCGCACGCGGCGCCCGTCGGCCTGCAGAAGGGGCGCGCCGACCTCGCGTTCGAGCTGGGCGAGCTGCTGTGACACGGTCGACGGCGAGTAGCTCAGCGCTGTCGCGACCGCCGTGATCGTGCCGCGCAACTGAAGCTCGCGCAGCAGCAGCAGTCGGTGCGTGCTCCAGCCCGTGCTCATTCTTCGACAGTAGCGAACGGATCCGTTCGAGTTCATGGGGTGTTTCCGGCGCGTCCGGAGGAGCACCATGGGTGCACCGCGTTCGCGATGACGGGAACGCCAGGAGCGAAGCTGTGCCCCGCCAGCACCGGTGCTCCGGAAGTTCCATAGCATCTCTCGCGATCGTTCGAAGTTTCCGAACGGATCCCTTCGAAACTGTGTGCTTTACCTGATGGTTCACAGGGCGCACGATTGAGGGACCGAGACCCGAAAGAGGTGAACTTCATGACCATCGAGCCGCGAAACCACGCGCAGTTCCAGGCCCCAGACACGACAGGAGCCGCTATGCATCCCGCCGTCGATCAGGCGCTCGCCGATCAAGCGATCGCGCAGGTCCGCACGTGGCTCGAAGCCGCCCGCGGCGAGAAGGTCGATGCCGCCGCGAAGAACCTCGCCGGCGTGCTCAGCGACCCCCAGGGTCTCGACTTCGCCGTCGGGTTCGTCGACGGCGTCGTGCAGCCCGAGGACGTCCACGTCTCGGCCCGCAACTTCCGTCGCGTCGCGCAGAACGTTCCCGCGTTCCTCCCCGCGCCCCTGCGCGGGCTCGTCCGCCTCGGCGGATCCGTCGCCACGACGTTCCCGCACATCGTCGTCCCCATCGCGCGCCGCGTGCTGCGCGAGATGGTGCGTCACCTCATCGTCGACGCGAGCGAGAACAAGCTCGGCCCCGCCCTCGCGAAGATCGGCGGCGAGGGCACCCGGCTCAACGTCAACCTGCTCGGCGAGGCGATCCTCGGCCAGCGCGAGGCGGAGAAGCGCGTGGCCGGCACGATCCGCCTCATCGAGCGCGACGACGTCGACTACGTCTCGATCAAGGTGTCGTCGACCGTCGCCCCGCACAGCCTCTGGGCGCACGATCAGGCCGTCGACGAGGCTGTCGAGGCGCTCGCACCGGTCTACCGCGTCGCGCGCGAGAACGACACCTTCCTCAACCTCGACATGGAGGAGTACAAGGATCTCGACCTGACGCTCGACGTCTTCCAGCGGATCCTCGACCGCGACGAGTTCCAGACGGTGCGCGCAGGTATCGTCCTCCAGGCATACCTGCCGGACAGCCTCGGCGCCATGATGCGCCTGCAGGAGTGGGCCGCGCAGCGCGTCGCGAACGGCGGATCCCCCGTGAAGGTGCGCGTCGTCAAGGGCGCGAACCTGCCGATGGAGCAGGTCGACGCCGAAACCCACGACTGGCCGATGGCCACGTGGCCGACCAAGCAGCACACCGACGCCGGGTACAAGCAGGTGCTCGACTACGCCCTCACGCCCGAGCGCATCGCGAATGTGCACATCGGCATCGCGGGCCACAACCTCTTCGACATCGCGCTCGCGAAGCTCCTCTCCGAGAAGCGCGGCATCCGCATCGAGCCGGGATCGGGCGTCGAGTTCGAGATGCTCCTCGGCATGGCGACGCAGCAGGCCGCGGTCGTGCGCCGCGACGTCGGCGAGCTGCTGCTCTACACGCCCGTCGTGCACCCCGACGAGTTCGACGTGGCGATCGCATACCTCATCCGCCGTCTCGAAGAGGGCGCGAGCTCCGACAACTTCATGTCGGCCGTGTTCGACCTCGACCGCGACGAGCGGCTCTTCCAGCGCGAGAAGGAGCGCTTCCTCACCTCGATCGAGATGATGCCGACCGAGGTGCCGACGCCGAACCGCGTCATGGATCGCTCGCAGCCGCAGCCCGAAGGGCCCCGTGGCGAGTTCCACGGCACCCCGGACACGGATCCGGCCGTCGCCGCGAACCGCGAATGGGCCGCGGGGATCCGGTCGCGCATGGAGGCGTCCGAGCTCGGGAACGCGACTCTCGCGGACGCGACGATCCGCGAGCCCGAGGCGCTCGACGGGCTCATCGAGGACGCCGCCTCGGCCGCCGAGGCGTGGACCGCGCGCCCCCTCGCCGAGCGCGTCGAGATCCTGCACCGTGCCGGTGACGCGCTCGAGAAGCACCGCGCCGACCTGCTCGAGGTGATGGGATCCGAGTGCGGCAAGGTGGTCGAGCAGGGCGACCCCGAGGTGAGCGAGGCCATCGACTTCGCGCACTTCTACGCCCGCAGCGCCGAGCTACTCGCCGACGTCGACGGAGCCCAGTACACCTCCGCAAAGGTGACGGCCGTCATCCCGCCGTGGAACTTCCCCGCCGCGATCCCCGCAGGCGGCGTCCTCGCGGCGCTCGCCGCAGGATCCGCCGTCGTCTTCAAGCCCGCACGCCAGGCGGCCCGCACCGGTGCCGTCATCGCGGAGGCGCTCTGGGAGGCAGGCGTCCCGCGCGACGTCCTGCGCCTCGTGAAGCTCGAGGGGCGCGAGCTGGGATCCCAGCTGCTGTCGCACCCGACGGTCGACCAGGCGATCCTCACGGGCGCCTACGAGACGGCCGAGCTGTTCCGCTCGTTCCGTCCCGAACTGCCGCTGCTCGCGGAGACGAGCGGCAAGAACGCGCTCATCGTCACGCCGAGTGCCGACTTCGACCTCGCCGCGAAGGACGCCGCTTACTCGGCGTTCGGCCACGCGGGCCAGAAGTGCTCGGCCGCATCGCTCATCGTGCTTGTCGGATCCGTCGCGAAGAGCGAGCGGTTCCGTCGCCAGCTGCTCGACGCGATCGAGGGCTACGAGGTAGGCATGCCCTGGACCGAGGGTGCGCGCATCGGGCCGGTCATCGCGCCCGCCGAGGGCAAGCTGCTGCGCGGCCTGACCGAGCTCGAGCCGGGGCAGAAGTGGCTGCTCGAACCGAAGCAGCTCGGCGACGCGCTGTGGACGCCGGGCCTGCGCGAGGGCGTGAAGCCCGGAAGCGAGTTCCACATGACCGAGTACTTCGGTCCCGTCGCCGGCATCATCGAGGCCGAGACGCTCGAGGAGGCCATCGAGATCGTCAACGCGGTCGAATACGGCCTGACCTCGGGCCTGCACTCGCTCGACGTCGACGAGATCCAGACTTGGCTCGGATCCATCCAGGCCGGCAACGCCTACGTCAACCGCGTCATCACGGGCGCGATCGTGCAGCGTCAGCCCTTCGGTGGCTGGAAGAAGTCGGCGGTCGGCGCCGGCACGAAGGCCGGCGGCCCGAGCTACCTCTTCGGGCTCGGCACCTGGACCGACGCGCCGGTCGAGGGCGAGGTCACACGAGACGCGGCCGTGCGCCGCGCCGCCAAGGCGGTGCCCGCGGAGGACCGCGAGTGGCTCGAGACGGCGCTGGGAACCGACATCGCCGCATGGCACGACGAGTTCGGCGTGGCGCGCGATGTGCAGGGCCTCGAGCTCGAGCAGAACGTACTGCGCTACGTGCCGACGGCCGTAACCGTGCGGTACGAGGGATCCCGCATCGCAGAGCTCGTGCGCGTCGTCGCGGCGGGTGTGCGGATCGGCGCCCCCATCACGGTCTCGAGCGCCGAGCCGCTGCCGCGCGAGGTGCGCGAGTACCTCGCGGAGGCCGGCGTCGCCGCGCACGTCGAGGACGCTGAAGCGTGGTCCGCGCGTGCCGCGTCGTACACGGAGACGGGGGCGCGGATCCGCCTCATCGGAGGATCCGCGGATCCGATCATCGAGGCGACGAAGGGCGAGCCGAACATCGCGATCTACGGCCACGACGTCACGTCGGCCGGACGCGTCGAGATGCTTCCGTTCGTGCGCGAGCAGGCCGTGTCGATCATGGCGCACCGCTTCGGCAACCCGCGCCGCTACGAGGTGCCGGTCGTCGCGGGCGGCGCAAGCGACCTCGTCGCCCGCTGAGCCCCACCCCTCCCAACACAACGCAGTCGATCCGTACGGATCGTGCCGGCAGCGGCGCGATCGGGCCTTCCCGGCGTCGGATTGACTGCGTTGTGTTTTGTGGGCCGGCAAGCTGCGGTGGCTCACACAGCGCCGTCCGGTCATCCTCTGATTCCACCCCCTTCCAACACAACGCAGTCGATCCGTGCGGATCGTGCCGGCAGCGGCGCGATCGGGCCTTCCTGGCGTCGGATTGACTGCGTTGTGATGGCAGGTCAGCGTGCTCACATTCGCCGAATGTGGCGGATTTCTCCACAATCGGGGGTTCAGCGCCTGCACGGCACGGCGAAACAGAGCACTGTTTCGGGGCATGACCAGCATGGAGATCCCGCGCAGCTACTCGTATCAAGACCTACGTGCCGACGGGATGACGCGTGAGACCATCCGCGCGAGCGTCGACGTCGGGCTCCTCTTCCACGCGCGGCGAGACGTGTACGTCCGACGTGAATACTCGGATCGCGTGCTGCGTGCGGCGCGGGTCGGCGGACGGGTCGACTGCGTGTCGATGCTGCGCGAGAACGATGTCTATGTGTTCGCCGCGGAGGATTCGCTTCATGTGCAGATCCCGCGCCATCGCTCCCGACTCCGTTCCCCCAGGCGGCGAGGCACACCGCTCGACCGAACGGCTCACCGCATCGTCGTACATTGGCGGGACGACCCATCGGACGCCGACTCTCTGTTCGCGGATCCCGTGCACGCTCTCGCTCGGGCCGTCGGCTGTCAGCCCGTACGCCCCGCGATCGCGACGCTCGACTCCGCCCTGAACACCGGCTTCATCTCTGAGCACCAGCTCGACGCGGTCTTCGCCATGATCCCGCTGCGCCGGCACTCTATCCGCGCGGCCATCGACGGACGAGCCGAGGCGGGACCCGAGACCTTCGCCCGCCTGCTCTGTCGCACATTCGGCGTCAGCGTCGAGCTGCAGGTCGACATCGCGGGCGTCGGGCGTGTGGATCTCGTGGTCGACGGATGGATCATCGTCGAGTGCGACAGCCGGGCCTTTCACGGCGGGTGGGAAATGCAGGAGCGCGATCGGCGTCGAGACCTCGCGGCCGCGAGGCTCGGGTACACCACGCTCAGGCCGACGGCGAACCAGCTCTCTTGGGAGTCGGGGCTCCTCCTGGACGCTCTATCCGGGCTCCTCGTCCGCGGACCCCAGCAACACGGCGCAGTCAAAGCGCGACGCCGCCGGCGCTGACGGGGTGGAGCCACCGCCTCATGCGACAGATTGACTGCGTTGTGATGTGGGGCCCCGCGCAATACGCGAGCAGCCCAACACACAACGCAGTCAATCTGAGGCGGGAAGTGCCCCGGAGGGGGATCTGGGCGGTTCGCCGCTCGTATTGACTGCGTTGTGATGTGGCGGTCGGGGTCACTCCCGGACGACGCCGCCGTCGGGCGCCAGCACCCACCAGATCTCGCCCACGGCCTGGCCGGCCACGTCGCCGGGCTCGGCGTCGCCCGCGAAGTAGTACAGCGGCCAGCCGTCGAGGGTGAGCTGGGTGGATCCGTCGGTGCCCGTGATCGTGCCGATCTCGCCCGTGACGCCGGAGACGGCGACATCCGTCGCATCCTGCTCGGTCGTGACCGGGGGCCAGTTCTCGAGGCAGTCGCCCTCGCACGTGCTCTCGCCCGAGCCCTGCGTGTCCTGATCGAACATGTACACCGTGAGGCCTTCACCGTCGACGACGATCTCGCCGAGATCGGACTGAGCGGTGGAGAGTGAGGTCTGTTGCATATCGTCCATGGGCTCGTCCTCGGCGGGGGCCCCGTAGCCGCCGCCCGACGTTCCGGACATGTCGCCGCATCCGGACAGCCCGATCGCCAGCGCGATCGCGGCGCCCGCGGCGGCTGATCTTGCGATGGAATTCATGACGTGTCTCCTCGACCCGGACCTCGATGGTCCGTCATGGGGAACACGACGTGCCTCGCCGGAGAGTTCACTCTCCGATCGCATCCGCCGGATCGCCCTGCAGCAGCACGGCGTCGTTCGCGATCGAGCGCACCTCGATCGAGGCGATCTCGTCGGGTGAGAGCTCCGTTCCGGCGCTGAGTTCGGCGGTGGATCCGGCATACGCGCGCCACGTGGACAGCTCGCTCTCCGTGCCGTCGGCCGCGACGACGACGAGGGCGTATCCCCATCCGTCGGCCGGGGCACCGGGCATCTGCTCGTAGCGGCATGTCATGTCGACGCGCGTACCCCACGGCACGTCGGTGAGGGCGACGGACGCCGAGACCGGCACGTCGACGACGGCCTCGAGCGCGAGCGTGTCGCCCGGCGGATCCTCGGGGCTGCCGCCCGAAACCAGCAGCGGAATCGCGATCGCGGCAGTGAGCGCCACGACCGCGGCCGCGCCGACGACCGCACCGACGACGCGGCGGCGGCGATGACGCGCGCTGGCGAAGTCGACGATCCGCGCGCGGGCGTCCGCGTCGTTGCCCGGGACCGCCGGTTCCAACGGATTCACCTTCCGGACAGCGCCCAGGGACCGTGCGTGCGCACCCGTCGGACGCCCTCGCACTTCGTCCATGCTTACCGGATTCGCGCTCGTGTCGTGCGCGCCCTGCGCGGTCCGGAGGTTCTCGCCCGCGTCTGTATCCGAAGGCCCCGCGACGCTTGCATGTGCGTGGTCCGGATCCGTCGGGTTCGTATCGGATCCCGCGGCTCCTGCGGGATCCGCGCCGACGGCGGCGAGCCCCTCCGCGCGCTCGCGCGGGACGCGCGACAGCAGCCCCGGCAGCGGCGCGAGCTCGGTGAGGGAGGCGCGGCAGGGACCGCACTCCTCGAGGTGCTCCTCGAATCGCGCGCGATCGGCCGGGCTGAGCGCCCCGAGCACATACGCGGCGTCCCACTCGGCGAGCTCTTGGTGGCTCATCGCGTCACTCCCTTCTCCTGCAGCGCGAGGCGCAGGGCGCGCAGTCCGTAGTGCAGGCGTGATTTGACGGTGCCGGAAGGCACGTCGAGTTCGGCCGCGATCTCGGCGACGGTGCATCCGCCGTAGTAGGCGCGGACGACGACGATCCGGTGTGCGTCGCTCAGCGAGCAGAGTGCCTCCTCGATGAGGATCGCGTCGAAGACGGCGTCCGTCGCGTCGCGCACGGCGGTGTCGGGCGGATCCGCGACGGCGTTCTCATGCCGGGCGTGCGCGCTGCGCGCCTCGTCGACGACGAGGTGCCGCGCCACGGTGTACATCCACGAGCGTACGGACGACGGATCCTCGGCAAGGATCTTCGGTGTGCGCCAGGCCCGCAGCAGGGTCTCCTGGACGACGTCGTCGGCACCCGCCGCATCGCCCGTGAGGTGCACGACGTATCGGCGCACGGGCGCCGCATGGGCGTCGAAGAGCGCGCCCAGTCGCTCGGCGTCGTCGTCCGGCATCTGCCACCTCCTGTGGTGACACGAGGCGGGGCCCGCAGGGGTTCACCTGAACTCGAGCGGGCGCGGGCTCGTGTCACGAGTATGGACCTCACCGAGCTCGACGTCATGGGGTTGCCGCTGCATCCCCTCATCGTTCACGCCGTCGTCGTGCTGCTGCCGCTTGCGGCGCTCGCGCTCGTCGTCGGCACGATCTGGCCGGCCGCGCGACGGCGACTCGGTGTCGTGACGCCCGGCCTCGCCCTGGTTGTGCTGGTGCTGATGCCCCTCACCTTCCTTTCCGGGGAATCGCTGAAGGCCGATGTCGGCCCGGTGCCGTCCGTGCTCGCGCACGAGGACCTCGCCCGGATGCTCCCGCCGTGGGCGATCGCGCTGGCCGTCGTCGCGGTGGCGCAGTGGGCGTGGTTCCGGTGGCGCCCCGCGCCGCGCGGCGAGCGGCCCCCGGTGTCGCACCGCGCGATCACCGTCGCGCTCGCCGCGGCCGCGATCGTGGTGGCGGTGGGCAGCACCGTCCTCGTGATCCTCATCGGTGAGGCCGGCGCCCGCTCCGTGTGGGGATGAGGGCTGCTCCAACACAACGCAGTCGATCTGGGCTGGAGAAGACGGATCCGGCCCGATTCGGCGACCTCTCCGCCGAATCGACTGCGTTGTGTTGGGGGCGCCGCGCTCAGGGGGTGCGCTGGAGCACAGCACGCAGAGTGTGGCTGTTCCAACACAACGCAGTCAATCCGGCCCGCAGCGGCGCACTTCGGCCTGTTCTCGCCCCTGTCGTGCCGAATTGACTGCGTTGTGATGCTGAGAGGCGGGTCAGAGCTCGGTCGTCAGGAACTGCTGGATGTGGCGGCGGGATCCTGCGACCATGTCGACGTCGAAGCCGTTGAGCCACATCACCTCGAGGCCTTCCGTCATCGCGAGTGACGAGAGCGCTGCCGCGCGGGCATCGAGGTCGGCGGGGGCGTCTCCATCCTCCGCAGCCTCGCGGAACGCCTTCTCGACGCCCCTCACCACCATCTGCTGGCGCTCGCGGAAGTGCTCGTGGGCCGGGTGGTCGGGGTTGATCGCTTCGGTCGACAGCATCCGGTAGGCCTGGATCATGCCGCGCTTGTCGAGCTGCGTCTCGGTGATTCGCGCGAGTGAGCGCAGGAACTCGATGCCCCGTTTGTCCGAGATGATGCGCTGCGCTTCTTCATCGCGTCGGTCGAGCACGGCCTGCAGCAGGGCCGTCTTGCCGCCCTTGAAATGGTGCAGGACGCCCGTCTGCGTCATGCCGACGCGGCGGGAGATCTCGCTGACCGAACTCGCCGTGTAACCCAGCTCGGAGAACACGGCGAAGGCCGCTTCGAGGATCTGCTCGCGCCGCGCGGCGGACTTCCGGTACTCGCCGCGACGGTACTCGACCTGTGAGCCACTCATGTGAGCCGACGGTAGCAGGCGGCGTGATGAAAATGTTGCAATTCGCCGAAATTGAAAATGTTGAGCGCTATAAGTTTTGGTGCTAGCGTCACCTCAGCTGCGGATCCCCGCGGCGCCTTCGACGGTGAAAGAGGAATGCGACGATGCATCGACGGATCACAGGAATCGCTGTGGCGGCCGCCGCAGCACTGACTCTCACGGCTTGCTCCGGCGGGTCGGACAGCGGATCGAACGGATCGGCGGGCGACGGTTCGTCCGACGACGGAGGGAACCTCCGTCTCGGTGCGGTCGTCGACGTCTCGACCTGGGACCCCGCGGAAGGGTCGTGGGGTAACGAGGCGCTCTTCTTCCAGGCGGTCTACGACACCCTGCTGCGGATGAACGCCGAAGGAGAGATCGAGCCCGGGCTCGCCGAGACGTGGGAGTGGGACGACGACCGGACGACGCTGACGCTCGATCTGCGTGACGGCGTCACCTTCTCGGACGGCGAGGAGCTGACCGCCGAGGTCGCCGCCGAGAGCGTGCTCGCCTATCGAGACGGGGCCGCACCCAACGCGGGCAACCTCTCCGATGTCGACGCGGTCGAGGCCGTCGATGAGGACACGATCGCGATCACGCTCTCGCAGCCCAACCCTGGGCTCGAGGCCTACCTCGCGCAGAACGCAGGCGTCGTCGGGTCCCCGGCCGCGACCGATCCCGCGACGACGCCCATCGGATCCGGTCCGTACGTCCTCGATCTCGAGGCGTCGATTCCCGGATCCCGCTACGAGCTGACGGCGCGCGAGGACTACTGGGACGAGTCGACCCAGCACTACGACTCGATCACGATCAACTTCTACGCCGACGCGACCGCGACGCAGAATGCCCTGCGCGACAGCCAGGTCGACTACTCGAACCTGAACAGCGTCTCGCAGCTGCCCGACGCGGAGGCTGCCGGATACACGGCGCACCATGCGCCGGTCAACTGGAAGGGGTTCATCCTCTCCGACCGCGAGGGCACGGTCAACGAAGCGCTCGGCGACGTGAAGGTCCGCCAGGCGATCAACTACGCGCTCGACCGCGATGCGCTCCTTGAGGCGATCGAGAGCGGACACGGCGAGCCGACCACCCAGATCTTCGGTGTCGACACCGAGGCGTACGACGAGGATCTCGAGGATCGCTACCCCTACGATCCCGAGAAGGCGAAGGAGCTGCTCGCGGAGGCGGGCTACCCCGACGGTGTCGAGATCGTGCAGCCCAAGACGAGCTTCACGCCGGCGTCGGACTACGAGCTCGTCTCGGGCATGCTCGCGGAGTCGAACATCACGCTCGTCGCCGACGAGGTCGGGTCGACGTTCATCGGCGATCTGCTCGGCGGCAAGTGGGGCGCGTTCCAGTTCGGGCTGAACCAGGAAGCGCTCGCATGGCAGACCTATGAGCAGGCCGTCGCCCCCGGCGCCGCGTGGAACGTGCAGCACGTCACCGACCCGACGGTGCAGGAGCTTGCCGAGCGCATGCGCCACGGTGGCGAGGATGCCGACGCGGCAGCGCAGGAGATGAACGAGTACCTCGTGGAGCAGGCGTGGTTCGCGCCGATCTATCGCGTCGACGGGGTCATCGTCACGGCCCCGGGCACGACCGCCACGCAGAAGGTCGGTCAGGCCGTTCCGAACCTGTGGGACATCGTTCCCGAGTGATCGACCGGGTGGCGGGGCGCGTGCTGCGCCCCGCCCCCTCCGACGAAGGCTGAGACATGCTGAACTTTCTCCTCAAACGCATCGCGTCCGGCGCAGTGCTGCTGATGGTCCTCGCGATCGCCGCGTACTTCCTGCTCCGGATGGGAACCGCCGACATCGCGCAGCAGATCGCGGGCCAGACCGCAGGCCCCGAGCAGGTGGCGATCGTCGAAGAGCGTTTCGGCCTCGACCGGCCGCTCGTCGAGCAGTTCGCGGCATGGGCCGCGGCGCTCGTCACGGGCGACATGGGGCGGTCCTGGTTCACGGGACAGCCCGTCGGCGCGACCGTCTTCGACCGCACGAGCGTCACGGTGATTCTCGCGATCGGATCCGTCCTGCTCACGGGGATCTTCGGTGTCGTCCTCGGCGTCGTCGCGGCCACCCGCCGTGGCGCCCTCGACCGGGTCGTGCAGATCCTCGCGGTCCTCGGCCAGGCGATCCCCGGCTTTCTCATCGCCGTCGGGCTCGTGCTCCTCTTCGCGGTGCAGCTCGACTGGTTCCCCGCGACGGGGTACACACCGTTCACCGATTCGCCGGGAGGCTGGCTGCAGTCGGTGACGCTTCCGATCCTCGCGCTCGCGATCGGATCCGTCGGCGGCGTCGCCCAGCAGGTGCGCGGATCCGTCCTCGACGTTCTCGGCCGCGATCACGTGCGCACGCTGCGCAGCCGCGGCCTGCCCGAGAAGCGCGTCGTCTACCGCTACGTGCTCCGCAACGCGGGCGGCCCCGCGCTCAGCGTGCTCGGCCTGCAGTTCGTCATCATCCTCTCGGCGGCCGTCGTCGTCGAGCAGATCTTCTCGATCCCCGGCCTCGGCCCCATCACGCTCACGAGCACGACGCAGGGCGATGTGCCGCTCATGATGGGCATCGTGCTCGTCATGGGCGCGATGGTCATCGTCGTCAACCTCATCGTCGACCTGCTTCAGGGCGTCATCAACCCGAAGGTGAGGCTGTCATGACCACGACCCTCGTCACCACGATCGCCCGCACGGGCGGCAGCGACCACGTTCTCGCGCGCCTCGTGCGCCACCCGCTGGGCGCGCCCTCGATCGTCTTCCTCGCGCTCGTCGCGCTCGTCGCGCTCGCGGCACCGTGGCTCGCACCGATGGATCCCACGGTCACCGATGTGCGGAACGTGTTCGGCGAACCGGGCGACGGGCACGCGCTCGGAACCGACAGTGCGGGGCGGGATGTGCTCTCGCGCCTCATCATCGGAACGACCTACTCGCTCGCGGGCGGCCTCGTCGTCGCGATTGTCGCGGCCGTCATCGGCGTGACGGGCGGACTCATCGCGGGCTATTTCGGCGGCTGGACGGACACCGCCGCCTCCTGGCTGACGTCACTCACGATGTCGCTGCCGGGCATGGTCGTCCTGCTCGCGGCGCGCGCCGCCTTCGGGCCGTCGATGTGGCTGACGATGGCGCTCTTCGGCGCGATCATCTCCCCCACCTACTACCGCGTCGTCTACAACTCGGTGCGAGCCGTGCGGAACGAGCTCTTCATCGACGCGGCGCGCACGAGCGGGCTCACGACCCCGGCGATCATCGGCCGCCACGTGCTCACGGCCGTGCGTGCGCCGATCATCCTGCTCACCTCCGGCATCATCGCGGGCGGTATCGGGATGATGGCCGCGCTCGACTTCCTCGGCCTCGGCTCGCCCGACACCCCGACCTGGGGACAGATGCTCAGCGAGGGCTTCTACCAGCTCACCCGAGCGCCCCAGCTCGTGCTCTGGCCGGCGCTCGCGCTCGGCCTGACGATGATCGCGCTCGTCCTGCTCGGAACGGCCCTGCGCGACGAGCTCGAGGGATCCCACGGATCCGCGAAGGCCGCCCGCGCGCCCTGGGGAGCCGAGCGCGCCCCCGAGAAGGCGATCGTCCATGAGGACGACGGCCAGGCGGATCCGCTCCTCGAGATCGAGAACCTCGCCGTCGCCTACCCGGGCGACGAGGGCTGGAAGACCGTCGTCCACGACGCGAACCTCACGGTCCGTCGCGGGCAGGTGCACGGGCTCATCGGCGAGTCGGGATCCGGCAAATCGCAGACGGCGTTCGCCGTGCTCGGCCTGCTCGCGACCGGCGGCCAGGTTGTGAACGGATCCATCCGCTTCGACGGCCAGGAGCTCACGGCGCTGTCGCCGCGCGAGATGAATCGGCTGCGCGGATCCCGCATCGCCTACGTGCCGCAGGAGCCGATGTCGAACCTCGACCCCGCCTTCACGGTCGGCGATCAGTTCACGGATCCGCTCCGCGTCGTGCACGGGATGTCGAAGGCCGACGCGAAGAAGAAGGCGCTCGACCTGCTCGCGACGGTCGGGATCCCGGATCCCGAGCGCACGTTCGCTGCGTATCCGCACCAGCTTTCGGGCGGCATGGCGCAGCGCGTGCTCATCGCGGCGGCCGTCGCCACCGAGCCCGATCTGCTCATCGCCGACGAGCCGACCACGGCCCTCGACGTGACGGTGCAGGCCGAGGTGCTCGATCTGCTGCGCGATCTGCGTGAGAAGAGCGGCATGTCGGTCCTCATCGTCACCCACAGCTTCGGCGTCGTCGCCGACATCTGTGACCACGTCTCGGTCATGCAGCACGGCGCGATCGTCGAGACCGGGCCGTGCCGGAGCGTGTTCGCCGATCCGCAGCACGAGTACACCCAGAGCCTGTTCCGATCGGTGCCGCGCGGCCAGCCGCGCCAGCCGCTCGAGGAAGGGAGCGACGCATGAGCCTCCTCACGGTCGACGATCTCGTCGTCGAGTACCCCGGGCGCGGGTTCCGCGCGAAGCCGTTCCGCGCCGTGCACGGCGTCTCGCTCGACATCCGCGCGGGAGAGACCGTCGGTCTCGTCGGTGAATCCGGATCCGGCAAGTCGACGATCGGGCGCGCGATCCTCGGTCTCGCGCCCGTCACCTCCGGGACGATCACCTACGCGGGCGAGGACATCAGCCACCCGACGCCGAAGCGGCGCCGCGAGCTGAGGCGCGAGCTGCAGGTCGTCTTCCAGGATCCGTACTCGTCGCTGGATCCGACCATGACGATCGGCGACATCCTCACGGAGCCCCTCGTCGCGCGCCAGACGCCGAAGGCCGAGGCGACCGCCCGCGTGCGCGAGCTGCTCGACGTCGTCCAGCTGCCGGGCGACGCGATCGAGCGGCGCCCGCGCGACTTCTCCGGCGGTCAGCGGCAGCGCGTCGCGATCGCCCGCGCCCTCGCGCTGGATCCGAAGCTCATCGTCGCCGACGAGCCCGTCTCGGCGCTTGACCTGTCGACGCAGGCGCGCGTGCTCGATCTGTTCCTCGAGATCCAGGAGCGCACGGGCGTCGCCTACCTGTTCGTCTCGCACGACCTCGCCGTCGTGCGCGAGATGGCGCACCGCGTCGCCGTCATGCGCCGCGGCGAGATCGTCGAGTTCGGAGACGGCGACGCGGTGACGTCCCACCCCGAACACCCCTACACGCAGCGTCTGCTGCTGTCGTCTCCTGTGCCCGACCCGGTGGCACAGGAGAAGCGCCGCGCCGAGCGCAGGGCATTGCAAGGAGAGAAATGACCTTCCCGACCGACTTCTACTGGGGCGTCGCCAGCGCCGGGCATCAGAACGAGGGCGACAACGTCCACAGTGATATCTGGACGCTCGAGCACACATCGCCGACGATCTTCCGCGAGCCGAGCGGACCCGCGTGCCGCGCCTACGAGATGTGGGAGACGGATCTCGACATCGTCCGCGACATGGGGCTGAACGCCTATCGGTTCAGCGTCGAGTGGGCGCGGATCGAGCCGGAGCGCGGCGTCATCGACACCGCCGCGCTCGACCACTACGAGCAGGTCGTCGACGGCGCGCTTGAGCGGGGCATCACGCCCCTCATCACCTTCTGCCACTTCGCGGCGCCGCACTGGTTCGCGGCGTCGGGATCCTGGATCGGGCCGGAAGCGCCCGAGCTGTTCGCGGCGCACTGCGACCGCGTGATGGAACGCATCGGCGACCGGATCGGCATGGCCATCACGCTCAACGAGCCGAACCTCGAACAGGTGCTGCAGGCGCTCGGGCACATGCCGCCCGAGGTCGAGCAGGCCAAGCGCGCGATGCTCGCGCAGGCGGCGAAGGACGCCGGCAGCGACTCTTACTACGCGGCGAACATCATCCCCGCCGACGATCAGGAGCTGCTGCGCGACGGCTTCCTCCGCGCCCACCGTGCCGGCAAGCAGGCGATCAAGGCGCGTCGACCCGACCTCCCCGTCGGCGTCTCGATCGCGATCGGCGACGAGATCGCGATGGCGGGCGGCGAACAGCGTCGCGACGCCAAGCGCGAGCAGGTCTACGAGTTCTGGCTGCGTGAGGCGCGCAGCGACGACTTCATCGGCGTGCAGAACTACGAGCGCGTGTGGCACGGGCCCGACGGCGAGGTGTTCCCCGACGGTCCGCGCAACGGCATGGGCACGGTCATCTCGCACGCATCGGTCGCGGGCGCAGCCCGCTACGCGCACGAGGTCGCGGGCGTTCCCGTGCTCGTGAGCGAGCACGGGATCCAGACCGACGACGACGCCGTGCGCGCCGACTTCATCCCTGCTTCGCTCGCCGAGCTCGCGATCGAGGCCGAGCGCGGCACGCCGATCCTCGGCTACTGCCACTGGACGCTCATGGACAACTTCGAGTGGATCTTCGGATACGGATCCAAGCTCGGGCTCGTCGAAGTCGACCGCGAGACCTTCGTGCGCACCCCGAAGCCGAGTGCCGGCGTCTACGCCGACGCGGTTCGCCGATACCGTGAGGCAACATGAAGATCGAACGGATTCCCCTCCGCGAGGGACGCGACGATGTCACGCTGACCACCTATGTGCTCGACGACTCGGCCGAGATGCTCGGCGGGGCCGCGCGCCCCGCCGTGCTGATCCTGCCGGGCGGCGGGTATCTCAGCTGCTCCGACCGCGAGGGTGAGCCCATCGCGATGGCATTCGCGTCGCTCGGCTATCACGCGTTCGTGCTGCGGTACTCGGTGTACGGCGAGGTCGACTTCACGCGGGCGATCGAGCCGCGCGAGCGATCGCAGTACCCGAATCCGCTCGTCGACGTGGGGCTCGCGATGCGAGAGATCCGCGAGCACGCGGGGGAGTGGTCGGTTGACGTCGACCGCATCGCCGTGTGCGGCTTCTCGGCGGGCGGGCACAACGCGTCGATGTATGCGACGCACTGGGACAAGCCCGTCATCACGGACGCCGTGGGCGAGGGCCTGCGGCCCGCGGCGCTCATCGCGGCGTACGCGGTCACCGACTACGTCGACGTCGTCGAGCGCGCCGGCGAGATGGCCGACATGGAGCGGACGATGCGCTTGGCCATCGCCACCGCGTATCTCGGCACGAGCGCACCCTCGCAGGAGGCCCTCGTCGCGGCGAGCCCCGCGCTGGTCGCCGACGAGAACACCCCGCCGTCATTCCTCTGGGGCACGGCGGGAGACACCCTCGTTCCGGCGCGGCACAGCATGCGCTTCGCCGAGCGTCTCGCCGACGTCGGCGTGCCGTACGAGCTGCACGTGTACGAGAAGGGCCGCCACGGGCTCTCGCTCGCGACGCAGGCGAGCGCCGGATCCCGCGGCGACATCGAGCCCCGTGCCGCCGACTGGTTCCGCCAGGCCGCGGCGTGGCTCGAGACCCGCTTCGCTCTCGACGTCCCCGCGCTCTCCGCCTGGGAACGCAAGGACACCTGACCCCTCCCCGATGCACAACGACGCCAATTCTGCGGTGTGCTCTGCTGCCGTCCGCGGAAACACGGGCTTCGGGCACCCGGCCAACTCAAAATTGGCGTCGTTGTGCATTCGACACTTCCGAGAGGACCTCCGATGATCTCCATCACCCGCCTGTCCGCCGAGCATCACACCGAGCCGCTCGGCATCGGCGAGGCCGCGCCGCGCCTGTCCTGGGTGACCGACACCGACATCCCCGGCTGGCGGCAGGCGGCGTACGAGCTGGCCTCGGGCGAGGAGACGACGGGTCGCGTCGACTCCGCCGAGCAGGTTCTCGTCGCCTGGCCGTTCTCCCCGCTCGCCAGCCGCGAGCGGCGCGAGGTGCGTGTGCGCGTCTGGGGCGAGGACGGGTCTGCGAGCGACTGGAGCGCGCCCCTCGCGATCGAGGCGGGGCTGCTGGATCCATCGCTCTGGGAAGCGTCGCTCGTCGCGCCGAGCCTGCCGGAGGCCGGCGAAGGCGGCGAGCCCGCGGCTCTGCTGCGCGGCGAGGTCGAGCTGCCGGACGGCGTCGTCCAGGCGCGGATCCGCGCGACGGCGCACGGCGTCATGACTCTCAGCCTCAACGGATCCACCGTCGGCGACGACGTGCTGCACCCGGGGTGGACGACGTACGCCGAGCGTCTGCGTTTCCGCACGTGGGACGTCACGGACCTCGTCCATCCCGGCACCAACGCGATCGGTGTGCACCTCGCCGATGGCTGGTTCCGCGGATATCTCGGCTTCGGTGGCAAGCGCGAGATCTACGGTGACACGACCGCCGCGCTCGTGCAGCTCGAGGCGAGCCTCGCCGACGGATCCGTCGTCGTGCGCGGAACGGACGGATCCTGGCGTTCGACGCTCGGACCCGTCACGCGCGCCGATCTGTACATGGGCGAGACCTTCGACGCGCGGCGCGTGCTCGGCGGATGGGACGAGCCGGGCTTCGACGACGGCGACTGGAGCGCGGCGACGCCCGTGCCCTTCGACGTGACGACGCTCGTGCACCCCGACGGCCCGCCCGTGCGTCGCACCGAGACGCTGCCCGTGGCCGAGGTCATCACGACCCCGTCCGGCCGCACCGTTCTCGACTTCGGGCAGAACCTCGTCGGCCGCGTTCGGGTGCGCGTGCCGGCGCTGGATCCGGGATCCGTCGTCACGCTCCGCCACGCCGAGGTGCTCGAGAACGGTGAGCTTGGAACCCGTCCGCTGCGCGCCGCGCGCGCGACCGATGAGATCGTCTCGGCCGGGGATCCGCTGGAGTACGAGCCCCTTTTCACCTTCCACGGCTTCCGCTACGTCGAGGTCACGGGGTGGCCCGGAGACGTGGATCCGGCCGCGTTCGACGCCGTCGTCACGCACACAGATATGCGGCGCGTCGGAACGTTCGAGGCATCGGATCCGCTCCTCACCCGCCTGCACGAGAACGTCGTGTGGGGCATGCGCGGCAACTTCCTCGACGTGCCGACCGACTGCCCGCAGCGCGACGAGCGCCTCGGATGGACGGGCGACCTCGCGGTGTTCGCCCCGACGGCGGCGTTCCTGTACGACACTTCGGGGATGCTCGGAGGCTGGCTGCGCGATCTCGAGTCCGATCAGCACGACGATGGCAACGTTCCGCTGTACGTGCCGAGCTTCCTGGCGTCCGACGAGCTGCCGCCGCTCGACGCCGAGGCGGGATGGGGCGACGCCGCGACGATCGTCCCGTGGACGATCTACGAGCGCACCGGCGACGCCGGGATCCTGCGGCGGCAGTGGGCGTCGATGACCGCCTGGACCGACCGCTTCGCTGCGCGTGGCGGCGAGGCCCTGGCGTTCGAGGGTGGATTCGCGCTCGGTGACTGGCTCGACTCCGCGGCCCCCGACGACCAGCCCTGGGCGGCGCGCCTGCCGTGGCAGCCCGTGGCGGTCGCCTACCTCGCCCAGACCGCCCGCATCATGCGCGACGCAGCGCGGGTGCTCGGCGAGCCCGCGGCGGAGGAGAAGTACGGCGCGCTGTTCGAGCGCGCCGCGCGGCGATTCCGCGAGGAGTACGTCACGCCGACGGGACGCGCGGCGTTCCCGTCGCAGACGGCGTACGCCCTCGGGATCCGCTTCGGACTCCTGGACGACGAGCAGCGTGCGCACGCCGGCGAGCTCCTCGCGCGCCAGGTCGTCGCGGATGACTACCGCATCGGATCCGGCTTCCTCGGCACGCCGCACGTCGCCGACGCTCTCGCCGACACCGGAAACGGCGCGACGGCGTGGGAGCTGCTGATGCAGAAGGAGTGCCCGTCGTGGCTGTATGCCGTGACGATGGGGGCGACGACCGTGTGGGAGCGGTGGAACTCGATGCTGCCCGACGGGTCGATCAACCCCGGCGAGATGACCTCGTTCAACCATTACGCCCTGGGAGCCGTCGCCGACTTCCTGCACCGTCGCGTCGCGGGCCTCGCGCCCGCCGCCCCGGGGTACCGCCGCCTGAGCGTTGCGCCGATCCCGTCGCCCCACCTGACGTCGGCGCGGGCGACGCACGAGACGCCGTACGGGCACGCGGCGGTCAGCTGGAGGCTCGACGGAACCTCCTTCGAGATCGAGGTGACCGTTCCGCCCTCGACGACGGCCGAGATCCGGCTGCCCGACGGCTCTGACCCGGTGGAGGTCGCCCCGGGGACGCACTCCTTCGCCTGTCGTTTCGAGGCGCCGGAGCCCGCCCGCCCGCCGGCGATGTTCGGGGCCTGACCCTCCCGGAAACACAACGCAGTCAATTTGCGCGCGGCAACGCCGAAACGGGCCAGATCCCGCCAGGCCGCGCCGGATTGACTGCGTTGTGATGCCGGGGGTGGCGAGACGGGGAGCCCCGCGCGCTGTGAGATGATACGCACGTGCAGAGGTCTCGCAGCCTTCATGTCGTGCGCGGCGCCACGGCGTCCAGCGTCGCGACATTCATCGCGCTCCTCTCGCACATCGGCGGCGGCGGCGCTCTGCCCGGACCCCTGGGGATCGTCGTCCCGTGGGTCCTCTCCTTCACGGTCTGCACCCTGCTCGCCGGCCGGAAGCTGTCGCTCTGGCGCCTCGCGATCTCGGTCGGGATCAGCCAAATGCTGTTCCACGTGCTGTTCGTCCTCGGCACGGTCGACACGTCGGGCGCTGCATCCACGGGGCACCAGCATCACGGGACGATCGCGCTGCCGACGGTCGAGGGATCCGCAGCGACCGCGATCATGGCCGACGCGTCCATGTGGATGAGCCACGCGATCGCCGCCCTCATCACCGTCGGGATCCTGCATCGCGGTGAGCGCGAAGTGCGTCGCGCGCTCGCGTTGATGCGCGACATCGCGCGGATCCTCGCGCGCCGCGTGCGCGCCCTCGTGACCCTGCCGGTCGAGGTCGATGCCCCGCGCCTGCACCTCGGGACCCTCGTCCTCGGCACCCGATCGCACCAGGTGCTCCTCGCCGCCGTCCGGCGCCGCGGACCACCGCTCCTCTCGATCTGATCCCCGCCGCGCACGGCCTCCTTGCCGCGCGCGGTGCACGCCGTGTGCGGCGCCGATCCGGCGCGCACACGATCAGATGAGGCGCGCTCGCGCGCCACGAGAAGGGCAAGGACACACCCATGCGATGGATCACACGATCCGTCGTGGGCGTCGTCGCGGTGCTCGTCGCCATCCTCGCGATGGCCGCGCCCGCGTCCGCCCACGACCGACTCATCGACAGCAATCCGGCCAGCGGTGAACGACTCGACACGGCTCCCGAGGAAGTTTCGCTCGTCTACTCGGGCGAGCTGCTGACGCTCGGCGATGCGCAGAACACCGCGGTCGTGGTCGTCGTCGACGACGACGGCCGCGACTGGGCGACGGGCGAAGTCCGCATCGACGGATCCGCCGTCACCGCTCCGCTTGCGGCCGACATGCCAGAAGCCGGCTATCAGATCCGCTGGCAGGTCGTCTCGGAAGATGGACACCCCATCACTGGGACGGTCCTCTTCACGATCGGCGACGCGGATCCGTACCTCGGACCGTCCGGCGAATCGGCCGCGCCCGTGGACGGCGAGAGCCGCGCCGACACCGGCGAGGGGCGCATCGCGCTCGTCGCCCTCGGAGGGGCCGTCGTCGGCGGCGGTCTCTTCGTGCTCTTCCTGCTCCTGCGACGCCGCACCGCGTCGCGTGGCGCGTCCGAATCCGACGCGCCGCAAAAGACTCCTGACAAGGAAACCCCATGAACACTTTTCCCACCCGCATCACTTCCTTCGCCGCGCTGATTGTCGCGGGATTCGGCCTTGCGGCCTGCTCCGGATCCGATGCTCCTGCCGCCACGCCCGCGGGCGATTCCGTCGTGATCGAAGACGGATGGATCAAGTCGGCCGACGAGGGGATGACCGGCGCGTTCGGCATGCTCGTCAACTCCGGCGACGATGAGGCGACGGTCGTCTCGGCGTCGACGGATGCCGCGGCGCGGACGGAACTGCACGAGACCGTCGAGTCGGAGACAGGCGAGATGCTCATGCGTGAGATCGACGGGGGGTTCGGGATCCCGGCTGGATCCGATCTCGAGCTCGTTCCCGGCGGCAGCCACCTCATGCTCATGGAGCTGATGGGTCCGCTCGAGGCGGGCGATCAGGTGTCGATCACGCTCACGTTCGATGACGAGTCAACCTACACCTTCGAAGCTCCCGTGAAGGACTACTCGGGCGCGAACGAAGAGTACGTCGGAGACGAGCAGGACGACTCCGAGATGGATCACTGATGCCAGCGCCCGCTGAGGGCGCGCGTCGACGATCTGCGGGCGGTCCGAGCCGGCGGCAGTTCCTCCTCGGAGGAGCTGTCGCCGGTGTCGGCGCCGCGGCCGCGGTCGGGATCGACGCCGCCCTGCGCATGCGCGACGACGCCCCCGCCTCCGCGGGGGACCCCGGGGCGGATCCTGGTCAGCCCGTCGCGTTCTACGGCGCGCATCAGGCCGGGATCGCGACCGAGCCGCAAGCGCACGCCGCCTTTGTCGCGCTCGACCTGCGCGACGGGGTCGGGAAGGAGGAGCTCGCGCGTCTCATGTGGCTTCTCAGCGACGACGCCGCGCGTCTCACGCAGGGGGCGGCGGCCCTCGCCGACTCGGAGCCCGAACTCGCGGTCCACCCCGCGCGGCTGACGGTCACGTTCGGCTTCGGCCAGGGTTTCGTCGCGAGAGCGGGGGCCCGTGGCCCGGACTGGCTCGCACCGCTGCCCTCCTTCGGGGTCGATCGTCTGCGCGCCGAGCTCTCGGATGGCGATCTGCTGCTGCAGATCGCGAGCGATGATCCGCTGACCGTCGCGCACGCGTCGCGGATGCTGCTGAAGGACGCACGCTCGTTTGCCTCGGTCCGCTGGATCCAGCAGGGATTCCGCCGCGCCCGTGGAACGGTGCGTCCGGGAACCACGCAGCGCAATCTGTTCGGCCAGATCGACGGAACCGTCAATCCCGTGCCGGGCACGGACGACTTCGACGAGGTCGTGTGGAGCGACGACGGCTGGCTGGACGGCGGGACGGGGCTCGTGGTGCGACGCATCCGCATGAACCTCGATAAGTGGGACGAACTCGACCGGCCCGGTCGCGAGGCTTCCGTCGGGCGCACGCTGTCGAACGGCGCCCCGCTGACGGGATCCGACGAGTTCGACGAACCCGATTTCACCGCGACCTCGTCGATCGGGTTCCCGGTGATCCCGACGTTCTCGCACATGCGCCGCGCGCGCGGGGACGGCCGTGAGCGGATCTTCCGACGCGCCTACAACTACGACGAAGGCGCTGCGGGCGACGAGATCTCCGACGCGGGGCTGATCTTCGCGTCCTACCAGGCCGATGTCGCACGGCAGTTCATTCCCATCCAGCGGCGGCTCGACGAGATCGATCTTCTCAACGAGTGGACGACGCCGATCGGATCCGCCGTCTTCGCCATCCCGCCCGGGTGCCAAGAGGGCGGATTCATCGGCGAGACGATTCTCACGAAAACAGGAGCGAGCACATGACCGCGACCGTCCCCGAGGCACCCGAGGCCCCGCCGATCGAACGGAGGAAGCCCTGGCTCATGCCGCTGCTGGTGCGCCTGCACTTCTTCGCGGGGATCCTCGTCGGCCCCTTCATCCTCATCGCCGCCATCAGCGGCGGGCTGTACGCGATCGCACCGCAGATCGAGCGGGTGGTCTATGCCGATGTGCTCGAGGTGCCTGCATCCGCCACCTCGCTCACGCTCGCAGAACAGATCGAGATCGCGGAGGGCGAGATCGGTGACGAGGCGACGCTCTCGGCGGTGCGTCCGGCTCCCGTTCCGGGATCCACGACGCGGGTGATGTTCACTCAGGAGGGGCTCGGCCCGAGTGAGTCGCGGGCGATCTTCGTGGATCCCGGAACCGGCGCCGTTACGGGCGACCTGACGGTGTACGGCACGAGCGGCGCGCTGCCCGTTCGCACCTGGATCTCGCAGCTGCACCGCCACCTGCTCCTCGACGATCCGGGGCGGCTGTACAGCGAGCTCGCCGCGAGCTGGCTCGGAATCGTCGCGGCCGCGGGCGGCGCGTTGTGGATCGCGCGGTTCGTGCGCACACGTCGCCGGCGCGACCTCCTGATCCCGAACCGTAAGCACCGCGGCTACCGGCGCCTGTTCGGCTGGCATGCCTCGATCGGCATATGGGTGCTCGTGGGCGCGCTCTTCCTCTCGGCGACGGGGATCACCTGGTCCACTTACGCCGGGGCGAATGTGTCGGATCTGCGCGCGGCGCTGTCGTGGACGACGCCGAGCGTGACGACCACCCTGTCCGGGGAGGCGCCCGAGGCGGATCCGCACGCGGGCCACGGCGCCGCGGCCAGCGGATCCGGTGCCGCCAACCCGGCGCCGCGCGCCGCGAACCCCGCGACTTTCGACGGGGTGCTCGCGATCGCGCAGCGCGAGAACGTCGACACGGGGCTCGTGGAGATCCGGCCGCCCGTGGCGGAGGGCGAGGCGTGGGTCGTCCAGGAGATCCAGCGCTCGTTCCCCACAGAGGTGGACGCCGTCGCAATCGACGGCCGCACGATGGAGGTCGTCGACCGGGTCGACTTCGACGACTTCCCCCTCGCGGCGAAGCTCTCACGGTGGGGGATCGACATCCACATGGGATCGATGTTCGGCCTCGTGAACCAGATCGCGCTCCTCGCCCTCGCGGCGGGAATCGCGGCGATGATCGTGCTCGGGTACGCCATGTGGTGGCGCAGGCGGCCGACGCGCGGATTCGCGAGCCCGCCCCGTCGAGGATCCGTTCGCGCTGCCCCGTGGTGGGGCATCGCCGCGGTCGCCGCCGTCGCCGTGGCGGTCGGGCTGTTCCTGCCGCTCGTCGGGTGGACGCTCGTCGGATTCCTCGCGCTCGACGTGGCGTTGTCGCTGATCGCGCGCCGGCGGGCGCGCGAATCTGCGGTGGCCGGCACCTGACCGCGGTGCGCATCACAACGCAGTCGATTCGGACCGGTCAGGCTGATCCGTGCGTGTTTCGGCGTCGCCGGGGCCGAATCGACTGCGTTGTGTTCGCCGAACCTACCCGCAGTATCGGGCGATGAGCCCGACGAAGCGATCGACGTCGTCTACCTGGGTGTCCCAGCTCGTCAGCCAGCGCACCTCGCCGGTCGCGGCGTTCCAGTCGTAGAAGCGCACATGCTCCCGGAGGCGGTCGGCGACGCCCTCCGGCAGCGTCGCGAAGACGCCGTTCGCCTCGGTCTTCTGCGTGAAGGCGACGCCGGGGATCCCGCGCTCCTGGATCCCCTTGCGCAACCGTGCCGCCATCGCGTTCGCCTGCGCGCCCGCGCGGATCCACAGATCGTCCTCGAGCAACGCGAGCAACTGCGCCGACACGAAGCGCATCTTGCTCGCCAGCTGCATCGTGTTCTTCCGCAGGAACTCGATGCCCGTCACGGCGTCGGGGTTCAGCACGACAACCGCCTCGGCACCCAGCGCACCGATCTTCGTGCCGCCGAAGCTCAGGACGTCGACGCCCGCATCGCGCGTGAACTCCCGCACGGGCATGTCGAGTGCGGCCGCCGCGTTCGCGAGGCGCGCGCCGTCCATGTGCAGGGCGAGGCCGAGTTCATGGGCCGCCTCGGCGATCGCGCGGATCTCTGGGGCGGTGTAGAGCGTGCCGAGCTCGGTCGACTGCGTGATCGACACTGCCTGCGGCACGATCGTGTGCACTCCGCGGGAGCCGGCGTGGGCGCGGACGAGCTCGGGAGTGAGCTTTGCATCGGGAGTCTGCACCGGCAGGATCTTGAACCCGCCGACCTTCTCGGGGGCGCCACCCTCGTCGGTGTTGACGTGTGCGATGGCGGGCGCGATGACGCCGCCCCAGCGGGTGAGGAGGCTCTGCAGGCCGATGACGTTCGCGCCCGTGCCATTGAATACGGGGAACACCTCGGTGCCGTCGCCGAACAGGTCGACGAAGCGCGCCCGGAGGGCTTCGGTATAGGGGTCGTCGCCGTATGCGCTCACGTGCCCGGCATTGGCCGCGGCGAGGGCCTCGAGGACCTCGGGGTGGGCTCCGGCGTAGTTGTCCGAGGCGAACCCGCGCCGGTCGGTGTCGTGCAATGTGTCCACGAACACAGGGTATGCGGGCACCGGAGAGCCGAGCACACCTGCACGACGACGTCAATTCTGTGCAGGGGTGGCCGACACGCGGGGTTTTCGGGCGTGCGGCGCGAGAATTGGCGTCGTTGTGTCCTCACCGCACCAAGCTCAGCTCGTCGAGCACGATGGAGCCATCCTGTCCAGTGGACCTGCACGACGACGCCAATTCTGTGCAGGAGCGGCCGACACGCCGGGTTATCGGGTGCCCGGCGCGAGAACTGGCGTCGTTGTGCACCGAGGACCCCACGCTTCTAGGCTTGAGGGATGACGGATCCGCGGTCTCAGGCGACGTATCAGGTGCGACTCGGGTGGGGCGCCCGAGCGCTCGACGACCTCGCCCCGGCCGAGATCGTGGTGGTCGTCGATGCGATCGGCGAGGATGCGCGGCTCAGAGGAGCAGCTCGGGATCGGGCTGAAACGGTCTTCGCGGGATCTCTGCGCAATGCGTCCGCCACGGCGCGGGCCGTGTACGACGAGCAGGTCGCGCGTGGAGGGCGCACCGCCATCGCGCTCGTACTGGCGGGCGACGACGGTGCATTCGCTGTTGAGGACTACCTCGCCGCCGGCGCGATCGGCGACGCGCTGTCGGAGCGAGGCCTCGACCACTCGGCGCCCGACCTCGCCGTAGCGACGGAGGGGTTTCGCGCGCTGCGCCGTGCCCTGAAGCACCTCGTCTCGGCGAGCGGAGCCGGTCTTGCGCTCGCCGCGGAGGGAAGCCGCGACGCCGTCAAGGCAGCCGCCGAAGTCGACGCCGAGGCGGACCCCACCCGCATCTGACCGTCCGCGCTCCGCCGGTCCAACACAATGCAGTCGATCTGAAGCCGAGTGGGCCGGTAGGTCCGGTTCCGGCACACTCTCGCCGAAATCGACTGCGTTGTGCTGTGCCATTAATCACGGCACAGACGGACTTCCGGCGGGGCGCCCTCCTGTGTCGGCCCGGCGGGAAGGGGCGCACCGCGGACCTGACGCGCGCTGGTTCGGACGCCGCATGCCTCTCAACACAACGCAGTCGATCGAGACCGAACGGATAAAAGAGCCCGGTATCCACGTCTTCGTCGCCCAGATTGACTGCGTTGTGTTGCCCTGCGGCGGGAGGGGTGCACCGATCGAGACCGAACGGACAAGAGTGCCCGGTATCCACGTCTTCGTCGCCCAGATTGACTGCGTTGTGTTGCCCCGCGGCGGGAAGGGGCGCACCGAGCGGGGATGACGCCGTCAGTCGCGCGGGGTCTGCGCCGCGAGACGGTCGGCGTGGGTGATCTCGCGGCGGCGCCACGCGAAGGTGTACCGCGGGTCGAAGCCCCGCGCGCACTTCACGCACGACGACGGTCGCGTGGGGCGTCGGTGACGGTAGACGGTGTGCCCCTGGGGACACGTGCCGATCCACGGAGCCAGCTCGGTCGCCGTCTCGAGGCTGTGCGTCGTGCCGCCGACGTATCCGATTTCGCGGGCGACGCGTGTCCACGCCGGTCCGTGCGCGGCGGCAGGCCCAGCGATCGCGTGCGCGACCTCGTGCAGCAGCGTCTGGTGCGTGTCGTCATCGCTGAATCGCGCCGCGAGGTAGCGCGACACCGAGATCTGCCGTTTCGTGTAGTTGCACAGCCCCGCGCGGCGCTTGGCGTTGTCGAACGCGAAGGTCCAGCTCTCGTCGAGATGCATGCGGATGAGCGCATTCGCCCACACCCTCACGCGATCCAGATCCGACACGTCTCCAGGCTAATCCGCACCTCCGACACCCGACGCGAATGGGATGTCGGGATCCGCCCCCGCAACGCCCCGCCCGCGGCGTCAGCTGGCGAAGAGGCCGCGGTTCGTTGAGCGCTTGCGCTCGGCCGCCTCGATGAACGTCATCGTCTGCTCGAGCTGATCGTCGTCGGCGCCCATCTCCTGGCGCAGGAACAGTTCGCGCTTGAAGTCGCCGCGTGCCCCCTCGTAGTCGCCCGCGTCGTAGCGTGTCTTGCCGCGGTGCGAGTGGGCCAGCGCGGTGATGCGCGGCCATCCCTGCCCCTCGGCTTCTTCGATGCACGACGTGAGCTCGGCTTCGGCGCGCGCGTGCGCACCGCGGACCTGGTTGACCGACGCGTGCAGCACTCGGGCGTGCAGGAGGTCCTTGCGTGTGCCCGACATGCGGGCGAGGCGCACCGTGTGCTCGGAGATCTGCAGGGCCTCGTCGTATTCGCCGAGCACCTTGAGTAGCCAGACCTGTTCGAGCTGTGCGGGAAAGCTGCGCTGGCGCCGCACCTCGGCCAGGCGTTCGTATACGCCCGGGCGGTCGACGATCTCCTGCAGGGTCTCCGAATCGTATCCCTGGATGAAGCCCACGCCTGCTCCCTTCCTCCGCGTCACGCGATGCGGTCTTCTATCCTGCCTGGTCACGACCTGGTAACGAGCTCGGCGCGCGGATCACTTCTCGAACAGGCGCATCGACGGCTTCGGCGAGGCGCTCGCATCGTCGTCCGTGGCGGGGATCGCGCCGCCGATAAAGGTGTCGACCTCGCGGCCTTCGGCGACCTTCGCGGGATGCGGTCCGGCCGCCATGAGCCGCGGCAGCCAGTCGGTCGGCAGGGGCTTGCCCGACGCGGCGAGGACGAGATTGCCGAATCGCCGCCCCTTGAGAACCTGCACCTCGGCGAGGATCGCGAGGTGCGGGAGCACCGCGCGCAGGGTCGCGGCCTGCCGGCGCGCGAACGCGAGTCCGGATCCGTCGGCGACGTTCACGAGCAGGATCCCGTCGGGCGCGAGGAGGTCGGCGGCGGCCCGATAGAACTCGACGGTCGTGAGGTGCGCGGGGGTCTGCGCGCCGGAGTACACGTCGCTGATGAGCAGGCCGACGGATCCGGCGAGGGCCGGCGGCATGCGCTTGAGTCCCTCGCGCGCGTCCCCGAATCGCAGGCGGATCCGCGCCTCGCGCGGCAGGGGGAGGTGCTCGCGCACGAGGTCGACGAGCGGCTGCTCGAGTTCGACGACCTGTTGGCGGGATCCGGGGCGCGTGTGGGCGATGTAGCGCGGCAGCGTGAGCCCGCCCGCGCCGAGGTGTACGGCGGTGACGGGACCGTCGGGAAGCTGGTCGATGACCGCGCCCATGCGGGCGACGTACTCAAAGGCGAGCTGGGTGGGATCCGCGAGGTCGACGTGTGATTGCGGGGTGCCGTCGACGAGTACCTCGTATCCGCTTCCGAAGTCGGACGGCCGGATCTCGGCGATCCCGCCGCCGTCGAGTCGCGCCTGCGGAATCGGGGTGTCCCGTTGTCGCTGTCTGCCCATCACGACATTGTCGCGGACGGGCCTTCTGCATGACGACGCCAATTCTGGTGGGTGCTCGCCGGGCGGCCCCGTGATCTCGGGGTTCGGGGTGGGTGGTGGGGAAGAATTGGCGTCGTTGTGCAGTTCATCTTCCCCGCGCCGACCAGCGCCGCGGGCTACCGCGCCTGGACCCGCCCCGTCACCGTGAGGCGGCCGTCCGCCGCGTCCAGCGCGAGGTCGGTGACCGCGAGCGTGTCGTCGCCGAGGCGCTCCGTCTTTCCCGCGAGCTCGCGGAGCTGGGGGCGCAGGGGAAGGAGGAGCAGTTTCGACAGGAGACTCCGGCTCGCCGCCGTCGCGCGGTGGATCGTGACGGTGCCATCCGGGCTCACCTCGAGGTCGAGGCCGATGCGCGCCGACATCGGGAGGAAGAACACCTTCCCGGCGCCGCCTGCGGTCATGACGAAGCGGTTCTCGCCCTTCGGCACGACCGCGAGCTTGAGCTTCGACAGCGAGGCCGTCCAGCGCGAGGCGTCCTTCATCCGCGATTGCGCGAGTGAGAGCGCGAGCTCGGCAATGTCTTCCTGCGACATCGAGAAGCGGAAGGTGCCGGCGACGCGCCTCTCGGCGTCGCGGCCCGGGGCGGCGGATCCGAGCAGCCGGCCGTCCTTTCGGACGACGACCCACTCGACGGGCGCGTGCGTGACGGCGAGCTCGGCTCGCAGCTCGCGTCCGTTGACGGCGACGGGATCCGCGCGGAGGCGCAGATCGTCGATCACGCCGGGCGTGCGCGAGACGACTTCGTCGTGGTGTGGATCCGGGATCCATGCGTCGTCGGCGTGGGCGAGGCGCGCGCCGTCGATCGTGATCTCGGATCCCGTCAGATCGGCCGTGATGGCCTCGACCCGTGCGCGGCTCGTGAACGCCGACGAGCTGACGCGCACTCCGGGTGCGTCGTTCCACGCCACCTCGATGCCGGATGCCGCGGCGCGCGCGAGGAGCTGCGTGAGCCCGGTCTTGAGGGTGGTGCCCGACGCGGGCCACGCCTTCTCGTTCGACAGGGTCCAGGGCCAACGATCCATGTCGTCCAGCGTATGGGACGTGTACGCCACTGGTGGGGCGGCGCGTGTTTATACCTGAGAGGAAAATCTGAGTCAATTACCACGGTGGACATCGCGTGTCCGCTGGGGTAGCGTGAACAGTTGCGCCCATTGGGTCTTCCATGCCTTCATATGGTGGTCGGCTGGACTTTCGCGTGATCCCCGCAGATAGCGGCGCGGGTCACGAGCGGATCTCGACGGATGGGCGCGCCTCACACCCTGTCGGCAAGGAATCTAGAGGCCCTTCGCGGGTCCACGGAGGTCATCCCCTTGGCTGCTTCGCGCAACGCATCCACTCCCACCACCAAGAACGGACGCGACGCACAGCGTCTTTCGTTCGCAAAAGTCAACGACGCCCTGACGGTCCCGGACCTCCTGGCGCTCCAGAAGGACTCGTTCGACTGGCTTGTCGGCAACGACGACTGGAAGGCGCAGATCGCCGCCGGTCGCTCCGACATCTCGGATCGCAGCGGTCTCGAGGAGATCTTCGAGGAGATCTCTCCCATCGAGGACCTCGGCGAGACGATGCAGCTGTCGTTCGCGAACCCCTACCTCGAGCCCGAGAAGTACTCGATCGAAGAGTGCAAGGACCGCGGCAAGACCTACGCGGCCCCGCTCTACGTCGAGGCCGAGTTCATGAACCACCAGACGGGTGAGATCAAGACCCAGACGGTGTTCATGGGCGACTTCCCGCTGCAGACGCGCGAGGGCACGTTCATCATCAACGGCACCGAGCGTGTCGTCGTGTCGCAGCTCGTCCGCTCGCCCGGTGTCTACTTCGACAAGACGCCCGACAAGACCAGCGACAAGGACGTCGTCTCGGCGCGCGTGATCCCCAGCCGCGGTGCGTGGCTCGAGTTCGAGATCGACAAGCGCGACCAGGTCGGCGTGCGCATCGACCGCAAGCGCAAGCAGCCGGTGACGGTCTTCCTGAAGGCGCTCGGCATGACGAGCGAGCAGATCCTCGAGGAGTTCGCCGGCATCTCCTCGATCGAGGAGACCCTCGCGAAGGACACGGTCCTCACGCAGGAGGACGCGCTCCGCGACATCTACCGCAAGCTGCGTCCGGGCGAGCAGGTCGCCGCTGAGGCCGCACGTTCGCTGCTCGACAACTTCTACTTCAACTCGAAGCGCTACGACCTCGCGAAGGTCGGTCGCTTCAAGCTGAACCAGAAGCTCGGCCTCGACCGTCCGCTCTCCGACTCGGTCCTCACGATCGAGGACATCGTCGAGACGATCAAGTACATGGTGCGCCTGCACCGCGGTGACACGTCCTTCGAGGGCGTCGCCAAGGGCGGCGAGATCGTCGAGAAGCGGATCGCGACCGACGACATCGACAACTTCGGCAACCGTCGCATCCGCGCGGTCGGCGAGCTGATCCAGAACCAGGTCCGCACGGGACTCTCGCGCATGGAGCGCGTCGTCCGCGAGCGCATGACGACGCAGGACATCGAGGCGATCACGCCGCAGACCCTGATCAACGTCCGCCCCGTTGTGGCGGCGATCAAGGAGTTCTTCGGCACGAGCCAGCTGTCGCAGTTCATGGACCAGAACAACCCGCTGGCGGGCATCACCCACAAGCGCACGCTGTCGGCGCTCGGACCGGGTGGTCTCTCGCGTGAGCGTGCGGGTGTCGAGGTCCGCGACGTCCACCCGTCGCACTACGGCCGCATGTGCCCGATCGAGACGCCGGAAGGCCCGAACATCGGCCTGATCGGTCGTCTCGCGACGTTCGGCCGCATCAACTCGTTCGGTTTCATCGAGACCCCGTACCGTCGCGTCATCGACGGCAAGGTGTCCGAGCAGATCGACTACCTCTCGGCCGCGGAGGAGCAGGCGTTCAACGTGGCGCCCGCGAACACGCGCCTGAATGACGACGGATCCTTCGTCGAGGATCGCGTCCTCGCGCGCCAGCACGGCGACGAGGTCGACCTGATCCCGTCCGAGGAAGTCGGGTACATGGACGTCTCGCCGCGCCAGATGGTGTCGGTCGGAACGGCTCTGATCCCCTTCCTCGAGCACGACGACGCGAACCGCGCGCTCATGGGCGCGAACATGCAGCGTCAGGCTGTGCCGCTGATCGAGTCCGAGGCTCCGGTCGTCGGAACGGGCATGGAGAAGTTCGCCGCGATCGACTCGGGCGACTCGATCATCGCCGACAAGCCGGGTGTCGTCACCGACGTCACGGCCGACTACGTCTCGCTGCAGCTCGACGAGGGCGGCACGCAGGACTTCTTCCTGCGCAAGTTCGACCGTTCGAACCAGGGCAACACGTACAACCAGCAGGCCGTCGTCCGCACGGGCGACCGCGTCGAGATCGGCGAGGTCATCGCGGATGGTCCCTCGACCGACAACGGCGAGCTCGCGCTGGGCAAGAACCTCCTCATCGGCTTCATGTCGTGGGAGGGGTACAACTTCGAGGACGCGATCATCCTCAACCAGCGTCTCGTCAAGGACGACACGCTGACCTCGATCCACATCGAGGAGTACGAGGTTGACGCGCGCGACACGAAGCTCGGCAAGGAGGAGGTCACCCGTGACCTTCCCAACGTCAGCCCCGAGCTGCTGAAGGATCTCGACGAGCGCGGCATCATCCGCATCGGCGCCGAGGTCCGTCCCGGCGACATCCTCGTCGGCAAGGTCACGCCGAAGGGCGAGACCGAGCTGAGTGCCGAGGAGCGCCTGCTCCGCGCGATCTTCAACGAGAAGAGCCGCGAGGTGCGCGACACGTCGCTGAAGGTGCCCCACGGTGAGCAGGGAACCGTCATCGCGGTCAAGGAGTTCGACGCCGAGGAGGGCGACGACGAGCTCGGCTCGGGCGTCAACCGTCGCGTCGTCGTCTACATCGCCCAGAAGCGCAAGATCACCGAGGGCGACAAGCTGGCCGGCCGCCACGGCAACAAGGGCGTCATCGCCCGCATCCTGCCGGAGGAGGACATGCCGTTCCTCCAGGACGGCACGCCGCTCGACGTGATCCTCAACCCGATGGGTATCCCCGGCCGAATGAACTTCGGTCAGGTCCTCGAGGTGCACCTCGGCTGGATCGCTCAGCAGGGATGGAAGATCGAGGGCGACCCCGAGTGGGCCGTCAACCTTCCCGAGGAGTTCCGCGAGGTCGCGCCCGGCACGCCCGTCGCGACGCCCGTCTTCGACGGTGCGGAAGAGGACCAGGTGCGTGGGCTGCTCGAGGCGACGAACACGACCGCCGACGGCGACCGCCTCATCGACAGCTCGGGCAAGGCCCGCCTGCTCGACGGACGCACCGGTGAGCCGTACCCGTACCCGATCTCGGTCGGTTACATGTACATCCTGAAGCTGCACCACCTCGTCGACGACAAGATCCACGCGCGTTCGACCGGTCCGTACTCGATGATCACCCAGCAGCCGCTCGGTGGTAAGGCGCAGTTCGGTGGTCAGCGCTTCGGTGAGATGGAGGTGTGGGCCCTCGAGGCCTACGGTGCCGCCTACGCGCTGCAGGAGCTGCTCACGGTCAAGTCCGACGACATCCTGGGTCGCGTCAAGGTGTACGAGTCGATCGTCAAGGGTGAGAACATCCCGGAGCCCGGCATCCCCGAGTCCTTCAAGGTGCTCATGAAGGAGATGCAGTCGCTCTGCCTGAACGTCGAGGTGCTCGGGGCCGACGGCGATGCCGTCAGCCTGCGTGACACCGACGACGAGGCCTTCCGCGCAGCGGAGGAGCTCGGCATCAACATCTCGTCGCGATTCGAGTCCGCCTCGATCGACGAGATCTGATCCGCCCGGCCGATTCACAGATTTCCCACACAGGAGAGTCAATTGCTCGACGCAACTTCTTTCGATGAGCTTCGCATCGGCCTGGCCACCGCCGACGACATCCGTCGCTGGTCCTACGGCGAGGTCAAGAAGCCCGAGACGATCAACTACCGCACCCTGAAGCCCGAGAAGGACGGTCTGTTCGGTGAGCAGATCTTCGGACCGAGCCGCGACTGGGAGTGCGGTTGCGGTAAGTACAAGCGGGTCCGCTTCAAGGGCATCATCTGCGAGCGCTGCGGTGTCGAGGTCACGAAGAGCTCGGTGCGCCGTGAGCGCATGGGCCACCTTGAGCTGGCCGCGCCCGTCACGCACATCTGGTACTTCAAGGGCGTGCCCTCGCGCCTCGGGTACCTGCTCGACATGGCGCCGAAGGACCTCGAGAAGGTCATCTACTTCGCCGCGTACATGGTGATCTCGGTGGACGAGGACGCACGCCACCGCGACATGCCGACGCACGAGAACAACCTGCGCCTCGAGATCAAGGCGGTCTCCGACCGTCGTGACTCGCGCGTCGCCGCTCGCCTCCAGAAGCTGGAGGAGGAGCTCGCCGCGCTCGAGGAGGAGGGCGCCAAGGCCGACCAGAAGAAGAAGGTCAAGGACGCAGCCGAGAAGGAGATGGCGACGATCCGCAAGCGTGCGGACGAGCAGGTCTCCAAGCTCGAGCGCATGTGGGAAGAGTTCCGCACGCTCGAGGTCGGTCAGCTGAAGCCGGAGGACGACGTCTTCCAGGAGCTGCAGGACCGCTTCGGTCAGTACTTCGACGCCCGCATGGGTGCCGAGGCGCTGCAGGTGCGCCTGGCGAACTTCGACCTGGCAGGCGAGGCCGAGTCGCTCCGCCACCAGATCGCCGAGGGCAAGGGGCAGCGCAAGATCCGCGCGATCAAGCGCCTCAAGGTCGTCAACTCGTTCCTCTCGACCGGCATGAGCCCGGCCGCGATGGTGCTCGACGTCGTTCCCGTGATCCCGCCGGAGCTGCGCCCGATGGTGCAGCTCGATGGTGGCCGCTTCGCGACGAGCGACCTCAACGACCTGTACCGCCGCGTGATCAACCGCAACAACCGCCTGCGCCGTCTCATCGACCTCGGTGCGCCCGAGATCATCGTGAACAACGAGAAGCGCATGCTGCAGGAGGCCGTCGACGCGCTGTTCGACAACGGCCGCCGCGGTCGTCCCGTCACGGGCACCGGCAACCGCGCCCTGAAGTCGCTCAGCGACATGCTGAAGGGCAAGCAGGGTCGTTTCCGCCAGAACCTGCTCGGTAAGCGCGTCGACTACTCGGGCCGTTCGGTCATCGTCGTCGGCCCGCAGCTGAAGCTGCACCAGTGCGGTCTCCCGAAGCAGATGGCGCTCGAGCTGTTCAAGCCGTTCGTCATCAAGCGCCTGATCGACCTCGGTCACTCGCAGAACATCAAGGCAGCGAAGCGCGCCGTGGAGCGCACGCGGCCCGAGGTGTGGGACGTCCTCGATGAGGTCATCCGCGAGCGCCCGGTTCTGCTGAACCGTGCGCCCACGCTGCACCGTCTGGGTATCCAGGCGTTCGAGCCGCAGCTCGTCGAGGGTAAGGCGATCCAGCTGCACCCGCTCGTCTGCTCGGCGTTCAACGCCGACTTCGACGGCGACCAGATGGCCGTGCACCTCCCCCTCTCGGTGGAGGCGCAGGCCGAGGCGCGCGTGCTCATGCTCGCGTCGAACAACATCCTCAAGCCGTCGGACGGCCGTCCGGTCACCCTGCCCTCGCAGGACATGATCATCGGTCTGCACCACCTCACGACCGTGATCGAGGGTGCGACGGGCGAGGGTCGCGTGTTCGGCTCGGTGAGCGAGGCGCAGATGGCCTTCGAAGAGGGCACGCTGCACCTCCAGGCCAAGGCGAAGATCCGCCAGCCTGGTCTCGAGTTCCTCGAGGGCGACGCTCCTGAGGGCTACGCCGACAGCGGTCTCGTCGACGCTTCGCTCGGTCAGATGATCTTCAACGACCAGCTGCCCAAGGGCTACCCGTTCGTGCGCGAGCAGGCCGACAAGGGCAAGCTCTCGCAGATCGTCAACAAGCTGGCCGAGGAGTACCCGAAGGTCACGACCGCCGAGACCCTCGACCGGATCAAGGACGCGGGTTACTACTGGGCGACGCGCTCGGGTGTCACGGTCGCGATGAGCGACGTCGTGACGCCGGAGAACAAGGGCGAGATCATCGCGGGCTACGAGAAGAAGGCCGCGAAGATCACGTCTCAGTACGAGAAGGGCCTCACGACTGACGACGAGCGTCGTCAGGAGCTGACGACCCTCTGGACTGAGGCGACGGACGTCCTGCAGCAGGAGATGAAGGACTCGTTCCCGACCGACAACACCATCTACCGCATGGTGTCGTCGGGCGCCCGAGGCAACTGGCTGCAGATCCGCAACATCGCCGCGATCCGCGGTCTCGTGAACAACCCCAAGGGCGAGATCATCCCCCGCCCGATTCTGTCGTCCTTCCGCGAGGGCCTCACGGTCGCCGAGTACTTCATCGCCACCCACGGTGCGCGTAAGGGTCTTGCCGACACGGCTCTCCGTACGGCCGACTCGGGGTACCTCACGCGTCGTCTCGTCGACGTCTCGCAGGATGTCATCATCCGCGAGGAGGACTGCGGTACGACGAAGGGTCTTGCGTACCCGATCGCCGAGGCCGGCGCGGATGGCGTGCTCGTCAAGGACGCCAACGTCGAGAACTCGGTGTTCGCGCGCAACCTCGCCGTCGACGTCGTGACGGAGGACGGCACGGTCGTCGCCGAGGCTGGTCAGGATGTGGGCGACCCGCTCATCGACAAGCTCGTCGCGTCCGGCGTCACCGAGATCAAGGTGCGCTCGGTGCTCACCTGCGACTCGGCCGTCGGTGTCTGCGCCCGCTGCTACGGTCGTTCGCTCGCGACGGGCAACCTCGTCGACATCGGCGAGGCCGTCGGCATCATCGCGGCCCAGTCGATCGGTGAGCCCGGTACGCAGCTCACGATGCGCACCTTCCACACCGGTGGATCCGCGTCGGCAGACGACATCACGCAGGGTCTTCCCCGCGTGCAGGAGCTGTTCGAGGCGCGTACTCCGAAGGGTGCATCGCCGATCGCCGAGTCGGCGGGTCGGGTCACGATCGAGGAGACCGAGAAGGGCAAGAAGGTCATCGTCACGCCCGACAGCGGCGACGAGCCTCACGTCTACCCGGTGCTCAAGCGTGCGACGCTGCTCGTCGAGGACGGCCAGCACGTCGACGTCGGTCAGGCGCTTCAGGTCGGAACGCTCGACCCGAAGGAGATCATGCGCGTGCAGGGCGCTCGCGAGGTGCAGAAGTACCTCGTCGACGGCGTGCAGGGTGTGTACCGCTCGCAGGGTGTGCCGATCCACGACAAGCACATCGAGGTCATCGTGCGCCAGATGCTGCGTAAGGTCACCGTCGTCGACCACGGCGAGACCGACCTGCTGCCCGGCGAGATGGTCGACATGCGCCACTACCAGGACGTCAACCGTCAGGCCGTGGGCGAGAGCAAGCGCCCGGCCTCGGGTCGTCCGGAGCTGATGGGTATCACGAAGGCGTCGCTCGCGACCGAGTCGTGGCTGTCGGCCGCGTCGTTCCAGGAGACGACCCGCGTCCTCACGGAGGCGGCGCTCCAGGGCAAGCGCGACCCGCTGATCGGTCTCAAGGAGAACGTCATCATCGGTAAGCTCATCCCGGCCGGTACGGGCCTTGCCAAGTACCGCGACGTCGAGGTGGAGGCGACCGAGGAAGCGAAGAGCGAGCGGTACCCCAACCGCATCTTCGCCTCGGATGGTGGCTTCGCCGACGGCGAGTACAGCTACGTCGACTTCGACGCGTTCTCGACGGACGACTTCACGCCCGGGTCCTACAACTGACCTGATGTGAGTCGAAAGGCCCCCGGATCTGCGGATCCGGGGGCTTTCCTCGTGCGCGGGCGCGTCACCGAATGCGGAGATCTCACGAAACGAGGACGGATCCGCGTATCGCGCCCGCGATTCGTGAGATCTCCGAGTTTCGTTGCGTCGACTATCCTGGGCGCATGGCGATCGGGGGACGCAGCAGGGTGGCCACGGCGGTCGGGACTGTCGTGATTCTCGCCATCCTGGGGCTCCTCACCTGGGCCGCGTGGCCGTTCCTGCCCGTCGTGGGCGAGTGGCTCGTGGATCTGTTTTTCGGCTTCTTCGACTGGCTGCGGTCGATCACGCCGTAGACGACGCGCCCGGGCCGACTGGGCAGGGGGTGAACGCCGCGCGTGGCGCACGCCCGAGCGGGATCACGCACGTTATCCTTCGGCGGAAGGGGAGAGACCCCGACCGTGAGGAGTGCCTGCGATGAGTGACGCACAGGGCCCGAAGAACGACGGCGACGCCGCCGAGGAGCAGCCAGACGCCACCGCTCCCGCCGCCGAAGACTCGCCTGCGGCCGAGCAGGCACCCGAGAGCGAGGGATCCGCGGTGCCGGGCGACCCGAACACGGGCGGATCTGACGCGCGCGCGTTCGCCGCCGACGAGCCGTCGGTCGACGACGGGACGTCCGCTGCCTCTGCTTCTGAGAGTGGTGCGACGCCCACGGCAGGTGGCGACCCCGCGACCGCCGGGGACACCACGTCCGAGGGTGCCGCGCCTGCGGCGGGCGACCCCGCGACCACCGGGGGCACCCCGTCCGACGGCGCCGCGCCGGCGTCGTCCGACGACGCTGCGGAGGAGCCCGACTACGAGGCCCTCGCGGCCGAGCTCGATCGTCTCGAGTCGGAGACGGCGAGTGCCGCACCTGTCGCGCCGGGGGCGCGCGAGCCGGAGGAGACCGAGAAGAAGCCCGGGGATCCCTGGTTCGAGCCGGCGGCGAACGACACGTTCACGGCGACCGACCCGCAGACGAGTGCCACGACGCCCGTCGACGAGCCCGAGCCGGTGGCGGTGACGTCGAGCGAACCGGCGCACCACGCCGCGCCGGCGCCGGGGCCGATCTTCGTGCAGGCGCCTGAGCCGCCTCGCAAGCGCGGCAACCGTGGCGCATCGGGCCTCATCGGCCTGCTTGCGGCCGTCGTGTTCGCGGTGCTGTACGCCGCGGCAAGCTATGGCTGGCAGATGTACCTGTCGGTCGTGGCGTCGCGGGACAGCTTCGCGGTCGAGCCGCTGGCTTTCGCGACCGACGTGCTGGCGCAGCCGCCGTTCTGGTTCACGGTCATCGCCTTCTGGCTGGCGTTCTGGCTGCTGGGTGTCTTCGTCAATCGCGCCCGATGGTGGTCGTGGGTCGTGCTCGGACTCTTCGTGGCGCTGCTCACCTACGCGGGGTACATCGGCGGCGTGTTCCTCGGTGCTCCGTTCTGGAACCTCACGGCCGACGAGGGAATGGCCCTGCTGGCCGACACGATGTTCGCGGTGCCGGCGCTCGTCGCCGTCATCATCGCCCGCGAGGTCACGATCTGGTTCGGCGCGTGGGTGTCGCGACGGGGCGCGCGCATCACGAAGCAGAACGCCGCCGAGCGCGAAGAATACGATCGCCTGATGGCCGAGGGGCCCCAGGGGTCCGCGGCTTCCTGACGCCGCCGCCCGCCTTACGTCCACAAGTCTCCGTCGAGTCCGCAGCTAATCACTGCGGACTCGGCGGAGACTTGTGGGTTTGCGACGTTGAGGGCGCTCAGCCGCGGGACAATGGGAGCATGGCGACACGGGATCAGCTGCCCGATGCCGCGCTCGTAGCCTTCGCGAGCGCGGGGTACCTCGCGCTGCTCGTGGCGGGCCTGGGTATCGCGAGCCTCGTGACCGACTCCGACGTCATCTCGACTCGCGGGGTCGGGCTGGTTCCCGCCTATCTCGCTGCCGGCGCTGCGATTCTGGCCTTCGCGCTGCTCCTGCGCGGATCGATCGCGCGAGAGCAGCCGAGCTATATGGCCGCGCTCGGCACGGCGATCGGATCCGCCGCCGCGCATCTGATCCTCCTCGCGGGCGCGACGCTCGTCTCCTCGGGAGATCTCGGTACGACAGTGGGCGTCGTGGGAGAGGTTCTGCTCGGCTGGGTTGCGCTGGTCTTCTTCGCCGCGGCCCTCGTCGCCGCATGGGCGGCGATCGCCGTGCGGCGCACACGCATGGATCGCCCGCGCTGGCCCTGGGAGGATCGCCCCTGAGGGGCTACTTCCCGAGATCGCGGGGGTCGAAGGGTGCGTCGAGCGACGTCGTGAGCTCCTTCATCATCGCCTCGATCTGCGGATCCACGTACTCGCTCACGGCCGCCCGGATCCGCGGGCGATGGGTGACGAGAAGGTGGCAGACCTCGTGGCCGACTTCTGCCGCGTACTCGTCGGCGAGGGCGACCTCGCGGCGCAGCGCCCGCTTCGCCTCCTCGCTCAGCGGCGGCAGGGGAGGCGTCTCCTGCGCCGCCTCCTCTTCGAACTCGGCGATCGTGAACAGGAACGGGGCGCCGGGGTCGGGCTCAGGGTCGAGCGGGAGGCCGTCGAACTCGGGATCCAGGTCTTCGCGGGGCCGGTAGCTGCGGGCCCGATTTCGCGCGGACTGCTGATCGAGCTCTGACTGCAGCATCGGAAGATTCTGTGAGGTGTAGCGGGCGACCGACTGGTCGATGATCGTCTTGATGCGCGTCGACAGTCCGTGCTGCACGCCGTGGGGCGTGTCGTGGTCGATCCCCGCGGCCTCGAGGATCGGGGATCCGAAGCAGCGTCGGCACGGTGAGCGGCGGCCACGGTGGGTGGCGGGTTCCCAGCGGGGAAGCCAGCGCAGCCAGGCGTCGACCGCCTGGCTCACCCGCGTCTCGAGGGACCGCTCCATACACTCAGGGTAGTGATCACAGAGCGTTTGCGGGGCGCGTGTCGCGCACGTATGATGGATCAGTCTGCGTGTGCGCGTCTGACGCGTGCGCGCATGCAATAAGGGTCAAGGCCTGCGAACAGGTCCACCCCCACGGCATACCCATAGCAGGCGCCCGGGCAATCGCCCGCGTGGATGGGTCGACGTGAAAAATCACGCCCCGCTGTCACCGTGCAGCATTGATTCAAGGAGAAACGTGCCAACTATTCAGCAGTTGGTTCGCAAGGGTCGCAAGCCGAAGGTCACCAAGACCAAGGCTCCCGCCCTGAAGGCGAACCCGCAGCAGGCGGGTGTCTGCACCCGTGTGTACACCACCACGCCGAAGAAGCCGAACTCGGCGATGCGCAAGGTCGCTCGTGTGAAGCTCCGCAACGGTACCGAGGTCACGGCCTACATCCCCGGTGAGGGCCACAACCTCCAGGAGCACTCGCTGGTGCTCGTCCGTGGCGGTCGTGTGAAGGACCTCCCCGGTGTGCGCTACCGCATCGTGCGCGGTGCCCTCGACACGCAGGCCGTCAAGAACCGTCAGCAGGCGCGTAGCCACTACGGCGCAAAGAAGGGTTGAGTTAGATGCCTCGTAAGGGTCCGGCCCCCAAGCGCCCCGTCGTCAACGACCCGGTCTACGGCGCGCCTGTCGTCACGCAGCTCGTCAACAAGATCCTCGTCGACGGCAAGAAGTCCATCGCTGAGCACATCGTCTACGGCGCCCTCGCTGGCGTCGAGGCGAAGGGTGACGGCGACGCCGTCGCCACGCTCAAGAAGGCGCTCGACAACGTGCGCCCCACGCTCGAGGTTCGCAGCCGTCGCGTCGGCGGCTCGACCTACCAGGTTCCGGTCGAGGTCAAGCCGCACCGCGCGAACACCCTCGCCCTCCGCTGGCTCGTGAGCTACGCGAAGGGTCGTCGTGAGAAGACGATGACCGAGCGTCTCATGAACGAGATCCTCGACGCGTCGAACGGTCTCGGCGCTGCTGTGAAGCGTCGCGAGGACACGCACAAGATGGCGGAGTCCAACCGCGCCTTCGCGCACTACCGCTGGTAAGACGACAGCGACACCCGTCGGCTCCGGAACGCTCTCCGGGGCGCTTCCGGAGCCGACGTTCCTGTTCCATCCCGTTCTCACGTAAGGAAACTCGAAGTGGCACAAGACGTGCTCACCGACCTCAAGAAGGTCCGCAACATCGGCATCATGGCGCACATCGATGCCGGTAAGACCACCACGACCGAGCGCATCCTGTTCTACACGGGCGTCAACCACAAGATCGGCGAGACGCACGATGGTGGGGCGACCACGGACTGGATGGATCAGGAGCAGGAACGTGGCATCACGATCACGTCCGCTGCCGTGACGTGCTTCTGGGACAACACCCAGATCAACATCATCGACACCCCCGGCCACGTCGACTTCACGGTCGAGGTCGAGCGCTCGCTTCGCGTGCTCGACGGTGCCGTCGCCGTCTTCGACGGCAAGGAGGGTGTGGAGCCGCAGTCTGAGACGGTGTGGCGCCAGGCCGACAAGTACAACGTGCCCCGCATCTGCTTCGTCAACAAGATGGACAAGCTGGGCGCCGACTTCTACTTCACGGTCGACACGATCATCAACCGCCTCAAGGCGACGCCGCTCGTGATGCAGCTTCCGATCGGTGCCGAGAACGACTTCGTCGGTGTCATCGACCTGCTGCACATGAAGGCCCTCGTGTGGCCGGGTGACGCCAAGGGCGACGTGACGATGGGCGCCTCCTACGAGACCCGCGAGATCCCCGAGGATCTTCAGGCTCGTGCCGAGGAGTACCGCGCGAAGCTCGTCGAGGCTGTCGCGGAGAGCGACGAGGAGCTCCTCGAGAAGTACTTCGGCGGCGAAGAGCTGTCGATCGACGAGCTCAAGGCGGGCATCCGCAAGCTCACGATCGCCGGCGACGCGTACCCCGTCTTCTGCGGCTCGGCGTTCAAGAACCGCGGTGTGCAGCCGATGCTCGACGCGGTCGTCGACTACCTGCCGGCCCCCGTCGACGTGCCCGCCATCGAGGCGCACGACCCGAAGGACGAGTCGGTCGTCATCGAGCGCCACTCCGACGCGGACGAGCCGTTCTCGGCCCTGTCGTTCAAGGTCGTCTCGCACCCGTTCTTCGGTCGCCTGACCTACATCCGCGTGTACTCGGGTCACCTCGACTCGGGCGCGCAGGTCGTCAACTCGACGAAGGGCAAGAAGGAGCGCATCGGGAAGATCTTCCAGATGCACGCCAACAAGGAGAACCCGGTCGACTCGGTCACCGCGGGTCACATCTACGCGGTTATCGGCCTCAAGGACACGACGACGGGCGACACGCTGAGCGACCCGTCCTCGCAGGTCGTCCTCGAGTCGATGACGTTCCCCGAGCCGGTCATCGAGGTCGCGATCGAGCCGAAGACGAAGGCCGACCAGGAGAAGCTGGGTCTCGCGATCCAGAAGCTCGCTGAAGAAGACCCGACCTTCCGCGTCGAGAACAACGCCGAGACCGGTCAGACCACGGTCAAGGGCATGGGCGAGCTGCACCTCGACATCCTCGTGGACCGCATGAAGCGCGAGTTCAAGGTCGAGGCGAACGTCGGCAAGCCCCAGGTGGCTTACCGCGAGACCATCCGCAAGGCGGTCGAGCGTCACGACTACACCCACAAGAAGCAGACGGGTGGATCCGGTCAGTTCGCAAAGATCCAGTTCCGCCTCGAGCCCATGGAGGTCGAGGACGACAAGATCTACGAGTTCGGCAACGAGGTCACGGGTGGCCGCGTTCCGCGCGAGTACATCCCGTCGGTCGACGCTGGTTTCCAGGACGCGATGAACGTCGGTGTGCTTGCGGGCTACCCGATGGTGGGCGTCAAGGCGACCCTCGTCGACGGTGCCTCGCACGACGTCGACTCCTCGGAGATGGCGTTCAAGATCGCCGGTTCGATGGGCTTCAAGGAGGCCGTCCAGAAGGCGAGCCCCGCGCTGCTCGAGCCGCTCATGAGCGTCGAGGTCCGTACGCCCGAGGAGTACATGGGCGACGTCATCGGCGACCTGAACTCGCGCCGCGGTCAGGTCCAGTCGATGGAAGACGCGCAGGGTGTCAAGGTGGTCAAGGCTCTCGTCCCGCTTTCGAGCATGTTCGGCTACATCGGCGACCTGCGTTCGCGCACGTCGGGCCGTGCCGTCTACTCGATGGAGTTCGACAGCTACGCCGAGGTTCCCAAGGCCGTTGCCGACGAGATCATCCAGAAGGGCAAGGGCGAGTAAGACACTCGCCGCCCCGATGGCTCTCGGGCGGGGTCGAGTCGTTCGGCCCCGCCCACACCGCATAACTTCACACAGGCTGTCTCTACTAGACTGAAATAAACCCCGGAGAGACCCGGTCGCAATCCAGCGCCCGGTATCTCTCCACGAACGTCCTGAGGAGGACCCAGTGGCTAAGGCCAAGTTCGAGCGCACCAAGCCGCACGTCAACATCGGAACGATCGGTCACGTTGACCACGGTAAGACCACGCTGACCGCTGCCATCTCGAAGGTGCTGGCGGAGAAGTACCCGTCGGACGTGAACGTGACCCGCGACTTCGGTTCGATCGACTCGGCTCCCGAGGAGCGCGACCGCGGTATCACGATCAACGTCTCGCACGTCGAGTACGAGACCCCCAGCCGTCACTACGCTCACGTTGACGCCCCCGGCCACGCCGACTACGTCAAGAACATGATCACGGGTGCCGCCCAGATGGACGGCGCGATCCTCGTGGTCGCCGCGACCGACGGTCCCATGGCGCAGACGCGTGAGCACGTTCTTCTCGCCAAGCAGGTCGGCGTTCCCTACCTGCTCGTCGCGCTGAACAAGTCCGACATGGTCGACGACGAGGAGATCCTGGAGCTCGTCGAGCTCGAGGTTCGCGAGCTCCTCTCGTCGCAGGACTTCGACGGCGACAACGCTCCCGTCGTGCAGGTCTCGGGCCTCAAGGCTCTCGAGGGCGACGAGAAGTGGGTCGAGAAGATCGTCGAGCTCATGGAGGCCGTCGACAACTCGATCCCCGAGCCCGAGCGTGACCGCGACAAGCCGTTCCTCATGCCCATCGAGGACGTCTTCACGATCACCGGTCGTGGCACGGTCGTCACGGGTCGCGCCGAGCGCGGCACCCTGAAGATCAACTCCGAGGTCGAGATCGTCGGCATCCGCGACACCCAGAAGACCACGGTCACGGGTATCGAGATGTTCCACAAGCAGCTCGACGAGGCATGGGCCGGCGAGAACTGTGGCCTCCTGCTTCGCGGTCTGAAGCGTGAGGACGTCGAGCGCGGCCAGGTCGTCGTGAAGCCGGGTTCGGTTACGCCCCACACGAACTTCGAGGGTACGGCGTACATCCTCTCGAAGGACGAGGGTGGCCGTCACAACCCCTTCTACACGAACTACCGCCCGCAGTTCTACTTCCGCACCACGGACGTCACGGGCGTCATCACGCTGCCCGAGGGCACCGAGATGGTCATGCCGGGTGACACCACCGACATGACGGTCGAGCTGATCCAGCCGATCGCTATGGAAGAGGGCCTCGGCTTCGCGATCCGTGAGGGTGGCCGCACGGTCGGCGCCGGCACGGTGACGAGCATCATCAAGTAAGACCCTTCGGTCCTGCTTTCGGAAGCGGGGTCGGATCCTTCGGGATCCGGCCCCGCTTCTCTGTGTCTGGAGCCCCCGCGGGCGAGCACCGGGCGCGTCTTCGCTCGCGAGAAGGACTTCTCTCTCACGGGGCGCTGTTACTCTGCCCGCTATGACCTCCGCTGAAGACGACCGCAGGCCGCCCCGGAGCCGCATGCGGGTGGGGCTCGCCACGGCGCTGTTCGCGGCCTACCTCGCCTTCGTTCTCTGGGTGACGATGTCGCCGAGCCTCGACGGCGTCGGCGTGGATACGGTCGCGGATCGCGTGCTGCGCGTGCTGTACCGCCTCGGCATGCCCGACGCGTTCGGCTACATGGAACTGGAGTTCGTCGCGAACATCGGGATGTTCGTTCCGCTCGGCTTCCTGCTGGGCCTCGCCCTGCCGGGGTGGGGCTGGTGGCTCGCGCTGATTCTCCTTCCGGCCTTCTCCGGTGGGATCGAGTGGGCGCAGGGCGAGTTTCTGCCGAACCGCGTGAGCGACCTCCGCGACGTCATCTCGAACTCGCTCGGCGCCTGGATCGGCACCTTCATCGCGGCGACGCTGCGCGGTATGGTGCACGCCCGAGACGCGAAGGTGCTCGAGAGGGCGCGGTGGGAGGATCAGCAGGAGCGGCGGCGGAGTCGCGCGCGCCGCGCCCCGCAGGATCCGGATCGCACGGCCGTGCTCGACCAGCTCGGATTCGCGGAGGATCGGGCGCCGGTCTCGAGGCGCTGAGGGGACGTCGCGACTCGATAGACTCGTCGGCGGGCCAGATCCGGCGAAAGGGGCCACGAGTGAGCGGCGTGATCGTGCACGAATGGCTCGAGCGATCGGGTGGTGCCGAGAATGTCTTCGAGGCGATGCGTAGCGCCTTTCCCGATGCGGCTTCCTGGTGCCTGTGGGACGACTCGGCGGGACGGTTCCCCGGTGTGCGTCAGACCCCGCTCGCGGCCACGCCGCTGCGTCGCAGCAAGACTCTTGCACTTCCCATGATGCCGTTCGTCTGGCGGTCTCTCCCGGCGGCCGATGCGTCCTGGATGCTCGTGAGCAGCCACCTCTTCGCTCATCATGCGCGATTCCGGGGGGCGGCCCGCGAGATCCCCAAGTATGTCTACGCGCACACCCCCGCACGGTATATCTGGACGCCCAGTCTTGATCCGCGCGGCGCCAGCCCCCTCGTCCGAGCCGCCGCGGCGGCGTTCAAGCCGCTCGATCGCCATCGTGCGCGCGAGGCGACCGCGATCGCGGCGAACAGCGAGTTCGTCGCGACGAGGATCCGCGATGTCTGGGATCGCGATGCGCAGGTGATCCACCCTCCCGTGCGCACGTCGGAGTTTGCAGGCGAGCCCGAGCTCTCTGCTGTCGAGGAGGAGCAGCTCGCGGCGCTCCCGGAGGGTTTCCTGCTTGCCGTGTCGCGGTGGGTGTCGTACAAGAAGATCGACGATGCGATCCACGTCGCGGCTGCGTCAGGCCGTCCGCTCGTGATTGCCGGGCGCGGCCCCGACGAGGCTCGGCTACGCGAGACCGCCGCCGAGAGCAAGGCGCGCGTCGAGTTCCTGCATCATCCCTCGCGGTCCGTCCTGCGCGCGCTGTACCGGCGCGCGGCGGCGCTGCTGTTCCCACCCGTTGAGGATTTCGGCATCGTGGCGGTGGAGGCGATGGCCTCGGGCACGCCGGTTGTCGTGAACGGCGTCGGCGGTGCAACTGAGTCCGTTGTCGATGGCGTCACTGGAGCGCACCTACACGACTGGGCGGATCCTGTCGAGGCGCGCTCGGCTGTCGAGACCGCCCTCGCCGCCAGTGGGGAAGCGTGTCGTCGGCGCGCGGCGGAGTTCGATGAGGCGGTGTTCGCGGAGCGGATCCGCGCCTTCATCGCTGCCGATGGAGGATCCCGGGCGGCCGTCCGGTCGTGACGCGGCTCTACGCGGCGTCGATCTCCGCGAGCTTCGCGAGGATCTCGTCAACGGCGTCGTCAGGCGAGACGACGGAAGCGTCGATCGTCAGATCGGCGTCGGCAGGGATCTGGTAGGGATCGCTGATGCCGGTGAATTCCGCGACCTCCCCGGCGCGCGCCTTGGCGTACAGACCTTTGCGGTCGCGCTGCTCGCACACCTCGAGCGGTGTCGAGATGTGCACGAGCAGGAAACGCCCCGCCTCCTCGACCCGCGCGCGCATCTCGGCACGCATGGCCTCGTAGGGCGCGATGGGCGCGCACACGGCGATGCCGTCGTGGCGGGCGACCAGTGCCGCGACCCATCCGATGCGGCGGACGTTGATCATGCGGTCCTCGCGCGAGAACCCGAGCCCTTCCGAGAGGATGAGTCGCACCTCGTCGCCGTCGAGCAGAGTGACGCGACGCCCGTCGCTCTCCGCAAGGCGCTGGACCAGCAGCTTAGAAATCGTCGATTTGCCGGATCCGGAAAGGCCGGTGAGGAGGATGACACGACCCGCGGGAGGCGGCGTCGGCGTCTCGAGCACATCGATGTCGTCGGCGACGAGTGCGCGTGCCGCGACCTTCGTCGCTTCGAGCGTGGAGGCCGCCGGGAGGACGAAGACTTCGCGCCCGGAGCTCTCGACGGAGGCGATCGCTTCGGCGAGTGTGCGCGGATCGCCGTGATCGAGCACGATCACGTTCTCGGCTGAGCCGAGAGCGTCGGGGACGGCGCCGGTGACGAGGAGCGCCGATTCTTCCCTGCGCGGCGAGACCGTTGCGCGGAGGGCGATGTGGTCGAGATGGCCGAGCGGGCGGCGCGCCTGGATCGGGCCGCCGACGGTGACGGGCGTGGGCAGCGCCGGTGCGACGCCCGTGCCGATCTGAGCGATCTCTTCGCCACCGGCGGGCCGTGCGACGGCGGTCTCGACCGTCATCGAGGCGATGTCGGTTCCCTCGGGGTCGAAGAGCACGATCTCCTCGCCGCGGGAGACGTCGAGGTCAGTGAAGACGAGCGAGGCGACTCCGCCCCACGCGCCGGCAAGGGCGAGCTCGACGTCGCGGATCTGCGCGGGCGAGAGCGTTACATGGGGTGAGGTCACGAGTCAGTCCTGTCCGAGGAAGCTGCGAGGGGAGGGAAAGGCGGCGTGGTCAGCATCCTAGGCGTGTCCATGGTCCCCGCCGCCTTCGCACACGGTAACAGCAGGAGTCCGAATGAGTGGGCGCGGAAACTGGCATCGACACCGCTACGAGGGAGCTACGGATTCCGGCGGTCGGAGGCCTGCCGTTCCTTCGTGAAGGTCGCGGGGAGGCCGTGCACGCGGCGGAGGCCCATCCAGCCGAGGGTCGCGGCGACGAAGGCAAGCGAGACGGCCGCGATCGTCCAGGGGAGGTCGACCTGCAGCATGCGCAGGCCGGCGGCGAGCAGCACGAGGGCGAGCGCGCGGCGCACGATGCCGCTCGGCAGCGTCGACGACAGGCGCGCGCCGATGATGGCGCCGGGAACGCTGCCGATGATGAGGGGAATGACGATGCTCCAGTCCACGTCGCCGAACAGCAGGTGGCCGATCGCGGCGGCGATCACGAGCGGCACGGCCTGAACGAGGTCGGTGCCGACGAGGCGGTTCATCGATAGCAGCGGGTACAGGAGCATGAGGGCGATGATGATGAACGAGCCCGATCCGACGGACGTCAGACCGACCATGAGGCCGCCGACGATGCCGATGAGCAGGGTCGGCAGAATCTTCACCTTGATATCGGCGGTCTCGCTGCGCTTCGTGTGCGTGCCGTCGTGACGCTCGCGCGCGCGGTTGCGCATGCCGATGAAGGCTCGGAAACCGAGGAGCATCGCCGCGACCAGGAGCACGACGCCGAGCGCCGTCTTGACGAACTCCTGCACGCCGGTCATCTCGCCGACGGCCGAGATGATGAGAGCCCCGCAGAAGGCGGTCGGCACGGATCCGATCATGAGCCAGATCACGAGCTTCCAGTGCACCGTTCCCTTGCGGGCGTGCACGAGAGAGCCCGCAGGCTTCATCGCCGCGGAGGTGATGAGGTCACTCGACACCGCGGTCAGGGGCGGGACCCCGAAGCCGAGCACGAGCACGGGGGTCATGAGTGCGCCGCCGCCCATACCGGTGAGCCCCACCACCACGCCGACGCCGAGCGCGGCGATCACCATTGCCCAGTCCATGGGGCGAAACGCTAGCAGGGTGGCGCGACGCGATCTTCCGCGTGACGCACCATGTCGGCGGGTGTCGAATCCCTTCCTTCCCAGCCGGTCGGCTGGGGTAAAGTCGCGGAGTCGCCGCTTTTCTTCGCGTGCATGACGACGGACGCAGCTTGAGGACACCAGATTCGTGACGGATACCGCCGCAGTTCGGCCTGAGGTCGACGCCGACATCGCTCGCGAGCTTGCGATCGCCGCTGCTCGTCGGCTGCTTGAGAATCGCGCTGAGAATCCCGACGTCGGGGGCAAGGCCCTCAAAGACCTCGGCGATCAGGGCGCGCAGGAGGTGCTCGCCGCGCGGCTTGCCGAGCTCGCGCCCGGCGATGCCGTGCTCAGCGAGGAAGCGGCTGATAGCGACGCCCGCCTGGGTGCCGACCGTGTGTGGATCATCGACCCGCTCGACGGCACGCGCGAGTACAGCGAGGGGCGCGACGACTGGGCCGTGCACATCGCGCTCGTCGTGAAGGGTGAACTCTCGCTCGGCGCCGTCGCGCTCGGCGGGCCGGACGAGGTGCTCGTCTCGAGCGAGCTCGACGGCCACGCGCCGGCGCAGGAGGGGCGGATCCGCATCGCGGTCAGCCGCAGTCGCGCTCCCGAACTCGTGCAGAGCGTGTCGGCATCGCTCGACGCCGAGCTCGTCCCCATGGGATCCGCCGGCGTGAAGATCTGCTCGGTCGTGCGCGGCGAGGCGGATGCCTATGTGCACGGCGGCGGTCAGTACGAGTGGGACAGCGCGGCGCCTGTCGCCGTAGCCCGCGCCGCCGGACTGCACACCGCTCGCCTCGACGGCAGCGAGCTCGTCTACAACCAGCCCAACCCTTATCTGCCCGACCTGGTGGTCTGCCGCCCGGAGCTTCGGGACGAAGTCATGACGTCGATCCGCGCGGCACTCGCGTCGCAGGCGGACGGAAAGGAGCACGGTGTCCGCTGAGACCCACTACTCGCTCTCGCAGCTGCGGCAGCTCGAGGCCGAGTCGATTCACATCATCCGCGAGGTGGTGGCGCAGCTCGAGAAGCCGGCGCTGATGTTCTCGGGCGGCAAGGACTCGCTCGTGATGCTGCACCTGGCGCTGAAGGCGTTCGCCCCCGCGCGTCTGCCGTTCCCCGTCGTGCACGTCGACACGGGGCACAACTTCCCCGAGATCCTCGACTTCCGCGACCAGTATGTCGAGAAGCACGGCCTTCGCCTCATCGTCGGATCCGTGCAGGAGGCGATCGATCGCGGTGTCGTGAAGGAGGAGCCGAACGGCTCGCGCAACCGCATCCAGACGCCGGTTCTCCTCGACACGGTTGAGAAGCACGGCTTCAACGCGATGCTCGGCGGCGCGCGTCGCGACGAGGAGAAGGCGCGCGCGAAGGAGCGCGTGTTCAGCTTCCGCGACGATTTCGGGCAGTGGGATCCGAAGAGCCAGCGCCCCGAGATCTGGAACCTCTATAACGGCCGCGTGCACCCGGGCGAATCGATCCGCGTGTTCCCGCTGTCGAACTGGACCGAGCTCGACATCTGGCAGTACATCAAGGAAGACGGCGTCGAGATCCCGCGGATCTACTTCGCGAGCGAGCGCGAGACGTTCGTGCGCGACGGCATGGTGTTCGAGGCGAACGAGTTCGCGCAGCCGAAGGACGGCGAGGAGGTGTCGACCCGCAGGGTGCGCTACCGCACGGTGGGCGACGCGACGCTGACGGCCGCGGTCGAATCGGACGCCGACACGCTCGACAAGATCATCGAAGAGGTCGCTGCGACCCGCATCACCGAGCGCGGCGCGACCCGCGGCGACGACAAGGTGAGCGAGGCCGCGATGGAAGACCGGAAGAAGCAGGGGTACTTCTAAAATGGACATGCTGCGATTCGCGACCGCCGGCTCGGTCGACGACGGCAAGAGCACGCTCATCGGCCGGCTGCTGTTCGATTCGAAGTCGATCTTCGAGGATCAGCTCGAGAGCGTCGAGAAGACGAGCAAGAGCCGCGGCAACGAGTACGTCGACCTGTCGCTTCTGACGGACGGCCTGCGCTCGGAGCGCGAGCAGGGCATCACGATCGATGTGGCCTACCGCTACTTCGCGACGCCCAAGCGCAAGTTCATCATCGCCGACACCCCGGGCCACGCGCAGTACACGCGCAACATGGTCACGGGCGCCTCGACGGCTGATCTCGCGATCGTGCTCGTCGACGCACGTAAGGGTGTCATCGAGCAGAGCCGCCGACACGCGACGATCGCGTCGCTTCTGCGGGTGCCGCACGTCGTGCTGGCCGTCAACAAGATGGACCTCGTCGACTTCGACGAGCAGCGGTTCAACGAGATCCGCGAAGAGTTTCTCGACTTCTGCTCGAAGCTCAACATCACCGACATCACGACGATCCCGATCTCGGCGCTGCAGGGCGACAACGTCGTCTCGCGCAGCGAGAACACGCCCTGGTACGACGGGCCCTCGCTGTTGCACCACCTCGAGACGGTGTACATCGGCGCCGACCGCAATCTGCAGGACGTGCGCTTCCCGGTGCAGTACGTGATCCGCCCGCAGCAGAGCGACGTGATCGACTACCGCGGCTTCGCCGGACAGGTGGCGAGCGGACACATGCAGAAGGGTGACGAGGTCATCGTGCTGCCGTCGGGCTTGACGTCGAAGATCAAGGCGATCGACACGGCCGACGGCGAGATCGACGAGGCGTTCCCGCCGATGTCGGTCACGATCCGCCTCGAAGACGAGATCGACATCTCGCGTGGTGACGTGATCGCGCGACCGAAGAACCAGCCGCACGTCTCGCAGGACATTGACGCCACGATCTGCTGGATGGATCAGACGCCGCTCGTGCCCGGCAAGAAGTACGCCGTGCTGCACAACGCGCGCGAGGCGCGCTGTGTCGTCAAGGAGATTCAGTACGAGCTCGACGTCAACACCCTGCACCGCAAGGAAGGCGTGACCGAGCTGCCGCTGAATGCGATCGGTCGCGTGACGCTGCGCATGACGACGCCGCTCGTCGCCGACTCGTACAAGCTGAACCCGTCGATGGGCTCGTTCATCATGATCGACGAGTCGACGAACGCCACGGTCGCGGCGTGCACGATCAACCAGGCCGAGTAATCTGACGCACGTCCGAGACGGGGCGGCGCTTCCTGCGAGGGAACGCCGCCCCGTTTTCTCGGGCATCGGCGTGCACTCGCGCGGAGGTCTTGCCGGGTCACGCGCATCGTCGCTGTGGCGCTCAGGAATCTCGACGCACCGGCCTATATTGTCGAGAGGCGTCGCTCGCCGCGCCCGAAACGCCCATTTAGGTGAGCGCCTTCGCTGAAACAGGGGATTTTCATCGCACATGCACAACTACGCAACGATCGGCCCCGTGGGGCAGAGTCTGCGATGGTGCGCGCTGTGAGCACGAAGAACGTGGCTGATTCCTCCACGACGATCGCTCCGCAGGGGTCGCGTCGTCGGTACTTCCATGCGCTCTGGCTCCTGACCGGTCGTGACCTGCGCGTCAAGTATGCGACGACCTGGCTCGGGTACGCGTGGACGATTCTCGACCCGTTGCTGATGTGCGCCGTCTATTGGTTGCTGTTCGTCGCGATCATCGGCCGTACGGGCGGCGTGGAGCCCTTCGGGCTCTTCCTCATCACGGGACTACTCCCGTGGCAGTGGTTCACCACCGCCGTGAATGATTCGACAAGCGCGTTCAAGAAGGACAACAAGCTGTTGCGGTCGACCGGCGCGCCGAATTCGATCTGGGTGATGCGCGTCGTCCTGAGCTCGGCGACGACCTATCTCCTCGCGGTCCCCGTGCTCATCGCGTTTCTGCTGGTCTTTCAGGTCCCCGTGGGGCCGGGACTGATCTGGTGGCCGGTCGCCTTCATCACGCAGGCCGTGCTGGTGACGGGAATCGGTCTGCTTCTTGCGCCGCTTTGCATCCTCATCGGAGATCTCGCAAGGATCGTGAGCCTCGTCACCCGCTTCCTCTTCTTCGCCTCACCGATCTTGTTCGAGCATGGACGCCTGCCGGAGTGGCTCGACTGGATGGACCGCGTGAACCCGCTGTACGGGATCATGACGATGTATCGACTGGGGTACTGGCCCGAGCTATGGAACGGCGGCTCGATCATCGCCTCGATCTCGATCAGCATCGCCCTGCTCGCCGTCGGCACCATTGTGTTCCCGATGCTCGTCCGGCCTGTCCTGAAGGATCTGTGATCGCATGGGAGACGTCGCGATCCGCGCCCGTGGGCTCGGGATCAAGTTCCGCCGCAACCGCCGCGGCCGCCGAAACATTCGGGACGTGTTCGGTCGCGCCGAAGGTCGAGTCCGAAGCGACGAGTTCTGGGCGTTTCGTGATGTCAGCTTTCGCGTTGAGCAGGGTGAGGCCGTCAGCGTGGTGGGGCGCAACGGTCAGGGCAAGTCGACGTTGCTCAAGCTCGTTGCGGGCGTGCTGAAGCCCGATGAAGGCAGGGTGACCGTGCGTGGCGGCGTGGCCCCTCTCATTGAGATCACGGGTGGCTTCGAGAGCACCCTCACAGTTCGAGAGAACATCAACATCGTCTCGGGTCTGCACGGCATGCGTCGGAAAGAAGTCAAGCGGCGTTTCGACTCGATCATCGACTTCGCCGAGCTCGACGGTTTCGTGAATACCCCATTCAAGTTCCTGAGCTCGGGCATGAAGGCTCGCCTCGCGTTCGCCGTGGTATCGCAGCTCGACGAACCGATCCTGCTCGTCGACGAGGTGCTCGCCGTCGGAGACAAGGCGTTCCGGGAGAAGTGCTTCGCCCGCATCGAGGAGATGATGGACGAGGGACGTACCATGTTCTTCGTGGGTCACAACGCGGGCAACATGAAGAGGTTCACGACGCGTGGGCTCTATCTGGACGACCATCAGCTCAAGATGGACGCGCCCATCGATGATGTATTGAAGCAGTACAACGAGGACCACCCTCCGGTGACGCCCATCAGGCGTGGGAAGAAGCCGGGGCACAGCCGCATGACAATCCAGACGGACGATGACGAATGATGGAACCTTACGGTTCTCGATCTCGCGGGGATGACCTCCCTGTGAGATGGTCGCGCGCCACGGTCGAGGTTGTTCTCGATGGGCACGACGTCGCCACGGAAATCCTTGGGAGAACGGACGGGAGGCGTGACATCCTTCCGGGGCGTCACTCGGTCACACCCGTTCAAGTGACATCTGTTCGTGGTTCACGTGGCCGCCGTGCCACGCGTGGCTCACGTCCCGGCGAGTTGCACATACGCGGCTAGGATGAATCATGCCGGGGTGGCTGGGATCAGTATGCCTCGTGGCAATCATCGAATGCCGAACCGCTGTGTGCCGACGACGGAGCAAGACCCTATGAACACGACACCTCGCGTTTCGATCGTGATTCCAGTATTCAACGACGAGGAATGGGTCGCAGCATCTCTGCGGAGTTGCCAGGCTCAATCGGTTCTAGACATCGAGGTCATCTGCGTAGATGACGCGTCGACCGACATGACTTGTGACATCATCGAGCAGTTCCAAGCTGATGACCCGCGCGTAAGCCTCATTCGACAGTCGGTCAATCGCTCGGCGTTCCAGGCGCGTCGTGCCGGCATCATGGCGGCGACTGCTCCACTCGTTCTATTCCTCGATGGTGACGATGAACTTGTGCCGGAGGCGGTCGAGACGGCCCTCACCGTCGCTGAGGAGACGGAGGCAGACGTGGTCGGCTTTGGTGTCGACGTTGTGGCTCCGGAAGGCGTTGCTGTCGGTCGCTTCGCCGCCGACATGCAACCGAAGTATGACCAGCTCCTTGGTGCCGACATTGCTCCGACGATGTTCCCAATCGGAAAGATCGCGCAAGGACACCTCTGGCGCTACTTGTGGGACATTACGTTGTTGCGCCGGGCCTACCTTGAGATCCCGGAAGACCTGGAGTTGTATCGGGCCAACGATATCCCGATTGCTTTCTTGGCGCTGTCCACAGCGAAAAAATATGTCTCAACGAAGGCGGAACTATACAAGTACTACTGGCGACGTGGCGTCAGTGGGCGTTCAGTCGAGACCGTTGAAGATTATCAATTCTACCTGGGGGCTCTCGACTCGATTGATTCGATAAGTACGAGCGTCGCAAGTATCGCGACAGATCTTGAACGGCCGGATCAATTAATCGCATCTTATCATTCTGCTCGACTCTCGATCATTCAGATGATCCTACGCTATTGCACGCCAGTCGTGGACGACGAACTGCGAGAAAAATGCTTCTCGATGCTCTCGGATAAGGCTGGAATAGTCGATGTCGTTCTTGCCGTGGCGGCATTCTATCGTGAGGCACTGTCGCTCGTAGCGGGGTATCGTGAGCATGCTCCGCAGCTTACTGCGAAGGTCAAAACAGTGATGATCACCACGGGCAACTTGGGGAACGGGGGCGTACAGGGCGTCGTTGCGTCGCAAGCCAAGTTCTTGGCTGAGGCGGGATACCGTGTGCTCATCGGGTTGCGCACCACCGAGGGGATCGTGCAGGAGGTCCACGAGGGTGTTGCTGTTGTGGAATTCTCGGGAAAGACAACGCTGGAGAAACTCGGGTCGTACTTGGACATCTGTCGCGAGTATGATGTCGACGCCGTCATTGACCACTACATTCTGTACTATGACGATTGGCCCTACTTTGCTCTTGCCGCGCGCGCCCTCGGGATTCCGGTAATTGGATGGATTCACAATTTCGCGCTTCGGCCGGTCTTTGATTTTAATACGAGGAGCTCATACCTCGCAAAATATCTGGGTATATTGACGAAGGTCGTCGTGCTCTCTCCCGCCGATGTCGCCTTCTGGAAGCTCCGGGGCGTTGAGCGTGTCGTATGCTTGCCGAATCCTCCTTCGCAGATGCTTCTTGAGCTCCCCGAGCGAGCTGGTCCGCGGATCGCTCCTAGCGGACGCGTTCGGCTTGTCTGGTGGGGGAGGCTGCAACAGCACACGAAACGGGTGCGTTCGCTCGTGGACGTCGGGGCGGCCTTGCGAGATCTCGATGTCGACTTCGAGCTTACGATCATCGGCCCGGATTCGGGCGATCTTCGACTCGCGCAAGTCTCAGACTATGCAAGGAGCAAGGGGGTTGATGATGCGATTTCTCTCCCAGGCGCACTTCATGGCGATGAGTTGCTAAATGCGATTGACGCTTGTGATGTGTATGTGGCAACGAGTGCGATCGAGGGATATCCGTTGGTACTCATTGAGGCGCAGGCGATGGGGTTGCCTGTAGCAATGTACGAACTCCCCTGGCTCGCCTCAGGAGAGAAGAATGAGGGGATCATGGCCTCGCCGCAAGGGGATGCGCGAGCGTTGGCCCTGCGGATCGCCGAACTCGTGAGAGATGAAAGCGAGTACGCTCGACGTTCACAGGGCTCTATTGATGCGAGCCGTCACACGCTTTCGATCAATTTTCGCGAGCTGTACAGAGATCTCCTCGTGAATAACCTATCCGATGATTTCTCGCTGGCGCCTACGGTTGATGACGCCAAATTGTTGCTTAATCTGACGATTGACTTCCATGAGGAGAATGTCGGTCGCGAGAAGCGTCATGCTGCGCGACTTCGCGAAGGGCGTGATCGCGAAGCACGATACGCGAAACGACTGGAAGCGGAGGTGGAAGGGCTGCGTCGCAGGCTCGAGGCTGAAGGACTTGTTGGCAACGATAGTAGACCGCAGTTTGCACACTTCCCGCGGAAGCAGCGGGCGCGTCCTGGACGTCCCCTGCAATCACGTGCGGTGATTGCTGAAGACGCCGCTGAACCCTTGCCGGTGCGAGCGATCCGGCCCATTGGCCGTGCTGTCCTGCGCATTATCCCCGCTCTTCGTCCCGTGGCACGACGAATCAACCGTGTGCTTCGCCGCTTGTAGGAGGTGTGTTGACCGCAGGGTGTTGGGCGATTGAATGAGTGGCGGATCGTGCGCATCCGAAGCGGGCGCGCATTGGCTCGCAATTTGGGGCAGGAATCGCCTGAGTTTAGCTACAATAGCCTCACCTGGTCGCGGCAGGGGGTGGGTTCACCCGATGCGCGTATCGATCACGAACCGCGGGACCGCCAGGGCCGCGCGGGGCGGCCTGCTGAGGGAGCTCTTTCGCACGGAGGCGAAGCGTGCTTCTCGAGTGCGGCGTTGCGTCAATCTGGCGCCCCGGCAGATACCGCGTGGAGCCGAATGGCCGGTGACGGCCGTCCGGATGGGAGCGGGGCTTCCGTCCGGTAGATGTGAGCCGATACGTCACTTTTCGTCGTTTCGTGCAGCAGTCCTCCCCTGCGTCGGCTGTGCCTCCGCAACTGCGATCTCGATCGAACCTGATAGGGTCGTGCCGTGATTCTACTCGTAGGCGGAGGCGGAATCCCCAACTATGGGGATGAACTCATTATCAACAACTGGCTCAAGTGGTACCATGACTCTGGGCTGATTGACAACCAATCGATGATTGTCGAGGGGTACAGGTCCAGCGTCTTACGGAACATGTTTGCTGACCGTTTTCCTCGTGCGCGATGGTCTCATACCATTCGGGAAGCACGTGTTAAGCATCGCTCCCTCGATTTTTGGGGTGCGCTCGCTCGGGGCCTCAATGTCGCTAACAGCACTGATGACGCGGGTCAGCATTCATTCCGTGAGGCTTCGGAAGCGTCACTGATGCATATTCATGGTGGCGGATACATCAATGGGAAATGGCCCAGTCATGCGTTCGTTCTCGGACTTGCGTCTGCTGCGCGCGAGAAGTCGGATACTCGCGCTATCACGACAGGAATCGGAATTAGTCCGCTGGCGGAGCCTGACACGGACCAGCGAAAAATTCTTGACCGGGCAATCGAATCCTTCGATTTCGTGGAGGTGCGCGATGTCTGGTCTTACGAATACCTCAGACGAAACTTGTCAGGGGACCGGCCGAATAAGATTGTCCTTGGCCTGGATGACGCCTTCCTTTATCGCGTAGAGTCTACCGGTCAAGACCACCGCACCCTCCATCTCGCGCTCCGTGATGACCCGCAGGCGGATTCAATCATCGAAAGATTGACGAATAAGTTTGTCGGATCATTTGATCGTCACCTATTCTGGGTATGCAAGCATACTGATGCGGGCGCCTACGTCAAGGTTGCAAATCGCTTCCGACTTTTTGAGCTTGCCGGGACCACGCAACTTGTTGAGGATCCGCGCTTGGGGCCGAACGATACTCTCATTACCGAACGCTTTCATCCGCATCTCCAGGCAGCTCGATCGGGAGCCAGTGGCGTCTACTGGTCGGGGTCGGAGTATTACGATACGAAGCATGGCTCTCTTGTGGATCTGGGGTCACCGTTTGTCGCAGATGATGGCAAAGAGTTCGGCGGGCTCAAGCCAGCGAAGAGCCCATCAAAGATGCGCGTGGATGATCCTGAGAATATTGCAACAAAGCAAGGACTTGCGCGAAGAGCCCTTAAGCTCCTGGAATGAGATGGGGGGCTGTCGAGATGGTCGCGGAACAGCGTTTCGCGACGACTCTCCGCGGGTTTCGACCGGGTTGCTCAACACTACGTTGAGGCGTCCTCCGATCGGGGGACGTCGAAGGTCGCAGTGCGGCATAGGGCGGATGCCGCCACGCCGTCCCGTCTAGGTTTCAGGATTGAGTGCGGTGCAGATGAGTGCCGTGAGCGGGTTGCGATTTCGACAGGTGTGGAGGAACTAATGCGGAGGGCTGGGTCCCGAAGAAGGCGTCGTTTGGCCCGGTTTAGGCGTCCCGGTAGGGAAGTCGATGACTTGGATCGTGCCTGAGCGGACCTGCACTGGCGTGATTGAGTCGATCAGGATGAACTTACGGTGGGCTTGGCTTCAACTCTCATGGTCTTGAGTCGAAGTGCCCGAAGTCTTCGCGTCATTTCCGTGGCGAGTCGCCGTGCGCGACTGGAACTCGACGGTTACACTGGCGAAGCAGGTTGCGACGGTGGCTTGATTCAGGTCCAGATCGTGAACCATTACGGAGCATATGTCGCTTCGCGTGAAGAGGCCGTGAGCTTGAATGATGCCTGCTGGGTCAAACATCTGCATTGCCAGGGGATGAGGAAGAACATGTCTAGCGACCGCTCTATCGTACTTCATGTGGGTGCCCACAAGACCGCGTCGACTCTGCTACAGCGTGCCATGTCGCAGCAAGCCGATGATCTGGAGCGAGATGGACTCGCAGTCACACATCGGAGAGACATTCTTGATACTGCTTTTTTCAGGAACTTGAAGCAGATCGTCATCTCGGGTAATGTTCCAAGTCCGAGCGAGACGGAAGTGTCGAAAAGAGATTTCGGGCAACTCGTTGACCGGGATGCGAGTCGCGTCCTGTTGACGAATGAGAATTTCTTGGAGAATTTCCGGAAGCCCCGATTCTATCGGAATGCTAAGGTGGCGCTGTCTTGGATTTCTGACCTTTCTGATGACCCTCTGTCGATCGTTCTATTTACGCGTTCGCAGCCGGATTATATCGAATCCATGTATATGCAGCGCCTGCATCTTGGAGAATCGATTGCATTTGACGAAGCAAGTGTCAAATATGCGAACTTGAATATGTCGTGGGCTAGCATCCTCGATGACGTGTCCGATGTGCTGGGGCGCGAATCGGTGACGAGTATCCCCTACGAGGCGGTGAAGCGTGTAGGTGCGACTGGGTACTATCGCGCGTTTCTTGCCGCCTGTGGGGTCGACGGCACGACGTACGAAATTCCTGCAGAAATGGAGACGTCCAGGTCTGCAAATCGTTCGTATTCAGGCGAGGCGATGAAGCTGGCGTTGGCTATAAACCCGCTGATTCCGCGGCAGAAACGCAAGGTCTTCAGGAAGTATCTCCAAGAGAATTACTCAACCGCCACTCATCCGAAGGCCGAGTTGTTCTCAGAGGCTGAACGTGCCACCATTCTCGAACTCTACGCCGAGGAGAATTTGCGGTTGTTCGTTGAGCATATGCCGGATTGGCGCGAGGATGCAGCGGCGTACGGCGTGAGCACGACCTAGCATCACGAGAACCGACGTGAACAGAGATCCGGCGCGACGCAACTGCCTCTGGTGGCTATTGCGTCCTGGAGCTCGCGCTGGCTTGCCGCGGCTAACGCCGACGGTTCGTTAGGGGCCTAGAGTCTCATTCGACATGCGGTAGCACAGGCCGCGAGCTCATCGGGTGCGTGGTCGGCGTTGTTGGTGGATGTCAACAGACTGGTCGTCCAGATTCGCATCAGGTCGTTTGTTGTGCGTCAACGCGTGCTCCTTCCGCGGGCAGTTGTGGACGCCCCTGTCATTGCCAGGGATGCTCACCTACCGGCTTTCTGAGGTCGACGGTTCCTCATGAGGTCTCGGCTTTAGGGATCTGCTCGCTGAAGCCTAAAGTGAAGTGTCCTGCGGCTGGCGGCCGCGGTGTACTGGCAACGGGCACACCAGCGCCGTGCTCGCGTGCTCGAGCATGGCGTGGGTCGTGTTGCCTTCCGCGCCCAGGTCTTGTCAGATGTCCGAAGTACCATCGGGCTTCTCGGTGTATCCCATGGCTGGCTAGGCTATGGGGGTGTCAAGCTCACCTCGTGTCTCAATCGTCATCGCCGCGTACAACGACGAAGCGTGGGTGGGGGCGTCGCTGGATAGCTGTCTTGCGCAGACCGAACGCAACATCGAAATTGTCGTGGTCGACGACGCCTCGACTGACTCGACATACGAGATAGTCAAGCGATACTCGCAGCTCGATTCGCGCGTGAGGCTGATCCGACAGCGTGAGAATCGCTCCGCATTCCAAGCACGCCGCGAAGGTGTCCTGGCCGCTACTGCGTCGCGCCTGATGTTCCTCGATGGCGACGATGCACTTGTCCCGACTGCTGTTGCAGAGGCTCTATCGACAGCCGATGCCAGCGGGGCAGATGTCGTCGGGTTCGGGGTAGAAGTTGTCGTTCCAGCGGGAATGAGCGTCGGACGCTTCGCTGGCGACCTGCAGCCGAAGCACGCCGAGCTGTCCGGCGACGAGATCACTCCCGCGCTGTTCCCTGTCGGGAAGATCGCGCAGGGGCATCTTTGGCGCTACCTCTGGGGCGTCCATCTGTTGCGAGACGCCTATATGTCTTTGCCTGCCGATCTCAGGCTCTACCGCGCGAACGACATTCCCATCGCGTTTCTTGCCCTCACGTCCGCGAAGAAGTATGTGTCGGTGGCTTCGAAGCTCTACCGTTATTTCTGGCATCGAGGAGTCAGCGGACGGACGGTGGCCGACGCAGAGACGTTCGACTTGTACCTCAGCGCGGTTGACTCGATCGATTCCATCGCTGACAGCATCGACGCAGCAGCTCAGTCGAAGACCAGCTCCACCGGGTTACGAGAATCCTACCGCTCTGCTCGTCTGTCGATCATCCAGATGATTCTGCGCTACGTGACCTCGATTGAGTCGACTTCGCTGCAAGATGAGTGCTTCGAACGTCTCGAGTCGAAGGCAGGATCCGCCGAGGTCGTGCTCGCGGCCGCGAGCTTCCACCACGCCGCACTTCCGTTGCTCTCCCGTCATGCGGTCGAGGTTCCCGTGAGGCGCACCCTGCGCAACGTGGTGATCGTCACAGGAAACCTGGCAGCAGGCGGGTTACAGGGCGTGGTCATTTCGCAGGCGCGACACCTTGCGGAGTCTGGACATACCGTGACCATAGTCGCTCGCACTTTCGATGGACGCACTCACGAACCGCTCGAAAATGTCGATGCTGTCGTATTGCACGGACACACGGTCGGCGAGCGAATAGCGTCTTTCCTCGAGATCCTGCGCGAGCGCGATATCGACATCGTACTCAATCATTGGTTGCTCTACGACGAGAATTGGCCGTTCTTCCCCCTTGCCGCCCGCACGGTCGGGGTACCGACCATCGGATGGATCCACAATTTCGCGCTCCGAACCGTCTACGATTTTAGTACTCGCGGGTCGCTTCTCGCGACCTATCTGCCGCTGCTGTTGCGCACCGTCGTCCTGTCGAAGATCGACGTCGTGTTCTGGAAGCTCCGGGGTGTGCACAACGCGGTGTATCTGCCGAACCCACCATCACCACTGCTGCTCGATCTTCCTCACGACGGCACGCCTCGCAGCGCTCCTGACGGCCCGATCCGGCTCGTCTGGTGGGGGCGTCTTCAGCAGCATACGAAGCGCGTGCGCGATCTCGTCGACGTCGCAGCTGCTCTGCGCGTGCGTGACGTTGAGTTCCGGCTTGCTATCATCGGGCCAGATTCGGACGATACCACTGCCGATGATCTGCACGAGTACGCCTTTGAGCGGGGCGTTGCGGATGCTATCGATATCCCCGGTATACGGCACGGTAGTGAATTGATGGAATGGCTTGAGGTCTCTGACCTCTGTATCTACACCAGCGCCATCGAAGGATACCCCCTGTCGCTCGTTGAAGCGCAGGCCGTCGGATTGCCCGTGATCATGTACGAGTTGCCGTGGCTGGCGGTCGTTCAGGAGAACGACGGCATCGTGCAGGTGCCGCAGGGCGACCCTCATGCGCTCGCCGAGCAGATCGCATTGCTTTCGGCAGATTCAAGCGCGTACGTGGCTCGCTCCCAGGCTGCGCTTCGGGCTGGACGCGAGGCCCTTGCACATGACTTCACTCAACTGTATTCGCAACTGTTGGCCGACGAGCTTCCACCTGAGCTCTCTCCGGAGCCGACCTTGGAAGACGCACGCCTCCTGTTGAACCTCTCGCTTCGTCTCGAGGAGTCCGTCGTCGTCCGTGAGCGTAGCCATGCCCAGCGCTTGGCTGATCAGCGCAACCGCGCGTGCCGCGAGGCCGAGCGCTTGCGACTCGAGAACGCGAAGCTCAATGAACCCACGATCGTTGCTGGCATCCGCCCTCTGGGGCGCGCCGCGCTGAAGATGCTCCCCAGCCTGCGCCCGATGGCGCGTAGGTTCAACCGGTGGGTGCGCGGCCTCTGACTCAGCGGAGAGCCTCGGCGAACTCCCGCGCTCCTGACGTCATGTCGCCCCACAGTTTCTCGCGGCGTTCGGCGATCTCGGCCGACAGACGATCTTCGTTGTGGATGAAGTAGTTGAGCTTGCCGATGAGTGAGTTCGCCATGCCGTCGAGTTCATCGCGCCCCAGGCGGGCGCGACGCGGCACCTTCGCGAGGAAGTGGTAGTTGCCGAAGTAATCGTTCGGCATGCCCTGGCGCGCGTTCATCCCGATGAACGCAGCCGGCTGGTCGAAGGCGAGGAATGGCAGCCAGCCGTGAAGACGTTTGCCGAACGCGAAGCGACTTCCCGTATAACGCGCGCCGAAGTCATCGACCTGTTGCAGCCGGGCCGTGTACTCCCGATTGAACGTCTTTGAGTCGGGCTCCGTCGCGAGGACGTCGTGGAAGAGGGCCTGGTCAGCGTCAATGAGCGGGAAGAGATCAAGCGAGTACCGGTTCGAGTCGCCATACGCATTGACCATGCCGCGCACTTCGAGGCCCTCCGCTTCGGCGTAGGCCTTGAACCGACGTAGGGGGTGGTTCGCGATATTCTCCTCGGTGAACAGATGCGCATCGAGGTTGACGACCACGATGTCGTTCACCTGCTTTGGCGTGCCGAGGAGGCGGTCGGTGAACAGAGATGAGCACGGCAGCATGCGCGGTTCTGCTGCGGGGTCGACCTTCCGAATGAAGTCGGCTTCCTTGCTGGCTCGTACAACGATCCGCTCCGACTTGCGCAGAATCTTCTGAAGGATCGGAAGCTCGTCTTCACGGGGAGTCTCGAGGATTCCGGAAGACCAGACGAACATACGCGAGTCGTCGAAACGGCTCCACTGCGCGTCGAATTTTCTCTGCACGTGACGCGCGCTGTTGGTGCGTGCGAGGATCCCGCCCGGCCCGATGATCACGTTGGCCGGGGCCGTGCGCGCGAACTTTACGTACTTCGGGTCGCCGACCGTGCGGAAGTCGAGGTCGACGAGACCGTCGAACAGCTTCCGGGTCGTCTGATAGATCAGGGCATCTCCCGCGTTGCCGCGCACGCCGAGCGTGACCCACATCGCCTTCTTCGGCACTGATTCCTCCGTTGTCCGCCGACTAGGCTATCCCGTGTCGTCGGAACAGCATTGCGATCGGGCCGCCGCCCCGCGCGCCGATGACGCACAAGAGGATGTAGAGGAGAACCATGCCGACCGACCAGGTAGTCATCGGAGGCCAGACGATCGGTGCGGGATCACCCGTCTACGTGATCGGCGAGATCGGGCTCAACCACAACGGCGACGTCGACAACGCGAAGAAGCTCATCGATGTCGCGGCCGATGCCGGTGCGCAGGCGGTCAAGTTTCAGAAGCGCACGCCGGCGATCGCGACGCCCGAGCATATGAAGCAGACCCCGCGCGAAACGCCGTGGGGCACGATGACGTACCTCGACTACCGCTACCGCGTGGAGTTCGAAAAGGAGGAATACGGCGAGATCGCCGCATACTCCCAGAAGAGAGGTCTCGACTGGTTCGCTTCGCCGTGGGATGAGCCCTCGGTCGACTTCCTCGAAGAGATGGGCGTCACGACGCACAAGGTCGCCTCTGCTTCGGTCACCGACCTCGGCATGCTGCGCAAGCTGAAGCAGACGGGCAAGCCGATCATCCTGTCGACGGGCATGTCGACGCTCGAGCAGATCGACACGGCCGTTGAGATCCTCGGCACCGACAAGCTCGTCATGATGCACGCGACGAGCACCTACCCGCTCCCCGCCGAGGAGGCCAACCTCCGCACGATCCAGACGCTGAAGGACCGCTACCAGGTCCCCATTGGCTACTCGGGGCACGAGCCGGGCCTGCAGATCTCGGTCGCCGCGGTGGCCCTCGGCGCCGTCGCCGTCGAGCGCCACATCACGCTCGACCGCACGATGTGGGGCAGCGATCACGCGGCGAGCCTCGAACCCCGCGGATTCGAGACCCTCGTTCGCGACATCCGCATCATCGAGGAGGCGCTGGGTGACGGCGAGAAGCGGGTGTTCCCGGGTGAGCTCGCGCCACTCAGCAAGCTGCGTCGGGTGGACGGCTGACACCCATCGTGGGCGAGCTCGACGAGCAGCGCCTGTTGTGGTGCCTGTTTCCCGAGTTCGACATTCAGCTCGCGCGTCCTCGATCGCACCGATCGACGCGTGCACGATTCGCGTCCGCGGTCATGCCGGAGTCCCTGCGGCCGTATGCGCCGTCGCGAATGCGCGAGGCCGGAGGCGGGCTTGTTGTCACGCGCTCTCCGAACGAGGAGCGAGCCGTCGCGCCCGTATTCTCATCGGAGAAGGTGGGAAGACGACCGCTTCCGAGCATCGCGGGAGCGAAGGCACATGGTGGTGTCGTGCGACGCGCCAAGCGGCGCATCGACGAGTTTCTCGAGAGAGTTGACAGGACTGAGCTTGTCGCGTCGTGGCGGCACGCCGCGAATGCGACCGCACGCGAGATTCGCCGTCTCGAGGGCGTAGACCTGAGCGAGTACGAATTCGTGCTTCTCGCGCGACAGACCCACCCACTGCTCCGCGCGCTGATCCTGCGCGCAGAGCAGCAGAATGTGCCCGTGGTGTACGTCCCGCACTCTCCGCTCACTGATTTCCAGGTGGATCTGCCAGTGTCTCTTGCGGCGATGCGTGGCGAGGCCGAGGTCGACCACATTGCGTCGGTCACGGGCGCAGACGTGTCGCGTATGGCGGTTGTCGGCAATCCCGCCACCGATGTCACACGGGCTGACCCACCGGCTCTCACGGGACCTCCTGTCTTTGCGGTGTCGCCCGACCCGGAGCCGCTCCTGCGGAGGATGTTCTCGCTGCTCTCAGATGCCGGTCTGGAAAGCGTGGTTGTGGCCCCACACCCGCGCTCCGATGTCGCAATGCTCGAGCGGCTGATGCCACGAACGTGGTCGTTGCGCCGCGGCGGGCGCACAGTGGACCTGCTTCGTGAAGGACCGCGCTGCGTTCTCCAAGCGTCGAGTGGCGTCGCGTGGGAGTCCGCGGCGCTCGGGATCCCCACCGCCGACATCCGCCTCGACATTCAGTCGCCCGTGTATCCATTTCTCCGGGATGAGCGCGCGTTCCCTGCGATACGTAGGCCGGAGGACGTTCGTGATTTCACCGAGGGGGTCTTCTCGATCGACCGCGACGCCCTGCGCAAGCGAGCGCTTCTCTGGTGCGCATCTGACGGCTCGGAGGCCGCCGGACGCCTGCGCGACCTCCTGAGGGCTCCGCGGCCAGCTGACGAACGGATCGTGGACGCCTGGGCTCCCGGAGGTGTCCTGCGCACAGCGTCGCCGCTCGCCGGGCTGTAGTGAGATATTCCTGGGTCGCGGAGCGTCTGCTGACTCTGCGACGGGTGTGAAGCCGAACACGCGCCGGCCATGAACTTTCGTACGCTATACGGTGGAATCGGATGAAAGAGGTGGGATGAGCGATACCGGTGCGTTCACTACGAACGAAGGGCGGTCGCCTGGTCGGCGCGTGCCGTGGCGCGTCGTCATCGCCGCCGCCGTGGCGCTGATCGCGGGTGGCGTGGCCGCGGCCAACCTGGCCGCGGCGTTCGTCGGCCCCACACCCGCGGGAGGCGAGCCGACACAGACGGTATCTCCGGCGCAGACGCCGACACCCACGCCCACTCGTACGCCCACTTTTGCTCCCACCCCGACGCTGACCCCCACCCCGACGCCGACTCCAACACCAACCCCGACGCCTGAGGGCGTGGAGCCCCCAGTGCACGAGGCCCCGGCGCCGCCCGCGGAGCAGCCACCGTCGCCTCCTCAAGAACCGGCGCCCAGGACGGAGCCGCCGACAGACGGTTCGACGGGCTCGGAGGGTTCTGCCGATTCGGAGGGTTCGACGGGCTCGGAGGGTTCTGCCGATTCGGAGGGCTCGATCGACTCGGAATCGGACAGCGGTACGCAAGGGGACGCGGAAACGTCAGGCACTGAAGACGCGAACGGATCCGGAACCAGCACGGGCCCGACGGTATCTCCGACGACGTCGCCCGCGCCCAACGACATCCTCGGCAACTGATGCGTGCGTCGGTGGGCCAGTAAGAGAGCCCGCTGTAGCGCCTCAGCGCGCCGCGATCACCCGGTCCGCAAGCTCCCGCACCGCGCCGTCGCCGCCGTTTCGGGTGAGCACGACGCGGGCGGCGCGCTTTACCTCGGGCCGCGCGTCCGCGACGGCGACCGGCCAGCCGACGAGCGACATCGGACCGAGATCGTTGACGTCGTTGCCCAGGTAGGCCGTGCGTGCGAGGTCCACGTCGTTCTCGCGTGCCCATTCTGTGAGCACAGAAACCTTGTCGTCGACGCCATGGAGCACGGGAACGCGCAGCTTCTCGGCGCGGGCGGCCACGACGGGATTCCGTTCCTTCGACAAGATCAGCAGCGGGATGCCGGCCTCACGGAGGAGCGAGACGCCCATGCCGTCCGAGCGGCTCACACGCACTGACTCCTGCCCGGTCTGGTCTACCGTCGCGGTGTCGTCGGTGTGGACGCCGTCGAAATCGGTCACGATCGTGTCAGCGTCGATGGCGTCCGTCGTCTCGACCAGGGGAGCGAGCGCGCCCGCCATGTCGAGCTCGAAGGGGCTGTCGATCTCGATTGCTGAGTTCTCCGGCACCTCGACGATGCCGATGCGCCCGAAGAAGCGATGCTTGGCGGTACGGAAGCCCGCCGCATCGAACACGTAGAAGGCGCCGGTTTCCATGTAGTGCGGATCGCGGTCCTGTCGCCGAGGGCGGTGACCAGCCGAGTGGTTGATTGCCTCGGCGGACCCGTCGGCGCTGCGTCCCCACAGGAAGCCGTACGTCTCGTAGGCAGAGAAGGCCGAGTCGTGCGATCCGTCTTCCACGAGGCGCACGGCCTCGGCGATCCCGTCGGAAGGGATGAACGGCGACGTTGCCTGCAGGAAAACGACGGTGGAGAGAGGGGTCCCGGCGGCCTCGATCTCTTCCATCGCGTGCAGCACGGCGCTTTCCGAGCTCGCCGTGTCACCGGCGATCGTCTCGGGCCGGTGGACGATATCGGCCCCCGCGGCCGTCGCAGCGGTAGCTATCTCGGCATCGTCTGTCGACACGAACACGTGGGAGATCCCGGCCCCGAGCGCCGCGGCGACGGCACGCGCGACGAGCGGAACGCCCGCGACAGGGAGGACATTCTTGCGGGGGACGCCCTTCGAGCCGCCGCGCGCGGGGATGATGGCGACGACCTCGCCAGGCTGAGCGGGAGTCATCACGAGTTCTCCTGGGTCGTGTCGCCGGACGCGAGCACCTCGTCGAGCATGTCGCGGTATCGGTCCGCGAAATGGCCGAGAGAGAAGCTCTCGGCGAAAGCGCGGCGGTTCGATTCTCCCCAGGTACCCCAGTCGCGTTCGATGATTGCGCGAGCCGCGTCGGCGAGGTTGTCGTCCGTCACGAACTCGACGTTGCCGTCTATGTCGAACTCGGGATTTCCGCCCGCGGGCGACAGGACCACGCCCTTGCCGGCGCGCATGGCCTCGAGGATCGCGAGGTCGAAGATCGAGTGGCGATGCATCATCACGTACACGTCGGCATAGTCGACCAGAGCGAGGAGATCGGCGTGCGTCATCCGCTTGCCGATGAGGCGCGACTCGAACGACCAAGTCTGCGACGCCTCTTGGGCCTCGGCGAAGCGCGTGCGGTCGATGGCGGATCCGATCGCGATCCACAGCACGCGGCGCCCGGACTGCTCGCGGTACACCTCGAGGAGCGCGGGCACGCGATCGAGGCCCTTGTCGCCGTTCCAGTCGCCGACGCTGATGAACACGTCGAGATCGTCGTCCTTCACGGGGAGGTCGAGCTTGCGCGCGAGGGCCGGGAGGCGCTCGGCAGGCGCGGCGCTCGCCGAGTGATCGACCGCCGACAGCGTGTTGTACAGGGGCTCGTCGCCGAAACGAATCTGTGCGGCGAGCGCCGGATCCGCCGTCGATTCGAATGCGGCCCGCGCGCCGTCGCTCGGGAAGTACATACGCTCGGCGCCCGCGCAGATGACCTCCTCGAGCCGTGTGACCACCGCCGTCTCGTGCGCGGTGGGCGTGCGCCCGATCGAGCGCATCTCCTGCAGTGTGCTGCCCTGCTGGTGGTACACGATCACGTAGGGGACGCCGAGCTGGTTCGCGCCTAGGGCGCTGCCGAGGTCGTGGCAGACCATGACGACGCGCCTACCGGCATCGATCGCGTTCGTGACCTCGGGGTGCGTACGCACGTACTCGGCGCCGAGAATGAGGTCGACGGGCTTACCGCTGAGCCCAGCGGTCAGGTGGGGAAGGCTGTGCTTGAGCGCGCCCTTGTCACCCTTGTCGAACAGAAAACGCATCTCGTGGCCCGCGTGCTCTTCGCCGAGCGCCAATCGCTGTGTGGCGAGTACCCCGGCCGGGCCTCCCGTGCGCCCGCGAGCCGGGTCGTAGTCGCGGTACGCGCAGTTGAAGATGATGGTTTCGTCGGTGTTCACGGGTTCGTCGCGACCGAGAAGCCCGCGCAGGAACGACCCCTCTCGCTCGACCTCGTGGCGCGTGCCCATATCCCCGAGCGTGTCGTAATAGTGCCCGTGGTCGGCGCCGCCGTCGACGCTCGAGAAGCCGTACACGTCGACGCCGGACAGATCGCCGTCGCGCGCCTGGGCGAGCAACCACAGCACCTGCGCCCCGCTCGTCGGAAGGCGGAGCCCGGAGGTATCGCGCAGCGTGCGCTTCGTCTCCGTATCGATCCAGGCGAGCTTCTCCGGGGCAAACAGCGCGTCGCGAGCCAGGATCTCGAGGTGTGACGGGTGCTCGAGGAGATTACGCCGCAGATCCATCTCCCAGAGCACTAGGGAGAAATCGTGGAGATTGTGACGGTCGCGCACGTCGCGGTGCGCGCCCCGCACCCACACGTCGGTGCGCGCGCCGTAGTCTCGCTCGTGCCCGCTGGGGAAATTGTTGAATCGGATCACGACGTCGTGCGCGTCGACCTCGGCCCCGAGGCCTGTGCTGAGGTTGCCGGGGCCGTTGCCTACGACGGCGACAGTCTTGCCCGCGACGAGGTCGCGAAACCGCTCGCGCGGGTCTGCCGTGAAGAGGACTTCGGCAGTCGCCGCCGCGGAGTCGAGCTCGGGCGTACGAACGCCCAGGTTGTGCACGAACGGGGCAAGGGGGAGCACCTCGGCGATGCGGTCGGGGCCGAACTCGTCCGCGTACCTGCGGGAGATCGTCTCGGCGGTACGGACCTCGCTTGCCTCGAGGGAAGCCGCCGCGTAGACGAGCCAGGCTGCCGGGTGCAGGGCGCTCCACGCGCGATCGTTCGTCGCGAGTTCCCGTGCCTGAGTCAGGATGCTCTGGGTCGGGCCGTCGTCGCGCCACGCGCAACGCAGGATCTGGAAGTCTTGGTGACGCGAGGGAAGGACGTCGGCCAGGTCCACTCCGTAGGCGTCGCGTCGTGCGCCCATCGACCGGATCGCATTCGCTGTCTGCGACACGGCCCTGCGCCCGATCTCCGTCTTCTTGACCTCGCGGAGCACGGCGCGCGCGCCGGGCAGCTTCTTGAAGGAGTCGAGCGGGTTCATGGGCCTCATAGCGTGACGGGAGCGATCGGGGCCTGCCCTGAGGCGGCTGCCCCTCGATCCTATGCAGTCGGGGGAGCGACTCTCGGATTCCGACCGCGTGGTATGCATGGAGACTATGCGCCACACGCTTCAGAATCTCTTCGCTCGTCTGAAACGTGGGGCTCGAACTCTGCGACTCCCGGCGACGGAGCGACCCTATGTGCGCAGGGCCGATGAGCTCTTCGCCTACCTGAACGTGAACGGTATCGCCGAGGGACGAGACGTGCTGGCGCTCGCCGCATCACACGGGCGCTGTCGACGTGCGGAACTCGTGGAGGCGCTGTCCGGGACGGTTCCGGTGCGCCGTTTCCGTACTCGGTACGAACGGACGGCCCTGCGGAACCTCGCCACGCTTCTCGCCGATCAGCCGGAGGGGCCGACCGACGCCGACGACGCGATTGTGCTTGTCCGAGCGCTCATCGACGGCGTCGGCGTACGCGATGCCGGAAAGGAAGCGCGCTTCCGTCTGATCGAGATGATCGTCGAACGGTCGGAGACGGAGGAGGACCTGGATGAGTTCATCGACACGCTGCACATCGCACGCGACGACGCCGCACAGCAGCACCTGCTTCGCGCGAATGCCGTAAACCCGTTTTCCGGCGGACGGTCGATCGAACCGTGGCAGGCGCACGTCAACACGATGCTGGCGTCGGACGGGCTCGACACCATCACCTTGCGCCCTGGCGAGGACGACCCGTTCGATCGTGTGTCGAGCGTGCCCGCGCAGACGCGTGGCGATGGCCCCCTCGTGACGGTCATCATTCCGACCTACGAACCCGGATCGCGTCTGGCGACGGCGGTCGAATCGCTCCTTGCCCAGTCGCACCGATCACTTCAGATCCTCATTGTGGATGACGCGTCATCTCCAGAGACCGCCGCATCCCTCGATGCATGGCGGGAACGCGACCCACGGATCGAGATCGTGCACCTGCCGGAGAACGCCGGGCCCTACCTCGCTCGAAACATCGCGGTGTCCGAGTATACGCGAGGCGCGTACGTGACGGTCCACGACGACGATGACTGGTCCCATCCGCGCAAGATCGAACGCCAGGTGGACCACCTTGAGCAGAACCCCGACGAGGTCGCGAACATGGTGAATGCCGTCCGTGCGTCTGATGACATGCAGTTCGGGCGGATCAACGGCAATCCGGTATGGACGCAGCACGCGCTCTCGTCACTCATGGTGAGGCGTTCGGCGTTCGACGTGATCGGGTTCTGGGATGTCCTGAACCGTTCGGCTGACGCCGAGTTCAACGATCGGATCAGGGCGTGGACCGCGCGGAGGATTCCCGTGGTCGGGCGGGTTCCGCATGCCTTTTACCGCGTGCGTTGGGATTCCCTGAGCGCGGGAGAGTTTCATCACGGATACATGGACGCTCGGCGTCGTTGGTATCGCGATTCTTACTCGCGCTGGCACGCATCCGAGATCGTCGCCGGCCGGGCGCCGCACCTTCCTGTCGACGATCGGAGCACGCGTCCGTTCTCGGTCCCCGCGGACTTGTGCGGCTCCCGTCAGGGTGGTGAGCGAAGCGTCGCCGTTGATGTGCTGTTCGCGGGGGACTTTCGCGACGATGCCCTCGACACGGGCGGGATCCGGGCGCGGATCGCCGGCGGGGCGAATGTGGCGCTCCTGCAGGTCGATTCGCCCCGTCTCGCCCCATCTGCACGCGTCCGGGCCGACATTCTCGACCTGGCGAGAGACCCGCGCGTCAGCATCTTTAGCCTGAAGGACGACGTGATCGCAGCGGAGACGATCGTCCTCGACACCGAGATCCTTCGGTTCCATGCCGAGGCGCGCCGGGCCCTTGAAGCGCACGTCTGACGGCCGGATGGTTGCAATCGGCGCGATCCCGCCGCGATAGGATCGCACGCGTGCCGAACGAGACCGCGAATGTGCCTCCGACCGGAGACGCCACCGCGGGACCGGGAGATCGTGCGATAGCTGCCGCGAGCGTGCTTCCCGAGGGGGCTCGGCTTCTCCACATAGGTCAGCCGGATGCCGCAGTGGTCGACATTCGCAAGGCCGCCGCTGCGCGCCGGGAAGTCCTTCTCGAAAACGGCGTCGTGTACCCCGGGGCCGACCTTGACCACAGTGCGGCGACCTCAGCGCTCATCGGGCCCTCTTCGCCAGCGTGGCGCGCGAATCGCACGCTGGCTGTGTGGGACGCGTTGCGAAGCGAGATCGAGATGCATCCGCGCAAGCGCGCGCTCATCAGCGACGAACACATCGCGGCGTGTGATGACGATGCGGCCCGGCGATTCGCCGACGAACTTGGGGGCCGCCTGCACGTCGTCATCACCGCAAGGCGTCCAGGTTCCCTTCTGCCGTGGCTCTGGCAGCAGCGCGTTCTGAGCGGTCATGCCGGGCCCTATGCCAAGTGGCTCTCCCGGGCGGTCGAGCTGGAAGATCGGAGTGACAAGCGCCGATCTGTTGTCCCCGAAGAGTACGACCTCGCGACGCAGATCGTGCGCTGGACGCGGATCATCGGCCCCGCGCAGGTGCACGTCGTCCTCGCCGACGCCGACAATCCGGCCGTTGTCCCCGACATGTTCGAGACGATGCTCGGACTCCCGGCCGGCCTTCTCCAACCGGATGCACTGAACGAGAACGACGTTCCTCGGGCGCTGACGTCCGCCGAGACAGGTCTGGTCCGTCGCGTGAACAGGGCGGCGAGGCGAGCGGGCGTCAGGCGTGACGCATACGATCGCGTCATACGCAACGGGGCGGTTGCGGCGTTGCGAGGCCACGGAGATTCGGGCGATTGCAGCGGCCCCCTGGTCGTCCCCCCGAAGTACGCCGCCCAACTGGCGTCGAAAGCGCGCACCTTCGTCGACGCGGCCGTAGCGAACGGCATCGATGTCGTCGGCGCCGGCGACCACTTCCAATCGCCGACGGCGGCGCCCGCCGCCTCGCGCCTGAGCGCCGAGGATCGCGTGGCGATGGCAGTGTCTATGCTCCGGGGGGCCGTGTCGGCGGCCCTCGGTCGAGGCGTCGACTTCGACCGCGCAGCCCCTGACCCGCACCCGTTGGGCCAGGAAGCGCGCGACGCGCGACGTGGGCGCGATGTCCTGCACATCGACCTGAGTTTCACGCGCGTAATCGATCGCATCCGTCCCTCCACTCCTCGCGCAGGCGCCCCGGCTCTCGTCGGAGGCGTTGCTCGTGTTGTCGCTTCGTCGCGCACAGCGCGGTGGGTGGGGGTCGAGGGGTACGCCCTCATCGATCCCGGTCTGCGCGAGTGCGTCTTTCGCGCGTTGAACGATCCCATGGTCATCATCACGGCCGACGCCGACGCTGAGCGTGCACTCTGGGAGCAAGCCCTCGCGTTGGGGGAGACGCGGGGCTTCCCTGATTGGTCGGTCGACGGTGACGCGCTCTTCGCCGCGATCGCAGACCAGACAGCGGACTTCTCGGTTATTCGCTCAGACGACGAGGACGCCATTCGCAAGACGCTTCAGGACCACCCCGCGCCCCTGAGATTGGCTCCCGGGAATAGTCACCCTCTCAAGCAGCCCGATCTGCTCCTCATTCGTGAACTCAACGAATCCCTCGCCGATACGTTCCTGCGGCCATTCGAACGGCTCGCCGTGATCGGGACGGGCGCGATGGGGGGCATGCGTGCGAGACGATCTGGCGACACCAACCGGCCCGACTCGATGGCGCGGGCAATTGCTGGCATCGCGGCCATGGTGGGAGACCACCTGCTTTGATGCCAAGTTCTCTCCGTGCGGCGACACCGCCGACGGTGAAGACGCGTCGCTATCAGTGTGACGACACCGAAACCGGTGCGTCGCGTCGGAGCGATCCCGTTGACGCGTCAGGCCGCCGCCGGGGGAACCTGGCCCATCGACGAGTTCGCGCGTGCCGCCTTCCGCGCCGCCTTTCGGCCGGTCTCCGCCGGAAGCTGTTCCCGCAGACGTGCCTTCTGTGGCCGGAGCTGCGCCAGCTCTTCCTTCGCCGACTTGATCGTCTCGCGTGCAGACTTCATCGACGCGCGAAGCTCCTTGATACGCGCGTTCACCTTGCGCAACTCCTGACGTGCTTCTTGGGACATGAGAGCTACTCCTGCTCGCTTGAAATGACGCGGTGCCGTGATCTTCATCGCAGGCACGCGATGCGTCTCACGCGTCGCGCCTGCCGATGGCCTCATATAGAGCATTCCGGCCCGAGGGTGATCGATCTCAGCGTAGTCCTTGGCCGATGCGACTTCGACTACGCTCGCACACGACCGGTCGGCCGCCAGGCTGGCTTGATTTCTGTCAGCAGCTCTCCGGGCGCGCCAGGGCGAGTCGAAATGTGAATGCGAGTGGAGAATGTTCGATGCCCCGTGAGCGCGCGCTGACAGTGCTCCATTCGACCCGAGCCTCCGCGCCCGGCGAGACGAAGTACGCCGACCACATGGCCGCCGTCGCCTCAGACGAGATCCACGTCGTCTTCTTCACGTGGCGCCACGCCCTGTTCGGGCGGTACGACCTCTTCCACCTGCACTGGCCCGAGGGGCTTGCCGGGGGCGCGGGGGCGCGCGGCATCGTGAAGTCGCTGCTGACGCTCCTGCTGGTGCTGCGCCTGCGGTTGACGCGCACGCCCGTCGTCTCCACGTTGCACAATCACGCACCGCACGATGCGCGCGTCTCGTGGCGGCTGCGCCGCATCACGCGCGCGTTCGAACGAATGACGCGCGTCGAGATCCATCTCGTGCCCGAGCCCGATCGCGTTGCCCCCGCACCCGTCGCCGACATCCCGCACGGCAGCTACGTGCAGCCGTTCGCGGGCATTCCTCGGGCCGAGCGCGTCAACGGACGTGTCCTCTTCTTCGGCCTCATCCGGCCCTACAAGGGAATCGATGCGCTCCTCGACCGCTACGCGGAGGCGGATATGCCCGGTGCGCTCCGCATCGTCGGAAACCCGATCGATGACGCCCTCGCGGGGCGGGTCGACGAAGCGGCGCAGCACGACGCGCGCATCACCCGCCGATTCGGCTTCCTGCGCGACGCAGACCTCGTCGACGAGGTCACGAGCGCGCAGCTCATCGTGCTGCCGTATCGCGAGATGCACAGCTCTGGCGCCGTGCTCGTCGCGCTCTCGCTCGGCCGACCCGTGCTCGTGCCAGACGGTTCGACGGCCCGGGCGCTGCGCGAGGAGATCGGGGACGGATGGGTGCACACGTTCTCGGGCGACCTCACGGCCAATGATCTGCGGACGGCATTCGAGCGTTCTCGCGAGCTGCCTTCGGATCCGCCCGATCTGTCGGCGCGGTCATGGGATCGCGTGGGCGCGGCACACGCGGCCGCGTACCGGACGGCCGTGGGCCGCGACGCAGACGAAACGGTGTTCGCGTGGCTGTGGGGGCAGGACGACAACGTCGGCGACACCGCCCTGCGTCGTGAGTACGCCGACGCTCTTCGCGCACGAGGCCCCCTCGTCGCCTACGTCGACGACGCGTCCGACGATTTCGTCGCGGCTCTCGGGCTCGCGGACGGCGACCGCGTCACCTCGAGCCTCACCGCCTGGCTCCGCGACGCGGTCTCCGCGGCTCGACGCGGACCGGCGACGCTGGCGATCAACGCCGGTGAATTCAGCTTCTCGGGCGGGTATACCGTGCGTCTCCTGCGGATCCTGCCCGCTCTGCGGCGCTTCCATCGCCGGGGCGGCGCGATCGTCTGGCTCGGCGCCGCCGTGCCGTCGCCACGTCGCGGCGTGACCTGGTTGTTCCGACGGCTCTTCCGTATGGCGGATCTCGTGCGGTGGCGAGACGACGAGACCGCTCGCGTGTTCGAGCCCGCGCCGTCGATGCCCGATTGGGCGCTCGGGCTCCCCACGAGCGGTGTCGCGGTGTCGCAGAGCACGCTGGGCGTCTCCTTGCGGGCGGATCGTCCGTATCCGAGCCCCGCGTGGATCCGCGCGGTGCGCGAGACGGCGGATCGCCTCGGCCTCGAGATCGTCACGTTCGCGCAGGTGCGCCGCGATTCCGCCCGCGCTCGACAGCTCGCAGCGGATCTCGGTGCCAGGGCCGTCCCATTCGATGACGCGACCACGCATCTTGCGCAGGAGGGAACGCTGCGCCGCGAGTACGCTGGCATGCGCGCCGTGCTCAGCGATCGTCTGCACGTCCTCCTTCTCGCGTTCACGGAAGGGGTCGTCCCCCTGGCGTGGGTCGAGGCGGCGACCCCGAAGCTCTCGCGCCACCTCGACGCACTCGGGCTGCCGTGGGCCACTGTGCAGGCGGGTGAGCTGCCGGTGCGCATCGCGGAGCTCGACGATGACACACTTCTCGCGTGTGCGAGCGACAGCGCTGCGGCGTACGCGCGGGCCGTTGACGAGCTGGCAGACGTGCGCCGCGAGCTCGTGGGGGATCAGTGGCGGCCGGCGGCACGGGCGAACACGCGCTCGTGAGCGCGCACGATCGTCTCATCGGAGGGGATCCGCTCGTCGGTGCGCGCCGCGTCGGCAAGGCGTCCGCGCAGAGCGGCGTCATCGACCAAGCGGCGCAGCGCCTTCGCGAGGGCGGCCACGTCGCGCGGAGGAACGAGCACGCCGTTCTCGCCGTCACGGATCCACTCGGCGGGCCCGCCCTCGTTTGAGGCGACGACGGTCCGCCCGCGCGCGAGGTACTGCAGCACGTTCTGTCCGAGAGGCTCGGGGCGCGTGGAGTACTGCACGCAGACGTCGAGGGCGTCGATACGCCCCCGCACCTCGTCTTCGTGCCCCGCGAACGTGACATCGCCTGCGACACCGAGCTCTCGGGCAAGGCCGGCGAGGCGACGCGCAAACTCCTCGCTGCCGAAGGAGGTACCGCCGACGAGCGTCAGCGTCGCGCGCCCGGAGAGGCCTGCGCGCGCGAAGGCGCGCAGGAGCTCTTCTTGCCCCTTCCACGGCGACAATCGTGCCACCATGCCGATGCGCACGGGGCCGTCCGGACGCGGTGCGGAGTGCACGGCGCGGCTCATGCCGATGGGGCTCGGCACGACCTCGACGAACTGGTCTGCGCGCGCGAGGGGGCTCACGGTGCGCGCCGTCGACGCCGAATTCGCGACGAATCCGGTCGCCCGTGGCACCACGACGCGGCGGAACAGCAGGGCGCCGGCCGAGCCGATTGCGTCGCGCTCGATGCGGTCGCGCAGATGCACGATAAGAGGCGTCGTCCGCCCTCGGAGGGCAAGGGCCGCATAGGCGGCCGCGCGCGTCGAGTTCGCGTGCACGACATCGGCTCCGTGCAGGGCGCCGCTGCGGCGCAGAGCCCCGGCCTGTCGAACGAGAGCTCCCGCGAATCGCGTCGCCGCGATCGGCGAGGCCGAGGCTGCGCCGGGCCGCTGGGGACGCCCGGCGCGCGAGATGTCGACGTCGTCGAGGCCTGCGAAGACACCGAGGGAAGAGTCGGTCGGAAGCGCGAGACGCGCCTGCCAAGCCCTCGCAGGATGCGAGAGAAGCCGCGCGAGCGCGATCTCGGCCCCGCCCCGTTCCGTCGTGTGCGCGACGTGCGCGACGAGGAGCGGCGGATTCGAGGTCGACACGACGTCAGTCTAGAATGGCGCGCGGTGTCCGCCTCATCGTTGGCGGTGCCGGGTGGGGAAAACGCCTGACCAGGAGCCCGGTCGGTTGTGAGGCGTGGGTGTAAGATCCTTGCGGCGGTCCCAGGCTGAGAGACAGGACGTGCAGGAGTGACAACCGAGATCGCACGTGGAGACGTGCGCGGACAGGGCGCCAGTCGACCCTCGTCCACGATCTCTTCCGCACTCGCTGCGCAGGTCTCGGCCACGTCAACGTCTTCCGTGAAGGACCGCATGGGTTGGCGCCGTCGGTACGCCATGTTTCTGCGCTGGACCGATCTCGGCGTCCTGCTCGCCGTTGTGTACGGCACCCAGGTGTTTGCCCTCGGCCTCGATGAGGACGTCGCCCGCAGCTCGACCTGGCTCGGCTCCGGCGGATGGCCGTACACGATCGTCTCCGGAATCATCGTCATCGCGTGGATGATCGCCCTCGCCCTCAACGACACGCGCTCCGACCGCGTCATCGGCGTTGGTGCCATCGAGTACAAGCGGATCTTCGACGCGAGCGTCATGCTGTTCGGAATCATCGCGATCATCGCCTTCCTGACGCGCGTGGAGCTCGCCCGCAGCTACCTCCTGCTGGCCTTCCCCGTCGGCGTCGCCGTGCTCGTTCTCGAACGGTGGCTCTGGCGCCGCTGGCTCGGCGCGAAGCGATCGCGGGGAGAGTACGCCGCCCGCGTCCTCCTCGTCGGCACGGGAGAATCCGTCGAGCGAACGGCGCGGGAGCTGCGGCGCCACGTCGGCGCGGGCTACAAGGTCGTCGGTGCGTGCGTGTCTTCGCGCCCGGGCGAGTCGAAGAGCCTCGACGGCGTTCCCCTCTATGACGGCCTCGACGACGTCGTCCCAACGATGGCGTCGGTCGGGGCCGACACGGTCGTCATCACGAGTGCCGACAGGCTCGGGCCGACGCGAGTGAAAGACATCTCCTGGGCGCTCGAGGCCGGCAGCCAGCACCTCGTTCTGGCTCCGAGCATCACAGACGTGGCGGGCCCGCGCATTCATACGCGGCCGGTCTCCGGCCTGCCGCTCATGCACGTCGAGACGCCCCGCTTCACCCCGGGACAGCGCTTCGTCAAGCGCATGCTCGATCTGTGCGGGTCCCTTCTGCTCGCGCTTCTCGCCCTGCCCGTGATGCTCGTTCTTGCGCTCGCCGTCGCGACCACGTCCCCCGGCCCTGTCATGTACCGGCAGACCCGTATCGGCCGCCACGGACGCCGGTTCCGCATGTACAAGTTCCGCTCGATGGTGGTCGACGCCGAAAAGCAAGTCGAATCGCTTCTCGATATGCAGGACATGGGCAATGCGGTCCTGTTCAAGATGAAGGACGATCCCCGCGTCACCTCCGTCGGGCGCTTCATGCGCCGCTTCAGCCTCGACGAGCTGCCCCAGCTATTCAACGTCATCGGCGGATCCATGTCGCTCGTCGGACCGCGCCCGCCGCTGCCGACCGAGGTCGAGCAGTACGCCGACCACGTGCACCGCCGATTCCTCGTCAAGCCCGGCATCACGGGCCTCTGGCAGGTCTCGGGGCGCTCGAGCCTCTCGTGGGACGACACGGTGCGCCTCGATCTGGCGTACGTCGAGAACTGGAGCCTCATGTCCGACGCCGTCATCATGTTCAAGACGGCGCGCGCGGTGATCGCGCCCGACGGCACCTCCGCCTGAGCGTCGCCTACGCGCGCGTGAGCCGGCGCCGGATCGGGCCCGGCAGAGCGAAGATCACGCGCATCGGGGTGCGCATCACGAGGGCGTGCACCGCGATAGCGGCCGCCGCGCACCCGAGTGTGATGATCAGCGGCGAGATCGCGCGCGCGAACGCGTGGTGCTGCACGAGGGGTACCCACCAGCCGGGGAATAGGATCAGCGTCTCGAGCAGAAGGGCGTGCGTCACGTAGATCGGCAGCGTGCGGCGTCCGATCCAGGCGAGCGCTCGGCCGAGCAGGGGAACAGCGGCGAGGAACAGAGCGCCGGACAGGACGACGAGCGCGCCCGCCGCGTCGCGCGGAACGGACAACAGATTCTCGATGCTCGCGATCCCGGTGATCACGACGACGCTCTGGAGCAGGGCGAACGCTCCCAGCGCCGCCGTAAACACGCCCGCGGCGTGGCGCGCGAGGGCGTCGCGCACGAAGCGCGCGCCGTACACACCCAGCGCGAAGAAGAAGGCGTATCGGCAGATGTTCCGGTACTGATCGGATCCCTCAAGTACCGGCATCCAGAAGCTCGTCGCCGAGAGCGCTGCGAGGGCGACGAGGACGATCGCGGGCGAGACTCGGCGCAGCGTCGCGAGCACGGCGGTCCACACCGCCAGAGCGAGCACGTACCAGAGCACGGTGCGGGGTAGCACGAGCTGGCGGGCGAACGCCTGCCACGTGCCGAGCGCATCGCCCGAGGCCAGCGGTCCGACCCAGAGGAATGCGCCGACTGTCAGAGCGAAGAGGGTGAAGAGGAGCAGCCATGTCGCGTACAACCATGCCGAGAGGGCGACAGAGACGCGCACGCCTTCGTCGGCCCAACCGGCGCGAATGCGTCGCGACAGCAGAAGCCCGCTGATCATCGACAGCGCCGACATTCGGAACGGGCCCATCGCGTCGACGAACCAGCGCCACGGCTCGATGGCGAAGCCGAAGGCCTGCACCGTGATGACCGTGTGCATGAGCACGACGCCGAGCACGCAGAGGGCACGAGCCACATCGGCCCACGCCATGCGCGGTTGCTCTCGGGGAGAGTTCAGATCACGCGCCACGGACGACATGTCTCAGCCCCGCAGATACGCGGCGAGCGACTCCTCATGATCGGCGGGGGCGAAGCCCGTCTGCTCGATCTTCGAGAGGTCGAGCACGCTGTTCGCGGGGCGCGGGGCGATGCCCGTCTTCCCCGCGAAATACTCGGCGGTCGACACGGGGGCGACGCGATCCGCGTCGTGGCCCGACAGCTCGAACACGCGCCGCGCGATCTCGCACCACGACCGCGGCTCGCCGGATCCCGAGAGGTTGTACGTGCCGAACGGCGCCCTCGTGTCGAGCAGGTGGCGGATCCCGCGCGCGATCTCGCTCGTGAACGTGAGGCGGCCCACCTGGTCGTCGACGACCGACGGATCCACGCCGCGATCCGCGATCTGCGCCATCGTGCGCACGAAGTTGCCGCCGTCGCCGACGACCCAGGATGTCCGCACGATGTAGTGGCGCGGCGCCGTCGCGGCGGCGACGTCGCCGCCGGCCTTGCTCTGTCCGTAGACCCCCACGGGGCACACGGCATCTGCCTCGGCGTAGGGGTGTGGGGAGGCGCCGTCGAACACGTAATCACTCGAGACGTGCACGAGCGTGATCCCGTTCTCAGCCGCGACGCGGGCGAGCTTCGCGACGCCCGTCGCGTTCGCGGCCCACGCGTCGGCCCGGTCGCTCTCGGCCGCGTCGACTGCCGTGTAGGCGCCTGCGTTGATGATGACGCCGTAATCGCGCCAGCGTCGAGCGCCCGAGACGTCGCCCGTGAGGTCGAGGTCGGCGCGCGAGGCATACTCGGCGGCGTCGCCGAACTCGGCACGCAGCGCCCGTCCCAGCTGCCCGTTCGCGCCCACCACGAGCGTCTTCCTCGGCGGCACCGGCGTGACATCCGCGAGGCGCGGGTGGGCGCGATCCTTGTCGCTCAGCTCGGCCTCCGCGAGCGGGATCGGCCAGTCGATTGCAGCGGTCTCGTCGGCGAGATTGAGGAACGAATACTCCGCATCGGGAGACCAGTGGTCGTTCACGAGATAGGTGTACGCCGTGCCGGCCTCCAGCGTCTGGAACGCATTGCCGACACCGCGCGGGACGAAGATCGCCGCCGAGGGGTCGATCTCGGCCGTGAACACCCGCCCGAAGCCCTCGCCTGCCCGCAGATCCACCCACGCGCCGAAGATGCGGCCCGTCGCGACCGAGACCCACTTGTCCCAGGGCTCCGCGTGGATCCCGCGGGTCGTGCCGACCGCGTCGTTGAACGAGATGTTGTTCTGCACGGGGCCGAAGTCGGGCAGGCCGAGCGCCGTCATCTTCTCGCGCTGCCAGTTCTCCTTGAACCAGCCGCGTGCGTCTCCGTGCACGTCGAGCTTGGCCAGCAGCATCCCCTCGATCGGGGTCTCGTGGATCCGCACTACTGTCCCTTTGATGCGTAGAAGGCCTCGACGCCGTCCTTTGCGCCCGCCCACCATGACTCGTTGTCGCGATACCAGCGGATCGTCGCCTCAAGGCCCGCGCGGAAGCTCGGGTACTGCGGTCGCCAACCCAGCTCTGCGCGCAGGCGCGAGGAATCGATCGCATAGCGCATGTCGTGCCCCGGGCGGTCGGCGACGAGGTCGTAGTCGTCGGCGTCCTTCCCCATGAGCGACAGGATCGTCTCGACGACGTCCCTGTTGCTCTCCTCGCCGTCCGCGCCGATCAGATAGGTCTCGCCGATGACCCCCTTGTCGAGGATCGTGAGAACGGCCGCCGAGTGGTCGTCGGCGTGGATCCAATCGCGCACGTTCTCGCCGGTGCCGTACAGCTTGGGACGGATCCCGCGGAGCACGTTCGTGACCTGGCGAGGAATGAATTTCTCGACGTGCTGGAACGGGCCGTAGTTGTTCGAGCAATTCGAGATCGTTGCGCGCACGCCGAACGAACGCACCCACGCGCGCACGAGCAGATCCGATGCCGCCTTCGTCGACGAGTACGGCGACGACGGGTTGTACGGGGTCGTCTCCGTGAAGCGCTGCGGGTCGTCGAGCTCGAGATCGCCGTACACCTCGTCGGTCGAGATGTGGTGCAGCCGCACGTCGTGGCGGCGCGCGGCCTCCAGCAGCGTGTAGGTGCCGACGACGTTCGTGTCGAGGAACGGGCGCGGGTCGTCGAGCGAGTTGTCGTTGTGCGACTCGGCCGCGTAGTGCACGACGGCGTCGTGGCGCGCGAACAGCTCGTCGACGAGGGGTGCATCGGCGATATCGCCCACGATGAGCTCGACACGATCCTCAGGCAGCCCCGCGAGCGAGGCGCGATTGCCGGCGTACGTGAGCTTGTCGAGCACCGTGACGGTGTGATCCGTGTGCTCCACGACGTGGTGCACGAAGTTCGATCCGATGAAACCGGCGCCGCCGGTCACGAGCAGCCGAGGCATCAGTGACCCCTCTTCAGAAGATCCAGCAGGTAGCGTCCGTAGCCCGACTTCACGAGCTTCTCGGCACGCACCCGCAGCTCCTCGTCGTCGAGGAAGCCGCGACGCCACGCGATCTCTTCGGGCGCGCCGATCTTCTGTCCCGTGCGGTGCTCCATCGTGCGCACGAAATCGCCGGCGCCGATCATGTCGTCGAACGTGCCCGTGTCGAGCCATGCCGTGCCGCGGGGGAGCACCTCGACCTGGAGGGAACCCCGCTCGAGATAGGCCCGATTGATGTCGGTGATCTCGTACTCGCCGCGCGCAGACGGCTTCAGGCCGCGGGCGATCTCGACGACGTCGTTGTCGTAGAAGTAGAGACCGGGAATCGAGTAGTTGCTCTTCGGGTGCGCGGGCTTCTCCTCCAGCGAGAGCGCGCGGCCCTCGTCGTCGAACTCGACGACGCCGTATGCCGACGGATCCGCGACCCAGTAGGCGAAGATCGCGCCGCCGACGACGTCGGTGTAGCGCCCGAGCCGTGTGCCGAGGCCCGGTCCGTACAGCAGATTGTCGCCGAGGACGAGCGCGACCGAGTCGTCGCCGATAAAGTCGGCACCGATCGTGAACGCCTGCGCGAGGCCGTCGGGCGACGGCTGCTGCGCGAACGAGATGCTCACGCCGAACTGCGATCCGTCGCCCAGCAGCCGTTCGAAGGCTGCGGCGTCATGCGGCGTGGTGATGATGAGGATGTCGCGGATCCCCGCCAGCATCAACGTGGAAAGCGGGTAGTAGATCATCGGCTTGTCGTACACGGGAACGAGCTGCTTCGAGACACCCAGGGTGATGGGGTGCAGACGCGTGCCGGTGCCGCCGGCCAGGATGATCCCCTTCACGACGCCTATCGTGTCATGAGAAGCGCTGTCGGACCGTTTGCGACGGTTGCGCGTCACATCGACCGATTACCCTGGCCACGGCTGCACGGGCCCACCGAGACCACGGAGCATGATGACGACATCCTCGACCGGCTTCCCCCGGAACCTCAATCCCGCGCGCTGGTCGACCCGCACGCGCATCATCACCGCGGTGGCGGCCGTCGTGGCGCTCGGCGGAGGCACGCTCACCGCCGTTGCGCTCCAGCAGGATCCGGAGGAGGTCGCGGCGCCGGTCGCGACCTCGACGCCGACGCCCACCCCGACGCCAACTCCCACCCCGACGCCGACACCCACGCCGGAGCCCGTGGCGCTGCCGCGTGCGGCCGTCGTCGACGCACTGATCGTCGGGTGGCAGCGCGCCCCCGAGACCCAGATCGCCGATGTGCTGCCCCAGTACGGCGCGGCCGCCGACGGAGAGACGTCCGCGTACATCGACGCTCCGAGCGTGAACGGATCGGTTACGGTGCTGCGCGCCGACGTCGACGTCGAGCCGGGGAAGACCTACGCCTTTGCGGGCCAGATGCGCGCCCTGTACGAGGAAGCCGAAGAGCGTCCCGTGCGGGTGACGGTCGGCGGTGCGGAGATCGACGTCCCCGACCTCGACGCCGGATGGGCCGAGATCGAGGGCGAGTTCACGGCGGCCGATGATCAGACGGTCGCCGAGGTGCATGTGATCGTCGAGGGGCCCGTTGCGGGGCTCGGGGTCGACGCTCTCTCGCTGCAGGCCGCAGGCGAAGGCGACAACCTCCTCCCGAACCCGTCGTTCGAAGAGGTCGAAGCGGGAAGCGGCATTCTCAACGACTCGCTCGTGCTGCGCCAGGACAGCGCGGCTCTCGGAGTGAACCTCGCCGAAGGGAAGGCGCACTGGCGCGCGGAGCGGTTCGAGAACGACACGGTCATCGAAGGCACGGCCGATCTGGGCCCGGGGGTCAGTGCGATCCCCCTCGAGGGCGTTGAGCAGGGGTACTACACCGTCACGGTCACAGCGGCCGACGGAGTCGAGGCCAGCGCACCGCTTGCCGTGATCGACCACGCGGGCGCGCGCATCCCGGTGGATGACCGCTTCGGGGCCGCCACGCACCTCCAGCGTGACGCCTATGTCGACGGGGCGGAGGCGGCCGCATCGCTCGGGCTCTCTGCCGTGCGCAACGACGTCAAATGGGACAACAACGAGGCGTCGCGCGGCAGCTACCAATGGACCCAGACCTACCTCGACGAGTTCGGGAAGCTCGCTGCCCACGGGGTCGATCTGCTCGCCGTCCTCGACAGTGGCAATCCGGCGTATACCGGCTACGCGGGTCAGGCCGAGTGGGAGATGCTCAAGACACCTCCGGAGGGCGAGGCGATCGACGCTTACGCGCGATACGGCGCGGCGGTGGTTCAGCAGTTCGACCCGATCGGCATCGAGGTCTGGAACGAGTTCAACCACGAGCCATTCAACAAGGGGTGTCGCGAGGCCGACTGCTATCTGCCGCTCGTGCAGGCCGTGCAGCAGCGCGTCGGGGAAGTCGATCCCGATGTCGCCATCGTCGCGGGCGCCACGGCGAACTACGACGCGGGCTTCCTCGACCGGCTGTGGGACATCGGCGGCCTCGACGCATCGGACGTGACGAGTTACCACCCGTACAACATCGGCCAGAACCCCGACAACGCCGCGAAGATCGTCCGCGAATCGATCCAGTCGATGAAGGACCGCGGCGAGGAACAGCCCGTCTGGATCACCGAGATGGGCTGGACGACGGGCGGCATCTGGGCGCAGGTTCCGGCCGACGAGCAGGCCGTCAACCTCCTTCGCGTCGAGACGATGGCGCTCGTCGGAGGGGCGGATAAGTACTTCTGGTACGACCTCGTCAGCGACCCCTCGCAGATCAAGAAGGACGGCAACGAACACGAGGTGCACTTCGGTCTCTTCAGCCCGCGCCGTGCGGATCTCCCCGCGCTGCCGCCCAAGCCGGCCGCGTTCGCGCAGGCTCTGCTCACGTCCAAGATCGCCGGTCTCGAGCTCGCTGGCAGCGAAGACGCGGGGGAGGGGATCCGCTCGGTGCGCTTCGGATCGGGGAACGACGCCGTGCGCATCGCCTGGGCACCCGGCGGCGGAGGAACCGCCGAGTACGCGAGCGAGGAAACCGTCACAGTGACGGATGCGTGGGGGAAGGTCTCGACCATCGATCCGGTCGACGGCACCGTGCGGATCGACATGAACCAGGAACCCGTGTTCGTCGAGGGGCTTGGGGCAGAGTGAGCCGGATCTACAGCCGCGGTTTCGTAGGATCGGCGCATGAGCTTTTCCCCCGCTGACTCCGGCGCGCCTGTGCCCCAGACGCGCCGCGAACGTCGCGCCGCGCAGGACGAATCTTCGAAGAAGGAAGCGTCCGCGCCACGCAAGCGGCGTCGGGTCATCGGCATCGTCATCGCAGCCGTTCTCGCGATTGCCGTTCTCGCCGTGTGCTGGCTCGTCTTCCGGGCCCTCACGGTGAAGAGTGAACTCGAGGCGAGCCAGCGCATCGTTGCAGAGGTTCAGAACGGCGATGCCGAGATCGCAGCGGCGCTTCCCGAACTGGGGGAGCACGCGTCCGCGGCTGCAGGCGCAGCGGGGGATCCGGTGTGGCGCCTCGCGGAGGTCATCCCGGGGGCAGGCGACAATCTGCGCGGTGTTCGCCTCGCGGCGGAGTCGCTTGACCTGCTCGCCAATGATCTCGGTCAGCCGCTCTTCGCGGCGTTCGAGGGCGACAGCGACAGGGGCCTCATCGCGATCGCCCTCCCGCTCTTCGAATCGGCTGCTCCCGACGTCACGCGCCTGGCCGACGGGCTGGACGAGGTGCGTGAAGGGGCGCTGCTCGATCCGGTGCGCGCGGGCGTCGATCAGGTCGGGGATGTCATGAGTGCGATGGCGCCCACCCTCAGCATGCTGCCCGATGTGCTCGGTGCGAACGGCGAGCGTCACCATCTGCTGGTCTTCCAGAACAACGCCGAATCCGTCGGGCTCGGCGGATCGGCCGCGTCGCAGACCCTCATCCGCGCCGACGGCGGCGAACTCGAGATGGTCCACCAGGCCAACAGCGACCAGTACAAGAACGGCACCGCGGTCGACGTCGAGGTTCCCGAGAGCGCGACCGATCTCTACACCCGGTACCTCGTCGACCACATCAACACCTCCGCGAGCCGGCCCGACTTCCCGACCATGGCCGAGATCGTCACGGCCTGGTGGCAGCGCGATATCCGCGATGACCAGATCGACGGGGTGCTTTCGGCGGATCCGCTCGCCCTTGCGCGCATGCTCAGCGCAACCGGGCCGATCGAGCTTTCTACGGGCGACGTCCTCACCGAGGACAACGCCGTCGACTTGCTGCTTCGCGAAGCGTACGAACGCTGGGGCACGCAGGAGACTAAGTTCGGCGCCGACGCGTTCTTCGCGAGCGTCGCCGAGCAGGTGTTCAGCAAGATCGCGTCGGGCGACTTCGACGCGCAGAAGATGATCGTCGCGCTCGGCGAGAGCATTGAGACGGGCAGCCTCCTCTTCTATAGCGCCGACGACGAGGTCCAGCAGATCGTGGAGCCGCTGAAGGTCTCGGGAATCCTGCCCGCGACCAACGACGAGCAGACGACGGTCGGCGTCTACTTCCGCGACGAGTCGGGTTCGAAGATCGACTACTACATGGACTCCGCCGTCGCCGTCGCCGCGAGCTGCGCCGACGGTCGTCGGTCGTTCGACGTCTCGGCGGAGCTGCACCTCGACATCTCTCCCGAGGAAGCGGCGCAGCTCCCGCCGTATGTGCGCAGCCAGAACTGGGGCATCGAGAAGTTCCGCACTCAGGTGGACGTGTACGGCCCGCCCGGAACGAGCGTCGAGAGCACGGCCGTCGACGGAGGTCAGGTCGAGCTCCGCAGCGACAATGTCGACGACCTTGGTCGCCCCGTTGCGAGCTTCTGGACCTACCTCTCCCCGGGCGAAAGCGCCGAGGTGACGGCGACCTTCTCCGGTGACGACGGCGACTACGGGGCGCTCGACGTCCGCACGACCCCCATGATCCAGTCGACAGACGTCACCACCGAGAGCGCGGGATGCGCCGCGCCCTCGTCGGAGAGCTCGGCGACGTCGTAGGTCGCACTCCGCAGGCACCCCTCGTGTCATGCTCCAAGGTCGCCGCGCCCGCAAGATAGCATCGCTGAGGCCGACGAGACGAGGGGATCCGCATGACCGAAGCGCCCGACACCGACGAGCGGGCGCAGGGTACCGAGTCCCTCTGGCAGCGCCTCCGCTGGCCGCTGCTCGCGGTCGCCGTCACCGTCGGGCTCGCCCTGAGCAGGCTCCTCGTCAACCCGCGCTTCTACTTCACCGACGACACTGAACGCGGATCCTTCGGCCAGTGGTGGGCGCTCGGCGAGTACCTCACGCAGGGTCGGCTGCCGATCCTCGATCCGTCGGCCTGGCAGGGCGGCAACTACTTCGCCGAAGGGCAATGGGGGATCCTCAGCCCCGTCACCTGGCTCATCGGACTGACCGCTCACGCCGCGCCGGACGCGGCCGTGCACGTGACGGCGTGGAAGGTGCTGTTCCTCGCCGTCTTCGCGGTCGGTATGTTCCTCCTCGCGCGCGACTTCGGGGCGTCGCGCCCATGGGCAGCGCTCGCCGCGGTGCTCGCGCCCGCCGCGGGCTTCACCGTCTACATGGACGCCGCGTCGTGGGCGACCGGCCTGTTCGACGCCTGCGTGCTCCCGCTCGTGTGGTGGACGCTGCGGCGCGTCGTCGAGGGCGGTCGATCGCCGATCCCGTTCCTCCTGGCGAGCTTCACGCTCATCACCTTCGGGTACGTATTCGGCGTGATCGTCCTCGTCGTGCTGCTCGTCGAGACGCTCGTGCGGCACCTCGTCGCGCGCGACGGGGTGCGGATCCTGCGCACGCTGCTCGCGAGCGCGTGGGGCGCGCTGTGGACGATCGTCGTCTATCTGCCCGCGATCATGACGTCGCCCGTCACGGAGCGCAGCGCGGATCCTTTCGCGAACGAGCATTTCCTCAACGCCGACGTCGCCGACCTGTTCTCTGCGGGATCCCCGCTCACGACCGCGTCGATCGAGTCGTTCTGGGGGCCGACGACGCAGGGGCCGCTCGTGTACATCGCGTGGCTGCTGCCCCTGATCCCGCTGTTCCTGCCGATCCCGCGCGACGCCCTCCGGCGCCTCGCGCCCGTCTGCGTGCTCGGGCTCGCGATGCTGGCCTTCATCCTCGCCCCGAGCGAGATGGGGCCGCTTCGCTGGCCGATCCGGATGATGCCCTACGTCGCGATCGCGGTGATTCTCGTGTTCGCCGTCGCGGCGACCCGGGCCTTCCCCGAGCGGCTGACGCGGACACGGCTCGCGGTCGCCGCCGGCGTGATCGTCGCGTGCGCCTACATCAGCTGGGTCGGCGAGATGTGGTCGTGGAAGTCGATCGCCGTGACCGCGGCGCTGCAGCTCGCCGCACTGGCGGGCTTCTGGTTCATCGCCCGCGGGCGCGAGCGCGGCTACGTCGCGGGCAAGCCGGCCGGATGGGAGCGGAAGACGTCCGCGGTCGTGCTCGCGTCGATGCTCGTCACGGTCGGCGTCGGGGGAGCGCAGCTGACGCAGTGGCCCGAGTCGCCGATGCCGAGCGTGAACGCTCCGACGGCGACGAGCGAGCTCGAGGGCGTCCTCGCAGGCGCACCGGGCGACGCGATCGTTGTCGGCAACTACTACACCGGCCAGTCGACGCCCGACAGCTGGGATGAGCGCCTCATGGGCAATCTCTGGTACCTCAGCGACACCCCCGTCGCGAGCGTCTACACCGTGCTGCCGTTCGCCGCCTACGCCGACGACCTCTGCAGCGACCTGCGCGGCATCACGTGCGCCGACGCCCTCGGCACGCTGTGGAGCATCGACGACGAGACGGGGGCGCCCGTGAGCGACCTCATGAGCATCTCGACGATCGTCGCGGCGAAGGACACCTACCCCGACCGCCCCGCCGTGCCCGAAGGATGGCACCTGGAAAGCGAGGGGTACTGGAACTGGTTCTTCGAGCGCGACGAGGAGCTGCCGACGGCGGGCGGCGTGACGTGGCAGGGATCCGGCACGACCGTGGACGTCACCGGCCAAACGCAGACGACCGTGACATTCACGGTCGAGTCGGTCGGATCCGATCCCCGCGTCGTCCTCAGCCGCCTCCCGTTCCCGGGATACTCGGTCGACGGGGCGGAGCTCGCGGATCCCGTGCGCGACTACCTGCTGACGGTCGACGTCTCGGGAGCAGCGGAAGGCGACACGGTCACGGTGCGCTTCCTCCCGCCCCCGTTCCCGGTCCTCGTCGGATCCTTCGCCCTGGCGTGGCTCGTCGCACTGTCCTGGCTCGTGGCCCGAGCGATCGCCCGCCGCCGTCTCACAGGGTCGCACCTCGCGAACGGGGCCTGGCACGGGATGCGTAGCGGCGCTACGACGCTACGATCGACGCCCGTGGTCGGCCACCTTGAACGCGTACAGGGGGCGGCCCTGCACCTCCTCGTAGATCCGGCCGATGTACTGGCCGAGCACGCCGAGCATGAGCATCTGGATCCCGCCCAGCAGGAACATGCCCGCGGCGAGGAACGTCCACCCCTCGACAACCGACTCGGGGTTCACCAGCCGCGAGATCGCGAGATACACGGTCCAGACGCCGGCGCCGACGGCGAGGATCATGCCGATGGCGCTGATGAGGCGCAGAGGAAATGAGCTGAACCCGAGGATGCCGTCGGCGGCGAGCTTCAGCATTTTCCCGAGCGGGTATCCGGTCGTGCCTGCGTGACGGGCGGAGCGATCGAACTCGACGGCGCGCTGCTCGAAGCCGATCTCGGCGACCATGCCGCGCAGGAAGCGATTGCGCTCGGGGTAGCGGCGGAGCTCTTCGACCACCCGACGATCCATGAGGCGGAAATCGCCCGTGTCGCGAGGAATCTCGATGCGCGCGAGCTTCGACAGCGTCCAATAGAAGAAGCCCGCGCTCGAGCGCTTGAAGAATCCGTCCTCGCGCGTGCGGCGCTTGGCATAGGCGACGTCGGCGCCGTCCTCCCACGCTGCGACGAGATCGACGGCGACCTCGGGCGGATCCTGCAGATCGCTGTCCATGACGATCACGGCGTCGGCGTCTGCAACGTCGATCCCCGCCGTGACGGCGATCTGGTGGCCCTTGTTGCGGGCGAGCGCATACACCGAGACGCGGTCGTCGCGCTCGCGGAGCTCGCGCAGCAGCGCCAGCGAGCGATCACGGGATCCGTCGTCGACGAACACGAACTCGCACGTGAAGCGATCGGCGAGGCCATCCGCGACGCCGCGGAGACGCTCATAAAGCACCGGGATGTTGTCCTGCTCGTTGTAGATGGGCAGGACGAAGGCGAGGGACTTCATCGCTTCACCGCCCCGAGCACGCGGTAGACGAGCCTCCGCTGGCGGGCGAGCCGCCGCGCGCGCCGTGCGCCGCGCCGGACATCGTCGGGCGTGACGGCGTCGACCGTCCGACCCGTCTCCTCGAAGAGGCGCGTGATCTCGTCGGCCTGTTCGTCGACGAGGGCGACGGACCACTGACCGCCGCCGACGCGGAAGGTCGAAGCGACCTCGTCGTCGCGGACGAAGGATCCGTGCTGCAGCACGCCGAAATAGCTTGCGAGATCGATCGCATACGACCACCGCCCCTGCCAGCCTCCGGCGCTGACGAGCGCCTCGCGCCGCAGGGTCACGGCGCCGGGCTCGCCGAACGGATTCGTGCCGCTGACGACCGCTCGTCGCACGGCCTCGTCGCCCGAGAGCGTCGCGTCGAGCCCCTGCAGCCCGCGGCGCTTCGCGATCGTCCGGCCGGACGTGTCGACGATCCGGCGCGGACCCGCGACGAGTGAGGCGTCGGGGTGCGATCGCAGGAGCGCGATCTGCCGGGCGAGGGCGCCGGGCAGCACGGTGTCGTCGCCGGGGAGGAGCTTCAGGAACTCCCCGCGCGCCGCGTTCGTCACGGCGGCCCAGTTGGCGTACGCGCCGCCACCCGCCGGGGTGCGCATCAGGCGCACGCGCGAGTCGCCTTCGAACGCGGCGGCGACGTCATAGGTGCCGTCATCGGATCCGTGGTCCGACACGATGAGCTCGACGTCGACATCGGTCTGCCCGAGGACGGAGCGCATCGTGTCCGCGAGGAATGCCGACTGACGGAACGCGGGGACGACGACAGACAGCTCGGGGGCGCGTTTCATCGGTCCTCCTTTCCGCTGCGCCGGAACGAGAAGCGGCTGTGCCCGAACCAGCTCATGACGGCGAAGACGAAGGTGAACAGGAACTGGGCGAGGATCTTGTCCATGCCGAGCCAGAGCACGAGCGGCGGCACGACGACGTGGTTCAGCACGAAGGCGGTGAGGTAGACGAGCTGGAAGCGGAAGAAGTCGAGCCAGACGTGACCCCGTACGCGGAACACCGCGTGGCGATAGAGGAAGAACGCGCTGATCGTCGACGTGATCTGGGCGCACGTGATGATCGCGAAAACCGTCCAGGCGGCACCGGGAAACCAATGGTCGAAGAGCGTCGAGAAGATGATGAACCACACGAAGCCGACGCCCGTGTTGATTCCGCCGACGACGAGGAAGGCGATCCGACGATCCGCGAAGAACCTCAGCAGGGGGCCATCCGGGCCGGACATGCCGCCGACGACGTCGCTCGTCGCGTCGTCGTCGCGCTGTCCTTCTGTCACGTGCGTCCTCATCCGATCGCTGTCGATACCGGCTATTCCCCTGCGGCAGGGCCGGTGCCAGACTAGTTGGTGCGCGCTCGCGGGGCGCGCAAGACCGATCCGAGATGAGGGGGTTTCTGGTGGGATTCGATGACCTGGTGAACAAGGGCAAGGAAGCCTACGAAGACAACAAGGACAAGATCGACGACGCCCTGCACAGCGAGAAGGCGGAGGAGATCAGCGACTCCGTTCTCGACAAGGGTGAGGAACTCGCCGACAAGGTCGGGCTGGGCGACAAGGCCGGCGACATCCGGGAGAACCTGGACGACAAGATCGGCAACGAGTAGCTCGACGATCTCGAAGGCCCTTCCCGCGGTTCGCGGGAGGGGCCTTTCGCGTCACTCGTGAGCTTGCTGAGAGCTTCGTGCGCGAACGCCGGGATCCCCGGAAACACGGGAGCCTCAGCGCGACACGCCCGGGTTGCTTTCCGACCTGCGCGCCTGGCAGAATAGACCAGTTCCACATTCCGATGCCTGCGCTGTGCGCGCATCGGATCACTGCACTGGCAGTGCACAGGCGGCGCCATGGGCGTCCAGATCTGGGCCGCGGGCAGAGGAACGAATCACATTCCACGACATCTCGGGCCCGTCCTGCGTGCCGTGGGGCTGATATGTGAACAAGGCGCGGCGTCCTGCCGAGCGGATCCTGTGGGTCCGTCACGCAGCGGCGAACGGTGCCGGCCCGAAGGGTGTCCGGAGGGTACGTGCGTCCAATGCCCATCGAGGTATGACGCGAGAAGAGAGTGAGCAGACAAATGGCGGGACAGAAGATCCGCATTCGCCTGAAGTCGTATGACCACGAGGTCATCGACACGTCGGCGCGCAAGATCGTCGACACCGTGACCCGCGCAGGTGCGCAGGTCGTGGGCCCGGTGCCCCTCCCGACGGAGAAGAACGTCGTGGCGGTCATCCGTTCGCCCCACAAGTACAAGGACAGCCGCGAGCACTTCGAGAAGCGCACGCACAAGCGCCTCATCGACATCGTCGACCCGACCCCCAAGGCGGTCGACTCGCTGATGCGGCTGGACCTTCCGGCCGACGTCAACATCGAGATCAAGCTCTGAGGTGCGTCGTGGCTGACATCAACAACAAGATTTCGAAGGGCATGCTCGGCAAGAAGCTCGGCATGACTCAGGTCTGGAACGACAACGGCAAGCTCGTCCCCGTCACGGTGATCGAGCTCGCGCCGAACGTCGTCACGCAGGTCCGCACCCCCGAGAAGGACGGCTACAACGCCGTTCAGATCGCGGGCGGCGAGGTCGACCCGCGCAAGGTCACCCAGCCCCTCACCGGCCACTTCCAGGCCGCGGGCGTGACGCCCCGTCGTCACGTCACCGAGGTCCGCACGGCTGACGCCGCGGACTACGAGGCGGGCCAGGAGCTCACGGTCGACGGCACGTTCGAGGCCGGCCAGCTGGTCGACGTCGTCGGCACCAGCAAGGGCAAGGGCTTCGCGGGAACGATGAAGCGTCACAACTTCTCGGGCGTGGGCGCATCGCACGGTGCGCACCGCAACCACCGCAAGCCCGGCTCGATCGGCGCCTCGGCGACCCCGAGCCGCGTCTTCAAGGGCACGCGCATGGCCGGCCGCATGGGCGGCGAGCGCGTGACCGTCCTCAACCTCACGGTGCACGCCGTCGACGCCGAGAAGGGCCTGCTGCTCGTCAAGGGCGCCGTCCCCGGTGCGCGCGGCCGCGTCGTGTACGTCCGCAACGCAGTGAAGGGGGCTTGAGTTAGATGGCTGACTCGACTCTCGCTCTCGACGTCCTGAACACGGACGGCAAGAAGGTCGGCTCTGTCGACCTTCCGGCCCAGGTGTTCGACGTCAAGACGAACGTTCCGCTGATCCACCAGGTCGTCACCGCGCAGCTCGCGGCTGCTCGCCAGGGCACGCACTCGACGAAGCGTCGCGGTGAGGTCTCGGGCACGGGCGCCAAGCCGTTCAAGCAGAAGGGCACAGGTCGCGCTCGTCAGGGCTCGATCCGTCAGCCCGAGCACCGCGGCGGTGGCACCGTGCACGGCCCGAAGCCGCGCGACTACTCGCAGCGCACCCCCAAGAAGATGATCGCGGCCGCCCTCGCCGGCGTGCTCAGCGACCGTCTCCGCGGACAGCGCATCCACGTGGTCGAGTCGTTCGGCGCCGAGTCGCCGTCGACCAAGGCCGCGGCGTCGTTCCTCTCCTCGTTCACGGCTTCGAAGAAGACGCTCGTCGTCCTCGACCGCGACGACGAGATCGGCTTCCTCAGCGTCCGCAACCTCGGCAACGTGCACGTGCTCGTCGCCGACCAGCTCAACGCCTACGACGTGGTCCGCAGCGACGACGTCGTCTTCACCCAGGCCGCCATCGACGCGTTCATCGCGATGAAGGCCGGCGCCAAGGAGGTCTCGGCATGACCGCGATCAACAAGGACCCGCGCGACATCATCTTCGCGCCGGTCGTCTCGGAGAAGAGCTACGGCCTGATCGACGAGGGCAAGTACACGTTCATCGTGGACACCCGCGCGAACAAGACCGAGATCAAGCTCGCGATCGAGAAGATCTTCGGCGTGAAGGTCGCCTCGGTGAACACCCTGAATCGTCAGGGCAAGTCCCGCCGCACCCGCTTCGGCACTGGCAAGCGCAAGGACACCAAGCGCGCCATCGTGACGCTCAAGTCGGGCACCATCGACATCTTCACGGCTGTCGCCTGATAGCTGGGAAGGACACAAGGAACGAATATGGGTATTCGCAACTACAAGCCGACGACCCCCGGTCGCCGCGGCTCGTCGGTGGCCGACTTCGCCGAGATCACGCGTTCGACGCCTGAGAAGTCGCTGCTTCGTCCGCTGACCAAGTCGGGCGGCCGCAACAACCAGGGCCGCATCACGACGCGTCACATCGGTGGTGGCCACAAGCGCCAGTACCGCGTGATCGACTTCCGTCGCTCCGACAAGGACGGCATCAACGCGAAGGTCGCTCACATCGAGTACGACCCGAACCGCACGGCGCGCATCGCGCTGCTGCACTTCGCCGACGGCACCAAGCGCTACATCCTCGCTCCGGCGAAGCTGAAGCAGGGCGACGTCGTCGAGTCGGGCGCCGGTGCTGACATCAAGCCGGGCAACAACCTGCCGATGCGCAACATCCCCACGGGTACGGTCATCCACAACGTGGAGCTGCGTCCCGGTGGCGGTGCGAAGCTCGCGCGTTCGGCCGGCTCCTCGGTGCGTCTCGTCGCGAAGGACGGACCCTACGCGCAGCTCCGTCTGCCGTCGGGCGAGGTCCGTAACGTCGACGCACGCTGCCGCGCCACGATCGGCGAGGTCGGCAACGCCGAGCAGTCGAACATCAACTGGGGCAAGGCCGGCCGCAACCGCTGGAAGGGTATCCGCCCGACCGTCCGCGGTGTCGTCATGAACCCGATCGACCACCCCCACGGTGGTGGTGAGGGCCGCACATCCGGTGGTCGTCACCCCGTCAGCCCCTGGGGTCAGTCGGAAGGCCGCACCCGCCACGCCAACAAGGAAAGCGACAAGTACATCGTGCGTCGCCGTTCCGCGGGCAAGAAGCGCAAGTAGGAGTTCAAGAAGATGCCACGCAGTCTGAAGAAGGGCCCCTTCGTCGACGAGCACCTGCTTCGCAAGGTTGTCTCGCAGAACGAGGCGGGAACGAAGAACGTCATCAAGACCTGGTCGCGTCGTTCGATGATCGTGCCGGCCATGCTCGGCCACACGATCGCCGTGCACGACGGTCGCAAGCACATCCCCGTGTTCGTGACGGAGTCCATGGTCGGCCACAAGCTGGGCGAGTTCGCGCCCACCCGCACCTTCCGCGGCCACGAGAAGGACGACAAGAAGGGCCGTCGCCGCTGACGCGGTGACGCAAGAGGAGAGAGAAATGGTGGAGTCCATCGCACGCGTGCGACACATCCGCGTGACCCCTCAGAAGGCTCGTCGTGTCGTCGCGCTCATCAAGGGAAAGCAGGCCGACGAGGCCCTCGCGATCCTGAAGTTCGCCGCGCAGGGTGCTTCTGAGCCCATCTACAAGCTCGTCGAGTCGGCGAAGGCCAACGCGCAGGTCAAGGCAGACGCCTCGGGTGAGTTCCTGAACGAAGACGACCTCTTCGTCAAGAACGCCTTCGTGGACGAGGGGATCACGCTGAAGCGGTTCCGTCCCCGCGCCCAGGGTCGCGCCGACCAGATCAAGAAGCGCACGAGCCACATCACGGTCGTGCTCTCGACGCCCGAGGTCGCCGAGGCGGCCGTGGGCAGCAAGAAGAAGGCGAGCAAGTAATGGGACAGAAGATCAACCCTTACGGCTTCCGCCTCGGCATCACGACGGACCACACGTCCCGTTGGTTCGCCGACTCGACGAAGCCGGGCCAGCGGTACGCCGACTACGTCGCGGAGGACATCCGGATCCGCGAGCTTCTGCAGAAGAACCTCGACCGGGCCGGTGTCAGCCGCATCGACCTCGAGCGCACGCGTGACCGCGTTCGCGTCGACATCCACACCGCCCGCCCGGGCATTGTCATCGGGCGTCGTGGTGCGGAGGCCGAGCGCATCCGCAGCGAGCTCGAGAAGCTCACGAGCAAGCAGATCCAGCTGAACATCCTCGAGGTCAAGAACCCCGAGGCCGATGCTCAGCTCGTCGCGCAGGGTGTCGCGGAGCAGCTCGCTGCCCGCGTGGCATTCCGTCGCGCGATGCGCAAGGGTCTGCAGGGCGCCATGCGCGCCGGCGCCAAGGGCGTCCGCATCCAGGTCTCCGGCCGCCTTGGCGGCGCCGAGATGAGCCGCACCGAGTTCTACCGCGAGGGTCGTGTGCCGCTGCACACGCTGCGCGCGAACATCGACTACGGCTTCTACGAGGCGAAGACCACCTTCGGCCGCATCGGCGTGAAGGTCTGGGTCTACAAGGGTGACCTCACGAACAAGGAACTCGCTCGCGAAGAGGCTTCGAAGAAGCCCGCTCGCGACCGTGGTGGCCGTCGCGGTCCGCGTCGTGGAGACGACGCCGCGAAGAAGGCCCCGGAAGGAGCGTCGGCGTAATGCTTATCCCTCGCAAGGTCAAGTTCCGCAAGCAGCACCACCCGAAGCGTTCGGGTCAGGCGACGGGCGGCACCAAGGTGTCGTTCGGCGAGTACGGGATCCAGGCCCTCAGCCCCGCGTACGTGACGAACCGTCAGATCGAGGCAGCTCGTATCGCCATGACGCGTCACATCAAGCGCGGCGGCAAGGTGTGGATCAACGTCTACCCCGACCGTCCGCTCACGAAGAAGCCCGCCGAAGTCCGCATGGGTTCGGGTAAGGGCTCGCCGGAGTGGTGGGTTGCCAACGTCAAGCCGGGTCGCGTCCTCTTCGAGGTCGCGGGCGTGAGCGAAGAGCTCGCCAAGGGCGCGCTCACCCGAGCAATGCACAAGCTGCCTCTCAAGGCACGCATCATCAAGCGCGAGGAGGGCGACGCGTAATGGCGATCGGCACCAAGGAGCTCGCCACCACCGAGCTCGACACGTTCGAAGACCAGCGCCTCGTCGAGGAGCTGCGCAAGGCCAAGGAAGAGCTGTTCAACCTGCGCTTCCAGTCGGCCACCGGCCAGCTGGAGAGCCACGGTCGCATCCGCGCCGTGAAGCGCGACATCGCGCGCCTCTACACGGTCATCCGCGAGCGCGAGCTCGGGATCCGTGCGACGCCGGCCCCTGTCGAGAAGAAGGCCAAGAAGAGCAAGGCGAAGAAGGCCGAAGAGCCTGCTGTCGCCGAGGGAGAGGCTGAGTGATGGCCAGCGAGAACAAGACGGAGGCGGCCGTCGAGCGCGGTTACCGCAAGTCCGTTCGCGGCTACGTCGTGAGCGACAAGATGGACAAGACCATCGTCGTCGAGGTCGAGGACCGCATGAAGCACCCCCTCTACGGCAAGGTTCTTCGCCGCACGAAGAAGCTGAAGGCCCACGACGAGCAGAACACCGCCGGCATCGGCGACCTCGTCGTGATCAACGAGACCCGTCCGACCAGCGCCACCAAGCGCTGGCGCCTGGTCGAGATCGTCGAGAGGGCCAAGTAAGCCCTCGGGCTCGCTTGAAGGAGTAACCAGTGATTCAGAACGAATCCCGCCTCAAGGTCGCCGACAACTCCGGCGCGAAGGAGCTGCTCACGATTCGCGTTCTCGGTGGATCCAGCCGCCGTTACGCGGGCGTGGGTGACACCATCGTCGCGACGGTCAAGGACGCGATCCCCGGCGGCAACGTCAAGAAGGGCGACGTCGTCAAGGCGGTCGTCGTCCGCACCGTGAAGCAGACGCGCCGCGACGACGGCTCGTACATCAAGTTCGACGAGAACGCGGCTGTGATCCTGAAGAACGATGGGGAGCCCCGTGGCACCCGCATCTTCGGACCGGTTGGCCGCGAGCTCCGCGACCGTCGGTTCATGAAGATCGTCTCGCTCGCCCCGGAGGTGCTGTAACCCATGGCCAAGATCAAGAAGGGCGACCTCGTCCAGGTGATCACGGGCGCCACCCAGGAGCGCGGCGGAGACCGCGGCAAGCAGGGCAAGGTGCTCGAGGTCATCGGCAACCGCGTGGTCGTCGAGGGCGTCAACTACATCACCAAGCACAACCGCGTCGGTCAGACGCAGCGCGGCACGAAGACGGGTGGAATCGAGACCTACGAGGCCCCGATCCACACGTCGAACGTCGCGATCGTCGACCCCAAGACCAAGAAGCCGACCCGCGTGGGATACCGCGTGGAGGAGCAGGTCAAGGACGGCGTCAAGAAGACCGTGCGTGTGCGCGTCGCCAAGGGGTCGGGCGAGGACATCCCCGACCCCAAGGGAAAGTAAGGGTTAACAGATGAGCACGGACACCGCCGCGCAGGCTGGCCGAATCCAGCCGCGCCTGAAGCAGGTCTACCGAGACGAGATCCGCCAGAAGCTGCAGGACGAGTTTGGCTACGCCAACGTCATGCAGGTTCCCGGCCTCGTGAAGGTCGTCGTCAACTCGGGTGTCGGCGAGGCCGCTCGCGACAGCAAGGTGATCGAGGGAGCGGTCGCAGACCTCTCCGCGATCACCGGTCAGAAGCCCGTCGTCACCAAGGCGAAGAAGTCGATCGCGCAGTTCAAACTGCGTGAAGGACAGGCCATCGGCGCACACGTCACCCTCCGTGGTGACCGCGCCTGGGAGTTCATCGACCGCCTCGTGTCGCTCGCGCTTCCCCGTATCCGCGACTTCCGCGGTCTGTCGCCGAAGCAGTTCGACGGCAACGGTAACTACACGTTCGGCGTGACGGAGCAGTCGATCTTCCACGAGATCGACCAGGACAAGATCGACCGCGTCCGCGGCTTCGACATCACGATCGTCACGACCGCGAAGTCGGACGCTGAGGGCCGGGCGCTGCTCACGCACCTCGGATTCCCGTTCGTCAAGAGCGCCTGAGCGGATCCGTCCACTCGGGGAAAACGCTGAGGATGCCGGGCTCGGTTTGGCCGAGCCCGGCTCCTTAGCGGACAATCGAATATTGCTGTCCACGTCGTGGAAGGTCGTCTGTCGTGTAACGGCAGCCGAAACCTCATGAACAAAGGAAATCTCATATGACCATGACAGACCCGGTCGCAGATCTGCTGACCCGTCTGCGCAACGCGAACTCGGCGCACCACGAACAGGTCACGCTGCCGTCGAGCAAGCTGAAGAAGAACATCGCGACGATGCTCGAGCAGGAAGGCTACATCTCCGGATGGGAGGAGTCCGACGCGCGCGTCGGAAAGAACCTCACGCTGACGCTCAAGTACGGCGCCAACCGCGAGCGGTCGATCTCGGGCATCAAGCGCGTGTCGAAGCCCGGCCTCCGCGTCTACGCGAAGTCGAACGAGCTCCCCAAGGTGCTCGGTGGCCTCGGCGTCGCCATCCTGTCCACCTCCAGCGGTCTCCTCACTGACCGTCAGGCCGAGCAGAAGGGCGTGGGCGGAGAAGTTCTCGCCTACGTGTGGTGATCGACAATGTCGCGTATCGGCAAGCTTCCCATTGACATTCCCGCGGGCGTCGAGGTGAACATCGACGGCCAGGACATCTCGGTCAAGGGCCCGAAGGGTGAGCTCTCGCTCACCGTCTCGAGCCCCATCGAGATCAAGGTCGAGGAGAACCAGATCCTCGTCACCCGCCCGGACGACGAGCGCGAGTCGCGTGCACTGCACGGCCTGTCTCGCACGCTCATCAACAACAACATCATCGGCGTCACGCAGGGCTACTCCAAGGGCCTCGAGATCGTCGGCACGGGTTACCGCGTGCAGCAGAAGGGCTCGAACCTCGAGCTCGCGCTCGGCTTCTCGCACCCGGTCACCGTCGAGCCGCCGGAGGGCATCACCTTCGCGGTCGAGGGCAACACCAAGATCACCGTCAACGGCATCTCCAAGCAGGCCGTGGGCGAGTGCGCCGCGAACATCCGCAAGATTCGCCGACCCGAGCCGTACAAGGGCAAGGGCGTGCGCTACGCCGGCGAGCAGGTCCGCCGCAAGGCCGGAAAGGCTGGTAAGTAATCATGGCTGTGAAGTCGAAGTCCGCTGCGCGCTCGCGTCGCCATGCTCGCCTTCGCAAGAAGGTCGTGGGATCCGCGGAGCGCCCCCGTCTCGTCGTGACGCGCTCGGCGCGCCACGTCTTCGTGCAGGTCATCGACGACGCTCAGGGCCACACGCTGGCCTCTGCGTCGACCCTCGAGACCGAGCTCCGCTCGGCCGAGTCCGACAAGACCGCCAAGGCGCGCAAGGTCGGCGAGCTCGTCGCTGAGCGTGCGAAGGCGGCCGGTGTCGACACCGTCGTGTTCGACCGCGGCGGCAACCGCTACGCCGGACGCGTTGCGGCCATCGCCGACGGCGCCCGCGAAGGAGGGCTGAGCCTGTGAGTGACAACAAGGAGACCGAAGTGACCACCGAAGCCGGTCAGAGCGCGCCCGCCGAGGCGCAGACCGAGCAGCGCCAGGATCAGCGTCAGGACCGCCGCGGCGGCGGACGCGGCGGGCGCGGCGACCGTCGTGGAAACGACCGCGGTCGCGGAAACGACAGCCAGTTCCTGGAGCGCGTCGTCACGATCAACCGCGTGTCGAAGGTCGTCAAGGGTGGTCGTCGCTTCAGCTTCACCGCGCTCGTCGTCGTCGGCGACGGTGACGGCCTCGTGGGCGTTGGCTACGGCAAGGCGCGCGAGGTTCCCCTCGCGATCTCGAAGGGTGTCGAGGAGGCGAAGCGCAACTTCTTCCGCGTTCCGCGCGTCGGCCAGTCGATCCCGCACCCCGTGCAGGGCGAGGAGGCGGCCGGTGTCGTCATGCTTCGTCCCGCCTCGGCCGGTACCGGTGTGATCGCCGGTGGTCCGGTGCGTGCGGTGCTCGAGTGCGCCGGCATCCACGACGTGCTCTCGAAGTCGCTCGGCTCGTCGAACACGCTCAACATCGTCCACGCGACGGTGACGGCGCTGAAGCAGCTCGAGGAGCCCCGTGCGGTCGCCGCGCGTCGCGGTCTCGAGTTCGATCAGGTCGCTCCGGCGCGTCTGGTCCGTGCGGAGGCCGAGGCCGCCGCCGCTACTGCGAAGGCAGGTGCCTGATGGCTGCGCGTCTGAAGGTCACGCAGATCAAGTCCAAGGTGAGCGAGAAGCAGAACCAGCGTCACACGCTGCGCAGCCTCGGTCTCAAGCGCATCGGCGACGCGGTTGTCCGCCCCGATGACGCACAGACCCGCGGCTACGTGCGTGCGGTCGCTCACCTCGTCGAGGTTGAGGAGATCGACTGATGGCTGAGAACAACGAGCGCCCCGGCGTGCTCAAGGCTCACCACCTCCGTCCGGTCCCGGGCGCGAACACCGCGAAGACCCGTAAGGGTCGCGGTGAGGCGTCGAAGGGCAAGACGGCGGGTCGAGGCACGAAGGGAACGCGCGCCCGCAACACGGTGCGTCCCGGCTTCGAGGGTGGCCAGATGCCGCTGCACATGCGCGCACCGAAGCTTCGCGGCTTCAAGAACCCGTTCCGCACCGAGTACCAGGTCGTCAACCTCGGCAAGATCGCCGAGGCGTTCCCCGAGGGCGGCGACATCACCTCCGACGTCCTCGTGGCGAAGGGGCTCGTGCGTAAGAACTCGCTCGTCAAGGTTCTCGGAGATGGCGACATCTCCGTGGCCCTGAACGTCTCCGTCGACAAGGTGTCGGCGTCGGCGAAGGCCAAGATCGAGGCCGCGGGCGGTTCGATCAAGTAACGCGCGATCGCGCGTTTCACCGGGAGGGCCGGGAGCGAGAAGCTCCCGGCCCTTTTCGGCTAGTCTGGTGGCTGGTGTGCGCTCTCGCGCGATCACCATCCGTTTCTGGGAGGCAGTTTCTTGTTCAGCGCTATCGCGCGGATCTTCCGCACCCCCGACCTGCGTCGGAAGATCGGCTTCACGCTCGGCATCATCGCCATCTATCGTTTCGGCGCGCACATTCCGGCGCCCTTCGTCAGCTATCCGAACGTGCAGAGCTGTATTGAGCAGACGTCGGGCGCGGATGGACTGCTCTCCCTCGTCAACCTCTTCTCCGGTGGCGCGCTGCTGCAGCTGTCGATCTTCGCGCTCGGCGTGATGCCGTACATCACCGGCACGATCATCACCCAGCTGCTGCGCGTGGTGATCCCGCACTTCGAGACCCTCCACAAGGAGGGCCAGGCGGGCCAGGCGAAGCTCACGCAGTACACGCGCTACCTCACGATCGCGCTGGCGCTGCTCCAGTCGACGACTCTCGTCACGGTGGCGCGTTCGGGCCAGCTGTTCGGCACGACCGATGTCGCCGAGTGCAACAACCTGCTCACCAACACCAACTGGGTCGCGCAGGGCATGATCATCATCACGCTCACCGCCGGTACGGGCCTCGTGATGTGGATGGCCGAGCTTGTGACCGAGCGCGGTGTCGGCAACGGCATGTCGCTGCTCATCTTCACGTCGATCGCTGCGACGTTCCCGGGGGCGCTCGGCGCCATCTGGGCCGCCCAGGGCTTCGAGATCTTCCTGCTCGTCCTCGTGATCGGCGTCGTCATCATCGGCCTGGTCGTCTTCGTCGAGCAGTCTCAGCGCCGCATCCCCGTCCAGTACGCGAAGCGCATGGTGGGGCGTCGCACCTACGGCGGCACCAATACGTACATTCCGATCAAGGTCAACATGGCCGGCGTCGTGCCCGTCATCTTCGCCTCTTCGCTGCTGTACATCCCGGCGCTCATCGCGCAGTTCAACACCCCGACCGACGGAACGGCGCCTCCCGCCTGGGTGATCTGGATCAACGACTACCTGACGACGGGCGATCACGCTCTCTATATGGCGGTCTACTTCCTGCTGATCGTCGGCTTCACCTACTTCTATGTCGCGATCACGTTCAACCCGGTCGACGTCGCCGACAACATGAAGAAGTACGGCGGATTCGTTCCGGGCGTCCGCGCCGGACGTCCGACGGCCGAGTACCTCGACTTCGTGCTGACGCGCATCACCTTCCCCGGTTCGATCTACCTGGGCCTCGTCGCGCTGATCCCGCTCATCGCGCTTGCGACCGTCCAGGCGAACCAGAACTTCCCGTTCGGCGGCGCTTCGATCCTCATCATCGTCGGTGTGGGTCTCGAGACCGTCAAGCAGATCGACGCGCAGCTTCAGCAGCGCCATTACGAAGGGCTCCTCCGATGACCTCCAGGCTTCTGATCGTCGGCCCGCAGGGATCGGGCAAGGGCACGCAGGGCGTGCGGGTCGCCGAAGCGTACGGCATTCCGGTCGTCTCGACAGGCGACATCTTCCGCGCGAACATCAAGAACGGCACACCGCTCGGTCAGAAGGTCAAGGCGATCACCGACGCCGGCGACCTCGTCCCCGATGACGTGACGGGCGAGATCGTCGCCGATCGCCTCTCGCAGGACGACGCTGCTCAGGGCTTCCTTCTCGACGGCTACCCGCGCAACGCGGCGCAGGTCGAGTACCTCGACGCGTTCCTCGGTGGTCGCGGCGAGAGCCTCGACGCCGTGATCCTCCTCGACGTGCCGCGCGAAGAGTCGATCGCCCGCATCACCGAGCGGGCTCGGATCGAGGGCCGCAGCGACGACACGGAGGAGGCGGTCGCGCACCGCCTCGACATCTACGAGTCCGAGACCGCGCCCATCATTGACACGTACGAGAAGCGCGGCATCGTCATCCGCGTCGACGGCGTCGGTTCGCTCGACGACATCACGGCGGGCATCTTCGCGGCGCTTGACGCGCGCGGGCTCGAGCGAGCGGTCTGATTCTCCCTCGCATGTTCCGGCGCTCCATCTACAAGAAGCCGGCGCAGCTGCGCGGCATGATCGCGCCGGGCGAGATCACCGCGGCGGCGCTCGACGCGGTCGCGGGCGCGATCCGCCCCGGAATCACGACGGGCGAGCTCGACCGGATCGCCGAGGCGGCGATCGTCGCGCGCGGCGCGCACTCGAACTTCCAGCTCGTGCCGGGCTACCGCCACACGGTGTGCGTCTCGGTGAATGAGCAGGTCGTACATGGGATCCCGGGCGATCGGGTTCTCGAGCCGGGCGACATCGTGTCGGTCGACTGCGGTGCGGAGACGCCCGAGGGCTGGAACGGCGACTCAGCCCGCACCTTCATCGTGCCGGGGGAGCCCGCGGATCCGAGCCTTGTCGCGCAGCGACAGGAGCTCTCGAACGTGACGCGCGGATCCATGTGGGCCGGCATCGCGGCACTCGCCTCCTCGTCGCATCTCGGGCAGGTGGGCGCCGTGATCCAGGATCACATCGAGGCGAATCCGCTGCCCTCGACGGGGCAGCCCGCCGGCATCCTGCGTGACTACGTCGGGCATGGCATCGGCCGGAAGATGCACGAGGATCCGACGCTGTTTCACTACGCGACGCCCGGGCGCGGAGCCGAGATCAAGCCGGGCCTCTGTATCTGTGTCGAGCCGATGATGACGGCCGGCAGCGAAGAAGTCTTCGTCGAGGACGACGAGTGGACAATTACGACGGTCGACGGATCTTCCGGCTCACACTGGGAACATAGCGTTGCCGTGCATGCTGAGGGCATCTGGGTCCTCACCGCCCCAGACGGGGGCGCGGAGGGTCTCGCCCCGTTCGGCGTGACGCCGACCCCCATTCCCTGACACCCACCACGAAAGTCTCACTCACATGATGATGGCAGCAGCAGCCAAGAACCGGAGCGTCTTCGCGATCGTCGTCTCGATCGTCGTCGTGGTGGCGGTCGTCGCCGTCGGCGTTCTCGTGTACTTCATGAACCGCACCGCCAGTGCGCCGGCCGAGGCGCCCGCCGCGGGCGTCGTCAACGAGGAGACGGGCGCGATCGCGATCGGCGACGGCGAGCAGTCGGTCTCCGAGTACATCGACTTCATGTGCCCGTTCTGTGGCCAGGCACACGACGCATACGGTGACACCCTCACGGATCTCGTCGAGAGCGGCGACATCACGCTGAACATCCACCCGATCTCCATCCTGGATAACATGTCGCAGGGAACGCAGTTCTCGACACGTGCCGCGAGCGCGGCGTACTGCGTGGCAGAGGACAACGGTGAAGCGGTGTATCCCTTCGTCGACCTGATGTTCCGGAACCAGCCCGCCGAGAGCAGCGAGGGCCTCTCCGATGACGAGATCATCGGCTACGCCGAAGATGCGGGTGCGAGCGGGGCGGCCAGCTGCATCTCCGAGGGTGACTACATGGACTTCGTCACCCAGAGGTCGGAAGAGATTCCGATTGCGGAGGGCCAGACGCGCCCCTCGACGCCCACCTTCCTCATCAATGACGAGATCATCTCCTTGTCTGTGCCGATGAACGCCGAGACGGACATCGTCGCGAACCTCGACTGATACCACGTCGACACGCGCCCGAGTTGAAAGGCTCGGGCGCGTCGTCTATCATGGATCTTTGGTGTCTTGCGCCTGCGCATGCGCGCGCGGAGATGCTGATCCACTCATTCACCGCAGACCGGTCGGTCTGCTCAGAAGGTTAGCGAGTCTATGGCTAAAGACGGTGTCATCGAGATCGAAGGCACAGTGTCCGAGTCGTTGCCCAACGCGATGTTTCGCGTCGAGCTGACGAACGGTCACAAGGTGCTCGCCACGATCTCCGGGAAGATGCGGCAGAACTACATTCGCATCATCCCCGAGGATCGCGTTGTCGTGGAGCTGAGTCCCTACGACCTCACGCGCGGCCGCATCGTCTACCGCTACCGCTGATCGGTCCGACCGAGAAGTAACGGCCCGGGGTCTCCTCGGGTACGAAGACAGCGATAGGAACATCATGAAGGTCCAGCCCAGCGTCAAGCGCATCTGCGAAAGCTGCAAGACGATCCGTCGCCACGGCGTCGTGATGGTCATCTGCAAGTCGAACCCGCGCCACAAGCAGCGCCAGGGCTGAACTTCTGCCGCTTCGCGGCAGAGGTTCAGAGAGCACGACAACTCCACATTTTCGGCAGGATCAGAACCCGTCAGGCATCGCCTGCGGGGGACACCTCGGGGCGGAGGCCCGGGCACCGATCCTGCTCCACACCTCCACATATCACGAGGAGAAACCGCATGGCACGTCTTGCCGGCGTCGACATCCCGCGCGAAAAGCGCGTGGTGATCGCACTCACGTACATCTACGGCGTGGGACGTACCCGCTCGGGCGAGATTCTCGCCGCTACGGGCATCGATGAGAGCATCCGCGTCAAGGACCTCACCGACGACCAGCTCATCGCACTGCGCGACCACATCGAGGGCACCTACAAGGTGGAGGGTGACCTGCGCCGCGAGGTCGCCGCAGACATCCGCCGCAAGGTCGAGATCGGTTCGTACGAGGGCATCCGCCACCGCCGTGGCCTCCCCGTGCGCGGCCAGCGCACCAAGACCAACGCTCGCAGCCGTAAGGGCCCGAAGCGCACGGTCGCCGGTAAGAAGAAGGCACGCTGAGGCGCGTAAAGGTTTAGGAGAACACCATGGCTGCACCGAAGTCCGCCGCGCGCAAGCCGCGCCGCAAGGAAAAGAAGAACGTCGCGCTGGGCCAGGCCCACATCAAGTCGACGTTCAACAACACGATCGTCTCGATCACCGACCCGTCGGGTGCCGTGCTCAGCTGGGCCTCCTCGGGTGGCGTGGGCTTCAAGGGCTCGCGCAAGTCGACGCCCTACGCCGCCGGCATGGCTGCCGAGTCCGCCGCGCGTCAGGCGCAGGACCACGGCGTCAAGAAGGTCGACGTCTTCGTGAAGGGCCCGGGCTCGGGCCGCGAGACCGCGATCCGCTCGCTCCAGGCCGCGGGCCTCGAGGTCGGCTCGATCCAGGACGTCACGCCGCAGGCACACAACGGCTGCCGTCCGCCGAAGCGCCGTCGCGTCTGAGCAACTTCGCGCCGGGGTGCGGCCAGCCGCCGCACCCCGGCGCCACGTCGTTCCCACTGCGCGATCGCATCGCGCAGGAGTCACAATTCAAGACCTCATTCAACAAGTGTCATATAGCGGGCACTTGATCGAAAGGAACACATAGTGCTCATCGCACAGCGTCCTACTCTGACCGAGGAGAAGATCTCCGAGTTCCGCAGCCGGTTCGTCATCGAGCCGCTCGAGCCCGGTTTCGGCTACACGATCGGCAACTCGCTGCGCCGCAGCCTGCTGTCGTCGATCCCCGGCGCTGCCGTCACGAGCATCCGCATCGACGGCGTGCTGCACGAGTTCAGCACGATCCCCGGTGTGGTCGAGGACGTCACGCAGATCATCCTCAACGTCAAGCAGCTCGTCGTCTCGAGCGAGCGCGACGAGCCCATCACCGCGTACCTCCGCAAGACGGGCGCGGGCGAGGTCACGGCGGCTGACATCTCCGCTCCCGCGGGCGTCGAGGTGCACAACCCCGAGCTCGTCATCGCCACGCTCAACGACAACGCGAAGTTCGAGCTCGAGATCACGATCGAGCGCGGTCGCGGCTACGTCTCGGCGGGCCTGAACCGCAACGAGTACGCCGAGGCCGGTCAGATCCCGATCGACTCGATCTACTCGCCGGTCGTCAAGGTCGCCTACCGCGTCGACGCGACGCGTGCGGGCGAGCGCACCGACTTCGACAAGCTGGTGCTCGACGTCGAGACGAAGCCCTCCATCGCCCCTCGTGACGCCGTTGCGTCGGCCGGACGCACGCTCGTCGAGCTGTTCGGTCTCGCGCGCGAGCTGAACGAAGAGGCCGAGGGCATCGAGATCGGCCCGGCGCCCGTCGAGCAGGTTCTCTCGAACGAGCTGTCGATGCCGATCGAGGACCTCGACCTGTCGGTTCGCTCGTACAACTGCCTCAAGCGCGAGGGAATCAACACGGTCAGCGAGCTCGTCGCCCTCTCGGAGACGCAGCTCATGAACATCCGCAATTTCGGACAGAAGTCGGTGGACGAGGTGCGCGACAAGCTCACCTCGCTCGGACTGTCGCTGAAGGACTCGGTGCCCGGATTCGAGGGCTCGAACTTCTACGGCGGTTACGAGAACGACGAGACGCTCTGATCCATCCGACTCTTTCGATACTGGAGTATTGAGACATGCCTAAGCCCACGAAGGGTGCCCGCCTCGGTGGCGGCGCTGCCCACGAGCGTCTGATCCTCGCGAACCTCGCGTCGGCGCTGTTCATCAACAAGTCGATCAAGACCACCGAGACCAAGGCGAAGCGCCTGCGTCCCGTGGCTGAGCGACTCGTCACGTTCGGCAAGCGCGGCGACCTCGCCTCGCGCCGCCGTGCGCTGTCGATCCTCCGCAACAAGGAGGCCGTGCACGTTCTCTTCACCGAGATCGCGCCGCAGGTCGCCGACCGCGAGGGTGGCTACACGCGCATCGTGAAGATCGGCCCCCGCAAGGGTGACAACGCCCCCATGGCCGTCATCGAGCTCGTGCTCGAGGCCGTGACGCCGAAGTCGGACGCCGCTCCTGTCGCCGACGAGGCGCCCGCCGCCGAGGTCGAGGAGACCGAGGTCGTCGAGGAGGCCGCAGAGGCCCCCGCCGAGGAGTCGGCCGCCGATGAGGCGCCCGCCGCCGACGCTGAGGCCAGCGACGACGTCGCCGAGCCGCTCGAGGACGGATCGGCGCCCGAGGGCTTCGACGTCAAGGGCAAGAAGCAGACGAAGAAGTTCTACGCCCCCGGTGACGGTGGGTACGCGCAGGTCAAGGCCGACGTGTACTTCCGCACGGTTGAGGCAGCGGAGGCCGCCGGCTTCGCCCGCTGACACCCGCACCACACAGAAGGCCCCCGGGTTCGTCCGGGGGCCTTCTGCGTGCGCGCGGCGCGCGGGCGTCGGATCCGTTCCACGTCCACCGCGCGAATGTCGGATCCGGCCGCCCGGTGGTCCTCCGTTGTGTGTGACACGCGGTGGGGTGGTGTCGTACGGGGTCGTTGGTCCGACGCTGGCGCGGGGAGGCTGAGACGAGTCCGACGCCCGCGCACGGTGGGGGTGCGGGCGTCGGACTCGGTCACGGTGTGGGTGTCGGGTCCGTGACCCGTTTACCGCGCGGGCGTCGGATCCGTTCCACGTCCACCGCGCGAGCGTCGGAGTCGGCCGCCCGGCGGTCCTCCGTTGTGCGTGACACGCGGTGGGGTGGTGTCGTACGGGGGCGTCGGTCCGACGCCCGCGCGGTGCGGTCCGGAAGGATCCGACGCCGGCGCGGGCGGGGAAGCGGAGGCCGGGTGCAAAACGACCTCGCCCCGGATCTGTTGAGATCCGGGGCGAGGTCTGAGGGTGGCGAGTAGAGGATTCGAACCTCTGAAGCATTCCGCGGCTGATTTACAGTCAGCTCCCTTTGGCCGCTCGGGCAACTCGCCGAATGCGCACCCGCCCGACTTATTCAGCCGACCGGAGGCGCGATCATTCATCATACGCGCGATCCGCCGCTGCGGGAAATCGCGTTGCCCGGGCGTGCCCGACGCGGATCGGAGGAGTTGCTGTCACAGGGAAGGCGTGACGGTGCGAGGATGGATCCGACCAACGAGGGGGAGACATGTCGACACCGAATCCGCAGCCGTCAGGCCCGACTTCTCATGAGGAAGGCCCGGGGATGCCGCGCCTGTTGCGCGGCGCAATGTGGGTCGCGATCGGCGCACTCATCGCCGGCGCGATCGTCTGTGTCGTCTGGGTTCTGATGTCGCCCGAGGGCGACGTGATCCCGAAAGCATTCCTGACGATCCTGCTGCTCGCAGCGTTCGCCGGTGCCGCTTTGCTCGACTCACACCTCGCGTATGCCCGCCCGCCCTGGCTCGTCGTTGCGAGTATGACGTCGTGGGTCTTGGCGCTGGTCTGCGGCCTGACACTCATCTGGACGCCGGCAAGCGTGTGGTCGGGGCCCATCAAGGTGTGGAACTTCATTCTCATCATCGGCTTCCTCCAGCTCGCGCTGCTGCATCAGCGACTGTTGTGGAAGGTGCACGCGCGGTATGTCACGACGTTCACGCGGTCCCTGGTGCTGGCAACGACGGTCTTTGTCCTGGCCCTCCTCGTGATGGCTCTCGTGCCGCTGACCCTGTTCGAGCTGATCGAGCTTCCTGACATCTACGGCCGCATCATGGTGTCGCTCGCGATTCTCGGTGCCGTCGGTACGGCTCTCGTGCCGCTCGTGGGGGCGCTCTTCGCGCCACGCAGGCCCGCGGCCCCGCGTGCCCCTCACGCGCCGGGCCAGGTCCAGGGTGGAGGCTTGCTTCCGTGGCCGACCTACGGTGACGGCGTCACGCCCCTGCCGATGCGCCCCGACGGTCAGCCCGACTTCGACGCACAGCGCACAGGGGTTCCCTCACCGGGGTCGCGCTCCTTCGCCCCGGTGCCTCGGCCGGCCCCCGCCATTGCCGGTTCCGCAGTGCCGCAGCCCGGTCCGCGCCCGTTTGCTCCCGGCGCGATGGTTTCGCAGCCCGCTCCGGGCACTCCGTATGACGGCGCGTCACAGTCGGCTCAGGGCTCACCCGAGCCCCAGGGTGGCCTCGGCGCTCCGGGCGTTCCTTCTGCTGCCGCGTCGCAGTCGGCCCAGGGGTCACCGGAGCCTCAGGGTGCCCCCGACACTCCGGATGTCCCGCCCCGTCCCACTGACCCGGTGTCGCAGGCGGCTCCGACGAAACCCCCGATCCCGCCCGTTCCACCAATGCCGCAGGCTCCGTCGCGCGAGGATCCGCCGCTCTGACGGCCGCGTGAGGATCCGTCGGCCTGACGGACGCGCGGGAGCCGCCGGCCTGGCGGCCGCGCGAGGATCCGTCGGCCTGACGGACGCGTGAGGATCCGTCGGCCTGACGGACGCGCGGGAGCCGCCGGCCTGATGGCCGCGCGCTGAGCGCCGGGTAGCGTGGGAGTCATGAGCCTCGAACTCGATCTGCGCGATCTGGCCCGCGACATTGCGACCGAAGCGGGGGAGCTCGCCCGGCGCCGCCGCGCGGAGGGCGTGCGCGTTGCCGCGAGCAAGTCGACGATCGCCGACATCGTGACCGAGGCCGACCGAGAGGTCGAGGCGCTCATTCGCTCGCGTCTCGCGAACGAGCGCCCGAGCGACGGGTTCCTGGGCGAGGAGTCCGGTACGGCGGAGGGAACTTCCGGTGTGACATGGGTCGTCGACCCGATCGATGGCACCGTGAACTACGCGTCGGGCATGCCGAGCTATGCGGTCAGCGTTGCGGCGGTCCGAGAGGGGGAGGCTGTTGCGGGAGTCGTCCGCGTCCCCATGCTCGACGAGACCTTCTCCGCCGCACGCGGCGACGGCGCGCGCCTCGATTCGGCCTCGGGATCCACTCCTTTGAATGTGGCGACCGAGTTTCCGGCAGGCGCTCTGATCGGAACGGGGTTCGGGTACGACCCACGCACCCATCAGGGCGATATTGAGACGGTGCAGAGCGTCATGCCCCTGGCGCGCGATGTGCGGCGCATCGGCGCCGCCGCGATCGACCTCAGCTACGTCGCGGCCGGGCGCCTCGACGCCTTCTTCGAGCGTGGTTTGAAGCCGTGGGATCTCGCGGCAGGCGGCCTGCTCGTGGAGGAGGCCGGTGGATCCGTGCGTGAGCTGCCGGCCGACCGCTTCGGCCGTCGGATGACCATCGCGGGCCACGCGTCGCTTGTTGGTCGGATCGTTGATCGCATCGCCGGGATCACGTCCGACGAGTGAATCGCACCGCCGGGATCACGTCCGACGAGCAGAGCGCACCGCTCAGGCTCGAAGCTCCGCGCGTCGTGGATGGCGTCTTCAGCGAAGATCACGTACAGTAGTTACCTGTTCGTTACTTTGCTCCCCCAAGCGCAAGGAACGCACCCCCTCACTCACTGCTCCTTCGAAGAGCACAGGACGAAAGTGCGCCCGATTGACTGCTGATCAGCCCGTGCCTGAAGCCGCGCCTCTGCGCGGCTCGCGCCGCGCCGACGCCGCGGCAGAGGGGTCTGGTGACGTCGCGCGCCCGCTGACGCGCCGGGAACTCCGGGAGCGTCAGCGCCTTGCGGTGACGGTTGAGACGCAGCCCGCGGTCGAGCACAAGTTCGACGAGGCCCTGGCCGTGGCGCGTGACATTCCGCGGTCTGCTGTGGGCGAGACGCTCGGCGTCCCGCAGTCTGGCGACACCACGCCAAGCGGCGTCCCGCAGTCCAGCGACACCACGGCGCACGGCGCCCTGCAGTCCAGCGAGAGTGCGGCAAGCGACATCCCCCACGCTGGCGAGCGCGCAGCAAGCGAAGCCCCGCGTGTGGGCGAAAGTGCGGCGCACGGCGTCCCGCAGGCCGGTCCGCGCGAGCGCGAGGCGCGCGACGAGTTCTCGGCGGCGGCCGAAGCCCTGAGGTTCACGGGGCGGCAAGATTCTGCGCGCGGTAAGGCTCACGAGAACCGCGAGCCTCGCCAGCAGGCCCGCCGGCGTGAGATGGCGTCGCATCGAGTTCTGAACACGCCGTTCCGCCGCTTTGCCACCGCGACTGCATCGGCGGCGGCGGTCGGCGCTGTCGCTCTCATGGCGATCGGATCGACGCTGCCGCTGACTGCGACGGCCTTCGGTCCCGGCGCCCAGGCCGACGCGGCGGTCACGACCGAGGCCGGCTCGGCCGACGGTTCGAGCGGCAGCGAGGATGTCGAATCGCAGCTGCAGGGCTACGTGGCCGGAGGTGACATCGAGTCAGAGCCGCTCGAGCGCATTGAGGGCTATGAGGCGTCGAGCTTCGGGGAGATCGCCTCGGCCGACGGCATCAGCACGTCGGGTGCGTTCTTTACGAACGATCCGACCGCCGACATCCAGTGGCCCTTCGCCGTCGGGACGAGCATGAGCTCTCCCTTCGGGTGGCGTTGGGGCCGTATGCACGAGGGTGTCGACTTCACGCCCGGATCGGGTGCGCCGATCCAGGCAGTTGCTGACGGCGTCGTTCGTACGGCGACGGAGGCGGGTGGCGCGTACGGCGTCAACGTGTACATCGATCACGTCATCGACGGCGAGCTCGTCACCACCCACTACGCGCACATGCAGTACGGATCGCTGCGTGTCGTCTCCGGGCAGCGCGTCGAGGTGGGCGACATCATCGGCCTCACGGGCAACACGGGTCGCTCCTACGGTGCTCACCTGCACTTCGAGGTCCGCTACAACGGCACCGCGATCGATCCCGTGCCGTGGCTCGAGGAGCACGCGAACCGGCACTACAGTGATGACGAGCGCACGGCAGTCGCCGACCTCGAGGGGCAGTTGCTCGGCACGAGCGACACGTCCGGATGAGGCCCGCAACGCCCGACGGATCCTGATTCGAGGATCCCAGGCGCCTTTGGTACGATTTTCTGGTTGCCCTGCGAAGGGCTACGCCCCGATAGCTCAGTGGTAGAGCACTTCCATGGTAAGGAAGGGGTCGTCAGTTCAATCCTGACTCGGGGCTCGCAACATCACGTTGTCATGCGGCAGGGTAGCTCAGTTGGTGAGAGCGCACGACTCATAATCGTGAGGTCGCGGGTTCAAGCCCCGCTCCTGCTACAGATGAAAACCCCCGATTTATCGGGGGTTTTGTCGTTTCAACCGCTTCACCTCCCGCAGCAGGAGCGACCTCACGATTTCGAGCACTGGCAAGGTCGCGCAGAGCGAGCGCAGCAGCTCGTGAAGATGACCGCGTATAGAGTTCCGTCGTTGTCACTGACGCATGACCGGCGACACGTTGCACGACGTCAGGTGCTGCACCGAGGCGCACGAACCACGTAAGCGTCGTGAAATCTGAGCGGCTCAGAGTCGGGGAATGTGGTGATCTGATCGCGGATCGCGTGCCACCGGACAGCCCGCGCGAGGTTACCCGAATCGAACGCACCGCCCTTGATCCCGGTGAACACGTGGTCGAAGTCGTTCGGGGGCAGCCACGGCTGCAGCTCATCGAGGATCGGCACCGAGAGCACTTGACCGCTCTTCGTCGGACGCTCAACCAGCTTGCCGTTACCGTCAGGGGAGAACGTGCGCCGAACCGTCAGCAGCCCTGCATCAGTGTCCACGTCCGCCCATCGCAGGCCGACCAGTTCGCCAAGCCGCAGCCCGGTGTAAACGAGGCCAGCAAGGGTGCGCTGCCCGTTCGGAGTGTCCTTCGTCAGATCAAGCGACCGGCTGCGCCGGGCGTCGGCGAGAACGAGCGCGGCTGCGCGTGCGGCCTCCGGCCGTTCTCGCCGCGCTCGTCTTCCCCTCACCAGAACCCATCGCCCGACAGTGAGGGCACATCCGACGCCAACAGCGACCATCAACGGCTGCCGCAGGGCGTTCCACCCCTTGCCATTGGCTTTCGAGCGTCGCCGCCAGATCGTGTGTCGAATCCCACATCGTAGACTTGTCGTTGTGGCGCGGTACTCCGGAAACGACTTTTACTGTGACGTGGCGATCCCTCGACGTGAGCCGCTGGACGTGGTGTTCGAGGATCGTGATGTGCTCGCTTTCCATCACACGCGCCCCTTCTGGCCGGTGCATATTGTCGTCGTGCCCAAGATCCACGTGGGGTCGTTGCTGACGCTAGATGACCCGGTTCTGGTCTCCAGGCTGCTAGAGGTCATCCAGTCGGTCGCCGCAGACGTCGTGGCCCGTCACGATGGGGCGAGTGTCCTGACGAATCTCGGCGACTATCAAGACTCGAAGCACCTGCACGTGCATATTCGTGCGGGTCAGCCGCTCAGGCAAGTGTCCTGAGCCACGCGATTGACGCATTGACGAGGACCGACGCGCGGCATCTCAACAATGATGATCAATCACTATGCGTCACGCCCCAGCTGTTGCGGTGCCCGTGCGAGAGCTCCCGAGGTGCGTTCAGCCCACCGTGCAGCCCGCCGCTCGTTCAACCACTCCATAAGCTGCACCTGCGAGGCATCCGACCCGCTACCCATATCGGCGGGAGCGTTCGCCTCCACCCACGCGCGGCGCTGCTCCCTAAGCCGACGGCGCGTTAGACCCGCGAAGCTCCATCCCGGACGCACCACGACGGTTTCGACCACGCCGGGCGACACCTCAACTTCTCTCGTGATCTGCCGCGACATGCTCAGAACGTGACCCGCGAACCCGTATTGCCGGTGTCCTGGCGACGTGCGATTAGCAGCGCCAGCATCCGGGCACCGAGGGCACCGTTCCCACCGTGCCGCAGCCGTCAGGCGTTGCATGAATCGCATCCGCTCCGGCGTGATGTCCTCCATGCGCCCGCCGAACGAAAGATCCTTCAATTGGTACTTCACGAGCGTCTTCAACGTGTAGCCGAGCACGCGCAGCAGCGACTCTGATTCGTCCGGCAGAACCCCGTCCGCGTCCCGGTGCCGCGCCCTCACCTCTCGCGCATCGCCCTTCGACCCATGCATACGTCTCCGTGATGACTTCGCCGGTAGTCGGGACAATCACGCCTTCGCGAACCGTCGTCGCCGCTTGCGCCTCGGCCAGCAACTCAGCCGCCGTCATCTTCGACCACTCGGGAATCCTCACTATGGCGTGGACATACAGTGCGCCGCGAGCCTGTGCCTCGAGAACCCTGTAGAACTCCATGTCCGGCACCAGCCGTCGCATCCGCCCTACCGTGACGTTCCAGAGCTTTCCGAGCGACTGATGCCACCTCACCTGACCGGTGTAGTCGTACCCGTTCAGATCGAGCGGCAGACCTCGCAACGCAGTTTCGTCCCGACCATGCGTCGCGCCACACCCGCAGCGTTTACCCTCGTCGCGTTCCCACTTCGCGACCAGGTGCGTGCGCCCGAAACTGGGAGCCGTCAGTGTCAGGAACAGGAACCGATACCCGGCGACCGGATGACCGTCCGCATCCTCAAACCCACTGCGACCGAGCTTCGCCGAGTCGCCCGCCCAGATCGACGCACACGCCGGACATTGCGACCGGCGGCGCGATCCACACCGTACTTTCAACCCGGGGGATACCTCGACCGGGCGCGAGCAGAAGCGTTCCCGCAACTGATCTTCTAGGCTGTCGGACAGCCCCTCCGTCAGCAGATTTCGCGGTGAGTCTCAGGCCTCATAATCGTGAGGTCGCGGGTTCACAAGCCCCGCTCCTGCTACTTCAATCCCAGATCGGCACCGGTTCTTACCGGGGCCTTTCTGTTTCTGGACGGCGTTCCGCGTGTACACACCGCTGCAGTGCCGCGTACGTCGCCGCGTACCAAATCGCGTACCATATCGTCTGTTCGGGCGAACTTCAACCCATTCTGGACGCTTTCGTCGCGTAAGAAGAGAAGCAGACCGCCCGGGCCCTCTCCCTTGCCCTGTCGTGAATCTGCGCGTCATGAGGGACCTACGTGCGGTCTTGTGCGCGGCTGCTCCGCGCCGTCGTTCCTTGATCGCATGAATGGGGAGAGCCCTCTTGAAACACCGCAGTCCGCGTCGGCACGCCGACGCACACACTCGCCCGTCAGGGGATGGCCATCGGCGACCAGTCCTGAAGCGCGCAACAGCGATGACGAGCGTCCTGGCGATCGTCGCGGGAGTTCTCGTCGCGGCGTCCTCCTTGTTGACGGCGGCACCCGCCCAGGCGGCGTACGCGTCCGGCGGGGAGGGGCTGTACCACGGCTCGATCGACTGGATCGAGTGGGGCGGCCATGGTGACGGGATCACCAACGGAACCACGGCCACGAGCACCCGTGAGATCGCGGGTCAGGAGCTGACCACGACCTGCGTCGCGACAAACGTCGCGGGGGACGTGCAGGCGTATCGCAGTGGTGCGTGGGATGGCGATGGCCTCGACAACCTCTACCACGTCGGATCCGGCGGGCCCGGAAACGAGCTCGTCCAGGCCGTGGCGAACCGGAACGCGGGCCAGCGGGTCTCCTTCGACTTCTCGTGCGACGTCACGCTCGACGGAGTCTCGGTGCCGATCCAGGGGCTCGTGATCGCGGATGCAGAGTCGAGCAACCACAATGACAATCCGGACCGTACCGAGTTCGTCTCCGCGCGCCCGCACCAGGACGCGACATGGCGGATCATCGACCGATACCGCACACCGAGCTGCGAGCGGCTCACGACCGCGGAGATCGTGGACGACGGGACGATGACGTTCCGGCCCGACACGCGGGAGTGCTACTACGACATGGTCGGAGGCCAGGGGCCGATGGCGGTCGGGTTCATGGAGGGCGCGACCAGCGCGAGCGTGGTCGTCAAGGGTGGCGGTCGAAGCGCGATCGCGCTCGGCGTCGTCCTGGACGTCGACTTCGGTGATGCCCCGGAGAGCTACGGCGAAGCGGCCGCGATCTTCGAGCCCACGTGGCAGGACGGATTGGTCACGACAGGGCGCACCGAGGTGTCGACCGAGAACTTCGTCCTCGCCACCCCCTCCGCTCCGCAGACACGGCTGGGCGATCTCATCGACTCCGAACCTGCTGCTCTGTTCAGCGTCGACGCGAAGGGCGACGACGAGGATGGATCCGCCGACGAAGACGCGGTCGGCCCGATCGGGCAGATCGCGGTCACGCCCGGACTGACGTACACGCTTCCCGAAGTGGCGTGCACTGGTCCCGGTTTCGTGGCGGGGTGGATCGACTGGAATGGCAACGGCGTCTTTGACGACGGCGAGCGTTCCGATGCCGTCGAGTGCGCGGGCGGCAGCGTCGATCTCGACTGGACGATCCCCGCGGACACGGTCGAGGGAGCTTCGTTCCTGCGCCTGCGGATCGCCGAGGGTGAAGCCGATGTCGCCTCTCCCGTCGGCATCACGACGTCGGGTGAGGTCGAGGATCACGCCCTGTCCGTCCGGCTGCCGGTCCTGGACATCGCCAAGACGTCGGACGCGACCGAGAACGCCCGCCCCGGCGACACGATCTCCTACACGGTGACGGCGACGAACAACAGCGGGGCGGACTACACGAGCGACTATCCGGCCGTGGTTTTCGACGACCTGTCCGGGGTGTTGGACGACGCGGAATACAACGGCGATGCGTCGGCCACGGCCTCCGGCGCGGTCGCCTATGCGGAGCCGCTGCTGTCGTGGACCGGTGCGCTGCCCGACGGAGACAGCGTCGAGCTGAGCTACACCGTCACTCTTGGCTCAGCCGGAGACGGCGCCGTCCGCAACGTCGCCTGGGAACCGGAGGATCCCGAGAACCCGGAGCCGCCGACGTGCGATCCTGCGCAGGGGGGAGTGGACTCGGTCACCGGTGAACCGTGTGCGAACCACGAGTATCTGCTGCCGCGTCTGAGCATTACGAAGACCGCGGATCGCACCGAGCTGCCCGCTGTCGGTGAGCGCGCGCAGTACACGATCACCGTCACGAACGAGGGGCCGGGCGCCTACACAGCGGATGCCCCGGCGACGTTCACCGATGACCTGATGGACGTGCTCGATGCGGCGGACTACGAGGACGACGCGACGGCGACGGTCGGCGAGGTGACCTATCACGAGCCGATCCTCTCGTGGGAGGGCGCTCTCGGAGCGAATGAGTCGGCCGAGATCACCTACAGCGTGACCTACACGGCAGAAGGCAACCGGCATCTGCGCAATCTGGCCTGCATCCCGGAGTCCGAGACGGCGCCGGGCGCGGCGTCGTGCGACGGCGTGGACATTCCTGGCGCGGGCCTGACGACGTGGAAGGAAGTCGTCTCGAGCGACGAGCCGGCCGTGGCGGGCAGCGAGCTGACCTACACGCTGTTCTTCGCCAACGACGGCGAGGCCGCCGCCACGGTGGATCACATCGACGACCTCACCCACGTGACCGATGATGCCGACGTCACCGTCGAACCCAGCAGCGAGGACGGTCTGACCGCGACGCGGGACGGGAACCGGATCGCGGTCACGGGAAGCGTGCCCGTGGGCGAGACCTACGAGGTCAGCTACCAGGTGACGGTGAGGCCGGACGGCGAACGCGGCGACGACATCGCGGCGAACTTCCTGCTCAGGAACGACCCGGAGAATCCGCCGTCGACGCCCGAGGAGCCGGTCTGTGAGCCGGTCGACGACCAGTTCCCAGACTGCACGAGCACGCCGATCGCCGAGCTCGCCTACGTCAAATGGGTGACTGCATCCAGCGATCCGGTAGTCGCAGGCACCGTGCTGACCTACGAGGTCGTCGTGATCAGCACCGGCGAGGCGACGGCGACCGTCTCGCGGGAGGACGTCCTGACCGGCGTGCTCGACGACGCCGAACTGAGCAGCGCGCCCGTCTCTGACACGGACAGCGTGACGGTGAGCGATGTGGTCGACGGTCGATTCCAGATCGGTGGCGAACTGCCGAGCGGGGAGATAGCGAGCATCACCTACGAGGTGACGGTGAAGCCCGACAGTGAGCGTGGCGACAATTCGGCGGACAACTTCCTCGTTTCTCCGGGCGAGACGCCGCCCGAGGTGTGTGTCCCTTACACGGCTTCGCCGACTTCCGCGCGCGACGCGGATCCTCGACGCGATGCCGCCGCTTCTTCGGGAACGCCGGAGTGCACCACCACCCCGATCCCGCTGATCGAGGCTGCGAAGTCGTCCGATCCCGAGTCCGGCACGGCCGTCACCCCGGGGCAGGAGGTCACCTACACGCTGACCTTCGCCAACACGGGCAAGGCAGCGGGCGCCGTGGATCATGTCGACGATCTGGCCGACGTCCTCGACGACGCCACCCTCACCGCCGCCCCGGTCGCGTCGGATGACGCCCTGACCGTGGCGCAGGACGGAGACGTCCTGCGGGTGACGGGGACGCTCGTCCCGGATCAGGTGGTCACCGTGACCTACACGGTCACGGTGAAACCGGACGCCGAGCGAGAGAATAATCGTCTCGGGAACGTGCTCGCACGCTCTGGCGATACCGACCCCGAGTGCGGGGATGACGGGGTCTCCTGCACGCAGCATCCGATCCCCGAGCTGGTCTCCTGGAAGTCCGTCGACGCCGATTCGGTGCCTGTGATGGCCGGAACGGTTCTGACCTACACGCTGTACTTCGACAGCGTCGGAGAGGCGCCTGCGCAGGTCCGTCACGTGGATCTGCTGGACCATGTGACGGACGACGCCGACGTGACCGCCGAGCCGGTTAGCGAGGACGGCCTCACGGTCGACCGGGACGGCAACAGGATCACGGTCTCCGGCGAGGTGCCGGTCGGGGAGACCTACGAGGTCACCTATCAGGTCACCGCTCGCGCCGACGGTGAGCGCGGGGACGACCTCGCGGCGAACTTCCTCTTGCCGAACGACCCCGAAGATCCGCCGGCGCCGCCGGAGGAGCCGGTGTGCCAGCCCGGCGACGTGGAACAACCCGACTGCACGATCACCCCGATCGGGCGACTGCTGGTCGGCAAGACGGTATCCGCCGACACGGATCCGGTCGACGTGGGCACGGTGCTCACCTACACCCTGACGTTCGACAACCAGGGCAAGGGCCCCTCGGCAGTCGACCACACCGACGTCCTCACCGACGTCCTGGACGACGCCGACCTCACTGCGGCGCCGACGGCATCGGACGATGCGCTGACGGCATCCGAGGTGACGGATGGAGCCTTCCGGATCACCGGTGAGCTCGCGGCGGGCCAGACGGTGACGGTTGCCTACCAGGTGACGATCAAGGAGATCACCGATCGGGGCAACAACCTTGCCGACAACTTCCTGATCCCTACGGGGGAGACTCCGCCCACCGAGTGCACGGACGATGACGGAAGCTGCACGTCGACAGCCCTGCCGTTGGTCGACGTGGTCAAGTCGTCCGATCCGGAGCCGGGAACGGGGCTGCAGGCAGGCCAGGAGGTCGCCTACACGCTGACCTTCACCAATACCGGCGAGGCAGCGGGTGCTGTGGACTTCACCGACGACCTCGCCGCCGTCCTCGACGACGCCGAGCTGACAGGGGCACCGGTGAGCAGTGACCCGGCGCTGCTGGCGACTGACGGCGCGAATGGCGAAGTGCGGGTCACCGGAACACTCGAGCCGGAACAGCTCGTCACAGTCACCTATACCGTGACGGTCCGGCCGGACGGCGAGCGCGGGGACAATCAGCTCCGCAACCTGGTTGCCAGGACCGGCGAAGAACCGCCTGCGAGTTGTGAACCGGGACGATGCACCGAGCATCCGATCGGCGAGCTGGACGATTGGAAGAGCGTCGACCCGGCCACCGGATCCACGCTGCGTCCGGGCGAGACGGCGACGTACACGCTGCACTTCACCAACTCCGGCAACGCGCCCGTCACCGTGAACAGGGACGACGTCCTCACGCAGGTGCTCGACGACGCCGATGTGACGGCGCAGCCCGCCGCATCCAGCGACGCACTGTCCGTCACCGAGATCACCGATGGGCGGTTCACGATCACCGGAGAACTCGCCGCCGGCGAGCAGGCCACCGTGGCGTACGAGGTGACCGTCAATCCGGACGGGCAGCGCGGTGATGACCGATTGGGCAACTTCCTCGTTCCGAACGGAGAGAATCCGCCGGAGGCGTGTGTGCCGGCAGACCCGGAGCGAGCAGACTGCACCGTCAACCACGTCTCCGATGTGGCGGTGGAGAAGTCCAGCGACCCGGAGTCCGGTTCGACCGTCGAACCGGGAGACGAGATCACCTACACGGTCACCTTCACGAACCGTTCCGCCAACCCGGACGCCGATCCCGTCGCCGTCGACTACACCGACCACATGGCCGACGTGCTCGACGATGCCACCCTCACGGCCGGGCCCACGGTCTCGGACGAGGATCTCGCGGCTGAGCTGGACGACGGGAAGATGCGGATGACCGGCACGGTGCCCACGGGCGCGGTTTACACCGTCACCTACACCGTCACGGTCAATGCCTTTGACGAACAGGGCGATCGCACGATCAGCAACGTCGTCGCCATCACCGGTGAAGAACCGGCCTGCGTCGAGGGATCCCCTCTGTGCACCACGCACCGGGTGCCCGAACCGCCGGCGGACCTGCCGTCCACGGGGGTGGAGATCACCGGAGTCGTGATGCTGGCTGCGCTGCTCCTGCTGGGCGCCGGAGGCGGAATGGTCCTGTTCGTGCGGCGCCGCAAGGCAGCCGTGAGAACTGCCGGTCAGGAGACATCCGATGATGATCTGATCTGAGCGACCTCCGTCGGGCGCTCGCAATGAGTGCGAGCTCCGACGGCACGGTTCACGCCCGTGGCACGTGAATGCCGCGTGAACCTCACAACGTCCCGGCTCCGACCAGTCTCTCTCCCCTCGAGGGCTGGCGGGGTCGGGACCCTCTTCATTTCACTGCAGACTCCTGGGAAGGCGAGGGCCCCATGCCCGACGCATCGGCGAAACTGGGGAATATGGCGATCCCGCGTCCACCCGGCACCGTCGTCCACCGGCACCGGCTTCTTCAACGCCTTGACGCGCTCCTGCCGCTGACTGTCGTCCGCGGGCTTCCAGGAACCGGCAAGACGACCCTTGTCGCGGACTGGGCTCGGAAGCGCGAGGCCAGCGGCGACACGGTCGCCTGGATCAACGCGGCGGATCTGCCCGATTGTGCAGCCTTGCCCGATACTGTCGGCGCGCTGCTCGGCACGATGGATGACCGTCGCCTCATCGTCGTCATCAACGAGGCCCATCGCATCCACGACGAGACGGTCGCTGAGGCCCTCTGCGAGCTGGTGGTGCGGCATGCCAGCCTGTACCTGGTCGTGTGCACCCGCGTCGTGCATCCCATCAAACGGCTTGCGCAGAATCGAGGCATCGCGCTCACCGTGCTCACGGGACGCGATCTGAACGCCGCCGCTGATGAGCTGACCGCGTTCGCTCGCGCGTGGGGCCATGAGCATTCCCCCGAGCGACTGCGAGAGCTTTCGGATCGAGTCGGCGGTTGGCTCGCGCCGCTACGCATCGCGCTGGACCGCGACGATCCAGACCACGACGAGGGAGGCTATCTCGCCGCGAGCCGCTTCCTGCGCGATCACCTCCTGCCGAGGATCACCGATGAGGCGTTCCTGATGGGTGCGATGACTCTCGCCGTCGCGGGCGAGGTCACCGAGGCTCTCGCGCAGGCGCTCTTCCTGGACGACCCGCACACCCCCGGCCTTCTCGCCGGGCACCGACCGGCCGCGATCCTGGCGTCGTTCGAACGCCACGGACTGCTCGACCGGGTTCTCCTCCCGCATGGAACGGACGCCTGGCGCTTTCCGGTTCTGATCGCCGACGTACTCACCGAGACCTTCACGGCGCAGTTCCCCGACCTCGCCCGGCACACTCACCGCGTCATCGCCGACTCCCTGCCGACGGAGGAGGAGCAGGGGCAGGGCGGGCGGATCATCCGGCACGCCCGCGCGTGCGATCACTGGGCACTGCTGGAGCGCATGTGGATCACCCACGGCCTGCGTCTGGCCATCGATCACGCCGACGACGTGTGCGCCGCCTATGACGATCTGCCCGACGCCGTGCTCGCCGAGTTTCCGGCGCTGGCCGTCGCCGCATCCGTCGTCGCGTCTCTTCGTCACCAGTGCACCCACGCGGAGCGCGCCGCGCTCGTTCGCAGCTATGCGGATGCCGGGTGGGCGCTGGATCTGGCTTCCGACGAGCGGCGGTCGGACGCCGCGCACGACACGATGGCCGTCACTTCTCAGATCATCGCGGATCGCATCACGGGTGACCCGGCGGCCGCCGTCGCTCGCGCTCAGCAGCATGCCGTCGAAGTCCTCGGAATGAGCACGGTGAACTCGGCCACCGGCACCACGCGCGCGTGGTTCGAACTGCAGTGGGCGCTTTCGGCCTTGGCCGCAGGCGACTGCTCGTCCTCCATGAATCTGCTCGCACGAGCCATGAACACGGCGCGCACGGCCGGGGCCGACTTCATCGTGTCGACTGTCGCCGCGCAGCGCGCCATGATGAATGCCATCGTCGGGCACACCCACGAGGCACGCGATGATCTCGCCACCCACCGCGGCATCGACACCTCACACCAGTGGCTCCACCACGCGATCGCGGCCCCCGCTCACCTCGCCGAGGCACTGCTCCGCTTGGACCGCCTCGACCCGACCGCCGCCGATTTCCTCGCCCTCGTCGGGGATGGAACCGACTCCTTCGAAGAATGGGGGTACCTGACCTGGGCGCGCGCCCGGTATGCGCTGCTATTCGGAGACCCCGTCGCGGCCGCAGCCGAAACCAGCAACGTCGCCGTTCTGCACGAGGGGTTCACCCGCCCCGGCAGTCGCGATCAGCTGGCACTGGACCGCACGTTCGCCGAGCTGTTTCTCGCCCTCGGCGAGCTCAATCGCGTCGAGCGGCACCTGCGCGACGTCGATCCGCACGATGTCACTCTCGCCGTTCAACGCGCGCGACTCGCGCTCATCGCCGGCAACTTCTCCGACGCCCGCAGCATCGCGGCGATGAATGCCTGGGATCCGCACGTCGTCCGGCGAGACCGCGCGGACCTGTTCATGATCAAGGCTGCTGCCGCCCTGGCCATGGGTGACGAGGCTTCCGCCGTCGAGGCCTTCGCCCGAGGTCACCAGCTTTCCGCCGCCAGCGGCATCCTGATCCCGTATGCATTCCTGCCCAGGCGCGTTCTCACCAGCCTGCTCGATGTGAGCGGCATCGAGCTCTCCGACGAGGTGATGGGCGTGCTCGCGTCGTGTCGCCAGGTCTATCCCGAGCACGGAGAACTGGTCACGCTCACCAGCAGAGAGACAACCATCCTGTGCGCGATGGTCGAGCACGACACTCTCGCGGAGATCGCCGCCTCCCTCACCGTCTCCCTCAACACCGTCAAGAAGCAAGCGGCCGCGATCTACACGAAGCTCGGCGTTCATGACCGCGCCACGGCTCTCCTCCGAGCGCACAAGCTCGGGCTTCTTCCGCACTCAGTGAAGGATCCGGGCGATCACCTTCGCGTCTCGTTCTGACTCGTGCGGCGGACCCGCGCGGCCCCACATTTCCGAGGGATCCGCGCGTCCTATGATCACGCGTTCTCGCCAAGCCCCTTGATGTGCTCGGGCAGGCGTTCGTTCGAGCCGTACATGAAGTGGTTCGCCATGTTCTCGCTGAACCGACTGGCCGGGGGAGTGAGCCCGACCGCCTCCGCAACCTCGCGAATGTGGATCGGCGCGGCGCCGCAGCACACGCCGAGGAAGTTCACACCGAGACCGTGGGCCTCCTCCGCGAAGGCGCGGATCTCGTACCGGTTTGTGTACAGGGGGTCGAGCGCCGTCGGGAAGGTCCGGCCGTGCGGCGACGGCACGGATGCCGCAACGTCCGAGAGATTGAAGAAGGTCGGCTCCTCAGGTGTCGTGCGGTACGGGACCGGCAGCGCGCCGACGTGGCACGAGACGGCCTCGCGGATCTCGCGCAGCCACGGCATCATCGTCTGCGGTCCGCGGAAGCAGTTGAGCCCCACGACATCGGCGCCGGCCTGCTCGAGCTGCTGTGCGGTGTCGACGATCCCGACGCCGTCCATCAGCTCGTTCGCGGCCATCGGGGCGAGCATCGACACGACCGGGAGGCCGCTCGCCTTCGCGACCTCGAGCGCGGCAAGAGCCTCGCCGGCGTAGTAGAAGGTCTCGGCGACGATGATGTCGGCGCCCTCCTCGACGGCCCAGCCGACCATCTCCTCGAACATGCCGCGCACCTCCGTCTGCGCGGCGGCGCTATTCGGATCCCAGATGTTCGTGTTCGAGATGTTCCCGGCGACGAGGTTGCCCGGCACCTGATCCGCCACATCGCGCGCGATCCGAAGCGCGGCACGGTTGAGCGGTTCGAGCAGATCCTCTTTGCCGATCACGCGCATCTTCTCGCGGTGCCCGTTGTAGGTGAACGCCTCCACGATGTCTGATCCTGCACGCTGGAAGTCGACGTGCAGACCGCGCAGGGCCTCGGGGTTCTCGAGGGCGACCTCGGGCACGAACTCGCCCGCGGTCAGGTATCCACGCCGCTCGAGCTCGAAGAGGAAGCCCTCCGCGCAGATCACCGGACCCGCATCGAGTCGACGGGTCAGCTCGTTGGCACCAGTCATGGTCTGCTCCTTGAAGCTCGTGCGCGGCATCGGGATCGCGTCGGTGCCAAGATAGTTGGTCGAACCCACGGATGTCTCCTGGGTGACGTCGTGTGTCGGGGTGGCGCGGGGGATAACCCCCTTCGTGCTCGGCGGTCGTCCCTGCTGTGCGGCGGATCGGCGTTCCGTAGCTTTGAAGCATGACTTCGACTACCGCGCCTCTGGCCGGGGCGCCGCCCCGCACAGGGACGTCCCTCGCTCTGATCGGGGCGATCGCACACCTGGCATTCCTGGGCTTCTACGGCATCGCCGTGTTCGGGCTGATGGGGTCGCTTCTCGTTTCGGGAATCCTCGCGCTCCCCTTCCTCGGCATCGGGATCCTCCTCCTCATCGCCCTCGTCTACGTGCTGTACGGCGCCGGATTCCTCGAGACGGCGCGCGTGGAGGGGCTCTACGGATTCGGCATGCCGATGCTCCGGGCCCGGCGCTCGCCGAAGCGCGGCTTCGGCGGATTCCTCCACACGATCTGGCTGCAGTTCGTCGACGGCGCGATGTGGCGGGCCATCGCCCATCTCGCGATCGCCACCGTGCTCGGATGGGTCGTCGTCGGTCTGGCGTCCCTCCTCGTGGCGGGCGTCGCGACTGCCTTCGCCCCGCTCTACGCGCCGGGCGGTTCGGTCCGACTCTGGGGCCTGTCGTTCGAGATGGCCTGGGCGCCGCTCGTCGGCGCGATCGCCGCGATCCTCGCGCTCGCCGCGATCGTCGGGATCGCGATGCTGCACGGCGTGCTCGCCCGCGTCTTCATCGCGCCGATCCGTGAGGCTCAGCTGGCGGCTCAGGCGCGCGACGCGGTCACGCAGCGGCACGACGCGATCCGCGCGAGCGACGTCGAGCGCGCCCGCATCGAACGCGATCTCCACGACGGGGTACAGCCTCGACTCGTGTCGGTCGGCATGACGCTCGGTCTCGCGCAGCAGAAGATCGACGCCGATCCTGACGCGGCGAAACAGCTTGTCGCTGAAGCGCACACGTCGACGAAGGCCGCGATCACCGAGCTGCGCCAGCTGGCGCGCGGGATCCACGCCTCAGTGCTCGACGACCGCGGCCTCGACGCTGCGCTCAGTGCCGTGGCCAGCCGCTCGCACATCCCCGTCCACCTCGACGTGCGCATGAGCGGGCGCGCGGGGCGCGACGCCGAAGCGGCCGTGTACTTCGCGATCGCGGAGAGTCTCACGAACGCCGCCAAGCACTCCCGCGCAACGGCATGTCGCGTGGTCGTGCGCGCCCGTCCCGACGGCGGGCAGCTCTGGGCCCGCGTCGAGGACGATGGCGTGGGCGGCGCGCGTATCGTGCCGGGCGGAGGCCTCGACGGCGTCCGAAACCGGATCGCGGCGCTCGGCGGCACCGCCCGCCTCGACAGCCCCGCCGGGGGTCCCACATCACTGGAGGTGAGCGTGCCATGCGCATCCTGATCGTCGAAGACTCGGTGCTCCTGCGCGAAGGGCTCGTGCGGCTGCTCGCCGATGCCGGTCACGAGGTCGTCGCCGCCCTGCCCGACGCGTCTCGCGTGCTCGAGGAGGTGCATGATCTGCAGCCCGATCTCGCGATCGTCGACGTGCGTCTGCCTCCGTCGTTCACCGACGAAGGGATCCGCGCGGCGCTCGCGCTGCGGCAGCAGGATCCGTCCCTCGCCGTGCTCGTGTTCTCGCAGTACGTCGAGGAGCGTTACGCGTCCGACCTCATCGCCCAGCCGGGCGGGGCCGTCGGATACCTCCTCAAGGATCGCGTGACCGACGTGACCGACTTCCTCGAATCGATCGAGCGGATCCGCCAGGGGGCGACCGTGCTGGATCCCGAGGTCGTCGCTCAGCTGCTCACCCGCCGCTCGCGCGACGAGAAGATGCTCCGGCTCACGGAGCGCGAGCGTGCCGTGCTGTCGCTCATCGCCGAAGGAAAGAGCAACGGCGCCATCTCTCGCCTCCTGTTCGTCAGCGAGGGGGCGGTCGAGAAGCACATCACGTCGATCTTCCAGAAGCTCGACCTCGAGCAGGACGAGCACGGCAATCGCCGTGTGCTGGCCGTGCTCGCCCATATCGACGCCACATCGCCGCAGGCACCTGTCGGCCCCGGTGCACAGCAGAACGGAATGACACGATGACCGGCACGACCACTCCCACGCCACCCGCGCCCGAGCAGCAGCCCGCCGCGCAGCCGACTTCGCAATCCACGACGACGCGTTCGGGCACCCGGGCCCTCGCCATCACGATCGGCGTGCTCGGCGGCGGCGCCCTCATCCTCTCCGGAATCGGCGTCGCCTTCACGACCGTCGGATCCACGATCGCCACGACGCTCGGATCCGCCGGGGAAGCAGCCGTGTCGGCGGCGGGCGCCACCGACCTCGTCGCCCAGGTCGACGCGGGCGAGCTCGAGATCGAGTTCGGACGGACGGACGAGGCGGTGCTCGAGCACTCCTCCGACAACGGCACCTGGACGATCGACCGCGAGGGCGACGCGATCTCGGTGCGCTCGCCGGAGCGCGACTTCGGCTTCGACCCGTTCGACTGGGGGGCTCGCCAGACGGCGACGCTCACGCTGCCCGAGTCGCTCGAAGGGATCGACCTCGACATCCGCGTGGCGGCGGGCAGCATCGTCGCCGACGGCGACTTCGGCGACATCGCGTACGGCATCGACGCGGGGCGCATCGAGATCGAAGGATCCGCCGGGGCACTCGACGCCCGCATGACCGCCGGACGCAGCGTCATCGATCTCGACAGCGTCGCCACGGCGAATGTCGAAGTGACGGCGGGCAGCCTCGAAGCCGAGTTCTCCGGCACGCCCCCGGAGGGCGTCACGGTCACCGTGACGGCCGGATCGGTCGAGATGCGGCTTCCGGACGTGCCGTATGACGTGCGCGTCGACCGGGAAGCCGGGAATCTGACCTCGACTCTCGCCGAGGATCGGGCGTCGTCGCGCACGGTCGAAGGCACCGTCATGGCGGGGAACCTGCGCCTGATCGCCGACTGACGGCGAGCCCGCGGATCCCGTCGACGAACGCCGGAGATCCGCCCGTTCTCCGGACCGGAGGCGGGCGGATCGGTCCGCGGCTTCGGGGATCGCCCGGGGAACCGGCCCGGCACCGTCCGCGACGGCGGCGCATCGCGGCCCGCCGCGGGCGAAGGATCCGGGCATCGCGAATAAGCTGGAGGCGGCGTCTCTCGTCGCGTCCGGCACCCGGATGGTGATCCGCGCGAGGCGCCGGACGAAGGAGGAAAGATCCATGGCCGTGGACCCGGATCTCGCATCGCGAGAGTTCCCGCCGACCCCCGCATACCTGGTCGGCCGCGAGAAGGTGCGCGAGTTCGCTCGCGCCGTGTTCGCGACCGCGCCGCAGCACACCGACGTCGACGCCGCGCGAGCGCAGGGCTACGACGACGTCGTCGCGCCGCCCACCTTCGCCATGGTGATCGCCGATCTGACGCTGCAGCAGCTGCTGCAGGACCCGTCGACGGGCGTTGTTCTCGAACGGGCGCTGCACACGGATCAGCAGTTCACGTACACGCGCCCCATCGTCGCCGGCGACGAGCTGACGGGCCGGCTGCGCGTCACGCGCGTGCGCCAGATGGGAACCGCGCACATGGTCGCGAGTGAGACCGAGATCACCGACGCGGAGGGCGCGCACGTGGTCACGGCCAGCTCGACGCTGCTCATCGGCTCGGAGGAGGACGCCTGATGGTCTCGCTCGCAGGACTCGAGAAGGGGCAGGTCGTCGCCGAGCGCACGGTGCACCTCACGCGCGATGCGCTCGTGCGGTACGCCGGAGCATCGGGCGACTTCAACCCGATCCACTACCGCGACGACGTCGCGACGCGCGTGGGCCTGCCAGGCGTGCTCGCCCACGGCATGCTCACGATGGGGATCGGCTCGTCGGTCGTGGGCGAGTGGATCGGCGACACCGCGCGCATTGCGTCGTACGTCGTCCGCTTCACGAAGCCGGTGCTCGTCGATGCCGACGCGGGCGCCGATGTGTCGGTCACCGCGACCGTCGGGCTCGTGAAGGACGACGGATCCGTCCGCATCGATCTGACCGTCACGCACGGTGACGAGAAGGTGCTCGGGAAGGCGCAGGCCGTCGTGCTGCCGGAGCCGACCGCGTGAGCGCTGCTGCGGCGCCTGAGGGCGGGAGTTCGCGGGCCGACGCTTCGGCGACGGGCGACGCCGCTGTCGGCGGGCCACTGCCGTCGGCGAGTCGGCGAGAGGCGTCAGCGGCGGGCGGAGCGGCTGCAGGGGGCCCACTTCCGGCGGAGGCTCGGCGCGAGGCGTCGACCGCCGCGGTCCCTCTCGCCGATCTCACGACGCTGGGCGTGGGCGCCGCGCCCGAGCGGATGGTCGACGCCGCGACGCGCGACGAGCTCGTCGCCGCCCTCGGCGAGGTGTGGGACGCGGGCGACGACTGGTTCGTGCTCGGCGGCGGATCCAATCTGCTGGTCGGCGACGAACCGTTCGACGGCACAGTGGTGCGGATCCTCACCTCGGGATACGAGCGCGTCGGCGGCGCGGCCGAGGGGTTCCAGAGGGTGCGCGTCGAGGCGGGGCAGGACTGGGACGCCTTCGTCGCCTGGACAGTGGCGGAAGGCCTCGCGGGCGTTGAGGCGATGAGCGGGATCCCCGGCACGGCCGGCGCCGCTCCGATCCAGAACGTCGGTGCATACGGTCAGGAGATCGTGCAGACGCTCGTCTCGGTCGACCTGCTTGACGAGGGATCCGCCGAGGTCGTCGAGGTTCCAGCCTCCGAGCTGGGCCTCGGCCCGCGCACGTCCGTTCTCAAGCGGCACTACGGATCCGAGCCCGAGCGCTCGGCGGTCGTCATGGGGCTCACGCTCGATCTGGCGGTCGTGGGAACGGAACCGCGGCCCGTCACCGATCGCCGCCTCCGCAGCGCGCTCGGGCTGGACGGCGCACGCGCGGGCGGCGAGGACGGATCCGGGAACGCGTCGCTTTCGTGGATCCGCGACACGGTGCGCGAGATCCGCGCCTCGAAGGGCATGGTGCTCGACCCGGACGACGCCGATACGCGCAGTGCCGGCTCGTTCTTCAACAACCCGATCATCGACGAGCAGCTGGCACGAGGGCTTCCCGCGGAGTGCCCGCGCTGGCCGATGGAACCCGAGATCGAGCAGGTGCAGGTGATCCCGCTCGATACGTGGGACGGATCCATCGCCCCGCCGCGCGCCTCGTCGCATCTCGTGAAGGTCAGCGCGGCGTGGCTCATCGAGCACGCGGGGCTCGGCAAGGGCTTCGGGCTGCCCGGATCCCGCGCGACGCTGTCGACGAAGCACACGCTCGCCCTGACGAACCGCGGCGGCGCGACGGCAGAGGAGATCGCGGAGCTGGCCCGCTTCGCCCGCACCCGCGTCGCGGCCGAGTACGGCATCGAGCTGAACCCCGAGCCAGTGTTCGTCGGCGTCGAGCTCTAGCCGATGGGTCGCCACAAAACGCCAGTCGCACCCTGTCGGCACTAGCACTTTCTGGCGACCCAATCGTTGTGCCGGTCCCGGGTCGCCAAGAAACGCCAGTGTTTGGGCTGTCGTACTGGCATATTCTGGCGACCCATCAGGACGTGGCGAGAAGACGGCGGATCCGCGCCACGAGGCGCTCCGGAAAATCGAAGTCCGCTTCGGTCACGTAGGTCACTCGGTAGCCGAGCGACTCGAGCTCGGCGCGACGCATCTCGTCGCGACGCCACTGCGCGGCGTCGCGGTGGTAATCGCCCTGGTACTCGACGACAAGCTTCTCCCGGCGGAACAGCATGTCGACGCGGGCGACGAATCGGCTGCCATCGTGGATGTTCACGTTCAGCTCGGGGCGCGGCAGCCGAGCATCGTGGAAGAGCACACGCAGCTGCGATTCTTTGGGGGATTCGGATCTCGCGTCGCCAAGACCCAGCGCCCGCTCTCGACGCTGTCGTCCGGGCTTTCGCCGCCCAGCGCGGTCGTTCGCGCGATCGAGATCTCTGCGAGAGACCCCTTCTCGGAGCAGTCGATCGGTCACGGCGACGAGGCGCGGAAGCGACAGCTCTTCCGAAACATCCACCCAGGTGCGCTCGGGGGTCGTGACGCGGATGCCGTGACGCAGGACGACGTCCTCCGAATCCAGTTGCAGAGCCCGACCGCGCACACCGGGGCGGCGGATCCGATTCTCACGCGCGGGGACGCCGATGCAGAGTCGGCTCTCGGCCTTCCGGGCGAGAGGCAGGGGGAGCGGCAAATCCCATGTCAAGGCCGCGGTGGGGCCGGCGACGAACGCATGCTCGGGGAGCGCCGAAAGCAGGATCCGCAATCGTGTCGGGAGGTCCTCGACGGGATCACGGGAGCGCGTGCCGTGGAAGGGCGACTCGAGGTCGTGTGCGCGGAGGCGTGAGGGCGGAACTCCGACGGAGGCAGCGTCGGCGACGGTGAAGGCACGGTGCAGGGACGGGGGCAGAGGCTTGCGTTGCATGCGCTCATCGTGATTCGGCGGGACGCTCCAGAAGCGCTTATCCACAGGTCCGTCCCCGTCGGACCCGCCTGTGAGCACGCTGCCCGCGCCCACTCGAACGTGGGTCGCCAGAAACCGACAGTGGGAGTCGGTCCGGACTAGCAGTTCTTGGCGACCCTCAGACCCCGATTCGCAGGGTCGCCACGAACTGCCAATGGAAGTGGCGCCGGACTAGCAATTGATGGCGACCCATGAGTTCCGCTACGCGAACAGGCGCTGCAGGCGGGCGATGCCCTCCGCCAGCTGGTCGTCGCCGAGCGCGTAGCTCAGGCGCAGGTAGCCGCTGGGGCCGAAGGCCTCGCCCGGCACGACCGCGACCTCGGCCTCGTCAAGGATCAAGTCGGCCAGCTCGAGGCTCGTCTCGATGCGGCGGCCCTTCCACTCGCGGCCGAGCAGCCCTCGCACATCGGGGTAGACGTAGAACGCACCCTGCGGCGTCGGCACCGTGACGCCGTCGATCTTCGACAGTTCCTCGACCATCAGGCGTCGCCGCCGGTCGAACGCGGCGCGGAAGGCCTCGGCGTCGTCCTGCGGCCCTTCGAGCGCGGCGATCGCGGCGTGCTGCGCGATGTTGTTCACGTTGCTCGTGAGGTGCGACTGCAGATTGGCGGCGAGCTTCATCGCCTCGACCGGTCCGACCATCCAGCCCACGCGCCATCCGGTCATGGCGTAGGTCTTCGCGACGCCGTTGAGCAGGATCGTCTGGTCTGCGACCTCGGGCACCGCCTCGACGACCGACACGGCCCGCGCGCCGTCGTAGGTGAGGTTCTGGTAGATCTCGTCCGTGAGGATCCAAATGCCGTGCTCGAGTGCCCAGCGCGCGATGGCGGCGGTCTCTTCAGGCGTGTAGACGGATCCCGTTGGATTCGATGGCGACACGAACACGACGACCTTCGTCTTCTCAGTGCGCGCGGCCTCGAGCTGCTCGACCGTGACCTTGTAGTTCTGGTCGGCCCCCGCGAACACCGGCACGGGCGTGCCGTCGGCGAGCTGGATCGCCTCGGGGTAGGTCGTCCAGTACGGCGCCGGCAGCAGCACCTCGTCGCCGGGGTTCAGCACCACCTGGAACGCCTGGTAGACCGCCTGCTTGCCGCCGTTCGTCACGACGACCTGATTCGGCTCCACGACGAGGCCCGAGTCGCGCGCCGTCTTGGCGACGATCGCCTTCTTCAGCGCGGGAAGGCCCGCGGCGGGCGAGTACCGGAAGTTTGCGGGATCCCCGAGGGCCTCGCGCGCGGCGTCGACGACGGCGGGCGGGGTCGCGAAGTCGGGCTCGCCGGCGGCGTAGGAGATGACGGGCCGCCCCTCGGCCTTCAGTGCCTTCGCCTTGGCGTCCACCTTGAGGGTGGCCGACTCGGCGATGTCGGAGATCTTGTTCGAGAGCGGAGCGCGTTCAGTCACGCGTCCAGCGTAACCAGCACCCGCGGATCCGTGTGGTGCCGTCGAGCACAAGCGCCCTCCTTCTCGACTGTCGGGATCCGACGCCGCACCCCATCGACACCGCGCGTGCGCGGTCGTAGCATTCGAGACACGGTCACTCAGCGAGGAGAGGGCGATGGATACGAAGATGATGTCGGGCATGATGACGATGCCCGGGATGGGCGAGACGATGGTCGACGCCGACGCGATGCAGGCGTGTCTCGAGGCGTGCATGGCGTGTGAACAGGCGTGCACGATGTGCGCCGAGATGGATTCCGGTGAGGGCATGGCCCGCTGTCGCGGACTGTGCATGAACTGCGCCGATATGAGCCACGCCACGATGCGCATGATGATGCGCCCGATGGCGATGGACGAATCGGTGATGACCTCGATGCTGCACGCGATGCAGACGATGGCGCTCGCGTGCGCGGAGGAGTGCATGCGGCACGCCGACAAGAGCGAAGCGATGCGGATGTGCGCTCAGGCGTGCCGCGACTGCGCCGCGGAGTGCGAGGCGATGGCGGCGCGCTTCGCGCCGATGGGATCCGCCTGACGCGACCCGACCGAACCCGTCGTCAGGCGAGGGGCGCGCGCTCCTCGTCGGCGACGTTGTGCCACGCTCCGGCGGCTGCGAGCACGTGGTAGCCGGTGTGCAGGGCGACGGGGGAACCCGTGCGCGCGATCTCGGCGAGGTGCTCGTGATGCCAGACCCGGGCGACGAGCTCGCCGTCGAGCGACCAGAGATCAAGCCGCCCGTCGTCGCTCGTCGAGCCCGCGATCGCGTCGATCCAGCGCGTGGGCGTTGCCGCCGCGAGTCGCCGCTGCACGGGGTGCAGATCATGCCCCGGCGTCGCGTGCGCGCACATGTCGCCGGCCGGGTGGAGCGCGGCGGCGTTTGTGGCGGTGCGTGACGACGTGTTCATGGTGGCTTCCTCGTGCGGTCGAACAGGTTTCGGCAAGCGTAGGCGGCCTCTCGCCGGTCGTCACCCCATCGCGTAACCCGATGACACACGCCCGCCGCGGCGACACCCTCGCCGCTTTTCGCCCGCGGGACCCCCTTCCTCCCGTGAGCGCGCATCGACTGGACACGAACTCGTGGGAGGGGATCAGCCGTCAGACGTGCGGAGCGCCGCCCAGATCGTCGCGCGGCCCTCGAACGTCGTGAGGTCTCGCCCGAGGATCGACGCGGCCTGCGCAACCCGGCTCCGCATCGTGTGTCGGTGGATCCCGAGAGCCGTCGCCGCGCGATCGTGCGCCGCGTCGTGGTCCAGCCAGACGCGGAGATCCCGTTCGAGGCTCGTGCCCGCCCGTGCATCGTGGCGGCGCAGCGGATCCAGCAGAGCGCGTGCGGCCGCGACCTGGTCATCGCCCGGGGAACGGAACAGATCGGCGGGTCCCGGCGCGAACTCGGCGACGCCCGTGCGCGGCACGACCGAACGCGCCTCATCGACGGCCGCGTCGAGACGGGCGTATCCGGTTGGGCGCGAGAGTCCGACGCTCGCGCCGAACCGCGTCGAAAGGGCGTCGGGCGGATCCGCGTCTTCGCTTGCGAGGACGACCGTCGTGTCGTCGCCGGACGGGGCGAAGAACATTGCGCCCGGTGCGTGCTCGGCACGGGTCTCGAGGTAACCGAGCAGATCGTCGTCGGATCCGCGCACGACCCACGCGCGCAGGGGCTCGGCGGGGAGTCGTCCCCATGCGGCGGTCGCGACGTCGCGCGCGAGCGGTTCTGCGCCGTCGAGCAGTGCGCGGAGCACACCCGCTCGCAGGGCTGCCCGCCCCCGTGTGAGCTCCGCTGCGCGCTCGAGCGAGAAGCCGGCCATGGCGACGACCGTTGTCACGACGCCCCGCGCCTCCTGATCGATGCCGGATCCCTGCAGCGCGAGCACGCCACGCAGGTGACCGCCGCGCCCCAGCGTCTGAACGGTGAACGTCTGTTCACCGCACGTCACCGTGTCGGCGGCGCGCACCCTCGCATCGAGCATGCGGTGCACGCGATCGCCCAGCTCGTCCGCGACGGGAGGGGGAAGCGGGGCGGGGCGCGCGATCGACAGCGCGCCGGCGGGATCGAACAGCCCGACCCATGTGTCGAGTCGGCTCGCGAGCTCAGCGATCGTCGCGGGAAGGGGGTCTGCACGGAGCGCCGCGAGTGAGACCGCCCGCTGCGCCGCGAGGGCCCAGCTGCGGCGCGCGAAGCCGTGGGCGGCGATCGCGTCGGCGGCGGCGCGCACCACCGCGAGGAAGGGGGTGCGATAGGGAACCTCGAACAGGGGGAGTCCATGCCGCTCGCACGCCGCGACGAGCTCGTCGGGGATCCGCGCGCGGACGACACCGCTGCCGAACCCGAGGGCCGCGACGTCGCGCGCCACGAGGCGGGTGACATACGCGTCGGCGTCGGTCTCGGCGAACTGCGCCCCCGTCGTCAGCAGGGTGACGCCCTCGTCGAGGAACGGTGCGGGATCCGGAAGATCCGAGCTGTGCACCCACCGCAGCGTGGCGTCGCGGCGGGCGCGCGGGATCCGGGTGATGGCCCGCAGGCCGAGATCGCGACGATCGAGCAGGCTGCCGAGCGTCGGAGCAGATGGCGCGTGGGTCATGCGGATCCCCCAACACTCGACATGACGGCGAAATGTCTCGAATGAATCCGCCACTTCGTATAGTAGCGTGCGAGGAACCCGCTCGTAGCCTCGCGGCATGACCACGATCACCACCGACCCTCTGCTCGGCGGCCCGACGCTGCCGCAGGAGCGGCGGATCGTCACGGAGCTGCCCGGCCCCGCTTCGCGGGCGATCCTCGAGCGCCAGCGCAACGCCGTCGCCGCGGGCGTGTCAGCAGCCATGCCGTTCGCCGCGGTCGCGGCCGGAGGCGGCGTCGTCGTCGACGCCGACGGCAACTCGTTCATCGACCTCGGGTCAGGCATCGCCGTGACGAGCGTCGGCAACGCCCACCCTGCCGTCGCGGGGGCCGTCGCTGCGCAGGCCGCGCGCCTGACCCACACCTGCTTCATGGTCTCGCCGTACGAGTCGTACGTGGAGGTCGCCGAGGCGCTCAACCGACTGACCCCGGGCGATCACGAGAAGCGCACAGCCCTGTTCAACTCCGGCGCCGAGGCCGTCGAGAACGCCGTGAAGATCGCGCGCTCCTATACCGGGAAGCGAGCCGTCGTCGCATTCGACAACGCCTACCACGGGCGGACGAACCTGACGATGGCTCTCACGGCGAAGAACCGCCCCTACAAGAACGGATTCGGCCCCTTCGCGCCCGAGGTGCATCGTGTGCCCGCCTCCTATCCATTCCGCGACGGGCAGTCCGGCCCCGAGGCCGCACGGCGCGCGATCGAACGAATCGAGATACAGATCGGCGCCGATGAGCTGGCCGCCGTCATCATCGAGCCCATCCAGGGGGAGGGCGGGTTCATCGTCCCCGCCGACGGATTTCTCGAGCAGATCGCGTCGTGGTGCCGCGAGAACGACGTCGTGTTCATTGCCGACGAGGTGCAGACGGGCTTCTGCCGGACGGGCACCATGTTCGCGAGCGAGCAGTTCGGCATCGTTCCCGACCTCGTCACGACGGCGAAGGGGATCGCCGGCGGCATGCCGCTCGCCGGCGTCACGGGGCGCGCCGAGATCATGGACTCCGTCCACGCCTCCGGGCTCGGCGGCACCTACGGCGGCAACCCCGTCGCATGCGCCGCCGCCCTCGCCGCGATCGACGCGTACGAGACTGAGGGCCTCGCGGAGCGGGCGAACCGGATCGGCGAGATCCTCGTCGAGCGCCTCGCCGCGATCCGCGCCGCGGATCCGCGTATCGGCGATGTCCGCGGTCGCGGCGCGATGATCGCCGCGGAGGTCGTGGATCCCGTGACGGGGGATCCCGCGCCCGCGGTCGTGAAGGAGCTCGCGACGGCCTGCGCCCGCGCCGGGGTCATCGTGCTCACCTGCGGCACGTACGGCAACGTGATCCGCTTCCTTCCTCCGCTCGTCATCGGCGACGAGCTGCTGCACGACGCGCTCGACGTCGTCGCCGCCGAACTGCAGAAAATCTGATCCGCCCGACGAAGGGAACTCGAAGATGAACCAGAACGAGAAGACGCTGCTCGACACCATCCCCGGCAAGCTGTTCATCGGCGGCGAATGGGTCGACGCGACAGGCGGGGGGACGCTCGACGTGCGCGACCCCGCGACGAATGAGGTGATCGCCCAGATCGCCGATGCGACGGAGGGCGACGCGAGCGCCGCGCTCGACGCAGCCGTCGCCGCACAGGACGCGTGGGCGGCGACGCCGCCGCGGAAGCGGAGCGACATCCTCCGCCGCGCATGGGAGCTCGTGCAGGAGCGCAAGGAGGACCTCGCGCTCGTCATGACGCTCGAGATGGGCAAGCCGTTCGCCGAGGCGCTCGGCGAGGTCGCCTACGGCGGAGAGTTCCTCCGCTGGTTCAGCGAGGAGGCGGTGCGGATCTCGGGGCGGTACGGATCCACGCCCGAGGGTACGGGGCAGATGATCGTCTCGCAGCGACCCGTGGGGCCCTGCTTCTTCATCACGCCGTGGAACTTCCCGCTCGCCATGGCCACGCGCAAGATCGCGCCGGCGCTCGCCGCGGGATGCACGAGCGTCATCAAGCCGCCGCAGCTCACGCCGCTCACGACCATGCTGTTCGTGCGGCTGCTGGAGGAGGCCGGCCTGCCGAAGGGCGTCGTCAACGTCGTTACCTCGTCGAGCTCGAGCCGCGTCTCGGCGCCGATCATCGGCGACAGCCGGCTGCGCAAGCTGTCGTTCACGGGATCCACGGGGGTCGGCAAGCGCCTCATCGCTCAGGCAGCCGAGAACGTGCTGCGGGTGTCGATGGAACTCGGCGGCAACGCCCCGTTCGTCGTCTTCGACGACGCCGATCTCGACAAGGCGGTCGACGGGGCGATGGCGGCGAAGTTCCGCAACATCGGCCAGGCGTGCACGGCCGCGAACCGGATCATCGTGCACGAGGACGTCGCCGAGGAGTTCACGAAGCGGGTCGCCGAGCGGGTCGCGGCAATGAAGATCGGCCGCGGAACCGAGGAGGGCGTGCAGATCGGCCCGCTCATCGACGACGACGCCGTCGCGAAGGCGGCGGAGCTCGTTGAGGATGCCGTCGGCAAGGGGGCAACGCTCGTTCACGGCGGCCGCCGAATCGATGGCCCGGGCAGCTTCTTCGAGCCGACTGTCGTCTCGGGGCTCACGCGCGACGCCGCGATCATGTCGGAGGAGATCTTCGGGCCCGTGTTCGCGGTCGTCACCTTCTCCACAGAGGACGAGGCGGTCGAGATCGCGAACGACACCGAGTATGGCCTCGTGTCGTATGTCTTCACGGAGGATCTCGCGCGCGGCCACCGCATGATCGAGAAGCTCGACACCGGGATGATGGGCCTGAACGCGGGCGTCGTCTCGAACGCCGCAGCGCCCTTCGGCGGCGTCAAGCAGTCGGGTATGGGTCGCGAGGGCGGTGCCGAGGGCATCCACGAGTACCTCTCGACGAAGTACACCCTGCTCCCGAACGCGTGACCGGCCTGCGGCGGAACGCCCTTCGGGAGGGGCGTTTCGCCGCCGCCGTAGCGGCTTCCCAGGCGTGCTCGGCAGAATAGACGAATGCGTCCTTCCCGCCTTCTTCTTGCGCCCGCCGCCCTCGCGGTCGCGGCGCTCGCCGTGTCCTGCTCCTCCTCGCCCGACGACGAGACCGGAGCGGCCCCTGCAGCCGAGGCCGACGAGACCCTCGCGGCTCTCGTGCCCGACGACGTGCGCGACGCGGGGTCCGTCACTGTCGGCACGGAGGCGCAGTACCCGCCGTACGAGTTCGTCGACGCCGCCGACGGAGAGACGATCACGGGCCTCGACATCGATCTGCTCGCGGCCGCGACGGCGAAGCTCGGGCTCGAGTACGAGCTCAGCAACGTCGCCTTCGACACGCTGTTGCCGTCGCTCGACTCCGAGCGATACGACCTCGTTGTCGCGGGCATCACCGACAGTGTTGAGCGCCAGGCGAACTATGACTTCGTCGACTACTTCTCGGCCGACCAGGCGATCATCGTCCCCGCGGGCAACCCCGAGGGGATCTCGGAGATGAGCGACCTGTGTGGGCTCACGGTGTCGGTCCTCGTCGACTCGACCCAGCAGTCGCTGCTGGAGGCCGAGAACGAGGGAAGCTGCCAGGGCGACCCGATCGACATCCTGACCCAGCAGACCGACACCGAGGCGCTGACGCAGGTGCAGAGCGAGCGCGCCGTCGCGACGCTCACGCAGGAGGCTGTCGGGGTGTACAACGCCTCGCAGATCCAGGGCGGTGCGGCATTCGAGGTCGCGAACGACGGGCCGATCAGCGGCGAGCCCCTCGGCTTCGTCTTCGCGAAGGGCGATGACGAGCTGCGCGACGCGTTCCAGGCGGCGCTCCAGTCACTCGTCGACGACGGGACGTACGCCGAGATCCTCGAGCGCTGGGACGTCTCGCTCGGCGCGCTCGACGAGATCACCGTCAACGGCGCGGAGTGACGCGAGCGCTGTCATGACCGATCCCCGTACGATGCAGGCCCCGCGCCGGGTCGTCCCTGTGCGTCACTACGGACAGTGGGCGGGCGTTGCGGCGCTCGTGCTGCTCGCGGCGCTGATCGTCTGGCAGATCGCGCAGAACAGCGTCATCCGCTGGGATCTGATCTTCTCGCGCGTCGGGGCGGAGGCGATCCTCGAGGGCATGGCGGTGACCGTCGTGCTGACGGTTGTCGCGATGGTGCTGGGAGTGGCACTCGGCGTCGTGATCGCGGTGATGCGGATCTCGGGCAATCCGGTTCTCGCGACGGTCGCTTGGCTGTTCGTGTGGGTGTTCCGCGGCACGCCCCTCCTCGTGCAGGTGCTCATCTGGTTCAACCTGGCTCTCTTCATCCCGACGATCGGGGTCGGCGAGTTCCAGATTCCGCTCAACACGATCTCTCCGTTCCTCGCGGCACTCATCGCGCTGACCCTCAACGAGGCCGCGTACATGTCGGAGATCGTGCGCGGTGGGCTCCTGTCCGTCGATCGTGGGCAGCACGAAGCGGCTGGCGCGCTCGGCATGACGCCCGCCCAGACGCTGCGCCGCATCATCCTCCCGCAGGCGATGCGGGCGATCCTGCCGCCCACGGGCAACGAGCTCGTGACGCTGCTCAAGGAGACGTCGCTCGTCTCGGTGATCGGCGCCGGCGACCTGCTCTACCGCGCTCGCCAGATCGGCGCCGCCGACTTCAGCCTCATGGAGATGCTGCTCGTGGCGAGCGTCTGGTATCTCTTCCTCACCTCGATCGCGAGCGTCCTGCAGACCTGGCTCGAACGTCGTTTCGCGAAGGATGCACCGAAGCGGCCCGGCGCGTTCACGCGGCTTTTCGGCTTTCGTGGAACACCGCGTGACGAACACAGCGCCGCCGACACCACGAAGGAGCAGGGCGCATGACCGAGAGGATGTCCGCAGCGGATCCGCTCGTCACGGTTTCGCACGTCGGCAAGTCGTTCGGCCACACCCAGGTGCTGCGCGACGTAAACCTCGAGGTCCACGCGGGAGAGGTCGTCGGGATCCTCGGTCCGTCAGGTTCGGGCAAGTCGACGCTGCTGCGCTGCATCAATCACCTCGAGGAGCTCGATGCAGGCGAGATCCGGGTCGACGGCGTGCTCGTCGGCTACCGCGAGCATCGAGGCCGCCTCTACGAGCTGCGGCCGAAGGAGGTCGCCCTCCGCCGGCGCGACCTCGGGATGGTGTTCCAGCGCTTCAATCTCTTCGGGCACATGACGGCGCTCGAGAACGTGATGGAGGCTCCGGTCCGTGTGCTGCGGCGGCCGAAGGCCGAGGTGCGCACCGAGGCGCTCGATCTGCTCGATCGGGTGGGGCTCGCCCACCGTGCCGACGTCTACCCGTCCCAGCTGTCGGGCGGTCAGCAGCAGCGCGTGGCGATTGCGCGGGCGCTTGCGATGAAGCCCAAGGTCATGCTCTTCGACGAGCCTACGAGCGCGCTCGACCCTGAGCTTGTGGGGGAGGTGCTCGCCGTGATGCGGCAGCTCGCTGCCGACGGGATGACGATGATCGTCGTGACCCACGAGATGAGCTTCGCCCGCGAAGTCTGCGACCGAGTCGTCTTCATGGCGGACGGTGTGGTCGTCGAGCAGGGGCCTGCTGCGCAGGTCATCGACGCGCCGCGCCACGAGCGCACGCGCACCTTCCTCGCGCGTGTCGGGCGGTGAGCGACGCGCGCGGGGCCGAGCCCGGTTCGCGCCGTCGTACCCCATGCCGTATGATCGATAGAGCAGTTCCGCGCTGCATCCTTCGCTGTGCCTCGGGCATCAGTGGCGGGTGAGGTGGGGGATTCCGAGGTCGCTTCGGCCTCTAGGGCGGTAGCTCAATTGGCAGAGCAGCGGTCTCCAAAACCGCAGGTTGCAGGTTCGATTCCTGTCCGCCCTGCGCGTCAGCGGCACGCTGACTCACGAAAGGTGACGAATGGCTCAGGATGCAGCTGGTGGCATGGCCGCCGCCGCGGGCGGTGCGAGCGCAGGCAAGAAGCCGAATTTCTTCGCGCGGATCGCGCTGTTCTTCCGTGAGGTCATCGCGGAGCTTCGCAAGGTTGTCACGCCGACCCGCAAGGAGCTCCTGAAGTTCACGAGCGTCGTGCTGGGCTTCGTCGTCGTGATGATGGCCCTCATCTTCGGGCTCGACACGGTCTTCTCGTGGGTGGTGGACGTCGTCTTCGGCGTTCCGAACTAGATCGAAAGAGGCAAACGTGTCCGAGAAGCATCTCGACGACGCCGACTGGGCCCCCGCGGCTGAGCAGTCGAGCGAGGACGACGAGGCCCAGACGGGCAACATCCTCGCAGGCAACGAGAAGGCGAGCGACGCCGCCGAGCACAAGGCGATGCATGTCGACGACGGCAGCGGCCTTGCCGACAGCGAAGAAATCTCCATCGCAGACCCGGAGGCAGACGCGATCGTGAACGACGCACTCAACATCGACGAGACCGCCGAGGCGGAGGCTGCGGCCGAGGTCCTGTCCGACGACTCCGCAGACGAGAGCGCGGCTGCGCCTGCTGAGGCCCCCGAGGTGGCCGAGGCTGAGGTCGACGCACCCGAGGCGGAAGCTCCGGAAGTAGAGGACGACGACCCTTACGCCGAGTTCCGTGCCGAACTGCGCACGCTCGAGGGCAAGTGGTACGTGATCCACTCCTACGCGGGCTTCGAGCGCAAGGTGAAGACGAACATCGAGCAGCGCAAGCAGACGCTCGAGGTCGAGGACGACATCTACCAGGTCGAGGTCCCGATGGAGGACGTCGTCGAGATCAAGAACGGTCAGCGCAAGATGGTGACGCGCGTGCGCGTGCCCGGCTACGTTCTCGTGCGCATGGAGCTCAACGAGGACACCTGGTCGGTTGTCCGCCACACGCCCGGCGTGACGGGCTTCGTCGGCAACGCGCACAACCCGGCGCCGCTCCGCTTCGAAGAGGCGTTCAACATGCTGAAGCCGCTCGCCGAGATCAAGGAGGCCGAGAAGGCCGCCGCCGGCGACGAGAAGGCCAAGGAGGCCACGGCGTCGCGTTCGATGCCCGCCGAGGTCGACTTCGAGATCGGCGAGACGATCACGATCAAGGACGGCTCGTTCGCGGGCCTGCCGGGCACGATCAACGAGATCAACCCCGCGAGCGGCAAGCTCACGGTCCTCGTGTCGCTGTTCGAGCGCGAGACCCCGGTCGAGCTGTCGTTCGACCAGGTCTCGAAGATGGCCTGATCCGGATCAACGGATTTCCTGGATCTGTCCAGGCTGCTCATGCATAATGTGTGAGTTTGCGCGCTTCGGCGCGCCACAGACACCGCACCTCTTCGGGTGTGGGAGAGCGCACGCACACGGCGCGCGTTCGACGAAAGGATAAACAATGGCACCGAAGAAGAAGGTCTCGGGGCTCATCAAGCTCCAGATCCAGGCCGGCCAGGCCAACCCGGCGCCGCCGATCGGCCCTGCCCTGGGTCAGCACGGCGTCAACATCATGGAGTTCTGCAAGGCGTACAACGCCGCGACGGAGCAGCAGCGCGGCAACGTCGTCCCCGTGGAGATCACGGTCTACGAGGACCGCAGCTTCTCGTTCGTCCTGAAGACGCCGCCGGCGGCCGAGCTCATCAAGAAGGCTGCGGGCGTCAAGAGCGGTTCGGGTACGCCCCACACCGTCAAGGTCGGCAAGATCACGAAGGAGCAGGTCGAGGAGATCGCCAAGACCAAGCAGCCTGATCTGAACGCGAACGACCTCGATGCCGCTTCGAAGATCGTCGCCGGCACCGCCCGTTCCATGGGCATCACGGTCGAGGGCTGAGGGGATAACGAACATGGCAAAGTCCAAGGCTTACACCGCCGCAGCCGCCAAGCTCGAGGAGGGGCGCTTCTACACGCCCGCCGAGGCAGTCGCGCTCGCCAAGGAGACCGGATCCGCGAAGTTCGACTCGACCGTCGAGGTCGCACTGAAGCTCGCCGTCGACCCGCGCAAGGCAGACCAGATGGTGCGCGGCACCGTCATGCTCCCGCACGGCACCGGTAAGACCGCGAAGGTCATCGTGTTCGCGAACGGCGACGCCGCTGAGGCCGCCATCGCCGCGGGCGCGGACGAGGTCGGCGGTGCCGAGCTCATCCAGAAGGTCGCCGACGGTTGGACCGACTTCGACGCGGCTGTTGCCGTTCCGGAGCTCATGGGCCAGGTCGGTCGACTCGGCAAGGTTCTCGGTCCGCGCGGTCTCATGCCCAACCCCAAGACGGGCACGGTCACGCCGAACCCGGCGAAGGCCGTTGAGGAGATCAAGGGCGGCAAGATCGACTTCCGCGTCGACAAGCACGCCAACCTCCACTTCATCGTGGGCAAGGCCTCGTTCGACCTCGACAAGCTCGACGAGAACATCCAGGCCGCGCTCGACGAGGTCGTGCGCCTGAAGCCGTCCAGCGCCAAGGGTCGCTACATCCAGAAGGGATCGGTGTCGACCACATTCGGCCCCGGCATCCCGCTCGACGTGAACTCGATCGCCGCTGCGGTCTGAGTCTCGTCTCGAACGCCCCGTCGCATCCGCGGCGGGGCGTTCGTCGTTCCCGCGGGGCGTTGGCGAGGGGCTCTTGTCTCGACGTGAGTCCTGGAGAATACTGGTCCGCACAATGCCGTGAGTCTTCGACGCAAGGGGCGTCCCTCGCGGCGCGGGGGGATGATCCATGTCTGAACGCACCACCGTGCGGCGCCGCAAGGTGCTCGCAATCCTCGCCGGCGGCCTCGTCGTCGGCGTGGGCGCGGCATATACGCTCGCCACCTGGAACGACTCGGAGTTCCTCACCGGTACGTTCGCGGCCGGCTCCTTCAATCTGGAGGGATCGCTCGACGACGTCGCCTATGCGGAGCATTCCGACGCCGCGGCGGCTGAGCAGCTCGATCAGGTCCAGTTCGTCGCCGAGACGTCGAACATGGTGCCCGGAGAAGTCGCCTACGACTCGTTCTTCGTCCGCCTCGACGACGCGACGAGCGTCGACGGCACGCTCTCCCAGGCGAGCGTGGCTGCGACGGGCGACGCCGCTCAATACGGCTACGTCGTCGCGGCGATCGGTGCGGCCGAGACCTGCGATGCGGCAACGGTCGCGGCCGGAACGGTGCTCGGCGAGGGGGCGACGCTCGACACGAACACGGCGACGGCAACGGCCGACGTCCTGCACGGCGACGGCGTCCCGGGCGCCAGCGTCCAGCTCTGCTTCGCGATCACGGCGGGTGACGACCTCGCGCAGGCCGCGACGGCGACCGCGACGTGGGAGTTCCAGGCGACCTCCGTCGACGCGAACTGAGATGTCCCGGCGGGAGCATACGCCGCGCTCGCGGTCACGTGCGCTCCGACGCGTGCGGGCGATCCTCGCGAGCGGCATCGTGTTCGGCGTCGGCGCCGCCTCCACGCTCGCCGCCTGGACGGACAGGGAGCACGCGACGGCAACATTCTCGGCAGGCTCCTTCGGGATCGAGGGGGCGACGAACGGCATCGATTACGCCGAGCACGCTGACGCAGCGGGTGCTGCCGCGCTCGACTTCACGGTTGCCGCCCTCGAGCTGGTGCCGGGGCAGACCGTGTACGCGGGATTCTCTGTGCGCACGGTTGCGGGCTCCGTCGCGGGAACGGCGCAGCTGTCTGCGGATGACGGCAACGACGCGGGTCTCGGTGCATTCCTCCGATACGGGGTGCGCACCATCGGGGAGACGAATTGCGACGCGACGACGTTCGCGGCGGGGAGCGAGGTCGTTCCGACAGGATCCGCACCAACGACGAACTCGTCGACGACGCAGGAGTTGGCCGCGGCGGCGGGATCCATCGTCACCTACTGCTTCGCCGTGACGCTGCCCGATTCGACCGGGAATGAGGCGCAGGGGCAGGAGGCGGTGCCGCGGTGGGTCGTCACAGCGCAGTCGGAGTGAGGGGAGAGACCGCGGCGGCGCGTCACGCGATGCGTCGCCCTCCTCGTGCGCTGCACGCGGTCCGAGAGGCTCTGCTCTGGGTCGCGGCGGCGGGCGGCGTGGTGTGCGCGACGCTCGTCGTCCTCGCCCTCGTCTTCGATATCAGCCTCATGATGTTCCGCACGGGCTCCATGGCACCGGCGATCCCCGCCGGATCCGTCGCCGTCGTACGAGAGGTGCCCGCCAGGGAGGTCGCGGTGGGAGATGTCATCACGGTGGATCGCGGCGCGTCTCGTCTCCCCGTCACACACCGAGTCACGAGCGTGGAGGAGGGGCAGAACCCTGGCGAGCGGATCATCACGATGCGCGGTGACGCGAACGACGCGGACGACCCGTTCCCGTACGAGGTGACGACCGTGCGTGAGACCCTGTTTTCTGTGCCCGGTATCGCCCCTGCCATCGTCTGGCTGGGGCATCCGCTCGTGCTCGGGGGCCTCACTCTCGCGGCGGGTCTGCTGGTGGGTTGGGCGTTTTGGCCCCAGGACCGTGACGACCGTTCTGATCGCAGACGCGCCGAGCCCGTGGGGCAGCTGACATGAGGCGCGCGTGGGCGATTGGCGCGTTGATCCTCGCGATTCTCCTCGCCCCGAGTGCCGCCTCGGCAACGGCGGCCCCAGACGTCGTCGAGGGAGAGCGACTGCGTCTCGTGTCGGTCCTCGACGAGAGAGCGGCGACCGACCTGTCACCGGGTCAGCGCGTCGACTGGCTCGTCGAGGTGAGCGCTGCTCCGGGTGATCCGGGCCGCATCGACATCTCCCTGGCCGCATCCGGTGAGATGGACGTCGACGTCACGGTCCTTCGGTGCGCCGTCGCGTGGACAGGCGGATCGTGCGCCGCCGGCGAGGAGCGGCTGCGGTCCGGGTTCGCAGCACCCCGTGACGGATCGCGGGAGCGGCTGCTGCGGATCGACGCCGACGAGACGGCACGATTGCTTCTGTCGATCGCTGCGCCGGCGGATGCGCAGGAGGGGGAGCGCACCGAGCTGCGCGTGTTGGCTCATGGGCTCGGCGAAGAGATCGAGGCGGGGTCTGCGCCCGACGATGGCGACGGGCTCGCGACGACGGGCAACGGCCTGCCGTGGTTCGTCGTCTGGGGCGGGATTGCGATCGTCGGAGTGGGGACGACGCTCGCCGTGGACTACCGACGCAGGAGGGCGCGCACATGAAGCGGCGCCGGATGATCGGGATCATGGCGCTGAGCGTCATGGCTGTGTCGGTCGTGATGGGCGGGGCCGTCGCGCAGCAGACACAGGCTGACTTCACCGACGCCGAGCACGCGGCGTCTGGCCAGACGCTCGGCACGGTGCAGCTTCAGGCTCCCGACATCGTTTCGACGAGCTGTCAGCGCCCGAGCGCGCTGAATCTGGCGCAGCCGTTCCTCACGGTGACGTGGCGCTGGCCGCAGGATTCGACCCCCTACAGCGGATTTTCTCCGGAGAATGTTCGGTGGAGCATCGACGGCACGACCGCGACCGTCACGACGACGGGCCCCGACGCGAGCGGCGTCTACACGACGACGCTCAGCAACGGCGTCCTCCAGCAGATCCTCGGATCCCTTCTCGATCTGCTTCTCGGCTCGAGCTTCGATGTCACGGCGCGCACCGTGTGGACCCCCGGAACGGCGGAGTGGCAGTCGCCGCAGATGAAGACCGTCGCCGTCCGGATCCCCGCTCTCGGTGGGATCGAATGCCCCAACCCCGACGCGTGACGGAGCGCCCCGAAGGATCCGATTCGCGGGTGCCGTCTGGTCGTTTCGCAGGATCCGAACGACCACGCGGCACCCGCGAACGGGTGCGGCGACGTCAGTCCTCGCCGAATGGATCCCGTTCTGTGAGGGCGTGGAGGAGCTCGCCGAGGCGGTGCACGTCCTCGACGGGCCACTCCGCGAGGCGCGCGTGAAGGCTCTGCTCCTGCCGGGTGCGCACCGCGGCGAGGCGCGTGTTGCCGCTCTCGGTCGGCTCGATCACGAACGAGCGCCGATCGGATTCGTCCGGCCGACGGGTGACGAGACCGGCCTCCTCGAGATCGCGCACCGCGCGGCTGACCTGGCCCTTGTCCATGTCGAGCCAGCAGGCGAGCGTCGACGCGGTCACCGGTGCATGGCGCGCGATCACCGTGAACATCTTGAACGTGGCGGGATGCAGGCCGGGCTGGAGCGACTCGGCGTTGCGCTTGACCAGTCGTCGGAACTGCGCGAACACGTCGCCCAGGCTGGACTGGACGAAGCGGACGGCTTCGGCGCGCCGCTCGTCCTCAGGGGTGTCAGTCATCGTCTCGTGGGGTCTCGGATCCTTCGGGGGTGTGCGTGGGGATCGCACCTGTCGACGCTACCGCGGTCTGCGTGGCACGTTCGGCGCCCACCTGCGTCGTCGACGCCTCAGCGGACTTTCGGTCCTCGAGCCGCTCGATCGTCGTCTGCGTGACGAGCCGTGCCTTCGGCAGGAAGCAGATGGCGACGAGACTGAGAATCGCCAGGGGCACACCGACGAGGAATGCGTGCGAGATGGCGTTCGCGGCGATGTCCTCGATGATCACAGCGATCGTCTCGGGCATGTCGCGCGTCGTCGGCAAGGTGCCGGCCGCGAGCTGCTCGGCGACGGCCCGGCCCTCTGCTCCGAGGGAGGCGACAGCGGCGCCGATCTCGGACATCCGATCGGTCACCTGCTGCGTCATGCTGGCGGCGAGGACGGATCCCATGATCGCGACGCCCGCTGTGCCGCCGACCGAACGGAAGAAGTTCACGCCTGAGCTCGCGACGCCCATCCGGGTCGGATCCGCGGAGTTCTGCACGACGAGGACGAGGTTCTGCATCGTCATGCCCGTGCCGGAGCCGAGCAGGAACATGAATACGCCCACGAGCCACAGGGGTGTGTCGACCTGCAACGTCGAGAGCAGCCCGGTGCCGGCCACGAGCAGCGTGCCGCCCAGGATGAGGTAGGGCTTCCAGATGCCCGTACGTGAGACGATCTGGCCGATCACGGTCGAGGCGCCAAGCATTCCCGCCGCCATCGGAATCGTCAGCAGGCCGGCCTCGGTCGGGCCGAAGCCGCGCGCGATCTGCAGGTACTGGCTGAGATAGATGGCGGTGCCGAACATCGACACGCCGATCGAGACCGAGGCGAGAACCGCCAGCGTGAACGTGCGGTCACGGAACATCTGCATCGGGATGAGAGGCTCGGCCGACCGTCGTTCGACGAGGATGAATGCGATCGTTGCGACGACGCCGATGCCGACCATGTAGAGCGTCTCCCAGCTGGCCCAGCCGTAGTCGGAGACGTTCGAGATCCATACGAGCAGGAAGCCCGCCGCGACGCTCAGCAGCCCGATGCCGAGATAGTCGATGCGCACTTTGCCTGCGCGATGCTGCGAGATGTGCAGCGTGCGGGTGATCACGATGAACGCGATGATGCCGAGCGGGACGCCGACGTAGAAGTTCCAGCGCCATCCGATGGTGTCGGTGAGCAGCCCTCCGAGGAGCGGGCCGCCGACCGTGCCGATCGCCATGACGCCGGCCATGAGTCCCATGTAGCGGCCGCGCTCGCGCGGGCTGATGATGTCGGCCATGAGGATCTGCGCCATCGACTGCAGGCCGCCGCCGCCGATGCCCTGCAGGGCGCGGAAGAAGATGAGCATCTCGACGTTCTGGCTCAGTCCGGCCCCCGCACTTGCGAGCACGAAGACCGTGAGGGCGATCAGCATGAGCGTCTTGCGGTTCAGGAGATCGGCGAGCTTTCCCCAAATCGGGGTTGAGATCGCTGTCGTCAACAGCGTCATCGTGACGACCCACGTGTAGGAGGTCTGGGATCCCCCGAGCTCCGGGACGATGATCGGCAGAGACGTGCCGACGACGGTCATCGACATCATCGAGCAGAACATCGCCAGGAGCAGCCCGGAAAGGGCCTCGAGTACCTGGCGACGCGACATGCGAGCGGAGACGGTGGTGGAGTGAGGAGAGCTCACGCGCGTCCTTTCCAGCGAGGAAGAGCGGGGCGCGGCACCATCGTCGCGCAAAAGGTTGAGTTTCGTCAACTATAGGTGAGTGGTTGACTTTATGCAACCAATGCGCGTCGCTCCGGGGCGTGCAGGACCGGTCGACTAGGGTCATGAGGGTGCTGACTCCCGATCTGCAGGCCCGTGTCGTGGCCGACTCGCGTGATCGGGTGGCGTGGCTCAAGGCTCGCTCGCAGGGCATCACCGCGACCGACGTCGCGCACCTCTCGACCCCGGCGTCGATCCTCCGTGCGGCGAAGCAGAAGCTGCGGCCGTCCAGCTTCTCGGGGAACGCATACACGGATCACGGTCGTCGCCGTGAGCCCGAGATCGCCGCCTGGATCGAACGCGAGCACGGGATCCTTCCGTCGAGTGCCCTGTTTCGGTCCCACGGCGAGAAGCGACACCTCGCGACGCCTGACGGCATCGTTCAGGATGACGCGGGGCGCGTGACCCTCTCCGAGATCAAGACGACGAACAAGTCGTGGCGTACGATTCCGCGCCAGTATCTGCGGCAAGTGTGGTGGCAGCAGCACGTGCTCGGCGCTGAGCGCACTCTCTTCGCATGGGAGGAGCACCGCGACTTCCGACCGCTCCACGACGATCCGAAGTTCGTGTGGATCGACCGCGACGAGAGCGAGATCGAGAAGCTCGTGGGTATGGCGACCGCTCTGATCGACGAGCTGTACCGCCTCACGACGGGAGCCTCGATCCCGCAGGGGTCGATGAGCCCGCGTGAGCAGGCGATGCTCCGCGCCGCAACGCAGGATGCATATCGGGCGCTCGCGCTCGTCGATTGAGTCGCCCTGCTGGGCGGGCCCGCTCGCGGCGGATCCCCAGCTTCGCGGGTTTGGCGGATCCGCGCCGACTGCCGTACGATGGTCGAAGCCGAAGACCGCCGGTCGTCGAAGCGCGTGCAAACGCACCTCGACCGAAGCACTGCAGACGCAGGGGCCCGCGCAGGTGTGCTGAGATCTTCCCCTGTTTTCAGGATCCGAAAAGCTCCGTGCGCTTGCGCCGGAGCTTTTGTCATGTGTGCGGGCAGGCGGTGCGGCCGGCACCTCACCACCGTGAGGAGCCTCGTACGTATCAAGGAGTGGCCATGGCGCTGAAGGAAGCATCGGTCGCCGAGCTCGCCGACAAGTTCGAGAGCTCGACCGCCGTTCTGCTCACCGAGTACCGCGGCCTGACGGTTGCCGAGCTCAAGGAGCTCCGCGACAGCATTCGTCAGGATGCGGAATACGCCGTGGTGAAGAACACGCTGACCAAGATCGCCGCGGGCAACGCGGGGGTCACGGGCCTCGACGACGACCTTCAGGGGCCGTCGGCGATCGCCTTCGTGCACGGCGACCCGGTCGCCGTCGCGAAGGGTCTGCGCACCTTCGCCAAGGCACACCCTCTTCTCGTGATCAAGGGCGGGTACTTCGACGGTGCCCCGCTCACCGCTGACGAGGTCAACAAGCTGGCCGACCTGGAGAGCCGTGAGGTTCTGCTGTCGAAGGTCGCCGGCATGATGAAGGCCTCGATGTCGAAGGCCGCCGCGGTCTTCCAGGCGCTTCCGTCGAAGACCGTTCGCACGGTCGAGGCGCTGCGCGAGAAGCAGGAGAACGCGGGCTGATCGCCGGCGTTCGCACGACCCACCTACCTAGCTGAAAACACACAGGAGACACATCATGGCGAAGCTCAGCACCGAAGAGCTGCTCAGCGCGTTCGAGGAGCTCACGCTCATCGAGCTCAGCGAGTTCGTGAAGGCGTTCGAGGAGAAGTTCGACGTCACCGCTGCCGCCCCGGCCGCCGTGGCCGTGGCCGGCGCTCCGGCCGGTGGCGACGCCGCCGAGGCAGCCGAGGAGCAGACCGAGTTCGACGTCATCCTCGAGGGTGCCGGCGACAAGAAGATCCAGGTCATCAAGGCTGTCCGCGAGCTCACCTCGCTCGGCCTCGGCGACGCGAAGGGCCTCGTTGACGGCGCCCCGAAGCCCGTTCTCGAGGGCGTCGCGAAGGACGCTGCCGAGGACGCGAAGGCGAAGCTCGAGGAGGCCGGCGCCTCCGTCACGGTCAAGTAAGACCGTTTCACTCGCGAAGCCCGCGGAGCCGTTTCGGCTCCGCGGGCTTCGTCGTGTCCAGGGCATGTCCACAAGTCTTCGCCGAATCCGCAGCTGTTCGCAGCGGACTCGGCGAAGACTTGTGGACATGCGCGGTGACGTGCGTGTCACCTTTTCGTCACGGCGGCGTGGGAGCGTTGCCACGGCGTGCCGCTCGGGGCTAAGTTCGGCACGTGGGCGGAGTCGCCCGATATGTCAACGAAAGCCGATGGGGGCACGACGATGACAACACGACGAAACCGATGGATCCTCACGGGGGCGGGGCTCGCGGCCACCGCTCTCGCACTGACGAGCTGTTCCGGCGGACCGGGCGTCTCCGGGGGCGGTGACGGCGGAGAAGACGGCGGATCCGACAACCAAGTCACCATCTACGGGACGATCGTCGATACCGAGGCCGAGCTGCTCGAGGAGTCGTGGGCCGACTGGGAAGAGGAATCCGGCATCGACATCATCTACGAGGGCTCCCAGGAGTTCGAATCGCAGATCGCGGTGCGCGCCCAGGGCGGCACCCCGCCCGATCTCGCGTTCTTCCCGCAGCCTGGTCTGTTCACCGACCTCGCGGCGCGCGGATACCTCGTTCCCGCCTCCGACGGCGTCGTCTCGAACGTCGAGGAGTTCTGGAGCGAGGACTGGGCCGGCTATCTCACCTACGAGGACGAGATCTACGGCGCACCGCTCATGGCGAACATCAAGGGCTGGATCTGGTACTCCGTCCCCGCGTTCGAAGACAACGGGTGGGAGGCTCCGACCTCGTGGCAGGGGCTTCTCGATCTGACGGAGCAGATCCGCCAGGAGACCGATCAGCCCCCGTGGTGCGTCGGCTTCGGATCCGATGCGGCGACCGGATGGCCGGGAACCGACTGGATCGAGGACCTCGTGCTGCGCGCCCAGGGCACCGACGTCTACGACCAGTGGGTCGCGAACGAGATCCCCTTCACGGGCGACGAGATCAAGCAGGCGTTCGACGACGCGGGGCAGATCATGCTCGACGACAACTACGTGAACGCGAGCTTCGGTGGCGTCAGCTCGATCGACTCGACCGACTTCGGAGCCGTCGCGAACCCGCTCGTCTCGGGTGACTGCATCCTGTCGCACCAGGCCTCGTTCCTCGAGGGCTTCCTCATCGATGCCGGCGGCGAGGTCGCCGAGGACGGCGATGTGTGGGCGTTCATGATGCCTCCCTACGACGAGGGTGGTGACACGGCCGTCACGGGTGGTGGCGAGCTCGTCGGCGCGTTCAACGACGACGAAGACACTGTGGCAGTGCAGGAGTACCTGTCGAGCGCCGAGTGGGCGAACTCGCGCGTCGGACTGGGCGGCGTGATCAGTGCGAACTCCGGCCTCGACCCGTCGCTCGCGTCGAGCCCGATCCTCCAGGAGTCGATCGCACTGCTCCAGGATCCCGCCACCGTCTTCCGCTTCGACGGATCTGACCTCATGCCGGGCGCCGTGGGCGCAGGGTCCTTCTGGAAGGGCATGCGCGACTGGGTCGGCGGCTCCGATGTGGACCGCGTGCTCGAGCAGATCGAGTCGGGCTGGCCGTCCGGCGAGTAGCCCATGGCTGCCTTCCTCGAGTGGCTCAGCTGGCTCTCGCCCTGGGCCCAGATTCCGATCATCATCGCCGCCTTCGCGGTGGTGATCGGGATCCTGCTCTTCTTCATCGAGATCGCGCCGCGGTCGGGGCGGGTGTACACCTACATCCGCCTCGCCGCGTGCGTTCTGATGCCGCTCGGCGTCATGTGGGCGCTGCAGTCGTACACGTGGGCGATCATCGCCGCCGGCGTGCTCGGACTGCTGTTCTTCTGGCTCGACTTCCGAGCCAAGGCGGGCGCCGGGTACCTGTTCCAGCTGTTCGGCTTCCTCGCGCCGGCGCTCATCATGCTGCTCATCGGGCTCGTCTTCCCGGTGCTGCAGACGGTTGTGCAGTCGTTCATGAACTCGCGCGGTACGTCGTTCATCGGCCTCGACAACTACGTCTGGATCTTCACGCAACCGCAGGGCCTGCGTACCGTCGCGAACACGATCGTGTGGGTGCTCATCGCACCCGTCGCCTCGACCGCGATCGGTCTCGTCTACGCGTACTTCATCGACAAGACGCGCGGCGAGAAGATCTACAAGACGCTGATCTTCCTGCCGATGGCGATCTCGTTCGTCGGTGCGAGCATCATCTGGCGCTTCATGTACACGCCGCGTCCCGCGGACCGCGAGCAGATCGGATTCCTGAATCAGCTCATCGTGTGGCTGGGCGGCGAACCGATCTCGTTCCTTCAGGTCGAGCCGTGGAACACGCTGTTCCTCATCGTCGTGTTCGTCTGGATCTACACGGGCTTCGCGATGGTGGTCCTCTCCGCCGCGATCAAGGGCGTGCCGGCTGAGCAGTTGGAGGCCGCGCAGATCGACGGCGCCAATGCGGCGCAGCGGTTCCTGCGCATCGTGATACCGGGGATCCGCTCGTCGATCGTCGTCGTGCTGACGACGATCGCGCTCACGTCGATGAAGATCTTCGACATCGTGCGCACGATGACGGCCGGCGGCAACAACACGTCGGTCATCGCGAACGAGATGTACACGCAGTTCCGCAGCTTCGAATCCGGGCGCGCGGCCGCGTACGCCGTTGTGCTGTTCATCCTCGTGCTGCCGCTGATCATCTACAACGCGCGGCAGATGAACAAGCAGAAGGAGGTGCGGTGATGAGCGAGACACGCACCCTCGTCACGGGCGGCAAACCCCAGGCCCTGAAGGAGACCAAGCGACGCTTGACCTCGCCGTGGGCGACGATCGCGGCTCTCGTGATCGCGATCGTCTGGACGATCCCGACCTTCGGCGTGCTTGTGTCGTCGTTCCGTCCACGGACCGAGATCCAGACGACGGGCTGGTGGACGGCGTTCCAGAACTGGGGATGGACGCTCGACAACTACTCCGAAGCTCTGGGCACCGCCACGGGCGGGTTGACGATGGCGCAGTCGTTCGTCAACTCGTTCGCGATCACTCTGCCGGCCGCGATCATCCCCCTCATCATCGCGACGCTCGCCGCCTACGGCTTCGCGTGGATGGACTTCCGCGGCAAGAACATCCTCTTCGTGAGCGTGTTCGCGTTGCAGATCGTGCCGATCCAGATGGCGTTCATCCCGCTGCTGCAGCTGTTCTCGCGGGGTGAGGTGTTCGGGTTCCCGGTGATCCAGGCCTTCGGGACGGCGGGGTACGCGCAGGTGTGGATCGCGCACTCGATCTTCGCCCTGCCGCTCGCGATCTTCCTGCTGCACAACTTCGTCGCGCAGATCCCCGCCGACGTGATCGAGGCCGCGCGCGTCGACGGCGCCGGGCATGGGCAGATCTTCTTCCGCATCGTGATGCCCCTGAGCCTGCCGGCGATCGCCTCGTTCGCGATCTTCCAATTCCTCTGGGTCTGGAACGACCTGCTCGTTTCGCTCATCTTCGCGGATGGCAACGTCGCCCCTGTGACGAAGCTGCTCGCGCAGATGACCGGACAGCGTGGCGAGGACTGGCACCTGCTCACGGCGGGCGCCTTCATCGCGATCATCGTGCCGCTGATCGTGTTCCTGCTCCTGCAGAGGTTCTTCGTCCGCGGCCTGCTGGCCGGCGCGTCGAAGGGCTGAGCGCGAGTCCGCAAGTCTCCGGCGAATCCACCGCAAACAGCTGCGGATTCGCCGGAGACTTGCGGACATGTCGCGTCCGGGGCGAGGATCGGGGGACCGGACGCAGGACGAGGGGAGATCCGATGACGCTCGGCGGCGAATGGTGGCGCGAGGCCGTCATCTATCAGATCTATCCCCGCTCGTTCGCCGACGCGGACGGTGATGGGATCGGCGACCTGCCGGGCGCGCTCGCGCGCATCGACCACCTCGCCGATCTCGGCGTCGACGCGGTGTGGTTCTCGCCGTTCATGCGCTCGCCGCAACATGACGCCGGTTACGACGTCGCGGACTACCGCGACATCGATCCGCTCTTCGGCACTCTCGCCGACTTCGACGCATTCCTCGCGGCCGCGCACGAACGCGGGATCCGCATCATCGTCGATCTCGTGCCGAATCACTCGTCCGTCGAGCACGTCTGGTTTCAGGAGGCGCTCGCGGCGCCGCCGGGATCGGCGGAGCGCGAACGCTACCTGTTCCGCGATGGCCGCGGCGACGACGGCGAGCTGCCGCCCAACAACTGGGAGAGCGAGTTCGGCGGATCCGCGTGGGAGCGTGTGACCGAGCCGGACGGCACGCCTGGCCAGTGGTACCTGCATCTCTTCGACAGCTCGCAGCCTGATTTCAACTGGCGCAATCCCGAGGTGCGGGACGAGTTCACGTCGATCCTGCGATTCTGGCTGGATCGGGGCGTCGACGGATTCCGTGTGGATGTCGCGCACGGCCTCATCAAGAAGGAGGGGCTCGCCGATCACGAGAAGCCCGTCAACGCGGGGCCGATGGGCAGCCGCGACGAGCTGTCGCCGTATCGCGGCCAGCCCGAGGTGCACGACATCTTTCGCGAATGGCATCACGTTCTCGCGTCCTACGACGGGGACCGCGTGCTGTGTGCGGAGGCGTGGCTGTCGACGGCCGACAAGACGGCCCTGTGGGTGCGCCGCGACGAGATGCATCAGGCCTTCAACTTCGGATACCTCATGGCGGGATGGGATCCCCAGTCGCTGCGCGATGTCATCGCCGAATCGCTGCGGGCGTACCCCGCGGTCGGCGCCCCCGCGACATGGGTGCTGTCGAACCACGACGTGATCCGCCACACGGCGCGGCTCATGCTGCCACCAGGGCAGGACGATGGCATCGGCCCGCGCTCGCCGTATCTGCCCGAGTATGAGCCCGGCCTGCGCCGGGCGCGCGCCGCGACGACGATCATGCTCGCGCTTCCAGGATCCGCATACCTGTATCAGGGGGAGGAGCTCGGTCTGCCCGAGGTCGTCGACATCTCCGACGACGCTCGGGAGGATCCCACCTTCGTTCGGACGCAGGGTGAGCGCTACGGACGCGACGGCTGCCGCGTGCCGATTCCGTGGGAACGCGGCGCGCCCGCGAGCGGGTTCAACACGACAGGGGAGTCCTGGCTACCGCAACCGGAAGGGTGGGGCGATCACGCCCGCGATGTCGAGATCGCGGATCCGCGATCGACGCTCCATCTGTATCGGCGATTGCTGCGCGAGCGGCGCGAGCGGCGGCTCGGACGCAGCGTGCTCGTCTGGATCGACGATGTGGGCGATGACGTGCTGGCGTTCCACACGCACGACGTCACGGTATTCGCGAACTTCGGAGCGCAGCCGTTCCCCCTCCCCACGGGCCAAGTGATCGCGGCGAGCGGCCCCGTCGTCGACGGGCACCTGCCGACCGATACGGCGGTGTGGCTGGATACGGGTGGTGTCCCGATCGGGCCTGAGACGGGCGGCGTGCCGATCGTGCGCGATGATGTCGAAGACCTGATCCGGAAGTACGGATCGGAGGACGTGCCCAGCGACTGAGCTCATGTGCTCGCATAGAATCGGGGGAGCCCCCGCCCCGAGGGGCAAAGCGACCCCCCGGAGCGACATGGCCCAGCGCAAAAGCGGCAACCCCGCCCGTCAGGCGGAGATCGAGAAGCGACGCGCGCAGGAGCGCGATGAGAAGCGGCAGGCCGAGAAGGCCGAGAAGCGCCGTCGCGAGGCGCGACGACGTCGCACGAAGCGGATCGCCTGGATCGCCGGATCCGTCGCTGCGATTGCCGTGGTTGCCGCGATCGTCACGGTGTACGTCACGGCGCCCGAGCCGTTGAACCGCTACGACGCCGGGGGAGAGGGAGCCTCGATCGACGGCGTCGAGACCTTCGAGAACGGGACGGATCACGTCGAAGGCGCCGTCGAGTACCCGCAGAGTCCGCCGGCGGGCGGGCCACACCACGTGGCGTGGCTCAATTGCGGGGTCTACACCGAGCCGCAGCCGAACGAGAACGCCGTCCACTCGCTCGAGCACGGTGCCGTGTGGCTCACGTACGACCCGGAGCAGGTCGACGCGTCCGACATCGAGACGCTCGAGTCGTACGCGCCGTCGAGCTATTCGATCCTGTCGCCCTATCCGGGGATGGACACCCCGATCGCCGTGAGCGCGTGGAATGCGCAGCTGAAGGTCGACGACTCGTCGGACGCGCGGATCCGAGAGTTCTACGAGGAGTACTGGCGCAGCGACAACGTGCCCGAGCCGGGGGCGCAGTGCACGGGCGCGATCGACGGCCCGGGCAGGCAGTGACGGCACGGCCGCGCGGGGGAGTGCCCCGCTGGTTCGTGCTGCTGACCGTCGTCATCGTCGCGGCGCTCGCCTTCACGATCGGGCGCATCGTCGCGGTCGGCGGTGAAAACGACGACGCGGGGCCGAACGCTGCCGATGCGGGGTTCGCGCGCGATATGCAGGTGCATCATGCGCAGGCCGTCGAGATGGCGATGATCGAGTACCGCGCGACCGATGACGAAGAGCTGCGGATGCTCTCCTACGACATCGCGACGGCGCAGCAGGCGCAGCGCGGCCAGATGTACGGCTGGCTCGTCGAGTGGGGGCTGCCGCAGGCAGGAGATCCGCTGATGACGTGGATGCGCGGTTCCGAGCACGATCACGGCGCGCCTCCGCAGGCCGACGAAGAAGAGCTGCTCGCCGAGATGGGGATGGCGTCGGAGGCCGACGTCGCGCGCCTCGCGGAGCTCGGCGACGCCGCCCGAGACTGCCTCTTCGTCGACCTCATGATCCGACACCACGAGGGCGCGGTCGACATGGTTGACGCGATCGTTGACCTCGGCAGCGAGCCGGTTGTGCTGCGCACAGCCGCCTCGATGAAGGAAACTCAGCAGGCCGAGATCGACGCCCTCGAATCGATATCGAACCGCCTCGCCTGCGGGTGAGGCGGCGTCTTCTTCGCTTCAGCCGAGTGAGCGCCGGTGGGGTAACCGAACGCTACAGGGCGCCGAGGGCGAGGATCTCAGAGAGGGTGGCCGAGGTCTCCGGGCCGATGACGGCATCGCCGTTCGCTGTGACGCCTTCGTAGCGCAGGGCGAGCACAATCTTCGACGGATCGGTCGCGCCCGTCACCGTGAAGGTCGCGACGCCGTTTTCGTCGAGTGTCTTCTCCGCGGCCGATCCTTCGGCCGATCCCTTGGTGAGTGTCGCGCGGACGGTCGCCCCCGGTGCTCCGGACACGACCACCTCGTACTGCTCCCGAGCGGCGGTCTCCGATGCGCTGGTGAACGCCGGCGTGCCGTCCGGCAGCGGGGCCCCGTGGGCGGCCTCACTGTGTGCGCTCTCGTTCCCCGCCGCGTTGAATGCGACGACCGTGTAGGCATGGGAAGCGGCGACGAGGACGTCTTCATCCGAGGATGCGGTGCCCTCGGTGCGGGCGATCTCTTCGCCGTCGCGGTACACGATGTACCCCGTCACGCCGACATTGTCGGACGACGGGCTCCACGAGACCGTGCCGTCGAAGGTGACGCCCACATCCTGTGGAACCGAGGGATCCTGGGTGTCTTCGACGGTACGGATGGCCGGTGTGCTCGGGGCGCTCTCGTTCCCGGCGGTGTCGACCGCGAGCACGGTGTACTCGTAGGCTCCGGGGCCGAGGTCCGCTCCGTCCGCGTAGGCGGCGTCCTCGGCTGTCCCGATGGGCTCCTCGTCTCGGAGCACGATGTACTCGGCGATGCCGACGTCGTCCCGCGATGCCGTCCAGGTGAGCTGTCCGGCCCCGGTCACCTCGAGGTTCGTCGGGGCGGATGGCGCCGCGTCCGCAACCTCGATCGGATCCTCCGTGACCGCAGGATCGCTCCGCTCGTCGCCCGCGACGGAGACGACGAAGTAGAAGTACGTGCCGGGAGCCGGTGCGTCGGTCTCGAGCGTCGTCTGCGTCGTCTCCTCGATCTGCTCCGCGCCGTCGAAGTCGGCGTCGGTGTCGAAGAAGACTTCGTACTCGTCGGCGGCATCCACGGGGGTCCACTCGATCTGCACCGTGTCGCCGTCGAGCGAGGCGACGACCTCGGTCGGCGCCGTGAGCGTGGGCTCCGGCTCCGGCTTGGGCTCGGGCGTCGGTTCGGGGTCAGGTGTGGGCGTCGGGTCCGGTTCGGGCGTCGGCTCCGGGGTAGGCGAGGGTGCCGGTTCGGTCGAGGGCGCCGGCTCCGGGGTGGGTGTCGGGGTGGGATCCGGGGTCGGAGTGTCCTCGGGTTCTGGTTCCGGCTCCGGATCGAGCTTCGGCTTCGGCTCCGGCGTCGGCGACGTCTGCACCGTGGGCGCGAGAGCCGCGAGCAGTTCGGGGCGGACGCCGAGGGCGGAGAGCGTCATCGAGACGGGAGCGTCGGCCGAGGACGCGTAGACGACCGACAGCGATACGTCACTCCGCACCTGCTCTGCAGTGAGGGAGAACGTGAGTCTCGCGGATCCGTCGGGAGCGACCCGCGCCGAGTCGAGAGCGGGCCCGGCGACCGCGTGCACGAGCGACGTGGCGGGGGTGTTCCTCGTGCCGCCGGCACCGGACGCCGATCCGCCCGCGGCCTGAACGCTGACGGTGCGCCCGGGTTCGCCTGCGACGTTCATCGTGATGACGCGTGCCGCCGCATCGTCGACGTGTACACCAGCGATGCGCAGGGGTGAGACCGCGTCGTCGGCCTCATCGTCGACCTCGTCGGGAGCGGCGTCGGTCGTTTCATCGGAGACGAGCTCGTCCGAGGCCTCGATCGATGCGCTTTCGGGGGTGGCATCGCTGCCAAATGCATCTCCGGCAGCGGAAGGAACGGAAGGGGGCGACGTGACCGACGCCACAGCCACCGCGACGGCGACGGCCGTCGCGGCGAAGCCGGCGGTGACGAGCCCGCCGATGGTCCAGGCGGCCCCTGCCGAGGTGCCGCCACTCGAGCCTCCCGCTCCGGGTGCGACGGTCGCTCCTCCGGCGACGACGACCCCGCCCGCGGCGGCTCCGCCCTCGATGACGGCGGGCGGCATCGCCGCGAGCGCGACGAACGCCTCGTCACCGCGCTGCACCGACGCGAGGTACGCGCTCGCTGCCGGGATCCCGATCGCGAGCGGAAGCAGGATCATCGCCAGGCGGCCGCCGACGTCATCGGCCTCCGAGGCGACGATCGCGCAGCGAGCGCAGTCGGCGAGATGCGTCTCGAGACGCTTGCGGTCCCGTGTGCCGATGTTGCCGCGCGTGCGCGCGCCGAGGCGTTCGATGACCCACTGATGCTCTGATCCGTCGGTCACGGACGCGAGATGCGCCTGGATCCAGGCTTCGCGCAGCCCTTCGCGGGCGCGCGCGGCGAGCTGCGAGACGGCGGACGCCTTCAGGCCGAGAAGAGGGGCTGCCTCGCGCGGCCTCATCTGCTCGATCTCGGTGTACCAGAGCACCTCCTGCCATCGCGTGGGGAGGCTGCGGAACGCGGCGTGCGTGATCCCGCGGTCGAGGGCCGCTTCGGCCGCTTCATCGGTGCTGTCCGGATCCTCGAAGGTGTCGATCTCCTCGATCGCCACATCGTCGTGGGATCGACCCCAGGTGGCGGCCGTGTTCCGGATGGTCGTGAAGAGATAGGCGCGGAACGAGCTCGTCGGCCCGCCGCCGCGCCGCACGGTCTGGAAGATCTTTGCGTACGCCTCCTGCACCAGATCATCCGGATCGATGCTCGAGGTGATGTTGCGTGCGGCCGTCACTCCCGACCGGTAGTGGCGCGACCACAACTCGGCGAACGCGGCGGTGTCGCCCGAGCGGGAACGGAGGACGAGGTCGCCGTCAGACACGTCTGCGACGTCGTCGACGTCGCCTCCGTGTGATGTAGGCATGACTCTCCTCAGGGCTTTCGGGCTTCCGCACGATTCTGCCCCTCGTGTGCGCGACATGCCAAGCCCCACGTCGAACTCTCGGCGGATATCCGGTCTGACCTAGGTTTTCTGAACGAACGGGAAAAACTTCGCGGATTCGCGTCATGAAACGGCGCCCCGCCCGTCTTCTGGGGTGAGAGAGATACGTCGCTCGGCATCGGGGGAGTCAGTCCGAGCGGTTGTGAACGTGGAGCAACTACCCAAGACGACGGCCCACGATCCGAGGATTCGGATCGTGGGCCGTCGTGCTGATGTCTGTGGAAACCGGATCAGCTGCGGCTGAGCGAGCCGATCTCGGCGTCGGCTGCGTCGTAGACGATCAGAGTGTCGCCGTCGAGCTGGACCTGGGCGGCGTTGTGCAGCCAGGTGTCGATATCCGGGCAGGCCTTCTGCGTCATCAGACCGGGCTCGAGGAGGAGCTCCTCGCCTTCGACCTCGTACGTGCCGTTCAGGCCGTTGCAGCCGTCGGACCCGCTGTACGTGCCGTCGTCGGCGAACGTGAGGTACGGCTCGCCCTGCTCGGTGCTGGCGAACGTCGCGCCGACATAGTCCTGGGGATCCACGGATTCTCCTCCCGGAGTGGCGCCGGATGCGCAGCCGGCGAGTGCGGCGGACGAAGCCCCGACGAGGAACATCAGGGCGAGGCGGCGGCTCTTCGTCATAGTCGTCCTCCGGTGGTCGGGCGATCTTCGCTCGGACCCTCACACTACCGACGTTCTTCTGTAGTGTGGAGACGCTGTGTCCAAGCTGAGGATGCGCTGAATCCATCGGTGGGGCAGGCGAGACCAGAGCGGATTGGCGACTGCGTTGCCACAGACCATGGGGGATATCCTTGCGCTCCACATTCACACGGGCCTCGCGTCTGGGGGCGATCGGCACCGCGGTGGCATTCGCCGCAGGTGGCCTGATCATGACGCCGGCAGTGGCCGGAGAAGCGGCGCCGGAGGCGTCGCTTGATTCGCCGGAAACGGCGAACGAGAACGGTTTCCTCGCGGAGGCGATGCAGCTCGACGGTGTCGTCAGCATCACGACCGACGACGAGTCGAGCAGCATCACGGTGAAGGTCCTCGATGAGGGGCAGAGCGGCGAGGACGGGTTCGTCGCCACGGCTGCGACCGTCGACCAGGCGCAGCAGCTTGAGGACGACTTCGAGAACGTCGACGTCGTCGCCGTTCCTGCGGAAGAACAGTTCGTCGCGGCGTCGGCCGATGAAGTCGTCGGAGGCGCGGGAATCGTGTTCCCGACGCCCGAGGGTGCTTCGGTCTGCTCCACGGGCTTCGCAGGGTGGTCGCCCGAGGGTGAGCCCGCCGTCATCACGGCTGGTCACTGCGCCGCCGACGGTGCGGGACCCGAGGTCCTCCTCTCCGTTCCCTCGAGCGACGACAACGTCGCAAACGAGGCGCCGACCTATTCCCCCGAGGCCTACGCGGATCTCGGCACCTACGGCTTCCACCAGTACGGCGGCCCCGGTGACAGCACTGGCGCCGACGGAGACCCGTCGTCGACGGACATCGCCGTCATCGACGCGATCAACCCGGATCTCACGCTCCTGCCCGAGGTCACCGACTGGACCACGCAGGGCCAGGATGACCTCGCGGCGTCGACCATCTCGGTGAACGGAATCGGCGAGGCGTCGGTCGGCGACGTGATCCAGCGCAGCGGACGCACGACCGGCTTCGAGTCCGGTGAGGTCGTCAATCGCGGCTGGGCGAAAGTGTCGGGTCATTTCGTCTACGGATTCCTCGCCGTGCAGACAGGCGGCGAGCCCCTCGTGCTCAACGGCGACTCCGGCGGTGCCGTCCTGATCGGCAACACCGCGGTGGGTATCGTCAGCGGCGGTTCGAGCTCGGGAGACCAGCTCTTCTTCGCCGATCTGCAGGCGGCGCTCGCGGTCGCCCCGGGGTACACCGTCGCGCTCGACATCGCCGAGCCCGAGGTCACCACGGCGGCCACCGTTCGCGGCGGTTGGTTCGAGGGATCCGCTCCCGCGAACTCGGAGGTCACCGTCTCCGGCGACATCGAGGGCGTCTTCGGGGCCAACGAGAACGGCTACTTCGCCTTCCCGGCGCCCGAAACGGTCGGTTCGTTCGACATCTCGCTGCAGGCCACGAAGGGCTTCGACGTCTCGGAGCGGGTCGACGCGACCGTCGAGACGAGCGAGATCCAGGTCGATGCCCCCGGTATCACCAGCCCGGGCAACGAGTCGAGTACGACCGAGACCATCACGGAGATCACCGGAACCGGCCAGCCCGGCGCCGAGGTCTCGCTGACCGGTGACGTCGAGGGCACCGCCACGGTGGCCGACGACGGCACGTGGTCGGTCGCGACCGAGCTCGGGTTCGGTGAGTACACTGTCAGCGCCGTCCAGACCTACCAGGGCGTCGCGTCCGAGCCCAGCCGGGCTTCCTTCACGGTGGTCCCGGGAGCTCCCGCGATCGTGACGCCCGAGAACGGCGGCTCGTACACGGAGGGCGAGCTCACCGAGATCGTTGGCGAGTCGTCCATCGAGGGCGCGACCGTCACTGTGACGATCGAGGGCGACAACATCGCCGAGATGTCGGCCACGCTTGACGCAACCGGCGCACAGTCGACCGAGGTCATCGTCGAGGGCGGCACGTGGATGGCTGAGCTCTTCCAGGACCTCCCGGCCGGCGAGTACACCGTCTCGGCGTCGCAGTCGATCGACGGCGTCTCCAGCGCGTCGGCCTCGTCCACGTTCTCGGTCGTCGGCGCCGCTGCGCCCGGCGGCGGGGGCGGTGCGGGCGACTCCGGAGATGCAGGTGACTCCGGTGACGCGGGCGGCGAGGAGCTCGCCGCGACCGGCGCGGACGTGAACGCCACGGTGCTTCCGCTCGCAGGCGGCGCCGCGTTCGCACTCATCGCCGGTGCCGCGCTTCTCGCGATCCGTCGCGCGATCCGCGCCTGACACCAGCGGCAGCGCATACGAGCCGCCGGGGTGGGGCGAGCTGATCAGCTCGCCCCACCCCGGCGGCTTCTTTCGGACCGCTGACGCGCTATGATCGGTTCCGTCGCGACTGGCGCCCGAGGTGGGTCACCACCGGGGAGCGACACCCTGAACGGCATTCGACCGCGCGCCTGGGCCGAAGCGATCCCCTGATTTCCGCTGAGTCGTTCTGGAGCACGCATGACCGAATCGCTGTTCAACGCCCCCCTCTCCGAGGCCGATCCCGAGATCGCGGAGGTCCTCCAGCGGGAGCTCGATCGGCAGCGCGGATTCCTCGAGATGATCGCCTCCGAGAACTTCGTCCCGCTCTCGGTCCTGCAGTCGCAGGGATCCGTTCTCACGAACAAGTACGCCGAGGGCTACCCGGGGCGCCGGTACTACGGCGGCTGCGAGGAGGTCGACGTCGCGGAGAACCTCGCGATCGAGCGGGCGAAGTCGCTCTTCGGCGCCGCATACGCGAACGTGCAGCCGCACTCGGGCGCGACCGCGAATGCGGCGGTCCTCCACGCGCTCGCCCGTCAGGGCGACACGGTCCTCGGCCTGTCGCTCGATCACGGCGGTCACCTCACGCACGGGATGAAGATCAACTTCTCCGGTCGCCTCTACGACATCGTCGCCTACGGCGTCGACCCCGCCACCTCGCTCGTCGACATGGATGAGGTTCGCCGCCTCGCGCACGAGCACAAGCCGAAGGTCATCATCGCCGGGTGGTCGGCCTATCCTCGACAGCTCGACTTCGCCGAGTTCCGTCGCATCGCCGACGAGGTCGGTGCATACCTCTGGGTCGACATGGCCCACTTCGCGGGCCTCGTGGCGGCCGGTGCGCACCCGAACCCCGTCCCGCACGCGCACGTCGTCTCGTCGACCGTTCACAAGACCATCGGCGGCCCCCGATCGGGCTTCATCCTGACGAACGACGGCGACATCGCGAAGAAGATCAACTCGGCCGTCTTCCCCGGGCAGCAGGGAGGTCCGCTCATGCACGTGATCGCGGCGAAGGCGACCGCGTTCAAGCTGGCGGCGAGCGATGACTTTGCCGATCGGCAGAAGCGCACCGTGCGCGGCGCGCAGATCCTCGCTGAGCGTCTCCAGCAGCAGGACGTCGCCGACGCCGGCATTTCTGTTCGCTCGGGCGGCACCGATGTGCACCTCGTGCTCGTCGATCTGCGCGACGCCGCCATCAACGGCCAGGAGGCCGAAGACCTCCTCCACGAGATCCGCATCACCGTCAACCGCAACTCCGTGCCGGACGATCCGCGCCCGCCGATGGTGACGTCGGGGCTGCGCATCGGCACCCCGGCGCTCGCGACGCGCGGATTCGGCGATGCGGAGTTCACCGAGGTCGCCGACGTCATCGCGCTGGCGCTGCTGCCGAATCCCGACACCTCGGCGCTCCGTGCGCGGGTCGAAGCACTCGCGAACGCCTTCCCCCTCTATCCCGGGGTCGAGGCCGCAGGCCAGGGCTACGCCGGCGTCTGATCCGGCATCGACGCGCGCGGCACGTATCACTATGGTGAGAGGCATACGTGCCGTGCGCGCGCCGCGCCGTACCCGCTCGAGGAGGAGACACGAATGACCGCACAGGTTCTCGATGGAAAGGCCGCATCGGCGGCGATCAAGCAGGAGCTCACGGAGCGCGTCTCCGCGCTGCGGGAGAACGGCATCACGCCCGGCATCGCGACGGTGCTCGTCGGCGCGGATCCGGCATCGCAGCTGTACGTCGGCATGAAGCATAAGCAGTCCGTCGCCATCGGCATGAACTCGATCCAGCGTGAGCTGCCGGCCGATGCGACCCAGCAGCAGGTCGAGGACCTCATCGACGAGCTCAATGCGGATCCCACCTGTCACGGCTACATCGTGCAGCTGCCGTTGCCGAAGCACATCGACACCGACGCCGTGCTCGAGCGGATCGATCCGGCGAAGGATGCCGACGGCCTGCACCCGACGAATCTCGGCCGACTCGTGCTCAATGTCAATGCGCCCATCGCGACGCCGCTGCCGTGCACGCCGCGCGGCGTCATCGAGCTGCTGCAGCGAAACGACTACGACCTGAACGGCAAGCACGTCGTCGTCGTCGGACGCGGCGTCACGATCGGCCGCTCGATCGGCCTGCTGCTGACACGTCGCGAGATCAACGCCACCGTGACGCAGGTGCACACGGGAACCGTCGACATGGGGCAGTACCTGCGTCAGGCGGATGTCATCGTCGCCTCGGCCGGGGTGAAGCACCTCGTGAAGCCGGAAGACGTCAAGCCCGGTGCCGCGGTTCTCGACGTCGGCGTCACTCGTGAAGAGGATCCTGCGACCGGCAAGCAGAAGATTTTCGGCGATGTGCACCCCGACGTTGCAGAGGTCGCCGGCTTCCTGTCGCCGAACCCGGGCGGCGTCGGCCCCATGACGGTCGCGCTGCTTATGACGAACGTCGTCGAGGCGGCCGAGCGCGCCTCTTCCTGACCGGATCCGCGTTCGCGGGTGCCCCGTGGTCGCTCTGAGCTATCAGGGCGAACACGCGGCACCCGCCACTTGCATGTCGGGGGCATTGCGACCGCGCGGCACCCGCGAACGCGCGTCGGGGGCCGAGAGACGGCGCGTCAGCCGTCGTGGCGTTCCAGGAACTCGAAGACGTCGCTCTCGGCGACGCCGGGGAAGTTGCCGCGGGGCAGCGGGCTGAAGATGTGCGTGTGCACGCGCGCGCTCGGCCACGCCTTTCCTGACCAGCGAGCGAGCACCTCGGGGGAGGGGCGCCGGCAGCAGTTCTCGTCCGGGCACGTCGAGTGCGAGCGCTTCTGCGTCTCGCGACCGCGCCAGAACCGCGCGTCGTCGAAGGGCACGCCGACCGTGATCGAGAACGCTCCCGAGTCGCTGGATCCGGTCTGCGTCGCGCTCCAGAACGTTCCCGCGGGGGTGTCGGTGTACTGGTAGTGCTCGGTGGTGCGGTTCTGACGCTCGAAGGCGGTGCGCGCCGAGAACTTCCGGCACACGATCTGCCCCTCGACGGCGCCGGTGACGTCCTCGGGGAGGGGAAGCCCGTCGTTGGAGTAGACGCGCTCGATCTGCCCCTCGGAACCGACGCGCAGGAAGTGCAGCCGCATATCGAGGTGCTCGGTCATCAGGTTCGTCATGCGCATGCTCGCGGCCTCGTGCGTGACGCCGAACGCATCGCGGAAGTCCTCGACCGCGAGATTGCGATCCTTCTTCGCCTCCTGCAGGAACGCTACGCCCGCCGTCTTGGGGATCAGGCAGCACGCCGCGTAGTAGTTGATCTCGAGGCGCTGCTGCAGGAAGTCGGCGTACGAGGTCGGCGGCTGGTGCCCGAGCAATCGGTGCGCCATCGCCTGCAGCGCCATCGACCGCAGCCCGTGCCCGCCCGGGATCGACGCGGGCGGCAGGTAGATGCGCCCGTTCTCGAGATCGGTGATCGAGCGCGTCGAGCTCGGCAGATCGCCCACGTAGACGAGCTCGAAGCCCAGCTGCTGGGCCATGAGGCTCACCGTGCGGTGGGTGAGTGCCCCGCGCGAGTGCCCCGCGGCGGCGAGCTGCTCTTCTGCGAGCTTCTCGATATCGGGGAGGTAGTTGTTGCGATCGCGCATGCGGATCCGCAGCTCGGTGTTCGCGCGTCGCGCTTCCTCGGGCGTCGCGTTCGCCTCGCGATCGCGGCGCTGAAGCTCGGCGTGCAGACCGAGCACGGTCTCGATCGCGTCGTCGGTGAGCCCCTTCGTCACCTTGATCGGCGGGATGCCAAGCTGCAGGAACGAATAGCTGTGCTGGGCGCGCTCGAGCTCGATCTCGAGCGCCGCGCGGCGGTTCGGGGGCTCTGCGGAGATGAGGTCGGTCACGGTCGTCGATGTCGCCTCGGCGATCGCCTGCAGCAGGGTGAGCTTCGGCTCTCGCTTGCCGTTCTCAATGAGGCTCAGCTGGCTCCCTGCGACGCCGACGGCCTCGCCGAGCTCGTCGAGCGTGAGATCCCGCGCGAGGCGGTGATGTCGGATCCTGTGGCCGAGCGTCTTGAGCTCGATGCGCGGAGTCGAGGAGGTACGAGGCGTCGCGGAACTCATTCCTTCATGGTAGCGAAAGAACCGGATTTCTTTCACCTCGGATCGCTGCCAAAGTCGATCTCATGTGACGGATTCTTGATGTGCGGCACGATTCTCACGCCGCACTCGGAGATCCCAAAGGAGCGAACGATGGCCCTCGCAGAGCAGACGACCGTCGCGTACGGAAGCCGCCTCGCCGAGTACGGAGCGCAGCCCGCATACCGGAGCGCCGCTTTCGAGGCCCTCGTGCGCTGGGTCGACGAGATCGCGGCACTCACGCAACCCGAGCGGATCCACTGGGTCGACGGATCGCCCGAGGAGAACGAGGCGCTTCTCGCCGACATGGTCGAGCAGGGCACGCTCATCAAGCTCAACGAACAGTGGCGTCCGAACAGCTACCTCGCCCGCAGCGACGCAGGCGACGTCGCCCGCCTCGAGTCGCGCACCTTCATCGCATCCGAGCGTGAGGAGGACGCGGGGCCGACGAACAACTGGGTCGCGCCGGACGAGATCCGCGAGACGCTCACGCCCCTCTTCGAGGGGTCGATGCGCGGTCGCACGATGTTCGTCGTGCCGTTCTCGATGGGCAAGGTCGGCGGACCGATCTCGCAGCTCGGCGTGCAGCTCACCGACAGCCCCTACGCCGTCGCCTCGATCGAGATCATGACGCGCGTCGGAGCCGAGGTCACCGAGCTGATCGCCGACGGCACGCCCTGGGTGCACACCGTCCACTCGGTCGGTCACCCGCTCGCGCCCGGTCAGCCGGATGTCGCCTGGCCCTCGAACGACGAGAAGTACATCGTCCACTTCCCCGACAGCCTCGAGGTGTGGTCGTACGGATCCGGCTACGGCGGCAACGCGATCCTCGCGAAGAAGTGCTACGCCCTGCGTATCGCCTCCGTGCTCGGGCGCGACCAGGGGTGGATGGCCGAGCACATGCTCCTCATCCGCGTCATCTCGCCGGAAGGGAAGAAGTACCACATCGCGGCGGCCTTCCCCTCGGCGTGCGGCAAGACGAATCTCGCGATGCTGCGCCCCACGATCCCGGGATGGACCGTCGAGACGCTCGGCGACGACATCGCGTGGATCCGTCCCGGTGACGACGGCCGCCTGTACGCGATCAATCCGGAGGCGGGATTCTTCGGCGTCGCCCCGGGGACGGGCATGTCGACGAACGTCACGGCGGTCGAGGCGCTGCACGGCAACGTCATCTTCACGAACGTCGCGCTCCGCCCGGATGGCGATGTGTGGTGGGAAGGACTCACCGACGACGCGCCGAACTACCTCGTCGACTGGCAGGGCGAGGGCTGGACGCCTGACAGCGGGCGTCCCGCAGCGCATCCCAACTCGCGCTTCACCGTATCCGCGGCGCAGGCCCCGTCAATCTCGGACGACTGGGAGGAGGCCGTTCCCCTCGACGCGATCCTCTTCGGCGGACGCCGGGCGACGAACGTTCCCCTCGTCACCGAGGCCTTCGACTGGAACCACGGCACGTTCATGGGATCCACGATCTCGTCCGAGCGCACCGCGGCGGCCGAGGGAACCGTCGGCGAACTGCGCCGCGATCCGTTCGCGATGATGCCGTTCTGCGGCTACAACATGGCCGACTACTTCGGGCACTGGATCGAGATGGCCTCCCTCGCCTCGACCTTGCCCGCGATCTACCAGGTCAACTGGTTCCGCAAGGGTGACGATGGCCGCTTCCTGTGGCCCGGCTTCAGCGAGAACGCGCGCGTGATCGAGTGGATCGTCCGCCGCCTCGAGGGTGAGGTCGACGCCGTCGACACACCGATCGGCCGCGTTCCGGCCGAAGGCGACCTGAACCTCGACGGGATCGACGTTCCCGACGCCGATCTCGAAGAGCTCTTCTCCATCGAGCCCGCGTCGTGGCTCGCGGAGGCCGACCTCACGGAGGAGTTCTACAACACGTTCGGCGATCGCGTGCCGGCAGAGCTGAGGGATCAGCTCGCCGCGCTGCGCGAACGCCTCCAGACCGCGAAGAAGGGCTGACCGCACTCAGCCCCTTCGCCAGCGACGCCCCGGACCGCACGCCGGGGCTCGCAACACCAGCGGCCCGCCCCTGCCGATCCGGGGGCGGGCCGCTGTCATGCGCGTGGGACGGATATAGGCGACGATCGCCGATGTGGCCGGGCGGGCGGATGCGTAGCGTCACGATGACCGTGCTCGTCTCCTCCCCGTGAAGGCCGTTCCCGTGAGTTCCCGCCGTTCCCGCCGCCGGACGCTCCTCGGCGTGCTCGCCGCATGCTTCGTGGTTCTGCTCGCGGGCGGGCCGGCCCTTGCCGACTATGTCGACGACGGTGAGTACGCGTACGAGTTCGACCCCGCGGCCCCGGAGCCTGCCGCGACGATCGTCAGCTACTGGGGCGATGGCGGCGACGTCGTTGTGCCGTCGTCGTTCACGGCCGACGGCGGGGAGTACCCGGTTCGCAGGATCGAAGAACTCGCGTTCGCCGCCTACCCGGAAGGGCCGATGCAGGGGCGCGGGCTGATCAGCGATGTCGTGCTGCCGAGCACCGTCTGGGAGATCGGAGCGGCGGCCTTCGCCAACAACCCGATCGAGTCGGTCGACATCGGCGCCGGTGTCGAGGCGATCGGACCGGAGGCGTTCCTCGCGACCGATCTGACGCGCGTCGACATCCCGGGCAGCGTCGAGTGGATCGGGCCCAGTGCGTTCGAGGACATCGGCGCGCTCCGGTCGGTGGTCTTCGAGGGGAGCGCGCCCGATATCCAGGGCGCAGGCACCGACTATCCGACGTTCGACAGGGGTGCGGATCCACTTCTCACTTATCGGTGGGAGCACGGCGCCGAGGCGAACGGCGGCGAGGGATTCACGAGCCCCGAGTGGAAGGGATACGCGAGCCAGGCGCTCGTCACGCTCACGTACGAGCTCCAGGGCCGCGGCGAGCCTGTCGCGCCCGCCACGGTCGTGCAAGGCGAGGTTGCGCCGGCTCCGCCGGATCCCGTGGCCGACGGGTACGAGTTCGACGGGTGGTTCGAGGATCCGGAGGGCACGCGAGCTGCCGATCTTTCGCAGCCGCTCCAGCGGAACCGCACGGTGTTCGCGGCATGGCGCGAGGCGGCGCCCGAGCCGACGCCCACGCCGACGCCGACGGTCACGCCGCAACCGGAGCCCACGCCGACGCCGACCGTCACGCCGGAGCCGGAGCCGGAGCCGGAGCCGGAGCCGGAGCCGGAGCCGGAGCCGGAGCCGGAGCCGACTCCGACGCCGGCACCGGAACCGTCGCCGACATCGACCCCGGCTCCGCAGCCGACATCGGAGCCGGAGCCGGAACCCGAACCAGAACCAGAACCGACGGATCCACCGTCGCCCGAGCCCGAGCCCGAGCCCGAGCCCGAGCCCGAGCCCGAGCCCGAGCCCGAGCCCGAGCCCGAACCGACCGAGATGCCCGCCCCGATCGCCGGCCCGGCTCCGTCCCCGGCGCCCATCAGCGGGCCGGATCCGGATCCGTCGCTCGCACCGTTCGCGCCCGGCTCGTCATCGCTCGAGTCGGCGGATCAGCCCGATCCCCGTCCGACGCGCACCCCGGAACCGCGGGAGACGCCGCGCGTTTCGCCGACTCCCATCCCTCTCCCGTCGCCCGGCCCCGGCGAGCCGGCGGCCATGCCTCCCGCGCCGACGTCCACTCCTGCGCCGATCGCCGCGCCCGATGTCGGGGGACAGATCGGCGGATCCGCCCTCTTCCCAGCGGATCCAACGCCCTTCGGGACCGCGATGCCCAGCGTGTCGGATGTCGCGGATCTCGCGCCCCGTGCGCTCGCGGGAGCGGCCGGGATCGGCGCCGCGTTCCTGATGTTCGTCGCCCTCCCGTCGGAGCTTCTGAGAGCCACTCTCCAGGCGAACTATCCGCAGGCCTTCGCCTGGCTCGCGCCCGTGCGACGCGTCTGGGGAGCGTTCGGGGTCGGCTCCAGGCGCCGGATCCCCCGGTGGATCCCCGCCACAGGACTGTTCGCGATCGCGGCGGCGCTCGCCGCACTGGTCCGCGGCGGGACCGAAGAACCTGCGGTCTTGGGGCGCCTGTTCCTCGCGATCTTCGCCGCGTTCGGTCTCATCTGCGGCGTGTGCCTCCTCGCATCGTGGGCGATGGGTCGCCGCTTTGGCATCGCGTCAACGCGCATCGCTCTGCCGGGGCTGCTCATCTTGACGGCGGTGAGTGCCATCGGATCCCATCTCTTCGGCCTGCAGCCCGCCATCCTGTTCACGGCGCTGTTCGGCACGGCATTCGCCCGGGCGATGACGCGAGACGAATCGGGGAAGACGTCGACGGTCGTCTGCCTCGCGATGATGGTCGCCGGACTGGCGGGGTGGATCGGCTACAGCGCGATCGCTCCGGACGCCGCGGGGTACGGCGTCGAGTGGGCCCGGGAGTTCACGGCCTCGCTCGTCGCGGGATCCATCGGAACGTGCGTCATCGCGCTGCTGCCGCTCACCTTTCTCGACGGAAGGAACGTCTTCCGGTGGTCGAAGGCGTGGTGGGTCGTGCTGTATGCCGTCACCCTCGTCGCGTTCCTGCTGATCGTGACGCCGCTTCCCTCGGTCTGGCACGAGGTGAGCGACCAGGCGATCATCTGCGGCGCCGTCTTTGGCGCCTTCGGGGTGATCTCGATCTCGGTCTGGTTGTGGTTCCGCTCCCGTTCTCGGGCGGAGCGCGTGACGGAGGAGGTCAGCCCGCGCTAGGTTGTATCGGGTGACATCCCGATCAGCGCCGCTTGCTCCACGGGGTGATTGGCCGCTCGTCGCGCGGGACCGGCTGCGCGAGCCGGCCGTCTCCGCGCTCGCGGCGGGGCGCGGGGTGCTCGTGATGGGCGACCCCGGCACAGGGAAGTCGACCCTGACCGAGGGGGTCGTGGACGACGGCGTGCGAGGAAGCACGGTGTGGCTGCGGACCCCGACCACTCTCTCGAGCCCCTGGTCTGTGCTCGAGCCGCTCATCGGGCGCATCGACGAGACGGTGGCGTCGGGCGATATGCTCACCCGACTCGTGCGCAGGTGCCAGACTGCGCTCGAGGGTCTGTCCGATCCTGTCCTCGTCCTGGATGACGCGCACCTGATCGGCGATGCGACGGCGATCGTGCTGTCCGAGGTCGTGCAGCTGGGTGCCGCGAGGCTCGTCTGCAACGCGCGCCGCCTGCCGCGGTCTCCCGAGCCGTTGTTCACGCTCGTGCGCCAGGGCTGGCTCGAGTACGTCGAGGTCGGCGGACTCGAGGCGGAGCAGGTGCATCGCCTGCTGTCGCGTGTGCTCGACGGACCGGTTGCCCTGGAGACGGCGCATCGTGCCCATGAGCTCACGCAGGGGAATCCGCTGTATCTGCGCGAACTCGTCCGATCGCTGAAATCGTCGGGGGCGCTCGTCTACGTCGACGGCGCCTGGGTCTGGAACGATCAGCATCACATCGGACGGCGCCTGACCGACCTGATCGGTGCGGAACTCGAGACGCTCGATCCGCCTCAGCGCGACATCGTTGACCTGCTGGCGCTCGCCGGACCGGTGCGCGTGGAGATGCTCGAAGCGGTCGTCGACGCCGAGGCTCTCGAAGCCGTCACGGCGCTCGGCCTCGTCGTGCACGGGCGGCGCGCACACGATCGCGTGACCCAGGTGCGCCTGGTGCACCCCGTCCACACCGAGGTGCTGAGAGAGAATCTCTCGCCGAGGCGCAGGCGTGCCCTGTACGACTGGTTCCAGCCCGACGCCTCGACCTTCGCGAGCGTCGACTGGGCTCTCACCTGTGGCGTGATCGCCGATGTCGACGACCTGGTCGCCGCGACTCTCGAGGCGGCCGCGGTGCAGGATCACCGCCTGGTGATCCGGATCAGCGACGTCGCGCTGAGCGTGCTGCCCGATGCGGATCCGCGCGCCCTCGAGCTCCTCCTCGTGCGCGCTCAGATCGCGCGTTACCAGGGCGACGCGCAGGCGACGGAACAGAACCTCTCTCGAGCGGCCCCGCTGATCCCGGGCGGTCCGGACGGAGACCGAGCCCGGCTGCGGCATGCGCGCATCGCGGCGGATCTGCGGCAGTTCGGCGACGACGACGTCGACGGTGCACGCCGCGTCATGCGGGACACGCCTCTGTCGACGCCGTCGCTCATCGCGCTGCGTGAGGCGGATGGCCTCGTGCGCCTCGCCTACGCGGGCCGCTTCAGCGAATGCCTCGATCTGCTCGAAGAGTGCGGGGAGTCGACCGCGGATCCTGCGGTTCGCGCGATGCTCCTGGGGTCGCGCATCCTCGGCAGCGCCCAGGCGGGCCGGCTGGATCACGCGCTCGCGCTCGCCGACGAGTCGCTGGCGCGATGGCGCCTCGATCCCGAACGGTACCCGCAGCCGCTGTACGAGCTCGTCGCCGCGCGCACGCTCGCCGCCCTGTGGGCGGGGGACGCCGAGACGGCGTCGAGCACACTCGCTCTCGTCGACGAACTGCACGTCGACGTGGACGACGCCGTGCGCCAGACGGGAGTGGGACGCACGCTGATCGCGCGCGGCGAGTGGCGTGCCGCCATCGCTCAGCTCCGCGGCGCGCTGTCCCACTTCAGCATCCGCGACGCGAGGGGATTCGGGGCGACGGCGTGGTCGGCGCTCGCCTACGCGCTTGCCGCGGTCGGTGAGCTCGACGAGGCGCGGGATGCGAGACGCCAGCACCTCCGTGCGCAGTCACGCGCGTCGCGCCTGATCACGAGCGACAGCGAGATGAAGCTGCTCGCAGTCGCGCTCGCGCTCGGCGAGGACACCGTGATCGATCAGTGCGACGACGTAGACATGCGCTCTGCGCGTGAAGGGCTCTGGCTGCCCGTTCTGCACGCGCGGCACATCAGGTGCGTCGCCGAGGCCGCGGACTCGGGCGCCGCCTCGGACGGATCCGTGGGGCGGCTCGTCGATGCCGCACAAAGGGTCGACGGCCCGATCCCCGAGCTGATGGTGAGGCACGCACGCGCGCTCGCCGCGGGCGACGGAGCGATGGCGAGCGGCCTCGTCGCGAGCCTGCTCGCGCACGGCGTCTGGATCCCCGAGCCGGCCGCCGTGGAGCTCACGCCTCGCCAGAGCGAGATCGCGACCCTCGTACGCGCCGGGCTGTCGAACAAGGCCATCGCCGCACGGCTCGTGATCTCGGTGCGCACCGTCGACGCGCATCTGCGCGACATCTTCGCGCGCCTGGGCGTGGCGAACAGAGCGGAGCTGTCGGCGGCCTGGTCGCGCACCGGGCGGGAGTGATCGCTCGCTCTCCGCACGGCGGAGGCGAGGCGCCGCGGGACGGTTCGGGTCTCGTCCGGCGGCGCCTCGCCCGTCTTCATCGCGACGCGTCGGCGCGCGCCCCGCGGCGGGTGAGCAGCAGCACGCCGGCTGTCAGCAGGGCGAGCGAGGCCCACAGCGCTTCGGCCGGTGGGGTGCCGCCCGTGGCGGCGAGGTCGTCCGGGTCTTCAGGCGCCGGGGCCGGAGCGGGCGACTCCGTGGGTGTGGGGGCCGGCTCCGGCGCGGCGGTCGGTTCTGGCTCCGGTGTCGGTGTGGGTGTCGGTTCCGGGGCCACGCCGTATCCGCTGATCGGATCCGATGCGGTGGCGGCGTTCGCCCCGTCGCCGGCATAGGCCGCTGAGAACGCGTAGTCGCCCGGGGCGAGATCGTTCAGAGTGACGGAGGCCGTGCCGTCCTCGCCGGTGACGGCGGTCAGGATCTGCGCGTCGACCGCCGAGATGCCCGCCGTGGCCTCCGCCGCCTCCACTCTGAAGGTGATCTCGTGGCCGGCGTCGTCCGGATAGGCGCCCGCCAGCGTCGCGGTGAGCGTGACCTCACCCGGCTGCATGGCTCCATCCGGAGGAGCGACGTCCAGTTCGAGTTCGGTCGCGGACTTCGCCGTCGCGGGGAACTCGGCGACGAGCGTGAGGGTGCCGTCTTCGCCGAGGGCGGCCTCGGCCGGCTCGCCGTTCACGGTGCCTGCGGTATCGTCTGTGAAGGTGTGCTCGGCGGCGGGGGACAGGGTGAGGGTCGCGGTGTAGGGCGTGCCGGGGACGGCGGCCGCGTCGTTCGGGCCCCAGGCGACGGAGTCGACCGTGTACGTCTCGTCGTCGGGCGTCGCGTCGGCGGCCAGACCGGATCCGCTCGTCGGCGCGTCGATCGTCACCGACGCTTCGGCGACGGGGATCGGCGAAACGGCGTACCCGGTGATGGTCTCCGCGTCGGCGGGACGATTCGACTCGTCTCCGGCGAAAGCGGCGCCGAACGTGTACTCGCCGGAGCGGGGCGCGTCGAGCGTGTAGGTGGCGATGCCGTTCTCGTCGGTGGGCGCCGACACGATCTCGACGCCGTCCGGTCCGTCGACCGTGAGTTCAACATCGTGTTCGTCGATATCGGGGAACGCACCGGTGAGGGTCGCCGTGAGCGCGACGTCGCCCGGCGTCGTGGTGCCGGTCGCGGGGTCCGCGTCGAGGGTGAGCATCGGTGCGGCCTTGTCCGTCGCCGGGAACTCGCGGGTGAGGGTGAGCGTGCCGTCGGCGTTCTTCGTGGCTTCGGCCGGTTCGCCGTTGATGGTTCCGGTCGGCGCGTCGGTGAAGCCGTGCCCGTCGATCGGGGCGAGGACGACGGTCGCGGTGTAGGCGGCCGCAGGAGACGCGGGTGAGTCGGCCGGATCCCAGGTGACGGAGTCGACCGTATACGTGTCGTGGTCGGGGGTGGCGCTCTCCGCGAGCGGCTCGTCGCGGGCGGGGGCGTCCAGGACGATGCTCGCGTCGACGATCGACGTGACCGCCGTGGCGGTGAGTTCGTGATCCTGATCGGGCGTGGCGATCGTGTGCTCTGTCGCGTGCACCTCGGTGCCGTCGAGGAAGAGCTGGGCGATCTCGCTCGGGTCTGTTGCCGATCCGGCGAAGGTGAGGGATCCGTCGACGGGGACGGAGAACGTGCCGTGTGTCATTCCGTCGGGGAGTTCCGCCCCGTCGGGGAGGTCCATGTCGACGGGAAGGATCGACGCGATGCCGCTGGTTCCTGAGATGGACGTCGTCACGAGCCGGTGTGTGGCCGCGCCGCCGGAGCCAATCGCGGCGCCTGCGCTGTGCCCGAAGCCCGATTCGCCGCCGATGGCGGTGACAGTGCCCGTGGTCGCGATCGTCACATCCGTCGGCCCGTCTTCCTCATGTCCAGTGCCGATTCCGGCACCGGAGCCGGTCGAAGAGTTCGTCGCGTCACCGCCGTTCGCAGTGACCGAAGCGTCTCCGCTGATCGTCACGACGCCTCCGGATCCTCCCGAGACTCGGTGTCCGGTCCCGATGCCTGCGGCGCCCGTGTCGGCGCTCGCGGTGACGTCTCCGCCGGTGATGACGACGGTCGTACCGTTGCCAGCTGCATAGATGCCGCCGCCGATTCCCGCGCCGGTCGTGCTCGTGGCTGAGACGAGGCCGTCGTGGATGGTGACCGTACCTGTTCCTCCGTTGCCGCCGCCGATGCCGGCACCCGATCCACCCGTGGCGGTGATGGTGCCGCCATTGATCGTGACGGGTCCGCTGTGGCTTCCCTCTCCGCCGCCGATCCCGGCACCCCAATCACTCGTGGTGGTGATGGTGCCGCCGTTGATCGCGATGGTGCCCCTCGCACCCCGGTGCAGGTTGCCGCTGCCGATGCCGGCGCCCCAACTACTCGTGGCGGTGATGGTGCCGCCGTTGATCGTGATTGTTCCGTTTCCAGCTCTGGCTCCGCCACCGATGCCGGCGCTTTCGAAGCCTGTGGTGTCGAGTGATCCCGTGCCGTCAATGGTGAGGCTGTTCCCGTATTCCACCTGAATCGGGGCGGACTCGGGACTCGTCTGCGTCGTGGTCGCAGTCAGATCGCATCCGTCGTCGAGGATCAGCGTGACCTCGCCGATGACGTCGAGTTTTTCGACGTGCACGGCGGTGTCGCAGACCCATTCGCCGGTGGTGATCTCGGTAGTGCCGTCGGTGATGATGTTGTCGGCCGCTTGCGCCGGGGCGGCGAGGCCGAGGACGGCGAGGGACGTGGCGGCGGCGAACCCGGCGAGTCGAGTGCCGGGGGAGCGGAGACGGGACATCTGTGATCCTCTGTGGAGTGGGCGGGGCAGTCGTACCCGAAGCTATGCCCGCAGCCCTTCGCCGCGCATCGGCGATCGTCGCCTATATCCGCGATCGAACACGCAGCGGCCCGCCCCCGTGATCCGGGGACGGGCCGCGTGCTGCCCTCGAGTCAGTGCGCCATCGCAGCCAGAGCCTCCGGGTCGATCGTGGCGATCGAGCGGGTGTCCTGGAATGCCCGGACTCCGTCGATGCCCTGCTCGCGCCCGAAGCCCGACTGCTTCATGCCGCCGAACGGCGCCCGGAGGTCGAGGCGCGTCGCGCCGTGGTCGTTGACCCACACGTACCCGCACACGAGCTGCGAGCCGATGCGCTTCGCCGTCTCGGGGGACGCCGTCCACACGGATCCGCAGAGACCGCCCCACGTGTCGTTCGCGAAGGCGACGGCCTCCTCCTCGTCGTCGAAGGGGATCACGGGGATCACGGGTCCGAACTGCTCCTCGGTGACGACGCGGAGGGACGGATCCGGGTCGACGACGATCGCCGGCCGCAGGAAGTTCCCGTCCGCAAGCTCGCCGCCCGGCAGCTCGCCGTATTCGCGCACATCGGCGCCCGAGTCCTTCGCCTCCTGGATGAGCGACGCGACGAACTCCTTCTGCGCCGCCTGGTGGAGCGGGCCCATCGTGGTCCCCTCGTCGAGGCCGTAGCCGAGCACGGTCTTCTCGAGACGCGCCTCGAGGCCGGCGACGAGCTCGTCGATCCGCGAACGATGCACGTACACGCGCTTCGCATTCATGCAGATCTGGCCGGTCGTGTCGTAGATCGCCGCGAAGAGCCGGTCGAGGTGTGTGTCGTCGAGCTCCGCGTCCTCGGTGATGATCGCCGCGTCATTGCCGCCCAGCTCGAGCGTCACGCGCGTGAGCGACGACGCGCCCATCTCCATCATCTTCTTGCCGCCCGCGACACTGCCGGTGAAGCAGACCTTCGCGACGTCGGGGCTCTGGATGAGCGCGGACATGTTCGCGTCCTCGCCCGTGACGACGTTCAGCACTCCGGGCGGCAGCTTCTCGGCGACCCGCTGCACGACGCGCGTCGTGGCGAGCGGCGCGGAGGGCGGCGGCTTCACGATCGCGGTGTTGCCCGCGAGCAGTGCGTGCGGCAGGGCGGCGCCGAGGATCGCGATCGGCCAGTTGAACGGGACGATGACCGTGACGACGCCGAGTGGCTGGTAGCCGATCTCGGTCGTGACGGGCGTGCCCGGCTCTGGCTTGAGAGTGCGGCCGGCGTCGACCTCGTCGGCGAGCTGCAGCGCGAGCTGCCAGCGGATCTCGAACACGAGCGCGTCGACCCACGCTTCCATGCGGATCTTGCCGTTCTCCTGCGAGAGGATCGCGGCGTCCGCGTCGCGGTCGTCCGCGATCCCGGCGATGGCTTCGGCCATCTTCTCGGCCCGTTCCTGAGCCGAGAGGCCGGACCAGCCGCGGAACGCCGCGTGCGCCGAAGCGATCGCCTCGGCGACGTCGTCGGTGCTCGCCGATGCGGCCTCGCCGACGATCGTTCCGGGCTTCGCCGGATCCGGGATCCGGAGGACTTCTTCGGTGAACCGCTCCTCGCCTCCGATGAACAGGCCGGTCCGTGCGGCTGTCGCCGCCGATGAACTCGACATCAGATCACTCACCTCTCCGTGGTGTGGTGGGCCGCGCGCGGCCCGGTCGTTTCTCGTGGGACCCTCGTCCCCAGTCTCCCGTGCCGGGCGCGTCGCCGACAAGCGCCGTTCCACGGCGTGGGGCCAGGGGAGAGGACATCAGCTCGCCCCGGCGCGCTCGGCGCCGCGGCGGATGGCGGAGGCTGCGCCGGCGACGACGCCCGCCCCGTCGTCGTAGGTCGCACGCCAGATCGCGAGCGAATCGCGAGCGATGCCGGGCAGCAGGCTGGCCGAGAACGCCTCGACACCCCACCTCCCGCGATAGCCGTCGGCGATCGCCTGGCTCACGATGACTTCGACGTCGACGGAGCCCGTGTCGAGGGGCCCGCGTCCCGACTGTCCGAGCTCCAGGTACCGCAGACGCGGGAGCGCCGTGCGGATCGCGGCCGAGATGTCGGTCTCCTCGATCGCCATGTGGAACGTGTCGAGGTGGATGCCGAGGTGATCTGATCCGCTGTCCGCGCAGAACCGCATCGCTTGCTCGGCCGTGTTGACCGTCGCCGTCTCGTATCGATTGAGGACCTCGAACGTCATCGTGATCCCGCGTGCGTGCGCCTCGTCGGCGACCTCTCCGACGGCGATCGCCGCGCGGCGCCACGCGTCTTTCGGCGTCTCGCCTACAGGTCGCTCGAACAGCCCGTAGGGGACGCCGTTCAGCTGATCCGAGCCAAGCGACTCGGCGACGTCGAGCGCCTCGCGCAGGGCGGCGCTGCCCGCCTGCCGCACCCACGGGTTCGCGGACGACACGTCGGCCTCGGGCGTCTGCACCGCGATCGGGATCGCTGTGATCCCTCGTGCGTCGCAGAGTGCGCGCAGCCGGCCGGCGTCGAAGGAGCGGGGATCGACGGGAGGCAGAACGACGCGACGGTACCCGTGGGCGGCCAGTGTGTCGAGAGCTGCCTCGACGCCGTCGGATGCGGGGTCCGCGACGAGCACGTTGAGATGGCAGGCGACGTCGAGATCCGCCGGCAGCGTCTCTTGGCGGGGCGACACGTCAGAACTCCGGCAGTTCGAGGCGCTGCTTGAACACCGAGTACCCGTCCTCGACGTTCACGACCGTGCCGTTGATGACCCGCGACTCGTCCGATCCGAGGAAGGCCACGACATCGGCGATCTCGTCGGGGTCGGTGAGCCTGCCGCGCATCTGCTCCGCGGCGAACGTCTGCTTGAGTTCGTCGCTGAACTGATTGATGATCGGCGTCGCGACCCGTCCGGGCGTGATCGCGACGGACCGGATCCCGTGCTCGGCGAGCTCGTACGCCGCCGAGCGCGTGAACGAGATCACGGCGGCCTTCGCGGCGCTGTAGGTGAACGAAAGCTCCGCCGCGTCAAGGCCGTAGACCGACGAGGTGTTGATGATCACGCCGCCGCGGCCCTGTTTCGCCATCTGGCGGCCCGCCGCGAGGATGCCGTAGTAGACGCCGTCCTGGTCGATCCGGATCATGCGGTGGTAGTCGGCCTCGATGTCGTGCTCGAGCAGCGGCTTGCCGCCGGCGATGCCCGCGTTGTTGAAGATGACGTCGACGCCACCGAAGGCGTCGACTGCAGCCTGCACCATCTGCTCGACCTGCGAGAAGTCCGAGACGTCGACGGCGTGGGCGACAGCGGTGCCGGCGTGACCGTCTGCCTCGACCTCGTTGACGACCGACTGGGCGGCCGCGAGATCGAGATCGGCGACGAGCACCTTCGCGCCATCCCTCACATACCGATGGACCGTGGCGCGGCCGATGCCGCCCGCCCCGCCCGTGATGATGGCGGTCTTGTTCGTGAGGGTCATGCGCTTCTCCTGACTGTGCGGATGAGGGTCATTCGGCCACGCCCAGCGTCGGCTCGAAGTCGTCGACGTTGCTCGGGTCGACGATGTGCGGCTCGAGCGCGACGAATGGCTCATCGGGCAGTTCGGCGCTCGCCGCGTAATCCTCGAGGGTCCCGATGAGCTCGTCGACGACGGCGATCCAGTCCTGCGACGCTGTCGCGTACATCGGGCTGCCTTCAGCGATCTTCTCGGTCGTCTGCGCCAGCGCGTCGACGCCGGTGACGTAGATGTCGTCTTCGCCGGTCTCTTCGATGGCCTGCACGGCGCCGAGCGCCGCGTCGTCCCAGCCGGCCCAGACGCCGTCGAGGCCGTCGGGGTTGGACTGGAGGTAGTCGGTGACGAAGTTGAGCGCCTCGGTGCGGCTCGTGCCGGGATCGAGGACCTGCTTGATCTCGCCGCCCACGACGTTCGCGCCGCTGTCCTCGAAGATGCCGAGCGCGAGATTGCTGCGGGTGTGGATCCCCACATGAGGATCGTGGCCGATCACCATGACGTCCTTGCCCTCGAGACCGCCCATGGCCTCCTCGAGCGCGTCGATCGTCTGCTGCGCCATCGCATCCTGGTCATAGGTGACGTCGATGACGAAGTCGTCGTTCGCCTCGACGCCGCCGTCGATCGAGAAGATCGGGATGTCCGCGTCGTTCGCAGCCTGCACGATCGGTGCGATCTGCCGCGGGTCGGGGAAGCCGGCGAGGATCGCGTCCGCACCCTGCGCGACGGCGGCCTGCACGTCGCTCCCCAGCTTGTCGTAGTCGAACGCGCTCGTGTACAAAGTCACGTCCCAGCCCTTCGCCTCGGCCTTCTCGACGAAGTCGTCCAGGCTGAGCTTTCCGGCCGGGGTGCCGTAGCCGGCCGTGAACGCGGCGACCGTGAACGTGTCGTCGCCGCCCATTCCGTCGGTCTTCTCGCCTCCGTCCCCGGAACTCGAGCCCATGCCGGTGTCGACGCTGCACCCGGTGAGCGCAGCGAGGGCGAGGGCGCCGATGCCCAGGGCGGCGATCCGCCGTGTCTGAAATGTCTTTCGCATCGTGAAACTCCTTCGTATCGGTGATGCTGTGTGCCGCCGTGCCCCGCGGGAGCGGCGGCGGGGGAAAAGAAGAGCGGTGTCAGGACCCGGATCTCTGCTTCATGCTCGATAAGAGCACGGCGGCGATGATGATCGCGCCGATGAGGACCTGCTGGATGTAGGTGTTGACGCCGACGAGGTTCAGGCCGTTCTGGACAACGCCGATGATGAGGACGCCGATCATGGTGCCGCCGACGTTCGCGCGCCCGGAGCGCAGCAGCGTCATGCCGAGGAACGTGGCCGCGACCGCGTACATCATCATCGACTCGGCGCCGCCGGACCCGGCGCTGCCGAGGCGGCTCACGAGGATCACACCGGCGAGGGCCGACAGGGCGCCGGCCGACACGAAGGCGAGCATGCGCGTCGGGCGCACCGCGACGCCGGAGAGCCGCGCGACCTCGGCGTTGCCGCCGATCGCGTACCACTTGCGCCCGATCGTCGTGAAGCGCAGGACGAGCCAGATGAGCACCGCGACGATGATCGCGTAGAAGACGGGGAACGGGATGCCGTTCAGCCGTGCCTGTCCGATGACTCCGAACACCTCGGGCCAGCCGTAGAGCGTCGTCCCGCCGGTGACGATCAGCGTGAGGCCGCCGCAGGTCGTCATCATCGCGAGCGTCGTGATGAACGGTGAGATGCCGAAGTACGCCACCAGCGTGCCGTTGGCGAGCCCGATCAGGGCGCCGACGGCGATGGCCGCGACGATCGCGAGCGGGATGGGGGTTCCGCCGATCATGAGGGCGGCCGCCGTCGCTCCGGCGAGGGTCGCCGTCGTGCCCACGGAGAGATCGAAGTCACCGACGACCATGACGATCGTCTGGGCGACGGCGATGATCGCCAGGACTGCGATCTGGTATGCGATGTTCGTGATGTTCTGTGGCGAAAGGAACACTCCGCCGCCGATGATCGTGAAGACGATCACGAGCACGGCGAGGGCGATGATCGTGCTGCTCTGCCACACCCATCCGGGCACGCCGCGTCGCGTCGGTGCGGCGGCCTCCACTTTGAGGGTTTCCGTCTGCGCCATGTCAGGCGCTCCTTCCGTATGCGAGGTTCAGGACGGCTTCTTCGTCCGCCGCGGCGGCGTCGAGTTCGCCGGCGAGCTGGCCCTCGTGCGTGACGAGGATGCGATCGGAGAGGCCGATCAGCTCAGGGATCTCACTGCTGACGAAGACGACGGTCGTCCCTTCGGCCGCGAGCCCGCGGATGAGCCGGTAGATCTCGACCTTCGTGCCGACGTCGATGCCGCGGGTCGGCTCGTCCATGAGGAGGACTTGCGGGCTCCGCGCGAGCATCTTCGCGAGCACGATCTTCTGCTGATTGCCGCCGGAGAGCTGTCCGTCGGGCTGTCGGACCCCCGCAGCCTTGACCTTCAGCTTCGCCATTCCCTCGCGAGCGAGGGCGCCGATCCGGCGGGTCGAGACGATCCCGCCCGGGGCGACGGCGCGGAGGTTCGGGATCGAGATGTTCTCGTCGATCCCGCTCGACAGGATCACGCCCTGACTGCGGCGTTCCTCCGGGACGAGGGCGACGCCGGATGCGAGCGCCCGGCCCACTCCGCCGCCGTACGGCTGGCCCGCGACCGAGACGCTGCCGCCCGTGCGCTTCTGCGCGCCGGCGAGGAGCCGCAGCAGTTCGCTGCGCCCGGATCCCGCGAGGCCGCCGATTCCGACGACCTCGCCTCGGCGCGCGGCGAAGGACGCATCCCGGACGCGCCGACCGGCCAGGCCCTCGACGCACAGCACGATCTCCTCGCTCGCCGAGCCGCGCGGCGGATAGATGTCGCTCTGCTCGCGGCCGACCATGAACGTGATCACCTGCTCGATCGACGACTCGGCCACGTCCTGGGTCACGACCGTCCGGCCGTTGCGCATCACGGTGAGGCGGTCGCAGACCTCGAAGACCTCCTCGAGGCGGTGCGAGACGTACACGATCGCGACACCGTCCTCGCGAAGGCGCCGGACCACGGCGAAAAGATCCTCGATCTCGGAATCGGTCAGCGAGGCGGTCGGCTCGTCGAGGATCAGCACCCTCGCATCGATCGACAGTGCCCGCGCGACCGAGACCATCGTCTGCTGGACAGGAGAGAGATCGCCAGCGAGCGCGCGGAGCGGAATCCGCTGCCCGAGACGGTCGAGCTGGCGCTGCGCCTGACGGCGCATCTCGGCCCAGTTGACGACGCCGCCCGCGGACGGCGCGCCCGCCGCGAGCGCGATGTTCTCGGCGACGCTGATCGACGGGATGATGGACAGCTCCTGATAGAGCGCGACCACGCCGGCCCGGTTCGCCGAGCGCACGTCGGGGAAGTCGGCGTCTTCGCCGTTGACGCGGACCTCGCCGCTGTCCGGCCGGTGCACGCCCGTGACGACCTTGATGAGCGTCGACTTTCCTGCACCGTTCTCTCCGAGGAGAGCGTGCACCTCCCCGGCGCGGACATCGAGGTCGACCCCGCCCAGCGCCTGCACGCCGTCGAAGTGCTTGGTGATGCCGCATACTTCGAGGGCGAGAGGCTCGGCGGCGACGGCGACAGCGGTCATCGCAGAGCCTCGTCCGCTATGTCGTTGCAGCGGAGGACGACCTTGGGGTGCGCGCCCGACACGTGAGTGCGGAACGCCTCCGCCGCGTCATCGATGTCGAAGACCGACGCCGTGAACTCGTCGAGATCGAGCTGCGGCAGCAGCTGCAGGGCGCGGGGGAACGCGTACGGCGACACGAACACGCCCGTCAGGGTGAGCTCCTTGAGGTAGAGGTAGTCGGACAGGTTCAGCGGCATCTCGTACGCCTCGGGGTACATCGCGCCGTACACGACGGTCGCGCCCTTCGCCGCGATATCGAGCAGGCCCCGGACGGCACGGGGAGAGCCGGAGGCGTCGATGACGACATCGAATCCGCTGCCCGCCGTGATCTCCTCGGCGCGCGCAAGCTGGTCCTCCGTCGTCGGGTCGATCACGTGGGACGCGCCGTGACGGAGAGCCATCTCGCGGCGCTCCGCGATCGGTTCGATGAGCGTGAGCGAGGTCGCGCCGCAGCGGGCAAGCACCTGCAGCGCGAGCTGCCCGATCGGCCCACCGCCGCAGATCGCCACGCGATCGCCGACGCGGATCCGCGTCTTGTCGGCGATGCGCACGGCGACCGAGGTCGGCTCGAGCAGGCAACCGCTCAGGAGCGAGACGTCGTCCGGGAGGCGCTGCACCTGCGACTCGTGCCACGTGATCGTCTCGGCCATGCCGGGACGGTTGTACTCCTGGATGTTCTCGCAGAACTGCTGCGTCCCCGTCTGGCAGGCGCGGCACGCGCCGCAGAAGCGCAGGAAGTTGCCCGCGACACGATCTCCCACGGCGAGGCCGCCTCGGGTCGCGCGCTCGCCGAGGGCCTCGACGACGCCGGAGATCTCGTGGCCGAGGCCGATCGGCACATCGGTGCCGAAGAAGCCCTCCGCCAGGTGCGGATCGGACCCGCAGATCGCGGCGTAGGCGACGCGGATCCGCACGTCCTCCGGACCCAGCTCGGGCTGAGGGAAGTCGACGACTCCGATCTCACCGCGGGCGGCGGGATCCGGATCTCTGAGGCTGCCGATCTTCGTGACGGCGACAGTCTTCATGCGGTTCTCCTCACGCCGCCGCGGCTCGGCCGGCGGCGCGCCGGAGCGCGTCGACGGTCGCGGACAGGCCGTACCCGTGCTTGTCGCGCAGCTGCTCGTCTTCGCCGAATCCCGCGTAGACCTGCGGAATGCCGAGTCGTTCGAACGAGGTCTGCGGGATGCCGCGGTCGGCGAGCACGTCGGCGACGCGCGTCGCGAGTCCGCCGTACGCGAGATGGTCCTCGAGCACGACGATCCGCCCGCCGGTCTCTGCCACGCTCTGCTCGACGAGATCGGCGTCGATCGGCTTGAGCGTGAACATGTCGATCACGCGCACGGACACACCCTCGTCCGAGAGCAGTTCGGCGGCTTCGAGCGCCTGAGCGACCGTGGTGCCGTGTGTGAACAGCGTCACATCGGATCCCTCGCGCGCGACGATGCCCTTCCCGATGCGCACATCGTGCTCGCCGGGTGCGTAGAGCACCTTGTCCTTCTTGCCGACCGCGAGCCGGATGTAGATCGGCCCGTCCATCTCCATCGACTGGCGGATGACCTCGCCGACCATGCCGGGGTCGCCGATGGAGGTGACCGTCATGTTCGTCAGCGAGCACATGAGGCTGAGATCCTCGACGGCGTAGTGCGTGGATCCGCCGTTGCCGACGAGTCCGCCGTGCGTGCCGATGATCTTGACAGGAAGATTCGGATAGCAGATGTCGGAGCGGACCTGCTCGAGCGCGCGCATCGACAGGAACGGCAGCATGCCGGATACGACGGGGATGTTGCCGTCGTAGGCGAGGCCCGCCGCGACGCCCACGCACGCCTGCTCCGCGAGCCCGACGTCGACGAAGCGGTCGGGGAAGGTGTCGCGGAACTCGACGAGCGTCGCGCCGATGTCGGGCGTCAGCACCCACAGATTGTCGTGTGTCTGACCGAGCTCGGCGAGCGTGGATCCGATGACGGAGCGCGCCGAGAGCATCTCTCCGAATGTGAACGTCTGAGGCATCAGACCGTCTCCTTCTCTCGCGATGCCTCGAGCGACGCGAGCGCGCGCTCGAGGTCCTCTTTGCCGAGCGATCCCGCGTGCCATGCGAGATTGCGCTCCATGAAGTCGACGCCCTTGCCCTTGACCGTCTCGCAGATGATGACCGTCGGGGTGTCGCTGTCGGGCGCGGGGAGGGCGTCGATCGCGCCCACGAGCTGCGACATGTCGTGGCCGTCGATCTCGATGACGTTCCAGCCGAAGGCTCGCCACTTGTCCGGGTAGGGCTCGAACGCGACGCGCTCCTCCGCGAAGCTCGTCATGAGCTGTCGATTGCGGTCGACGAAGGCCACCAGATTGCCGAGCTTGTTGCTGCGCCCGGCCATCACGGCCTCCCACACGGATCCTTCGCCGGTTTCGCCGTCGCCGAGAAGCGTGACCACGCGGTGGTCCTCGCGGCGATGCCGGGCGCCGAGCGCCATGCCGACGGCGAGAGGGAGTCCGTGGCCGAGGGAACCGGTCGACGCCTCGACGCCCGGCAGCTGCACCTTGCAGGGGTGCATGCCATAGGCGCTGTCGAGCTGCCCGTAGGTGGCGACGATGTCGTCGTAGTCGAAGAATCCGCGCATGGCCATCGCGATGTACATGCAGACCGCGGCGTGTCCCTTGCTGAGGACGAAGCGGTCGCGAGCGGGATTCCGGATGTCGTCGGGATCGATCCTCAGGCCGTGGTGGAACAGGGCCGTGAGGATGTCGGCCACTGACATGTCACCGCCGATGTGCACGGCACCCTCGTAGGTGCCGCAGAGCTCGAGCAGCTTCCTGCGCAGCTCGTACGCGAGATCCTCGAGCTCGGCGACGTCGTGTCGCGGCCCGGAATCGAGGGACGTCTGGGTCATCTTCGTGCCTCCTCATCTTTGAGGTCGACGTGACATGCGCGGATGTCGTCGTCGACGGTCGCACTGGGTCGGTCGCCTCCGTCGGCGGCCGATGTTCAGGACCGTAGCAGGATCTGGTTTAGGTGTAAACAAGAATGTGATTAAACAGGTTCAACGGTGATGCAGACGTGGGGAAGCGGCCCGTGCCTGACACAATGAGCGCACGGCGACCGTCGTCGCCGTCGAGGGGAGAGTGAGATGACCGACGCAGCGGACGAGGCGATCGGGGCGCGCCGCAAGGTGCCAGCGGGGGCCCGGACGGAGCCTCTCGACGACGCCCTCGCGACCGACGAGTTCACGCCGCGCCTGCTGGCGCTCCTCTCGAACGCGCTCGTCTGGCGAGAGTCGCAGGAGCTACGTCGTGAGGTGGGGCTTGGCACGAATGACTGGCGCATCGTCTCGGCGCTCGCCATTCGGCCGGGTGCATCCGCGAGCGAGGTGTCGGAGTTCCTCGGCGTGAACAAGGCGGTCATCTCGAAGAGCGTGAGCACGCTCGCCGATCGCCGTCTGATCCTGCTCGGGGAGGGGCCACGTGGATCCCGACCGATGTTCCTGACCGAGGCCGGGGTCGAGATGCATCACGTGATGAAGCCGATCTCACAACGCGGCGAAGATCTCATCCTCGAGGGGATGGCGCCGGACGAAACCCGCGAGCTCAATGCTCTGCTGCGGCGGATGCTGGAGAGAGTCCGCGCCGACGACGTGCGGTGACCAAGGAGCGGGAGTCAGGCTGATTCAGCTCGGCTCGCGCCAGCGCAGCAGTCGGTCTTCGACGTAGCCGTATCCGGTACTGAGCAGGTATCCGAGGAGGCCGAGGAGGATCACGCCAGACCACATGTCCGCTGTGCGGAACATCAGCTGCGACTGCAGTACGTACGCGCCGATGCCATTGATTGCACCATAGAACTCACTGCCGATCATGAGGACGAGCGCGATCGAGAGGCTCAGGCGGATGCCGAGCGAGATCTGAGGGAAGCTGCCCGGGAGGAGGACTCGGAAGTAGGTGTTCGCGCGCGTGAACCGATACGACCGGGTTGCCTGGCGCACACCGGGATGGATGGATGTGATTCCGTCGGTCGTGTTGAGAAGAATCGGCCAGATTGCGCCGTAGGCGATGAGCGCAACCCTCGCCTCCATGCCGGTTCCGAAGAGGACGAGTGCGACGGGGAGGAGCGCGATGCTCGGCATCGCGCGGAGGAACTGGAGGAAGGGGTTCGCGAGGAGGGCCGCGGTCGGCATCAGAGCGAGAAGGCTCCCGGCAGCGATCCCGATGACCAGGGCGATCGCGAAGCCGATCGCGAGGTTCAGCAAGCTGGGGAGGACATGCTCGACGAAGCCCTCGCCCAGCCAGACGGTCCAGAATCGCTCCAGGATGATCCGCAAGGGTGGGAAGAACGGTGACGGGGCGGCGGTGCTGCCGACCGCCCAGACGGCCACCAACGACAGCGGAAGCCACGCCTTGATGAGGGCAGCCGTGATTCTGTTTGTGGTCTTGGTCTCGCTCATTGCGTCTTCACCTCGTGACGGTGCCATGCGAGCGCGCGGTGCTCGATGAGATTCAGGATTCCGTTGATCGCGACCCCGATGAGTCCGACGATGGCGATGGTGACGTACATCTCGCCGACGAGAGTCGCCTGCTGGTACCAGCCGACGAGAAACCCGAGACCTGAGCCAGTCGCAAGGAGCTCGGTTCCGACCGCGAGCAGCAGGCACATGGTTGCGGAGAGTCGCACTGCAGTCGCGAATGAGGGTGCGATCGCTGGAGCGACGATGAATAGGATGCGGCGGATCGGCGAGATGTTGTACGAGCGTGCGGTTTCGAGCAGTCTCGGATCGATGTTCCGCACGCCGAAGTAGACCTGGATGATGACGGGCCACACCGCCGACGCGACGATCAGCGTGACTTCCATGCGAACGGTCGGGCCGAGCAGGAGCAGACCGACGGGGATGAAGGCGAGCGGGGGCACCGTCCGCATGAAATCCAGCACGAACTGAGCCGACCGATAGGCGTTTCTATGCAGCGAGAGGACGACGCCGATCACGCTGCCGGCGATCAATGAGATCAGCAACCCGAGGCCTGCTGCCTGCAACGTCACACCTGCCGCGGACCAGAAACTCGTGCTCGTCATGACGTGTGCGGCCGCGACCGCCAGGTCGGTGACGGTGGGGAAGCTTCGCTGAAGTGAGGGTGCCGCAGTGGTGATTCCTGCGTAGACCGCAACGATGATCGCGAGCACGCCGAGCTGCGCCGAAGCGCGCAGCGGCAGGCTGCGTTCGAGTGCGGCGGCCGCACCCTGGCTGCTGATCCTGCCCGCCCGTGCCGGCGCCCGGAATCGGAGATTCGCACTCATCATTGGGCACCTGCGTCGAGGCGTGCGCTGCGGATGCAGGCGAGGATCTCTGATCGGTACCGGGTGAACTCGGGCAGCGCCTTCGTAGCGAGATGGTCGCGCGAATCTCCGAGCTCGATGTCGAGTTCCGTATGAACAGTTGCAGGGGACCCTCCGAGGACGACGACTCGGTCGGCCAAGTAGACCGACTCATCGATGTCGTGCGTGACGAGGAGGACAGTCATCCCATTCTCGGACTGAAGGGTGCGCATCAGATCCTCGAGTTCCGCTCGGGTCTGAGCGTCCACCGAAGCGAACGGCTCGTCCAACACCATGACTTCTGGTCCATACGCGAGTGCGCGGGCGATCGCTGCACGCTGCTGCATCCCGCCCGAGAGTTGCCAGGGATACGCCCTGGCAGCGTTCGTGAGGTTGACGGCACTGAGCGCCGAGGCCACTCTCCTGTCGATCTCGTGCCTCTTGATGCCTTTCCCCCGCAGCGGCAACGCGACATTGTCATCGATTCGAAGCCAGGGCATGAGGGAGCGGCTGTAATCCTGAGAGACCAGCGCGAGGTTCACCGGCGGGCCGGAGACCGTCTGCTCGTCGAGTTCGACGGAGCCGGCGGTCGTCGACATCAGGCCGGCGATGCAGCGGATCAGCGTCGTCTTGCCGGTCCCCGATGGGCCGACGATGCAGACGAACTCCCCCTGTCTCACGTCGAGGTTGATGGCGCTGAGGACTTCCTTGGAGCCGGCTGGGGTTCGATAGGTGACGCCCACATCGCGCATGCGCAGCGTGACCGACGCATGCTTCTCAGGTGCCGTGATCTGATCCATCTGGGGCCTCCTCATCGAGTGCGAACGACAGGTGGCGGGGATCCGAAGCATCTTCGCGGAGGGCCCGCCAACCTCTCTCAGTATCCGGTAGATGACAAAAAAGTCAAAGCTCGAATCATCTGACATGTAACAATTAGTGGAGAGAGGAGGACGAAGTTAGGGGTGAGATGATTCGAATCTTGACAATCATCCTCGTCGGTGGGAGCATCTGCCGACGGACGACAGTCTGATCTGCGAGATCTCAATGAGGAGAAGCACATGAAGCGAATCAAGACACGAGCACTGACCGCGTCAGCTGCCGGGGCGGCGATGCTGTTGACGGGGTGTGCGGGCGGTGCCCCTGCGCCCGAGAGCGCACCTGGTGCGCCCACGAGCATCTCGATCCCGGTCTTCCCGATCGCTGACTTCGCTCCGGTGTGGGTTGCGATCGAGCAGGGCTACTTCGAAGAGAACCTGCTCGACGTCGCCCTGGAACCAGCCCCGCCGACGTCCGCGCAATCCGCGGCGTTGATTGCTAGCGGCGAGTTCCAGTTCGGTGTGTCGAGCGTGATCAACGTGGCCCAGGGGCAAAGCCAGGGCATCGAACTGGTCGTCGTCGCTGGGAGCACCGATACCGATGGTCCCGACGACCAGTACCTCGGAACCATCGTCAGGGAGGACGGGCCTGAGAACCTGGCGGAGCTGGCTCGCTCCGGGAACGTGATCGGTGTGAACGGCGTCGGCAACGTCACCGACATTCTCACCAGGAACGCCATGGCGGAATCCGGGGGCGACGTGGACGCCCCCGACTACCAGAACGTTCCCTACCCGCAGGGTGCAGAGCTCGTCCTCAACGGAAGCGTGACGAGCTCTACCCTGATCGAGCCGTTTCTGACCACCGCGCTCCAGGCGGGAGGTGTGAGGGCGATTGGCTTTCCCGGCGCCTCGGTGACCGAGGGGAGCCCCAATCTTTCGTTCGTCACCTCACGGGACTACGCGGAGACGAATGCGCAGACGGTGGAGGCGTTCCGCACGTCGATCGCCTCCGCAATCGAGTGGATCAACGACCCCGCGAATGAGGAGGCCCTGCTCGAGACGCTGGTGGAGAACACTGGCGTGCCGGAGAGCGCGTTGGCGGCAGGCGCGCTGCCTTCCTACTCGATGGACATGGTCGCTGCGGTCGTCGAGGAATACCTCCAGATCTTCGAGACGTACGGTGGGCTCGACGCTATGCCTGAGAGTGTCTCGGACCTTTTCGCGGATGGGGCGCTGGGCTGAGATGTCGAGCACGACCTCGGCAACGAATACAGGCGCGCGAGAGCAAGTACCGCTGGCAGCAGGTCCTCAGCCCGTCGAGGACTGGCTGGGTGCAACGGTCGAATCCCAGACCCGGGGCGAGGCGATACTTGTTGCGAAAGCCGAACGACGCCATCTGAACGCCGCCGGATTCGTGCACGGGGGTGTTCTCTTCGCGATCGCAGATTGTGCGCTCGCGCGAGCGGCGATACTGCCGCAGGCCGGGGCGACGACGTGGGCGCACATCTCCTTCATATCCCCGGCGCGGCTGGGTGAGGAGCTCGTGGCGGTGGCCCGCGCGACCACCGAATGGGGCGCGAATGCTCTGGTCGACGTCACAGTCCGAGTCGGAGAATCAGTGGTTGCTGAGTTTCGCGGCCAGGCACGCCAGCTCACGCAGTGATCGCACTCGATGACGGCTGAACTCTGCCCCGGCAAGTGAGCGGGGGCGGAACGAAGCCCGTTCTTCCGCCTGGTACAGGAACGTCCCGGGTCGGCCCTCGTGGCCGACCCGGGACGTTCCTGTGGATCACGATGACGGCCTCATCACCGTCCGCTCCCTGACTCCCGCAGGAGATGCCGCGGTGCTGTGGCGTCCACTACTGCTGCGTCGCGTCCCGCTTCGCCGCCCCGAACACCTCGCGGGCGATGATGAGCTTCTGAATCTGCGGGGTGCCGTCGCCGATCTCCAGCCCCTCGAGATCCAGGAGCATCTGCTGCAGCGGAAGCAGGTCGGAGTAGCCGCGGTGGCCGTGCAGGATCACTGCCTCCCGAACCGCGTCGAACGCGGTTCGAGGGCCGAGCCACTTCACCATCGCTGCTTCTTTCGTGTGAGGGAGCCCGGCGTCTCGGAGCGCGAGCGCGCGATAGGCGAGCCAGCGCACCGCTTCAAGGCGCGCGAGCTCCTCGGCGACCACGAAAGAGACGCCCTGGTGATGGTAGAGCGGCTGTCCGAAGGTCTTTCGCTCGACTGCGAAGTCAGTGGCCATCCGCAGCGCGGTTGTCGCGACGCCGTAGCCGAGAAGTCCCAGCAGTGATCGCGTGTAGTCGAATGTCTTTGCGATCATCGAGAAGCCGGTGCCGATCTCACCCAGGAGATGATCCTCCGGGACCACCACATCCTCCATCTCCACGGTTCCACGACCGATCGGCTTCCCGCCGCGGCTCGGAATGCGGCCGGGAGTGACTCCCCGAGCGTCGAACGGGACGAGGAACACGGAGATATCGTTCGGACCATCGCCTGTGCGGGCGAACACGATGCTGGCATCGCCGATCGCAGCGAGACCGGATGAGGTCTTGCTTCCGTTCAGCCTCCAGCCATCCGCGGTGCGCTCGGCTCGTGTTTGGATCCCGCGAGCGTCCGAACCTGCGCCCGGTTCGGTGAGGGCGAATCCTACGAGGCGTTCACCCGACAGGACGGCCGGCAGCCATTCGTCGCGCACGCGCTCCGTCGCGAACTGCCCCAGGAGCCCGGAATTGCAGATCCCCGCGAAGATCGAGAGGCCGACGTTGAAGTCGGCGCTGCCGATGTTCTCCATCAGCAGACCGGCGGTGACAGCCGGCTCACCCATCCCGCCGAGTTCTCGCGGAAGCGTGACGCCGAGCCAGCCACGTGACGCGATCTCGCGGTGAATCTCCCAGAAGAACTCCTCGGATACGGCTCGTTCGGCGTATCCGGGGGCGATCGAATCTGCGAATGCGCGAACATCCGTGGCGAATCGCTGTTGGTGCTCGGTGAAGGTGAACGGCGCCGTCGTCAGGTCGTCCTGCGCGGTGTCGGGGTGAGTCATGGTCTTCTCCTGTTGTTGGTGCATTGATGTTGGGCTGTTACTGCCACACGTACACGGGTTGGCGCTTCTCGGACATGGCGGCGAGTCCCTCGCCGCCGTCCGTGGTGCGGAGATGGCGGTCGTTCTCGGCGAGGGCAGCCGACATGTGTTCCTCTCGTGTGGCATCGAGTGCGCCATTGGCCAATCGCTTCATCGCCGCAAGGGCGAGCGGTGAGCGGGAACTGAGCATGTCGACGAGGCCGACCGTTCGAGTCTCAAGCTGATCGGCGGGTGTGACCTCGTTCACGAAGCCTGCGACGTACATGTCTTCTGAGGAGTAGATGTCTCCCGAATACATCATCTGCTTGGCCCAGGCGAGCCCGACTCGGCGCACCAGGCGCCATACCCCGCCCGCACCGGGGATGAGTCCGACCGTCGAGTGGATGTCGGCGAACGCCGCGCGGTCGGAGGCGACGATGAGGTCGCACGCCAAGAGCAGCTCGACGCCGCCGGCGCAGGCGAGCCCCTGAACCATCGCCACCACGGGCTGGGGGAAGTCCTCGATGCGGTTCATCAAGGCGGTCGAGCGCTCGAGCAGCGCGGAGTCCGGGAGGGCCTCGGCGTCGCCGAGGTCGGCTCCCGCACAGAAGACCGATCCGGATGCGGCGAACACGAGAACTCGTACGGATCGGTCCTGCTCGGCCGCCCGTACGGCCTGATCGATCTCATCGAGCATCACCGGTGAGATCGCATTCCTCCGTTCGGGTCTATCGAGAGTGATCCACCGCGCATCGCCGCGTTGTTCGACGCTGATCTCGGTCATGCTGTCCGCTCGCATCGCTGCTCCTTGCCCTTGTGTGTGTCCATAGTAGATGATCTAAGCTATGATCATTCGATCTGGAACAACATACCTCAGCTCGCGATCTCAGGCGAGGTTGAGGCTCTCGTTTTATCGGCAAAGAGGCCGTCAGGCCGGGAAGGCAAGGACATGACCGACATCGTGGATCTCAAGGGGAGGACGGCGTTCATCACCGGAGCGGGCCGGGGAGTGGGGCGGCAAGTCGCACTTCATTTCGCCGAGCACGGGGCGGGCGCCATCGTCGTCAACGACTTCAACCTGGAGCGCGCTGAAGCCGTGGCCGCGGAGGTGGAAGCACTCGGCGTCACGGCGCTGGCACTGCAAGGAGACGTGAGTGACTATGACGGCGTTGCCGGCCTCTTCGCTCAGGCCTCGGACGCACTCGGCGGCATCGACATCCTGGTGAACAACGCGGGCAACGCGGGGCCGAGCGGTGGCCCCGGCTTCGATCCGCCCTTCTGGACGCAGGACCGGAGTGACTGGGACAAGTACCTTCAGGTGAACCTGTACGGCGTGCTCAACTGCACGCGCCACGCTCTTCCCGGGATGGTTGAGCGAGGATACGGCCGGATCGTCACTGTCATCTCCGACGCCGGCCGTGTCGGCGAGCCCGCCCTCGAGATCTATTCCGGGGCAAAAGCAGGCGCTGCCGGATTCATGCGCGGCATCGCCCGGAGCGTCGGCCGCTACAACATCACGGCGAACAATATCGCGATTGCCGCGACCCGAACCCCGTTCGTTGCTGAGGCATTGGCCGACGAAGAAGCAGCCAAGCAGCAGCTCAAGAGGTACGTCATTCGTCGATTCGGCGAGCCGGAGGACGCGGCCAACATGATCCTGTTCCTCTCGTCGGACGCCGCGTCGTGGGTCACCGGGCAGACCTACCCGGTGAACGGCGGCTATTCCCTGAACCAGTAGGAGTCTGAGGTGACTGAACACGAAGAGAGCCCCGCGGCTCTCCTGACCGTCTCGTCCGCTGACGGGAACCTCGACCTCAGGACCGGACTGTGCGGACAGGATGGCCGCCGCTCGTTCCCGCGGGAGGAGTTCGGGTGCCAGTCCTGCGGCGCGCACGGCGACGATGTTCTTCCGGTTCTGACACCCGCCGAGGGGACAGTCATCGACACTGTTGTCGTGGCCAGACATCGAGGTCCGGGGATCAGCGCCCCGTTCTGCATCGGATCCATCGACCTCGGCGGCGGCCTTACTATACGGGCGCTCGTCGACGAGGATGTCCGACACGGGGTTGCGGTGCGGGGACGACTCACGACCACCGCCGAAGGCGGCGAATGGGTGGTCTTCGGACCGCGGAAGGTAAGCGAATGAACACCATGAACGTGAGCGGAGTCCGCGTCGTCGGCGTCGGGATTCATCCCTACCAGAGTCCGACCAGCACCCCCTACACCAGCTTGGGCCTCGCGGCGGTGCGGCAGGCGCTCGGCGACGCGGGTATCACCTGGGCCGACGTCGACTCCGCATACGTGGGGACCGCTTTGATCGGAGCCGCCGTCGGCCGCCCCATGCTGAGGCATCTCGGCGCGACCGGCATCCCGATCGCTCAGGTGGAGAACGCGTCGGCGTCCGGTTCTCAGGCGGTGCGTCAGGCGTATCTGGATGTCCTGTCCGGGAACGCGGAGATCAGCATCGCGATCGGGGTGGACAAGCCTGCGATGCGATCCGACGGATTCCGGGAATCGGGGCACGTCGATCTCGTTGATGGGCTGGTGGCCCCGATCTCGCACTTCGCCCTTCTTGCGGCGCGCTATCTCCGGGAGAACGGAGTCGGTTCCGAAGCGCTCGCCCGGGTGTCTGCGAAGAATCACGCGAACGGACTTCGCAACGCGGCTGCTCAGCGGCACGATTCCATCACCGCTGAGGAGATCCTCGCGGAAGCGCCGATATCGGGACCCCTCACCAAGCACCAGTGCTGCCCGGTCGGGGAAGGCGCTGCGGCGGTCATCGTGGCTTCTGAAGCGGCGATCGAAAGGCTGAACCTGGACCGCTCTCGGGCGATCAGGATCGCCGCCTCGGTTTCGCGAAGCGAGAGGGTCTATCCCGACGGTTCCTTCCCTGACGCGGAACTGACGCGTGAGACCACGGAACTCGCTCTCGACGCGGCGGGCATATCCGTGGCGGACCTCGACGTGGTCGAGGTTCACGACGCATTCTCGATCGAGGAGCTCGTGTATATCGAAGCCATCGGGCTTTCCGCACCCGGGCGAGCAGCCGCCGATGTCATCGATGGACAGTACGACATCGGTGGCCGATGTGCCGTCAGCGCCTCCGGTGGCCTGCAGTCTATGGGGCACCCGGTCGGGCCGACCGGAGTCGGCCAGATCGTCGAGATCACTCGACAGCTCCGGGGAGAGGCCGACGGCAGGCAGCAGCCGGGCGCGCGAGTGGGGCTTGCACACATGCTCGGCGTCGGGTCGGTGTGCATCGAGCATGTCTTGGTCGACGATCATGCGTGAGTCCGGAGAGCGCGAAGAGTCGGCCATGGAGCGTCTGCTCCGCGGCGCATACCGCGTGAACGCCGATCGACCTGCTCTGACCGATGCGCGGAGGACCGTCACCTTCGCCCAGGTGGAGACGGAGGTCGATGAGGTGATCCGCGGTCTCGCCGCGCTCGGGGCGAGCCCCGGCGATTGCGTCGCCATCATCTGTTCGGGTCGAATCGAAGCGGCGGTCCTCGACCAGGCTGCGTATCTTGGGGGCTTCATCCGCCTTGCCGTCAATCGGCGGCTGCATCCCAGAGAGGCAGTCGAGATCCTCCGACGTGCTCGCGCCAAGGTTGTCGTCGTCGACAAGGAGTGGGCGACGCGAATCGAATCGGAGCTGGATAAGACCCGGGTTGAGCACCTGATTCTGCTGGATGGTGGAGCAGAGCCGGGCGGCCGCGCCGTTGCCTACGAGCAGGTCCGCGTCGGTGGACGCCGATGGATCGGAGCGGTCCCACAGCCCGTCTCAGAGCTCGCACCTGCCCAACTGGGATTCACGTCTGGGACCACGGGTTCTCCGAAAGGTGCGGTGCACAGCCTGCGTGCGATCGCCGCTTCCCTTCGGAACACGATCATGGAATGCGACGCCCGTCATACCGACGTCGTGCACACGGCGATGCCGCTGAGCCATGTCGGTGGCATCCTCACGATGGCGTACTTCGTCCGCGGCGCCCACCAGTTCCTCGCGGAGAAGTTCGATACAGGCTCCACCGTCGATGCTGTGCGGACGCACGGGGCGACAGTGCTCTTCGTCGTGCCGGCCATGCTGACCGAACTGAACCCGCTGATGGTGGGCGTCGAGTCGAAGCTGCGCCGGATCATCTACGGCGGGTCTCCCATGCCTGTTTCAGAGATCGTTCGGACACGCGCGGTCTTTGGATCGGTGCTTCTGCAGATGTACGGCCAGACCGAATCGGGGCTTCCGATCTCGACGCTCGGACCGGAAGACCACGATTGGGATGGTGAGCCGCCGCCCCACCTGGCCTCGGTCGGCCGCCCGACGCCCTACGCCGATGTGAGAGTTGTCCGAACCGACGGAACAGCGGCCGATATCGGTGAACTGGGCGAGGTGACAGTGCGAAGCGACTCGGTCATGACCGAGTACTTCGAGGATCCCGAGGCAACGGCCGCCGCGTTGTCCGGCGGGTGGCTGCGTACGGGGGATATCGGCCGCTTCGACCTGGATGGTCGGCTCTACCTCGTCGGGCGCTCCAAGGAAGTGATCATCAGCGGCGGGTTCAACGTGTATCCCGCCGAAGTGGAGGACGTCATCATGTCGATCGAGGACGTCCGAGAGGTCGCCGTGCTGGGAACCCCTCATCCCAAATGGGGCGAAACGGTCGCAGCCGTGGTGGTTTCGCGCAGCGGGAAACCGCTCGATCCGGTGGGAATCGAACGGCTCTGTCGTGAGCATCTCGCGGGATTCAAGATCCCTCGCGTGATCACGCAGGTGACCGAGCTGCCACGCAACAGCGGAGGAAAAGTCATGAAGAAGGAACTTGCACGGCTGCTGACTGCAGAAGAGGAGGTGGCCGAGCGATGACATCCTCGATGCCACTGGAAGGCATGCTCGTCGCAGACCACACCATCTTCGGCCCGGGCCCCTACGCGACCGAACTCCTGTCGCGGCTCGGCGCACGGGTCGTGAAGTTCGAGCCGCCTGGCGGGGATCCGGCTCGCCGAATCCCGGGGCTCTGGCGTGCCTTCAACGGGGTCAAGGAGAGCGTGGAATGCGATCTGAGGACCGACGAGGGGCTGAGCCTGGCCACAGTCGTCGCGAGCAGAGCGGACGTCTTCGTCAACTCGTGGCGCCCAGGAGTGGCCGAACGCCTCGGTCTCGGTGCCGATGCACTCTTCGAACTGAACCCGCGGCTCGTGCATTGCACCCTCACCGGGTTCGGATCCACAGGACCCTTGAGAGATCGACCGGGGCACGAAATCAACTATCTGGCGGCCTCCGGGGCCCTCCGCGGCATCATGCAGGATCTGCCGGGCCATCCGGGAATGCCGATCGGGGACACTGCCGCGGGAATGTATGCGGCGTTCCGCATCGTCTCCGCGGTATGGGACGCGAAAGCGCGGGGAAAGGGGAGCGAGATCGAGGTCGCCGTGGCGGGCGTGCTCGCCGAGTTCGCCCATATCGGGGCGGGCGCCGACGGCAGCGTGCTCGCTGCGAGCAATCAGGCTGCGGCCTATGGGGTGTTCAGCACAGCGGACGGACATCGCATCGTGCTCGGCATCGTCGATGAGGAGCCGTTCTGGCGGGCGCTTTGCGAAGCACTTGAACTTCCGCACCTGGCCGATCTGTCTGCCGCTGAACTGTTCGAGCGAGGCGCGGAGCTCAGGGCGATCCTCGAGCAGGAGATCGGCGCGCGCGCGTTGGGTGAGATCGAGCTCACATTCGGCCCTCGGCGAGACATCCCGTGGAACGTGGTGGAGGAAGCCGATGCACTAGAGTTCAGGAACGGTGTTCCCCCTGCCCGTGGGCTTCCCTCAGCGCTCGATGAGCACGGTGAACTGATCCGGCGTGAGTTCGGATCCGTGGTCGACCGAGGAGCCGGCGTGGATCGTGCATCGTGCACATGACACGAAGGCGCTCCGGGGAATCCTTGAGACATGAGACCGCAGAGTCCGAGAATCATCGAAAGCACGCGTGGGAGATCATGGCGAAGTCATCTGGAGGGGAGACGTCGTTCATCGACGTCGTTCGAAGGCGCATCAACGATGAATCGCCCGAGTTGGACGCCGAGGCAACGGGTGTCCTTTTCAACCTCGCCCGCGCTTCGAATATCGCGATCGCCGACCTCGACTCCACGGTCTGGCGGAGTTTCGGGGTCAGCTACGCCGGTTATCGTGTGCTCTTCGTCGTGTGGGCGGCCGGCCCGCTCGAACCTCGCACGATCGCACGGTTGTCGAGCGTCAGCCGAGCCAGTATCTCGAGTGTGATCAACACCCTGGAACGGGATGGGTACGTCGAACGCCGACGAGAATCCGAGGACCGCCGACTTGTCACAGTCGACCTCACAGATAAGGGTCGTCAGCTCTGGCACGATTCCTTCGCGCTGCACAATGCGCGGGAACGCGAATGGCTCTCAAGCCTGACCGGAGACGAGCGTGAGCAGCTGACGACCTTGCTGGAGAAGCTCATCCAGGGCCGCCCTCGCGATCACGAGCAGTAATACGTCGCACGTCAGACCAGACGGCATCGCTCGAGCATGCCTGACGGTCGATGATGCTCTCCTGCACCGGCATCCCTTCAACATTCCCAACCGCCGCCACCCATCGTCGTCGAGCACGCCGTAGCGTCGGGAGTACGAACATTCGGCGTGCGCGGGAGTGCGCCGGGGAAGGAAGAAGCGATGCAGACAACAGCCGCTGTCGTCCGGGAGAAGGGCGGGTCGTTCGCGATCGAGCCTGTTGAGCTCGACGATCTGCGCCCCTCCGAGGTGCGCGTGCGACTCGTCGCGACGGGCGTGTGTCACACCGATGCCGTCGTGCGCGACCAGATCTATCCGACGCCGCTTCCGGCCGTCCTCGGGCACGAGGGCGCGGGCGTGGTCGAGGAGATCGGATCCGCCGTGACGACCGTCGCCCCCGGCGATCACGTCGTGCTCTCCGTCAGTTCGTGTGGCACGTGCCGACACTGCCTGACGGGCGGATCCACGTACTGCGAGAATCTCTACGATCGCAACTTCGGAGGCTCGCGCGCCGACGGTTCCCGGGCCTTCACCGATGCATCGGGCGAGTCACTCTCGTCGCACTTCTTCGGGCAGTCGTCGTTCGCCGCGCACACGAACGCCGACGAGCGCTCGGTCGTCAAGGTTGATGACGATGTGCCGCTCGACGTGCTCGGCCCGCTCGGCTGTGGGATCCAGACGGGCGCGGGCGCGGTCATCACGGCGCTGCGTCCCGAGGCGGGATCCACGCTCGCGGTGTTCGGCGCTGGTGCTGTCGGGCTTGCGGGCGTGCTCGGCGCCGTCGCCGTCGGCGTCGGGCAGATCATCGCGGTCGATGTGAATCCCGACCGGCTCGCCCTGGCAGCCGAGCTCGGAGCGACGCACACCGTGAACGCGAAGGAAGAGGACGTCCCCGCACGCATCAAAGAGATCACGGGCGTTGGCGTCGACTACGCGCTCGAGACCTCCGGAGTCTCGCCCGTTCTGCGGCAGGCGGTCGACTCGTTGGGCGTGCGTGGCACGGTCGGCGTCGTCGGCGCGCAGGCCCCCGGAACCGAGACGGCTTTCGAGACGGGCCTGTCGATGACGCGCGGCTGGTCGCTGAAGATGATCATCGAGGGCGATTCGGTGCCGCAGGTGTTCATTCCGCGCCTCATCGAGCTCTGGCGCCAGGGGCGGTTCCCCTTCGACAAGCTCGTGAAGTACTACGACATTGCTGACATCGACGACGCCTTCGCCGACTCGGCGAGCGGAGAGGTCATCAAGCCCATCGTGCGGTTCTGAGACCCGCGAGCAAGCATTCCTCTGGCGAGAGGGCACCGAAGAGGTGCTCTCTCGCCAGAGTCATGAGGGATCAGCCGAACGATTCGGCGGTGTCGTATCCCGCCCCGTTGTACTTCTGAACGACGAGGCTCGAGACGGCGGGCTGGCCGTCCTGCGTCGTGTCGACGGACGTGCCGTCGAGCATGAGCGGGGCCTCGAGGTTCGAGATGCCGCGGAGCGATTCCATGAACGCGTCGCGGGTCGGCTCCTCCATGTCGGCGAACGCCTCCTCGAGCGTCGCGCCGATCATGTAGCTCCACATGCAGTGGGGGAAGTCGGGCGTCGTCGTGTACTCGCCCGCGTACTCCTCAAGCGAGGACAGGAACGTCTGCACGTCCTCGTCCTCCGCATACGCCGGCGACTGCGGTGCCTTCGCGAACGACACGGAATAGAACCCGTCATCGGGGTTCGCCTCCGCCGGGCCGAGAATGGCGGCGGGGCTGGACGTGTTCGAGGGCAGGAACCAGCTGGGAGCCCAGCCGAGCTCCTTCGTCTTCTCGATCGACGAGATGACGAGCGGCGTGATCGACATGGCGTTGAAGAAGACATCGGCATCAGTGCCGGCGAGCTCCGTCAGCTGGGCGTCGACGGACGTGTCGGTGGCCTCGTAGGTGAGCTCCTCGACGATCTCGACGTTCGTGCCCTCGACGGCCTCCTGGAAGCCCTCGAAATAGCCTTCGCCGTAGTCGTCGTTCTGATAAAGCGCGGCGACAGTGATGTCCTCGCCGGAGGCGGCGAGAAGTTCGCCGAAGGCGGCGCCCTCATTGAGATAGGTCGGGACGAAGCCGATCTGCCAGGGGCTCTCGGACTGATCCGAGAAGAGCGGGTCGCCGGTCTGGATGAGAACCTGCGGCACCTCCTCATCGATGGCCGCCTCGCGATAGGCACGGTTGGTCGGCGTGCCGAGACCGGAGGTGAAGGCGAACACATCGGTGCTGTTCTGCTGGAAGTTCTGCAGCGCCTTCTGGGGGTCGTATGCGTCGTCCCACGCCTCGATCTCGACCGTGCGGGTGTTCCCGTCGCCAAACTCGATGCCGCCTTCGTCGTTGCGCTCGCCCATGTAGGCGACCAGGCCCGCGACGGTGCACGTTCCGGGGCCTGCGGTGGCGCCCGAGAGGGGGGTGGTGATGCCGAGCGTGATCGAGTCGTCGGTGATGCCGGGGCTCGAGGCGTCTCCGCCGTCTTCGCCCCCGCCGCCCGCGTCATCGCGGCCGCAGCCGGACAGCGCGAGGGCGAGCGCGGATCCCAGCGCGACGGCGCCGAGCGCTCGCGTGGATCGGGTGTGAAGGATCATGAGGAACCTCTCTGTTCGACACTCTTGTTGGGGGAATCGGATCCGTCGTCGCGGGACGCGCGGCGGCGGACGAATCGGCGGACGCGGTGCGGGAGGCTCGCGAGCCCCCCGGGAAGGACGATGAGAACGGCGAGGAGGATTGCGCCTTGGATGAGAGCCGTGAGCGTTGGCGCGATCTCGTTCGTGACGCTCGGCACGAACACGTAGTAAGCACCACCGAGGAGCGATCCGACGATGCTGCCCGCGCCGCCGACGACCATCGAGGCGAGCAGATTGATCGAGTGATGGAAAGCGAGCGTCTCGGGGCTCGTGTACTGCACCACGACCATGTAAAGGAATCCCGCGATGCCGCCGATCATGGCGGCGATCGTGAACGCCATCACCTTGTGGCGGTACGGCGAGATGCCCATCGACTTCGCGACGTTCTCGTTCTCCTTGACGATCGCGAGCGCACGGCCGAACTTCCCGCGCGTGAGATTCGCGACGAGCACGAAGCACGCGGCGGTGATGACGAGGACGACGTAGTACTGCCACTGGTCGTCGGCGAGCCCTGTCCACGCGGGCGCATCCGAGAATCGCGCCGATGTGCCCTGGGATCCGCCGGTGAGCTCCGTGAGCCTCTTGGCGAGCGGGACCCCGATAATCGGCAGCGCGATGGTCACCATCGCGATCGCGAGGCCTCCGAGGCGCGCTGCCGCGAAGGCGACGATGAGGCCCGCGATACCGGGGAGGATCACCGCGGCGAGGAACGTGACGACGACGGGCCAGTCGTGGTTCACACCGTAGGCGGTGGCGTAGGCGCCGAATCCGACGAAGAAGATCTGCCCGAGCGATACCTGCCCCGTATATCCCATGATCACGTTGAGGCCGAGGACGGCGACGGCGAAGACGCCGACGCGGGCGAGCATCTGATTCGTCGAGATCGACATCACGAGGGGCGCGACGACGAGGAGGATCGCGAGCGCGACACCGATCGCGATCGTCCACCACCGCTGCCTCCGAGGCGCGTGAGGTGTCGTGATGGGCGCCGTGAGGTCGCCTGCGGGGGAAGAGATCGGCATGGGGCTCACACTCGCACGACGGTCTTGCGCCCGAACAGGCCCTGCGGCCTGACGAGCAGCACGATGAACAGGAAGACGAAGGGCACCGCGATCTTGAGATCGTGTCCGACGAACGGGACGTACACGGCGGCCAGATTCTCGATGACGCCGATCGCCCAGGCCGCGACGACCACGCCGATCGGGCTCGACAGGCCCCCGAGGATGACGGCGGCGAGAGCGTAGACGAGGACCGTGTCGAGCATGCCCGGCGTCAGCGACAGGCGCGGCGCGATGAGGGCGCCGGCGACGGCGCCGAGGGCCGCCGCGAGGCCCCATCCGACCATGAGCAGACGGCCGACGGGAACGCCCGCGAGCGCGGCGGCAGCCGGATTGTCGGCGACGGCGCGCAGGGCGAGACCCAGCTTCGTGCCGCGGAAGAGCACCTGGATCAGGATCATGCACGCGAGGATCACGAGGAACGTCCCGAGGGAGCGCCAGCTGACCGACGCGCCGAGGACGGAGAACGACTCCGGCGGGAAGAGCCACGGCAGGTGCAGATTGTTGTACGACCAGATCGCGCCGCACACGCCCGTGATGAGCGTGAGAAGACCGACTGTGACGACGATCGCCGTATCGGGATCCCCGCCCTCGAAGCGGCGGATCAGCACGCGCTCGAGGAAGGCGCCGAGCAGGAACGCCGCGACGATCGCGAGGAGGATCGCGACGATGAGGGGAAGGCCGACGCCGACGAGGGCGAAGACGAAGTAGGCCGAGAGCACGGCCATCCCGCCCTGGGCGAAGTTGATCATTCCCGTCGACTGGTTGACGATCACGATCGCGAGTCCGAGGGCCGCGTACACGGATCCCATGCCGAGGCCGTCGACGACGAGCTGGATGAAGGTTCCCATATCAGCCTCCGAGGTACGCCTTCCGGATCTCGTCGCGACCGCGGAGCTCCTCCGTCGTGCCGCTGATCGTGCTGCGCCCCGTCTCGAGGATCGTGGCCGCCTCGACGACGCGGAACGCGAGATTGGCGTTCTGTTCGACGACGAGCATCGCGATCCCCGATTCCTTCCGCAGTCGCTCGATGGCCTCGTAGACGTCCTGCGCCGTGGACGGCGCGAGCCCGAGCGACGGTTCGTCGAGGACGAGCAGGCGCGGCTTCGCCATGAAGGCACGCCCCACGGCGAGCATCTGCTGCTCGCCGCCGGAGAGGGCGGAGGCGTTCTGCGAGATGCGCCGGGCGAGGTGCGGGAAGAGATCGAGCAGGAAGTCGATATCGGCGCGGATCTCGGCGCGATCGCGCCGGAGATACGCGCCGACGAGGAGGTTCTCGCGAACCGAGAGATTGGGAAGGGTCCCGCGGCCCTCGGGCACGTGGGCGATGCCGAGGGCCGCCGTCTTCTCGGGCCCGACGGACGTGATGTCCTGCCCGTCGAACGTGATCCGCCCGCCGACGTTCACCGTGCCGCTGATCGCGCGCAGCGTGGTCGTCTTCCCCGCTCCGTTGGATCCGAGGATCCCCACGGCGCCGCCGTCGGGGACCGACAGCGAGACGCCCTCGAGGACGCGCACCCGTCCGTACGCAGCCGTGACGTCTTCGAGCTCAAGCAGCGCCATCGGTCGCCTCCTTCCCGAGGTACGCCTCGATGACCCGGGGATCGGCCTGCGCCTCGGCGGCCGTGCCCTCCATGAGCTTGCTGCCGTGGTCGAGCACCACGACGCGGTCGGTGAGCTGCGAGATCAGCGTCATGTTGTGCTCGACGACGATGATCGTCATGTCGTCGGTCTCCTGCAGGCGACGCACGGTCGTGATCAGCTGCTCGACCTCGCCCTGAGACAGACCAGCCGCCGGCTCGTCGAGGAGGAGCAGCGACGGGTGCGAGAGGCGGGCGCGGCAGAGCTCGATGCTCTTGTGCAGACCGTGGGAAAGCTCGTCGGCACGGGACGTCGCCGCCCAGCCGAGATCCTGCTCCTCAAGGAGGTGCATCGCCTCGTCTCGGATCTGTCGCTCGCGACGTCCGGTCGGCGGTAGCCGGAGGGCCCAGGCGAGAGGCCCGCCCGGGAGGCGGGTGTGCCCGCCGAGCATGACGTTCTCGAGGACGGTGTGGTTGAGCTGGAGGGCGGGGTGCTGGAACGTCCGCGCGAGCCCACGACGGTTCAGCGTCGACGGCTGCGAGCCGGCGATCTCCTGGCCGTCGAGCCGGATGGATCCGGAGCTCGGACGGTAGTGCCCGCTGATGCAGTTGAACAGCGACGTCTTCCCGGCACCGTTCGGGCCCACCAGCCCGAGGATCTGCCCGGGATCGACGTCGAATGCGACGTCGGTCAGGACGGTCACGCCTCCGAAACGGAGGTTGACGTCTGTCAGCGTCAGTTGTGCGGCCATGCAGCTTCCTCGGTTCACGCCGGCGTGATTCGGGTTGGACGGCGAGGCGTCCACTTTCGGACAGTACACGCCGTGGCGCCGGAAATGTCACCAATTATGTTGCGAATCGCAAACGTCTCGGTCGACGTTCGAAGCGCGGTCGTCGATGACCGCGATTCGAAGGTAGATCGGGCGTGTACTCTCGTGGAGATCGGTTCCATTGATGTGAATGATCGGCGCGTGTCGATCTGGAGCGGAGGGCGGCGATGGCGCACAAATCCGCGGGCACCTCAGCGCTCGCGCGGCACCTTCGGGTGCTCGACGCGTTCGATCCGCTGCATCCGTTCCTCACCCTCACCGAGATCTGCCGTGCCGCCGGCCTCGCGCCGTCGACGGCGCACCGGCTGGTGGGCGAGCTCGTGCGCGAAGGACTTCTCGAGCGTCAGGACGACCGCACCTACCGGCTCGGAGTGCGGCTGTGGGAGTACGCCTCGCGCACGCCCGGCGCGATCGGACTGCGCGAGGCGGCGCGCCCCTGGATCGACGCGGTGCATCGTCGTGTGCGGCAGCACACGCAGCTCGGGATCCTGCAGGGGACGGACGTACTCTTCCTCGAGCGCGTGTCGTGGCCCGATGCGGTCGTGAACGCGACGATCATCGGCGGACGCGTTCCCGCCCACGTCTCCTCGGCGGGGCTCGCGCTGCTCGCGCACGCGCCCGAGGGCGTCGTCGACGCCGTCGTCGCAAAGCCGATGCGGAAGATCACACCGCGGACCATCTCATCACCGGACGCCCTGCGGCGGATTCTCGAGGAGATTCGGCGAGACGGTTTCGTCGTCGCGGACGGTTTCATCCACGAGCAGACCCGCGGCATCGCCGTCCCGCTGCGCGGCGCCGCAGGGGAGGTGGTTGCGGCGCTCGGGGTGGTCGTCCCGAACGACGACAGCCCCTCGCGGCCGCTCGCCGACCTGCTGACGGCGGCCGCCGTGGGCGCGGCCCGCGACGTCTCCCGCGTCACGGGTCACGCGCACGACGTCGCGCCGGAGGCGCTCGGCGTCTCGCCGCGATCGCTCGCGTACATCGCCGAGCTCGAACGCGAGGCGCGTGCCGACGGGCGGTGACCCTTCCCCCTGCGCGAGGGCATCCCTCGCGCGCGTGAGCGTCCCCGCGGATGCCCATTCGCGCGAGGGATGCTCGCTCGCGGAAGGGGTCAGAGCTGACCGGTCGAGCGCCAGCCTCCCTGGTAGGTCTCGCGGGCGACCGTGGCGTAGGGGACGGGGCTCACGACGGCTCGGACCTTCATCTGGCGGTGCGGCTCGACCGTCGTCTTCTTCGATCCGCCGTCGGGCTCGCCCCAGACGACCGTGACCTCGGCACCCTCCGGCACGTCGCGGTCGACCGTCGCGAGAGACAGTCCGCGCTTCTCATTCGCCGTGACGCCCGTGAACAGCGACAGGCCGATGTTCTTCCCGTCGGCGTCGAGCACGGCGTCGAAGTTGCTTGATCCGTAGTTGGCGTTCGGCAGATCGAAGAACTGGTATCCGTCGCCGTCGCGGTCGAGCACCGAGGTGAGGATCCGGCCCAGGTCCTCGTCGTTCCACGCGAGCGTGACCTTGCGGCGCTGGCGCTCGGGGTCGATCTTCTCGAGCGCGTCGCGGCCGATGAAGTCGTGGTCGAACTTCACGAACGAGCCGTAGCCGAGCTCCCACGGGTTGAGGTAGTAGTCCTCGATGTTGTCCGACACGAACGATCCGGCGACGGCGTTGATCGCCTCGTAGCTGTTCGCCGGCAGCCACTCGCGGTAGGCGCGCTCGGCCTCGCTCGAGTAGATCGCGGGCAGCGGGGAGGGGATCCAGCCCGATTCGAGGGTGTTCGACGAGTACGCGCGGGATCCGCACGGCTCGATGCCGAACTCGGCGCCCGCGGTGAGGATCGCGTCGCGGATCCGCCCGTGATCCTCGTACGGGCCCCACAGCTCGAGGCCGGGCGCGCCCGCCATGCCGTGGCGGAGGGTCTTCACGACCGTGCCGTCGATCTCGAGCTCTCCCAAGCGGAAGAACTTCACCTTCTCGAGGGTGCCGCCGTTGAGCTTCTCGATGATGTCCCACGCGCGCGGGCCCTGGATCTGGAAGCGCCAGTATTCGCGGGTGACGGCGTGGCCGTAGGGACGGGAGGGGGAGCGATCGTCGTAGCGCCATTCGACGTCGTAGCCGCCCGTCTCGGCGTGGAACTGCAGCCAGTTGGCGCCCGGCGCGCGCCCGACGTAGACGTAGTGTCCCTCCGTCTCGTGGAAGAGGATCCCGTCGCCGATGACGCCGCCGTTCGACGCCGTCGGCACGAACTGCTTCGCCATACCGACGGGGAAGTTCGCGAAGCTGTTGATGCCGGTGTCGCTGAGCAGCTTCAGCGCGTCGGGGCCGGAGACGAAGAAGTTCACCATGTGATGGGTCTGGTCGTAGAGGACGGCCGTGTCGCGCCAGGCCTTCTGCTCTCGGCGCCAATTGGTGAACTCCGTCGGGACGACGGGGTAGATGTAGGTGCCGAGCTGCGAGTTGCGCAGCAGATCCACCGTGTTACCGCCGCGATCGAGCAGTTGCTGCAGGTTTTCGGCCATGAAGGGCTCCTTGCGTGTCGACGTCGTTGTCCGATGACGAGCGGAGCGCTCGATCACCTACGGGGAGAGGTATTCAGTTCGTCACCAGAATTGTAGACAATATCTTGACCAATGCAAGAGGGGGCTGATTTACTCGAAGCATGTCCGATCCCTCCCTCCTGGTCATCAGCGCCCACGCCGGCGACTTCGTGTGGCGCGCCGGCGGCGCGATCGCCTCCGCGACGATGCGCGGCGAGAAGGCCACGATCGTCTGTCTGTCGTACGGCGAACGCGGCGAGTCCGCGAGTCAGTGGCTCGTCGGAAAGTCGCTCGACGAGATCAAGGCGGTACGCCGCGAGGAAGCCTCCGCGGCGGCCGACGCCCTCGGCGCGGACATCGAGTTCTTCGATGCCGGTGACTATCCGCTCGTCGAGTCGCACGAGACCGTGCAGAAGCTCGTCGACGTCATGCGTCGCACGCAGCCGAGCGTCGTCCTCACCCACCCCCTCGCGGATCCCTACAACGGCGATCACCCGGCCGCCGCCCGCATGGCGCTGCAGGCCCGCGTGCTCGCGCAGGCGATCGGCGTCGCGAACTCCGACGGCACCACTCCCGGCAAGGAAGACATCATCGGCGCCCCGCCCGTGTTCTTCTTCGAGCCGCACCAGCCTGAGCAGTGCGACTTCACGCCGAACGTGCTGCTCGACATCACCGACGCCTTTCCCCAGAAGCGCCAGGCGATGGAGTGCCTGCCCGCACAGACCCACATGTGGGAGTACTACACGCAGCTCGCGATCCGCCGCGGCGTGCAGCTGCGGCGCAACGCTGGGCCGAATCTCGGCCTGCCCCACGACACGATGGGCGAAGCGTACGAGCGGTACTACCCGCAGGTGACGACGGAGCTGGTCTGATGCTCGGCGCGCGCGGCGTCGTCGTCACCGATATCCGGCGCCCCGATCCCGCTTCGATCGACCGCCTCGCCGCGTTCGGCGTCGCGACGGCGCACGAGGCGATGGGGCGGCGCGGCCTCGCGGATCCTGGGATCCGCCCCGTGCAGCAGGGTGCGCGCGTCGCCGGATCCGCCGTCACGGTTCTCGCCTGGCCCGGCGACAACCTCATGATCCATGCCGCGATCGAGCAGTGCCGCGCGGGCGACCTTCTCGTCGTGGCCACGACATCCCCCTCGACCGACGGCGCTTTCGGCGACCTCTTCGCGACGGCCCTGAAACAGCGCGGCGTCCGCGGTGTGGTGACGACGACGGGCGTGCGCGACACTGCCGATCTTCGCGAGATGGGGTTTCCCGCGTGGTCATCCGCCGTGCACGCGCAGGGCACGGTGAAGGCGACGGCGGGATCCGTGAACGTGCCCGTCGTCGCTGGCGGCATGCTCGTGCGTCCGGGTGATGTCGTGATCGCCGACGACGACGGCGTCTGCTGCGTGCCGATCGACGAGGTCGACGCCGTGATTGCCGCCTCCGACGCGCGCGAGCGGAAGGAAGCGGCCGATCGCGAGGCGTACGGGTCCGGCGCCGAGCTGAGCCTCGACCGCAAGGGCCTCCGCCCGCTGCTCGACGAGCTCGGCGTGCGATACATGACGCAGTCAGAATTCGAGGCGCACCGTGCGTGAGGGCCGAATCCCGGGTGCGGTCGAGCAGATCGACTGCATTGTGTTGGGGGAGGTGTCGTGAACGGCATCCCGTGCATGCTCATGCGCGGCGGCACCTCGAAGGGCGCATACTTCCTCGCCTCCGATCTGCCCGCCGACGCCTCCGAACGCGATGAGCTGCTGCTGCGCGTGATGGGCACGCCGGATCCGCGCCAGATCGACGGGCTCGGCGGCGCGCACCCACTGACCTCGAAGGTCGCGATCATCGCGCCATCGGAGGAAGACGACACCGACGTTGACTACCTGTTCCTGCAGATCGGCGTCGACGAGCCGCTCGTCACCGACCGGCAAAACTGCGGGAACATCCTCGCGGGCGTCGCCCCCTTCGCGATCGAACGCGGCCTTGTCCCCGCGACCGGAGGCGAGACGCGGGTACGGATCCGGATGCGCAACACGGGATCCGTGTGCACCGCGACCGTCGCGACTCCGGGCGGCGTGGTCGCCTACGACGGCCACCTCGCGATCGACGGCGTCCCGGGCACCTCAGGGGTGATCCCGCTGGACTTCGACGACCTCGCCGGATCGACGACGGGTGCGCTCTTTCCCACCGGCGCGACCATCGACGAGATCGACGGCCTCGCGGCGACCTGCGTCGACAACGGAATGCCCAGCGTGCTGATGCGCGCTGCCGACCTCGGCGTCGCGGGGGACGAAGAACCTTCCGATCTCGAGGGGCGCGCCGATCTCGTCGAACGAATCGAGCGGATCCGTCTCGCCGCGGGCGAGCGCATGGGGCTCGGGGATGTGTCGGACGCCACCGTCCCGAAGATGGTTCTCGTGTCCGAGCCCACCGCGGGTGGGGCGCTGTCGACCCGCAGCTTCATCCCGCACCGGGTGCACACCTCGATCGGCGTGCTCGGCGCGCTGACCGTCGCCGCCGGCGCGCTCCCCGAGGGATCCGCCGTGCACGATCTCGCCCGCCTTCCCGCCGCCGGTGAGCCGTTCGCGATCGAGCATCCCACGGGGCGCTTCGTCGTCGACGTCGCCGTCTCGAGCGACGGCGGAGTCTGGCGCACCACGCGGTCCGCCGCACTGCGCACGGCCCGAAAGGTCTTCGACGGGACAGTGTTCCCGCGCCCCCGAATCTGAGTCAGAGAGGACTACGACATGACCGACTACACCTCCTTCGACGTCGCCCATCTCGGAAACGTCGAGCTGTTCACCCCGAAGTTCGAGGAGAGCCTGTTCTTCTTCCGCGATCTGCTCGCCATGCGGGTCGTCGCGGAGCACGGCGACAGCGTCTTCCTGCGCACGTGGGACGAATACGAGCTCTATACGATCAAGCTCACCGCGCGCGACGCGGCGGGCGTAGGGCGCACCCATCTGCGCGCCTCAAGCCAGGACGCGCTCGAGCGGCGCGTCGCCGCGATCGAGAAGACCGGGCTCGGCATCGGGTGGACCGACGGTGAGGTCGGAACGGGCCCCACCTACCTCTTCCGCGACCCCGACGGGCACGAGCTCGGCATCTACTACGAGACCGAGCGCTACGTCGCGGGGGAGGCGGATCGGCCCGCGCTGAAGAACCAGGCGTCCGCCTTCCCGGGCCGCGGTGTCAACGCGCGGCGCCTCGACCACATCAACTACCTCGGCAAAGACGTCGAAGCGAATGGCGAGTTCCTCCGCGACGCCCTCGGTATGCGCGAGAGCGAGCGGATCCGCCTCGACAACGGCAAGTTCGCCGCCTGGTGGTTCCACTTCGGCCTAAAGTCGTACGACATCGTCTACAGCGACGACTGGAAGAAGCACGGCAACCGCCTGCACCACATCGCCTTCGCGCCCGACACCCGCGAGGACATCCTCAAGGCCGCCGACATCTTCCTCGAGAACGGCATCCACATTGAGTCGGGCCCGCACAAGCACGCCATCAACCAGACGTTCTTCCTGTACGTCTGGGAGCCGGGCGGCAACCGCATCGAGTTCGCCAACGCCGGCGCGCGCCTGCTGCTCGACCCCGACCAGCCCGTCGTGGAGTGGTCCGAGGAAGAGCGCAAGAAGGGCCAGGCGTGGGGCATGAAGACGATCGAGACGTTCCACACCCACGGCACGCCGGTCGTCTGACGTCCCCCAACACAACGCAGTCAATTCGGGCGAGATCGGCGCAGGGGCTGCTCTGGCCGGCAGGTCGGCCGAGGATTGACTGTGTTGTGTTGGCGTGCGGATGCGGCGTGCGGTCTCAGCGCAGCTCGGAGATGAGGACGGCGCTCGTGCCGTCCTCGTGCGCGTCGAAGACGTGCGGCACGTCGCCGGGATAGGAGAGGTAGTCGCCGGGGCTCAGATCGACGGGAGAGTCGACGGGGCCGACGGATGCGCGTCCCGTCATGAGGATCATGTGCTCGGTCGTGCCCGGGTGGTGGGGGTCCGAACGGCGTGGCTGGCCGGGGTCCGCCTGGATGATGTAGATGTCGCGGCGGGCACCGGGCGGGCTCGCCGACAGCAGTGTCGCCGCGTAGTCCGCCGCGGAGGAGGGGACGCCGCCCCGTTCGGACGCGCGTACGAGGGTCGGCGCGCTGGCCGGTTCGTCGACGAGGACGGCGAACGGCACCCCGAGGGCGACGCCGAGTGCCCAGAGCGTCTCGACGCTGGGATTGCCCGCGCCGGTCTCGAGCTGCGACACGGTCGCCTTCGATACGTTCGCGCGGCGCGCGAGCTCGGAAACGGAGATCCCCGCCGATTCGCGTTCGCGTCGGAGTGTGCGCGCGATTCGTGTTCCGAGGTCCTCCATACGTTCAGTATGGCAAACGCTCGTTCATGTTGACGGACACCGTGCCAGTGGTCAGAATGTTGGACGTGTGTTCAGCAGAGCGAACGGCCGGCGAGGCGCGGTCGATGTCCCCGGCAGACCGCCGCGCGTGGCAGGACGGGACCGCCGTGGCGCTCGCGACGAGCGCGTACGGCGTCTCCTTCGGTGCGCTCGCCGTCGCGGCGGGCCTGGACGTGTGGCAGGCGTGCGCGCTCAGCCTGCTGATGTTCACGGGCGGATCCCAGTTCGCCTTCATCGGCGTGATCGCGTCGGGAGGTCTCGCCGCGGCGCCCTCGGCGATCGCGTCGGCCGCGCTGCTCGGCGTGCGCAACGTCGCCTACGCCGTGCGCATGAACCCGATCATCGGTCGAACCTGGCGCCACAGGATCGCGGGAGCGCACGTCACGGTCGACGAATCGACGGCCGTCGCGCTCGCGCAGAAGGATCCGCGCGCGCAGCGAATCGGGTTCTGGGTGACGGGGCTCGGGATCTTCCTGGGCTGGAACGCGGCGACGCTCGCCGGCGCCCTCCTGGGGGACGTGCTGGGCGATGTACGAGCGTACGGACTCGACGCCGCCGCGGCCGCCGCGTTCCTCGCGCTGCTGTGGCCGCGCCTTCGGTCGCGGCAGGCGATCGCAACCGGCGTGGCGTCCGCGGTCGTGGCGGCCGCCGCGACTCCGTGGCTGATGCCGGGGATCCCCGTGCTCCTGGCCGCAGCCGTCGCGATCCTCGTCGGCTGGTTCAACTGGTTCGCCGGAGCGAAAACGGAGGCGACACGATGACGATGTGGCTCGCGGTCCTCGTCGCCGCGCTCGCCTGCACCTCCCTCAAGCAGATCGGCTATCTCGTGCCCGCGAGGTGGCTCGAGGGCGTGCGCACGGCGCGCACCACCGACCTGCTCACGGTCGCGATGCTCGGTGCGCTCGTCGCGGTGCAGACCGTCGGATCCGGCATGTCGATCGTCGTCGACGCGCGGCTCGCAGGTCTCGCCGCCGCGGGCGTGCTGCTGAGCGTGCGCGCGCCGTTCCTCGTGGTGGTGATAGCCGCGGCCGTCGTCGCAGGCGTCCTTCGCGCTCTCGGTTTCGCGGCATAGCGGGCGGCGCCGATCACCTTCCGCAGATCGACCCGCATCGTGATGCTCTGATCGATCAGGGATGCCCCGCCCGCATGCCGCCGATCGCGGACGACGTCGACGGGCCGCGTGGCAGCACGCGGAAACCCGCTACACGAGCAGCTGGTGCTGCGCGAGCTCGCGGTAGAGGGGAGTGCTCTCGACGAGTTCCGTGTGCGTCCCCTGGCCGATGACGTTTCCGTGGTCGAGGACGATGATCCGGTCGCTGTCGACGACCGTCGACAGGCGGTGGGCGATGACGATGAGCGTGCGGCCCGCGGCGACGGCGTCGATCGCCTCGCGCATACGCCGCTCGTTCACACCGTCGAGCGACGACGTCGACTCATCGAGGAGGAGGATCGGCGGCGCCGAGAGCAGAGCACGCGCGATCGCGAGTCGCTGGCGCTCGCCGCCGGACAGCATGACGCCGTCCTCGCCGACGGGGGTATCGATCCCCGCCGGGGAGCGGTCGACGACGTGGCCGAGGTTCACGGCGCGCAGCGCCCGGTCGCAGTCCTCGTCGGAGGCGTCGGGAGAGGCGAGGCGCAGATTGTCGGCGAGGGAACCCGCGAGGGTCGGCGCATCCTGCTCGACGTAGCCGAACTGCGCGCGCAGAGCGTCGCGGGGGAGGTCGCGGATATCCCGGCCGTGCAGGCGGATCGCGCCGTCCGTCGCGTCGTAGAAGCGCTCGATGAGGGAGAGGATCGTCGACTTTCCCGCGCCCGACGGGCCGACGAGGGCGACGCGGGAGCCGACAGGAACCTCGAAGTTCACCCCCTTCAGAACGTCTTCGGAACTCGACGCATCGTCGATCTCGGCGTCCAGGTGGGCATCGCCCGCCGACTCACGCACCTCCCGGCTGGCCTTCTGGCGGGCCTCGACGACGTTCTCGGGGTACCGGAATCGCACGTTCTCGAACGCGATGGCGGGGGTACCCGAACACAACGCAGTCGATTTCGGGTCGGGCGAGTCCGACACGCTGCCTTCGGGCGCGTCCGGCACGCGGATCGACTGCGTTGTGTTGCCGCGGGCCGTGTCTTCCGCGTCTTCCTCGGGCAGGTCGAGGATCTCCTGGATCCGTCCGAGTGCGCCGAGCGCCTGCCCGACGCTTGTGAGGGCCCCGAATGCGGAGGCGAGCGGCATGATCATGAGGAACAGGAACATCGCAAACGTCACGAGCGATGCGACCGACACGGCGTCCGTCGCGACGCGCATGCCGCCGACGCCGAGCACGACGAGCAGCGACACCTGCACCGCGACCCCCGCGACCGGCACGACGAGCGCCGATGCCCGGGCGACGTCGAGACCCGCGCGGAAGGCGTCGCCGGCTTTGCCTGCGACCTCCCGCTCTTCCCGATCCGTCGCTCCGGCGGCGCGCACGGTGCGGATGGATCCGATCACGCGTTCGACGCCGCTCGCGAGCTCACCGACGCGCGTCTGCTGGCGGGCAGTCGCGGAGCGGATCCGTCCCGAGAGCGCGAGGACGGCGACGACGGCGAGTGCGAGGACGCCGATGATCGTCAGGAGCAGGATCGGATCGATGACGAGCATCGCGATGAGGGCGCCGAGGAAGATCAGGACGTTGCCGACGCTGTCCGCGAGGCCCTGGGTGAGAACGGCGTACAGCATCGTCGTGTCGGTGCCGACGCGGCTGACGAGGTCGCCCGTGCGGCGCGCATCGAACTCGCTGATCGGCAGATGCAGGATCCGGCGGATCAGCTGCCGCCGGCTGGAATAGACGACGGCCGTGCCCGTGCGCTGGAGCAGGTAGTGCTGGTAGGCGCTCACGATCGACGAGATGACGACGAACGCGACGAGCCCCCAGACGAGCCAGCCGAGCGGATCCTGCGCCTGCACGCGTTCGATCACCTGGCCGATCACGAGCGGCTGGACGAGCGTGAATAGGGCGCCGACGACCGACAGGATCGCGACGAGCACGATCACGCCGCGATTCTCGAAGATGTACGGCAGCAGCTGGCGGAACGAGGCGCGTGGGCCATCGTCGTTCCGGGGGCGCGCGAAGGGGGAGCGGCGGCGTGAATCGGACATCGTCTCTATTCTTCCCCCGTTCCCCGAGAACGCGCGCAGACAACTCGGCGCCCGACCTCGCATGAGGTCGGGCGCCGAGTATCGCGCGTCACTCGGCGTCGATGTCGGTGTCCTTCGTCTCCGAGCTGAGGGCCAGCGCGACGAGCGTGAGCACCCCCGCGCCTGCGAGATAGAGGCCGACGAGCCACGGGCTGCCGTTGCCGAGGTCCCACAGCCACACGGCGATGATCGGTGCGAGAGCTGCGCCGAGGATCGACGAGACGTTGTACGACACCGCCGATCCGGTGTAGCGCACATTGGTCGGGAACAGCTCGGGCAGCAGGGCCCCCATCGGCCCGAACGACAGGCCCATGAGCAGGAAGCCGAACACGAGGAACGCCTGCACGAGCGCACCCGTGAACATCTCGCTGTCGCGCGGCGTGAGGAACACGGTGTAGATCACGCCGAAGACGATGATCGCGCTCGTGACCCAGATGAGCAGCCGGCGACGCCCGATCGCGTCGGCAAGGGGCCCCGAGATGAGCGTGAAGATGCCGAAGAACACGACGCCGATGATCTGCATGAGCACGAAGTCGGTGCGGCCGAAGCCCAGGCCGGGCGTGTCGGCGTCGGCAGGCGTCGTGCTGAATGACAGGGCGAAGCTCGTCATCAGGTAGAACAGCACGTACGTCGCGAGCATGATGAACGTGCCGAGGATCAGCCGGCGCCAGTGCTTCTGGAAAACGAAGCCGATCGGAGCCTTCTTGATGTCGCCGCGGCGTTCCGCCTTCTGGAAGGCGTCGGACTCAACGAGCTTGAGGCGCACCCACAGGCCGATGATCACCATGACGGCAGAGAACAGGAACGGGATCCGCCACCCCCACGAGAGGAACGCCTCGCTGGCCGCGCCGTCCTCGCCGGGCAGGCCGAAGTTGATGACGAGGAAGAGCGCGTTCGCGATGATGAACCCGATGGGGGCGCCCAGCTGCGGGAAGGTGCCGTACAGCGCACGCTTGCCTTCCGGCGCGTTCTCGGTGGCGACGAGCGCCGCGCCCGACCATTCCCCACCCAGGGCGAAGCCCTGAGCCAGTCGGCAGATGAGCAGCAGCAGGGCCGCCCAGGCGCCGATCTCGTTGTGCGTCGGCAGGAGTCCGATGACGAATGTCGCGATGCCCATCGTGAGCAGCGATGCGACGAGGGTTCCCTTGCGGCCGAACTTGTCGCCGAAGTGGCCGAAGACGACGGCCCCGATGGGGCGGGCGACCATAGCGGCGCCGAAGACGCCGAACGAGGCGAGGAGCGAGGTCGTGTCGTTGCCGGTCGGGAAGAACAGCACCGGGAAGACGAGCGCCGCCGCGGTCGCATACGCGTAGAAGTCGTAGAACTCGATCGTCGTGCCGACGAGGCTCGCGGTGATGACGCGGGAGCGTGAGTTGAGGGGGGCCTGGCGCGCCTGTGGCGCAGCCGGAGTCGTCGTGGTCGTCATGCCATACCTGTGTCGTGTCGCGGGGAGATCGGCCTGTCAGGGCCGAGGAAGGGGCGATGCGGTCGAGAGGCCGCAGAATCGCCGAACGCGCCGACGAGAGCATCGGCGCGCGAACGACAACGATACCGCACAGATTGCGCAGAACGCCCACGGCGCCCCACCTCGCACGCGATCGTGCGTTGAGGAAGGGCGCCGTGGGATGCTGCAGCTGAGCAGTCTGATCAGCGCATGGCTTCTTCAGTCATCGTCACCACAGGACGGCGATGCTCGCGTTGAGCAGTGTGAGGACCCCGATGGGCCAGAAGATCGCGCCCGGCGCGGAACCCTTGCGCTTCTGGCGACCCGCGCCGATGCCGAGCAGTGCGCCGACCGCGATGACCACGATGAGCTTCACGCTGATCTTCGCGTAGTTCAGCTCGCCGTCGATGCCCCACGGTGCCGCGAGCGCGACCCCCGCCACGAGGGCGATCGCAAGGCCCCAGTTCATCAGCTTGGTGATCTCTCGGCGACCGCTCGTCGCCTCGACGAGCCAGGCACCGAACAGGGTGGCGAATCCGATGAGGTGGATGACGAGGACGATGCTGCGCAGGATCTCCATAACTTCTACTCTACGTAGAAAGATCGCGGAGCGCGAGTACCGCTCGCACTGCGGCGTCGGCCGCCTCGAAGCCCTTGTCTTCCTTCGATCCTTCGAGTCCTGCGCGGTCGAGGCCCTGCTGCTCGTCATCGATCGTGAGCACGCCGAACCCGACCGGCTTGCCGGCGTCGAGGGCGACGCGCGTGAGCCCATCCGTCGTCGCGGACGCGATGTACTCGAAGTGCGGCGTGCCGCCGCGGATGATGACGCCCAGCGTCACGACCGCATCGGCCCCCTCGGCGAGGGCGCGCTGCGCCACGACCGCGAGCTCGAAGGCGCCCGCCACGCGCACGACGCGGTAGTCGGCGTTCGCCTCCTCGAGCATGCGCTCGGATCCCGCGAGCAGCGCATCGGAGATGCGCGCGTGCCACGTTCCCGCCACAACGACGACGCGGATCCCCGTCGCATCGATTCCGCCCTGCTGGGGCTGTCCCGTACCGGCCACGTTCTACGCTCCCTCGTGCATACGCGCGACGGCATCCTGCAGCTCGGTCTCGCCGATGATGTGCCCCATGCGGTCGCGCTTGGTCTCCAGATACTGGTGGTTGTTCGGGCCGACGCCCACGATCAGCGGCACCTGCTCGGCGACGTCGATCCCGAATCCGCGCAGCTGCGCGACCTTGTCGGTGTTGTTCGTCAGCAGGCGCAGCTGATCGACGCCGAGATCCGCGAGGATCGAAGCCGCCGCCGCGTAGTCGCGGGCATCCGCGGGAAGGCCGAGCTCGGTGTTCGCGTCGAGCGTGTCGAAACCGCGTTCCTGCAGCGCGTAGGCGCGCAGCTTGTTGATGAGGCCGATTCCACGGCCCTCGTGACCGCGCATGTAGATCACGATGCCTCCGCGCTGCGCGATCGTCTCGAGCGCCGCATCGAGCTGCGGGCCGCACTCGCACTTCAGAGATCCGAGGGCTTCGCCCGTCAGGCATTCCGAGTGCACGCGCACGAGCGGTGCGTCATCGGAGAGATCCCCCGAGACGATCGCCAGGTGGTCGGTTCCCGTGACGCGGTCGCGGTAGGCGAGGAAACGCATATCGCCGTGCCGCGTCGGAACGGTGGTGTCGGCGCGCAGACTCACCGCGCGCGTCGCCGGCGCCTGCGGGGAAGGCGCCTGCGGATCTGCCGCATCCAGGTGCGCGGCGAGCTGCTCGATCGTCACGACGGGCACGTTCTCGTCGCGGCCCATCTCGAGAAGACCGGGAAGCCGCATCATGTCGCCGTCGGCGGCGATGACCTCGCCGATGACGCCGACCGGCGCGAGCCCGGCGAGGCGCATGAGATCGACGGCGGCCTCGGTGTGGCCGGCGCGCTCGCGCACGCCGCCCGGCATCGCCCGCAGCGGGAGGATGTGACCGGGTCGGATCACGCTCGCGGCCGTGGCATCAGGATCCGCGAGCACGTTGAGGGTGCGCGCTCGATCGTGCGCGCTGATCCCGGTCGTCACGCCGTCGGCCGCGTCGACCGAGACCGTGTACGCGGTGCCTCGCGCGTCCTCGTTCCGCGCCACCATGGGCGGCAGATCGAGGCGATCGGCCCACTCGTGGGGCATCGGCGCGCACAGGTAGCCGGAGGTGTATCGCACCATCCAAGCGATCTGTTCGGGCGTCGCGAGCTGAGCCGAGAGGATCACGTCGCCCTCGTTCTCGCGGTTCTCGTCGTCCGCGACGAGCACGGGGCGTCCGGCGCGCAGCGCGGCGATCGCCTCGTCGATCGTCGACAGGGGGGAGAGGGCGGGGTCGGTCATCGCGTGGATCCTTCGGAAGCGGGGACAGCGGCGAACGCCGTCAGGCGCTCGACGTGGCGGGCGAGGATGTCGGTCTCGACGTTGAGGCGGTCGCCGACGCGGCGGTCGCCGAACGTCGTCGCCCGCAGGGTCTCGGGGATGAGGGAGACCTCGAGCCAGGAGGTCTCGGCGGCAGGCGCGCTCACCGCGCTCACCGTGAGGGAGGTTCCGTCGAGTGTGACGGATCCCTTGTCGACGACGAGCCGGGCGAGATGCGCGGGGATCTCCACGCGTACGACCTGCCATTCGTCGCCCGGGCGCACGTCGATCACGGTGCCCGTGCCGTCGATGTGTCCCTGCACAATGTGGCCGCCGAGGCGCCCGCCCGATGCGAGCGCGCGCTCGACGTTCACCCGTGTCCCCGGTTCGGCGCCGGACAGCGTCGACATGTCGAGCGTCTGCTTCATCACATCCGCGGTGAAGCCGTCGTCCGTCCAATCGACGACGGTGAGGCACACGCCGCCGATCGAGATCGAGTCACCGTGTCCCACTCCCTCGACGGCCGTCGGCGCGTGGATGGTGAGGCGCACGCCGTCGCCCGACGGCTCGACGGCCGTGATCAGGCCGATCTCCTCGATGATTCCCGTGAACATCAGCTGCTTGCTCCTTCTGCGGACGTGTGGTGCGCGGCGCGCATACGGGCGATTCCGTCGTGCGCCGCGGAGGGCTGGCCGGGGGTGTGGGCGCCGCCGCGCTCGCTTGGTTGCTGGGGTGGATGGTGGGCGGCGTGTTCTTCGCGGGGTGGCTGGGCACGAGTGCGCGCCGCGTGTTCGTCGTTCGGTGCCTGGGCCGTGTCGTGGGTGGTGTGTCCGTTGCTCGGTGCCTGGGTCGAGTCGAGGGCGGCGTGTTCGTCGTTCGGTGCCTGGGCCGAGTCGTGGGTCGTGTGCGCGCCGCGGGGTGCCTGGGTCGAGTCGTGGGTGTGCAGTCCCGTGGCTTCGGCGGACGCCGAGGGAAGGGACGAACCGGCTGTCCGCGGCACCGCGATCAGGAGGAGATCGTCGCCGAGACGCTCGACAGCCTCGAGGGAAAGGAGTCGTTGGTCTGCGATCGTGTCGACGCCGATCTCGGTCAGCGCCGTGCGGGGGCCACCGAGCAGCGTGGGCGCGACGTAGGCGAGCACGCGATCGGCGAGCCCGCGCGCGATGAACGCGCTCGCGAGAGTCGGACCGCCCTCGACGAACACTCGATGCAGGCCGCGCTCGGTGAGATCGTCGAGCACGGCGTCGAGATCGCGGGTCGGATACGCGAGCGGAGCGTGCGGGTGGCGGCGGATCCGGGCGTCGTCGGGAACCTCCCGCGCGCCGATGACGACGGGGACGGGCTGGTTCGGGAACAGCGCGTCGCCGTCGCGCGCAGTAAGAGCCGGATCGTCGGCGTGGAGCGTGCCGGTGCCGACGACGATCGCGTCAGCCTCGGAACGGCGACGATGCACGTCGGCGCGCGCAGCGGATCCTGTGATCCACTGGCTCGTTCCGTCAGCCGCGGCGGCGCGGCCGTCGAGGCTCTGCGCCCACTTGACCGTGACGTGCGGGCGCCCCAGCCGTCGGGTCGTGAGCCAGGTGTCCAGGAACGCGCGGGCGTCGTCCTGGAGGACGCCGCCTTCGACGTCGATCCCGGCCGCGCGCAGGCGCGATGCCCCGCCACCCTCGTGCTCGCCGGGGTCGTCCATCGCGTAGACGACGCGCGCGACTCCCGCCGAGATGAGCGCCTCGGCGCACGGTCCGGTGCGACCGCGGTGATTGCACGGCTCGAGCGTTACGACGGCCGTCGCGCCGCGCGCCCCGTCGGCGCCGAGGTGGGAGAGTGCGTCGACCTCGGCGTGGGCGGTACCGGCTCCGTGGTGCCAGCCCTCGGCGATGACGCGACCCGTCGGGGCGAGGATGACGGCCCCGACCTGCGGATTGCGGCTGCGGCGGCCTCGCGCGGCGAGCTCCAGAGCGTGGCGCATCGCGGCGATCTCGGCGTCCGTGGCCATCCGGATCCCTTCGGTCAGGGCGCCGGGGATCACGGAACAGGCCCATCGGGCCTGCCGTGCTGCCTTCCATCCGGACTCGCAGGCAGAACCTGCATCACCGTCGGTTCCGGAATCTCACCGGATCAACCCCTCATCGGAGGGGGTCGCGGACTCTACCGCCGGTTCGGATTCTCACCGACCCCGGAGCACGTGTGGCACACAGTCTAACGCCGAGACCGCGGGCTTATTCCCGGCAATCCGAGGCTGCGCCGCCGAGGCCTGACTTCTGCCCGCCACCGCGCGGGGCGAAATGCACAACGACGCCAATTCTGTGCGGAAGTGCGCAGAATCCGGTTTCTGCAGGGGTGCAGGTCGAGAATTGGCGTCGTTGTGCATTCGGGGACGCCGTGACTTGGGCTGGCGGGGCCGACCCGGCGGAGGCCGATGGGCGTAGGGCGGTCGATCAGCGTGCTCACAATCGCCGATCGGCCGAGTTTTTCCACAGCAGCCCCGGGATTCCGCGGGCGCGTGGCGGCGCCGGATCCACGGATTCGGCAGGGTCACCTCATGGCGACAACCAGTGACGATTTTCGAGTCGCGTCCTACAGGGAACTGCGCGCGGAAGGCATGACGCGAGATGCCATTCGGCGCGCCGTGACAGACGGACACCTCTTCCACGCAAGGCGGGACAACTATGTGCTGGGATCGGCGAGCGACGCCGTCAAGTCTGCCGTGCGCGTTGGCGGACGCGTCGACTGTGTTTCGTGCATGCGCGAGCTCAGCGTCTTCGTCCTACGAGACGACGGGCGAACGCATGTGCAGATCGAACGGGGACGTCACTGGCTGCGCTCGCCGCGGTCCCGGTCGGTCCGTCTCTCTGTCGACGGCCGTCGCGTCGTCACGCACTGGCGGTTCGACGGCGCAGAGGCCGACTCGGCGATCGCGAGCATCCCGGCTGCGGTCGCGCAGGCCGTGCTCTGCCAGGATCCTCGTGCAGCGATCGCGACGCTCGACAGCGCGCTGAACAAGCGGGTGCTCGCTCCCGAGGAGATCGGTGAGGTGTTCGAGCTCCTGCCGCGCCGGCTGCAGCGGCTGCGACGGTTCATCGATCCGCGCGCAGAGGCCGGTGCCGAGACCTTCGCGCGGCTGGCGGCGCGCACCCTGGGCGTGACGGTCGAGCTGCAGGTCGAGATCGAAGGGGTCGGACGAGTGGATCTGCTGCTCGACGGCTGGATCATCGTCGAGTGCGATAGCCGAGAGTTCCACGGCGGGTGGGAGATGCAGCAGCGTGATCGGGAGCGGGATCTCGCGGCCGCCGCGCGCGGGTACGCCACGCTTCGTCCGACCGCGAAGATGATGTTCGACCGACCCTCGGTGTTCGTGGAGGCCGCGCGCGGGCTGCTCCGCCGGTGAACTGAACCTGCACAACGACGCCAATTCTGTGCGAGCTTGGCCGACACGCCGGTGCGAGCGGGTGGCCTGCGCAGAATTGGCGTCGTTATGCATCCGGCCCGCACCCATACGCTGGACGCATGACGCTCGACCGCCGGACCCCGCTCGACACCGCTCGCCTGCGATTCCGCGAGATGGGGGAGGGCGACCTCGACGACATGGCGGCGCTGCTGGGTGATGCCGACGTGATGCGGTTCTATCCGGCGCCGAAGTCTCGGGACGAGGCTGCCGAGTGGATCCGCCGTATGCAGGAGCGCTACGAGACGCACGGCTTTGGTCTCTGGATCATCGAGACCCATGACGGCGAGTTCGTCGGCGACTGCGGCCTGACGTGGCAGAGGTCGAACGGCCGGGCCGTGCTCGAGGTCGGCTACCACGTGCGCGCGGATCTGCAGGGGCGCGGATACGCCACGGAGGCGGCTCGGGCGTGCGTCGAGGAGGCGCGACGCCGTTTCGCCCCGACCGAGCTGACGGCGATCATCCACCCTGAGAACATCGCTTCCCGACGCGTCGCCGAGAAGCTGGGCATGACCCACACCGAGGATGACCACGGCCACGACTGGATCGTCCGCACCGTCATGTCGATGCAGCTGATCTGACGCTCCGACACAACGACGCCAATTCTGCGCCGAGCAGGCGCCGGTACCGGCGCGTCGGGCAGGTCTGCACAGAATTGGCGTCGTTGTGCAGGGGGGGATCCGCGGAACCCGCCCTACAGCCCCCAGCTGACCTCGGTGCGAGGGTCGGTTGACAGCAGGCCGGCGATCCAGCCGTCGGCGCGCTGGCCGCCGTCGTCGAGCCCCTTCCGACGCACGCCCTCCAGCTGGAAGCCGAGCTTCTGCGCGACGCGGGCCGATGCGTGGTTGCCCACGACGGCGTGCCACTCCAGGCGTTCGAGCCGCATGGGGCCGAACGCGAAGTTCACGGCCGCGCGGGCCGCTTCCGTCGTATAGCCCTGTCCGCGCCCGGACGGCGCGGTCCAGTAGCCGAGCTCGGCCGCACCGTCTTTGATGCGGTGCAGCCCGACGACGCCGACGAGGTCGTCGCCGGCCCGCATGGCCCAGACGTGCTCCGTCCCCGACTCCCACCACTCCGCGACGAGCCCGACGAACGACTCGGCGTCCTCCCGCGTGTACGGGGAAGGGACGGTCGTGTATCGCTGGATCAGCGGATCCTGGCAGGCGTCGAAGATCGCGTCGACATCGTCGGAACCCGGAAGAGAAAGGAACAGGCGGGGCGTCGTGAGGGACGCCGGTTCACCCACGGCGCAGAAGTCCGACCCGCTCGTACACGGCCGACAGCGTCTCCTCGGCGGCCTCCGACGCGCGATCCGCGTTCGCGGACAGCACCCGGTCGAGCTCGGCCGTGTCTTCGAGCAGCTCGAGTGCACGCGCACGCACGGGCTCGAACTCGGCGACGATCACGTCGCGCAGGCCCTTCTTGAAGTCGCCGTAGCCACGGCCCGCGTACTCGTCCTCGATCGACGAGATCTCGCGGCCGGAGAGGGCCGCGTAGATCGTCAGCAGGTTCGAGACGCCGGGCTTCTCGGCGCGGTCGTAGCGGACGACGCCCTCGCTGTCGGTCACGGCGCGCATGACCTTCTTCGCCGTCACGTTGATGTCGTCGAGCAGATACAGCACGCCAGCCTGCGAGTCGGCGGACTTCGACATCTTCGCCGTCGGCTCCTGCAGATCGTAGATCCGCGCCGTCTCGCCCTGGATCACGGGCTTGGGCACCGTGAACGTCTCGCCGAAGCGCGAGTTGAAGCGCTCGGCGAGGTTTCGGGTGAGTTCCACGTGCTGCTTCTGGTCGTCGCCGACCGGGACGGCCTCGGCCTGGAAGAGCAGGATGTCGGCCGCCATCAGCACCGGATAGGTGAACAGCCCGACGCTCGTCTGGTCAGAGCCGTAGCGCTGCGACTTGTCCTTGAACTGCGTCATGCGGCTGGCTTCGCCGAAGCCGGTGATCGTGGAGAGGATCCACGCCAGCTCGGCGTGTGCCGGGACCTGCGACTGCACGTACAGCGTCGAACGCGACGGTTCGACACCGGCCGCAATGTATTGCGCGGCCGTGCGCCGGGTCTTCTCGCGCAGCCGCGCGGGATCCTGCGGCACGGTGATGGCGTGCAGATCGACGACCGTGAAGAACGCGTCGTAGTCATCCTGCATGCCGCGCCACTGCATGAGGGCCCCGATGTAGTTGCCGATCTGAAGAGAGTCGGCCGAGGGCTGCATACCGGAGAAGAGGCGTGGCTTTGTCACCGAACCATCCTACGGTGCGCCGGCCGCGTCACTTCGCCGGGGCGCGCTCGTCGAGCGGTGAATGGGTTTCGATCGCGACGACGCCCTCGTCGTTCCGTCCGCGACGGACGTGCACGATGGTGAAGGATCCGGTGCGCAGCGACGACGCATTGCGCAGCTCGCGCGATGATGGCGTTCCGGTCGCCTGCGCGACCGCCTCCATGATGGCCGGGAGCACGGGAGAGTGGGAGCAGATCACGGCTCCCTTCTCCTTGCGGATCCGCTTGTCGACGACGGGCGCCACGTCATCGTCGCCGGTCTCCCACGTCGCCTGACTGAGCGCGTCGACCGCGTATGCGCGCCTTCCCAGCTTCTGCGAGAGCGGCAGCACGGTCTCCTGGCAGCGCACGGCCGTCGACGTGACGACCTTCTGGATGCCGAAGGCGCGCAGCGGGCTGACCGCGGCGCGGGCCTGCTCTGTGCCGCGCGGTGTGAGCGGGCGCGCGCTGTCGGGTCCGTCGATCGACGAGCCAGGCACGGCTTGGCCGTGGCGCATGAGCGCGATCGCGAAGGTTCCGAGGCCGTCGACGGCGACGAGCTGCTCGAAGGCGCGGAGCACGTCGTGGTCGACGGGGTAGCTGAGCTCCTGACGTGCCGCGTCGATCGTCAGCCATTCGAGCGCCGCGATCTCCTTGTTCGGGCGGAAGGTCGATGCGCTCACGGCCTCGGGCGTCGCCTCGACGGCCCAGTAACGCACGAGCTTCTCCCGTCCCGACGGCAGGTGGTATTGCACGTCGCCCAGGGAAGGTCCGAGGATCCCGCGGATCCCCGTTTCCTCTTCGAGCTCGCGCACGGCCGTCTCGGGGAGCGTTTCTCCCGGGTCGACCTTCCCCTTCGGGAACGACCAGTCGCGGAACTTCTCGCGGTGCACGAGGAGAACTTGCAGCTCGCCTTCGACGTACCGCCACATCACCCCGCCGGCGGCGAGGACGACCGGCTTCGAACGGGGGCGGTTGCGGGCGCGGGCGAACGACGCCCCGGTCTTCGCCGCCACCCTCAGCGCCTCGTCTGCCGCGACCGGCGTCGACGCTGGATCAACGACATGGTCTTGTCCTGCACGTCGACGAGGGGCTTGCCCTCGGCGTCGACGTGATGCCTGGTCCAGGTGCCGTTCTCGCCGAGGTGCCACGTCGCCGAGGCGTCGTCCATCGCGAGGTCGAAGAACTCCACGAGTTCGGTGACGTGCTGCGGCTTCGTGATCTCGACGAGGGCCTCGACGCGTCGGTCGAGGTTGCGGTGCATCATGTCGGCGCTGCCGATGAACACCTCGGGGGATCCGCCGTTCTCGAACGCGAAGATCCGGGAGTGCTCGAGATAGCGGCCGAGCACGCTTCGCACGCGGATGTTGTCGCTGACGCCCGGGAGATCGACGCGCAGACTGCAGATGCCGCGCACCCAGACATCGACCTGGGCGCCCGCCATCGAGGCGCGGTAGAGGGCGTCGATGATCTCTTCGTCGACCATCGAATTGACCTTGATGCGCACGTGCGCGGGGCGCCCCGCTGCGGCGTGTTCCCGCTCCCGGTCGATCATGCGCAGCAGTCCCTTGCGCAGGTGCAGGGGCGCCGTGAGAAGACGCGAGAACTTCTTCTCGATCGCGTAGCCGCTGAGCTCGTTGAACAGGCGCGTCACGTCGCGCCCGATGACGGGATCGCACGTGAAAAGGCCCATGTCCTCGTACAGCCGGCTCGTCTTCGGGTTGTAGTTGCCGGTGCCGACGTGCGTGTAGTGGCGCAGCTGGCCCTGCTCCTCGCGCACGACCGATGCGATCTTGCAGTGCGTCTTCAGACCGACGAGTCCGTACACGACGTGCACGCCCGACTTCTCGAGGATCCGCGCCCATTCGATGTTGTTCGCCTCGTCGAAGCGGGCCTTCACCTCGACGAGTGCGAGCACCTGCTTGCCGTTCTCGGCCGCGTCGATGAGCGCTTGAACAACGGGGCTGTCGCCCGAGGTGCGATAGAGCGTCTGCTTGATCGCGAGCACCTGGGGATCGCGTGCCGCCTGTTCGAGGAACGCCTGGACGCTCGTCGCAAACGACTCGTACGGGTGATGCACGAGCACGTCGCCCTGGCGGATCGCTGCGAACACGTCGGCCTTCGCGTGCTTCGAGTCGGTGTCGGTCGGCTGGAAGGCGAGCGCGGTGACGGGCACATGCTTCTTGTAGCGCAGGTCCGGCCGGTCGATCTTGCCGAGCTGGAACAGTGCCCGCAGATCGAGCGGAGCGGGGAGGCGGTAGACCTCCTGCTCCGAGATGTCGAGCTCGTCGAGCAGCAGGCCGAGCGTCACCTCGTCCATGTCCTCGGTGATCTCGAGGCGGATCGGCGGCCCGAATCGGCGCCGGAGAAGCTCCTGTTCGAGCGCCTGGATGAGGTTCTCCGACTCATCCTCTTCGATCACCATGTCCTCGTTCCGGGTGAGGCGGAACGCGTGGTGTTCGATGATCTCCATCCCGGGGAAGAGCTCGCCCAGGTTCTCCGAAAGGAGGCGCTCGAGCGTGAGGTAGCGAACACGGTCGCTCTCGGGATCCTTCTCGGGCACCCGGACGGCGCGCGGGAGCATGGGAGGCACCTTGATGCGCGCGAACTCCTCGCGGCCCGTCCGAGAGTGGCGGATGCGCACGGCGAGGTTGAGCGAGAGCCCCGAGATATAGGGGAACGGGTGGGCCGGATCCACGGCAAGAGGCATGAGCACGGGGAAGACGTGCTGCTGGAAGTACTCGTACAGGCCCGCGCGCTCGAGGTCGGTGAGGTCGTCCCAGCTGACGAACTCGATCCCTTCTTCGGCAAGGGCCGGACGCAGCTTCTCCTGCCAGGCGGACGCGTGGCGTGTCTGCAGCTCATGCGCTTCGCGGCTGATGCCCTCGAGTACGCGGTGGGGCGTCGTGCCGATGTTCGTCGGCACCGCCAGACCGGTGAGGATGCGTCGTTTGAGGCCCGCGACGCGCACCATGAAGAACTCGTCGAGGTTGCTCGCGAAGATCGCCAGGAAGTTCGCTCGCTCGAGCAGCGGCACGTTCGGATCCTCGGCGAGTTCGAGCACGCGCTGGTTGAACGCGAGCCAGCTGAGCTCGCGGTCGGAGAACCGGTGGTCGGGGAGGTCGGATTCGTCGACCTCGATGAGGTCGTCGAAGTCGTCGTCCTCCGCGTCGCCCAGGCCAGTGTCGACGATCGTGGAGTCGGTCATGGTCTCCATCCTGACAGCGTCATGCGACGCGGAGGTGAACGGTCAGCAGAGGCTCAGGACGTCTGCCGCGTGCCCGGGGTGGGCGAGGAGGTCTCCGCGCGGGTCGATGCCTTGCTCTCGTCGGCGACGTTGAACCGGTAGCCGACGTTGCGCACCGTGCCGATGAGGTGGTCCAGGTCTCCGAGCTTCGCGCGCAGGCGCCGCACGTGCACGTCGACCGTGCGGGTGCCGCCGAAGTAGTCGTAGCCCCAGACCTCGCTGAGCAGCTGCTCGCGCGTGAACACGCGCGAGGGGTGGGTCGCGAAGAAGTGCAGGAGCTGGAACTCTTTGTAGGTGAGGTCGAGCGGTTTGCCGCGCACCTTCGCCGAGTAAGATGCCTCGTCGATCGAGATGCCCGAGGTCTGCACGCGCGTCGTCTCGGGCTCTTCGTCCTTTCGCCCGAGGGCGAGACGAAGACGGGCGTCGACCTCTGCAGGGCCAGCGCCCGTGAGGACGACGTCGTCGATGCCCCATTCGGGGGACACAGCCGTCAGGCCGCCCTCCGTCGTCACGAGGATCAGGGGGGCGTCGAGACCCGTCGTCGTGAGGATCCGACACAGAGACTTCGCGTTGGCGAGATCGCCGCGGGCGTCGACGAGGATCACATCGGCGCTCGGAGCGTTCACGAGCTGCGCTGGCGCGGCGGGGATCTGCTTCACGCGGTGGCTGAGAAGCTCCAAGGCGGGCAGGACGGGCCCGGAATCGGGGGATGAACTGAGTACGAGCAGCTGGGCCACGGGGCACTTCCTCTCGGGCCGATATGGGGGCGCCGACCCTTGTGGTGTGACCCAATGATAGAGGAAGCTGAGAGCGTGCTGTGCGGTGCCGTGATCACGCCGCGGGCTGCGAGGGATCCGCGAGCATCGGGCAGAATGGACGCGTCGGCCCGGAATGCCGGGCTCATCGCAGAGAGGGAGCCGCATGTCGCAACCGGGGCAGACGGCGCCGAGATCCGGGATCATCGGCCGGATCGCAGGCAGCCAGGGACTCCTCCTGCCGTGGAGCCTGGCCTTCGTGTTCGCTGTCGTCGTGATGATGTTCACGCCGATCGACCAGCGTTGGGGATGGGTCTCGTCGACGGCTGGGGTGTGCGTCATCCTCACCTTCGTGGCGCAGATCATCATCGGCCGTGTCGATGGCTTCATCCTGCGCACCGCGACGGCCGCACTCGGGTCTGTGCTGATCGTCGGAATCGTCTCACTCCTCGGTGCCCTGTTCACGGCGGTCGCCGCGGGCATGTCCGTCTTCCCGGCGGACGGGTTCCCGGCGACGTGACGTCGCGGCCCTGCGCCGCTGCGCGGTAGAGTGGGGTCATGCTCGAATTCCTCGCCGACGTCGACGTTTTCGCCCTCGAGATGTTCTTCGTGGGTCTTCTGGGCCTCGCGAGCCTGGCGATCGCGTTCGTCTCGGGCGCCGTCCTGGTGAATCTGTTCCGCGGCCAGAAGTGACGCGCGACGCCGAGGGCGGCTCCTGAAGAGCGCCCGACGCGTCCACCCTGTCCGCGAGCCGGATACGCTGTGGGGACCATGATCGAGATCCCCACAGACATCCCCGCCGACCTGGTCCCTCTCTCGTGGCTCGTCGGCGTCTGGGAAGGCACCGGCGTGATCGACTACCGCGTGGGCGAGACCCACTTCGCGGGCGAGTTCACGCATCGAGTGAGCTTCAGTCATGACGGCGGGCCCTTCCTGAACTACTCGGCGACGGCGACGCTGCTCGCGACCGACGAACGCCCCGCACAGAAGCTCGTGTCCGAGACCGGCTTCTGGCGGCTGGCGCGCCCTTCGTCCGAAGCTCTGCCCGGTCCCGGCCTGCTTCCCGCCCTCGGCACAGAGCCTGCGCGCACCGCGGAGGACGTCGAGAATCTGCGCACGAAGGACGACGGCGGCTTCCCGGTCGAGGTCGTGCTGTCGCACTCCGACGGCGTGCAGGAGCTGTATGTCGGCGAGGTGAATGGCCCGCGCATCGACCTCGGAACCGACGCGGTCGTCCGCTCGGCGGGCGCGAAGCCATACGCCGCCGCGACGCGCATGTACGGACTCGTCGACGGTCACCTCCTGTGGGCCTGGGACATCGCGGCGCTCGGGCGGGAGCTCGCCTCGCACGCGTCGGCGCGACTTGCGAAGGTGCAGTGATGACGGATCCTCTTGCCGCCCGCCCGGGGATCGTCGTCGACGACGACGGCGTGATCCTGCACGCCGGCGCCCCCGCCATCGAGCAGCGCCGCCTCGCCGAGGGCGCGGCCATCGCGCCGCGCGGCGATCGCGCCGTCCTGGCTCTCTCGGGCGAGGAGCGTCGCTCCTGGCTCGACTCGATCACGTCGCAGGCGATCGGATCCCTGCAGCCGGGCGAGAGCTCCGAGCTTCTCGTCCTCGACCCGCAGGGGCATGTCGAGCACGTCGCCGCCGTCGTTGAGGACGGGAGTACGCTGTGGCTCCTCGTCGATCAGGGCGACGCTGAGCCCCTCGCGAAGTGGCTCACGATGATGCGCTTCCGGGCGAAGGTCGAGATCTCGGTGCGCAACGATCTGCGGGTCGTCGGAGCGATGCGCGGTGCCGATGCGGCGGAGCGTCTCGTGTCGGCGGCGATCGCGCCCGAGGGGGCGCCGGTCGTGTGGACTGACCCCTGGCCGGACGTCACGGCGGGCGGATGGCAGTACGCCGTCGCCCCCGAGCACCCGGGCGCCGAGTATCACTGGGTCGAGGCGGTCGTCGATGCCGCGGGCGCGGAGAAGCTTGCAGACGCGGACATCGCGGGATCCCTCGCCGTCGAGGCGCTGCGCATCGCCGCCTGGCGCCCGCGCTGGTCGGCTGAAGTCGATGGCCGGCTGATTCCGCACGAGGCCGATTGGCTGCGGACGGCTGTGCACCTCAACAAGGGCTGCTACCGCGGGCAGGAGACCGTCGCGAAGGTGCACAATCTCGGGCACCCGCCGCGCCGCCTCGTGATGCTGCACCTCGACGGATCCGATTCGGTGCTTCCCGAGCGGGGTGACGTCGTCCTCGCCGACGACGCCGAGGCGGGCGTCGTGACCTCCGCGGCGCGACACCACGAGCTCGGGCCGATCGCGCTCGCGATCGTCGCGCGCCGCACGCCCGGCGACCAGGATCTCGTCGTCGCGCACGGCGAGTCGCGCATCGCGGCGGCGCAGGAGATCATCGTCCCGGCCGACGCGGGGCGCACGGCCGAGGTGCCGCGTTTGACGCGCCTGTCGCGCCGGAAGCAGGCGCAGCCGCCGGCCTGATCCGGCTAGCCTCGAAGCGTGCCCGACACCGATCCGCTCACCTCCGTCGTCCCGACGCGCTGGCACGCCGGATACCGCCCGCGCGCGGGCCTGCTGCGCCTGCGCGATTCGTGGGTTGCGCTCGTGCAGATCGTGCTGGCGGCGTCGGCCTCTTTCGGGATCGCCCACATCCTGATCGGGCATGCGATGCCGCTGCTCGCCGTCACCGTGACGATCTCGAGCCTCGGCCTCTCGCGCGATGCGCGCCCCTCGCATGTCGCGCAGACCGTCGGGGGCATGCTCACGGGGATCGCGATCTCCGAACTCGCTCTGCTGTTCCTCGTGCCCGGGTGGTGGGAGCTCGCGGTCGTACTCGCCCTCACCCTCGCCATCGCGCGCTTCCTCTCGCCGTCGCCGCAGTTCCCGATCGCGGCGGCGATCCAGACGGCGATCGCGTTCATGCTGCCGCTCGGGCAGTTCACAGGCATGCGGATCCTCGATGGAGCGATCGGCGGTGTGATGGCGATCCTCGTGACGGCCCTCCTTCCGCGCAACCCGATGGGGGCGATCCTGCGCGACGCGCGCGCCGTCTTCGGCGACGTCGACCGCGCGATGGCGCGCCTCGTGCGCGGCCTGCGCCGCGGCGATCGGCTGCGCTCGGAGCGTGCCCTGCAGAAGGCGCGTGAGCTGCAGGGGCCGCTGTCGGCCTGGGCGACCTCGCTCGATTCGGGGCAGGCGATCTCGAGCGTGTCGCCGTTCCTGCGTTCGCGGCGACTCGAGCTGGCGCGTCTGCGCCGGATCCACGATGCGATGGATCTCGCGACTCGGAACCTTCGCGTCGTCGCGCGACGCGCGCACTATGCGGTCGAGGACGGCGAGCCGCGCGAGGAGGTCGCGGCTGTCGTCGAGGAGATCCGACGGGCGACGGAGATCCTTGCGGTTGCCGTCGACGACGTGTCTCAGGAACAGGCGGCGCAGGCGGCGCTGCGGGGGATCGCGACGAGGCTGGATCCGGCGGCCCTCGCCCCGAACGGCCGGATCGGCGACCAGAGCGTTCTCGCCTCGCTGCGCCCGCTCGTCGTCGACCTCCTCGTCGCCGCGGGAGAGCCGCGGGCAGACGCGTCTCACGAGGTACCGCGAGTGTGAGGCCGGGTGCGCGCCCAGTAGGCTGGGAGCCATGACGCACACCCTGATCCTGCTCCGCCACGGGCAGAGCGACTGGAACGAAAAGAACCTGTTCACCGGCTGGGTCGATGTGCGGCTCACCGAGAAGGGGCGCGGCGAGGCGCAGCGCGGCGGAGAGCTGCTGCGCGAGCAGGGCGTGCTGCCCGACGTGCTCCACACGTCGCTGCTGAGCCGTGCGATCCAGACGGCCAACATCGCCCTCGAGGCAGCCGACCGCCTGTGGACCCCGACGAAGCGCTCCTGGCGCCTCAACGAGCGCCACTACGGCGCGCTGCAGGGCAAGGACAAGGCGCAGACCCTCGAGGAGTTCGGCGAGGAGAAGTTCATGGAGTGGCGCCGCTCGTTCGACGTGCCGCCGCCCGAGATTGCCGACGACGACGAGTTCGCGCAGACGGACGACCCCCGCTACATCGGGATGGACGGCGAGATGCCGCGCACCGAGTCGCTCAAGCTCGTCATCGATCGCATGCTGCCGTACTGGGAAGGCGAGATCGTCCCCGACCTGAAGGCCGGCAAGACGGTCCTCGTCGCGGCGCACGGAAACTCGCTGCGCGCGCTCGTGAAGCACCTCGACGGCATCAGCGATGACGACATCTCCGGTCTCAACATCCCGACCGGCATCCCGCTCGTCTACGAGCTCGATGACGAGATGCGCCCGACGGGGCCCGGTCGCTACCTCGACCCCGAGGCTGCGGCTGCGGGCGCGGCAGCGGTCGCTTCGCAGGGCAAGAAGTAGCCAGAAACACCGAAGGGGCTCGAAGGATCCGCGGATCCTCCGAGCCCCTTCGGCGTTCGTCGTTCAGTCGACCGGGCGTCGGTCCACGATCTCGACCGACGGGTCTTCCTCCTCGCCCGACCAGTCGCCGGTGGCGAGGTAGACGACCTTCTTCGCGACCGACACTGCGTGGTCGGCGAACCGCTCGTGGTAGCGGCTCGCGAGCGTCGCGTCGATGACGGCGGGGATCTCGCCGGAGAACGACTCGCCGAGCACCCGCTCGTACACGGACGCGTGGAGCTCGTCGATGTCGTCGTCGGTGTCGCGGATCTTCGTCGCATACGCGAGGTCCTGCGTGCGCAGGAGGTTCGTGAGAGTGCGCGCGACTTCGACGTCGAGCTCGCCCATCCGGGTGAAGGTGCTGCGCAGGCCCTTCGGAATCGCACGCTCGGGGTAGCGGGCGCGGACGAGCTGCGCGATGTGCTCGGCGAGGTCGCCCATGCGCTCAAGCGACGCGCTCGCGCGCAGAGCGGTGACGATGACGCGCAGATCGTGTGCGACGGGCTGCTGCATCGCGAGCGTCTCGATCGCGATCTCGTCGGTCGTGAGGACGAGCTCGTCGATCCTCTCGTCGTTCGCGATCACCTCTTCGGCGAGCGCGACGTCGCCCGTCGCGAAGGCCTTCGTCGCCTTCTCGATCGCCTCGGCGACGAGCTCGGAGATCTCGGCGAGGCGGTTCTGGATGTCTTCGAGGGTGTCGTGGAACACTTCCCGCATGATGGGAGGCCTTTCCGGTCGTGGTGAGTCCTGCGGAGCTGAGCGAGGTCGGGCCCAGCGTCGCGCACGGCGGCGGCGATTGTGTCGAGCGAAGGTTAACGGCTGGTGGAACCCTCGTGAACACTCGCGCTCCGGCCCCGCCGTGCTGTGGGGCCGTTCACACGCGAGTGTGGGATGACTTTACCCTGTAGTCATGCCCGAAGCACTGCTCGCCCTCCTTGTCGGGGTGCTCATCGGAGCCGGTGCGACCGTCGTGATCTTCGCCGCGATGCGTTCTCGCGCCCGCGCCGAGGAAGCGGCGCACCCCCGCGTCCCCGACGCCGTGACGGCGATCCTCGACGTCCTCGAGGATGCTGCGATCATCACCGATCCGTCCGGGACGGTCGTCGCCACGTCGCCGTCGTCGACGTGGGTGGGCTCGGTCGTGGGCGAGCGCCTCGATCAAGACGAGCTCCGCGAGCTCATGAAGGAGGCCCGACACGCCGGGATCTCCGAGTCTCAGACGATGCGGATCCGCGCCGGTCGGCTCTCTCGCGAGGCGCGCCTTGTCGTCGCCCGTGCCGCGCAGATCGGCGGGGGATTCATCCTCGTGTTCGTGCGCGATATCTCCGAGCAGGAACGCCTGCAGCAGATGCGGCAGGACTTCATCCAGAACACGAGCCACGAGCTGAAGACCCCCGTCGGGGCGATCGCCCTGCTTGCCGAGGCGCTCGAGATGGCGGCCGACGATCCGGTGCAGGTGCGGCGCTTCACTGAGCGGATGTCGGCGGAGGCCGACCGGCTCGGGCAGCTCACGGGGCGCATCATGAATCTCTCGCGGCTGCAGGCCGCTGACGAACTCATCGACGTCGGGGACGTCGCGATCGACGAGGTCGTTCAGGCCGCCGTCGAGGCGCAGCAGGTGACGGCGACGGCGGCCGAGGTGGATCTCGTCGCTGGCGGAGACCGCGGCTGTTACGTGCACGGAGATGGGCGCGTGCTCATCGAGGCCGTCAGCAACCTCGTGTCGAACGCGATCGCATACTCCTCGAAGGGATCCCGGGTCGGCATCGGCGTGCGCGAGGGCGACGGTGCCGTGGAGATCGCCGTGACCGATCAGGGCATCGGCATCGCCGAGAACGATCAGAATCGCATCTTCGAGCGTTTCTTCCGCGCCGATCAGGCGCGGTCGCGCCACACGGGCGGAACGGGCCTCGGCCTGTCGATCGTGAAGCACGCGATCCAGCGCCACGGCGGGGAGGTGCGCCTGTGGTCGCGAGAAGGCCAAGGGTCTACGTTCACGATCCGGTTGCCCCTCGCGGAGCCCCCGGCGGACGCCGCCCGGGATAAGAAGCAGAGCAAACGCGCGGCGAAACGAGCCGCGCAGAGGAAGGAAGAGAACGCATGACGCGTGTGCTGCTCGTGGAAGACGAACCCGATCTCGCGGATCCGCTCGCGTACCTGCTGCAGCGAGAGGGCTACGAGGTCGAGATCGCCGACGACGGCGAGAAGGCGCTGCGCGTGTACCGCGAGCACGGCGCCGACGTCATCCTTCTCGACCTGATGCTCCCGGGGATCCCGGGAACAGAGGTCTGTCGTCAGGTGCGAACGACATCGCAGGTGCCGATCGTGATGCTGACGGCGAAGGACAGCGAGGTCGACATCGTCGTGGGGCTCGAGCTGGGCGCCGACGACTACGTCACGAAGCCCTACTCGTCGCGCGAGCTGCTCGCGCGGATGCGCGCTGTGCTGCGGCGCTCGGCCACGGCTGACGAGGATCTCGATGAGCACGTTCTCGAGGGCGGCCGCGTCACGCTCGACATCGACCGCCACACGGTCGCCGTCGATGGCGAGCAGATCAACATGCCTCTGAAGGAATTCGAGCTGCTCGAGCTGCTCATGCGGAACACGGGCCGCGTGCTCACGCGCGGCCAGCTGATCGACCGCGTGTGGGGATCCGACTACTTCGGAGACACGAAGACGCTCGATGTCCACATCAAGCGGATCCGCTCGCGCATCGAGGAGACGCCGTCGAAGCCGCGCATGCTCGTGACCGTGCGCGGGCTCGGCTATCGATTCGAGGGGTGATCTCGGCGCTCTACGCAGAAGTCCCCCGGTCGCCGAGAGGCGCCGGGGGACTTCTCCGTGTCGGGCGGGATCAGTGGCCGCCGGACTCGTCGCTCGTCGAGAAGTCGTAGTGCGAGCAGTGCTCGGTGTCGGCAGCCGTGTCGTTCGGCGCGAGGTCGGCATACTCGGTGAGGCAGTTGTTGAGGATGGGAACCTCGATCTCGACGCCCTGAGCGTCGCCAGCCTGCAGGTACATGCCGAGTGTCGATCCGGGGATCGTGTCGAGGTCGGCGATCAGCTCGGGGTCGGCGTCGATGCCGAGACTCACGGTCTCGCCGGCGGGGACGTCGATCGAGGTGTCGCCCGTGCCCCAGTCGAGCGCGAGGCTCTGCGCGCTGTCGGTGTCGTTGATGAGCACCGCGACGAAGTTGCCTTCGGCGCCGTCGTGATCGGCCACGACGAAGGCGTTGCGAACATCAAGGCTCGGGCCGTCGACCGCGGGGAGGTTGACCCCGTCAGAAGCCGTGTACTCGAACGTCGTGGCCTGCGTCGTCATCGCACCACAACCGGTGGCGGTGAGAAGCACGATGCCGGTGGCGGCGAGGGACGCGATGGTGCGCGATTTCACGGATCCTCCAGGTGGTGCGGACGCCGCGCATGCTGCGGGCTGCGATCCATCCTAGACGGTGCGTCCGAGTGCTCACGCGCGCGGGGGTGAGAGGGGCGGACGAATGCGAGGCGCGGATCCTAGCGCATATGTCGCTGTGGTAAACTCTCCGAGGCTGGGAAGGACGTAATCCATATGCTTTTTGAGGTTGGCGAGACTGTCGTTTACCCCCATCACGGGGCCGCAACCATCACCGAAGTCAAGACACGAGTCATCAAGGGTGAGGAGAAGACCTACCTCAAGCTCAACGTCACGCAGGGAGACCTGGTGATCGAGGTTCCTGCCGACAACGTCGATCTCGTCGGCGTCCGCGACGTCATCGACGAGGGGGGCCTCAACGAGGTTCTCGACGTCCTGAAGGCCGCGTTCACCGAGGAGCCCACGAACTGGTCCCGCCGGTACAAGGCCAACCTCGAGAAGCTCGCCTCGGGCGACGTCATCAAGGTCAGCGAGGTCGTTCGCGATCTGTGGCGTCGTGACCAGGACCGCGGGCTGTCCGCGGGCGAGAAGCGCATGCTCGCGAAGGCGCGCCAGGTTCTCGAATCCGAGCTGGCGCTCGCCAAGAAGGTCAGCGAAGAAGAAGCGGCGAAGATCCTCGACGAGGCGCTCTCGAGCACCTGAGCGACGAGAGAGCTCGCACCGCCCCGCACCCGCAACAGGGTGCGGGGCGGTTAGTTTTGTAGACGTGACCACTACGCGCATCGACACTGCGATCATCGTCGTCGCGGCCGGCAGCGGCACGCGTCTCGGCGCGGGGAGCCCCAAGGCCTTCGTCGGCATCGACGAGCACACGATTCTGCGCCACTGCCTGCGCGGAGTCTTCGACGCGGCCCCGGCCCAGGTGGTGGTCGTGGTGCCCGCGGACCGCGTGGGAGAGGCGCTCGCCGAGGCGCACGAACAGGCGGGGGAGCGGCGCGATCTTGTCACCGTCGTCGCGGGCGGCGAGACGCGACAGGGATCCGTCTCGGCCGGACTCAGCCGTGTCTGGGCCGATGTCGACATCGTCCTCGTGCACGACGCGGCGCGTGCGCTTACGCCGTCCGGCGTCATCGACCGCGTGATCGGGGCGGTCCGCGAGACGGGGCACGGCGTGGTTCCCGCACTCGACGTCATCGACACGATCAAGCGCGTCGAGGGGGAGGCGATCACGGGCGCGGTCGACCGGTCTGAGCTCGCGGCTGCGCAGACCCCGCAGGGCTTCCGCCGCGACATCCTCGTCGCCGCATACGAGCGCGCGGCGCAGGAGTTCACGGACGATGCGGCTCTCGTCGCCGACGCCGGACACCACATCATGCGGATCGAGGGGTCGTCACTCTCTTTCAAGATCACGACGCCCGCCGACCTCGCGCAGGCGCGGCGGATCGTCGCCGACGCGCCGATCGCTCCCGTGCGTCCGGCGCTCGCCCACCGCGTTCCGCGCGTCGGCGTCGGCACCGATGTGCACGCATTCGGCGGGGAGGGTGCACTGTGGCTCGCGGGCCTCGAGTGGCCCGGCGAGCCGGCCCTTTCCGGGCACTCAGATGGTGACGCCGTCGCGCACGCGATCGTCGACGCCCTGCTGAACGCGGCCGGCCTCGGCGATATCGGGACGCACTTCGGCACGGCCCGCCCGGAATTCGCGGGGGCACACGCTGAAGCCTTCCTCGCCGAGACCGAGCGCATCCTCGCCGCGGCGGGGTGGCGGATCGGCAACGTCTCGGTGCAGGTCCAGGCGCAGCGACCGAAGTTCTCGCCGCGACGCGACGAGGCCGAGGCTGTCCTCGCTGCCGCGCTCGGCGGCGCGGCCGTGTCGGTGTCGGCGACGACGACCGACGGCCTGGGCTTCCCCGGCCGCGCTGAAGGCGTGCAGGCATTCGCGGTAGCCCTGGTGATCCCGGCCTGAGGCGCGCCACGATTCGCGAGCGTCCGCGCGGGCGACGCGGATAGGCTGGGATCCGTGACTCTGAGGCTGTACGACACACGCGCGCAGGCGCTTCGCGACTTCGTCCCGATCGACGAGCGGAACGTCACGATGTACGTGTGCGGACCGACCGTGCAGTCGGGGCCGCACATCGGCCACCTGCAGAGCGCGCTCGCGTTCGACCTGCTGCGCCGGTGGCTCGAGCACCGCTTCGGGCGTGTGACCTTCGTGCGGAACGTGACCGACATCGACGACAAGGTGCTCGCGAACGCAACACCAGACGAGCCGTGGTGGGCGCTCGCCTACCGGATGGAGCGTGAGTTCACGTCCGCGTATGAGGCGATCGGGATCCTCGCTCCGAGCTACGAGCCGCGGGCGACGGCGTCGATCGCGCAGATGCAGGAGCATATCCAGCGTCTCATCGACGCGGGCCACGCGTACGAGTCGGGCGGCGATGTCTACTTCGATGTGCGGTCTTGGCCCGGTTATGGGGAGCTTACGCGGCAGTCGCTCGACGCCATGGAGCCTGCAGGTGATGCGGATCCGCGTGGAAAGCGCGACCCGCACGACTTCGCGCTCTGGAAGGCGCACAAGGACGGCGAGCCCGACAGCGCGACGTGGGCTTCGCCCTGGGGCACTGGGCGCCCGGGCTGGCACATCGAGTGCTCGGCCATGAGCCGGCGGTATCTCGGGGCCGAGTTCGACATCCACGGCGGCGGGCGCGATCTGCGCTTCCCTCACCACGAGAACGAGCTCGCCCAGTCGACCGCCGCGGGCGACGGCTATGCCCGCTACTGGGTGCACAACGGCCTCGTGACGGTCGATGGCCAGAAGATGGCGAAGTCGCTCGGAAACTTCACCCTCGCGCACGACCTGCTCGCCGAGCGCCCCGCGCGCGTCGTGCGGTACGCGCTCGCGGCGGCGCACTACCGCTCGAATCTCGATGTGTCGGAGCGCGGCTTCGATGAGGCCGCCGCGGCGCTCGACCGCATCGACGGCTTCCTCGAACGGGCGGAGCGCGTCGCAGGCGATGCCCCCAGCGAGATTCCCGAGGCATTCGCCACGGCGATGGACGACGACCTCGGCGTCCCGCAGGCGCTTGCCGTCGTGCACGAGACGGTCCGCGCGGGCAACACAGCGCTCGGATCGGGTGACGAGGAGGGGGCACGCGCCGCGTTCTCAGCGGTTTCGGGCATGATGGACCTTCTCGGCTTCGCTCGCGAAGGAGACGGTTCCCGGGGCGCGGCGGAGGAACGGGCGCTCGATACCCTCGTGCGCAGCCTCATCGCACAGCGCGCCGACGCGCGAGCCGAGAAAGACTGGGCGACGGCCGACCGGATCCGCGATCTCTTCGCGGACGCCGGCGTCGCCCTCGAAGACACACCCGATGGAACGGTTTGGAGCATCGATGGCTAAGCCAGGACGGCCCGGCGCAGGCAAGGGCAAGAAGGGCGCGACCAAGGGGTCGGGCGGCAAGGGGAAGAAGTCCCTCGCAGGGCGCGGACCGACGCCGAAGGCGGAGGATCGCGTCTACCACAAGGCCCACAAGCGCAAGCAGCTCGCCGACCGCTCGGCGGCGAAGCGGCCGCAGCAGAAGTCCGCGCCGCGCCGTCGTCCGAACGACGACAACGAGTACGTCACCGGCCGCAACAGCGTTCTCGAGGCGCTGCGCACGCGGATCCCGGCGGCGACGCTCTACATCGCGCAGCGCGTCGAGATGGACGATCGCGTCAAGGAGATGCTCGCGATCGCACACAAGCGCGAGCTGCCGATCCTCGAGGTCACGCGCCCCGAGCTCGACCGGATGGCGGGATTCGACGGGGTGCACCAGGGCGTCGCCCTGAAGGTGCCGCCGTACGAGTACGCGCACCCGCAGGATCTCCTCGAGGAGATCATCGGTCGGGGTGAGACGCCGCTGCTCGTCGCGCTCGACGGTGTGACGGATCCTCGCAATCTGGGAGCGATCATCCGTTCGACGGCGGCGTTCGGCGGACAGGGCCTCATCATTCCGCAGCGTCGCTCCGCCGGCGTGAACTCCGCGGCGTGGAAGACGAGCGCGGGCGCCGCGGCGAGGATCCCCGTCGCGATGGCGCCGAATCTCACGAACGTGCTGAAGGACCTGAAGAAGCAGGGCGTGTTCGTGCTCGGTCTCGACGGCGGCGGCGAGGTGTCGATGCCGAAGGTCGAGCTCGCCGATCGTCCGCTCGTGATCGTCGTCGGCAGCGAGGGTGACGGGCTCTCCCGCCTCGTCACCGAGACGTGCGACCAGATCGTCTCGATCCCGATCTCGCAGCAGGCCGAGTCGCTCAACGCGGGCATCGCGGCGAGCGTCGCGCTGTATCAGGTGTCGACGATCCGCGGCCAGCTCGCGGAGTAGTCCGCTCACGCACGAAGAAGGCGCCCCGTCCGAGGACGGGGCGCCTTGTTCGTACAGCTCGGGCGTCAGGCGCCGGAGACGATCGCCTTCTCGATGAGACGCTCACCCGTCTCGACGTCGAACACGTGCACGTGGTCGGCAGTCGGCGCGAGGGTGACGACGTCGCCGGCCACCGGGTGGTCGCGGCCGTCGACGCGCGTGACGAACTCGACGCTCTCGCCGTCGATCTCGGTGCTGCCGTAGAGGTAGCCGTCGGCGCCGAGCTCCTCGACGAGGTCGACCTTCACCTGGATGCCGCCGTCCGCGTCGGGGACGACCGTGAAGTCCTCGGGGCGCACACCGATCGTGACGCGGCCGCCGTGCGCGCGGTCGATGGCCTGGCGCTCGATCGGGACGACCCGCGTGCCCACCTGCACGCCGCCCTCGACGATCTCTGCGGGGAAGAGGTTCATGGCCGGCGAGCCGATGAAGCCTGCGACGAAGTGGTTCTGCGGGCGCTCGTAGAGGTCGCGCGGCGTACCGACCTGCTGCAGGAGGCCGTCCTTGAGCACCGCGATGCGGTCACCCATGGTGAGGGCCTCGGTCTGGTCGTGCGTCACGTAGACCGTCGTGACGCCGAGGCGGCGCTGCAGCGACGCGATCTGCGTACGCGTCTGCACGCGGAGCTTCGCGTCGAGGTTCGACAGGGGCTCGTCCATGAGGAACACCTGCGGCTCGCGGACGATCGCGCGGCCCATGGCGACGCGCTGACGCTGACCACCCGAGAGGGCCTTCGGCTTGCGGTCGAGGTAGGGCATGAGGTCGAGCAGCTTGGCTGCCTCCTCGACGCGCTTGCGACGCTCTTCCTTGTTGATGCCCGCGATCTTGAGCGCGAAGCCCATGTTGTCGGCGACCGTCATGTGCGGGTACAGCGCGTAGTTCTGGAACACCATCGCGATGTCGCGATCCTTCGGCGGAACGTCGGTGACGTCGCGGTCGCCGATGCGGATGGCGCCGTCGTTGACCTCTTCGAGGCCGGCGAGCATGCGCAGCGAGGTGGACTTTCCGCAACCCGAGGGGCCGACGAGGACGAGGAATTCACCGTCGCCGATCTCGAGGTTGAGCTTGTCGACCGCGGGGCGCGTGCCGCCCGGGTAGACGCGGGTGGCGTTGTCGAACGTCACAGTTGCCATGACTTTTCTCCTTCACCGGCAGGTACGTGCCGGACGATCCGTTGTGAATGAGCGATGCGCTCCCGCGCTCCGCACGCCCACCATTGGGCGCAGAGACAGTATTGCATGAGTCCGCGATTCGTGTCGGCGGCCCTCGTGCGGCACCGCACGGAAATCGGTCGATGCCTGGCCGTTTCTCAGCGCTTCTCACTATGATCGGCGGGTTGCAGTCCGCACCTGACGGACTCGAGGAGGCGCAGCCGATGACGAACGACGACCCGTCGACGACGGAAGCCGACCAGGCACGCCGCGAGGCCGTGCGCGAGAAGGCCAAGAGCGTCAAGGCGCGGATCCGGCGACGCAAGCACGCGCGTCGCGCCGTGATCACGATCGCCATCGTCGCCGCGGTCGTCGCAGCCGGGTGGTGGGTGTGGCGTTCGGTCGGGCCCGAGCTCGAGCGCACGGTCGTCACGCCGAACAACCTCACGGGTGACGCGATCGACGTGGTGTCGCTGCTTCCCGAAGACGAACGGCCTGAGCGGGTGGCGGATCCGATTGCGATCGATGTGTACGTCGACTACATGTCGCCCGAGGCGGGCACGATCGAGGCGTCGCTGGCCCCGCAGATGTACGAGCTCGTGGCCGACGGTGTCGTCACGCTCGCCTACCACCCCGTCTCGCTGCTGTCCGGCGAGTCGAACGGTACCCAGTACTCGACGCGGGCCGCCGGCGCCGTGGTGTGCGTCGCCTCCGAGTCGCCCGCCGCGTTCCGTGACGTCAACACCGAGCTGCTCACGAACCAGCCAGAGGAATCGAGCGACGGGTTCACCGACCTCGAACTCGCGGAGAAGGTCGAAGCGGCGGGGGCCGAGGGCGTCTCCGACTGCATCGAGAATCGCACCTTCGCACCGTGGGTGAGCGCGGCGACCGCGAGGACCCTCGACGGGGATCTCGTCGGAGCCGAGGGCGTCCAGCTGACGTCCGACGCGATGATCGTCGTGGATGGCCAACCCTATGAGGGCGCCTACGACGACCCCGCCGAGTTCAGCCAGTTCCTGCTCACGGTGCAGAGCGAGCAGTACTACGGCGATACGGATTCGGGCAGTTCGGACGAGTCCGAGTAGGCTGGATCCCGGCCCGAGAGGGCCACGCCGGCTTAGCTCAGTTGGTAGAGCACCTGTCTTGTAAACAGGGGGTCGTGGGTTCGAGCCCCGCAGCCGGCACCATCATCCCCTCGCCGGTCATTCCGGTTGGGCGGCGGGTCGCAGCTTGCGCAGCCAGACTTCGGTCTGCGTCACGTGCGCGGCCGCTGCCGCCGCCGCGGCGACAGGATCCTGAGCCTCGATTCCGCGGAGGATCGCGCGGTGCCCCGCGTCGGACAGGCGCTTGATCTCGTCTGCGGAATCGGATGTGAACAGCTTGTAGGCGCGGGAGCGCGAGCGCAGCACGGACACGAGCGCTCCGAGGGCGTCGTTTCCGCCGACGCGCGCGATGCGCATGTGAAACTCGTGGTCGAGCTGTGGTTGGCGTTCGTCGTTTCCGGCCCGTTCGCGGACCTCGTCACCGTCCGCGGCGCTCCCGCGGTGCTCAGATCCGACAACGGCCCGGAGTTCGTCAGCGATGCGATGGCCGACTGGGCCGGCACCCGCACCGGCCTGTTCTTCATTCCGCCCGGTTCGCCCTGGCACAACGGGTACGTCGAGTCGTTCAACAGCAGGCTCCGCGACGAATGCCTAAACATGAGCAGCTTCCACTCGCTGCTGCACGCCCAGGTCGTGATCGCCGACTGGAAGACTGAGTACAACCACGACCGCCGGCACTCATCGCTCGGGTACCTCGCACCGATCGACTACGCTCGGCAATGCACCCATCAACTAGAAACCGACGACTCGCACAGCGACCGGACCTAATGAAGGGGGCGGCCCAAGGGCTCTTACCGGAGACACCATCACCGTGAATCTGGGGATGGTCGCCAACGGCAGTTCGGGGCTGTCGAGGTGACGGCGAGATGCAAGCCCGGAGGTGTCGAGGCCAGTGACAAGACGGGCTACTCGCAGGATGTTTCGAAGCCGACTCTCACAGTCGTGCAGGGCGGCGCATCCGAGAAGCACGATCTGTCCTGGATCAAGGTCTCGAGCCTGTCGACGACGTTCCAGGTGACGTTCACCGCTGCTCACGACACGGGCGTCACCTCAGTCTCTTCCACGAAGGCCCTGAAGCAGACCGTGACGCACCCGCGAGGTTCGACCTATGGCAATGCGGTCACCTATCGAGTGGAGGCTACGGCCGGCGACGGGAGCGCCTCCAGCGGCACGAAGAAGACCACCACGAAGTGGCCGCATCCTCCGAAGGCGCGGAACATCACCTACACCGCCGACAAGCAGACTTCGGTGGCGGGGACGATCACCTGGAACATCACGACGACCGCGGGACGGTGCACGGATGGCACCTTCCGTCAGTCGCGCGTGATTGAGAATCGCGCCGGCCAGTCGAACGGATCGATGAAGACGGGTGTCACGCACCGAGGTTCGTGGGGGAAGGGGTCGACGAGCTACCGCTGGAACCCGTCCGGTGCGAAGCACGGATATGCCTACGGAGTGAGTGTGGAGACGCGCTGCGTATCGACGACCACAGGTCTCGTGAGCTCCGTCGATGCCGTTCAGAGCGTCGACTTTGTCACGCCGTTGCCGAAGCCGAAGGCGCCGGTCTGGACGACCTACAATCTCAAGGACAAAATCGTCGGCAAGAACCGGACGTGGAGCACGTGCTTCTACGGGACGGAGCTCCCTGACTTCGGCAACGAGTCGACGTTCTGCCAGTGCCCGACGATGAAGGTCGACTACCGGACGTTCTGCACCTCGGGGGCGAAGGTGAGCTGGTCGAGCTTCGAGTCGCAGATGCACGATCCGGGCACCCCGCAGACCTACAGCCATTCGTTCGGGTGGCGTGACTACTGGATGCTCGGGGGCTACGAGCGCGCGCGTCACCTACGGCAACGCTCACTACCGGTGCGCAACACCGTGGTGTGAAGTCCAGAGCGCGACGGCCGGAACGACAGACATCTGGGTCTACTCGAAGAAGTAGTGGTGATCTCGTGAAGGTCAAGTCCGTGGTCATCGGTGTCTCGGGTCTCGCCGTCGCGGGGCTTGTCGTCGGGGCAGCATTACTGTTGACCTCAGGAAGACAGCCGTTGCCTGAGCAGATCAAGCACGGCACGACACCAGATCACTCCGGCCCGAAGATCGCGTTGGAGCATCCGGCTGTCCCGGCCCCGGAGGGGGATCACCCCCTTCCGGGCGCAGCTGACGTACCCACGGGCGAGGAGTCGTCTGGTGGCGCGGCTGTGGGGTCATTTGGTGGCGCAGCTGAACAGGTCGCAGGTGAAGACGGGAGCGGCATCTTCGTCCCGGGGGCGGACCCCGACGCTCCGTTCGCGGCTTGGAACGGCACCATCGCATCTGATGGGTCTGCGATCGACCCTGCGCGCGGCGAGGTGACCGCCCAGTACGTTCAGCCATTCGCCGGGAATCTCGCTGACATTCGCCAGAGCAACGGAGGAAGCGGGGAGGCGGAGGGGAGTGGCGAGATGCAGGCACAGCGCGTCCCGCAGTCTTCACTGACCGCTGTCTCGCCGGATGGGCGGTCGAAGAGTTCGCCGAGCTCACCGCGCGAGGTGTCTACGAGCTCGCGGACGTCTGCGGCCGCGAGGCGCTGATCCTCGCCGGGCCCGCCGGCGTCGATGCGAATGTGCTCACCTATGCGAGCCTCGAAGAGTTTGCGCCCGAGGGTGCAGCCGAGCTGCTTCGAACCGACACCGACACCTTCGCGTTGGTCGCGTTGCGTTCGGCAGACGGTGAGGCGCAGCTGCTGGCGGCCATGCCCCTCGACAAGCGCGATGTCGCCACGACCCTGACTGGCGAGCTCAACACCGTCGAGCACGATGTGGAGCCGGCAGGAGAGGAGACCGCGGAGCCGTGAGCCAGCGACAGTCGTCGCGCTACTCTGCATGAGACCTTTCTGCGCACGATCCGGGCGAGCTCGTGCTTGAAACCTTCCATTGGATCTACTTGTTCTGCTAACTTCTAGAACATGTTGATCCGGGTCGACGACGCGAGCTCGGTCCCCTTGGGGATCCAGATCGCGGTGCAGATCCGCCGGAGCATCGCCACGGGCGAACTGGATGCCGGTGAGCGACTTCCGCCTGCGCGCGAGGTTGCGTCTGATCTGGACGTCAATCTCCACACCGTCCTGCGTGCCTACGGCATGTTGCGCGATGAAGGGTTGATTGAGATGCGGCGGGGCCGGGGGACGCGTGTATGTGCGGAGCCGTCGCCGGCCTTCGTCGAGTTGTCTGCGCTGATCGATCAGACGGTGCAGAAGGCGGCGACGCTGGGTCTCAGTCGTCAACAGATCATGGACATTATGGCTTCGCACCATTCGCAGCTGGGTGGAGTTGTCCAACACACATGACGCGATAGCGGCCGGAGGCCGGTCATCGCGGGGGTAAAAATGGGGGGAAATAGGGACGATGATCGATGCTGGTCACCGACGTGCAGTGAGACGCTTCGTCGTCGCAGGGATCGCTGTACCGCTCGGTATTGGAGCGATTGCGGTTGCTGCGCAACTCTTCATACTCCCGGACGTGCCAACGCAGGTGGCAGTGAACTGGGGAGCGGACGGGCCAGACGGCTTCGGGCCCGCGTGGATCCTCCCGGCCCTGACCGGCGGACTCGTGGCCGGATTCACCGCGTTGATCAGCGTACCCATCACCGTGTCGTTCGCCCGCTCAGCAGAGGGTGTCCCTCCCACGAATCTGCGATTTATCGTAGCGATTCTGTGGGCGACCATCGGCTTCTTCGCCACGTGCCTGACCGCGGCGCTGTACCTGCAGCGCGGCCTGGAGCCCGGCGACCCGATCGTGGGGATGGGGGCGTGGGCCGGCGTTGGCGCCGGCGTCGCGGCACTGCTGGCCGTCGCCGGGGTCGTCGTCGCGCCTCGGCCTGATGCGAACTCCGTCTCTGCATCACCGACAGAGGATGCGACCGCGCGCCTCGAGGTTGCGTCTGGTGAACGTCTTGTCTGGTCCCGCACTGTGCCGCTGAAGACGGAAGCCCGCCTCGTTCTCTGGTTCATCGCGACCGCATCGCTCGCCTGTGGCGCATACCTGGTCGCGACAAGGCCTTCGAGCTGGTGGACCTGGATCCTCGCGACCGTTGCGGTGCTGGCTGTCTTGACGGCTTTCACGCTCCGACGCATCCGCGTGACCGCGAGTGCTCGCGGTGTCCGGGTCCGCACTGGATTGGGGACGACGTTGTGTCGGATCGATGCCGACCGGATCACCGCGATCAGCACCGGCACACCGCCGACCGGAGCCGGCCGAGGGTTCCGGTTGCTCAATGATGGCAGTCGCGCGATCCTCATGAACTCCGGCCCAGTGCTGCGTGTGCAAACGCAGAAGCCGGACGCCGATCTCATTGTGTCGCTACCTAACGCTGACGATGCCGCGGCTGTGCTTCGCGCATCCGTTCCTAAGCTCCCTACGACCTGACGAAGACTGCCTTCCACGAGCCTCTCCTAGGTGGAGGGCGCGAGTCGGCGTGCCTAATCGAGCTTGATAGAGCTTCTTCCCTGAGATACAGCGGAGGAGATTGGAGAAGAACGAATGAAGGTTCGAAACAAACTGGCGACAATAGCGGCTGCTGCAGTGGTGCTCGTCGGGGGCGGCGGCATCACTGCGGCAACCGCCAACACCACAGAGCCCACTGACCGGGAAGTTGTCCAGGGACTTCTCTTCGGCAACGGCGAGTTTGCGAGCGAGGTGAACAACGAGGTCGTCATCGAAGACTCGGCGGTACGCGCTGAATACGAACAGGGGATCGAAGAAGCGCTCGATGAGTTCCTCGACGCAGAGAGCGACGCCGTCGCCGGATACGCGAACGACATCCGCAGCGGCGACATCAATCGCGTGGACGCTGGTCTCGATGGTCTCGCTGAGACCTATATGGCGCATGCGGAAGAGACTGTCGGCGAGGAGGCGCTGGCCGCTGTAGCTGAGGAACAGGGCGTGACCCCCCAGGCGTGCGGTGTTGCAGTCGTCTGCGTCGCCTATGCAGCGGTTGCAGTCCACAACACGGTCGCCCTCACGGCACTCGCGGGCGCCGTCGTAGGCGCCGCGGTCGCCTGTGGTGCCTGGTGGGTCGATTGCACTGCGAACTCCGCGGCTGTGACAACCCAGAACTCGCGTGCTGCACAGGAGCAGTTCGTGGCCGAGGTCACAGTCGCGGCACGCGACTGACATCTGCGTGCGCACCATGGGCGGGGAGAACGACGAATTGAGCAACGCCACCAATGACGAGACCGTCGACAACTCGGCGCCTCAGCAAGCTGCCGAGGGTTCGGCAATGATCAGGAACACCGTACTGGTGGCAACACTTCTCATCGTTGCAGTCATCGCGGTGACGTCGCTGCCCGCCCAAGTGCATACGCCTCGCTCGTGGAACGGCGGGCTGGCAGTAGTTCAGTCCGTCGTTCCGCAAGGGTGGGGGTTCTTTACGCGAGACCCGCGCGAACCTTCGGTGACGCCCTACACAGAGGGGGTCAACAATGAATGGGTGAACGCGAAACGCGGCCCAAATGTGCAGCCGCAGTATGCGTTCGGGGCGAACCGCGAAGGCCGCCTCACCGAGTTCGATGTCGAAGGGGTTGTATCTGGAGCGGAGGGGACACCGGAGTGGGTCTCGTGCGGCACAGTCTCCGAGCTCGATTGTATTGCTCAGACACTTGAGTCTGGCCCGATCCTTGCTTCGAACGTGGCCGGGTATGACCTTCGACTTTGCGAGCGTATCGCGCTTATCAGGGAAGATCCTGTGCCGCTTTCCTACGCCAGGTTTGGAGGGAAACCCGAATTGTCCGGTATGATTCTTGACGTTGATTGCGAGCTACTGTCGTGACTTCTCTGACGCAGAAACTCGATCGCTACATCGCGAGAACGTCTCCGTTCACCCCAGTCGTCGGCACTGCGCGAACGATCCTGGCTTTATCCACGGCCATCACCTTGACATTCACCCCGAGCAGCCAGCTGTTCTTTCGAAGCGAGAACTATCCGGACGGGGTGACGTGTAGCACTGAAGCGACCAGCCTGTCCTTCTTCTGCCTCACTGCGGACCAAGGTGTACCCACTTGGTCTGTGATCGTTGCCATCGGCGTGTTGTTCATCGCCGCCATCGGGGTGCTGCCGCGGTGGACCTGCATTCCTCATTGGTATCTCACCTGGAGTCTCGCAGCGGGTAGCCCGCTGCCCGATGGCGGTGATCACCTTGCATCCAACCTCACCCTGATCCTCATCCCATTCTGCTTGTTTGATGGTCGGTTGACCCACTGGCGACGAGACGACCAATATCGGTCAACGAGCCTCGTGGCTAAGTACATTGCCTACGCATGCCTCGGATTGTGGATAGTTCAGCTGATGGGCGTCTACCTGCAGGCATCGATCGCGAAGATGGCTGTCACTGAATGGGCCGACGGTTCCGCCCTTTGGTATTGGTTGCAGAATCCCACCTTCGGGCCTGCTGAACCGATACGCTCACTCACGCTACTAGTGTTCCAGTTTCCTGTCATATCAATCATCGCCAGCTATGGAACGCTTGTTCTTCAACTGGCGTTGGTCGCCGGACCATTCATGCGTCGACGAGCTCGACAGGTACTGCTGATTCTAGGCATTGCGTTTCATGGAGCGATTGCGATCGTCATGGGACTGTGGTCGTTCTCGGCCGTGATGATCGCCGCCGATATCCTACTGCTTCTTCGACCGGATGAGCAGCGGGGCCTGTCGTTCGGGAAAAGAATCTCGCACCCCATACGACCGTCGGCGGCTGACAGCGCTTTGCGTCAGACTTCGCCATCGCCCACCTCACCATCATGATCTCGAGTTGCTACGAACCCTACTGCGCCCCTACTGACGATCGGGTTGCGGACACGATCTAGACCATCGCCACGAAACGAAGAACCCCGCAGCACCGTGTGGTGCTGCGGGGTTCTCCCCTGATTGACGGATCGTCAGCGCCTTGGGTCACCTCGGGGTTTCGCTATGCGGGATCCCATCAGGATCGCTGAAGGACCAGCGAGTCGTACGGGTCGGCGCCGCCGAACATCGGGAGAAAGCTCCAGTCCTCTCGCACAGCACCGGCGAGGTACGAACGCACCTCCGAAAGAGTCTCGTAGCCGATCCCGAGCGGGCGAGTGGACCCATCGGGCATCTCGACCTCGATGGGGCGTGAGGAACGGATCGGTGACGATTGATCGTTAGTGCTGGGAGGCGTTGGCGGGGAGGATGTCATCATGCCTGGTCCATACCCCAAGGAGTTCCGCGAGGACGTTGTCGCGGTTGCTCGTAGCCGTGAGAGCGGCGTCACTATCAAACAGATCGCGACCGACTTCGGGATCAGCGAAGCGACGTTGCAGAACTGGCTCCGCCAAGCTGATGTCGAGAACGGTAACCGTCCAGGCCAGACCGCGGCCGACGCCGCGGAGGCCCGAGAACTCAAGAAGCGGATTCGGTTGCTCGATCAGGATCACGAGGTGCTCAGGAGGGCTGCGGCGTATCTGTCGCAAGCGAACCTCAAGCTCGGTGGCTCCCCAAAATGACATACCCGCTCGTTGCTGAGCTCGCCGTCGCGGGGATCACCGTGACGGTGTCGTGCCGGGTGCTCAAGCTCGCAAGGCAGCCCTACTACCGGTGGCGGAATGACCCGATCCGCGAGGCGGACCTGGTCCGCGCGTATCGGATCAACGCGCTCCACGATGCTCATGCGGACGACCCGACGTTCGGCTACCGATACCTGACCGACGAGGCGCGGCGGGCAGGGTGGCGGATGAGTCGGCGGACGGCGTGGAAGCTGTGTTCGCAGTCCGGGATTCTCTCGTCCGCGCAGCGCCGTCGGCGTGGCAAGGGCAAGAAGGTGGGCCCGCCCGTGTTCGACGATCACGTCCAACGTGTGTTCCGTGCCGATGCTCCGAACCGTCTCTGGCTCACGGACATCACGGAGCATTGGACGGGCGAAGGCAAGCTCTACTGCTGCGCGATCAAAGACGTGTTCTCCAACCGCATCGTCGGCTACTCGATCTCGGACCGGATGACCGCGAAGCTCGCCGTCGACGCCGTCCGAAACGCCGTCGTTCGCCGCGGTGATATCGCCGGATGCACCCTGCATGCCGATCGCGGCAGTCAATTTCGAAGTCGAGCGGTTGCCCGCGAGCTTCGCCGCCACGACATGGTCGGATCGATGGGCCGCGTCGGCGCTGCAGGAGACAACGCGGCCATGGAGTCGTTCTGGTCGTTGCTGCAGACAAACGTGCTCAACCAGCAACGGTGGTCGACGCGGCATGAGCTGCGGCTTGCCATCGTCGTCTGGATCGAGCGGAAGTACCACCGCCAACGATCTCAGGACACCCTCGGCGGGTTGACGCCCTTCGAGTTCGAAGCCAAGCTAGCCGAGCCGCTCACACTCGCGGCCTAGACCGAACCTGTCACCAGTTCGTTTCTCACGCCCTTCGTCCTAGCGCTCGTCGGGGTTGTCCCGCTTGAGAGGTGCCGGTGGCCTTTTCGATTCGAACGACGTCTGGTGGGTTGGCTTCGGTTTGTTGCTCGTTGGCTTCGTGCGGATGAGATTCTTCATCCTGTCCGCGGCTGACTCGTCGCTCATTGCCTTCTCCTCTAGCTGTCCAGAACCAGTCCAACGTTGACGAGCGCGACGAGACCAATGAGGGACGTCCCTGCGATGAACCACCGAAGTGAGTCGTGGACATGCTTCGCCATCTTGTCGAGCTCATTCTCATGATCCCAGTATTCTCGGTTGAGTTGGCCGAGGATCTCGATTCGTGCGTCTCGTTCGCTGGCGTGCGCTGCCCTGGACACAATGAACTCAGGGTCGGTCGTCTCGACAGGAACGACTAACATCGACTTCACGGCATAGATCACTGCACATATGAACGCAGGGATCGGTACGAAGTAGCCGGGATTAATGCTGACCGTGCCCGCAATGGTGGCTGCGATGCCTGCAGCGGCGACGATGCTCGATGCACGCGCCCTATGACTGGATATGCGCGCTGCCTGTTGCTCTCGGAGGCGGACGACCTCGGCATGTCCGAGAGCCAATCCGTCATCTGACGCGCCGGAAGCGACTGGTGGTCTCGCTAGCCCACGGAGTGCGTGTGGGCGAGTAGGTGATAGGCGAGATGGCATGATCCGATTCTGGCAGTGATGTGGCGACGTCGATGGACTCGGCCAGAGCGCTACACCTCGCGCGCTGACGGCCTGCCATCCTCGAGCACGCACGTGTCGAGCTCGAGCGAGGCGAGGTCAGCTGACGAAGGTATACGTCTCCTCAGACGCGTAGCGTGCGCGCTTGGGGTGGGGCGTCCATCGGCTGAGCAGCTTCTCGAGCTTGAACGGGACGCCGTCTCGAACCTGCTCCGGCGGGAAGGTCCCGTTGATTATGTCGACGCGACCGCTGCCGATGAGGTGTCCACCCTGGAAGAACTCGGCATATCCGAGGTCGTCTGAGCACGGGGAGCACTCAGGTGTGAGGTCGGGGATTTCGTCGAGGGCGGGGAGGTCGTGCGGACTGGTTTCGCCGCAGGAGACGCAGTGCAGGTCGGGCATGTTGGTTCCTTTCGATAGCACACGGGGAGAACATCTCCCTATAACATTTTAACAGAGGTATGTCAAGTGCCTTTAACTGGGAAAATCCTGATCAAACATCCAAAGGCTCGTTCGGTAGCGACGGATCCGCCCGGTATGTCTCGAGCGCCCCGATCAACTCGTCGACGCTGTCGCATGCGGCGAGGTCGAGGAGGTCACGCACCTCAGACCAGACCAGACGACGAGGCTGCGCGGGATTGAGATCATCCATGGGGAGACGGTGGACCCGTCTCATATTCGTCTCACATGTCGATGTTCGCGGGCGATATTCGATGTGTGCCGATGTGGCTTCGCGTTGTGGTTAATTGCCTGATCAGCGGGTGCAACTGCAGTCAGATGTGGTTCCTTGTCGGCGCGTGTGCTTCAGCCCGAAGTCGTCAGGGGGTCGTGGGTTCGAGCCCCGCAGCCGGCACCATCATCCCCTCGCCGGTCATTCCGGTTGGGCGGCGGGCCGCAGCTTGCGCAGCCAGACTTCGGTCTGCGTCACGTGCGCGGCCGCTGCCGCCGCCGCGGCGACAGGATCCTGAGCCTCGATTCCGCGGAGGATCGCGCGGTGCCCCGCGTCGGACAGGCGCTTGATCTCGTCTGCGGAATCGGATGTGAACAGCTTGTAGGCGCGGGAGCGCGAGCGCAGCACGGACACGAGCGCTCCGAGGGCGTCGTTTCCGCCGACGCGCGCGATGCGCATGTGAAACTCGTGGTCGAGCTGTGATTGGCGTTCGTCGTTTCCGGCCCGTTCAAGGTCGTCGAGGGTCTGTGCGAGCGCGGCGAGATCTTCCGGGGCGGCGCGTGCTGCCGCGAGAGATGCGGCGTGGGATTCGAGCACGCGCCGCAGCTCGTACAGCTCGAGCACCGACTCGAGCGGCAGCAGGCCGACGGTGAGGGACAGGCTTTCGATCACGTCGGCGGCCCGGAGCTCCGCGACGAAACTGCCGGATCCGTGGCGTGTGTCGACGACGCCGAGTGCGGCGAGCATACGGATCGCCTCGCGGATCGAACCACGCGAGACGCCGAGCTGCTCGCTGAGCACGCCCTCGCTCGGGAGCCGGTCTCCGGTGCGCAGCGTTCCGTCGGCGATCAGTGCGCGCACGCGTTGCAGTGCCACGTCGACTGCGGTTGTGCCGTCCATGCAGAAAGTCTCCCATCGTCGGCCGTGTTCGCGTGTCGATCGTGTTTCAGTTGTCCGACGAATTTGCCAAGTTTGCCAGAAAAGGGTGGTGATTTCGCGTCGCTGCTGGCACTCTTGTCCGACAAGAAGCCGAGAGGAACCTGAATGTCTCACGATGTCGCCACTCCGTTCGCACCCGTGACGCTCGCCGACGGGCGGCACGCGCGCGACGCCTGGCCGCTGGATCCCGACATCGTCCATCTGAATCACGGTTCGTTCGGGGCGGTCCCATCGGAGGTCGTCCGCGCCCAGGAAGAGCTGCGCGCTCTCGCGGATCTCAGCCCCGTCTCGTGGTTTCCGCGTGTCGCGGAGCGTGTGGCGCAGGCGCGTGAGGAGGTTGCTCCGTTCGTCGGGGCGTCGGCGGACGACCTCGTGTTCGTTCCGAACGCCTCGGCCGCCGCGACCGTCGTCTACAACGCGCTGCGGCTCCGCCCCGGTGACGAGGTCGTCGTCACCGATCACGGCTACGGTGCCGTGTCCATGGGGGCGCGCCGCCTTGCCCGACGTTTCGGTGCGGATCTGCGCACCGTGCGGATCCCCCTTTCCGCCACCGACGACGAGGTCGTCGACTGCTTCCGGGAACAGCTCACGGATCGTGCCCGCCTCGTCGTCGTCGATCAGATCACTTCGCCGACCGCGCGCTTGCTCCCCACAGAGCGGATCGCGCACGTCGCTCGCGAGCGTGGGGCCCGCGTGCTCGTCGACGGCGCCCACGGTCCTGGCCTCGTTCCCGATGCGGCACGCGGGACCGGCGGTGACTGGTGGTTCGGGAACCTGCACAAGTGGCCCTGCGCGCCACGCGGGTCTGCCGTGCTCGTCACCTCCGCTTCCGATCGCGACGATCTGTGGCCGCTCATCGACTCATGGGCTGCGGATGACCCGTACCCGACCCGCTTCGATACGCAGGGGACTCTGGACGCCACGAGCTACATCGCCGCGCCACGCGCGATCGAGTTCGTCGAGCGGGAGTACGGCTGGAGCCGCGCTCGGGAGGCGATGCGCGCGGCGGCAGACGAAGGCGCCCGTGCCATCGCGGCGGCGATGCAGCCCTACGTCTCGGACGAAGCGCTCCACGCGTCTCCCTCACCGGTGCCGTCCATGCGCCTTGTGCGTCTTCCTGACGGTCTCGGCCGTGCACGTGAAGACGCCGACGAGCTGCGAATGCGCCTGCTCGATCTGACGGGTATCGAAGCGGCGTTCACGAGCTTCGCCGGCGTCGGCTACCTGCGCCTGTCGGTGCACCTCTACACCGAAGCGCGCGACTTCGAGGCGTTCATCGATCACGCCATCCCTCAGATCGTCCGACTCGCCGGCGAGCGCAGGCCCGCGCACTGACCGTCCCCACTCCACCAAGATCGCGAAACAGAAAGGCGTGACATGACCCCCACGCGAAAGACTCTCGGCACCGTCGCCGTCGGAACCGCCGCCATCCTCACGCTGTCCGGATGCTCGGGCGGCACGGGAGCCTCCGGTTCAGCCGACGGCGAGGTGACGCTGCAGATGGTCGAGAGCCTCACGAATCCGGCGCGGACGGATCTCATCCGCGGGCTCCTCGACGACTTCGAGGCGGAGAATCCCGGTGTGCAGGTCGATCTGGTCTCGCCGCCGACGGACCAGGCGGATCAGAAGCTCCAGCAGATGCTGCAATCGGGCACCGGGATCGACGTGCTCGAGGTGCGCGATCTCACGGTTGGGCCATTCACGAACAACGGTTGGTTGTACGACATGTCGGATGATCTTTCCGGCTGGGACGGCTGGGACGCGCTGACCGACAACGCGCGAGCAGCGGCCGAACAGGCTGACGGCACCTACTTCGTGCCCTACGGCTTCTACGGGCTGTCGCTCTTCTACCGCACTGACCTCGTCGAGCAGGCCGGATTCGACGGTCCTCCCGAGACGTGGGAGGAACTGCTCGAACAGGCGTCCGCGATCCAGGACCCGTCGAACAACACATACGGATATGCGTTCCGTGGAGGCGTGAACGGGTACTCGAACGTCGTTGTGGCGATCGAAGCGTACGTGATGGACGATCTCGACGTCTCGAACGCGTTTCTTCTCGAAGACGGATCGACGATCTTCTCGGCGCCCGAGGCGCAGGAAGCGCTCGATACATACTTCGCGTTGTTCGAGGAAGCGGCCCCGCCCTCGGCGGTCTCGTGGGGATACCCCGAGATGGTTGAAGGCTTCACCAACGGGACGACGGCGTTCCTGCTGCAGGACCCCGAGGTGATCGCGACGGTGCAGCAGTCGACGACGATCGCTGACGATCAGTGGGCGACGGCCCCGCTGCTGCAGGGGCCGTCCGGCCAGGCCGCGCAGCCGCTCGCGACAGCGGGATGGGGCGTCGCGGAGTCGAGCGAGCACACCGATGAGGCCGTGGCCCTCGTGGAGTTCCTCTCGAGCGCCGGACCGGCGACGGAATTCGCACAGACGAACAGCCTCGTGCCGATCATCGCCGAGGCGAGCGACGACGACTTCTACTCTGAGGGTCCGTGGCAGAGCTACGTGGCGATGACCGAGGATCCCGAGACCTATGTGAACGTCGAACAGCCGCGCGGCGAGAGCTGGTGGACCGAATGGGGACAGAAGGCCGACCAGGACGTGCAGAACGTGCTGCTCGGGAACATGACGACGTCCGAGCTCCTCACGGACTGGGATGCGTACTGGACCGAGAAGTACGCGGGGGAGTGATCGGGTGACCGTCACAGCTCTTCGCACCGCGGCTGAGCCGCGAGGAACGGCAGGGGAATCGCCCCCTCGGCGCGCGACGGGACCCAGACGGCGCGCCTTCGGCGCACGGCAGGCGTTCACGATCCTCGCGTTCCTCTCACCCGCGATCGTGTTCGTCGGCTGGTTCACTTACTGGCCGATGCTGCAGGGCTCCCGGATGGCATTCCACGACTGGAACCTCTGGGATCTCACCGCGACTCCGTGGGTTGGTCTGCAGAACTTCGCGACGATCGTGTCGGATCCCGTGTTCTCGACCGTCGCGGGGAACACCGTCCTCTGGGTCGTGGGATCCCTCGTGCCTCAATTCACGATCGGCTTCCTCATCGCGCTCGCACTGCGCCGGCGGTTCCGATTCCGTGGCGTCTACCAGGCGCTTGTGTTCTTCCCCTGGGCGGTCTCGGGCTTTCTCATCGGCATGCTGTTCCGCTGGATGTTCAATGCCGAGTTCGGCGTCGTCAACGACCTGTTGATGAAGGCAGGTCTCGTCGAGGCGCCGCTCCCGTGGCTCGCGGACCCGAAGCTCGCGATGATCGCGGTTCTCGTCGCGAACATCTGGTACGGGGTGACGTTCTTCGCGATCATGATCCTCGCGGCGCTGCAGTCGGTTCCCGAGGAGGTGCTCGAAGCGGCCAGCCTCGACGGTGCGGGGCGGTTCCGGCAGCTGTTCTCGATCATCATTCCGTACATTGCGACGACCCTGTTCCTCACGGTCCTGCTTCGGGTGATCTGGATCTTCAACTTCCCGGACATCATCTACGCGATGACGGGCGGCGGACCCGCGAACCAGACGCACATCATCACGACGTGGATGATCAACTACACCCAGCAGGGGTCGTACGGCCTCGCGAGCGCGATCGGGCTCATCGTCATGGCCATGCTGCTGATCTTCTGCGCGTTCTATCTCATGGCGATGAAGAGGGCGACGAGATCATGACTGCTACCCAGGTGCTCACGACCGGATCCGCCGCGCCGTCGCGCCCGCAGGGATCCCCCTCCCGGAAGGTCTCCATCGGAGGCGCCGTCAAGATCGCTTTCCTTGCGCTGTGGCTCGTCTTGACGCTGTTCCCGCTGTACTGGATCGCGATCACATCGTTCAAATCCCCGGGATCGATCAATCGATTTCCGCTCGAGTACTGGCCGACCGAACCATCCCTCGAGAACTACACGGGACTGTTCGAGACATCGGACTTCGGTGTGTTCCTCGCCAACTCGGCGGGCATCGCGCTGACTGCCGGGGCGCTGGCGACCCTGATCGCGCTCCTGAGCGCGTACGTTCTCGCGCGATTCGAGTTCCGCAGCAAGGGCGCGGTCCTCGTGGCGTTCCTGGTCACGCAGATGATCCCGACATTCATCGCGCTCGGGCCGTTGTACTCGATGATGGCGGACCTCGGGATCGTGGATTCGAAGTTCGGACTCGTGCTCGTGTACATCGCGATCTGCATCCCCTTCTCGACGGTGATGCTGCGGGGGTTCTTCGAGAACGTCCCGGATGCGCTCGAGGAGGCCGCCATGATCGACGGCTGTTCGCGCCTCGGGGCGCTGTTCCGTGTGCTCGTTCCCGTCATGACGCCTGGCATCGTCGCGGCGTTCATCTTCAACTTCGTCAACTGCTGGAACGAGCTGTTCCTCTCGGTGATCCTCATCAACTCCGACGAGAACCGCACGGTGCCGTCGGCGCTCAACGGGTTTATCTCGACGTTCAATATCGCGTGGGGCCCGATGGCGGCCGCGGCCGTTCTCACGATCCTGCCGACGATGGTGCTGTTCGCCCTCGCGAGCCGCTGGATCGTGGAGGGCCTCACCGCAGGATCCGTCAAGGAGTAGGCGGGCCCCGCCCCAACTGTTACGCGCCATGACTGTCTCAGGGCGTCACATTGGGGCGGCCCCGTCGTCGCGTCCTTAGGCTCGTACTCACATCCGAGCAGGGAGTGGGGTGGCCATGAGCGTCGACAACAGCCAGACGGCGAACCGCGGAGCGCGCACGCGCGCCGCACGTGGGGCGAAGAAGCCGCACGGGCAGTGGAAGATCGACGGCACCGAGCCGCTCAACGCCAACGAGGAGTTCAAGCTCGCCGACGGCGGTCTCAATGTGCGCGAGCGCATCGAGAACGTCTACGCGAAGGGTGGCTTCGCGTCGATCGATCCGACCGATCTGCACGGCCGATTCCGCTGGTGGGGGCTGTACACGCAGCGCAAGCCCGGGATCGACGGCGGCAAGACGGCGACCCTCGAGCCGCATGAGCTCGAGGACGAGTACTTCATGCTCCGCGTGCGCATCGACGGCGGCCAGCTCACGACCGAGCAGCTGCGCGTGATTGGCGAGATCTCGACCGAATTCGCCCGGGGTACCGCCGATCTCACCGACCGGCAGAACATCCAGCTGCACTGGATCGAGGTCGAGTCGATGCCCGAGATCTGGCGTCGGCTCGAGGCCGTCGGGCTGGGGACGACGGAGGCGTGCGGCGACGTGCCGCGCGTCGTGCTCGGCTCGCCCGTCGCCGGGATCTCGGTCGATGAGCTTATCGACCCGACCCCGCAGATCGACGAGATCACCGATCGCTTCATCGGGGATCCCGAGCTGGCCAACCTCCCGCGCAAGTTCAAGACGGCGATCACGGGCCACCCGAGCCAGGACGTCGTGCACGAGATCAACGACGTCTCGTTCGTCGCGATCGATCACCCGGAGCACGGCATCGGCTACGACGTGTGGGTCGGCGGCGCGCTCTCGACTGTCCCCCGGCTGGGCGAGCGCCTCGGCGCATGGGCGGCTCCTGATCAGGTGGCCGAGGTCTGGCACGGCGTCGTGCGAATCTTCCGCGACTACGGATACCGACGCCTGCGCAACAAGGCGCGCCTCAAGTTCCTCCTCGCCGATTGGGGCCCCGAGAAGTTCCGCGAGGTGCTCGAGACGGAGTACCTCGGCTACGCGCTCGCGGACGGCCCGGCCCCGACGCGTCCGACAGGTCCCGGTGACCACGTCGGCGTGCACAAGCAGAAGGATGGCCGTAACTACGTCGGCGCGACGCCGATCGTGGGCCGGATCTCGGGCGAGCAGCTGACGCGCCTCGCCGACCTCATCGAGGAGAACGGGTCCACCCGCCTGCGGACGACGCCCCATCAGAAGCTCGTCATCCTCGACGTTCCGGAAGACCGCACCGAGTCGCTCATTGCGGGGCTCGACGAGGTGGGCCTCAACGCTCGCCCGAGCCTCATCCGCCGCGGCACGATCGCCTGCACGGGGATCGAGTTCTGCAAGCTCGCGATCGTCGAGACGAAGGAGACGGCGAAGAACGCGGTTCTCGACCTCGAGAAGCGCTTCGAGGAGACGGATCTGCCGGCGCCGCTGAGCCTGAACATCAACGGCTGCCCCAACTCGTGCGCCCGCATCCAGACCGCCGACGTCGGCCTCAAGGGGCAGATGATCACGGACGACGAGGGGAACAAGGTTCCTGGTTTCCAGGTGCACCTCGGCGGCGGGCTCGCCTCACACGACCGCGAGGAGGCCGGCCTCGGCCGGACGGTGCGCGGTCTCAAGGTCACGGCCGACGGCATCGCCGACTACGTCGAGCGCGTCGCTCGCCGCTACGCCGATCAGCACGACGGTGACGAGACGTTCGCTCAGTGGGCGCACCGCGTCGACGAGGAGGCTCTCCTGTGACCGTCAGCCTGGCGCCCCGCGCCGGGGCGCGCCGCACGGCGGAAGAGCTCGAGGAGGTCGCCCGGCAGGGCATCGCCGAGCTCGGCAGCGGCACCGACCGGGAGGTAGACGCGCGCGCGGCGATCGAGTGGGTCGCGCGCACCTTCGATCCCGGGGCGGTCTCTGTCGCCTCGTCGATGGCCAACACCGTGCTCCCGCATTTCGTGTCGCAGAGCATCCCCGGCGTCGATGTGCTGTTCCTCGACACCGGATACCATTTCGTCGAGACGCTCGCGACACGTGACGAGGCCCAACGGCAGCTCGACATCCGCGTCGTCGACGTGACGCCCGAGCTGAGCGTCGCCGAGCAGGACGCCGCCTATGGCAAAGAGCTCTTCTCGCGCAATGCCGAGTACTGCTGCGCGATGCGCAAGGTCGAGCCGCTGCGCGACTCACTGCGAGGCTACGAGGTGTGGATCTCTGGTGTGCGCCGCGACGAATCGCCGACGCGGGCGTTCGCTCCGCTCGTGACCTTCGACGCGAAGAACGGCCTCGTGAAGGTGAACCCGTTCGTGCAGTGGACGAGTGACGAGCTGTACGGCTATGCCGCGGACCACGGCGTGCCGATGAACCTGCTGCTCAGCGCCGGGTACCCGTCGATCGGCTGTGAGCCCTGCACGCAGCCCGTCGAAGAGGGGGCCGATCCGCGATCGGGCCGCTGGGCCGGAAGCACGAAGGTCGAGTGCGGGATCCACGTGATCTGATCGCGCAGAACGTCGCCGACGAATTCGCGGGTCCCGTCAGTCTTCCTGGGGCGTGAAGTTCAGCGAGAGCGAGTTCATGCAGTAGCGGTCGCCCGTGGGGGTGCCGAAGCCGTCGGGGAACACGTGGCCGAGGTGCCCGCCACACCGTGCGCATCGCACCTCTGTCCGCTGCATCCCGTGGCTGCTGTCGTCGAGCAGCTCGACCGCGTCGGGGCGAACCGACTCGTAGAAGCTCGGCCATCCGCAGTGCGAGTCGAACTTCGTGCCGCTGACGAACAGCTCGGCTCCGCACGCCGCGCATGTGTACAGTCCCGACCGCTCCTCGTCGAGCAGCTCGCCCGTCCAGGCGCGCTCGGTGCCCGCTTCGCGCAGGACTGCGAACTGCTCGGGAGTCAGCTCTGCGCGCCACTCATCATCGGTCTTCTCGACGTCGTAACCCATGCCTCCAGGGTACGTCGCGTGGCGCGGCGCGGCTCCGGCATCCGTGTGTCGGCCCGGGCGCGAAGAAGCGGGCGATCCGTGCGGAGGGAGCTGCGTCTGCGCCGCCCGGGTGCGCGAGACTGGGACGATGGATCTCGACGACGTCCGTGCGCGATACGAACGATTTGCGCGGGAGGAAGCGCCCGGCCGCAGCGAGCTGTACGCGGAGTGGGCGGCCGGCGTCGCGGACGACGATTCGATCGCGCGGATCCTCGCTCCGTTGCCGTCTCCTCATCGTCAGCCTCCCGTCGTCTTCGCGGTCACGCGCATGCTCGGCGCACCCCTCGCGGGCTACGCGGAATGGGCGCGCTTCGTGCGCGAGAACGCGGATCGGGTTGTCGCCGAATGTGCGGCCCGGACAACCCAGACGAACGAGCCGCTGCGCTGTGCCCCGCTCGTCCTCGCGCTTGAGCGCGTGCGCGGCCCCATCGCGCTGATCGAGATCGGCGCATCGGCAGGTCTCTGCCTATACCCCGATCGCTACGCGTACCGATTCCGCGGCGAGGACGGCGAAGCGGCGCGGGGGAGCGGGCCCGTACGTCTCGACTGCGAGATGCGGGGAGGGATCCGCGCGCCGGAGCGGCTTCCGGACATCGCCTGGCGGGCGGGAATCGACGTGCAGCCGCGGGACGCGCGGGATCCCGACGACCGCGCGTGGATCGCGGGACTGGTGTGGCCAGGCGAGACCCAGCGCGAGCAGCGGATCGGCGCGGCGCTCGACGTCGTGGCAGCGGATCCGCCGCTGCTCGTCGCCGGCGATGCGGCTGAGCCCGGCGTTCTCGCGGACCTCGTTGCGCGGGCACCGGAGGACGCGACGGTCGTGATCACGACGCCGGGCGTCCTTCCCCACGTTCCGCGGGCGGCGCGCACGTGGCTGATCGACGAGATCCGCCGCCTTCCCGCCCGGTGGATCACGATCGACAGCCCTGCCCTGCATGACGCGTGGGATCCGCCGATCGCGGCGGACAGGTGGGACGGCTTCGTCCTCGCCCTCGACAGCCGCCCGCTCGCCGCCGTCGACCCGCTCGGCGGCTGGGCCCATGCCGTGCCGGAGGGCCGCCCCAACGCGTAGTCGAGTCGCCATCCTGTCTGCGACGATTTCGTGTCTTGACGGGAAAGTGCACTTCGGTCATACTTCTGCCAAGACGTTTTGCCAAAACGTATTGGCAACGTAACCGGATCGACGGAGATTGGGGACGAAGTAATGATGCTTCACAGGACGACGCGAGGGTCGCGCCGGAGGTTCGTGTTCGCCGCGGGCGCGGCTGCCGCTGGGCTCGCGCTCACCGGATGCGGAGTGGGAGGCGACCCCGCAGGCGGCGGCGACGCCGAGGGGATCACGGTCGTGGTCGAGGGTGGCGGCAAGGCCGAGCTCGAGCCGATTGCGACGCAGTACGAGGAAGAGACCGGCACGAGTGTGACGTTCGTTGAGCTGCCGTACGACGGCCTCTATGACCGGGTCTCCTCGGAGCTCCAGGCAGGGACACCGTCGTTCGACGTGGCGGCGCTCGATGCGATCTGGCTTCCCGCCTTCGCCGACGCGCTCGCCCCGCTCGATGACCTCTTCACGCCCGAGCTGCAGGCCGACCTATTCGACGGCCTGCTGGCCGAGGCCCAGGTCGAGGGACGATTCGTGGGCATGCCCGTGTGGACGAACGCCGAGGTGCTGTTCTATCGCACCGACCTCTTCGAGGATCCGCAGAACCAGGAAGACTTCGCGGCCGAGTACGGCTATGCCCTCGCCCCGCCGACGACGTGGGAGGAGTACCGCGACGCGGCGGAGTTCTTCACGCGCGACACCGATGGTGACGGATCCGTCGACCTCTACGGCACTGACGTCAAGGGTGCGGTCGAGACGGAGTGGTTGGCGACCGTGTCGCAGGCCGGCGCGGACCAGATGGTGCTCGACGCGGAATCCGGCGAGGCGACCATCGCCAGCGAGGAGCACCGCGACGCTCTCGACTTCTACGTGAGCCTGCTCGACTTCGCGCCAGCCGGGGCATCCCAGCTGGACTGGGCCGGCGCACAGAATCTGTTCTACCAGGGCGAGCTTGCAATGATGCGGTTCTGGGGACATGCCTACCGACAGACTCCAGCCGACTCCCCGGTCGCGGACTCGATCGGCGTCGCACCGATGATCTCCGGGGCCGGTGGGGTCGGGGCGGTCCCGGGTGCGTGGTATCTCGCGGCGCCGTCCGCAGGCGACCAGCAGGAGGCCGCGTCCGACTTCATCGCGTACGCCATCGAGCACAACGCGCTCTCGGCCGACACCTCGCTCGGCCTCGTTGCCCGCAAGAGCGCGTTCGAAGCGCGCGCTGGTGAGGAGGGATTCGAGAACTACGGTGCGCTGCTCGAGACGCTCGAGGCGCCGCAGTCGCTGCCACGCCCGCAGTCGGAGAGCTGGCAGGAGATTACAGACAGCGTCCTCATCCCGCTCGTGCAGAAAGCTGTCGAGCCCGGAGCGGACACGGCCGCGCTGCTGTCCGACGCCGAGACGCAGATCGAAGACATCGTCCGATAGGGCGCGAGGAGATGGAGACGACGACGATACGCAGCGTCGCGCGAACCGCGCCCCCGCTGAGGCCGTACGCCCGCGCGCCGCGCCGGCGCCATACGCTGACCGACGCTCGGTTCGCCCTGCTGCTGATGGTTCCCGCTGCGGTATTCCTGCTGGTGTTCGTCCTGGTTCCGCTGGGGAAGTTCATCGCCGACAGTTTCTTCGAGATCTCCCCGTTCGCGGGAGGAGAACGCACGTTCGTCGGATTCGACAACTATGTGCGCGCGTTCGCGTCGGAGTCCTTCCAGAACGCCTCGATCCGCACGATCGCATACACGGCCATCGTCGTATTCTGCGAGTTCTCCTTCGGCCTCGCGGTCGCGCTGCTCTTCGCGGCGCTGGGGCAGCGGTCGTCGGTGTTCCGGACGCTGTTCATGTACCCGCTGATGATCGCCCCCGTCGTCGCCGGGCTGCTGTGGCGCTTCCTGCTGATCGACAACTTCGGCATCGTCAACGAGCTGCTCGTGCGGCTCGGCGTGCTGTCGTCCAGCGGGCAGATCCCGTGGCTCAGCGACCCCGACATCGCCCTTTTCGCGGTGGCGATTCCGGACATCTGGCTCACGACCTCATTCATCACGCTCGTGCTGTTCGCGGGGCTGCAGAACATCCCGGGCGACGTCATCGAGGCCGCGCGACTCGACGGTGCGCGATACCCGCGGATGCTCGTCAGCGTGATCCTGCCGCTGCTGCGCCCCGTCATCGCGGTTGCCCTCATCGTCCGCGGCATTGATGCGGCGCGGGCCTTCGACATCATCCTCATCCAGACGGATGGCGGGCCTCAGGAGTCGACAACGACGCTCAGCCTGCTCGTCTACCGCACCATGACCCGGTTCGGCGACCCAGGGCTCGCCAGCGCCATGGGCACCGTCTACCTGATCGCGATGCTCGCCGTGGCGATCGTCGCGATCCTCACGATCTGGCGACCAGGGAGCACAGCACGATGAATCCTCTCGAAACCCGGGGTCGGAGCCGGATCCTCCTCTGGCTGATCCTCGCCGCTGTCGTCGTCCTGTACGGCTTCCCGTTCGTTTACTTGTTGATGACGTCGTTCAAGACGCCGCTCGACACCATCGCCGTGCCGCCCACGATCCTCCCGGACCCGTGGACACTGGAGAACTACGTCGCGGCCCTGAGCCGCGACGGGGTGATCGCGTCTCTCGTGAACAGCGTCGTCACGGCGGTGGTCTCCACGGGTCTCTCCCTCGTGCTCGCTGTGCCGGCCGCCTACGCGATCACGCGATTTCGCACTCCGAGTGGACGAGTGTTCGTCATCGCCGCCCTCGTCACTCGCATGGTGCCGCTCATCGCGGTGGGTGCGCCGCTCATCGAAGTGATGCGCGCGTTGGGGCTCACAGACACGTCGTTCGGGCTCGCGATCGCACACACCACGGTGTCACTGCCCCTGTCGATCTGGCTCATGACGAGCTTTTTCGAGGCGGTCCCCGACGAGCTCGACGAGGCCGCGAAGATCGACGGGGCCGGGCGACTGCGCGCGTTGTGGAGCGTCGTCCTTCCGGTCGTGAGCGGCGGGCTGTCCGTGACGGCGATCTTCGCCTTCCTCGCAAGCTGGAACGAGTTCCTCTTCGCCCTTTTGTTGACGTCCGTACGAGCGCAGACGACTCCCGTGGTCATCGCGAATTTCCAGAGTCAGTTCGGGCTTGACTGGGGCGGGATGACCGCGTTGGCGGCCCTCTACTCGATCCCCGTCATTCTCCTCACGCTCTTCCTGCAGAGGCACATCGTCGCCGGCCTCACCCTCGGCGCTGTGAAGGGCTGAGCACGTGCCACGCGAACGGAGAACCATGACCCGCAGCAGCAATCGATACGACGTGACGACGTGGCCGCACGGCGACCCGCATGACGACATCGGTGAGGTCATCAACAGCATCATCGCCGACGTCAAGGCACGCCAGAACCAGGCCGATGTCAACGACGGTGGGAAGCCGGGCGCCGTCATCGAGATCCCGCCCGGGGACTACCGGCTGCGCACGCAGGTCCTCGTCGATATCAGCTTCCTCAGAATCCAGGGGGCAGGCCACGGGTTCAGCTCGTCGAGCATCCGCTTCAACGTGCCGGAGGATGAGCTTCCCGGACTACACGAGCTGTGGCCCGGGGGAAGTCGCGTCCTCGTTGACCTCCCGCCCGGTGATGACCCGGCCGACGGGGCGGCATTCCGCGTGGCACGGGAGGGCAGCCCGCGGATCAGCTCGGTCGAGTTCGTCGACTTCTGCATCGACGGGATGCGATTCACCGGTGAGGGGGGTGGCGCGCCCGAGAACTCGTACGTCAACGGGAAGACCGGCGTCTGCGTCGAGGACGCGAACGACTCGTTCCGGATCACGGGGATGGGGTTTGTCTATCTCGAGCACGCGCTCACGATCCACCGAGCCGATGCCCTGTCGGTCCATGACAACTTCATCGCCGAATGCGGCAGCTGCATCGAGCTGCTCGGCTGGGGGCAGGCGTCGAAGGTCACCGACAACCTGATCGGAGCCGGCCCGTTCGGGTCGTCCATCTACGCCGAGAACCACGGCGGGCTGCTGATCGCCTCGAACAACGTGTTTCCGCGAGGGGCGAGCTGCGTCCACCTCGACGGCGTCGTGCGCTCGAACGTGACGGGCAATCGCCTGCACTCGTTCTATCCGGGGACCGTCGTCTTGTCGGGGAACAGCTCGGAGAACCTCGTCGCGTCGAACCACCTCCTGCGCGACCATGAGCCGTGGACTCCGTTCCTCGGCGTCGACAACGGTCGCGATGACACGTACGGCCTGCTCCGAATCATCGGCAGCGGCAACTCCGTGGTCGGCAATCACTTCTCCGAGATCGTCGACGCGCGGCGCGTCCGGCCCGCCGGTGAGCCTCCCGTCATCATCCGGCTTGTCGACGGCAGTGACAATCATCTGTCGGCCAATCACATTGTGGCGCGGGATGTCAGCGCGTCGGCCGGAGATTCGTGCTTCGAGGCGCAGGTGGGGGCACTTCTAGCGGCGCGCGACGCGCGCGACCTTCACGTCGTCGCCGTGAAGGTCGATGCGGCGGCGACGCGAAACACGGTCCTCGACTCCGGCACCGATGCGCAGGTTGTCGGCGACCGCGCGGCGAATGCGGTCCGCCCGACGCCGGCCGTCGCGCTCTGATAACAATGACGAGGGAAGACAGAGATGGGGAATCAAGTGGCTCGGAGCAAAGCCGGGATCCGCGACGTGGCGAAGCACGCAGGGGTGTCCGTTACGACGGTCTCGCACGTCCTCAACGAGACCCCCCATACGCGGGTCAAGGAGGAGACGGTTGACCGTGTGCGAGCGGCTGCCGAGGAGCTCGGCTATCGACCGAACCGACTCGCACGCGGTCTCCGCACGCACGCCTCCGAGATGATCGGCCTCGTCGCCGAGGAGATCGCCGCCACCCCGCACGCAGGGCGGATCATCCTCGGTGCGCAGAAGCGCGCTGACGCGGACGGTCTCGCTCTCGCCATCATCAACTCGGATCTCCAGCGTGAGCCGACCGTCCCGCCTCGCTCAGTTCACGCGTTCCTCGATCGTCAGGTCGACGGCATCGTCTACGCCACGGTCTATCACGACGAGGTCGTCGTGCCGCCGGCGCTGCAGGGCATCCCCGCGGTGCTGATCGGCGCGCGTGATCGGGACGAGCGACTCCCGTCAGTCCTGCCAGACGAGCGGACGGGGGCCGCGGACGTCGTGGGCATGCTTGTCGAGTACGGACATCGCAGCATCGCCTTCATCGACAGTGCCGAGGACATCCCCGCGACGCGCGGTCGCGTGCGCGGCTATCGCGACGGCATGGAGGCCGTGGGGTTCTCACCGGACGCGCGCATCGTCGCGGGGACGCCGGACGCCGCCGGTGGATATCGGGCTGCCGCACAGCTACTCGATCAGCACGACCCGCCGACGGCGCTGTTCTGCTTCGATGACCGCATGGCGATGGGTGCGTACCGGGCGGCGGCCGAGCGTGGTCTGAGGATTCCCGAGGACGTATCGGTCGTCGGATTCGACGATCAGGATCCATTGCCCACGAGCATGCACCCGACCCTGACCACGGTCGCGCTGCCGCACTACGAGATGGGCGAGTGGGCGGTAGCGACGCTGACGGCGCGCATCCGCGCAGGTTCGCCGGGCGACGAACCGGCGATGTCGTGCCTGCTGCCGTGTCCGGTCGTCGTGCGCGAATCCGTGGCAGCGCCCGCCCGTCGATAGCGCTGGTGCCGGACTGCGTCAACGTGGCACGACAACGGCATGTCTCGGCCGCCGTCCAGCGCGCGAGGCTTACTCTCGTGGCATGTCGAACGTGCACGTCGAGGGCTCCCGAGCCGACTCCGAGACGGTCGTCCTCGACGATCTGTCGCGCGCGATCCTGTCCTTCGAATCCGAGTGGCCGAAGCACACGGGCGAGAAGGAGGAAGCGATGCGGGCGCGTCTCGTGCTGGAGCCCGCGCGTTACTACCAGCTTCTCGCTCGTCTCGTCGATGAACCGGCCGCGCAGGCGCATGCGCCCCTGCTGATCGGGCGGCTGCGGAGACTCCGCGAGGCCCGCAGCGCGCGCCGCGCGCGGCTGCTCGGATAACCGCGCCCACTACGATGAGCCGAATGCCGCAGCACACCTTCCCGCGCGACCGTTTCGACGAGATCCCGAACGACTCTGCGCGCGTAGGCGCCCACAGGGCGCCGCGGCCGCGACTGCGTTGGCTCGTTGTCTTGCTGTGGTGGCTCCTGTCCGTCGCGGTTCTGACGGGGGCGGGGATCCTTGCATTCCTCGCCCTGTCGAACACGAACGCGCTGGACCTGCCGACTCCCGCGAGCTCGTCGCAGCAGTCGGTCGAGGAGGAAGCGGTCGTCGACACCGACTACGTCGTGCTCGTTCTCAACGGCACCCCCGACGGGGCGGCGGCCGAGGCCGTGAGCGAAGCCGTGACGGGGGCGGGGTGGCCGGAGGAGTCGGTCGCCGTGCTGGACGCCGATCGCGCCGACGTCGAGGAGTCGACCGTGGTCTACATCGACGAGGGTGACGCGGCGGCTGCGCGAGGGCTCGCGGCCGAGCTGGGGATCGAACGGGTCGAGCAGAACGCCGAGTTCGCGGAGGTGAGCGGCGGCGGTCTGACGGTCGTGGTCGGGCTCGATCGCGTCGACGCCTCCTAACGGCACTCCGCACGCAAGGGGTTTGCACTCGCCGGGGGCGAGTGCCAGAATGCTGTTAGCACTCAGCATGATTGAGTGCTAATGACCACACGCCTACGTCCGGGAGGGACGACAACACATGGCAAAGATGATCGCTTTCGACGAGGAGGCCCGCCGCGGCCTCGAGCGCGGCCTCAACCAGCTGGCCGACGCCGTCAAGGTGACGCTCGGCCCGCGTGGCCGCAACGTCGTGCTTGAGAAGAAGTGGGGCGCTCCCACCATCACGAACGACGGTGTGTCGATCGCCAAGGAGATCGAACTCGACGACCCGTACGAGAAGATCGGCGCGGAGCTCGTCAAGGAGGTCGCCAAGAAGACCGACGACGTCGCCGGTGACGGCACGACGACCGCCACGGTCCTCGCCCAGGCGCTGGTCCGCGAGGGCCTCCGCAACGTCGCGGCGGGTGCCGACCCGGTCGGCCTGAAGCGCGGCATCGAGAAGGCCGTTGCGGCCGTCACGGCCGAGCTCCTCGTGAACTCCAAGGAGATCGAGACGAAGGACCAGATCGCCGCCACGGCGTCGATCTCGGCCGCCGACACTGAGATCGGCGAGCTCATCGCCGAGGCCATCGACAAGGTCGGCAAGGAGGGCGTCGTCACGGTCGAGGAGGCTCAGGCCTTCGGCACCGAGCTCGAGCTCACCGAGGGTATGCGCTTCGACAAGGGCTACCTCAACCCGTACTTCGTCACGGACGCCGACCGCCAGGAGGCGGTCTTCGAAGACCCGTACATCCTCCTCGCGAACCAGAAGATCTCGAACATCAAGGATCTGCTCCCGGTCGTCGAGAAGGTCATGCAGGCGGGCAAGGAGCTCGTCATCATCGCCGAGGACGTCGAGGGCGAGGCTCTCGCGACGCTCGTGCTCAACAAGATCCGTGGCATCTTCAAGGCCGTCGCCATCAAGGCGCCCGGCTTCGGTGACCGCCGCAAGGCCCAGCTGCAGGACATCGCGATCCTCACGGGTGGCCAGGTCATCACGGAAGAGGTCGGCCTCAAGCTCGAGAACACCGATCTCGACCTGCTCGGCCGTGCGCGCAAGGTCATCGTCACGAAGGACGAGACGACGATCGTCGAGGGTGCCGGTGAGGCCGAGCAGATCGAGGGTCGCGTGACCCAGATCCGCCGCGAGATCGACGCAACCGACAGCGACTACGACCGCGAGAAGCTCCAGGAGCGCCTCGCGAAGCTCGCCGGCGGCGTGGCGGTCATCAAGGCCGGTGCGGCGACGGAGGTCGAGCTCAAGGAGCGCAAGCACCGCATCGAGGACGCCGTGCGCAACGCGAAGGCGGCCGTCGAGGAGGGCATTGTCCCCGGTGGTGGCGTGGCCCTCATCCAGGCTGGCGCGACCGCGTTCGAGAAGCTCGAGCTGACGGGCGACGAGGCGACCGGTGCGCGTATCGTGCGCGTCGGCATCGAGGCACCGCTCAAGCAGATCGCGCTCAACGCTGGCCTCGAGCCCGGCGTCGTCTCGGCCAAGGTCGCCGAGCTCCCCGCGGGCCAGGGCCTCAACGCCGCCACGGGTGAGTACGTCGACATGCTGGCCGCCGGCATCATCGACCCGGCCAAGGTGACGCGTTCGGCTCTGCAGAACGCTGCGTCGATCGCCGGTCTGTTCCTCACGACCGAGGCCGTCGTTGCCGAGAAGCCCGAGCCGGCCGGTGCGGCCCCCGCGGGTCCCGAGGCCGGCGGAATGGACTTCTGATCCACTCCGGCTGACGCCTGAACGAAGCGGCCCCTTCTCCCGTGCGGAGGAGGGGCCGCTTCGTGCATCAGCGGAACATGTTCGCAACGTCCGCTTCGACCTGCTGATAGCCGGCGCCCGCTATCTCGAGGCGATGTGCGAGATTCTGCAGAGACTCCTCGACCTGCAGGTGAAGCATCTGCCACTCGGCCGCGATGCCCTGAAACGCCTGCGAGGCGCTGCCCTGCCAAGCGGCTTCGAGCTGCTGCACGCGGCCCATGATGAAGGTGACCTCGCTGCGCAGGCGCTCGGAGCCCGCCTGCACCTCGGCCTTCGTGCTGATGAGTGATTCGCTGTCGACGGTGAACTGTGCCATCTGGATTCCTTTCGCGTAGGTGAGGCCACGCTAGGGAACGGGGAAGGCCCTCGCCGGTCCTGGCAACCGGGATCGTCAGATAACTCCGTGAGATCGGTGCCTGTGGACACGCTGACCCGGTCGCGGCGCGGTCAGCCTGTCGACTTCGCGAGAGGGAAGGCCACCTGGAAGGTCGATCCACCGCCGGGCGTCTCGAACACCGCCACTGATCCGTCGAGCCGTTCGACGATCGACGCGACGATCGCGAGGCCGAGACCGCTCCCGCCCGTCTCGCGGGTGCGCGACGTGTCGGCCCGCCAGAACCTCTCGAAGATCTTTTCGCGGATCTCCGCGGGGATCCCCTCCCCGTGGTCAACGACCGAGATCCATCCCATATCGGTGTCGACGTCGACGCCGACCTCGATCTCGATGGGGGAGTCGGGGGAACTGTAGCGGCGAGCGTTGCCGAGAAGATTGGCGACGACCTGCTGGATCTTCTCCTCCGCACCGCGAACGATGGGAGGCACGTCGACGGGCTTGCCTTCCTCGGGCTCCGAGAAGTCGAGGGGGGCGATCGCGTCGCCACCGTCGTCGTTCGACGCCGTGTCCTGCGCGGAACGGCGTCGCCAGAATCCGCGCGTGGACTGCTGGGCGCGTGTGAAAGCGGCCGACCCAGCGGTGAGGGCGCCGAGGATCCCCGTCGGCGGCGCGGGGTCCTCACGTGGCGCGGGCGGCTCCTCAGTGGGAGCCCTGTCGGAGCCGGACGGTTCGATCTGGTCGCGCGCTCCCTCGGACAGGATCGTGATCGGGCCCGTGAGGGCTTCGAACGTCGTGTCATTGACGGCAACCTGACGCGTCGGGTCCGCGGCGCGGACGTCGAGCGCGGCATCGTGGGCGATCCGACGCAGATCGACGTCGACGATCTCGAGCTCGCGCCGTTCGTCGAGCCGGGCCAGCGAGAGAAGGTCCTCGACGAGGGAGGTCATGCGCTGCGCTTCCTTCTCGATGCGCTCCATCGCCCGAGCAGTATCCTCGGGCGTCTGCATGGCGCCCATCCGGTACAGCTCGGCGTATCCGCGGACGCTCACGAGGGGCGTGCGCAGCTCGTGGCTCGCGTCGCCGATGAAGCGTCGCATCTTCTCGACAGTCGCGTCGCGCTCCGCGAACGATTCGTCGAGGCGGTCGAGCATCGTGTTGATCGCGATCTTGAGGCGTCCGACCTCGGTCGTCGGCTCGATATCGGTCATGCGCTGCGCAAAGTCGCCGTCGGCGATGCTCATAGCGGTGGACTCGACCTGTCCGAGCCGGCGGAACGCGAGCGTGACGAGCCAGCGAGTGCCGAGGGCGCCGACGATGAGCGTGAGTACGGTCATCGTGGTGAACACGCCGATGTACGTCGTGACGAATGAGTCGACGTCGTTCAGCGGCATCGCGACGAGCTGGGCGTAAAGAGTGCTCGACTCGGATCCGCTCACCTGGATGGGCATGACGGCCGCGCGGTACTCCGAGCCCGTGAGAGCCTCGAGCGTGAACGGCCTGTCCTGATTCAGGAAGGCATCCTGCACCGTGAGCTCGGTGGGAAAGAGCGGATCGCGCCCGGCGCCCTCTGCGCCGCCTGCGACATCGGTGAGCTCGCCCGACGCGTCGTAGACGGCGACGACGTACTCTGTGCGCGGCTCAGGCGACTTTGGCGAGAGAGAGATCTCGCCGGTCTCGGGATGCTCGATGACATCGAAGACGGTCTCGTAGACGTCGGTGCCCACGAGCTGCAGCACAGAGGTGTCGACATAGCCGCGCAGCATCGACTGCAGGACGGGCATCGCGCCGAGTCCTGCCGAAATGAGCCCGGCCGCGAGGACGCCGACCGTGACACCCGTGATCTTGGCGCGCAGGCTCGTGCGGCGCCACCAGCGGGTGAAGGCGTCGGAGCGGGCGGCCAGGGCGGTGCGTCCCTTCGGGAGCGGGTGGATCAGATCTTGTCGACCTTGAGCATGTAGCCGAAGCCGCGCTTGGTCTGGATGAGCGACTCAGCCGCGTGCGGATCGATCTTGCGGCGCAGGTACGAGATGTAGCTCTCGACGATGCCCGCGTCGCCGTTGAAGTCGTATTCCCAGACGTGATCGAGGATCTGGGCCTTCGAGAGCACACGGTTCGGGTTCAGCATGAGGTACCGAAGCAGCTTGAACTCGGTCGGGCTGAGATCGATCGCGGTGTCGCCGACGTAGACGTCGTGCGTGTCCTGATCCATCGTGAGCTCGCCCGTGCGGATCACCGACTCCTCGTCTTCGGACTGCATCGTGCGACGCAGCACCGCCTGGATGCGGGCGACGATCTCGTCGAGGCTGAACGGCTTCGTGACGTAGTCGTCTCCGCCGACGTTGAGGCCCTTGATCTTGTCGTCGGTCTCGTCTTTCGCGGTGAGGAAGATGATCGGTGCGGTGTATCCCGCGTCACGCAGGCGCTTGGTGACGCTGAAGCCGTTCATGTCGGGGAGCATGACGTCGAGCACGATCAGATCGGGCTCCTCTTCGAGCACGGCCGAGATCGTCTGTGCGCCGTTGATGACGGTCCTCACCTGGAAACCGGCGAATCGCAGGCTCTGCGAGAGCAGGTCGCGGATATTGGGCTCGTCGTCGACTACGAGGATGCGCGGTGCGGTCATGCCCCCATTATGTCGATGATACGGCCGTTTCGGGCGAGGGACGCTCGAATCGGGGTCAGGACGGTGGGGCGGAGGTGCCTCCGGGGACGAACTCGACGGGCAGCAGGACGTGCCCTGGGTCGCGGCCGGAGAGCAGATCACCGACGAGCCGGCCCGCCTCGCGACCTCGCTCGCGGAGGGGCTGTCGGACGGTCGTGAGCGGCAGATCGAGCCACGGGATGTCGATGCCGTCGAAGCCCGTGACGGTGAGCTCTTCGGGAACGCGGATCCCCAGATCCCTGGCCGCGGAGATGGCGCCGGCCGCGAGGATGTCGTTCTGCGCGAGGATCGCCGTGGGCCGGTCGGGGCGGGAGAGGAGGACGTGCGCCGCCTGGGCGCCCGCCGCGGCGTCGCGTCCGCCGGCCTCGACGCGGACGGCCTGCGGAAAGACCTGCGCGACAGCGGCGAGCCGTCTGCGGATCGTGCGATTCGCGATGTCGTCGAGGCCGGAGCCGATCTCCTCGATCGGTCCCGGGGGGCGCGCGGATCCGAGGTCGGTCGTGCGCATGAGGACGCCGACGCGAGAGTGGCCGAGATCGGCAACGTGCTTCGCGACACGCGTCATCCCGCTGTGATCGTCGATCTCGACGAGGGCGACATCGTCTGCGAACGGCCCCTCGATCCCGATCATCGGAACGCCTCGTGCGCGCACTGTCGCGAGAAGGGAGTCGAACTGCTCTCCGCGCGTGGCGAAGACGACCGCATCGACGGGGAGGGAGGCGAGGGCCTCGGGGCGCTCGCGCGTCGGCGCCCTGCCGGGGACGAGCAGCTGTCCGTACCCGAGTTCATCCAGGCGATCGGAGAGGCCGTCCATCGTCGCGAGCGCCACAGGGTTCTGGAAGGCGAGGCCGACGCGCTCCGCGATGACGATCCCGACGATGCCGCTGCGCCCTTGGCGCAGGGACCGCGCGACGGGGTGGGGGCCGTCGTAGCCCAGCGCGGTCGCCGCGGCGAAGATGCGCTCCCGCGTCCCGTCGCGCACGCGATCCGATCCGCGGAACGCCAGGGAGGCGGTCGATGTCGAGACGCCGGCGCGCTCCGCGACATCGGCGATCGTCGGGCGTCCCGCGCGTCCGCGCCCCGTGAAGGGATCCGCTGGTGCGTTGTTGCTCACGGTGACACCGTATCGGGTGATCACAACGTTTCGATACGTTCTCCTTGCGACCGATATTCCTTCGCTGTGCGTTCATCGTTCGGCTACCCGTCGTGCGGATCATCGAAACGGTGCGATGGTCGTCGCACCGCTCCCCGACAGAAGGAAACGTGCACAGTGAATACCAAACGCGCACTCTCGACCGCGGCGATCGGTCTCTGCGCCGTCGGCGCTCTGGCCGCGTGCGGCCCCGTCTCCGCCACAGGCACGTCCGGTGACTCCTCGACGGAGGACGGCACGAACCTCACGGTCTTCATCTCCGGCGACACGAATATCGAGACGCTGTGGGAGAAGGGCATCATCCCCGCGTACGAGGAAGAGAACCCCGGCACGTCGGTCAGCACCACGATCGACCTCCACGGCGAACACGATCAGCAGACGGTGGCGAAGCTGACGACCGCGACCGAGGCCGGCGAATCACCGGGATACGATCTCGTCGATGCCGGTTTCGTCGTGTCGAGCGCCGCGGAAGCGGGCACTCTGCTCGACGTCGACGCTGCCTCGGTCAGCGGGCTCGAGACGGTTCCCCAGGGAACGATCGAAGCGGGCAAGGGCGTCGGGATCCCCTATCGGGCGTCGTCCGTCCTTCTCGCCTATGACACCGCGAAGATCGCCGATCCCCCGAAGACCCTCGACGACCTTCTCGCGTGGATCGAGGAGAATCCGGGCGAGTTCGCGTACAACTCGCCGTCGACCGGCGGATCGGGCGGCGCGTTCGTGACGACGGTGCTCGACAGCTATCTCTCGACCGAGGACCAGCAGGCGATGCGCAGCGGATACGCGAAGGAGCTCGAGGCGGGGTGGGAGCCGGGCTTCGAGAAGCTCGTGGAGCTCGGGGAGTTCGTCTACCAGGGCGGGGTGTACCCGAACGGGAACAATCAGGTGCTCGAGCTGCTCGCCAGCGGCGAGATCTCGATGGCTCCGGTCTGGAGCGACCAGTTCATCACGGGGCAGGCCACCGGCATGATCCCCGACACGGTCGCGTACACCCAGATCAGCGACCCGAGCTTCAACGGGAGCGCCTCGTATCTCGGGATCCCGAAGACGAGCGCGAACACGGAGGCCGCGATCGATCTGGCAAACTTCGTGCTGAGCGACGAGGGGCAGCAGATCATCGCCGAGCAGATCTCGGGCTACCCCGTCGTGTCGCTCGACACGCTGCCGAGCGAGGTCGCCGATCGGTTCGTCGACGCCGATCCGTCCGCGCTGCGCCCCGGGTACTTCAGCGAGATCTCCGCCGATATGGCCAACGAGTGGGATCAGCGCGTCCCGTGAGTGGCGCAGTTCTGACCGCGGCGGCGGGCGAGGCGCGAGGGGAGACCAGCACGCGTCACGCCCGCTCCGCCGCCCGCCGAGCGGAGCACCGTCGACGGGCCGTGGGTTTCTCGATGGCATTGCCGCCCACTCTCCTCATCGCGCTCTTCGTGGGACTGCCCGTCATCCTGTCGATCGGCTTCAGCTTCGGAATGACGGGCGGGCTCAACAGCACGGCAGCGGCTATCGGACAGAACGTCTACGAGGCCGATGGGCTCGTCACGTTCGACGCCTACGCACAGCTGTTCGCGGACGTCCGATTCGGCCGCGACCTCGTGGCGACCGTTTTCGTCACTCTCGTCACGACCACGCTGACGCTCGCACTCGCCATCGGGATCGCCGTGCTTCTGCGGTTGCGGGGCGGGTGGTCTGCGAGTCTCCTGGCCGGTCTCGGGGTCGTGCCCCTGTTCATCCCGGTCGTGATCGCCTCCTGGGCGATCCTGACCTTCTACTCGGGAGATGGATTCGTGCGCAGCGTCTTCGCGCAGTTCGGGGGAGAGGGGCCCGTTCTCGGGTTCACGCTCACTGGTGTGATCATCGCCTCCGTCTGGGTGAACCTCCCGTTCGCTCTTCTCATGGCGGCCTCCGGCATGCAGGCGGTGCCTGACGCGCTGATCGATGCGGCGCGCGATGCGGGTGCATCGACCGCGGCCGTCATCCGGGATGTGCTCGTGCCGATCGCCGGGATCCCGCTCGTGATCGCGGCGACGTTCACGGCGATCGGCGTGCTCGGCCAGTTCACCGTGCCCTACTTCACGGGGCCGAACGCGCCGCAGCAGCTCGGAGTCGACATCAGCAAGTACTTCCAGTCGTTCAACCAGCCGCAGCAGGCGGCCGCGATCGCGGTCATCGTGTTCCTCATCGCGTCCGGCGTCGCGGCGCTCTACGTCTGGGCGAACTTCCGCAGTGCCGCGAAGGAGGGGCGAGTCTGATGCCGCTGCTCATGCGCCGCATCGGCGGCCGCGTCCTCGTCGCCGCGCTCGTGATCGTCGTGGCCGGGTTCATCCTCGGCCCCCTCCTCTGGCTCGCGGCGCACGCGTTCGCGACGGAATGGACGTATCCGTCGCTGCTGCCGGACGGGCTCACGTTCGACTGGTGGCGAGTCGTGCTCTCGGACCCGGGGCTTTTCAGCGCGATCCAGAACTCCCTGTTCTTCGCACCCGTCACGGTCTTGGTGTCGGCCGTCGTCTGCCTTCCCGCCGCCTACGCGTTCTCCCGCTTCGAGTTTCCCGGACGACGGATCTTTCTCATCGGGCTCTTCGCGACGAACGCCTTCCCCAAGATGGGCCTCTTCGTCTCGATGGCGACGGTGTTCTACGGTCTGCGCCTCATGGAGACCGCGCTCGGCATCATCATCGTGCACGTCATCGGCACGGTCGTGTTCATGACGTGGATCCCCGCGGCCGCGTTCTCCGCCGTTCCTCGATCGCTCGAGGAGGCGGCGCGAGACGCGGGCGCCGGACGGCTGCGTGTCTTCCTCACTGTGACGCTTCCGATGGCGCTGCCGGGGATCCTCGTCGCCGCCGTGATGTCCTACCTCGCCTCGTTCGACGAGTCGCAGGGGACGTACCTCGTCGGTGCGCCGTCGTTCATGACCATGCCGACCGAGATGTACTCGCTCGTCCTGAACTATCCCAAGCAGGTCGCCGCCGTCTTCGCGCTCCTGCTGTCCATCCCCTCCGTCGTCCTCCTGCTGCTGACCCGCCGATACATCATGGGCGGGCAGCTCGCCGACGGCTTCCAGATCCGCTAGGAGAACCGTGCCCGACATGACAGACTCGACCGCCCCCGGCTTGCGACTCGCCGGATTGACGAAGGTCCTCGGCGGACGGACGATCGTCGACGACCTCTCGCTCTCGATCGCGCCGGGAGAGCTCGTCTCTCTCCTCGGCCCATCGGGGTGCGGCAAGACGACGACGCTGCGCATGATCGCCGGGTTCCTCGCCCCCGAGAGCGGAAGCGTCGAGGTCGCGGGACGCGACGTCACGCCGCTCGGCCCGGAGCGGCGGCCGAGCGCCATGGTGTTCCAGAACTATGCGCTGTGGCCGCATATGACGGTCGCCAAGAACGTCGCGTACCCGCTGCGGGTCGCGCGGAGACCGCGCCGTGAGATCGCCGAACGCGTCGCCGAGGTGCTCGAACTCGTCGGCCTCTCGCATCATGCCGAGAGCCGCCCGGCTCGGATCTCGGGCGGAGAGCAGCAGCGGGCGTCGCTCGCGCGTGCGCTCGTGCAGCGACCGCAGCTGCTTCTCCTCGACGAGCCCCTGTCGAACCTCGATGCGAAGCTGCGCGTGCGCGTGCGAGAGGAGATCCGCGATATCCAGCAGCGGCTCGGCATCACGACCGTGCTCGTCACGCACGACCAGGACGAGGCGATGGCGGTGTCGGATCGTGTCGCGGTCATGAACCACGGGAGGATCGAGCAGGTCTCGACTCCCGGTGAGCTGTATCGCGCCCCGGCGACCGGTTTCGTTGCGGGATTCGTCGGCGCGAGCAACCGGATCGCGACGCTCGACCTCGGAGACGGGGCGGACGGCGTGGAGTATGTCGTTCGGCCGGAGGACATCGCCTTCGCGGCGGACGGAATTCCGGCTCGGGTGACGCGAGTGCTGCCGCACGGCCACTTCGCCGAGGTCGCCGTGTCGGTGCGCGGACACGAGCTGCGTGCCTACCTCAGCGGATCAGCCCCCGCGGTGGGAGACGAGGTGCGGATCCGCATCGAACGCGCCCTCCGATATGTGGACGGACGGCTCGACGGCGTCCACGGCGCCGCCGTCGAGGAGGTCGCCGCGTGACGGGGCCGCGTCTCGTCGCGCATCGCGGTCGCCACGGCGTCGGCATGGCGAGGGAGAACACGCTGGCCTCGATCCGAGACGCGATCGAGTGGGGCGCGGATGCGGTCGAGATCGACGTCCGGCTCACGTCGGACGCGGCCGTCGTCCTGCTCCACGATCCGACTCTCGAGAGGCTGTGGGGGGATCCGCGGGCGATCGCGGAGGTGAGCCTCGATGAGGTCGGCGAGATCGGAGGCGGCGAACGGCGGATCCCCACCCTCGAAGCCGCGCTGGATGTCGTCCGCGGAACGGGCGCACGCCTCCTCATCGACATGGAGGACGCGGAGTTCGCGCGGCCGGCGGCGCGCATCGTGCGCGCGTGTGCTGCGGAGGAGTTCACGGAGTGGTGCGGGGCGGGGAACGCCATGCACGCGATCCGTGAGACGCTCCCGGACGCCGTGATCCACCAGCCGTGGCATTCGTCCACTCCTCCCACCGCCGAGGATCTGACCGGACTGCGTCCTGCGTTCGTGAACCTGCCTCATCTGCTCGCAGGCCCGGCTCTCGTCGACGCCGTACATGAGCTTGGTGCTCGAGTGTCGTGCTGGACGGTCGACGACGGTGCGCAGGTCGCTCATCTCGGGGAGATCGGCGTCGACTCGATCACGTCGAACGATCTCGATGGCGCGCGAGAGGCGGCGCCGGATGAGACCGGCAGGCGTCTTGCGATCGTCGGCGAGCTCGCCGGTCACGCCGCCGACGCCGTCCGGCGTGCGAGACGTGACGGGGTCGGGGTCGTCGACACGAAGCGCGATCCCGCCGATCACGTGACGGAGGTGGACCGCGCGGTCGAACGCTGGGTGCGGAGCGTCCTCGGCGCGCAGTTTCCCGAGCACGACGTCGTCGGCGAGGAATACGGTGGCGTGGCCGACGGGGCAACGCCCTGCTGGTACCTCGATCCTGTCGACGGGACCGCCAACCTGGCGAACGGGATGCCGTGGACGAGCTTCTCGCTCGCGCTCGTCGAGGAGGGAGAGCCCGTCGTCGGCGCGATCATCGACCCGGTGGAGGGAGAACCCATCGTCGCCGCCCGCGGGCGCGGGGTGTGGCGCGCGGGGGAGCCGGTCGTTGCGCCGACTCATCAGGGCGACCCCCTCACGGGGCGCATGGTCGCGACGGAACTCGCTGGCGCCGTGCCGTGGGAGGGATTCGTCCCGCTGCTCGAGCGGCTCGCAGAGAAGCACTGCACGCTCCGGGTGATGGGCTCGGGCACGGCGACGCTCGCGGGCCCCGCCCTCGGGCGAGGAATCGCGGCGCTCGTCCATCGATACAGTGCCATCGACCATGCCGCGAGCTTCGTCATCGCGCGCGAATCGGGGGGTGTCGCTCGCGTGCTGCCCTCGGGGATCGCGCTGACGGGCGCAAACGAGGAGGTGGCGTCTCGTCTCGAGGCCCTGCTGGAGTGACGACGGACGTGCCGATCAGGCGGCGATGTCCTGCGTGTCGAGGATCGTGTAGCTGTAGCCCTGCTCGGCGAGGAAGCGCTGCCGGTTCTGGGCGAACTCCTGGTCGACCGTGTCGCGGGCGATGAGCGTGTAGAAGCTGGCCGTGTGGTCGCTCTCCTTGGGGCGCAGGAGGCGGCCGAGGCGCTGCGCCTCCTCCTGGCGCGAGCCGAAGGATCCCGAGACCTGGATCGCGACCGATGCCTCCGGCAGATCGACGGAGAAGTTCGCGACCTTCGAGACGACGAGGAGATTCAGGGATCCGTCGCGGAATGCCTGGAAGAGTCTCTCGCGCTCGTCGACGGGCGTGGACCCCGTGATCTGCGGAGCATCGAGCGCGTCCGAGAGCTCTTCGAGCTGATCAAGATACTGGCCGATCACGAGGATCTGCTCGCCGGGGTGCCGCGCGACGATGTCTCGCACGGCGTCGATCTTCGCAGGGGCCGTCGCCGCGAGACGGTAGCGCTGATCGTCGGCTGCGGCCGCGTACTCGAGGCGCTCGGACGCGGGCAGGTCGACGCGCACCTCGTAGCACGCGGCGGGAGAGATGTACCCCTGCTGCTCGATCTCCTTCCACGGAGCGTCGAACCTCTTGGGGCCGATGAGGCTGAACACATCGCCCTCGCGGCCGTCCTCGCGCACGAGTGTGGCCGTGAGGCCGAGGCGTCGCCTGGCCTGCAGATCGGCCGTCAGCTTGAACACGGGTGCCGGAAGCAGATGCACCTCGTCGTACACGATGAGGCCCCAGTCGAGCGCGTCGAGCACGTCGAGGTGCGCATACTGGCCCTTCCTCTTGGACGTGAGGATCTGATATGTCGCGATCGTGACGGGCTTGATCTCCTTGACCTGACCCGAGTACTCGCCGATCTCGTCTTCCGTGAGTGAGGTGCGCTTCAGCAGTTCATCGCGCCACTGCCGGGCCGACACGGTGTTGGTGACGAGGATGAGTGTCGTCGTCTTCGTCTGCGCCATCGCGCCCGCCCCCACGAGCGTCTTGCCCGCGCCGCACGGCAGCACGACGACGCCGGATCCGTCGTGCGAAAAGGTCTCGACGGCCTGCTGCTGGTACGGACGCAGGTGCCAATCGCTCTCGTCGAGCGCGATCTCGTGCGGGGTGCCGGGCGTGTAGCCGGCGAGGTCCTCGGCGGGCCACCCGATCTTCAGCAGCTCCTGCTTGATCTGACCGCGCGCCCACGCGTCGATGACGAACGTGTCGGGATCCGGGTGCCCGATCAGAAGATTCTGGATCCGCTTGTTGCGGGCCACCTCAGCGATGACCGCGCGGTCGGTCGTCCGCAGGAGAAGCTCTCCGTCGTCTCCGCGCTCGATCGTGAGTCGGCCATATCGATCGACCGTTTCACGCAGATCGGTCGAGACCGAGGGCGGGACGGGAAACCGCGTGTACTTCTCGAGCGTGCCGAGCATGTCGTCGGCCGTATGCCCGGCGGCGCGCGCGTTCCACAGCCCGAGCCGCGTGATGCGGTAGGTGTGGATGTGTTCGGGCGCACGTTCGAGTTCGGCGAACACAGCGAGATCGTGACGTGCGGTCTCGGCATCGGGGTGGGCGACCTCGAGCAGAACCGTGCGGTCACTTTGGACGATCAGCGGGCCATCAGCCATAGCGGTCCAGTTTACGCCGGATCTGCGTCATACGCGCCGCACGCCCGAGATGAGCGAGACGGGGAGGGTGCGCTCGACGTCCGCAGCGGCGTCGCGGCCGCGCAGTCGTCCCCCGCCGAGGCCCGTCGGTTCGAGCGTGAGCTCGCGGACGCCGCCGTCGGGCATGTCCACCGAGACGATGAGCGTCGTGCGCTCCTTGATGGCGCTCTCCAGCTCGCGCTCGAGCCACGCGGCGTCGGCGTCGGATCCCTGCGCGGCACGCAGCCTCTCGAGGAGCTCTGCGTAATCCTGCTGCGGCGAGGGGTCGTCGGCCACGCGATGCCGGTCGGGCGATACGATCGCGCCGTCATCGTCGAGCACAACGGCGGGGTAGCGCGCGTCGGCGAGCGCCCAGTATGCGGTGTCGCGCGGCGCCCGCGTGCGCAGGAGGGCTCCATCGAGGACGAGCCCGAGCGGTCGGAGCGCCTGGTCGACCGACAGCGTGCGGAGCAGGTCGTGGTCCGGGCTCGAGACGATCGTGTGCCCCGTCGAGAGGTCGCGGGAGACGCGGACGAGGCCGTGGCGGTCTGCTGTGCGCTCGATCAGGTAGGCGAGAGGCTGGGGGAGGCCCGTCAGGGACAGTTCGGCGAGGAACGCGTGCAGGCTCTGCGCCGTCTCTCCTGCGCTCAGAGCCTGAGAGAGCGTCGCCTCCGTGAACCGGTAGGTCGACGCCTGCGCGTGGGACTCGCGTGAGGCCATCCGGCGCAGCCGCACATCGAGCGTCGGCACGAGCGGGCCGGGGCTGATCGCCGTGAGGTCGTTCTGCAGATAGACCCGGTCGACCTCGTGCGGCAGCAACGCGACGAGGGGCTCGGGATCGGGAGCCGAACCCTCGCGGGCGGGACGAGCCCATGCCGGCTCAGTAGGAGGATCGCCGTCGGCGACGAGGCCGGCGAGACGGGCGAACTCCAGCCAACCTCGCGCCTTGTCGGGCCAGGCGGTGTCGCGGGGATAGGCGCCGTCCCAGAGTGCCGGGTCGATCCATCCGCCGTCCGCCGACCGCAGCCCAGGCGGGAGAGCGGAGCGGAGAAGATCGGCGAGGGTCGCCCATCGCTCGGGCGTCGACATTCGCACCCATTCGGCGCCCGTGCGGGTGGTGCTGATCCGCCGATCCCGTCCGCGCATCAATCCGGTTGCCGCCGCGAGCCGCACGAGCGCGTCGGCCTCTTCGGCACTCTCGACGACCTGCTGCTCGACGAGCCGGCGACGGTCGGTCTTGCCGAGCGCCCCCGTCCCGATGCGCGCGAGCGGCGTCTGCAGGGCCGCGATCATGATGTCGGCGAGCGAGGTGATGGTCGTGAACGCGCGTTCTGCCGCGTGCCCTGCCGCGACAGGGTCTGCGGGGGCCGGCGTTGAGGTCGGCGTCGGCTGGATCGTGGCCTCTCCGAGCGCCCTCCGCACAGACGGCAGGGCAAGGCCGTCGTCGTCGGTGAGGGCGAGCGTGCGGCGGGGGACGCCGGACGTGAGCGCTGCGAGATCGTCGCGGGGGAGACCGGAGAGAGCAGACGTGACGGCATCTGGATGCAACAGTGTCTCGGCAACGTCGAAGAAGTCGTGCCAGCCGGCGGCGGGATTCGCCGAGGGAGACAGTCGGCGTTCGGCGAACAGCTCCGTCAGCGCGTGATCGTCGGCGGCCGCGAGCCGTTCGGCGATCATCCGTGCGACGGTGCTGTCCGCGGATGTCACTGCCGGTTCGCCCTGCTCCGTCGGACGAAGCTCATGATGAGGAGCGCGAGCAGGAGCAGGAACGAGATGATCGGCCCGATCGTCTGGACGAGGAAGACGGCCGGCCAGACGCCGTCGTACTCTTCGACGCCGTTGACGCCAGCGATGATCACCGCGGCGAAGCAGCCGATCGAGAGGACGAGGATCCCGAGCGACATCGCCGCGAGGATCTTGTCGATGCGCCGCACTGCGGGGGCGTCGTCGGACTTGCTGCTCACACCTCCACACTACGGCACGTCTCGCGAGCCGAGCCCGCGCTAATCTGGAGGTGGGGGAAGCGCGAGCTCCCCTTTTCTCGATCCACGGCAGTTTTCAGCGAGGTCACGATGCCCACCGGCAAGGTCAGGTTCTACGACGAGGAGAAGGGCTTCGGCTTCATCACGTCCGATGACGGTCAGGATGTCTTCCTGCACGCAAGTGCGGTGCCCGCCGACACGGCCGTGCGCAGCGGCATGCGACTCGAGTTCGGTGTCGCGGACGGCCGTCGCGGTCCTTCCGCCCTGTCGGTGCGCGTCCTCGACGCGCCCCGCAAGGCCACGAAGACGCAGCGGAAGAAGCCCGACGACATGGCCGTGATCGTCGAGGACCTCGTGCGGCTTCTCGACGACATCGGCGCGGATCTGCGCCGGGGTCACTATCCCCCGAACTCCCACGCGCGGAAGGTCGCGGCCGTGCTGAGAAAGGTCGCTGATGACATCGACAGCTGACACCGACGAGCGACTGCTCGCCTCGCGAGACCTCGCGCTCGCGGCATTGCGTGAGATCACGCCCGAGGAGACGATCGGCGGGCCCGCGGGTCACACGGTCGTCGACGGGGTCGTCTCGCTGCGTTTCCGCACGACCTTGCTCGGGTATCCGGGCTGGTTCTGGACGGTGTCACTCGCGGCGGTCGAGGGTGAGGATCCGACGGTCCTTGAAGCGGAGCTGCTTCCCGGCGATGACGCGCTTCTCGCACCCGATTGGATCCCGTGGTCCCAGCGGCTCGAGGAGTACAAGGCGCAGCAGGCCGCGGCGAAAGCCGAGGAGGCCGCGCGCGATGAGGACGACGACGAGCTCGACGATGACGTGCACGAAGACGGATCCGCTTTCCTGCACGCGGGAGACGTCGACGGGGTCGACATCGACGAGTTGGACGATGAGTCCGACGACGAGGACGACGAGGACTGAGACGCGCGCGGCGGGGCCATAGGATGGCACCATGACGCTCCAGATCCCCGCCGACCTGCTGCCCGCCGACGGACGATTCGGGTGCGGCCCGTCGAAGGTGCGCGCCGAGCAGATCTCGGCGCTCGCGTCGGCCGGATCCGCGATCCTGGGCACCTCGCACCGCCAGGCCGCGGTCAAGGGGCTCGTCGGCAGCGTGCGCGAGCGCCTCGCGCAACTGTTCCGCGTGCCCGAGGGCTACGAGATCATCCTGGGCAACGGTGGCTCGACCGCCTTCTGGGACGCCGCTGCGTTCGGGCTGGTCGAGAAGCGCAGCCAGAACCTCACGTTCGGTGAGTTCGGCGGGAAGTTCGCGAAGGCAGCCGGTGCGCCGTGGCTCGAGGCGCCCGACGTGCGCCAGGCCGAGCCGGGGACGATCGCGCTCCCGGAGCCGGTCGCGGGCGTCGACGTCTACGCGTGGCCGCACAACGAGACGTCGACGGGCGCTGCCGCACCCGTGACGCGCGTCTCGGGCGATGAGGGGGCGCTGACCGTCATCGACGCGACGAGCGCTGCTGGCGGCATCGACTTCGACGCCTCGCAGGCCGACGTCTACTACTTCGCACCGCAGAAGAACCTCGGCTCGGACGGCGGGCTGTGGCTCGCCGCTGTCTCGCCGGCCGCGATCGAGCGGATCGAGAAGATCGCGGCGTCCGGCCGCTACATCCCCGCGTCGCTCGACCTCAAGACGGCGCTCGACAACTCGCGCAAGAATCAGACCTACAACACGCCGGCGGTTGCGACGCTTCACCTGCTCGACAGCCAGCTCGCATGGATTCTCGAGAACGGCGGGCTCGCGTGGGCCGATGCCCGGACGCGAGAGTCGTCGAGCGTGCTCTACGACTGGGCCGAGGCATCCGCCGTTGCGACGCCTTTCGTGCAGGATCCGGCGCACCGTTCGCCCGTCGTCGCAACCATCGACTTCTCGGACGATGTGGACGCCGCCGCGATCGCGGCGACGCTGCGTGCCAACGGCATCGTCGACACCGAGCCGTACCGCAAGCTCGGCCGCAACCAGCTGCGTATGTCGACGTTCGTGTCGATCGAGCCCGACGACGTGCGCCGCCTCGTGCAGAGCATCGAGTACGTCCTCGAGAACAGCTGACACCTCCCATCCGTCGCTCGGCTCCGTGGGGCGCCGAGGGGATTAGGATTGCCTTACCCCGTTCTGGTGACGAAAGCGCAGCGATGACCGATCTGATCGACACGACCGAGATGTATCTCCGTACCGTCCTCGAGCTCGAAGAAGAGGGGATCGTGCCTCTGCGCGCTCGCATCTCCGAGAGGCTCGGACACTCGGGTCCGACCGTGTCGCAGACGGTCGGGCGCATGGATCGCGATGGACTCATCCGCGTGGGCGACGATCGGCGGCTCGAACTCACGGCCGAGGGGCGTCGCAAGGCGATCGAGGTGATGCGCAAGCACCGTCTCGCGGAGCGCCTGCTCAGTGACGTGATCGGGCTCGACTGGGCCTACGTCCACGAAGAGGCCTGCCGGTGGGAGCATGTGATGAGCGAGCTCGTCGAGCGTCGTCTCGTCGAACTGCTCGGACATCCGGACGAGTCTCCGTACGGAAACCCGATTCCTGGTCTGGGCGAGATCGGCGAGTCGGGGGAGGCCCGCCGGTTCGACGAGGGCGTCGTGTGCGTTGTCAAGAAGCTCGAGGCCGAGGGGGTGCCCGTGACGGGAACCGTGCGCCGTCTCGCCGAGCCGGTTCAGGTCGATCCGGAGCTGCTGCGGCAGCTGCGCGATGCGGGCGTCGTGCCCGGTGCGCGGGGCAACTTCCGCTTCAACGAGGGCTATGTCCTCGCGCAGATGGAGGGCGTCGACGAGGCGCTCGAACTACCCGTGGAGCTGGCTTCCCACGTGTTCCTCGTCGCGGAAGAACCCGCGCCGGCAGAGACGTGAGGAAGATTTTCTCGTCGCCAACGTGACAAAGTCGTTATCTTTCGTTACCGTATGGTGACACCCGGCAACCGAGTCGGGTGCTCCCTGTGGGAATCGCCTCGAGTGGTTCGCTCTTCTCGCAGGGTCACACTGTGCCCCCCAACCCAGTGCTGCGAACCTGCACGGCCCGACGTGCGAGGCGACGGAGGAACCTGATCTTGACAGAGAACGATTCGGCTCGGAACGAGCTCACTCCCACGGATGCCCCGAACCCTGCCGAGCGTCCCCTGAGCAGTCGTCAGGTGGTGGCGGCCGCGCGGAAGGACATGCGCCGCGCAGAGCGCGCCGCACGGCGAACCGCGACCGCACCCGCGCCCCGTCGTCTCCGACCCGCCAGGGCCGCCGGCACTTTGGCGGCTGTGTGTGCCCTGATCGCCGGTGTGGCGATTCCCGCCTACGCGGCGACTCAGCAGGACGAGACCACGAACGCGAGCGTGCGCGACGAGGCTGCGGCCGACGCGCAGCTCTTCGAGGCCGACTCCGATGTGGCGACGGCCGATCTCGCCTCCACGAGCTACGCGGCTCGCACGGCCGAGGAGATCGAGCAGATCGAGGCCGAGCGCGAAGCCCTTGAGCGCGCTCGCGAGGCGAAGCGCCAGGCGGAGGAGGAAGCACGCCTTCAGGCGGAGCAGCAGGCTGCAGCGGGCGCTCCGGCGGCAGTTGCAGAGTCTCCTGCGACTTCCGATGCTCCCGCCGCGCCGGCTGCGCCGGCGACGTCCGGCGGTGCGACGGCACCCCTCCCCGGTGGGTACACGATCGGCCAGAGCCTCGGTTCCGGCCGCGGTCACGAGGGCCTCGACCTGCTGGTCGCGACCGGAACTCCCATCTACGCCGTGCATGGGTGCGTGGTCACCTACGCCGGCTACTCCGGCGCCTACGGCAACCTCGTCACGCTGAACTGCACCGTCAACGGGAACAGCGTCGAGGTGCGCAATGCGCACATGAGTGCGATCAACGTCAGCACGGGCCAGACGGTCTCCGCGGGGCAGCAGATCGGCGCTGTCGGATCCACGGGTCGCTCGACGGCACCGCACCTTCACATCGAGATCCGCGTCAACGGCGGGCTTGTCGACCCCCTGTACTACCTCCCGGTGTGACCCTTCGCTCAGCGCCATCGCCCGCCTCGCTTCCGCGAGGCGGGCGATTCGCGTTTCGGGTGGGGGCGTGCGGAAAGAATTCACCGTCGCGTCGCCGTTCGGGCGTGTCGCATGCGTTACTCTGTTCGCGTCGCCCGCAGACAAAAGTGCGAGAGGAATGGCCATGGACATCTGCCCGAGCATTCGAACCACGGATGCGCTCGGTCGCTATGTCCTCAGGCATCGTGTGCATGCGGGCCACGAGACGATCGTGGCTCACTCACAGGCGCTGTCCGTGCGACAGCGCCTTTTTTCGTCTTCACGTGGCTCCGCGGCGTCATTCGACTGGACCCGGAAGCCATCCGGGAAGTGAAGAAAGGTAGCCGCCCGTGCGTACCCTCGTTCTGAATGCGGGATATGAACCCCTCGCCGTGGTCTCGTTCAAACGAGCCCTCGTGCTCGTCATGAATGACAAGGCGAATGTCATCGAACACGATGAGAATTCGCCTGTCTGGGCCGCGACGGATGCGTACGACAGACCGGCCGTCATCGTTCTGACGAGATATGTGCGCGTGCCGCATGTGCGACGGGTGCCCGTCACTCGTCGCGGAGTGCTGCGACGCGACGCGCACCGCTGTGCGTACTGTGGGCGCAACGCGACGACGATCGATCACGTGCAGCCGCGCTCCCGGGGAGGCGCGGATTCGTGGGAGAACCTTGTCGCCGCCTGCGTGCGATGCAATAACGTCAAAAGCGATCGCACTCCTCAGGAAATGGGGTGGACGCTGAGAATTCGTCCTGAACCGCCTCGAGGGGCGACGTGGGTGGTGCGAGGTTCCGAGCGAGCAGAGCCCTCGTGGGGCCCCTACTTGGAAATGGCGGCGTGACGAAGAACTGCAAAAGAACGTCGATTGATCGAACTCGTCCCGCGAATGCTTTACTGTGGGGGACATGGCACGGAAGATCATTCACCAGCTCGTCGACGATATCGACGGTACAGTTCTCGAGATCGGTCAGGGAGAGAGTGTTCATTTCTCGCTCGACGGCAAGAGCTATGAGATCGACCTCACGGATGAGCACGCGAACGAGATCCGCGAGGCCCTCGCTCCCTTCATCAAGGCGGGACGCCGGGCGACCGGTGGCACGCGAGGAACGCGCGGGCGCAGCACGAGCGGTGCGGCCTCCGCGAAGTACGATCTGGCCGCGGTGCGCGCATGGGCTCGTGAGAACGGGCACGAGGTGAGCGACCGCGGGCGCATCCCCGCCGCCATCCTCGAAGCGTACGACGCCGCACACTGACGCGACACGCCGATAGCGCCCGCCCCAGTAATATGGGGCGGGCGCTTCGTGCACGCCCCCGTAGCTCAGTGGATAGAGCGTCGGTTTCCTAAACCGTGCGTCGCAGGTTCGAGTCCTGTCGGGGGCACCAGAGCGTCGTCGGGATGACTGTCTCAGTTCGTCCAGACGCCGCTCGTGCCGCGGCGATGGCTTCCGATCAGGTGTGTGTCGATGATCCCGATGGCCTCCATCAACGCGAACATCGTCGTGGGGCCGACCCAGCGGAAGCCACGACGCTTGAGCTCCTTCGAGAGAGCGACGGACTCGTCGCTCGTCGACGGAACCTCCGCGGCCGTGACCGGCGCAGGAGTCTCGTCCGGTTGGTAGCTCCACACCAGCTCTGCGAGGTCGGTGCCCTGCTCACGGAGGGCGACGGTCGCCCGCGCGTTATCGATCGTGGCGAGGATCTTCGCGCGATTGCGGATGATCCCTGCGTCGCCGATAAGCCGGTCCACGTCGTCATCCCCGAACTCCGCCACGGCATCGGGGTCGAATCCCGCGAACGCATGTCGGAAGGCGGGACGTTTCGCGAGCACGGTGGCCCAGCTGAGCCCGGATTGGAAAGCCTCGAGGCTGAGCCGTTCGAAGACGCCCTGTTCGTCGCGGACGGGCATGCCCCACTCGGTGTCGTAGTACTCGCGCAGGAGGTCGCTCAGCTCGGCCCAGGTCGGTCGGGTCAGCCCGTCGGCGCCCGTGATGACCCCAGTCGTGGATGTCTCGTCATCGCTCATGCTCCCCATCCTCGCCGCTCTCGTCGTCGAGCGCGGGGCCCGCGGGGAGGGCGTTGTGGAGAGAGCGGCGAGATCCGTCGATGTGTGCACGCTGACCCCGGATGCGCGGGGACCTGAATTCGGGCGCTCAATCGCGGGAACCGCGGCGATCCGACGCAAGAATCGGCGAGGCCGCGCGTAGCCTTGCGCGTGTGTGGCGTATCAAGGGCTCTGCGGCGCTGTCCGGATCGGAGGACGGCGTGAATCCGAGCGATCTCCAGGTGGCCGAGCCCGGCGTGCCGATCGCGCACGTCGCGGATGAAGAGCGCGAGCGGTTGCGCGAGTGCGCCGGGGGACTGGGTGGCGAGTCCGCGCTCCTGCGATACCGGGAGGAGCCGGGATCCTTCGTCGAGATCACGACCGCGCACCCCGGCAGCCTGCCGCAGTTCATCACGGGGCGCTCGACGCTGCTGTCGAACCTGTTCCGCGACGAGGTCGCGCTGCGCGGAGCGCGCCTGGCTGCCGAGCGGATCGCCGCAAAGAACGTCGAGCTGCGCACAGCCCGCGGAATCGACGCCGTACGCCTCGCTGTCGGACTCGCATCCTGGCGCGTCGGGACCGAGCGCTTCACAGCGCCCGTCCTGCTTCGTCCGCTCGGCCTTCGCCGCCACCATGCCGACTTCGAGCTCAAGCTGCGCGGGGGCTTCGTCGTCAATCCCGAACTGCTGCGTGCCGCACGCGACCACTTCGGCATCGAACTCGACGGTGAGGCGCTCGCCTCGCTCGCCTACCAGGATGGCCTGTTCCAGCCGCAGCCCGTCATCGACCGTCTGCGCGCGCTGACGTCGCACGTCGAGACGTTCTCGGTCAAGGCGCGCCTCGTCGTGTCGACGTTCGCCGACGTCGCAGGGCCGATGTCTCGAGATCTCGCCCGCGTCGACCACGTGCTCCTCAACGCGCTCGGCGGACATGAGGACGATCTGCGGGCAGTGCGGGAACCTCGTCCGGTTGCCATGCCCACGGCGCCCGACGACCGCGCACCAGCCTCCGACACTCTGCTTCTCGACGCGGACGCCGAGCAGGAGACAGTCCTCGCCCGGATCATGGCCGGTCAGTCGCTCGCCGTGCACACCCTCCCGGGGACGGGGGGCACGCAGACCGTCATCAACGCCGTCGGAGAGCTCGTCCGCGCGGGCAAGCGCGTGCTCGTCGTGAGCGCTCGCCGCTCGACCCTCGACGGTGTCGCGCACCGGCTCCGAGGGATCCATCTCGACGGACTCGCCGTTTCGCCGACGTCTCTGCGGTCCGATCTCATCCGGGCGATCGGGCGCAACGAGAAGGCTGCCCAGCCCAGCGTTTCGGACGTCGACGATGCGCTCGTGCGGCTGCGTTCGGTGCTCCGCGACTACAGGGACGCGCTCGTGCGCACGCGCGAAGATCTCGGAGTGTCCGTCCTCGACATCACGCGCGAGCTGACGCGGCTCGCGAGCCTCCCGGTTCCGCCGTCATCCACCGCTCGGCTCAGCGCCTCCGCCCTGACGAAGCTCGCGGGAGATCGGAGCGATGCCGCTCGTACACTGGCGCTCGCCGCCCGCCTGGGCGAGTTCCGCGTCGGTCCCGACGACTCGCCCTGGTACGGAGTGAGCTTCGAGACGACGGAAGCTGCGCGCGACGCCCACGCGCTCGCCGGGCGCCTGCACCGCACCGGCGTTCCCGAACTGCTCGAACGCGGCTACGAGCTCATCTCCCAGACGCGCATGCGGCCTTTCGCGACGCTCGACGAGCTCGGCGAGTATCTGCGTCTCCTGCACGGGATTCGCGATTCGCTCGACAGATTCCAGCCGGTGGCGTTCGAGCGCCCCCTGTCCGACATGATCAAGGCGCACGGATCCCGTCGCGATGCCGTCGGTATGTCCGGCGCCCAGCGTCGCCGGCTCAAGCGCCTCTCGCGCGAGCTCGTGCGACCGGGCGTGCACGTCGCTGACATGCATGCCGCGCTCACGCGGATCCAGCATCAGCGCTCCCAGTGGCAGCATCTCGTCGAGAGCGTCAGCGCTCCGGAGATCCCCCTCGGGCTCGCCGATGTGCAGGTCGAATGGCAGCGGATCGAGGACGATCTGGGGAAGCTCGACGAGGCGCTCGGGCGCGGCACGCGGCTCGCGGCCCTCCCCGTCACACGTCTCATCCGCACGCTCGCGGGCCTCGCGGCCGAATCCGATGTGTTCGAGAACATCGTGGAACGCGCCGAACTCCGCGCGACGCTTGACGAGCTCGGCCTGTCGCCCCTTCTCACGGAGCTCTCGGTGCGCCACGTCGACGAGGCGCGTGTCGGGGAGGAGCTCGAGTTCGCGTGGTGGCAGTCGGCCCTCGAACACCTGCTCCGGACCGACACCTCGCTCCTCGGCGCGTCGACGAGCGTCGTCGACCGGCTGGAGAAGGACTTCCGGCTCGTCGACGAGGCCCACGCCGCAGCATCGGGACGTCTGCTTGCGTGGCAGCTCGCGGCGCAGTGGAAGATCGGCATCGTGGACGAGCCCGACGAATCGGATCGGCTGCGACGCGCGCTCATGCGCGGCGATGTGACACCCGCGCAGGTTCATGCGGACGCGCCGCGCCTGTTGCGCACACTCGCCCCGGTGTGGCTCGCGTCGCCGTACGATGTGCCTCAGCTGCCCGACGATGAGCGTTTCGACACCGTCATGCTCGTCGATTCGGCGGCGATCGGACTCGCCGAGGCGGCACCCGCGATCCGTCGGGCATCGCAGATCGTCGCATTCGGCGACCCCGTGACGCAGAAGCCGACGTGCTTCGAGGTCTCGACGGCATCGACGCGAGCGTCCGATGCAGCCGCGGTGCCGGCGGACGCCCGCAGCGCATTCGAGCGCGTTGCGGAGATCCTCCCGGTTGAGACGCTCACGCGCAGCTATCGCGCGGGGGGCGAAGACCTTGCGCATCTCGTCAATGACGCCTTCTATGGCGGTGAGATCCAGTCGCTGCCGTGGGCGGGCTCGTATCTCGGGCGGGGCAGCCTGTCCGTCGACTACGTCGAGGGTGGGAGCGGGGCGCCCGACCCCGTGACGGGCGCGGTCGAGAGCCCCGATGCCGAGGTTGCGCGCGTCGTCACGCTCGTCGTCGAGCATGCGATCAACCGCCCTCGCGAATCGCTCATGGTCGTCACCGCGAGCCGTCGCCACGCCGATCGGGTGCGCGCGGCCGTCACGGCGGCTTTCGCAGGGCGCGGAGACGTCGCCGACTTCGTCTCGCGCGAGACCGCCGAACCGCTCGCTGTGCTCACGCTCGAGGAGTCTGTCGCGGAGAGCCGTGATCGTGTCGTGTTCTCACTCGGATACGGCACGACACGTCACGGCCGCGTGCTGAGTGAGTTGGGCGACCTGTCCGGCGAAGACGGCGAGCGGCTGCTCACCGTCGGAATGACGCGCGCCCGGCGCTCGATGGTCATCGTCACCTGCGTGCGTCCTCCGGACATCGACGACGGACGCTTCTCGCACGGCGCCGCGATGCTCATGGACCTTCTGCGCAGCTACGAGGAGCGCGCGAAGGAGCTCCGTCAGGAGGTCGACGCCGATCCGCTCACCCGCGCTCTGGCGCGCGAGCTGCGTGCGATGGGAGCGGCCGTCGAAGTCGACTATCGCGGCCTCCTGCCCCTTGTCGCGCAGGCGAACGGCAAAGCCGTCGTGGTCGAGTCCGATCCCGAATCGCGTGAAGAGTCGCTGCGTGAGTCGCTTCGGCTGCGCCCGCAGGTGCTGCGCCGCCTCGGCTGGCACTACATCCGGGTGCACGCATTCGACATTTACAGCGAACCGCGAGCCGTCGCGGAGCGCGTCGCCGCCGTCCTCGGAATCCGCGCGGACATCTCCCGTGTCGGCGAAGAGACCGCGCCGCTGGACTGATCCGGTGGGCGACGACAAGCGTCAGCGGGTCGAGCGGGTGCGCGGATCCCGTCGCGCGCGGCTCACACCTGTCGAGGGCACGCTCGGTGACTCCGACGCCGAGGCGACGCTGCGAGACGACGAGCCGGAGCCGCAGGCGACGGGGGAGAAGGGCGCGAACGACGAGCGGCTGAGGCAGGACAAGCCGCCGCACTATTGAGTCGTGCGCGGGGCGCCGAATGCACAACGACGCCAGAATTCGCCGGAGCGGGCCGCGGAAGCGATTTCTGCGGCGTCGACCGTGAGTTCTGGCGTCGTTGTGTCCGGGCGTCCGGGGCTACTTCTTGGCGAGGAGGTCGCGGATCTCCGTCAGCAGCTCTTCCTGCGTCGGGGGGATCTCCTCGGCGGGTGCGCCGGCGGCACGGCGCGCGGCGAGCTTGTTCATCGGCATGACGAGCGCGAGGTAGACGACGAGCGCGATCGCGAGGAAGTTGATGATGGCCTGGATGATGCCGCCGATGCCGAGTTGGGCGGTCGCGAAGATCCCGGGGATCTCGATCACCCACTCGGACAGGTTCCCGGTCGGGACGAAGGCGCCGAGCAACGGGTTCACGATGAACTCGACGAAGGCGGTGACGATCGCGGTGAACGCCGTGCCGATGACGACCGCAACCGCCAGTTCGACGACGCTGCCTCGCATGATGAACTCTTTGAATCCCTGGAACATTTCTGCCTTCCCTCTGGGCGTGGGCCCTCGGACCGAGTTCGCCGTGCGACGGATCAGTCGCTCGACGCCGCGGCGCTCGCCGTCGCGGGTGACGACGTCGCCGAGGTCGATGATGCACTGCCGGAGGAGGAATCCGCGGTGGACGCGCTGGAGGAGGTGTTGTTCGTCGCGCGCGAGTCGGTGCGGTAGAAGCCCGAGCCGTTGAACGTGACGCCGATGGATCCGTACTGCTTGCGCAGGCGACCCTCGCAGGAGGGGCATGTTGTCAGCGAAGCCTCGCTGAACGACTGGACGGCGTCGAAGGCGTGACCGCAGTCGGTGCAGGCGTATGCATATGTGGGCATGAAGGTATGGGCCTCTCCGGTGGGCCGCCTGGCACGCCCGTGGGGCGCGCTTCAGCGTTCGAACGTGAGCGTGCGGGTCGGCGTCACGATTCCCCTCACCGACACGTCGTGCGTCTCGTGGGGAACGCGAGCGACCACCTCGGAATCATAGATCACCGCGTACACGGATCCCCGTGAGGGCAGCTTCGCGAGCGCACGGTCGTAGAACCCTCCGCCCCAGCCCAGGCGCATCCCCGATTCATCGGCCGCAGCCGCGGGAACGAGCACCAGATCGGCGTCGGCGAGAGCCTCGACGCCGAGCGGCCTTCCCGTCGTCTCGGGAACCCCCAGTGCGGCGATGCGTTCGCCGCCGGTGTGCTCGGCCCAGTCGAGCTCGCCGTGTGGGCGGATGATCGGCAGAATCACGCGGATCCCCTCGGCGGCGGCGTGAGCGAGCAATTGCCGGGTCGGAGGCTCAGTCGGAGACGACAGATAGCACGCGAGCGTGCGTGCGCCCGTGCGCGCGAGAAGCGCCGAAGCCTCGCGTGCGATCCCCTTTTCGGCGAGGCCCCGCTGCTCATCCGTCATCGCACGTCGTGATGCGCGGATCCGTTGACGCATCGCCGCTTTCGCGGCGCCGGTCGAAGTCGCCATACGCACCACGTTAGGGGGGCGCTCGGGCCCTCGAGTGCCGTGCCGTTCGCGGGCCTTGCGGGCGCGTCGCCTATGGTGAGTGTCATGGAACCTGCGCAGATCAAAGCTGTTATGCCGGTTGCGGGTCTCGGCACCCGTTTCCTCCCGGCGACGAAGGCGACGCCGAAGGAGATGCTCCCGGTCGTCGACAAGCCCGCGATCCAGTACGTCGTCGAAGAAGCGGTGGCCGCAGGCATCCGCGATGTGCTCATGATCATCGGCCGCAACAAGAACGCGATCGCCAACCACTTCGACTCGGTTCCCGAGCTGGAGGAGAAGCTCACGGCGAAGGGCGACGACAGCAAGCTCGGAAATGTGCGCAAGTCGAGCGATCTCGCCGATGTGCACCTGCTGCGCCAGGGTGAGCCGAAGGGGCTCGGACATGCGGTCGCTCGTGCGAAGCAGCATGTCGGGAACTCGCCGTTCGCGGTCATGCTCGGCGACGATCTCATCGACGAGCGAGACCCGCTGCTCCCGAAGATGATCGAGGTGAACGAGCAGCGCGGGGCGATGGTCGTCGCGCTCATGGAGGTCGACCCCGAGCACATCAGCATGTACGGATGCGCGTCAGTCGAGGCGACGGACGACCCCGACGTTGTCAAGGTGCTCGACCTCGTCGAGAAGCCGGCGAAGGAAGACGCGCCGAGCAACCTCGCGATCATCGGCCGTTACCTGCTGACCCCCGAGATCTTCCCGGTCCTCGAACGCACCGAGCCGGGCAAGGGCAACGAGATCCAGCTCACCGATGCGCTCAAGGACGTCGCGGCGGATGACGCGAACGTCGACGTGTATGGAGTCATCTTCCGCGGACGCCGGTACGACACGGGCGACAAGCTCGACTACATCAAGGCGATCATGCAGCTCGCGTCCGATCGAGAGGACCTCGGCCCCGAGCTGCGCCCCTGGATCAAGGAATTCGCGGCTACGCTTTAGCGAGAGGCGTACTCAGGCGGCGCCTCGGCGTCGTGACAGGAGAGCCGGATGGATGCGCTCGAGAGCTCGCACGGGGCGGTGTCCATTCGGCTCATCCGTCCCAAGGATGCGCGCGTCCTTCAGCATGAGCTCCTCACGAATCGGTCGTGGCTCCTTCCGTGGGAGGCGACGAATCCGGATGGTGCTGTCTCGTTCGATATGCGCGGCTCGATCCGGCGTCTTCTGCAGCAGTATCGCGACGGTGCGGGCGTGCCGTTCGTTATGGAGCACGCCGGAGAGGTCGCGGGCCAACTCAACGTGTGGGGAATTGCGCGCGGATCCTTGTCGTCCGCGACGGTCGGATACTGGGTATCCGAGCGCTTCGCAGGGCGGGGGATCACGCCCACGGCGGTCGCGCTCGCGACCGATCTGTGCTTCACACAGTTGCGTCTGCACCGGATGGAGATCTGCATCCGTCCCGAGAACGGGCCGAGTCTGCGCGTCGTCGAGAAGCTCGGGTTCCGATATGAGGGCTATCGTCCGCGCTACATTCACATCAATGGCGCCTGGCGGGATCACTACGCGTTCGCTCTCACCCGCGAGGAGGTCCCGCGGGGCGTCCTTCATCGATGGGTGACGGGCGGAGTTCCCGTCGGTGCGTCCCGCGTGCCAGATTCGGCCTAAGCGGGCTGTTCGGCTACTCGGGAGGCACGAACACGCCGCCGACACGCGAGGGCCTCCGTCGTTCGCGGGCGTGCGTCGCCTACGGTTTATCACATGGGTGGGCAGATTCTCGGAGGCGGTGCGATCGCGCTGGTGATCGCCGTGCTCTGGCTCGCCTATCTGCTGCCGTCGTGGCACGCCAGGATGCGTGACAACGCGGCCGAGCGCAACGCTGTTCGGCTCAACCAGGCGCTGCGCGTGCTTGCCGAGTCGAGCGAGACGCCGGACGAGGTGCGCGTCGAGCTGTCGCGTCGTGAGGCGGCGAAGCAGCATCGGCTCGTCAGGCGTCTTGAAGCCGAGGATGACCGATTGCGCCGATCGTACGAACGCGCTGAGGTCGAACGTAAGCGCCGCGAGGTCGAGGCGCGTGTCGAGCGGACGCGACGCGACGCGGAGGCCGAGAGGCTCGAACGCGCGATCACAGCAGAAGAGCAGCGTGCGCGAGTGGCGGCACTTCGGGCGGATCCTCGGGCACGGCAGGCGCGTGCCCGCCGCCGCCTGCGCCTCGCGGCGACGTCCCTCGCTATCGTCGGCCTCGCGGCACTCGGTCTCGGGGCGTGGCAGTTTGTCGTGGCGGGGCGATGGGCCTGGGTCGCGGTCGGCGCGGTTGCGATTCTTGCCGGATTCGCTTTGCTTCGGCGCATGGCCGATGTCGCGTCTCGCGCGCCGCAGGTGGCCGTGTCCGCAGCCCCCCGCCAGGCCGAAAGGGCACGTTCCCAGTCCCAGATCATCGATCCGGCCGACCGTGGGTGGACGCCGCGTCGCCTGCCCACGCCGCTGACGGCGACCTCCGGGTCGCGGGCGTCGAGCGAGGTAGAAGCGGCGAACGCGCGCAACAATCTGCAGAGGGCGGCGCGCGAGGAGGCGGCACGAGCCCGGCTCGTTGCCCGTCAACAGCCAGTCGCGCTACCGCCTCGGAGCGAGGACGACGCCGAAATCGAACAGCAGGTGCGCGAGCTGCTCGCGCGACGCGCCGCGGTCTGAGGATCGATTTCCCGCCTCTCGCGGGCTCTGGTAAAGTTGATCGGGTTGCAAGGGGCTATGGCGCAGTTGGTAGCGCGTCTCGTTCGCAATGAGAAGGTCAGGGGTTCGAATCCCCTTAGCTCCACAATGTGATGGTGTCGGGACGTAGTTCCTGACTCACCGAGAGAGATCTCACGAACCCCCAGGCCAGCGGCCTGGGGGTTTCTCATTTCGCGCTCGTGCGTGTGTCGCGGTGGCGGCATGAGGACCGTCGCTACGGCGTGCGATCTTCTCGCCGGCCTGCTGCTCCTCGGCGCGTGCGGTTCGTCCACGCTCGCGCCATCAACGGCACACCCTCATGCACTGCAGGCGACGGGCGCTCTTCGTCGCTCATCTAGGATCGCGGCATGCGCAAAGTAACCGGGACGGTAGCCCGAATCATCAGTTCGGCCGGGTTGGCTGGTGTGTCCGCACTCCACGTGGTGTGGGCGTCCGGTTCAGCGTGGCCGGCAAGGGATAAGAAGCGCCTTGCTGAGGCTGTGATCGGGTCGCACGGGCCGATGCCTGGCGTTGCTCCGACGTTGGTGGTCGCTGGCGGGACGGCCGGCGCAGCGTTTCTCGCGGCGGGAGGCGGGCGAGACGGTCGTGTACAACGGTTCGGCCTTCGGGCTCTAGGGACAGTTATGCTGATGCGCGCGCTGTTGGGCGGTGGCCCAGCTCTCGCCGCGATGGGTCTTCCTCCCGCGGGTGGCACGTTCCGGCGGCTTGACAGTCGCTTCTATCGCCCGCTCACTGCGCTCCTGGGTTTTGCGCTGTGGTTATCCTCGCGTGCCCCCAAGCGCTAGGACGCATTCGAAAGCCCTTGAGTCCAGGCGATGGCGGCGCGGATGAGGACGGCGGCGCGGTAGGCGATCGCGTGTTTTACGTAGCGGGTGGCGGGGCCGCGTCAATGCTCGGTGCGGCAGCATCGACTCAGTCAACGACCACTGGGCATCAGAGAGCAACTGGATACGCAGAGCGGCGACCAGGGGTCTGCTCGGTGGAGCAATCGGCGCGATGGCCGGTCTCTTGGTGATTATCGGAGTTTCACTCGCAAGGGGGTGGACGCCGGTATTCGGCCTCTGGATGTTCCTCCTCGCACCGCTCTTCGGGATGCTGCTGGGGGGGCATCGCGGGCCTGTACCCCGCCCTACGGGCTGCGCGAATCGAGCCTGTCGAGGCGTTCCGCCAGTAGTGCTCGTCGGTGTGGCGCGCCTTCGCGTTCCGGAAGCTGGGAGTGGCGGGCTCGTCACGGTGTGGATGACTCTCGAAACGGGACTGGCGTCTCTGCTCGCGGATCACATCGTGTTGTCTGGTTCGCCGCGGGTGAATGTGTCAGTGGGGTGCTACATTGTGTGTCACTTGATTGATACAAATTTGGAGGAGTCATGACGATTCTCTGGGCGATGATGCTCGGCCCCATCCTGGGCGGGGTCGTCCTCGCCGCCGGATGGTGGTCGATCCGTGGCAGCCGCGCCGGCCTCCACGGACGTGCGCCGCGCGCTGCCGCGATCCTCGTCGGAACGCTGCTCATCGTCGCAACTGCCGCGCAGCGCGTCGGCGAGACCGGCGGCATCCTGCTCCCCGTTCTGTCGACGGAGGCGTGGGAATTCGTGTCGGACGTGCGCTTCACCGCACCTCTGGTGCTCGGGATCGGTGCGCTCCTCGCTCTTGCCTTCCCCATTGAGCCCCGCCGGCGCGGCCGGACCGCGGACCTGGCGCCGCGCACGCCGATGAGCTTCGCGCGGGGAAGCTGGTTGGTCGTCCCGACGCTCGTGCTCGCCGTCATCGCATCGCTCACGGTCGTGGCCGGTCGTGCGTCCCGGCCCGATCCGCAGACTGGGCGGCACACGTTCTATTTCGTCGAGCCGGGTGGCGAGAATCTGCTCGGGACGACGATCTACGGCTGGTATCACTCCCTTCCGAGCCTCGTCCTCATCGCCGTGATGATCGTCGTCGTCGCGCTCGATCTCGTTCTTATCGCCCGTCCTGCGCTCGATGCGGATCGCGAACAGGACGCTCGGCAGCGCCGGATCCGGACGCGGAACGTGGTCTCCGTCGCGACCGGTGCGTTGCTTGTCCACCTCGGGAGTGTTCTGAGCTCGCTCGGCGACACGGCGTCGCTCAGAGGATCGTTCGCGACCTCCGAGGGCGGCGTGAGCGTCTGGACGCCGTTCGCGGCGCTCGAGCATGTCCTTCGCTGGGGCGCCATCGCCGCAGTCGCCCTGGGGATCGCATTCTGGGCGTCCGTCGCGCTCTCGGCGCTTCCCGCACGGCGGCGCACGCGCACGCGAGCGGTGTCATGATCATCACGCTCTCGGGGGCCGCCGCGCCGACCGATCAGATCCGGGATCAGATCCGTGGCCTCGTGTCGTCGGGACGACTCGCGGCGGACCAACGTCTGCCCTCGGTGCGGCAGCTCGCGAAGGACCTCGGCGTCGCGCCTGGAACGGTCGCGAAGGCGTATAAGGCGCTCGAGGCCGAGGAGATCGTCATCACCCGTACGGGAGGAGGCACGCGCGTCTCGCCCCGCGCGGCGACGACGCCTCGCGAGGTAATCGAAGCCGCGAGGTCGCTGACCGAGACGTGCGTCCAGACTGGCACCGATCTGGACGAGGCGATCCGCATCCTCCGCGCCGTCTGGCCCGCATGACTGCGAACGCCTCCCCGCGCGCAGTAGCAGTGGTGATGCACTGTGCAGCGGATCATGGATGTTGAGGGAAGACCTACGGCACTGTTCCGCACACGCCCGGCGATCGTGACGGGGCCAGCATCGATTCCGGAGGGTGGACCCTTGCCCTCCGGAGGAGGATTGCGTTCCGGAGGGTGAGGTCCTCGTATCCCTCCTCCTGTGTGTAGATCTCCTCCGGGGCGAGGGGCCTTCCCTTCCGGAGGAGGATTGCGTTCCGGAGGGTGAGGTCCTCGTATCTCTCCTCCTGTGTGCAGGTCTCCTCCGGGAGGAGGATCCTTGCCCTCCGGAAGGGCCTCACGGGGGGAGCGGTCAGCTCGCCCCCACCCGCCGCTTCACCGGCAGGCGACGGTCTCGGCCGGCACCTGCAGATCGAAGCCGACCATGATCTTCTCGGATTGGGTTGCGCCGTCGACCAAGGTGGACGAGCCGAGAACATTGTCGCCTTCTCCCGCCCATGTGATGCTCGCGATGTCGGAGCTCCCGAAGACTCCTTCGGGGCCTGACCAGGACACTTCGTTGCCGGCGGACCCAGCGACCATCTGCTTGTAGACATCGATCTGTATCGGCGTGCCTTCATGCTCGCCAAAGCCCTGAAGCTCCAGTTCGCGCTCGATGGTGCCGTCGTTCAGTGGCTCGCAGTTGCGAAGCTCCGTGATGGCGTAGGTGGTGAAGTCGTTGATCTTGACGACGCCGAGGACCTCGCCGAAATCGGCGTCTTCGGGGGAGTCGTCACCGGTCTCACCGGTCTCCGTCGAGTCTTCATCGGCGGCGACAGGCGGATCCTGATCGTTCTCAGAAGCGGCGGGGATCTCCGCGGCCGGCGCGCAGCCTGCGAGGAACAGGGCTGTCGCGGCGATGACGGCGAGCCCGTGGGGAATCTTCTTCATGCGTTCTCCTGGGGGTGTAGCGAGGAATCACTCAGTCTGGTCATGGGCAGGTCGCGGCGGCGATGAACTCGGCCTCCGCAGGGTCGGGTGCGAAAGGAACTCCGTCCAGGACGCCCATCGCGGTCGCCTCGTTGCCCACGACGCGGATCAAGGGGTGCGTGCCCGAACCGCGCACCCACTCCGGGGAGGTGCCCTGTTCGCGCTCGTGCTGCGCCATCGAATTGCTCATCCGGTCCTCGCCGCCCTCCGTGACCAACAGAGCCAATTGGACGTACTCATCTTCGAAGTGAAAGCCGATGTCTGTGCCGATCTCACGGCTGAGGTACATCGAGTGCCCGCTGCCAGTGGTCTCGCCGTTCGCAGCCGCGATGAACTGCCCGATATCGGGTTCATCAGCGAGCGTGCAGGTGAGGCTCTCGAACTCGAAGCGTTCGCCGGCGACCTCGATGTATGCGGTTCCCGGAGCTGCAGGTGCAACGCCCTCATGCAGGCTCTCGGAAGAGAGCTCGTCCAGATAGTCGGCGGATCCCTCGGGCGCGGCGCTTGGGGCGCTCTCGGATGAGGGTGCAGTGCCCGCCGATTGCGACGGTTCGCTCTCGTCGGCGGCGCCGGGGGCGCATCCGGAGAGAAGGATGATCCCGGCAATTGCTCCCATTGTGGCTGTTCGTCTTTTCATCGCGTGGTCTCCATTCCACGGCGTGTGCGGCGATTGGCGATGAGCAGCGACGATCCGAGGAGGAGCGACACTGCTCCGACGGCTCCTGCCCATGGGGTGAACTCCGCGCCCGTCGCGGCGAGAGCCTGACGTTCTGCGTTCTCAGAAGCGGCCGGTTCTGTGTCCTCGAGTGCCGCAGGCGTTGTGTCCTCGAGGACGGACGGTTCTTCTTCCTCGGGAGCGGACGGTTCATCCTCCTCGGAAGTAGCCGGTTCTTCCTCCGGGACGGTCGGCTCTGTGTCCTCGGGAACGGTCGGCTCTTCGTCTTCCGGAGTGGCGGGATCGTCCGGAGTGGCGGGATCGTCCGGAGTGGCGGGATCCTCCGGGGTCGCCGGATCCTCCGGGGTCGCCGGCTCCTCCTCGTCGGGGATGGTCGGGGGAGCAGGCCGTACCTCGATCTCGAGGGACACTCGGCGTTCAGTCCCCGTGTGCTCACCCGAGATCGTGAAGACGCCGACCTCGGCGAACGTGACCTGGTCGCCGTCGAATGTGATTGTGCTGTCGGCAGGATCGTCGAAGACGATCTCGTCGGTGATATCGCCCAGCGAGTCGCCGTGGGCGTTGAACGCCTCAGCGGTCAGAGTGACGGGCTCGCCCACGATCGCCTCGTCCGGTGCGGCAGTGAGAACGATGTTCTGCACCTGGGCCAGGTCGATCCAGCTGGCGTTCAAAGTGAGGTCGGCCGTGATCGGGTCGCCGGGAGCCCAGGGGACGCCGTATTCGTGCCAGAGGGCGAACTCGTGTCCAGGGCGCGTGGGCTCATCCGGCATGTCGCTGGCAGCGAGGGTGCCCCAGGGGCCTTCGGCCCCGTGCTGATCGAGCGGCGCAAATCGGGTAGTGGAAACATCGGATTCGCCCCCGGGGATGAATGTCACTTCCGCCAACGGCACGCTGTCGTATCCGTACCACTGGGGTGTGGTGAAGCCTCCGGAGCTTGCCTGAGCTTCGCCGTGGCGCCACAGGAATTCGATGCGGGGGTTGGACCATGTACCGGAGGCGATCGGATTCGTCTGCTCCGGCGGCTGACTCGTGTCGGGATTGACGAAGGCTGGTTCTGGCCCCAGGAAGCGCACGGTTTCCAGCGTCCGAATGCCGGTGAACACGCCGGGGCCCATCTCGATGAGCTCTTCAGGGAGCGTCACCTGCGTGAGGGGATTCTCCGCGAAAACGCTCTGTCGGATCTTCGTGACGTGCGCGGGAATATCGATCTGCGTCAGGGAGTTTCGCCGAAAGACTCCCGTCGCCAAGGTGTCCACCTGAGGCGGAATGATGATGTCGGTCAGTTTGTTCGACAAGAACGCCTGAGGGTGGATCACAGACAGCGAATCGGGGAGGGTGACCTCCGTCAGCGCGCCGTAGCTGAAAGCCTCCGTGCCGATGAGCTCGAGCCCCTCGGAGAGGTGGACGGACTCCAGGCCCGGGTTGCGCGAGAATGCGTGCCTTCTCAGCGTGACGACGGAATCCGGGACGGTCGCCGAAGCGATTCCGGCCTCTCGGAATGCCCCCTCTCCCACCTCGACCACGGGCGCCGTCTGCCCGTCGATCTCCACCACGGACGGGATCACCACCTCCGGGTGCCCCGGGTTGGCGGCGGGGTCATAAGCGTCGGCGGAGACTCCCTGCGACGGATCCTCCGGGTCGAAGAGCCCGTAGCTCACGCCGTCGACGACCAGTTCATCGGCCGCGTACGAGGGTGCGGAGGCACCGAGGGTGAGAAGGCCGAGCAGGGTGATCCCTGTCGCGAGCGCGGGGAAAGGGGATCCGGCATATCGATGTGTGGGCATGTGGAGCTTTCGTGGATGCTATGGACAGGACGAGCGATGCCAACGCTAAGATCTGCCTCAGACCGAAGCCATAGTGAGAAATTGGCTATACAGACGAGGGCCACAGAGCGTGACGTGACTTCTCGGGGCGGAGAGGACGTGTCGCGCGTGAATGGACGATCATCACGCCGTGCCACGGTGGATCACCTGGTGGAAGAGACAGCCGCTCGCGGTCGATCCACCGTGCTCACGGGCCCGGGCGGCATCGGCAAATCCCACACTCTGCGGCAGACGCACGCGGCGCTGATCTCTGTCGGCGAAGAGACGCATCTCGTGGTCGGAACCGCGACGGGATCGTCGGTGCCTCTGGGGGCGTTCGCGGGGATCGAGGATGCACCCACCGCGGCGTCGGAGTCTCCGGCAGCCGTCGTCGACGCCTTCGCGCGCTGCCCCCGACGGAGCGTGCTCTTGGTCGACAACGTGGATCTTCTGGACGACGCCTCGCTGTACGTCGTCACGCAGCTGATCGCGACGGCTCGGTACCCAGCGATCCTGACAGTCCGAGACCTGACCGCGGCACCACAGGGTGTCCACGAACTCTACGACGGAGGCCATCTCACCGAGACGGCGCTCACGGCGCTGTCGGACGACGAAGCTGCCAGGCTGGTTTCTGAGCTCGTCGGCGGAGAGGTCACGCCTCGGGCGCAGGCCGAGATCCTCGCGGCGGCGCGCGGGAACCCGCTGTATCTGCGTGAGATCGTTCGAGGTTCGCGAGATGACGGCCGCCTTGCGTACACGCCGCACGGGTGGGAGCTTCATGGGCAGCCTGCGACGACGCCGCGACTGGCGGGTCTCGTCGCGGAGCGTTTCGACCGACTGTCCGCCCGCACGATGGAAGTCGCCACCCTCATCGCGATGACCGGAGAATGTCCGTCCGAGGCGATCGACGTCGATGATCGGAACGCCCTGGCGGGTGCGGACGTCGTCGAGGCCACAGATTGCGGGTGGGTGAGACTGGCGCACCCGCTCGATGCGCCGTATCTCCTCGCGCGTGCCTCCTCCGCCTTTCAGCACGAGATCGCGCACCGTGCGATCGATGTCCTGCGGGGTCCCATCGCTGCCGCCCGCCCCCATGCGGTGCGTCAGGCGGACGTTCTGGCTTTGGATCACGGATGCGATTTCGAGACGGCCTCTCTGACGGCGCTCGCCGAGTACGCCCTCGGATCCTTCGATGCACGGCTCGCGCTTCGCGCGGCAACCGCTGTTCTGGAGATCGAACCGGAGCGCTCGGCGGCCCAACGGGTGGCCGGTCTTGCAGCCTCCCTGCTCGACCAGGTCGAGGTCGCGGACCGGCATCTCAGTGAGGCGCAGAGGCACGCGCGTACCGATGTTGAAATGACGTCTGCCGCACTCGCCCGCGCACAGCATCTCGGCATCCGGCGCCGTGACGCAGCATCGGCACTCCAGACGATTCGCGATGCGCTCGAAGTGGTGCACGACGACGCGTGCGTCTCGCACCTTCAGGGCGCGAGCGTACGTTGGGCCGCGGATGCCGGGCAAGCGCAGGGTCCGATTGCCGCACCGCAGGAGTCCCACAGCCCTGAGGGCGTGATGAGCCTGATCACGGCCGGGGTCTCGGGAGTGATCTCCGGTCCCCTGCACGAGACCACAGCACTGCTGCCCCGAATGCGGCAGCTTCCCCCGGAGGTCCTCGCGCTCGTTCCCGGTGGCGATTCACTGATCGAGCTCACCGAGATCATGGCCTTGTCTTACAGCGGAGACGCGTTCGCCACGCGCCGCCGATTGACGCAGGCCATTGCGCTTTCTCGAGAGAGCAGGCCGGAATCGCTCGGCATCTGGGAGTACGCCCTCGGGTTCCTCGAGTTCCTGTCTGCAGATGCCGAGGAAGCTTACTCGCTCGGCAGAGCCGCCGTCGTGCACCTCGGATGGCGAGACAGCACAGGCCTGCTTCCCGCCGCTCACGCCCTCACGGCCGCTGCCGCAATCGCGACGGGTCGAAGCATCGAGGCACACCGAGAACTCGACAGCATCCCCGCATCGGCGGCAGAGGATCCCAAGGTCGTCATGCTGCGTGCCTGGGCGGAGGCGTGGCAGGCGAATGCGGAACGGCGCGCTGATCAGAGCGCCGGTCTGCTGCTCGACGCGGCGCACCGTCTCCTGGCGGCCCAGCACACGTACTTCGCTGGAATGATCGCGCACTGCGTCGCGCGCACGGGGCGGAGGGCGGACGAAGTCGCCTCACTTCTGCGATCCGCGTCCGATCGGGCGGGCGGTGGGCTTCTGCAGCTCTTCGCGAACCATGCCGACGCGGTGGCGCGTGGCGATCTCTCGAAACTGGAGCAGGTCGCCGCGGACGCGGCTGATTGGGGCCTTGCGAGCACTGCGGCCGACTCTCGGCTGTGGCTGGCGGGCATCAAGGATCGACGGAGGGTGCCCGCGCTGGCGGCTCGGCGGTTCCTCCTCGCGGCGGATGAGATGCGTGTCCACCTGCCGACGATGGCGTTGTGGAACGCGGCGCCGGAACGTTCGAACCTGCTGACCGAGCGGGAGCATTGCGTCGTTCGGCTCGCCGCGGACAGATACTCCACGAAGGAGATCGCCGAGATGAACGAGGTCTCGGTCAATACGGTTGCGAACCAGCTTGCCTCCGCCTTTCGGAAGCTGGGAGTCGCGAGCCGATCCGAGCTCCGCGACCTCCTTCACCCGTCGGGCGAACGGCTATCCGGTGCGCAGCTCGCGGCGCCGGAATCCCAGCAGCGCGAGGGCGAAGAGACCGGCCGCCACCGCAGCGACGATGACAGGCGGCAGGACGCTCGCATCGTTGCGGAACGCATCGGCGATGCCGTGGAACGGTGAGATCCGGAGGAACCACTCGGGAAGGTCGAAGACCGCACCGAACATCCCGATGACGAAGACGGCGGCGAAGGCCGCCCACGAGACGCCCATCGCGCGGGGGAGCCACGCATACAGCGCCGCCGTCACCGCGAGGAACACGAGCACGCCGGGGGCGGAGAACGCGAGCACGCGCCCGAAGTCGGCGGGACCGGGATCCTCAATGCCGACCAGGAAGCCGCCCAGCCAGAGGGCGCCGACTGACACGGCGAGCACGAGGAGGGATCCGAGGGCGGCGACGAGCATCTGCGCGGTGAACCAGCCCCCTCGCGACACGGGTGCCGCCGCGACGATCTCGAGCCGTCCGGACGACTCCTCCTCACGCGCTCGCTGGCCGGCGACGATCGCGTACGCCGCCGCGCACAGCCCGACGAACAGCATGAGCATGCCGAGGAAGCTCACCGTGAACTCGGTGGGATCCGTGCCGAAGAGTGCCCCGAGCGCCGGGGTGGTCGCGACGAGGTCTCGCATCATGTCGTCGAGCGTCGACATCATCGTGCCGCTGGCGAACCACAGCAGCCCGAGCCCGAGCGCGGTCCATGCGAGGGCGGCCCGCTGCTGGCGCCAGGCGAGCGCGAACGGTGAGGCCAGGGCACGGCTCGCCCGGGCGCGGCCGCCGCGCGAACGCACCAGACCGGCGCCGAGGTCGCGCCGCGCCGCGATTGCGGCGGCGAGGGCGAGGAGTACCACCGTTGCCGCGAGAGACAGGGCGAGCGGCCACCAGCGCAGCTCGACGAAGGGCCGCATCTGCTGCGCCCACGCGATGGGGGAGAACCAAGAGAGCGCGGATCCGCCGAGCTCCTGCAGATCGCCCGCCGCGCGGATGGCGAAGAAGACGCCGAAGACCGCAAGCGCGAGCCCGCTCGCCGCGCGGGCAGACTCGGTGACCTGCGCCGTCACGAGCGCGACGGCGCCGAACACGAGAGCGGCGCCGGAGGATCCCAGCATGAGGGCGAACGCGTCGACGACGGCGACGTCCTCGCCGAGGGCGACGAGGGAGGCGGCTCCCAGCGCGGCGATGACGACGAGGTGCCCGGCGAGCGTCGCGAGGGCCGCGATCGCGGCGGCGTGGCGGCCGATGGGGGCCGCTCGGACAAGTTCGGCTCGCGCGCTCTCCTCCTCGGCCCGCGTGTGGCGGACGACGTGGACGATGCTCATGATCGCGAGGGCCAGCACGATCCACGTGATGCCCTCGTTGGCGATCGCGACGGGCGTGGTGTAGTCGTCGAGTCCGTAGCCGGGGCCGCCCATCACGATGCCGGTCGGCGTGCGCATCACGGCGGCGCGAGCCGCGAGGGCGGCGGCGTCGAAGACGGTCGAGAGCGCCAGCGTGAAGTAGGCGACGAACGCGGCGATCGACAGCGCCCACACCGTCAGGCGTACGCGGTCGCGCCGGACGATGTGCCGGATGACCCGTCCGGATCCTCTGAGTGCGCCGGGCCGTGCCACGGGGCCGCGCAGGGGAAGCGCGTTTGCCATGAGGCTCATGACGCGAACTCTCGCTCTGCGTCGAGCTCATCGCCGTAGTGGCGGAGGAACAGGTCCTCCAGCGACGGCGGCGTCGCAGTGAGCGAGACGATATCGTGCGCGGTGAGAGAGGTCACCACATCGCCCATCCGGTCGTCGTCGACCGTGAACGTCAGGCGGGTGCCATCCGCGGCGTCCGCCCGCACGAGACCGTGCACGCCGATGGCGTCGTCGAACCGGGGCGCGCGACGGGTCACGACGTCGACGCGAGTGCGCGTCAGGTGACGCAACTCGGCGAGGGTGCCCTGCTCTACCGTCGAACCCTGGCGGATGATCGTGACGGCGTCGCACAGCTTCTCGACCTCGCTGAGGATGTGGCTCGAGAGCAGAACCGATCCGCCGCGCTCCTTGAGGCGGCGCACCTCGTCGGCGAACACCGCCTCCATGAGGGGATCGAGGCCGCTCGTGGGCTCATCGAGGATGAACAGCTCAGCGTCGCTCGCGAGGGCCGCGACGAGCGCGACCTTCTGCCGATTGCCCTTCGAATAGGTGCGAGACTTCTTCGTAGGGTCGAGCTCGAATCGATCGAGCAGCTCGCGCCGCCGGGCCGGATCCACGCCGCCGCGCAGACGCGAGAGGTAGTCGATCACCTCACCGCCCGTGAGGTTCGGCCACAGCGAGACGTCTCCGGGGACGTAGGCGAGGCGCCGATGCAGGCTGACGGCGTCGCGCCACGGATCCCGGCCGAAGAGCCTCGTCGTGCCGCCGTCGGCGCGCAGCATTCCGAGAAGGATGCGGATCGTCGTCGACTTGCCCGCGCCGTTCGGCCCGAGGAATCCGCGGACCTCGCCGGGGGCGAGAGCGAGGTCGAGGCCCGACAGTGCACGGAAGGATCCGAAGCTCTTGTCGAGCCCCTGGATGTCGATCGGGTTCATGCTGTTTCCTCCGAAGCGTCGGTGTCTGCGCCGGAGCTGTGCCGCAGGTAGTCGTCGAGCACGGTCCGGCTCGTGAGCATGCCCTCCGTGTACAGCTCGAGCATGGGAAGCGTCGTCTCCTCCTGCAGACGCCGGGTCACAGCCGCGAGATCGCTCGTGTCGTCGACGGGCCGCAGCAGGAGCGAGAGGAGGAAGGTGCCGAGGCCGCTCATGACCAGATAGCGCACGCGCGCCTTCTCATCGCGGCTCGGGCGAACGATGCCGCGTGCGACGGCGTCGGCCGTATACTGCTCGGCGTCGTCGATCATGTGCTCGACGAACGCACGTCCGAGGTCGCCGCCGTCCATGACGGAGTGCAGAACGTAGACGAGCAGCGGCGCGTGTTCGTCGCTCGACGCGAGGGAAGCGAGCAGATGGCCGTCGGCGGCGGCCGCCATGTTCTCGGCCTTGACGCGACGGATCCACGCGAGCACGTACTCATCGCACGCGGTGCGTAGCCCCTCCTTGGACTCGAAGCGCTTCATGATGAGCGCGGCGCTGACGCCCGCGTCTGCGGCCACCTGACGCAGCGGCGCCGAGAAGCCGTCGCGGGCGAAGCGGTGCACCGCCGCGAGGACGATCGGATCCGGGGCTGTGGCCCCGCCGTCGGAAGAATCTGAACGCGTGTTCACATGTGAATGTAAACACGTGTTCACGGTTGGCGCAAGGGCCGCGATTCGACGACGCGCCGGCGCTCAGTCCAGCCCGAGCTCCTTGCGGATGCGCGCGACGTGGCCCGTCGCCTTGACGTTGTACTTCGCGAGGGCGATGTCGCCCTGCTCGTCGAGCACAAACGTCGAGCGGATGACGCCTTCGATGACCTTGCCGTAGTTCATCTTCTCGCCCCACACGCCCCAGGCCCGGTGCACGGCCGCGTCGGGGTCGCTCAGCAGGGGGTAGGTGAGCGCGTCGCGCTCGGCGAACTGCTTCAGCTTCGCCGGCTCGTCGCGCGAGATCCCGATGACCTCATATCCGGCACCCTGCAGCGACGCGAGCGAGTCACGGAAATCGCAGGCCTCGGTCGTGCAACCGGGCGTCATCGCGGCCGGGTAGAAGAAGACGACGAGCTTCTTTCCGCGGAAGTCGGCGAGCGAGACCGAGCCGCCGTCCTGGTCGAGGAGCGTGAAATCGGGGGCGGGGGATCCTGCTTCGAGGCGCGTGTCAGTCATGTCTCCAGGGTATCCGGGGGACAAGCGGCGCGACCCGGCGTGACTGCTCAAAGATCCTCCGGAAGGCGGAGGTCGCGCCTCCGGAGCGGCCGTAGAGTGAGGGGAATGACCGAGCTGTCGCATCAGGAAAACGGCGCCGAGATCGCCCCGCCCGTGCTCTCCCTGCGGGGTCTGCGCAAGAGATTCGGCGATTTCGTGGCCGTTGACGATCTGTCGCTCGACGTGCCCGCCGGGGCGATGCTCGGCCTGCTGGGTCCAAACGGTGCGGGGAAGACGACAACCCTGTCGATGGCGACCGGCGTCCTCCGTCCCGATGCCGGAACGGCCACTGTGCTCGGCCACGATGTGTGGAGCGATCCGGCGTCCGCGAAGGGGCGCATGGGAGTGCTGCCGGACGGCGCGCGCATGTTCGACCGGCTCACGGGTGCTGAGCTGCTGCGGTACACGGGGCTGCTGCACGGTATGTCCGACGCCGACGTCACGCAGCGTGCGGGTGAGCTGCTCGAGGCGCTGGGTCTCGCCGACGCGGGGCACACGCTCGTTGTCGACTACTCGGCGGGCATGCGGAAGAAGATCGGCCTCGCCTGCGCCCTCATCCACGGCCCCCGCCTGCTCATGCTCGACGAGCCTCTCGAGGCGGTCGATCCGGTCTCGGGCGAGACGATCCGCCAGATCCTGCGTGCATTCGCCGCGGGTGGCGGCACGGTCGTGATGTCCAGCCACGTCATGGAACTCGTCGAATCGCTGTGCGATCGTGTCGCGATCGTCGCGGCCGGGCGGATCCTCGCCGACGGCACCCTCGACGAGGTGCGGGCGGGCGCGTCGCTGCAGGACCGCTTCCTCGACCTCGTCGGCCGTTACGAGCTCGGGGAGGAGACGCTGGCATGGCTGCGCTCCTCGTAGGTCTGCGGCTGCGTCAACTGGGGCACCAGCTGGCGAGGAACCCGTGGATGATCGTGTCTCTCGTCATCGGTGGCCTGGCGGCGCTCGGCGTCCTCGCCGGACTCGCAGCGGGCCTCGTCGCGATGCGGATGTTCGCGCCCGAGGCCGCGCTCGCCGCGGTCGTGATCGCCGGATCGGTTCTCACGGCCGGATGGTGGCTCGGCGCGCTGATCGTCGGGGCCGATGACCTCATGGCGCCCGAGCGATTCTCGCTGCTTCCGGTGCGCGCGGGAAGCCTGATGCCGGGACTTGTCGTGGCGAGCGCCGTCGGCATCGGGGGCATCGCGACGGCGGTCGCCCTGCTCGTGATGCTCATCGGTTGGTCGGTGGATCCGCTCGCGCTCGTCGCGGCGGCGCTTCTGACACCGGCCGCTCTCGCGACGTGCATCCTCGGATCCCGCGTCGTCGGAGGTCTCACCGCGCGCTGGCTCGCCGGTCGGCGCTCCCGCGACCTCCTCGTCGTCGCCGGCACCCTCTTGCTGATCTGCTCGGGCCTTCTCATCAACCTCGGGCTGATGGCCGCGCTGTCGTTCGGAGGTTTCGGCGGTGCGGCAATGGTGGCCGAAGCCCTGGCGTGGACGCCGATCGGTGCCGTGTACGGCGTGCCCGCTGCGATCGCGGCGGGAGCCTGGGGAGCGGCAGCCCTGCGATTCGCGATCGCGGTCGCGACCCTCGCCGCGCTCTGGGCCGCGGCTCACGCGATGCTCGCCGCGCGCCTCGTCGCGCCGATCGCGCACCGTGGCGGCGGGCAGATCCGCGGCGGCGGAATGCTCGACCGCCTGCTTCCGTCGACGCCCGTCGGGGCGATCGCCGCACGCTCGCTGCGGTACCGGCGGCGGGATCCACGGCACATCACCAACGTCGTCGGCCTGATCCTCGTGCCCGTGATGCTGAGCCTGCTGCAGGTCATGCAGATCATGACTGGCGACATCGACGGCTTTGCTCCCGCGACGATCTTCCTCCCGGCGACGGCGGCGGCTATCGTCGCGACCATCGTGCAGATGGACGTCGCCTACGATCACGATGCCGTCACCCTGCACCTGACGGTAGGCGTGCGGGGCGTCGACGATCGCGCCGGCCGCGTGCTGGGGGTCGGGATCACCGCGGTGCCGGTCGTCGTCGCGCTCTGCGTCCTCGCCTGCTGGATGGTGGGAGACTGGTCGCTGCTTCCCGCGAGTCTCGGAGCGTCCCTCGGGCTCGTGCTCGCCGCACTGGGCGCGGGTGCGGTCGTGGGCGCGTGGCTCCCCGGACGGGCGCCCGCCCCCGAGGCGAATCCGCTTGGGCGCGGCTCGTCGGGCGGTATTCAGTCGCTCGTCGCCCTCGTGATCATGGTGCCGGCGGTTCTCGCCATCGGCGCCCCCGCGCTCGGATTCGGGATCGCGGGACTGTGGTTCCCGTGGGCCGGTTGGGTCAGTCTCGCCTGCGGCCTCGCGCTCGGCGGCGCGGCGGTCTGGGGAGGGATCGCCTGGGGCGGTCGCGTGCTCGATCGCCGCTGGCCCGAGGTGCTCGTCGCGGTCTCCAGCGAGACGTAGGACTCAGCTCGGCCGGACGGCGGAATCCTCTTGCCCCTTTGGCAAGAAGATTCAGTAATCCTCCCGCGCGGCGGCCGTGTCGAGCAGGCCCCGCAGCGAGGCGAGGCGCGCGGGGGAGATCCGCTCCTCCCGCGCCGCGTCATCGAGCGCGCAGTCGGGGGCGTCTTCGAGGTGCGTGCAGCCGCGCGGGCACGCGGCGGCCGCCTCGTCGAGGTCGGGGAACGCCGTGAGGATGTTCGCCGGATCGACGTGCCCGAGGCCGAACGAGCGCACACCCGGGGTGTCGATGACCCAGCCGGTGCCCTCGGGTCCGCGGTAGCGCAGCGAGATCGTCGACGACGATGTGTGGCGCCCGCGGCCCGTGACCTCGTTGACGTGGCCCGTCGCGCGATCGGCGTCGGGAACGAGCGCGTTGACGAGGGTCGACTTGCCGACGCCGGAGTGCCCGACGAACACGGTCGAGTGTCCTGCGAGAGCGGCCCCGATCTCGGCGAGCGGCGGGGCGTCCTGCGCCGAGCGGAACACGCGCAGATCGTCGAGCCCTTCGAAGTGTGAGAGAAACTCGGTCGGATCCGCGAGATCGGTCTTCGTCACCACCATGAGGGGGCGGATCCCCGCGTCGAGCGCCGCGACGAGATAGCGGTCGACGAGGCGCGGGCGGGGCGGGGGGTCCGCTGCCGCGACGACGACGAGCATCTGGTCGGCGTTCGCCACGATCACGCGCTCCACCTGATCCGTGTCGTCCGCGGAGCGGCGCAGCAGGCTCGTGCGCTCCTCGAAGCCGATGATGCGCCCGAGCGTTCCCTCGCGCCCGGAGGTGTCGCCGACGACGCGCGCGCGGTCGCCCGTGACGATCGACTTCCGCCGCAGCTCGCGGGCGCGCACGGCCGTGATCTCGTGCTCGCTCGAGGTGCCTTCGCCGATCAGGACGTGATAGCGCCCGCGGTCGACCCCGAGCACGCGACCCGTGACGGCGTCGTCGTGCGTCGGGCGACGCTTCGTGCGCGGACGATTCGCCTTCGGGTTCGGCCGCACGCGCACATCGGCCTCGTCGAAGAGGTCGTCCTCATCGTCGTCGACGTCGTCGTTCCACCAGCTCACACCAGGATCCGCATTCTCACGCGTCGAGCATGTGCTGCCAGAGCCAGGCGAACTGGGGCATCGTCTTGCCGGTCGTGCCGATGTCATCGATGACGACATCGGGTACGCGCAGGCCGACGAGCGCTCCCGTCGTGGCGATGCGGTGGTCGTGGAATGCCTTCCATGTGCCGCCGTGCATCCGGGCCGACGGGATCACGCGGATCCCGTCGGGCAGTTCCTCGGCGCCGCAGCCGAGCGCGCGAAGGTTCTCGACGAGAGCGGCGATGCGGTCGGTCTCGTGTTGGCGAATGTGCCCGATGCCCGTGAACGATGACGGCGAGTCGGCGAACGCCGCCAGCCCGACGAGCGTCGGAGTGAGCTCGCTCACGGCTGACAGGTCGAGGTCGACACCGTGGATCGTCTTTCCCGCCGTCACGGTCACGGCGCCGCCCCGACGCGTCACACGGCCGCCGAGCAGCGACAGGATCTCGGTGAGGTGGCCGCCCGGCTGCGTCGAGTGCGCGGGCCACGACGGGATCGTCACGGAGCCGCCCGCCACCATGGCGGCCGCGAGGAAGGGGGCCGCGTTCGACAGATCGGGCTCGATCGCGATCGTCTTCCCGCGCGGCAGCGTCGCCGGCACGATCCACTCGTTCGGGGACGGGCGCTCGACGTGGACGCCGCGATGCGAGAGGGCCTCGAGCGTCATCTCGATGTGCGGCATGCTCGGCAGGCGCTCGCCGACGTGCTTGAGGTGCAGCCCCACATCGAAGCGGGGGGCCGCGAGCAGGAGGCCCGAGACGAACTGGCTCGATCCGGACGCGTCGATCTCGAGCTCTCCGCCGCGGATGTGGCCGTGGCCGTGGACCGTGAACGGCAGGCTCCACGAACCGCCGTCGTCGATGTCGACGCCCAGATCGCGGAGTGCCTTGATCATCGTGCCCATCGGGCGGTGCAGCGCGTTCTCATCGGCCGTCATCCGCACATCGCCATCGGCGAGTCCGAGAAGCGGGGCGACGAAACGCATGACCGTGCCGGCCTGGCCGCTGTCGACCTCGCAGCCACCGCGCAGATCCCGCGACGGCGTGATCTCGACGTCATCGCCGAACGGACTCTCGCCGGATACGCGCTCGATCTTCACACCGAGCGCGCGCAGCGCGTCGCCCATGCGATGCGAATCGGCGGAATGCAACGGCGCCTCGATGCGGCCCGGCCCGTCGGCCAACGCCGCGAGGATGAGCTCTCGGTTGGTCAGCGACTTGCTGCCGGGCACCGTGACGGTCGCGCTCAGCGGATCCGTCGCCGTCGGCGCGTCGAACGGACCCCGGGGCGCATCGGTCGGGGCTGCGGACGTGGGGGAATACCCTCGCGTGGTCATCGCGTTCCACCCTAGTGAAGGATCGAGACGAGGTGACGGATGATTTCCACGGCGTGTGTTGCGGAAGCCCCGCGCGTGCACGATGCGCGCACCCGCGTAGGCTGGCCGGTGATGGACGAAGCCGACGAGACCTCCCCGCCCGCTGACCCTCGGACACAGTTCGAGGAGCAGGCGCTGCCGTACATGGACCAGCTGTACGGCGCGGCGATGCGCATGGCGCGCAATCCGCAGGATGCGTCGGACCTCGTGCAGGACACATTCGTCAAGGCGTACTCGTCGTGGCACACGTTCACGCAGGGCACGAACCTGAAGGCGTGGCTGTACCGGATCCTGACGAACACGTACATCAACGGGTATCGCAAGCGGCAGCGCGAGCCCTACCAGGGCGCGATCGACGACCTGGAGGACTGGCAGCTCGGCGGGGCGGAGTCGACGACCGCGTCGAGCCACCGCTCAGCCGAAGCCGAGGCGATCGATCACATGCCGGCATCGGCCGTGAAAGACGCGCTGCAGGACCTGCCCGAGGATTTCCGGATGGCGGTGTACCTCGCCGACGTCGAGGGATTCGCCTACCAGGAGATCGCCGACATCATGAAGACCCCGATCGGCACCGTCATGAGCCGTCTGCACCGCGGCCGGCGGCTGCTGCGCGAGCGCTTGCGGGGATACGCGGCAGAACGAGGAATCGCCGCGGCGAGAACAGGAGTGGAAAAGTGAGCGACTGCGGCTGTGAGAAGACGCGCGCCGACCTCGAGGCATTCGTGCGTGGCGAGATCGGCTGCTGCCAGACGGCGCATACCGAGATCCGGGAGCACATCGCGAACTGCCCCGGGTGCCAGGACGAGGCGACCGTCGCCCGTACCCTGACGGTCGCGGTGCACCGCGCCTGCAGCGAAGAGGCAGCCCCCGCTGATCTGCGCACCCAGGTCATCGCGAAGCTACGGGACGTGCAGGCGGAGCCTCACTGAATCTTCCCGCCAAAAGGGCGAGAAGATTCCGTCGCCTGATGGCGGATCCGGCTTCGCCGTCCGCGGGATCTTCCGGATTCCGTAGGCTGGTCGAGTGAGCCACATCGATGCCCGGACTGTTCCTGTTGACGAGACCTCCCGCGCCCGCCTCGCCGAAGGCGGCCTCGACTACCGCATCGTCTCGGGCGACGCGCTCGACGACTTCCTGCGTTCGTCGGCGCGCGGATTCCTCGGCGAGGAGCCGACGGACGCCGAGATCGCCGCCGAGCGTGAGCTCTTCGAGCAGACGCGCCGCGCCATCGCCGTCTACGACCCCACAGCCGCGCAGCCCTACCCCGTCGCGACCGAGGCATCCTGGGTCATGTCGCTCGCGATTCCCGGCGGCCGGATGCCGATGTGGGCGATCAGCGATGTGACGGTGTCGGCGACTCACCGCCGTCGCGGCATTGCCCGGGCGATGCTCGAGGGCGAGCTGCGGGCGGCGAGGGACGCGGGCCTCGCGATCGCGGGTCTGACCGTGAGCGAGGCGACGATCTACGGCAGGTACGGCTTCGCGCCTGCCGCTCCCGCCAGCGAGATCACGGTCGACACGCGCCGCGCGGGATGGGGCGCCACGGACCCCGCGGTCCGCGTGCTGTTCGTCGAGCGCGAGCAGGTCGCCGCCGATCTCGAGGAGTTGCACGAACGCACATTCGCAGAGCGGCCCGGCGATGTCAGGGCATGGACGAACCGCTGGCGCCAGCGGGCCGGCCTTGTCGAAGGCGTCGACAAGCCCCGTCAGATCCGCGGCGTTCGCGCCATCGACGAGTCCGGAGCCCTCGTCGGTGCGATGGCCTTCCGTGTCAATGACGGCGAGAGCTTCTCCTCCCACGTGCTCGAGATCAGCCATCTCGTCGCCGCAACCCCCGACGCGCACGCGGCACTCTGGCGCTTCGCGATCACCTACGACCTCGTCAGCACGGTCCGAGCCGATCTGCAGGCGACCGATGATCCCCTGCCGTGGCTGGTCGCCGACCCCCGCGGCGTCACGCTGCGGCCGCACGATCACGGCTGGCTGAGAATCCTCGACGTGCCCGCCGCACTGCGTGCGCGCTCGCTTTCGGGGGCCTTCGGCGTGCGGTTGCGCGTGACGGATCCGATCGGCCTCGCGGACGGCGCCTGGACCGTCGCGCAGATGGGCGCCGATGGTGTCCGTGTCGAGCCGCTCGCGGACGGCGAGCGCGCCGAAGTGACCCTCGATATCGGAGCCCTCTCGGCCGCCTACCTCGGATCCGTGCGCCTCGAGACTCTCCAGGCCGCAGGCCGGGTGGCGGGTGATCCGGAGAAGATCGCCGCGCTCTCGGACGCCCTCCGCGTCCGTACGGCGCCGCGGCTCTCGATCTGGTACTGACACCCATGGCCACCCTCCTCGCGGTCTGCGCGGTGCACCGGCTTCACGCGGATCCCGGATCCGTCGGCACGACCGCGATCGACAAGCGCCCCGTGCCGGGGCGCATGCGCGTCGGCCCGCTTGGTGTCTACGGCGATGTGCAGGCCGACCGGAAGCACCACGGCGGCGAAGACAAAGCGGTCTACGTATACGCGCAGGAGGACGCCGACTGGTGGGCGGCCGAGCTGGGTCGCGAGATCCCGCACGGCACGCTCTTCGGCGAGAACCTCCGCACGAAGGGCATCGACGTCTCGGGCGCGCGCGTGGGGGAGCGGTGGCGCATCGGCGACGTTGAGATCGAGGCGACGATGCCGCGCAGCCCGTGCATGACGTTCGCGCGCCGCATGGGGCTGGAGAACGAGGGCTGGGTCAGGCGCTTCGCCGAGGCGCGACGACTCGGCACCTACTTCCGCGTGGTCCGGAAGGGCACGCTCGCTGCGGGCGACGCGATCGAACGCGTGCACGTCCCGGACGACGCACCGACGGCGCGCGAGATCTTCCGCGCCGCCGGCTGACCCGCCGCCGCACTCGCTCGCGGGTGCGAGACGGTCGATTCGACGCGTGCGAACGGCCCCTTCGCACCCGCGACCCGGTCGGGCCCGCGTCAGCGCCGGCGGGACCGTTCCGTCGCGTCGTGGACTTCGCCGACGAGCTCCTCGATGATGTCCTCGAGGAACAGGACGGAGACCGTGCGTCCGTCATCGGCCCGCACACGCGCGAGGTGGCGGCCCTGCTGACGCATCAGGGCGAGCGCGTCCTCGAGTTCGGTCGCATGGCCGACGGGCACCATGTGATGAATCCGTTTCGACGGGATCGGCTCGCTCGCGTGCCGATCGCCGCTGTCGCCGGAGTTCCAGAGCACGTCCTTGAGGTGCACGTAGCCGATCGGCTCACTGGCCTCATCGACGATGACGTAGCGCGAGTAGCCGTGCGTGGCGACGGCACGCTCGAGGTCGGCGGGTGTCGCCGTCTCGGGGAGCGTGACGAGCTTCTCAAGCGGCACCGCGACATCGCCCGCGACCTTGTCGGTGAACTCGAGCGCCGCCGCCACCGTTCCGGAAGCATCATCGAGCACGCCTTCGCGCTGGGACTGGCTGACGATCGTGGCCACCTCGTCGAGCGTGAAGGTCGACGATGCCTCGTTCTTCGGCTCGACGCCGAACAGGCGCAGGGCCGCGTTCGCGACGCCGTTGAGCAGCCAGATGACCGGCGCGAAGACCTTCGACACCCACACGAGCGGCGGCGCGAGCAGCAGCACGGCCCGGTCGGGGATGCTGAAAGCGAGGTTCTTCGCGACCATTTCGCCGAAGACGACGTGCAGATATGACACGAAGATCAGGGCGATGAGGAACGCGACTGTATCGATCGCGGCCTCCGCCATTCCCGTGAGCTGGAGGGGCGCCAGCAGCAGATGGTGCAGCGCCGGCTCCGAGACGTTGAGGATCAGCAGCGAGCAGATCGTGATGCCGAGCTGGCTCGTCGCGAGCATCGCCGTCGCGTGCTCCATCGCATACAGGGCTGTCTTGGCGGCGCGCGAGCCCTTCTCGGCGCGCGGTTCGATCTGCGAGCGCTTGGCCGAGATGACGGCGAACTCGGCGCCGACGAAGAAGGCGTTGCCGAGCAGAAGCACGACGAGCCACGCGAGTCCTGCCCAGTCGCTCATCGGGCACCTCCATCGGTGTCGGCGGTCTCGGCGATCTCCGCGGGGAGCGGATCCGCGACGAATCGCACCCGGTCGACGCGGTGGCCGTCCATGCGGACGACCTCCAAGGATCCGTCGTCGAGGCGCACCGTGTCGCCCACAGAGGGGACGCGTTCGAGAACGCTCATGATGTATCCGCCGACCGTGTCGTAGTCGTCGGATTCGGGCACGTCGATGGCGGCGCGATCGCGCACCTCGTCGGGGCGGAGTCTTCCGGGGAAGGTGACGGAGTCGCGGTGCCGTACGACGTCGACGCGGCGGCGATCGTGCTCATCGGACACCTCTCCAACGATCTCCTCGACGAGATCCTCGAGCGTGACGACGCCCGCGGTCCCGCCGTACTCATCGACGACGACGGCCATCTGATAGCCGCGGCTGCGCAGCTCAGACAGCATCTGGTCGAGGTGCACCGTCTCCGGTACTCGCAACGGCTCGGTTCGCAGGGCCCCGACGGGCACCTCGCGTCGCTTCTCGCGCGGCACGCTAACCGCGGCCTTGAGATGCACGACACCGACGATGTCGTCGAGGTCGTCGTCGTACACGGGGAAGCGGCTGTGGCCGGTCTGACGGGCGAGGCGGAGGACCTCGTCGGCCGGTTCGCCGACCGCAATCGCGTGCATGCGCGGACGCGGTGTCATCACGTCGCCGGCCGTCAGGCGGGCGAAGGTGAGCGAGCGGTCCAGCAGCGTCGCGGTGTCCTCCTCGAGGACGCCAGCCAGGGCGCTGCGGCGCACGAGGCTCGACAGCTCCTCGGCCGTGCGCGCGCCCGAGAGCTCCTCCTTCGGCTCGACGCCCATCGCCCGAAGGATGGCGTTCGCGCTGCCGTTGAGCCCGGCGATCGCCGGGCGGAAGATCGTCGTGAACGCGATCTGAGCGGGCGCGACGAGGCGCGCGGTCGCCAGGGGGAGCGACAGCGCGAAGTTCTTCGGGATGAGCTCGCCAAGGATCATCGACAGGATCGTCGCGATCGTCATGCCGAGGACCGTCGAGATCGCCGCTGCACCCGCGTCAGGGATCCCCCACGACGAGAGCACGGGGTCGAGGAGCCGCGACATCGCGGGCTCCATCGTGTACCCAGTGAGGAGCGTCGTGAGAGTGATGCCGAGCTGCGCGGACGACAGATGAGTCGAGGTGTGGCGCAACGCGTTGATCGTGAGCGACAGGCGCGGTTCACCGCGGGCCTGCCGGGCCTCGAGGTCTGCGCGGTCGAGATTGACGAGTGCGAACTCGCTGGCGACGAATATGCCAGTGCCGACGATGAGGATGAGCCCCACGCCCAGCATGATCCAGTCCATCACGACCGCGTCACACCGTCCTCTCGGGCGGGGCGCGCGTGACGACGCGGATCCGGGGGCGTGGGTCTGCTACTTGGAGGGTCGTCCATGATCCCTCGATCATAGAGCACTGGAACGTCGCGTCGCCGGGAGAAACCTGCCTCGCGCTGGGATACGCTGGAGCGTGGAGTGCGCGGATCGTTCCGCCGCACGCGACGAGCATCATTCTTCGATGAAAGTGGGCGATCTGACCGTGTCGAGTCAGGTGACGGGTGTCGGTACGTCGAGCGAAGGAGAGTTCGGGGCCAATCAATGGCTCGTCGACGAGCTCTACCAGCAGTACAAGGTCGATAAGAACGCCGTCGACAAGGAATGGTGGCCTGTGATGGAGCAGTACGCCGCTCGGAACGGCGGGGCTGCAGCCGAGACTCCGGCCAAGCCCGCCGTCACGAAGCCTGCTCCGAGCGCCCCGCCGGTCGCGAAGACGACGGCCAAGCCCGCGGCGGCTGCGCCGATCCCGGCCGAGCCTGAGGCGAAGAGGGACGAGGCGCCCGAACAGGAGCCGGCCGAAGACAAGGTCACCGCCCTCAAGGGCATGCCCAAGACTCTCGCCAAGAACATGGACCAGTCGATCTCGGTCCCGACGGCGACATCGGTGCGAACGATCCCGGCGAAGCTGATGATCGACAACCGCATCGTCATCAACAACCACATGTCGCGCACGCGCGGCGGCAAGGTCTCCTTCACGCACATCATCGGCTGGGCGCTGATCCAGGCGCTCAAGGCGTTCCCGAGCCAGAACGTCTACTACGCCGAGATCGACGGCAAGCCGAGCGTCGTGGCGCCCGCGCACATCAACCTCGGCATCGCGATCGACCTGCCGAAGCCCGACGGCACGCGCGCCCTCATGGTCCCGAGCATCAAGAACGCCGAATCGCTGACGTTCCGCGAGTACCTGCAGTCGTATGAGGACCTCGTCGGCCGCGCCCGCGCGAACAAGCTCACGGCGGCCGACTTCGCTGACACGACCGTCTCGCTGACGAACCCCGGCGGCATCGGCACCGTGCACTCCGTGCCGCGCCTCATGAAGGGGCAGGGGTGCATCATCGGCGCCGGTGCGCTCGACTACCCGGCCGAGTTCGCCGGCGCGAGCCCGAAGACGCTCAACGAGATGGCGATCGGCAAGACGATCACCCTCACGAGCACCTACGATCACCGCGTCATCCAGGGTGCCGGATCGGGCGAGTTCCTCAAGATCGTCCACGAACTGCTCATCGGCAAGAACACCTTCTACGAGGACATCTTCGCCGCTCTGCGCATCCCGTACGCGCCGATCCACTGGAATTCCGACGTGTCGGTCGACCTCGCCGAGCGAGTCGACAAGACGGCGCGCGTGCAGGAGCTCATCAACGCCTACCGCGTGCGCGGCCACCTCATGGCCGACATCGATCCCCTCGCCTACACGCAGCGCGAGCATCACGATCTCGAGATCGAGTCGCACGGACTGACGTTCTGGGACCTTGAGCGCGAGTTCGTCACGGGGGGCTTCGGTGGCAAGCGCCAGGCGAAGCTGCGCGACATTCTCGGCGTTCTGCGCGACACGTACTGCCGCACGATCGGCATCGAGTACATGCACATCCCGGACCACGAGCAGCGCGAGTGGTTCCAGCAGCGACTCGAGCGTCCCTACGAGAAGCCCGATCACGACGAGCAGCTGCGCATCCTCGGCAAGCTCAACCAAGCCGAGGCGTTCGAGACGTTCCTGCAGACGAAGTACGTCGGCCAGAAGCGCTTCTCGCTCGAGGGCGGCGAATCGCTCATCCCGATGCTCGACCGCATCATCGACGGCGCGGCGGGCGAGGGCATGCAGGGCGCCGCGATCGGCATGGCGCACCGCGGTCGCCTCAACGTGCTGACGAACATCGCGGGCAAGACCTACGGCGACGTGTTCAGCGAGTTCGAGGGGGCGCTGCCGGGCAACAAGCGCGGATCCGGTGATGTGAAGTACCACATCGGCACCGAGGGCACGTTCCGGGGCACCGACGGCAACGAGATCGACGTTTATCTCGCCGCCAATCCGTCGCATCTCGAGACGGTCGACAGCGTGCTCGAGGGCATCGTGCGCGCGAAGCAGGATCGCTACGAGAAGGGCACCTTCCCGTGGCTGCCGATCCTCGTGCACGGTGACGCGGCCTTCGCTGGCCAGGGCGTCGTCGTCGAGACCCTCCAGATGTCGCAGCTGCGCGCCTACCGCACGGGCGGCACGGTGCACATCGTCGTCAACAACCAGGTCGGCTTCACGACCCTCCCGCAGGACGCGCGTTCGTCGCGGTACGCGACCGATGTCGCCAAGACGATCGCGGCGCCGATCCTGCACGTGAACGGCGACGATCCCGAGTCAGTCGTCCGGGCCGCCGAGCTCGCGTTCGACTTCCGGCAGAAGTTCCATCGCGACGTCGTCATCGATCTCGTCTGCTACCGCCGGCGTGGGCACAACGAGGGCGACGATCCGTCGATGACGCAGCCGCTGATGTACGGCCTCATCGAGGCGAAGCGATCGGTGCGACGCCTGTACACCGAGTCTCTCGTCGGTCGCGGTGACATCACCGAAGAGGAGTACGAGGCGGCCAAGGCCGACTTCCAGAACCGTCTCGAAGTGGCGTTCGCTGAGACGCATGCGGCCGAGACCGGCTCGATCCCCGTCGTGAGCCCCGAGCAGATGAAGCCCGAGATCGAGGGTGAGCCCGATGCCACGGGCGTCGGCGTCGATGTCGTGGCTCAGATCGGCGACGCGCACGCCAACAAGCCGAGCGGTTTCACGGTGCACAGCAAGCTGCAGCAGCTGCTCGACAAGCGCCTGCAGATGAGCCGCGAAGGCAAGGTCGACTGGGCTTTCGGCGAGTTGCTCGCATTCGGATCTCTGCTGCTCGAGGGAACGCCGGTGCGCCTCGTCGGTCAGGACTCGCGTCGCGGCACGTTCGTGCAGCGCCACGCTGTGTTCCACGACCGCGCCAACGGCCAGGAGTGGCTGCCGCTGTCGAACCTCTCCGAAAGCCAGGCACGCTTCAGCGTGTACGACTCGCTGCTCAGCGAGTACGCGGCGCTCGGCTTCGAATACGGATACTCCGTCGAGAAGAAGAACGCCCTCGTGCTCTGGGAGGCGCAGTTCGGCGACTTCGTCAACGGCGCGCAGTCGATCATCGACGAGTTCATCTCCGCGGCCGATCAGAAGTGGGGCCAGGAGTCGGCTGTCGTCATGCTGCTGCCGCACGGCTACGAGGGCCAGGGCCCCGACCACTCCTCGGCGCGCATCGAACGCTTCCTGCAGCTGTGCGCCCAGGACAACATGACGGTCGCGCGCCCCTCGACGCCCGCGTCGTACTTCCATCTGCTGCGCCGCCACGCCTACTCGCGGCCGCGTCGCCCGCTCGTCGTGTTCACGCCGAAGGCGATGCTGCGCCTGCGGGGCGCGACAAGCGAGGTTGCCGACTTCGCCGAGGGCGTGTTCGAGCCCGTGCTCGATGACGACCGCGGTCTCGACAAGACACAGGTGACTCGCGTGCTGCTGCACTCCGGAAAGATCCACTGGGATCTCGCCTCGGAGCTGCAGAAGAGCCCCGACGAGAAGACGGCCCTCGTGCGTCTCGAGCAGTTCTACCCGGCGCCGGCCGAGCAGCTGAAGCGCGTGCTCGTGCAGTACCCGAACGCGGAGATCGTGTGGGTGCAGGACGAGCCCGAGAACCAGGGTGCCTGGCCGTTCATTCAGCAGTGGCTCGGCAGCGCGATCGACCGCGACCTCACGGTCGTCTCGCGGCCGGCGGCGGCGGCGCCGTCGACGGGATCCTCGAAGGTCCACGCGATCGAGCACACCGAGCTGATGAAGCGCGCGCTCGGACGCTGACCCTCTGACGACGACGCGGCCGGACCGATTGGTCCGGCCGCGTCGTCGTGTGTCTCAGGAGCGGGCGAGCGCGGGGGCGCGGTAGCCGCGGATGTACTGCGGCGGCCAGATCGACTCCGGATCCTCGCCGAGCTCGCCTGCGGCACGGAGAGCGAAGTGCGGGTCGCGCAGCCACTCGCGGCCGGCGAAGACGACGTCCGACTGTCCGGCGGCGAGGATCTCCTCGGCCTGCGCTCCGCTCGTGATGATGCCGACGGATCCCGTCAGCGCGCCGGTCGCCTCGCGCACGCGGGCCGCGAACGGCACCTGGTAGCCGGGGCCGACCTCGATCTTCTGGTGGGCGACGAGCCCGCTGGACGAGATGTCGAAGAGATCGGCGCCGGCGTCGCGCGCCCACGCGGCGACCTGCGCGACGTCGTCGACCTCGAGGCCGCCGGGCGCGGAGTCCGTGGCCGAGAACCGCACGAAGACGGGGATGTCCTCGCCGACTTCGGCGCGCACGGCGCGGACGACGTCGAGAGTGAACCGCGCGCGGTTCGCGAGGGATCCGCCGTACTCGTCGGCTCGCCGATTCGTCAGCGGCGAGAGGAACTCGTGCAGCAGGTAGCCGTGCGCGGCGTGGACCTCGATCACCTCGAAGCCGGCGTCGACCGAGCGGCGCGCGGCGGCGCGGAAGGCGTCCACGACCTCGGCGATGCGCGGGGCGGTCATCTCCTCGGGCTCGGCGAAGCCCTCATAGGCGAGAGCGGACGGTGCCTCGGTCGTCCAGCCGCCCTCCTCGGCGGGGACGGATCCCTGTGCGTCGGCGAAGGGCGAGTGCGTCGATGCCTTGCGTCCGGCGTGGGCGAGCTGGATTCCGGCGACGGATCCGCGGTCGCGGATCGCGCGGACGATCCCGCGCCACGCATCGGCGTGGGCGTCGCTCCAGATTCCGGCGTCCTCGGGGGAGATGCGCCCCTCGGGGACGACCGCGGTGGCCTCCGCGACGACGAGCCCGGCGCCGCCCGTCGCGAACTGCGCCAGGTGCACGTGGTGCCAGTCGTTCACGAAGCCGTCCGTCGCGCTGTACATGCACATGGGCGACACCCAGAGTCGGTTGCGGAACGTGACCTCGCGGATGGCGAGAGGCGAGAAGAGCTGGCTCATGGTGACCTTTCCTCAGGACGACGGGCCGGGCGCACGGGATAGTCTTGCCGCATGCCCGGCGGACACGGATGGCACGACGACGAGTGGACTGCCCACGACGCCTCCTCCGTACTTCGCGTCCCAACGCGTGACGATCACAAGTATTCCCGCGGTTCCGTCGTGTTGCTGACGGGCAGCGCACGTTATCCGGGCGCAGCCGTGCTGTCCGCGGAGGGCGCGTGGCGTGCAGGCGCCGGGATGGTGCGGTGGATCGGCGATCCGGAGGTGGGTCGTCTCGTGCTGCAGCGGCGCCCCGAGACCGTTGTCGGCGGGGGCCGCATCGACGCGGGCGTCGTCGGAAGCGGCATCGACGGACGCACGCGCGGCGAGGACGTGACCGACATGATTCTGTCGATGCTCGCCTCGCCCGCCCCGCTCGTGATCGATGCCGGGGCTCTCGACCTTGCGGCGCGAGCGCACGGCCCGTTCATCGTCACGCCGCACGCGGGTGAGCTGCGGGAGGTGCGGATCCCCCTCGGTCTGGGCGTCGATGATATCGATGTGGATCCGCTTCAGGAGCGGCTGGCCGGCGGATTCCGGGAGCGTGTGCTGGTCGTGCGCGAGACGGCCGTCGCCCTGGGCGGCGTCGTGCTGTTGAAGGGAGCCGACACGATTGTCGCGACGCCGGGCGGCTGGTGGACCGTCGTGCGCGCCGGAACCCCGTGGCTTGCGGCGGGTGGCACGGGCGATGTGCTCGCCGGCGCGATGGGTGCCCTGCTCGCGGCTGCCGTCGCGTCGCGTCCGGCAGACGAGATCGACGTCGAAGAACTGGGTCCCGTCGCCGCGACGGCCGCCTGGCTGCACGGCACGGCGGGCCGGATCGCGTCCGGCCCCGGGCACCCCCTCACGGCGCTCGATGTCGCGACCGCCCTCCCGCAGGCCTTCGCGGAGGCCGCCGCGTGACGACGGTGCGTGCGGATCGACGGACGATCGTGCCCGTCGTCGCGGTGTGGGCCGCCTTTCTCCTCGCCCACGCCGCGTCGACGGCGCTCGGCTGGCTGTGGCCCAATCAGCCGATGGGTGACACCTACCTCGTCTACGAGCCGTGGAGCGAGCTCGCCCTGAGCGGCCAGGGCATCATGGGCGTCACCGAGGCGTGGGTGTATCCGCCTCTTGCGCTCGCCCCGATGGTCCTCGCGCAGACCCTCGTCTGGTTCTCGTCCTATTCGCTCGGGTGGGCCGTTCTCGTCACGATGCTCGACATCGTCGCCTTCGCACTGCTCGTCCGGAGGGGGACATCGCGTGGGCGGCTCGTCGCGGGGTGGTTCTGGGCCTCATTCGTGCTCCTGCTCGGTCCGATCGCCCTGTTCCGGCTCGACGCCGTCACGGTGCCGCTCGCGGTGGTCGGACTGCTGCTCGCGGGCGCACACCCGCGCGTCGCGGGGGCGCTCCTCGGCGCCGCGACGTGGATCAAGGTGTGGCCCGCGGCGCTCGTCGCGGCGCTCGTCGTGGCGCTCCGCAGCCGCGGGCACGTCGTCGTGGGCGGAGCCGTCGTCTCGGCCGTCATCGTCGGCGTCGTCGCCCTCGCCGGCGGGGCGGAGCACCTGCTCGGCTTTGTGACGACGCAGGGCGAGCGCGGATTGCAGATCGAGGCCGTCGCCGCGACGCCGTTCCTCTTCGGCCTGGGCGGGGCGGAGATCTACTACGACCAGCAGATGCTCACGTTCCAGGTGACGGGCGCGGGCGTCGAGCAGACGGCCGCGGTTCTCGGTCCTCTCATGGCGGCGAGCGTCATCGCCATCTGCGCGCTCGGCGTCTGGCGGGTGCACCGCGGATCCCCGCGGGCGCGGATCCTCCCGCCGCTCTCTCTCGCGCTCGTCGTCGCGCTGATCGTGTGCAACAAGGTCGGATCCCCGCAGTTCCAGACGTGGCTCATCGCGCCGCTGGTCGCGTGGTTCGTGTGGGATCGCGCCCGCGCCTCGGGACCGGCGCTGCTCGCGCTCGCGACCGCGCTCGTCACGCATCTCGTGTATCCGGTGCTCTATGACCTGATCCTCGTGACCGATACCGTGGCGATCACGGTCCTCGCGCTGCGCAACGCGCTCGTCGTGATGCTCGGGATCTGGGCCGTCGTGCGTCTCGCGCGCACGCCCACCACGCTGTCAGGAGGAATCTGATGCTCGTCGCCTTCTCCGTCGCCCCGTCCGGAACGGGGCGCGAGGACGGATCCGTGCACGATGCCGTCGCCGCCGCCGTGAAGGTCGTGCGCGAGTCGGGTCTGCCGAACCGTACCTCGTCGATGTTCACCGAGATCGAAGGCCCCGACTGGGACACCGTCATGGACGTCGTGAAGCGGGCGACCGAGGCCGTCGAGCCGTACGGATCCCGCATCTCGCTCGTGCTGAAGGCCGATATCCGCCCGGGATACGAAGGCGAGATCGACGGCAAGCTCGACCGCCTGGAACAGGCGATCGGGGAGTAGGGCCCGCTCGCCGGTGCCGGATGGTCATTCTGACGTGCCGAAACGACCGCCGCGCACCTCTGAACGATCGCGGATCCGCGAGCCCGTAGACTCTCGGGGTGACTTCCTCGACTTCTGAGTCGAGGGGTGCGGCGAAGATGGCGCTCCTCTCCATGGCCATCGGCGCATTCGGCATCGGCATGACCGAGTTCGTCTCGATGGGGCTGCTGCCCGCCATCGCGGGCGATCTGCTGCCCGCAGTGCACGAGGCGAGCCCCGAAGACGCGGTCGCGCGCGCCGGGATCCTCATCAGCGTCTACGCGCTGGGCGTCGTCGTCGGCGCTCCGACGATCGCGGCGATCGTCTCGCGTTTCCCTCGGAACCGCGTCATGATCGCACTCGTCGCGGCGCTGCTCGTCGGTGGGATCCTCACGGTCGCCGCGCCCACGTTCGAGTTCGTCGTTCTCGCGCGCTTCCTCGCGGGGTTGCCGCACGGCGCCTTCTTCGGCATGGCGGCGATCGTCGCGGGCGAGCTGCTGGGCCCGAGCCGGCGCGGCTGGGGCGTCGCGATGGTCATGACGGGGCTCACGGTCGCGAATCTCGTCGGCGTGCCGGGCGGCACCTTCCTCGGGCAGCACCTCGGCTGGCGCGCGGCCTACGTCGTCGTCGCCCTCGTGTTCACGCTCGCGCTCGTCATGTGCGCCGTGTTCATCCCCGCGCGGCCCGGGGATCCGAGCCGATCGTTCGCGCGCGAGCTCGGGGTGTTCCGGATCCCGCAGGTCTGGACGACGATCGCGATCGGCGCGATCGGTTTCGGGGCGTTCTTCGCCGTCTACAGCTACGTCTCGACACTCGTGACGGAGGCCGCCGGCGCCCCGGAGTGGGCCGTGCCCGTCGCCCTCGTCGCGCTCGGCCTCGGCATGGTCGTCGGCAACATCCTCGGCGGTCGGCTGGCCGACATCAGCGTGCCTCGGACGCTCGTGGCCGGCCTGGGCGCGATGGCCGCGGCCTCTCTTGTCGTCGGTGTCATGTCCAGCTGGTCGCTCGCTCTCATGCCCTCGCTGTTCGTCTTCGGCGTCGCCGGGCAGGCCGTCACGCCCGCGATCCAGCTGCGCCTGCTCGACGTCGCCGGCGACCACCAGGCGATAGGCGCCGCCCTCAACCACTCGGCGCTCAACATCGGCAACAGCGTTGGCGCCGCGCTGGGCGGCGTCGTGATCGCGGCGGGACTCGGGTACGTCGCCCCCGCGTGGCTCGCCGCGGTCCTCGCGACGGCGGGGCTCGTCATCGCGGGCATCGCTTTCGCGGCCGAACGGCGCCGCGTGGCGCTCGCCGCATAGCGCGCGATCCCGTCCCGCTATTCCGACAGCAGTGTGCGCAGGTGGTAGCCGAGCACGTCGGCCTCGATGAGGAAGCCATCGTGGCCGAAGTCGCTCGTGATGACGATGGCCTCGTCGCCGTGGATCGTCGAGCCGATGCCCTTCGCGATCCGGTGCTGGCCCTCGACGGGGAACAGCCGGTCGGTGTCGATGCCCACCACGAGGCTGCGGGCGGTCACGCGGCGAAGCGCGTCCTCGATGCCGCCGCGGTCGCGCCCCACATCGTGTGAGTCCATCGCCTCGACGAGCCGAATGTAGGTGTTCGCGTCGAAGCGCCGGGTGAACTTGTTGCCGTGGAAGTCGAGGTAAGACTCGACGGCGAAGCGCCCGCCGTGACCGAGCGGGCTCACATCCGACTGCCACGAGCGCTGGAAGCGCTTGTTGAGCTCGATGATGCCGCGGTAGTTGAGCATCGCCATGCGACGCGCGAGCGCGAGCCCGCGGTGCGGTCCCTCACCGGGGCCGGCCTCGTAGTATTCGCCGCCCGCGAAGCCCGGATCGATCTCGATCGCCTCGATCTGCGTCGAGTTGAGCGCGATCTGGTCGGCGGTGTTCGCCGGGGGCGCGGCGATGACGGCGAGCCGCGAGACGCGGCCCGGATGCGTGACGCCCCATTCGAGCGCGTGCATGCCCCCCATGGATCCGCCGATCACGGCGTGCCAGCGGTCGATGCCAAGGTGGTCGGCGAGCAGGCGCTGTGCGTCGACCTGGTCGCGCACCGTGAGGTACGGGAAGCGCGACGCCCACTGGTCGCCGTCGGGGTGGATGCTCGCGGGCCCCGTGGATCCCTGACAGCCGCCCAGCATGTTCGGCGCGACAACGAACAGCTCGTCGGTGTCGACGGGGCACCCCGGGCCGACGATGCCCTCCCACCAACCCGCGGTCGGGTGGCCCGGACCCGCCTCGCCGCGCACGTGGCTGTCGCCCGTGAAGGCGTGCAGCACGAGCACCGCGTTCGACCCGTCGGCGTTCAGCTCGCCCCACGTCTCGTACGCGAGGCGCATGTGGGGGAGGGTGGCGCCGCGCTCGGTCGTGAAGGGGCCCAGCCAGGCGAACAGGCGGTGTCCGGCGGGGTCGCCGTCCTGCCACGCGCCGGACGCCGGCGGCCGCCCCGCCATCGAGCGCGCGTCGGCCTCCGTCACAGGGGCCGACGGCACCGTGTCCTCGGAGATCTGCCAGTCCATAGACTCCCTATTCTGCCCGCTTACGCACCAACCCTTCATTTCTGGCACATCCCGCACGGTCTGCCGTGCAGGGATGTGCCAGAAATGAAGGGTTGGCGGGAGGGGCGAGCCTCAGCCGAGTGCGGCGGCGAAGGCCTGGTCGAGATCCGCCGTGAGGTCGTCGACGTTCTCGAGCCCAACCGACAGGCGCACGAGACCGGGCGTGACGCCCGCCGCGAGCTGCTCTTCGGGGGTGAGCTGCGAGTGGGTCGTCGAAGCGGGGTGGATCACGAGCGAGCGCACATCGCCGATGTTCGCCAGGTGGCTGAACAGCTCGAGCGAGTTCACGAAGGTCCGGCCCGCGTCGACGCCGCCCTTGAGCTCGAACGACAGCACGGCGCCGACGCCCTTCGGCGCGTACTGGGTCGCCCGCTCGTGCCACGGCGACGACGGGAGGCCCGAGTAGTTGACAGACGCCACATCGGAGTGCTGCTCGAGCCACTCGGCGATCGCCTGCGCGTTCTGGACGTGGCGCTCGATGCGAAGCGACAGCGTCTCGATGCCCTGGATGAGCTGCCACGCGTTGTTCGGGGCGACGGCAGATCCGAGGTCGCGCAGCAGCTGCACACGCGCCTTCGTGATGAACGCGACGGCGTCGCCCAGGACGCCCGTGTAGCTGACGCCGTGATACGAGGGATCGGGCTCGGTCAGACCGGGGAAGCGATCGGCGTGCTCGGACCACGGGAAGGAGCCGCCGTCGACGATGACGCCTGCCACGACGGTGCCGTGGCCGGAGAGGAACTTCGTCGCCGAGTGCACGACGATGTCGGCGCCGTGCTCGAACGGGCGGATGAGGTACGGCGTCGCGATCGTGTTGTCGGCGATCAGCGGCAGGCCGTTCTCGTGCGCGATGTCGGCGATGGTCCGAATGTCGAGGACGTTCGCCTGCGGGTTGCCGACGGTCTCGGCGAAGAACAGCTTCGTGTTCGGGCGGATCGCGCGGCGCCACTCGTCGGGGTCGTCCTGGTTCTCGACGAACGTCGTCTCGATGCCGAGCTTCGCGAGCGTGTACTTGAAGAGGTTGAACGTGCCGCCGTAGATCGAGCTCGACGAGACGATGTGATCGCCCGCCTCGGCGATGTTGAGCACGGCGAAGGTCTCGGCCGCCTGCCCGCTCGCGACGAGCAGCGCACCGGTGCCGCCCTCGAGCGCCGCGATGCGCTGCTCGGCGACGTCCTGCGTCGGGTTCATGATGCGGGTGTAGATGTTGCCGGGCTCGGCGAGCGAGAAGAGGTTCGCCGCGTGCTCGGCGTCTCGGAACACGTAGGCCGTGGTCTGGTAGAGCGGCGTCGCCCGCGCACCCGTCGTCGGGTCGGGCTGCGCGCCCGCGTGGATCTGCTGGGTCTCGAAGCGCCAATCGGACGTCTCGGTCATGATTCCCCCTGATGGGTCGTGGGCAGCGCGTCGGCTGGGAATAACTCGACAGTACGATGCCCGGACCGGCGCGCCAAGCATCGGGAAACCCTGCGTCACATCGGCGCAGTACTCTGGACGCATGACGAGACGCGCTGTGGTCACGGGGGCGAGTTCGGGCATCGGGCGGGCCAGCGTCGTCGCGCTGCGCGAGCGCGGCTGGGAAGTCGTCGGCGTTGCGCGGCGGGCCGATCGGCTCGAGGAGCTCGCGTTCGAGACCGGATGCGAGGTCTTCGCGGCGGATCTCACGGTTGCGGCCGACGTCGACGCGCTCGCCGCCTTCACGGGATCCGCGCCTCTCCACGCTCTCGTGCACGTCGCGGGTGGCGCGCGGGGAGTGGACCGGGTCGAAGACGGCGACAGCGACGACTGGCTGCGCATGTACGAGATGAACGCCCTGTCGGCGCAGCGGCTCGTGAAGGCGCTCCTGCCACAGCTGCGGCGCACCTCCCGCGCCGAGAGCACGCACGTCGACACCCTCTTCCTCACCTCGACGGCTGCGCAGACCGCCTATCCGGGCGGTGCCGGCTACAACGCCGCGAAGGCGGCGGAGTCGATGGTGCCGCAGGCTCTGCGCCACGAACTTGTCGGCGAGCCCATCCGCGTCATCGAGATCGCGCCCGGCATGGTGCGCACCGAGGAGTTCTCCCTCGTGCGCCTCGGCGACGCCGCCGCGGCCGATGCCGTCTACGAAGGGGTCGATGCTCCGCTCACGGCGGACGACGTCGCCGACGTCATCGTATACAGCCTCAGCGCACCCGGACATGTGAACCTGGATCTCGTGACGATGCGACCTGTCGCCCAGGCGGCGCAGCATCTCGTGCACCGCGGCCCGCTCGCGCCGCGCAGCTGATCCCCCTCCCACAGAAGGACCCCGATGTCAGACGAACACATCGAGCGCGAGACGCTCACCTGGGACGGCTTCGGCCGTGCGACCCGCGACCTCGCGCGAGAGATCGTCGCGGCCGGATTCGAGCCCGAGGTCGTCGTCGCGATCGCCCGCGGCGGGCTGCTGCCGGCCGGCGCGATCGCCTACGGGCTCGGCGCGAAGAACTGCGGCGCGATCAACATGGAGTTCTACACGGGGATCGGCACCGTGCTCGACGCCCCCGAGGTGCTGCCGCCCGAGCTCGACATGAACTACCTCGACGGGCGGCGGGTGCTGCTCGTCGACGATGTCGCCGACTCGGGTCGCACACTGAAGATGGCGGTCGAGATGCTGAGCGAGAAGGGCGCCGACGTGCGATCTGTCACGATCTACACGAAGCCCTCCACCATCATCCAGCCCGACTTCGCCTGGAAGGACACGGGGCTCTGGATCGACTTCCCGTGGTCGGCGGCCGGCTCCGTCGTCGAGGAAGACGCCGGCCTCGCCCCCAGCGCGTGATGCCGGGCCGTTCCCTTCCTGAGCTCGCAGAGGCGGGCCTCATCGACGCCGGGTGGGCGCGCGCGCTCGCGCCCGTCTCCGACGACATCGCGCGGCTCGGCGAACGCCTGCGCGCCGAGGGTCTTCCCTATCTGCCGGAGGGGCCGCGGGTTCTGCGCGCCTTCGAGCGTCCGCTCGACGAGGTGAAGGTCCTCATCGTCGGACAGGATCCGTACCCCACGCCGGGCCATCCGATCGGGCTGTCGTTCGCCACGAGCCGCGATGTGCGCCCGTTGCCGCGCAGCCTGGGCAACATCTACCGGGAGCTGCAGGCCGATCTCGGAATCGATCCGGCGCCGCACGGCGATCTGTCGAGCTGGGCGGATCAGGGCGTCATGCTCCTCAACCGCGTGCTCACCGTGTCGCCGGGCCAGCCGGCCTCGCATCATGGCTGGGGGTGGGAGGGCGTCACGGAGCACGCCATCCGGGCTCTCGTCGCGCGCGGAGGCCCGCTCGTCGCGATCCTTTGGGGCGCGCAGGCGCGCAGCCTCGTGCCCCTGCTCGGCGACACCCCGCGCATCGAGTCGCCGCACCCGTCGCCGCTCTCGGCGAGCCGGGGCTTCTTCGGATCCCGCCCGTTCTCGCGCGCGAACGATCTGCTCGCGCAGCAGGGAGCGGATCCCGTCGACTGGCAGGTGGTGTGAGCGCATGCTTCCCGAGGAATACCAGAAGCGCCGCCGCCTTCCGCGGCACCTGCGCAGGCGCCCCGCGCCTGAGCAGCCGTTCGCGTACGAGATCCGCGCCGCCGAGGAGCGCGACATCCCCGACATCCGGGAGATCTACAACTACTACGTGACCAACTCGGTCGTGACTTTCGACGAGAAGCGCTGGACGCACCGGCAGTGGGTCGAGAAGTTCGAGCATCTCCGCAAGCTCGGACTGCCGTTCCTCGTCGCCGAGTCGCCGTCGGGGCAGGTTCTCGGCTATGCGCTCGTCTCGCCCTGGTCGGGCAAGTCGTCGTATCGCTACACGGCCGAGAACTCGATCTATCTCGGCCCCGGCGCGACGGGCAAGGGACTCGGCGACGCGCTGCTCGGCGCCCTCGTCGAGGCGAGCGAGGAGTTCGGTCTGCGGCAGATCGTCGCGGTCATCAGCGACAAGGGCGCCGAAGGATCCGTCGCCCTGCATCGCAAGCACGGCTTCGAAGAGGTCGGGCGCATGGGCCGCGTCGGGTTCAAGTTCGGTCGGTGGCTCGGCGTCATCCACATGCAGAAGCAGCTGAAGCGCCGGCGCAAGGGCCTGTTCGGGCGGCGCTGAGACGGAAACGCCCGTCGCATGCCTGCGACGGGCGCTTCCGCTCCTGGCCTCAGTCGATGCGGACGGGATCCGACTCCGCAGCGACGCCAGCGCCCGTGACCTCGACCGTGATGTCGGCGCCCTTGTACGCGCCCGTGAGGTGGAAGCGCGGGCCGGTCGCGCCATCGATCGCGCGGCCGTCGGCGAGCCATCGGTAGGAGAACGTGGTGCCCTCCGGCCATGCGCCCTCGTCGACGGCGAGCCAGGCCCCCGGCTTGATGCCGAGGCGGTGCTCCGAGACGATCTCGGGCGTGCCGGCGATGACCTCGTCGGTCTCGCTCTCGACGAGCGGGTTCGGGATCGTCACCTGCCGCAGCTGCTCATCGCTCGCGAAGTCGTGCGCCGTGACGACGAGGCGATCGCCGTAAGCGTCGACCGTGAGTCCCTGATTGATGTCGCGCGTGACGACCTCGGTGATGTTCGAGGTGCTTTCGCCGCGGGCGTCCCACTCGACGTGCATTGCGAGCGTGTTGACGGCCCAGAAGCCGTCGGGGTGGCCGCCTGCCGTGCGACGCTGGACGGCCCAGTCGCCGAGCTCAGCCGGGTAGTGGGTGTGGCCCGACATCACGACCGCGTTCGGGTAGTTGCCGAGGATGCTCGTGAGCCGGTCGTTCATCTGGTGGTGGTTTGCGTAGTGGGGGATCCACGAGGCCGACACCGTGTCACCGAGCGGAAAGTGCGTGAGAACGAGAACCTGCGATCCCTGCTCCGTCCAGTGCGCGAGGCGCTCCTCCAGGAATCGCACCTGCTCCTCCGACATCGCCACGTCGGAGGGCCCGGCGAATTCCTGCCCGAGCGCGATCACGGGCAGATCCCCGGCGGGGCCTTCGACGACGTACTCGTCCCAGACGCTGTCTCGCTCGGCGAACGCGAGGAAGCGGTCGCGATTCGCGTCGAAGCCGCCGGGCGCGTAGCGCTCGTGATTGCCGATCGTCGCGATCGTCTGACGCGGGCGGATCTCTTCCGTCGCGTCCATGACGTCGAAGATCTCGTCCCACTCGGCCGCAGCGCCCGAGTTGACGACGTCTCCGACGATCGCCATCGCGTCGGCATCGGGCGCGATCTCGCTGTAGTCGCCGAGAGCGTGCTGCCAGTCGTGCGGGTGGCCCTGGATGTCGCTCATCACCCAGGCCTGCGTCGGCTCGCCCTCGGCGTCCGCGAGAACCTCGTGCACGGCGACCGAGTCGATGGCCCAGTAGCGCGACGATGCGTCGCCCGCGAGGTTCCACGTGAACACGGCCTCGGAGGCGCCCTCGGGCACGTCGACCGTGACGTCCTGCGCGCCGTTCATCTGCCGCGCGTCGTAGCCGTCGGTCACGCTCTCGCTGTCGAGGCGCAGGATCTCCGTCGTGTCGCCGTCGTCGAAGCGGACCGACACGGTCCCGGCCTGCTCCGCGGATCCGCGGTAATGACTGTCGAAGCTCAGGCGCACGGATCCGAGGCCCGCCACGTCGACGGGCGCGCTTTCGAGCGTCGCGTCGAAGGATCCGCCGAACTGCTGCGGGTCGGCGACGGCGATCGTGTCGTCCGCGCGGCCGAAGCGGGTGCGCATCTCGTCGACGTCGGCGGTCCACTCCTCCCGAGTGAGGAACTGCCAGCCGGAAGCCGACCAGCCCTCGGCGCCGTCCGCCGAGAACGCCTCGCGCGTGACGACCTCATCGGTGTTGCGCGTCGTGGTGACGGGGGAGATCTCGACCGGCGCCCCCGGGTCGCCGGGCTGCGGGGTGGACGCGACGGCGGGGAGCGCAGGGACGGCGAGCGTCGCGATGAGGAGAGCGCTGAGGGCGCAGGTGCGCGTGATCTTCATGGGTGTCTTCCTGTTGGGGGACGGGGACGTCCCGACTCCATCGGATCCACCTGTCGTGCGGGTGACGCCGCAGTGAACGCCGCGCGAGCTGTCTAGAGAAGCCCCGGCAGATCCGACACCCGGTCGAGGACGTGCGTCGCGCCGGCTGCCGTGAACTCCTCGTCCCCGTGCGTCCCCGTGCGCACGCCCGCGACGATCGAGGCGCCGGCGCGCAGCCCCGCCAGGATGTCCGACGCGGTGTCGCCCGCGACGGCGACCTCGCGCACATCGTCGATGCCGAGGCGCAGTACGGCGTGGAGATTCATATTCGGGAAAGGGCGGCCCCGACCAGCGTCGGCGGGCGAGAACGCGGCATCGGGAAGGCCCGTCCAACCGAGCGCGTCGAGCAGGGCGTCGCGGGTCTCGGGGGAGAAGCCCGTCGTGAGCGCGACGCGGATCCCCTGTTCCTGCAGTGCGCGGATCGTCTCCTCTGCGCCGGGCAGGGGACGGGCGGCGCCGCCGCGGATCAGATCGAGGTACGCGGCCTCGAACGCGCGATTCGCGACCTGCGCCCGCTCATCGGATCCGGTGATAGTGCGGAACACGTCGATCTTCGACTGCCCCATCGTGTCGATCGTGTGCTGCGTCGCCCGTTCGCGTTCGGGGGTGCCGTCGGCGATCTCGACCGCGTCCATCGCGCGCGCAAACGCATCCATGACCGCGCCGTCGTCCTGCACGGTCGTTCCCGCCATATCGAGGCATACCAGAGAGATGTTCATGTTCCTTCGTTTCCGTAGATCCCGTCGATGACCGATTCGCCGAAGCCCAGCCCCGTCGTCATGCCGATTCCGGTCGTGACGGCCGATGCCCAGACGCCGTCGGCGACCCGTTCGTGCAGGAAGTCCTCGGGCCCCTTCGCATAGACGCCCTGCCAACGCTGTCGCACATCGATGTGCGAGAGTCCGAAAAGGCGTCGCGCCTCGCGCAGGAGGAGGGAGAAGACCTGCTCGTCCTGGAAGGGCATAGCCGCCAGTTCCGTGCGGTGGCTGTCGCCGAGGATCAAGCCCGTGCCGGGGGCCTCGGCGTACATCTGATTGATGTCGAAGTCGATCATGTCGGGGCGGTCCCGCTGGAACCGGGCGAGGAGGTCCGCGTGCGTCGGCGTCTGCCGGAAGGCGGAGTAGCGCAGCATGGAGGAACCCGTGAGGACGGGGAACTCGAGGCCGATTCCCGTCGCGAGAACCATGTCGAGAGCGCACCTCTCGATGGAGTGGCGTTCAGCGAGCTCCGGGAAGACGTGGTCGACGTCGTGATTGACGCAGAACACGATATTCTCGGCGCGGATCGCCCCTCGGGACGTGTGCAGGACGCCCGTCTCGGCCCCGAGGGCGTTCGTGCGCCACCGGAACGCGACGCCCTCGTTCGCGAGCCACACGGCAAACGCGTTCGCGGCATCGCGTGGATCCACCTGCATATCGTCCTTGAGGAGGGCACCGCCGACCGCGCCGGAGACAGGAGCGAGATCGGTCACCTCCCGTTCATCCAGCAGGCGACCCTCCCCGACCTCGCGCAGCATCTGCATCTCGTCCTCGGCTGTCGCGACCATCAGCGTTCCCCGGCGCGCGAGCCAGAAGCCGGCGCGGGGCGCGTACGCGAGGAAGAGCTCGCGGGACCTCTCAGCGAGCTCGCGGGCCCGACCGGCCTGCATCGTCGTGCCGATGTGCCCGAAGTTGCGCACCGTGGACCCGCTGATCCGGTCGGCGCGATCGACGACGATGGTGCGGAGTCCCCGGGCGTGTGCCGCGGCGGCGTGGGCGAGACCGACGATGCCGGACCCCACGACAGCGACGTCGTAAATTTCCTTCACTCGATCACCGTATGCGGGCCGTGATGGCCACCCCCGGCCACTTCACCTCGCCGTCACCGAGCGTCCGATATCTGTTCATGATGCGTTTCTATCGTCCGAGATGTGGACCCTGTGCAGGAGATCGCCACCCATCTCCAGGAGGAGATCGCCGGACTGGCGCCGGGCGACCGCCTGCCGAGCGAACACGAGCTCATGCGAAGATTCGGCGCGACGCGCACGAGCGTCCGGCGCGCGATCGAGCGGCTCGAGGCCCGATTCCTCCTGCGTCGATCGCAGGGCGCCGGAACCTTCGTGAACCGCCGCATCGACTACCTCGTCTCCCAAGATGGGGCACCTTCTCTGCATCGCGCGGTCGAGCGCGCGGGCGCGACACCGCGCACCTTCCTCATCGACACTTCAGAGCGAGAGGCTCCCGAGGACATCCGCGACCTCCTCGGCCTTTCCGCGGGTGAACCGTGCACGCGCCTCGTTCGGCTTGCCTACATCGACGATCAGATCGCGACGTGCGCGGAGGAATGGATCGCGCCGGGCGTGCTCGAGAACGTCGCCGTCAGCCTGCGGGCCATCGAATCGCTCTCCGAGGTGCTGCGGGGCTCGGGGAGAGACCCCGTGCGTGCATGGTCGCGGGCCGCGACTGACTTCGCGCCAGCCGAGATGTCAGCGCGGCTCGAGCTGGACGAGACGACCCCGAGTTGGTGCCTCGAGACGTTCACGCGCGACAGCGAGAACGGGGCGGCGCTCATGTTCAGTCGATCCTGGCTGCGGCAGGACCGGGTGCGCGTCGTGATCCGATTCGGCGGCGGGTGACCGCGGGCGAGCTGAACTTGTCGCGCAAGTCGCACACCTGTTCACCTCGAGGATCCCGTCTGTTGGCCCGTGGGTGGGGAATCCGCCAGGAGACGGTCGCACGGTGTATTCGTCCCCGCGCCGGGTTTCCGGCGTGCACGCACGATCACATCAGGATGGAAGACACATGATCTCCACGCGCACGAAGCGTGCCTCCTTCGCCGCCGTCGCGGCGGCGGGCCTCATCGCCCTCGCGGGCTGCTCCAGCGCCTCGGGCGACGACAACGGCGACGGCGAGGCCGGCGCCGACTGGCCCGAGTCGCTCTCGTTCGCCGTCATCCCCGCCGAGTCGTCGTCGACGATCGCCCAGCAGCAGGGCGCGATCATCGACGCGCTCGAGCAGGAGCTCGGGCTCGAGATCGAGATGCAGGAGGCCACGAGCTACGCGGGCGTCATCGAGGCGCTCCGCGCCGGACAGGCCGACATCGCCGGCCTCGGTCCGTTCTCGTACGCGGTCGCCGTCGACAGCGGTGTCGAGATCACGCCGCTCGGCGCGGTCGTCGACGCGCCCGACCAGGAGCCCGGCTACCAGTCGTACGGCATCGTCAACCCCGACAGCGGTATCACCGACATCGCGGGCTTCGAGGGCAAGACGGTGTGCTTCGTCGACCCGACCTCGACCTCGGGCTACCTCTTCCCGTCGGCCGGTCTGCTCGACGCGGGCATCGACCCCGAGGAGGACGTCGAGGCGGTCGTCGCGGGAAGCCACGACGGCTCGGCCCTCTCGGTCGCCGACGGCACCTGCGACGCGGGCTTCGCCTACGACGCGATGGTTGAAGAGACGCTCATCGAGTCGGGTCAGATGGAGGACGGGGCCGTCGAGACCGTCTGGAAGTCCGAGGTCATCCCCGGAAGCCCCTACGTCTCGAACAACGCGCTTCCCGACGACCTCGAGGCCGAGCTGAAGCGCCTCTTCACGGAGGAGCTCAACATCCCGGCCCTCATCGAGGCGGGCGTCTGCTCGAGCGAGGACGACTGCCCGATGCCCGAGGAGTCGGAGTACGGCTTCGTCGAGGTCGAGGACTCGCTCTACGACGGCATCCGCGCGGTCTGCGAGATCACGCAGTCGGAGTCTTGCGTCTCCTGACGCATCCAGCCTGCGGCGGACGGGGCATCCACTCGGATCCCCCGTCCGCTTCGCACGTGAACAGAACCCCAAGGAGCAGAAGATGGCGAACGTTGCGGACATTCGACAGGCGATGACGACAGGGATCCCCGAGCTGACCCCGGATCAGGTGAAGGACGCCGTGCGCATGACCGGCGTCACGAAGCAGTTCGGTCAGGTGACGGCGCTCGACGACGTCACGGTCGACTTCTCTCCGGGGGAGATCAACGTCCTGCTCGGCCTGTCGGGTTCCGGTAAGTCGACGCTGCTCCGCCACATCAACGGCCTGCAGTCGCCGAGCTCCGGCGAGATCCACACGCTCGGGGTGCCCGTGCATCGCGCGAGTCCGCGTGAGCTGCGGATCCTGCGCTCGCGGGTCGGCATGATCTTCCAGCACTTCCACCTGGTCGGATCGATGTCGGTGATCGAGAACGTGTGCACGGGGCGCCTCGGCGCGCTGCGCGGTCCGCGGCTCGGACTGTTCAGCTATCCCCGCAAGGTCAAAGAGCAGGCGATGGCGCATCTCGCCCGTGTCGGCCTCGCCGACAAGGCCTTCCAACGCGCCGACACGCTCTCGGGTGGTCAGCAGCAGCGCGTCGCGATCGCACGTGCCCTGATCCAGGAGCCGGTCGTCCTTCTCGCCGACGAGCCGGTCGCGTCGCTCGACCCCGTGTCGTCGGCCGGTGTCATGGAGCTGCTGCGCGAGATCTCCACGGATCTCGGGCTCACGGTCATCTGCAGCCTGCATCAGGTCGAGCTCGCGATGGAGTTCGGCAGCCGCATCACGGGGCTGCAGGCCGGTCGCGTCGTGCTGGATCGGGCCGCGGATCGCCTCAGCAACGAAGACGTCTTCGAGATCTACCACGCCGTCTCGGCCCCGGAAGCGGTCGAGACTGGCGAGACGGTCGGGGTCTGACCCGTGACGACGATGGTCTCCGTCGACGCGGAGAGGAAAGCCGGGGAGGGTCTCCCCGTTCCGAAGCGCCCCGCGCCCGGAGCCCAGACGATCGCGGTGTGGGCCGTCATGCTCGGCCTTCTCGCGGCTTCGATCTGGTCGTTCATCGATCTCGACATCTCCTTCGCGACGATCGCCGCAGGCATTGACAACGCCGCCGACTTCGTCTCGCGAATGCTCCCGCTCGACTTCCCGTCGATCGGCGAGCTCGTCTCGCTCACGCTCCAGACCCTCGCGATCGTCACGGTCGCGACGGCCCTCTCGGTCGTGCTGAGCCTTCCGATCGCGATCTTCGCGGCGTCGGCGACGACGCCGAACCGGTGGCTCGGGGGAGCGAGCCGCACGCTCATCGTCGTGCTGCGCGCGATCCCGGATCTCGTTCTTGCGATCATCTTCTTTCGCATGTTCGGCCTCGGGGCGGTCCCCGGGATCCTCGCCATGGGCCTGCACTCGATCGGCATGGTCGGCAAGCTCTACGCCGACGCGATCGAGGAGCTCGACCGCGGCCCCGTCGAGGCGCTGCGCGCCGCGGGGGCCTCGCGGTGGCAGCAGATCCTCTCAGGGGTCATCCCGCCGCTCCTGCCGCAGATCATCGCGACGGCGCTGCACCGCTTCGACATCAATCTGCGCACCTCGGTGCTGCTCGGCTACGTGGGCGTCGGGGGAATCGGACTGGCCCTCGCCGATGCGCTGAACACCATGAACTACCAGCGCGGGATGGCGCTCGCCTTCGTCGTCCTCATCCTGTGCATCGCCGTCGAGCTCATCTCGGGGAGCATCCGCACGGCGCTCCTGGGCCGCGCGAACAGTCGGCGACGCGGCCTCCTCGGCGTGTTCGACCGCCTCTCGGACGGCTGGGTCACGAGGGGGAACGCGACGCACGAGCCGCAGCGCACGAAGAGCGGATCCATTCGCGTCGCCCCTCCGTGGGACGGCGACCGGATCCGTCGATTCCTCGGGCTCTCGGCCGTCGTCATCATCGTCGCCGCGGCGATCGTCGGCGCCGAGATCGACCCCGTCGCCTTCTTCCTCGGCATCGCCGACTTCCCGGCGACGATCGCGCACTTCTTCCCGCCGAGCGACGGCGATCTGGGGGACCTCCTGTTCGAGTCGATGCTCGTGACGGTGCAGATCGGCCTCGCGTCGACCCTCATCGGCGTCGTCATCGCGATCCCGATCGGCTCGCTTGCGGCGCGCAACGTCGCACCGAACGCGACCGTGGCGATGGCATTCCGGGTGCTCATCGTCTGCGTGCGCGCGTTCCCGGAGCTGATCCTCGCCATCATCTTCATCGTGATGATGGGCCTCGGTCCCGTTCCGGGCGCGCTGGCGCTCGGGATCGGATCCATCGGCCTGCTCGGCAAGCTCGTCGCCGACTCGCTCGAAGAGACCGATGTGCGCGTGCAGGACGCCGTGCGCGCGAACGGCGCGACGCGCCTGCAGATCTACGGCGCCGCGACACTGCGCCAGGTGCTGCCCGCGTTCGTCGCGCACGTCATGTACCAGCTCGACGTCAACATCCGCGCGGCGACGCTCCTCGGCATCGTCGGCGCCGGCGGCATCGGCTTCTACCTGCTGCAGGCGAATCGCGTGCTGCAGTTCGACGTCGTCACCTTCATCCTCCTGATGATCCTCGCCGTCGTCCTGACGCTCGAGGCGATCAGCGCGTGGGTGCGACGCGTCGTCATCTGAGCTACCCACTCATCCACAAGTCTTCGCCAAGTCCGGTGCAATTCGCTGCGGACTTGGCGAAGACTTGTGGACTTGCCGGCCCGCGCTCGACGCACACGCACGCGACAACTCGCGCGCGGTTTCCCGCGCGGTTCACCCGGCGTTCACGATCGCGGTGAGGGCGGGCCATATCGGGCGACGACGCTCGAGGCCATGGACACGAAGGATCGGACGCCCGCGGATCGCCAGCGCACGGCGCGCGTGCTCGCGGGAGCCACCCAGGCCGAGCTGGCCGATCTGTGGCGCGCGTGGGGAGACGGGCGCCCCGAGATCGAGTACCTGCGCGGGCCGGAGGCCGGCCTCGTCATGCTGCAGGCGCGCACGGGCGGAACGGGGGACAGGTTCCACCTCGGCGAGGCGACCGTCACCCGGGCGACCGTCGCCGTGCGCGGCGCCGGAGACGACGCGGTCGGGACGGCCTACGTCCTCGGAAGCCACCCCGAGCACGCGGCGCTCGCCGCCATCTTCGACGGGCTCCTCGGATCCGCGGACCGCGAGCGCGCGCTCGCCGAGGTGATCGAGCCGCTCGAGCACGCGCAGGCGGAGAGGGACCGGCGCCGCCGCGCCGATGCCCGAAGCACCGTCGTGGACTTCTTCACGGTCGCCCGCGAGAACGACGGCGCTGACGACGAGGACGACGAATGAGCATCGCGACGACGGCCATCCGAAACCCGGGTTTCGTCTCGCCGGCGCACGACGCCCAGCGGGTGTTCCGCGCGACGCTCGAGGCTCTCGCCCGCCCGACGACCGGGCAGCCCCTCCTCGCGCGCGTGACGCCGCCCGCTCCGCTCGGGCCCGAGGCCGGCGCCGTCGTGCTCGCGCTGTGCGATGAGCAGACGCCCGTCTGGCTCGATGCCGCGCTCCGCAAGAGCGGCGAGGTCGCGTCGTGGATCCGCTTCCACACGGGATCCCGCATCGTCGACGCGCCGGGAGACGCGCTGTTCTGCGTGGCCTCGTGCCCGTCGGCCATGCCCGCTCTCGACGCGCTGAAGACCGGATCCGACGAGGAGCCTCACCTCTCGGCGACCGTCCTCGTCGACGCGACCGCAGCGAAGCCCGTCGGCGCGTTTCTCGCGACGGGGCCCGGGATCCGCGGATCTGCGGAGTGGGACGGCGCGGGGTGCACGCGCGCGTTCCTCGACGCGTGGGCCGCGAACAACGCGATGTTCCCGCGCGGCGTCGACCTCCTCCTCGCGGGGGAGGGCGTCGTGCGGGGGATTCCCCGCACGACGGTGCTGACCGAGAAGACGGTGCTGACCGAGAAGGAGGGTGCCTGATGTACGTGGCCGTCAAGGGCGGGGAGAAGGCCATCGCGAACGCCCACGCGCTCCTCGCGAAGCGCGGCGCAGGCGAAGACGCCGCCCGCATCGACTTCGCTCAGCTGCGCGATCAGATGGGGGTCCTCGTCGCGCGCGTCATGAACGAGGGATCCCTCTACGACCCGGATCTCGCCGCAAAGGCGCTCCTGCAGGCGCAGGGCGACGTGCTCGAGGCGATCACCCTCCTGCGCTCGTACCGGACGACGCTCCCGCGTTTCGGAGTGGCGAGCCCGCTCGACACGGAGGGGCTTCCGAGCGAGCGTCGCGTGTCGGCGACGTTCAAGGACGTCCCCGGCGGGCAGCAGCTCGGCGCGACCTTCGACTACACGCACCGCCTGCTCGCAGACGAGCTCGAGACGCCCGAGGTGCCGGAACCCGATGTCGAGGGCGAGGAGCCGATGCCGCGCGTGACCGATCTGCTCGGCGAGAGCGCGCTCATCGAGCCCGATCGTCCCGAACAGTGGACGGATCCGGATCCCGGCGACCTCACGCGCGAGCCGACGACCTTCCCGATGACCCGCGCCGAGCGGCTGCAGGCCCTCGCCCGCGGCGATGAGGGCTTCCTCCTCTCGCTCGGCTACTCGACCCAGCGCGGATTCGGGAACACGCACCCTTTCGTGGGCGAGGTGCGCGTCGGCGAGGTCGAGGTCGTCTTCGAGCCCGGCGAGATCGGGCACGAGGTGCCGATCGGCCGCATCGAGGTCACCGAGTGCCAGATGGTGAACCAGTTCGCAGGAGGAGAGGATCGTCCCCCGCAGTTCACGCGCGGCTACGGCCTCGTGTTCGGACGCGCCGAACGCAAGGCGATGTCGATGTCGCTCGTCGATCGCGCACTGCGGAAGGACGAGTTCGGCGAGCGCGAGGTGAGCCCCGCCCAGGACGAGGAGTTCGTCATCGCGCACAGCGACAACGTGCAGGCGACGGGGTTCGTCGAGCACCTGAAGCTGCCGCACTACGTCGATTTTCAGGCCGAGCTCGGGCTCATCCGGCGGCTGAGGGAGGATCACGATGGCCGACCCTGATCTTTCCCCACACGTCGCATCCGCGACGCGCGGGCACCCGGCATCCATGGGCCCACCGCGCATCGTCTACAACGACGGGTACCTCGACGAGCAGACCAAGCGCGTCGTGCGACGCGCGCTCCTCAAAGCCGTCGCGATCCCCGGGTTCCAGGTGCCGTTTGCCTCGCGCGAGGTGCCGATGCCGCGCGGCTGGGGCACGGGCGGCGTGCAGGTGACGGCGTCGATCATCGGATCCGCTGACAGACTCAAGGTCATCGATCAGGGAGCCGACGACACGACGAACGCCGTCTCGATCCGCCGATTCTTCGAGCGGGTCGCGGGCGCGGCTTCGACGACGCGCACCGATCAGGCGACGATCATCCAGACCCGTCACCGCATCCCCGAGACGCCGCTCGCAGACGGCCAGACGATCGTGTATCAGGTGCCGATCCCCGAGCCGCTTCGCTTCCTCGAACCACGCGAGACCGAGACGCGGCGCCTGCACGCCCTCGAGGAGTACGGCCTCATGTACGTGAAGCTCTATGAGGACATCGCGCGCTACGGGCACATCGCCAAGACGTACGACTACCCCGTGATGGTGAACGGTCGCTATGTCATGGCCCCGTCGCCGACGCCGAGCTTCGACAATCCGAAGATGCACCAGAGCCCGGCGCTGCAGCTGTTCGGCGCCGGGCGCGAGAAGCGGATCTACGCGGTCCCGCCGTACACGGATGTCGAGTCCCTCGGGTTCGACGACTTCCCGTTCGAGCCGCAGCGATTCGACAGGCCCTGCGAGATCTGCGGATCCGAGGGTGTGTACCTCGACGAGGTCATCACCGACGACTCCGGCGGCGCGATGTTTGTCTGCAGCGACACGGATCATTGCGAACGCGTCGCCGAGCGGCGGGAGAGGGCGAGCGCATGACCCCCGATCTTCCCCTCCTGAGCGTGACCGGGGCCGGCCACGCATACGGCGAGCGGTTCGGCTGCCGCGATGTGTCGTTCGATCTCTGGCCCGGCGAAGTGCTCGCGGTCGTCGGCGAATCGGGATCCGGAAAGTCGACGCTTCTCGGCATGCTGTCGCAGCGGCTCCGGATCGACGAGGGCGACATCCGCTACCGCCTGCAGACGGGCGAGCTCGCCGACCTCTCGGCGCTGTCGGAGCGCGAAGTGCGCACGCTGTGGCGCACCGAGTGGGGCTTCGTGCACCAGAACGCCGCCGACGGCCTGCGTATGCACGTCTCGGCCGGCGGCAACGTCGGCGAGCCGCTGATGGCGAACGGCGCGCGGCACTACGGATCCATCCGGCGGCAGGCGGCCGAGTGGCTCGAACGCGTCGAGATCCCGGCGGACCGCATGGACGAGACGCCCGCGACGTTCTCGGGCGGCATGCGCCAGCGCGTGCAGATCGCCCGCAACCTCGTCTTCGGCCCGCGTCTCGTGTTCATGGACGAGCCGACGAGCGGCCTCGATGTCTCGGTGCAGGCGCGCCTGCTGGACCTCATCCGCTCGCTCGTCGCGGATCTCGGGCTCGCTGTCGTCATCGTCACGCATGACCTCGCCGTCGCGCGCCTCATCTCGCATCGCACGCTCGTGATGAAGGACGGCGGAGTCATCGAGCAGGGTCTCACCGATCGCGTGCTCGACGATCCGCAGGCCGCCTACACGCAGCTTCTCGTCTCCTCGATCCTCCAGGGCTGATCCATGACGCTTCACATGCCTCCGGGTACCGCGCTCTCTCTCGACGGCGTCGGGAAGACTTTCACGCTGCACATGCAGGGATCCCAGGTGCTGCCCGTGCTGCGGGACGTCACCTTCGACGTCCCGCAGGGGAGGTGCGTCGTCCTCGGCGGGGAATCCGGTGCGGGCAAGAGCACGATCATGAAGATGGTGTTCGGCAGCTACGGATCGAGTAGCGGTCGCATGCTGCTGCGGCACGACGGGGCGGTCCTCGACCTTTCGACCGCGTCGCCGCGCGAGGTGCTGGCCGTTCGCCGCGACACGATGGGCTACGTCAGCCAGTTCCTGCGCGCCGTGCCGCGCGTCGCGGCCCTCGATGTCGTCGCGGAACCTCTCGTGGAGCGCGGAGTCTCGCGCACGGCGGCGCGTGAGCGCGCGGGGGAGCTGTTGGATCGGCTGAACATCCCCGAGCGGCTCTGGAGCCTGCCGCCGGCGACCTTCTCGGGAGGCGAGCAGCAGCGCGTCAACATCGCGCGCGGCTTCGCGAGCGAGCGTCCGCTCATGCTTCTCGACGAGCCGACCGCTTCGCTCGACGCGCGCAATCGCGCCGTTGTCATCGAGATGATCCGGGAGCGACTCGCCGCCGGCACGGGCGTGCTCGCGATCTTCCACGATGCCGATGTGCGCGAATCGGTCGGCGACGAGATCGTCGACGTCCGGCGATTCGCCCCCGCGCGAGAGGAGGCGGCGGCATGACGGCGCACGCGGTCTGCGGGTCGGTGGAGCCGCTTCCGACACTCTTCTCGACACGAGAGGAGCCCACGCGATGACGCACGAGACGATCCTCACGAATGCCCGCCTCGTCCTCCCGGACGAGGTGATCCGCGGATCCGTCCGCGTCGCGGGCGGGCGTGTCACCGACATCGCGGAAGGCGCGATGCGGGTGGGTGAGGACATGCAGGGCGACTACCTTCTACCGGGCCTTGTCGAACTGCACACCGACCAGGTCGAGTCGCATTTCCAGCCCCGCCCGAAGCGGTACTGGGATCCGATTCCCGCCGTCATCGCCCACGACGCGCAGATGGCCGCCTCGGGCGTGACGACGGTGCTCGACGCGCTGCGCATCGGATCCGGCCCCGGAGAGAACCGCGTCTCGAGCCGCACGCCGACACTCATCGACGCCCTCGTGCACGCGGCGGGCAGCGGGATCCTGCGCGCCGAGCACTACGTGCACCTGCGCTGCGAGGTCGCGACCCCCGATGTCGTCGAGGTGTTCGACGAGGTCGGCGGGCACGAGCGGGTGCGCATGATCTCGCTCATGGATCACACACCGGGGCAGCGGCAGTACGCCGATGTCGAGGCGTTCCGCACGTACATGGTCGGCAAGCACAGCATGTCGAGCGTGCAGTTCGACGATCACGTCTCGCAGCTGCACGAGCTGGCCGCGCGGTTCTCCGACGTGCACCGCCGCGCCCTCGCGGAGCGGGCGGCGGCGCGCGGGATCCGGATGGCGGCGCACGACGACGCGACACAGGAGCACGTCGACGAGTCGGCGGCGCTTGGCGTGCACATCTCAGAGTTCCCGACGACCTCCGCGGCCGCCCACGCGGCGAATCGCGCCGGCCAGCTCGTCGTCATGGGGGCGCCGAACATCGTGCGCGGCGGTTCCCACTCCGGAAATGTCGCCGCAGCGGATCTCCTCGCGGAGGGGGTGCTCGACATCCTCTCGAGCGACTACGTTCCGGCGAGCCCCATGCAGGCCGTGTTCCGTCTCTTCGGAGAGGGCGCGATCACGCTTCCCGAGGCCGCGGCGCTCGTGAGCGCCCACCCCGCGGCGGCGGCGGGCCTCGACGACCGCGGCGCCATCGAGCCGGGGCGGCGCGCCGATCTCGTGCGCGTGCACGCCTACGAGGGCGCCCCGTCTGCCCATCACCCGCCGGGATCGCCCGTGCCGATCGTGCGCGGTGTGTGGCGCGAGGGGCAGCGGGTCGCTTAGCCGATCACTCCAGCACGAAGACCGCGATCTTCCGGTCGGTCTTCTTCCGGTACTCGTTGTAGTCGGGCCACACGGCGGCGGCGCGCTCCCACCACTCCGCGTACTCGGATCCGTCGACCTCGCGGGCCGTGTATTCGCGGGTGACCTCGCCGTCCTGGAGCTCGACGCGCGGGTTCTTCCGGATGTTCCAGTACCAGGCGGGCGGCGCAGGCGCTCCGCCCTTCGACGCGACGACGGCATAGCGGCCCTCGTGCTCGACACGCATGAGCGCCGTCTTGCGCAGCCCGCCGGTCTTCGCGCCGACCGTCGTCAGCACGATGATCGGTGCGCCGCGGAGCTCGGCCGCCTCGGCTCCCTGCGACTGCTCGTATGCCTCGGCCTGGGTGCGTGCCCATTCGGAGGTGCTCGGAAGGTATTCGCCCTGGAGTGCCATGTCAGCGACGATACCGGCGCCCCGCCCTCACAGGGTCGGGATGGCGGCGAGCAGGCGCTTGGTGTAGGCGTGATGGGGGTGCTGCAGCACGTCGCGCGTGGATCCCCGCTCCACGATGCGCCCCTCGGTCATCACGAGCGCCTCGTCGCAGAGGTTCTGCACCACTCCGAGGTCGTGGCTCACGAGGAGCAGCGTCATCCCGTCGTCGCGGACGAGCCCGCGCAGCACCTCGAGGATCTGGGCGCGCACCGTGACGTCGAGCGCCGACAGCGGCTCGTCTCCCACGAGAAGCGCGGGGCGATGCACGATCGCGCGCGCGAGCGCGATCCGCTGCCGCTGGCCGCCCGAGAACTCGTGCGGGAACCGATCCGCGGCCTCGGCTGAGAGACCGACCTGCACCAGCACCTCGCGCACGCGCGCTCGGCGATCGCCCGTGACGCCCAGCGCCCAGAGCGGTTCGCCGACGATGCGGCCCACGCTCATGCGCGGATCCAGAGATCCGTAGGGATCCTGCAGAACGATCCCGGTCATCCGGCGGAGCCAGTGCAGCCGCCGGGCGCGCGCGCTCGCGTCGACGTCGCGCCCCGCGACTTCGACGCTTCCCGTCGTCGGGGTGTCGAGACCCAGCAGCAGGCGCGCGAGCGTGGACTTGCCGGACCCGGACTCGCCGATGATCCCGACGGCGGATCCTCGTCGCACCTCGAGATCGGTCGGGTGGAGGGCCGTCGTGGTGCGTCGCCGCTCGAACAGGGCGCGTCGTGGCAGGCGGAACGCGCGGGAGAGGCCGCGTGCCTGGAGGATGTCGTCAGTCATCGGATCCCTCCGGTCGCCAGAGTGTCGCGGTCGCGTCGCGCAGAAGGCCACGCGTGACGGGATGCGAGGGCTTCGACAGCAGCTGCGGAACGGGCGCCTGCTCGACGACCCGTCCCCGCTCGAGCACGACGCCGCGCGTCGCGACCTGCGCGAGCACGGCGAGATCGTGCGTGATGAACACAAGCGACATGCCGCGCTCATCGGCGAGTCGGCCGAGCAGGTCGAGCACCTCGGCCTGGATCGTCACGTCGAGGGCCGTCGTCGGCTCGTCGGCGACGAGCAGATCCGGATCGCACGCGAGCGCCATCGCGATCGCGACCCGCTGGCGCTGCCCGCCCGACAGCTGATGCGGGTATCGGGAGACGATCTCCTCGGGATCCGGCAGCGCCACCTGGCGGGCGAGCTCGACCGCCAGGCGCGCCGCGTCGCGCCGGCCGAGCCGTCGGTGGATCCGCGCAGACTCGGCAATCTGTCGTCCGACGGGGCGGATCGGGTTGAGCGCCGTCCGCGGCTCCTGGAACACCATCCCGATCTCGTCGCCGCGCACGCGCGCGAGCTCCCGATCGGCGCGGCCGACGAGTTCGCGCCCCTTCCAGCGGATGGATCCCGTCACCTCGGCGCCGTCCGGCAGCAGGCCGAGAAGCGCGAGCGCCGTCAGGGATTTCCCGGATCCCGACTCGCCGATCAGTCCCAGCCGCTCGCCGTCGTCGACGGCGAAGGAAACGCCGTCGACGACGCGCGCGCCGCGGAACGAGATCGCGAGATCCGCCACCTCGAGGCTCATGCGACCACCTCCGGCGTGTGCGTCTGCGGGCGGCGTCCGCGGCGCGAGAGCACGGGATCCGTCGCCTCGCGCAGGGCGTCGCCCAGCAGATTGAGCGCGAACACGGTCGCAGTGATCGCGATCCCGGGCCAGAGCACGCTCCACGGATGGATCGAGACGTAGTCCTGCAGCTGGCTGAGGAGCAGCCCCCAGCTCGGCTCGGTCACGGGTGCACCGAAACCGAGGTACGACAGGCCCGCTTCCGCGAGGACGGCGGCCGCCATCGACCAGGACAGCTGCACGATGAACACGGGGGCGACGTTCGGCAGCAGGTGGCGCGTGAGGATCTGCCCGCGCGTGAGCCCCGCCGCGCGGGCGGCGAGCACGAAGTCGGCGCGGTTCACGCGGCGCAGCTCTCCGCGCGCCACGCGGGCGATGTTGACCCCGTATCCGATGCCGACGCTCCAGACCACGACCCAGAGGGATCCGCCCCAGACGGCCGAGATCATCATCGCGATCAGCAGGACGGGGAAGGCGATGAGGATGTCGACGAGAACGGCGATCGACTCGCGGATGGGCCGTGCCGTGAGCGCGCCGAGCGCCGCGAGCAGAATCCCGACGAGCGTCGCGACGAGCCCTGCGCCGACCGCGACGAGGACCGTCACGCGGGATCCCGCCATGAGCAGCGAGAGGATGTCCCGCCCCGCGTCGTCGGTGCCGAGGAGGTGCGGCCAGCCGGGCGGCAGCCAGCTCGCGTACGCGTCGGCGTGCCGCGGGTCGAAGGGCGTCCACACGAGGGCGACCGCCGCGACGGCGACGACGCCGGCGACGATGAGCGCGGCGGCCCGCCCGGTGGGGATCCGCCACAGGCGCGCGAGCCAGCCCGGCGACCTCATGTGCGCTCCCGCAGACGTGGATCGATCGCGTGGTGCGCGAGGTCGACGAGGAAGCCGATGACGAGCACGAAGCCCGTGAGGACGAGCAGCTCGCCCTGCACCTTGACGAGGTCGCGAGCGCCCACATCGGTGACGAGCATGCGCCCGATGCCGGGGAGGGTGAACACCTGCTCGATCACGACGGCGCCGACGAGGATCCCTGCGATCTGCAGGCCGAGAACCGTGACGACCGAGAGCCCGACGGTGGGGAGCCCGTGCCGCACGAGAGCGCGCGTGCGCGTGAGACCCTTGGCGGCCGCCGTGCGCACGAAGTCCTCGCCCGTCGCCTGCAGCGTCGCGCTGCGGACGAAGCGCATGAGCATCGCGCCCTCGACGACGCCGATCGTCACGGCGGGGAGGAGGAGGGCCCGCATGGCCGCCGCCGGATCCTGCCACCCGGCGCGCGGGAATCCCTGCGCAGGCAGCAGTCCGAGCCCGATCGCGAAGACGACGACGAGCATGAGGCCGGCCCAGACGACGGGGACGGCGGCGAGCAGCTGCGCGCCCACGCTGAGGGCCGTGCCCGAGGGGCGACCGCGGCGGACGGCGGCGAGCACGCCGAGCGGCACGGCGAGGACGAGGGCGATTGCGAGCGACATCGCCCCGAGCGGAATCGTGACCTGCGCCTTCGCGGCGATCTCGTCGATGACGGGCGCACCCGTCACGAGCGAGTGCCCGAAGTCGCCCGTCGCGACGGATCCGATCCAGTCGAAGTACTGCGCCGCGAGGGGGCGGTCGAGCCCGAGGTCCTGCCGGATCGCAGCCACCTGGGCGGGCGTTCCCTCCGTGCCGGCGATCATCTGCGCGACGTCGCCGGGAAGGATCCGGAGCGTCGAGAAGATCAGCGCGCTCGCGACGGCGAGACCCAGCGCGAGGAGCAGGATCCTCGTGACGGCGTAGCGGATCACGGGTGGCTTCGGATCAGGGAGCGGTCGCGGTCACGTCGGCCAGCGGCAGACGCGTGCTCGTGGAGGCGGTGGGGAAGCTCTCGATGCCGGGCGCGATCGCGACGATGTCGCTGCGCGTGAACAGCCAGTCGACGGGGTGCTGGTCCGCGACGACGCGGGCGGCCTCGGCGAGCAGCGCGGCGGATGCGTCGGCATCGGTCTCGCGCATCGCCTCCCCGTACAGGTCCTGCACCTGGGCGAGGGCATCCGCGTCGTTCAGCGCGTAGTAGTAGTCCGGGTCGGTCCACGTCGCGAAGTCGCGCGGCTCGACGTGGTTGACGTAGCTGAGCTCATAGTCGCGGTTCGTGTACACGTCCTGCAGCCAGGTCGAGAACTCGACGGGCTCCACCTCGAGCGTCACGCCGACGTCGTCGAACATCGACACCAGCAGCGTCGAGACGCGCGTGGCGTAGGCGGTCGGGATCGTCAGCTCGAGCGACAGATCGCTCGCCCCGGCCTCGTCGAGCAGCTCGCTCGCCCTTTCGGGATCGTACGAGAGGGTGTCCGAGTGATCCTCGTATCCGGGATCGAGGCGGGGGATCGGCCCGAACTGCGCCTGGCCGGCGCCGACGGCCTCGATGATCGCGTCGTGGTCGATCGCGCGGCGCAGTGCCTCGCGCACGCGGATGTCGTCGAGGGGTTCGGCGCGAGAGTTGAAGGCGAGGATGAACTTGTCGGTCGTCGCGCCCTCCGTGAGATCGAATGCGTCCTCGAGCTGCGGGGCGAGATCGGCCTCGACCGCCGTGAGCACGTCGAGGGATCCGTCGAGCCCGGCGTTCACGAGCGCGGTCGCCTCGGGGATGTAGGTGAGCACCACCTCTGCGAGCTGTGCGGGGTCTCCCCAGTAGCCGTCGAAGCGGGTGAGCTCGATGCTGTCGCCCTGGTTCCAGCGCGCGAGGGTGAACGGACCGGTGCCGTTCGCCGCCGTCTGCATATCGGTGTCGTCGTCTGCATCGAACACGAGACCGGCCGGACCCGTGAGCGTGAAGAGGAGGTTCTGGTTCGGCTCGGCGAGCGCGACCTCGACGGTGCGCTCGTCGACCGCTGTGACGGTGTCGACGACCTGCAGATCGTCGTATCCGGCCATCGCCTCGTCGGATCGGGTGCCGTCGAGAGAGGCGACGACATCGTCGGCCGAGAACTCGGATCCGTCGTGGAAGGTCACGTTCTCTTCGAGGGTGAAGGTGTAGAGGAGCCCGTCGTCAGAGACGCTCCAGGAACTCGCGAGGGCCGGGGCGATCTCCTCGCCCTCGCCGCGCGTCACGAGTCCCTCGTAGACGTTGTCGATGAGGGCTTGCTCGAGCGCCGCGCCCGTCGTGCGCCGGATGTCGAGATTCGTCGGCTCGAGGACGAGGCCGACGCGCAGCGTGGCCTCGAGGTTCGGCTCGCCTGCGGGACCGGGGGCGGCGTCGGGCGCGCACGCGGTGAGCGCGAGGGCGGCGGCGACGCTCGCGGCGGCCGCGGCCCACGGGCGGAACGACGAGGGGCGTGTCATCGACGGGGTCCTTCCGGGAGGTCAGGAGATCGGGGCGTGCGCGCGCACGAGGCGCGCGAGGCCGTCGTGGGCCGTCTCCTGCACATTGTGCGGAGCGTCGAGGATCGTGACGGGATCCCCGGGGCGCGCGTCGCGGAACGCGCGCAGATCGTCCTCCGTGAGGAATCCGCGGGAGCCGGCGACGAGTGCGACGTCGACGGTGAGGCCCGCGAGGGCGGCCCATCCGGCGTCGTGATCGATGTCGACGGGCGGCGCGTCAGGCGCCGATGGCGAGAGCAGGCGGGCCATGTGGTGCTTCCACTCGACGACGCCGTCCGCGCGCGTCCGCGTGTTGAGGAGGACCCCGCGCCGTGCCTGTTCGCGGGCACCGCCCAGGCCGAAGGCCGCCGCGTGATCGAGCACGTCGTCGACGGATCCGAATTCGAGGCGCTCGTAGAAGGGGCCGAGGCTCGCGACGCCGCCGCGGCCACCGCCCGGCACGATGTCGACGAGCGTGAGATGGCTCACGAGATCGGGGCGCTGAGCCGCGAGCTCGATGCCCGCGAATCCGCCGAGCGAGTGGCCGACGAGCGCGATCGGCGCGCTGATCCACTCTCCGAGGCCTTCGGCGAGGTCGGGTGCGAGCGTCGCGGGAACGTATGCCGCGTCCTCGCGCCAGGACGAGTCGCCGTGACCCGGGAGATCGATCGCGAGGGCGGGGAGGCCGAGGGCGATCGCGGTGCGGTCCCATGTGTGCGCGTTGAGTCCCGCGCCGTGCAGGAAGACGACGCGTGGCGCTTCGTTGCCGTATCGCACAGCCGACAGGGTGCGGCCATCGGGCAGGGTGAGCCGCTCGCGCCGCGCGCTCGGCGCCTCGACGCCCTGATATCGGGCCTCATCGGCGAGGAACGCGAACTCGTCGAGCTCGGCGTGCGGGGCAGTCACGATTCGGATCCTTGTGGGAGGGGCGCTCGGCGGTCGTCGAGATGTCTCCATTCTGGTGCGCTTCGCGAGGGTGGGAGAAATCGCGCGAATATATGATCAGTTAGATGTCTTTGTGTGGTGCAAGATGCTCAGAATATGAGGTAATTAGGTTGTCAGTCTGATCCCACTCCCTGAAACGCGCAGCGATCGATAGTGTGCAGACATGAGTGAGACGCGTGTGCACCTGTCCCGGTCGGCGATGAGCGCCTATCGCTCGCTCGAGGCCTTCTCGAAGGAAGTCGGCCGCATCGCGAGCGAGTATGGCGTCGACGATCGCCTCCGGGAGCTCGTGCAGCTGCACTGCTCGCAGCTGAACGGCTGCGCCTACTGCATGAGGGTGCATGTCGAGCGCGCGCAGCGCACAGGGGTGACGATGGACGAGCTCGGGCAGATCCCCGTCTGGCGTGATTCCGGCGTCTTCAGCGACCGCGAGCGCGCCGCGCTCGAGCTCGCCGAGGCGTACACGTTCATCCATCGCGACGGGGTCTCCGACGAGGTGTACGACCGTGTCGGCGGGATTCTCTCGGAGAAGGAGTACGTCGGAGTCAGCTGGATCGCGATCTCCATCAACTCCTTCAACCGCCTGGCGATCGCCGGTCGCTATCCGGTCCCGCCCCTCAAGGGTTAGGTAAGCCTTCCCTCTTGGCGTATGATGGGGGAATCATGACGGCCCGATCCCTCACCCCCGCCCACGACGACAGCGCCTGCCGCGCGCGGCGCCACGCCCGCGTGCAGCACCTCGTCGTCGCAGACGAGCACGCGCTCGCCGAGGCCGAGGCGATGCTCGCGACCCTCCCGCTGTGCGCGTCGGGCCGCGTGTTCCTCGAGGTTCCTGACGCGAGCTGGATTGGGCGGATTGCGGCCCCTGCTCGCATGACCGTCACCTGGCTCGACCGTTCGGTGCGCCGAGGCGCTCCCGGGACGGGCGAGCTCTGCAAGCCCGGCACGGCGATGACGCGCGCCGCGATCGCCTACGCCGACGAGGTTCTCTGCGACGAGAACGCGAACGACACGCACGTGACGCTGCTCGGCGGGTTCCTCGCCACGGCCGATGTCGTCGAGCACCTCACGTCAGCGAATGGCATCGACCGTGCGTCGATCACGGTGCGCGAGTCGCTTTCGGCCTACGTCTGATCAGTCCTTCGCAAGCGCCCCGACGAGGCGCAGGATCGCGCCCATGTCGTCGACCGCGGAGGCGGGGGATCGCGGGGCGAAACCCGTGATCGACGCGCCCGCGAGCGGGAGAAGCTCGCGGATCGTCGCGATCGCCGAGACGAGGGCGGACGGCTCGATGCCGAACGGCTGAGCATCCGCGACGCCCGACATGTGCGCCGGATCGAGCACGTCGAGGTCGATGTGCACGTAGACGCGACGGGCGCCGGTCGCGGTGATGGCTTCTGCGAGTCGTTCGGCGATGTCCGTCGCGGGGAGGTGGTGTGTGCCCGCGGTACGCATGTAGTCGGACTCCGCCGGATCGAGGTCCCGCGCGCCGGCGAGCACGACGCGTTCGGGGGAGATTCTGCCCGGTGCCAGGCCGAGCCCGTCGGGCGCACCTCCCAGGACGGCGCGCAGCGCCATGCCGGCGAACGCACCGGAGGGCGAGGTGTCGGGGGAGTGGAGGTCACCGTGCGCATCGAACCACACGACGGCGAGATCGTCGCCTGCGACGTGTCCGATCGCGGGCACGGCGACGCCACAATCTCCTCCGATCACGACCGTGCGCTCGTCGCGGAGGCCGTCCAACGTCTCGCGGACGTGCTCCGACACGCGCCGGAGGGTGCTCGCCCGAAGCACGGAGGTGTTGAGGCTCTCGCCGGCCTCGTACGGAACCTCGACCCGCACTGATGCGGAGCGGGGAAGATCTCCTGCGATCGCTTCCGCTCCGTCGATGAGCGCCATGGCGCGAGTGGACGGGGAGCCCTGCCACTGGGGGACGACGACGAACCGTGCCATATCCCGATCATCCTCCTTTTCGAGCGGGAACGGGAGGGCGCCGCCCCGATCGCCGGGAGGCGCCCTCCGCGCGTCAGCCCGCCGTGATCGAGCCGGAGGCGCCGCCCGACTTGAGAGCCGCGAGGCGCGCCTCGACCTCGGTGAGCTCGCCCACGTCCTCGAGCTCCTCGAACTGCGCATCGAGGCTCGACGCCGACAGCTCGGCCTTGCCCGTCGCGAGGGCCTCCTGGCGGCGCACCTTCTCTTCGAAGCGGCCGAGCTCGCTCGTCGGATCCATGACGTCGACCGACTTGACCGCGTCGTGCACCTTGTTCTGCGCCTCGGCGATCTTGGCGCGCGAGACGAGCTCGTTGCGCTTGCCCTTGAGCTGCTCCAGCTTCTGCTTCATGCCGTTCAGCCCATCCTTGAGCTTGTCGACAATGAGCTGCTGCTGCTGGATCTGCGGCTCGACGGCCTTGACCTCGTTCTCGGTCGACACCTGGCGCTGCAGGGCGATCTTCGCGAGGTTGTCGAACTTGTCGGCGCCCGCGGTGTCGCCGGCGGCGCGGAGCTCGTCGCCCTTGCGGCTCGCGGCGATCGCCTTGTTGCCCCACTCCTGCGCCGCCTTCTTGTCTTCGGCGTTGTCTCGCTCGAGGAGGCGGAGCTGCCCGATCGTCTCGGCGATCGCCGACTCGGCGTCGGCGATGTTGTTCGTGTAGTCGCGGACGAGCTGGTCGAGCATCTTCTGCGGGTCTTCGGCCTCGTCGATCAGCGAGTTGATGTTCGCTCGGATGAGCGTCGAGATGCGACCGAAGATGGACTGCTTGCTCATGTGATGTGCCTTTCGGTGGGTGTCGTGAGGGAGTGGTCTGAAGTCTTCCGGGCCTTCTTATGTGCCGGCTCTGGGGTGCGGCGCATCAGAATCGGCGCCCGCCGCTCCTGCGGCCCCCGCTCGAGCGGCCGAGTCCGCCCGCGCGCCCGCCGCCGAATCCGAGCCCGCCGAGGCCGCCGCGCGAGCTGCGTCCCCAGCCAGTTCCGTGGCGAGATCCCCCGGAGACGGCGGCGCCCACGAGCCCGCCGATGACCCCGCCGATGATGTCGCCGCTGAGGCCGCCCGACGAGCGGCGTCCGCGGGCACCGTATCCGGACGGCTGGTAGCCGCGCATATCAGCCTGGGCTGTCGACAGGGCCTGCTGCGCGGCGTCTCGCGCGCGGCGGGCCTGGGCGAGTGCTTCGACGGGATCCGCGTCGCGCGCGGCGAGCGCGTGATCGAGCGCTGCTCGGGCCTGGGCGAGCTGGGATCGCGCCGGCCCGCCGACGCCGCCGCGGCGCGTGTTCACGTAGCGCTCGGCCTGCGCGATCGAGCTCTGCGCCTGGGAAACGGTCTGGTCGATCTGCCGGAGGCGCTTCGTCTTCGCCTCTTCGGCGCGTCTCGCGGATTCCACGACGGCATCGATCTCGTCGTTCGCCGCGTCGAGCGCCTCGGCAGCGCGCAGGGGAGTGCGCTCGGACCCCGTGAGGGCGTCACGTGCGGCCGCGATGTGCGCGGTGGTCGAGGCGATCGCCTGAGCGACGCGGCCATCGGGATCGTCGATCGATCGCGCGCGGCGGATGTCGGTCTCGAGCTCGGCGATCGTCTCGCGCGCCTGCTCCTCGGCCTCGTCGAACTGCGCGGACAGGGCCAGCACGGCGTCGACGAGCTCGTCGAGCTGCCCGAGCCCCTGCTCGGCGTCGTGAAGATCGAGGGCGGCCTCGCCCGACTCGCCCGCGTCGAGGTGCGCGCGGGCTTCGGCGAGCTCGGCGTCGACGAAGCGCAGACGGGCTCGCGCCTCGTCGGCATTGTCCTCGATGTCGTCGATGGCAACCGACGCGTAGGTTTCGCGGAGGCGCGCGATCTCGGCATCGATCCGCTCGGGCGCACTGGCGCCGGCCGTGAGCCGGGCGGCGAGCCGCTCGAGCACGTCCGGCGCGTTCTGTTCCAGGGCGCGCAGGCGGACGAAGCTCTCGGCCTTCTCGTCGAGATCGGCGTCGGCCTGCGTGAGAAGCCGGATGATCTCGTCGTACTTCTCTCGCTCGTCCTGCGGCGATTCGGAGGGTGCGTCGTCGAGCGCGCGCTGGATGCCGAAGCACCGATCGAGAGACGCCCGGGCGCTCTTCAGCGCCGTCTCGTACTCGGCGACGGCCTCCGTGCCGAACTGCGCGACCGCGAAGCCGAGCTCCTGCTCAGCCGTGCGGATCGCGTCGTCCATCTCGACGAGGAGACCCGCTGCGCGGGTGCGGAGCTCGTCGAGCTCTGCCGCGAGCCGTTCCTCGGCCGCTCGTTCGGCGCGACGTTTCCGCGCTCGCCCGATGAGTGTGAGCGTCGCGATGATCAGGCCCGCGATCGCGAGGATCCCGCCGAGGACCCACCAGATTGTGTGGTTCGGCGCGGACTGGGCCGCGAGCTCGTCCGCCGCGGCGTCGACCGCGCCTGCCCAGTCGTCGTCGCGCAGAGCGTCCGCCGCATGCTCCTCCACGGTGATGGCGCCGGAGTCGTCGATGCCGCCGCTGACGGGCGTCGAGAGGAACAGTTGACGCGACTCGGTGGCGATCGCCAGCAGGTACTGATCGGTGCCGAGCCCGTTCATCTCGGCGGTCGCGTTCGCCCACTCGGCCGAGTCGCTCGGGGAGGTGAACTCGTCGACGTAGACGACCCACATCTCGACGTCGCTCTCGGCTTTGAGGCCTGCGAGCCGTTCGTTCGCGGTGGCCTCTTCCGATGCGCTGAGCGCGTCGACCTCGTCGTGGACGTACTCAGCGCCGAGCCCGGGCGGTTCGGCAGCGGACGCGGCGAACGGGGCGAAGGCCAGCGCAACACCCACACCCAAGGCCGCGATCGCGGTCGTACGTCGTGAGCCCATCCCGGATTCCCCCTTTGCGAGCGGAGATCGATCCGCCCTCCTCGATCCTAGGGATCACCACCGACAACGGAAGAGTGAATCCCGGGGCAGCGCGTCCAGACGTCGTACGCTCGTGGGGATGTTCGAAGACAGGTACGGATCCGATGTCCTCGCGTCAGGGTGGCGCGACAAGGGCAAGAAAGTGTCGAAGCCGGTCCCGGCCGAGCTCGATCTTGTGGTCGAGGTCGCTGGCGACGGCTGGTGCGGCGCGATCACGCGCGTCGAGGCGGGCAACGTCGAGCTCGAAGACTGGAAGGGCCGGAAACGATCCTTCCCGCTCGGGGGCGGGTTCCTCATCGAGGGCGAGCCCGTGATCCTCGAGAAGGCGCGCGCGAAGCCGCAGGGCCGCACACGAACAGCCTCCGGATCCTTCGTCGCCGCGGACGATCGCGCCCGCGTCGCGTTGCCGAGCCGGATCCTCGTCGAGGGCAAGCACGACGCCGAACTCGTCGAGAAGGTCTGGGGTGCCGATCTTCGGGCCGAGGGCGTCGCGGTCGAGTTCCTCGCGGGCCTCGATCTGCTGGACGAGCTGCTGCGCGACGAGCCGCCCACGGCGACGCGGCGATACGGCGTGCTCGTCGACCACCTCGTCGAGGGATCCAAGGAGCAGCGCATTGCGCGGCAGATCCTCCGCGGTCCGCACGGCAAGCACATGAAGATCGTCGGCCACCCGTTCGTCGACGTGTGGCAGTGCGTGAAGCCCGCCGCGCTCGGCATCGAGAAGTGGCCCGTCGTGCCGCGTGGCCAGGACTGGAAGACGGGGATCTGCCGCGGTCTCGGCTGGCCCGCCGAAACGAAGGAGGACCTCGGTCTCGCGTGGCAGCGGATCCTCTCGCGAGTCACGACGTTCCGCGATCTCGAGCCCGCCCTCCTCGGCCGCGTCGAGGAGCTCATCGACTTCGTGACCGTCGGGGAGCAGTGAGCCGGGCCCCGTAATCTGGTGGGCATGGCTGAACCCGGCACGCACCGCACGTCTCCCGTCTCGTTCGTCCGCCGCGGCGGACGGATGTCCGACGCGCAGGAGCGCGCGTGGGAGGAGCTGTCGCCCTTCTATCGATTCGACGTGCCGCGTGACGCTGCGTCGACTTCCGTGCACCCGGATGCGCGCTTCATTCCCGAAGAGGAATATGGGCGGAAAGCGCCGTTCATCGTCGAGATCGGATCGGGGCAGGGCCACGCGATCGTGAGCGCAGCGAGCTCGCGCCCCGACACCGACTTCCTCGCCGTCGAGGTGTACGTCGGCGGTCTCGCGCGCACGATGCTCGACGCGGAGCGGGAGGGCGCGAAGAACCTGCGTGTCGTCGAGGCGAACGCGCCCGAGGTGCTCGAGACGCTGCTGCCCGAGGGGTCCGCCGATGAGCTCTGGATCTTCTTCTCGGATCCCTGGCACAAGAAGCGCCACCACAAGCGCCGCATGATCAAGGACGGTTTCGGCGCGCTGGCCGGCCGCGCGCTGCGCGACGGCGGGGTGCTGCGCCTCGCGACCGATTGGGAGGACTACGCCCTGCAGATGCGTGATGTCATGGACGCCGCGCCCGAGTTCGAGCGGGACTTCGCGGGGGAGTGGGCCGAGCGCTTCGAGGGCCGGGTCATGACGGCGTTCGAGCGCAAGGGCATCGAGAAGGGCCGCGACATCCGCGACCTCGCTTACCGCCGCACGGCGCGCTGACGTGACCCGCCGCCAGAGGCTCGCGGCGCGCGGGGCGAGTGCCTCCGCGGTCGCGACGCTGCTGGCGGCGGTCTCGCACACGCTGGGCGGGGGCGCCGCGCCCGCCCCGACGATCGTCCTCGGGATGCTCGTCCTCCTCATCGGGCCCGCGGCCCTGCTCATGGGATCCCACCCGCGCCTGCCGCGCATCGCCGCCACGACCGCGGCCGCGCAGGCCGCGTTCCACGGCGTCTTCGCAATGCTCGGAGCGCCGCACGCGGGGTCGGTCGTCGACGGGGGACATCGCCATGGGGTGCCGATCTCCGTCGCCCCGACCACGGCCGGATCCGACGACGCGCCCATGCTCGCCGCTCACGTTGTCGCCGCGCTCGTCACAATCGCGATCCTCGGGTACGGCGAACGCGCGATCCGTCACGGTACCTCGTGGGTGCGGGCGGCTGCGCGAGCCCTCGTCCCCGACGGATCCTTCCCCACCGTTCCTCGGGTCCTCGCACTCCCGGCGCCGCGGATTCGTCGACTCACACGCGTGGTTGCGGCGAACGGTGTGCGCGGGCCGCCCCTCTTCTCCTGAGAATCACCCCCACGCCCGGCCGTCGCAGACGGCCGGTGCGTTCCGCATGCATTCGAAGGACGAGAACATGACCATCACTCACACGACTCGGAAGGGCGCCCTCGGGGCGCTCGGCGTCGCGCTCGCGGCGGGCCTCGTGCTCGCGCCGGCGGCAGCCCAGGCTCACGTCGGCATCTCGGCAGACGGCGACGCCGTCGCCGGAGGCGAGGCGACACTGACGTTCGGCTTCAACCACGGCTGCGACGATTCGCCGACGACGTCGCTCGCAATCATGGTGCCCGATGGGCTGTCGGGCGTGCACCCGGTCGCCGAGGCCGGCTGGACGATCGACGTCGAACGCGGCGGCGACGCCGGCCGGGTGTCGACCGTCACCTATACGGCCGTCGATCCCATCCCGGCGCAGCTGCGCGGTGAGGTCCAGATGCTCGTCGGCCTTGCCGACGATGCGGAAGGAACCCTGACATTCCCCGTCGAGCAGAACTGCGAGGACGGATCCACGTCGTGGACCGAAGTCGCGGCCGAGGGCGAGGACTCCCACGAGCTCGAGGCGCCCGCGCCGACGCTTGAGCTCGCAGTGGGCGGTTCCGGGGAAGGCCACAACGAGCATGCGGCTGATGCGGCTGATGCGGCTGATGCGGCTGATGCGGCTGATGCGGCTGACTCCGCTGGTGCGGCCGACTCGGCTGACTCCGCTGATGCGGCCAACTCGGCCGACTCGGCTAATGCGGCTGGTGCGGCTGGTGCGGGGGATGCGGATGGCTCGGCCGATGCGGCGCCGTCGCAGGCGTTGCCGATCACGCTCGGTGCCGCGGGTCTCATCGCGGGCCTCGGGGGCCTTGGCCTGGGGGCCGCCGCCTACCGGCGCCGGTCGTGACACGCGCGGGGCGTTGCGTGCGCCGCGCGGCGTGCGGAACGCCCCGCGTCCCCTGATAAGCTCATTCGGTCCGCCTCCGTAGCTCAGGGGATAGAGCGCCGGTTTCCGGTACCGAAGGTCGGGGGTTCGATTCCCTCCGGGGGCACCCAAGTATAGGTGGGGTCGACTGGCTAGAAATGGCCGGTTGGCCCCGCCTTTTTCGTTCCCCGGCGCTGCGGCATCGGGTTACCGGCCAGAAAGAGTGGTTGGGGTCTGGCGTGTCATCCGCGTCCCGCCCATCCCGCTCGGGACCAGAGCGCTTCGCCCGCGCCGAGGGCAGTCGTCGACGTGCTGAAGGTCACATGGAGCGAATATGGGGCATCCGGAGCTCACTGGCGACCAAACGCGATGACGTTCGAGGGGAGCCCTGCGGGCTCCTAGCGCGGCTATGGCGGCGCCGTGTGCGGATCCCGGACGTTCGTCGCGGCTGACTTTCGTGCGGAGGGCCGCGTACCGGTGTCGGAGGCCCGGCCCCGCCCCCGACCCGCCCCAACGGAGGGTCGCTTGCGTCCTGACGGAGGGCAATTGCACTTCGGAGGGTGCATGTAGCGGGGAGCTCCTCCCGAACGTGGTTCTCCTCCGAAACGCAATGTTCCGCGGGTCAGGGAACCTGTCTTTGGTGCGCTGTTCCATGGGTGAGGATCACTCCCGTCGTGCGGGTCCTGCCGGGCCCTCAGCGGAGGACCACCTGCGTCCTGACGGAGGGTGATTGCACTTTGGAGGGTGCGTGCTGCGGGAGGCTCCTCCCGAACGTGGTTCTCCTCCGAAGTGCAATGTGCTGCGGGCCGGAGCCTCTCTCTGGTGTGCTGTTCCACGGGCGAGGAGTACGTCGTCGCGTGAGTCCCGCAGCGGAGGACCACCTGCGTCCTTACGGAGGGCGATTGCACCTCGGAGGGCGCATTCCGCGGGAGGCTCCTCCGTAACGCGGATCCCCTCCGAAACGCAGTGCTTTGCGGAGCCGGATCCGCTCTTTGGTGTGGTGTTGCACGGGTGAGGAGTGCGTCGTCGCGTGGGTCCCGCAGCGGAGGACCACCTGCATCCTGACGGAGGGCAATTGCACTTCGGAGGGCGCATTCCGCAGGAGGCTCCTCCGTAACGCGGATCCCCTCCGAGACGCAGTGCTTTGCGGAGCCGGATCCGCTCTTTGGTGTGGTGTTGCACGGGTGAGGAGTACGTCGTCGCGAGGGGCCCTCAGCGGAGGACCACCTGCGTCCTGACGGACGGCAATTGCACTTTGGAGGGTGCGTGCTGCGGGAGGCTCCTCCCGAACGCGGATCCCCTCCGTTGTGTGGGGCTCCGGGGGGCCTCCCAAACGCAATGGCCTGCGAGGCGGACGCCCGCCTTCGTGGGATGTTCCGCGGGTGGGATCACCTCGGCGCGAGGACCCGCGGGGCCCTCACTTCACGAGGAAGATCGCGTCGAGCATGCCCGGGTTGTGGGCGTGGACGAGCACGGCGAACACCACGGCGTCGAACAGCAGGTGCACGGTCACGACGTAGGCGAGCGAGCGCGTGCGCAGGAAGATCACGCCCTGCAGCAGCGCGAAGGGGATGGTGAGGGCGGGGCCCCACGCGCGGTATCCGAGTTCCCAGAGGAAGGAGACGAACACGATCGTCTGCAGGAGGTTCGCGGCCCAGGCGGGGAAGTGGCGGCGCAGCAGCGCGAAGACGGTGCAGATGAAGAACAGCTCGTCCCAGATTCCGACCGCGCCGACGCCGACGAACAGGCGGGCGATGAGGTCGGGGGAGTCGACGACGGGCCAGTTTCGGTAGACACCGCTCGTGATGAAGTAGAACGGCAGGATCAGCCAGCCCAGCACGAGCACGGCCACGAGCCACGTCCACTGCGCGGGGTGCCAGCGTCCGCCCGCGCGCCACGGGAAGCGGATCGCGCGGTCGCGGAAGACGAACCGCGAGACGAGGTAGGGGGCCGCGACGGCCCCGCCAAGCGCAAGGGTGAACCGCGCCATCGCCGCGTTGTCCAGTTCGGCGGCGAGGGGGATGATGCTGACGATCATCAGGCCCAGCACGATGAGCGCCAGATCTCGCGTGAGGCCTGGGGCGCCGCCGGAATCCGCGTTCACGCCCGCGCGGTTCGCCCTCGATTCGAGGATCCATGCGAGCGCGAGGCCGACGGCCGAGAGGATCCAGCCGAGCCACGCGATTTCGAGCACGAAGAACGCGGGCGCCGCAAGGCACACGGTCAGTGCGGGTGCGAGCGCGGCGCGCGGAGAGACGGCTCCGCGCGGCACGGCACGTGCGTGTGCGGTCACGGACGGTCCCCTTCGTCGACGGCTCGCACACCATCATCGCGGGGAATCGGCCGCGACGCATCTTTCGCGGGGCTTCCTTCCGCCGGAAGCATCACGGATCGGGCGGCGTTCCGTCGCCGCGCCGACGCCTGACGGCGACGGGACCGTCCCGACGCCGGCAATGCCGCCGTCTCTTCGAGCGCGACCAGTGTGCGAGTTTCCGGTGTGGTCGGGGTACGTGGGGTCTGGTTCGGCGGACGATGCGAGGGGTATCGCTGCATGACCCGTTGAATCCGCGTTGGCCCCGCTCGGCGGGAGCCGCCGGCTCCTCGAACGCGGTCGATGCGCGAGTATCCGGCGGGGTCGAGTACGAGGGATTCGGGTCGACGGACGACGAGAGCGAGTACCGCTGCGTGACCGGCTGAATCCGTGTCAGCCCCGTTCCACGGGAGTCTCCGTCTCCTCGAGCGCGACGAGCGGCTCCTCGTGGATCGTGAGCTCGCCGAGCGCGTCGACGAGCCGCTCGGCGAGGTAGGCGTGGCCCGCATCCGACGGGTGGGCGTTTCCCTCGGGCGATGTGTCGATGACGGCGTCGTAGTTCGCGGTCGTGATCCACTCGTCGGCGAGAGGCGAGATATAGGGCAGGTGGTGATCGGCGGCCGCGGCGCGCAGCATCTCCTCGACCCGCAGGATCCCCGGCTCGACCGGCAGCGCGTGCGGCGCCGGTCCGAGTACCACGATGTCTGCGTCCGGGTAGTGCCGGGTGAAGGTGTTCCATGCTTCGTCGACCGCGGCGCGAAAGCGCGATAGGTCCTGCCGTCGGTCGTTGATGGATCCCTGCACGACCACGATGTCCGGATCCAGGACGGGATCGAGCTGGGCCGCGCGCGGGCCATATGTGCCGCCGTGCTGGCCGGTGCGCAGATACCCGCTGCCGTTCTCGCCGTCGACGGTCGTGTCCCAGCCGAGAAGCTCACCCGTGAGATACGCGTAGCCGCCACCCGGTCGTGAGGCGGCCAGGCCGTACGTCCACGAGTCGCCGAAGATGAGCAGGGACGGCTCGGCCTCGCGCACGTCCGACGCCTGCGGCAGCGAGAGGTCGCGGCCGTCGTCGGAGCGATCGGCGTCACCCGACGCGCTCGCGCAGGCCCCGAGCATCCCGGATCCGAGCGCGACGACGCCGACAGCGGCGAGGAAGCGACGTATGCGGGGCATGGACACAGAATATGTCCTCGTAAGATTGAAGGCCTATGAATCCCGACGCCCTCTCCTCCGTTCTGCTCGCCGCCCTCGACGCCGTCGCGGACAGGCGACGCCCGGGAGATCCTCTCGGTGCGACGGCCAGCGAGATCACGGTCGAGAGGCCCAAGAACCGCGACCACGGCGACTGGGCGACGAACACGGCGATGAAGTTCGCGAAGCGGATCGGGACGAACCCGCGCGAGCTCGCGCAGGAGATCGCCGACGAGCTCACGGGCGTCGACGGCATCGCTTCGGTCGAGATCGCGGGACCCGGGTTCATCAACATCCGACTCGACGCCGCCGCTGCCGGTCAGCTCGCCCGGACGATCGTCGAGGCGGGGGATGCGTACGGGCGCAACGACTCGCAGGCCGGCAACAGCATCAACCTCGAGTTCGTCAGCGGCAACCCCACCGGTCCCCTCCACATCGGGCACACGCGGTGGGCTGCGCTGGGTGACGCGACGGGGCGACTCCTCGAGGCGAGCGGTGCGCATGTCGCACGCGAGTACTACATCAACGATGCAGGCGCCCAGATGGACCGCTTCGGTGCGAGCGTTGCCGCGGCGCTGACGGGGGCGGAGGCGCCGGAGGACGGCTACAAGGGTGCCTACATCGACGCGCTCGCCGAGCGCGTGCGTGAGGAGCACCCCGAAGTTCTCGAGCTTCCCGAGTCCGAACGACAGGACGCGGTGCGCGACGCGGCGTACGCCCTGCAGCTCGCCGAGATCCAGGAGTCGCTGCGGAAGTTCAATGTCCACTTCGATGTGTGGTTCTCGGAGCGCGATCTGCACGCCGGATCCCCGAGCCTCATCGACCAGGCAGTCGACCGCCTGCGCGAGCAGGGGCACGTCTACGACGCCGACGACGCGGTCTGGGTGAAGACGACCGACTTCGGCGACGACAAGGATCGTGTGATCCGCCGGGGGAACGGCGTCTACACGTACTTCGCCGCGGACGCCGCCTACTACCTGAACAAGGGTGACCGCGGCTTCCAACACAAGATCTATCTGCTCGGTGCCGACCACCACGGCTACGTGCACCGGCTCAAGGCGCTCGCGGGCGCCGCGGGCGACGACCCCGAGAAGGACATCGAGATCCTCATCGGCCAGCTGGTGTCCGTCAACGGCGCGCGCCTGTCGAAGCGCGCGGGCAACATCATCGAGCTCGACGATCTGCGCGAGTGGATCGGCACCGACGCGCTGCGGTACTCGCTCGAGCGCTATCCGGCCGACTCGCCGCTGTCGCTCGATCCCGAGCTGCTCAAGAAGCGTACGAACGACAACCCCGTGTTCTACGTGCAGTACGCGCATGCCCGGACGGTCAACGTCGCCAAGAACGCCGTGGACGCGGGGGTCACGCGCGACGGGTTCCGGCCAGAGCTGCTCGCCCACGAGACCGAATCGGCGCTCCTCGGTGCCCTGCAGGAGTTCCCCCGCGTCGTCGGCTTCGCCGCCGAGGTGCGCGAGCCCCACCGGGTCGCCCGCTACCTCGAGGAGCTCGCGGGCCTCTACCACCGGTGGTACGACAACTGCCGCGTCACCCCCAAGGGCGACGAGCCGATCGCGAACGTCCATGGCACGCGGCTCTGGCTCAACGACGCGACGGGGCAGGTGCTGCGCAACGGGCTGGGGCTGCTCGGCGTCGGCGCGCCCGAGCGCATGTGACGCGACGTCTCGCGCGGATTCGGCGCCGCACCCCATCCCCGTAGACTGAGGTGATCCGCCGCGCCCGGCTCGAGCGGGCGCGCCTCCTGTCACCTCCGAATTCGTAAGGTCGATCCACTTCGATGGTCACTGCGCACGATCCCGCTCAGGCGCTCGCCCCCGACTGGCTCGCGGTGCCCGACGACGCGAACGACCTCGCGGATCTCGTCTGGCCCGCGTCCGCGCGCCGCGACGACGACGGCGTCCTCGTCGTGGGTGGCATGCGCGCGACCGACCTCGTCGAGCGATTCGGCACCCCGGTGCTTCTCCTCGACGAGCAGGACGTTCGCGACCGCGCCGAGCGCACCGAGCGGGCCTTCCGCGCGGCGACCGCACGTCACGGCGGCGAGGCACGCGTGTACTACGCCGGGAAGGCCTTCCTCACGTCCGACGTGGTTCGGTGGATGCTCGCAGCCGGCCTGAACGTCGACGTGTGCTCGCGAGGCGAGCTCGAGACCGCGCTCGCCGCAGGCGCACCCGCCGACCGCATCGGGTTCCACGGCAACAACAAGAGCGCCACCGAGCTCGAGCGTGCCATCGCCGCGGGCGTCGGCACGATCATCGTCGACTCCGAGATCGAGATCGAACGGATCGGCGCGATCGCCGAGCGGCTCGGCGCGCGGCAGCGGGTGCTCGTCCGCGTTCGCAGCGGCGTGCACGCCGACACGCACGAGTTCCTCGCGACCGCCCACGAGGATCAGAAGTTCGGATTCTCGCTCGACGAGGCCGAGCGTGCCGTCGCGCGGATCCGCCAGCTCGCGTCGATCGAGTTCGTCGGTCTGCACTGCCACATCGGTTCGCAGATCTTCGGGGTCGACGGCTTCCGCGAGTCGGCGTCGCGCGTCCTCGCCCTGCACGAGCGCCTGCTCGCGGGTGGCGACATCCCCCTGCTTAACCTCGGCGGCGGATTCGGCATCGCCTACACGCGCGCCGATGATCCGGCGCCGATCGAGGAGCTCGCAGACGGCATCGTCGACGCCGTCGCCGAGCAGTGCGCCGCGCGCGGCATCGCCGTGCCGACGCTCGCGTTCGAGCCCGGGCGCTCGATCGTCGGCCCCGCCGGCGTCACGCTGTACGAGGTCGGCACGACCAAGCCCGTCGCGGTAGAGACACCGACCGGATCCGCGGAGCGCCTCTACGTGTCCGTCGACGGCGGCATGAGCGACAACGTCCGTCCCGCGCTCTACGGCGCGCAGTATTCGGCGCGGCTCGCCTCGCGTCGGGGCGACGGAGCTCCCGCTCTCGTTCGGGTCGTCGGGATGCACTGCGAGTCGGGCGACGTCGTCGTGGATCACGAGTTCCTGCCGGGCGACGTCGCGCCGGGAGACCTCGTCGCGGTCGCGTCGACGGGGGCCTACTCGGCGGCCATGTCGAGCAACTACAACCACGTCCCGCGCCCGCCCGTCGTGGCGGTGCGCGATGGAGAGGCCCGCGTGATCCTGCGCGGCGAGACGATCGACGATCTCCTCGCCCGCGACACGGGCCTCGGGCGGGACGCATGAGTCCTGCCCTGCACCCTGTACACACCGAGGGAGAGAGATGATCGATCACCGAACTCTGCGCGTCGCGCTTCTGGGGGCCGGCTCCGTCGGCTCGCAGGTCGCGCGCTTGCTGCTCGACCACGCCGACGAGCTCGAGGAGCGTGCGGGAGCACGCCTGGAGCTCGCGGGGATCGCGGTGCGCGACGTCGACGCCGAGCGCGACGTCCCGTTGCCGCGCGAGCTGCTGACGTCGGACGCGCACGAGCTCATCGTCGGCAGCGACATCGTGATCGAGCTGATGGGCGGCATCGAGCCCGCGCGCACCCACATCCTCGACGCTCTCGGATCGGGCGCCGATGTCGTGACGGGAAACAAGGCCCTCCTCGCGACGCACGGCGCGGAGATCTTCGACACGGCGGATCAGGTCGGCGCATCGGTGTCGTACGAGGCGGCCGTCGCTGCCGCGATCCCGATCATCCGCCCGCTGAAGGACTCCCTCGCGGGAGACCGCGTCACGCGCATCTTCGGCATCGTCAACGGCACGACGAACTACATCCTCGACCGCATGGACAAAGAGGGCGCCGCCTTCGACGCCGTCCTCGCCGATGCGCAGGCGCTCGGCTACGCCGAGGCGGATCCGACGGCCGACGTCGGCGGGCACGACGCGGCGCAGAAGGCAGCGATTCTCGCGAGCCTCGCGTTCCACACGCACGTCCCGCTCGACCAGGTGCACCTCGAGGGCATCACCGAGATCGACGCCGCCGCGATCGACAACGCACGCAAGGCCGGGTTCGTCATCAAGCTGCTCGCGACGTGCGAGCGTCTCCCCGCCGAGGGCGACGATGGCGAAGCGATCTCGGTGCGCGTCTACCCGGCCCTCGTCGACCGGGAGCACCCTCTCGCGAGCGTGCACGGCGGGAACAACGCGGTCTATGTTGAGGCCGAGGCCGCGGGCCCGCTCATGTTCTACGGCGCCGGAGCAGGCGGCATCGAGACCGCCTCGGCGGTTCTCGGCGACGTCGTCTCCGCCGCGCGGCGTCACATCGCCGGTGGTGTCGGGGTCGGCGAATCCGCGCGAGGAGAGGCTCCCATCGCGCCGATCGGACGCATCACGACCCGCTACCAGATCACCCTCGACGTCACGGACGAGCAGGGCGTGCTCGCGACGGTCGCGAACATCCTCAGCGACGGGGGCGTCTCGCTCGCGACCGTCGAGCAGTCGGTGTCGGAGGACGAGAACGGCGTGAGCCGCGCGCGTCTGGTCATCGGTACGCACAAGGCGCGCGAGCAGGCGCTGAGCGACACCGTCGACCGTCTCGCCGCGAGCGACGTCGTCGAGCGCGTCGTGACGGTGCTGCGCGTGGAGGGCGACTGACCATGCAGGCGAGCGACGGCGCGCGCACCGTCGAGGTGCGAGTGCCCGCGACGAGTGCGAACCTCGGGCCCGGCTTCGACACCCTCGGGCTCGCGCTGAGCGTCTACGACGAGCTGACCGTCACGGCGCTTGAGGCGGGCGAACTCGAGATCTCCGTCGAAGGAACGGGGGCCGACGAGATCCCCACCGACGCATCGAATCTCATCGCCCGGACGATCCGATATGCGTACGAGTCGGTCGGGATCCCCGCGCCGGGCCTGCGCATCGCGGCGAACAACGGCATTCCGCATGGACGGGGCCTCGGATCCTCGGGCGCTGCCGTCGTCGCGGGGCTGCTCGCGGCGAAGGGGCTTCTCGCCGGTCGCGCCGAGCTGTCGGACACCGATCTGCTGCGTCTCGCGACCGAACTCGAGGGGCATCCCGACAACGTGGCGCCGGCCCTGTTCGGTGGGCTCACGATCGCGTGGACCGACGAGGAGAGCCCGCAGCACAAGAAGCTCCTCGTGCATCGCGGCGTCGCCCCCGTCGTCTTCGTGCCCCAGAGCACGATGTCGACGTCGACGGCGCGCAGCGTGCTGGATCCCGCGGTGTCGCGTGAGGACGCCGTCTTCAATGTCTCCCGTTCGGCGCTGCTCATCGCGGCGCTCACGCAGAGCCCGGATCTGCTGCTCGCGGCGACGGAGGACCGGCTGCATCAGGACCGTCGCGCCGAGGCGATGCCGGAGACCGACGCGCTCGTGCGCGCCCTGCGCGCCCGCGGCTTCGCGGCCGTCGTCTCGGGGGCAGGCCCCAGTGTTCTGGTCCTCGCGGACGGGCCCGGACGGCGTCTCGAAGCGGCCGCCGTCGCCGAGGAGCACACCCGCGGATCGTGGCAGGCGCTCATGCTCGCCGTCGACTTCATGGGTGGTACAGTGAGGGAACCAGCGGAGGGTGCCTGACGGGCACGAACTCTGAACCTCCGTCGCAATTCTGCGAAGCCCCGCACGGATCCTCGACTCCTCCTGCGCGAACCTCCCGTTCTCGCGGAGCAACGTAGGTGTCAGCGCGTAGGCGCGACTCTTCTCCGCGTGCGGATCGGCTCTGATACATCCCGAAGCAAGGAGCACTCGTGGCACCCTCCACCGAGAACACCGGCGGCGAAAGCGCCGCCGCAGACCAGACCCAGATCGACGAGGCCATCGCGGCCGCGGAGCAGGCGACGTCGGCGAAGAAGTCGACGACGACCCGCAAGCGCGCGCCCCGCCGGGCCAGCTCGTCCGGCGCAGCCGCGGCAACTGTTGAGGCCCCGGCGTCCGCGGAGGCTTCCTCCGCGGAGGCGCCGGCCGCCTCGGAGACCGCTGCGGAGGAGGCGCCGAAGGCACCCCGCAAGCGCGCGCCGCGGCGTACCAAGGCGCAGATCGAAGCCGACAAGGCGGCCGCGGAGGCCGCGGCCTCCGGCGATGGCGCCGAGACGGCCGAGGCACCGGCCGAGAAGCCCGCCCGCGCCACGCGCTCGCGTGCCAAGAAGGCCGCTCCGGCTGCCGATGAGGCCGCGTCGACGAGCGAGGCCGCCGAGAAGCCCGATGAGGGCGAGAAGGCTGCCGAAGCCGAGAAGAAGCCGGCGCGCGCCACGCGTTCGCGGGCGAAGAAGGCCGCTCCGGCGGACGAGACGGCAGGCGAGGCTCCGGCTTCCGAGCCGGCAGCGTCCGACTCGGCCGATGCCGCCGCGGCCGAGAAGCCCGCGCGCAAGGCTCCGCGACGCAGTACGGCCAAGGCCTCCACGGAAGCGCCCGCCGAGTCCGACGCCGTGGCGCCGGCCGTCGTGCCCGCTGAGGCCGAGGAGGCCCCGGCAGACGACGCCGCCGCGAAGAAGCCCGCGCGCGCCAGCCGCTCGCGCAAGAAGCCTGCCTCCGACGAAGCGGCTGCCGAGAAGGACGTCGCCGCGTCGGCTTCCGACGCGAAGCCCGAGGCCTCCGAGCCGGAGAAGAAGGCCGACGCGAAGGAGACCGAGAAGGGATCCGCGCAGGACAAGCGTGCCGACGACACGTCGGACGCGAGCGACGGCGACACCTCGTCCGACGGCTCCGAGAGCGGCGATCGCGCCGACGGAGGCGACGAGCAGGAGAGCTCGGGGCGTGGGCGCCGCGGGCGCGGCCGCAACCGCCGCAAGAAGAGCGGGTCCGAGCAGGACGGCGAGCAGGGCGACGACCGCCAGAAGCAGGGCGACGACCGCCAGAACGGCCAGAAGAACGGCGGCTCGCCGAAGGCTCAGGAGCAGCAGAAGCAGAACGGATCCGCACAGGGCCGCGGTCGCGGCAAGCGCGCTCGCGGTCGCGGGCAGGACGAGTTCGAGCCCGAGATCAACGACGACGATGTCCTCATCCCGATCGCGGGCATCCTCGACGTGCTCGACAACTACGCGTTCGTGCGCACGACGGGCTACCTCCCCGGACAGCAGGACGTCTACGTCTCGCTCGGCCAGGTGAAGAAGTACAACCTGCGCAAGGGCGACGCCGTGGTCGGCGCGATCAAGCAGCCGCGCGAGGGCGAACAGAACGGGCGCCAGAAGTACAACGCGCTCGTCAAGGTCGACTCCGTCAACGGCCTGTCGGTGGAGGACGCGGCCGGACGCGTCGAGTTCTCGAGCCTCACGCCGCTCTACCCGCAGGAGCGTCTGCGCCTCGAGACGGCGCCCGAGAAGCTCACGCAGCGGATCATCGATCTCGTCGCGCCGATCGGCAAGGGGCAGCGCGGCCTCATCGTTGCGCCCCCGAAGGCAGGAAAGACGATCGTCCTGCAGCAGATCGCGAACGCGATCGCGCAGAACAACCCCGAGTCGCACCTCATGGTCGTGCTGGTGGACGAGCGGCCCGAAGAGGTCACCGACATGCAGCGCTCGGTCAACGGCGAGGTCGTCGCCTCGACCTTCGACCGACCGGCCGAAGATCACACGACGGTCGCCGAGCTGGCGATCGAGCGCGCCAAGCGGCTCGTCGAGCTGGGCCGCGACGTCGTCGTTCTGCTCGATTCGATCACGCGCCTCGGCCGCGCCTACAACGTCTCGGCACCGGCCTCGGGTCGCGTGCTGTCGGGCGGTGTCGACGCATCGGCGCTCTACCCGCCGAAGAAGTTCTTCGGCGCGGCCCGCAACATCGAAAACGGCGGATCCCTCACGATCCTCGCGACCGCGCTGGTCGAGACCGGATCCAAGATGGACGATGTCATCTTCGAGGAGTTCAAGGGCACCGGCAACATGGAGCTGCGCCTCAGCCGCCAGCTCGCCGACAAGCGCATCTTCCCGGCGGTCGACGTCAACGCGTCGTCCACGCGCCGCGAGGAAATGCTGCTCAGCTCCGATGAGGTGAAGATCACGTGGAAGCTGCGCCGCGCCCTCGCGGGGCTCGACCAGCAGCACGCACTCGGCGTCATCCTCGACAAGCTCAGGGAGACCGACTCGAACGTCGAGTTCCTCGTGCAGATGCAGAAGAGCGCGCCGACGGGCGGGGGTCGCGGCCAGAGCCACGACACCGACATCCGCTGATCCGCTGAGCGACGTGTTCGAGTCCGTTCAGTCGTTGATCGACGAGCACCGCCGGGTGCAGGAGGAACTCTCCGACCCGGCGGTGCACGCCGACGCCTCGCGTGCCCGGCGAGTGAACCGGCGCTTCGCCGAACTGTCAAGGATCGTGCGCGCCCACGAGGAGTGGACGCGGGTCGCCGACGACCTCTCGGCGGCGCGCGAGCTCGCCGACGAGGACGCGGCCTTCGCCGAGGAGATCCCGGCCCTCGAGGAGCAGCTCGTCGAGGCGCAGGAACAGCTGCGGCGGCTTCTCATCCCACGCGATCCCGACGACGCTCGTGACGTGATCATGGAGATCAAGGCGGGCGAGGGGGGTGCCGAGAGCGCTCTGTTCGCGGCCGATCTGCTGCGGATGTACTCGCACTATGCGAGTGCGCAGGGATGGAAGACCGAGATCATCGACTCGGATCCGTCGGATCTCGGCGGCTACAAGAACGTGCAGATCGCGTTCAAGAGCTCGTCGAATGACCCCGCGCAGGGCGTGTGGGCGCACTTGAAGTATGAGGGCGGCGTGCACCGCGTGCAGCGCGTGCCGGCGACGGAGTCGCAGGGGCGCATCCATACCTCGACGACGGGCGTGCTCGTGTTCCCCGAGGTCGACGAGCCGGAAGAGCTCGCGATCGACCAGAACGACCTCAAGATCGACGTGTACCGCTCGTCCGGCCCGGGCGGGCAGTCGGTCAACACGACCGATTCCGCCGTGCGCATCACCCACGTGCCGACGGGCATCGTCGTGTCGATGCAGAACGAGAAGTCGCAGCTGCAGAACCGCGAGGCGGCGATGCGCGTGCTGCGCGCCCGCCTGCTCGCGAAGCAGCAGGAGGAGCTGGCGGCGCAGGCGGCTGATGCGCGCAAGAGCCAGATCCGCGGCATGGACCGCTCGGAGCGGATCCGCACGTACAACTTCCCCGAGAACCGCATCGCCGACCACCGCACGGGCTTCAAGGCGTACAACCTCGACGCGGTCATGGACGGAGCGCTCGATCCCGTGATCTCGAGCTGCGTCGCGGCCGACGAGGCCGAACGCCTCGAAAACCTGGGGGAGTGACCTCTGGCGGGGTGGCTCCGCTACGCGGGTATGCCCCCGCCGCCGCAGTCCCGGCTCGCAGAGCGAGCCCCGCCAAGCCCGATGCCAGCGGCGTCGGGGGCATACCCGCTTCGCTGATCATTCCGAGGCTCTGCCCGCGGAGGTGCGGAGGCGAGTGAAGGAACGGACCTGCGATAATGGAAACCCCGTGCCGTCCTGAGACTCTGGAGACCTGCGTGCGCTACATCTCGACCCGAGGCGGCGCGGAGCCGCTGTCGTACTGCGAGACCCTGCTCGAGGGGCTCGCCCCCGATGGGGGCCTGGCTGTCCCCGAGGTGATGCCGCAGGTCGACGGCGAGACGCTCGAGCGCTGGCGCGGGCTCAGCTACCCGGATCTCGCGACCGAGGTGCTGGGGCTGTTCGCGACGGACATCCCCCGCGACGACCTCGCGCGGATGACGGCCGCCGCGTACGCCGACTTCCCGGGAGACGTCGTTCCGCTGCGCTCGGTCGGCGATGTCACGCTGGTCGGCCTGTCGGAGGGCCCGACGCTCGCCTTCAAGGACATGGCGATGCAGTTCCTCGGCCAGGTCGTCGAGTACGCCCTCGAGCGCACGGGCGACGTCCTCAACGTGCTCGGTGCGACGTCGGGAGACACCGGATCCGCCGCGGAGCACGCCCTGCGCGGCAAGGAGCGCATCTCCGTCTTCATGCTGTCTCCGCAGGGGCGGATGAGCGCGTTCCAGCGGGCGCAGATGTTCTCACTCGACGACGAGAACGTGCACAACATCGCCGTCGACGGCGTGTTCGACGACTGCCAGAACCTCGTCAAACAGCTGGCCGGCGACCTCGACTTCAAGCGGGCGCAGCGCCTCGGCGCGGTCAACTCGATCAACCTCGCCCGCATCACGGCGCAGGTCGTCTACTACTTCTGGGCGTGGCTGCGCGCGACCGATGCCGGCGGCTGGGCCGAGGTGTCGTTCACGGTTCCGTCGGGCAACTTCGGCAACATCCTGTCGGGCTTCTACGCGCGGCAGATGGGTCTGCCCGTGCACCGGCTCGTGCTCGCGACGAACGAGAACAACGTGCTCGACGAGTTCTTCCGCACGGGCGTGTACCGGCCCCGGGCTGCCGCCGAGACGCTCGCGACATCGAGCCCGTCGATGGACATCTCGAAGGCGTCGAACCTCGAGCGCTTCATCTTCGAGCTGCTCGACCGCGATGCTCCGCGCGTCGCCGCCGCCTGGCGCGAGCTCGATGAGCAGGGCTTCTTCGACGTCGCGTCCGAGCGCCCCCGTTTCACTGAGGAGTTCGGCATCGTCAGCGGATCCTCGACCCACGCCGACCGCCTCGCGACGATCCGCGACGTGCACGAGTCCACGGGTGAGCTCATCGATCCGCACACGGCCGACGGCGTCAAGGTGGCGCGCGAGCACGTCGAGTCGGGCGTGCCGATGCTCGTTCTCGAGACGGCGAAGCCGCAGAAGTTCGCCGAGACGATCCGCGAGGCCATCGGCGTCGAGGTGGAGTACTCGCCCGAACTGCAGGCGATGCTCGACGCCCCGCAGCAGGTCACGGAGCTCCCCGACGACGCCGAGACCCTCCGCCGCTACATCGAGACGCACGCGCTGCGCTGAGCGCGTCGTGTGCTCCGCCCGACGGGAATGGAGCACATGACGCGATGAGCTTCAGGCCTGCGCTTCAGGGTGCATGTCGGCCGTGAGCGTGCGTCGTCGTTCGAGCTGGTGTCGGACCGTGCCATCCGCGATGACGACGAGCAGCCCGAGGGCGACGACAGCGGCGGCGTGCTGCGTAACCGCGGAGGACACAGCGAACGCCACGAACGTGATCCAAGCGACGACGATCGCGTCCGTGAGAACCGCGCGCACCACGCGATTCGACCACGGAATGAACGGCCTCCTGCGCCGGTGACTGACGAGAGAAGTGCCGATCAGTGCCGCTGTCAGAGCGACGAGCAGAGCGATCGTGCTGTCGCTCGCGCTGATTCCGATGTCATCCATGACGTCCCCCTCACTGATCGAACCACGTCACACGCAGCGTGCACGGGTCAAGACCTCGATCTCCTGGCCACAGCCCATGCTTGCACGGCCTGGTCGAAGGCGTAGGCGAACACAGCAGCGACGATGGCATAGTCGGAGGAGTCCACACGGTCGGACGTGTCCAGGGAAGTCGCCCGATCGTGTGTGCTTCTCCGACCCTGCGGGCACGGCAGGATGGGGGAGTGGAGTTCTTCGAGCAGAGTCTGGTCGGCCTCGCCACGGCGTTGCGCGGCGGGGAGGTATCTCCCGTCGACGTCGCCCGTCACTTCCTCGAACGGATAGACGCGGCGGGGGAACTCGGTGCATTCGTCGAGGTGATCTCCGAAAGAGCGCTCGCGCAGGCGGCTGATCTCGGGGATCCGCCCGTCGACGCGCCGCCCCTGTGGGGCGTCCCCCTTGCCGACAAGGATCTCGTCGCCCGCGCGGGCGTGCCGACGCGCTACGGTTCTCGTGCGTTCGCCGAGAACCTGTCCGCAGATTCGGATCCGCTCGCGCTCGCGCTCGACCGGCTCGGATCCGTCAGCCTCGGCAAGACGAACACTCCTGAGTTCGGGCTCACGGGTTACACGGAGAGCGCGATCGCCCCTCCTGCTCGCAATCCGTGGAATACCGATACGGGGGCGGGCGGATCGAGCGGCGGAGCGGCTACAGCAGTCGCCGCGGGGCTTCTCCCGGCAGCGCCCGCGTCAGACGGCGGCGGATCCATTCGGATCCCCGCCGCGACCGTCGGCGTCGTGGGGCTGAAGCCGTCGCGCGGTCGGCTGCCGTTCGCGAACGGGCTCGAGTCGCCCGGTGGTCTGTCGACGGCCGGCCCCATCGCGCGCTCGGTCGCGGACGTCGGGTACCTCCTCGACGCGCTCGCGGGATCCGCGCCACACAGCTACGCAACGCGGGCACCGGATCCCGAGGGAGGGGGCGCGAGTGCCGCGCTGCGCCGCGATCCGGGCCGACTCCGGATCGGCGCCACGCTCGTCACTCCCTGGGACGGGTGGACCGACACGAGTCTCGACCCGCGGGCGCGCGCCGCCTATGACGGTGCCGCCGCGATCCTCGTGTCTGCCGGGCACGCTGTCGACGAGGCGGACTGGCGCCCCGAGGGCTATCCCGAGATGTTTGCGACCCTCTGGCGTGCGTCGGCCGCACGGATTCCAGTCCCGGACGCGGACCTCGACGCGCTCACCGAGCCGCTGACCGCGTGGCTCGTGCGGGAGGGTCGCGCGATGAGCGCCGAGCGCGTGATCGGTGGGTACCAGGCCGCGGCTGCGTTCGAAAGGCGCACGATCGAGGCGTTCGCGCCCTTCGACGCCGTGCTCACGCCCGCGCTCGCGATGGAACCGCAGAAGGTTGGCTGGTTCTCGTCCGTGGACCCCGAGGAGAACTTCGCCCGGCAGTGCAGCTACGCGCCTCACACGAGCTTCGTGAACGTCTCGGGGCTGCCCGCGATCACGGTTCCCGTCACATCCGAGGAGGGCGAGCGTCCGTGGAGCGTGCAGCTCGTCGGCCGGCCCGGGGGAGAGGCCGCGATCCTGCAGCTCGCCGCCCAACTGGAGGCGGCGAGGGGCCCGCTGCCCTGGCCCACGCTGACGTACTGAGAGCGGCGCGAGGTGCTGACGGATCGGGCGATCTGGTCAGCATCTCGGCGTGGAGTCAGTATCTGAGCGCGTGCGGGACGCCATTCCGTGGCCGGCGCGACCCCGAGATCGGTGGGACGAGCTGGCGCGTGCCGTCAGATCAGGTACTCGGGCGCAGTGAGGATGTCGCGGACGCGGTCGTTGGATCGACGGGCGCGCGCCTTGGCGGGGACGCCGACCACGATGCTGTCGGACGGGGCGTCGCGCGTGACGACGGCGTTGGCGCCCACCGCGCTGTGCGCGCCGATCGTCACAGGACCGAGCACCTTGGCACCGGATCCGACGACAACGCCGTCGCCGAGAGTCGGGTGGCGCTTGCCCTTGTCGAGCGACGTGCCCCCGAGAGTCACGCCGTGGTACAGCATGACGTCGTCGCCGACCTCGGCGGTCTCGCCGATGACGACGCCCATGCCGTGGTCGATGAAGAATCGCCGCCCGATGGTGGCGCCGGGGTGGATCTCGATACCCGTGATCCACCTCATAAGCTGCGACAGCGCCCGCGCGGGGAAGCGGAGGCCGCGCCGCCACAGCGCGTGGCTGAGCCGGTGCCCCCAGATCGCGTGCAGGCCGGGGTAGAGGAGCGCGATCTCGAGCGCGCCGCGCGCGGCGGGATCCCTCCGACGCGCTGCGGAGATGTCCTCGCGGATGCCGATTCCCATGAAGTGCGAGCCAATCGATTCGGAGACGACGCGAGCGGCGCGGGATCCCGGACGGGACGCGGAGGATCCGCGCCGCCCGCCGAGAACCGCGCCGCTCGAGAGCGGTGCCGGGTCAGTCGTCGCGGAGGTGCTCCCAGAGGAACGTCGACACGTAGCGCTCGCCCGTGTCGGGCACGACGACGACGATCTTCTTGCCGGCGTTCTCCGGGCGCTTCGCGACCTCGACGGCAGCCCAGACGGCGGCGCCCGACGAGATACCGGCGAGGATGCCCTCCTTCGTCGCGAGATCGCGGGCCGTGTCGACCGCCTTGTCGAGCGGCGCGGGAAGGATCTCGTCGATCACCGAGCGGTCGAGGATGTCGGGAACGAAGTTCGCGCCGAGACCCTGGATCTTGTGGGGCGCTGCCGTGCCCTCGCTGAGAAGGGGCGAGTCTGCGGGCTCGACGGCGACGATCTGCACGCCGGGCTTCTTCTCCTTGAGCACCTGACCGACGCCCGAGATCGTGCCGCCCGTGCCGATGCCGGCGACGAAGATGTCGACGTCGCCGTCGGTGTCGGCGAGGATCTCCTCGGCCGTCGTCTCGCGGTGGATCTTGACGTTGGCCTCGTTCTCGAACTGACGGGCGAGGACCGCGCCGGGCGTCTCGGAGACGATGCGCTTGGCCTCCTCGACGGCGCCGTTCATGCCCTTCGCCGGGTCGGTGAGGACGAGCTCTGCGCCGAACGCCCGCAGGAGCACTCGGCGCTCCTTCGACATCGATGACGGCATCGTGAGGATCACCTTGTAGCCGCGAGCCGCTCCCACGAGGGCGAGGGCGATGCCCGTGTTGCCGGAGGTGCCCTCGACGATCGTGCCGCCGGCCGGCAGCTCGCCCGAGGCCTCCGCCGCGTCGACGATCGCGACGCCGAGGCGGTCCTTCACGCTCGAACCGGGGTTGAAGAACTCGAGCTTGCCGTAGACCTCGGCGCCGGCGCCGTCGGTCACGCGGTTGAGCTTGACGAGCGGCGTCTTGCCGAACGCGCTGGAGATGTCATTGTGGATCGCGGACATCGATATGCCTTTCAGATCGGGTCGACAGGCCGCCCCGGGAACCCCGGCGGCCCTGCCGATCAGCCTACGGGGCCGCGACGACACCGGGACAGGTCTGTGACGGAGGATTTCATCGGCGCGGCGCAATAGGGTCGTCTCGTGCCCGACGACTCCCCCCGGATCCCCTTCCGTGACGCCCTGCGCGGCGCGTCCGATGTGCTCGCCCAGGCGGGCGTGCCCGACCCCGCCGTCGACGCGGAGCTGCTGCTCGCCTGGATCCTCGGACCGGCGGCGAGCAGGGGAGAGGTGCAGGCAGCGCTCGTCCGCGGCGACGCGCTCGATCCCGCCGATCACGAGGCGTACCGCGGTCTCGTCGCCCGCCGCGCCGCGCGTGAGCCCCTGCAGCACATCACGGGCGTCGCCCCCTTCCGCCGGCTGGCGCTCCGCGTCGGCCCCGGCGTGTTCGTGCCCCGTCCCGAGACCGAGATGGTCGCCCAACTTGCGATCGACGCGCTCACCGCAGCCGCGGATCCCGCGCCCATCGCGGTCGACCTCGGCACCGGCAGCGGGGCCATCGCCCTCGCGATGGCGACCGAGGTGCCTCATGCGCGCGTGCACGCCGTCGAGCGGTCCGACGAGGCGATCGCCTGGACCCGGCGCAACGTCGAGGCGCTTGCGCCCGACATCGACCTGCGCCACGGCGATCTCTCTGATGCGTTCGACGATCTCGACGGGCGCGTCGCCGTCGTCGCCTCGAACCCGCCGTATGTCCCCGACGATGCGGTGCCGCGCGACGAAGAGGTGCGCAGGCACGATCCGGCGGTCGCGCTCTACGGCGGGGCCGACGGCCTCGACGTCGTGCGCGTCATCAGCCGCGTCGGGATGCGGCTCGCTCGTTCGGGTGGCACTCTCGTCCTCGAACACGGCGAATGGCAGGGCGAGTCGATCCGCGCGCTCCTGGCGGCCGACGGCTGGCTCGGGGCGTCGACGCACCCCGACCTCACGACGCGCGAGAGGGCGACGACCGCAATCCGGCCGTGATCGGCGCGCGCCGACAGGGGTCCCGGAGAACGGATCCCTACAATCGATGTCGTGATGCCACCCGTCTTCGACTGCCGCGAACGCGAGCAGATGCTCTCCGGAATGCGCCAAGCGCGCCAGGCGATCTCGCGCGGTGACGTCATCGTCACGCCCACCGACACGGTGTACGGCGTTGCGGCCGACGCGTTCAGCCCGGCCGCCGTGCAGAAGCTTCTCGACGCGAAGGGTCGCTCGCGCCAGCAGCCGCCGCCCGTGCTCGTCGGCTCGACCGACGCGCTGCACGCCCTCGTCGAGTCCGTCCCCGACGAAGTGACCCGGCTTGTCGAGGCATTCTGGCCGGGCGGCCTGACGATCGTGCTTCCCGCGCAGCCGTCGCTCACGTGGGACCTCGGCGAGACGCAGGGGACCGTTGCCGTGCGCCAGCCCGATCACCCGATCGCGCTGGAGCTGCTCGCCGAGACAGGGCCTCTCGCGGTGTCGAGCGCGAACCGCACGGGCGAAGCGGCGGCGATCGACGTCACATCCGCGCAGGCCATGCTCGGCGAGACGGTCGCCCTCTACCTGGACGATGGTCCGGTCCCGACGGGAGTCGCCTCGACGATCGTCGACGCGACCTCGCTCGCCGGCGGCCGAGGCGAGCCCGCCGTACGCGTGCTTCGCGAGGGCGCTATCAGCCGGGATCGGCTGCGCGAGGTTCTCGGGGACCTGCTCGAAGAGCCGCACGAAGAGGATCCGTCGGGGTGAGGCTCTACCTCCTCACGATCCTCATCACGGCGGCGATCACCTTCGTCCTGTCGTGGGCCATCTGGCGGATCGCACTGCGCTACCGCCTGCACCCGGCCGTGCGCGAACGGGACGTGCACACGCGGCCGACGCCCCGCCTCGGCGGGGTCGCGATGTTCCTCGGGATCGTCGTCGCCTTCCTCATCTCGCGCACTTTCGACTACTTCGACATCTTCTGGGTCGAACCGCGCGTCGTCTGGTCGATCCTCGGCGCGACTCTGCTGATCGCGCTCATCGGCATCGCAGACGATCTGTGGGATCTGGACTGGATGATCAAGCTCGGGGCGCAATTCCTCGCTGCGGGGATCATCGCCATCGGCGGCGGGGTGCAGATCTATGCGCTGCCGATCGGGGGGATCACGGTCTGGTCGGGCTGGGTGAGCATCATCCTGACGATGTTCTCGATCGTCATCGTGATGAACGCCGTGAACTTCATCGACGGCCTCGACGGCCTCGTCGCGGGTGTGTGCCTCATCGCGAACGGCGTGTTCTTCGTCTACTCGTACATCCTCGTCCGCGATATCGGCGCCACGAGCTATGCGAACCTCGGCACATTCATCGCCGCGGTCATCGTCGGCGCGTGCGCGGGCTTCCTTCCCATCAACTGGAATCCCGCGAAGATGTTCATGGGGGACACCGGGGCGCTCGTGCTCGGTCTTCTCATGGCGACGAGCGGCATCGCGATCACGGGGCAGCTCCCGCCCGCCGCGCTCGAACCCGATGTGACGGGTCGCTCGCAGATCCTGGGAACGTTGATCCCGGTTCTCCTGCCGATCATCGTCGTGATGCTGCCGCTGCTCGACTTCGGGCTCGCGGTGATCCGCCGGATGAGTCGCGGAAAGTCGCCCTTCTCACCCGACCGCGAGCACCTCCACCACCGCATGCTCGACATGGGGCACTCGGATCGCGACGCGACGCTCATCTTCTACGCATGGACGGCGATCGCGTCGCTCACGGTCCTCCTCATGTACCTCTTCACCCGAGCGAACTGGTTCGGCGGTCACTGGTTCGGTGAGTACTGGTTCGCCGTCGCCTACGGCGTCGTCGGCATCGCGGCGTGCCTTGTGCTGGCGCTCGTGCCGTCGAAGGCGCGTCGCGCTCGCGATCCAGAAGCCGAGAGATCCGAATCCTGAGGACCCTGCCGTGAGCCGACCGATGCCTCTTCTCGTCCCCACACTGGTGGGGGTCGCGCTCTGCGTCGTGGCGGCCGCCGTCGCAGCGCTCATCTCGGGAGGTGTCGTCGGGCCCGAGGGTGCCCGAACGGGCGCCGTCGCCGGCGCCGTGGGGCTCGTCTTTCCCGCGCTGACGGCCTGCCTCATCATGCTGCTGCGCCGGCGCGAGGGCATGGCCGCATACGCGGCGCTCGCCTTCGCGGGATTCCTCGCGCTCTTCCTCGTCAAGATCGCCGCATTCGCCACCGGCCTGTCGGTGGTGCTCGCGGCAGGGTGGACACACGCCGCGACCGCATACGGAACGCTCGCCGCGCTCGGGATCGCGTCGCTCGCCATCGACCTCATCGTCGTCAACGGGATCCGCGTCGACCCAGACAGCAGATGAGGATCCCCAGCCGGGGAGGATACGCTCGTCGGGTCCGCACGGGCCGCGGTGACCGCGCCCCCGCCCCGCGCCGAAACGGCGCGCGACCACAGGAGCCCCAGATGTCTCGCCCCGCCCTCTCGAGCACCCCGGTCCTGCGTACGGCCCTCGTCTGGGGGGCGATCGCGACGGCCGCGATCGCCGTCATCGGAGGGCTGATCGGGTACGCGGTCGCCGGATCCGACGGAGCGCTGAGCGCGCTCGCCGGGGCGGGCATCACCGCCGTGCTCATGCTGCTGACGGCGGCGAGCATCCTGATCGCCAATCGCTGGTTCGGTGACGATCTCTATGTGCCGATCTTCTTCGGGATCGTTCTCGGTGGTTGGATCGTCAAACTGATCCTCTTCATCGTCGCGATGCTCGTGCTGCGCGGTCAGCCGTGGATCGTGCCGATGGTCTTCTTCCTCGCGGTCGTCGCGAGCGTCGTCGCCTCGCTCGCGATCGATGCGATCGCGATGCTCCGCGCCCGTGTTCCCTACACGGACGTGACGCTGCCGGGGGAGGACGGCGCCGCAGACGACGGCGACGCGACCCCCGACGCGGAGCCGGGTGCGCGCAAGTTCGACGCGTAGTAGAAGCCGCCGATCTTTTGATAGGCTGAGTGTCGTTCCTGCCGATCCCCCCATTCGGATGCCGATGTTGACATCGGGCGTGGCAGGTGCGACTTCCTTCCACAGCCGGCCGACGTGCCGGAGCGACGAAGCCGGAGCCACACGTTGACACACGCCGTGACGCTGATCGCCTCTGCCGATAACAGCGAGGGTGCATTCCACCCTCCCTCGATCATCGACTTCTTCCCTCCCGCGATCTTCCAGTTCGGTCCGATCGAGTTCACGCGTATCAACCTCGCGCAGTTCATCGCGACGGCGATCCTTGTGATCCTCCTCCTCATCGGCACGCGCCGTATGCGGGTTATCCCCGGGCGGTTCCAGAGCATCGTCGAGATGGGCATGGACTTCGTGCGCGTCAGCATCGCGCACGACATTCTCGGCCGTAAGGACGGCGACCGCTTCGTGCCGCTGCTCATGACGATGTTCTTCATGATCCTGTTCATGAACATGACGGGCATCATCCCCGGCATCAACATCGCCGGTACGAGCGTCATCGCTGTCCCGCTGCTTCTCGCCGCGATCTCGTACGTGACGTTCATCTACGCGGGTATCAAGAAGAGCCCCTCCGGTTTCTTCAAGAACGCGCTGTTCCCGTCGGGCGTCCCGCCGGTTCTGTACCTCATCGTGACGCCGCTCGAGTTCCTCTCGACGTTCATCATCCGGCCCGTCACGCTCACGCTGCGACTGCTGATGAACATGATCGTCGGGCACCTCATGCTCGTGCTGTTCTTCTCGGCGACGCACTTCTTCTTCTTCGGCATCGGCGGGGGATGGATCCCCCTGGGTGCGGGCACGCTCGCATTCGGATTCGCCTTCACTCTGTTCGAGGTCCTGGTGGCCTTCCTCCAGGCCTACGTCTTCACGATCCTCACCGCGGTCTACATCCAGCTCGCGGTCGCGGAAGAGCACTGACGGCGCGTTCCTCGCGCGCCGCCCTACGAAAGGAAAAATCCAGTGGACGCTTCTATGGTTCTCGCTGAGGTCAACGGCTCGATCGCCACGGTCGGCTACGGTCTCGCCGCCATCGGCCCGGCCATCGGTGTGGGCATCGTCGTCGGCAAGACGATCGAGTCGGTCGCCCGCCAGCCCGAGCTCGCCGGCCGCCTCCAGGTGCTGATGTGGATCGGTATCGCCTTCACCGAGGCGCTCGCCTTCATCGGCATCGCCACGGGCTTCATCTTCGGATACTGATTCATTCGCAGCTGACACGTAAGGAGACAGGATGCTGAACGCTCTTGTCACGGTCGCCGCGGAAGAGGATCCGAATCCGCTGATCCCGGCCATCTACGACATCATCTGGTCGGCGGTGTGCTTCATCGTCATCCTCGTGGTGGTCTGGAAGGTCGCGCTGCCTCGTCTGACGACGATGCTCGACGCCCGTTCGGCGGCCATCGAAGGAAACATCGAGAAGGCCGACGAGGCGCAGCGCAAGGCCGAGGCCGCGCTCGCCGAGTACACGCAGCAGCTCGCTGATGCGCGCCGCGAGGCGGGCGAGATCCGCGAGGGCGCGCGCGCCGACGGCAAGAAGATCGTCGACGAGGCGAAGGCCGGCGCGCAGGTGGAGGCCGACCGCATCACGGCGGCCGCGCACGCGCAGATCGAGGCCGAGCGCCAGTCGGCGATGGTCTCGCTGCGCAGCGACGTGGGCACGCTCGCGCTCGATCTCGCAGGCAACGTCATCGGCGAGTCGGTGAACGACGACCAGAAGGCTCAGGGCGTCGTCGACCGTTTCCTCGCTGATCTCGAGGCATCCGAGAAGGCGGCGAAGTAATGGGCAGCGCGACGACTCAGGCGCTGAAGGCGAGCGCCGCGGCGCTCGCCTCGGCCCCGGTCGATCTCGACACCGCACGCGAGCTCTTCGAAGCGGCGCGTGTGGCGGGCGACTCGCCGGCGCTGAGCGGCGCGCTCGCGGATCATGCCGCCGAGGAATCTGCGCGGTCGGCGCTCGTGCACCGGGTCTTCGGGACTCTGTCCAGTGCGGCACAGCAGATCCTCGCAACGATCGCCGAGCAGCGCTGGTCGGAGGCCGCCGAGCTCGTCTCCGGGATCGAGGAAGTCGCGATCCGCGCGACGGCGAAGGCCGAGTCTGCCGATGTCGAGGGTGAGCTGTTCCAGGTCACCCGCATCGTCGCGACGAATCCCGAACTCGAACTGGCTCTGGGAGCTCGACTCGGCGACGCGTCGAAGAAGGGCGAGCTCATCGAGCGGATCCTCGGCACGTCGGTGAGCGCGGGCACCGTGCTCATCGTGAGCTCGCTCGTCCAGCAGCCGAACGGCCGTCGTGTGCGCTCGGCGCTGCATCACGCGATCGCCGTGGTGGCCGCAGAGCGCGGGCGCATCGTCGCGACAGTGCATGTCGCGAAGTCGCTCGCAGATGCGCAGCGGCAGCGCCTTGCCGACTCGCTCTCGCGCACGTACGGAGCCCCCGTCTCGATCAACGAGGTCGTCGACCCCGAGGTCGTGGGCGGTATCCGCGTGCAGATCGCCGACGACGTGATCGACGGCAGCATCTCGTCCCGCCTCGCCGATCTCCGGTCGAGGCTCGCAGGCTGAACGCTTCCCTGCGGAAGCAATTGGGGCCGTTGGGCCCGCACAACGAAGGAAGACAATGGCAGACATCACCATCAGCCCCGACGTCATCCGTGACGCGCTGAAGGACTTCGTCTCGGCCTACGAGCCCACCGGTTCTGGCGCGAACGAGGTCGGCACCGTCACGGATGCGGCCGACGGCATCGCCCACGTCGAGGGTCTCCCCGGCGTCATGGCGAACGAGCTCATCCGCTTCGAGGACGGCACGCTCGGCCTCGCTCAGAACCTCGACGAGCACGAGATCGGCACGGTCATCCTCGGCGAGTTCTCCGGCATCGAGGAGGGCCAGCCGGTCACGCGGACTGGCAAGGTCCTCTCCGTCCCGGTGGGCGAGGGCTACCTCGGACGCGTGGTCGACCCGCTCGGCCAGCCGATCGACGGCCTCGGCGAGATCGCCGACATCGAGGGCGACCGCGAGCTCGAGCTTCAGGCGGCGGGCGTCATGGACCGCAAGTCGGTTCACGAGCCGATGCAGACCGGCATCAAGGCCATCGACTCGATGATCCCCGTCGGCCGCGGACAGCGCCAGCTGATCATCGGCGACCGCCAGACGGGTAAGACGGCGATCGCGATCGACACGATCATCAACCAGAAGGACAACTGGGAGTCGGGCGACACCAACAAGCAGGTTCGCTGCATCTACGTCGCCGTCGGCCAGAAGGGCTCGACGATCGCGTCGGTCAAGGGCGCGCTCGAGGATGCGGGCGCGATGGAGTACACGACGATCGTCGCGGCTCCCGCCTCCGACCCCGCGGGCTTCAAGTACCTCGCGCCCTACACGGGATCGGCGATCGGTCAGCACTGGATGTACCAGGGCAAGCACGTGCTCATCGTCTTCGACGACCTCACGAAGCAGGCCGAGGCCTACCGTGCGGTGTCGCTTCTCCTGCGTCGTCCGCCGGGGCGCGAGGCGTACCCCGGTGACGTCTTCTACCTGCACTCGCGCCTGCTCGAGCGCTGCGCGAAGCTCTCGGACGCACTGGGCGCCGGTTCGATGACGGGTCTGCCCATCATCGAGACGAAGGCGAACGACGTCTCGGCCTACGTGCCGACGAACGTGATCTCGATCACCGACGGCCAGATCTTCCTGCAGTCCGACCTGTTCAACTCGAACCAGCGTCCGGCCGTCGATGTGGGTATCTCGGTGTCCCGCGTCGGTGGTGACGCGCAGCAGAAGCACGTCAAGAAGGTCTCGGGAACGCTCAAGCTCGAGCTCGCGCAGTACCGCTCGCTGCAGGCCTTCGCGATGTTCGCCTCCGACCTCGACCCGACCTCGCGTCGTCAGCTTGCGCGAGGCGCACGCCTGACCGAGCTGCTCAAGCAGCCGCAGTACTCGCCGTACTCGGCTGAGGAGCAGGTCGTCTCGATCTGGGCCGGTACGAACGGCAAGCTCGACGAGATCGAGGTCGAGGACGTCCTCCGCTTCGAGCGCGAGATGCTCGACTACATGCGTCGCAACACGCAGGTGCTCGACAAGCTCCGCGAGTCGGGCAAGCTCGAGGACGAGGTCCTCGCCGAGATGGAGCAGGGCATCGACAAGTTCGTCCTCGAGTTCCAGAAGGGCGAGGGACGCCACCTCACCGATCCGGGCCACGAGGAGCACGCGGCCGCGGACCACGACGAGATCGGCCAGGAGCGGATCGTCAAGGGCCGCAAGGCGTAACGCCCGCAAGGGAGTCGCATCATGGGCGCACAACTCAGGGAGTACAAGCAGAAGATCTCTTCTGCTCAGACCACGAAGAAGATCACGAAGGCGATGGAGCTCATCGCGGCTTCGCGGATCCAGAAGGCGATGGCGCGCGTGCGCGCGTCGTCGCCCTTCTCCCGCGCGGTCACGCGAGCTGTCTCGGCCGTCGCGACGCACACGACGATCGACCACCCGCTCACGCGTGAGCCCGAGACGGTCACACGATCGGCCGTCCTGCTGCTCACGAGCGATCGCGGTCTGGCCGGCGCGTTCAATTCGCAGGTCATCAAGGAAGCGCTGGAACTTGCGGAACTGCTCCGCGGGGAGGGCAAGGAGGTCGTCTTCTACCTCTTCGGGCGCAAGGCCGTCGGCTATTTCCAGTTCCGCCAGATGGTGGCCGCCGACGAGTGGACGGGCGAGGCTGACACGCCTTCGTTCGACACAGCGAAGGAGATCGCCGACGCGCTGATCGCGGCGTACGAGCTCGACGCATCGGAGGACGGGGTCGACGAGATCCACGTCGTCTACAACCGGTTCGTCAGCATGATGATCCAGGAGGCGGAGTCGGTGCGCCTGCTCCCGCTCGAGGTCGTCGACGCCGATGAGACGGCAGACGACAGCCAGAGCACCGAGGCGTACCCGCTCTACGAGTTCGAGCCCGAGGCTTCCGAGGTGCTCGACGCGCTTCTGCCGGTGTACATCCAGAGCCGCATCTTCAACGCTCTTCTGCAGTCGGCCGCCGCGAAGCAGGCCGCGACGCAGAAGGCGATGAAGGCGGCCAGCGACAACGCCGACAAGCTCATCACCGATTACACCCGCCTGCGCAACAACGCGCGCCAGGCCGAGATCACGCAGCAGATCGCCGAGATCGTCGGCGGCGCAGACGCTCTCGCGTCTTGAGAACCTCGCAGAAAGAGACGAAACACATGACCACCACGGTTGACACACCCACCGCGGTCGTCGGGCGCGTTGCCCGCGTCACGGGCCCCGTCGTCGACATCGAGTTCCCGCACGACTCGTTGCCCGGCATCTACAACGCGCTGAAGACGACGATCACGATGGGCGAGCAGTCCACCGAGATCACCCTCGAGGTCGCACAGCACCTCGGCGACGACATGGTTCGCGCCATCTCGCTGAAGCCCACTGATGGCATGGTCCGCGGCCAGGAGGTGCGCGACACCGGCGAGGCCATCTCGGTCCCCGTCGGCGACGAGACCAAGGGCAAGGTCTTCAACGTCACGGGCGACGTTCTCAACCTCGGCGAGGGCGAGACGTTCGAGGCCACCGAGCGCTGGCCGATCCACCGCAAGGCGCCGAACTTCGATCAGCTCGAGTCGAAGACGTCGATGTTCGAGACAGGCATCAAGTCGATCGACCTCCTGACGCCGTACGTGCAGGGTGGAAAGATCGGCCTCTTCGGCGGCGCGGGTGTGGGCAAGACGGTCCTCATCCAGGAGATGATCCAGCGCGTCGCACAGGACCACGGCGGCGTGTCGGTGTTCGCCGGCGTCGGTGAGCGCACCCGTGAGGGCAACGACCTCATCGACGAGATGGACGAGGCGGGTGTCTTCGACAAGACGGCCCTCGTCTTCGGTCAGATGGACGAGCCGCCGGGGACGCGTCTCCGCGTCGCCCTGTCGGCGCTGACGATGGCGGAGTACTTCCGCGACGTCAAGAAGCAGGACGTCCTCCTGTTCATCGACAACATCTTCCGCTTCACGCAGGCCGGTTCCGAGGTCTCGACCCTGCTGGGTCGCATGCCGTCGGCCGTGGGCTACCAGCCCAACCTCGCGGATGAGATGGGTGTTCTCCAGGAGCGCATCACGTCGACGCGCGGTCACTCGATCACCTCGATGCAGGCGATCTACGTGCCGGCTGACGACTACACCGACCCGGCACCCGCGACGACGTTCGCGCACCTCGACGCGACGACCGAGCTGTCGCGTGAGATCGCGTCGCGCGGTCTGTACCCCGCGATCGACCCGCTCACCTCGACGAGCCGCATCATGGATCCCCGCTACCTCGGTGAGGACCACTACCGCGTCGCGACGAGCGTGAAGCAGATCCTGCAGAAGAACAAGGAGCTGCAGGAGATCATCGCGATCCTCGGTATCGACGAGCTGTCGGAGGAAGACAAGATCGTCGTGTCGCGTGCGCGCCGTATCGAGCAGTTCCTCTCGCAGAACACCTACATGGCGAAGAAGTTCACGGGTGTCGAGGGATCGACGGTTCCGCTCAAGGAGACGATCGAGTCGTTCGACGCGATCGTCAAGGGCGACTTCGACCACGTCGCCGAGCAGGCGTTCTACAACGTCGGCGGCATCAGCGACGTCGAGGCGAACTGGGCGCGGATCCAGAAGGAGAACGGCTGATCATGGCGCTCCAGGTCAACCTCGTGTCTGCCGAGGCAGAGGTCTGGTCGGGCGAGGCGACGCTCGTCGTCGCCAAGACCGTCGAGGGTGAGATCGGTTTCATGGCCGGTCACGAGCCCACGCTCGCGGTCCTTGCCGACGGCCAGGTGCGCATCACCCAGGCCGATGGCACGAAGGTGATCGCCGATGCGAGCGACGGCTTCGTCTCGATGGAGGTCGGCGACGCGATCAACATCGTGGCGGGACAGGCGCAGCTCGCGGACTGACACGACCGAAGAGACGGGGCGGGGATCATCGTGATCCCCGCCCCTTCTCCTGTCTCACGAAGGATTCTCGATGCTCCTGCTCCTCCCGCCGTCTGAGACGAAGCGCCCCGGTGGCGAGGGCTCGCCCCTCGCGCTCTCCTCACTCGCTTTCGGTGACCTCACGACGCAGCGTGAGGCCGCGTTGGACGCGCTGACGGTGCTGGCCGCCGATGGGGATGCGATGGCCCGGGCATTGAAGCTCTCCGACCGCCAGCGCGGCGAGATCGGAGTCAACGCGGCCGTTCGTTCCGCGCCGACGATGCCGTCGATTGATCGCTTCACGGGGGTTCTCTACGACGCGCTGGACGCGGGCACGCTGACAGCAGAAGCGCGGGCATGGCTCGGGCGGCACGCCGCCATCCAGACGGCTCTGCTGGGGCCTGTCGGAGCGCTCGACGCGATCCCGGCATTCCGGCTCTCGGCGGGACAGCGTCTGCCGGGGATCCCGCCGCTGAAGAAGCACTGGTCGGTCCCGACGCGCGAGGCGCTCGCGACAGCGTCGGGCCCGATCGTGGACCTCCGTTCGGAGGCGTATCGCGCGCTGGGGCCCGTGCCGCTGGAGCTGCCGCAGGCGTATGTGCGGGTGGTGGAGGCGGGCGCCGACGGCACGGTGCGTGCGCTGAACCACTTCAATAAGAAGACCAAGGGGATCTTCACACGGGAGATTGCGAGCGCCGCGCCTTCGATCACCTCGCTCGACGAGCTCGTCGTCTGGAGCCGTTCCGCCGGTCTCGACATGCGCGCCGGCGAGACCGCGGGGGAGCTTCTGCTCGTCTCGCACGGGTGAGGGGAAGAACTGCCCGCGCGATCTGCCACGGCGAGGGGACGAGAGTCGCTACGCTGTGAGTCGGGCGGCCGACGCCGCACGACAACGGGTGGAGGGAAACACTTCTCATGTACGACGACTATTCCAGTTACGGCGACGTCGGCGGCTACGGCGCGTTCCTCGCGTTCATGGCCGTTTTCGGTGTCGTCATGTTCCTCTTGGCGATCGCCGGCTATGTCCTCTCGGCGTGGTTCATGATGAAGGTCTTCGACAAGGCCGGCGTCGAGGGCAAGTGGCGGGCATGGGTGCCGTTCTACAACACGATGGTGTTCATGAAGCTCGGCGATGTGAACCCGTGGCTGCTGTTCTTCGCCTTTGCCAGTGTGATCCCGTACGTGAACTTCATCGGTTGGCTCGGCGGGCTCTTCGCCAGCGTGATGGTCATCATCGCCGCGTACCGTGTGGGTCTCAAGCTGCAGAAGGAGGGCGCGTGGGTCGTCCTCTTCATCTTCCTTCCGATCGTCTGGCTCGGCATCTGCGCCTTCGACAGCTCGCGCTGGAACCGTCAGGTGCCTGCGCCGAGTTGGGCCGCGAACGGCTTCCTCGGTGACAAGCAGGTGTGGTCGGGGATTCCGGCGGGTGCGCCTGCCGGCTACGCGCAGCCCGGCTACGGCCAGGCGCCGTATGGTCAGCCTGGGTACCCGCAGCAGCCGGGTGCCGCCCCGCAGCCCCCGCAGCAGCCGGGTGCCGCTCCGCAGTCTCCGCAGCAGCCGGGAGCGGCTCCGCAGCCGCCTGCCGATCCGAACCAGCCCCCGCAGCCGCCGGCCGACCCGGATCAGCCGCGTCCGCCGCAGCCGCCGCAGGTCTGACGCCCGCGCCGATCAGACGCGATACCGGGCCTCGGACGAGTTCTTCGTCCGGGGCCCGGAGCGTTTCCCATAGACTGGTCGCCACGCGCGCCACCCAGTCTGCGGCGCAGAACGCCCGAAAGGCAGGTCGGCCTCGTGCCCGACGACACCACCCCCGCGACGACGCCGCGGCCCGAGACGCACAGTCGTGACGTCCCGCTGGCCGACGGCTCGACGCTCTCCCTGCGTTGGGCCGGCAGCACCGACCCCGGACGCAAGCGCGAGAACAACCAGGATTCCTTCCTCGCCGCTTACCCGCTGTTCGTCGTCGCCGACGGCATGGGCGGGCACATCGGCGGCGAGATCGCCAGCCAGAGCGTTGTGAATCGCCTCTCTGCGCTGGCCGACCGAGAGACGGTCACCCCGCACGATATCGATGACGCGCTGGCTCTCGCCGTCCGGGATATCTCCGACCATCCCGATACGACCGACGAGGGCACGGGTACGACGCTCACGGGCGTTTACTTCGACATGACCGACGACGGTCCTTCGATCGTCGCCATGAACATCGGTGATTCGCGGGTGTACCTTCAGCGGGGCGATCAGCTCATGCAGGTCACGACCGATCATTCGCTCGTGCAAGAGCTCGTCGCGGCCGGCCGCCTCAGCGAGGAGGAGGCCGAGACGCACCCGTACAGCAATGTGATCACCCGGGCCGTGGGGCCGACCGAGGCGGTGGCGCCCGACTACGTGCGCATCGAGGTGCAGTCGGGCGATCGCTACGTGATCTGCTCCGATGGGCTCACGAAGGAGCTCACCGACTACGGGATCCTTCACTTCCTGCATGCGAACGAGGATCCTGCCGATGCCACGGTGGCGATGATGGCTGCCGCGCTCGAGAACGGCGGGCGCGACAATGTGTCGATCGTCGTCGTCGACATCGTGGGCGACGAACCCGCAGCCGACGAGAAGTCCGCGGCGGCTGTCGACTGACGCGAGCCGCGCGGTGGATCAGCGTGTCCACAGCACCTGGATCCGCCGGATCTCTCCACATTCGGGCCCTTTCGACCGGCGCCGTGCGCGTCGATCGGCTTGCATGGCGGTATGACGTTCGCCCCTGCCGAGACCACCGCGGCTCCCGCCACCCGGCGGCTTGCTGAGCCCATCGACCTCCCCGAGCTTCCGGGAGCCCCCGCGCGGCGTCCCTTCCCGATTCTCGCCTCGATCGTGCCCGTCGTCGGCGCGGTCGTGATGTGGCAGCTGACAGGCTCCGCATTCATGCTCTGGTTCGCTGTGCTCGGGCCGCTCATGGCGGTCGCATCGATCCTCGACCGGGCTCGTGGCGCCCGGCGCGAGCGCAGGCGTGCGGAGCAGGAGCTGCGCGCGGCATGCGCCCGGCTGCGCGACGAGGTCGAGCGGCGACACGACGAGGAACGGGCCCTGCGCTGTGCGGCGGCGCCTGATGTTGTGGGGGTCCTCGCCCACGACGGATGGACCTGGCGGCGGCGCGGCGCGCTCGTCGTCGGCTCGGGGGAGACGGCGAGCGTCGTAAAGGTCGTCGGAGGCGAGGGCAACGAGGCAGATCGGCTCCGAACCGACGCCGAGGTGCTCGCGGACGCGCCCGTCACGGTCGACTGGGAGCGCGGGATCTGCGTGCGCGGTGATGACGTGACTGCGCGAGCTGTGGTCCGGGCTCTTGTGGCGCAGCTCGTGCTGCGGCATCCGCCGAGCGATGTGCGGCTGGTGGGAGCGCCGCTCGGTGAGGACTGGGCGGCGCGGATCCCGCACGCCGACACGAGCGTCGCTCCTGATGCGACGCTCGTGGCTGTCGTGCGCGCTTCCGACCCGATTCCGGAGCGGGCGCACGCCGTGATCGCGCTCGCGTTCGCAGGAGAGCCGATCCCGCATGAGTGTCAGACCCTCGTCGAGGTGGACGACGGTCTGCGCGGGCGTCTCGTCTCAGACGGAGGCGACGTCGAGCTCGTTCTCGAGGCCGTCTCCCTCCCACAGGCGTGCGCGATCGCGGACGGCATGGCGGTGCACGATCGGCAGCCGGGCGTCGTCCTTCCGGGCGGCCCTGTGCCGACCGGTCACGTGCTGCGCCGAGCGTCGTCCGAATGTGACGACGACCGCGTGCCGTCGGGCCTGCGGGCCGTCATCGGCGTCGGTCGGCACGGCCCGGACGATCCGGCGCCGCTCGTATTCCTGGATCTCGTGTCGGACGGCCCGCATGCTGTCGTCGTCGGCACGACCGGGGCGGGCAAGAGCGAGTTCCTCACGACCTGGATCGTGGCGCTCGCGGAGATGCACTCGCCGGCGGACGTCGTCTTCCTCCTCGGCGACTTCAAAGGCGGCACCGCCTTCGACCATCTGCGGGATCTGCCGCACGTGACGGGCGTGCTGACCGACCTCGACGGCGGTGGCGCGCGCCGTGCCGTCGAGGGCCTTCGCGCCGAGATCCATCGCCGCGAGCGGGCGATCGCAGGCGCGGGAGCGCGGGACGTCGGCGATCCGCGCGTCGGACTCGCGCGGCTCGTCATCGTGATCGACGAGTTTGCGGCCCTGCTGCAGGACCACCCCGATCTGCATGCTGTCTTCACGGACGTCGCGGCGCGCGGGCGCGCCCTCGGCATGCATCTCGTCCTCGGTACACAGCGGGCATCCGGGATCCTTCGGGATGCGCTGCTCGCCAACAGTCCGCTGCGCATCGCTCTTCGCGTTGCCGAGGAGCGTGAGAGCGCACAGCTGCTCGGCACCGACGCCGCTGCACGGATCCCGGGAGATGCGGCTCATCGCGGCGTCGGGTACGTGCGCCGCGCAAGCGATATGGATGCCGCGGAAGTGCGTTTCGCCCTCACGAGCGCGGCGGACACCTCCCACGCCGCGCTCGTTCACGCCGGTGTCCCGCCGGCACCTGGGCCGCTCCTGGAGCCACTTCCGACTGCGTGGGTCCCAGACGCGCCGGTCACGGACAGCGGAGACATCGTCCTCGGTCTTCGAGACCGCCCCGCCGAGCAGCGGCAGGATCCCGCCCTGTTGCGCCCCGGGGTCGACCGAGGCCTGCTCGTGATCGGCGGCGCCGGATCGGGAAAGACGACGCTCGCCCGGTGGGTGATCCGCGCGGCTCGGGCGGACGGACGCCGCGTCATCGAGGTGCCGCGCGAGAGCGAGGGGGCCTGGGATGCGCTCGCCGCCGCGGAGGCAGAGCCTCCGGAGGTCTTCGTCGTCGACGATGCCGATGCGTTGCTGGCCCGATTCCCCTCGGAGTATGCGCGAGAGGCGGGCGAGCGGCTCGAGGGGATCGTCCGTGATGCGGGCAGGACCGGCACGACCGTGGTGCTCACGTCCGCACGCCTCTCCGGTGCCCTCACGAAGATCGCCGATGTCCTGCCGCGGCGAGTGGTGCTCGCGGTCGCGACCGTGCACGATCACACAGCGGCTGGGGCCGAGCGTGCGCTCTTCGACGCGCGCCGTCCGCCGGGGCGAGCCGTGCTCGACGGGTTCGAGACCCAGCTCGCTCTCCCACCCGCGACCGCCGACGATATCCCCATGCCCCAGGCCGACGCGCTGTGGGCACCGCGCGGTGCGGTCACGGGATTCATCCTGCGCGCGGCCGCGCGCCGTGCGCAGTCCTTGAGCGAGTCGTGGGGAGACAGCGTGCGCGTCGTACTCGTCGACGACATCGCTCCGGGCACGTCCTTCGAAGCGCTCGCGGCCGGTGCTCGGTGCCTTGCGATCGTCGGCGAGGCCGACGCCTGGCAGCGCCAGTACGCGCTTCTCCAACGCACGCGCGCCGCGGGCGAGATGGTCGTCGGTGCCGATTGCGCGAGCGAGCTCCGCACGCTCCTCGGCGAACGGGAGCTGCCGCCCTATGCGCGGCCGCGCGCTGCGCGCGCCTGGGTCGTCTCGCCAGGCACGACACCCGAGCGCGTCGTTCTGCCGTGAGGCGTCACACCACCGAGCGGATGATCCCGACCGGCTCTCCGCCGCCCAGCACGCGCAGGCCAGGGCGCTCGGCGGCCGCCTCAGCGACCTCCTGCACCGATACCGCGCCCGCACGCGCGAGAAGCGCGAGGGCCACGAGGGATCCGGCACGGTTCGAGCCGTCGAGCATCTTGACGGCAACCGTTGTGCCGTCGGGTGCGACGATCACCTGCACGCCCTCCGCGCCCTTCTTCGAGAACACGCCGAAGCGTTCGATCGTCGCGGTGTCGTCGCCGCCCGGTCCCTCGACGACCCACGGATTCTCGCGCACGGCCCGCAGGAGCGAAGCGGCGACGCGGTGCAGAGCGAACGGCGACTGCTCGGACGAAGTGCCGGCGCGGTGCAGACCGCGAGCCAGCGACTCGAGCGACATGGCGTGGACCGGGGCCCCGCAGCCGTCCGTCACGGTTCCGGCGATCTTCGTCCCCGTCAGGCGCTCGACCACCTCGCGGATGTGCAGCTGCAGGGGATGCGACGGGTCGAGGTAGCTCGCCGTGTCCCACCCGTTCACGCGGCACGCCGTGAGCATGGCGGCGTGCTTGCCGGAACAGTTGTGCCGGATCCGAGCCTTCTCGGCCCTGTCCCGGACGAGTTCGTGCCGTGTCTCGGAGTTCCCGGGCCATGACGGCGGGCATAGCAGATCGTCTTCGCTCAGATCGATCTCGGTGAGCATGTCGCGCACGAGGTCGGCGTGGCGATCCGTGCCATCGTGGCTCGCCGTGGCGATCGCAAGCCGTTCGTGATCGAGGGTCGCGCCGGCGGTCACACAGGCGATCGCCTGGAGGGGCTTGAGCGACGATCTCGGCAGGATGAGCGCCGACGGGTCGCCGTGCGACTGCACGATCTCGCCGTCGGGCGAGATCGCGATCGCCGATCCGATATGACGGGACTCGATGAATCCGCCGCGCTCGACGACGGCGAGCTCGGCGGCCTGGGATGCGGGGAACGTCGCTGCGGTGGGCACCAGACAACCCTAAACTCATCCCCATGGCGAGCCACCGATACGCGCTGACGACGACCTGGACGGGCGATCGCGGCACCGGCACGAGCGGGTATCGCGACTACGCGCGCGATGTGACGATCCGCGTTGAGGGGAAGCCCGATCTCCTTGCCTCGGCCGACCGCCCCTTCCGCGGTGACCCGGCACGCTGGAATCCCGAGGACATGCTGCTCGCCGCATTGAGCGAGTGCCACCTGCTGTCGTATCTGCACGCCTGCACCTCGCGCGACGTGGTCGTGACGCAGTACGTCGACGCCGCGGAGGGGACGCTGCGGCTCGAGGGCAATGCGGGGCGGTTCGAGCGCGTGGTGCTGCACCCCCGGGTGACCGTCGCGGATGAGAGCATGATCGATCAGGCGATCGACGCGCATCACGATGCGCACGAGTGGTGCTTCATTGCGAACAGCGTGAACTTCCCGGTCGACGTCGATCCGATCGTCGAGGTCGGGTGACGCAGGCCTACTTGCGCTCGTGCGGGAGCGCGCGCTTGATCTTCTCGACGGCGCCCTGCGCAGGAAGCTCGTTGTAGGTTCCCGCGAGCTCCTGGCCCGACAACGCGTGGATCGCCGACATGATCTCGTCGGTCGCAGTACGGCGGGCGCGCCCGGACGTCGCCGGTCCGTGGTGGGAGAGATCGAGGGGTTCGCCGAACTTCACGACGACCCGCTCACGAAACGATGGCATCTTCGCGCCGACAGGCATGACCTTGTCGGTCCCGATGAGGCCGATCGGGACGACGGGGGCGCCCGTCTCTAGCGCGAGGTATGCGATGCCCGTGCGCCCCTTGTAGAGGCGGCCGTCGCGGGAGCGGGTTCCTTCAGGGTGCAGGGCGACGGCGGCACCGGAGGCGAGGATCTCCTTCTGCCGTTCGAGCGCGTCCATGGCCGCCTGGCCGGCCCCGCGACGGACGGGAACGGCACCGATGGCGGTGAAGAACGTCTTCGACAACCAGCCGCCGAATCCGGGGCCCTCGAAGTACTCCGACTTCGCCAGAAAGTGGACGGGCCGCGGAGCGGCCGCGATGGGGATCGCGAACGAGTCGATGACCGAGAGATGGTTGCTCGCGAAGATCACGGCACCGTCGCGCGGGATGTTGTTCTTGCCCTCCACGCGCGGACGGTAGACGGCACGGGCGAGGGGGGCGAGCGCCATGCGTCCGAAGGTGTACGCCCAGCTCGGGGAGTGCGGGCGCTCCGAGGCGGAATCGGTCATCGCTCCAGGATACGGGCCGTGCATGCCGTGACGGGAATCTCCGCTGAGCGGATCCCGTCACGCCCCGGGCGGATGAATCAGCCCATCCATAGCGGAGATGCGGCAGGATGGGCGGGTTCGGTCATCGAAGAGAGGTCCCCTCGTGCGTCAGCGCTCACTCGCGATCCTGTCCACCGCCGCCGTCGCGGCTCTCGCCCTCGCGGGATGCTCGTCGGAGGGATCTCCGGAGGACGCCGACGAGTCGACGAACGAAGCGGCGGTCGACCTCTGCGACGCGGCCGCTCCCTCGGGAGACGCGATCGACAGCGTCGAGGTGTCCGGTGACTTCGGATCTGAGGCCGAGGCGACGTTCGACGCTCCGCTCGAGGTGAGCGAGGTCGAGCGCAAGGTCGTCATCGAGGGCTCGGGCGACGCGATCGAATCCGGCGAGTACATCCGGTATGCAGCGACGGTGTTCGACGCCGAGTCGGGCGACAAGCTCGGCACAGAGGGATACGAGGAGGGGTCGACGCTTCCCGCCGCCGTCGAGGCCGAGAACCTCTTCGGCCAGTTCCTCGGCTGCGCGACGCCCGGCACACGCGTGGCCTTCACATACCCCGGGCAGACGCAGGAAGGCGCCGAGACGGCCTCGCAGATCTACGTGCTCGACTTCTTCGACACGACGCCGACGGCCGCATGGGGAGACGAACAGGACGCCCCCGAGGGCCTGCCGATCGTCGACGTTGCGGACGACGGTGCGCCGAGCGTCACGCTGCCCGACGATTTCTCTGCCCCTGAGGAGACCGAGGTCGCGACACTCAAGGAGGGCGACGGTGAAGTCGTCGAGGACGGCGACACCGTCTTCGTCCAGTACCTCGGCGTGAAGGGCTCGGACGGATCCGAATTCGACTCGAGCTGGTCCCGCGGCGCGCCGACGTCGTTCGCCACCGACGCCGTCATCCCCGGATTCACGAAGGCGCTCGTCGGGCAGAAGGTCGGCTCCCAGTCGATCGCGGTGATTCCGGCTGAAGAGGGCTACGGATCCTCCGAGGGGCACGAGCTGCAGGACGAGACGCTCGTCTTCGTGGTCGACATCCTCGCGACGATGCACGCCGCGAGCTGACGCCATGCGCAGGGTCATCGTCCTCGGATCGAGCGGGTCGATCGGGACCCAGGCGCTCGACGTGATTCGCCGGAACCGCGAGCGATTCGAACTCGTCGGCCTCGCCACAGGATCGAACGCCGCAGTCCTCGCGGAGCAGGCGGCCGAGTTCGGCGTTGCCGACACGGCGCTCGGGGCCGACGAAGCGGCGCAGCTCGTGCGCGATGTCGAGGCCGATGTGGTGCTCAACGGCATCACGGGATCCGTCGGGCTCGGTCCCACTCTCGCCGCGCTTGAGGCGGGGCGCACGCTCGCGCTCGCGAACAAGGAATCGCTCATCGTCGGCGGCGCGCTCGTGACGCGGCTGGCGCGACCGGGGCAGATCGTGCCGGTCGATTCCGAGCACTCCGCGATCGCCCAGGCGCTGCGATCCGGGCGGAGCGAAGAGGTCCGCCGTCTTGTTGTGACGGCGTCGGGGGGACCCTTCCGCGGGCGCTCGCGGGCCGAGCTCGCGCACGTGACGCCGGCCGATGCCCTGCGGCACCCCAACTTCTCGATGGGGCGGGTGATCACGACGAACTCCGCGACGCTCGTCAACAAGGGTCTCGAGGTCATCGAAGCGCACCTTCTGTTCGATGTCCCGTTCGATGCGATCGACGTCGTGGTGCACCCGCAGCAGATGATCCATTCGATGGTCGAGTTCCGCGACGGTTCGACGATCGCCCAGGCTGGTCCGCCGCGCATGCTGGTGCCGATCGCTCTCGGCCTCTCGTGGCCGGATCGGCTCGACGAGGTCGATGTGCCGATCGATTGGACCGCAGCGCAGTCGTGGGAGTTCGCGCCCCTCGACGACGACGCGTTCCCGGCCGTGCGCCTCGCGCGCCAGGTCGGCGAGGCGGGCGGCACCTTCCCTGCGGTGTACAACGCGGCGAACGAGCAGGCGGTCGACGCCTTCCACGACGGCGCGATCGGGTTCACGGGCATCGTCGACACGGTCGAGCGGGTCGTCGACCGCCACAGCGCGCCCGACGAGCTGAGCCTCGAGACCCTCGCAGACGCGGAGCGCTGGGCGCGCCAGACGGCGGATCAGCTGATCTCCGAACTCGGCTGAGAGAATCGACGACGTGACCGACGAGATCGACCTCACCCAGCTTCCGCGCGTGCGCCGGACGGCGCCCACGATGCTCCGCCCCCGCCGGCCCGAGTCGCGGCGTCTCGCCGACCTCGCGACGCATCTCGGCGGCGAGCTGCGAGGCGTCGACGTGGCGGTGAACGGCGTCACGCTGTCGTCGACGGACCTCGTGCCGGGCGAGGTCTTCGTGGGGATCCGCGGTGCCCACCGTCACGGCGCCGAGTTCGCGCCCGGGGCCGCGGCGAATGGCGCGGTTGCCGTCCTCACCGACGCGGAGGGCGCCGAGATCGCGGCCGACAGCGGCCTGCCGATCATCGTCGTCGCGGATCCGCGCCTCGCATTGCCCGCTGCAGCGGCGTGGGTCAACCGCACGCGGGCCGAGGACGACATTCCGCTTCTGCTCGGGACGACGGGGACGAACGGCAAGACGAGTGCCACCCATCTGCTGGAGGGGCTTCTCACACAGATCGGCGTGACCGCGGGTGCGTCGACCTCTGCCGAGCGGGTCGTCGCGGGCGAGAGGGTCGTCGCAGGGCTCACGAGCCCCGAGGCGACCGAGTTCCACGCCCAGCTCGCCCGCATGCGCGAGGCCGGTGTCGAGGCGGTCGGGATCGAGGTGAGCGCGCAGGCGGTGACCCGGCATCGTGTCGATGGCGTGGTCTTCGACGTCATGGCGTTCACGAACCTCAGCCACGACCACCTCGATGACTACGCCGACATGGAGGAGTACTACGCCGCGAAGGCGCCGCTGTTCTCCGCAGCGCACGCGAAGCGCGCTGTCGTCTCGCTCGATTCGCTCGCCGGATCCCGCGTCGTCGCCGACGCCGAGGTCCCCGTCACGACGATCGCGACGCCCGCCATCGCCGCCGATCGCGCCACCGCGGAGGCGGCCGACTGGATCGTCGAGATCACGGGGGAGGAGCAGCGCGGAACGTCCTTCCGACTCACCGGTCCGGAAGGGCGGGTGCTTGAGACGACCGTTCCCGTCATCGGTGCGCACATGGCCTCCAACGCGGGCCTCTGCGTCGTGATGCTTCTCGAGGCGGGGTACGCATGGGGGCGGATCCGCGACGCGCTCGCGCGTGACGGGGGTCTCGTGGCGTGGGTGCCTGGCCGCACGCAGCTCGTCTCAGGTCCCGAAGGTCCGGCCGTGTACGTCGACTTCGGACACACGCCCGACGCTTTCGAGAAGACTCTTGCCGCCGTGCGACGCGTCACGCCCGGCCGCGTGATCATGCTGTTCGGCGCCGACGGCGACCGCGATGCGACCAAGCGGCGGGACATGGCGCGCGCGGCCGTGGAAGGCAGTGACGTCGTCGTCATCACGGATCACCACCCGCGGCATGAGGACGCCGCGTCGATTCGCCGCACGCTCGTCGACGGCGCCGCGGACGCGGATCCCGATCACGAGGTGCACGAGGTGTCGCCGCCGGAGCGGGCGATCGTCCGCGCGGTCGGCCTCGCCGGTCCCGGTGACGCGATCCTCTGGGCAGGTCCGGGGCACCAGAACTACCGCGATATCGAGGGCGTCCAGTGGGGGTACTCGGCGCGTGAGCTGTCGCGCCGCGCCCTCATCGCTGCGGGATGGCCCGCTCCCGACCGGGTGTGGCCGAACCCCTACGCCGACGAGTGATCCGCGCATGACCGCCCTCGCGTTCCTCATCGGCGTGCTCGTCATGCTCGTCGGTCTCGCCGTGTCGATCGCCCTGCACGAGCTCGGGCACATCCTGCCCGCGAAGGCATTCGGTGTGCGCGTCGGCCAGTACATGATCGGCTTCGGCCCGACGCTGTGGTCGAAGCAGATCGGCGAGACCGAGTACGGGGTGAAGGCGCTGCCGCTCGGCGGGTTCATCTCGATCGCAGGTATGTATCCGCCCAGCCCCGAGACGGAAGGGCGGAAGAAGCGGATCTGGTCGACGCTCGTGCAGGACGCGCGCCTTGCGAACGACGAGACGATCACCGAGGCCGGCGATCGCACGCTCTACCGGCAGGCGACGTGGAAGCGTGTCGTCGTGATGCTCGGCGGGCCGTTCATGAACCTCGTGCTCGCGGTCCTCACCTTCTCGGTGCTGTTCAGCGGCATCGGCGTGCAGCAGCTGACCACGACGGTTGCGACGGTCTCGGAGTGCGTGCTGCCGGCGGGATCCACGCAGACGGAGTGCGAGCCCGGCGATCCGGCTTCGCCCGCCGCGGCGGCGGGGCTCGCCCCCGGCGACACGATCGTCGCCGTCGACGGCACGACGGTGTCGACGTTCGACGAGGCGTCGTCGATCATCCGTGCACACCCTGGCGACACGATCGACGTCGTCGTCGAGCGCGACGGCGGCGAGCAGACGCTGCGCGTCACGCCCGTGCTCGCGACGAACACGTACACCGACGACACGGGAGAGCAGGCCACCGACGAGGTGGGCTTCGTCGGTTTCGGTCCCACCTCCGAGCGCGTGCGCCAGCCGCTCTGGACCGGCACGGAGCAGGCACTCGACAACACGGCTGCGGTCGCGGGGATCATCGTCGAGCTTCCCGTGCGCCTGTACGACACGGCGGTCGATCTGTTCACGGGGGGTGAGCGCGACGCCGATGGTCCGATCAGCGTGATCGGCGTCGGCCGGATCGCGGGCGAGGTGGCGGCGATCGAGGCGCCCGTGATCGATCGCGTCGCCGTGATGCTGAGCCTCATCGGATCCCTCAACATCGCCCTCATGGTGTTCAACCTGATCCCGCTGCTGCCGCTCGACGGCGGGCATGTCGCCGTCGCACTGTGGGACGGGATCAAGCGCGCGTTCGCGAAGCTCACAGGGCGCGCGGCCCCGAAGCCGGCGGACGCCACCCGACTCGTGCCGCTCACCCTCGTCGTCGTCGTGCTCATGATCGGCATGGGCGCGCTGCTGTTCGCGGCCGACATCTTCAACCCCGTCGACCTCTTCGGGGGGTAGCGCGAGCGTCGGATCCGCCGGCTGGTCACCGCGCGGCCGTCGGAGCGATCCGCCGACCGGAGGAGACACGCCGGGGGAACACGTCGTGCGCAGTCGAGGATCCGACGTCCGCGCAGTGCCGCCGGCTTCGCTCCGACGCCCGCGTCAGCCGAGTCGGCGCAGCGCCGCCTGGGCGGCGAGACGCCCGGGCATGCCGTGCACGCCGGGTCCGGGAACGGTCGACGCCGAGCACAGGAAGATTCGGGGATCCGGCGTCGCCTGCGGCGTGAGGCTCAGCCGCGGGCGGGCGATGAGCTGCCGCAGATCGGGGACGCCGCCGTCGATTGCGCCGCCGATGAGGTTCGCGTTGTGGGCCTCGAGCTCCGCCGGTCCGCTGGCGTGGCGCGCGAGGATCCGCTCGCGGAATCCGGGAGCGAACGCCTCGATGCGCCGCTCGATCGTGTCGGTGAGATCGCCGTCGTAGCCGAACGGCACATGCGCGTATCCGCTGAACGCATACTTGCCCGCGGGAGCGCGCGAGGGATCCACGGTCGACGCCTGCGAAAGAAGCAGGAAGGGTTCGTCCGGCATCTGCCCGGCGGTCACGTCGCGCTCGGCCCGGATCACCTGCTCGGCCGTGCCGCCGAGGTGGATGAAACCGGCCTCGGTGAGCGCGGGATCCGCCCAGGGCACCGGAGCGTCGAGGGCCCAGTCGACCTTGTAGACGGCCGCGCCGTAGCGCATGCGGTGCAGGGCGTTCGCGTATGACGGTGTGAAGCGGTGGCCGGCGATTCGCAGCGCGTCGCGCGGCGACGTGTCGAGCAGCACGGCGCGTGCGCTCGGGAGGTCGTCGATGCTCGTCACCCGCGTGCCGGTGACGAGCTCGCCCCCGAGGGACGCGAGCCGAGCGAGGAGTGCGTCGGCGATCGACTGTGTGCCGCCAACTGCGGCCGGCCATCCGACGCCGTGCGCGAGCGCGCCGAGCGCAACGCCCACGAGGGCGGCGGCGGGGCGGCGCAGATCGACGATCGAGTGCGCCGCGAGGCCCGCCAGGACGCCGCGTGAGCGCTCGTCGCGGAGGGCTCGCAGGATCCAGGGGAGGGGCCAGACGCTCGTCGCACCGAGCGCGATGAGATCGGGCGTCGGCCGCAACGGGTCGCCGATCGCGCGGCCCAGCTGGCGCCACCGCGCGCCGAACGTTCCCATGACGGATCGCCAGAGGCGTTCGTCGTCGCCGAAGCCGGAGGCGGTCTCGTCGACGTCCCTGCGCAGGATCCCGGACTCTCCCGGCCGGATCGCGTGGCCGAGCGGGACGTCTGACTGCGCGAATGTGAGGCCCTCGTCTTCGAGGCGGAGCGCCCGGAACGCCGGGCTCGCCATCGCCATCGGGTGGTTCGAGGCGCAGAGGTCGTGCCGGAACCCGGGCAGAGTCGTCTCGGCAGAGCGCAGTCCGCCGCCCGCTGTCTCCTGCGCTTCGACGACGACGACGCGCCACCCTGCCTCCGCAAGGGTGACGGCGGCCACGAGGCCGTTGGGGCCGGATCCGACGATCACGGCGTCGACGTCGAAGGAGCTCACGGGTTCACGCTACCGCCGTTCCCCCAACACAATGCAGTCGATCCGGCGTCGCCTGGGCCCCGGGAGCCAGATTCCGGCAGTTGCCGTCCGGATTGACTGCGTTGTGTTGGGGAGGCGAGGGCATAGGTGGAGTGCAGCCCGCGGGGCGGTTCCCGTCGCGCGGCAACACAACGCAGTCGATCTGGCGTGGAATGGGGCGGTTGGGGCCGAAACCGGCAGTTGCCGCTCGGATTGACTGCGTTGTGTTGCGGCGGTCAGTCGAGGGCGTGCGTCACGAGCCGCTCGAGCGTGCGGATGCCGTCGCGCGACAGGATCGACTCGAGGTGGCCCTGCACGCTCGCGAATCCGGCGCCGCGCAGCGCGTACACGTCGCCCGTCTCCGATGCGGCGATCTCGACGTCGCCGACGGCGCCGCAACGGTTCTCGCTCGGCGTAAGCCGCCCGACGCCGGGCTGCACGCGCGCCGTGAACGTGTTGTAGAACCCGATCGCGGCAGGCTCTCCGTACACGTCGACCGTGAGCTGCAGCCCCTGGTGGGGGCTGTCGAGCGGCGAGATGGCGATGCCGAGGCGCGTCGCGAGCACCTGGTGGCTGAGGCAGACGGCGAGCAGCGGCGCGCGGACGTCGAGGCGTCGCGCGACGATCTCGCGGAGACGCCGCACGCGCGGGTTCGCGTCGTCGAGGGGATCCCCGGGGCCGGGGCCGGCCACGACGATCTCCGCCGCATCCACGTCGGAGTCGGAGGCCTCGTTCCAGAGTGCGATCTCGACGTCGAGGCCGAGCCGGCGCAGCTGGTGCGCGAGCATCGTCGTGAAGCGATCCTCCGCGTCGATCACGAGCGCACGGCGTCCGGCGAGCGACGCGGCGGGCGCGTGGTGCGACTGGTCGTCGAGCCAGAATCGCGCAAGCCGTGCATTCCGGGAGGCGAGCAGCTCGGCGATCTCGGGGTCGTCGGCGAGGCGCGCGGGGGCGGATCCGGGAGCGTCCTCGTCGACGCCCGCGACGCTCGTGACGGCCCGCGGGATCGCCCCGATGGCGCCGAGTACGCCCGCGGCCTTCCCGTGCGTCTCGCTGACTTCGCCGTACGGGTCGCTGTGCCGGACGAGAGTCGCGCCCGCGGGGACCCGGAGCCGTCCGTCCTCGATGTAGGCCGTGCGGATGAGGATCGGCGCGTCGAGGTCGTGCCCGCCGTCGCGAGGCGTGAACAGGGCGGCGACGCCCGAGTAGTAGCCGCGCGGCTTCTCCTCGTGTCGGCGGATGACAGCGCACGCGTTCTGCATGGGCGATCCGGTCACGGTCGGTGCGAACATCGTCTCGCGCAGGATGTCCCGTGGATCCAGGTGAGAGCGGCCGCGCAGCACGTACTCGGTATGGGTGAGTCGCGACATCTCCTTGAGATGGGGGCCCGTGATGCGGCCGCCGTCGCTGCAGACGGCGCTCATCATCTTGAGCTCCTCGTCGACGACCATGAACAGCTCCTCGGTCTCCTTCGTGTCGCGGAGGAAGGCGCTCAGAGTTTCGGGTGTCGCGCCGCCCGCGGGGTGCCGGAAGGTTCCCGAGATGGGGTTCATCTCGACCACGCGGCCGTCGGCGGATCCGTCGCTCGTCGCGGTGACGTGCGCCTCGGGACTCGCGCCGACGGCGACATGGTCGGGCGTGACGACCGCGAAGGTCCAGTACGCGCCGCGCTCGTGCTCGAGCAGGGCTCGGAACCACGTCAGCGCGGCGACGCGCGGATCCGCTTCGACGTCGGCGGTGTAGTCGCGTCGGATGACGAAGTTGGCGCCCTCGCCGCGGCCGATCTCGTCGCGGATCACGGTGCGCACGATCTCGGCGTAGCGGTCATCATCGATGTCGAATCCCGCGTCGCGGAGGGGGATCTCGTCGTGGGGGAGCGCGCGGAGGACATCCTCGGCGGGGAGCGTGCGGCGCTCGTCGACGATGAGGCAGCGCAAGGGCGCGTCGTCGTCGTGCGCCTCGAATCCGCGCTCAGCGACCTGACGGAACGGCACCATCGCGAGGACCTCGTGCGGGGTGCCGTCGGCGCCATTCAACGGGATATCGGCCAGTCGCTCGACGTCGGTGATGGGACCCGTCAGAACCTCGACCGTCGCCGCGCCGTCGCGGGCGATGAGCGCGAAAGACTGCCGCGGGTCGGCCGCGAGGGCCGCGAGAAAGTTGGCGGGATTGTCAGGCATGGGACTCACTTCGTAGGGCCGGGCGGCGGCCCCGCATACACGAAACGACCGCCGGAGGAGACGGTCGTTTGTCGATGGGTCGCGAAACGGTCCGCCTAGGAAGCGGGCCACCAGGAGACGTTCGCGAACACGCCTCTGACGCTACACAGTCCCTGAGGATCCCTGCAACTGCGCCTCCCGCGCGTGGTCGGGCGGCGTAGGCTGGGCGATGTGCCAGCAGTGAACCTCGGTATGCCCTCCGCGCCCCAGACGCTCGCCCCGCGCCGCAAGTCGCGCCAGATCGACGTGGGCAAGGTCAAGGTCGGCGGTGACGCGCCCGTCAGCGTGCAGTCGATGACCACGACGAAGACGCACGACATCAACGCGACGCTGCAGCAGATCGCCGAGCTGACGGCGTCAGGCTGCGAGATCGTCCGCGTCGCGTGTCCGACGGACAAAGACGCCGAGGCGCTGAAGATCATCGCGATGAAGAGCCAGATCCCCGTCATCGCCGACATCCACTTCCAGCCGAAGTACGTGTTCGAGGCGATCGACGCGGGCTGCGGCGCCGTGCGTGTGAACCCCGGCAACATCCGCAAGTTCGACGACCGCGTCGGCGAGATCGCGAAGGCGGCGAAAGACGCGGGCGTGAGCCTGCGCATCGGCGTGAACGCGGGATCCCTCGACCGCCGCCTGCTCGAGAAGTACGGCAAGGCGACGCCCGAGGCGCTCGCCGAGTCGGCCGTGTGGGAGGCGTCACTCTTCGAAGAGCACGACTTCCACGACTTCAAGATCTCGGTCAAGCACAATGACCCCGTCGTCATGGTGCAGGCATACCGCCTTCTCGCGGAGCGCGGTGACTGGCCGCTGCACCTCGGCGTGACCGAGGCGGGCCCCGCGTTCCAGGGAACGATCAAGTCGGCCACGGCGTTCGGCATCCTGCTCGCGGAGGGGATCGGCGACACGATCCGCGTCTCGCTTTCGGCCCCTCCTGCCGAGGAGGTCAAGGTCGGCCACCAGATCCTGCAGTCGCTGAACCTGCGCGAGCGCACGCTCGAGATCGTGTCGTGCCCGTCGTGCGGTCGTGCTCAGGTCGATGTCTACTCTCTCGCTGATCGCGTGACGGAGGGGCTGAAGGACATGACGGTTCCGCTGCGCGTGGCCGTCATGGGATGCGTTGTGAACGGGCCGGGCGAGGCGCGCGATGCCGATCTCGGTGTGGCGAGCGGAAACGGCAAGGGGCAGATCTTCGTCAAGGGCGAGGTCATCAAGACGGTTCCCGAGGAGGCGATCGTCGAGACGCTCATCGAGGAGGCGAACCGCCTCGCGGACGAGATGGGGGCGGACGCCGCCCCCGGGACCGCGCAGGTCATCACGGCCTGAGCGGCTCGAGGTGGCTCTCGAGCCAGGATGTCGACTGCTCGAGGCCGACCTCGCCGCTTGCGACGCCGATGACGTACTCGAACGCCTCGTCGGCCGTCATCGTATGCCGCACGCCGTTCCTCGAGAGAAACGCGAGCGTGAGCATCCACGCCGTTCGCTTGTTCCCGTCGTACAGGGGGGGGTTCCGCGCAAGCGACTCGAGCAGTGCGGCCGCCTTGGCGTGGAGCGTGGGGTAAACGTCTTCGCCGGCGAAGCCTGCCCGAGGGCGGGCGATCGCGGAGCTCAGCAGGCCCGCGTCGCGCACATGGAAGCCCAACCACTCGACGACGGCGAATGCGTCCTCATCGGTCAGGTGTTCGATCATGCGTCTTCGAGCCTTCGAAGCACCTCAGCTTCCTCATCGCGCAGGCGCTCGAAGTCGGCGCGGAGACGCGCCCGCTGTAGCCGTTGCCGCACGAGCTCCTCGATGCCGCTGAGCACGAGGGCGTGCTTCGACATGTGCTCGGCCGCGGCGATCGCGTCGAGGGCGGAGTCGAGCTCGGGCGGGAGGCGGAGTGTCATGGCCATGACGCGACGGTATCAAAGTGGTATCACGCTCACCAGGGGCTCCTCGCGCTTCCGTGTCAGGGGATCGCCGTAGGCTGAGAGCATGACCCTCACGACGACCGCTCCCGCCGTTCCGTGGGGCGACGCGCTGGGCCAGGATGACGCCGTCGCTGCGCTGCGGCGAGCCGCGACGGATCCGCAGCAGCTCGCGCACGGATGGCTGCTCACGGGGCCACCGGGATCCGGCCGATCGACGCTCGCGCTGGCCTTCGCTGCGGCCCTCATCGCGGAGGGCGAACACGATGTCGCGACGATGAAGCAGGTGCTCGCGGGAACCCACCCCGACCTCACCCAGCTGCGCACCGAGGGCGTGATCATCACGATCCGCCAGGCGCGCGACATCGTCGAGCGCTCGTACTATGCACCGAGTGTCGGCCGGTATCGCGTGATCGTCGTCGAAGATGCCGACCGCATGACGGAGCGCACGTCGAACGTGCTCCTCAAGGCACTCGAGGAGCCGCCCGAGCAGACCGTGTGGGTGCTGTGCGCCCCGAGCGAGGCCGACCTGCTGCCGACGATTCGCTCGCGGGTGCGCACACTGAGGTTGCGTGAGCTTGAGGTCGACGACGTCGCGCGGCTGCTTGTCGAACGCACAGGGGTCGACGCGGCCGTGGCGGAACAGTCGGCGCGTCATGCGCAGCGGCACATCGGCATGGCGCAGCGCCTCGCGACCGACGAGGCGTCGCGGGCGCGCCGAGAGGAGACCCTGCGGGACGTCCTGCGGGTGCGGGGAATCGGAGATGTCGTCGCGGTCGCCGGGCGCATTGTGCAGGCGGCGAACGACGACGCGAAGGCGCTGACGGCTGAGCGCGACGAGGCCGAGCGTGCGGAGCTGCTGCGCACGGTGGGCGTGGCCGACGGCGCCAAGGTCCCTCCGGCGGTCAGATCGCAGCTCAACGCACTGAAAGACGATCAGGAGAAACGGGCCAAGCGAAGCGTCCGCGACGGCCTCGATCGCGTGCTCACCGACATGCAATCGCTGTTCCGCGACATCGCGTTGCTGCAGCTCGGGCGCACGGAGGGGATCATCAACGCCGAGTACATCGACGAGATGCGCGAGACTGCCGAGCGGTGGGCCCCGGGGCGCGCCCTCACCGTGCTCGATCACCTTTCGGAGACGCGCGACGCTCTCGGGCACAACGTGCAGCCGACGCTGGCTCTCGAGAGCCTGCTCATCACGATCGTCAGCGGGAGGAAACCGTGAACGTCCGCACCCGAATCCGTCGTCTCATTGCGGCTTCCGCGGCCCTCGTTGCCGCGAGCCTCGCGGTGTCCTGCGCGAATCCGTTCTCCGTCGAGATTGCGGGAGAGGAATCCGGGCCCGTCCTTGACGGGGTGGCCGACGAACTGCTCCCGTTCTACGAGCAGACCCTCGCGTGGGAGGCCTGTGAGCGTCCGACGACGAGTGAGCCGGTCGAATGCGCGACGGTCACGGCGCCCCTCGACTGGCACGCCCCCGAAGCGGGCGAGATCGACCTGCGCATCGCGCGCGCGGCCGAGCGGCCGTTCGATCCGCAGGGCTCGCTTCTCCTCAACCCCGGCGGCCCGGGGGCTTCGGGCATCGATCTCCTGTTCTCTTCCCTCGAATACGGCGGCCTCGGCGAGCGACTCGCCGAGAACTTCGACCTCGTTGGTTTCGACCCCCGCGGCGTGGCGCGTTCGACGCCGGTGGAATGCCTCGACACGCGGGGGATGGACGCATTTCTCTACGACATCCCGGAGGGCGAACGCGGATCGTCGACGTGGGAGAAGAGTCAGGAGGCGGCAGCCGAAACTTTCGCCGACGCGTGCGCCGAGAATTCGGGAGATCTGCTCGAGTTCATCACGACCGAGCAGGCAGCGCGCGATATGGACCTGCTGCGCGCCGTGCTCGGAGACCGTGAGCTCACCTATCTCGGGTACTCGTATGGCACGTTCCTTGGAGCGACGTACGCGCAGCTGTTCCCCGAGAATGTCGGTCGCCTCGTGCTCGACGGCGCCCTGGATCCCTCGGTGCCCGGAAGCGAGGTCGGAGCGACGCAGGTCGAGGCATTCGAGCAGGCTCTGCGCACCTATCTCGCGAGCTGTCTCGAGGGAACGACGTGTCCTTTCCGTGGCACGGTCGAGCAGGCGCTTGACGAGATCTCGGCACTGCTCGCCTCCCTCGATCGTCAGCCGCTCGTATCGGCTGATGGCCGAGAGCTTGGTGGAGATGCGCTCATGACCGCCGTTGTCGCTGCCCTGTACAGCGAGGAGAACTGGCCGTACCTCACGGACGCCCTGGCAGGGGCATTGGACGGTGACCCGACCGGCGCGATGTTCCTCGCTGACTTCTACAACGGCCGCGAGGGCGGCGTGTACACCTCGAACTCGACGGAGGCGTTCCAGGCATACAACTGCATGGACTACCCGACCGAGGGCGAGATGACCGAAGCTCAGGAGCGCGAGCTGGAAGAGAAGGCGCCGGTCACCTGGCAGTACATGATGGGGGCCGATGTCTGCGAGTTCTGGGCCTTCCCGCCTACGGGCGAGCGCGAGGAGATTCACGCCGAGGGGGCCGCCCCCATCGTCGTCATCGGCACGACGGGAGACCCGGCGACGCCGTTCGCCTGGGCGGAGGCGCTCGCCGCACAGCTCTCGAGCGGCACGCTCGTCACCTACGAGGGCGAGGGACACACGGCCTATCAGGCGGGCAGTGACTGCGTCGACGACGCGGTCGAAGAGTACCTCGTCGAAGGCACGGTGCCGGAGGAAGGGCTTGTCTGTCAGCCGGGCTGAGCTGCGGCACGCCCGGGTCGTGCATTCGATTCGCGCCAGCACGAGGGGTCGAGTAATATAGACGATCGTGCCGCTCACGCGGCGCGAGACGCCGCCTTAGCTCAGTCGGCAGAGCGATTCACTCGTAATGAATAGGTCGTCGGTTCGATTCCGACAGGCGGCTCGGCGTCAGGCCCTCACCCTTCGGGGTGGGGGCCTTTGTCGTGTTTCGGCGCGGAAGGCGCGCTGCCGGAACGCTCCGCGCGCCGGTAGCGCTCGTAGACGATGCGCGAAGCGAACGTTCGTGTCTCGACGAGTTCGAGCGGGATCGGATCCGCGACATGTGGGAGGAGGGGCGTGCCGCCGCCCACGATGATCGGGCTGCGGAAGATCCGGAACTCATCGACGAGGCCGGTGACGATCGCCTGCGATGCCACGTCCGGTCCGCCGATCTCGACATCTCCGCCCACCTCGGCCATGAACGCCGCGATCTCTTCCTCGTAGTCGCCCGTCGCGATCCGCGCGAGCCCCTCGACGGCTCTCAGCGTGCGGCTGAAGACAAGCTTCGGGAGGGCCGTCCATGCCTCTGCGAAGGCGGATTCGTCCGGCGTGCTCGGGAAGGTGGGATCCGTCTCCCAGATCCGCATCGTCTCGTAGAGGCGGCGCCCGAGGATCAGTCCGCGCAACGCGCTGACCTCCCGGAGATGGAAGGCGAACTGCTCCGCGTCCGGGGTGCCCCAGTGGAAATCACCCGTGCGGTCGGAGATGTAGCCATCGACGGAGACGCCCATCGACAACAGCAGCATGTGTGTCAGCTCCCTCTCTCGGCGTCGACGGTCGCCGCGACTCTAACGCAGGCGGCCGGCTCAGGGTAGAGCCTCGCGCGTACGAGGCGCGGCACCTCGCGGCGACCTCAGCACGCCCCCTTGTGGGGCCGGCGCACGCGTGGTGTCCTGGCCATACGAGGGGGTGGTGGAGATGACCGGTGACGGTCTCTGGGCATCGACGCACGATGAGCGGAGCTCCCAGCTTTTCCTGGCACGGGTTCGCATGGACGTCGCGGACGAGCGTGCCCGCGCGCATCGTCGTCACGACCTGTGGAACGGCCTCTGGCGGCACCTCCGGCGGGCCCGCCTCTGACGGGCGGCGCCTCGCCGGACTCCGCGAACGCGGAGAGGTGCCGCGGTCGCGGGGACGACGAGTCGCTTTCCCTCGTCACGGGTCGTCAGCAGGATCCTTCACAGCTTCGACGTGACGCGCCGAGGCGACGCGGCGCCACGAGAATCTGACAGGCGCGAGGGCGCGGTCGTCACGTCGACGCTCCGAGATGAGCGAGGGCGCGAGCCCGCGCACGATGTCCCCAGATCTCGTCGGACAGGATCTGCACGATGGGCGCGAGCGCGATGATCACGAGGCTCACCACGAGAGGTGCGCCCAGACCGCCGAGGACGACGGCGCTCACGATGAGCGCGACCGACACGAGCATGGCGCCGATCTCGGCGCGCGCGTGCGCCCAGCCGATGAGGATGGCGCGCATGACCTCGAAGCCGACGAGGGCGATCATCAGCGGAACGGCGACGGCGAGGAGCGCGCCGACGGTGTCGACGTGCTCGGGATCCTCGATCGCGTAGGCGCCGACGTGGAGCCCGGCACCGATCGCCGCGATCGCCGCGAAGATCGCGATGTGTCCGTAGCCCCACGGGAAGGCGAGGGACGGTCGCGCGTGGAGCGCCTCCCCGGCGGGGAGCAGGAACCACAGCCACCAGAGCGAGAAAGCGATGCTGAGCCCCGCGAGGGCGAGGACCCCCAGATCGAGCGTCCACCCGGCGGTCTCGAGAACGGTGCTGACAGCGACCTCGGTGCCGACGACGCTCTCGCCGAGGGCGATGATGATGAGCAGGCCGTAACGCTCGGAGATGTGGTGCGCATGCCAGGGCGTCCGGCCTCGACGCTCCGCGATGACGGGACCGGACAGCTCGACGATGTAGAGCACGATGGATCCGACGAGCATGGCCAGGGGTGTCGTGTCGATGAACGCGAGCGTGACCCATCCGATCTGTGCCAGGGCGAGCGCCGTCGCGTATCGCAGGGCGGTCGGCCGATGCTCGGTGCTCTGCACGGCGACGCGCAGCCATTGGATGAGCATCGCGACGCGCATGATGACGTATCCGAGCACGATTCCCGTGTTGTCGAGTGTCGCGCCCGTCGGATCCTCCTCGAGCGAAGCGAAGAGGGCCGGGATCGAGATGGCGAGCACGACGACGCCGACCATCTGCAGCACGGTCGTCGAGCGGAACAGCCAATCGTCCGTATCGAAGGCGGACGAGAACCAGGTGTAGTTGATCCACGCCCAGATCGCGGCGAACATCGCGAAACCGAAACCGATCAGTCCACCGGCGGTGTTGTCGTGGTGGATCTGCGCGGCGAGGCCGTTCGCCGCCTGGGCGAACGAGATCACGAACACGAGGTCGAACAGGAGCTCGAGAGTGTTCGCGACGCGCCCGCGCTCGTGCGGATCGCGGCCGGTCATCCTGCGGAGGTGGTGGTGGAGCGGGTCGGCAGTCACGCTCCGCAGAGTACTTCGTGCGACGGCGAACGCGCAGAGGCGCCGCCGTCACGCGGATGCATCGACGTGGCCCGTGCCCGTATCAAGACTCGTGAGGAGCTCGTCAGCGAGATCCTTCACGACTCCGGTGCCGGCGGCCGCGCCGGTGGCGATCGCGCTCCAGACAGCCGACATCGGCGCTGGCGTGCCGCGGTTGTGCGCGATGTCGCCGGCCGCGTAAACGCCGGCGACGCTCGTGCGTCCGAGGGGATCCACGAGGACTCCGCCCGTTTCGGAGACCTCGACGCCGAGCTGTTCCGCGTGCGGGGCGGCCGGCGTCGAGTCGATCTTCACGAGGGCGCCGCCGAAGCGGAGGCGCGCGTTCTCGTGCGCCGCGGACCCGTCGTCGACGATGATGTCGATGCCGTCCGCGACATCTTCGAGACCGCGCACTGGATCCTCGACGATGTCGACGCGGAGCCGGTCGAGTCGGTGCGCGATGTCGGTATCGAGCTGGGCACCGTTCGGGAACGCCGTGAGCGACGATGCGATGGGCGACATCAGCGCGGACATGTGTTCGAGGAACGGGCCCGGGCCGATGAGCGCGAGCGGGCGGCCGGCGTATTCGTGACCGTGGCAGAAAGGGCAGTGGGCAGCGGCCGAGCCGAACACGGATCCGATCTGCGGGATGTCGGGGAGCGTGTCGCGCATGCTCGTCGCGAGGATCACGCGCCCCGCAAGGAATCTGCCGATCTCGGTCTCGATCTCGAAACGGCCGCGCTCGCCGCGGATCCGTTGCACGGTCGCATCGAGGAGGCGGACGGTGTCGTATCGGCCGACGTCGGCGCGTGCCGCGGTTCGGAGCTCGGCGGGCGAGTGACCGTCGTGTGCGATGAGGTTGTGCATCGCGTCTGCGGGGTCGTTGCGGTAAGAGCCGGAGTCGAACACGATCGCGGTGCGGTGCATTCGGCCCAGCGTGAGAGCGGCCTGCAAACCCGCGGGGCCGCCCCCGATGATGGCGACGTCTGTGATCTCGTTCATGGTTCGAGAGTGCGTCGGGATCGCGCAGATCGCCAGGGAAAGTTGCCAGAATGGCAAACATGACTGACGACGACGGCGTGACGGCCGCGCTGGGACGCCGGTTGCGGGCGATCCGCACGCAGCGGGGGCTGACCCTTGCGGAGCTCGAGCGGGATACGGGCATCTCCTCGAGCACGCTCTCACGCCTCGAGAGTGGGCAGCGGCGCGCGACGGTCGATCTGCTGCTTCCGCTCGCCCGCGCCTACGCCGTCACGCTCGACGAACTCGTCGGTGCCCCGGAGACGGGCGATCCGCGGGTGCACATCAAGCCGGTGGTGCGGCGAGGGATCACCTACATCCCGTTGACGCGACGCACCGGGGCGCTGCAGGCGTTCAAGGTGATCTATCCCGGTGTGCGCACGGATCACGGCGCGCCGGACGCGCCTCTCGTGCGCCACGACGGGTATGAGTGGCTCTATGTGCTGAGCGGGAATCTGCGCCTGCGACTCGGCGAGCAGACCATCGTCATGGGGCCGGGCGAGGCGGCCGAGTTCGACACGCACGTGCCGCATTCGATCGGATCGGCCGACGGTCGTCCCGTCGAGGTGCTGTCGCTGTTCGGGAAGCAGGGCGAGCGCGCACACCTTCGCGCATCGTCCGGATGATCAGTCCCAGATGCTCGGGGCGTGGCTGCGTGTGCTCGGGAGCGCCGATGCGGCGGCCCAGTCGTGGATCCACGGATCGACATTCGGCAGGTCAATGTCGATGCCGAGGGCAGCGAAGACTTCCTCATGGGAGACGGATCCGCCCGAGCGGCGCAGGACGCGGACGCGGACGATCGCGCGGGCGTACACCTCGCCGTCCACGGTCGCGCGGTGCTCGAGGTAGAGGGCCTTCTCGTCGTGGCCGACCCACCGGGTCTCGACGTCGAATCGCTGCCAGAGCTGAAGAGACTTCCGAAACGTGATCGTCTCGCTCGACACGACCGCGTACCAGCGGTTGCGGCGGAACGCCTCGGCGAGGCCCGTGCGCGTCGTCATGTCCCAGCGTCCGAGATCGAACAGCGACAGGTATCGGCCGTTGTTCATGTGCCGAAGCAGGTCGATGTCTGTGGGCAGCGTCGTGAGCGTCACGGAGGAGACTGCGTCGAGGGGGAGGAGGCCATCGCGGCGGCGGATCCGCTTCGCGCGCAGCAGGACGAGGAGTGTGCGCCAGAGAACATTCACGAGGCTCGATGCTATCGATGGACCGCGGGGCACAGGGAAGGTGTTGTCGGGAGTGGACAAGGCCGGCCCGCGGCCGAAGCGAAGAAGCTTCGACCGCGGGCCGTCGGTGCGGTTCTTCGCACGCGGTCCGGCGCGGGGAGGCGCCGGAGACGCAGAAGGCCGGTCAGCGGGTCGCGAGCACGTCGCGGACGAAGCGCTCGACGTTCGACCGGCAAGCTGCGATCCGGGACTGGCGGGCTGCCTCGACATCGAAGCCGACATATGCCGTCCGGGGCTTCCGACGTGCGTTGCGATTGCACTCGAACTGCGCGCACACGTAGGTGCCGATGGTGTCTCCGCGACGGCCCGCGGCCCCGGCGCGTTTGGTGCTGAACATGACGACGTCGTTCGGCAGGTGCACGTCGGCGCACCAGACGCACAGGGTGCGTCCACGCGGTGTCTGTTCCGCTTGCCGCATGAGGAGGCCGACCGGTTCGTCGTCGATCATCGTCACGATATAGCCGACGAGCGGTTGTTTCGGGTCTCGCCAGCCGAGGAAGTCGATGGACTCCCACTCGACGGCGTCGAGGTCGGGAAGGGGAAGTGCCTTGCGCTCGCGGACGGAGACGTTCGCGAAGGACGCCCGGATTCGGGCAGCGTCGATGACGCGCATGATGAGGTGAGCTTTCTGTTCAGAGAGGATGCGTGAGGGCCGCGGCGCGAAGAGCGCACGCGAAAGGGAAGAACCGGATCAGGTTCTCGATGCCGCCGACGCAGAGCGCGTCGACGACCTCCTCACTCCCCGAAGGGTCACTCGCTGGAACACGTGCCCGATGTTACACCTCGGATTTCGATTCGAGCTCAGCGCTTCCGACGTCGGCTCTCGAGGGCCTCTTGCCGCGGCCGGAGCGCGAACGCCGCTGCGCCGCCGCCGATCGCGCCGAACAGGTGCGCCTGCCACGAGACCCCGCTCGCGGCGCCGAAGATCCCGGTGAACACCGTGCCGCCGTACGCGATCGCGACGGCGACGGCAACGATCGCGTACAGGATCCCGTGTCCGAGCGACGGGGCGACGAACGCACGCATGAGGAGATAGCCGAGATAGCCGAACACGAGGCCGGATGCCCCGACCGTGACGGTGCCGGGGGAGTTGACGAGCCACGTGCCGAGACCGGCGACGACGGCGGCGATCGCGGTCACGGCCCAGAATCGCCGCACGCCGTCGAAGGAGACGAGGATCCCGAGGACCGCGAAGGGCACCGAATTGGCGATGAGGTGCGGCCATCCCGAATGCAACAGCGGCGAGGCGATCACGCCGAAGAGCCCGTCGAACTGCCAGGAGACGATGCCGAGCGCGCGGTTCCAGCTGCCCGGAAGGATCGTGTCGGCCACCCGGACCGCCCACATGATGGCGAGGAGGATCACTGGCTGCGCGGCGCGCTCGAGGAAACGTTCGCGAGGACTGGCCTGGGGCGACGAGCTCATGGCTCCAGTCTTGCACTCGCGGCGCACCAGCGGCGGCGGGGCGCGTGGCGGTTATAGGGGCGTCCCGCCCCGCGCGACTCAGGAGTTGTGCCGGGTGTGGGGTGTGGGGTGTGGGGTGCCTGTCCCGCGTGGTGCCGGCAAGTGGTGTTGTGTGCCGGTTGCGGAGGATCCGGCCCCGCACGGCGGAGGAGATCCCCGTTCGGGAGGATCGCATCTGTGTGATGCGACCTCCCGAACGGGGATCTCCTCCGGATGGGGCCGTGCGTCAGGGGCGCTCGACGAGGTGGTCTGCGTACGCCTTCATCGTGAGGAACGGCGCGAACGTGCTCGACAGCGCGACGTCTCGGAACACCGCGGCGGCGTCGTCGAAGCGGTCGCCGTCCGCGCGGTCGACCGTCTGCAGGACGTCGTCGACGAGGCCCGCCACGAACTCGTGGGTGATCGGCGTGCCCTCTTCGGTTGTGCGGTCCTGGCGGATCCACTGCCAGATCTGCGAGCGGGCGATCTCGGCCGTCGCCGCGTCCTCCATCAGGCCGCCGATCGCGACGGCGCCCTGCCCGCGCAGCCACGCCTCGATGTAGCGGATGGCGACGTCAACGTTGCCGCGCACGCCGGCGTCGGTGATGCCGCGGCCGATCGTGAGATCGAGCAGGTGCCGCTCGCGCACGTCGACGTCGTCGCGACGTCGGTCGAGCTGGTGCGGTCGATCGCCGAGCACCGCGTCGAACTCGGCCCGGGCGACGGGGATCAGGTCGGGGTGCGCCACCCAGGTGCCGTCGAAGCCGTCACCTGCCTCGCGCTTCTTGTCGGATGCGACCTTCGCGAGGGCGTTCGCGTTCGCCTCCGCGTCGCGCCTCGACGGGATGAACGCACTCATGCCGCCGATGGCATATGCGCCGCGCCGGTGGCACGTCTGCACGAGCAGCTCGGTGTAGGCCCGCATGAACCCGACCGTCATCGTCACCTCGTTGCGGTCGGGCAGCACGAACCGCGATCCGCGCCCGCGGTACGTCTTGATGATCGAGAAGATGTAGTCCCAGCGACCCGCGTTCAGCCCGGCGCAGTGGTCGCGCAGCTCGTACAGGATCTCCTCCATCTGGAACGCGGCCGGCAGCGTCTCGATGAGCACGGTCGCGCGGATCGTTCCGTGTGGCAGCGCGAGGTACTGCTCCGTGAAGGTGAACACCTGATCCCAGAGCCGCGCCTCCTCCGCCTGCTCGATCTTCGGCAGGTAGAAGTAGGGTCCGCGGCCGCGCGCGATGAGCTCGCGCGCGTTGTGGAAGGCGTAGAGACCGAAGTCGACGAGCGAGCCCGAGGCGGCCATCGTGCGTCCGCGGGCGTCGGTGAAGTGCAGGTGATGCTCTTCGAGGTGCCAGCCGCGCGGTCGCATGACGATCGTCGGCGTCTCCGCGCTCGTCACCGCGTAGTGCTTTCCGTTCGGCGCCGTGTATTCGAGCTCGCCGCGGATCGCGTCGAACAGCGACAGCTGCCCGCCGATGACGTTGCCCCATGTGGGGCTCGTCGCGTCTTCCTGATCGGCCAGCCACACCTTCGCGCCCGAGTTGAGCGCGTTGATCGTCATCCGCGGATCCGTGGGACCCGTGATCTCGACGCGGCGGTCCTCGAGGCCGGGGCCGGCGCCCGCGACGCGCCAGTCGCCGCGCTCGCGGATCCGCCGGGTGTCCTCGCGGAACCGCGGATCGCGTCCGTTGCCGATCTCGTATCCGTGGCGCAGGCGCGCCGCGAGCCGGTCGTAGCGCGGTCCCGCGAACAGCTCGTGCAGCTGCGCGAGGAAGGCGAGCGCGTCGGGCGTGAGGATCTGCTCGTATCGCTCCCGCATCGGCCCCGTGACGTCGATGGCGGGGAACGTGCGCTCGTTCACGCGGTCGGTGGGGCGGGTCGTGGTCGTGTCGATGAGAGTCATGATGTGTCTCCTGATTCCGTCAGAACTGCTCGGCTTCGGTGGACCCGGCGAGGGCGAGGGTCGACGCGTCGGGGTTGAGTGCCTGCGACACGTGGTCGAAGTAGCCGGTCCCGACTTCGCGCTGGTGCCTCGTGGCGGTGTATCCGGTGGCCTCGGCGGCGAACTCGGCGTTCTGCAGCTCGACGTACGCGGTCATCGCGTTCTCGGCGTAGCCGCGGGCGAGCTGGAACATCGAGTGGTTGAGGGCGTGGAAGCCGGCGAGGGTGATGAACTGGAATCGGTAGCCGAGATCGGCGAGCTCCTCCTGAAAGCTCGCGATCTGCCGATCGTCGAGCGCGGCCGACCAGTTGAAGCTCGGCGAGCAGTTGTAGGCGAGCATCTTGCCGGGATGCTCGGCGTGGACCGCGTTCGCGAACTCGCGGGCGAGCTCGATGTCGGGGGTGCCGGTCTCGACCCAGAGCAGATCGGCGTACGGGGCGTAGGCGAGCCCGCGCGAGACGACGGGCTCGATCCCGTTCCGCACGCGGTAGAAGCCCTCGCTCGAACGCTCGCCCGTGAGGAACGGCCGGTCTCTCTCATCGACGTCGCTCGTGAGCAGGTCTGCCGCGAGGGCATCGGTGCGCGCGATCTGGATCGTCGGAACCCCCGCGACGTCGGCGGCGAGCCGGGCGGCGTTGAGTGTACGGATGTGCTGACTCGTCGGCACGAGGACCTTCCCGCCGAGGTGCCCGCACTTCTTCTCGCTCGCGAGCTGGTCCTCCCAGTGGATCCCCGCGGCTCCCGCCTGGATCATCCCGTGCGCGAGCTCGTAGGCGTTGAGGGGGCCGCCGAAGCCGGCCTCCGCATCGGCGACGATCGGGGCGAGCCAGTCTCGCGAGAGGGATCCCTCGGCCGATTCGAGCTGGTCCTGGCGGAGGAGGGCGTTGTTGATGCGGCGCACGACGGCGGGCACGGAGTTCGCGGGATAGAGCGACTGGTCGGGGTAGGTCTGTCCCGAGAGGTTCGCGTCGGCGGCGACCTGCCAACCCGACAGGTAGATCGCATCGAGGCCCGCGCGCACCTGCTGCACGGCCTGGTTCCCCGTGAGGGCGCCGAGCGCACGGACGTATTCGCCCGTCGTGAGGCGGTCCCAGAGCCGCTCGGCGCCGCGGCGGGCGAGGGTGGCCTCCTCGCGGACGCTCCCGCGGATCCGGATGACGTCCTCGGCGGAGTAGTCGCGGGTGACCCCCGTCCAGCGGGGATCCGCGTCCCACTCGAGCTGGAGCTCCTCGGCGGTCTGCGTCTGCGAGCCGGGGCGGTGCGGTGTGGTGCTCATCGGTGAACTCCTGACGGATCGGCGGCGGTGCCGCGGTGGCTGATGACACCACGATGTGTGAAAAGCACGCCGAAGTGAGCGAGTTCGTAAGCAGAAATATGAAGAAAGTTCCGTCTAGCGGATGGGTGTGGGAGAATCTGCGGCATGACGACTCTCGACGACGAGATCGAAGACGGCTCGGACGCGATCGCCGTCGGACGACGGATCCGTGCCCTGCGCACGAGCCGGGGCATGCGCCTCGCGCAGCTCGCCGAAGCGGTCGGCCGTGCGCCGAGCCAGCTGTCCATGATCGAGAACGGGCATCGCGAACCGCGGCTGTCGATGCTGCGAGGGATCGCGCGTGCACTCGGCGTGACGCCCGACGAGCTGCTCGCCGCCGAGGAACTGGATCCGCGCAGCGAGCTCGAGGTCTCACTCGAGCGGAAGATGCGCTCGCCGCGGTTCCGTGAGCTGGGAATCGAGCCGTTCCGGATCCCGAAAGGGATGCCGGACGAGGCCCTGGCGGCCATGCTGCGGCTCTCGGGCGAGATCGACAGGCTGCGTGACGAGCGTCAGGCGACACCGGAGGAGGCGCGGCGCGCGAACCTCGAGCTGCGCCACCTCATGCGTGCGCAGGACAACTACTTTCCCGAGCTGGAGAAGACTGCGCAGGAGGTGCTCGGCGCGATCGACCACCCGGGCGGTCCCCTCACGCAGCGCGCGGCGGGCGATATCGCGGCGCACGTGGGCGTGAGCCTGCACTATGTGCCCGACCTTCCCGCGTCTACTCGGAGCGTTCTCGACCTGCGCCACGGGCGCCTTTACCTGCCGAATCGGGCTTCGACGGATCCGCGCGCCCCGATGCTGCAGGCCCTCGCGAGTCGCCTCCTGCACCACCAAGAGCCCAGCTCCTATGCCGAGTTCCTGCGGCAGCGCGTCGAGCAGAACTACCTCGCGGGGTCCCTTCTCATCCCGGAGAATCGGGCCGCCGCGGCGCTTCGGGAGGCGAAGCAGCGTCGTGCGATCTCGATCGAAGATCTGCGCGACGCGTACTCCGTGTCGTACGAGACGGCCGCGCATCGCTTCACGAATCTGGCGACTCGACATCTCGGGATTCGCGTGCACTTCCTGAAGGTGCACGAATCGGGCACGATCACGAAGGCGTACGAGAACGACGACGTGAACTTCCCGACCGACCGGCTCGGATCCATCGAAGGCCAGCTGTGCTGTCGCCGCTGGACGAGCCGCGCGGTCTTCGACGTCGACGACCGGTTCAATCCGTACTTCCAGTACACGGACACAGGCGGCGGCACCTTCTGGTGCACGGCCCGTGTCGAGCATTCGAGCCAGGGCGCGCATTCCGTGAGCGTGGGCGTGCGCTTCGACGACACGAAGTGGTTCGTGGGCCGAGACACTCCGAACCGCGGAGTCTCGCGCCACGCCGATGAGGTGTGCTGCAGGCGCCCTCCCGCCGAACTCGCGGAGCGGTGGCGGGACGGCGCCTGGCCGAACGTCGCGACGCCGCGCACCCTGCTCGCGACGCTGCCGACGGGATCCTTCCCCGGTGTCGACGCGACCGACGTCTACGAGTTCCTCGATCAGCACGCCCCGGCATGACCGGTTTCGACGAGGCGGATCCTCGCACTCCGCGAGCCGATAGCGTGGAGGAGGACCTCGAATCCCGACGCGAAAGGTGACGTCATGTCGCGCGTACTCATCATCGGTGGCCACGGCAAGGTGGCTCTTCGGCTTGCCCCTCTCCTCGTCGAGCGCGGCGACGACGTCACGAGCGTGATCCGCAACGCCGAGCACGAGGCTGACGTTGCGGCGACCGGCGCGGCCCCGAAGGTCGCCGATGTCGAGAAGCTCGACCGGTCGCAGCTCGCCGAGCTGATCGCGGGCCACGACGCCGTCGTGTGGACCGCGGGAGCCGGCGGCGGCAACCCCGAGCGCACGTACGCGGTCGACCGGGATGCCGCGATCCGTTCGATGGATGCCGCGTCCGATGCCGGCGCCTCGCGCTACGTGATGGTGTCGTACCTCCGCTCGGGCCCGGACCACGGTCTCACCGAGGCCGACGCGCTCTTCCACTACGCGGAGGCGAAGGCCGCGGCAGACGAGCACCTGCGCGGGACTGGTCTCGACTGGACCGTCCTCGGCCCCGGACCGCTGACCCTCGACGACCCGACGGGCCTCATCGAGACGCGCGAGCCGGGTCGCGGAGAGGTCACGCGCGCCGACGTCGCGGCGGTGATCGCGCAGACGCTGAGCGACTCGTCGACGATCCGCCGCACGATCCCGTTCGGGAACGGCACGGTGCCGATCGCGGAGGCCCTCGCCGACTGAAGCGGCGACACACATCGCCGCGGGGCATTCTGTCGCGGCGATCGAGCGCGTAGGCTCGGGCCATGGGACGTGCATTGCTGATCGTCGACGTTCAGAACGACTTCACCGAAGAAGGGGCGCTCGCCGTCACGGGCGGAGACGCCGTGGCGATCGGGGTGACTCGGTTGCTCGGCGCGCAGGCGCGCGACTACGCGTGCATCATCGCGTCGCGCGACTGGCATGACGCCGACAGCGACAACGGCGGTCACTTCTCCGAGGATCCTGACTTCGTCGACACGTGGCCCCGGCACTGTGTCGCGGGGACGCCGGGCGCCGAATACGACCCCTGGTTCGATCCCGCGGCCGTCACGCACCACGTGAAGAAGGGGCAGGGCGTTCCCGCGTACTCGCTCTTCGAGGGGAAGACCGACGACGGCGAGACGGCCGCCGAGATCCTCTCCGCGCACGACGTCGACGGCGTCGATGTCGTCGGGCTCGCGACCGATCACTGCGTGTTCGCCTCGTCGCGCGACGCTCTCGCGGAGGGGCTGCGCGTGCGGATCTTCACGGATCTCGTCGCGGGCGTCGCGACGGAGTCGAGCCACGCGGCGCTGGAGAAGCTCGTCGCCGGAGGCGCGGAGCTCGGATCCTCCGGCGTGCACTGAGCCCCCGCGCACCCGACTACCCTGGGGAGGTCTACAGGGGAGGCGCGCGATGGCGGAACTGCTCGGGATCACGTGGCTCGAGGCGGGCGCGGTCGCGCTTGCGACCCTCGGAATGTACGTCGCGCTGGTCGTGCTCGTGCGCGTGCTCGGGCAGCGCATGCTCTCCGGGATGTCGAGCTACGACCTCGCGGCGGTGATCGCGTTCGGCGGCATCATCGCGCGCGCCGCGCTCGGTGAGGCGCCGCGCCTGGGAGGCGGTGTCGTGGCTCTGCTCACGCTCGTCTCTCTGCAGGCGCTGTCGGGAGTCGTCCGGCGCACGAAGTTTGGGTCTCGGCTAGTCGTCAACCGTCCCGTGCTCATCATGGCGGGGTCGGACATCATCGAACGCCACATGAGCCGATGTCACGTGTCGTATCCCGAGCTGCACTCGCGCCTGCGCCAGGCCGGGATCGCTCATCTCGACCAGGTCGGAGCGGTCGTCTTCGAGCCCTCGGGCGTGCTCAGCGTGATCCGCGCGGGCCAGCCGATCGAGCCGAGCCTGTTCGAGGACGTGATCGGCGGCGAACTCCTGACGGCTGGTTCAGGTGCGGTCAAGTAGGCTTGATCCGCGCCTATAGCTCAGCTGGCAGAGCATCGGACTTTTAATCCGCGGGTCCCGGGTTCGAGCCCCGGTGGGCGCACGATGATCGCGGGAGGACCGGCGATGACCAGCACCGGCGCGGAGCCGCTCGACCCGCTCGGCGAGGGCTGGGCGAAGCTTCGTCCCGCAGTTTTCGGCGCGGCCTATCGGATCCTCGGCAGCGTCGCCGACGCCGAGGACGTCACACAGGACGTGTGGATCCGTGCTGCCGCGGCCGACCTCGCCGAGATCGATAATCTGCGCGCTTGGCTCGTCACGGTCGCGGCCCGACGGTCGTATGACATCCTCAGGAGCGCGCGCGTGCGTCGCGAGTCGTACGTGGGACCGTGGCTGCCGGAGCCTCTTATGACGGGCCCGGATGCATCCGAACAGGTCTTGGTCGATGAAACCGTTACGATGGCGATGCTGCTCGTCATGGAGGAGCTGACGCCGCCGGAACGCGTCGCGTTCGTGCTGCATGACGTGTTCGACATCGAATTCTCCCGGATCGCCGGGACGCTCGACGTATCGGCGGCGAGCGCTCGACAGCATGCTTCTCGCGCCCGACGTCGGCTTGCCCAGGCACGGCAACGGGAGCCGCAGATAACTCGCGAGGAACGGACGAGGATCCTCGCGGCCTTCCGCGCCGCATACGAAGCGGGCGATCTCGTAGCTCTCGTCGCGATGCTCCACCCCGACGCCGCGTACGTGACCGACGGCGGACGCGACGTCGCGGCGGCTCGTGTCCCCATCATCGGCGGCCGGCGCGTCGCCGAGGTGATGGTGCGGGTCGGACGTCGCTGGAAGCCCGAGCGGATCGACGTCGTCGAGGTCGGCGGCGAGCTCGCGCTTCGGTTCGTGCGCGATGGTCGGGTGTTCTCGGTCGACATCGTGCGAATCGTCGACGGGTTGATCGTCGGCTACCAGCGGGTCCTCAACCCGGACAAACTTCGTCGGGCGTAGGCGTCACACACGGAGCTGCTGTCTCGTCTCCCTTGCGAGCTCCCCGCCGGCGGGAGACGAATGACGGCGAATCCGAACGGAGACCTCTGAATGAACGCACGACGCATCGCCATCGGCGATCAGCACCCGGGCACGTACCGCGCGCTCCTGAGTCTGTCCAGCGAGGCCGAGAAGGGCGCGGCAGCCGCCGGGCTGGACCCGATCCTCGTCGAGCTGATCCGGATCCGGGCATCACAGATAAACGGCTGCGCGTTCTGCCTCCGCGCTCACACTCAAGACGCGATCGCGAAAGGTGCGGACCCGGATCGCATCGCCGTCCTGCCCGCATGGGGCGAGGTCGACTTCTTCTCCGAGATCGAGAGGGCGGCGCTCGGCTTGACGGAAGCGATCACCCTCGTGTCGCACGGTCACGTCGACGATGACGCCTACCGCGCGGCCGCCGCGATCCTGACCCCTCTCCAGCTCTCGGCCGTTGCGTGGCTGGCGACCGCGATGAATGCCCTCAATCGCGTCGCCATCACCAGTCGCTACCGGGTGGGGGAGTGAAGATGGTGCGGCGTCTGACGTCGCGTCACCGGGTTCGCTGGCTCACCGCGCGCAGGTGCTCGGGGCGGACGTCGACGACATGGTCGGCGTACTCTGGGTGTTTCGGCAGCCAGGCCTTCACGTACGGGCAGACCGGGACGATCGTCATTCCGCGCGCGATGATGTCGTCGACGACCGCCGAGACGAGGCGCGACGCGAGCCCCTGGCCGGCATATTCTTCCGAGACGAGCGTGTGGTACAGGACACGCTCCTCGTCGACGTCGACGTAGGCCTCCTCGCCGATGTCTGCCCCGTCGGACTCGCGATCCACGAGCACGTAGCGCCTTTCCGCGTCGCGGTGCTCGATGTCGAAGCGCTCGTCGGTCATGGCGGTTCTCCTCACTCGCGCGGACGCAGCCGCGCGTTCGGCAGGGTGGGGGCGGGAAGGGGAGCCGGCTGGCCGGCGGGAAAGGCACCGAAGAGGGCGTCTTCGTTGTCGCCGACAGGCTCGAAGCCGAGTTCGTTCTGGTACCGACGCCGGAACTCGACGATCTCGTCGTGCGAGCGTCCGACGAAGTTCCACCACATCACGATCTGCTCGCCGAGGGGAACGCCGCCGAGCAGGATGATGCGTGCGGGCGCGTCGCCCGCGTCGATGACGAGGGAATCGGATCCGACCGGCACATAGGCGAGCGCGCGATGCGGGACGCTCGTGCCGTTCACGCGCGTATCGCCGGACTCGGCGAGGACCGCGTGTTCGAAATCCGCTCGGACGTCGAGCACGACCGAGGCACCGGCCTCGAGGCTCAGCTCGGCGCCGAGCAGATCGGGGGTGCGCGTGTCGACGGGGGAGGCGGATCCGGCGAGGTCGCCGATGAACACGCTCGCCGAGACCCCGGGAGCGGGTGAGACCGGGGCGGGAACGTAGTGGCGGAAGGCGTTCTCGCTGAATCTCGTCTCGTCGGGCAGCGCATACCAGAGCTGCACGCCGTGCAGCGTGGTCGTCTCGGCCGTCGAGATCTCCTGATGCGTGATGCCGCGTCCCGCGATCATGAGGTTCAGCTCGCCGGGCACGACCCGGGCAGCGTTGCCGCCGGAGTCGAGGTGGTCGATCTCGCCCGAGAACAGCCACGACACCGTCGCCAGACCGGTGTGCGGATGGCGGGGCACGCGCATGCCGCCGGTCTCAGAGACGTCGTCGGGGCCGTAGTGATCGAGGAAGCACCAGGCGCCGACGAGCGAGCGCTTCCTCTGCGGCAGCGTGCGCGAGACGGGCATCGCGCGCGGTCCTCCGAGCGGCACCGCGCGCGGCAGCAGCACCTCGACATCGCGGCAGGGCTCGCCCGGGTCGAGCGTCTGGACCTGCGGGTCGCGCTCTTCGTTGCTCATCGCGGCGTCCCGATGTCGCTGTCCGATCCGGAGGTCATGACATCATCGTACGGCCGCAGCCCGGTTTCAGGGGCGGGGCACGGGAGGCCCGAGCCAGAGCAGGACCGTGAAGACGATCGCGACCCCCGCCACGGCGAGGATCGCCGCGGTGAGCGGGCGCCGAAGAACCCACGCCTGCACGTGCTCGACGAACCCCGCCGGCTCGTCCCGGCCCGGGGCGAGGCGCCAGTCTCCTGCAAGGAGGCCGCGCCGGTCGACGACGCGCTCGAACGGCAGCGTCGCGAACGGCACGACCGCGAGAACGAGCCCGACGACCCCTGTCGCGGGGCGCCACTTCCGATCGACCCACGTGAACACCGTCACGACACAGTAGGCAAGGAACACGAAGCCGTGGATCCCGCCGGCCGGCCCCACGGCTGCGTCGGTCACACCCGTCCCCCGAAGCACGAGGGCGGTGATGAGCCCGGCCCAGGTGACGAGCTCTGCGAAGGCGACGGTGCGGAAGAGGGTGCGGGGAGTCACGGCAATACGCTATCCGGGGAGATGAGGCGTCGGCTGGGAGCCCTGATCCTCGAGCCCCGCGACTGCTACCGTGAGCGGCATGACGAGGCAGCGGAGCTTCTCAGCGGAGTATGTCGAGGCGGCGCGCACGTGGTTCGAGGAGGTGCTGCAGGCTGCTCGGGACGTGCACGTGATGGGGGAGAGGCGAGCCGCCGAAGGGATCCTCCTCTCGCTCGATCGCTGGTTCATCGACCGGGACGTGGTGAGGCGCGGGCAGAGCCCTCTCACCGAGCTCGGGATGGTCGTCGGCGCGATCCTCGGCGACGGTGCCCTGCCTCGGCCAGACGGGGGTGAGTACGCCCCCGATATGTCGGTGCTCGGAAGCCCGGTCGGCGCGCACATCACCCTCACCTTCGACGACGCCGACCTGCTCGGGCACGCCGTTCTGGACGCGATTTCGGTCAGACGCTGATCCGCGGGCGGATCCGGCCCCCGCGTACGGGAGTGCGCGTAGCCTGGATCGCGATGACGAGCGACTTCTCCAAGCCCGTGTTCCGGCCGTCCGGGACTTTCGACCGCCTGTTCTCCTCCGAGGACCCGGCGGAGGTCTCGCGCGCCGCGCACTCGACCGCGACGACGCTGCTCGCGCGGGTGCGGCGCGAGGAGGATCCCGAGGTCGTCGAGCGGCTCATCTCGTTCACGGCCTCGCACGGGATCGACGACATCGCGCAGCTGTGGTCGCGCTCGCCGGCGAAGTCGCTGCCGGGCGCCCTCTGGCGTCTCTATCTCGTGCAGCTGAGCATCCACGACGATCCGCAGACCGCCTCGCTGCTCTACGAGCGGGGGAGGGGAGAGCTGCGCACGGGCGATCAGGTCGTCGCGGGCGCGCCCGCTCCGGCGACGCCAGCCGAGCTCGTCGCGCTGATCGACACGATCCTTCGCGGCGCGTTCACGGGAGACTTCGCCGTGGCTCTCGACCGCACGGCGGCGTTCTGCCGCGTGCAGGCGTCGGGCGCGACTCACCTCGCCGATGACTACGAGGCCACCGAACCCGAGCGCTCCTCGCAGCTCACCCGGCGCGCCCTGCGCCTGTCGAGCATCGCCGAGGATCTTGCGGTTGCCTCGCGCATGTGGCGCCGCGACGATCTCGGCTGACCGCGTTCCGGAGTGCGAGGACGCCCTTTTCCGCAGGCTTGAGGGCGCGACGGCACTCGATGGCGGGGAGCGGGTTCCGGGCACGGAAAAGCCGGGCCGCAGAAAACGCCTCTCGGCGGAAGGCCGCTCGAAGCGGCAAGTGTTGGAGCCCGGGGTTATGCTGCGGCCCGGCACATCAAGTCTAACGACTCGGATCCGGTACGCATTCCCCGGATCCTCAGATTTCAGCCGAATCGACCGGAGACGTAGTCCTCCGTCGCCTTCTCGGTCGGGGCCGTGAAGATCTTCGTCGTGTCGTCGTACTCGATGAGCTTGCCCGGCTTGCCCGTGCCGGCGATGTTGAAGAACGCCGTCTTGTCGCTCACGCGCGAAGCCTGCTGCATGTTGTGGGTGACGATGACGACCGTGTAGTCGTTCTTGATCTCGGCGATGAGCTCCTCGATCGCGAAGGTCGAGATCGGGTCGAGAGCCGAGCACGGCTCATCCATGAGGATCACATCGGGCGAGACGGCGATCGCGCGCGCGATGCACAGACGCTGCTGCTGACCACCGGAGAGGCCGGATCCCGGCTTCTCGAGACGGTCTTTGACCTCGTTCCAGAGGTTTGCGCCGCGCAGCGACCGCTCGACGAGGTCGTCCTGGTCGCTCTTCGACATGCGCGAGTTGTTGAGCTTGACGCCCGCGAGCACGTTGTCGCGGATCGACATCGTGGGGAACGGGTTGGGGCGCTGGAAGACCATGCCCACCTGGCGCCGGACGAGAACCGGATCGACGTCCGAACCGTAGAGGTTCTTTCCGTCGACAAGGACCTCTCCCTCGACGCGGGCGCCGGGGATGACCTCGTGCATGCGGTTGAGGGTGCGGAGGAAGGTGGACTTGCCGCAGCCGGACGGGCCGATGAAGGCGGTCACCGATCGCGGCTGGATGTCGATGTTGACGCCCTCCACGGCGAGGAAGTCGCCGTAGTAGACGTTGAGGTCGTTGACTTCGATGCTCTTGGACACCTGAGGGATCCTTCTGTTGGGTCTCGGAAGTTCGTATCGGCGGGACGCGTCAGCGACCGGTCATCTTGGGCGCGAAGATCTTCGCGATGAGGCGCGCGAGGATGTTCAGCACCATCACGATCAGGATCAGCGTGAGAGCGCCGGCCCAGGCACGGGCAACCGACGAATCGGGGTCGGCGGCGTTCGGGAACATGAACTGGTTGTACACGTACACGGGAAGCGTCATCATCTGCCCGTTGCTCTGCTCGAACGCGTTCAGCTGCAGGTTGTTCGTGAAGCCGGCTGTGAGCAGGAGCGGTGCCGTCTCGCCGATGACGCGAGCGATCGACAGCATGACCGAGGTCGTGATGCCGGCGATCGACGTCGGGAGGACGACCTTGACGATCGTGAGCCACTTCGGAACACCGAGCGCGTAGGAGGCCTCGCGCAGCTCGTTCGGGACGATGCGGAGCATCTCCTCGGATCCGCGGACGACGACGGGGATCATCAGGACGCACAGGGCGAGGGCACCCATGATTCCCATGCGCACCCCGGGACCGACGAGGAGTGCGAACACCGCATAGATGAACAGACCCGCGACGATCGAGGGGATGCCGGTCATGACGTCGACGAAGAACGTGATCGCCTTCGCGAGCTTCTTGCCCTCGCCGTACTCGACGAGGTAGATCGACGTCATCAGGCCGATTGGGACCGAGATGACGGTCGCGAGCGCCGTGATGATGAGCGTGCCCCAGATGGCGTGGACGGCGCCGCCGCCCTCGCCGACGATGTTGCGCATCGAGTAGGTGAAGAACGTGATGTCGAAGCGCTCGGCGCCCTCGACGACGACGGTCCAGAGGAGTGACGCGAGCGGGAGGCAGGCGAGGACGAACGCCGTCGAGATGAGGCCCGTCATGATGCGGTCCATCGCGTGGCGACGGCTCTCGGCGATGCTCGAGATCACGGCGATCGCGAGCAGGTAGAGGAGCATGCCGACGAACAGGGTTCCGGCGATGTTGAACCGCGCGAGATCGCCGCTCGTGTTCGCGAAGGCGAACACAACGGCCGAGACGAGGAACGCCCCGGCGAGGACGAACCAGGCGGTGCCGCGGGGAAGGTGTCCCGCGGTGATGGCCCTGCTCTGGGCGGCCTGCTGCTCGGAGCTGGCCATGGTCGTGGTTCCGGACATGTCAGTTCGCTCCCGAGAACTCGGCGCGGCGGTTCACGATCCAGCGCGCGACGGCGTTCACCGCGAAGGTGACGATGAAGAGGACGAGGCCCGTGGCGATGAGCGTGTTCACGCCCGTGCCGTGCGCCTCGGGGAAGTCGAGGGCGATGTTCGCCGCGATCGTCAGCGGGTTGCCCGACTGCAGCAGCTGCAGGATGACGATCGGCGACCCCGAGAGCACCATCGTCACGGCCATCGTCTCTCCGAGAGCGCGGCCGAGGCCGAGCATCGCGCCTGAGACCATGCCTCCGCGGGCGAAGGGGAGGACCGACATCGTGATCATCTCCCAGCGGGTGGCGCCCAGCGCGAGAGCCGCCTCCTCGTGGAGCTTCGGCGTCTGCAGGAAGACCTCACGGCAGATGGCCGTCATGATCGGCAGGATCATGACGGCGAGCACGAGGGCGGCGGTGAGGATGGTGCGGCCCGTGGGTGAGATGGGGCCCGAGAAGAGAACGTCGAGAACCGGCACCTGACCGACGGTGGCTCCGAGCCACTCGTAGAAGGGCTGCAGGAACTGAGAGAAGACGAGGGCGCCCCAGAGGCCGTAGACGACGGAGGGAACGGCGGCCAGCAGATCGATGATGTAGCCGAGCAGGGCCGCCAGCTTGCGGGGCGCGTAGTGCGAGATGAATAGGGCGATGCCGATCGCGATAGGCGTCGCGATCACGAGCGCCAGGATCGACGCCCAGAGCGTTCCGAAGAGGAACGGTCCGACGTAGCTCCAGAACGACTGGCCTGCGAGGAGGTGATTCTCCTCCGGATCTGTCGCGATCGCCGGAATCGACTGCACGATGAGGAAAACCGCTGTCGCGGCGAGAACCAGCAGGATGATGATCCCCGCGGCCAGCGCGGTGCCGGAGAAGGCGATGTCTCCCGGTCGCTTCTTCGCGCGGATCGATCCGTCGGAGGAGGGTGGCGGCGAGGCGGGGGCTGTCGCCTGCTCAGAGGTGCTCATGGGCTCCCAGTCTTCCAGGGTGTCGGGGATTCATGCAGGTGCCCCCGGGTGCCGCGTCGAGACGATCCTCGAAGCAGAACTCGCGGGGGCACCGACGCCGTGATCAGCCTAGAGGCTGATCATGGCGACGAGATCACTCGGTGACGATCGCGTCGATCGCGGTCATGACCTGATCGCGCAGGCCGTCCGAGATCGGGGCGCTGCCCGCGGCCTCGGCCGCGACCTCCTGGCCCTCGGCCGACGCCATGTACGTGAAGTACTCCTTCACGAGCGAGGCGACGCCTGCGTCCTCGTACTCGACGCAGCTGATCAGGTACGACACGAGCGCGATCGGGTACGCGCCGCCGGTCGCCGACGCGGGGTCGACGTCGAAGACGAGGTCCTGATCCTCACGGCCGTCCTCGAGCGGGGAGTTCTCGATGAGCGCCGACGCGGCCTCGGCCGAGTACGGAACGAACTCTCCGTCGACGCCCACGGCCACCTGGCCGGCACCGGCGGGGATCTGTGAGGCGTCGAGGTAGCCGATCGTGCCATCACCCGAGTCGATGGCGTTCGCCACACCCTGGGTGCCCTGGCCGCGCTCGGTGCCGTCGATCGGCCAGTTGCCGTCGGGCTCGTACGTCCAGACATCGGGAGCCGTGGCCGACATGTACGTCGTGAACGTCTCGGTCGTACCCGAGTCGTCGGAGCGGTTGACGGGCGTGATCCGGGTGTCGGGGAGCTCGACGCCGTCGTTCGTCGCCGCGATCGCGTCGTCATCCCACGAGGTGATCTCGCCGGCGAAGATGCCCGCGATCGTCTCGGCGTCGAGGTTCAGGGTGTCGATGCCCTCGAGGTTGAAGGCGAGTGCCACGGGCGAGATGTAGAGGGGGACCTCGACGATGCTCTCGGACGTGCAGCCCGCGAAGCCGTCGGCGAACTCGTCGATCTCGTAGGCGCGGTCGGAGCCGATGAAGTTCGACGCGCCCGACGTGAAGTTCTCGCGGCCCGTTCCCGATCCCGTGGGCTCGTAGTTGATGGTGGCCTCGGGGTTGGCCGTCTGGAAACCAGCGACCCAGGCTTCCTGGGCCGCGGTCTGCGACGACGCGCCCGTCGCGCCGATCGTGCCCGAGATGCCCGAGCCCTCGGCCGTGTCGCCGTTGTCGGCGTCTCCGGCGGAGGAGCCGCCTTCGTTCGCGGCGCAGCCGGCGAGAGTGAGTGCGGCGACGGCGCCGAGTGCGGCGACGCCGGAAAGTCGAGTGAGCTTCACTTCAGTATCCGATCCGTTGTGGAGGACAGAGTTGGTGCTGGGTGGGACGCCCAACGCTCAGTGACGCTAGGGGCGCTCTCTGTCCGGATCGCAGACTGAAGGTGAACGGAGAGTGAACGAGTCTTGGAGTTCGCTCACAGGGCGTAGTCGACCACGACCGGGGCGTGGTCGCTCCAGCGCGCGTCGTACGACGGATAGCGATCGACGCGGTACGACTCGACCCGCCCCGCGAGAGCGGGGCTCGCGAGGTGGTAGTCGATGCGCCAGCCCGTGTCGTTGTCGAATGCCTGACCACGATTGGACCACCACGTGTAGGGGCCGGCGACCTCGCCGGAGAAGGTGCGGCCCACGTCGGTCCAGCCGAGGCCCACCCGGCCCGCGCTGAAGGAGCGCGTGTCGCTCAGCTCGCCGACCTTGCCGCGCCCCACGCCCGGTTGCCCGGCCACGGGCTCGCCTGCGGCCCCGAGGAAGCGGTCGAAGTACGCGCGTTCGCGGGGGAGGTATCCGGACCGCGCGACGTTCCCCTTCCAGTTCTTGATGTCGAACTCGCGGTGGCCGACGTTCAGATCTCCGGTGATGAGGGCGAGGCCGCCCGAGAGCTGCGGCATCCGTCGCTCCATCGCGTCGAGGAACGCCCACTTCTGCTCTTGGCGGGGTGTGTCGACCTCGCCCGAGTGCACGTATGCGGAGACGACGGTGATCTCGCTGTCGCCGACACGGAAATCGGCCTCGAGCCAGCGCCCGTCCATGTCGTTGGGGTCGATGCCGAGGGCGTCGGTGCGGTGAGCGATGGCCTCCTCGCGGGAGGCGATGGCGACCCCGGCGCGCCCCTTCTGCGGGGATTCATGCAGGAGGATGTGCCAGCCGGGCAGCACCTGCTCGAGGTGCTCGCGCTGCCCGCGCACCTCCTGGATCGTGAGGATGTCGACGCCGGATGCGTCGATCCAGTCGGCCATTCCCTTGCGCGCGGCGGCGCGGATCCCGTTGACGTTCACGGAGGCGATGCGTGTCATGCACACAAGGGTATCGGCGACCCCTGACACGACAGCGCCGGACCCCGCAGAGGGGATCCGGCGCTGGAATGAGGGATCGGGTCAGCGACCGCCCGTGAGCACGGCCTGCTTCACCTCGGCGATCGCCTTGGTGATCTCGATGCCGCGCGGGCACGCCTCGGTGCAGTTGAAGGTCGTGCGGCAGCGCCACACGCCCTCGGCGTCGTTGAGGATGTCCAGACGCACCTGGGCCTCGTCGTCGCGCGAGTCGAAGATGAAGCGGTGCGCGTTGACGATGGCCGCGGGGCCGAAGTACTGACCGTCGGTCCAGAACACGGGGCACGACGAGGTGCACGCGGCGCAGAGGATGCACTTGGTCGTGTCATCGAAGCGCTCGCGGTCGTCGATCGACTGGTAGCGCTCCTTGCCCTTCTCGGGCTCGCTGCGCGACTGCAGGAACGGCTGCACCTCGCGGAACGCGGCGAAGAACGGTTCCATGTCGACGATGAGGTCCTTCTCGAGGGGAAGACCCTTGATCGCCTCGACGTAGACGGGCTTCGAGATGTCGAGGTCCTTGATGAGCGTCTTGCACGCGAGTCGGTTGCGGCCGTTGATGCGCATCGCATCGGATCCGCAGATGCCGTGCGCGCAGGAGCGGCGGAACGACAGCGAGCCGTCCACGTCCCACTTGATCTTGTGCAGGCCGTCGAGGACGCGATCGGTCGGGTACATCTCGACGTCGTAGTCGACCCACTTGGGCTCGCTGTCGACCTCGGGGTCGTACCGGCGCACCATGAACGTCACGAGGTACGACTGGATCACCTCGTCGGGAGCATCTGCCGTGGCGGTGTCGGCCATCAGTACTTCCTCTCCATAGGCGGGTACCGGAATTCGCCCGCATCATCCTTTGTGAACGTGACGGGTTTCCACTCGAGCGTGATGTGGTCGTCCGGATCGGGCGAGTGCGGGTCGCCCGTCAGATACGCCATCGTGTGCTGCATGTAGTTCTCGTCATCGCGATCCGGGTAGTCCTCGCGCATGTGCCCGCCGCGGCTCTCCTTGCGGTTGCGCGCGGCGTACGCGACGATCTCGGCGAGGTCGAGCAGGAAGCCGAGCTCGATGGCCTCCAGGAGGTCGGTGTTGAACCGCTTGCCCTTGTCGTCGATGCCGACGTTCATGTAGCGCTCGCGCAGCTCGTGGATCGTGCCCATGACGTTCGTCAGGGTCTCCTCGGTGCGGAACACCTGCGCGTTCTTGTCCATCTCGGCCTGGAGCGTGCGCCGCAGATCGGCGATGCGCTCGGTGCCGTTCGAGCTGCGGAGGCGTTCGACCATCTCGCGCACCTCCTTCGCCGGATCCTCGGGCAGGGGCACGAAATCGGCCTGCTGCGCGTACTTCACGGCGTTGATGCCCGAACGCTTGCCGAACACATTGATGTCGAGAAGCGAGTTCGTACCGAGGCGGTTGGAGCCGTGCACCGACACGCAGGCGCACTCGCCGGCCGCGAACAGGCCGGGCACGACCGTCTCGTTGTCGGCCAGCACCTCGCCGTCGGTGTTCGTCGGGATGCCGCCCATCGCGTAGTGCGCGGTCGGCATCACGGGAACCGGCTCGACGACGGGATCCACGCCGAGATAGGTGCGCGCGAACTCGGTGATGTCGGGCAGCTTCGTCTCGAGCACCTCGGCGCCCAGGTGGGTGCAGTCGAGGTAGACGTAGTCCTTGTCTGGTCCGGCGCCGCGGCCCTCGAGGACCTCCTTCACCATCGAACGCGCCACGATGTCGCGGGGTGCGAGGTCCTTGATGGTGGGGGCGTAGCGCTCCATGAAGCGCTCTCCGGAGGCGTTTCGCAGGATTGCTCCCTCGCCGCGCGCGCCCTCGGTGAGGAGGATGCCGAGGCCCGCGAGCCCCGTCGGGTGGAACTGGAAGAACTCGATGTCTTCGAGGGGGAGGCCCTTGCGCCAGACGATGCCGACGCCATCGCCCGTGAGGGTGTGGGCGTTCGACGTGGTCTTGAACATCTTGCCGAAGCCGCCCGAGGCGAAGACGACCGACTTCGCCTGGAACACGTGAAGATCGCCCGTCGCGAGCTCGAGCGCGACGATGCCCGCGATCTGCGTCTTGCCGTCGTCATCCTTCACCGTGATGAGGTCGAGGGCATAGAACTCGTTGAAGAAGTTGATGCCGAGCTTGACGCAGTTCTGGTAGAGCGTCTGCAGGATCATGTGGCCCGTGCGGTCGGCCGCGTAGCAGGCGCGGCGCACGGGGGACTTGCCGTGCTCGCGCGTGTGCCCGCCGAAGCGCCGCTGGTCGATCTTGCCGTCGGGCGTGCGGTTGAAGGGAAGGCCCATGTTCTCGAGGTCGATGACCGCGTCGATGGCTTCCTTCGCGAGGATCTCAGCCGCGTCCTGGTCGACGAGGTAGTCGCCGCCCTTGATCGTGTCGAAGGTGTGCCACTCCGGCGAGTCTTCTTCGACGTTCGCGAGCGCCGCGGCCATGCCGCCCTGCGCCGCGCCCGTGTGCGAGCGGGTGGGGTAGATCTTCGTGACGACGGCGGTCTTCGCGCCGGGCCCCGCCTCGATCGCGGCGCGCATCCCGGCGCCGCCGGCGCCGACGATCACGACGTCGAACTGGTGGTGGTAGACGCCGTCTCTGAGCTCTGCGTCGGGGTATGCGTTCGAAGTCATTCCTCTGTCAATCTCTTCCGTCAGCCTCAGGCGGCCTGGCAGGCGTCCCAGAGCGTGCTGCTCTCGGTGACGCCCAGGCACGCGTCGAACGTGAACACGACGAGCGTGCCGAGCAGGATCATGAGGGCGGCGGCGATGCCGATCACCCAGACGAGCACGGCGCGGGCCGTCTTGTTCAGCACGTAGTCGTTCACGATCGTGCGCATGCCGTTCGCGCCGTGGATGAAGGCGAGCCACAGCATCAGCACGTCCCACCACTGCCAGAACGGGCTCGCCAGCTTTCCGGCGACGAACGCGAAGTCGATCGCACTGATGCCGTCGCCGACCATGAGGTTGACGAAGAGGTGGCCGAAGATCAGCACGATGAGCAGGACGCCCGATGCGCGCATGTACAGCCAGCCCCACTTCTCGAGGTTCGATCCCCGACGGCGCTGCTGCGGGGTGCGCGGCGCGGCGATGGTCTGGGCGCTCATCAGTGGCCACCTCCGATGTGCGAGAGGACGTTCGGGATGTGACGCGCGCTGAAGCCGATCATCGTCACGGCCCAGATGCCGATGACGCCCCAGAACAGCTGGCGCTGGTACTTCGCGCCCTTCGACCAGAAGTCGATGAGGATCACGCGCAGGCCGTTGAACGCGTGATAGGCGATCCCTCCGACGAGCACGACCTCACCGAAGCCCATGATCGGGTGCTTGTAGGTGCCGATGACCGCGTCGTACGCCTCGGGCGACACGCGGATCAGCGCGGTGTCGAGCACGTGGACGAGGAGGAAGAAGAAGATGGCGACGCCGGTGATGCGGTGCAGCACCCACGACCACATGCCCTCGCGGCCGCGGTACAGGGTGCCACGCGGAACCTTCGACGTGGTCTGGGACACATCGGGTGTCAGTCGCGCGGATGCGGACACGATCGTCCTCTCTGATCGATGTTGATGCGCCGACGAGTGCGCGCCCATCGGACGCGCATCGGCCTGCTCGCCAGGATACTCCCCGGGCGCTCGTCGATCGATGTAGGTGAACCTAAGTATCTCGACATCGAGACAAACTCCCGAGACGCGCCGTCGCGTCCGGGGCGGCGGCATCCTCGACGTCGGATACCGTGGACGCCATGTCCGAGCCGATCGACGACTTCTTCGCTGTGATCCCCGCGGGCGGCATCGGCTCGCGATTGTGGCCCCTGTCGCGCGCCGAGTCGCCGAAGTTCCTGCACGATCTCACGGGATCCGGCGCCTCGCTGCTGCGGGCGACATGGGATCGCCTGCTGCCGCTCGCCGGTCGCGAGAACATCGGCGTCGTCACGGGGCGCGCGCACGGCGACAAGGTCGAGGAGTCGCTGCCCGACATCCTCGCGGAGAACGTCTTCATCGAGCAGGATCAGCGCGATTCGGCGGCAGCGATCTGCCTCGCCGCGGCGGTCCTGCGGCGCCGCGATCCCGACGCGATCATCGGATCGTTCGCCGCCGACCACGTGATCGGTCGCCAGCGCGTCTTCGAGTTCACGGTGCGTCAGGCGGTCGCGGCTGCGCGCGAGGGATACATCGCGACGATCGGCATCCAGCCGAGCGAACCCGCAGTGGGCTTCGGATACATCAAGACGGGCGACGAACTCGTCATCGACGACGCCCCGCTCGCGGCCCTCGTCGAGCGTTTCGTCGAGAAGCCCGATCTTCCGACGGCGCGCGCATACTTCGCAGACCGCTCCTATCTCTGGAACGCGGGCATGTTCATCGCGCGCGCCGATGTCCTCCTCGCAGAGCTGGCGGCGAATGAGCCCGAGCTCCACGACGGTCTCATCGAGATCGCCGATGCGTGGGACACCGAGGCGCGCGACGAGGTCCTCGGACGCGTCTGGCCGAACCTGAAGAAGATCGCGATCGACTACGCGGTGGCGGAGCCCGCGGCCGACAAGGGGCTCCTCGCGGTGATCCCCGGCCAGTTCGACTGGGACGACGTGGGCGACTTCGCCAGCCTGTGGAACCTCATCGCACCCGGTCACCACGACGAGGTGACCGTGATCGGCGACAACAACAATGTGCTCGACGACGCCGCCACGGGGCTTGTGGTCTCGCAGACGGATCGCGTCGTCGCGATGATCGGCGTCGAGAACGTGATCGTCGTCGACACGCCGGATGCGCTGCTCGTGACAACCCCCGAGCACGCGCAGCGCGTGAAGAGCGCGGTCAGCTCGCTGCACGATCGCGGCCGCGACAGCGTTCTCTGACGGAGGGCGGATCACCGCCCGCGGCGTCGCCTCTTCTGCTGCGTGCGGATCGTCGCGGTCGGGATCTTGCCCTCCCTGATGTGCGAGAGGATCTCGCTGCGCATCGTCGCGAACGCCGGCAGTGCGCGCGTGGCGATCTGATCGCGCGGAGACGGCAGGTCGACGTCGAGCACCTCTGTCACGACCGCGGGGCGGCTGCCGAGCACGACCACGCGATCGGAGAGATAGACGGCCTCGTCGATGTCGTGCGTGACGACGACGATCGTCATGCTGAACCGATCGCGGATGCGCAGGCACAGGTCCTCGAGCTCGAATCGCGTCTGCGCGTCGACCGAGGCGAAGGGCTCGTCCATGACGAGCACCTCTGGGCGATAGGCGAGCGAGCGGGCGATGGCCACGCGCTGCTGCATCCCGCCGGAGAGCTCCCACGGAAAGCTGTCGACGGCGTGCTCGAGCCCGACGGCCGTGATCGCCTCGTCGACGCGCTCATCGCGTTCGCGCGCGGACAGCCGCAGATGCTTCAGCGGCAGGGCGACGTTCTTGCGCACCGTCAGCCAGGGCATGAGCGAGCGCGTGTACTCCTGGAAGACGAGCGCCATCTCCTCGGGCGGCCCCTGGATGGGGACGCCGTCGATGTACGCGGCGCCGGAGGAGACCGGCTGCAGACCGGTGAGGCACTTCAGCAGCGTCGTCTTGCCGACGCCGGACGGGCCGACGATGCAGACGATCTCGCCCGCGGCCACGTCGAAGGTCAGATCCTCGATGATCCTGGTCGTGCTGGGGCCGGATCCGTAGGACTTGCCGAGCCCGCGAACGCTGAGCCGGGGCTGAACCCCGGCGTCCGAGGCGGGGGTGTTCTGGGAGGTCATCACATGGCCTTTCCGAGCTGCTGCGAACGCACGTACCAGCGGAGCACGCGGTCGCGGATGAGGGTGAAGACGAGATTGGTGGCGTAGCCGACGATGCCGAGCAGGACGATGCCCGCCCACATATCGGCGGTCGCGAACGATTGCTGGGCGAGGAGCGTCATCGCTCCGATCCCGTTCGACGAGCCGAGCATCTCGCTCGCGATCATGACGATGAAGGAGACCTGGAGGCTCACCTGCAGTCCGGAGGCGATGCGGGGGCTGGCGGCGGGCAGCCGCACGTCGAAGAGGCGCTCCCGCGCACCGAGCCGGTAGATCTGCGAGACATCGCGGAGCTGAGGGTCGACCGAGCGCATTCCGTCGATCGTCGAGATCAGCGTCGGGAACAGTGCGGCGATCGCGATCGTCAGGATCCGCGTCTCGTTTCCGAAACCCAGAAGCGAGACGACGATCGGCACGAGCGCGACCGGTGGGATCGCTCGCCAGAAGTCGATGACGGGAGCGAACAGCCAGCGCGCCAGGCGAAAGGTTCCGAGCACGGCGCCGAGTGCGATGCCGCAGGCGCCTCCGATGACGAAACCGGCGAGGAGGTTGCCGAGGCTCGGCAGGACGTCGCTGACGAGATGGTCGAAAAGCCACAGTTCTTGGAAGCGCTGGGCGATGGCCGACAGCGGAGGGAAGAACGGGTCTGCCGATTCCGCAGACGCGAACCACCACAGGGCGATGAGCGCGACGGGCACGGCGATCTCGATGCCGATGAGGGCGGGTTTCGTGATCGTCGGGATCCGACGGATCCGTTGGGTCGTGGATGCTGCGCTCATTACACGGCCTCCTTCCGGAAGGATGGGTGCCAGTGCAGAACGCGGCGCTCCGTCTCTTCGCTCACGGCCTGGAAGAGCAGGCCGAGCACGCCGAGGGCGATGACGTAGGCGAAAAGCTGGGTCTGGGACCCGCTGAGCTGCGCGCGCAGCAGGCTGTTTCCGAGCCCGGGTCCGCCCCCGAGCAGACCTGCGACGACTGCGATGATGAGCGATGCGGGAACGGTGATGCGCACGGCGGTGCCGATGTACGACATCGCGCTCGGCAGCACGATCCGCCAGAGCACCTCGAAGCGTCCCATGCTGAACGAGCGAGCCGTCGCGATCGTGACGGGGTCGACATCGAAGACACCCGATGCCGTCTGCATGATGATCGGAAGCGCGCACCCATAGAACACGAGGAACAGACCCATGTCCGTGGTCGGCCCGAGAACGAGGACGACGAGGGGGAGGAGCACGATCGGCGGGATCGGCTTGAGGAACTCGAGGATCGCCCGCGTCGCGTGCATGGTGAGGGGTGATGTCGCGACGGCGATGCCGATGACGACACCCGTGACCAGAGCGGCCGCGAAGCCGCCCAGCGCGACGAGAACGGTGGATCCCACGTCTGCCCAGAACTCGGGCGTCGGCAGAAGGGAGAACAGTTCGGCGAAGGTCGCCGTCGCGGTCGGCAACGCGGATCCCGCCATCGGCCCGGCTGCGATCAGCTGCCAGGCCAGGATCGCGAACGCGAAGCCTGCCATGCCGGAGACGAGTCTCAGGGGGCGCATGGGAGGGGCTCTGCGGATGCGGCCTCGGCCGTGCGACGGGGGAGGACGAAGTTCATGATGTGCTCCGTGAGGTTTCGGCGGCTCATGCACCGGGGAGGATGACGTCGGTCATGTCGACCGGAGCGTCAAGGAAGTCGAGCTCAACGAGGTTGTCGCCGATGACCTCGACGTCCTGCTGGGTGACTTCGAGCGGCCAGTAGATCTTCCCCGCGTCCTCGACGGCGACGTCGAGCCCTGCGATCTCGACGCCGGCGGCGATCGACTCGTCGAGATGCTCGTTCGCATAGGCGTTGGCCTTGTGGATCGCGGCCTGGAAGCTCGTCACGACCTCGGATTTCTCCTCGGCGATCTGCGAGCTCGTCAGCCAGAAGCTGCTCGCGCCGTCGCCGAAGAACTCCGGTGCCGGCGACGCGATGCGCTCCATACCGGCCTCTTCGGCCTGCAGGGTGAACGGATTCACCGGCACGGCGGCGTCGACCTGGCCCGACGTGAGCGATTCGATCATCGACGTGAAATCGAGGGCCACCCATTCGATCGTCGACAGGTCGACGCCGGCGTTTCGCAGCGCCTGGCTGGCAGTCGCCTCGAGATTGGCCTTGCGGGCGTTCACCGCGATCGTGGCCCCCTCGAGATCGGCCAGCGAGGTGAATCCGGACGACGGGTCGACGTAGACACCGGTGTCGTCGTAGAGGTCCAGCTCGGGTCCCGGGGGCACATCGGCGGGGAATCCGCTGGCTCCCGCGACGATGACGACGGGGATGTCCTGAGCGCGTGCGTTCGCGAAGACGACGCCCGGGGAGAAGGCGATGTCGACCTGGCCGCCCTGCAGCGCGGCGAGGCCCGCCGGTGGTGCGGCGACCTGGGAGATCTCGATCTCGATGCCCTCCTCGGCGAAGAAGCCCTGCTCTGTCGCGATGTCGAGGGTGACATCGGACATGATGCCGACGGCGGCGACCGTGACGGTGGTGGTTCCGTCCTCATCGGCACTGTCTGGGCCGCCTGCGGAACAGGCTGCGAGGGCGAGCGCCGCCAGCGCGGTGGACGTGACGGTGAGTGTGCGTGGGGTGTTCATGGTGATCGTGTCCTTTCGGATCAGTCGGCGAGTTCGGCGACGGCGGCGCCGATCTCGCGCAGAATCGTGGGGTCGTGCTCGGAGCGGCTTCCGGGTATGACGTGCGCCGAGCGCAGAGTCGCTCCGGTGAGGGGGAAGGATCGGTGGACCTCGTACATGTCCCAGTCCACGGGGCTCCCGAAGTCGTAGCCGACGCTGATTCCCGTGAAAGGCGCCATGCCGAGGATCATCGGCACGTTGTCGAGTCGACAGGCGAGCGCGCCATCGCTCACGACCGAGACGTCCCACCGGAGGCCGTCTCGTTCGTCGAACCGCCACGCCACCTCGTGCGCGCCCGGCGGCAGGGGAGAGGAGGACGCGCGGAGCATCGTGCCGTAGGCGTTGTAGGCGATGCGCCACGCGCCCTCTTCGATGCGGAGTGAGTATCCGCCGCCCTGGTCGCCGTGCGCCAGGAGGACGCCAGCAGATTCCGTGGTCGTGTCGATCTGGAAAACGACCCGGAACGATCTGAGCACCGTGAGGCGGGCGGATCGGAACCGCTCGAGCGGAGCGGAGAACGCCGGGATCCGGACGGCGCGCGAGAGCTCGTCGTCGGTCGAGGGGCGCACTCGGTGGAGCGTGCCGTCGTCGTCGAGGGGGAAGACGGTGTTGTGCCACGCGCCCTCGCGCCAGGCGGATGCGAGTGCGTCGGTGAGGTCGGGCCGGGCGTCCGCGAGATCGGCGGATTCCGTCGGGTCGGACCGCAGATCGTAGAGCTCCCATTCGCCTCCGGCTGCCCCCTGCTCGCGGGTGGGCGGCGACGGAGACACGGCCTTCCAGCCATCGCGGTACATTCCGCGGAGCCCGAAGCACTCGTAGAGCTGCTCCTTCCGGGCGGGGGCAGCGCGGTCGGTGAGCATCGCGGCGAAGCTGCGGCCGTCGATGTCCGCGGCGGGCGTACCGGCACGGTGATCCAGCGGAGGCACGCCCGTGAGGTCGAGGACCGTCGGGGCGACGTCGGCGACATACACGTACTGGTCTCGCATCCCGCCATGCGTTTTCTCGCGGGCGGGCCAGGAGACCACAAGGGGAGCGTGGACTCCGCCCTCGTAGACGCTGCCCTTGAACGAGCGGAAGGGCGTGTTCGACGCGCGCGCCCAACCAGCGGGGTAGTGGCTGTAGACACGCGGTCCGCCGATCAGGTCGAGGTCGCGCGGAACGTCGGGAACCCAGTCTTCGGGAAGCGCATGGCCGATGCCAAACTGGGCGAAGTAGCTTCGCGTCCCCGTCGATCGTCCCTCGGCCGTCCCGCCGTTGTCGCTCGCGAGGACGACGATCGTGTTCTCCCGCTCGCCGAGGGAGTCCAGGTGATCCAGCAGGCGGCCGACGCTCTGATCGACCTCGTCCACCGCCGCGGCGTACACCTCCATGTGGCGGGCGAACAGTTCGCGCTCGTCGTCGGTGAGATCGTCCCATGCGGGGATCGGCTCACCGTCGGTCGGAGCGTGCGGCGGGAGGGCGGCGTCGCCCGGCACGATCCCGAGTGCGCGCTGTCGTTCGAAACGCTGTCGCCGGATCTCATCCCATCCGCCGTCGTATGCGCCGCGGTACTTCGCGATGTCGTCGGGCTTCGCCTGGAGCGGACCGTGCACGGCCGTATGCGCGAAATACAGGAAGAACGGCTTGTCGGCATCGTTGACGCGCAGCTCATCGATCATCCGGATCGCACGATCCGTGAGCTCGTCCGTGAGGAAGAAGCCATCGGGGTACTCCCGCAGATCGACGGGTGAGTTGTCTTCGACGAGACGGTGGGGGTGGTGGAGCGCGGTGAAGCCGTCCATGCTCCCGAAGTAGCGGTCGAATCCGCGCTGCAGCGGCCAGGTTGATCTGTCGGCTCCGTCGTGCAGCTTGGACTCGAGAGTCAGATGCCACTTTCCGACCATGAAGGTCGCGTAGCCGCCGGCGCGCAGAGACTCGGCGAGCGTCGGAGCGTCAGAGGGGAGCTCGCAGCTGTATCCGGGGAAGCCGGGATCGACGTGCGCGACCGTCCCGAAACCCGCGCGATGGGGGTTCAGCCCCGTCATGAGCGAGGCGCGTGAGGGTGAGCACACGGGATTCGTGTGGTAATTCGTGAAGGTCCATCCCGCGCCGGCGAGCCGATCAATGTGCGGCGTGTCGATCTCGCCGCCGAACGGGCCCAGATCGCTGAAGCCGAGGTCGTCGACGAGCACGACGATCACGTTCGGGGCACCGGGTGACGCTCGGCGGGGCTGCGGCCACGCCGGATCGGAGTCCGACGTGAACTCGCCTGCCGTTCCTGGGAAGTCTGCGTAGCCTCGTGCGCCCGCCGCGGGAATCACCATGTCGACTCCTTCGTCGATCGTGAGCCGGGACCTTTTCGTCACCGGATGGTGATGAAAAGGCTAGCGCTTCTTCATCACGTTGTGGTCACTATTGCGTAACATTCATCACCATATGGAGATCTTCCATTCGAGGCTCGTGGAAGGATCGAGCGGACAAGAGGTGGTGAATTCGAATGCCGAAGATCGTCGACCACGATGAACGCCGAGAGCTGATCGTGGATGCCACATGGCGCCTGATTCAGCGCGGAGGCTTCGACCGTGCGACGATGCGCGAGATCGCCGAGGAGGCGGGATTCGCGCATGGCGCCCTCGCCCGATACTTCCCGGACAAGCAGAGCCTGATCTCGGCGGCTTTCGTGCGGGCGTACTCCGCGACGAACGCGAGACTCGACGAGGCGCTCGCCGGAGTGACGGGCCTCGCCGGACTGCGCGAGATGTGCCGGCAGATTCTCCCTTTCGGAGCATCGAGCCGGCCGTACGCGCGGGTCGTCGTCGCGTTCTGGGAACAGGCGATGCAGAACGATGATCTGAGCCAGCTCCATCGCAGCAACAACATGCGATGGAGAGGCCTCATGTGGACGTTCCTCGAGCAGGCGCGTTCGGAGGGCGAACTCGACGACGGCGTCGAGATCGGCGCCGTCGTGGACGAGGTCGCCGCGATGAACGCCGGGTGGCAGGTCATGTCGCTTCTGATGCCGGAGACCGCGATCGATGAGCGGATCACGGCCGCGCTCGATCAGTTCCTCGACCGGATCCGCGCGTAGCGGGGGCGGCGAGTCTCCGATCGCGGTGACGATCAGTGCACCCGTCGCCCCGCGAACCACGTCTCCTCGACACGAGCGTCGATGATCCGGTCCGGCTCGCCGCCGATCGCGTCGCGATCGAGCACGACGAAGTCCGCCGACTTCCCGGCCTCGAGCGAACCCGTCACGTCGTCGATCCCCATCGCGCGCGCCGCGTTGATCGTGAAGACCTCGAGCGACTCCTCGGCGGTCAGGGCCTGCTCGATCCACAGAGTGCCTGATGCCCGACCCAGCGGGTCGGCGCGCGTGACGAGGCCCTGAATCCCTTCGAGCGGGTTCGGCGACTCGCTGACAGGCCAATCGGATCCGCCCGCGACGAGACCGCCCGCGTCGATGAGCGAACGGTTCGGCTGAGACCTCTTTGCGCGCTCCTCGCCGAGGACCGCCGCGAGCGCATCGGGGATGACGCCCGGGTACCAGATGAAGGGGGAGATATCGGCGGTCACGCGCAGTCGCGCCATCCGCTCCACGTCTTCGGGGGCGAGGAACTGTCCGTGGGCGATGTGGAATCGGATGTCTGCGAAGCCCTCGCCGCGCAGCCGTTCGACGACGTCGAGGAACAGGCGTGCGGATCCGTCCCCCGTGCAATGGACCTTCGCGCCGAGTCCGCGTTCGCTCGTCGACCTCAGCGCGGTGGAGAGCTCTTCGGCATCCATCGTCGTCTCGCCGTGATGGTGCGCGCCGTGCACGTCATCGGGAAGGTACGGATCGAGGAACAGAGCGGTGCGTGCGGGAGGCACACCGTCGAGGAAGATCTTGACGAAGTCGGGGCGGTGGTGCTCGGTGCGGTACTGCTCGCCGAGTTCGATGAGCGGCTCGCCCACGGGGTCGTATCCGAAGATCTGGTCGTTGACAGTGAGGCTCGTCACGACCCATGCGTGCAGCTCACCCGCCTCGTCGAGCCCCGCGAGGGAGGCGAGGATCTCGGCCGAGGCCGCCGCGTCCTGGAAGGAGGTGACGCCGTACGCGTTCAGCATCTCGATGCCGCGCTGCGAGCTCCGGCGATGCTGCTCGGCCGTGAGACCTCCGCCGCGTTCGAGCGCCTCTTGGACCGGGATTCCCGCACCCTCCAGCAGCACGCCCGTCGGTTCGCCGTCGTCGGGGTCGAGAAGGGTCGTGCCCTCCGCGGGGATGCTCTCGCGCGTGATCCCGGCGAGTCGCAGGGCGGCGCTGTTCACCCAGCGATTGTGTCGGCTGTCCTCCATGAGCATCACGGGGCGCCCGCCCGCCGCATCGTCGAGGCGGCGGCGCACCGCCGAGCTGTTCAGCTCGTCCTCCATCGTGCTCGGGAAGGCGCCGCCGGAGATCCACGCATCCGCGGGAAGCGTTTCGGCGTGGGAACGCACGGCGTCGAGGATCCCCTCGAGGTTGAGCGCGGGGCTGAACGACAGCTCGAAGAGATCCGTTCGCCCGGCGAGGGCGTGGTGATTGTGCACATCGACGAAGCCTGGGTACACGGCGCGGCCCGCGAGCTCGCGCACCTCGGTCTCGCTCGTCGCGAGGGCGAGAACATCGTCGTCCGAGCCGATCCGGAGGATCCTGCCGCCGCCGATTGCGAGCGCCGACGCCGTCGGGTTCGCGCGATCGGCGGTACGGACGACGGCGCCCGTGAGGATGAGGTCGGGGGTCATCTCAGCGCTCCAGCGGACGGGCCGGGTCGTAGGCGTCGGGGTGCACGGTCGTCGAGATCAGCCTGCCGTGCGCGCCGAAGGTGAAGTGGGTGGCGCCCGCGCCCGCCTCGTCCGCGCCGAACAGGACGCCGTGCGACCGGATCGCGGTCGCATCGCGATGATCGGCGATCGTGACCGAGCCGCAGGGGATGACCTTCTCGCGCCACGCGAAGACGCAGATGCCGGGGCGGATCCGCCAGACGGAGTTCTCGTCCGTGTCGGCAAGCCCCCGCTCGGGGCCGGCGAGGCACTGCCAGGTGTACCAGTGGGGCGAGAGATACACGTGCTCGTAGGCGTGCTCGGACGAATACACCCACAGCACGCGACGCCCGATGAGTTCGGTCGTCGGCGCGGGCGCGGGGCCCGACTGCTCGATCCCCTCGATGCGTCCGGGAACGAAGACCTGCTGTACGGCGGTGCGGCCGGGGGAGGCCTCGCCGAGGACGCTGACGATCGAAAGCGCATGGCCGCCGCGCAGATCGAGCACGAGCGACACCGCTTCTGTCGGGTGATGCTGGTGGTGGAACTGCGCGTAGAAGAGCTCATCGTCGACCTCGAACACCTCGCACGGGTCTGTTCGCGCGTCGGCCGCGGTGGAATCGCCCGCACCCGGCGCATACTCCCAGGCGACCTTTCCGTCGTCGAAGGTGTGGGTCACTCGCGTTCCGCGCTCGTCGACGACGGTGATCGTGCGGCCGTCGAGCGCGTGGCTGGGTTCGGCCTTGCTGGCGTCGAATCCCGGGGCGAGCCCGTCGAGCGGAAGCCATGTGCGGGTGTCGGAGAGGGTGATCTGCTCGGTCATCTGTGCTCCTTGTCGAGGTGTTCTCTGGTCAGTCGCGGACGGTGAAGCGCTCGAGGTCTTCCGACAGGCCGCGGTAGACGTCGGGCCGGTTCCTGCGCAGGTGGGAACCGAACAGGATGCCTCCGATGATCGCGACGACGAGCAGCAGGGGCATGAGCTGGATCAGAAGGGCATCGGATCCTGCGACGATGTCGAAGTTCGCCACGGCGAGCACCACGATCGAGGCGATCCCGAGGAAGCCGATGCCCGGTGCGATCAGCGTGCTCCAGAGGCGCCCGTCCTTCTGGCGGCGGAAGTGCACGACGATCGACAGTGCGGCGAGCCCCTGCAGAACCAGAACGCTCAGGGTGCCGAAGCCGAGCATCGAGGGCACGAGCGAGACGATCGGATCCGCGCCTGCGACCGCGAACAGTGCGGCGACGATCGCCGCGAAGCCGGCCTGCACCATGCCCGCGAACTGCGGTGCCCCGTTGCTCCGGGTGCGGGCGAGGACGCTCGGCAGCACCTTCGCTCGGCCGAGCGAGAACAGATACCTGCTGGCCGAGTTGTGGAAGGCGAGCATGGCGGCGAAGAGGCTGACGAGCAGCAGGATCATCATCACGATCGTCAGCCCGCCGCCGAGGTACTTCTCGGACAGCGAGAAGATCAGGTCTCCGGCATCGAGATGATCGATTGCCGTCTGCTGAGCCTGCTCCACGCCGGTCGCGCTCACGACCGCCCAGGTCGTGACGCCGAGGATGATGCCGATCGCGACGATCGACGTATAGGTGGCCCGGGGAACGGTCTTCAGCGGGTTCTTCGACTCCTCGCTGAACAGCGAGGTCGCCTCGAAGCCGAGGAAGCCGGTGGCGGCCAGCAGCAATCCGATCGGCAGGGAGCCGGAGAGCACCGACTGCGGGCTGAACGCGCTGACGTCGTAGCCGGTCTGCACGAGAACTGAGACGTCGAAGATGACCAGCATCAGCACCTCGAGGACGAGGGCGACGCCGAGCACCTTCGAGCTGAAGTCGACGCCGGAGCGCGCCATGAAGAAGCTCACGACGATCGACAGCAGGCCCCACACATACCAGTGCAGGTTGAAGCCGGTGAGGTCGGCGATGATCGTCTGCATGAAGAAGCCACTCGTGCCGATCGTGCCGACGACGAAGAAGTTGTAGCCGAGCGTCGCGATGAAGCCGGCGATCAGGCCGCCCGTTCGGCCGAGTCCCTTGACGACGAACGCATAGAAGCCTCCGGCGTTGACCATCTGCTTCGACATCTGTGCGTATCCGATGGCGAACAGAAGGAGGACGACGGCCACGAGGAAGAACGACATCGGGGTTCCGCCGCCGTTGCCGAGGGCGATCGCGAGAGACGCGACGACGATGATGCCGGTCAGCGGCGCGACGGCCGCCAGCACCAGGAAGACGATGCCGGCGACGCCGAGGGCTCCTTGTCTGAGTTCGGTCGAGGGTGCTGTGCTCACGAAGGCTCCTTTGCCAGGCGTTCTGCGGCACTCGAGGACGTACGAGTGCGTGCCACCGATTCTGTGTCGCCGGGATGCGCTCGCGCTTGCGGGAGAGCGCACGCTTGTGTTGCGTCAGCGCAGAGGGCCGGTCGGACGGGCCAGGCACGTGCACGATCAGTGGGAGGACGCGCGCCGGATGTGCGTGTCATCGGACACAGGCACGAGGCGAGGAGGCTTCGGATGGATCTGGGGATCGCAGGCGCCGTCGCCCTCGTCACGGGCGCGTCGGGAGGGATCGGCCGCGCCGTCGCGGATGCGCTTGCTCGCGAGGGGTGTCGCCTCGTCCTCATTGACCGTGCGGCGCCCGAGCCGCCTGCATCCGCCGAGCCCGGTGCTGTGCTCGCCCTCGCGGCCGACGTGACTCGCGACGATGAGATGCGCGCGGCTGTGGCCGCCGCGGCCGAACGATTCGACGGTGTCGACCTCGCGGTGGCGTGCGCCGGGATCTCCGGCCCCGTGGGAACGACGGTCGACGAGGTGACGGTCGACGAGTGGCGGAGGGTGATGGACGTCAACGCGACCGGATCCTTCCTCCTGCTGCGCCACGTGTCCCCGCTGCTACGCCGGTCTCGGCTTGCCGCCGCGGTGCTCGTCGCGAGCGACTCGGCCCTCGTCGCCGCGCCAGGGATGGTTCCCTATTGCGCGTCGAAGGCCGCTGTCCTGCAGCTCGCGCGGGCCGCGTCTGTGGATCTCGCGCCCGAAGGGGTGCGGGTCGCGGCTCTCTGCCCGTCGGTCGTCGACACGGCGATGAGTCGGGGGGATCTGCACCTGCCCGACGGATTCTCGGGGCAGAGCTTCCCGGTCCTCACGCCGGACGAGATCGCAGGAACGGTCGCGTTCCTCTGTTCGCCATGGGCGCGCGCGATCAACGGCACCGCGCTCGTCAGCGACTTCGGGTACAGCGCCCGTTCTGCCTTCCCCGCGTAGCCGATCGGCCGCGGGATCGCACGCCCCGTCGAACAGAGAGGATCGAGATGGGATTCGCAGGAGAAGAAGTAGAAGGAAGGGTCGTCGCCGTCACGGGCGGAGGCACGGGGATCGGCGCGGCCGTCGCGGAGCGATTCGCGGCCGAGGGCGCGCACGTCGTCGTGATCGGTCGCCGGAAGGAACCGCTGGACCGGGTGGCTGAAGCCGTCGGCGGGACGGCGGTGGTCGCAGACGCGGCGGACGGTGCGTCCGCGGCGGAGGCGGTCCGCACCGTGCTCGACCGGTTCGGGCGCCTCGACGTTCTCGTGGCGAACGCGGGCGGGCACGGGTTCTCCGCGGTGGCCGACACCGACGACGACGCATGGCAGGCCGCGCTGAACGCCAATCTCACGACGGCGTTCACGATGGCGCGCGAGAGCCTCGCCGCGCTGATCGAGACGAAGGGCCAGATCGTCGTCGTCTCATCGCTCGCGGGGCTCTTCGCGGGGCCGAGCGTGGCGGGGTACACGGTCGGCAAGCACGCTCTGATCGGGCTGACTCGCTCGCTGGCGCGCGACTACGGTCGTCGGGGCGTTCGCGTGAACGCCGTGTGCCCCGGGTGGGTGCAGACGCCGATGGCCGACGCCGAGATGGATGAGTTCGCGTCGCACGCTCAGCTGTCTTCGCGCGGAGAGGCCTACGCCGCTGTCACCGGCGACGTTCCCCTCGGACGCCCTGCGCTGCCCGCCGAGATCGCGTCGATCGTGCGCTTCCTCGGATCGGGGGAGTCGTCGTATATGACCGGTTCCGTTCTCGTCGCCGACGGCGGTGCCCACATCGTCGACGTGCCGACGCTCGCCTTCGAGCACGCGGGGATGTAGCCGCTCGGATGGGCGCGCCATGCGCGCGCCCATCCGTCACCCTCCGAGATACGCGCGCTGCAGCAGCTCCGGTTCGTCCCGCAGCGGCGCGGATGGGCCCTGATAGGTGACCGAACCGCTCGCCACGACGATGGCGTTCTCTGCCAGCCCGAGGGCGAGCTGGGTGAACTGCTCGACGAGCAGCACTCCGACGCCGGAGCTCGCGATATCGGACACGATCGGCAGCAGCCGGTGGAAGACGACCGGGGCGAGGCCGAGCGACATCTCATCGATGAGCAGGAATCGGGGCTTCGCGGCGAATGAACGGGCGAGCACGACCATCTGCTGTTCGCCGCCCGAGAGCAGGCCCGCGGGCGAATCGAGGCGTCTGCTGAGCTCCGGGAAGCTCTCCAGCACTTCGTCGATGCCGCCGGGGCCGCGCGCCGTGATCGAGAGGTTCTCGCGGACCGTGAGCGAGCCGAACACGGCCCGTCCCTGCTCGATGTGCACGATCCCGCGACGCGCTCGCCCGACGCGGGAGACCTTGTCGATCGGCTCATCGTCGAGCAGGATCCGCCCCGCTGAATGCGGTGTCACCCCCGAGATCGCCTCGATCAGGCTCGTCTTGCCCGCGCCGTTGGGGCCGACGAGCGCGAGCACCTCGCCCGGGACGAGTGTTGTCGTGATCCCCGAGATCACTTCGCCCGCGCCCCTGCTGACCGCGACGTCTTCGAGCGTGAGCTCGCCATTCGCGTGTGCCATCACAGCATCTCCGTCTCTCCCATGTATGCCTTCACGACCGCCGGGTCCTCCAGCACCTCGGTCTGGGGGCCGCTCGCGATCACCCGACCGAAGTCGAGCACCGTCAGCCGGGGGCACACCGATCGCACGAGGTCGAGGTCGTGCTCGATGATCACGAGCGATACCCCGTAGCGATCCGGAACCTCGCGCAGCCGGGCGGCGAGCGCCAGATGCTCGTCGTGCGAGAGGCCCGCTGCGGGCTCGTCGAGAACGAGCACCCGCGGCGCGGCAAGCAGGTGGGCCGCGACCTCGACCAGACGACGCGTGCCGACATCGACGGTCGAGAGCCGGTCGGAGGCGGGCGGGCAGCCGAAGAAGTCGAGAGTGCGGTCGATCTCCGCACGGTCGAGGCGTCGCCGCGCCACGAAGCGAACGTACGCCTCGACGGTGAGCTGGGGCGGGACGCGATCCTGCTGGTAGGTGCGGCGGAGGCCGCGCCGAGCGCGTGCTGTCGGGCTGAGGGATCCGAGATCCTCTCCGTCCAGGAGGACGCGCCCGCCGTGGCCCGGGAGGAAGCCGCTGACGGCGTCGACGAAGGTCGACTTTCCGGCGCCGTTCGGGCCGATGAGGCCCATGATGGTTCCCGCGGGAACCTCGAACGAGACGCCGTCGAGAGCCTTCAGTGCACCGAACTCGACGGTGAGGCCCTCCACGGTCAGCACGGGAGCGTTGCTGTCAGCGGCGGGATCGATCGTCGCGACCGTCGTCGTCGTGACTGCGTCCTCCGCCGTTTCGTCGCGATCGAGAGACGCGTCGTCCTCGGGCGGCCGACGACGGCGATACAGCAAGTCGCGGATCGCCTGCCCCAGATTCGTGCCGCTCGTCAGAGCCTGCACGCCGAGCACTCCGAAGATGACGAAGGCCCAGTCCTGGGGGATGTCCCAGCGCTTGAGCAGCTCCGGGATGAGCACCCACAGGAGCCCCCCGAAGATCGCCATATCGATGAGGTGGGCGCCCGAGATGATCGCGAGCACATACAGTGCGAGCGAGAGGAGCGGGGTGAAGCTGGTGGCGAAGGGCAGCTGCACCTGACCGGCGATCAGCCCGCCGGAGACGCCTCCGAGCGCCGCGCTCACGGCGAAGGCTGTGAGCTTCGCGGTGCGCACGCTGTGCCCGGCCGACGCCGTGCCGCGCTCCGAGAAGGCGACGGACTTCCAGCTCGCCCCCCATCGGCCGCGTTGGAGGAAGAACACCGCGAGGGCGCAGACCGCGAGCACGATGACGCTGAAGAAGAAGTATGAGCGATCGTCGGAGAACAGCCCCGGCCGCTGCACCGCGATGCCGTCCGTCGAACCCGGAAACTGGATCTGCCCGAGCGTCACGGCCGCTGCGGCGGCGAAACCGAAGGTGACGACCGCGAGATTGACACCACGCAGGCGCAGAGCGGGAAGGCCGATGAGGATGCCGACGATACCGGCGCCGAGGGCGCCGAGCACGAGCCAGACGGCGAATCCGCCCGGGGCATCCGAGACGTTGAGCCACGCGACGATCCACGCACCGACGGCGGCGAACGTGAGCTGGCACAGCGCGATCATTCCGGCGGATCCCGTGACGATGCCGAGGCCCATGATCGCGATCGAGCTCGTGACGACGCTGATCGCGAGATAGACCGCGTATCCGGAGAGCCCGATGCTGAGCGCGTAGCCGGTGGCGACCGCGATGACTGCCACGGCGAACGGCCAGCCGTCGCGGAACCACTTTCTGTCAGCGAGCAGCATCCCAGACCTCCTTGCGCTGGGTCCAGAGCAGCAGGACCACGATGAACACGAATGGAAGGAAATTGCGCACCGCAGCCACCTCGTCGATCTGCGCGACGACACCCCCGAGGACGCCGAGGGCGAGCCCGCCGACAACGGCGAGATCGAGCCGTCGAAAGCCGCCCAGCAGCGCGGACGCCGCGGCGGGAACGACGAGCATCGACAGGCTCGTCGCGTCGTTGGACTGCGACGGAGCAACGATGATGATCGCGGTCGCGCTGATCACACCCGTGACGAACCAGACCGCGATCGACAGGGGGCGGGATCGGATCCCGAGCAGTTCAGCGGTCGTCGGTCGCTCCGACAGCGCGCGCAGCAGGATCCCCGTGCGGGTCCGCGTCAGGACGACATTCGCCGAGGCCGCGACGATGACCGCGAGCGACACCGTCGCCACGGCGACCCAGCTCACCACGACGCCGCCGATCGAGAACGCCGGACCGGCGATGATCGGTTCGAACGGCTGAGGCTTGTTGCCGAACAGGATGAACGACAGCGAGATGAGAAGCAGCAGCGGGCCGACGGTCATCGCCGAGCGCGTCGAGGTGTCGGCCTCTGACAGCCACGTCGCGGCGATTGCGCCGATCATCGCCGCGAGCAGCCCGCCGACGACGATGCCGATGAGCGTGCCGATCCAGATCGGCACGCCGATCTGCGTCACGAGCCAGACGGCGCAGAAGCCACCGAACATCCCGGTCCCCGCCTGCGCGAAGTTCACCACTCGCACGAGCCGCGACATCAGCGTCAGGCAGACGGCCAGCGCGGCGTACAGCCCGCCGGCGGCGAGGCCTGCGATCGCTCCCTGAATCATGTGAGGGCTGCCCGGATCACTCGGGGATGCGCAGCCAGTCGTCGGCCGCGCGCTCCCAGGTGTTCGTTCCGCTCTCCAGCACGATCGGCCAGCCCGATGTCGGCACCTCGCCGAACACGTACGGGTCACCGACCATCGGGTTCTCGATCGGCTCCATCCCACGCAGTGCCTCGGCGACGGAGTCGCGCGTGATGTCCCCCTCGATGCCCTCGAGCACCTCGACGAAGTACGTCGCGGCGAGGTACCCGCCCTGGCTGAAGGCGGTGAGCGGAATCTCGTTCTCCGACATGAGCTCGTGCCAGTCGGCGTTGATGTCGCTCTCCTCTGTGAAGGGATAGAACTCGGCCGGCACGTAGATCCCCGCGCCGGCGTCGTCGACGGCATCGGCGAAGTTCTCGCTGTAGACGCTCGTCAGGTAGAGCCACGTCACGTCATCCCACCCCTGTGCGTTCGCTGCCTTGACCTGCGCAATCGCATCCGGTTCGACGGGGTTGACCGCGACGGCCTCGCACCCTGCGTCACGGGCCTTGACGATGTACGGCGTGAAGTCGGACGCCCCGTACGGAACGGTGTCGTCGATGTAGGCCGGTTCCTGCCCTGTGATCTCGGTCCATCTGTCGATCGCAGCCTGATAGGTGGGCCGCGTGGAGCCGGCGATCTCGAGCAGAACGCAGATCTCGTCGAAGCCGAGGACTTCGGATCCGTACAGGAGCGTGAGCGTCATGTCGTTGAACGGGCCGACATTGGCGGGGGAGATGTTGTCGCTCTCGAAGCACCCCGTGTCGACGCCGATTCCCGGGACCGACAGGATGCCCTCCTGCGCGTAGTAGTCGGCGTTCAGCTCGCACTCGATGAGGCTTGCAGAGCCCACCATCGCGACGGCGCCGTCGCTGCCGACGAGCTCGCGCGCGGCCGACGTGGCGCTCGCCGGGTCGCCCTTGTCGTCGAGCGCTCGGTAGTCGACCATCCGCCCGTCGATGCCGCCCGCTTCGTTGACGGCGTCGAAGACGGCCTCGGCCGCTTCGGACGCCTCGGGGAAGGTCGCGGCGCCGCTGATCGTGTTGACAGAGCCGACGACGATCGGGTCGTCCCCGCCCTCCCCGGCGGCGCAGCCCGCGAGCGCGAGCCCTGTCGCGGCGATGGCCGCCGTGGCCGTGAGAATCCTGCTTCTGATCATGTGATCCACCTCTCGTATGCGCCGTCCGGCGCGGAAGAAATGCGATGACGGAGGGACTACGCGGATCCGCGCAGCGCCTTCTGCACCATCGCTGTGTCGGTGAACTGCTCGAATGCGGTGACGACGCCGTCCTTCAGGCGCCAGACATGCGCGACGCGCGCTTCGAAGAAGCGCCCGGTCAGGCGGTACGTGCCGGAGTACGTGCCGATCCCGACGACGGTGTCGCCGCCATCAATTACTTCGTCGACCGTGAGCCGGTACCCGTCCCAGTCCTCGGCGAGCCGCGCAAAGACGTTCCGTACGACCTCGTCGGGCCCGGAGTAGGTTCCCGCGTAGGGGAAGCCTGCGGCTTCGGTCCACGTCACCTGCGGTGACAGCGGCGCGACCATGCCGTCGATGTCGCCCGCGTCGGAAGCGGCGTAGTGCGCCCTGATCACGTCTGCGTTTGTCATGGCGTCTCACACCGGCTGGACGTCGGGGTATTCGACCGAGCCCAGCGGATAGATGTGTCCGCCGGCGGTCGAATGTTCGGCCTCGCCTTCGCCGTTGAGGCCGAGGAAGATGCCGGTTGTCATCAGCTGGTAGCCGAGGTCGTGAAGCCACACGCTCGCGACCGCGATGCGGAACTCCCGGAAGCAGAACAGGTAGAGGCCGTCGGCGAACTTCCACACGGTCGACATATCCATGTCTCCGTGGCCACGCTGCACGCCCTCGACACACTGCCACGCGTAGCGCTGGCTCGAGATGTACACATGCTCGTAGAGATGGTGCGGGCTGTAGCGGTAGACGTTGCGCTTGCCGATCAGATCGCGGCTCGGGGCGGGTACGTCGCCTGTTGGCTCACCTCCGTCGGTCACCCCGGCCCAGAAGTCCTGGTGCACGCGAGGCGTGCCGGGGATGTCCTGCTCTGCGATGCGTGACCGTGTCACCAGGGCACGATGAGTCGTGGAGGAGAACACGACGGTGATCGATTCTCGTTCCCTGCTCTCCAGCGGCAGATTCACGAACGTGACGTCGCGGCGGATGGGGACCGCGTCGTACGGATCGCTCGCGGGCTCGGACTGTGAGATCGCGCCCGTGGCCGTCCAGGTGACGGAGTCGGCGCCGAAGTCGAGATCGAGGCGAGTGCCATCCTCGAGCGACAGGATCAGGCGTGTGCCCTGGAGTGAGGCGTTCGGGAGCCGGTAGGCATCGATGCCGGCGGCGAACTCGTCGTAGGTTCGCCAGTCATCAGGATCGGGTGCGGAGATGTCGGACATGCGGAATCCTCCCTGGAGCCCGCGCCGGTGCGGGCTGCTCGGCCATCGTGTGGCCGCGGCCGGGAGGCCGACAAGGGCGGAAGGGGGATCGCGCGCGGTCAGTCAATCGGCGTGCCGGATGGGGCAATGCCGACGCGTATGGTCGCCTACGCGGACGCGCGCACTCTGCTCGGCGAGTCTCCGTACGCGGCCTTGAACGCACGGCTGAAGTGCGCCGCGTCTACGAAACCCCAGCGCGCCGCGATGGCCGCGACAGAGCGGTCGGCAAGGACAGGATCGATCAGATCGCGCCGGCAGCGATCGAGGCGCCGCTTCCGGATCCAGGTCGACACCGTCGTGCCGTCGGCCTGGAAGAGGCCGTGCAGGTGACGCGTCGAGATGAAGTGCGCGTTGGCGATGTGCGCCGGCGTGAGCTCGGTGGAGCCGAGGTTCCGGTCGATGTATCCGCGGATGCGCTGGAGGAGCCGGGTGTGCGGATCCGCCGTGTTGTCGAGACCGAGCTCCCGCGTGAAGACTGTGCCGACGAGATCGAGCGCGCTCTGCATCAGCTGGGACCCCGTCGGCCCGGACAGCTCTTCGAGGTGCGCGTCGATCTGCGTGAGGAAGGGGGCGACGACGGCACCCAGTCCCTCGGATCCGGAGATGCGCACGGCCGTGAGCTCGCCGATCGACTCGGAGGAGAGCGTCAGCATCTGACGGGGAAACATCACCACCATGGTGCGGAACTCCTGGCCGAACTCGAGCGAGTAGGGCCGGCTGGTGTCGTAGACCGCGAGGTCGCCCGGGCGCAGGATCGCTTCGCGACCGTCCTGGATCAGCAGCCCGGATCCGCTCAGCATGAGGCTCAGCTTGAAGAAGGCGCGATCGTCGCGGGCGATGAGATCCGGTGTGCGAACGACCTCATGGTCGGTCGCGTGCACGTGGGTGATGTGAACGTCGTCGATGTTGGCGGCGCGAATCACGCCGCGGAAGCGCTCGGGGTGAGCGCTTCCCACCTGGAGCGGGACGAACGAATCGGAGACGGCGGCGCGGAACTCGCTGATGTTGCGGGCAACGACAGTCGAGACCGCTTGGGTCTCCGTGGACTGATCTGGCACGGGAATCACCTCGGGTGTGATCGCGACGGCATTGTATACGATCTGCGGGTGAGCCTAGCAGGCTCCGGGCTGCTGGGCTCACCCGCCCTCGATCAGTGCGTGCAGGAGCAGGAATCGCCGGTGCAGCATCCTTCCTCGGTCCGATGCGCCTGCGATGATTCCGGCAGGTCGAGGGCCGGGTTCCGGTCGAGGAAGCCGTGCGGCTTGAACCAGAAGCCGGTGTAGTCAACCGGCATGATGGGCCAGTCCTCGGGGCGAGGTACGTGCGTGAAGCCGAAGGTGTGCCAGAGCACCATGTCCTCGCCGTCGATCGACGCGTCCTCCGCGCTGTAGGCGGGGACGCCCGATCCGCCCTGGTGTGCATTCGGGTAGCGACCCGACGGCCACGTCTCGCCGTCGCGGTGTCGGGTCGCCCACAGATGCTTCGTCGCGAAGGTGGCACGCGCGGCGACCGACGACTCGGGATCCGCCATGAGCAGAGCCGTCGGTTCCGGAATCAGGCGGTACGCGGTCTCGCGCCCGACGTGATTGCGGCGCGTCGTGCTGCGCACCTCCCACGTGCGGGCGACCGAGGTGTCGGCCACACGCTGCGCCTCTCGCTCGGTCGTGAGCGGCGTCTCGGTCCAGGTGAAGGCGTTGCCGAACGGGTTGTCCGCCCCCATCGGAATGCGCTTCGCGTCGATCTCGTGCAGAGTGCCCTCCTGGCCGTCGATCGCGACATCGAGCCGGGCGCAGAACAGGTGCTGGTGGACGGGAGCGAAGACGGAGGGCGCGACCTCGCTCATGTGGGGGTGCGAGGTGCCCGGCTCATCCGCGCCCGCGAACACGATGCCGGTCGCCTTCGCCTCGACCTGGATCGAGCCGTCCAGGTAGAAGTACCAGAAGAAGCCGTAGTCGTAGTTGCCGATCGTCGAGAAGTACGAGATCACCAATCGCCGCGATCGGCGCACCTCGGAACGCCCGTGAAGATCGGTGTGCTTCCACAGCACGCCGTAGTCTTCCTCGTGCATGCACACGGCGTTCGGGATCTTCACCCCATTGCCGCGATCGTCGGCGACGTGGCCGTCGAAGTAGTGGATCACTCCGAGACAGTCGCATCCGAGCTCGAGCGGATTCGCGTTCTTGCCGAGCAGGTACTCGCCGGCGTCGAAGTAGCTGATCCAGAATCGCGTGGGCGAGGTGTCGCCGTATGGCACGACCATCTCGGGCACGCTGGCGCGGTGGAGAACCGGGCGGTCGTCGAAGCGCACATCGTGCAGCACGAGGCCCTCGCGGGCGTTGAAGTCGACGCGCAGCGACCAGTTCTCCCAGTCGACTCGTGATCCCGCGACCCGGAAGCTCGGACCCTCGGGCTGCGTGATCTCGATCGGCTTGAGCGATGTGCGCGCGGGGCCGACCGCATCTGCCGAGTAGTTTCCGTTGCCGGACGGCACCGGGACATCGCCCTCGTCTTCGACGCGGATGACGCTTCCCTCGGTGAGGTCGATGTGCACGATGAGGCCCTCGACCGGGTGTGCCCAGGGGGAGTCGTCTTCGTGGTCGCGGAGGAAGGTGAGCGAGCGGATGACGCGGCGGCCGATCTCGTCGGAGCGGCCCGTGAAGCCGGGGGCCAGGGGAGCGCAGAAGGCGAGTTCCATCCGGTCCTCGAGTCCGCGGCGACGCATGGCGGCCTGCCATGCCTCCGACGCCTTGGCGATCTCGGCCGCGCGCTCGTACTCCTCGAACAGATACTGCGGCTGGCCGTACGGCTCGCGGTCGTTCTCGAGCACGCGGTGCTCGACGACCTCGCCGCGCGTGATCGACACGATCGCTTCGCTCGCGGATCCGGTTCGGGTATCGAGCAGCGTGACCTCGACGGATCTGTCGATCGGGTCGCCCTCCCGCCAAGCCGCGAGGGCGCCCTTCGCGGGCTCGTGGGGAAGGAGCATCGGCACGCGGACGCCCTCCTCCATCAGGCCGGCGCCCGCGAGAATGGCGCGCGCGGCATCGATCTCCTCGGCCGTCAGCGGGTCGAGCGGGTGCGGCTCCGCCACGGCAGGCGAGCAGGCGTGTGCGTGTGTGTCGGGCATCGTTGACCTCACTTTATTTCGAGCAATTGCTCAATAAACTTCAGGGGGAGCTTACGTGGCTTCTGCGTCGGTGCGCAATGGGAAAGTCCTCCGATGCCTCATTTCGCGACTCGCAATCCTCGACGTGGCGACGGCTGCGTCGGCGATCGCCATCGAGATGCCTGTCCGCTCCGGTGTCACGTGTGGAGGACGCGCCTCAGCCAGCTCTCCCGAGCGTCGTGCGCGGCGCACGAGACGGTGGCGTCCGGGGCGAGCCCCCCGAAGCCGTGGAAGCCGCCCGCCCAGACGTGGAGCTCAGCCCGTCCACCGGCCGCCCAGATGCCCGACGCGTACCGCACGGCCTCGTCACGGAACGTCTCGGCCGCCCCCACCTCGATGAACGCGGGCGGGAGGTCCGACAAATCGGTCGCGCGAGCGGGAGCCGTGTAAGGGGAGACGCGGTCGGTGAATCTGTCTGCCCCGGCGATCGCGTTCCAGGCTGTGTCGTTGCTGTGGCGGTCCCACGCTCCGATCCCGTCGTACTGACGGGCTGACACGGTGTCGTTGCGATCATCGAGCATCGGGTACCCGAGCAGCTGTCCGGCCAGCGCGGGACCGTCGCGGTCGCGGGCCATGAGTGCAACTGCCGCCGACAACCCGCCTCCGGCGCTCGCGCCGGAGGCGATGATCCGGTCGGGATCGATGCCGATCTCGGTAGCGTGCGCCGCCATCCATTCGAGGGCTGCGTAGCAGTCCTCGGCCTGGGCCGGCCCCGGATGCTCGGGCGCCAGGCGGTACTCGACGGCGACGCCCACGGTGCCGTGTCGCTCAGCGAGATCAATGATCTCGGCCGTACCGAAGAACCGCGTGCCGAGCACCATCCCGCCGCCATGGATGCTAAGCACGGCCGGCGCGCCGGGGCCCGCGGAACGAGGCCGGACGATCGTGATGTCGATTTCGGGCGCGCCCGCCGGCCCAGGGATCGTCCGGTCCTCCCAGTCAACGTCGCGACCGGCGACCTGCTGCTCGATCGGCGGGATGATCGTGGCGAAGTGCGTGCGGTTGACGGAGATCGTATCCGCGCGCAGCGGGATGATCTCTACGAGACCAACGAACTCCTCGAGGGCAGCGAGGAGCTCGGAATCGTACGGCACCGGCGCGGGACGCGTCATGCGACAACTCCCAGCGTCCGTCGCAGCCACGAGATCCGGCTGCGCACGGCGGCGCGCGAGATCTCGGCATCGGGCATGTACATGTCGAACCCGTGTGCACCTCCGGACCAGACGTGTAGCTCCGCCTGTCCGCCGGTCGCCCAGATGCGCGTGGCATACGCGACATCCTCGTCGCGGAACAGCTCGGCGGAACCGACCTCGACGAAGGCTGGGGGCAGGTCTGCGAGGCTCTCGGCTCGCGCCGGCGCCGCGTATGCGGGGGCGTCCTCGCTGACGGCCCGATCAGCGCCGAGCAGGCATGACCATCCGAGCAGGTTCGCCGCGCGCGTCCACGTACCGATCCCGTCGTACTGTCGGCTTGACACCGATGTGTGAGTGTTGTCGATCATGGGGCACAGCAGCATCTGGCCGGCCATGCGCGGGCCGCCGCGGTCGCGCGCCATGAGCGCGACCGCAGCGGCGAGGCCGCCTCCTGCGCTGCCGCCCATCACCACGATGCGCGCTGGGTCGACGCCGAGAGTAACGGCGTTTTCGACGAGCCAGCGGAATCCCGCATAGCAGTCGTCGACGCCCGCGGGATAGGGATTCTCCGGGGCCAGCCGGTATTCGACCGTGATTCCCACGACTCCGAGTTCGTGGACGAGCTCGACCACGCGTGCGTGCTCCCAGGAGCGGTGGCCGACGATCATACCGCCGCCGTGGATGTTGTACACGGCCGGTAGCGCCTCGCCCTCGTCTCTGCGCGGGCGGAAGACGGTGAGCGCAACTTCGCCGCCGGGGCCGTCGGCGACGTGCTCGCTCCACGCGATCGCGCGGCCGGCGATCACCTCGTCGTTGGAGGGGAACATCTTGTCGACACCCTCGCGCGGCAGGGTGTCGCGCGTGAGCGGGGGCTGGGGCGGCATGGCGTCGAGCGCCGCCCGGATCTCGGGGTCGAACGGAACCGGCTCGACGGTCGGACGTCCTGCGGCGGTGGTCATGGACTGATCCTTCCTCGTGGGCATCTCACGGGCCTTCCGGGTCGACTGCCTCGCGGTCGGCCCAGAACGGCTCGACGGCGGCGCGAAGCTCGTTGGTGCCGACGCGCTCGACGACATCGAGCGCGGCGACGTTGGCGCGCAGCTGCGCGAGGCTGGTCGCGCCGAACAGCGTCGTGGCGAGGGCCGGATGTGTGAGAGTGAAGGCGATCGCGAGCTGCGCGGGCGTCGTGCCGAGCTCGTCCGCGAGTGCGACGTAGGAGGGGGCGTCGGCGACGATGCGGTTGCGCACCCCGCCGGGATCGCGCCCGATCTGCCGGGACGGCGACGTGTTGCCCGCGAGGATCCCGCCCTCGAGCGCGTCGGACGCCTCGAGGCTCACGCCCCGGCGCCAGACGGACTCGAACGGCGCCCCGTCGGGGATCGACCGCCGTGCGACGGAGTACTTCAGCTGGGCCAGCTGCGGACCGGGCACCCGCTCGCGTTCCGCGATGTCGATCAGCCGCCCGACGGCGCTCGCCGACCAGTTGTTCACGCCCCAGGCGCGGATGAGCCCGCCGCGGCGCTGCGCGTCGAGATCGAGCACGAGGTCACGCAGCTCGACGTTGCTGTCCCGGAGATCGCCGAGGACGACGAGGTCGGCGTGGTCGGCGCCGACGCGAAACAGCGCGTTCTCGAGCTGCGGCCGGAATCCGTCATCACCGAAGCCCTCGACCCAGAGCTTGCTCGACAGCAGCCACTCGTCGCGGCGCAGTCCGCTCGCGCGCACGATGGCCGAGAAGAGGACGTCCGTGAACACCGGGGGCGCGCCCGGCGCCGCATACACGCCGACGTCGAAGAGGGTGATCCCGGTGTCGACAGCCTCGCGCACCATCCGGACGGCATCGACGAAGTCCATGCGGTCGTAGGTGTGCCAGGAACCGAGCGCGAAGAGTCCGGTGGTCAAATCGCTCGTGCCGATCCGGCGCTGGGGAAGCCGCGTCATGTTGTCACCTCCTCGACATCGAGGCGCGGATCGATGACCGCCTTCACCTCGTCGAGCCGCTCCATCGACGCGATGCGGTCGGAGGCCTTTCCGAGGCCGACGGGAGCGCTGAAGAGGGCTCCCCAGTCGAAGCGGCCGGCGAACGCGGCGAAGAAGTCGATCGCGCGCGCATAGTCGGCGATGTCGCCGTTGAGCGATCCCGTCACGGTGAGTTCCTTGCTCATCACGGCGCTGAGCGCGACGGGGTCGCCCGCCGGGCCCGTGGATCCGACGATGGTGACGGTGCCGCGCGTGGCCGCCATGCCGATCGCCTCGGGCCCGACTGAAGGCGCACCGGCGAAATCGAAGACGTGGTCGGCACCGGTACCGTCCGTGAGCTCCATGACGCGGGGAACGACGTCGCCGTCCGCGATGTCGACGACTTCGTCGGCGCCGAATCGCCGGGCGAGGTCCAACCTCGCACGTGGCGCTCCGATGGTGATGACCCGCCCCGCTCCAGAGGCGCGCGCGACGGCGGTCGCGAGGATGCCGAGGGCTCCGGATCCCTGGATCGCGACTGTCGCGCCAGGGCGCACGTGTCCCATCCTCTCGAACGCGCGCAGTACCGTCTTGCCTGCGCAGCCGGCCATCGCGGCCCAGGTGTCTTCGACGTCGTCGGACAGGAGCAGCTTCGCCGCCCCGGGCGTGACATAGGCGTAGTCGGCGAGACCCGCCGTGGCGTGCGGGGGTGCGTCGCTGCGCTGCAGGAATCCGTACCCGCGGTGCGCGCAGTGCACGGGCTCGCGCAGCACGACGCATCCGTGGCACCGGCCACAGGTCGACTCCGACCATCCGATGCGGTCTCCGGTCGTGAGACTGCGGCCGAGCGCGTCGCGGGCATCGGTGCCGGTGGCGACGATGTCGCCGACCATCTCGTGGCCGAGAACCATCGGCAGCATGCCGGGGAAGGACATCTTCCCCGACCAGATCTCGATGTCGGTGCCGCACAGAGAGGCGCACCGGAGCCGTACGAGCACCGCGCCCGGCTCGATCTCGGCGGGCAATGGGAGGGTCTGGATCTCGAGGGGTGCGCGATGCTCGGTGAGGACCGCCGCGCGTGTGTGCGTGGGGAATGTCATGGAACCTGCCTGGGTCGAGTGCGGGTGAATCAGACGAGAAGCTGGCCGCCGTCGGCGCTGAGGCTCACGCCCGTGAGATGGCCGGCTTCGTCGGACGCGAGGAACATCACGAGGGGTGCGATGTCGTCGACCTCCGCGATGCGGCCGAGGGGGATTCGAGATTCCCACGCACGACGAGCGTCAGGATCGGCGGTGAAGCCGGCAGTCAGAGGCGTCATCACGGGGCCCGGTGCGACGGCGTTGACGCGCACTCGGTTCTCGGCGAGTTCGAGTGCTGCCGTACGGGTGAGTGCATCGACGGCGGCCTTCGTTGCCTCGTAGTGGCCGAGGCCAGCGGTGGGCTGGCGAGCTCCGATCGACGAGATGTTGACGATCGCGCCGCCGGGGGCGATTCGATAGCCGAACTCGCGCAGCATGAGGAAGGTGCCGAGGACGTTCACGCGCCAGGCGGCGTCGAACACATCAATCGACACGTCCGCGAGGCTTCCGCCGCCGCCGACCACGCCTGCATTGTTCACGAGGATGTCGATGCCCGCGTCGTCGTCGGCCGCGGAGCGCACGGCGTCGGGGTTCGAGATGTCGAGTTGCAGCGCGGTGCCCGCGAGCTCGTCGGCGACATCGCGGACGTCGTCACTGATGTCGGCAGCGACGACGTGGTCTCCGCGAGCGGCGAAAGCGGCGGCGATGCCGCGTCCGAGTCCGCTCGCGGCCCCCGTGACGAGGACTCGTCGTGGTGTGGTGGTGATCATGTGGTTTATATTAAACGAGCGTAGACAAAAAACAAGGGTTGATCTCGAGGAGGAGAGCATGACCATGAACAGTGGGCGAGGGGTGCTGGTCTCAGGCGTGCGGCTGCCCGCGCTGGGGCTCGGGTCCTGGAACACGTGGGACCGCATGGCATCGGATGATGCCGTGGCGCTGATCCGTCGGGCCGTCGACTCGGGAGCTGGTCTCTTCGACGTCGCGCACTACGACATGGGGCCCCATGCAGAGGGGTCTCAGACCGATCGGATCTTCGGGCGGGCGTTCCGTGCGAGTGGTGTGAGGCGCGACGAGGTCTTCGTCTGCGGAAAGCTCTGGCTGTGGGACTGGCCGGAGACTGACGCGCGGGCCCAGGTTCTCGACAGTCTCAGGCGCGCGGGACTCGATCACTTCGACGCGATCGTCGTCGGTGACTACCGCGAGCATGTAGACCCCGCGGCTGTCTGCGATGCCGTGAATGACCTCGTTGACGAGGGACTGGTTGGCCGGTGGGGTGTCAACAACTGGGTTGTCGGTGACACGCTGGCGGCGATCGAACGCGCGCGCCGGGCGGGCCGCGTACCGCCGACGTTCGCCCAGCTCAAGTACAGCATTGCGCGCCGATCGATGGCGGAGGGTGAGCCGTACGGTGAGCTGTTCCGCTCGGGGGTGCTCGCGCTGCAGGCATCGGACGTGCTGGAGGGCGGGGTGCTCGCCGGACGCCTGTCGCCGGAGCGGAAGATCGGTGCGGATGTGGGTGGGATCCGGTCGGAGATCGCGGCGGCGCACGGCGCCATCGCCCGGATTGCCGATGGCTTCGGTGTGACGGCCGCGCAGCTTGCGATCGCGTTCTGTGTGACGCATCCGGCAACCGCGAACGTGCTGCTCGGTGTCTCGCGGATGACCCAGCTGGAGGAGGCGCTCGCCGCGGTTCAGCTCGGGAATGAGCGCGGCCGCGAGATTCGCGATGCAGTTGCCCAGTTCTGGCTCGATCGGGGGGTCGCGGCGGATGGATCTTGGTAGGCGGCTTGCAAGGGAGGCCTCAACGATCGTAGAAAAATAAGACTTCACCCTTGTTTTTCTTTTCCACGAGCGTAGACTAACGATTCGACGACACGATGACGTGGCGTTTCGTGCGGCAGATGCACTGGAGCCTGCCTCACCCGACCACCGAGAGAAGGACGTATGAACGGCACACGCATCGCGACGGCAGTCGCGTCGACGGCGATGATCGCCGTCACTCTCACGGCCTGCACTGGCACGCAGGGCGACGACAGCACGCCAGCAAGCGGGGAGGATGCTCTTGACATTGGTAACTTCCTCGACGTCACGAGCTGGGACCCGGCTCTCGCCGACATCGGATTCGACGGGCCGTACCTGTCCGCCGTGTACGACGCGCTGATCGCCCTCGACGAGAACGGGGACCCGATCCCGTCTCTCGCGACCGGCTGGACCGTCGCCGATGACGACCTCAGCATCGACCTCGACATCCGTACGGGCGTCGAGTTCAGCGACGGCGTACCGCTCGACGCGGACGCCGTGGTCGCGAACCTCGAGCATCTGAAGAATGGTGCGAGGTCGGGTGAGGGGTACCTCAGTGTTGATTCCTTCGAGGCGATCGATGACGACACGGTGCGCATCATCCTGACCGAGCGCGACGACACCATCCTCTACTTCATGGGACTCGGGCGCAGCTACATGGCCTCGCCCGAGGCGATAGAGGCCGGCATGCTGAGTCAACAACCCGTTGGTTCCGGCCCGTACACGCTCGACGACGTGGCGTCGGTGCCGGGCGCCGAGTACCACTTCGAGAAGGTGGCGGACCACTGGGATGCCGAGACCTATCCCTTCGCCGACCTTGCGATCTATCCGATCCAAGACCAGACGGCGCGCCACAACGCGATGCTGTCAGGGCAGATCAACGTCAACTACGCAGATGCGACCCAGATCGACCAGGCAGAGGAACAGGGATGGAACGTCAGTTCCGGTGTCTCGGGGTGGGTCGGCCTGCAGTTCACCGAGCATACGGGCGAGAAGAACCCCGCGCTCGGAGAGGTCGAGGTGCGGCAGGCGATCGCGCACGCCATCGATGGCGCGGCGATACTCGACTCGGTCGGGTCGGGTGCAGGCGTGGTCTCGAATCAGGTGTTTCCTGACGGCGGCGCGGCGAATGTCCCCGCTGTCGACGAGGAGTACGCATACAGCGTCGAAGAAGCGAAACGGCTCCTCGACGAGGCGGGATATCCGGACGGGTTCGAGGTGACCATGCCGATGTCGCCGATCTTCCAGCAATGGCAGCCGGCCGCACAGCAGGCGTTCGACGATATCGGGATCTCGGTGACGTGGGACGACATGCAGCAGCCCGACTATCAGCTGAACGCCGCGTCGTACCCGATGTTCATCGCGTTCCTCGCGATGGACGGCAATCCTGTCGCCACGCTCGCGCGCCAGGTCACCAGCCCGCAGTGGTTCAACCCTGAACCCGACTACGTCGAGTTCCCCGAGATCGGCGAACTCGTCGACGAGGCGCAGACGCTGCGCGGCGAGGCGCAGATCGCCGCGATCGCTGAGGTGAACGAGAAGCTCACCGAGATGGCCTGGTGGAACGTCTGGTACCAGGCCGAGAACATCTACTTCAGTGCCGACAGCATCGAGGTGCAGCCCGTCGTCGGGATGATGTTCCCGACCCTGCGCTACATCCAGCAGGGCTGACCCGGAGCATCGGAACGAGAAGATCCCATGCTCCTGTTCACGATGAAACGGATGCTCAGCGGCATCGTCCTCCTTGTAGTCGTCTCGATCGCGACGTTTTTCCTCGCGCACGCCGCGATCGCCGACCCCACTGCGTCGCTGCTCGGTTCGACCGCCAGCCCCGCGCAACAGGCGGCTCTGGCCGAGAAGATCGGGCTCGATCGCCCGCTCGTCGTGCAGTTCGGGGAGTGGTTCGCCGGGCTGATCACCCTCGACTTCGGGGAGTCCTGGCGCAACTTCCGTTCCGTTGGCGACCAGCTCGCGGTCAAGGTACCGGTGACGTTGTCGGTGATCAGTCTCGCGACGCTCATCACGGCGATCGTTGGCGTTGCCTTCGGGCTTGCGGCGGGCCTGCGACCGGGATCCTGGATCGATCGCGTCACCAAGGCCGCTTCCGTGGTGTTCTTCGCGCTTCCCGGGTTCTGGGTGAGCCTTGTGCTCGTGTTGTGGTTCGCGGTGCAGCTGTCGTGGTTCCCAGCCGTCGGGTACGTGCCGGCTGACCAGTCCGTCGGCGGGTGGCTCCGCTCCATCACGCTGCCCGCTGTTTCCCTCGCCCTCGCAGGCGTCGTCGCGGTCGCAGAGCAGCTGCGCAATGCTGTTCTCGAGACCCGGCGACAAGACTGGGTGCGCACACTGCGAAGCCGCGGTCTGTCGACCGCTCGTGTGACAGCGCACGTGCTGCGCAACTCTGCTCCGGCCGCGCTCACAGTCATCGCGCTGATGTTCGTCGGCCTGCTGTCCGGCGCCATCGTGGTCGAGGCGATCTTCTCCCTGCCGGGCATCGGACAGCTCACATACGCGTCGTCACAGAACGGAGACATCCCCATGCTCCTCGGCATCACGGTCGTATCGATCGTGTTCGTCGTCCTCGTCAATTTTCTGCTCGATCTCGCGCTCGGGTGGATCAATCCGAAGGTGCGCGTCTCATGACCACGACCGATGTCCGGATGTTCCGCGAACGCGACGAGCGCGCGCGACGCAGCAGGCTGCTGCGTCGCTTCCTCCGGCACCCGGGCGGTTTCATTCCCGCGTCCGTCTTCCTCTTCGTCGTGCTCGTCGCCGTCTTTGCTCCGTGGCTCTCCCCGCACGATCCGAACTTCGTCGACCTCGCCGCGACCAAGGCGCCGCCGAGCCCCGAGCACCTCCTCGGCGGCGATTCGACCGGGCGCGACATCTTGAGCCGACTCATCTTCGGTGCGCGCACCACGCTCTGGGGTGCGCTCGTGACGATCGCGACGGCTGTCGTCCTCGGAGTACCTGCGGGCGTCGTTGCGGGGTACAGGGGAGGGGTTTTCGATCGCGTCGCGTCGTGGGTCAGCGATGCGCTGCAATCGGTCCCGGGAATGATCATCCTGCTCGTGGTCGCTGCCGGAACCGGATCGAACTTCGTCATTCTCATGGCCACCGTCGGAGTGTTCATGGTGCCGGGGTATTTTCGCATCTCCCGCTCGACCGCGCTGTCTGTCGCTGGGGAACCGTTCGTCGCCGCCGCCGTCGTCGCAGGCCTTTCGGACACTCGGATCGTTTTCCGGCATATCGTCGCGACGGTGTATCCGCCCGTCATCATCCAAACGGCGCTGACTGCGGGCATGTCCATGGGCATTCAGGCGGGACTCCAGTTCCTCGGCATCGGCGATGCGAATACGCCGAGCTGGGGCGCGATGATGAACGAGGGGTTCCGGCTGATGCTCTCGGAGCCGCTGATCCTGCTGTGGCCGTCGCTCGCGCTTGGCGTCACGATCGCGGTGTTGGCGGTGATGGGGTCCACGCTCGCGGAGCTCGTGCGAGTGAAAGCGCCCGTCGCCGGCGGAGTCGATCGCCCGGACGACGAGGCGCACGCGGCGAGCGGAGAGCTCGCTCATGCCGACGGCGCGCAGGCCGTGGCCGTGCACGGCCTACGCGTGAGCTACGCGACCGCAGCGGGAGAGACCGAGGTGGTGCACGGCGTTTCTCTCGACGTCGCGCCAGGCGAGGTCGTCGGCATCGTCGGCGAGTCGGGGTCAGGCAAATCACAGACCGTGTTTTCGTTGCTCGACCTGCTGCCCGAGGGGGGAACGGCCCGCGCCGACCGGATGGTGATCGGTGGTCGGGACGTCTTGAGCATGCCGACGAAGCGGCGCCAGGAGCTGCTGGGACGAGAGATCGGGTACATCCCGCAGGAGCCGATGAGCAACCTCGATCCGTGCAGCTCTGTCGGACATCAGCTTGTCGAACCGCTGCGACGCGTGCACGGCCTGGGTCGTGCTGAGGCGATCGGTCGGGCGCTGCACATGCTGGCTCGCGTGGGGATCCCGGATCCGGAGCGAGTCATGCACAGCTACCCGCACGAGATCTCCGGCGGGATGGCGCAGCGCGTGCTCATCGCAGGTGCGCTCGCAGGCGATCCGTCGGTGCTCGTCGCGGATGAGCCGACGACCGCCCTCGACGTGACGGTGCAGGCGGAGGTCCTCGAGCTGCTGCGGGAGCTGCAGCGGGAGGCCGGTTCCGCCCTCCTCATCGTCACCCACGACTTCGGCGTCGTCGCGGATATCTGCGACCGCGTCGTCGTGATGCGCGGCGGGTCGGTGGTTGAGACGGGACCGGTCGCGGAGCTGTTCTCGAGGCCTTCCGAGGCGTACACGCGTGACCTCATCGCCGCGTCCCTGGACGATGCAGCGTCGCGGGCGGAACTTGACCGCGCGTGGAGGGAAAGCGGACGGGAGGTGGCGCGATGACCGCGGGACAGGCGCCCGATCCGCTGCTCCGCGTAAGCGACCTCATCGTCGAGTATGGCCACGGGCGGCGCGCCCATCGTGCGCTGCATGGTGTGGACCTCGACATTGCCGCTGGCGAGTGTGTCGGGCTCGTCGGCGAGTCGGGGTCGGGAAAGTCCACGCTCGGCAAAGCGGTTCTGGGTCTCGCGCCGGCATCGGCGGGCACGATCGCGTTCGACGGCGAAGACATCACCCGCGCCTCGAGGCGCCGTCGTCGAGCGCTCGCACAGGACATCCAGGTTGTGTTCCAGGATCCTTACGGCTCTCTGAACCCCCACCTGAGTGTTGGGGAGATCCTCGCGGAGCCGCTGACGGCCGGCGGGATCGCGGTGGCCGAAGCGCGGACGCGGGTCGCGGACATGCTCGACCGAGTGCGCCTCGACCCCTCGACCGCCGACCGCTATCCGAGCGAGTTCTCGGGAGGACAACGTCAGCGCATCGCCATCGCCCGCGCTCTCGTGCGTCGACCACGCCTGATCGTCTGTGACGAGCCCGTAAGCGCCCTCGACCTCACCACGCAGGACGTCGTGCTCGACCTGCTGCTGGATCTTCAGCGCGAGACGGGCGTGGCGTACCTCTTCGTCTCGCACGACCTCGGTGTCGTGCGTCGGATCTGTCACCGAGTCGCCGTCATGCGTCGCGGGGAGATCATCGAGATCGGCGACGGGGACCAGATCACGCGCGATCCGGTACACCCCTACTCACAGCGGTTGCGTCTGGCATCGCCTGTCGCCGACCCGGTCGAACAGCGCAGGCGCCGCGAGGCGTGGCTCGCCCTTCGGGAGGTGCCCGATGTGTATTCGGCGGGGTGATCGGTGGGGCGCAGGTCGAACCGGTACCGTCGACATGTCGCAGGAAACGGGGGAGCATCGTGCCCAAGGTGATCGATCACGACGAACGACGACGCGAGATCGTCGCGGTTGCGAAGAGGCTCATCCTGCGCGGCGGGTTCGAGGCCGCGACGATGCGGTCCATCGCAGCCGAGGCAGGATTCGCAAACGGGGCGCTGAAGCACTACTTCCCTGGGAAGGACAGTATCGTCGCCGCGACGTTCGAGAGCGTGCTCGACGAGATCACGACGGTCGTCGGGCAGGCGACGAAGGCGGAGGACCCGGGGGAGCGGCTGCGCGAGTTCGTCTTCGCCCTGCTTCCGCGCGACGCAGACAACATCGCGGCGGGACGAGTGCTGCTGGCGCTGTGGGAGTACGCAATGTCGAACGAGGACCTCGCCGATCTCTATCGTCGGCACCTCACGCAGTGGGAGGAGAGCTTCGTCGATCTTCTTCAGGCCGCGTACGACGCGGGAGAGATCGAGACTCCGCCGCCTTACGAGCGGCTGGCTGCCGAGCACATCGCCGTCACGATCGGCGCGACCGTCGTGAACCTGATGTTCCCCGGGGGCGAGCGCATTCCCGACTACGACGCCTATGTGAAGGGTTTCATCGCGCGCCTCGGGTGACTCCGTCGCGCGCAGCGCGAGAGGAGATCGTCCGATGACGCACCCCCTGCTTTCGATCGATCGTCACGTAGGCCGGGACGTCGCCGAGCGAGATCCCGTCGTGTTGCTCCACGGCTTCGGGTCGTCAGGGCGGGCAGACTGGCCGCACGACGAGTGGGTTGATCCATTCGTCGCCGCGGGGCGTGACGTGTTCGCCGTCGACTTGCCGGGACATGGGAGCGCGCCTCCGACGGGCGGACCGGTCGCGTTGTCGGCCGTGCTCGATGAGCTCGCTGATCTCGTGCGGTCAGCAGGGAGGCACGCCGTCATCGTCGGCTACTCGCTGGGTGCGCGCCTCGCGTGGGGGCTCGCCGCGCGAGCCGACGTACCCGTGTCACGACTCGCGCTCGGGGGGCTCAGCCCGGTCGAGCCTTTCGCTGCAGTGGACGTTCCCGCCGCCCGGGCAGCGCTTGCGGGGGGACCGGAACCGGCCGACGAGCTCTCCAGGATGATCCTGCGGATGGCGCGTTCGTCGGACGGCGACCCGGCGTCCCTCATCGACCTCGTCGACGGCTTCGCCGCTGATCCGTTCGATTCTTCGAGTTCCGCTCCGACTGTGCCCGTGCTCCTTATCGCGGGGGAGGAGGATCCGATGGCGACTGGGGGCGAGGCGCTTGTTCAGCGTCTCGAAGGCGGCGTGTTCCGGACGCTGCCGGGGGATCATCGGGGAGTGCTTCGATCAGCGGCGTTCCGTCACGCCGTGATGGAGTTCCTCGGCTGATCTGCCCTCTGGCAGGAGTGAACCATGCATTTTATTTTCAACATCAGGAGAAAGAAGGGTGAAACATGACCACGGTAGATGCCTCGCGGATCCTTGACGTCGCGACGGGCTACATGGCCTCGCAGCAGCTGTTCGAATCGAGCCGTATCGGCCTCTTCCGCGCGCTCGCGGATGGTCCGCGACCGGCGCAGGAGATTGCGGAACACCTGGGAGTGAGCGAACGGATCGTGCGTATCCTCGCGGATGCCATGTCGGCGAAGGGACTGTTGCGTCGCATGGGCGGCAAATATCAGCTTGAGCGGGACGCGGCGGCATTCCTGGCGGGGGGCGGGGGAGAAGTCGACCTCGCTCCGTTCCTCACGTTTCTCAGCGAGATCAGCTATTCGCACTGGATTCAGTTCCCTCACACGGTCGACACGGGGGAGCCCGGGGACCTTGGCATGGACGATGCGCGCTGGGCTACGTTCATGTCTGGGGTGATGACTTACAACGCTCTGCACGCGCGCGAGTTCGGTCGACTTGTCGACGTATCTTCCGCTCGGCGGGCGCTCGATTTCGGTGGTCTTGCGGCAGGATTCGCCATCGAGGCGATGCGCCGGAACCCGGATCTGACGACGACGTTCTTGTACGCCTCCGATTTCGAGGACGGCGTCCGCCGGGCTGTGGACGATGCCGGTCTGACAGATCGATCGGAGGTTCGGTCGGGGGACACGGCGACGACACGACCGGCGGGGACGTACGACCTCATCTTTGCCAATCATGTGATCCATCGCTTCTCGGAAGCCGAGAACAGGGGGATCTTTCGAAATCTCCGAGGTGCGGCCACCGCGGGGGCGAAGCTCACGCTGCTCGACTTCTTCTTGGATGAGGATGAGACCCCACGTGCCCTCGACGCGCAGCATGCCGGCGAGTATCTCGTGATCGACGGCACGGTCGTCTATCCGGAGTCGCAGGTTCGGGATTGGCTTGCTGCAACGGGGTGGCACGTGACCGATCGCATCACGCTCCCCGGGAGCCCGCGCGTGCTTGTCGCGGAGGCTGTCTGACGGTCCGTGCCCGCGTCGTGTTCGACGATCACGTGCGCGACGCGGGCACGGACCGACGAGTCGCGCGATCGAATACGACGCGGCCGTCCGTGATCGTCATCTCCACCGTGAGGTCAGTGAATGCCTTCCTTGACGCGACCGGATCGTCGTCGAGAACGCACACGTCGAGCACCTTGCCGACTTCCAGGGATCCTTTCCAATCGGCGGCTCCGTCCTGGATTGCGGGGGCACGCGTGACGCAGTCGAGGAGGCGGGATCGGGCGTCCGGTATCTCGTCGCCGATCATCTCCGCTCCTGCATCGAGTGCGATCCGCCAGTCTGGGGTCGTGATGGGCGCATCGGATGTGATTGTCGTGACGGTTCCTGCCTCGAGGAGTCGTGCCAGGGGCCAGGCGTCTTTGGCGCGGCCGGCACCGAGGGTCGTCGCAGCCCAGGTGCGGGTTTCACGGGCGATCACCGGTTGGATCGCCGCCGCGATGCCCGCATCGCGCATGCGAGCAGGGAGGTCGCCGAGCGCGAGGTCGGCGTGCACGGCGCAGTGTGGCCGGTTCTCGGGGGCCCCGCCGGCGCGCTCGATCGCGGTTGTGAGTGCGTCGATCGTGCGATCGCCGGTCGCATGGACGGCGACCTGCAACCCACGCGCGTGCGCAGCGCGAATCATCGCGCACAGTGCCTCCGCGGGACCGGACGGTCCCTGCGGGAGCGGCGCCCCCGACGAGCCATCGACATAGGGGGTGCGCAGCCAGGCCGTGCGCATGGGTGGAATGCCGTCTCCGAAGATCTTCACGCCAGGGATCTGGAGCCACCGCTCGTCCGTCGCAGGAACGGGGGAGTGGATCCCCGCCAGTACGTCCTCCAGATCGGAAGTGCCGTCGAGGGTTCCGAACAGGCGCAGCAGCGTCACCCGCGATTTCTGCTCTCGCTCTCGATGCAGCTGAAGATAGGTTTCGAGCATGTCGCTGCCGAAGCAGCCGGTCTCTCCGTCGTCCTCGCCCGGTCCGATCCCTGGCTCTGTATAGCTCGTGATGCCGAGCTCGGCGAGGAGGTTCCAGGCCTTCAGCAGTGCGCGCCGACGATCGTCCTCGGTCCTCGCGAGCGGACCGTCATGCTGGCTGTCGGCACCTTCGCCGAAGAAGAGGCGCGGCCATCGTGCTCCCAGCCATGCGGCGTGGAGATGGGCGTCGTTGATGCCGGGAATGGCCGCGCGCCCGTCGAGTTCGATGACGTGAGTGTGTTCGTCGCGGAGGGCCTCTGCCTCGTCATCGACGGCGACGATCGTGCCGTCGACCGCGGCGAGGGCGCGCGCCTCCGGGGCCGTTTCGCCCATGGTTCGGATCGGTCCCCCTCTCAAGAGGACGTCCGCGCGGGGAATCTGGTCATCGGTCACGAACACATCTCCTTTTATCCACGAATGTAGACATAAAATCACGCGGTCTCAAGGGGACGCACCCGCGGGAATGTAACTTTCCCGTTGCAGACGCACGTCGTACGTCGAATCGCGCAGGAGGTGCGGGGTAGCGTGTGCACATTGCCCCGGAAGGTGCCGGACACCTGGAGTTCGTGCGCGGCGGGGTCATTTCCCTCAGAAGGAGACAGCGTGACCAAGATCATGAAGCGTGCGGCCCTGAGCGGCATCGCAACGGCGAGCGCCGCGATCCTCCTCGCGGGCTGCGGTTCGGCACCCGAGGAGACGGGCGGATCGGGCGACGGCGAGGCGAGCAGCGACTTCCTGCCGTGCATCGTGTCGGACTTCGGTGGCTTCGACGACAAGTCGTTCAACCAGCTCTCCCTCGAGGGCGTCGAGATGGCCGCGGACGAGCTCGGTGTGGAGCCGAAGGCCGTCGAGTCGAACGCCGAGACCGACTACGCGCCGAACCTCCAGAATCTCGTCGACCAGGGCTGCGACGCGATCGCGGCCGTGGGCTTCGCGCTGTCCGCCGCGACGGTCGAGGTCGCGAACGCCAACCCCGACGTCGACTACATCCTCATCGATGACGCCGCCGACACCGACTTCGACGGTGAGAAGGACGCGGAGGCGGTCAAGCCCCTTCTGTACGACACCTCGCAGGCGGCGTTCCTCGCTGGCTACCTCGCGGCTGGCTACTCCGAGGCCGGCAAGGTCGGCACCTTCGGCGGCCAGGAGTTCCCGACGGTGACGATCTTCATGGACGGCTTCAAGCAGGGCGTCGACTACTACAACAGCGAGAAGGACACCGAGGTCGAGGTGGTCGGCTGGGACGGCGAGACGGGCTCGTTCACGGGTGGCTTCGAGGCTGGTCCCGGTGCGAAGAGCGTCGCCCAGAACATCATCGACCAGGGCGTCGACGTTCTCCTGCCGGTCGGCGGGCCGATCTACCAGTCGGCGCTGCAGGCGATCAAGGAGTCCAACAGCGACATCGCCCTCATCGGTACGGACGCCGACCTGTTCGTCTCCGACCCCGACACCGAGGACTACGTCCTCACGTCGATCCTGAAGGCGATGGACCTGTCGACCTCTGAGGCGATGCTGTCGAGCGCGAACGGTGAGTTCGACGCCGAGACGTACATCGGCACTCTCGAGAACGAGGGCGTCGGCCTCGCGGATCTGCACAACTTCGCCGACACGGTGGACGCCGAGCTCGTCAGCGAGGTGGAGGCGCTCAAGGAGGCCATCATCTCGGGCGACGTGACGGTCGAGTCGTACCTCAGCTAGTCGCGCAGAAGTCCTCGGGGGGAGGCTGGCCGGCGCCAGCCTCCCCTCATCTTCTGCGATCCATCCCGCCTGAATAGGATCAGTCCCATGAAGCTCGAACTGCGCGGCATCACGAAGAGGTTCGGCGCGCTGACGGCCAACGACCACATCGACCTCACGATAGAACCCGGCGAGATCCATTGCCTCCTCGGTGAGAACGGTGCGGGCAAGTCGACGCTGATGAACGTCCTCTACGGCCTCTACCAGGCCGACGAGGGTGAGATCGTCGTCGACGACGTCGAACAGCGGTTCTCCGGCCCCGGCGACGCAATGGCGGCCGGCATCGGCATGGTGCATCAGCACTTCATGCTCATCCCCGTGTTCACCGTCGCCGAGAATGTGATGCTGGGCCACGAGCAGACGCGGTTCGGAGGGCGGCTCGATCTCGCCGCCGCTCGCGCGAAGGTGCGCGAGATCTCCGATCGCTTCGGTTTCCATGTCGACCCGGACGCGATCGTCGAGGATCTCCCCGTCGGCGTGCAGCAGCGCGTCGAGATCATCAAAGCGCTCTCCCGCGACGCACAGGTGCTCGTCTTTGACGAGCCGACCGCCGTCCTCACGCCGCAGGAGACCGACGAGCTCATGGCCACGATGCGCCAGCTCCGGGAGGCCGGGACGTCGATCGTCTTCATCACCCACAAGCTGCGCGAGGTGCGCGAGGTGGCCGACCGGATCACGGTCATCCGCCTGGGAAAGGTCGTGGGTGAGGCCGAGCCGACCGCGACGAACGCCGAGCTGGCCTCCCTCATGGTGGGGCGCTCGGTCGAGCTCACGGTCCGGAAGGATCCGCCGAAGCTCGGCGACGAGGATCTCGTCGTCTCGGGGCTGACGGTCACGGACGAGGCGGGAACGGTCGTCGTCGACGACGTGTCGTTCTCCGTGCGCGGCGGCGAGGTGCTCGCGGTCGCGGGTGTGCAGGGCAATGGGCAGACCGAGCTCACCGAGGCGATGGTCGGATTGCAGGAACGCGTCGACGGAAGCGTCCGGCTGGGCGGATCCGAGCTCGTCGGACGATCGGTCCGCGACATCCTCGACCACGGCGTCGGCTTCGTCCCGGAGGACCGCAGCGTCGACGGGCTCGTCAAGGAGTTCTCGATCGCCGAGAACCTCATGCTCGACCGCAGCCACGGCGCACCCTTCGTGCGGAACGGCAATCTGCAGCTGCGCGAGCGCGATGCTTTCGCACACGAGAAGATCGACGAGTTCGACATCCGCACGCAGGGCCCCTCGCAGCCGGCGGGTCGGCTGTCCGGCGGCAACCAGCAGAAGGTCGTCCTCGCGCGCGAGCTGAGCCGCGATCTGTCGCTGCTCGTCGCGGCGCAGCCGACGCGCGGCGTCGACGTCGGATCCATCGAGTTCATCCACACGCGCATCATCGCCACACGCGATGCGGGGATCCCCGTGCTCGTGATCTCGACGGAGCTCGACGAGGCAGCCGCTCTCGCGGACAGGATCATGGTGATGTACCGAGGAAAGGTGGTCGGCATCGTGCCCGGTGACACGCCGCGCGAGCAGCTGGGCCTGATGATGGCCGGTATGTCTCCCGACGCCGCAGGCGCCGCATCCGGTGAGGAGGCGAGCGCATGAGCGCGGTCGAGACGCCGCAGGCGCCACCCGTCCCGTCGCGCTGGCATGAGGCGATGCGCCGCATCACGACGGGAAACGGTGTCATCGCCGTCCTCGCCGTCGCGCTCTCGCTCATCGCCGGATCGATCCTGATCGCGATCACGGACGATGGCGTGCAGGCGGCCGCCAGCTACTTCTTCGCGCGGCCCGGCGACACTCTCGCCGCGCTGTGGGATGCGGTGTCCGGCGCATACGTCGCGCTGTTCAACGGAGCCGTCTACAACCTCAACGCTGACAGCTTCGTCGGCGGCATCCGCCCCCTGACCGAGTCGCTGAAATTCGCCACGCCGCTCATCGTGGCGGGCCTCGGCGTCGGCCTGGCTTTCCGCGCCGGCCTGTTCAACATCGGCGGCCAGGGCCAGATGCTCATGGCTGCTGCCGCGGCGGGCTACGTCGGCGCGTACATGGACCTCCCGATCGGCCTGCACCTCGTCGTCGCCATCGTCGCCGGCATCATCGCGGGCGGAATCTGGGCGGGTATCGCCGGCCTCATCAAGGCGCGCACCGGTGCCCACGAGGTGATCCTCACGATCATGCTCAACCACATCGCGTTCTACCTGCTCGCCTGGATGCTCGCGACGCAGGGCGTGCTGCAGGCACCCGGATCCAACAATCCCAAGACGGCGCCGATGGCCGAGACCGCCCTCCTGCCCGAGCTTCTGGGGTCGAGGTACAACCTCCACGCCGGGTTCCTCCTGGCCCTCGTCGCGGTGGCCTTCACGTGGTGGGTGCTCGAGCGGTCGAGTCTCGGGTTCCGATTCCGAGCGGTCGGGGAGAACCCTCACGCCGCGAAGGTCGCGGGCATCAGCGTGAGCCGGATGTATGTCCTCGTGATGATCATCGCGGGCGGTCTCGTCGGTCTCGCGGGCGTCAGCCAGGTGCTCGGCACCGTCCCGACCGGCTTCGGTGGCGACATCGACGCGGGCATGGGCTTCGACGCGATCACGGTCGCGCTTCTCGGCCGCTCGTCGCCGCTCGGCATCCTCGCCGCGGGCATCTTGTTCGGCGCCTTCAAGGCCGGCGGATTCTCGATGCAGGCGGCCGAGGGAGTGCCGAACGAGGTCGTGCTCGTCGTGCAGTCGCTCATCGTGCTGTTCATCGCGGCCCCGCCGCTCGTGCGGGCGATCTTCCGCCTGCCGCAGCCGGGGGTCCGGACGGCACGAAAGCCGAAGCGCACGAAGAAGGAGGTGTCGGCATGACCTCCGTCGACCCGAAGCTCGTGAGCGACGAGAAGCGCCACGTCGCCGTCTCGTCGTGGAAGACGCCGATCATCTTCGCGGTGTTCACGGTGCTCTTCGCGCTGCTGCCGTTGTTCGGCCCCCGCGCCGGCGTGAGCACCTTCCGCCTCGCCAGCCCGTCCGCCGCGATCCCGCTGCCCGACCTCGTCCTCCCGGCAAACGAGACGGCCTGGGTCTGCGTCCTGCTGATGGCGGTCGTGACGCTCGTCGCCGTCGGGCGGACGCGGGCGCATCGTGCGCAGCCCCTCTGGATGATCGTCCTGTACGTGGCCTTCCTCATGATCGGCTTCCTGGCCTGGGCCTCGGCGGGTGGCACGCTGCCCATGATCGGCCTGCTCGGCGGTGCGCTCGCGCTCGCGACACCGCTGATCTTCGGCGCACTCGGCGGCGTCATCGGCGAGCGCGTCGGCGTGGTCAACATCGCTATCGAGGCGCAGCTGCTCGCGGGCGCGTTCAGCGCGGCCTTCGTCGGCTCCGTCACGGGCACGCCCTGGCTGGGGCTCATCGCCGCGATGGTCGCCGGGCTTCTCGTCGCGCTCGTGCTCGCGGTGTTCTCGATCACCTACTACGTCAATCAGCTCATCGTCGGTGTCGTGCTCAACGTGCTCGTGATCGGCCTGACGACGTTTTTCTACAGCACCGTGCTCAACCCGAACGCGTCAACGCTGAACTCACCCGAGCTGTTCCCCGAGATTCCGATCCCGCTGCTCAGCGAGATCCCGATCCTCGGGCCGGTGCTGTTCCGGCAGACCGTCATCGTGTACCTGATGTACGTCGTCGTGTTCATCGTCTGGTTCGGCCTGTACCGCACGCGGTGGGGGCTCCGGCTCCGCGCCGTCGGCGAGCACCCGCAGGCCGCCGACACCGTCGGCATCAAGGTGCGGGCGACGCGATACGGCAACGTCATGCTCGCCGGGGCGATCGCGGGCATGGGCGGCGCGTTCTACACGCTCGTGTCGAACCCGCAATTCGGCCGAGAGATGACGGCGGGGGCCGGCTTCATCGCGCTCGCCGCGCTCATCTTCGGTAAGTGGGATCCGATCCGCGCGACGCTCGCGGCGCTGCTGTTCGGCTTCGCGACGAATCTGCAGGGCGTGCTGAGCGTGATCGGATCGCCCGTTCCGAGCCAGTTCATGCTGATGCTGCCCTACGTCGTCACGATCTTCGCCGTCGCCGGGCTCGTCGGCAGGTCGCGGCCGCCGGCGGCGTCGGGTCAGCCGTACATCAAGAGCTGAGGAAGTCATGACGGACATCGACTGGCAGGGTCTGCGCGCCGCCGCGACCGAGGCCATGCGCAAGGCCTACGTGCCGTACTCGGAGTACCCGGTGGGCGCTGCGGCGTTCGTCGAGGACGGGCGCATCGTCGCCGGGTGCAATACCGAGAACGCTTCCTACGGCGTGGGCCTGTGCGCTGAGTGCGGCCTCATCTCGAACCTCGCGATGACGGGCGGAGGGCGCCTCGCCGCCTTCGTCTGCGTCAACGGTGCGGGCGAGACGATCATGCCGTGTGGCCGCTGCCGTCAGCTGCTGAACGAGCACGCTCTGCCGGACATGCTCTTCGAGACAGTTTCCGGGATCCGCACGATCGACGAGGTGCTGCCCGATGCGTTCGGGCCCCGCGACCTCGAGCACATGGCCGGCTGAGCAGCCGGACGACGCACACCACTTCAAGGAGACACATGACCGAGCCGTTCGACGCCGTCGACGTGATCCGCACCAAGCGCGACGGCGGTGCTGTGCCTGAGCCGGCCCTCCGCTGGATGATCGACGCCTACGCCCGCGAGTACGTCGCGGACGCCCAGATGTCGGCCTTCGCGATGGCCGTGCTGCTCAACGGCATGACCCGTGACGAGATCCGCGTGATGACGGACGCGATGATCGCCTCGGGCGAGCGCATGAGCTTCGCGGGCCTCGGCAAGCCGACCGCCGACAAGCACTCGACCGGGGGAGTGGGCGACAAGATCACCCTTCCGCTCGCACCCCTCGTGGCGTGCTTCGGCGTCGCCGTCCCGCAGCTGTCGGGACGCGGCCTCGGTCACACGGGCGGCACCCTCGACAAGCTCGAGTCGATCCCGGGCTGGCGGGCGGCGCTGTCGAATGACGAGATGTTCGCGCAGCTGCGCGGCGACGTCGGGGCCGTGATCTGCGCGGCCGGTTCGGGCCTCGCCCCAGCCGACAAACGCCTGTACGCGCTGCGGGATGTCACGGGTACCGTCGAGGCGATCCCGCTCATCGCGTCGAGCATCATGTCGAAGAAGATCGCCGAGGGCACGGAATCGCTCGTGCTCGACGTGAAGTTCGGATCCGGCGCCTTCATGAAGGACGAGGCGCGCGCCCGCGAGCTCGCCGAGACGATGGTCGCGCTCGGAACCGACTCGGGGGTGGCGACGACCGCCCTCCTCACCGACATGTCGACGCCCCTCGGGCTCACGGTCGGCAACGCGAACGAGGTGCGTGAATCTGTCGAGGTGCTCGCAGGCGGCGGCCCCGCAGACGTGGTCGAGCTGACGGTCGCGCTCGCGCGCGAGATGCTGCGCATGGCGGGCGTCGACGGGGACCCCGCCGAGGCGCTCGCCGACGGCCGCGCGATGGACACATGGCGGCGGATGATCCGGGCGCAGGACGGCGACCCGGACGCCCCGCTTCCGCGCCCGCGCGAGACCCACACCGTGACGGCGGACCGCGACGGCGTGCTGCGCTCGCTCGACGCATATGACGTCGGGCTCGCCGCCTGGCGCCTCGGCGCCGGCCGCGCGCGGGCGCAGGATCCCGTCGTCCACGCCGCCGGGATCGACCTGCACGCGAAGCCTGGCGACCGCGTGCGCGCGGGCGAGCCGCTGTTCACCCTCGCCGCGGACGACGCCGGCCGCTTCGACCGCGCCCTCGAGGCGCTGGCGGGCGCGTACGAGATCGGCGATACTGCTCACGAAGCCGCGCCGATCGTGCGCGACCGCATCGCGGCCGGATGACCGGCCGGCGCCGTCAGGAGAATCGCATGGCTCGTCCGCAGAAGTCACCGTCCACCCGTCGCGAGGCACACGTCGGCGGCGTGCCGATCCGCAGCCTTCCGAAGGTCTCTCTGCACGATCACCTCGACGGAGGCGTGCGCGCCTCGACGGTGTTCGAGCTCGCGGGCGAGGCCGGAATCTCGCTGCCCGTTCAGAGCGCCCGCGAGCTCGGCGAGTGGTTCGCCGAGCAGGCGGCCTCGGACTCACTCGTCGACTACCTGAAGACCTTCGAGCTGACGGTGTCGGTGATGCAGTCGGCCGATGCCCTCACCCGGATCGCGCGCGAGTTCGTCGAGGACCTCGCGAATGACGGCGTCGTCTACGGCGAGGTGCGCTGGGCTCCCGAACAGCACACCGACGCCGGTCTCACGCTCGAGGACGCGGTGCAGGCGGTGCAGGACGGCATCGACGAGGCCGAGGAAGCCTCCGATGCGTCGGGGCGCTCGATCCGCGTGAACCAGATTCTCTCAGCCCTGCGGCAGGGGGATCGCTCGTACGAGATCGCGCAGCTCGCCCTCGACTTCCGCGATGAGGGCGTCGTGGGCTTCGACCTCGCGGGGCCCGAGGACGGGTTCCCGCCGTCGCGTCATCGCGATGCACTCGACCTGCTCGCCGGCGAGTTCTTCCCCGTGACCCTCCACGCAGGCGAGGCGGCCGGGCCCGATTCGATTCGCGGGGCGCTTCTCGACGGACGCGCCCTGCGCCTCGGTCACGGCGTGCGGATCGCGGAGGACCTTGAACAGGTCGAGACAGAGGGCGACGAGGTGCATGTGCGCTTCGGCGATCTCGCGCGGTGGGTTCGCGACCGGGAGGTCGCGCTCGAGCTCTCGCCGACGTCGAATCTGGGCACGGGGGCGATCGCGGCCTGGGGAGACCGGATCGAGGACCATCCGTTCGATCTTCTGTATCAGCTGGGCTTCTGCGTCACGGTCAACACCGACAATCGCCTGATGAGCCGGACGACGCTCACGCGCGAGATCGCCCGTCTCGTCGAGGCTTTCGACTACGACATCGACGATGTGCTGCAGTTCCAGCTCAACGCGGCCGCGGCCACGTTCCTCCCGGTCGAGCAGCGGGAGGAGCTCATCGACCTCATCACCGACGGCTTCGACCGCTGACCCCAGGGCGGCGGTCGCCGTAGGCCGCGAGCAGCAGGATCGCGATGAGCTGTCCGGCGAGCATCGTCGTCCCCATCGCCACGAGGTTCACCCCGCCGGTCGCGACGATCGGCGGGATGATCGCGCCGATCGCGAACTGCAGCGTGCCGAGAACAGCGGACGCGGCACCGGCGCCGCGGGAGATGGGAGCGAGGGCGATCGCCGTGATGTTCGCGAGAAGCGAGCCGTGCACGAAGACGCCGACGAGCATCGCGAGGATGACGAGGGCGAGCGGCGCGTCGATGACGCCGCAGGCGACGAGCGCGGCGGATCCCGCGGATCCCAGCGCGATCGCGCCGATCGCGAGCCCGCGCAAGGGGAGGCGCCGCACGAGGCGCGCATTCAGCCTCGTGAGAGCGACCATCGCGAGCGCAATTCCGGCGAAGACGAGGGAGTATGCCTGGGGCGTGAGACCGTACTGATCCTGGAGCACGATCGCCCCCATCGGGATGTACGTGAACAGGGCCATGCCCGCGAACCCGAGCGCGAGGGCGGCGGGAAGGAAGCGCCTGTTCCCGACGACACGGCTCATCTCGGTGAGCTGTGCGCGCAGCGCCCCGCGCGAGCGGTGGTCCTCGGCGAGTGTGTCGGGAACCGCGATCGCGGCGACGACGAGGATCGCGGCGCCCAGGGCGGCCAGCGCGACGAACACACCGCGCCAATCGGTGACAAGGAGCGTCGCGCCGCCCGCGAGCGGCGCGACGACGGGGGCGATCCCGGTGATCGCGGCGAGCGTCGAGAACATCCGCGCCGACTCGGATCCCGAGGAGATATCCCGCACGACGGCGCGCGCGACGACGATGCCGGCCGCTCCGCCGGCTCCCTGCAGGAACCGGGCGGCGATGAGGATCTCGATCGTCGGAGCGGCCGCGCAGAGGAGCGAGAACACGGCGAAGGCGGCCACGCCCGACAGCAGCGGCAGCCGCCGCCCGAATCGGTCGCTGAGGGGGCCGATGAGCAGCTGACCGAAGGCGAGTCCGATCATGCAGGCGCTCATCGTCGCGTGGCCGAGCGCGTCGGTCGTGCCGAGATCCTCCACCATCTGCGGCATCGCGGGCAGGTAGACGTCGGTCGCCAGCGGCCCGAACGCGCTGAGCACGCCCAGCACGACGATGAGCCTGACACGCGATGGCACGGATCCTCCTCGAGCTTCGGATCGCGGGCGGATCACGTCCGCTCCCGCGGCGCGCGGACCCCCGCTCGTGAACCGGTCAGTACGATTCGCGTCGGCGGTCGTCGGCGTCCGGGATGAACGTCGACGCGAGCGCCTCCGCGCCGCGCGCGGCGAGCGAGACGTCCGCGCCGACGAGGAGGAAGGCGGCGCCGTCGTCCGCGTAGCCGCGGGCGACGGCCGGGTCGAACGCGTTGATGCCGACCGGAGTGTCTGCCGCGGCGACCTCATCGAACGCACGGGCGACGGCGGCGGCGACATCCGGGTGGGTCTGCTGCCCGATGAGGCCCATCGAAGCCGCGAGGTCGCTCGGCCCGACGAAGACGCCGTCCACGCCGGGAACCTCGGCGATCGCGCGGGCGTTCTCCACCCCTGCGAGCGTCTCGACCTGCACGATCACCGACACGTGTTCGGAGGCGTTCTGCAGATAGCCCTCGATGCGGTTCCAGCGGCCCGAGCGCGCGAGCGCGCTGCCGACGCCGCGGTGTCCGCGCGGCGGGTACGACGCATGCGCGACGGCGGTGTCCGCCTCGGCAGCGGTCTGCACCATCGGCACCATGATCGTCTGCGCGCCGAGATCGAGCACCTGCTTGATCCAGACGGCGTCGTTCGCGGGCACGCGCACCACGGTCGAGACGTCGTACGCCGCGGCGATCTGCAGCTGCAGCTGCACGCTCTCGAGCGAGTTCGGGCCGTGCTCCATGTCGATCATGAGCCAGTCGAGCCCGGATCCCGCCATGATCTCGGCCATGACGGGGGAGCCCGAGCAGATCCACCCCCCGAACAGGGGGCGGCCTGCGCCGGCGATCCGATCGCGGAGTGTGGGCTTCACTCGAAGCGGCATGTGATGGTTCCCATCGTCCCGTAGTCGGCGAACACGGTGTCGCCCCTCTCGACCCACATCGGCCGAGTGTAGCTGCCGGCGAGGATGAGCTCGCCCGCCTCGAGACGGGCGCCGTGCTCGTGGAACTTGTTCGCGAGCCACGCGACGCCCGTGGCGGGGTGGCCGAGGACACCGGCCGCGACGCCGGTCTCCTCGATCGTCTCGTTCCGGTACAGCAGGGTCGACACCCAGCGCAGATCGAGCTGTTCGGGGCGCATCGGGACGCCGCCCGTCACCATGGCGCCATATGCGGCGTTGTCGCTGATGGTGTCGACGATCGTGCGCCCCTCCAGCTCGATGTGCGAATTGAGCACCTCGAGGGCAGGGGTGACGTACTCGGTGGCGCGCAACACGTCGAAGAGCGTGCACCCCGGCCCCTCGAGGGGTTCCTTCAGCAGGAACGCGAGTTCGACCTCGATGCGCACATTGCTGAACCGGTCGAATGGGAGGACCGCGCCGGTCGACCAGACGGTGTCGTCGAACATGACGCCGTAGTCGGGCTCGGTGATACCGGTCGCCTGCTGCATCGCCTTCGAGGTCAGGCCGATCTTGCGCCCGACGAGGCGGCGGCCCGCGGCGAGCTGCGCATCGCGCCACACGCCCTGGATCGCGTACGCGTCTTCGACGGTCGCCTCGGGATGACGGGCGGTGATGCGGGGCATGATGCTGCGCGCGCGCTCGGCCTCCGCCAGCTCGGCCGCGAGGCTCTGTACGTTCTCCGAAGTGAGCATGGCCGTCAGAGCTGGTGTCCGAGCTTGTACTCGCCCTGCTTCCACTCGGGCATCTCCCGCTCGTCCTCCTCGCGCGTGTACGAGAAGCCATCGGCCCCGATCGTGACGGCCATCTCGCTGTCGTCCGTGCGGGCGACGACGGGCTGCGGGTTTCCGTCGAGATCGAGGACGAGCGACGCGTCGGTGTACCAGCTCGGCACAACGGGGTTCCCCCAGAAGTCGCGGCGCTGATTGTCGTGCACGTCCCACGTGATGACGGGGTTGTCGGGGTCGCCCGTGTAGTAGTCCTGCGTGTAGACCTCGACACGGTGCCCGTCGGGATCGCGCAGGTACAGGTAGAACGCGTTCGAGACGCCGTGGCGCCCCGGACCGCGCTCGATCGCGTCGCTGCGACGCAGCGCGCCGAGCTTGTCGCAGATCGCGAGGATGTTGTGCTTCTCGTGGGTGGCGAAGGCCACGTGGTGCATGCGGGGTCCGTCGCCGCCGGTCGCGGCCGTGTCGTGCACGGTGGGCTTGCGGCGCATCCACGCGGCGTACACCGTGCCCGCCTCGTCCTGGATGTCCTCCGTGACGCGGAAGCCGAGGTCCTGGTAGTGGCGGACGGCCCGCGGCACATCGGGGGTGACCTGGTTGAAGTGGTCGAGGCGCACGAGCTCACCGGGGCTCTGCAGGTCGTAGCGCCAGCTCAGGCGCTCGACGTGGCTCGTCGTGTAGAAGAACTCGTACGGGAAACCGAGCGGATCCTCGACACGCACCGAGTCGCCGATGCCCTTCGTGAACCCCTCCTCGCGGCGCTCGACGCGGCATCCGAGCTCGGAGTAGAAGGCGACTGCCTTGTCGAGATCCTCCGGCGTCCGCACGCGGTACGAGAAGGCCGCGACGGCGGCAACGGGGCCGGTGCGCAGCACCAGGTTGTGGTGGATGAACTCCTCCGTCGAGCGGAGGTAGACGGCGTCGTCGTCCTCCTCCGTGACGTGGAGGCCGAGGATGTCGACGTAGAACTCGCGGGATGCCGCGAGATCGGTGACGACGAGATCCATGTATGCGCAGCGGAGGATGTCGGGCGCGGGCGAGGTGGGCGTCGCCACGGCGTCGCGGGCCTCGATGGGGGCCTCCTGGGACACGAAGAAGCCTGAGGAGGTCTTCGTGCCGCGGCGGTCTGTCTGCGGGGTATCGGCGGTCATGATCAGCGTCCTTGCTCTCGTCGGGTGGTCTCAGGCCTTGCCGAAGCTCGGGTTGTGCACCTTCCCGAGGGTGATGTGCACGGCCTGCTGGTCGGTGTAGAAGTCGATCGAACGGTATCCGCCCTCGTGGCCGAGGCCCGAGGCCTTCACTCCGCCGAAGGGGGTGCGCAGATCGCGGACGTTGTTCGAGTTCAGCCACACCATGCCGGCCTCGATCGCCTGCGAGAAGTTGTGCGCGCGCTTGAGGTCGTTCGTCCACAGATAGGCGGCGAGCCCGTAGCGCGTGTTGTTCGCGAGCGCGAGCGCCTCCTCCTCCGTGTCGAAGGGCGTGATCGCGACGACGGGGCCGAAGATCTCCTCCTGGAAGATCCGGGCATCGGGCGAGACATCGGCGAACACCGTCGGGGCGACGAAGTTTCCCTCGGCGAAGCCCTCGGGGCGGCCACCGCCGGCGACGAGGCGCCCCTCGCCCTTGCCGACACGTACGTAGCTCATGACCTTCTCGAAGTGCTCGGGGTGCACGAGCGCGCCGACCTCGGTCGCGGGATCGTCGGGATAGCCGACCTTGACCCGCTTCGCCTGCGCGGCGTAGCGCTCGACGAACTCGTCGTACACGTTCCGGTGCACAAGGATCCGGGATCCGGCTGTGCAGCGTTCGCCGTTGAGCGAGAACACCCCGAAGATCGTCGCGTCGATCGCGGCGTCGAGATCGGCATCGTCGAACACGATGGCCGGCGACTTGCCGCCGAGTTCCATCGACAGCCCCTTGAGGTACGGTGCGGCGTTCGCGAAGATCAGCTCGCCCGTCTTCGACTCGCCCGTGAACGAGATCAGCGGCACGTCGGGGTGCTTCACGAGCGCGTCGCCCGCGTCTTCTCCGAGGCCGTTGACGAGGTTGAACACGCCTGCGGGCAGGCCCGCCTCCTCGAAGATCCCCGCCCACAGCTGCGCCGAGAGCGGCGTGAACTCGGCCGGCTTCAGGACGACAGTGTTGCCCGTCGCGATCGCCGGACCGAGCTTCCACGACTCGAGCATGAACGGCGTGTTCCACGGCGTGATGAGCCCGGCGACGCCGATCGGCTTCCGATTGACGTAGTTGATCTGCCGGCCCGGCACCTTGAAGGTGTCGTCGGCCTGCGCCACGATCAGATCGGCGAAGAAGCGGAAGTTCTCGGCGGCGCGGCGCGCCTGGCCCTTCGCCTGCGTGATCGGCAGACCCGAGTCGAACGACTCCATCTCGGCGAGCTGCTGGTCGCGGGACTCGACGATGTCGGCGATCCGGTGCAGCACGCGCGAGCGCTCGCGCGGCAGCATCCGCGGCCAGGGGCCGGAGTCGAACGCCTCCTTCGCGGCCGCGACGGCGGCGTCGACGTCGGCCTTCTTGCCGGCGGAGGCGTGGATGTAGGTGCGGTTCGTCACGGGGTCGAGCACCTCGAAGGTGTCGCCGTCGATCGAATCGACGAACTCGCCGCCGATGTAGTGGCGGATCCGCTCGGGCAGGTCCTGGGGCAGCGATCGCTGGTGGTCGGTCATCTGTCGTCTCCTCGTCATCGGGAAGGTGGGGGCGCGTCAGCGCGACGCGCGGTTGTCGAGATAAGCGTTCATGGTGCGCCAGCGGTGCTGCCTGGCGGTGTCTTCGATGTCGGCAGAGTCGGCGCCCTCGCGGACAAGCCGCAGGATGTCGTCGTGCTCTTCGACCGACTCGGCGGCGCGTCCCGGCACGAATGCGAAGGTGGAGTCTCGCACGTTGTTCAGGCGCGTCCACCCGCGCTCGACGAGATCGCGCAGATGCGGGTTCGGGCACTCCTCGAACAGGATCGTGTGGAACTGCTCGTTCAGGACCGTGAACTCGTGGGGATCGAAGTGGGTGAGCAGATCGCGCATCCGTCCGTTCAGCTCTTGAGCACGGTCGAGGTCGTCGGCCGTGATGTGCGTGGCTGCGAGCGCCATCGCGGCGCCCTCGAGCACGCCGAGCGTCTGCATCGCGTGCACGTACTCGTCTCGATCTGCGAGAGCTACGCGCGCTCCGACGTTGCGTTCGAACGTCACCAGGCCTTCGGCTTCGAGTCGGCGGATCGCCTCGCGCACGGGCACCACGCTCATGTCGAGCTGGCGGGCAATCTCGCCGAGCACCAGGCGGTATCCCGGCCCGTATTCGCGTGACGAGATGCGTTCGCCGATCCAGCCGTAGGCGCGCTCTGACTTGCTGAGGGCGGCGGTGCCGCTCATCGGCCCGTCTCCTTCTCATAGCGGGCGCGCCACTCGGCGTTCATGGGGAAGAGCCCATCGACGGCCGCACCGCTCCGTACCTGCTCGCCGATCCAGTCGTCCTCGTCCTCCTGCGCGAGGGCGGCGTCGACGGCTTCTTCGGCGATCCCCGGAGGAACGACGATGACGCCGTCGTCGTCGCCGACGAGGATGTCGCCCGGCTGCACGGTTGCGCCGCCGCAGGCGATCGTCACGTCGGACTCCCACGGCACGTGCTTGCGTCCGAGGACGGCGGGGTGGCCGCCGCGGGCGAACACGGGAATGTCGAAGCCCGCGACGAGATCAGAGTCGCGCACGCCGCCGTCGGTGACGATTCCGGCGGCGCCGCGCGCCTGCGCCCGGAGGGCGAGGATGTCGCCGAGAGTTCCGGACTGACGCTCGCCCCGGGCCTCGATCACGATGACCTCGCCGCTGCGCACCGTGTCGAAGCAGCGCTTCTGGGCGTTGTATCCGCCGCCGTGCGACGCGAAGAGATCCTCGCGGAGGGGGACGAAGCGCAGGGTCTTCGCGACGCCGACGAGCTTCGCGCCCTTCTCGAGCGGCTGCACGTCGTCGAGGAAGCACGAGAGGATCCCGCGCTTGCGGAGCTGCTGGGACAGGCCCGCGACGGGGCAGCGTTCGAGCTTCGCGCGGAGCTCGGGCTCGATCACGGGGGCATCGGTGATGCCTGCGGCCTCGCGGGAACCCCACGCCTCCTCGCGCTGGGTGTCGTCGACTGCGGGGAGCGAGCCGAGGGCGGGGTCGAAGCCGCCGGGGCCGTCGACGACTCGCGAGATGAGGCGTCCGGTCGACGGCGCGCCGTCGACCGAGGGGGCGTCGACCTCGACCTCGATCACGTCGCCGGGGTTCGCGACCGAGGAACCGGCCGGTGTCCCCGTGACGAGGATGTCGCCGGGCTCGAGCGTCACATGCTGCGAGATGTCGGCGATCAGCTGAGCGAAGGGGAAGAGCATGTTCTCGTCGGCGGTCTCGTCGCTCTGCACGAGGGTGCCGTTGCACCACGTGCGCACGCGCAGAGCGTCCGGGCGCACCGCACGGGCGTCGAGGAGCCCCGGGCCGATGGGGGTGTATCCATCGCGCCCCTTGTTGCGCAGATTGGAGCCCTTGTCGTTCGAACGCAGATCGTACAGTCCGAAGTCGTTCGCGGCGGTGACCCAGCCGATGTGGTCCCATGCGCGGTCGGGAGAGATGCGGGAACCCGCCGTGCCGACGATGAGCGCGATCTCGCCCTCGTAGGCGAGCAGCTCGGTTCCCTCCGGGCGCACCACTTCGGATCCGCTGGCCGCGAGCGAGCTCGTGGGCTTGAGGAAGTACGACGGATGCGCGGGGCGCCGGCCCCGCTGTGCGGCGCGCGAGACGTAGCTGAGGTGGACCGCGATGATCTTGCCGGGCGCGAGCGGGAGGGCTGCGTGCCGCGGATCGTCCGGGTGAGGGGTCGTCATGGCGCCTGTGCCTTCCGTGCGGATGTGTTCGTATTCGAAATCGTATATCATCGTCCGTGAGTGGACAAGACCTCGCTGCGCAGGACGCGGGCGGGGGCCATGGCGGCGGGCAATGCGGCCAGCCGACCGACATCCTCGACAAAGGAGTGAACGATGTCTTCATCGCCTCATCTCACACCCACCGGAACGATCGCCGGAACCCATGATCGACGCCGCGTCGCCTTCGCAACCGTCGCGGGCACGACGATCGAGTGGTACGACTACTTCATCTACGCGATGGCCGCCGGGCTCGTGTTCGGCGAGCTGTTCTTCCAGCCGGCCGGCGCGGGGGTCGCGACGATCCTGTCGTTCGCGACGGTCGGGATCAGCTTCCTGTTCCGCCCCCTGGGCGCGTTCCTCGCGGGTCACTTCGGCGACAAGATCGGCCGCAAGCCGGTTCTCGTCATGACGCTCATCTTGATGGGGTGTGCGACGGCGCTCGTCGGTGTGCTGCCGACCTATGCGTCCGCAGGCGTCATCGCCCCGATCCTCCTCATCTTCCTTCGCGTGATCCAGGGCATCTCCGCCGGCGGCGAGTGGGGCGGCGCCGTCCTTATGGCCGTCGAGCACGCGCCCGCGAAACGGCGCGGGATCTTCGGTGCAATGCCGCAGATCGGCGTACCGATCGGTCTGCTGCTTGCGAGCGGCATGATGCAGATCATGAACGTGCTCTTCCCGGGCGATGCGTTCCTCGAGTGGGGCTGGCGCATCCCGTTCCTGTTCAGCATCGTGCTCATCGCGATCGGGTACTGGATCCGCCGCGGCGTCGAGGAGAGCCCCGTTTTCGCAGAGATCGCCGAGCGGAAGGAACGGACCAAGGCTCCCGTCGTGAAGCTCTTCGCGCGCTTCACCCCGCTCGTCGTCCTCGCGGCGTTCGTGTTCGCCGGCAACAACGCCATCGGCTACATGACCACGGGCGGCTACATCCAGAACTACGGCACGGTCGAGCTCGGCCTCGAGCGCGGCCCCGTCCTCGCCGCCGTCACCTGGTCGGCCGTCAGCTGGCTCGTCTTCACGGCGCTGGGCGGATGGATCAGCGACATCATCGGTCGCCGGACGACCTACATCGTCGGCTACGTCCTGCTGGGCGCCGCCGCGATCTCGGCGTTCCCGCTCGTCAATGTCGGAACCGTCGCGTCGCTGACGACGGCGCTGCTCCTGCTCACGGTCGGGCTCGGGCTCACCTATGGCCCGCAGTCGGCCTGGTACGCCGAGCTGTTCCCCTCATCGGTGCGGTTCTCGGGCGTCTCGATCTCGTATGCCCTCGGATCGATCATCGGTGGCGCCTTCTCGCCGACGATCGCCGCGTGGATCTTCGAGTCCACGGGCGACGCGGTGAATATCGGGTACTACCTGCTCGGCATGGCGATCCTCGGGCTCGTCGCGACGATCCTGCTGCGCAGCCGCAACGGCATCAACCTGCGTCCGGGCGCCGAAAAGGAACAGCGCTCGGGCATCTACGTCTGGGAGAAGCCCGCCGCCTGACCCGGCGACAACCCGTCATTTCTGGCACATCCCTGCCGGGCTTCCCGGTAGGGATGTGCCAGAAATGTGGGGAAGGGAGTCAGTTGCGGGTGTTTACCCGGATGATCTCCTGCTGGTACGGCGCGATGACGCGGCCCGAGATCCGCAGATCGACCATGAGGAACGGGCGCTCGTCGGCCGGCCTGGCGACCCACTCGGCCACGCGATCGAGGTCGGCCAGCGATGTGACGACGAGGCCCTCGGCGCCCGCGGCCGCTCCGAGTGCGGCGAAGTCGACGCCGGGGATGAGCATGGGGCGATCGTTCAGCCCGAGCACGCCGTAGAGGTTCACCTCGGCGCCGTACGCTCCGTCGTTCCACACGACGCAGATGCCGCGCCCGCCCGCGGTGCGCACGGCGGTCTCGAGGTCGGCGAGCGCCATGAGTCCGCCGCCGTCGCCCGTCGTGAGCACAATCGTCGCCTCGGGATCCGCGGCGACGGCGCCCGCCACGCTCGGGAAGCCGAATCCGATCGACTGGTACGCCGTGCCGACCATGACCATCCGGCCCGGCGAGGCGACGGGCCAGAACATGTTCGCCCAGCCGATGAAGTGGCCGCCGTCGCTCACGACGACGCGATCCTCCGGAAGCAGATCGGCGAGTCGGGCGGCGGCGGCGCGCGGATCCAGTCGCCCGTCGTCCGCGAATTCCTCGCCGACTTCTTGGATCCGGAGGGCAGCCGCGTCGATGCTCTCGCGCCATCCAGATCCGGATCCCGCGCCGAGCTCGGCGACGAGCCGCTCCGTGACGAGGCGGGCGTCGCCGCGCAGATAGGTGCCGACCCGTGGGTGCGTCGCTGACGGTGCCGTGTCGATCTGCACGACGTGCGTCGTGGGGGAGAAGAGGTCGCCGAAGCGCATCGTGAACTGGTTGAGGGATGCCCCGACCACGACGGCGACATCGGCCGCGTGGATGAGGTCCATCGCTCCCGGCGCGCCGAAGCCGCCCGTCACGCCGAGATCGTAGCGCTCGTCGGGGAAGACGCCGCGTCCGAGCGTGGACGATGACGTCACGGCGCCCGTGCGCGCCGCGAGCGCGCCCAGCGCGTCGGACGCATCCGCGAGCCACGCGCCGCGCCCGCCGATGAGGATGGGACGTTCTGCGGCGTCGAGAAGCGCCGCGACCTGCGCGAGCGGCGCATCGGGTCCGGGCTCGATGCTCGGCGTCGGGGACAGCTCGGGGAGGACATCGGGGAGGGGGCCCGCCTCGCGGGTCGGGACATCGTAGGGGAGCGCGAGTACGACGGGGAGTCGCTTCGCGAGCGCCTGCTCGATCGCCAGTGTCACGGTCGCGACGGCGTCGAGGCGGCCGACGGTGTAGGTGCGTACGCCGACCCCGGCCGCGAGCGCGATCTGATCGACGTCCCACGGGCGCGCCCCCGATGTGGGTTCGTCGCCGACGACGAGGACGAGCGGGATCCGCGCCATGGCCGACTCGGCGAGCGCGGTGAGCGTGTTCGTGAAGCCGGCGCCGTAGGTCGTCGTCGCGGCGGCGATGCGGCGCGAGACGCGGAAGTGTGCGTCGGCCGCGACGACGGCGCCCTGCTCGTGGCGCACCGCCGTGTATGTGGCGTCGGTCGAGTTCAGGAGGGCATCGAGGAGGTACGCATTGCCGTTGCCCATGACACCGAAGACGTGGTCGACGTGGTGGGCGAGGGCATGGGCGACGTGCTGTGCGACGTTCGGCATGGAGATGGCCTTTCGGGAGACAGGAACGGAATGTGGGGAGTCCGTATGTGTCTCGCGGCTGCCGTGCGCGCTTCGTGCCCCTTTTTCGGGCACCGACCCTCGTCGTCGGGGGTCGGACGCATCGAGTGTAACCCGCCTCTCGTTGTGCGCGAGACGATGACCCCGTAGGATCTCTGTATCTATTAAAGAACTGAGTGTTCGATTATCGAACCGCTCGGGACGACGACGGCGTCGCGGATGGATGTAGATCCGGAACGCCCCCACACAGATGTGAGGAGCACGAAGCGCATGCAGTTCCACCACCACGGGTACGTATCCGGCGATCCGCGTGTGAAGCCCGCCGCGGGCATCGGCCTGAATCGGCCTGCCGAGCTTCCCGACGAGATGGATGTGCTGATCGTCGGCACGGGGCCCGCCGGGGTGATCGCGGCGGCGCAGCTCGCGGAGTTCCCGCACATCCACACGCGCATCATCGACAGCCGCCCGGGGCGCCTCGAGGTGGGGCAGGCCGACGGCATCCAGGCCCGCTCCGTCGAGACGTTCCAGGCCTTCGGCTTCGCGCCGCAGATCACCCAGGAGGCCTATCGCATCACCGAGATGGCCTTCTGGCGGCCGGACGCCGAGGATCCGCGCCGGATCGTCCGAGGCGGTCGCGCCGTCGACGACGAGCACGGCATCAGCGAGTTCCCGCACCTCATCGTCAACCAGGCGCGCGTGCTCGACTACTTCCTCGAGTCGATGCACAACGCGCCGACGCGCACGGCGCCCGACTACGGGTGGGAGTTCGTCTCGCAGCGGGCGGTCGATGGCGAGCACCCTGTCGAGGTGACGCTGCGCCGCAGCGCGGGCGCCGATGAGGGGGCCGAGCGCATCGTGCGCACGAAGTACCTCGTCGGCGCCGATGGCGCGCGCAGCCGTGTGCGCCGCTCGATCGGCCGCGAACTGCGCGGATCCCAGGCCTTCCACGCCTGGGGCGTCATGGACGTCCTCGCGGACACGGACTTCCCCGACATCCGCACGAAGTGCGCCATCCAGTCGCACGACGGCGGATCCATCCTGCTGATTCCGCGCGAGGGAAACCATCTCTTCCGCATGTACGTCGATCTCGGCGAGGTGAGCGAGAGCGACCACGGCAACGTACGCGAGACCACGCAGGAGCAGGTGGAGCGCCGCGCGAACGAGATCCTGCATCCGTACACGGTCGAGGTACGCGAGGTTGCGTGGCGCAGCGTGTACGAGGTCGGGCATCGCGTGACCGACAAGTTCGACGACGTCGACGAGGTCGGATCGCGCTGCCCGCGGGTGTTCATCCTCGGCGACGCGTGCCACACCCACTCGGCGAAGGCCGGGCAGGGGATGAACGTCTCGATGCAGGACGGCTGGAACCTCGCCTGGAAGCTCGCCCACGTGCTCGACGGACGCGCGGGCGACGAGCTTCTCGACACCTACTCGGGCGAGCGTCAGCAGATCGCCGTCGATCTGATCGAGTTCGACCGCGAGTGGTCGAGCCTCATGGCGAAGAAGCCCGAGGAGTTCGAGAATCCGGCCGAGCTCGAGGAGTTCTATGTGCGCACGGCCGAGTTCCCCGCGGGATTCATGACCCAGTACCAGCCGTCGATCGTCACGGGTGCTGCCGAGCATCAGGGCCTCGCCACGGGATTCCCGGTCGGCAAGCGCTTCAAGTCGCATATGGTCACGCGGGTGTGCGACGCGAACCCTGTCCACCTCGGGCACCACGCGACGGCCGACGGCCGGTGGCGCATCTACGTGTTCGCGGACGCCGCTTCCGCCGGGGCTCCGTCGCCGACGGCAGACCTCGCCGCGTGGCTCGTCGATGACCCGGCCTCGCCTCTCGTCCGGCACCGCCCCGAGGGCGCCGACATCGACGCCTGGTTCGACGTGAAGGTGATCTACCAGCAGCCCCACACCGAGGTCGAGATTCCCGCGGTTCCGGATGCGTTCTGGCCGCGTGTCGGTCCCTTCCAGGTTCGCGACTACGAGCGCGTCTACGCGACGCTGCCCGGCGAGGACATCTTCGAGGGGCGCGGCGTCTCGCGCGAGGGCGCGATCGTCGTCGTGCGACCCGACCAGTATGTCTCGCAGGTGCTGCCGCTGACGGCGACGACCGCGCTCGCGGGCTTCTTCGACGGCATCATGGGGGACTGACCCGCCCCAGGAAAGAGCCCCCTTCTCGCGGGGGAGCACGGGATCGTGTGCTCTCGCGAGAAGGGGGCTCTGTCGCGGATGGGGAAGCCGTGCGCGGGGAGGAAAGACGCGTGCGGTGACGGCCTACTCGCGTCGCATCGGAAAGCGGAGACTGGGCTCGATGGGCCTGTCGGCCCCTGTCGTGCGCCGTCGCGGCGCGACCGCTTTCCGAAGGAGACGAAGATGTCCGAGACCACCGCACTGCTCGACCGCATCCAGGCGGACCCCGAGACGGGACGGGCGATCCCCGATGCCGCAACGGGCGAGACGATCGGCTACGTGCCGAAGCAGACTGCGGATGACGTCGATGCCGCGGTCGCGCGCGCCCAGGCGGCGCAGCCCGCGTGGGACGCGCTCGGGCATGAGGGACGCCGTGCGGCGCTCCTCGCGGCCGCCGACGCGATCGACGCGCACGCCGAGGAGCTCGCGACGATCCTGTCCCGCGAGCAGGGCAAGCCCCTGAACGGCCCGAACGCCCGCTTCGAGGTCGGAGCCTGCAGCACATGGCTGCGCGATGCGGCGACGACCGAGCTCGAGACCGAGGTGCTGGTCGACGACGGCGAGACCTACGCCGAGATGAGCTACCAGGCGCTCGGTGTCGTCGCCGCGATCGGTCCGTGGAACTGGCCGATGATGATCGGGATGTGGCAGTTCGCGCCCTCGCTGCGGATGGGCAACACGGTCGTGGCGAAGCCCAGCTCGTCGACCCCGCTGAGTGTGCTGGCGCTCATCGAGGTGATGAACCAGGCTCTCCCCGCTGATGTGCTCATCCCGGTCGTGACGAACGGTGCCGGCGGCGGCCACCTCGCCGCGCACCCGGACGTCGCGAAGGTGATGTTCACCGGATCCACCGAGACCGGCCGACGGATCGCCGAGTCGGCGGGCGGGAACCTCGCGAGGCTCACGCTCGAGCTCGGCGGAAACGACGCCGGCATCGTGCTGCCCGATGTCGACCCGCAGGCGATCGCCGAGGATCTGTTCTGGGGAGCCTTCATCAACACGGGGCAGACGTGCGCCGCGCTGAAGCGACTGTACGTGCACGAGGACGTCTACGACGATGTCGTCGACGCGGTCGCCGCCGTTGCGCGGCAGGTTCCCATGGGCAACGGCCTCGACGAGGGCAATGTGCTCGGGCCGGTGCAGAACGCCGCGCAGTTCGAGATCGTGCAGGAACTGGTCGAAGACGCCAAGGCGCGCGGCGCGCGCATCGTCGTCGGCGGCGAGGCGGCCCCCGAACTGGGTGCGAACTTCTTCCAGACGACGATCGTCGCCGACGTGGCGGACGGATACCGCATCGTCGACGAGGAGCAGTTCGGACCGGCACTGCCGATCATCCGATACAGCGACGTCGACGAGGCGCTCGCGAGCGCGAATCGCCTCGATGTCGGACTGGGCGGATCCGTGTGGTCGGGCGACCGGGAGAGGGCCCGCGAGATCGCGAAGCGCCTCCGCGCGGGCACCGTGTGGATCAACCAGCACGGCACGCTGCATCCGAAGGTGCCCTTCGGCGGCGTCAAGCAGTCGGGTTACGGGCTGGAGTTCAGCGTCGCCGGGCTGAAGTCCGTCTCCGAGCCGCGCGTCATCAACGGCTGAGGGCGCGGGAGAACATCATGGCGAAGAGATCCGTGATCGTCGTCGGCGCCGGTTCCGCGGGATCGGTCGTCGCCCGTCGCCTCGTCGACGCGGGACACGACGTGACCCTGCTCGAAGCGGGCGGCGAGGACGTCAACCCGGCCATCCACGACCTGTCGCGCCTGGGCGAACTCTGGCACAGCCCGGACGACTGGGACTACTACACGGAGCCGAGCGGGCACACGGCGAACCGGCTCCTCCATCTTCCGCGCGGCCGGGTGCTCGGCGGATCGCACGCGCTGAACGCAACGATCTGGGTGCGCTGCGCGCCGAGCGACTACGACGGATGGGCCGAGAGCTGCGGGCCGGAGTGGGCGTGGGAGAACGTGCTTCCCGTCTACCGCGCCATCGAGGACTTCTCGGGCGGGGAGAGCGAGCTGCGCGGCGTGGGAGGCCTGATCCCGGTCGACGGCGATTACGAGCTCGACCCGATCCACCAGTCGATCGTCGAGGCGGCCATCGAAGCGGGCGTGCCGCACAATCCGGATTACAACGGAGAGCGGCTCGACGGTGTCTCGCAGGAGCAGGTGAACATCGTCGATGGCGAACGCATCAACACGTGGAAGGCGTATCTCAAACCCGTGCGGGATTGTCTGGAGATCCTGACGGGTGCGCACGTGCACTCCGTGATCATCGAGGAGGGGCGTGCAGTCGGCGTGCGCTACCGGATCGAGGGGGCGATGCACGAGCTGCGCGCGGACGAGATCGTTCTCTCGGGCGGCGCGCTCGATTCGCCGCAGGTTCTGCTGCGCTCGGGGATCGGGCCGGCCGAGGAGCTCGCCGCGATCGGGATCGACGTGGTGCACGACGCACCCGGCGTCGGCAAGAACCTGCACGATCACCTGCTCGCACCGGTGATCGGGGTCACCCGCGCACGCGACATCGATGCGCCCCGGGAGGGTGTCTCCGTCACGCAGACGCACCTGTTCGCGCGCAGCGACGAGAGTCTCGCCGTGCCCGACACACAGCCGATCTTCTTCGCCGTTCCGATGTACTCGGAGGGGATGGCGCCCGTCGACGGCACCGGCTTCACCCTGTACGCGGCCATCCTCGCTCCGCAGAGCCGCGGCGAGGTGACGCTGTCCGGACCCGGGCTCGACGACGCCGCGCGGATCGACCTCGGTGCTCTGAAGGATCCAGCCGATCTGGCGCCCTTCCTCTTCAGCATGCGACAGTGCCGCACGATCATGTCGCAGCCCGCTCTCGCCGAGGGATGGGGAGCGGAAGAGGTGTATCCGGGGCCGGAGGTGCAGACCGACGAAGAGCTCGAAGCCTATATCCGGGAGAACGTCGCGACCTATCACCACCAGGTCGGCACCTGCCGCATGGGGCTCGACGCCGAGGCGGTCGTCGATCCGCGCCTGCGCGTGCGGGGCGTCGACGGGCTTCGCGTGATCGATGCGTCCGTCATGCCGACGATCACCACGGGGAACACGAACGCGCCGGCGATCCTCATCGGCGAGAAGGGCGCTGAGTTCCTATTGGCCGATCTCGAGGGCTGACCGCTTCTCCGCGAACGAGCATCGGCACGGGGCACCCGTGCCGATGCTCGCCGGGCTCAGAAACCCTCGCGCGGCGGTCGGCGGGCGCCGAAGGACTCGGAGATCTGCCTCGCGGAACGGTCCAGGGCGGCCGCGATCTCGGGCGCAGGGCGAGGGAGGTTGATATGGATCGCGGAGAGAGACGCCGGTGGCTGGCCCGGCAGATCGAGCGGAACGGACACCGCGTGCAGCGACGAGACCACCTCGCTCTCGCTCAGTGCATACCCGCGCGCGCGGCTCTCGTCGATCTCGACGGCGACCTCGGAGGCAACATCTGCGGGCCACGACGCGCTCGGCAGGCCCATGAGGATCGCCTTGCCCGGCCCGCCGCGTGTGATCGGGTGGCGGTGGCCGGGGCGGTACGAGACGGCCACCTCGCTCCGTGGCGAGGCGCTCATGAGCGTGACCGCCTCGTCGCCGTCGATGAGCACGGCGATGAGGCAGGTCATCCTGAGCTCGTCGGCGAGTTCGACGAGCTGCGGGTAGGCGGCCTGCTGCAGATCGCGGGAGACGGCGTAGGCGAGCGTCGCAACGCCGGCCGCGAGGCGCGCGCGCCCCGCGTCGTCCCGCGCGACGAGACCGTGGTGCTCGAGGGTGCGCAGGAGCCGGTATGCGACCGAGCGATGCACGTCGAGCGCGCCCGCGAGCTCATCGATCGACAGGGCGCGATCGGATCCCGCGAGCGCCTCGAGGATGCGAATCCCCCTGCTGAGGGTCTGGGATCCGCCGGGAGGGGTCTGCGAGGCCATGCCTCGATCCTCGCACGCGAGTTCGTCCGCCTCGGGCAGGTTGTCGTTGTCAGCCGACATCTCGGGCGCCGCCGTCGAGGCGAGGTTCGTGAGGAGATACGGTGACGCCTCTGGAGATCCTCATGGCGGGCGCCGGAGTCGTCGCCGCGTCATCGTGCTGCGCGGCACCATCCCTGTGGCGCGCGCGTTTCGCCGCGATCCTCATGGCGCTCGCCTGCCTCCCGATCGCGGACGGCAGGTGGGCGTTGGGGGTCGGGGTCGCCCTGTTCGTGGCGTCGATCCTTCTCGCGGCGGGAGCACGCTCGCGGCCGTCGTCCGCGCGGTCGATGGATCTGCATCGCGCCCTCGGGGGAGCGCTCATGGGCGGCATGGTGCTGCTCGGCGAGCACACGGCGGACGTTTCCTCCGGCGCGCACGCGCATGGTGTTCCCGCTCATGCGATCCTTGCGGTCGCGAGCGTCGTGTACCTCGCCTGGACTTGCGCCCTCCTGGCCGATCGCGTTCGTCGACACCGAGTGGCCGAGCGCACGGAGCTCATCGCGATGGCCGTGATGTTCGGGGCGATGATCCTAGGTATGGGATCCGCGCTCGTCTGAGTGCGTCTCACACCGCCGACGTGCGTTCGTCGAGCCGCGCGGCGGAGCGACCGGCCTGCGTGAGCCAGGAACCGATCACCGTCTCGATGATCTGCCATTGACGGTTCGGCCGTGCGATGTCGGTCCCCATCACGTGCTCGACCTGCACGCCTGTGACGAGCGCAAGGAGCGCATCGGCGATCCTGTCGACCGGCGTGTCGCCGGTGAGCTCTCCGAGCTCGACCGCGCAGGAGAGGTGGCGACGGTACTGGTCGTGCCACTGGCGCTCGACCTCGGCCTGGACGGTGGACATGCTGTGCCGGAAGGGGATGCGCCCCCAGAAGCTCACGACGACCCCCGCCTCGTCGTTCGTGGTCTTGTCGAGGGGATGCACCTGCTCGATCATGGCGCAGAGAGCGTCGATCCCCGTGCGCCCCTCGACGGCCTCTGCGATGCGCCTGTTCGTCGCTTCGAAGATGCGCTCGAAGGCTCGCTGCAGGACTTCGTCGAAGCCGCGGAAGTAGTGCCAGAGCGACCCCGTCGCGACGCCGAGCTCCTGGGCGAGCGCTCGTGTCGTGACCGCACCGACGCCGACGCTGCTGACGAGACGGAGGTACGTGTCGACGATCTCGAGGCGGCGTGCGTCGCGGTCGACGATCTTCGGCATGGGTCCATTGTGCCCCGAGGCGCGATCGAACCGTCTCGACACGTTCGCTCGGAAGAGCACGGATCTCGCCGATGAGGCCGCACATTCAGCCGCGGCAGAATAGCGTTGTCGTATGACAAGCACCGAATCCTCCGAGACACCCACCGAGACGGAGGGCGAACCCGCCCCGACCTTCTCCGATCTGGGGTTCGGTGACGCAGTTCTCCGCACGCTGAAAGACGTCGGCTACGAGACGCCGTCCGCGATCCAGAACCAGACGATCCCGCTGCTGCTCGCGGGCCGCGACGTGCTCGGCGTCGCGCAGACGGGTACGGGGAAGACGGCGGCGTTCGCCCTGCCGATCCTCGACCGGCTCGAGCCGGGACGGAAGACGCCGCAGGCGCTCGTGCTCGCACCGACGCGCGAGCTCGCGCTGCAGGTGTGCGAGGCCTTCGAGAAGTACTCCGCGAGAATCAAGGGTGTGCACGTGCTCCCCGTGTACGGCGGGCAGGGCTACGGCACGCAGCTCTCGGCGCTCCGCCGCGGCGTCGACATCGTCGTGGGGACGCCGGGCCGCGTCATGGACCACCTCGACAAGGGCACGCTCGACCTCTCGGAGCTGCGCTTCCTCGTCCTCGACGAGGCTGACGAGATGCTGAAGATGGGCTTCGCGGAGGACGTCGAGACGATCCTCTCCGAGACCCCCGACACCAAGCAGACGGCGCTCTTCTCGGCGACGATGCCGGCGCAGATCCGCCGCATCTCTCAGCAGCACCTCAACGATCCCGAGGAGATCACGGTCGCGAGCCGGACGACGACCTCGGCGAACATCACGCAGCGCTACCTCATGGTGTCCTACCCCCAGAAGGTCGACGCCCTCACGCGGATCCTCGAGGTCGAGAACTTCGACGGGATGATCGTGTTCGTGCGCACGAAGAGCGAGACCGAGACGCTCGCCGAGAAGCTCCGCGCACGCGGATACACCGCCGCCGCGATCAGCGGCGACGTCGCGCAGGCGCAGCGTGAGCGCACCGTCGAGCAGCTCAAGAAGGGCAAGCTCGACATCCTCGTTGCGACCGACGTCGCGGCACGCGGCCTCGACGTCGAGCGAATCACGCACGTCGTCAACTACGACATCCCCGTCGACACGGAATCGTACGTCCACCGCATCGGCCGCACGGGCCGCGCCGGCCGCACGGGCGACGCCATCAGCTTCGTGACCCCTCGCGAGCGGCGACTGCTGAAGGCCATCGAGAAGGCGACGCGCCAGCCGCTCACCGAGATGCAGATCCCGACGGCCGAGGACGTCAACGTCACGCGTCTGACGCGCTTCGACGACGCCATCACAGCCGCGCTCGCCGAGCAGGGGCGGATCGCGGCGTTCCGCGACATCATCGCCCACTACGTGGCGCACCACGACGTCATCGAGACCGATGTCGCGGCCGCGCTCGCCGTCGTCGCACAGGGCGAGACGCCCCTGCTGCTGCCGCCGGATCCGGAGAAGCGCGAGCGCCCGGTTCGCGAGAGGCGAGAGGAGCGCGGGGATCGCGAGGAGCGCGGCCCGCGCGCGTCGCGCGGCGATCTCTCGCCGTACCGCATCGAGGTCGGCCGGCGCCAGCGTGTCGAACCGCGTCAGATCGTCGGGGCGCTCGCCAACGAAGGAGGGCTGCGCCGTGACGACTTCGGTCGCATCGACATCCGGCCGGACTTCTCGATCGTCGAGCTGCCGTCGACGCTGCCGCGCGACGTTCTCGATCGGCTGGAGAGCACGCGCATCGGCGGCAGGCTGATCGAGCTGAAGCCCGATCCTCGTCCGTTCCGCGCGACGGGTGGCCCGCGTGGTGGTCGCGGGCGCGACGACCGCGGACGGGATGATCGCGGCCGGGGTGGGCGCGGTGACCGCGACCGCGATCGCGGCGGTCGTGACGACCGCCGTCCTCCGCGCAAGCCCCGGCACTGATCGAGCGGGACTCGGTCGCGGTTTCCTACGGGAGGTCGTCGAGCGAGATGCCGCACACCTCGCCGAGCTCGGCAGCCGCGCGGTCGAGCTCGGCGGCGGCCTCCTGCACGTCGGACGGGTCGTCGATCTCGGTCAGATCCTCGTAGGCGTCGCTGAGGTCTTCGAGAGGCTCCCGCACCTCGTCGGTCGTCATCTGCTCGGCGAGCCGGTCGAGCAGATCGGCGACCGAGCCGGATCCGCCCATCGAACCGGGGTCCGACGAGATGAGCGTCTCGCAGTCGGCGCGGACGGCAGCACCGTGGGAGCTCTCGGGGGCGGTGAATCCCGAGTCGGGACGCTCGGGGATGAGATCGCCGTAATCGTCGACCATCGTCATCGTGAAGTTCATCACGCCGGCGATCGCGACGACGACGCCGGCGACGATGCCGAAGACGCCTCCGACGATCGAGATGATGAGCGCAGCGATGCTCATGCCCGTCGCCTGCGCCTTGCGCACGAGGGCGACGATCGAGAGCGTGAGCCCGGCGAGGAGGAAAAGCCAACCGGAGAACGACACGTACCCGAGGACGCGGCCGATCTCAGGGATGAACACGGCGAAGCCGAGGCAGACGAGGAGGGTGCCGACGATCGCGAAGACGAGGGCGAGGATGGCCATCATCCGGCCCGGCCGCTCGGCGGGCGTCTTCGGTGGTGTCGGCGCACCCTGCGGCGGAAGGGGTGCGGTCGGCGCGTGATCCGGCTGGCCGGGCGTTCCGGCGGGAGGCTGCGGGTAGCTCATAGGGCAATTGTCCCGTGCCGTGCCGGGGAATGCGAAGGAAATCGAGAACTGTCGGGTTGACCCGAATACTTTCCGAGGGATGACCCCGTCCCCCGAGAAGATCTCGGGGGACGAGGTGTGGTCCGGAAGTGCGGATTCCGGACCGGCGCGCTACGCCATGTGGCGTGCGACGATATCGCGCACCGGCGCGTACAGCGGGTGCGACGGATCCAGGCCAGTCACCTCGACCGTGAAGGCATCGGGGTCTCCGGCGGCGAGCTTCTCGCGCATTGCGACCGCCTGCTCGTCCTCGGGTGCCTCGAATGCGAGCGCCGCGTCGATCGCGCCGAGAAGCCCGAGGGTGCCGAGGCCGCGCTCGGCGGCCTCGGCCGCGGGGCCGATGAACCGCTCGTGTCGTGACAGTTTGCGCAGCGGCTGCCGGCCGACGCGCTGCACCGTGTCGGGCAGTGCCGGATTGCGGAAACGGCGGAGGATCGCGGAGCGGTACTCGGCCAGCTCGGCCTCCGAGAAACCGTGCTTCGCGGCGATGACTGCGCTCGTCTCGACGAGGGCGGCCTCGACGGCGCGCGCCACTCCGGCGTCGGCGAGCGCATCGGCGATCCTGTCGAATCCCGCCCGCGCGCCGAGGTATGCCGTGGCGGCGTGCCCCGTGTTGACGGTGAACAGCTTGCGCTCGATGTACGGCGCGAGCTCGTCGACGAAGTGCGCTCCCGGGATGTTCGGCAGCTCGTCGCCGAACGGTCGGCGTTCGATCGCCCACTCGTAGAACGGCTCGACCGTGACGTCGATCCCTGCGCCGTCGGGCTGGCCCGGCACGATCCGGTCGACGGCCGTGTTCGCGAACACGGCGCGTTCGGCCAGCTCGGGCCACTCGGATCCCGCGAGCTCCTCGATGTGCTCCCGCAGCTGGTCGGTCGCGCCGATCGCGTTCTCGCACGCCATCACCTGCAGGCGCGCGGCACCGGCGGCGCGGCGGCGGAGCCCGGCGAGCACGTGCGGCGCGATGAACTTCAGCACGGTCGGTCCGACGGCGCAGGTGACGACATCGGCCGTCGCGACGGCCTCGGCCACAGCCTCCGGATCCGCGGCGCTGTCGATCGCCGAGAAGCCCGTCACGACAACGTCGCGCCCGCCCTCGCCGACCTCGTGCACCGTGTAGCTGTCTGCCGCATCGATCGCCTCGACGAGGGGAGCGGCGACGTCCGAGAACACGATCTCGTACCCGCCTTCGGCGAGCAGCATGCCGACGAAACCGCGCCCGATGTTCCCGGCCCCGAAGTGGACGGCCTTCTTCTTCGTCATGTCAACCCCTCCGCAGAGCTGCACGACGACGCCAATTCTGTGCGGACTTGTGCGATACGCCGGTGCATCGGGGCCACGATCCCCGAATTGGCGTCGTTGTGTACGGGAGTCATGCGAGGCCCTCCTGCAGCAGATCGAACAGCTCGGCGGGCGTCGACGCCGCCGACAGCTTCGCGACGGTCTGCTCGTCGCCGAACTGGATTGCCACGGACTGCAGGATCTCGAGGTGCGCGCCGCCCTTGCCGGCGATGCCGACGACGAAGGTCGCCGTGTCGCCGTCGCCCCAGGGGGCGCCACCGTCGTAGCGGACCACAGACAGCGCGGATCCGAGCACGGCGTCCTTCGCCTCGTCGGTCCCATGGGGGATCGCGAGGCCGTTGCCCATGAACGTCGACACCTTCTCCTCGCGCGCCTTCATCGCGGCGAGGTAGTCGCCCGTGACGGCCCCGGCCGATTCGAGGATGCTGGCGGCCTCGGCGAGCGCCTCGTCGCGCGTGACGGATCCGGCGTGGATCCGCACGTACTCGGGCTTCAGCACGCCGCCGTCCGATGCGGGCGCCGCGGCCGCGGGCTGCGTCTCCGCAGACGCGGGCGCGTCGTCGCTGCGCTGCGCGCGGACCATCTCGACGACCTCGTCATATTCGGGGGCGTTCATGAACTGGCCCACCGAGACGTGGATCGCTTCGGGCTCGCCCTGCCGGGCACGGTCGGTCAGCTGCGCCTGCGTGACGACGAGATCGGCGGTGCCGTCGAGGTTCGCGATCGACTTGTTCGTGACGTTCACGCCGTCGATTCCCGCATCCTTGAACTTCTTGCGGAGGACACCGGCGCCCATGGCGGAGGATCCCATGCCCGCGTCGCAGGCGAAGATCACGTTCTCGATCGTCTTCGTTGCGGCGGCCGCACCCCCGGTTGCAAGCCCGCCGAGGACGGCGGAGGACTTGCCCTTGTTCGCCTGCGTCTTCGCGATCGCGCTCGCGAGACCGTCCTCTCCGGCCGCATCGGCGGCGAGGTCGCGTTTGCGGCTCCCCAACAGGAACAACGAGGAGATGGCGAAGCTGACAGCCGCAGAGATGAGCACGGAGGCGATGACTCCGAGGTGGCTGCCGGGAGCCGTCTGGATCAGAACCGCGAAGATCGACCCGGGCGACGCCGGAGCGACGAGACCCGACTGGAAGATGACGTTCGTAAGCACTCCGCTGGCACCGCCTACGATGAGCCCGACGATCAGGATCGGCTTGGCCAGGACGTACGGGAAGTACACCTCGTGGATGCCGCCGAGGAAGTGGATGATCCACGCGCCCGGTGCGGTGGCCCGAGCAGCGCCGACACCGAACACCATGAGTGCGAGCAGCATGCCGGCGCCGGGCCCGGGGTTCGCCTCGACGAGAAAGAGCAGGCTGCGGCCCGATTCCTGCACCTGTTCGGTCCCGAACGGAGTGAACACGCCATGATTGATCGCATTGTTGAGGAACAGCACCTTCGCGGGTTCGACGATGATGCTCGCGAGGGGGATGAGCCCCGTGTTCACCAGCCAACCGACGGCACCGCCGAGGAGGTCCGTCAGCCACTTCATGATCGGTGCGAGCCAGAAGAAGGCCGCGAGCGAGGTGAAGAACGCGACGAATCCCGCGGAGAAGTTGTTCGCGAGCATCTCGAAGCCCGACCGCACCTTGTCCTTCCACGGCTTCTCGAACCACTTTAGGAGCAGGGCGGAGAGGGGGCCCGCGATCATCGCGCCGAGGAACATCACGGTTCCCTCGGCGCCGATGATGACGCCGAACGCAGCGACCGCGCCGACGACGCCACCGCGGTGACCGTACACGACGTTCCCGCCCGTGAAGGCGATGAGCAGTGGAAGCAGGAAGGTGATGATGGGGCCGACAAGTCCGGTGTACTCGTTCCCGTCGGAGGCGATGCCTCCGCCGAGGAGAGCGGAATCGCCCCACTGCATCCATCCGACCGGTCCCTCGGCGCCGAGCCAGCCCGTCGGGATGAACAGCGCCGTGATGAGGCCCCAGGCGATGAATGCAGCGATGTTCGGCATGACCATTCCGGAAAGGAATGCGCCGAACTTCTGCACGCCCATGCGGATCCCGCCCGGGCCTTTCGATGTGGCTGTCTGCGTTGACATGTCTCTTCCTGCTTTCTTCAGGGAGCGGGTGTCACGCGGCGGCGCGCGCCGCGGACTTGGCGCCGTCGGCGTTCGCCGCGCCGAGCGCCGCCTGGGCGAGGCGCTTCGCGTCGTCCAGGGAGTGGTTCTTCAGCTCCGCGCGCACATCGGCGAGCGCGGAGGGCGACATCGAGAGGGTCTGCACGCCGAGGCCGACGAGCACGACCGCGAGCAGCGGATCGGCCGCGGCCTCGCCGCACACGCCCACGGGCTTGCCGTTCGCCGCGCCGCCGTCGGCCACCATCTTGATCAGCCGCAGCGCCGCGGGGTGCCACGGACTCTGCAGGTGCGCGACGGATCCGAGCAGCCGGTCGGCCGCCATCGTGTACTGCACGAGATCGTTCGTCCCGATCGACGCGAAGTCGGCGATCTTCAGGATGTCCTCGGCGAGAACGGCGCTCGACGGAACCTCGACCATGACGCCCGCCGTCTTCAGACCGAGCTCCTTCGCGAGCGTCGTGAAGTACTCCGTCTCGTCGACCGTCGCGACCATGGGCGCCATGACCCAGAGGTCTGCATCCGTCTCGGCGTCGGCCTGCGCGAGGGCCGTGAGCTGATCGCGCAGGATGTTCTCGCGGTGTGCGAGGGCGCGGATCCCGCGGCGCCCGAGCGCCGGATTCTCCTCCTCCGCATCGGTGAGGAAGGGAAGGGGCTTGTCGGCCCCCGCGTCGAGCACCCGCACGACGACCTTCTTGCCGGCGAAAGCGGCGAGCATCTGTCGATAGCTCTCGCGCTGGCTCTCGACGGACGGAGCCTCGTCGCTGGAGAGGAACAGGAACTCGGTGCGGAACAGGCCGACGCCCTCCGCTCCCAGCTCGACGGCCTCGGCGGCGCCGTCGGCGGATCCGAGATTGGCGAGCAGCGGGACGGCGGTGCCGTCGGCGAGCGCTCCGGGAGTGACCGGGGCGGCCGCCGCGGCCTTCCGCGCCTCCGCACGCTCGGCCGCCTCCCGGAGCTGCGCGTCGCTCGGATCCGCGATGACGAGATCCTGCGCCGCGTCGACGATCACGGTCTGCCCGTCGGAGAGGTCGAGATCCCCCGTGCCCACGACCGCGACGATGCCCTTCTCGCGAGCGAGAATCGCCGTGTGCGACGTTGGCCCGCCCTCCGTCGTGACGACGGCGAGAACCTGGTCGAGGTCGAGCAGGGCCGTGTCGGCCGGTGCGAGATCGGTCGCGAGGAGAACGAACGGATGCCCGGGCTCCGGAACGCCCGGGGCCGCCACGCCCCGCAGATGCGCGATGACACGCTGCGCGACGTCGGCGAGATCGGCCGCACGCTCGCCGAGGTACCCGCCAAGAGCCTGCAGCTGCTCGGCGAACTCCGCGAACGCCGTGTGCACAGCGTGCTCGCCGGTCGAGCCCGCGTCGATCTTCGCGTGGACCTTCTCCTCGAGCATCGGATCCTCGGCCATCATGGCCTGCGCCTCGAGGACGTCCTGAGCGGATCCGCCCGCGCGCTCGCCGCGTGCGTTCAGCTCGGCGGCGACGGCCGAGACGGCCTCCGCGACGCTCGCCTTCTCCTCGTCGGGCGTGCGCGTCGACGGGGCGTCGGACGGGGCCTCGAGACCGTCGGCCATGCGCGCGACGGGACCCTGGGCGACGCCCTGCCCGACGCCCGTTCCGTGGAACTCAGGCATCGAGCTCACTCCGCGTCCGTGTCGGTCTCGAGCATCGTCGTGAGCTGGTCGAGCACGCCCTCGGCGTTCTCGCCCTCGACGTTCAGCGTGACCTCGTCGCCCGTGTTGGCGCCGAGCGAGATCACCCCGAGGATGCTCGCCGCGTTGACGGGGGCTCCGTCGCCCTTGGCGATCGTCACGGTCTGGCCCGAGTTCTTGGCGGCCTCCGAGAACAGCTTCGCGGGGCGCGCGTGCAGACCGTGCGAGGAAGCGATGGTGACGGTGCGAGTGGCCATGGTGATTTCCTTTCAACGGGCGGATTCCGCGGGCGCGGATCCGGGGATCTCGTCGCGGACGAGCGCGAGGGTGCGGGAACCGTCGCGATCGCGGGCGATGTCGGCGGGGAGGGCGGACACGTGCACGTGATGCGCTTCGGCGACCGTGCGCACTTCGGCTTCAGCGGCACCCATGTGGGCGCCGAGCAGGATCGCGTCGGCGGATCCGACCTCGTGCGGGAGCGAGGCGAGCGGGCAGGCAGACACGTCGAGATCGACGCCGGCGGCGTCGGCGGCGCGCGCGAGGCGCGTGGCGACGAACGTGCTCGAAGCGCCGGCGCCGCAGATCACAATGATCCTCATCGATCTCACTTCTCCTTCTTCCCACCCATCCTGTTCTGCGGCAAGGGGTCTGGCAATGGAGTGTTCCTTCCGCCCCCTGCGGAAATCCCGCCGCCGGGCGCGGATGGTTGACTGGATCCATGACGAGGAAACGGCAGGCGCGGATGCTGGGAATCCTGATTCGCCGGGCCGATTGGGTCACCGCCGGAACCCTCGCCGACCAGCTGGGCGTCACTCCGCGCAGCGTGCGCTCCTACGTGACGGCGATCAACGAACGCGTGGCGGGCGCGGTGGAGTCGGGCTCGATGGGGTACCGGGCGACGCCGCGGGCCGAGAGCGTCGATCTGGCCGAGGCCGATCCCGAGCGCGGCACGCGCCACGATCGCATCCGCGCCCTCATCCGGGGGCTGCTCGACTCACCTGACGGCGGCGTCGACGTGTTCGAGGCGGCTCTTGAGATGCACGTGTCAAGCGACACCGTCGAGAGCGATCTGCGGCGCATCCGGGGCATGCTCGAGGGGACCGAACTGGTGTTCGCGCGCGACGCGGCCGTCGTGACGCTCGAGGGGACGGAGCTCGCGCGGCGACGTTTCCTCAGCCGCGTCGTGCACGACGAGCTCGACGAGGGCGTGTCCGGCGCGGAATCTCTGCGCAGATCCGCCGGGCAGCTCGGGATCGACGCGACGTCCTTCGCGACGATCGGTGGCGAGCTCGTCGACGGGCTCACCTCTGCTGGCTATGCGGTGAACGACCTCGCCGCCGGGGATGTCGTGCTGCACATCGCGATCGCCTCCGGGCGGGTCGCGCGGGGGCACGCTCTCCCACGGTCTGATGACTCGGTCGACGACGACCGGTCACGCGTCGCCGCCGTCATCGACGGCATCGCGAGCCGCCATCTGGGCACTCGCCTGGGAGAGGGGGACCTCGCTCATCTCGCGTCGCTCGTCATGCTGTCGATCGTGGATCCGGACGCGGCCGGAGCGCGTGCCGTGGATCCGGACATCGAATCGGCCGTGGCGGCCGCCGTCGCGCGCGCCTCGCGGACTTACGGCGTCGAGCTCGACGGGGCCGATCTGGTGCCGCGGCTGGCACGGCACGTGCAGAACCTCGTGCAGCGCGCGGCCGAGCAGCTCTCGGCGCGCAATCCGATGACGCGGTCGCTCAAGGCGGCGTCGCCCCTGGTGTTCGAGATGGCCGTGGCGGTCGCGGGCGATCTGTCCACGGCACTCGGCGTGATGATCCCCGACGACGAGATCACGGGCATCGCGATGCACCTCGGGACGGCACTCGAGGTCGATCAGCAGGAGATCCCGAAACTGACAGCCGCGATCGTCTGTCCGGGGCCGGACGAGATGCGCCGTCAGCTGCGCTCGAGCGTCACACGATCGCTGGGGCACGAGATCGACGTCACCGAGGTGCAGTCGCGCTACGAGCCCGATTGGGGCGGGTTCGAGACCGATCTCGTCCTCACGACGATCGATCCTCCGGTGCGCGTCGCAGGCGGCCCCGAGCGCGTGGTGCGCGTGACGCCGTTCCTCGCCAGCCGCGACGTCGCGCGCGTCGCGGAGGCTGCGAACCGTGTCCGTCGCCATCGTCGCCTCGGCAGCCTGCGTGCCGAGATGGAGCGCTGGTTCGTCCCCGAGGCTTACCTCCGTGGCGTCGGGGCGCTGACTCCCGAGGATGTGATCCGGCGGCTCGGGTCGGCGCTCATCGCGGACGGCACGATCGACCAGGCCTACGTCGACAGCGCGATCGAACGCGAGAGGCTCTCGTCGACGGCGTTCACCGAATCTTTGGCCGTGCCGCACGCGATGACGATGTCGGCGTCGCGCACGGCGATCGCCATCGCTGTGGATGAGCAGGCGATCGCGTGGGGCGATGAACGCGTGCACGTCGTCGCTCTCGTCGCGTTCAGCGAGTCGGACCGCGTCGCGTTCCAGACGGTTTTCGAGCAGTTCGTCGACGTGTTCGCCGACCCCGAGAACGCGCGCCGCATCGCGCGCCGCGGCGCCGATCTGCCGAGCTTCCTCACGGAGCTCGCGGCCCTCATCGACGAGGGGTGAAGGATCGCGCTGCTGCGCGAGAAGGCAGGAGCCGCTGACGCCGCGCTCGCATGCCCCGAACTGCTCGAAAGTCGGCGTCTATCGCGCAGTTCGGGGCATTCGAACGGCGGGGTCAGGCGCGATCTCGGCGCGGTGGGACGGCCTCGCGTCGACCGGCGCGCTCGGCGAAGCGATCCACCGCGGCGAGGACCTCATCAGCGCGCCAGAATGGGCCGAGCTGGTGCTCTGCCTTCGAACGCAGAATCCCCGCATCGACGAGTGCTCCGAGGGGCGGATACACGTTCGGTCGCTGCACGCCGAGTTCCTCCGCCGCGGACGCTGCGGTGAGGACGGGGCTTCGCGTGAGCACGTCGAGCAGTCTCCACGCGTTGCTGCTTCGGCGGGCGGTGAGAACGTTTCCCCAGCGTCGGCGGATCTCGTCGATCTCGTCCACGAGCATGCGTGCGTTCGCGACGGCACGGAGGGCGGCGTTCGCGAACTCCCGTACGATCGGCGTCGGATCGCCTTGTCTGTAGGCGGTGAGCGCCGAGTGGTACCCCTCGACGTCCGCGAGAAGCCCTGCTGACACGGGGACGGCGACGGAGCGCGTGATGCGCCGTCCGCGCAGCATCGACTGCGCGATCGCTCGGCCGGTGCGTCCGTTGCCGTCCGTGAATGGATGGATCGTCTCGAACTGCGCGTGTGCCACGGCGATGAGGGAGAGGGGAGCGAGATCGACACGGTGAGCGAACGCGACGAGATCATCGATCAGCTCCGGCACCCTCTCATGCCAGGGGGCGACGAACTCGGCCCCGACGGGGCTGTCGTTCCTCGTGCCGATCCAGACGGCTTCGCGGCGCCACTCGCCTGGCGTGTGCCGGGCGTGGTCGGCCATGAGCACCCGGTGCATCGTGAGGATCGACTCCGCCTCGACGTGCTCGGACAGGTCGATGGCCGCCTGCATCGCCCGCGTGTTGGCGGCGATCAGCTCGGCATTGCGGCTGCGCGTCGCCCCGAGCTCGGCAGTGAAGATCGCACGCGCCGATGCGGTGAGGTTCTCGATCTGCGATGACGACGCGGCCTCCGAGCGGAGCAGAACAGGCGCAAACGACCGGACTCGAGCGCCCTGCTCCGCGTCGAAGCGCGTCAGCTCCTGGGTCGCCTCGGCCGCAGCGTGGAGGACATCAGGGGGAAGGCCGAGCGGCTGATCCGCGATCATCGCGGGAACGGCGCTTCGATATCTGACCGAGAGCGGTGCTCGCTCGGCGTCGACGCCCCAGTGCGCGACAGACGACGGCGTGAAGCTGTGCTCTTCGTGACCGATCGCGGGCCACGTCGACGCGCTGGTCCCCATACCGCCTCCCGTCAGAATTATGACTTTCGTAGTTTCTCATAATTCATCGGAAGAGGTGTATGGGGAACCGGTCCTCTCGTCCCAGACTGCTCCGTGACGGCGGGCGAGCGGTCAGCACGGATCATTCGAACGCCGTTCTCACCCCAGGCGCGCCCGCACCGCCTCCTCCAAATCGGCCAGGCGATCCCGCGCCTCTTCGGCGGTCGCGCCGCGGGTGTCGAGGTAGGCCTTGAGCTTCGGCTCGGTGCCGCTCGGACGGAAGATCACCCGCGAGCCGCCCGCGAGCAGGTATCGCAGGATGTTCCCGCCCGTCTCGCCGTCTGCGGGCTCCAGCAGGTCGTCCGCGCGCTCGACCGCGAGGTCTCCGAAGGACGTCGGAGGATCCGCGCGCAGCGACGCCATCGTGCGGTCGATGATCGACAGATCGTCGACGCGGATCGACACTTGGCCGCTCGCGAAGTGCCCGATCTCGTTGGCGAGCTCGTCGAGGAGGTCGGCGATCGTCCGGCCTCGGCCGCGCGCCTCGGCGGCCAGCCCGAGCACCGCGACGGCGGCCGAGATCCCGTCCTTGTCGCGCACCGTCTCGGGGTTGACGAGGTATCCCAGGGCCTCCTCGAAACCGAAGACCATGCCGGGCGCGCGCGAGATCCACTTGAAGCCCGTGAGCGTCTCGTGCCAGTCGAGGCCGTGGCGCTCGGCGATCACGCCGAGGCCGGGGGAAGACACGAGCGAGCAGGCGAGCGCCGCCCCGGCGACGCCCTCGGCGGCGCGCGCCGCCCGCGCGCCGAGCAGGAGACCGATGTCGTTGCCCGTGAGGGGCCGCCAGCCTGTATCCGTCGGGACGGCGACGGCGACGCGGTCGGCGTCGGGGTCGTTCGCGATGACGAGCTCGGCGCCCGAGCGCGCGGCGGTCTCGAACGACAGATCCATCGCTCCCGGCTCCTCGGGATTCGGGAAGGCGACGGTGGGGAACCTGCCGTCGGGCTCGATCTGCTCGGCGACGACATCCGGCAGCGGGTACCCGGCGCGTTCGAGAACGGCGCGCATCGTCTCCCACCCGACGCCGTGCATGGCCGTGTACGTCCAGCGCATCCCCGCGGCGGTGTCGGGTGCGGGGGAGACGTCGGCTGTCCGCGCGACGTACGCCGCGACGACGTCCTCGTCCGCGATCGCATAGTCGTCGGAGCGCGGCAGCTCGGCGACGGATCCGCCGTCCGCGACCTCCTGGATGGCGGCGGCGATCTCCGCATCGGCTGGCGAGACGATCTGCGCGCCGTCGTCGGATCCGCCGAGGTAGACCTTGTAGCCGTTGTCATCCGGCGGATTGTGGCTCGCCGTCACCATGACGCCCGCGGCGGCGCCGAGGTGGCGCACGGCGAACGCGAGCACGGGAGTCGGGAGCATGCGGGGAAGCAGGATCGCCCGGAGCCCCGCCCCCTGGAACAGCTCGGCCGAGTCGCGCGCGAAGACATCGGAGTTTCGGCGGCCGTCGTATCCGATGACGACGCTCGGGACGGATCCCTCGGCGCGATCGCGCAGGAAGCGTGCGAAGCCCGCTGCCGCCTGCGCGACGAGAACGCGGTTCATGCGCATCGGCCCGGCACCGAGCGCCCCGCGAAGCCCCGCCGTGCCGAACTGCAGCCGGCCCGCGAACCGCTCGTCGAGATCCGTCGACGCGGACTCGTCGCCCGCTTCGGCGCGGTCGATCAGGTCCGCGAGCTCCTCGCGCGTGACGGGATCCGGATCCTGCGCGAGCCACGCCCGGGCGGCGGTGAGCGCCGTCATCGGATCCGGCCGATCACGTCCGCGAGCAGCTGGGAGATGCGGCCTTCGGCCGCCTGGCCGGCCTCGATGACCTCGCCGTGGCTGAGGGGCGTGGGGGAGATGCCGGCGGCGAGGTTCGTGATGAGCGAGAAACCGAGCACCTCCATGCCGGCCTGCCGGGCGGCGATCGCCTCGAGCGCGGTCGACATGCCGACGATGTGGCCGCCGATCGTCTTCGCCATCTGCACCTCGGCGGGCGTTTCATAGTGGGGCCCGCGGAACTGGCAGTACACGCCCTCGTCGAGCGCCGGATCCACCTCGCGCGCGATGTCGCGCAGCCGCGAGGAATAGAGATCGGTCAGGTCGATGAACGTCGCGCCCTCGAGCGGCGAGTCGCCCGTGAGGTTGATGTGATCGCTGATGAGCACAGGCTGACCGGCCGACCACGAGTCCTTGATCCCGCCCGCGCCGTTCGTGAGCACCATCGTCTTCGCTCCCGCGGCGGCGGCCGTGCGCACGCTGTGCACGACGCGGCGGACGCCGTGTCCTTCGTAGTAGTGCGTCCGGGCGCCGATCACGAGAACGTGGCGGCCATCGGGCGTGCGCACGCTGCGCAGGGTGCCGACGTGCCCTTCGAGGGCGGGCTTCGAGAATCCGGTCACCTCCGTCGCGGGGATCGTCGCGACCGTCTCTCCGAGGAGCTCGGCGGCGCGGCCCCAGCCGCTCCCGAGCGTGACGGCGATGTCGTGGGATTCCACCCCGGTCAGGCGCGCGATGTCGGCGGCGGCGGTCTGCGCGACCTCGAAGGGATCGGCGGGACGGTCGAGGGGATGGGCCTGGTTCGTCATGCAGTCACGATAACCGGGGCGAGCCTGCGAAGTCAGCGGCGGCGCGTTTCGGTGCTCGCGGCCGATGTGGGAGAGAATGGTCATCATGACGTTCGACTTCGCGCGCAAGCAGACGATCGCGATCATCGGCGGCGGTCCCGGAGGCTACGAGGCGGCCCTCGCGGGCGCGCAGCTCGGCGCCGACGTGACGCTTGTCGAGAGCACGGGCGTCGGGGGATCCGCCGTCCTCACCGATGTGGTCCCCTCCAAGACGCTCATCGCCACGGCCGACGCGGCCCGGGCGATCGACGACGCGGGCGAGCTCGGCGTGCAGTTCTTTGCGCGAGGCGACAGCGGCAAGCCGCTCAAGCCCGAGGTCGCGATCAACCTCCTCGCGATCAACAAGCGGATCCTCGCCCTCGCGGGTCAGCAGTCGGAGGACATGCGCGAACGCCTGATCGAGGCCGGTGTGAACATCATTTCCGGGCACGGCCGTCTCGAGGGGGACGACGCGATCGTCGTGTCGACGGGCCCAGACGGCACGGATTTCGATCGCATCGAGGCCGACACGATCATCGTCTCGGTTGGCGCGTCGCCGCGTGAGCTGCCGAGCGCGAAGCCCGACGGCGACCGCGTCCTCACGTGGAAGCAGATGTACAACATGTCGGCCGTGCCCGAGCACCTCATCGTGGTCGGATCCGGTGTGACCGGAGCCGAGTTCGCCTCGGCCTACATGAACCTCGGGGCGAAGGTCACGCTCGTGTCGAGCCGCGAGCAGGTGCTTCCGGGCGAGGACGCCGACGCCGCCCGGGTGCTCGAGAAGGTCTTCACGCGCGGCGGCATGACCCTCCTCGCGAAGTCGCGCGCCGAGTCCGTCGAGAACACCGGGCACGGCGTCACGGTCACGCTCTCCGACGGATCCACCGTCGAGGGTTCCCACTGCCTGATGGCCGTCGGTGGCGTGCCGAACACGCGGGATCTCGGGCTCGAGGATGCGGGCGTGCAGCTCGCCGACTCGGGGCACATCCAGGTGAACCGCGTCGGACGCACCTCAGTGCCGAACATCTACGCGGTCGGTGACTGCACGAACCTCGTGCCCCTCGCTTCAGTGTCGTCGATGCTCGGGCGCACGGCCGTCTTCCACGCGATGGGCGACGCCGTCATCCCGTTCGCCGAGCACAAGATCGCCTCGAACATCTTCACCTCGCCCGAGATCGCGACGGTCGGCTGGACGAACGACGCGAAGCACTCGGTCGAGCTCAAGCTCGACCTCGAAGAGAACCCGCGCGCCAAGATGATGGGCGTCAAGGACGGCTTCGTGAAGCTCTACGCACGCGACACTTCCGGGACGGTCGTCGGCGGAGTCGTCGTCGCCCCCAAGGCGAGCGAGCTGATCTACCCGATCGCGATGGCGGTCGAGCGCCGCCTCACGGTTGACCAGGTCGCCCGCGTGTTCACCGCGTACCCGTCGCTCGCGGGATCCATCACCGACGCGGCGCGCGCCATGCACGGCGTCGACGAGCGCAGCGGGAGCTGACGGGCTGCACAGACAGAGGGAGGGCCGCCCCACGGGGCGGCCCTCCCTCTGTCTGTGCGTCAGACGATCTGCAGCAGCTGGTGGCCCGAGCTGATCGTCTGGCCGAGCGGGGCATTGATCGACGTGATCTTCCCGTCCTTGTGTGCGTGGATCGGCTGCTCCATCTTCATCGCCTCGAGCACGAGCACCAGATCGCCTGTGACGACCTCCTGGCCCTCCTCGACCGCGAGCTTGACGACGGTCGCCTGCATGGGCGACTTCAGAACGTCGCCCGACGCACCGCTCGAGACGCCAGACGCCTGGTGGCTACGGCGCGACGGGGGCACGTTCGCGGGGCGACCCGTGGATCCCGAGGGCTGCGTGACGCGCACCGGGAGGCTGACCTCGACCCGCTTGCCGTTCACCTCGACGACGACGCTGTGGCGTTCTTCGGCCGGCGAGGCGTCCTGCGGCTCGCCATCCCACGGCGCGATGTCGTTCTGGAACTCGGTCTCGATCCAGCGAGTGAACACCCCGAACTCGCCCGATTCTGCCGTGAACGCGGGGTCGCTCACCACGGCGCGGTGGAAGGGGATGACGGTGGGAAGACCGGCAACCTCGAACTCGGCGAGGGCGCGGCGCGAGCGCTCGAGCGCCTCTGCGCGCGTGCGGCCCGTGACGATGAGCTTCGCGAGCATCGAGTCGAAGGCGCCGCCGATCTCGTCGCCCGTGGTCACACCGGAGTCGACGCGGATGCCGGGGCCGCCCGGGATCTTGAACGCGTGGACGGGGCCCGGCTGCGGCAGGAACCCGCGACCCGCATCTTCGCCGTTGATGCGGAACTCGAAGGAGTGGCCCTCCGGCGTCGGGTCGTCGTAGTCGAGCGAGCCACCCTCTGCGACGCGGAACTGCTCGCGCACGAGGTCGATGCCCGTGACCTCCTCGCTGACGGGGTGCTCGACCTGGAGGCGCGTATTCACCTCGAGGAACGAGATCGTGCCGTCGGCACCGACGAGGAACTCGCACGTTCCGGCACCGACGTAGCCGACCTCCTTCAGGATCGCCTTCGACGACTCGTACAGGATCCGGTTCTGCTCGTCCGTGAGGAACGGCGCCGGGGCCTCCTCGACGAGCTTCTGGTGCCGGCGCTGAAGCGAGCAGTCGCGCGTCGAGATGACGACGACGTTGCCGTGTGAGTCGGCCAAACACTGCGTCTCGACGTGGCGGGGCTTGTCGAGGTACTTCTCGACGAAGCACTCGCCCCGGCCGAAGGCCGCGACGGCCTCGCGCGTCGCCGATTCGAACATCTCGGCGACCTCGTCGAGCTCGCGCGCGACCTTGAGTCCGCGCCCGCCGCCGCCGTACGCGGCCTTGATGGCGAGGGGGAGGCCGTGCTCTTCAGCGAAGGCGACGACCTCGTCGGCGGTGTCGACGGGGCCGGGCGTGCCGGGAGCGAGCGGGGCGCCGACCTTCTCGGCGACGTGCCGCGCCGTGACCTTGTCGCCGAGCGAATCGATCGCCTCGGGGGAGGGGCCGATCCAGATGAGGCCGGCGTCGATGACGGCGCGCGCGAACTCGGCGTTCTCGGCGAGGAAGCCGTATCCCGGGTGGACGGCGTCGGCGCCGGAGCGGCGGGCGACCGAGAGGATCTTCTCGATGACGAGATATGTCTCAGCGCTCGTCGACCCGCCGAGGGCGTACGCCTCGTCGGCGCGGCGCGCGTGCAGCGCGTCACGGTCCTGGTCGGCGTAGACGGCGACGGAGGAGATTCCGGAGTCGCGGGCCGCACGGATGATGCGGACGGCGATCTCTCCACGGTTGGCGATGAGCACCTTGCGGATAGCGGGCATGGCTTCGAGCCTATCCAGCCGAGCGCCTCGTCTTTTGATTGACCTCCACAACATACGCCGCGTTTCGTGTGCGGATCACCACGATCCGTCAGTCGATGCGGTTCCAGAGATCCGTCCACTCGATGCCGAGTTCGCGCACGAGGCGGCGGACGGTCGACAGCGACATGCCCACGACCGTCGACGGATCCCCGTCGACGCGCTCGATGAAAGCTCCCCCGAGGCTGTCGACGGTGAAGGCGCCGGCGACCAGCAGCGGCTCGCCCGTCGCGACGTAGCGCTCGATCTCGCGCTCGGTCACGTCGGCGGCGAAGGTGACGTTCGCCTCTGCGACGTCGTGCGCCCACGACAGGGATCCGTCCGACACGCGGATCACGCAGTGGCCGGAGTGCAGAGTGCCGGTCCTGCCGCGCATCTCGCGCCAACGCTCGGTCGCGCGCTCGGGGGTGTGTGGCTTTCCGTAGATCGTGCCGTCGAGTTCGAACATCGAGTCGCCGCCGATGACGATCCCGTCGAAGCCCTCGTCGGCGAGTCGCCGGGCGACGTCCTCGGCCTTGCGCTGCGCGAGCAGCAGCACGTGCTCGGCGGGCGGGAGCGTGCGGCCCTCGGCGCGCTCGACGTCGGCGATCACCGCCTCTTCGTCGACCTCGGGTGCGGCGAGGCGCGGCTCTATGCCGACCTGGCGCATGAGCATGAGACGGGCGGGGGACGTCGAAGCGAGACACACCTGCATGTGCACCAGTCTCCCGTACCGACGTATTCGCCGGAGACGTGCGGGATCCTCGTGGAAGACTGGTTCGATGCAGACTGGCGACGTCCTCGAGCTCGAGATCACCGGAGTCGCGCACGGCGGGGTCTTCGTCGCGCGGCACGGCGCGACCGCCGATGCCCCTGGCTTCGTCGTCTTCGCGCCCGACGCGCTGCCCGGCGAGCGTGTGCGAGCGCGCGTAACGCAGGTGAAGAAGTCCTTCGCGCGCGCCGAGACGCTCGAGGTCATAGACGCGTCGCCGCACCGTCGCCCGCATGTGTGGCGTGAGGCCGACATCGACGTCGCTCCTGCCAGACGTCCGGGCGGCGCCGACTTCGGGCACATCGCCCTCGACCATCAGCGCGAGCTCAAGCGGCAGGTCGTGGCCGATGCGTTCGAGCGCTTCGCGGGCGGATCCGTCCCTGTCGAGATCGACGCGGCTCCGGGCGAGACCGACGACGGCACCCGCTGGCGCACGCGCGTCGGCCTGCACGTCGATGCAGACGGACGCGTCGGCCCGTATGCGGCGCGCAGCCATGAGGTCATCGAGGTCGGAGCGCACCCGCTCGCGACCGCCGGGATCGAACGGGCGACCCGCGGCCTTCGCGGCGAGGAGGGGCGCATCGACCTCGTCGAGCCCGAGGACGGCGAGGTGCGGATCCTGCGGCGCCCGGCCCGCAGCCGTGGGCGCGCCGACGGCGACGAGGTCGTCGTCGAACGCGTGGCGGGCCGGGAATTCCGCGTCGACGCAGGCGGCTTCTGGCAGGTGCATCGCTCAGCGGCGACGGCGCTCGACGCGGCGGTGCGTGACGCGCTCCGCGAGATCCCCGCCGAGGATCACCCCCATCACCTCGATCTGTACGGCGGCGTCGGACTGTTCGCCGCCGCGCTCGCCGATCACGGAGACGGCGCGCGCGTCACGACCGTCGAATCGGCGCCGCGGGCGACGCGCCACGCCCGAGCGAACCTTCGCGACCGGTCCGTCGAGGCCGTGACCGCACGCGTGGAGCGGTTCGTCGACGCGACCTCGCCGGATCCGTCTCTCGCCCACGGCGTGACGCTGCTGGATCCTCCGCGAGCGGGAGCGGGGGAGCGGGTCGTCCGGCGCATCGCCGCGCTGGATCCGCGTGCTGTCGTGTATGTGGCGTGCGATCCCGTCGCACTCGCGCGAGATGTCGGCACCTTCCGCCGTCTCGGATACGACCTCGACGGTGTGCGCGCGCTCGATCTCTTCCCCTCGTCGCACCACGTCGAGGCCGTCGCCGTCCTGCGGCGGGCAGACAAAGCGCGGGCGACTGCCCGATAGCCTGAGGGCATGACCACGGTCGCCCTCATCGATGATCACGAATCCGTACGGCTCGGGTTGCACTCTGCGCTCGACGCCCACGGCTTCGTCGTGATGTTCAGCGGCGCGACTGTCATGGCGTACGTGCGAGCCCGTCGCTCCCGAGGGCAGCGCCCCGCCGACGTGGTCCTCCTCGACCTCACTCTCGGCGACGGCACGACCGTCACGGAGAACGTCTCGCGCCTCGCGTGGGAGTCGAACGTCATCATCCACTCTGTGGCCGATCGCCCCGCCATCGTCCGCGAAGCGCTCGCCGCGGGCGCGGTCGGCGTCGTCAGCAAGGCGTCGCCGCTCGGCGACGTCGTCGCGTCTGTACGCACGGTCGCAAGCGGCGAGACGCTCGACAACGTCGAATGGGCGAGCGCAGTCGAAAGCGATGTCGAGTTCGCGAGTGCGCAGCTTTCGGGCCGTGAGCGCGACGTGCTTCGGTTGTACGCGGCGGGCCTGCCGATGAAGGCGGTTGCCGACCGGCTCGGCATCGCCTTCTCGACGGCGCGCGAGAACCTGCGCCGCGTGCGTGCGAAGTACGTCGAAGTCGGGCGTCCCGCCCCGACGAAGGTCGATCTGCTGCGGCGCGCGATCGAGGACGGAATCGTGGCGCCGTCCGAAGATGGGAGCGTCGACCAGGCGGGAACCGTCGATGCCGATTGAAGCCGACGCGAAGCGGTCCGCGCGACGCGCAGCCGCGACGATCGACCGGGCCTGGGAACAGATCTCCCGGCGTCCGGATGCTCCGCACGCTCCGCACGGCTACACGGGTGCCCTCATCGAGCGCGCGATCCAGATCATCGCTGCCATCGGTACGTCCGTGTCGGGAGTGCAGGCCGCGATCTTCACGATGCGCGACAGCACGGTCGGATGGGAGTGGGCGCCCGTCATCTTCGCGGTCTTCGCGTCGATGGGCGCCATGGTCATCGCGTGTCTCGTGGGGCGCGGCGTGCGGCTGGCGTGCGGCGTGTTCGCCTGTCTCTTCCCCGTCGCGCTCGTCATCTGGGTCGTGGGGACGGCTGATGCTGTGTCCCCCGAACGCGAACCGTGGCCGTACTTCATTCTCTCTCTCGCGACGATCGCGGCGATCGTCGCCTTCCCGCTCCCGTGGCAGCTGGTATCGGCGATCGGGATCCCGACCGTTTTCGCTGTCGGCCGGATCCTGCACGGACGCGGCGCGGCCGAGTACTGGATCCCCGTGCTCTACGACGTATCGATCGCCCTGCTGCTCGGCCTCGCTTTCGTGCTCATCGCCTGGATGCTGCGCGGCATCGCCGCGGGGGTCGACGATGCACGCAGCGAGGCGGTGTCTGCGTACACATCGGCCACCTCGATCGAATCGGCTGAGCGGGAGCGACTCGAGGTCGCGACGCTCATGCACGACAGCGTGCTCGCCGCGCTGATCGCCGTCTCCCGCGCAGAGGGCCAACGCGAGCGCGAGCTCGGCGTCTCCATGGCGCGCGACGCGCTTGGCCGCCTCGCGAACGCGGAGGACGAGATGGTCGTCGGCACGAACGAGCCCGTCCGCGCTGTGCGCGTGACACACGAGGTGCGGGAGGCCGTCGCCCAGCTCGGTGCGGACATCGACGTCGAGATGCCCCATGGCGCGAGTGTCGAGATCCCGGCTCGCGCTGCGCGGGCGCTCGTTCTCGCGACGACGCAGGCTGTCGCTAACGCGATCGAACATGCCGACGGGATCGGGCTCGCAGTCGAGATCGCGACGCTTGAGCGAGGGATTCGCATCACGGTGCGCGACGAGGGGCCCGGATTCGATCTCGCGGCCATTCCGATCGACCGCCTCGGGATCCGCGCCTCCATCTTTGCGCGCGTCGCGGCCGTGGGAGGGCAGGCTGCGATCGATTCGTCGTCCGCGGGCACGATCGTCACGCTGAGCTACGAAGGCAAGGAGGACTCGCAGTGAGGCTCCGCGTCGCGCTGTCGCTTCTGACGTCGGTTCTCGCGGTCTATTTCGCGACACGCGCGCTGATCCATCCCGTTCCCCACGAGACGCAACCTCTCCTCCTCGTCGCCGTGATCGTCTTCCTCGCGGCGGTCGCGTTGGCGCTTCTCGTTCCCTCAGGTCCCCCTCGCGATACGACCATCTCGACCCCCGGGCCGGGCAGGATGCCGCGGTGGTCCGCGATCCTCGTGAGTGCGGCCGCCGTGAGCCTTCCCTTTCTCGTGACCGCCGCAACGATCCCCGAGGAGCCCCTGGGGGCCCCGCACACGACCTGGTTCATCGGTGCGGGTGGAGTCGTGCTCACGATCGTGTGCGCACGACGGCGCCCGCTCTGCGCGGCGATCGGGACTCTCGGGCTCGCCATCGGCACCATGATCGTGCTCCAGAGCGTGGAGATGGCGTTCGTCGCCGGGATCCTCGGCTCGATGCTCTGGGTGCTCGTCGCGTGGCTCGTCGTCCTCTTCACCGATCGTGCGCACCGCGACACTGACCGGCTCGCGGTGATCCAGCATGAGTCGGCTGCGTGGCGTGCGGCGCAGGAGTCGCGGCGGCGGGAGCGGCGCTCGCGGGTGCAGCTCGCGATCGCCGAGGCCGGGCCCATCCTCATGCGCGCGATCGAGACCGAGGGACGATTGGAACCTGAGGAACGGGAAGAGGCCCTCGTGGCGGAGGCGACGCTGCGGGATGAGCTGCGCGGCGCGAAGCTGCTCGACGATGCCGTGCGCGGCGCGATCCGCGAGCGGCGGCGCGCCGGTTCGACGGTGACTCTCCTCGATGAGGGCGACCTCGATGACCTTGCCGAGGGCGAGCTGACGCGGGTACGCGGCGAACTCGCAGAGCTGCTGCGCGAGGCGCGGTCGCCGCAGATCATCGTGCGCACGGCGCGGCTCCCGGGCGTCGCGGCGACGGTCGTCGGACGCGGAGCCGGCGACGAGGTCGAGCTCTGGCACGAGATCCCACGCGCTGCCGCATGAGAGAGGCCCGGGGCGGCTGAGCCGCCCCGGGCCGTGAACGCAGAGCGGTTACCCGAAAACCGTCCGCTGTGGAGCCTGTCTCTCCGCCTACCCTGGAGCGGAGGAGACGGCGAGCGCGATGCGCTCAGAACACAGACTAGCCGGTGCGTGTCGCGTTCAGTTAGTCGGCATTTTGGGGGACAAATCCGCGGAGTTCCCGGGCCCGGCTGTGTGGGGTCGACACGGGAAGATCAGATCCGTTGTGTATGTCCGCCAAGGGGGTCGCGTTCCGCGCGATTAGGGTGGAACGCGTGACCGAACCTGACCTGTCGACCACTGCGGGCAAGATCCAGGATCTCCGCAACCGCTACAACGAGGCCGTCGTCGAACCCGAGAAGAAGGCACTCGAGAAGCAGCACGCCAAGGGCAAGCAGACGGCGCGCGAGCGCATCGAACAGCTCATGGATCCGGGCAGCTTCGTCGAGCTCGACGAGTACGTGCGTCACCGCACGACCTCATTCGGAATGGACCGCGCGCGACCATACGGCGATTCCGTCGTCACGGGAGTCGGTACGATCCACGGCCGTGTCGTCGCCGCGTATTCGCAGGACTTCTCGACGTTCGGCGGATCCCTCGGCGAGGTCGCGGGAGACAAGATCGTCAAGGTCATGAAGTACGCGCTGCAGGGAGGGATGCCGATCATCGGCATCCTCGATTCGGGAGGCGCGCGCATCCAGGAGGGCGTGCTCGCCCTCGGCAAGTACGCCGAGATCTTCCGCCTCAACACGCAGGCTTCCGGCGTGATCCCGCAGATCTCGATCGTCATGGGGCCGGCGGCCGGTGGTGCGGTGTACTCGCCCGCGCTCACCGACTTCGTCATCATGGTCGACAAGACCAGTCAGATGTTCGTGACCGGCCCTGATGTGATCAAGACGGTCACGGGCGAGGACGTCGGCATGGAGGAGCTGGGCGGTGCGCACACGCACAACACGCGCTCCGGCGTCGCGCACTACCTCGCCGACGACGAAGAGGACGCGCTCGACTACGCGCGTTCCATGCTCAGCTACCTGCCCGACAACAACATGGCCGATCTGCCCGACTACGCGTCGGACTTCGAGTTCGAGACGACCGATCTGGATCAGCGCCTCAACGGCATCATTCCCGACTCGCCGAACCAGCCGTACGACATCCACGAGGTGATCTCGTGCATCGTGGACGCTGGCGAATTCCTCGAGGTGCAGCCGCTGTTCGCGCCGAACATCGTCGTCGGTTTCGGGCGTGTCGAGGGACGCTCTGTCGGCATCATCGCGAACCAGCCGCAGCAGATGGCGGGAACGCTCAACATCGACGCGGGCGAGAAGGCGTCGCGGTTCATGCGCTTCTGCGACGCGTTCTCGATTCCGATCGTGACGCTCGTCGACGTGCCGGGTTATCTTCCGGGCACCGACCAGGAGTGGACGGGCGTCATCCGCCGTGGGGCGAAGCTGCTCTACGCCTACGCGGAGGCGACGGTTCCGCTGGTGACCGTCATCCTCCGCAAGGCCTACGGCGGGGCGTACATCGTCATGGGATCCAAGCAGCTCGGCGCCGATGTGAACCTCGCGTGGCCGACGGCTGAGATCGCCGTCATGGGCGGGCAGGGCGCCGTCAACATCCTCTACCGCGGTGAGATCAAGAAGGCCGAGGAAGCGGGGGAGGACGTCGCTGCGGTACGGGCGAAGCTCGCCGACGAGTACACCTACAACGTCGCCAGCCCGTTCCTCGCGGCCGAGCGCGGCGAGCTCGACGGTGTGATCGAGCCCGCGCAGACCCGTGTCATGATCGCGAAGGCGCTGCGTTCGCTGCGCCGGAAGCGCGCCGAGCTTCCTCCCAAGAAGCACGGCAACATCCCCCTGTGAGGTCGCGATGAACGCCGATCCCCCCATCGTCCGCGTCACGGGCGGCAACCCGACCGAGGAAGAGCTCGCGGCGGTCATCGCGGTCGTCTCCGAGCACTACGCACAGGAGGCCGAGACCGCCACGGTCGAGGAACGGCCCTCCCGCGACGCGTGGACGCGCTCCCGCCGCCTGCGCCGCTACTCCCGCCAGCCCTGGGGCCGCTTCACGGGGTGAGTGACGGCGCGGGATTCGTGCCGAGATGCTGACTTCGCACCGAGGTACTGGCGGATCCACTGATTCCGTCAGCATCTGGGGGCGTTGTCAGATCCTCAGCGCGGAGCGGTGCCAGCACTCCGGGATGCGGCGTCCAGCTTCCCCGCGGAGTGCACGGTCCCGAGCGCCTGAGTTCGCGGTGACGTACTGACGGAAACGTAGATTCCGTCAGTATCTGGGGGCATTGTCAGGCCCTCAGCGCACGTGCCCGGCCTGGAGCCTGCCGCCTCCAGTTCGCGTGTTGCGCACGCGGTCGCCGGCGAGTCGAAGCGGATCCATGGAGACACGGCAGCCGGGCTCTCGGTCGGATACGACGGAGAAGGCCCGCGGATCGATCGGGCCTCGTCGCGTATTACGCGGCCATGCCGCGAGCCATCGCGGCACGGAGCTCGCGTTCGATGCGCGGCCACTGATACATGACGTCCTGGTACGAGTAGCGCAGGACCGTGTATCCCATCGCGACGAGCTGGCGATCGTGCGCGATGTCGCGGCGACGCTGCGCCGCGTCGCTGTGGAACGCGAAGCCGTCAAGCTGCACGACGAGGCGCCTGCCGATGAGCGCGTCGACGGGCTTTCCTGCGATCCGCACCTGCTGTACGACGGGGATCCCCGCGCGCCGGCAGTTCCGGACGAACGTCGACTCGACGCCGGAGTCGGACAGCGCGCTGATCTCCGCGGCGAGGGCCTTCGCAGCGGACGAGCGCCAGGGGAGGGTGAGGACTTCCTCTGGTGTCATGAGCTCGCGCTTCACTGCCGATTCCCACACTGCGAACGCCTGCGCTGCGGGGAGCCGCGCCGCGACGCCCGCGAGCACGTTCTCGATCCGGTCGATGAGGTCGCGTGGCGAACGACCCACGATCGGCCTCGCTCGATAGCAGAGCGTGTTGTGGCCCGGCCGCACGTGCGCGTCTGGGCGCACGGCGATGTGCAGGATCGAGTCCTTCGCCATCTCAGGCGGCACCCACAGTCGGTACCGATCGAGTGCGCTCACGCTCGTGACGACCCCACCGATCCGTGCGGCCTCACGCACGTCCTCGGGGGCATTGGGGAGCACGAGCCATGTTCGTCGCAGCAGGTCGATGCCCTCGTCGCGTCGCGCCTCGAGGAGGCGGCGTGGCGTCCACCCCTCGTCAAGGAGCGCTCCGCGGTGGTACCACCCACCGTGCGCGCGGAGGAGTCGTGACAGGGTCATGCGCATGCTCCGTTCTGATCCCGAATCGAGGTGGGCCTCGTCTCGGACACAGCATGCCGAGTCCGCGGCACGCCCGCTCGGCGGCGAGAGGGGGCGTTGTGGACAACGGGCCGAAATCGGTGATTGTGAGCGCGCTGCCTCCCGGTCTTCGAGGCGTTCGGCGACCGGACGTGTGGGAGGCCGCGTGGCGGGTTCCTGTCGGTGGCGCGAGCCGAGATGCTGACTTCGCGCCGAGGTACTGGCGGATCCACTGATTCCGTCAGTACCTCGGGTGGTTCTCAGTACCTCGAGACGCTGCCCCGTAGGCTCGACGCCATGTGGTCTTTCGCCGAGGAAGTGTCGCCCCGCGTCGTCGAGGTCGCGCACACCGGATCCACCAACGCCGACCTCGTCGATCGGATTCGGGCGGGCGAGAGCTGGCCGCACCTCGGGGTGCTGCTCACGCGCGATCAGCGGGGCGGGCGCGGGCGACTCGATCGTCAGTGGACGACGCCCGCCGGTACCGCGCTCGCTGTGTCGGTCGTGCTCCGCGTGGGGCGGATTCCTGCTGAGCGGCGCGGGTGGATCCCGCTCGTCGCGGGTGTCGCGATGGCGGATGCAGCGGGCGCGCAGCTTTCGGGTCGCGTCGGGGTGAAGTGGCCGAACGACGTGCTCGCGGGGGAGCGCAAGCTATGTGGGATCCTCGCGGAGGTCGCGGACGCCGACACCGTCATCGTCGGCAGCGGCGTCAACACGCGGATGACCGCGTCGCAGCGTCCTGTCGACACGGCGACGTCCTTCGCGATCGAGGGGGTGGACGTCGACGAGGATCGCCTTCTCGCCGAGTACCTGCGGCGCCTCGGTGAGCTCGTCGCACAGCTGGAAGGCGGATCCGTGCACGAGGTCGTGCGCGACGCCTGCGTCACGATCGGGCGGGCGGTGACGGCTCATCTTCCGGGCGGCGTCACGCTTGTCGGGACGGCTGTCGACCTCGACGAGGACGGACGTCTCGTGATCGAGGCGGACACTCGCCACGCTCTCGCCGCGGCCGACGTCGTGCACCTGCGCCCGGCGTGAGTCGACTCGGGACAGGGAGAGATCGCGCGCTCACGGCGAGCGGCCTCGTGCATCGGCCCCGGTGCGTGCACACGCTGGCCGCGATTCACGGCCCTCGTGGGGCGCTGTCGCTCGGATGGCCCGACCCGCGCGAGAATGGATCCATGACCGATCCCGAACAGCAGGAGCTGCGCATCGCGACGTTCCGACGCAGCGCGGCCGCGCTCGGATGGTCGGCGCTCGTGCTGATCGCCGTCTCGGGCGCGACGGGGTACCTGTACTCGAATCTGCCGGCCCCGTTCGAAGACTGGATGCTTCTCGCCGCGGCAGGAGCGGTGGTGCTGCTCCTCGTGGTCGTTCCGTGGTGGCGCTGGGCTTCGGGGGCCTACGTCGTGACGACCCGGCGGATCATCGTCTCGCGCGGCCTCGTGATCCGCCGCCGCCACGAGCTCCTGCACGCAACGGGCTACGGTATCGAGCTCGTCCGCGGCCCGATGCAGAGCATGTTCGGCACGGGGACCCTGCGGCTCACCTCGGGCGGGACCGAGCTCGAGCTGCGCAACGTTCACAACCCGAAGCTCGTGCGGGAGACGCTCACCGACCAGATCGAGATCTGCCAGATCCTCGCCCATCGCGCGGCTCAGCAGGAAGCTGCCGATCCATACCTCGATCACGAGGATGAGCGCGATCCGCGGAACTGAGAAGATAGACGCATGACGAAGCGTGTCGGCGTGATCGGTGGTGGGCAGCTCGCCCGGATGATGATCGCTCCTGCGGTGGAGCTCGGGATCGAGATCCGGGTTCTCGCAGAGCAGGATGGGATGTCGGCGGGGCTCGCGGCGACCGCGACCGGCGACTATCGCGATGTTGAGACGGTGCGGGCGTTCGCGCGCGACGTCGACGTCATCACCTTCGATCATGAGCACGTTCCGCAGGATGTGCTTCGCGCCCTCGTCGACGACGGCGTCGCCGTGCAGCCCGGCCCCGACGCGCTGCAGTTCGCGCAGGACAAGCTCGTCATGCGCGCGAAGCTGGCCGAGATCGGGGCGCCTCAGCCCGATTGGGCCGCGGTTTCGGAACGGGCCGCGCTGCAGGCCTTCCTGGACGATCATGGCGGTCGTGCCGTCGTGAAGACGCCGCGCGGGGGCTACGACGGCAAGGGCGTACGCGTGGTGAGGGAGGCGAGCGAAGCAGACGACTGGTTCGAGGCCTTCGCGGGGGAGCCGATCCTCGTCGAGGAGCTGGTCGACTTCCGCCGAGAGCTCGCGCAGCAGGTCGCGCGGCGCCCGAGCGGCGGAATGGCGCCGTATCCCGTCGTCGAAACGGTGCAGAAGGACGGTGTGTGTGCGGAGGTCTTCGCGCCCGCACCGCAGGCGAGCGAGCGGACGGTCGAGGTCGCGGCGCGAATCGGCACCGAGATCGCAGCGGGGCTCGGCGTCACGGGCATGCTTGCGGTCGAGCTGTTCGAGACCTCGGACGAGCGGCTGCTCGTCAACGAGCTCGCGATGCGCCCGCACAACAGCGGGCACTGGACGCAGGATGGCGCCGTCACGAGCCAGTTCGAGCAGCACCTGCGTGCGGTCCTCGACCTGCCGCTCGGATCCGCAGAGCCGCTGGCCGAGGCGACGTGCATGATCAACATCCTCGGAGGCCCGCAGGGCGCCTCGATCGACGAGCGCTTCTCGGCGGTGATGCGCGCGCACCCCGAGGCGAAGATCCACACCTATGGGAAGGCTTCGCGCCCGGGCCGCAAGGTCGGTCACGTCAACGTCGTGAGCGACGACATCGACGACGCGGCGTACGTCGCGCGATCGGCGGCTGCGCACTTCGAGTGACGCGCGCCGCGCGCCGTTCTCAGTCGATCACAAGCGCGTCGCCTACTCTGTCATGGTGCTCCCCTCGACTGATACCCCCCTCGTCGGCGTCGTCATGGGCTCCGATTCCGACTGGCGCGTCATGCAGGACGCATCGACCGCTCTGACGGATTTCGGCATCGCCCACGAAGTCGAGGTCGTCTCGGCGCACCGCACGCCCGACAAGCTCATGAGCTACGGACGTGAGGCACGCGGTCGCGGGCTGAAGACGATCATCGCGGGCGCGGGCGGTGCAGCGCACCTGCCGGGCATGCTCGCCTCGCTCACCTCCGTGCCGGTCGTCGGCGTCCCGGTGCAGCTGAAGACGCTCGACGGGCTCGACTCGCTCCTGTCGATCGTGCAGATGCCGGCGGGGATCCCGGTGGCGACGGTGTCCATCAACGGGGCGAAGAACGCAGGGCTCCTGGCCGCACGCATCATCGGCGCGGGCGACGCAGCCGTCGCCGATCGCGTCGAGGCATACGCTCGTGAGCTCGAGGCGCAGGTCGAGGAGAAGAACCGGCGCCTCAAGGACTCGCTGTCGTGACGCTCGCCGCCGATCGCATGGCGGTGCGAGAGCCCCTCATCAACGCCACGCCTCTGCGCCGGCCCGATCTCGCCGACGCGAAGATGATGACGCGGCGCGGCTGGTGGCTCGTCGTGATGAACTTCCTGATCCCGGGATCCGCGCAGTCGCTCGCGGGCAATCGCCGGCTCGGCAAGCTGGGGCTGGGATCCACCCTCGTGATGTGGACGCTCGTCATCCTCGCGGCCCTTGGTGCCCTGCTGTGGCGTTCTGGCCTGACGACGATCCTGCTGCACCCGATCACGCTCTTCGCCCTCGCGGCGGTCGTCGTCCTCTATGCGGTGCTGTGGTTGATCCTCTCGATCGATACGCTGCGGATTGTGCGGCTCGTGAAGACCCGCGCCCCGCAGCGATTCCTCATCGCGCTTCTTGCGATCGCCCTCGCTGTCGTACAGGGCGCGACGGGCGCATTCGCCGCCCCGCGTCTGTTCGCGGCGGCCGGTGGAATCGGCTCGATCTTCAGCAGCTCCGCACCGGTCGTGGCCCCGAGCGACGGCTACTACAACGTGCTGCTGCTCGGTGCTGACTCCGGCGAAGGTCGCGATTCGGTGCGCTTCGACAGCATTTCGGTGGTCTCCGTGAACGCTGAGACGGGGGCCGTGACGATCACCGGCATCCCGCGTGATCTGCAGCACTTCCCGTTCAGCGACGGCAGCCCGATGCGGGAGCTCTACCCGAACTACTTCGAAGGCCACGCCGATCCGGCCTGCGGCTGGGGCAGCGGCATCAACCAGCTGACGAACGCCGTGGCGTTCTGTCGGGAGGATGGCGGCGAGAATCTGTATCCCGATGCGGCGAGGCATGGATCCGAGCCGGCGATCGAGGCGACGAAGGACGCCGCGGAGGGCCTCATGGGCATCGAGATCTCGTACTTCATCTCGATCGACATGCAGGGCTTCGAGGCGCTCATCGACGCGCTGGGCGGCGTCGACATCACGGTCACGGAGCGCCTGCCGGAGGGCCCGGGGCCGTCGTACGAGGGCCAGCCCGCGTCGGAGTGGGCGACGGGTTGGATCGAAGAGGGTGCGCAGCGCATGAACGGCGAGACCGCGCTCTGGTACGCCCGGTCGCGCTACACGACGAGCGACTGGGACCGCATGCAGCGTCAGCGCGAGCTGCAGGAAGCGGTCATCAGCCAGATGACCCCGCAGAACGTGCTCAACCGCTTCCAGGAGGTCGCCTCGGCGGGATCCGACGTGATCCGCACCGATGTGCCGCAGGGGCTTGTGTCGACGTTCGTCGACCTCGCGGTTCTCGCACGGGAGCAGGAGATGACCTCGATCGAGCTGAATCCGGACAGCGGCGTCGACCAGGAGTGGCCCGACGTCGCGGCGATCCGGTCGATGATCGACGAGGCGCTGCACCCCGCGGAAGAGGAGGGCGAGTGAATACGTCTGCGGTTCCCAGGAACGTTCGCCGCCGGGCGATAGGATCCAGTGTGACTTTCTGCGGACGACTTCTGCGAGGCGCGGGGCTGTGACGGCGATCGATCTGTCAGACTACGACGTTCCGGGCCGCGGGCGCGGTCTCGCCGACGTGGTGCGTTGGCGGTATCTGCTGTCGGTGCTCGTGCGCAAGGGGACGTCGACGCGCTATCGCAACTCGGCTCTCGGATGGACGTGGTCGTACGTCAAGCCGTTGATCCAGTTCTTCATCTACTTCGCTGTGATGGGGTTCATCTTCGGGATGGATCGCGGCGTCGAGAACTTCCCGCTGTATCTCTTTGCGGGGTTCATCACGGTGTCGTTCTTCAATGAGGCGTTCGGGAATGCGACGACCGCGGTCGTCGACAACAAGGCACTCGTCCAGAAGATCTACCTGCCGCGCGAGCTCTTCCCGATCTCGGCGATCATCGGGGCGTTCATCCACTTCCTTCCGCAGCTCGCGATCCTCGTCGTCGTCGCGCTCATCTACGGGTGGATTCCCTCCTTTGCAGGCGTCGGCGCGATGCTCGTCGCGCTGGCATACGTCGGCATGGTCTCGCTCGGGCTCGGGCTCTTCTTTGCCGGCCTCAACGTGCGGTTCCGCGACTCGCAGAACTTCGTCGATGTCCTGCGGCAGCTTGCGACGTGGGCATCCCCTGTGCTGTACACGTGGGAGCTCGTGCGGGATAAGACTCCGTCCTGGGTTCCCGACTGGATCTTCCACGTCTACATGAGCAACCCGATCACGATCGCGGTCGAGATGTTTCATTTCTCGTTCTGGCGCTCGACTGTCACTGGAGACGATTGGCACGGGTTCCCGCCCCACTTCGGTGCGTATATGGCGATCTCCGCGGGCCTCACGCTCGTCTTCCTCATCGTCGGGCAGCTCGTCTTCCGCCGCTTCGAACGCACATTCGCACAGGACCTCTGATGACTGGAACAATCGAGCAGATCACAACCGCGAGACCGTCGATCATCATCGACGGCGTCACGAAGACGTTCCTCAAACGAAACACGCATTCGTTCAAGGAAGCGTTCGTCAGCACCTTCAAAGGCAAGAAAGTGCGGGCCGACCATTTCACGGCTCTCAAGAACGTCAGCTTCCAGGTGGGTGAAGGGGAGTCGGTCGCTGTCCTGGGCTTCAACGGCTCCGGAAAGTCGACGACGCTGAAGCTCGTGTCGGGTGTCATGCGGCCGGACGAGGGCCGAGTTTTCACTCGTGGTCGGGTCGCTGGCCTCATCGAGGTGGGGGCGGGTTTCCACCCGGACCTCTCGGGGCGGGAGAACGTGTTCCTGAATGCCGCGATCCTCGGCATGACGAAGAAGGAGACCGAGGCGCGGTTCGACGACATCGTCGCGTTCAGCGAGATCGGCGACTTCATCGATCAAGAGGTCAAGCACTATTCGTCGGGCATGTTCATGCGTCTGGCGTTCTCCGTTGCGATCCACGTCGATCTCGATGTGCTGCTCGTCGACGAGGTGCTGTCGGTCGGTGATGCACCTTTCCGTAAGAAGTGCAACGAGAAGCTTGAGGAGCTTACGAAGAAGGGCGTGACGATGCTCGTCGTGAGTCACGACATGAGTACGGTACGTCGCCTGTGCCGCCGCGGCATCGTGATCCACGAGCACGAGGTGCTGTTCGACGGCGACATCGAGGAGGCCGTGCGCGTCATTCAGACGACGCCGCACTGATACGAGGCGAGGCGCCTCAGCGGCCGAACGTGCGTTTGAGAACGCGGAGCGCGCGCTCGGGGAAGCTGTACCGCTCGATCTCGCCGCGCAGTCGATCCTCCATTTCAGCGAGGCGTTGATCGAGGTACTTCGTCAGGTAGAGGGCGAGTCCTGGACCGTTCTCGCGAATGTAGGAGCGCAGGGCCTCATCGCGGATCTGTGCGTCGACGTGCCGGTGCTGTCGATCGCTTGAGATGACGCTGTTGCCGTCGGTCCCGGATTGTCCGGGGCGCTGATGCCAGTAGGCATAGGGCGTCGAGTCGTCGAGATACTCGAGCGGGCCACGCGTGAGCACGTCCAGTGCGAAGTTCCAGTCGCCGACGACGGGGAGAGTCTCGTCGTACAGCCCGAGTTCATCGTGCAGCGTCCGGCGATAGACGAAACCGATCGGCACGAAGCGATTGAACAGCAGCTCATCGCCGAGGGTCGGCATCGTGAGCTGCTGCTGGAAGATCTCTCGGCCAAGTTCGACGTATGCGCCGTCGCCGTCCGAGCGCTCCCACACGATCTCGATCTTCGACACGACACCGCCGCGGTTGGCGTTGCGCTCCGCAGCGAGGTAGCGAACGGCACGTTCGAGGAACTCCGGGTGCCACGAATCGTCGTCGTCGTGCAGCACGAGATACGGTGCGGTCGTCGTGAGGACTCCGGCGTTCGCGCTCGCCCAGCGTCCGTGCGACTCTTGGCGGTGCAGGGAGCGTACCTTCACGCGGTGCTCTTCAGGAACCTGAGCGACCACATCGTCGACCGCAGCCGGATCACCGCCGTCATTGACGATCACGCACTCCCAATCGGCGAACGTCTGCGCCGTGATGCTGCGGAGTGCGCGGTCAAGGAAACGTGGCCGGTCCTTTGTGCGGACGACGATCGCGACCCGCGGCTCGAGCGTCATTAGCGTCCCATGCCCGTGTACTCCCATCCGGCGGCGCGCCAGGCCTCGGGATCGAGGATGTTCCGGCCGTCGAAGACGACGGGGCGCGCGACCTTCTGAGCCGTGGCGACCGGGTCGAGGGCCTTGAACTGCTTCCACTCCGTCACGACGACGACGGCCTCGGCGCCGTCCAGGGCATCGTCGAGCGACGCGGCGTAGTCAAGTTGAGGATGGGCGCGACGCGCCGTCTCCATCGCCTGAGGATCGTACGAGACGACCTCAGCGCCCAGGCCTTTGAGGCGCACTGCGACGTCGAGGGCCGGGGAGTCGCGGATGTCGTCGCTGTCGGGCTTGAAGGCGAGGCCGAGGACGGCCACGCGGTGGCCGAATGGCTGTCCACCGAACGCGTCGACGACGAGGTCGACGACGCGCTGGCGGCGACGAAGGTTGATCTCGTCGACCTGCTTGAGGAAGCCGACCGACTCGCCTCGCCCGAGCTCCTCGGCGCGCGCCGTGAACGCTCGAATGTCCTTGGGGAGGCATCCTCCGCCGAAGCCGACGCCCGCATTGAGGAACTTGCGTCCGATGCGGACGTCATGGCCGATCGCGTCGGCCAGCTGCGTGACGTCGGCGCCCGTGACCTCGGCGATCTCGGCCATCGCGTTGATGAAGCTGATCTTCGTCGCAAGGAAGGAGTTGGCGGCGACCTTCACGAGCTCCGCGGTGGCGTAGTCGGTGACGAGCCGGGGCGTGTCGCGCTCGAGGATCGAAGCGTAGACGGCGTCGAGGGTCGCGACATCAGTGTCGCCGGTCTCGGGGGACACGCCGTACACGAGGCGGTCGGGGTCGACGGTGTCCTTGACGGCGAAGCCCTCGCGGAGGAACTCAGGGTTCCACATCAGATGCGCGCCGCGGGGGCGGACGATCTCGGCCAGTCGTGCGGCGGTGCCGACCGGAACGGTCGACTTGCCCGCGATGAGCGCCCCCTCCTTGAGATGCGGAAGGAGGCCCTGGATCGCCGAGTCCACGTAGGTGAGGTCGGCGCCACCGCCGTCGCGACGCTGAGGCGTCCCGACACCGATGAAGTGCACGTCTGCGGAGGCGACGTCGGCGTAGTCGGTCGAGAAGGTGAGATTGCCCGAGGCGAGGCCGGCCTTCAGGATGTCCTCGAATCCGGGCTCGTGGAACGGCGGCTCGCCAGCGGAGAGCTTTGCGATCTTCCCTTCGTCGACGTCGAGTCCGACCACCTGGTGGCCGAGGGACGCCATCGCGGCCGCGTGCACGGCACCGAGATAGCCGCAACCGATCACGCTCAACTGCATGTGGAGTTCTCCTTGATCTGAGCCGGTCGTTCACCCGCGATTGGGCACTCGTCATATCCTGCCACGACGAGCTGTCGCATATCCTGGTGCAGATATGCGAGGAACTGCGCGCCCCCATCCTGAGGACCTCTCGGCACCGTTGTTGACGGTTGTCATCCCCACTCACGATGTCGGTCCATGGCTGCGCCAGACGCTCGATTCAGTGCTCCGCCAGCTCGATCGTCTCGAGGTCATCGTCGTCGACGATCGTTCGACCGACGGCACGCTCGATCTGGCGCGCTCATACGCCGAACGAGACGCGCGCGTCGAGGTGATGTCGGCGCCGACGCCGGGCGGAGGGTCCGCGCGGAACGCGGGTGCGGAGCGTGCGCGCGGGCAGTACCTCGTCTTCGCCGACGGCGACGATCTGGTCCCCGACGGTGCCTACGCGGCTCTGGTTGACAGCCTCGAGGCTTCGGGGTCTGACATGGCGGTCGGCGACTACATCAAGTTCCGCGCTGTCGACACGTGGCGGCCGACGGCGGCGATGCCCGCGTTCGACCGGGCCGCGCAGCGTATCGCCCTCGAGGACGCACCCACCCTGCTCTACAGCCGTCCGTGCTGGAACCGCGCGTTCCGCACCGGGTTCTGGCGTGACAGCGGGATTCAGTTTCCTGACGTGCCGCGCTCGAACGACATCGTTCCGATGGTCTCGGCGCTGGTCGCGGCCGACTCCATCGACGTCGTGGAGGACGTCGTGTACGTCTACCGCGAGCGTCCCGGATCCGGTTCCATGACGGCGCGCGCGGGCGCCGCGACGTCGCTCGTGAGTTATCTCACGCAGGAGACCGTGTGTGCCCGGATCGTGCGTGAGCGGCGGAGCGCCGAGCTGGATCGCGTGTATTCGAACCTCGTGTGGGATCGCGACGGCTTCGTGGCGGTCTCCCGCTACGCTCTCGCGTGGCGGGAGCCGGGCGACGGTGACGCACTCGTTGCGCGACATCTCACGGAGCTCCTGGAGATCACGCCGCCACCCGCTCCGGAAGTCGGGCCCCTCCGCAGATTGACGCTGGAGCTCGCGGCTGCGGGCGACTTCGCCGCGGCGCACGCCGTTGCGCGAGTCGCGGCGGGGGCGCCGGAGGGCGACGACGAATCCGGGCGGCGCGCGGATCTCGTCGGGACGTGGCGGGCGCTGTTCGCGGCGATCCCGAAGCATCGTCCGCTCTCGAATGTCGAACGCGACGCGCTCGTCGAACGTCTCGCCCGGCAGGTCGCGCAGCCGCGCCCGGCAGATCCGGGGCCGTGGCGAACGCTTCTCATGGAGGCGGAGGACGCGCTGGGTCCTCGTGCCCGGCTCTTCGCCGCTGACGCCTGGCAATCGCCCGACGGCGACGAGGATCGCATCGCCGAGCGTGCGCGGACGGATGCGCGCGTCGAAGCAGTTGCGGGCGGGCACCTGCTGGCGATCGACGGCGTCGTCTCGGCCGAGAGCGGCGACGTGCGTCCCGCACTGCTCGACGGCGAGGCGAGCGCCGATGCCGGCGAGATGCGGCTTGTCGAGGCGGCGAGCGTCACATGGGCCACGTCCCGCGGTGGAGCGCGGGCCTACTCCTCGGCGTTTCCGGCGACGGGGCTGCCGATGCACCGGCCCTTGACGCCCGTCGTGGTGACAGCTGACGGAAAGGTGCTCGGCGTCGAGGCCGCTCTCGAGCTACCCCCGTACTCGCCGCGTGATGCCTTCCTTTACGACGCGATCGACGGTGTGCTGGTCGTGCGCCGGCGACGGCATTGGATCCCGCGTGCCGCGCGTCGCGCCCTCCACATCGTGATTGCCCGCCTGCGCCGACGGTGACATCTCGCTCGCGAGTGCCTCGTGGCCGTTCTGATTTCGCGAAACGGCCCTTCGGCACTCGTGGATCGCGACTTCAGGAGGTCAGCTGCTGGAGCAGCGCCGAGTACTGACGGGAGACGTCCCAGGGCGCGATCGGGGCGAGGAAGGTGTCGAAATCGGTCGCCTCGACGTCTGCGAACGGATCCTTGGCGAGGAGCGCAGCGATGGAGCGCTCCGGATCCTCGGGGTCGAAGAACGCGACCCAGCGCTGGTCGCCGAACTGCGCGACGAGCCCCGGATCCTTCGGGAGGATCACGGGGACGTGGAACGTCGCCGCGAGATGCACGCTGCCGGAGTTCAGGATCGCGCGGTACGGGAAGCACGCGACGTCCGCCGCTCGGAACCATCGGGCGATGTCGGCATCGTCGACGAAGTCGAGGTGGGTCACGGTCCGGACATCCTGGGGGAGCGAGGCCTCGAACTCGATCCGCGGCATCTCCTTGACGGCACCCGCAAGCATGAGCACGAGGTCGTCCGACCGTGACGCATTCGCGGCCGATGCGGCCGCAGCGAGAGCGTCGACGCCCTTGTAGGGGCGGATCTGTCCGAGGAACAGCACCGACGTGTCGGTGTCTCGAATTCCGAAAGACTCACGGGCCTCCGCGCGAGAGACGGAGGTGTCGTAGACGCCTTCGTAGCTCGGATGGGGAATCTGCCGAATCTTCTGCTGATCGACCCGGACCACGTCGGCGATGGCGTCGGGGGTATGCGGCGCCATGATGTGAACAGCGTCGGCATGTTCGCCGATGAGGCGCATGAGCTTCACCTCGAGGTCGTGGAAGGTGACCTCATGAGGAAGCCGATTGTGCACCGTCCAGACGATCTTCGCACCGCGGTTGTGCAGGCGGGCGAACAACGTAGCAATGCGCTGCACTCGGCGGTGCGCATCGCGTTCGGACTGCGCCTGTTGGACGATCGGCGTCGTCCAGTGCAGGTGCAGGACGTCGCCCGATCCGAGACTCGTCGCCTCTGACATGAGCTCGTCATACGTTCGGGCCGGGTCGACGCGGAAACCGTCAGCCGCAGCGGACAGCTGCAGCAGATTGAGGAAGGCGTTGTTCAGATACGCGGGGAAGACGAGTACGCGGGGGCCGGATCGCATCCCCTGATGGTATTCGTCGTCGCCTGATCGGCGGATCTCGGGTGTTGCAGGCAATTCACATCTGTCACACTGGTAATCGTGCGTCGCATCAAGAACCCCCTTCACCCTGCCCGCCGCGGCAGGGCTGTCTTCGGCATGGCGGTCATCGCAGCCCTGTGGGCGGCGATGCTCCCGAGTACCGCGCTGGGGCAGGCGGAGCCGGGTCCGACGCCAACGGCGACACCTGAGGCGACAATTGCCTCGACACCGACACCGACACCGACACCGACACCGAGCGTCGAGCCGACGCTTGAGCCCACGGCCGAGCCGACGCCGACGCCCACACCAAGCGCCGAGCCGACGCTCGATTCGACCGCTGCGCAGGTGTCCGGGATCCCGACGCCGGAGAACGGCGACTACATCGGCTCGAACACGGTGGACGAAGCGGATCCCGGGGACTACTCCGCGAGCGACACTTCGCTGCGGGCGATGAGTCTGTCGGGCTTCCGTCCGGGCAATCTCATCAGCGACGCGAAGATGTACACGTCGGGCACGATGACCGCGTCGCAGCTCCAGAGTTTCTTCGAGCAGAAGGTGAAGAACTGCCAGTCGGGGTACACCTGCCTCAAGGACTTCCGGATGGACACGGCCTCGAAGTCGCCGAATAGCTACTGCACGAATTCGTATCAGGGTGCGCGGAACGAGTCGGCGGCGCGGATCATCGCGAAGGTGTCGAAGGCGTGCAACGTGAGCGAGAAGGTGCTCGTCGTGATGCTCCAGAAGGAGCAGGGGCTCATCACGCACGTCTGGCCGAGCGACTGGCGCTACGACACGGCGATGGGCTACGCGTGCCCCGACACGGGGCCGGGAAACTCGGCCAATTGCGATTCGAAGTACTTCGGTTTCCAGAACCAGATGTACATGGCGGCGTACCAGCTGCAGCGGTACACGAAGGACTCGTATTTCAGCTGGTATCCCGTGGGGAAGAGCTCGCAGGTGCTCTGGCACCCGAACCAGAGCTGCGGCTCGGGCTCGGTGAAGATCGAGAACGCCGCGACCGCGGCCCTGTATTACTACACGCCGTACCAGCCGAACGCGGCGGCCCTGCGGGCAGGGTACGGTACTGGCGACTCGTGCTCGTCGTACGGAAACAGGAACTTCTACAATTACTACACCGATTGGTTCGGATCGACGCGAGGTGAGCCGAGAGCCGCGTGTGACTCGCGTCCCAGCTCGGACGCACGGCTCGTCTACACGGTCATCGACACGACCAAGGTGCGAGACGCGCCCGACGCGAGGTGTGGCTCGGGCGTCGAAGGGATCTCCGAGGGCACGACTGTTCAGGCGGTCTCCATCACGGAGACGCGTGACTGGCTCGAGGTCTGGACTGGGAATGGGCGCAAGTGGATCCCGCGCAATGCGGTGGACTACGCCACGAGTGAAGAAGAGCTCTGTATCCAGGCGAAGGGGAACGTGCGGGACGCCTCCTACGCGTTCGTCGTCACAGGATCGGGGACGACTGCCCGCACGGCACCCCGCGACGACTGCGCGGTGGAGTCAAGTGAGCTGGCCGGTGGATACGTCGTACAGGCGATCAAGGCGTCTGGCTCTGGCCTCTGGGTTCTCGTTCAGACCGGGGCCGGTCATCGCTGGGTGGCGCGGTCCGATCTGCGCTTGTCGACGTCGACTGAGAGGCAGTGTCTCGCCCCGAATGGTGGCGTCGGCCCCGCTGTCAAGCTGTATCGAGTGCTGACGACCGTTCCTGGCCTCGTCGGTCCGCGTGACAACTGCGCTGTTTCCGACGTTGAGCTTCGGAGGGGGGCGATTCTGCAGGCGACGGGGATCTCGGGATCGCGGCTCTGGCTCGAGGTCGAGACCAGCGCTGGCAATCGATGGGTGCGTCGAGCGGATGTCGTCAAGATCAACTGAGCGAGCGTGGACACGCTCCACCAGCAACTCTCCAGGGATGGTCGAGGCTCGCTGATAGGCTTCACGGGACTCAGCGGGACATCCCCGGTTCGTTCCGAAAGAAGCCTTTCATCGCATGCGACTTTTTGTCCAGGTCCCCTGCCTCAACGAGGAAGCGACGCTCCCGCTTGTTCTTGAGAGCATTCCGAAGGAAATCCCCGGGATCGACGAGATCCACGTTCTCATCATCGATGACGGTTCAAGTGATCGTACCGTCGAAGTGGCGAGAGAGCTTGGCGTCGAGCACTTCGTCTTCCACACTCGAAACATGGGGCTCGCCCGCTCCTTCCGGGACGGAGTCGACTACGCGCTGCAACATGGCGCGGACATCGTGGTGAATACGGATGGAGACAATCAGTATCCGCAGGACCGCATCGCGGATCTCGTCCAGCCGATTCTGACGAACGACGCCGACATCGTCATCGGCGATCGCCAGACGAAGACAATCGCCCATTTCTCCCCGTTCAAGAAGATCATGCAGACCATCGGGAGCAAGGTCGTCAACTTCGCCGCCGAGACTGACTTGCCTGATGCCGCGAGCGGCTTCCGTGCTTACTCGCGCGAGGCGCTGTATCGCCTCAACGTGGTGACTGAATTCTCCTACTGCATGGAGACGATCATCCAAGCGGGGCACAAACGGATGCGGATTGCGAGCGTTCCGGTCACGACGAACCCGAAGACGCGCGAGTCTCGCCTGTTCAAGAACATCTTTGAGCATATGGGGCGCTCGGGTGGCGCGATCATGCGCAGCTACATCATGTTCAAGCCGCATGTGGTCTTCTTGGGGCTCGCAGCACTTTTCTCGCTCGGAGCTGCAATTCCCTTTGTCCGATTTCTCGTCCTTTCGATTCTCAATGTTGCGGGTGACCACATTCAGTCACTCATATTCGGTGCGGCGATGCTCACCGGTGCGCTCCTGAGTCTGGCTCTCATTGTCATCAGCGACATGCTTCGAACGAACCGAACACTCGTGGAGGACCAGCTAGAGCGTTCCAAGGCATGGCAATATGCGCCGGAGCGACAGGTCGATCCGAATGCGGTGACCCTGGATGATGCAGTGCGCCATCCTTCCATGATGGTGAGTCCGCCGACGAGCCTCACCCGTGCGGTTCGCCAGAACGACGACCAAGCCTCGTGACGTGGCCTGAGAAAATTTTCGGAGCAGCGCTGTGTTGAACACCCTCAAGAGGATCGCGAAGGATCTGCTGGCAGTCACCTGGATCCGGCGGATATACGAAGCTGTCAACCGGATTTTCCTCGAGACATTCGGTTCGAGCAGAATATTCACGCATCTCTTTTTCTTCGTGAATTTCCTCACATTCAATCGCGAGCAAGGTGCCGTTCTTCGAGGACGTCGCGATTACTATCGGAATAAGAATCGCGACCGAGTCACGCACGTCGAGCTTCGGCGTAACATTCACCGACTCGAGAAGGCGCTCATCATGCGCCCTCGTCGGGAGATCTTCGCGCGCGATTACATCACTGAGACCGTCGAGTTCTATGAACAGGCCGCACGCCAGTGTCGCACCGCGCCCGCAACGATGGACCAGGCGGAGATGAGCTGGGCGCATGATGTGCTGAGTGAGTATTTCGCCGCTGTGACGGGGTCCGATCCTGCCATCGACCAGGCGCGCACGCGTTTTGCGACCGCTGGGTATGATGCGGAGCCCGGCAGTATGCTGCCCCATCCGAAACAGCAGCTCAGTGATGTCTCGTATGACGACCTCGAGAAGCTCATGCGGCAACGGCGCAGCGTTCGCTGGTTCACACAGGAACGCGTTGACCGCGACAAGATCGACAAGGCGCTGTTGCTCGCTCGTCAGGCCCCGACCGCCTGCAACCGTCTGCCCTACGAGTTCCGGATCTTCGACGACCCGGATCTCGCGAAGGAGATCGCGGGCATCCCGTTCGGTACGGCAGGGTACGCCGAGAACGTCCCCGCGATTGCCGTGTTGGTCGGCAAGCTCGAGTCGTATTTCAGCCCACGCGACCGACATGCGATCTACGTCGACAGCTCTCTCGCCGCGATGCAGTTCATGCTTGGGCTTGAGGCACAGGGGCTGAGCTCGTGCGTCATCAACTGGCCTGATTTCGAGCCGCTCGAAGCCAAGATGCAGAAGCGTCTGAGTCTCGGCCTCAGTGATCGCGTCGTCATGCTCATCGCATTCGGTGAAGCCGACCCCGATGGCAAGGTGCCGTTCTCGGCAAAGAAGGAACTCGATACCTTCCGTCGCTACAACTGATGTCAGGGTCCAATTCACCCGGCGGCGAGCCGCGGAAGCGAAGGGCCACAGTCCGGCGGATTCTCCGTTGGTCCGCGACAGTGGTGGTCATCGGTGTCGTCGCATGGCTGTTCAGCCGGGCGCTGATAGACAACTGGGACGCTCTGAAGGGCAAGGACCTGCGTCCCGATGTCTGGTGGCTGCTCGCTGTCATCGCTTTCGCGGCAGCGGTGCCCGTGACGGGGCTGTCATGGGGACGCATCGTGCGCGTGCTTGACAGGAACGTCACGGTGACGATGCGTGAAGCCGTAGCGGTCCAGTCGCTCTCCTGGGTTCTGAAATACGTGCCCGGCCAGGTTGGCTCCGTCGCCAACAAGGTGATCTGGGCGAAGAAGAAGGGCATCAGCCGGACGCTCATCGTCATCACGTTCATCTACGAGAATGTGTTCCTGCAACTTGCGTCCATCGTCCCGGCGGTCGTGATCCTGTTCCTCAGTCTCGGGCCGGATGTGCTCGGCGCAAACGCGACAGTCCTGCTCGCTCCGATCCTCGTACTCGTCCCGGTTGCTGCCGTGCTGTATGCGCCGTTGTTCCATCGGATTGTGGAGATTCCCGCCCGACGTGTCTTGAAACGGGACGTCCCCCGCGGGTACTTTCTCTCGAGCGGGCAGTCGCTGCGCTCGGCGGTCGGGTTTCTCGCACCTCGTGTCGTCAACGGCCTCGGTTTCGTCGTCATCGCTGTGTCCGTCAGCGGCATCGGGCCAGCCGAATGGCTGCCTTTCGCCGCTGCATACGCACTTGCTGGCGCAATTGGGATCCTCGCCATCTTCGTGCCCAGCGGACTGGGGGTGCGCGAGGCTGTTATCGTCGCGGTGCTCAGCCAGTACGTTCCGGTGGCTGAGGCGATCATCATCAGCTTGATCGCCCGTCTGCTTTCGACAATCGGCGACGCGCTCGTCGCGCTCATCTACGTCATCGTCCGTCGGACGATCCCGAAGGAGATCCGCCCATGACCACACCTCACGTGACGATCATCGGATCCGCGCTTTCCGGTAACAAGGGCGCGGCGGCGATGCTCGAGAGCGCCATCCAGACACTCGGTGAGCGACTCGAAGAGCCGCGCTTCACGCTGCTCAGCATGTATCCAGACGAAGATCGAGAGCAGAACCACTACGACAACCTCGAGGTCGTCGCGGCAAACCCGAAGCAGCTCGGTGTGTCGATCAACTCGCTTGCGTTGGCCTACAGACTTTTGCCGTTCCTGCGTCCGTTGCTGCGGCGGAAGTCGAAAGCGGTTGCCGCTCTGACATCAAGCGACGTCTTGCTCGACCAGGGTGGCATCACCTTCACAGACGGTCGCGAGAAGTTCCTGCTCTACAACATTGCGTCGATCCTTCCGGCGCTCAATACGGGGACTCCCGTCTTCAAATGCGCGCAAGCGGTCGGACCCTTCACGAACCCCATCAACCGCTGGGCGTCGAAGGCCTTCCTTCCCAAAGTGCGGACCCTCGTGACGCGCGGTCGAATTACGCACGAGTTCGCCGAGGGGCTGGGCCTGCGGAACCTCTACGCCGGGGCCGACTATGCCTTCTCTCTCGAGATGGATGGGACAGAGGCCGAACAAGTCGGCACGCACGTCGATCTTTCGTTCTTCGAGGGGGAAGAGGACGTCGTCGGCGTGTGCCCGAGCGTTGTCCTGCAGAAGAAGGTTGACGCCCGCGGCGGCGACTACGCGGGCCAGATCACGAGCTTCATCGAACGACTGCGTTCGGGCGGGAAGAAAGTCGCGCTCATCCCGCACAGCGTGCGTACGGGGACGGCGAAGACGCACAATAATGACCTTCCGCTCTGCCAGGACATTCACTCTCGACTCCGGCTCGGTGATGACCTCCTGTTCGTCGATCGGGAGCTCAGCTCCCAGCAGCTGCGATATCTGATCGGCCGGTGCGATCTCTTCGTCGCCAGTCGTTTCCACGCGATGGTCTCCTCGCTCGCGATGGCCGTTCCGACGCTCGTGATCGGGTGGAGTCACAAGTATCGCGAGGTGTTGGAGATGTTCGAGCTCGAGGAGTGGGCCTTCGGTCACGACAAGCTCGCGCCTGAGTACCTCATCGCACGCTTCACCGAGCTCGACGAGCGCCGCGAGGAAGTTCAGGGCAAGCTCGACACCCACCTTCCCGATGTCAAGCGGACCTCGGTCGCGCAAGCCGACCTCATCGCCGACATCGTTCGAGGCGGCTGATGTCGGAGGACCTGCCACTCGTCCGCAAGGAACGCCCTCAAAGGCGCGCCTATCTGTGGAGCATCGCGTTGATCACTCTCGCGACGTTCTTCGTGTCGCTTCTGTGGTCGCTCGTCTTGTTGCCGTTCACAGGACCTGATGAGCCGAGGCACTATAACTCCGTTGTCCGGCTCGTGGACGGAGGCGGTTGGCCGCGACCATACGATGCTGACGTGCTCCCTTCGACCTGGCAGGCGGTCATGGAGAGCGGTGGATCGATGCCGAACGGAGCGCAGCTCGACGACCTCCCGGCGCCCGAGGAACGGTCTGCGTTCGTCGTCGACAAGGACCTCCCGGGCCTCGTCCGCGACCAGATGGTGCAGCACCCGCCCGGGTACTACGTGATCGGCGCGGCGGTCGTCACTCTCGCGGGGGGCGCTGATATCCCCTGGGACCGGGCCTCCGCGCTGTTGCGTGGGCTCTCGGCATTCCTGACCGCGGCGGCGATCCCCTTTATTGCGGGCGCTGTGCGCTGGGCGACCGGCAGCCGATGGGCTGGCGTGCTGGGAGCACTCTTTCCGTTGCTGATTCCGTGGTATGCCGTCTCCGGATCGAGGATCTCAAATGACTCCCTCCTCATCCTGGCGTGCAGTGCGACCATCTATGCGCTCGTACGGGCGTGGCGGGATCCGCGGAGCGCGGCGTGGGCTCTCCCTGTTGCGGGTGCCGCGTACGGCATCGCGCTCGGCGCCAAAGGATATGCGCTGATCCTCGCTCCAGTCGTCGTCGTGCTCGCCGTGGGCGCAGCCTGGCGGTCGACCAGGAACGTATGGAAGACGGTCATCCGAATCCTCGTTCCAGGCGCGATAGCCTTCGCGATCGGGGGGTGGTGGTGGGTCCGGAACCTCCTCATCCTCGGGACGCTTCAGCCCAGCGTTCTCGGCGGACGAGAGCACCAGGACGTTGCCGCCGAAGGGTATTCGTTCGCGCTGTTCGTCGACACGTTTTTCACTCGCCTGAACGCGACGTTCTGGGGACGTGTGGGATATGTCTCGAACGCCCACCCGAGTGCGACCGTAATCGCGGGTGGAATCCTGTTGCTCGTTGTCATCATCGGGGCCCTCTTCTTCGCACGGTCGCGTTGGATGCTCGCGCTGCTGCTGAGCTACCCCTTCTTGATCGGCTTGACGATCTTCCAGAACGCGCACGGTATCTACTGGGACATCGGGAACCCGACTCGCGGTACACAGGGTCGATATCTCTATAGTGGGATCTCTGCTCTCGCGTTGTCGTTCGCGGCGCTCGTGCACGGATTCCTGGCGCGACGTTCTGGCTGGTTGCGATCGGCATCGGTGGTCGCGACGAGCGCTCTTGCGGTTTTGATCGTGATCGCGTCCCTGCTCTGGGTGATACCAGCAGCATGGGCGTCTCACGAGGAGTCCGCCCCGGTGGCGACGGGCGATCCTGTTGCATTCATGGGGATGAGCTGGTTCGGCTACGGGGCGATCGCACTCGCCGCTGTAGCGTGTCTTGTTGTCGCCACAGTCACCGGAGCACGAGTGGCATCGCGGGAAGATTACGATCGCGACCGGCTCGCAGCACGAGGGGTGGCTGGCGGATGAGAGCCACGGGGAGGGGAATCCTGGTATGTCCGAGATCGTAAGCTCCATCCGGACCGACACGCCGGTTCTTTCGGTCGTTGTTCCGACCCACAACGTCGGCGCGTGGGTGCGCGAGATGCTGCAGTCGGTGCTCTCTCAGAGCCTGGATGATCTCGAGGTGATCGTCGTCGACGATCACTCGGAGGATGACACTGTAGACGTCGTGAATCGACTCGCTGCGGCTGATCCGCGGATCCGACTCATGTCGGCGACTCACCGCGGTGGCGGCTCGGCGCGGAACGAGGGCGTGGCACATGCGCGCGGTCGCTTCCTGGCATTCGCCGACGGCGACGATCTCATTCCCGATGGCGCATATGCTGCGATGGTAGACAGCCTGCGCGAGACGGGTTCTGACATCGTGGTCGGTGACTATCTCAAGTTCAGCACGGTCGACACGTGGCGGCCAACCGACAGCATGCCCGCTTTCGATCAGCCTGCCGTCGGCACGACTCTCGCGGAGAACCCGACGCTCATCTATAGCCGCCCGTGCTGGAACAAGGTGTTCCGCCGAGACTGGTGGCGGAACAATGACCTCAGCTATCCGGATGTGCCGAGATCGAATGACATCGTGCCGATGGTCCGCGCGTACCTCTCGTCGGCGCGCATCGATGTCGTACCGGATGTTGTGTATCTGTACCGTGAACGACCCGGAACAGGGTCGATGACGGCGAAGGCCGACTCTGCGGCCTCCATCCTCAGTTACCTCGACCAGGAGACGGTCTGCGCCGCTCTCGTTGCCGAGAGCGGGGATCCGGGTCTCGCTCGCACCTACGCGAGGCTGATCTACGATCGCGACGGTTATCGACATGTTTCTCGCTATCTGGAGAGATGGACGAGACCGAGTGACGATGATATTGACGTGGCGTCAGCGACCAAGCGCCTCCTTGACGCGATCCCGACTGTGCCGAGAAATGTCCCAGCGGCGAAGAGGTTGGCGCTGCAGCTGGTAGCCGAGGGCGAGTTCGCCGCGGCTGTGGCAATGGTATCCGTGGGCTCCCTTACGGAGGACGATCTCAGCGGGGCGTTCGTTCCGTGGCGCCGAGCTCTCGTGTGCGCTGAGGAGCTCGGGCTCCTCCGTTCGGGGGACGGACGGACGCTGTCGGCACCGATAGTCGCGATGCTGACCGCCCCGAGGGGTTCCGAGGACGTCGAGGGATGGCGAGGAGTCGCACAAGCATCACGTACGCTTCTAGGGGACAGCCTGGCGTCGTTCGTGCCAGAGTCGACGCTTCTCGACGAGCGCCTGGACGAGGTGCTCCGCACCCGTGCGGATCTCGATGCGTGCGTCTCCGAGGTCTCGGGGGAGAAAACTGGAATCGTGATGACCGGGTCCGTGCTCTCCTCGTCTGCGGACGTGATGCCTGCGCTGTGGGACGCAGGAGGGCGGGAAGCATCCCTCATCGAGGCATCCGATGTATCGTGGCGGAGCCTCGACGAGGGGCGGCGAGAATGGCGCGCACGATTCAAGATCGATGCGCTCCCGCTGCACCGGCCACTTACTCTCGTGGTGGCCATCAAGGATGCGCCTGTCTCGACGCGATTCCTCGGTCTCCTCCCTGCCTATGACGCAGGAGACCCGTTTCTCTACGAAGTCGCCGGCACCGCGTTGATCGTGCGTCGACGTCGCCATTGGATTCTGCGTGCCGGGCGCCGCGCGATGATCATCGTCGCGGCAGGCGGGCGTCGGCTCGTCAGCCGTGCTGCGGGGCGCGGGTAAGGCTTACGGTCCGACACTTCAGGTGGCCCCGACGTGCTCCTCGAGAGCGGAGACGAGGTAAGGGCTCAGGGTGCGTGCCCACGTGCCCGTGATGTGACCGGCGGCGTCGCGATACACGATGACGTTCCCGATGATCCCGGGGCATCTCCCATCGAGACAGTACAGGTCCGTGAGGTCGACTATCTCGACTCCTGCGATGTCTGCGGCTGAGACGTTCGTGTCCTCCGAACCCATCGCCTGAGGCTCGGGTTCGGAACAGTCGCTCTCGGGGGTCACGCCGACCCGCGTCGTGCAGGTGATCGTCTCTTCCCCCAGGAGGGGGTTGTCGGTGATCACGACCACCTGCGTCCCGAGAGCTTCCAAGCGTGCCATCATGTTCGACTTCGTCGCGGCATCGACCTGGACCTTGCGTGTCGACGTGACCAAGACGGAATCGTAGTCGCCGGATAGCAGTCGCTCGTTGATCTCCGGTTGCGCGAGCGCGCAGTCGGACTCGACGACGTCGGCCTCAACGAGTCCACAACCACGCCCAACGTAGGTGTCCATCGACCAGTTCAGGTCCTCCAGACGTGGTCTGAGAGCGGGAAGGAGTGAGGCTGCGTGGCTGTCTCCGACGAGGGCGATTCGGGTCGCATCGTGTGACTCGGAGCCATAGTGGCACGTCTGCATCGTGCCGTCGGTCGAGTAGCAGGCGTAGGCGCCGGCGGTGTCGGTCTCCGCTTCGGTCGGCGAAGGAGCAAGCCCGACGAGTTCGACGTCGGCGCAGCGATCGGGGAATGCGAGCGAACCTGCTCCCCAGCAGGAGCTCTCTGGTGGCTCTTCCTCGGGCGACGCAAGGAGCTGCGGACCGGCAACGGCCGTCTCCGGTTGTCTCACCGTGGCGTGGCCGGCGGCACCGAGGACAGCGATGAGCGCGATCGCAGACCCAAGAGGGAGCCATGCGCGAGACGGGGTAAGTACGCGGCCGCGGCGGCGGAACCAGACGGCGCGCCTGGCTGGATTCTCGACGAAATGGTAGCTCGCCATGGACGCGACGAAGGTGAGCAGGAGGGCCAACGCGATATAGGCAACTGAGCCAGCCGGGATCAGCGCGACGAGCAGGATCGCGATGGGGAAATGCCACAGATAGAGGCTGTACGAGATGTCTCCGACGTAGGTCGCGATCCGGTTGCGAAGGATCCAGGGCGCGCCCTCCCCGTCGCGCGCGCCGACGCCGGCCAGGAGCACGAGTGCCGTGGAGAGGACGGGGAGCAGGGCGAGCGGCGCTGGCCAGAGCGGCGACGCGCTGGAGACGATGAACAAGGAGGCAACGATGCCGACGAGGCCGATCCAGGCGAGGATTCGCCGCATGAGTGCGGAGAGATCAAGGCGTGGAACGAACGCCAGAAGGGCCCCGATTCCGAGTTCCCACGCACGTGAGAAGGTCGAGAAGTAGGCGAAATCGTGATTGCTCGTCGTCTCGACCATCGCCCAGGCGAACGAAGCCGTCGTCAGTAGGAAGATCATCGCGGCGCCCGCGAGGCGGACCCGGCGGGGCGACCATTTCGTGAATCGAGCCGCCAACACGACGACGAGCAAGAGCACCCACGGCCAGACGAGATAGAACTGCTCTTCGACGCCGAGCGACCAGAAGTGCTGGAGCGGGGACGGTGCCGTTCCCTGCTGGAAGTAGTCGACGCCTTGCGCTGCAAACCGCCAATTGCCGAGGAAGAGCGCGCTGTAGAGCGCATCGAGCGCGACCGATTTCCCCTGGTCTCGTCCGAGGAGGACGAACGCTCCGACGACCGTGGCCGTGAGAACGACGGCGGCGGCGGGAAGGATGCGCTTCGCTCGCCGCACGTAGAAGCGCGTGAATGAGATGCGGTTCGTGAGTTCGACTTCACGGAGTAGGAGCCCGGTGATCAGGAACCCGGAGACAACGAAGAAGACGTCGACGCCGACGAAACCCCCGTCAGGGCTACCGAGAACGTGAGCGGCAATCACCGCGAGGACGGCGATGGCGCGAAGCCCCTGGATATCTTGACGCTGCACAGTCTTTCGGTGCGTGGCGGGCGCTGGGAAGAACACCCCGGAATCATACGGGGGCATCCTGGAACGTGACCCGAGCGCCATGCGTCGGCCGGCCTATGCGCCTGCCGAGAGCTCGTCGAGGAGCTGGGCGTATTGGCGGGAGACCGCCCACGGTGAGATCGGGTCCGTGAATGAACGGAAGTCGGCATCTGTGACGTTCGAGAAGAGCGTCGGATCGCTCAGCAGCTCGGCGATCGACTCGGCCGGACGCGCCGGATCGAAGAACTCCACCCAGGTCTGCTTGCCGAACTGCGAGCGGAGATGCGGTTCATCGGGGAAGATGACGGGCGTTCGGAAGCTTGCGGCAAGGTGCAGGCTGCCTGAGTTGAGGATCGCCCGATACGGGAACACAGCGACGTCTGCAGCGCGGAACCATCGAGAGATGTCACCGTCGTCGATGAACGACAAATCGGTGATCGTTCGGATCCCGTCCGGAAGAGAGGCTTGGAACTCGTCCAGTGGAATCTCTTTGACGGCGCCGGCCAGCATGAGGACGACGTTCCGGTCGTCGAGCGACGCGGTACCGCTCGCTTTGATGAGCGCGTCCACTCCCTTGTATGGGCGAATCTGCCCCAGAAAGAGCACAGCTCGATCTGAGCTGTCGAGATCGAAGCTTGCGCGGGCGGTGGAGCGGTCGATACCGGAGTCGTAGACGCCCTCATAGCTCGGATGAGGAATGAGCCTCACCTTGGCCGGATCGATTGTCACGACCTCTGCGACGACCTCGGACGTCGCCGGTGCCATGATGTGAATCGCGTCGGCGCGTTTCGCGATCGCGCGGATGAGGCGACGTTCTTCTTGGGGATACGAAAGCTCGTGAGGAAGCCGGTTGTGGACGGTCCAGACAAGGGAGATCCCCCGCGCGGCCAAGGAGTCGAGATCAGCGGTCAGCGCGCGTAGCCGCCCCTCCGCCTCGACTGGGGAGTCTGCCTTCTGCAGCAAGGGCTGGGTCCAGTGCAGGTGCACGGTGTCCCCGGCATGAAGGCGCTTGATCTGTTCGCGGAAACCCTCGTAGGTGGTCGAGCCCAGGAAGCGGCGCCCCTGAGATCGTGCCGCCAACGCGAGCAAATTGAGGAACGGGTTGTCCCGCCAACTGGGGAAGACGAGAACCTGAGGACCCTGATGCATCATTACGATTCTACTGCTCCGCAACGGCGGCCTGGTGCCGATGCTCCGACTCAGAGCCCTGACCGGCCATACTGGGCAGGGGGCTTGGATGATGGCAGACGGGTGACGAGTGGTATTCGACGGTGATGATCTCGATGGCGTGAGGATTCCGCGTTGGCGTCCCGACGTCGCCGGTGGAGCGAATTTCGGGGATGAACTCGGCCCGCTCATCGTCCGCGCGATCCGTGGCTTCGGAAAGGATCCCGACTCGGCAGGCCCGGTTCGCCGACGCGGACGCCTCCTGTCCGTCGGGAGCGTATTGCACTTCGGGCAACCCAAGGATGTCGTGTGGGGGTCGGGTGTTAACGGGAAGACCAGACAGCGTTTGGACATCACGCTCGATGTTCGTGCTGTCCGCGGTCCGTACACACGGGCCGTGCTTCTCGGACATGGCGTGGAGACTCCGGAAGTGTACGGCGACCCCGCCTTGCTGCTCCCGCGAGTCTGCCCGGAAATCGCCGTCGGCGATTGCGCAGGGGGTGAACTGGTCGTTCCGAATCTGAACGATCTGAAGGAGACGCAGCTGCCCGGAGCCCTCGATCCTCGGGGGGACGCGATCGAGATCACCGGACGCATCGCGCGCGCGAGCTTCGTGATCGCGAGCTCTCTTCACGCTCTCATCGTCGCGGATGCCTTCGGGATTCCCTCGAGGCCGCTGCGGTCGGCGCTCGAACACCCGTTCAAGTACATCGACTACTACGCGGGAACCGGACGCCACGGCGTGCGTTTCGCTGCATCCGTTGAGGAAGCTCGTGACTTGGGGCCGGTGGCGCCACCTGAGTTTGACGCGGATGCTCTCCTCGAATCATTTCCGCACGATCTCTGGCAGAATGCTTCGACGAACGCGAAGCGTGCACGACCGCAGTGGCAACTTCGAGACGCGTCAGCAGACGCCCTCGCAGAGATCTCGCGCGGTGTTCAGCGCGAGGAGACGGTCGAGGAAGCGCGAAGCATCTCGCGTGCATTGGCGTTCGTCGGCGACCAGGACCGACTTGCGATGCAGACGATCATGTACTCGCGGGGAACCGGCGCGACGGCTGAAGCCGCGCGTGCTTTGTTCTGGTTTCTCCGCAAGGGTTCGGTCGACGACCTGCTCGATCGGCGTGTGATGATCGCTATTGGCGAAGGTGGTCATGGGCAGGTCCCCACGCGTCGCGACGAGGTTCTGTGGCTCCTTGTGGGTGCGCGGGAGATCCACCTGGCGAGAGCCATCGCACGCGAACACGCCGGACTATCCGAAGGGGTTGCGCGGGCGAGTGCGCTCGGCCTGCTCGTCGAGGATGAGCCGACGCGCTCCGAAGCGTTGTAGTGATCTCGTCAGGCGGAGGTGAAGAGACCGAGCGCGGAGATCCGAGGCATCGTCACGCCCGAGAAGCTGAGATCCGGGCCGGACTTCTCCATCCGCCAGAGAGCGTTCTTGTAGATATCAAGGTATGCCGTGCGAAGGGCTGCGGTCGGCAGTGCATCGATCGCGGCGTCCGCGTGTTCCGAGGCGATGTGCGGCGTCAGCGCGCCGACGAAGCCCGCAGCGCGTGCGACCGACAGGGAGAACTGCGATGCCCCGGCGACGACGTCGTCTGGGTGACCGAATACGGCTCTGGCCTCCGTCGGTGCCAGAGTGCCACCGAGTTCGCGTGCGCGATGGCGCAGGCTCGACAGAGCGCGATTGCGCGTCGGAGAGTCGTAAGGATGCGACGCAACATCAGGCGACAGCAACGCCGCCATGTCCATGATGATGTCGTCAGCTCCTGCGTATCGTGGGGCGCCTCTGACCGTGCGTGCCGTATGGCCGACGCGAGCCAGGCCGAATTGCATGATCGGGCTGATGCCCGTCATATGGAGACGCGCGAAAGAGGCCGAGCTGTGCAGCGCGTTGCGGTAGCCGAGGTAGTAGACCTCGCTCGCGTTGCCGTCTTCGGGATCGGCACCCAGGCTGTGTAGTGAGGCGGTCAACTGGGCCTTCACCGGGTCGACGAAGTCGTCGGGGGCCCGGACCCGATCGAGGAGAGGGGTCAGGGATGTCCAGCCCCAGGCGCCTTTGACGGCGCCCGCCCCCAGGCCATCCAGCGAAAAGGTTCTGGTCGACGAGGGAGAGTCCCGGATCGGGCCGTAGCCATCGTAGATGCCCAGCAGACTCGCGGCCCACGCTGTGAGCTCGCCGTCCTCGGGCTCATGCGATTGCGGCCGCAGATCTCGAATCTGGAGATTGAGATCGAGCGCGCGTGCGACGTCGACCGCCGCCTGAACGTCTTCGGCGAGCTCGGGGCGTCCCGTGTCGCCGACCTCGATGAGAAGGTCCCGCGCAACGCCTGACGCCACGGCGCCAGCGAGAACAAGGCGCGAATCATATCCGCCTGAAAGTCGCAGGCCGGCCCGCCAGCCATCGATCTGCGTGAGAGTACGGACCGTGCGTGCGATATCCATGGCGCCGTTGCGGACGCCCTCAGCGTATGATTCGACCGATGGCTCGAGGCGACGCCCGATCGGCTCGCCCGTGGTGCGCCATGCGCAGTTCCAGCCGGATAGCCGGAGGCCCCGGCCCGGTGGGATGAACTCGATCTCGGAGACAATCGTATCCGGGGAGATCTGCTGGCCGACGATCTCGTTTCGGGGGACGCGAGCCAAGAGGGCCTCCTCGTGAGGTGAGACCGCGTCCCCCATGGCGCGCCGCAGCGCCGCGAGCACGAGCAGTGAATCCGACGCTGCCGCGTAGCCGCGACCCGAGGTCGTGAGGAGGCGCCCGGAACCGAAGACGTCTCGATCGATCCGAAGTCCGTTGCCCCAGGTGGCGGCGATGTATATACCGTTGTGGTCTCCCGCCCGTTCTCGGATCCGCTGCGGAGCCGACGACCAGCCGGGCGCGCCGAACACGATCGCATTCTCGTCCGGCGCGATGAGTGTGCCGCGAAAGAAGGTGGTGCCGGTGACGCTACGAGCGACGTCGCGACTGATGATCGTCAGTGTGCGCCCGAGGCTCAGGGGCACCGTGAAGACCTCGGACTGCGGTGCGTGGGCCTGAACCCAGGAACGGATGGCGCCGCGGCGAGAGGGGCCGTGCACGACGAAGCTGTAGTTGGACACGCCCTCAGCCTATGACGCACCAATAGTGCGGCTGCGGGATGGGACGATGGTCGGTGTGATCCCGCCATCCGCCGTCCTTTCGGCCCGTGAACTCGGTGCACAACGCGCGCCGGGCTACTCGTGACGTGGTTCCAGGCGATTCCGGCCTTGTTGGCATCCGGCGTCGTCGTCCTCGGTCCAGGCCTCGTCGCGACGGCGCCACTCGCCATGGGAACCGCCATGCGGATCGCCCTGTCGGGCCTTGCGAGCGTGCTCAGCTGGGGCATCGCCGGGAGCGTTTTCGGCGCAGTCGATGTGCCGTTCGCCGCGTGGCAGGCACTTCTTCCGGCGGTTGTGCTCGCCGTCGCATCCTGGGCGATCCGGTGGCACGCCCCCACGGTTGACTCACCGCGCGCCGGACGCTGGCTCTTCGCCGCGGCGTGGGCGACGGGCGCGATCCTCATCACGACTGTGGCGTTCTGGAATGTCTCGGGCCCCGAGCGCATCTCGCAGACCTACGACAACGTCTTCCATCTCTCGGCCGTCGCCGCGATCCTCGACGGCTTCTCTGCCTCGCCCCTGACATTGCGATCGCTGATCGAGACGGAGGCGCCGGGGATCGCGTACTACCCGTCGGGATGGCACATCCTCGTCGCCGCGACCGCGCAGATGTCCGGTGCCGATGTCGCCGTGTCGGTCAACGCGGTGTGGATTGCCGTCGCGGTGCTCGTCTGGCTCCCGGGGATCGCGTGGCTCGCACAGACGATCCTCCCCGGGCGGGCGCGCGAGGCGGGCGTTCTTGCACTCCTGCTTGGCGCTGGGTTCGGTGCGTTCCCGTATGCCCTGCTCGCCTGGGGCACGGTCTATCCGTCCTACCTCGCTCATGCGCTCCTCCCTGCGGCTGTCGGGGTCGCGGTCCTCTCCGTCCGCGGTGTGTGTGCGGCCCGCCGCGTCGACAGAGCGCGCTTCGTGGTTACCGGCGCTTTCGGAGTCGTCCTCGCGGTGGGCGCGCTCGGCGTGGCACATCCACGCGTGCTGGCGACGTGGGCGCTGATCGGCCTGCCATTCGTCGCCTGGGAGCTGACGATCGCCTTTCGTCGTGGATGGCGAGCTGGCGGACGATCGCGCCGTCGCGCGGTCGGGTGGCTCGTGAGTGCGGGCGTGAGCGTCCTTGTCGTCGCTGGGGTCGGATTCGCGTACGCAGTTGTCGGGCTCGGCCTCTTCGACGAGCCGCTTGCAGACCGACTCGACGGTCCGCAGGCCGCGGCGGTGCAGACCGTATGGGACGGACTCATCCAAGTCGTCGCGCAGATGCCGATGACGGGTCTCGGTAACGTCGTAGCTGCGCCGGCGGTGCTGCTCGCGGCCGCGGTGCTCGTGGGTGTCGGCGTCGCACTGCGCCGCCCGCGCACGCGTTGGATCGTCGTGTCGTTCGCGCTCGTCGCGGTTCTCTTCGCGCTCGCGGCGGGATCCGACGGGGCGCTGGCGAAGCTCACGACGGGTGTCTGGTACAAGGACCGATTCCGGCTCGCGGCTGCGTTGCCGGTGCTCGCGGTTCCGCTTGCGGCGCTCGGCGTTCTGACGGTCGCGCGCGCGGTGCCGTGGTTTCGTGCGTTCCCTGCACGCGCGGGTGCGGGGCTCGCGGCTGTCGTTGCGGTGGTGTCCGCGGTCGTGCTCGGGACGACAGGCGGGACCGCCGCGATCGGATCGGTTTTCGCCCAGCCGGCTGCGCGCGCGACGGACGCTGTCGTCTCAACCGCCCAAGCGGAGTTCTACGCCGATGTCGTGCGGCGCGAAGTGCCTTCAGGCCAGCGGGTTCTCGGGGATCCGTGGGACGGGGCCGCCCTGACGGGGCTGTTCGCGGGGCGTGAACCTGTGTTCCCGCACGTCAACGGTCAGTGGGATCCTGACCGCCTCGAGCTCGCCTGGAACCTCGAGTGGATTGAGAAAGGCCCCGCGATCTGTGACGCTCTCGACGCTCTTCGTGTGCGCTATGTCGTTTACGATCCGCACGAGTTCGGTGGGGGAGACCCTTCTGGGAACCACTTCCCCGGGCCCCACGAGGCGGTCGAACGGGGGTTGTTCACACTCGTCGCCACGGACGGCGACTCGTCCCTCTACCGCATCGACCAGTGCGGGGAGTTGCCGTGAACCACCACGCCCTCGCCGAGACGCGAATCTGCCGCGTCCCGCGCCGAACCTTGTGACTTTCCTGGGGCAACGGATCGCGCTGGCCAGAAACCCCCCTCGCTCGATGAAACAATGTCGTTCATGGACACCGATCTTCTTGTCGTCGGCTCTGGCTTTTTCGGGCTGACCATCGCCGAGCGTGCGGCGAACGCGGGCCGCAAGGTCACCGTGATCGATCGACGCAATCACATCGGCGGCAACGCGTACAGCGAGGCCGAGCCCGAGACGGGGATCGAGGTGCACCGCTACGGTGCGCACCTCTTTCACACGTCGAACGAATCGGTGTGGGAATACGTCAACCGGTTCACGACGTTCACGAGCTATGTGCACCGCGTGTACACGAACCACAAGAACGTCGTGTACCCGATGCCCGTCACACTCGGAACGATCAACCAGTTCTTCCAGGCCGCGTACTCGCCCGACGAAGCACGCGCGCTTGTGAAGGATCAGGCGGGCGAGTTCGACGTGAAGACGGCGCAGAACTTTGAGGAGAAGGGCATCGCCCTCGTCGGGCGTCCTCTCTTCGAGGCGTTCTTCCGTGACTACACGGCGAAGCAGTGGCAGACGGATCCCAAGAAGCTGTCGGGCGACATCGTCAGCCGCCTCCCCGTGCGCTACACGTACGACAACCGATATTTCAACGACAGGTACGAGGGACTCCCGACGGACGGATACACGACCTGGCTCGAGCGCATGGCCGATCATCCGAACATCACCGTGGAGCTCGACACCGACTTCTTCGACGCCTCGCAGCCGTTCCACAAGGAGGCGGTCGTCGGTCAGATCCCCGTCGTGTACACAGGGCCGGTCGATCGCTACTTCGACTACTCCGAGGGCGCCCTCAGCTGGCGCACGCTCGACTTCGAGCAGGAGGTCCTGCAGACCGGCGACTTCCAGGGCACGCCCGTCATGAACTATCCGGACGCTGACATCCCGTACACGCGCATCCACGAGTTCAAGCACTTCCACCCGGAGCGGGCCGAGCAGTACCCGACCGACAAGACGGTCATCATGCGCGAGTTCTCACGCTTCGCCGAGCGCGACGACGAGCCGTACTACCCGGTGAACACCTCCGAAGACCGCACGGGTCTACTCGCCTACCGCGATCTGCAGAAGGGCGAGAAGGACGTGCACTTCGGCGGACGCCTCGGCACCTACCAGTACCTCGACATGCACATGGCCATCGGGTCAGCCCTGTCCATGTGGAACAACAGGCTGGCCTGAACCAGGGTGCGCAGTGGCAAGAGCCGCTGTGAGCCGAAGCTGCGCGTTTCAGTTCACGCGGCTCTTCTGCCGTGGGGTGGGCCGGAACCGCGTATCGTCGTCGCACCGCCCCTGCAGCGAGTACTGCGCATCGCGTCGGTGATCGACGTCACGCGTGCTTCTCAGCGTGGCGTGGCGGCGGGACTCACTGTGAGCTCTTGACGAGACCATGTTTCGCGGGATGACCGGAAAGCGGCTCCTCGAGAGCGTATGAGAGCACTCCCTGCTTGGCAAGTCCCTGATGTACCTCGTCACCGTTGGCGATCTTCGAGAACGGATCCGTCTTCAGGTCCTGCCGATTGAACCGCTCGGCCTCAGGTGCGGAAGGTGCGGAGACGTCGATTCCTTCGAAGCGCAGTGTCGTGACCAGATTGCGCATCAGTTCTGACTTAGGGACATCTACATCCGCACTGTAGCTGAGGATCCTAAAACTTCGACCGTGTCTGTCCAGGGAATCGGTGATCTGTCGATACCAATCATCGTTCGCCTTCGACCACTCCAAGAATTCATGGGTTTCGATTCTTGGTTTCAGATCGCTGGTATCTGAGTGGCGCCATGATTTCGAGATTCGCGCCTTCTGCAGGGACACGTATACGTCCAATCGTCTGCGTGTCAACACGATCGGATAGCGGTGCTTCGCAGATAAAAATTCCTCGAGTGAGGGATTGCTCACGTGTCCCGGGAATATCTTGTACGAAACGAATTTCTTGTCGATCTGTCGAGCAGTTTCAGAAAGCGCTTCTACTGCTTCAATGGGTCGATCTCGAAAGAAGTTGATGAGTTGTTCGGATCTCAGTGAGGATGCGTTGAGTCCGGTAACCTCGTTGAGGATGGAAAGCTTGCGATCGGAGTCGACGCCGAAGACTCCATCCTTGTTGAATATCTCGTGCATTCCCATGACCTCAGGTAGATCAGCAAGGCACTCGCAGAAGAAGTTCGTTCCGCTTCGAGGGGCCGACAATACGGCGATCTCAGAGATCTTTACTTTGGAATTCTGTCTACGCTTCTTTGGGTGCCAGAACTTCATCTCTTCTCCCCGCTGTGAAAACTGATCGCGCCATAGTGCGACAAGGGGGAACCAACCTCCGTGCGCATGTCCGGCACCGGTCTGCGTCGTGGGTCCACTGGTATCAGTTCCGGTGGATTGATCGGCAAGTCGAAGCGGCGATCAACGTGGCAAGTGTACACGACGGGGGAGGTTCAACCGGGGACTCCTGACTGAACACATGTACGGCGTCGTAGGGTGGTGTATTGGGATGCAGCATGCCGCGCTGCCACTTGTCGAAGTGGCGTACACCCCTTATGTTTCAGTGGGGCGTACTGGTTGGTGATCCGTAGAATGAGATCGTTGAGTTGCTGTTTGCGGTGGTCGGCGGCTGAGGGCCGTGGTGACGAGATCGGCAAATGTGTTGAAATCCGTTTGGGTCACTATTCCTCGAGACCGGATCATAATGCAAAGTGCGCGTGGCGATGCGCGCTCGAGAAAGCGCACGGTTGTTTACCGGTGAAGGCGCCTGACGATCTTTGCGGGAACGCCCGCGACGAGAACGTCGTCCGGCACATCCGCCGTCACGATCGCGCCGGCGGCGACGATGGATCCCGCACCGATCGTCACACCGCCGAGGATCGTCGCCGACGCGCCGACCCATGAGCCATCGCCGATCGAAATGGGATCGTGGCGCACCGCGCCCGCGCGCTTGTCATGCGACCCGATGTCGTGTGTATCGGTCACGATCCGGACGAACGGTCCGATACTCACTCGGTCGCCGATAGTGGTTTGTGGGCGGATATAGGCGTCGCGGTTGATGAAGACGTCGTCACCGATCGTCACCGATCCCATGATCTCGGTGCCGCGATAGATCTTTGCCCGCATGCCGATGCGGATCTCGCTCGAGTCGTTGTGAAGGAATCGAACCTCTTTGTGGATGTGGGAGCCCTCGCCTGTCGTCAGCACCATCTCACTCTCACTTCGCGGTCGCCAGCGGCGGCATGACCCCGTAGTCCCTGTCGCGCGCGATCGCGAGCCCGTCGCGCATGCCGCGCCAAAGGTTCCCCCAGCCCTTCTTCGTGATCTTGCGTTCGACGAAAGCCAGTCGGATGAGTTCCTTCGCGAATGTCGCCGCTGTCCCGATGGCGAACGGAACGGGGCGATAGTCGCCGTTGGCGGCGTAGTAGTGCGCCATGATGCCGCGGTTGCGCATGATGTAGTACCGGTACATATCGCTCGACGCGTTGAGGTGGCGGGTTCCCATGTCCCACTGCTTGATCTCGCGCGTGCGCTGCAACACGAATTCGTCGACGATCGCGCACGGAGTGTGCAGCGAGGCGAGGTATCCGTAGACGGTGTCGTCCCAGTAGATGAAGAACCGCGGATCCGGCAGGCCGAGCTTCGCGACGAGGTCTCGGTGGATGAACATCCCCTCGAAGCAGCCCGAGTTCATCTCGCGGTAGCCCGAGTCGTCGAAGCCGGCCGGTGCGAACGGGATCGGGATTCCGAGCGCCGTCGACACGCGATACTGCCAGTAGAACTCGGATCCGTCGTAGTCGTATCGGCGCCCCTGGATGTGGCGGAACCGCGGGGTCCAGTGCCCCATGCGGGCGAGGCCGTCGGGGAGCACCTCGACATCGTCGTCCATCAGCCAGATCCACTCGGAGCCCAGCTCATACGCGGTCTGCATTCCGGCGCTGAACCCGCCCGCACCACCGGTGTTCTCGTCGAGTCGTCGGTACACGATCTCGGTGCCGGCCTGCTCTCGCAGTCGCTCGACGACCTCGGTGGTGTCATCGGTCGACGCGTTGTCGATGACGACGACGTGGCCCGGCTTCGGATCCATGCGTCCGACGGACTCGAGATGGCGGGCGAGGAGCGCCGCACGGTTGTAGGTGACGACGACGATCGTCGCCGTTGCGGGGTCGAAGGCGGATGTCGTCACGTCGGTGGCTTTCTGGGAGGGGAGGGTCATGCGTCGGCCTCGAAGCTCGCGTTCCATTCTTCCTGAGCGACGAGCCGGGGGAGCGCTTCACGGTATTCGCGCGCCAGCCGGGGCCACTCGCGCTTCAAGCGACGGTGCAGGCGGATCGAATCGAGGAGCATGCCGCGGAACTTCCCGCGGTCACGCGTGTACACCTGTTTGCCGGATCCGTCGGCGGCGCTCACGAGCGCGGAGTCGAAGGCGGGGACGCGCCACCAGTGCGCATCCTCCTTGCCGAACTCGACCTCCGGCATCTCGACGTTCTCGGGCGCCGGGCGGCGCAGGAGGTGGCTCAGCAGGGCCTTTGCCGTGAAGAGGCGCAGCTGCAGGCCCGTCGGATTGTCGAGATCGTGCCGACCGCGTAGCTCGAAGACCTGGCGACCTCGTCGGGAGTGCAATACCTCTTTCGGATCCCGGTGCACGACGGTCTCGGGGAATCGCTTCGCCAGCTGACGTGCCTCGGGCATGCGCGTGCTCAGGGTACGGCGCATGTGCTCGGGGCCCGACAGGATGTCGCGCAGCGCCCGATTGCGGAGGGCGACGGGGTAGTACTGCATCATCATCAGGTGCTTGAGGTCGACGCGACGACTGTGGCGGAGGAGCCGCCCGCCTTCGGGTGCACCCGAATGAAGCAACGCCGTCACGATGCGGTTGCGGGCGTGGAAGTATGCCTGCCAGTCGGTCGAGTCGTCTTTGCCGACCCAGGACACGTGCCAGAGCGCCGCGCCCGGAAGCGTCACCGTCGGGACACCCGCCTCGTCCGCGCGAAGACAGAATTCCGCGTCGTCCCACTTGATGAAGGCGGGGATCGGGAGCCCGATCTCCTTGATCACGGACTTCGGGATGAGACACATCCACCATCCGTTGTAGTCGGCGTCCATGCGCATGTGCAGCAACCGCGACTGGCGGAGGTTCTGCTCGCGGAAGTCGTGCGGCATCTGCTCCTGGTAGAGCGTGCGCCACATGAACGGCTCCTCGTCGACGACCTCGGCCCACGCATGCAGGCGCGGCCTGTCGAGCAGATCGAACATGTGGGCGCCGACGATGACCGGTTTCGAGGCGTAGCGGCCGAAGATCACGGAGCGGCGGATCGACTCGGGCTCGATGCGCACATCGTCGTCGAGCAGCTGCACGAAGTCGCTCTCCTCGCGGCGCATCGTCTCGGTCATGGCGCGCGCGAAGCCACCCGATCCGCCGAGGTTCGGCTGCGTGATGACGTGCAGCTGCTCGCCGAGGGCGTGGGCGACCTCCGGGTACTCGTCCCGCTGATCCACCCGCTCGGTGCCCTGGTCGACGAGGAAGATCCGATCGACGACGGCGAGCACATCGGGGCTGTCGGCAAGGGACTGGAGCGTCTCGACGCAGTAGCCGGGCTTGTTGTAGGTCGTGATCCCGAGAGATGCCTTGCCCGTGCGGACCGGTTCGGCGTCGGTCGACCACTCCGCGCCGGCGAGCACGACGGGCTCGCGATCGGCGACGACGTCGAACCAGATCCAACCGCCGTCTGAGAACTGCGTGAGCGCGATGTCGAACGACGTCTCTGCCGTGCCGGTCACCTCGGCGGTGTAGAGGCGCTGCTGCACACCTGAGCCGTTCGAGCGGTACACGAGGATCGTGCCGGGCCCCTCGGTGCGCACGGTGAGCGAAATCGCGCGGACGCTCGTCCAGTGCTGCCAATACGACGCCGGGAAGGCGTTGAAGTAGCTGGCGAACGAGGTGCGGCTTCCGGCGCGCACGCGGATGCTGTTTCGGCCGAGCACGTCGCCGATATGGGCGTGGTTCGTGACGCGCACGGGTTTCTCGTCGATCGTCGACCAGGTGTCGGCATCGAGATACAGCGACAGCAGGTCGGGGTCGCGGTCAGCGGGGAAGACCACGTTCTGAAGGACGAACGGCATGTGTGGCAGCTCCGGCAGGTTCATGTGGCGGGGGCCTGCGTGCGGGACGCGTACGGCCGTCACGAGCCTACCCGCCGGAACCTCGGCGGTCCTGAGGTGAGGCGGGGGCGGCTGATGGCGGCGGGATCGGCGCCGTCGGATCGATACGCGTGCGCCATGATCGCTCTCGACCGGCGCGCACCGCGCACACGACGAGGAGCATCCAGCCGAGGTCGCTGAAGGTATAGCTCTCGAACGCCGACTCGACGAGGAGGGCGACGAGAGTCAGCGGCAGCCAGGCGTATACGACAGAGCGCCGGTCGGCGGCCGCGAGCCAGGCGCGTGCGAGAGCGATCGTGGAGAACGCGGCGAAGAGGAGCAGTCCGACCCAGCCGAGCTGGAGGACGACGTCGAGGTACGCGTTGAGCGCCGAGGCGTTCGGTACGCCGAGGGTGTTGTTGATGATGTTCGTCGGGAACGGCTGGTCCTCCCACGTGCCGAACAGTCCCCAGCCGTTGATGGGGCGATGCCGAACCCACGAGATGGTCTCGCTCCAGAGCTCGGCGCGTGATGCGAAGCCCGAGCGCGCCGAGAAGAAGTCGATGATCGGGCGGTGCATCGCAAGGGCCGCGACGAAACCGAAGGCGGTGAGGGAGGCGACCGCGATATCGACGCGCCGCCGCCGATCACGCGGCGTGCGGCGCGCGATCGCGAGAGCGAGTTCCGCGAACAGCAGCATCACGACGAGGACGAGGGCCGTCGGGGATCCGGACAGCACGACGAGCACGCTGGCGATCGCGAGCGAATAGACGGCTACGTGTCGGGGAACGGCCCGCGCGCGCCACTCGACGACGAACGTGATGAGGGCGAGCACGGCGACGAATCCGAGCAGGTTCCGGGATCCGAAAAGTCCCTGCACGGGGCCGCCGAAGCTGATGAGGCCCTCGACGCCGAGGGTCGGAAACGGGACGTCGAGGATGATCCCCGAGAGGATCTCGACGACGAGTGACACCGTCAGGAGCCAGCGCAGCACATCGCCCATTGCACGTGCGATCTGCAGTGTGTCGCGCACGTGCGCGATCGTGATGGCGACGACGGCCCAGCCGGCGAGGGAGAGCCATGCGGCGATCGTGCGCCCCTGGGCGCCGTCGAGCGTCCACGCGAGGCTTGCGAGCGCCCAGAGGACGAAGAGCGCGAGGCTCGTGGGGGCGAAGCCGACGAACGAGAGCTCGTCGCGGCGGAGCAGGAGGATCGCGATGCCGACGGCCGCGAGCCCCGCGACGATCGAGGAGAGAGTGACGATGCCGTTGACGCTGTGGATCGCGGGCGTGAGGAATGCAGCGGAGAGGGCCGTGAGCGTGAACGCTCGCGCGAAGGCCGCGGATCGCAGGAGATCGGCGATCGCAGCGGCTGCGGCGCGGCGCATCGACGTCACGGCGCGCCTCAGCTCTCTGCGCGGACGGCGGGGTCGGCGGTGCGCAGAATTCCGCGCCGCGGGGACCGGGTGCCGATCTCGGCGTCACGGTCGGGGTGGGTGAGCTCGGGAGTCACCTTGACCTTGCTGACGAACAGCACCGTGAGCATCCAGCCCCACAGCATGATCGGGTTCGACTCGGTGAGACCCTGTGCGAGGAGGGCCCAGAGAACCAGGATCGGCACGAGCGTGAGGGGAGAGTAGGCGCGGTCGTCGTGCGCGTCCCAGCGCGGACGGTCGACCGCGAAGAACCACGTGCGCCACACGGCGGATCCGTACACGCCGGCGATGAGCACGACCCCGAGTGCACCGAGCTGGAGGAAGGCGTCGAGCCACATGCTGTGCGCCTGGAAAACCGAGATGTGGTGGTCGACGATCCACCCGTCGAAGGCCGGATCCCACGGCACCCAGGGCGAGGAGAAGCCGTTGCCGATGACGGGATGCGCGAGAGCGCGGTCGATCACGGTTGCCCAGATGTCGGCGCGCCCCGTCAGGTCACCGTCGCGTCCGAGGAGCCCGAGGATCCGGTCGTATCCGAGCCAGCAGATCGCGCCGAGGGCGAGCGCGAGGCCCGTGGAGACGGCGTAGACGCGCGTGCGGCCGCCGGGCGTCGCCTGTCGTCGCATTGCGAGGGCCACGAGCAGCACGGCGCCCGCGACGGCGCCCGCGACCGCGCTCGTCGCGGATCCGGCCCGCACGAGCAGCCAGACCGCGAGCAGGATCCACACCGCGCGGGAGATGACGACCTCTCGCGAGAGACGGTCGACGATCGCAATGCGCATCCGCACGCCGAAGACGATGAGCGCGAGCACGCACAGCATTCCCAGGAGATTCGAGTTGCCGACGATGCCCTGCACTCGATCGCCGACGAGAAACGAGTCGAAGAGATTGCCGCGCACCCAATACCAGTGCGGATCCGGTTCGCCCGACACGGGGAAGAAGTTCGGCAGGATCGGATGCTCGACGACGAGCGCGACCCACGCCTCGAACACGAGGGAGCCGCCGATGATCCAGCGCAGGGCCACCTCGAGACCGCGGACGATCTCGCCCCACGTGAGCATGTCGGCGAGGAAAAGCGCCTGCAGTGTGACGCCGGCGAGCACTGCCCAGGTCATGGCCGTTGCGGCGGGCCACTGGGACCAGATCACCGACGTGATCGCGAACGCGACGTAGACCAGCGCGATCCAGGGCAGGCGACGCCACGCGTACGCCTGGGCGCCGCGGCGCCTCGAAAGGTTGGGAACCCAGATGGCGAGCGTTGCCACGACCGTCGCGCTGAGCAGCGCGACCGCGGCGATCGGGCCGAGCAGGTTGTACCACCATGAATAGGCGAGCGCCGAGAACAGCACGAACGTCGCGTACGCGCGCAGCGCGAGATGCGCGGTGGCCTCGCGCTCGGGCGCGCGATGCGGGGGCGCGACGGGGAAGCGAGAGAGCTGCGCCATGCCCTTCAGACTACGGTGCGCGTCGGGAATGGTGCGCGCGGCGCATAGGCTGGGCGCATGCTGGCACGCCTGACCAACGCCCCGCGCACTTTCGACTGGGGATCGCGTTCGCTCATCGCCGCGCTCGAAGGCCGCGAGGAGGCACCCGGTCCCGAGGCCGAGGTGTGGTTCGGCGACCATCCCGCCGATCCGTCCGACGTCGACGATGGCACTGGGCGCACGCTCGACGAGTGGATTCGCGACGAGGACATCGAGGTGGGGCCCGCAGGGCGCCTGCCGTACCTGCTCAAGATCCTCGCGGCCTCCCGTTCGCTGTCGATTCAGGCGCACCCGACCAAGGAACAGGCCGAGGCCGGTTTCGAAGCCGAGCGTGACATCGCGGAGGGCACCCCGCGAAACTACATCGACGACAATCACAAGCCTGAGATGGTCGTGGCGCTGAGCGATCGTTTCGTCGCGCTGTGCGGCCTCCGCGAGGTCTCTGCGACGCGCGAGCTCCTCGCCGAGATCGGCGCCGCTGCGGCGCCGCTGCGTGAGCGGATCCGCGATGACGACGCGCTCGCGGATGCCGTCGGGTGGCTCCTGTCGGGCAATTCGCAGCACGTTGTCGACGAGATCATCGCGGCGCTCGCCGACGCGAGGTCGACGAGGTTTGCGGCCGAGCTCGCGAACGCGCGCCGCAACGCCGCCGAGTTTCCGGGAGACCCCGGCGTCATCGTGGGGCTGCTGATGAACCTCGTCACGCTGGGGCGCGGTGAGGCGCTCTTCCTGCGCGCCGGCCAGCTCCACGCCTACCAGTCGGGACTCGGCATCGAGATCATGGCGGCGAGCGACAACGTGATGCGCGGGGGGCTCACGCCGAAGCACATCGACGTCGAGGAGCTCATGCGCGTGCTCGAGCGCCGCTCGGGGCCTGTGCCGCTCGTCCTCCCCATCGCGGCCTCATCGGGTCGTACGGGATTCGAGGAGTATCCCGTCGACATCGCCGACTTCCGGCTGCTGCACGCGATCGTGGCCGGCGGCGAACGGGCCGATGTTGCGCTGAGCGGGCCGACGATCGCGCTCTGCGTTGCAGGGGAGGTGACGATCTCGGCAGGGGGCGGCAGTGAGCGCCTCGTTCCCGGGCGTGCCGCCTTCCTCGCGGACGAAGAAGGCGAGATGTCGGTGACGGGCGCAGGGGAGGTCTTCGTCGCTCAGCCGGGTTTGTGACACGCCGAGAGCGGTCAAACCTTCAATCCGCGGATGAACCGCTCTACGATCTGCGACTTGAATTTCTCGAATCACACGGGTGTAATTACCCAGGGAAGGTACCCATCACGAGGGACTGCCCAAGGGGGAGAGCACCATGACCGCACCGTTTTACCGTTCCGAGGCACCGGCGGACTGGTTCGTCGACCCCGTTGACCTCGGCGTCCCCGGTGCGCATCCCCCCGCAGAAGACGACGGCGCGCTCTCCTGGCAGAGCGAGGCTCTGTGCGCGCAGACCGATCCCGAGGCATTCTTCCCCGAGAAGGGCGGCTCGACGCGCGACGCCAAGCGCATCTGCGAGTCGTGTGAGGTGCGCTCTGAGTGCCTCGAGTACGCGCTGCAGAACGACGAGCGCTTCGGCATCTGGGGAGGCCTGAGCGAGCGCGAGCGTCGCCGTCTCAAGCGGGCGCAGCAGGAGCAGCGCGCTTCCTGAGACCTGCCCGAGCGGCGGGCGTGTCAGTGAAGGTCTTGTGCACAGCCCCGCCGTAGGCTTGCCGGGTCATGCCCGCCCCAGTTCACGTTGTGCTCGTCGCACGGTCGACCCCCGCGGCTTCGTCGCGATTCGAGCGCGCGGTCACCGCGTTGCGCTCTCAGACCGTACCCATCGCCGGCCTTTCGGTCGTCGTCTGCGGTGATGCTGCGCCGCTTCACGCGGTTGTCGACGCGTCGGGTGCAGATATCGCAGTGCATGCGCCCGAACGGATCCCCTTCGCGGGCGCCGTCGAGCTTGCGCTCGAACGTATTCCCGACGGACGCGCCGCATGGCTGCTCGACGCCGATGCGGCACCGGAGCCTCAGGCTCTCGAGCGGCTGCTGGCCGCGCTCGAGCGCCAGCCGTCGGTCGCTCTCGCTGCGCCGAAGCTCGTCCGAGCGCGGGACGAACGCCGCATCGAGTCGTTCGGCGTGACGATGACGCGCTCGGGTCGCGCGATCGAACTCGCGCACGGAGAGTACGACCAGGGACAGCACGACACCGACGACGACGTGCTCGGGGCCGACATTCGCGGCATGCTCGTGCGCGCGGACGTCCTGCGCGATCTTGTTCCTGATCCCGCACTTCTCGGCGTCGACGAGGGCCTCGACCTGGGGGTGCGCGCACGCCTCGGCGGTCGACGTGTCGCTCTTGCGCCGGAGGCGAGGGTCGCGGTCGTGCCTTCCTCTCAGCACGTTCTCGCCCGCGCCTACACGGTGCGAGTCGCGCGTCTGCACCGACGCCTCGCCTACGCGCCCCTCATCGCTCTGCCCGCGCAGTGGCTTCTGCTTCTGCCTCTCGCGCTCTGGGCGACGATCCTCGCGCTCCTCGCGAAGCGGCCCGGGAGAGTGGCGCCCGAGTGGATGGCGGCTGTCACGACGATGGTGCGGTTCGGCTCGATCGTCCGGTCGCGCAGGCGCCTGCGGCGTTTCCGCACGGGTTCGTGGCGTCAGGTGGATCCTCTCCGATTGAGCCGGGCGGGCCTGCGCGAGCATCAGCATGCCGCCGACGACACAGGACAGACGGTGCGCGCGCCGCTGCGCTTCTTCTCGAGCGGCGGTGCCTGGACGGTGCTCGGCGCGCTCGTCGTGAGCGTCACCGCTTTCGTCGCTCTGCTCACCTGGCCCGCGATGGCAGGCGGAGCGCTCCTGCCGCTGCGTCGCACGGTGCAGGGCCTCTGGTCGGATGCGATGTACGGCCTGCGGCCGGAGGGCATCGCGGAGGTCGGCGCCGCGGATCCGTTCGCGGCGGTCGTCGCACTGCTCGGAACGCTGTCGCCCGCGGCGCCATCGGCCGCACTCGTGCTGCTCTGGCTCCTTGCGCTGCCGCTCGCCGTCGCCGGCGGGTGGTTCGCGGCGACGCGCGTAGCCTCCTCGGGCGCGGCGCGCATCGGACTCGCCCTGCTGTGGGGAGCTGCGCCCCCGTTCTGGGACGCGCTGATGCAGGGCCGGCCGACGGCCGTGCTCGTGCACGTGCTCCTCCCGTGGCTCGTCTTCGCCGTCGCGGCCGCACATCGGTCCTGGACGACGGCCGGCGCCGCATCCCTGCTCCTTGCGGGTGTGCTCGCGTGCGCGCCTTCGCTCGTGCCCGCCGGCATCGTCCTCTGGACCGTAGGTCTCGTCTTCGCGATCGTCCGCGCGCGCCGGGGGATCGGGCGCGTCGTCTGGCTCATCTTCCCCTCCCTCGCGCTGTTCGCTCCGCTCGTGTGGCAGCAGCTGGCGCGGGGAACCGGATGGGCGATCTTCGCCGACCCCGGGGCGACCGTGCCGTTCGCGACCGAGGGCGTACGCGTCGTCGCCTCGGGATTCGTCGACGGCGTCGCCGCGTGGTCCCGCGCCTTCGCCGATCTCGGCATCGGATCCGCGGATGCGCCGGTGGCGACGTGGTGGGTCCCGCTTCTCCTCGCACCGGCGGCGCTCCTCGCCCTGCTCGCTCCGGCCACGCGTCGTCTCGATGTCGCACTGTTCGCGCTGGCGGCCGTTCCCCTCGGTGTCGTGACAGCGATCGTGGCCGTCCATGCGCAGCTGATTGCGAACGACGGGGTGCTGGTCGCTGTCTGGCCCGGAAGTGCCCTGAGCCTTGCGTGGATGGGGATCGCGATCTCGGCGGCCATCGCGCTCGAGACGCTGTCTTCGCACCGCTGGGGTCCGGCCGCCGCAGTCGTGGCCGTCGCCTGTGTCGTCGTCGCCGTCGTCCCGCAGATGACGGCCCTGCATCGTGGAGCGACGCCGCTGCACTCCGGAGATGCGACGACCCTTCCCGCGTACGTGACGGCCGAGGCGCGTGATGACGACGCGGTGGGCACGCTCATCCTCACGCCGATCGCAGACGGATCCGTCGGGGCCGATGTCGTGTGGGGCGCCAGCGAGACGCTCAGCGGCGCCTCGACATACGCGCGATCGGCTGTCGTCCCCACGGCGACGGACGAGCGCCTCGCCGAAGTCGCGGGCGACATCATCTCGGGAAGTGCAGAACCCGTGACCGAACCGCTCAGCGACGCAGGCGTGACGTTCGTCCTCCTGCGGCTGCAGGTCGCCGAACCGAACGCGGAGCAGCGCATGATGGCGCTCACCGCGCAGGCATCGATGGATCAGCGCAGCGGCTTCGTGCGCGTCGGCGAGACTCCCCGCGGCGTGCTGTGGCGTCTCGGATCCGACCCGTCCGAGCGCGCGCAGCTCACGACCGCGGAAGCGGCGGCTGCGTGGGCCATCACGGTCGGCCAGGCCGCGATCCTTGTCTCCGCGCTGCTGCTTGCGATCCCGACGCGGCGCACGCGTGAGCAGGCTCGTCTCGTGCCGCGGGCGCTCGGGCCTCAGGGGAGGGACACGGTATGAGTGATCGACGCCTCTTGGCGCGACGCATCGGAGGGTCGACCGCCGGGATCCTTCTCGCGGCAGCAGCGGTTGCCGCGGCCGTGCAGCCGTGGCCATTCGTGACGGCGACGGGTCTCTCCGACGAAGCGGGCTCGGGCCCGCGCGTCGAGGTCACCCCCATCGCCGCAGAGACGGTGCTTGCGTGCGACGGGCCCATTCTCGCGCTCGGCCGCGACGCGAGCGATGCTCGGGGAATCGAAGCAGTCGCCGACATGTCCGTCACGATGCGCAATGGGGATGATGCCGATCCGGTGTCCGAGCGGACGATCGATCTTCCGGACGTCGCCTCATCCCTCGCCGTCTCGCAGATGCCGCAGGAGGGCGAGCCGATCTCGGTCGCCGCGGCGGGATCCGTCGCTGTTGCGGAAGCCGATCTGACGGGATACGCCGCGTCGGCCTGCCGCACGGCGAGCCCCGAGTCGTGGATCGTGGGGGCCACAGTCGCGACCGGAACGACAGACATCCTGACGATCGCGAACCCGTCCGACGTCGCGGCGACGGTCTCACTGTCGGTGTACGGTGTCGACGGCCGAAGCGTGCCGGCGAACGGCGAGATCGCTCTTCCTCCGCACACCCAGCGCGCCATCCCCGTCGCGAGCATCGCGGCGGGGGAGCAGAGCCCCGTCATCCGAGTGCTGGCCGAGGGCGCACCCGTCCGCACGACGCTGCAGTCGAGTCGGATCGTGACTCTGGACCCGCGCGGACTCGATCTGCAGCCGGGAATCCTGCCCCGGACTGACAGCGTGATCCCGCGCGTTGTCGTGACCGAATCCGCCGCCCGCACGGGTGAGGAGCCGACGGAACTCCGCCTTCTCGGAACGGCAGGGGAGGAAGGCACTGTCGACGTGTCGATCGTCGACGTATCCACGGGCGAGGAGGTCGTGTCCACGACCGCAGACCTCACGCCCGATGCTCCGATGAGCCTCGGCTTCGATTCTCTCGAACCCGGGAGCTATTCCGTGCGGATGGCAGGGGACACTCCGTTCGTCGGCGCCGTGCGGCAAGTCGCTGGTGACGACTACGCATGGTTCGTTCCCGGGGAAGAGCTCTCGCAGGATGGCCTCGTGAGCATCCCCTCCGGACCGGACGACGCCTTCGCACTGAGCTTCGCGAACGTCGGGGAGGAGACCGCTGAGATCGCGGTCGAGCCTGTATCCGGCGGCGACGCGCAGACACTCGAGATCGCACCGGGGCGCTCGGTCACGAGCGTCGTCGACGACGCGCAGACCTATCGCCTGTCGGTTGCGGCCGGCCGCATCGTCGGATCAGCCAGCGTCGCCGCGGACGGCGCGATCGCGTCGTTCCCAATCGAGCCGGATCCCGCCGCGCCGGAGAGCATCCGCGTCGCACCGTGATCGGTGGCGTTCGTCAGTGGAACGGATCCGCTCCGAGATCCCAGGGATCCTTGCCGAGGAACTCGCCCGCGGCGCGGAAGACGGCCCCCTCGACGAGCACACGCCGATGGAACTCGTCGGCGCGATGCATGGGGACGCCGTGCGCCTTCGAGAGGCGCTCGACTGCGACCCGGTAGATGATGATGAGGCCGCGCTCTCGATCGATGGACCAGCGCGGAACCGTCCCATCGCCCTCGTGAATCGGCATGCTGCCGACCTCGAAGCGAACGTCCTTCAACTCGGGCCACGTGGCCCGGAGGAAGTCGGCCGTCGAGGTCACGGCGACGTCGAAGCGGTCGAACCGTGATCCCACCGACGGCAGCGGGGGCTTCGTGACGGGGCTGCGCCCGACGCGGCCGTGCCGTCCGTGCCGTGCAGGGCGCGGGGCCGGGGCCGACGGATCTTGACGATCGCGGCGCGCACGATCGAACCACCTCATGCCGTCAGCATATGCTCTTCCGTGTGAGTGAACGAATCTGCTCGAAGGTTGCCTGTCGCCGGGAGGCGGTGTCGACGCTCACGTTCGACTACGAGGGACGGATGGCCGCCCTCGGGCCGCTCGGGGCCGGCAACGATCCGCACGCGCACGACCTCTGCGCACTGCACACCGACCGGCTGTCGGTTCCCCAGGGATGGGTGGTCCTGCGCCACGAGGCCTTCCGCGAGTGAGCTGAGCGCGCCGGCCGCGACGACGCGGTCTGGGGCGCCCCTCGTCGCATACGGGAGGGGATCTGCGTAGCGGAGGGTGATTCTGCGGCCTGGCCCCTCCGGGCGGCGTTTCTCCTCCGGTGTGTGGGGTGGGGTGGGGGGGCTCTTCGGGTGTGGGGTGGTGCGCGTGGTGTTTCGGCGGGGTGCGCTGTTGTGTGGGAGGAGATCCGCATAGGGGAGGGTGTTGCTGCGGCCTGACCCCCTCCCGAGCGTCATGTTCCTCCGCTGTGCGGCCAGGTGGGGCGGTATCGGGGAGGTGCGGATTGTCGCGTGGGAAGTGGTTCGCGCCGTGCTGGGGTTCCTCGTGTGTGGTTGGCCTCCTGGTGTGCGGGGCGCGTGGCGTTCCGGGGAGGGGATGTGTCGACATTTGGGAGGGGATTCGCGTAGGGGAGGGAGATCCCGGCGTGTGGGGCCTCCCGCGTGCAACTCTCCTCCGGTGTGCGGGGCGGTGTCGAGGAGGTGTGGAGTATCACGCGGGAGGTGGCTCGCGTCGTGTCGGGGTTCCTCGTGTGTGGTTGTCCTCCTGCGTTGCGGGGCGCGTGGTGTGCCCGGGAGGGGGCCCGATGTTTGGGAGGGGATTCGCATGGCGGAGGGGGTTCTCGGAGCCTTGGGCCCTCCCGGGGGTATTTTTCCTCCAGTGTGGGGCGGGTTTCCTCTGGTGTGTGCGCGGCGCTTGGCGTGGCGTGGCGTTCCGGGGAGAGGGTGTGCCGTCGTACGGGAGGGGATTCGCATGGCGGAGGGGGATCTTGGAGCCCTGGGTCCTCCCGGGGGTGTTTCTCCTCCGGTGTGCGCCGGGCGTGTGGCGTTCTGGGGAGGGGGCGCTATGGGAGGGGATTCGCATGGCGGAGGGGGATCCTCGACCCCTGGGTCCTCCCGAGCGTGCTTCTCCTCCCGTGGGGCGCGAGTGTGGGAGAGGAGGAAAACTCAGCGCTGGCGGGCGAGGGGAGCGCCGGTCATAGGATCCTCGCCGCCCAGGACGGCCGCGCGCTCGCGCTCGGTGCGCAAGGCCGCCCGATCCCGTTCGCGACGCACGGCCGCCACGCCCTCGAGGAGCAGCTCGGGCGCCACATTCGGAACGGGGGAGACGAACGGCCGCACGTCACCCGCGAGCTCGGCCGCGATCCGCGCCCGAGAGTTCGGATCCATGCGCGACGCCCCGGCGGCGAAGCGCGTGACCTGCGCGTCGAGTCGATCGGGCAGTCGTGCGACGTCGGCAATCTCAGCCCACGCTGCGAGCGGTTCGGGGACTCCGGGCGCGGGCGGCGGAAGCGCCGGGCGCCGCGCCCGTTCGCTGTAGGTTCCCGCGACCAGGTCGCCGAGCCGCTGCGCACGTGGCGTGAAGACGCCGACGAGAAGCGCGATGCCGCCGAAGCTCATGTACACCTCGAGCACGCCGACGAGGCCGCGGATGAACGCGTGGCGGAAGCCGATCGCACCCCCGTCGGTGCGGACGATCCGTCCGCCCGCGGCGAGCTTGCCGAGGCTGCGGCCGCGTGTGAGGGTCTCGACCGTGATCGGGAGCACCGCGAAGCACACCACGAGGAGCACGATCGCGACGATCTGGAACGTCTCCTGGCCGAGGATCCCGGCATCGATGAGGGACGTGACGCCCCACAGCAGCACCGCGAGGTAGAGGGCCCAGGCGAGGACGGCGTCGATGAAGCCGCCGAGAACGCGCATGCCGAGGCCGATCGGCTGCAGGTCGAGGGCGACCGCCTCGCCCGTGAGGACCTCGTCTTCGGAGACGAGCGCGCGCGGGCCGCGCGGCCCCGTGGTCACCGGCATTGACATATGCCCAGTCAATCACCTCGATGCTTCCCGAGTGCATGCCAGTCGTTTTCGGCGCGTTCGGGGGCACGAAGGCACTCGGCAGTGGCCGGGCGACGACCTCCGACGGGTCGTAGGCTGGACGGGTGAACCTCGATGCGATGATCGACGAGCGACGCTCGGAATGGGACCGCCTCGACGAGCTCGCGCGCCGCCGTCGGCTCACAGGCGCCGAGACCGACGAGTTCGTGCACCTGTATCGTGCGGCGTCGGCGGATCTCGCCGATATCAAGACCTCGGTCGGGCGGACGCCGACGGGCGACTACGTCTCGAACATCCTCGCGCGGGCGCGCCTGAAGATCACGGGCGCACCAGAGAACGTCATGCGACAGGTGCCGCGCTTCTTCGCGCGCCAGCTGCCGGCGGCGCTGTTCCGGATCCGCTGGGACGTGCTGATCGTCGCGCTCGCCTTCGTCGGGATCACGGCGCTCGTCGGCTGGTGGGCGCAGCAGGATCCCGCGTACATGGCCTCCCTCGGCGACGAAGCGCAGCTGGAGCAGTACGCCGAAGAGGACTTCGTCGCGTACTACAGCGAGCACGCCGAGGGCGTGTTCGCGGGCATGGTGTGGACGAACAACGCGTGGATCGCGGCGCAGTGCATCATGTTCGGCATCACCGGCATCTGGCCCGTGTACGTGCTCATGCAGAACGCCGTCGGGCTCGGCACTTCGGCAGCCGTGATGAACTGGTTCGGCCACGGCGACGACTTCCTGCTGTTCATCCTTCCGCATGGTCTGCTCGAGATGACGTGCATCTTCGTCGCCGGTGCAGCGGGACTTCGGATCTTCTGGGCCTGGATCGCGCCGGGTGCGCGATCGCGGGGGGCCGCGCTCGCTGCCGAGGGGCGTGCCCTCGCCACCGTCGTCATCGGACTCATCATCTTCCTGGGGCTCTCGGGCCTCGTGGAGGGATTCGTCACGCGCCAAGACTGGCCGCACGCGATCAAGATCGGTATCGGAGCCGCGGCGCTCGGCGTCTTCCTCGCCTACATGCTCGTGGTCGGCCGCCGCGCGGCCGCGGCGGGGGAGACGGGCGACCTCACGGAGTACGAGGCAGGCACCCAGCGCCTCGTGGCGGGCTGAGGTGACTCTGAACGAGCGGCCGGCAATCGTCATCTGAACGAAGCCGGGTGCCGTCCTTCGGTCCGTAGAGTATCGTTTATCGATAGATATCTGTGGATAAACGATAGGAGTGGTGATGCGTGATGCGACGATCCTGACGGCGAAGGGGCTGATCGCGCTGCTGTTCGCGGGGCTGCTGTTCGTTCAGGCGTGGTTCATCCCGATGGTGTCGAACGCGATGGCCGACGACGCTCCCGAGTTCGAGCCGCTGCGGGTCCCCGGCATCGTGCTGCCGATCCTGCTCATCCTCTGTGTTGAGGTCGTGCTCGTCTGCGTCTGGCGGCTACTCTCCATGGTCCGTACCGACAGCATCTTCCGCGAATCTGCGTTCGCATGGGTGAGCGTGGTCCTCGGGTCGATCGTCGCCGCGACGGCGCTCGTCACGATCGGCGTCGCGGTCATCTGGTGGGGCGGGGCCGGATCGCCGATGGTCGCGATCGCCGGTGTCATGACGGTCCTCGTCGGGATCGGGCTCTCGCTCCTCGTCGCCGTGATGCAGGGACTGCTGCGCAAGGCTTCGCGGCTCGAGCGCGAGCTGTCCGAGGTCGTCTGATGGCGATCGTCATCAACCTCGACGTCGAGCTCGCCCGCGCGAAGATCGGCGTCGGCGAGCTCGCGGATGCGATCGGGATCACTCCGGCGAATATCTCGGTGCTCAAGAACGGCCGTGCGAAGGCCGTGCGCTTCACGACCCTCGACGCAATCTGCCGCACGCTCGGATGCCAGCCCGGCGACATCCTGACGTGGGTGCCGGACGAGGAGGCGGGGTGACGCGGGGAGCCGTGACCCGGCGCGTCGCGTCGGGCGTGGCGATCGCGTGCGTGCTCGTCGCGGCGTTGCTCGCGTGCAGCGTCGTCGTGCTCGGATCGATGCTGTCCGGCGGGTACCGAGAGCCGGGCGCGCTCACTCCTTCGCGCGCGGTGGACCTCGTCGCACAGACGGCGCATGAGCACATGCAGATGATGGTCGGCGGCGGGATCCTGCTCCTCATCGGCGTCTCGGTCCTCGTCTTCGCGGCGCTGCTTCGCAACCTCGCGTGGTCCCTCACCGGCGCCGCGGTCACGCTCATGGCGGCCGCCGCGCTGATCGGATCGTCGGCGCTCTCGGTATACGGCATGAACCTCGCCGCTACGATCGCCGAGGACACGTTCCAGCGCTACGAGCAGGCGGAGTAGGTGGGAGGGGGCACACGGGGCGGACGGTGCGCCGGGTGACGGTGAGCAACCCTCTCCGGTCGGCGGGTCGCCGTCGGTGGACGGCGTGCGCGCCGAGATCCGCGACGTGCAGGATTGCACGGTCGAGGCCGGGGCCGTCCCGGTGGCGACCGATGGCGGCGAGCCCTTCGAATCGTCGGCCGTCGAGATCTCGGAGGCGTCCGGCGAAGGTGGATCGCGCCGCCGTCACGACCGGGGACGACGCCACACCCCTGCCCAGACGGCGGCCGGCTATCTCGACAGCATCGCGATGCAGAAGTACATCCTGGCCGGCGACACCCTTTCCCTCAAGCGGGCGACCCTCCACGAACGGACGACAATAGACGGCCTGATCCACCCCACGATCGAGAGCCGGCGTGTGTCACCCGTGATTCACTGATCCTCCAGGCGATCCTGTTCCGAGATGAGGCGGATTCGCCGACATAAGGCCGATCCGCGTGCGGAAGTCGCTTCCTCGACGATGTCGCCTCGCGCCGGGACGCGCCTCAGCTGTCGCAGCTCGAGCAGACCCCGCGGAAGGTGATCGCAGCCTCGAGGATGCGCATGTCGTGGGTCTGTGACGGCGCAAGGCACGGGGCTTCGCCGACGACGCACTCGACGTCTTCGACCCGGCCGCACACCACGCACTGCACGTGGTGGTGGTTGTCGGCACGTGCGAGCTCGTAGAGGGCGCTCGCCGCGCCCGGCAGGCTCACGCGCTGCGCGATGCCCGCCGCCGTGAGGTCGTTGACGATGCCGTGCACGGTCTGCAGGGCGATGCCCGGGATCCGCTCCTGCACGTACTCGTGTAGCTCGTCGACGGCTGCGTGCGGGGTTCCCGAGAGCGCATCGAGTACCGCCGCGCGCTGCGCTGTCACACGCAGGCCGGCGCGGCGCAGCATGTCTGGCGCGGCCGGCTCGCGCGTCGCGGGAATGGTCATCCCACGATTCTAGCTTGTTCTGAATGATTCGGTTCTGTGGGATCCGGGCGGTCCCTACAACCGCCCCGCCTTCTTCAGTGCGAGGTAGCGGTCGGCGATGCGGGGCGGGAGCTTCTCGGGGGTGTCGGCGAGGGCCTCCGCGCCGGCGCGCGATATGGCGCGGGCGACGAGCTCGGCGTCGCGCTGCGTCGCCTCTGCGGCTGCCGCGCGGTAGAGGTCGGTGACGGATCCGCCCTCGCGCGCCGCGCCCTCGAGCGATGCATCGGTGACCGTGCCGACGAGGACCGTCGTGGATCCGCCCGCCAGGGTCTGCAGGCGCGTGAGGAAGTTGCGCGACGACGACAGCGACTCCTGCGCTGTGAGGATCACGACGAGGCTTGGGCGGCGCGCAAGGCGCCCCGCTTCGCGCAGCGCGTGATCCCAGTCGGTGTCGATCAGCTGCGCCTCGACGGGCGCGAGAGCGTCGGTGATCTCGGGCAGCAGCCGCGGTCCGTCGACACCCGTGACGCGCGCGCGGACGACGCGGTCATAGGCGAGCAGGTGCACGTGGTCGCCGGCCCGGTTCGCGAGCGCGGCGAGCAGCAGCGCCGCTTCGAAGTTCGCGTCGAGGCGGGTCTCGTCTCCCACGCGGGCTGCCGAGGTGCGCCCCGTGTCGAGGATGATCGTGACGTGACGGTCTCGCTCGGGCCGCCAGGTGCGCAGCATCGTCGTCGTCGCGCGGGCCGTCGCGCGCCAGTCGATGGAGCGCACGTCGTCGCCGCGCACGTATTCGCGAAGCGAATCGAACTCAGTGCCCTCGCCACGCACCTGCAGCGATGTGGATCCGTCGAGCTCGCGGAGGCGCTGCACGCGGCTCGCGAGGTGCCGGCGGGCGCGGAACGGCGGCAGGATCCGGATCGTGCCGACGGAGGAGAGGGACTTCTGGCGCCCCGCGAACCCGAACGGACCGAGGATCCGCACCGCGACGAACTCGCTGCGCAGCTCGCCACGTCGGCGCGGCGCGAGCGGCACGTCGACTGTTCGCGACTCGCGCGGCGGGATCGCGACCCGTGCGCGCTCGTCGGGCGCGCCGGCCGTCGGCTGCCACGCATCGCGCACCCGCGCACGGATCGTGCGGGTGCCCGTGTTGATGAACTGGACCCGCGTGCGCACCTCATCGCCGAGTTTCGCGCGCGCAGGGATGTCGCGGGCGATACGCAGGCTCGCGGGGTTCTGCGCGCTCAGCACATCGACCGCAGCGATCGCGATGACGAAGAGAAGCCAGCCCGCGAGCACGATCCACGCGTTCGCGCCGGCCGCCGTGAGCAGCACGATCGGCACGACGCCCGCGGCGACGAGGAGCGGAAAGCGGCCAGAGAGGAACACCGTCGGTCAGCGGGGGACGGCGGTCTGGCGCAGCACGGAGGCAAGGATGGCGTCCACCGAGACACCCTCGATCTCGGCGTCTGGCCGCAGCTGGATGCGGTGCCGCCACACGGGGGTGAGCATGGCCTGCACGTGGTCGGGGGTGATCGCCGGATAGCCGCCGAGCCATGCCCACGCCTTCGCCGCGGCGAGAAGCGCGGTCGCGGCGCGCGGACTCGCGCCGACCGCGACCGAGGCCGCCTCGCGAGTCGCGCGGGCGAGGTCGACGATGTAAGCGAGCACGTCATCGGTCGCCTCCACGCGGTCGACCGACCGCTGCGCCTCGAGAATCTCCTCGGGCGTGACGGCGGCCTCGACGGCGCCGAGATCGCGCGGCGTGAAGCCCGTGGCGTGGCGGCGCAGCACGTCGATCTCGGCGTCGCGCTCGGGAACGCGGATCGACAGCTTCAGGAGGAAGCGGTCGAGCTGCGCCTCGGGCAGCGTGTAGGTGCCCTCGTGCTCGATGGGGTTCTGCGTTGCGGCCGCGAGGAACGGCTCGGGCAGAGGCCGCGTGACGCCATCGCTCGACACCTGCCGCTCTTCCATGGCTTCGAGCAGGGCCGACTGCGTCTTCGGCGGGGTGCGATTGATCTCGTCGGCGAGGAGCACGTTGGTGAAGACGGGCCCTTCGCGGAACTCGAACTCGCCCGTCTTCGCGTCATAGACGAGCGATCCCGACACATCGCCCGGCATGAGGTCGGGCGTGAACTGCACGCGCTTGGTGTCGAGGCCGAGCGCGCGGCTGAAGCTGCGCACGAGGAGCGTCTTCGCGACGCCGGGCACGCCCTCGAGGAGCGCGTGTCCGCGGGCGAGCAGGGCGATGAGCAGCCCGCTGACGGCGCCGTCCTGTCCGACGACGGCCTTGCCCACCTCCGTGCGCACGCGCGCGACGGCCTGTCGCAGGCGCTCGGCATCGGGATCCAGCCTCGGCGCGGGCTGCTGCGCAGGCGCAGGAGTCGGCGGGGAGGGGTGGAGGGGTGCGGCGTCGGTCATCGTGAGCGTCCTTCCCAGGGATCTGCGGCTTCCAGGGCATCTTCGATCTCGCGCAGGCGGGCGCCCGCGTCGGCGAATGCGGCGTCGTCCTGCGGCGTCGCGGTGAGCGCGGCATAGACGTCGCGCGGATCGCGGTTCAGCACGCCGGCGATCGCGCGCGCGAGCTGTTCGGCGTCGGCATCGGGCGGAAGCCCGAGCCGCCCGGCCATGCGCGCCGACGCGCCCCGGAGCAGCGCCGCCATCGCGTGCGTCGGATCGCCGCCCGCCCGGTAGAGGCGAGCGCGTCCCTCGAGCGTCTCGCCCGCGCGCACGGTGACCGGCAGGGTCTCCGCGACGAGGGGGCCGAATCTGCGGCCGCGCCAGACGGCGGCGGCCCCGGCGGCGAAAGCGCCGAGGACGATGAGAGGCGTAACCCAGGTGGGCACGAAATCGCCGATCACAGGAGTGCTGTCGGCGGCCTCCGCATCGGAACGCGAGGGGGTGTACCAGAGGAGCTCGTCCGACTGCCCCAGGAGGGCGAGGGCGAGGGCCGCATGGCCTTCTTCTGCGAGCGCGTCATTGACGATGACGGCCTCGCCGTCGAGCAGCGTGACGGTCGAGTCAGCATCGACGTCGGCCTGCAGAAGGGCGAATCCGTCCTGTGCCGGGTAGCAGCCCACGACACCGGGAGCGTCGACCGAGAACAGGGTGCCGGGACGGATCGCCCCGGCGTTCACGGCGGCAGGAATCGCACAGTCGGGCGCGACAGCGGCGGACCCGTGGCCGCCGTATCCGATGCCGGGGAAGAGCGCGTCGGCGCTCGCGAAGTCCGCGTCCAGGATCACGGTGCGTGATGCGGTCGACGCGAGTTCGCGAAGGATGTCGACGTCGAGGATCGAGGTGTCGGTGATCACGAGCGTGGTGTCGGATCCGATCTGGTCGCGGACATCGTCCACGCGATCCACGGCGTCTACGGCGATGCCTTCTTCCGACAGGAGGGTGACGATCGCGCGCGCGCCGTCGTAACGGGGGCTCTCGATCCCGAAGCGGTCGGGTGCCGACCAGTTGCGCTCGAACACGGCGAGGAGCGAGCCGATGACGACGATGGCGGCGATGGCGGCGACCCATCCCCATGCGCGCCGAGCGCGCGTGCCTCGCCGGGTCCCTGCGGCACCGCTCTCGGTTGTCGCGATCAGGCTCATGCGAACGCCGCCTCGGGGGCCTTCGCGGGACGAGCTCCCGCGACGGCATCATCGAGGGCGGCGACGCGCTCCGCCGCCTCGGCGGATCCGGGCTCCCGGAGGTAGCGCACGTCGTCGAAGGCGTCTGCGGCCGACCGGAGCTCCGCGGCGTGCGGCGGGAAGTACTCGGCGGCGACACGCGAGAACGTTCGCGCCGTCATGCCGGGCGGGCCGTGCAGGATTCCGCGTTCATCAAGCCCGCGGGCGATTGCGCGATAGCGGAGGACGATCGCCTCTTCCCAGTCCTCGCGGCCCCGGGCGGCGGAGGCGGCCTGCCGAAGTTCGGCAGCCGTCCGCTCATCCGCGTCGAACAGTCTGGCGGAGGAGCGCGAGCGTGTGCGGCCCTCACCGCGGGGCATCCCCCAGATCACGAACGCGACGACGATGGCGCCGACGAGGACGGCGACGATGATCGCCGTCCACACGGGGCTCCACGCGGCGCCGCCGAGCTGAGGATTGAAGAGCGACTGGAAGAACTCGCCGATCTGCTGCGCGACGCGGTCGAACAGCGTGGGCTCTGCTTCCCGGTAGACGGCCTTGTCGAGCTCACGCTCGGCCCATTCGCGCGCCTCATCGCGGTCCGGGAGCACGGCGGTCGGCCGCGTGATCATACGGGCGGGGCCGGCGGCTGCGGTGAGGCAGGGCGCTCGGGCGACGGGGTCGGCGGGACGGGGCCGGGGAGCGGTGTGTGGGGCGACGCGGCCGGCGGGGGCGCGTATCCGGGCGTCGGCGCGCCGTATCCAGGAGCGGGGGCGGCGAACGGCGACGGTCCGGCCCCAGGCACGAAGGTGTAGGGATCGTCTTCGTTGCCTCCGGCGTCGACGTAGCGGCGCATACGCAGATCGATGCCCTCGTCGCGCATACGGGCGTCGATGTAGGTGAGGGCGCCGCCTGCCGACAGCACGATCGTCATGATCGCGGCGATCGCGAACGAGATGATCGATGTCAGCACGAGGACGACGATGCTGAGCGTCGTGGCGGCGCCCGCCGTCGGTGCGCCCATGCCGAGCGGGATGAGCGTCCCTGTGATGAGAGGAGTCACCAGCGAGAAGACGCCCGAGACGATGCTCGAGGCGACGTTCGTGATGACGTAAAGAAGCGCCACGACGCCGAACGTCGGCCAGAACCGCCCGCGTGTCAGCTGCCACGAGCGCCGGATGGCGCGGAACGGGCCGACGCGCTCGAGCACGATCGTCGACGGCGCGAGGAACAGCTTGGTCCCGAGCCACGCGGCCAGGACGAGGCCGCCCAGCAGGGCGATGAGGAGCCCGAACACGAACAAGATCCATCCGCTCGTCGTATCGAGGAGCGCGAAGAAGACGAGCGGGGCGGCGAGCGCCGCCATCGCGAGCATCGTCATGAGTCCGATGAGCAGCGAGTAGCCGACGAGCGGCCAGAAGGCGGGCCCCACGCGGCGCCAGAGCCGCCCCAGCGAGGCCTTCTCAGAGAGTGAGGCGTGCGCGACCTCTGCCACGACGACGCCCTGCGCGATCGTGGTGACCGCCACCAGCCCGAGGGCGAGAACGAGCGAGGAGATGAGCACGATCGCGCCCGATCCCCACATCAGCTGGTCGAATTCGGGCGAGGTCTCGGGAACGGTCTCAGCGCGCGAGAACACCGCGAAGCTGATGCCGCCGATCGCGACGAGGTAGATCGTCATCGCGAGCGTCTGCACGCCGACGACGAAGAGAAGCAGAACTTTCGGATTCCCCTTGAGGACGGCAAACGCCTTCCCGAGGATCGTTCCGAAGCCGTATGGATACAGGGGGACGAGCCCCTGACGCGGCGCGGGGGTCCACCCCGGGAACGTGCGATCAGTCACTTTGTCTCCTCCCGTGCCCATCGTTCCACATCGCGGTGACACTCGGCGCAGGCGGTGTCGGAGCGCCAATCCGGCGCCTCGCCGATTAGGCTGTTGACCCATGACTGGTCACATTCTCGTGGTCGACGACGACACCGCACTCGCCGAGATGATCGGCATCGTGCTGAAGAGCGATGGCTTCGGAGCCGCCTTCTGCGCGGATGGTGAGGCGGCGCTCGACGTGTGGCGAGCCGAGAAGCCCGATCTCGTGCTGCTCGATCTCATGCTTCCGGGCAAGGACGGCATCGAGATCTGCCGCGAGATCCGCGCCGAATCGGGCGTGCCGATCATCATGCTCACGGCCCGCTCCGATACGACCGACGTTGTCTCGGGGCTCGAAGCCGGCGCCGACGACTACATCGTCAAGCCCTTCAACCCGAAGGAGCTCGTCGCGCGGATCCGCACGCGGCTGCGCCCTACCCTGCCAGAGGAGGGCGAGGCGCTGCGTGTCGGCGATGTGTCGATCGACGTCTCCGCGCACGAGGTTCGTCGCGGCGACGAGCTCATCTCGCTCACACCGCTCGAGTTCGAGCTGCTCGTCGCCCTTGCCTCGAAGCCGCAGCAGGTGTTCACGCGCGAGCAGCTGCTCGAGCAGGTGTGGGGCTACCACTACAAGGCGGATACGCGCCTTGTGAACGTGCACGTGCAGCGACTGCGCTCGAAGATCGAGCTCGACCCCGACAACCCGCGCATCGTCATGACGGTGCGCGGCGTGGGGTATCGCGCCGGCGCCAGTTCCTGACTCTCCGATGTCCGAGGCGCGGATGACCCCGCTCGCCGCGATCGCGCGTCGGATCCGGCGCCGTCCGCTCGTGGCGTGGAAGGGGTCTCTGCGCTTTCGGGCGACTCTCATCACGACTGTCGCGACGACGGTCGCGATCCTGATCGCGATGGCCTGGGTGGCGCTCGCGATTCAGTCGGACCTCTTCGACTCGCGCCGCGAGCAGGTTCTCGAGGAGACCAATCGCGCGGTCGATTTCGCACAGGCGTCGGCCGCCGCCGAGCCGGCCGCGACCGACCGCGCCGCGATCCAGGCGCTTCGCAACGACATGCTCGGCGACCTTGCGACCGCGGCGACGACCGACCTCATCGTCGGCATGCCGATCGCCGAGCAATCGCCCGACGACGTTCCCGCGGCCTTCATGCTCAAGAACACGGTCTTCGAGGAGTCGATGCTCTCGGAGGGCCTGCGGGAGCAGGTGCGTGCGCGCCCCGAGAACCAGTGGTGGCAGTCGATCGCCCTCCCGTCTGACTCGGGAGCGCCCGTACCCGCGATCGTCGTGGGGCGGCAGCTCGACCTGCCCAGCGTCGGCGTCTACGAGGTCTATCTCGCCTACCCGCTCTCCGACGTCGCCCGCACCCTTGCGTACGTGCAGATCACGCTGTGGATCGCCGGACTGTCGCTCATCGTCATCGTCGCGGGCATCATGTGGCTTGTGATGCGTTCGGTCACGGCCCCGATCGTCGATGTCTCTCGCACGAGCGCGAGGTTCGCGTCGGGGGATCTGGCGGCGCGCCTCGAGCCGAGAGGTGAGGACGAGCTCGCGACGCTCGCACGATCGTTCAACCAGATGGCCGACTCGATCGAGTCGCAGATCCGCGAGCTCGCGGAGCTCTCGCTCGTGCAGCAGCGGTTCGTCTCGGACGTGTCGCATGAGCTGCGCACCCCGCTGACGACGATCCGTCTCGCCGCCGGGGTGCTGCACGGCGACCGTGAGTCGTTCGATCCCGTCACCGCGCGATCTGCCGAGCTTCTCTACGACCAGGTCGCGCGCTTCGAACAGCTGCTGACCGATCTGCTCGAGATCAGCCGACACGATGCGGGATCCGTGCACCTTGAGCTCGAGGAAGTCAGCCTGAGCGATGTCGTTGAGGGCGTGTGCGAGTCGATGCGGCAGATCGCCTGGCAGCACGACACGGAGGTGAGATTCCGCGGTGCCGACGGCGACGACGTCGCGTCGATGGATCCGCGCCGAGTGCGTCGGATCCTGCGCAACCTCGTGGGCAACGCGATCGAACACGGGGAGAAGAGACCGGTCGAGGTGACGGTCGCGCAGAACGAGACCGCCGTCGCGGTCGGCGTCCGGGACCACGGCCTCGGCATGCGGGCCGAGCACGTCTCGCGCGTCTTCGACCGCTTCTGGCGTGCGGATCCGTCGCGCAAGCGCACGCTGGGCGGGACGGGTCTCGGTCTGTCGATCGCGCTCGGCGACGCGACGCTGCACGGCGGCACGATCGATGTCTGGTCGCATCTCGGGCGGGGAACGCACTTCGTCGTCACGCTGCCCCGCGGTGAGGGCGCGGAGGTTGTCGCGCCGATCACCGTCGAGCCCGCCGATGAGCTGACTCCGGGCGATCTGCGGGCAGGAAACGGCCCGGAGACCGAGACGCTCGTCGTCCGGAAGACGAGCGAGGAGGACGCATGAAGCTGAGGCGCGGCGTCGTCGCGGGGGTCCTCGTGGGGATCCTCGCACTCGGAGGGTGCGCGGGACTTCCGACGGACGGGACTCTCCAGCCGGGGAACAAGGTGGGGGAGACCACCCCGGACGCGCGGTGGCAGTTCACTCCACCCGGTCCGTCCGAGGGCGCCAATCCGGCGGACATCGTCTACGGCTTCCTCGACGCCGGCGAGAGCACAGCCGACGACTGGGAGATCGCCCGCGAGTTTCTTACGGACGAGGCTTCGCTCGCGTGGGATCCGGACACGCGCATCACGATCGACGATGTGAACTCGCGCGAGATCGGCGATTTCACCGAGGGCGACGACGGTGACAGCGGCGAGACGCGGGTGCGGGTGACACCGACCGCGACGGTCGACGAAGACGGCGGATTCCACCTTGCTGCGGGCGGCGTGCGAAGCCTCGACTTCGAACTCGTCCTCGTCGAGGGCGAGTGGCGCATCTCCTCGGTCCCCGACGGCGTCGTCGTCCAGAGCGGCACCTTCGAGAGCATCTTCACATCGCAATCTCTCTTCTTCTCTGCGCCGGGAGACCGGCTTGTGCCCGATCTGCGATGGTTCCCCGACACGGGAGATCTGTTCGAGCGCCTCGTCACGGAGCTCGTCGACGGCGGACCGTCGCCGTGGCTCGAGGGAGCCGTGAGCTCGGCTTTCGACGGGATCGATCTGCGGGGCGTGACCATCGACGAAGATCTCACGGCGACGGTTGCGCTCTCCGAAGCGGCCGCGGACGTCGACCTCGAGATACGTGCGCGTATGCAGACGCAGCTCGAGCGAACCCTCCTGCCGATCGGTGTCTCGGCGGTGCGGATGTCGGTCGTCGGCGACCGCTTGGCGACCGCGAACGACGAGGTCGTGTCGACCGAGCCCGATCCGCGAGCGATCGTGCTCACCGAGGATGCCTTCGGCTACCTCACCGCGGGCGACATCACGCCGATCGAAGGTCTCTCGGATCCGATCGCTGAACAGTTCGCCCCCGGCGGGGTGCAAGAGGATCCCGCCATGTCCATCGCGGTCGCTCCGGATCTCAGCCACGCGATCGTGCAGACCGAATCGGGAACGATCTGGCGCGTGCACGCGGAGGACGAGACATCGGAGGTGCACAGCTTCGAGTCCGGTTGGGTCGAGCCATCGCTCGACGCGTTCGGATACGCGTGGTCGGCGCGCCCCGACGAACCCGGTCAGCTGCGGGCGTGGGGCGACGGCGCAACGGATCCGATCTCGATCGCCGGCATCGACGAGCTCACGGAGATCTCGGGCCTCGAGGTCTCGCGCGACGGAGCCCGCATCGCGATCACAGGGCGTCGCGACAATCAGCCAGCGCTCGTCGTCGCGGGTATTCGTCGTGACGGGGAGGGGGCTCCGATCGGGCTGTCCGGGGTGCAGGATGTGGCCCCGCTTCCGGAGGACGCGGACGAGGTTGCGTGGGTGTCGGATACCGTCGTCGCCTCGATGATCCCGGGGGACGGACGCACCCTCATCCGGGAGCAGCAGGTCGGAGGAACCTCTGAACGCGTCACCGCCGCGCTCGTCGCGACCGAGCTCACCTACGGCAATCCGCAGTCACGCGAGCGCCTTCTCGGAGACGACGGGGTCATCTACGTGCGCAACACCACGCGATGGCAGCAGGCCGGAAGCGGAATCCTCGTCCTCGCCACCCAGACGGGAGCCCCGCCTCTGACGGAGTGACTCCGCCGCGCAGCGTGTCCACAGCGGGGGAGGCGCGGGCGGATTCTCCACAGGGCCGATTCGCACCGTCGCGTGCGACGACGATGGAGCCATGACCGAATCTCTCGTCGCGCGTCTCGCGGGGGCGGGGGCGGAGGCGTTCGCGCTGCTGCTTCCCGTCGTGTGCGCGGGCTGCGCCGGATCCGCCGTCGCGCTCTGCGACCGCTGCCGCGATGCTCTGCGGCCGGAGGTGCGGCGGGTGGTGACGAAGGACGACGGAGAGTCGCTGATCGTGCACGCGTCGCTCGCATACGTGGGGCCGACGGCGGGCGTGATCCGCGCGCTGAAGGAGGACGGACGCACGGATCTGCGGCGCGTGCTGGGCGCGGCGCTCCGGCCCGCCCTCGCAGAAGCCGCGAGCGGCGGACGCGACGTTCTCGCTGTTCCGGTGCCCTCTCGCCCACGCTCCGCGCGTTCGCGAGGATATCGCGTCGTGGAGATGCTCCTGACATCCGCAGGCATCGCTCCGACGCGGGCGCTGCGCTGGTCGCGTCGTGCCGACGACCAGAGGGGCCTCGGGCGTCAGGAGCGCGCGGTGAATGTCTCCGGCGCGCTCGTCGCTCGCGGCATCGCTCCGGAAGAGCGAGTGGTCGTCGTCGACGACGTCGTGACGACGGGGGCGACGCTGCGGGAGGCGCGGCGTGCGCTCGAACGGGCGGGCGCCGTCGTCTGGGGTGCGGCAGCGCTCGCGCACACCCCGGCATGGGGCGATGCACAGACAGATGAACGACATACGACGCGCCGATGATCTTCAGAGAAGAAAAGAGTGACACGGAGGCGATCTGGGAATACGGTGGGAAGCCAGGAAGCGACCGTGGTTCGCTCACTCCGGGCGAACCGGAATGGGAGGCACAAGATGGACACGAGCATCGTCGGTGTGGGCGTCAGCGTCACCGAGAGGTTCCGAACCGTTGTCGATGAGAAGCTCCCGCGCGTTGAGACTCTCGCGCCCCGCGCAGACAGTTTCGACGTGAAGGTCACGCAGTCGGCTCACCACCGAGGCCGCGTGGAAGAAGCCAAGGTCGAGCTCACGGTCACCGGCAAGGGCAAGGTCGCCCGAGCCGAGGCCCGAGCCGAGGACAAGTTCGCGGCTCTCGAGATGGCGCTCGACAAGCTGACGACCCAGCTGCGTCGTGCGAAGGACAAGCGGGTCACGGGCCGTCAGCGCCCGCACGGCGCCCACCTCGAGAAGGGCACAGGCTCTCTCGAGGGGATCGACATCACCCCCGTCGACGCCGAAACGCTGCACGCCGTCGCGACGGGCGCGATCCCCGTCGGAGAGCAGGAGGCAGCGGAAGAGTACTCGCCCGTCGTCATCCGGACGAAGACGTTCGAACCCGAGTGGATGACGGTTGAGGAGGCCGTCGACCGCATGGAGCTCGTCGGGCACGACTTCTTCCTCTTCATCGACGTCCGCACCGATCGGCCGAGCGTCGTGTACCGCCGCCGCGGATGGGACTACGGCGTGATCGAACTCGAAACCGAGGCGCCCCCGATGCGGGAGGAGCTGGCGAGCTGAGCCAGCTCAGGGAAGCCGCGGAACGGCGCTCATGAGGCGCTTCGTATAGGCGTCGCGGGGCGCGCCGAGCACATCGCTCGTCGTGCCCCGTTCGACGACACGTCCACTCTCGAGCACGAGCGTCTCGTCGCACAGCTCGGCGACGACGCCGATGTCGTGGGAGACCATGACGAGGGTCATGTCTCCGTCGGCGAGGAGCTCGTGCAGGAGATCGACGACCCGGACGCGCGTCGTCACGTCAAGGGCGCTGACGGGCTCGTCGGCGAGCAGAACTCGCGGCTCGCTCACGATCGCGCGCGCGATCGCGATCCGCTGGCGCTGGCCGCCGGAGAACTCGTGCGGGAATCGGCTGGCGGCGTCGGAGGGCAGATCGACGCGGGCGAGGGCGCCTGCGACTCGCTCCGCGCGTTCGGCGCGACCGGCGAGCCCCAACGAACGCAGCGGCTCGCCGACGATTGCCCCGACGCGACGGCGCGGATCCAGTGACGCATACGGGTCCTGGAACACGCACTGCACGTCGCGGCGGAAAGCGCCAAGGAGGGCGCGGTCGCGCAGGTCAAGGGCGCGTCCGTCATAGCGCACGAGACCCGCGCTCGGCGATCGCAACCCGAGGAGCAGGCTGAGGATCGACGACTTTCCGGCCCCGGACTCGCCGACGATCGCCAGATTGCGACCGCGCTCGACCGCGAACGAGACCTCGTCGACGGCAGGGCGCTCGCCACGGTGGTACGCGAGGCTCGCGGCCTCGAGCGACAGCAGGGGAGTGGTCACGGGCGCATCCTCCTTTCGAGGGCGTCCTCGAAGCGCCGGGCGCTCGCGATGAGGCCGGCGGTGTACGTGTGCTCGGGTGCGGCGAGGATCCGGGAGATCTCACCGCGTTCGACGACGCGGCCGTGCCGCATGACGAGCCCGCGCGGCGCGATCTGCGAGACGACGGCGAGGTCGTGGCTCACGAAAAGCACGCTCATCTCGCGCTCGCGGGCGACGCGATCGATGAGCGCGAGGATGTCGGCCTGCACCGAGACGTCGAGCGCTGTCGTGGGCTCATCGGCGAGGAGGATCCGCGGCTCGCCGGCGAGGGCGATCGCGAGGGCGACGCGCTGGCGCTGTCCGCCCGAGAGCTCGTGCGGGAAGGCGCGCACGACACGGTCGGCGTCGTCGAGGGAGACCTGCGAGACCAGTTCTCGCACGCCGCCCTGCAGTGCGCGGCCGGAGACGCCACGGCGTCGCATGGGGAGCGCGATCTGTCGGCCCACCCGCATGAGCGGATCGAGGGCGGTCCGGGGCTCCTGGAAGACGGGCGCGGCGGCGCGTCCGCGCAGGCCGACGAGAGTGCGCTCGCGTGCTCCGACGACTTCCGTCCCGTCGAGCCGGATGGATCCCGTGACCGTCAGGCCGTCCGGCAGGAGGCCGAGGATCGCGAGAGTCGTGAGCGACTTCCCGGATCCTGACTCGCCGATGAGGCCGAGGCGCTCGCCGGGGGCGAGATCGAATGAGAGGCCGTCGACGAGCGCCGCGCCGTTCGCGCGCACCGTGAGTTGATCCACCTGGAGCGCGGGCGCGGTCACGAAGCGACCTCCTGACGTACGCTGCGGCGTGCCGTCGGATCGAGCACGTCGCGGAGCCCGTCGGCGACGAGATTGACGCCGATGACGAGCACGATGAGGAGCACGCCCGGGACGATCGCCCCCATCGGCGCGACGAGGACCGTCTGCTGCGCCTCTTGGAGCAGGCGACCCCATGAAGCATTGGGCGGTGGCGCACCGAGGCCGAGATACGACAGGCTCGCCTCGGCCAGAACGGCGAGGCCGAACTGCAGTGCGAGGCTCACGACGAGCGTCGTCCAGATATTGGGCAGGACGTGTCCGAAGACGATGCCCGTCCACGACGTGCCCGACGTGCGTGCGGCCGTCACGAAGCTCGTCTGCAGGACACGCTTCACGAGGATCCGCGTGAGCCGTGCGACGATCGCGCTCTGCGCGAGCCCGATCGCGAGGATCGCCGTCCAGAGGGTCGCCGGCTGAGCGGCGACGATGAGCATCGCGAGCAGCAGGGTCGGGAAGGCGATGAGAATATCGAGAAGTGCGGCGAGGGTGTCGTCGATCCATCCCTGGGCGAATGCCGCGATGATGCCGCACGTGACGCCGACGACACCCGCGATCACGACGGCGCCGATCCCCGACAGCATGGCGATGCGCGCGCCGATCATGAACTGCGTCGCGAGGTCGCGACCGAGCCGGTCGGTGCCGAAAAGGTGTCCCTCTGTGCCGGGTGGATCGAGACGACCGCCCGAGGTATCCGAGATCTCGTGCGGCAGCCACACGAGGGAGAGAACGGCGATCGCGGCGATGAAGGATACGAGCGCGAGCCCGATCCAGAGGGTGGCGACGCGGCGGTTCATGTGCTCGCCTCGGAGAGTCGTTCGCGCAGGCGCGGATCGATGAGGCGCTGCGCGATGTCGGCGGCGAATCCGATGAGAAGCACCGCGAGTGTCGAGACGAACAGCACCCCCTGGATGACGGGGTAGTCGTGCTCGGCGATACCGGTGACGAGCATGGAGCCGAGGCCGGGCAGGGCGAAGACCTGCTCGACCACGACCGCGCCGAGCAGCGTCGAGGCGAGCTCCATGCCGAGCACGGCGACGACGGGAACGGCCGCGCTGCGCATGCCGTGTCTCCTCATCGCCTCGCCGAACGTCGCGCCCATCGCGCGCGCGGTGCGCACGAAGTCGCTGCCGGCCACGTCGAGGACCGCCGAGCGGACGTAGCGGGTGAGCGAGGCGCTCATGATGATCGCGACGGTCACGACGGGCAGGACGAGGGCGACCGCGGCGGTGGCCGGATCCGCCCAGCCGTTGATCGGGAATCCGCCCGCAGGGAGCACGCGCAGCTGCAGCGCGAAGACGACGACGAGGATCATGCCGAGCCAGAACACGGGGACGGCGATGCCGAGCTGTGCGACGGCATTGAGCAGACCGCCGTACCAGGTTCGGGAACGCGTCGCCGCGATGTACCCGGCAGGGATGGCGAGTGCGATCGCGACGAGGAAGGCCGCGAACGTGAGGGGAAGGGTCACGCGCAGGCGCTGGACGACTTCATCGGAGACCGACAATCCGCTCACGAACGACTCGCCGAGGTCTCCCCGCCACGCGGACCCGATCCAGTCGAGGAACTGCTGGTGCAGCGGCAGATCGGATCCGATCTGCGCGCGCGCCGCCTCGATCTGCTCCTCGGTCGCGCCGACGGCCGTCAGCGCGTTCGCCGGGTCGCCCGGCAGCACGCGCAGGAGCAGAAAGAGGACGACGCTCGCGAGGACGAGCGAGACGGCCAGGAAGACTGCCCGTCGCAGCAGATACCGCGTCACGACGCGGCCGCCCGGCGCCCGCCGATCACACCGACTTCTCGATGTCGTAGGCGAAGAACTGCGAGTTCAGGCCGTTCAGCGGGTAGCCCGACACCGACGTCGACGCGACGACGATCTGCGGGTAGAGGTACAGCCACTCGCTCGCGGCCTCCTCGGCGGTCGTGCGTGCGACGAGCTTCAGCAGCTCGGTCTGTTCGGCCTCGCTCGCGACGAGCTCGGACTGCTGCACCCACTCCTGGACATCGGGGTTGTCGTAGCCCCAGTAGAAACCGGGGTCGCCGTACCAGACGAGGTCGCGGTCGTTGACGTGCTCCTGCATCGTCGCGTCGAAGTCACGGTTCTGGTACACCTTCGTGTACCACTCATCTGCCGTGATCGAGTTGATCTCGACCGTGATGCCGACCTCAGCGAGCTGCGACTGGATGAAGGTCGCGGCCGTGGGGTGCGGGTCGTAGTTCGGGGTATCGAGCGAGAAGGTGAAGCCGTCCGCGAAGCCGGCCTCGTCGAGCAGTTCCTGCGCGCGCTCCGGGTCGTACGGGTCGAGGTCGGTGAGGTCCTCGTACCAGGGGTCGGTCGGCGGCACCATCGAGCCGATGAGGGTGCCGTAGTCGCCCCAGACCGATTCGAGAAGCTTCTCGTCGTCGATCGCGTAGGACACGGCCTGGCGCACGCGCACATCGTCGAACGGCGCCGCGGCGTCGTTGAACGCGAGCAGCAGCTTCGTCGTCGAGTCGCCGTCGTTGATCACGAAGTCGTCCGTCGCCTCGAACTGCGTGAGTGCGTCGGGCGACTGCTGGCTCGTCGCGATGTCGACCGCTCCCGTCAGCAGAGCGTTGCCCAGGGCGGTCGCGTCGCCGAAGTAGTGGAACACGACGCCGGCGTTCGCCGCCTGCTCGCCCCAGTAATCGGGATGACGCTCGAGGCTCAGCGCGGATCCGCGGGTCCACTGCCCGAGGCTGTACGGGCCGGTGCCGTCGGCGGCGGCCTTGCGGTCGCCGTCGAACTCGCTGTTGACGATCCACACATACGTGAGGTTGTAGATGAACGAGATCGACGGCTCGGACAGCGTGACCTGCACCGTCGCGTCGTCGAGGGCCGTGACGGTGTCGACGACCTCGAGCTGGCTCTTGCGGGCCGATTGCGAATCGTCGGCGATGACCTTCTCGATCGAGAACACGACGTCGTCGGCGGTGAGGGCCTTTCCGCTCTGGAACGCGACGCCGTCCTGCAGCGTGAACGTATACGTGAGCCCGTCGTCGCTCATCTCGTGCGAGGCGGCGAGAAGGGGCTCGACCTCACCCGAGTCGGCGAGGCGGAACAGCCCCTCGTAGACGTTTCCCGAGAGCGCCTCGGTGACGCCCTGGCCGCCGCCGGACGTGTTGTCGAGATTCTGCGGCTCGTACATCGATCCGATGTTGATCGTTGCGTCGGGGTCGACGGCGGCGCCGGGCGGCACCTCCGGGCCCCCGGTCGCGTCCGGCTCGGCGGGCGAGCAGGACGCGAGGGCGAGTGCGGTCGTGAGGGCGACGGCGATCGTCGCGGGCGTCGAGAGGCGCATGGGAGGTCCTTCTGCTGTGCGCGGGGCGGGGTGCCCGCCCTGTGCGGATCGGGGAGGGGTCAGTCGCGGAAGCGGGCGGTCTTCTCGCCCGCACGGACGGCGACCGCAATGCGATTCTGCGGCGGGGGCATGGGGCAGTTGTACTGGTCGCTGAAGCCGCAGGGCGGGATGAAGGCCCGGTTGAAGTCGAGCGTCACCCGGCCGTCGACCGGCTCGTCGACGAAGAGGAAGCGCCCGGCCCCGTATGTCTCGTCGCCGTTCGTCGGATCGCCGAAGACGAGGAGGAGCTGTCCGTCGTCGTCGAACGCGCTCAGCTCATACGTCTTGTCAGCGATCGTCGCGGTGATCGTTCCGGGCACGACCTTCTCGCGCGAGCCGCCGTTGTCGCGCATGTGCTCGAAAGCCACCGTGTGGCCGTCTGCCGCCTGCTCGTATGCGGCCTCGATGACCCATTCGGGGTCGTAGGGGAAGACGTCGACGGTCTCGAAACGCGCGATCGCGTCGCTCGCGACGTCCCAGAACCGCAGGCCGTGCTCGGGAGCACCCGTGTCGATGTTCTCGCGGGTGAGCGCCGACACCGACATGGTGGGGGCGAGATCGGCGCGCGCGGCGGCGAGGTCGGGCTCTTCGCCCGACGGCAGCCAGCGGGTCTCGACGAGCGCGAGGTTGCCCTGCGGCCCGACGAGGCTCGCCATGCGCGCGATGTGCCAAGACTGCCAGTGCGCGCGGTCTGTGGAATCACTCATCTGCACGATTCTACGGTGCGCGGCGAGTCCGCACCCCGCTGCGCCTCGGATGGCCAGCGGTCCGCCAGCTGCCGGCGGGCTGGGCCGCGCTCAGTCGAAGATATCGCCGATGAGCCCACCGAGGAGCGCACCGCCGATGAGCCCGCCGATCATGTTTCCGCCGCCCATGCCACCACCCATGCCGCCGCCGTATCCGCCCCGTGGGCCGTAGCCGCCGCCCCAGTCACTCTGGCGGCGGGTGTCGATGTCGCGCTGGGCGAGCTGCATGGCCTCGTTCGCGAGCTGTGCGCCGCGGCGTGCGAGCTCCTGCGCGCGCTCGCGGGTGTCCTCATCGGCGACGAGCGTGCCGGCGTCGATCCGCACCCGCTCGGCCTCGGCGAGGCGCGTGCGCGCATCGGCGCCGATCAGCTCGCGGTGGCTCTGGATGAGGCTGCGCGCGTGGGAGATCGCGCGATCGGCGGCGTCGACGTCGTGGCGCACGTGCTCGATCGTCGGGATGTGGCGCGCCGCACGCTCCCGCGCGTGGTCGAGAGCGGCGTTCTTCTCGCTGAGGTGCGCGAGCTCGGCGAAGGGGTCGGCCGGGGTCCCGGGCGCGCTGACGCCCGCGAGGGCCGCCTCGAGCTCGGCGATGGCCGTCTTCACGCCCGTCGTCTGCCGATCCGCGCGCGCCTCGGCGAGGTCGCCGCGCGAGTCGGCGACGACGTCGGAGAGAGTCGTCTGCGCGCGCATCGCCTCGATCTCGAAGTCGTCGACGGCGTCCAGGATCGCCGTCGCGCGGCGGACGGCCTCGGTGGCCGTCTCGAGCGCGACCATCGCGTCGTCGCGGCGCCCGGCCTCTCGCCGGCGCCCGGCGACATCGGCCGAGTGGCGGGCGAAGTCGATGAGCTGGCGCGCCTCCTCCGGATTGGCGCCGATCCGCTGCATCGCCTCGGGGGAGTAGCGTCCGCGCAGGCGAGCGACCGTCTGATCGGCGGCGGGCAGGCGCTCGGCGAGAGCTTCGGCCTGCTGGCGAACCCGTTCGAGGGTCTGCGGTGCCTCTCGCACCTTCTCGATGCGCTCGCGCAGCACCTCGGTGCGCTCGTCGAGCACGTCTTCGGCCCAGTCGCACAGCTGCACGATCCGCGCATTGCGGGTGCGCAGCTCTTCGGGGGTGTCGGGGAGGTGGTCGTGGTTGAGCTGATGCAGCTCGAAGGCTTCGCGCATGTGGCGCGACACGGCGTCGAGCCCGTCGCGGAGATCCTTTGTCGCGCTCTCGCCGAGCTCGGCCGACGCGAAGTCGAGCTCGTCTCGCGTCGTGCGGATCCGCTCGTCCGTCGCGACGAGCGATTTCTGTGCCCGCACCGCTAGATCCGCGTCCGCGGCGTCCTGCTGCTCCTGCTGCTCGCGTTTCCTCTTGCCCCAGAACACCATGGCTCGATCTTACGTGGCTCTCGGACGCACGGCCCGCGCCTCCCCACAGGCGCGGACCGTGCGGGTCTATGCGATCGCGGTGCGGCGGGTGAGATCGGGCTGGCGGAGGGGAACCAGCCAGCTCACGAGCGCGATCGCGACGGGGAGCGCGAACGCGAGCAGCGCCCAGAAGCCCCACGGCGCCTCGGCGACGGTCAGACCGCCTCCCGTCGTCCCGGCGAGGATCCCGACGACGCCGAGCACGGGCATGAGTCCGGCGATCGTCCCGGTCACGCAGCCGAAGCCCGCGATGACGAGCGCCTGCCAGGCCGAGATCGATCGCCGCACGCCGGGCTGCGCTCCGACCGCCGCGAGCGTCGCGTCGTCGGGGCGCCTCTCGACTCGGGACAGTCCGAGCGCGACGGCGCTCGCCGAGACGACGAGCACGCTCACGGCGCCGAGGATCAGCCAGAGCCAGCCTCCGGACTCGGGCGGTTCGGCGCCCGCAGAGGCAGAGAAGTAGCTCGGAACGTCGTCGGAGCGGTGCGCCGTCGTGAGCTCCTCGGTGTCTGCCATGACCGCGTCGAGCTGCGCCGTTGTGGGCCCGCCGTCGTATGCGCCGACGACGCGATCGGGAGCGTGGTCGATGCCGAGGGCATCCGCGGCCTCGGGTGACAGATACACCTGACTCCCTGACGCGAACGGCCAGCTCGTCTCGACGAGCACGGTCTCGGCCTCGCGCGTCGATACGGCGTCCGGCAGATCTTCGAGGGGCGCGTCCGCGCTGTACACGTCGCTTGCGCGCCACTCGTTGAAGAGGATCGTCTCGTCGTCCGTCAGCCACTGCGGGTCGGTGACGAGCACGTCGCCGCCGGCGAACGCCGCGCGATCCGCCGCGGAGACGGGGGTGCCGAGGGCGACGTCGAGCTCGTCGGGTGAGACGACGACCGGATCCGCGCCCTGCCCGGTGGTGTCCGAGACCGACGGCTCGCACACGTCATGTGCCGCGCACCACGCGGGCGACTGGATCTGCGGGGCGAGCACCGTCTGCGCGTCTTCGTCTACGACGTCGCCGGTGGTGGGATCGATGACGAGGCCGGGCGGCCGCTCGAGGACCGCCGTCGCGGTCGCGCCGTTCTTTGCGAGCAGCTTCGTCGCGGTCTCGGCCGCCTCCTCGGCGACACCGAACGCGTCGCGGGGGTTCCCGCCGGCGGCCAGCGTGTCGGCGCCGACGTACACGACGATGCTGTCGACGGGATCGTACGCCGCGAACGAGTCGACGCGCACCTCGGTGTACGCGGCGACTCCGCCGAACGATGCCGTGGCGAGGAAAGCGCAGGCCGCAATCGCGCCGAAGGAGGGGACGGAACGGCCAGGGTTCGCGACGGCGTCCCGGCCAGCGAGGCGCGCGCCGAGGCCGAGGCGCGACAGAGTGCGCGCCGCGAGCGACAGCATCCAGTGGCCCGCCAGGACCACGCCGATCTGCAGCAGCAGCGGGCCGACGATCATGCCGATCATGAAGACGACATAGATCGGATCGGCGGCGGGTGTGCCGTGCAGCGGCGAGTTGTAGGTCGCGATGAGCGCGATGACGCTCACGCCCGTGAGGGCGAGCCCGAGCACCATCAGGACCGCGCCGAGCCGCGGGCGCGAGGCCGATACGCGCACCGGGCGGCGCGCGCCGCGCAGCGCCGCGAGAGTGTCGCCGGCGGTCGCGCGGCGGGCGGGCACGAACGCGGCGAGCGTTCCGACGAGGCCGGCGAGTACGACGAGGCCCGCGAGCGCGAGCCACGGGACGCGGAGTCCCCACGAGTACAGCAGCGTGTCGTCCGTCGCGAGCGTGGCGAGCGCCGCCGCGCCGAGGCCGATTCCCGTCACAGCGCCGAGCAGGCCGCCCGCGAGACCGAGGATCGTTCCCTGGAACAGCACGACCCGGAACACGTCGCGGCGGGAGGCGCCGACGCTCGCGGCGACGGCGAGAGACCTCTGCTGCCGCTTCGCGCTGACGGAGAATGCGGCACCCGCGAGCAGGGCCACGAGGTAGATGCTGAAGGCGAGGGCCGCGATCGCCCCCGAGAACAGCGCCCACGCGGCGCCGCTCGTGGAATCGAACGCGGTCCCGCCATCTTCCGCGTCGAGGGCGAGCTCGCGATCGAAGACGACGATGCCCTCGCCGTTGAGCTCGTATACCTCGGCGGCTGACGCGTGCCAGCCTTCCGCGTACCACGTGGCGCTCCACCCGCCGTCCGCGGCCTCGAAAGGCCCCGCCTCCGGAGCGAACAGCACGGCGGACGCCGCGGGTTCGAGCGCGCTCGACATCGTTCCCACGATCGTGGGCGAAGCGCCGAGCTCTGTGGCAGTGACCTCGTCGCCGATTCGGGCCCCGAGGCGTTCGAGCGCCTGCGGAGTGACGAGGATCTCGTCGGCGGACGCGGGAGCGCGTCCGTCGATCAGCGTGTAGCGCCCCTCCAGGAGTGGATCCCACGCGTCTCCGATCGTGACCCGCAGTGCCGCGATGCCCTCCGCAGTCTCGACGACGGCGTCCCCGTGGGAGATCTTCACCAGGCGCTCGGCGTCGATGTACGGCGTGACGTCGTCGGGCGGCTCGACGCCCTCGTCCGACGTGGTCCCTGTGGAGTATGAGGTCGTCGGTTCGTCGAGGTACTGGCGCATGCCCTCGCCCATCGGGAGCGCCTGCACCCACGCGTCGGCGTTCCCGAGTTCCGCGTCCACCCGCTGCTCCGGCGTCGGGCCGATGCTCGTGGCGAGCGTTGCCGCGCCCCCGACGCCCGCCATCGGCAGCAGCACGAGCAGCACCACGAGAAGCGACGAAGGCCACGAGCGCAGAATCTGGCGGAGAGCCATCTTCAGCGCGATGCGCCAGCGGGAGAAGCCGCGCCGCTCGGGCGTCTCGGGCGGGAGCGGATCCGGCCAGCTGCGGCGCGCGACGCGCGGGCCGTCGAGCGTGGAGGTCATCGCGCCGGCCCCAGCAGCGTGTCCGCGCTCTCGCGGCGCGACTCGTCGACGACGCGGCCATCACGGAGGAACACGATCCGATCCGCCCAGGCCGCGTGGCGAGCCTCGTGCGTGACGAGCAGGCCGGCAGCCCCCTCGTCGACTCGTGTGCGCAGCATGCGCAGCACCGCCTCGCCCGTGACCGAGTCGAGCGCGCCCGTCGGCTCATCGGCCAGGATCAGGCGCCGGCCGCCGACGACGGCCCGCGCGATCGCGATCCGCTGCTGCTGGCCGCCCGAGAGATCGTCGGGGTAGGCGTCGTGCTTCTCGTCGAGCCCGACGGCGTCGAGCGCGACCTGCGCCATTCGCCTCGCCTCGCGGGCGGCGTCGCCGTCGAGCTCGAGCGGCAGGGTGACGTTCTCGATCGCCGTGAGCGTCGGGATGAGATTGAAGTCCTGGAACACGAAGCCGAGCGATCGGCGACGCAGCCTCGCCATCTCGCGCGCGTCGAGCGACGACAGGGCCCGCCCCTCGACGATGACCTCGCCCGCGGTCGGCTCCTGCAGTCCGCCGGCGATCGACAGGAGCGTCGACTTGCCGGATCCGGACGCGCCCATGATCGCGACCAGCTCGCCCGGAGACACCTCGAGGTCCACGCCCGCGAGGGCGGTGACGGTCTGTTCGCCGCTTCCGTAGACGCGCGAGACACCGACGAGCCGGAGGATCGCGTCGGGGGTATCGCCGGCCGGTGCGGGGGCGGAGGCGGCGCGTGCGGCGTCGTCGATCCGCTGCTCGATGTCTCGCCGGTCGCGGCGGAGTCCGTCGCTCATGCGGTCGCTCCTTCGTCGGCGGTGCGGTCCGCGGACGCGCGGCCGCGGGCGGGGCGCTCGGAGACGAGCGGCAGGGGAGTGACCGGCTGCATCGCGAGGCGCTGCTCGGTGTGGTCGAGCCACCGCACCTCCGCCTCGGTCTGGAAGATCATCGAGTCGACGACCAGCGACCAGGCGAGCTCCTCGGCGCTGTCCGGGTGCTTCCCGGCGTACTTCGCGCGGTTCAGCTCGCCGAGGTGGGCGAGCGACGCGCGACGCTGAGTCTGGATGACGCCCGTCACGTCGACTCCCGGCAGGGTCGCCGCGAGCGCCAGCTTGATCGCGAGCTCGTCGCGCGTGCCCTTGGTGGAGGGCACGGGCGAGCCGAGCCACTGCGCGACGGCGGCGCGCCCCGCGTCGGTGATGGACCAGAACACGTGGCCCTCGTCGTCGGTCTCTCCCCGCTCGGCGAGCCCGTCGCGCTCGAGTCGTTCGAGGGTGTTGTAGATCTGTCCGACGTTCAGCGGCCAGGTGCCGCCCGTGCGGCGGTCGAACTCCGCGCGTAGCTGGTATCCGTAGCAGGCGCCCTGATCCAGGATCGCCAGCAGGCTCTGCTTGACCGACATCGCATCTCCTCACCCGTGATGTACATACCGAGTATATGCATACCGAGTATGTATGCATTGATCGGGCTCGCGGTTGCCGCGTGGTCGATATCTCGGGTCTGGGTGACCGTTCGGCACCCGTGAAGCGCCGTCACGCGGGTGGATAGGGTCGGAGGATGGCGGAGGACGAAGAGCGCGAGCTCGCCGCGCTGCGGCGGCGGGTGTACGGGGCCGATGCTGATCTCGCCGGGGATTCGGCCGCCGTCGCGAGGCTCGCGGAGCTCGAGCGCGCCGGACGCGCGGGCGCCGTGGAGGACAGGAGTCACGGCGGGGCCGCCGCTCGGGCCGATCCCGATGCGACGGATCCCGCGGCGGGGGAGCGAGACGGCCCGAGCGGCGTGGACGCCGCAACATGGTGGGACGACGTGAGCGAGCCCGCGGAGTCGGGGCACGGCGCGAGCGGCTCGGCGTTCGAAGGTGCACCTCTCCCGCACTCGAACGCTCGATCGGGCGTCGAGGCCGCCGCGGCCGGATCCGAGGATCTCGCCGCGCGGGCCGCGCGCTCGCGCGCACCGGAGGAAGAGGATCCCGCGCCCGACCCCGAGCGCACCCGCCCGCGCTGGCTCTCCCCGGCGCTCGTGGCGACCTCCGCGATCGTCGCCATCGTCATCATGCTCGTCGCAGGCGGTGCAGGCTGGGGCGGTGGTTTCCTCGCGGGCTGGGCGCGCGCTTCGGCGCCCGCCGAAGAGGTGGAGCTCGTGACGGTGCTCGAGGAGAAGGAGATGACGGAGGGCGTCATCGAGAGCCTCGGGGACATGGCCTGGCTCATCACGGAGACCGACCCGGAGACCGGCGAGCCGATCAACGGCGCCGGCGACGGCGAGACGGGAGCCTACTTCGGAACCATCGGAGAGAGCGCCCACGTCTTCATGCCGGGTGATGCGGTCTCCGGTCAGGATCGCGTCGAGGGCACCGCCTGTATTCAGATCGTCCAGGTGCGGGAGGACGAATCGACCGCAGCAACCTCGGGGTATGGCGGCGCGTGCGGCTCCGCCCGTCTGGGCGTGACGGTGGACGTTCATGTCGTGGAAGAGGTCTCGATGATGTTCGGCCCCGGCATCGTCGCAGACGATTTCCCCCCTGGAACCATGCTCCGCCTCATCTACGACCGCGACTCGCATGCCGTCGCGGTCTGGTCGCTCCCGCCGGAGCCCACATCCGATCCGGGGGCTTGAGCGCGTCCATAGAGTGCGCCGGATAGCATGGGTGGGTATGCCTCGCGCCGCCTGGCGCGAGGGGTCCGACGGGTCGCCGACGCGCCCGCCGCATTCGACCTGGGAGTGACACGTGGCAAATCCGTTCGAGAAGATTCTCCGCGCGGGCGAGGGGCGCGTGCGGCGCCGTCTCCAGCGCGTCGTCAACGCGGTGAATCACCTCGAGGAGAGCTACGCGCAGCTCACCGACGATGAGCTCCGCGGTGAGACGACCGAGCTGCGCGCGCGATTCGAGAAGGGCGAGACGCTCGACGACCTCATGCCCGAGGCGTTCGCGGCCGTCCGAGAGGCTGCCTCGCGCACGCTCGGTATGCGCCCCTACGACGTGCAGGTCATGGGTGGAGCGGCCCTGCACCTCGGCAACATCGCCGAGATGAAGACCGGTGAGGGAAAGACGCTCGTCGCGACGCTCCCCGCGTACCTGGGCGCGATCGCAGGCAAGGGCGTGCACGTCATCACGGTGAACGACTACCTCGCGAGCTACCAGTCGGAGCTCATGGGGCGCGTCTTCCGCGCGCTCGGCATGACGACGGGCGTCATCGTCTCCGGGCAGACCCCCGCGCAGCGCCGCGAGCAGTACGCGGCCGACATCACCTATGGCACGAACAACGAGTTCGGCTTCGACTACCTGCGCGACAACATGGCGTGGCGCAAGGAAGATCTCGTCCAGCGTGAGCACTTCTTCGCGATCGTCGACGAGGTCGACTCGATCCTCATCGACGAGGCGCGCACGCCCCTCATCATCTCGGGTCCGTCGGCGGGCGAGGCGAATCGCTGGTTCGCGGAGTTCGCGAAGATCGCGCGCACGCTGGAGGAGGGCGTCGACTACGAGGTCGACCTCAAGAAGCGCACGGTCGGTGTCCTCGAACCCGGCATCGAGAAAATCGAGGATCACCTCGGCGTCGACAACCTCTACGAGTCGGCCAACACGCCCCTGATCTCGTTCCTCAACAACTCGATCAAGGCCGTGGCTCTCTTCAACCGCGACCAGGACTACGTCGTCATCGACGACGAGGTGCAGATCGTCGATGAGCACACGGGGCGCATCCTTGCCGGCCGTCGCTACAGCGAGGGCATGCACCAGGCCATCGAGGCGAAGGAGGGCGTCCCGGTCAAGGCCGAGAACCAGACCCTCGCGACGGTCACGCTGCAGAACTACTTCCGTCTCTACGACAAGCTCGCGGGCATGACGGGCACAGCCGAGACCGAGGCGGCCGAGTTCATGTCGACCTACCAACTCGGCGTCATCCCGATCCCGACGAACAAGCCGATGATCCGCCGCGATGAGCAGGACCTCATCTACCGCACGGAGGAGGGCAAGTTCACGCAGGTCGCCGACGACATCGCCGAGCGTCACGAGAAGGGGCAGCCGGTTCTCGTCGGCACGGTGAGCGTCGAGAAGAGCGAGCGTCTCTCGACGCTTCTGTCGAAGCGCGGCATCCGCCACGAGGTGCTCAACGCGAAGAACCACGCGCGCGAGGCCGAGGTCGTCGCCCTCGCGGGTCGTCTCGGGGCCGTCACGGTGGCCACGAACATGGCGGGTCGCGGAACCGACATCATGCTCGGCGGCAATGCCGAGTTCATGGCCGTGCAGGAGATGCGATCGCGCGGCCTCGATCCCGAAGAGACCCCGGAAGAGTACGAGGAGGCCTGGGACGAGGTCTTCGACGATGCCAAGAAGCGCGCCGAGGAAGAGGGCGACAAGGTCCGCGAGGTCGGCGGGCTCTACGTCCTCGGCACCGAGCGGCACGAGTCGCGACGCATCGACAACCAGCTGCGCGGGCGCTCGGGACGACAGGGCGACCCCGGAGAGAGCCGCTTCTACCTGTCGCTCGAGGACGAGCTCATGCGCCGGTTCCGCTCGCCGCTCGCCGACGCGATGCTCGCGCGCACCGACTTCGACGACTCGCAGGTCATCACCGGGCGCGCCATCACGGGCCTCATCAAGAACGCGCAGGCGCAGATCGAGACGCGCAACGCCGAATCGCGCAAGAACGTCCTCAAGTACGACGACGTGCTCAACCGCCAGCGTCTCGCGATCTACTCGGATCGCCGCATCATCCTCGAGGGCGACGACATCGCCGAGCGCGTCGAGCACTTCATGGAGGACACGATCACGCAGGTGATCGCGGAGCACACGGCGACGGGTCACATCGAGAGCTGGGACTTCGACGCGCTCTGGACCGAGCTGAAGTCGCTGTACCCCGTCGGCGTCACGATCGAAGAGGTCGCCGCCGAGGCGCGCGGTCGCAAGGGCGGCATCGACCAGGCTGGCCTCACGCGCGAGATCCTCAGCGACGCGAAGATCGCCTACGGGAAGCGCGAGGAGGCTCTGGGAAGCGACGCAATGCGCGAGCTGGAGCGTCGCGTCGTGCTGCAGGTGCTCGACCGTCGCTGGCGTGATCACCTCTACGAGATGGACTACCTCAAGGACGGCATCGGCCTGCGCGCCATGGCGCAGCGCGACCCGCTGATCGAGTACCAGCGCGAGGGTCACGCGATGTACGCGACCATGATGTCGCAGGTCAAGGAAGAGACGATCGGCTACCTGTTCAACCTTGAGGTGAAGGTGAACGAGTCGGCCGACGGATCCGCGCAGCAGGTCGAGGCGAAGGGCCTCACCGAGGAGCCTGCCGGGCAGCAGAAGCTCGCCTACTCGGCGCCCGACGAGGACGGCGACGTCGAGGTGCGCGACGACCGTGGCCGCGTGCAGCGCGGTGAATCGGAGAGGGCCGCGGCGCCGGCGGCCGGATCCGCCTCGAAGCGCTCCGCGGGGCAGAAAGCTCCGATGAACCGCGAGGAGCGCCGGAAGCAGGCGAAGAAGAAGCAGTGACTCACCTCTGACGAGGGGTCGTCGGCGGCACGCCGACGACCCCTCGCCTGTGTGCGTGGGAGCCCCGCCGGGGCATATCCTGTCGTGATGAACGCCCCTCGCCCTCTCGACCAGTCTTCGAAGCTCCGCAACGTGCTCTACGAGATCCGCGGGGCCGCCCTCGCCGAGGCGCAGACGCTCGAGGCCGATGGGCACACGATCCTCAAGCTCAACACGGGAAACCCCGCGATCTTCGGCTTCGAGGCCCCGTACCAGATCGTGCGCGACATGCTGCAGGCGGTGCCGACGGCGCACGGCTACAGCGACAGCCGCGGCATCGTCGAGGCGCGACGTGCGATCGTCAGCCGGTACGAGAACGAGCCCGGGTTCCCCCGCTTCGACGTCGACGACGTCTACCTCGGCAACGGCGTGTCCGAGCTCATCACGATGACGATGCAGGCCCTGCTCAACGAGGGCGACGAGGTGCTGATCCCCGCACCCGACTACCCTCTGTGGACCGCGATGACGAGCCTGTCCGGCGGGACGCCCGTGCACTATCTCACCGACGAACAGAACGGGTGGCAGCCCGATCTCGACGACATCCGGGCGAAGGTCACGCCGAACACGAAGGCGATCGTCGTCATCAACCCCAACAACCCGACGGGAGCCGTGTACTCCCGAGAGGTGCTCGAGGGGATCGTGCAGATCGCGCGCGAGAACTCGCTGCTGCTGCTGAGCGACGAGATCTACGACCGGATCCTCTTCGACGATGCGAAGCACATCCCCACGGCGACGCTCGCGCCGGATCTGCTCTGCCTCACGTTCAACGGCTTGTCGAAGACGTACCGAGTCGCTGGATATCGCTCGGGATGGCTCGTCATCACCGGGCCGTCTCAGCACGCGAGTGGCTTCCTCGAGGGCATCCAGGTACTGGCGTCGACGCGCCTGTGCCCCAACGTGCCGTCCCAGCACGCCGTGCTCGCAGCTCTGACGGGGACGCAGTCGATCGATGCCCTCATCGCGCCGGACGGGCGCCTGCATGAGCAGAGGGATGTCGCCTGGGAGACCCTCAACGAGATCCCCGGTGTGACGTGCGTCAAGCCCGAGGGGGCGCTGTACGCCTTCCCCCGACTCGACCCCGAGGTGCACGAGATCCACGACGACAAGAAGCTCATCTACGACCTGCTGGTCGCCGAGCACATCCTCCTCGTCGAGGGAACCGGCTTCAACTGGCCGACGCCCGATCATCTGCGCGTCGTCACGCTCCCGGAGACGCGAGTGCTGTCTGATGCGATCGAACGTCTCGGGAACTTCCTCGCCTCGTATCGACAGTGACCGTTCGCGTCAGAGGACGGTGAGCGACGACGCCCGCCAGCGCCCGTCGATGCCCTCGAGGCGCATCGCGACCGCGCGAGTGCGGACAGGCATCGTGACGATTGCGGTGGCCTCGACGATGCCGTCGGCCGGTGATGAGGAGATCAGCCGGCGCAGGTGGTAGATCGGCTGCTTCGCCGTCTGCGAGCGCGCGCTGCGCGCGCGGGCGGCGAGGTTTGCCCGCAGCACGAGCCTGCTGTAGGGCTCCTCGGCCAGCCAGCGGGCGAGCTGATCGACGTCGCGCACACCGGCGATCACCTCGAGGGCTCCGCCTGCGAGCGTCGCGAGGAGCGGCGTCGGATTCGGGAGGTTCGCGCTGCTCGTGCGCTGCGGCGCGAACATGTCCTGGATCTCGTACGTGCGATGTCGGGGCGTGGCGGAGGAGGGCATGGCGTTCTTTGCTTTTGTGACCTTCGAAGGAGGTGGCCCGGGACAACCGGATTACTCCACATCAGCATGCGGCGGTCGACAGCAGTGAGGGGGAAATATGCCTGTGGAATCCTTCGGGGCCCGCTGATTGACGACTGTACGCTCGGCTCCATGTCCGATACGCGGTGGGATCCGCTCTTCGAGGATCTCGAGCAGCAGTTCACCGCCGAGCGCGAAGCCCGGCACGGGCAGCTCTCGGCCGAGACGGAGCGGGTGCGCGTCTCGCGCCTCTCTCTGCGCGACCGGCTTGTCGCCGTCGGCAGTGGCGCGCGCGTCGTCGTCGACGACTGTGCGGGCGGCACCCATCGGCTGTCCGTCGAGGCTGTGGGGGCCGACTGGATGGCCGGTGCGGAGGAGGGTGTGCCGGGACTCCTCGTGCTCCGGCTCGGAGCGATCGACGGACTCGTTTTCGAGGCCGACGATCGTCGGCGCTCGCTCGGTGAGCACACCGAGGATCCGCTGCGCGCGCGGATGGGCATCGGATTCGTGCTGCGCGCCCTCGCCCGACGACGGGCAGCGGTCACCCTCGGGCTCCTCCGCGGCGGCCGGGTGGCGGGCACGCCCACGTGCGCGGGCGCGGACCACGTGGATATCGCCATTCACGACGCGGGTGCCGCGCCTCGCGGATCCGATGTGGATCGAGTGCGCACGATCACCTTCGGCGCGATCTCCTGGGTGCGTACGACGAGTCGCCGCGACGTCGGGACGCTCTGAGGCCGTCAGAGTGGGTTGTGGCTGCCCCAGACCTCGGGCATGCTCGCGACGTTCGACTGGTGCCAGAGAGCATGCCGTCGGCTCTGCTCGTTCTGGTCGTCCAGATAGTCGCGAACGCTCGCACGCTCGACCCGCCACGCTGCGGGGCAGCCCAGCTGCGTTCCACGCAGGGCGCCATCGTGGACGAGGGAGACGACCTCCTCAGGCGTGATGCTGAGGAGCTCGGCCACCTGAGCGGTCGTGTAGAACAGCGCCTCCGGATCCGTCGACATGGTCCCATTATGGCGAACCGAAAGATTTCCTGCGCTGCTCGGCCCGAGCTGTGGACAGTTTTCGAGGCCCGTCTGCGAAATCTGCCAACATCTCGTGCATGTCCTCTTCACCCCGCCCTGCCGGCCGTGCCCGGTCCTCCTGGGCTGACCCACGTTTCCTCATCGGGGTCGCTCTCGTTCTCGCCTCGATCGCCGGCGTGTGGGGTGTCGTCCACGCCGCGCGCGAGACGGCACCCGTCCTGGTCGCGGCGCACGCCATCGTCCCGGGGCAGGCGGTCACGGTCGCCGACGTCGTCGAGCTCGAAACGCAGCTGGGCGACGCGACCGACGACTACCTGGTTGCATCGGATCTCACTGAGGGGCTCGTCTCCACCCGGACGATCGCCGAGGGCGAGCTGCTGCCTGCTGCGGCCGTCGGATCCTCCTCCGATGCCGACGTGACGACTGTCGTCGTGCGCAGCGCTCTCGACGTTCCGGGGGACATCGCGTCCGGCTCGACGGTCGAGCTCTGGGCGGCTCCTCTCGTGGCGCCCGGCGAGCACGGCGAACCGCAGGTGATCGTCGCCGACGCCGTTGTCGGACAGGTCCGCGCCGACGACGGCGTCGTCGCGCGTGCGGGCGCTGTGCTGGAACTCGTCGTCTCTCGCGATGACGTTCCGGGTGTGCTCGCGCATGTCTCCGGCGGCTCGGCGATCTCGGCCGTGCCCGTGCTCGTCCCAGAGGAGGACGAGGCGGCCTCCTCGTCGCCAGAGGCGGACGACGGCTCGACCGGGGCCGACGGGTGAGCGCGATCGTCGCGGTCGACGAGCCGCACGGTTCGCGAATTGCGGCCGCTGTCGCCGAAGAGGGCATCGAGGTCGCCGCTCTCGTACGTCCGAAGGAGATCGTCGCTGCCGTGGCGGATGCGTCCTCGCGCGTCTGGGAGGCGCTTCGCGAAGCCGACACGATCATCCTGCACGCGACACGGGTCGTGCTCGTCCCCGAGGTCGTCGCGATATGTGATCGCAGCGGGGTGCGCATCGTCGCCCTCGCCGATCGCGGGGCCGAGCGTCGCGCGGTCGCGTCTTTCGGACTCTCAGACGCACTCCCTCTCGCCGCCGACGGTGCTGAGATCCGCACGGCCGTCGAGTCGCGGCAGATGCGAGTGACCGAGAAGCTGCCGGGCGAGAACCGGCGGGGGAAGGTCACGGTCGTGTGGGGACCGCACGGGGCGCCGGGGCGCACGACGATCGCCCTCGCGGTCTCGGCTGCTCTCGCCCTCCGCGGAGAGCGGGTCGCGATCGTCGACGCAGACACGCACGCCCCGTCGATCGCGCAGCGACTTGACCTGCCGGACGAGGCGCCGGGATTTCCCGCGGCCTGCCGCCAGACCGACTATGGCGTCCTCGACCCGCACGAGCTCACGCGACTCAGTGCGCCGGTCGCCTTCGGCGAGCACCCGATCGAGGTGCTTACGGGCATCAACCGACCGTCACGGTGGCCCGAGATGTCGGCGCAGCGCGTCGCTTCCGCGCTGGACGTCGCCCGCGACTGGGCCGATCACATCATCGTCGATATCGGTGCTTCACTGGAGGCCGACGAAGAGATCGTGAGCGACATCGACGCGCCACGGCGCAACGCGGCCGCCCTTGCCGCGGTGTCTGCGGCAGACTCCCTCATCGCGGTCGCGGCAGCAGAGCCGGTCGGCATCGCGCGATTCATCCGAGGAATGGCCCGTGTGGACGAGATCGCGCCGCGCGCTCCGCGCAGAGCGGTCGTCAACCGAATGCGCAGCGCCCCATTCGGCGTCGACGGCACCCGGCAGGTACGGCGTTCGCTCGCACAGTATGCCGGGGTCGACGATGCGTGGTTCGTGCCAGACGATCCGCGGGCCGCCGACGCTGCGCTGCTCGCGGCACGTCCTGTGCTGCCACGCCGACGGGCGCCGCTCGCACACGCGGTGGGGCGCCTCACGACTACGCTGTGAAGCGTGTCGACACTCAGCGATCTCCTCACGTCCCAGGACCGTTTGAGCGAGAAGGACATCGAATGGATCCATCGCGTCCACGGCGATGGGCAGCTCCTCGCCGACCTCGCGTCAGCAGACATCGTGATCTGGGGGCAGACCTCTGACGATTCGTTCCGCGCTGTCGGGCACATCCGGCCGAGCGGATCGGCGACGCTCTTCTACCGCGACATCGTCGGCGAGAAGGTGCGCCCGCAGTGGCAGAGCCAGGTGCGCGAGGCGTTCCGTACGGGCGAGATCGTGGACTCGTCGAGCCCCGAGTGGTTCGAGGAGACGCCGACGCGCGTCAAAGCCGTGCCGATCGTTCGTCGTGACGACGACGGCACCTCGGTCATCGGCGTGCTCACGCGGCACACGAACCTCAGCGAGGTGCGTGCACCGTCGCGTCAGCAGTTGACCTTCGACGAGTGCGCCAACGCGATCTTCGGCATGATCGCCACGGGTGACTATCCCGATATGACCGCGCCCATGGGGCCCCGTCGGGGGGCGCCTCGCGCGGCAGACGGCATGATCCGGCTCGACGTCGACGGTGTCGTGACCTTTGCGAGCCCCAACGGACTGAGTGCCTTTAATCGCATCGGGTTCGTCGACGAGCTCGAGGGAGAGACGCTGTCCGATGTGGCGCGGCAGATCATGCCGCCCGAGCGCGACGCATCGGCCGACGAGGCGTCGCTGCCCGTTCTGCTCACCGGGCGCACGCCGTGGCGCAGCGACATCCAGGCGCGGGGCGTGACGGTCGCGCTTCGCATCATCCCGATGCGAGATCATGGCGAGCGACTCGGCGCCGTGGTGCTGTGCCGCGATGTCAGCGAGCTGCGCAACCAGGAGCAGGAGCTCCTCACGAAGGACGCGACGATCCGCGAGATCCATCACCGCGTCAAGAACAATCTTCAGACGGTCGCGTCGCTTCTGCGTATTCAGGCGCGCCGCACCGCGAGCGACGAAGCGCGCGAATCGCTTCTGCAAGCGATGCAGCGGGTCGCCGCGATCGCGGTCGTGCACGACACGCTGTCCGAAGGACTGAGTCAGAAGGTCGACTTCGACGCGGTCTTCGCGCGGGTGCTGCGGCTCGTCGCGGAGGTGGCTGCCGCGCAGAACACGGTCGCCCACACGCGTACGACGGGAACGTTCGGGACACTCCCGAGCGAGTATGCGACGCCGCTCGCCCTCGCTCTGACGGAGATCGTCACGAACGCCGTCGAACACGGGCTCGCGGGACGCGAGGGCGAGGTCGAGATCGTGGCGGAGCGCGGGGACGAGGAACTCCTCGTGCGCGTGCGCGACACAGGTGGCGGTCTGCCGGAGGGGCAGGTCGGGCGAGGACTCGGCACACAGATCGTGCGCACGCTCATTCAGGGCGAGCTGAGTGGTTCGATCGAGTGGCGCCAGATCAGCGGATCCGACTCGGTCTTCGACGGGGGAACCGAGGTGGCGATCGACATTCCACTGCGGTGGGTCAAGCCCTGAGTCGCTGACCCTGGACGCACAGCGCGCCCCCTCGCGAGGAGGGGGCGCGCTGTGGAAGGGTCAGCTGGCGCGACGGGCGCGAGCGGCGCGGCGCTTGAGCGCGCGGCGCTCGTCTTCGCTGAGCCCGCCCCAGACACCCGAGTCCTGCCCGGACTCGAGGGCGTACTGCAGGCACACCTCTGTGACAGTGCAGCGCGCGCAGACGGACTTCGCCTTCTCGATCTGGTCAACTGCGGGGCCGGTGTTGCCGACCGGGAAGAACAGTTCGGGGTCGACTGTCAGGCACGCGGCCTTGTCACGCCAATCCATGCGGGGGAGCTCCTTGCGAGGTGGTGGGGTCTGTCTGGTCGTCAGCGGATCGGATCGGGTCGATTACGCTGGATGTGCGACGGGGCTCCTGACCCCGCACCCCACCACGCTGTGGGAAACACACCGTTAACAATTGTCGTACAGGTGATGCCCTCGATCAAGGGTTTCTGGAAATCTCCAGGAATCCGCCCGCCGATACCGGCGGGCGGAGACGGTCGGACGGATCATCGAGAAGGGCCCCATGACGCCTTCCGCCGCCTTCCGCGCACCCGCTGCGAGAGCCGCTGCCGTGCTGCTTGCGCTTGAAGCGATCGCGCTGCTCCTGCTCACCGGCGTACAGTTCGTCGAGCTCATCCAGGGGGATCTCGCATCGGTCGCGACGTCGGTGGCGCTCGTCGTGATGTCCCTCGCGGCGACGATCGCGCTCGCGGCGTTTGCGGTGGCCGTCTGGTCCGGGCGCTCGTGGGGCAGGTCCGGGGGCGTCGTCGCCCAGGTGCTCATCTTCGCCGTCGCGGTCGGATCTGTGCAGGGCGGGGCGGCTCACTGGGGTGTGGCTGCCGCACTCGCCGTGCCCGCGATCGTCACCTTCATCGCGCTGATCCTTGCGGCACGACAGTCGCGCCCGCCGTCTCCACGCGACTGATCGCCGCGATGCACGAAGAAGCGCCCGGAAGACCCGGGCGCTTCTTTGTGCGCGCGGGCGTCGAACGGGAGGGAATACACGTCCCGCCATGGCGTTGAACTTGACAAGGATGGACTCAAGTCATGAAACTTGAGTCGCATCAGGTCAAGTTCTATGAGGAGGAGGGTCATGCCCGACACGGAGTTTCCCGTCGGCGCGGGGTCGTTCGACGAGTTCCTGGCGCGGTATCTGCAGGGGCAGCGGGCGCGTGAGGCGCGATCGATCGACATTCGGCGCCTACTCAGCGCTCGCACGCACGAAGTCATCCAGAAGGCGGGCGCCTACGCGCTCGAGCGCGGACAGGCCGAGCTCGACGCGCTGCACCTGCTCCGGGTGCTCCCCGGCGACGAGACGGTCGCTCCCGCGCTTTCGGCGATCGGCGTCGATGCCGATGCGCTCGCGTCGGCGGCTGAATCCTCATTGCCGCAGGCGACGGCCCCCACCGGTGCCGATGCCGCGCAGATGACGGCCTCGGCCCAGCGGGCCCTCTATCACGCCGTCCAGATTGCGCGCTCTTCGGGATCGACCTACGTCGACCCCGAGCACCTCTTCTTCGCGCTCGTGCTGTCGCAGGACACGCCGGCGGGTCGGATCCTCGCTGCGCAGGGCGTCACGCCCGACGCGCTTCTGCACGGTGCTCGCGAGCAGGCCGTCCCGCAGGGAGCGGGGGAGCAGCAGACGTCGCAGGAGTCGATGCTCGACACCTACGGCGTCGATCTCACGGCCCGTGCTCGCGAAGGGCGGATCGACCCTGTCATCGGGCGCGAGGACGAGATCGAGCAGACGATCGAGATCCTCTCGCGCCGCACGAAGAACAACCCTGTTCTCGTCGGCGAGGCCGGTGTCGGCAAGACGGCGATCGCCGAGGGGCTCGCCCGCGCGATCGTCGCCGATGAGGTGCCTCAGCAGCTGTCCGGCAAGCGCGTCGTGAGCGTCGATATGGCGGGGATGCTGTCGGGGGCGCGCTACCGCGGCGACTTCGAGGAGCGGCTGACGAAGACGCTGGAGGAGGTCGCGGCGCAGGAGGGGGAGATCATCCTCTTCGTCGACGAGCTGCACACGATCGTCGGCGCCGGAGGCGGCGACGGCGGTGCAATGGACGCGGGGAACATCCTCAAGCCGCGCCTTGCGCGTGGTGAGCTGCACCTGGTCGGCGCCACGACCCTCGACGAGTTCCGACGGATCGAGAAGGACGGCGCGCTCGCGCGGCGGTTCCAGCCCGTGCGCGTGGGCGAGCCGAGCGTCGAGGATGCCGTTCTCATCCTGCACGGATTGCGCGAGGCGTACGAGGCGCACCACGAGGTGACGTATACAGAAGACGCGCTTCGTGCGGCCGTCGAGCTCAGCGATCGCTACATCGCCGATCGCGTGCTGCCCGACAAGGCGATCGACCTCATCGACCAGGCCGGTGCCCGTTTGCGCCTGCGGCTCGGGGAGGGCACCTCCACCGACGACCTGCGCGCGCGGCTCGCCGAGCTGGAGGCCGACAAGAACCAGGCTGTCTCGGCCGAGCGCTATGAGGAGGCTTCGCGGATCCGTGATGAGATCGCGCGCGTGAACGAGCGCCTCGATCAGGTGGTGGCGAATCCCGCCCGCGATGCCGTCGTCGACGAGGAGCAGATCGCCGCCGTCGTGAGCCGCGCCACGGGGATCCCTGCGAGCCGTCTCACGGAGGGCGAGCGCGCGCGCCTCGGCCGCCTCGAGCAGGAGCTCCACGCGAGGGTCGTCGGCCAGGACGACGCCGTGACTGCCGTGGCGAAGGCGGTGCGCCGCAGTCGCACCGGTATGGGCGACGCCCACCGGCCCGTCGGCTCGTTCCTCTTCCTCGGGCCGACAGGAGTCGGCAAGACCGAGCTCGCGAAGGCACTCGCCGAGAGCCTGTTCGACGACGAGGAGCGCGTCGTGCGCTTCGACATGAGTGAGTACGGCGAGCGCCACACCGTCAGCCGGCTCGTCGGTGCGCCTCCCGGATACGTCGGTTACGACGAGGCCGGGCAGCTCACCGAACGCGTGCGCCGCAACCCCTACTCGGTCGTGCTCTTCGACGAGATCGAGAAGGCGCACCCCGACGTGTTCAACCTGCTGCTGCAGGTGCTTGACGACGGTCGCCTGACCGACGGGCAGGGGCGCACGGTCGATTTCCGTCACACGGTGATCATCATGACGTCGAACCTCGGCAGCGAGTTCCTTGCCTCCCGGGCAGGGGCGATCGGGTTCTCGGCCACCGGACGCGACTTCGATGAGAAGGATCTGCATGACCGCGTCATGGGGCGTCTGCGCGAGCAGATGCGCCCGGAGTTCCTCAACCGCATCGATGAGATCGTGCTGTTCCGCAAGCTCGAGCGCGAGCAGCTGCGCGAGATCGTCGACCTCGTGCTCGGCGCGACGCGCAAGCGGCTCGACGCCCGAGGGGTCGATCTCGAGGTCACGGACGCGGCATTCGCCTGGCTCGCTGACGCCGGGTACCAGCCCGAGTACGGGGCGCGTCCCCTGCGCCGCGTGATTCAGCGTGAGATCGATGATCGCATCGCCGAACTGTTCGTGTCGGGCGAGTTGGCGGACGGCGGATCCGTTCACGTCGACGCCGCGGACGGCGCCCTCGTCGTCCGGGCGAGGGAGCGGGCACCGCTCGCTGCATGATCACTGGTCACGACACGCCCTGCGCTGCGCGCGCGGTCAGGCGTGTCGTGACCAGCATGATGCTTCGTCAGAGGGCGAGGGGCGGGTCGCGCCGCCCGCCCCTTACCTCAGAACAGCAGGTACACGGATCCGACGACCGTGAGCACGATGACGATCGCGTCGAACACCCGCTGCGAGAGATGCGCGAGGACGACGCGGCCGATCACGGCGCCGATCAGCACGGGGACGACGAGGATCAGGTCCATCCAGACCGTTTCGAGCGTGATCAGGCCGAGGCCGATCGAGAACGGCAGCTTCGTGAGATTGACGACCGCGAAGAACCACGCCGCGGTCCCGAGGAACGCCTTCATCTCGAAGCGCGAGGCGAGGAAGTACATCGACATGACGGGTCCGCCGGCATTGGCGACCATCGTCGTGAAGCCGCCGAGGGATCCGTAGGCGAAGGCCGTGCCACGGCCCGCCTGCTCGGCGACCTCCGCGGCGGGCCGGCGCCGGCGCCAGAGCGTGAGGGCGATGAGGGCGAGCAGGACGATCGCGATCGATCGCTTCACCCATTCGTCGCCCACGAGGGCGAGGAACACGACGCCCACAGCGAGCCCGACGAGCACTGAGGGGATGAGGCGCACCAGCGCGCGAAGATCCGCGTGCCGCCGGTACAGGAGGAGAGCGAGCACGTCGCCCACCATGAGCAGGAGCAGCATCGCCCCCGTCGATTCGCGAGCCGGGAGTACGGCGGCGAACAGGGCGATGCCGAGGGTGTTTGCCCCGGGCAGTCCCGTCTTCGAGACCCCGATCGTCATCGCGCCGATGACGAGCGCGATCCATGCGAGGGGAGCGAGTTCGGGAACGGCCACGAGGGACAACGCTACGCGCTCGCGGCCCTGAAGATCACAGCGTGTCGAGCGCGTGGCGCAGGTCGTCGATGAGGTCGCGGGGATCCTCGAGTCCGACCGACAGGCGCAGCGTCGCCCAGGAGATTCCGGCGGCCTCGAGCTGCGCGGGCGTCATGTGATTGTGCGTCATCGATGCCGGGTGGCAGATGAGGCTGCGCGCGTCGCCGATGTTCGCGACGAGCTTGACGACCTCGAGGCGTTCGATGAATCGTGCGGCTCGGTCGAAAGCGGCTTCGTCATCCTCGTCGTCGGCGCCGGCGAGCTCGAACGCGTAGACCGACGGAATTCCCTGCGGATAGAGAGCGTGAGCCGCGTCGTGGTAGCGATTGCCCGGGAGCCCGGGGTGGTGCACGACGCGCACGGCAGGGTGGGCGTCGAGAGCGCGAGCGACCTCAAGGCCCGAGGCTGCGTGGCGCGCCATGCGCAGGTCCAGCGTCTCGAGCCCCTCGATGAGCTGGAAGGCGTTGAAGGGGCTGAGCGCGGGGCCGAGGTCAGCGACGAACCGGCTCTTGAGCAGGGTCGTGAAGGCGCCCTCGCGCCCGAAGGCGTCCCACAGGGCGACGTCCCCGTAGCGCCAGTGCGGGGTGAACAGGCTCGGCCACTTCTCGCGATCAGCGGTGAAATCGAACGTGCCGAGATCGACGACGACGCCGCCGAGCGACGTGCCGTGCCCGCCGATGAACTTCGTCGCCGAGTGCACGACGATGTCGGCACCGTGGTCCTTCACGCGGATGAGCGAGGGCGTTCCGACCGTGTTGTCGACGACGAGGGGGACGCCTGCCTCGTGCGCGATGTCGGCGACGGCGCGGATGTCGAGCACCTGCGCGACGGGATTCGCCACCGACTCGGCGAAGAGCAGCCGGGTCGACGGCCGCACGGCCGCGCGCCACGCGTCGAGGTCGTCCTGATCGACGAAGGTGACCTCGATGCCGAGGTCACGGTAGGTGTCGTCGAACAGATCGATCGTGCCGCCGTAGAGCGAGCTCGAGGCGACGATGTGACCGCCTCGCCCCGCGAGCGCGAGGCTTGCGATCGTCGTGGCCGCCTGCCCAGAGGCGACGGCAGCCGCGGCGACGCCGCCCTCGAGCGCGGCGACGCGCTGCTCGAACACGGCCTGCGTCGGCGTGCCGTTCCGGCTGTAGATGTTGCCGGACTTGCGCAGCGCGAACAGCTCGCGCGCGTCGGAGAGCGAGGCGAACTCGTACGCGGACGACTGGTAGATCGGCGTCGCGACAGGGTTCTGCGGCGTGCCCGGGACGTAGCCCGCATGCAGCTGCGTCGTGGCGGGCGAGAGCGTGCGAGCGTCGGGCATCGTCATGCCGTCATTCTCGCCCCCCGAGGGTGGGTGCCGCCAAGGCCGGTGACGGAATGTGTCAGGGGGCGATGAGCAGCTTCCCCGGGGCGCCGGAATCGTTCGCGGTCTGCGCGGCGCCGGCCTCGTCGAGCGAGAACTGTGCGCCGAGCTCGACGTCGAAGTAGCCCGCCGCCATGAGCGCGAGTGCGACGGGCATCGCTTCGGCGCGCCACGCGAGCTGCTGCGGAGTGAGGGGCTTCGCGGATCCGCCCGCGAAGGCACGCAGGCCGAGCTCGTCGGCCTTCGCGCCGATGACGATCGTCGCGATCCGGCTCTTGTCGTCGAGGAGCTCGATCGATGTCTCGAGAACGCCGTCGGCGCCGGCGCAGTCGAGGATCGCCGAGACGCCGTCCGGTGCGGCGTCGAGGACGCGCCCGGTCAGGCCATCTCCGTAGCGGACGGGCTCGGCGCCCAGATCGCGCACGCGATCCGCACGCGCATCGCTCGTCGTCGCGATGACGTGCGCGCCGAACAGCACGGCGAACTGGATGGCCGCCTGGCCGACGGCGCCGGAGCCGCCATGAATGAGGAGCGTGTCGTCCTCGCGGATCCCGAGCGAGCGGAGCGCCTGATAGGCCGTTCCGGCGGGGATGCCGAGGGCAGCGCCCTGAGCGGCCGAAACGCCGGCGGGACGCAGGAAGACGCGGTCGGCGTCGAGGACGACATCGGTCGCGTAAGCGCCGACCGCGCCGAAGAATGCGACGGGGTCGCCCTCGCGGAATCCGTCGACGCCCTCGCCGACGGCCAAGACGATGCCCGCTCCATCGGATCCTGTGCGCCACGGTCCGTCGCCGGGGAGCGGACGGATGCCCGATCGCAGCTTGCGGTCGACGGGGTTCACACCCGCGGCCTCGACGGAAACCGCGAGCTGTCCGGGACCGGGAGTGGGAGCGTCGACCTCGACGACCTCGAGAACTTCGGGCCCGCCGACCTGCTGGAACTGCACAACCTTCGCCATGCGCCCCAGGCTACCGCCGCGCGGGGCTCGTCGGCGCGCCCCCGGAAACTCGCCGAGTCCACAAGTCTTCACCGAGTCCGCGGGGAATTGCACCGGACTTGGCGAAGACTTGTGGACTTTGCGAGAAAGTGCGGATCCGTCAGGGGAGGCGGGCGCGGTAGGCGTCGCGGACAGCGGGGGCGGGGGCGGGCGGGAGCGTCGCCAGGGGCGTCGGGCGCCAGGACGGGCGGGCGCCCGTCAGCGCCCACGCCGCCTGGGTGGATGCGCCGAGCGCGACGTACTCGCCCGGGTCAGGGACGACGACCTCGATGCCGAACACCTCGGCGGCGATCCGTTGCACAGCCGGGTTCTGCGCTGCGCCGCCGGTGAGCAGCACGCGCTTTGCCTCGACGCCGAGCGTGCGCATGGCGTCGAGCCCCTCGGCGAGGCTGCACAGCACCCCTTCGATCGCCGCGCGCGCGAGATTCTCGCGCGTCGTCGAGGCGAGCGTCATGCCGAAAAGCGTTGCCGTCGCGTCGGGTCGGTTGGGCGTGCGCTCGCCCTCGAACCAGGGCTGCAGGACGAGTCCTGCGGATCCCGTGTCCGTCGCGAGCGCGAGCTCGGCGAGGCCCGCGTGATCGACGTCGAGCAGACCCGCCACCGCGTCGAGCACGCGCGCGGCGTTCAGCGTCGTCACGATCGGAAGGTGGGCGCCCGAGGCGTCCGCGAAGCCGGCGACCGTGCCGCTCGAGTCGCGGATCGGATCCCGCGCGATCGCGAACACGGTGCCGCTCGTACCGATCGATACGCCGACGTCGCCGGGGCGCGCGTCCATCCCCAGGGCGGCGCCCGCATTGTCGCCGCACCCCGCGCCAACCGTGCGCCCCGCGCCGTCCTTGACGTTCTCGGCCGGGCCGAGCACGCGCGGCAGCACGATGTCTCCGGCGTCCCGCCGCAGCGCAAGCGACAGAAGCTCACGATCGTACGCTCCGCGCGAGGCGTCGTAGTAGCCGGTTCCGCTGGCATCGGATCGGTCGGTCACGAGCTCGTCGAGCTGCGGACCCCGCTCCGACTCGCCCTCGGGGCCGAAGCCGCGCAGGCGCCACGTCAGCCAGTCGTGGGGGAGGGCGACCGCCGCGATGCGGGCTGCGTTGTCGGGCTCGGCGTCGGCGAGCCAGCGCAGCTTCGTGATCGTGAAGGAAGCGACGGGGACGAGCCCCGTTCGCGCAGCGAACTCGGTGGCCCCGACCTCCTCCGTCAGCTCGGCCGCGGCGTCTGCCGATCGGGTGTCGTTCCAGAGGAGGGCGTCGCGGATGACGCGGCCGTCGGCGTCGAGCGCGACAAGCCCGTGCTGCTGGCCGGCGATGCTCCACGCGGCGACGTCGTCGAGACCGCCTGCGCCGGCGATCGCCTCGCGGAGCGCGCGCCACCAGTGCGCGGGATCGACTTCGGATCCGCCCGGGTGCGGCGCGCGACCAGAGCGCGCGATGGCGCCCGTGTCGGCATCGCGCACAATGATCTTGCAGCTCTGCGTCGACGAATCGACGCCGGCGACCAGCGTCACGCGGCCCCCTCCTTACGAACGCGCGCCGAGCAGGTGCTCGGTCGCGAGCTGCTGCAGGCGGACGAAGCCGAATCCCTTGCCGCCCAGGTAGGCGTTCGCATCGAAGTCCTCGAACGCCGAGCGGTCGGCGAGCAGGTCGTCGTAGCTCTCGCCCGCGCCGAGGGTCGGAGTCCGCAGCTCGGCGACCTGCGCGGCCGCGAGCGCCTCCTGCACCTCGGGGTCTGCGCGGAAGGCCTGCGCGCGCTCCTTGAGCAGGAGGTAGGTGCGCATGTTCGCGGCGGCCGAATCCCACACGCCCGTCTCGTCCTCGGTGCGGCTGGGCTTGTAGTCGAAGTGGCGCGGGCCGGTGTAGGCCTGGCCGCCGCCCGGCGCTCCGTGCTCGAGCAGGTCGACGAGCGAGAACGCGTTGTGCAGATCGCCGTGCCCGAACACGAGATCCTGGTCGTACTTGATGCCGCGCTGGCCGTTGAGATCGATGTGGTAGAGCTTGCCGTGGTACAGCGCCTGCGCGATGCCCGCCGTGAAGTTCAGGCCCGCCATCTGCTCGTGGCCCGTCTCGGGGTTGAGGCCCACGAGCTCGGGGCGCTCGAGCGAGTCGATGAAGGCGAGCGCGTGGCCGAGCGTCGGCAGGAGGATGTCTCCGCGCGGCTCATTCGGCTTCGGCTCGATCGCGAAGCGGATGTCGTAGCCCTTGTCGGTGACGTAGTCGCCGAGGAGGTTCACGGCCTCGCGGTAGCGCTCGAGCGCGGCCTGGATGTCCTTCGCGCTGTCGTACTCGGCGCCCTCGCGGCCGCCCCACATCACGAAGGTCTTCGCACCGAGCTCAGCGGCGAGATCGATGTTGCGCAGCACCTTGCGGAGGGCGAAGCGGCGCACGTCGCGGTCGTTCGAGGTGAAGCCGCCGTCCTTGAAGACGGGCGCGCTGAAGAGGTTCGTCGTGACCATCGGGACGACGAGGCCGGTGTCGGCGAGGGCGCCCTTCAGGCGATCGATCTGCTTCTGGCGCTCGTCATCGGTGGATCCGAACGCGAACAGGTCGTCGTCGTGGAAGGTCAGTCCGTAGGCGCCGAGCTCCGTGAGCTTCTCGACGGCGTGCACGACATCGAGTGCGGGCCGGGTCGGTCCGCCGAACGGATCGGTGCCGTTGTAGCCGATGGTCCAGAGGCCGAAGGAGAACTTGTCGTCCTTGGTGGGGGTGAGGGTCATGAGGGTGCCTTTCCACAGCGTTGGAGAAATGTTGTGAGTGAGAACATAACAGGTGAAGGGCGCGGGCGCAATCGCTGTCCGGGGCGTGGCGGTGCCAAGAAAGAGATGCTTGCGCGGTCGGCGCAGGGCGATGTACTGTCGTGCCGGCGATCATCGAAGCGCTTAAACAATCCTGCGAGACGACGAGGTACGACGTGGTGACCATCAACGACGTGGCGAAGGCCGCCGGCGTCTCGATCAGCTCGGTCTCCTACGCGCTGTCGGGCAAGCGCACCATCTCGGCCGACACAAAGCGGCGCATAGAGCGTGCGATTCGCGAGCTGGGGTATCGCCCGCACGCTGCGGCACGCATGCTCGCGGGGGCGAAGACGAACATCCTTGCGCTCAGTGCGCCCTTGCACGACGACGGTCACCTTCCCACGCACATGCGCTTCATGAGTGCGGTGGTCCAGAGTGCCCGAGAGTACGACTACGACGTGCTGCTGCTCGCGACCGATGATGAGGTCAGCGGCATCCAGCGCGTGGCGACGAGTTCGCTCGTCGACGGCGTCGTCGCCATGAGCGTGTCTGATGACGATGATCGCGTAGGTCTCGTCAGGGATCTCGGTATTCCCGCTTCCTTCATCGGGGTGACGGCGGGCGCTGAGGGCTTGGCCTGTGTCGACCTCGACTTCGTGCAGACCGGATCTCTGGTGATCGATCGGCTGGCCGAGGACGGTCACAGGACGATCGGGATCATTGGGCATCCGCACAGCTATGTGGAGCGCAAGCAGGGCTTCATGACGCGATTTGAAGAGGGGATCGCGGCCGCGACGAGCGCCCGCGGCGTGCGTGTCGTCCGCGAGTGGGCCGATCCCGGGCGTGGAGCAGGGGCGCGGGCCGTCGATGCCCTGATGGACGGACCCGAGAAGATCTCGGCGATCGTGTTCCACAGCAGTGAGCCGGTTGTGGAGGACGCACTCCGTCGGCTCGCTGAGCGTGGCATCGAGGTGCCTCGCGACATGTCTCTCGTCGCCGCGGCCGCCAGCTATGACCCGTCTGGTTTCGACATCCCTCTCAGCGGTGTGACGCTCCCGATCGAGCGCGTGTGCCGCGTCGCCGTGGAATCCGCGCTTGCTGCGCATCGCGGAGAGGGAGCGGAGGATCCGCTGCTGATCGATCCGACCTACGTGGATCGGGGGTCGACGGTGAACGTGAGTGCGTGATGATCGGGCGCCTTGCCGCGCCCATCGTCGAAGCGCTTCGACATTGTCTGTGCGACAACCGAGCGCGCGCAGCATGCGGCAGTCGAGCCGCACCATCTCGGGGCAGGAGCCCCGCTACAAGGAGGTAGAAGATGAACATCCGACGCATCACCGCCGCGACGGCGATCGCGGCCCTCGGCGCCGCCGCGCTCTCCGGCTGCGGTCCGCAGGCGCAAGAATCCGATGGCGTGCTCACGATGTGGCACTACGAGGGATCCAACTCGGCGATGGGAATCGCCTGGGATCGCGCGATCGAGGTCTTCGAGGAAGAGACGGGAGCGACAGTCGAATTCGAAGAACGCAGCTTCGAGCAGATCCGGCAGACCGCGAGCCAGGTGCTCAACTCGGACGAGGCGCCCGATCTGCTCGAATACAACAAGGGGAACGCGACCGCGGGTCTGCTCGCCAGTCAGGGTCTGCTCGCGCCGCTCGACGATGCGGTCGCGGAGCGCGGATGGGACGAGATGCTTGCGCCGTCGCTGCAGACGACCGCCCGCTATGACGACAACGGCGTGATGGGGTCGGGCAGCTGGTTCGGAGTTCCGACCTACGGCGAGTACGTCCAGTTCTACTACAACGAAGAGATGTTCGAGGAGTATGGTCTCGAGGTCCCGACAACGCTCGGCGAGCTCGAGCAGGTGATGCAGGCGTTCCTCGACGAGGGAATCACACCACTTGCCGAAGCCGCCGCCGAATACCCGCTCGGGCAGCTCTGGTATCAGCTCGCGCTGTCGCAGGCCGATCGCCAGTGGGTGAACGATTACCAGATCTACGAGAACCCCGTCGACTTCTCGGGTGCCGAGATCGCGTACGCGACGGATACTCTCGCCGAATGGGTCGATGAGGGCTACGTGTCATCAGACGCGACCGGCCTCACTGCAGAGGACGCCGGCACGGGCTTCATTGGCGGGACATACCCGATGTTCTACTCGGGCAGCTGGTGGTACGGCCGCTTCCTTGACGAGGCCCAGCACGACTGGTCGACCTTCCTGTTCCCGGGTTCGGACATGGCCCCCGGGTCGTCCGGCAATCTCTGGGTCGTGCCGACCGCCTCGGATGACCCTGAGCTGGCGCAGGAGTTCATCGACATCACGCTGCGTCCCGAGATCCAGGCGATCATGGGCGACAACGGCGGTGTTCCCGTCGCAGCCGACGCCGCGGATCTCTCGAACGATTCGAGCGTCGAGCTGATCGAGAACTTCAACACGCTTCTCGACAGGGACGGGCTCGCCTTCTATCCCGACTGGCCCACTCCCACGTTCTATGACGAGCTCAACGCAGGCCTCCAAGGCCTGCTCAACGGCACGCTGTCGCCTACCGAGATGAACGAACAGATCGGCTCCGACTATGAGGCGGGTCTGCCCGCCGGCGTGCGCTGAACGGTCGGTCCCCTATGAGTAGCCCACACGGCGGGTCCTTGGTCCCGTTTCTCTCGGGGCGCAGCTACTGGTGGTATCTGCTGCCCGGAGCGGCACTTCTGACGCTCATCATCCTGGTGCCCCTCGTCTGGAACGTCTATCTGAGCTTCACGGACTACCGCGGGATCATCGCCCCATCATGGGTGGGGCTCGACAACTGGATTGCTCTTGCAGCAGACGAGCGATTCTGGCTGTCGTTCCGCAACAGCATCGCAATGATCCTCGCGATGGTGATCGCGCCGACGGTCTTAGGACTCGTCGTCGCGGCGGCCCTGTTTGACGTCATCGGGAGGAAGTTCGGCGGGCGGATCGCGTCCTTCCTCCGGGCGACGTACTACCTCCCGCAGATCCTGCCGTCCGTGATCGCCGCGATCGTGATCGGCTGGATCCTGCGTCCCGAGAACGGCGCACTCAACACGATCCTCGAAGCCGTCGGCCTCGGGCACCTCGCGAGCAATTGGCTGGGGTCGCCGGACACGGCGCTCATCAGCATCATGGTCGTGCTCGTCTGGATTCAGATCGGCTATCCGGTCGTCATCTTCATGGCGGCGCTTCAGCGGGTCGACCCTGAGCTGTACGAGGCGGCCGAGATCGATGGTGCGGGTTGGCTTCGACGGTTCGCCGCGATCACGATGCCCATGATCCGGCCCGAGGTCTTCGTCGTCGCCCTGACCTGCACGATCGCTGCGCTCAAGGTCTTCGGCCCGGTGTACGCGCTGACGGGCGGTGGGCCGAACTTCGCGACGATCGTGCCGAGTTATTACACCTACAGCCAGTTCTTCCAGAATCAGCAGGTCGGATACGGTGCGGCGATCGCGACGGCCCTCACGATCGTGATCATGCTCGTCTCGATCGTCTTCGTCTGGGCGCAGAACCGCGTCGAGCGGAAGGAGGCCGCGCGATGAGCGCGACGACAGCCATCATCACGGGATCTCCCGCGCGCCGGAATCGGAAGCGGCGCACGATCGGCGACTGGGTCATCCTGGGCGTCGTCGTGCTCGCGGCGGCCGCGGTTGTGTTCCCGTTCTTCGTGATCCTCATCAACGCCTTCAAATCGCCCGCAGACTACGCGTCGGGTGGCCCCCTGCAGCTGCCTTCGGCCATCCACCTCGACGGGGTCGCCGCCTTCTGGGAACGCGTGAATTTCCCACAGAAGCTGTGGAACAGCTTTTTCATCTCAGGCGTTGTCGCCGTCCTGGCGGTCATCGTGTCGGTCATGAACGCCTATGCGATCGGGATCGGTCGTGTCCGGGGCCGGATCCCGCTGATCCTCGTGTTCCTCCTCGCGAACATGCTGCCCCAGGAGGTTCTCCTTTACCCGCTCTACACGATGTTCCGAGCCATCGGGCTCTACGACAATCTCTGGTCGGTCATCATCACGTTCGTCGTGATTCAGAGCGCGTTCGGCACATACCTGCTCGCGAGCGTGTTCGGAACCTTCCCCAAGGAGATCATCGAGGCGGCGGCGCTCGATGGTGCGGGGCGCTGGCGCACTCTGTGGCAGGTCATCGTGCCCGTGAGTCGTCCGACGCTCGGCGTGTTGATGGTGTTCTTCTTCATCTGGACGTGGAACGAGTTCCTGATCCCGCTGACGTTCCTCATCAGCAACGCGAACCAGACGGTTCCCGTCGCGATCAGCGTTCTGCAGGGCGATCGGCTGATGGACGTCACGACGACGAGCGCCTCCGCGCTCCTCGGTCTCCTCCCCACCCTCATCTTCTTCCTCATCTTCCAGCGCACCCTCTCGCGCGGCATCACGGCAGGAGCAGTCAAGTAATGAGATTCACCGATGGATTCTGGCAGATGCGGCCCGGCGTCGAGGCCCTCTACGGTCGGCAGACGCACGACGTCCGCGTCGATGGGCGCACGTTGGTCGCGACGGTGCCCACGAAGTTCATCGAGGGGCGCGGGGACACCCTCAATCGGCCCACGTTGACCGTCACGATCCACTCGCCTCACGAGGGCGTCATCGGCGTGCGCGTCGCCCACCACATGGGGGCGCGGGAGCCGCAGGGCTTCGAGCTGGTCGGTGCGGCGGACTGCGGTGAGGCCACGCTCGACGGTGACGAGGCGCGGCTCACGAGCGGCGCGATCACAGCGGTCGTCCGCCGTGGAGCCGCATGGCGCCTTGAGTTCCGGGAGACCGAGACGGGGCGCCTGCTGACGTCGAGCGGGGACAGGTCGCTCGGATACATGCGTCTCGACGACGATGCCGAGGTGGATACGGGGATCGTCGGCAATGCTCGCGCGGGCACCCCGCGCCCACGCCACGACACGTACCTCCACGAGCAGCTCGAGCTCGGTGTCGGAGAACTGGTCTATGGCCTCGGCGAGCGATTCGGCCCGTTCGTGAAGAACGGCCAGTCGGTTGAGATCTGGAACGCCGACGGCGGTACCTCGAGTGAGCAGGCGTACAAGAACGTGCCCTTTTATCTCACCAATCACGGCTACGGCGTGCTCGTCAACGACACGGGGCACGTGTCGTACGAGATCGGCTCGGAGGCGGTGGAGCGCGTGCAGTTCTCGGTGCCGGGGGAGAAGCTCGAGTACTTCGTCGTCGCGGGGCCCACGCCGGCCGAGGTGCTGGGCCGCTACACCTCGCTGACGGGTCGCCCTCCGGAGGTGCCTGCGTGGTCGTACGGCCTCTGGCTGTCGACGAGCTTCACGACCGATTACGACGAGCAGACCGTGAACTCGTTCATCGACGGAATGCGCGATCGCGAGATCCCGCTCGATGTGTTCCACTTCGACTGCTTCTGGATGCGCGAGTTCCACTGGTGCGACTTCGAATGGGATCCGCGCGTCTTCCCGGATCCGGAGGGGATGCTTGCCCGGCTGCACGACCGGGGCCTGCGCGTGAGCGCGTGGGTCAACCCGTACATCGGGCAGAGCTCGAAGCTGTTCCGCGAGGGGGCCGACGCCGGGTACTTCGTCACGCGCGCCGACGGGTCGGTCTGGCAGTGGGACATGTGGCAGGCGGGCATGGCGCTCGTCGACTTCACGAACCCCGACGCAACCCGCTGGTATCAGGATCACCTGCGGCGACTCATCGGACAGGGCGTCGACTGCTTCAAGACCGACTTCGGCGAGCGGATCCCCACCGACGTCGTGTACTTCGACGGCAGCGATCCGCACGCGATGCACAACCGCTACGCGCAGCTGTACAACGAGGCTGTATTCGAGGTGCTCGAGGAGGCGCACGGCGAAGGAGGCGCCGTCGTGTTCGCCCGCTCGGCGACGGCGGGCGGGCAGCGGATGCCGGTGCACTGGGGCGGCGACAACACGTCGTCGTTCGAGTCGATGGCTGAGACGCTGCGCGGCGGACTCTCGCTCGCGATGAGCGGTTTCGGCTTCTGGAGCCATGACATCGGCGGCTTCGAGGGGATGCCGGACGCGACGGTCTTCACACGCTGGCTCGCGTTCGGGCTGCTCTCGAGCCACAGTCGCCTGCACGGCTCGAGCAGCTATCGCGTGCCGTGGCTGTTCGACGAGGCCGAAGGCCGCGATGAGCGGGATCCCGAGAGCGCCGTCTCGGTCGCGCGCCGATTCGCTCAGCTGAAGGCATCGCTCATGCCCTATCTGTTCGCGGCGGGGCGCGAGGCGCACGAGACGGGCATCCCCGTGATGCGGCCGATGCCGCTCGCCTTCCCCGAGGATCCCACCTGCCGCCATCTCGATCGCCAGTACCTGCTCGGCCCGGATCTGCTCGTCGCGCCCGTGTTCTCGGCCGACGGCGAGGTCGAACTCTATCTGCCTGCCGGGCGCTGGACATCGCTGCTCACGGGGGAGACCGTCGACGGCGGCGCCTGGCGTCTGGAGCGCCACGGCCTCGACAGCCTCCCGCTCTATGTGCGGGAGGGGGCGGTCATCCCGCTCGGCTCGCGCGACGACACGGCCGAGTACGACTACTTCGACGGGCTGCGGCTCCTCGTCGCGCCGGGGAACGAGGAACGGAAGGTCGCGGTCACCTCGCCAGACGGGCGCACGGCACGGATCCGCGTAGCGCAGGATGGCGGAGGGATCACCGCCGAAAGCGACGACCTCGATACGTTCGTGGTCGAGACCTTCGACGGCCGGAGCGCGCTCGCGACGGGCGGACGGGCCGAACTCGGCGGGACAGAACACGGATGATGAAGACGTACACCACGCAGAAGGGCATTCCCATGACCGACGATCGAAACAGCGTGCCGCAGTTCCCGGCCGGATTCGTCATCGGATCCGCGACGGCCTCCTATCAGGTCGAGGGCGCGGCCGCCGAGGGCGGCCGGACGCCGTCGATCTGGGACACCTTCAGCCACACCCCGGGGCGCACGTGGAACGGCGACACGGGCGACATCGCCTGCGACCACTACCACCTGCTCGAGAACGATCTGGACCTCATGGCGCGCCTCGGTCTCGAGGCGTACCGCTTCTCGATCTCGTGGTCGCGGATATTGCCGAACGCGGGATCCGGTGTGAACCCCGAGGGTGTCGACTTCTATTCGCGTCTCGTCGACGGTCTTCTCGCACGCGGCATTCGTCCGATCGCGACGCTCTATCACTGGGACCTTCCCCAGGAGCTCGAGGACGCGGGCGGCTGGCCGAATCGCGACACCGCGCAGCGGTTCGCGGAGTACGCGGGGCGAACGGCCGAGGCGCTCGGCGACCGCGTGCACACGTGGACGACGCTCAACGAGCCGTGGTGCGCCGCCTACCTCGGCTACGGATCCGGGGCGCATGCGCCCGGTCGCACGGACGGCGCCGATGCGCTCGCCGCCGTGCACCACCTGAACCTCGCCCACGGTCTGGCGGTGCCGGAGATCCGACGCGCGGCGACGAACGATCCCGATGTGTCGGTCACGCTGAACTTCCACGTCGCACGAGGAGAGGCCGAGGCCGTGCGAGGTGTCGACGCCCTCGCGAATCGTGCCTTCACGAGCCCGATGCTCCGCGGCCGCTACGACGACGACCTGCTCGCACTGACGGCGGGCGTCACGGACTGGTCGTTCGTCGAGGACGGCGACCTCGAGCGCATCCACCAGCCGCTCGACGTGCTTGGCGTCAACTACTACTCGACCGTGACGGTGCGCACCTGGGACGGGTCGGCGGAGAAGGTTCGAAACGACGGACACAAGGACGTCGGGGGATCCCCGTGGCCGGGCCTCGACGACGTCGAGTTTCTGCCGCAGGACGGGCCGTTCACCGACATGGGATGGAACATCGCGCCCGACGGTCTCGAGGATCTCCTCGTCTCGCTGTCGGAGCAGTTCCCCGAGCAGCCGCTCATGATCACCGAGAACGGGGCGGCGTTCCCCGACACGGTGACAGACACGGCCGATGGCCCTCGGGTGCACGATCCTGACCGCACCGACTATCTCGCGCGGCATTTCGCCGCCGCTCGCCGGGCGATGGATCGTGGCGTCGACCTGCGCGGTTACCTCGTCTGGTCGCTCCTCGACAACTTCGAGTGGGGATACGGGTTCTCGAAGAGGTTCGGGATCGTGCGCGTCGACTACGACTCGCGTGAGCGCATCGTCAAGGACAGCGCGCTCTGGCTGTCGGATGTGATCGCTCGCCAGGAGGCCTGAGCCCGGGGGCGGTGCCTCAGCCGCGCGGCGGCGCCGTCGATCCGCGCACGACGAGGTCGGCCGACATGCGGATGTGCGTCGGCTCGGCCTCGCCCTCGATCATCCGCACGAGCAGATCGACGGCGGAACGGCCCATTGCCGCGAGCGGCTGGCGCACCGTCGTGAGGGGTGGCGTCGTCGCGGCCGCCTCGGGAACGTCGTCGAAGCCGACGAGCGAGAGATCCTCGGGCACCCTGATTCCGCGTTCGTCCGCCACCTGCATCGTGCCGATTGCCGACAGGTCGTTCGCGGCGAAGATCGCGGTCGGCGGCGTCTCGAGATTGAGCAGCGCGGCGGCGCCCGCGGCCGCCTCCGCGGGGCGGTACCCGCCCTCGGCGACGAGCGAGGGATCCTCCTCGATACCCGCCGCGCGCAGGGCCTCGCGATATCCCTGCTCCCGGAGGCGCGCCGATTCGAGGTCGTCGCGCCCGCGCAGGTGCGCGATGCGGCGATGCCCGAGCGAGATGAGGTGCTCCGTCGCCTCGCGTGCGCCGCGGAGATTGTCGGTGTCGACGGTCGCGGGGCTCGCGGGGCCCGTATGAGGGTCGATCGCGACGATCGGCATGCTCGTCTCGGGCAGCCGGACGGTCGGCGTCACGACGACGGCCCCGTCGATGAGCGTGCCGCCGAGGCGCGAGAGCGATCGGCTCTCCCATCCGAGATGGGATCCGCTCGACACAGCGCCGGCATAGGCGAGGACGTCGTATTCGGTGTCGGTCAGCGCCTCCGAGACGCCGTGCAGAAGCTGCAGGGCGAATGGCTCGAACTCGGCGACGAGCACGCCGATGACGTGAGTGCGACTGCGGCGCATCGACGTCGCGACGAGCGAACTGGCGTACCCGAGCTGGTTGACGATCTCGAGAACGTGCTCGCTCGTGGAAGCGGCGACGCCGTCGCGGCCGTTGATGACCTTCGACACGGTCGCGACGGAGACGCCGGCGGCGCGCGCGACATCGGTGATGGTCGTGCGGCCGCGTGCGGCCGTGGGCGTTCTGCTCATGGTGCTCCTACGGTATCCCCGCCTCAGGCCGGATCCTGTCGATCGTCTTCGGCGGTGTCGCGTCGTGGAACGAAAACGTTATCGATAACGTTTGACATCCGTTCAGGATCCTGCCAGAGTCGGTGTCGCGCCGGGCAGAACACGCCCGGAGAAGAGGCGAGAGCCACTCAATGAGGAGAGACGCCATGACGTTGCGTAAGACATGGGCAGCCGCTGCGACCGTCGCCGCCGCGAGCCTCGCGCTCGCGGGGTGCTCGGACGGATCCGGAGGATCGGACGAGAACACGCTCGAGTTCTGGCAGAACTCGACCACGGGTGCCGGGGTGGAGTACTGGGACGAGGTCGCGGCCGCCTTCGAGGAAGAGACCGGAACGGCCGTCGCCGTCACCTCGATCCAGAACGAGGACATGGACGGCAAGCTGCAGACCGCCGCGAACTCGGGCGACATGCCCGACGTCTTCATGGCGCGCGGCGGCGGCAAGCTCGCCGACATGGTCGATGCGGGCGTCGTCAAGGACATCGGCGACCTCATCTCCGACGACGTCAAGGCGTCGTACGGCGAGGCGCCGTTCAGCGCCTTCACGATCGAGGGATCCGTGTACGGACTTCCCATCTCCGTTCTGCCGGAGGGGATCTTCTACAGTCAGGATCTCTTCGCCGAGGCGGGCATCGACGAAACTCCGACGACGTTCGACGAGCTGAACGAAGCGGTGGATGCCCTCAAGGCGGCCGAGATCCAGCCGATCGCCCTCGGCGCCAAGGCCGCGTGGCCCGCCGCGCACTGGTACTACTCGTTCGCGCTCCGCGCCTGCGGCCAGGAGACGCTCGAGAACGTCGCCGCGAACGTCGACTTCAGCGACGGCTGCTGGCTCGAGGCCGCCGAAGACCTGCAGGAGTTCTCCGCGACCGAGCCCTTCAACGAGGGATTCCTCACGACCGACGCGCAGGAGGGAGCCGGATCCTCGGCGGGCCTCCTCGCCAATCACAAGGCCGCGATGGAGCTCATGGGCGGCTGGAACGTCGGCGTCATCGCCGACCTGACGCCGGAGGGCGAGCCCCTCGCCGACCTGGGGTGGTTCCCGCTCCCCGCGACCGACTCGGGTGAAGGCGAACCGACGGCGATGATGGGCGGCGTCGACGGCTTCTCCTGCTCGCAGGATTCGCCCGATGCCTGCGTGGACTTCCTCAACTTCATCGCGCAGCCGGAATGGCAGAAGAAGTACGTCGATGCGTTCAACGCGATCCCCGTCGCGCAGGAGGCGCAGGAGGCCGTGACCGACCCCGTTCTCACGTCGATCATGGAGTCGTACAACGAAGCCGCATACATCGTGCTGTGGCTCGACACCTCGCTCGGGCAGAACGTTGGCAACGCGCTCAACACGGCCGTCGTCGAGATGCTGGCCGGCAGCGGAACGCCCGAGAATCTCGTCGAGTCTGCGACGCAGGCCGCGGCTCGCGGCTGAGGAGGCCGAGAGTGACCTCCCCCGCAACCTACGCGGTGCGCACATCGGAGGAACCCGCCGGGGTCGACGCCGTGTCGTCGGCCCCGGCGCCCCCGCGGCGACGCCGCCCCGACTGGCGTAAGCGCGGCGAGATCGCGCTGATGGCGGGCCCCGCCATCGTCGTCTTCGTGACCTTCGTCATCTTCCCCGTGGCGATGGCGGCGTTCTACGGGTTCTTCCGTTGGAAGGGCTTCGGCTTCCCCGACGACTTCGTCGGACTCGAGAACTACCTCCTGATCCTGCAGGATCAGACGTTCCGTGACGCCGTGCTCCACAACTTCTTCATCGTCATCGCCTCGCTCATCCTGCAGGGGCCGCTCGCGATCCTCTTCGCGCTGCTGATGAATCAGAAGATGCGCGGACGCACCCTCATCCGCGTTCTCATCTTCGTGCCGTACGTGATCTCGGAGGTCGTCGTCGGCACCGGATGGTCGCTCATGCTGCAGGACGCGGGCGCCGTGAACTCGATGCTCGAGAAGCTCGGGCTCGAGTGGATGCAGCAGTCGTGGCTCGCCGATCCGAGCGTGGCGATGGGCACGCTGATGGTCATCATCACGTGGAAGTACATCGGCTTCGCCGTGATCCTGATGCTCGCGGGACTGCAGTCGATTCCCGACGAGCTCTACGAGGCGGCGGCGATCGACGGCGCGGGCTTCTGGAAGACGCAGCTGCACATCACCCTGCCGCTGCTCGGCCCGACGATCCGCATCTGGGCGTTCCTGTCGATGATCGGCGCCCTGCAGCTGTTCGACCTCGTCAACATCATCTGGGGGCAGTACATCGCCGCCACCGCAGGCACCTCGACGATGGCGACCTATATGTATCAGAACGGCCACCTCGCCGGGAACTACGGCTTCGGCAACGCGGTCGCCGTGCTGCTGTTCCTCATCTCGCTCGTCATCGCGCTCGTCTACCAGCGCTACGTCCTGCGACGGGACACGGCCGGCGCCGTCACGGGCCCGAGCGGAAGGAAGACGAAATGACCGCCACCTCGGTCGCCATCCGCGCCGTGAAGCGCGATGGCACGCCCCGCCGCCCGAAGCGCGCGTGGGGGAACCCCTGGACCTATCTGCTCGCGACGATCCTCGTCGCCATCTGCATCGGTCCCGTCCTGTACATCATCATCGGCGGATTCCGGTCGAACGCGCAGATCACGGAGGACCCCTCCGGGTTCCCGTCCCCGTGGGTTCTCACCAACTATGCCGAGGTGCTCGCGAGCAGCGAGTTCTGGGTCGCCATGGGCAATTCGACGATCTCGGCCGTCGGCACGACGGCGGGCGCCGTCGTGCTCGGTGTCATGGCGAGCTATGTCATCGCCCGCTACGACTTCATCGGCAAGGGGGCGATGTACTCCCTGTTCGCGGCCGGACTCATGTTCCCCGTCACGGTCGCGATCACGCCGCTGTACCTGCTCGTGCGCAATCTCGGGCTCGTGAACAACCTCGCGGGCATCATCCTGCCGCAGATCGCCTTCGCGCTCCCCACGACGATCATCATCCTCGTGCCGTTCCTCCGGGCCATTCCGAAGGAGCTCGAGGAGGCGGCGTCGATCGACGGCACGGGCCGCCTCGGCTTCTTCTGGCGCATGGTCGTGCCGCTGAGCCTCCCGGGCGTCGTCACGGTGGGGATCCTGGCGTTCGTCACGACATGGAACGCGTACATGCTGCCGCTGTTCATCCTCAACGACTCGCACCTGTTCACCCTGCCGCTCGGAGTGCAGAGCTTCGCCTCGCAGTATTCGGTCGACACTGCTCGCGTGCTCGCGTACACCTCGCTGTCGATGGTGCCCGCGCTGATCTTCTTCAGCCTCTTCGAGAAGCGAATCGTCGGCGGACTGCAGGGAGCGGTGAAGGGATGACGACGGTGGCGAGCCCGAGACCTATCAGAGAGAAGGACCAGACGATGACGAGCCTCGAGACGGTCGACGTGGCCGCGATGCCGATGGTGTCCGAGCGCGTGCGGGGGATCCTGGATGCGATGAGCCTGGAGGAGAAGGCCGCACAGATCGTCGGATACTGGCTGGATCAGGGCGGAGAGGTCGTCGCCCCGATGGCCGACGAGATGGCCACGAGCGACGCCCGCCATACCCTCACCGAGATCACACGGCACGGAATTGGTCACTACACGCGCGTATACGGCACGCGTCCCGTCGAGCCGGCGCAGCGCGCGGAGTGGCTGCGCGACGAGCAGCGGCGTCTCGTGCGCGAGACGCGTCTCGGGATCCCCGCGCTCGTGCACGAGGAGTGCCTGACGGGACTCGCGGCGTGGAAGGCGGCGACCTTCCCGACACCTCTCGCGTGGGGCGCCTCGTTCGATCCCGAGCTCGTCGAGGAGATGGCGGCCTCGATCGGCGACTCGATGCGAGAGCTCGGCGTCCACCAGGGCCTCGCGCCCGTGCTCGACGTGGCCCGTGATCCTCGTTGGGGGCGTGTCGACGAGTGCATCGCAGAGGATCCGTACGTCGTCGGCACGATCGGCACCGCCTTCGTCCGCGGCATGCAGAGCTCAGGCGTCCACGCGACGCTCAAGCACTTCCTCGGATACTCCGGATCGCAGGCCGGGCGCAATCATGCGCCCGTGCATGCGGGGCCGCGCGAGATCGCCGACGTCTACGTACCGCCCTTCGAGATGGCGATCCGAGACGGTGGCGCGCGCAGCGTCATGAACAGCTACACCGAGATCGACGGCCTCCCCGTTGCTTCACAGCCCGAGCTGATGACGAAGCTCCTGCGGGAGGATCTCGGTTTCGAGGGCGTCGTCGTCGCCGACTACTTCGCCGTCGCGTTCCTCGAGGTCATGCACCGGATCGCCGCCGACCGTGGCGAGGCCGCGCAGTGGGCGCTCGAAGCGGGCATCGACGTCGAGCTCCCGTCGGGAGACGCCTATCTCGCGCCCCTCATCGAGCGGGTGCGCGCGGGGCATCTCGACGAGGCGTTCGTCGATCGGGCGGTTCTGCGCGTGCTCGCGCAGAAGGAGGATCTCGGCTTGCTGGAGCCAGGGGCGTTCGATTCCCCCGCGCCGAGCGAGATCGACCTCGACACGCCTCGCCACCGCGACATCGCTCGCCGCCTCGCGACAGAATCCGTCGTTCTGCTGTCGAACGACGGGGCGCTGCCGCTGGGCTCGACAGCACGTCGCATCGCCGTCATCGGGCCCAACGCCGACCGGCGGGAGGCTCTGCAGGGCTGCTACTCGTTCGCGAACCACGTGCTCGCGCACCACACTGGCCACGAGATCGGCATCGAGATCCCGACGGTCGCGGAGGCGCTCGCCGCGGAGATCCGGGATGCCGAGATCGTCTCCGCGCGCGGCTGCGAAGTCGAGGGCGACGACCGATCCGGGATCGAGGAGGCCGTCCGGGCCGCCTCCGGCGCGGATGTCGCGGTCGTCGTGGTGGGTGACCAGGCGGGCCTGTTCGGGCGCGGATCCGTCGGAGAAGGGAACGACACGGCGTCGCTCGAACTGCCGGGCGTCCAGCGCGAGCTCGTCGAGCGGGTGGCGGCGACGGGGACACCCGTCGTCATGGTGCTGCTCACAGGCCGGCCCTACGCGATCGAATGGGCGCTCGACGGCCCCGCGCCGCGCCCCGATGCGGTGCTGCAGTCGTTCTTCCCGGGCGAGGAGGGCGGGACGGCGATCGCACAGATCCTCGTCGGATCCGCGTCGCCTTCTGGCCGACTGCCCATCAGCCTGCCGCGCGCGGCGGGGGCGCAGCCGTATTCGTACCTGCGTCCGGTCTTGGGCGGGCCCTCGAGCGTCACCTCGACGGATCCCAGCCCCGTGCGGCCCTTCGGCTTCGGGCTCGGGTATGCGACGTTCGCCTATGACGACTTCGCGTGCGACGAGGTCGCCGCCACCGAAGGCGCGTTCGCGGCGTCGGTGACGGTGACGAACACCTCCGAGGTCGCGGGCACGGACGTCGTGCAGCTCTATGCGCGCGACATCGTCGCGTCCGTCACGCGCCCCGTCTCCCAGCTGCTCGGATACGCGCGCGTCGATCTCGCGCCGGGCCAGTCGCGGCGCGTGAGCTTCGATGTGCCGAGCGGGCGACTCGCGTTCTCGGACCGTCGCATGGTGCGCGTCGTCGAGCCGGGCGACGTGGAGGTGTGGATCGGGTCCCACTCCGAGGCGGGCGCGGCGGCTGTCGACGCCGATGAGGCATCAGGCGGCGTCATCAGCAACGAGAAGGCGTCCGAGCGGACGGCGATCGTCGGATCCGCGACTCCTCGTCGTACCGTGCGCCTGACGGGACCGGTTCACGAGGTGCTCGCCGACGATCGTCGCCTCGTCGACGTCCGCATGGCGTGATCCGGACGGACGAGCGGCGCGGATCCCGTCGGCCGACGCGATCCGCGCCGGCCGACGGGCGCATCGTGTGGCGCCGGCGCGCCGCTGAATCCGTGTGACCGGTCGATAGGCTGGACGCTATGCCGATGCGCGGATCCAATGTCGAGGGCGTCAGACGCGCCAATCTCGGAACCGTGCTGCGGCTCGTGCACCACGCGGGGGCGATCTCGCGCGCGGCGCTCACGCAGCAGACGGGGCTGAACCGCTCGACGATCGCGGATCTCGTCGTCACGCTCGCGAGCAACGACCTCGTCTCGGAGCGCGAGCCGGATCCCACACGGCGGGTCGGTCGGCCCTCGCCCGTCGTCGTGCCGTCGCCCGACATCGTCGCACTCGCGGTGAACCCCGAGGTCGACGCGCTCGAGATCGGCGCCGTCTCGCTCGGCGGATCCGTGCGCCTGCGGGTGCGCGAGGAGGTCACGCGACTGCTCACGCCCGACGAAACCGCGTCGCGAGTCGCCGCGGTCGTCGACGAATGGCGATCCGGCCCGCTGCGCGGGGCGCGCATCGTCGGTGTGGGCGCCGCCGTCCCCGGTCTCGTCCGGGCGTCCGACGGAATCGTGCGGAACGCGCCCCACCTCCGGTGGCACGACGTCGATTTTGCCCGTGCGCTCGCGGACGCGACCGGGCTCGACGCGACGGTCGGCAACGACGCCTCGCTCGGCGCGATCGCGGAGTGGCTGTTCGGGGCGGCGAACGAGCACCAGGACGTCGTCTACCTCAACGGCGGTGCGAGCGGGATCGGCGGCGGCGTGATCCTCCGAGGCGTGAGCGTCTCGGGAGCAGGCGGCTATGCGGGGGAGTGGGGGCAGAACCAGCCGAGCCTCGGCGTCGACGGCGATCGGCGCGTGCCGGGCGGCGTGCTCGAGGACGAGGTCAACCGCGGCCGACTGCTCGCGGTCGTCGGGCTGTCGGGCGGCGACGACGCGGTTCTCGCGGGCGCGCTCGGCTCGGCGCGCGACCAGGCGGCCGACGAGGTCGCGCGGCAGCGGCGGATCCTGCAGGCGACGCTCGCGAACGCCGCCAACGTGCTCAATCCGTCGATGATCGTGCTCGGCGGGTTTCTCGCGGCGCTCCGGGGCGTTGCGCCGGGGGACTTCGACGAGGCCGTGCGCGGCCAGATGCTCGCGGCCCCTGCCGAGCAGCTCGCCCTGTGCGCGGCGGCGCTCGGCCGCGATCGACTTCTCATCGGTGCGGCCGAGCAGGTGTTCGAACGCCTGGTCGCGGATCCGCTCGCGGGCTGAGCCGCAAGTCCACAAGTCTTCACCGAGTCCGCGGTGATTCGCAGCGGACTCGGTGAAGACTTGTGGACATGGGAGGCTACGGCAGCACGAGCTCGCCGTCGACGCGGCGGGGGATGCCCAGCGGGTTCGCCTCGCGGAGCGCGGGCGGGAGGGCACGCTCCGGGGCTTCCTGATAGGCGACCGGTCGCAGGAAGCGGCGCACCGCGGTGGCGCCGACCGAGGTGTGCTGGCTCGTCGTCGCGGGCCACGGGCCGCCGTGGTGCTGCGCCCAGCTCACCGCCACGCCCGTCGGCCACCCCGCGAAGAGCACGCGGCCCGCGAGCTGCTCGAGCGACGCGAGCACGGCCCCGATGTCGTCCTCGTCCTCGGCGTGGAGCGTCGCCGTGAGATTGCCCTCCATGAGAGCGAGGCCACCGAGCAGCTCCTCCTCGTCGGAATACCGCACGAGCAGCGTGAACGGCCCGAAGACCTCCTCGAGGAGCACGTCCGCGTGCGCGGCGAGCGTCGATGCGTCGCATGCCGCGACCAGGGATCCGTCGCCGGCCGCGACGGCGTCGACGCCGGGCACCTCTTCCACGCGCGCCGCTCCCGAGGCGAAGCCGTCGGCGATGCGATCGGTCAGCATCCGGCCCGCGTCGCCGACATGGGCCGCGACCTCGTTCTCGAGCGCGGATCCTCGCGGCACGAACACGACGCCCGGCTTCGTGCAGAACTGGCCGACGCCGAGTTGGAACGACCCCGCGAGGCCCTCCGCGAGCGCCGCGCCGCGGGCTCGGTCGGCGGCCGCCGTGACGACGACGGGATTGAGCGATCCCAGCTCGCCGAAGAAGGGAATGGGCGCGGGGCGCGCCGCGACGGCATCGTGGATCGCCCGCCCGCCCGGGATGGATCCCGTGAAGCCGACGGCCGTGATCGCGGGATGCTCAGCGAGGGCGACGCCCGCTTCGCGGCCGCCCACGAGACCGAGGATCCCGTCGGGCGCTCCCGCCTCCCGCAGCGCCTGCTCGAGGATCTTGAAGACGCGCCGGGAGAGAGCCGGGTGGCCCGAGTGCGCCTTGACGACGACCGGGCAGCCGACCGCCAGGGCCGACGCCGTGTCGCCGCCCGCGACCGAGAAGGCGAAGGGGAAGTTCGAGGCCGCGAACACGGCGACCGGGCCGAGAGGGCGCAGCACGCGCCGCAGATCCGGGATCGGCGGGACCGTGTCAGGGTTCGGATGGTCGATCGTCGCCTCGAGATAGGAGCCCTCCGTGACGACGTCGGCGAACAGGCGCAGCTGATTCGTCGTGCGCTTCAATTCACCCGGCAGGCGCGGCGATCCCAGGTGCGTCTCGTCGTCGGCGATCGCGACGAGCTCGTCGGTCGCAGCGTCGAGCGCGTCGGCTCCCGCCCGCAGCCAGGAGGCGCGCTCGGCGTCGTCGGCTTGGCGGGCCTGCGGGAAGGCGCGGGCGGCGCGCTGGCACAGCTCGTCGACGTGTTCCGGGGTCGTGGAAGTCATAGGTCCATCCTTGTCGCGGGTGCAGGGTCGAAGGGGGCGGATCAGGTGAATCGGATCCCGAGTCCGAGCGCGGGGCCGCCGCGCGCCGTGCCGTGCTCGATCGCGAGCCCTGTCGGCTCGGCGAGGGCGCCCAGCTGTGCGAAGCCCGCGTCCTCGACGTCCTCGACCCACGTCTCCTCGGGGAGGCAGTACGCGAGCTGCGACGAGAGCTCGGGAAGGAGGTGCGGGGCGAGGCCGACGCCGCGGTCGCGGGCGAGAACCGCGATCTCGAGGAACGGCGTGATGCCGCCGACGCGCACGATGTTCGGCTGGACGATGTCGACGGCGCCCCGGTCGATCGCGTCACGGAACTGGTGGATCGTGTGGCGGTTCTCGCCGAGGGCGATCGGCACGTCGATGCGGCGCCGCAGCTCGGCGTGCCCGGCGATGTCGTCGGCGCGCAGAGGCTCCTCGATCCAGTCCGGCGCGAACGCGGCGAGCCGTTCCATGGCACTTGTCGCGGCGTCGAGGTCCCAGCGCTGATTCGCGTCGATCATGAGCTTCCTGTCGTCGCCGAGAACCTCGCGCACTGCGGCGACGCGCGCGACGTCGCGCCCGGGATCGGGGCTGCCGACCTTGATCTTGACGGCGCGGAATCCCTGCTCGACCCAGCGCGTGACCTGCGCGACGAGTTCGTCCTGCGAATAGTGCAGGTTCACGCCGCTGCCATAGGCGGGGAGCTCGCCTCGTCGACGGCCGATGAGGTCGGTCACGCTCGTGGCCGAGCGGCGGGCGCGGAGGTCCCACAGCGCGAGATCCAGACCCGCGAGGGCGATCGTCGTGATGCCGCCGGATCCCGCCTCGTGCAGATGCGCCCAGGCGTCGTGCCAGATAGCAGGATCCGCCTCTCGGTCGCGCGCGAAATCGGCGATGTCGTGGGCGAGCATCGCCTCGACGGCGTGCGCGCCGATCGTCGGAGTCCAGCTGAAGCCGTGCCCCACGCCGCCGTCGGAGTCGTGGACGTCGACGGCGATCACGTGCATTTCGCGCACGGACTCGCCCCACGGCCGCGCAAGGGGGATCGTGAGGAGTCGCGTGTCGAGCGACGTGATGACGGCATCCGTCATGCGGCGAGCTCCTCCCCGCGTGCGAGGATGCGGGCGAGACGCTCGGTCTGCTCGGGTGACGGATCGACGAGCGGGGCCCGGACCGGTCCGACGGGGATCCCGCCGAGGCGCACGCCGGCCTTGACGAGCGAGACCGCGAAGCCGGGCACCTCGTCGCGGAGTGCGACGAGCGGTGTGAAGAATTCGTCGAGGAGGGTGCGGCGGGTCTCGTCGTCGCCTCCGCGAAGGGCCGAGAAGAAGCGCGCCGTGACGGCGGGAGCCATCGCGAAGGCGGCCGAGGAATACATCGGCACGCCGATCGCGGAGTACGCGGCCTGCGTCATCTCGGCGGTGAGCAGTCCGTTGAAGAAGAGGATCCCGCGGCCCGATCGCTCGGCCTCGAGCACGAACTGCTGCGCGACGGCTAGGTCGCCCGCGCCGTCCTTGATCCCGACGACGCGGGGGTTCTGCAGCAGCCGGCGAACCGACTCGGGCGTGAACTGCGCGTTCGCGCGGTGGTAGGCGATGATCGGCAGATCGGTCTCGGCGGCGATCTTCTCGATGTACGCGACGAGGCCTTCCTGGGGTGCGCCGACGAGATACGGCGGCATGACGAGCAGGCCGTCGGCGCCCTCCTCGGCGGCCGTGCGCGCGCACGCCAGGGCGTGTCCGACGGGACCGCCTGCGCCGCCGAGCACGGGAACGGCGCCGTTCGTCGCGGCGACCGACGCGCGCACGGTGGCACGGTAGTCCTCGAGCGAGAGCGCGTGGAACTCACCGGTGCCGCACGCCGCGAACACGGCGCCGGGTCGATCGGCCACGCGATCGGCGACGTGGCGGGCCACGAGCTCCTCGTCGACCCGGTCGCGCTCGTCGAACGCCGTGACGGGGAAGAACAGAACGCGGTCGGGGATCTCGAGAGCGGTCATCGGGTCGCCTCCTGGGGGACGGTCGTTCGGGAGAGCTGCTCGCGCCACAGCCGTGTGGCGCGCCAGCCGAGCAGCCGCTCGGCGCGGTCCGACGAGAAGACGGACTCGGTGCCCGTGAGCTGGTCGGCGAAGGGCGCGAGCGAGGGCAGGTGCGCCCGCACGACATCGGCGGTGTCGCCGTCGGCGAGGGCGTCGGGGGCGCCGACGAAGAAGGTGGATCCGTTCGGCACGTCGCGCGCGCCGGCGATCCAGGCGGCGACGAACTCGCCGGCATCGCGGGCGTCGACGTAGTTGAACAGGGCGACGGCGGACAGAGCGGGATCCGAGATGCGCTCGGCGACGGTATGCCCCTGCTGGGTCGGCGCGCCGCCCCACTCCTCGGGGGCGATCACGTAGCAGGGGCGGAAGACGCCGAAGCGCATCCTGTCGCCATGCTGGCGCACGGCCATCTGCACGATCTCCTCCATCGCCAGCTTCGAGGCGGCGTACCCGTTCCACGGCGCGACGGGATGCTCCTCGTCGAGAGGGAGGGATGCGGGGGACCATCCGCCCGGAGAGCCGTAGCCGATCACGGTGGGGCTCGAGGCGACGAGCATCGCCTCCGTGCCGGACTCGAGCGCGGCCGCGAGAACCGACCAGACGAGCTGCGTGTTGATGCGGAAGATGTCCGGATCCGGCAGCGCGCCGGGCACGGCGATCGCCGCGAGGTGCACGACGGCGGCGGGACGGATCCGGTCGAAGGCCTCGCGGGTCTGCTCGCCGTCGAGCAGATCCACCGAGATCTGCTCGGCCGCGAGGCCCTCGAGCTTCTCGCGGTCGAACGACACGACCTCGTGCCCGGCCGTGGCGAGCGCGGCGACGACGCTGCGCCCCAGGCGACCGGCGCCGCCGGTGACGACGATGCGGCTCATCGCGGGTTCACCGGCGAGCCGAGGGCGTTCGTCGCCGTTCCGAGATCCAGATCGGAGATGCGCACGGGCAGCTCCGTGGCGAGTGATCGATTGCCCGCGATCCCCACGACGACGCTGCGCACTCCGTCGGTCCAGTCGGCCGTGAGCCCGAGAGGGTCCTCGCCCGGACCGCGGAACACGTCGTCGAGCAGCACCTGGTCGCCGCCTCCGTGACCACCCTCGCCCTGAGGGATCGGCACCTCACGGGCGGGCGCGAAGTGGGTCTGCACGACGAGCCGCTCGCTCGCGGGGCGCTCGGCGTCGGCCGATACGAGGTCGGGGCGGGCGCTCGGGTCGACGACCGTGCGGCCGTCTTCGTCGACGAGCACGCTGCCGCGCTCGACCACGGTGAGCTCCGCGCGGCCCTTCGTACCGTTGACCGCGACGGTGTACCCCTCCCACGGCGAGTGGGCGTTGAGCGAGTACGTCATGGTCGCGCCGCGTGCGTAGTCGACGATGAGCGCGAGATTGTCCTCGATCGTGATCCCCTCGTCGAACACGTCGCGGTCACGCTGATAGCCGTCGTGCTCCTCCTGGTCGAAATAGAGGCCCTTGAGCTTCTCGTCGGCCCGCAGATCGAGGCTGAAGGCGTCGGTGCGGGGATCGTCGACGGATCCGCGCGGGGCGCGCTCGCCGAGGCCTCGGCGGCGCGCGTTCTCGGCTCCGTAGAATCGCAGCCCGCCCGACGCGAAGACGCGGGTCGGCACGTCGGCGATCCACCAGTTCACGAGATCGAAGTGGTGGCTCGACTTGTGGATGAGGAGCCCGCCGGAGCTGTCCTTCTCGCGGTGCCAGCGACGGAAGTAGTCGGCGCCGTGGGCGGTGTCGAGCACCCACTCGAAGTGCACGCTCGTGACGTCGCCGATCTCGCCCGAGGCGATGATCCGGCGCAGCTCTGCATTGCGCGGAGAGTAGCGGTAGTTGAAGGTGATGGTGACCTTCCGGCCAGTGCGCTCGGCGGCTTCGGCGATGTCGCGGACGCCCTGCTCGTCGATTGTGAGGGGCTTCTCGACGATCGCGTCGGCGCCGGCCTCGAGCGCCGTGACCACGTGACGTGCGTGCGTGTGGTCGGGGCTCGTGACGACGACCGCGTCGATCTGCTCCTCCCGCACGACGTCCGCGAGATCCGCGACGTCGAAGCGGCGCGGTGAGCCGAGCTGCGGGTGCTCCTGCTGCGACCAGTCGAGGCGGCCGGGGTTCGGGTCGGCCCAGGCGACGAGCCTCCCGGCATCGGCGTGGGTCTCGGCGAGCGCGCCGAGGTACATCTGGGCGCGGGATCCGGTGCCGATGAGGGCGAAGCGGCGGGGGGTCATTGTTCTCCTCGATGAGATGAGAAAGCGGTTTCTCAGATGGTACCGATTGTTGTCCGGAGTGGGGGAGCTGTCAAACCGGACGCGAGGTCGGCAGGGGCGGTGTCCTGTTGGACAGAAACCGGTTTCTTGATACGATCGTACGGTCGTCGCGGGAGTGTGTCAACGGAGCCCCCCCCCCGGAAAAGAAACCGGTTTCTCGTACTAACGCCAGCGCGAAGGAGCGAACATGAGGACAGCATTGCTCGGGTGCGGAGATGCCGCCGTCTTGTACGACGATGGTGCCGGGATCGACGCCGTTCAGTCGCCGCGGCCGTATCTCGTGGCGGCCTCGTGTGATGGGGTTCCTGCGACCGAGGTTGGCCCCGAGGATCACCCGCATCACCTTGGTCTGAGCGCGGCCCTCCCGGACGTCGATGGCACGAGCTTCTGGGGTGGGCGCACCTACGTCCGCGATCGCGGATCGTCTCTGCTCGACAATCACGGCGTGCAGCGAGTGGTGAGCCGCGATCTGGAGGCAGGGAGCCTGTCCGAGCGCATCGAATGGGTTGATCAGCACGGGGACGTGGTTCTCGATGAACGTCGCTCGGTCACCGCACGCGATGCCGAGGGAGGGCGGATCATCACCTGGCTGTCGGAGCTGTCGGCGCGCGGTGCCGACGTGACGTTCGGCAGTCCCCAGACGAATGGGCGCGATGGCGCGTTCTATGGCGGACTGTTCTGGCGCACGCCGTTCCGCGACGCGCGCGTGCGCTCGGGCGACGGGGTCGGTGAAGTGGCCGTGCATGGATCCCGCTCGCCCTGGATCCTCGTCGACGGCGAGGGGGCATCCCTTGTCGCCGCGACGTCCGCGGCGGACATGCCCTGGTTCGTGAGGTCGAGCGGGTATGTCGGCTTCGGCCCTGCCGTCGCCTTCGATCGACGACGCGTGCTGGCTCGAGGGGAGACGCTGCGGCTCGACCTCGCGGTCGCGATTCTCGACCGCGCGCCGCGCGATCCCGAGAGCGTTGCCACGGCGCTGCTCGGCGCCGTGAACCCGGGGGCTGCGGTTCCCGCGTGAGCGTCCGTGTCCGGAGGTGCGATGTCCTTCGGGCGAGCCTCACGCTCTCGAGAGCGTCAGGGGTCGGGTCAGGCCCCGGACGGTGATCGCCGGCCAGTCGTCGTCGTGGGTGACGACCTCGATGCCGTCGGCGTCCGCGATGATCGTGTCTTCGAGCTTCGCGCCGGGCGTCCACGGATTCCAGGCGAAAGCCTGCGGGGAATCGAGTGACTCGTCGGCTTCGGGGTGTGCCTTGGGGTCGCGGCCCGCGTATCCCGTCGGGCCGCCCTGATGATGCGCCTGCCACGCGTTCTCGGCGAAGCCGTGCCGTTCGTAGGCGGCGGCGACATCGCCCAGGACGTCGCCGAGTCGACGGCCTGCCCGGCTTGCCGCGAAGACATCGGCCTCGACCTCGCGGAGAGCCGATTCGACTTCACCGTAAGGATCGGCTCGGTCGAATCGCACCCAGCGGGACATACTCGCGTGGAGGCCGTGGCGCACTGTCGTGATGACGGCGAGGGCGCGTCCGCCGAGCGGTGCGTCGGTCGGGACCGGATGCGGCACCCGTGCGCGCGATTCTCCCGCGACGAGGGCGACCGCCGGCTCGGCGCCGATCTCGTACGCTGCGCACGCGAGGTGCCCCGCGAGCTCGCGCTCGGACCATGTCGGCTCCGCGCGCTCGAGGATCCGCGTGACGGCACGCGCCGTGTCCGCGCCGAGTGCGCGGTAGCGCTCGCGCTCGGCGTCGGTGAGCGCCGCGCGCGCGGCCCGAAGCTCCGCCGCCGCGTCGCCTTCGTTCAGTGTTCCGAGGTGTGATGCGTCGAGTGGCGCGTGCCAAGGGACGACGTTCCAGTCGACGGGTCCGGGGATCTCCTCTGCGGCAAGTCGGTCGACCTCGTTGGCGAGCGTGGTCACGCGCACGCCGCCGTCGGCGTCGACGGTCGCGGAGAACACGGGAGCGCCGCCGAGCGGGACGCCGGTGCGCGCGCCGTCGAACAGCCACGCCAGGGAGGCGGCCGAGGTGAGGTGGATCGCGGATGCGCCGCGCGCGGAGAGGATTCGACGGATCTTCGCGATCTTAAATGGGCGGTCGCCCGTCGCTTCGTTGCGATGAGTCATGATCTCCTCGTATCGATCGGAAGGTTCAGCGATGGTGGGACACTATCAGGAACCGGTTTCTCGTGTAGGATCGCGGCGATGAGCACCCTCAATGACGAGCCTCGATACCGCAACCCGATCATCGACGCCGACCTCCCGGACCCCGACGTGATCCGCGTAGGAGACCGATACGTCATGACGGCGTCGAGCTTCAATCGCGCGCCCGGGCTTCCGGTGTATGTCTCGGACGATCTCGTGAACTGGGAGCGCGTCGGCGATGCGCTCCCGGCCGTCGAGCCCCGAACCTGGTTCGACGTACCGCGCCACGGCGGTGGTGTCTGGGCGCCGTCGATCCGCCACCGCAACGGCGTCTACTACATCGTGTATCCCGACCCTGATCAGGGGATATTCGTCGTCACGGCGAGTGACCCCGCCGGGCCGTGGAGCGAGCCGCGCCTGCTGCTCGGCGGTCTCGGCCTCATCGACCCGTGTCCGCTCTGGGACGACGACGGTCGGGCATACCTCGTGCATGGCTGGGCCAGGTCGCGCGCGGGACGCAAGAACGTGCTGTCGGTCGTTGAGGTCGACTCCGTCCTGAGCGAGGTGCTCGCGCCGTCGCGCGACGTGATCGATGGCGCCCTCCTCGAGGGGTGGACGACGCTCGAGGGGCCCAAGTTTTATCGGCGCGACGGCTGGTACTGGATCTTCGCTCCCGCGGGTGGCGTCGCGACCGGATGGCAGGCCGTGTTTCGCTCACGTGATCCCTTCGGGCCGTACGAGGAGCGGATCGTGCTCGCGCAGGGATCCACACCGGTCAACGGGCCGCATCAGGGGGCCTGGGTGACGTCGCGCGACGGGCGCGACTGGTTTCTCCACTTCCAGGATCGCGGGCCCTTCGGCCGCGTCGTCCACCTGCAGCCGATGGCGTGGAGCGACGACGGCTGGCCCCGCATGGGCGCGGCCGTTGCCGGAGGTCCCGACGAGCCCGTGCTGTCGTATCCGACGCCGCACGGTACGGTCCAGGGGCGGCGCACGCTCGCCCGTGACGACGACTTCGCGAGTGGAAGGCCGGGGCCGTACTGGACATGGCAGGCGAACCCCGATCCCGACGCACTCGTCCCCGGCACCGGCGCTCTGCAACTGCGCTCGAGCGCCGACGCGGGAAACGTCCGCGCGCTGCCGCGCGTGCTCGGTCAGCCCCTGCCGGGCATGGCGTCGCGATCCCGTGTGGGCGTCGCGCTCGAAGGACCGCCCGGAGCTCGAGCCGGTCTCGCGATTCTCGGCCGCGACTACGTCTGGGCGGGGATCCGCCGCACACCTGACGGCGACGAAGCAGTCGTCGCGGTGCGCGGGCGCGACGACCTCGTCGAACGGGTCATCGCGCGGCAGCCGGTCGTGGGCGACGCGGAGGTCGAGCTCTCCTGCGGCGCCGGCGCTGCCGTTATGGCGAAGATTCGCACGGGAGGAACGACGCTCGCGGTCGACCCTGGTACGGCGGCGGTCGAAGGGCAATGGATCGGCGCTGAGATCGCCCTGTTCGCCGGCAGCGGTCACGGCGCGCCCGACGCCGTCGGCACCTTCACCCGATTCCGCATCGATCTGGACGAGGATTGAAGGATGGCTGGCAAAAGAGAACGCCGCACCCCGTCGCGCGAGACGACGATCTCCGACATCGCCCGCGAAGCCGGTGTGTCGAAGGCGACCGTGTCACGGGTTATGAACGGGGTTCAGACCGTCAATGAGGAGATCGCGGAGCGCGTGCGCGGCGCTGTCCGCGATCTCGGCTACACACGCAGCGAGACGGCCCGATCGCTCTCGCTCGGTGTCAGCCGCACGATCGGCGTCGTCGTTCCCGACCTCGCCAATCCGATGTTCCACCAGGTACTCCACGGACTGCATCGCGCGGCCGAGCGCGACGGGTACCGCGTGCTCGTCGCCGACACCCTCGAGAACAGCGAGGGTGAGGCCGCAGTGACACTCGATATCCGCAACCGTACCGATGCGATCGCCCTGTTCGCGCCGCGCATGACGCGCGAGGAGCTCATCGACCTTCTGCCGCGCGTGCACCCTGTTGCTGTGTTCAACCGCACGACGGGCGAGCGGGCGGCGGCTGTCATGGTCGACTACGAAGCGGGTGTGCGCGAACTCGCGGAGCACCTCGTGTCTCTGGGGCACACGCGAATCGCCTATCTCGCGGGGCCTCCCGAGAGTCGTTCGAACTGGGCCAGGCAACGCGGCCTCGAGCACGTGCGACACGCTCACGCCGACGTGCGCATCGACGAGCTGCCGTGTGGGCACGCGTTCGAAGACGGCCACGACGCATGGCCGGCCGTCCGCGACACGGGGGCGACGGCTGCGATCGCCTTCAATGACGTCGTTGCGCTCGGCCTCCTGGGGCGGCTGACGGAGGAAGGCGTTCGCGTGCCGCAGGATCTCTCTGTCGCGGGGTTCGACGACATTCCCTACTCGCAGTTCTCCTCGCCGACTCTCACGACGATGACCTCGCGCCTCGGCGACATCGGCGCGCGTACGTGGCAGGCTCTCCGCGCGGAGATGGAGGGCGGTGCCGACCGCACGGTCGTGACCTTCGCGCCCGAGCTGGCCCGGCGCGGCAGCACGGGGGAGCGGCCGTGACGGCCGCAGCCGCCCCGCGCCTGGGGCTCATCGGGACCGGCGGTCACGGCCGATCGCACCTCGCGCGCGCCTTGCGCCTGCGCGCGGCGGGGCGGGTCCGCCTCGCCGCCGTCGCGGATCCCCACCCGCCCGATCCGGACGCGCTGCCGGACGGCGTCCGTCGCTACACGGACGGTGCTGAGATGCTCGCCGCCGGCGTTACCGACGTCGTCGTGATCTGCACGCCCATCCACACGCACTTCGCACTCGCGGCCGCCGCCATCGATCAGGGCAACGACGTGCTGCTGGAGAAGCCGACGACCGCCACCCTCGACGAGTTCGAGCGGCTCGTCGCCCTGGCCGATCGGGCCGGCGCGCGAGTGCAGATCGGCTTCCAAAGCCTCGGCTCGGACGCGATCGGGCTGATCCGCTCGCGCATCGCCGCGGGCGACATCGGCGACGTCGTGCGTTTCAGCGCCACGGGCGCGTGGGTACGCGACGACGTCTACTGGGCGCGCTCGCCCTGGGCCGGTCGGCGCGTGCTCGACGGACGCGTCGTCGCCGACGGCGTGCTGACGAACCCTCTCGCACACGCGACGGCGACCGCCCTCGCGATCGCGGGTGCCACGGCCGCGGACGACGTCTCGTCGCTCGAACTCGATCTCTGGCGTGCCAATGACATCGAGGCCGACGACACCTCGGTCGCGATCTTCGGGTTGCCTGGCGGCGTCCGGCTCACGACGGCGGTCACGCTCGCTGCGACGACGTACACCGAGCCGTACGTCGAGGTCGTCGGCACGCGCGGTTCCTTTCGTTTCTGGTACAAATCCGACCGCGTCGACCGGCGCGATCCCGATGGCACGGTGCGTGAGAGCGTGCGCACGGGAACGACGGACCTGCTCGAGAACCTCCTGGCCGCACGCGAAGGCGGGGAAGCCCTTCTCGTTCCGATCGCGGCGACGGGGGCGTTCATGCGCCTCGTCGACGGCGTCGTCGCGGCCCCCGCGCCGCGCCCGATTCCGGACGAGTTTGTGTCGGCGAGCGCACACGAGAGCGGATACCATCTCGTCGTCGCGGGCGTCGAGGCGGAACTCGAGCGCGCCCTCGCCGCCGAGGCCACGTTCACGCGGCTCGGCAGTCCGTTCGCGGGGACATCCGCGTGACAGACGCCCTGTCCGCGTTCGTCGCCCGTACGGCGGCCCACGACATCACGATCCACTCCCTCGAGGTGAGCATCGACGGCGAGATCGTGCACAGCGCAGGCGTGGCGCCGTTCGGACCGCACGCACCGCACCGCATGTACTCCGTCGCGAAGTCGCTCACGGGGCTCGTCGTCCTCGCCCTCGCGCATGAGGGCCGGATCAGGCTCGAGGACCGGATCGTCGATCACTTCCCCGAGAAGCGGGCAGTCGATCCGCTCACGGCGCGTGCAACGGTCGCCGACCTGCTCGCGATGTGCGGGCCGCACGCCGCGACTACCTATCGCGAGGAGGAGGGCGACTGGCTCGACAGCTGGTTTCGGACGCCGCCCACGCATCGCCCCGGCACGCTGTTCACCTATGACACGAGCGGGAGCTATGTGCTCTCAGCCCTCGTGGAGCGGGTCGAGAGCGCCCCGCTCGAAGACGTCCTGCGCGAACGAATTCTCGCCCCGACCGGGGGTGGCGACGGCATGCGGATGCTGCGCGGACCCGAGGGCATCGGCCACGGCGGATCTGGCCTCGTGTGCCGTCCGCGCGACTTGCTGCGCGTCGCCGAGATGCTGAACAGCGGCGGCGGTGCGCTCCCGCACGACGTCGTGAGCGCCGCGCTCGAGCGTCGCAGTGATGCAGCGATGCAGACGTGGGGTGCGCCCCTGCGCGCGGGATACGGGGCCCAGTTCTGGCTGCCTCCGGGAGGTGGATGGATGATGTTCGGGCTCGGAGGGCAGATCGTCTACGGCGATCCGGACCGCGGCATCGCGGCGGTTGTCACAGCAAACGCGCAGGCCTGTCAGAGCGGTGACCAGCGACTTGTCTCGCTGTTCCTCGAGGCGATGAGGAAAGATCCGCGCGATGAGTGTCCATTCGATCTGGTCCGGCCACGGCCTCCTCACGACCCACGACATGGACGCACGGTCGACGGCGATTTCATCGCGTCCTCAGGACGTGGGAATCCGGCGCGGATGGCGGCGCGGTTCGCGCCGGACAGCGTCCGATTGGCGATCGGTGACACCATCATCCGCGCCCACGACGGTCACTCGTATCCCGTCGACATCCCGGGAATCGGAGTCGGCGTCGCGACGGGCGGCTGGTGCGCGCCCGACACGTACGACCTCCGCGTGGACGCCGCGACCGACGACATCGCGTGCCTGCGGATGCGGATCGTCGCCACCGACGATGGGCTCATCACGGTGCAGTCGCAGGCATTCGGCCCGGCTACGGACGGTACCTGGAACTGGTTCGGCAGCTACGCACCCGATGGTCGGCAGGAAGGCGACGGGGGAGCGGAATGACCGGCGCTTATCATCTCGTGCTCGTGCTCGGGCAGTCCAACGCAAACGGCTCGAACACGGATTTCGAGCCCGACGGGCAGGACGCGCGTGATCCGCGTATCGACGCCTTCCCTGGATCGGGAGACCGCGCCGGGAGGATCGTGCCCGCGCGTGAACCCCTCGCGCCCATCGGGGCACATCCGCCCGGTGGGCTCGGACCGGGTGGCCCCTTCGCCTCGCTCCTGCTCACGACGTTGCCGACCGAGGATCGTGTCCTCATCGTGCCCGTGACGATGGGGGGAACGGGAATGCGCCGACACGGCACCTTTCCGGGAGTGTGGAAGGTCGGCTTCGAGAAAGAGGGAGCCCTGAATCTCTTCGACGCGGCCCTCGAGCACGCCCGCGCTGCGCTCGCCGCGGCGGGGCCGGACGCGCGGATCGAAGCCGTCATCTGGCATCAGGGCGAGTCCGACGGCGGTCGCGCCGAGGACGACTATGCCGCCGACCTCGACGAGCTCATCCTGGCGCTGCGTCAGCGCCTTCCCGAGGCGACGCACGCCCCATTCATCGTAGGTCAGATGGCGGCCGAGCGCCGGATGGCGTATCCCGATCATGAGGGCGTCGCCGAGGCACTTCGTCACACACCTGATCGGATTCCGAACACCGGCTATGCGGAGGCGCCGCCTGTCGGGCACATCAACGACGCGTCGACACACTTCACGGCGGCGGGCCAACGCATCCTCGGGGCGAACTACTTCGCGGCGTATCAGGCGATCGCGCAGTCGCGCAGGACGGACTCGGCCGCGCGCGACTGACGGATCCGCTCGCCCACGACTCCCAGCCGCTCCAGCTCGCCCGCCACGATGCGGGCGACGAGCAATGCGCCCTCACGCGAAAAGTGCGTATCGTCGCGCTCTCCGGCGGGGTACGCGGGCCATGCCCCGGGATCGAACCACAGGAACGCCTCGCGACTGCCCTGCTCACCCAGCTCGCGCCACAGACGTCGTGACAGCAAAGAGAGATCCACGAGCGGCACGTCCTCCTCGCGCGCGAGGGAACGGACGCGCTGCGGATATCCGCCGTGCGTCGTCGACGTGCTCGCGGAACAGGCTGCTCGGCGCTCGACCGCGGTCGCCAGCACTGGGATCGCCCCGCGTGATCGGGCACCGATGAGGAACCGGCGCAAATTGGCCGCGTAGTCGGTGAAGAGCTCGGCGTGCCGCTGGTCGGACTTCGGGTCGTTGTGGCCGAAGGCGATGAACATCACGTCGCCGGGGGAAAGGGCAGCGAGGGCGCTGTCGAGCGCTCCCGATTCGATGAAGCTGCGAGTGCTCGCGCCCGACACCGCGTGGTTGTCGACCTCGAGACCGGAGACTTCGGCGAGCACCTGCCCCCATCCCGTTCGAGGAGCCCGGTCGGGCGGATATTCGCTCGCGGTCGAGTCGGACACGATCACGACGCGGCCGGTCGTGTCCGCCGGCCCGTCCCAGCCACGCAGCCACTCGGCAGCGGAGAGGCCGACGGTGTCGTGCTCGGCGAACCGCGCGTCGCGCCAGGAGAATCCGCCCATGTCGTCCCAGCGCTCGGCCGAGATGTGCGGACCGAGTTCGCATGCGACGAACTCGGCGCCGCCGAGTGCCTCGGACGACCCGCCCTGGTGCCACGGTCGCGCGAGTGAGACGGACCCGTCGGGGGCGTCGCCGGTGAAGGCGACCCCCGTGAAGAGCAGACCGCGTGGGTTCTCGCGGATCGTCGACGGTGCCGCGACGCAGCCGGGGCCGGTCGAATGCACGACGCCGCCCGAGATCACCGCGGTCGCGCGTCCGTAGACGAAATCGACATCGCCGTGGATTTCGCAGTCGGTCACGTAGACGTGCCGGAGGGATCCACGCGTCGGCGTGTCGAGGAGGAGCGTATCCTGCTGGCCAAGGAGGCGGCAGTTGTCGACGCGCACGCGATCGCCGCGGGTGCGCAGCGCAATCGCTTGTGTGTCGCGCAGACCTGGCCGCGCCGCGCGATCGAAGGAGTTCTCGATCGTGATGCCGCGCAGCGTGACGTCGTCGGCGTCGACCGTGACCGACGCGCAGTCCTGGGCGAGCGGCATGCCATCGGCGCCGAGGTCGCCCTGGCGGAGTCCGAACGTGATCGTGACATCGTGCGGTTCGCCTGTCGAGCAGCGGATCTCGAGCGGCGCGGGGCGCGGCGCGATGACGACCTGCTCGACGTACGTTCCCGGGGCGAGCACGATCTCGGTCGCATCAGGGACCTCGAGGGCCTCCTGTAGCGACGGCAGATCATCTTCTCCCGGGCCGACCGTGACGACGCTCATCCCTTGACGGATCCGATGAGGGCGCCCTTGACGAAGAAGCGCTGAATGAAGGGATAGACGATGAGCATCGGCAGCGTCGCGACGAAGATCACGGCCATCTTGACCGATTGCGCGGGAGGAACGACATCGACGGCTGTCTCGTCGGCGTTCATGCCGCTCGCGACGATGACGATCTGGCGCAGCAGCACCTGGATCGGCCACTTCGTCGAATCGTTGATGTAGAGGATCGCGTGCTGGTAGGTGTTCCAGTAGAAGACGGCATAGAACAGACCGATCGTCGCGATCGATGCCAGCGAGAGCGGAAGCACGATGCGCAGGAACACGCCGATCTCGGAGCAACCGTCGATCCGCGCCGCCTCCTCGAGGCTCTCCGGGATCCCCTGGAAGAAGCTCCTCATGATCACGAAGTTGAACGCGTTGATCGCGACGGGGAGGATGAGCGACCATAGCGAGTCGATGAGGCCAAGGGCATTGACGACCATGAAGGTCGGGATCATGCCGCCCGAGAACAGCATCGTGAACACCACGAGGAAGTTGATGACGCGGCGGCCCTTCAGGTGTTTCTTCGACAGCGCGTACGCCATGAATGCCGTGAGGACCAGGCTGATGAACGTGCCCGCCGCGGTCACGAAGAGCGAGACGCCCATCGCGCGGAAGATCGTGGGCGTGGAGAAGATGTAGGCGTACGCGTCGAGCGTGAAGGTCTTCGGGAAGAGGATGAACGGCGTCGTCGCGATCTCGCCGGGAGTCGCGAACGAGCTCGCGAGCACGTTCACGAACGGCAGCACGCAGGCGAGCGCGAACAGCGTCAGCACGATGGCGTTGACGACGGCGAAGATGCGGCGTCCCGGCCGTCGGCGCAGCTTCGCGCCGCGGAACTTGAGCGGGATCGTGGCGGAGGTGACGTTCGTCATGACGGGGATCCTTGCTGGGGCGAACGGGCCGCGAAGAGCGCGGCCGCGAGGAACAGAAAGAACGCGACGGGGTAGAGGATGAGCTGCGTGCCGAACAGGCACGCGAGACCCGCGCCGAGAAACCACCAGCCGGTGGAGCCCTGTAGCGGGCGGCGCGAGGCGAGGAAGAAGCCGATCGCCGCGAGGGCGAGGACGGCGAGAAGCGAGAAACCGAACCACGCCGCGAGCGTCCGCGCGGCCTCGTACGCGTTCCCCGATGCGGCGAGATCGATGCCGGCGGAGCGCAGCGCCGGGGCGATAGCGTCGCCGAACTCGGCGCTCGTGGTGCTGTTCACGGCGAAAGCGAATCCGCCCTGCAAGATCGCGGCGAGGCCGACGCCGATGCCCGCGGTCCACTTCTCCGGACGGCGCGTGAAGCGGCGGTGAGCGGCCGCCGACCGGGCGAGCGTCTCAGCGCTCATGGATCGTCACCTCGCTCATGCGGACCTCGGCGTCATCGTCGACGATTGCGGCACCGACGACTCCCGTGAGACTCACGCGCGAGAGCCGAGCCTGCGTGGCGAAGGCGATGCGGAATCCGGCCGCCGCCATCTCCGGAACGCCGTCGGCCATCGCAGGGACGGAGGGCGCGGGATCCTCGGCGTAGGTGATCGCGACGTCGTCGAGCACGATGTCCGTCAGGGGTCGCTCGGGGAGCCCGGAGAGAAAGCCCGCGCAGGAGGTCACGCCCGTCGCCGACAGATTCGAGACGTGGATCCGGCGGATTGCGGGCGTACCGTCGTCGATCGTGAGCGCGGCGCGGTCGGAGACGCGGGGCGCCTTCCCATCGGGGCCGCAGAAGTAGAAGGGATTGATCACGACGGGGCAGGCGACGTCGCGCATGACGATGTTCGAGACACGGACGTCTTCGACGACGCCACCGCGGCCGCGACGGGTCTTGAGGCGGATTCCGCGGTCGGTGCCGTCGAAGACGCAGTCGCTGATGACGACGCCGCGCACGCCGCCGGTCATCTCGCTGCCGATCACGACGCCGCCGTGGCCGTGCAGCATCGTGCAGTTCGCGATCACGACGTTCTCGCAGGCCGGCGGCGCGTCGGCGCGCTCCGTTCCCGCCTTGATCGCGATGCAGTCGTCGCCGACGTCGATGTGGCACGCCGTGATGCGCACGTTCCGACTCGATTCGGGATTGATCCCGTCGGTATTCGGTGAATCGGGCGGGTTGATGATGCGGACCCCGGAGACGCGGACGTCGTCGCACCGCATGGGGTGGACAGTCCAGCTGGGTGAGGCGGTGAGTGTCAGGTCGCTGACGGTCACGCGCGTGCACCCCTCGAAGCCGAGGAGCGTCGGTCGGGGATGCGCGAGCGAGGATCGGTCGTATCGGAACGCGTGCCACCAGCCGCTGCCGCCGCCGTCGATCCGGCCGAGCCCCGTGATGGCGACGTCAGTCTCTCCGCGCGCCGAGATGCAGGGGGAGTGCACCCACGCGGGCGCTCCCTCCCAGCTCGAGTCGATCGGCGGATACAGCTCGGGATCGGGCACGAACTGCAGGGTCGCGCCCATCTCCACCCGAAGCTCGACGAAGGAGCGCAGGCGCAGAGCACCGGTGCGGTGCACGCCGGGGGAGATCGTGACGATTCCGCCCCCGGCCTCAGACGCGCGGTCGATCGCCGACTGGATTTCCGCTGTCTCGAGGTCCCTCTGGTCGAGAGCGGAACGCGTGGTGATCTGCACCTGCTGCTCCTTCATCGCGTCAGCCGTTCGCGGCTTCGTACGAGGCGGTGAACTCCTCGGTGATCTGGTCAAGACCCTGGCCCGCGATCTTGTCCATCGCGGCCTCATAGTCGGACATCTCGATCTGACCGACGATGTACTTGTTGTACGCGTCGCGGGCGTCCTGTTCGAGCTCGGTCCAGCGAGAGTCGTAGGTCTCGGAGGTGAGCGACTGGGCGACATTGATGACGGCGAACTCCTCCTGCTCCGCCATCAGTTCATGCGCTTCGTTCACATAGGGCGTCGTGCTCGCATAGGTGACGACCTTGTCGGACATGCGCGACGAGGCGAACGGCTGTACCTCCTGCTCCCACGTGGGCTGGTCGAGGATCGTCACGACCCCGTCCTCGTTGAGCTCATAGTGTGTGCCCTCGATGCCGTTCGTCATGAGGTCGAAGGCTTCCTTGTCGAGGAGACTGTCGAGGAACCCGAGCACAGCGCGCAGGTCCTCCTCGGTCTTGATCTGCGACTTCGGGATGGCGTACCACCCGCCGAGGCCCCCGTTCGTGTCAGACAGCACGCGGCGCGGTCCGCCGTCGTACGTGATGTCGCTGACGAGCGCCCATTCCATCGGAGTGTCGGGATCCGCGCTCTGGCCCAGTGCCAGCAGGTTGCTCGCGTCGAACAACCCTGTGACGACCATTCCGCCCTTGTTCTGTGCGATCGCATCGCGTTGATTCGACTTCTGGACGGTCACGAACTCGTTGTTGACGGCACCGTCTTCGTAGAGGCCCCGATACCACTCCATAGCCTCCTTGAATGCATCGGTAGTGAAACTCGGGACCACCTCGCCGTTGTCGTTCAGCTCGAACTTGCTGCCAGCTCCGAAGTATCCGGACAGGGTGCGGAAGTTGTAGTCGAAGCTCTCGCTGCGGTCATAGAATCCCGTCGTGTCGTCCTTGCCGTTCCCGTCGGGGTCGTCCTCGGTGAATGCGCGCGCGACCTCTGCGAGCTCGTCGATCGTGTGCGGCACGTCGAGGCCGAGGTTGTCGAGCCAGTCCTGACGCACGAGAACTCCGTACCGTGCCTTCACCTGCTGGCGGGGCACGCCGTAGAGGTGTCCGTCGATCTTCGCGGCTTCGAGCGTCTGCGGATCGATCTCGGCGAGGTTCGGGAAATCGTCGAGGTACTCCTCAACGTCCCAGAACTGTCCGGACGCCAACGCGCGGCGCAGGGTGGAGCTGTCGGGTGTCGGCATGGCCACGACATCGGCGAGCGTGTCAGAGGCGATGGCCGCGTTGAGCTTCTCATCCATCGACGCCGAAGGGATCCACTGGAAGTCGATGTCGAATCCTGTGTGTTCCTCGAGGGCGGTTTCGATGACGCCATCCGTCTCGGGAGTTGTGGGCGTGTGGAGGATGGTCATCCATGTGACGCTCGTCTTCGGGCCATCGCTCGAACCGCCGCCGGCTCCGCAACCCGTGAGGGCGACGGCGGCGACGGCTGCGGAAGCAACGCTGATTCCGAGCCTGCGGTGCATCTTCATTCTGTGATTCCTCTCGCGGTGTTCCGATGCGGAACGGGGTGGTGGGAAGGGGTCGTGGTCTCGTCCGCCAGCTGGCGGAACACGCTTCGCGTGACGAGCCCGAAGGCCGCCGAGGGGATCCCGATGCCGAAGACGATCAGAAGCGGCGCGGCGAACTGCCACATCAACCAGAGCACGCCGCCCGATGCGGCGAGGGCGATGATCGTCCAGTGGAGCGATCCGAAGCCGACCAGAAGCGCGGCGCCGAGGCGCCGGTGCACGGCTGTGATGTCGGTCGCAGCGGCGATCGGGAAGACGTATGCGGCCGCGACGACGAGGACGAAGAGGGCGACGACGTTCGCGAACTGGATCGCCCAGATCTCGACGGAGAAGAGATTCGTCACGATGATCGCGCCGGCGGCCAGGAGGATCCAGCCCACCGTGCACGAGCGCCAGAAGTCGGCGCGGAAGTTCGCGGCGAACGTGCGGGCGACCGGAGGCACATCGCCACGACGGAACCAGCCGTCGACGTACGCGGCGAGAGCATACGAGGAGGGACCGATGCCGAAGACGACGAGACCGGCGAAGACACCGAGGAGCCAGAGCAGACTGAGGTAGGCCATGCGATACACCCCCGTGAGGACGGTGTTGATGCGCATCAATCCCTCGTAGGAGAGCATCAGTACACGCCCTCTTCGCCGAAGCGCTTGGCCATCTTGTTCGCCATGACGACGAGCAGCAGGCCGACGAGCCCCTTGAAGAGGCCGACGGCTGCGGCGTAGCTCATCTGCCCGTTCTGGATCCCGGTGACGTACACGTACGTGTCGAAGATCTCGCCGACCTCGCGGTTGAGTGAGTTGAGCACGAGGAACATGTGCTCGAACCCGAGCTCGAGGAAGTCGCCGATCGACAGGATGAACATGACGATGATCGTCGGGCGGATCGCCGGCAGGGTGATGTGCCACGTCTGGCGCCAGCGGCCCGCGCCGTCGATCTCGGCGGCCTCATACAGCTGCATGTCGACGGCCGTCATCGCGGCGAGATAGACGATCGTGCCCCATCCGGCGGTCTTCCAGACCTCCTGTGCCACATACATCGGTCGCAGCCAGGCTGGATCCGTGAGGAACGCGATCGGCTCTCCGCCGAGCGAGACGATGACGTTGTTGATGCTGCCGCCGTCGGTCGTGAACAGCACGTAGAAGAGCGAGACGACGATGACCCACGACATGAAGTGCGGCAGGTAGATGACCGTCTGCACCGTGCGCTGGAACACCTTCGTGCGCACCTCGTTGAGGAGAAGTGCAAGCACGATCGGGATCGGGAAGGCGAAGAGCAGCAGCAGCAGCGAGATCGTGACGGTGTTGCCGAGCAGAAGGAGGAACGTGTCCGTGGTGAAGAAGCGGACGAAGTGCTCGAAGCCGACCCACGGGCTCCCCAGGATCCCCAGATAGGGAGAGAAGTTCTGGAAGGCCATGACGAGGCCGCCCATCGGCAGGTACTTGAAGATGAGGAAGTACGCGACGCCGGGGAGCACCATCAGATAGAGGGTGCGGTGCCGCCATACGTATGAGTTCCGCCAGCCTCCGCCGCGCCGAGTGATCGTCGGAGCGGCAGATGTGCTGAGGTGCTCGGTGACGGGCGTCACGACGGGGGCGGCGGGACCGCTCATCGCGGAAGCTCCTGGTCACGCTGGATCGCCTTCATCGGTTCGCCTCTCTGCGTTCGATCTCAATGCCGGTTCGGGAAGTGCGCGACTTTGCGATCATCTCGGGAACCGGTTTCTCGAGAGCGTAACAGTTCGCCGATGACCGAGCAAGCAGGTGTTCGAGGCTGGCGGAAGCGCCCTACTGCTTCAGCCGCACGAGCCTCTCGTGGCCGGACTCCCGCAGCTCGGCGAGGTTCTCACGCGAGGTCAGGAAGTCGTTGAACGAGCGGTACCCGAGGGCCTTCTCGCTGAAGGAGGGATCCATCCGTCGAATGTGCTGCTTGACGGCGGACGCGTACAGGAAGCCCTGGTCGTCGCCCTTGTCCTGGCCGACCCGCAGGGCACGCTCGAGCAGGTTCGACGCGACGGCGTGGAGATCCTCGGGCGGCGTCTCGTCGAACGCGGGCAGGAAGTCGACCGTCGCATCGACGGGGGCCGAAGCGGCATCCTCGGGGGTCTCCTCGTCCGCCGCGGCGGGGGGATCGGCCGGCTTCTGCGAACGGCGACGGCGGGCCGGCTTCTGCTCGGTCCGGTCGTCGGCCTTCTCATCGGACGACGCCTCCGATCCCGCCTTCTCGCGCCGCTTCGTCTCCTGCTTCTGCGCCTTCGGGAGCTCAGGCACGCCCGGCAGCATGTCGTACGGCTCGAACTCGTCGCAGGCGGCCGCGAGCGACTTCGCGGTGGATCCCGCGACACCGAGTCCGATGACGTAGCGACCGAGCCGGCGGCACCGCTGCGCGAGCGGCACATAGTCGCTGTCTCCGGCGACGATCGCGACGTGCGTCAGGTCGGGAAGGCGGAACATGTCCTCGACCGCGTCGACCGCGAGCCGGATGTCAGCACCGTTCTTCGCGTAGGCCGCGGCCGGGAACAGCTGCACGAGGTCGACCGCGCGCGCCACGAGCTGGCGACGGTAGATCGCGTTGACGGGCGACGACCAGTCGGCGTATGCGCGCGTCAGCACGAGTGTGCCGTAGCTGGCGGCGAAGTCGATGATCGCGCCGACATCGACGGTTGCGGCCGCGAGTCGCGCGGCGATCTCGGGCTCGGTCGGATCCTGCGCGATCCGCGCTCGGTCGCGATGATACGAGTTGCGACCGTGCACGCGGTCGTACCAGCTCATCACGATGTTGTCGAAGTCGAGGTACACGGCCACGCGGCCGTCCGAGGTGTCCGTCACACTCCCCGACACTACGCGCCCTGCCACGAGTCGCGGAGATCTCACGAAACTCGGGCGATCCGCGTGGGAAAGTCCGCTTTTCGTGAGATCTCCGAATCTGGTGGCGTTACTCCCCGGGGTACGAGACCCCGATCTGCCGACGGATCTCGTCGAGCGCGCCCATGATCTCGACGCTCTCGTCGATCGGCAGCTCGGCAGGCGCGCCGAGGCTCTCCGCGACGACGCGCTCGGCCGCGAGCGCCTGGAAGTACATGCCCCGGCCGTCGGCGCGCTCCTCGAAGCGCTCGAGCACCTCGCCGTCGCGCGACGTCACCGTGAACGACGCCTGGGCGTACCAGACGCGATCGATGTCGATCCGTGCTTCGGACCCGACGATGTGCGCCGTGTTCGGACCGGCACCACGAGAGGACGAGAGCGTCGTCGACACGGCGCCCGACGCGTGCGTCATCAGCGTCGCGACCTCGGTGTCGGCTCCCGTTTCGCCGAGGCGTGCCGTCGCCTGGATCGTTGCGGGCGCGCCGAGAACGTCCCACGCGAACGAGATGGGATAGATCCCGAGATCGAGCAGGGCCCCTCCGCCGAGCTCGAGCGCGTTGAGACGGTGCGCGGGATCGGTCGGCAGCGCCTGTGTATGGTCGGCGAAGATCGTGCGCACCTCGCCGAGCGTGCCCGCATCGAGGATCTCGTGGATCCGGCGCATGTGCGGAAGGTAGCGAGTCCACATCGCCTCCATGACGAGGAGGCCCTTCTCGGCGGCGAGGTCGCGGAGCTCCTCCGCCTCGCGGCGATTCACCGTCAGCGCCTTCTCGACGAGGACATGCTTGCCCGCCTCGAGCGCGAGCCCCGCCGCCTCGCGATGCATCGGATGCGGCGTCGCGACGTAGACGATGTCGACGTCGGGATCCGCCACCAGCGCCTCGTACGATGCGTGCGCGTTCGGGATCGCGAACTCCGCGGCGAAGCGATCCGCCGACTCCTGCGAGCGCGATCCCACCGCCTGGATGTCGAGACCCGCCGTCCGCAGATCGCTTGCGAAGGCGTGCGCGATGCCGCCGGTTGCCAGGATGCCCCATCGAAGTGCCATGGGGTGAGCCTATCGGGGCTTGCGTGCTGCCTGCCCTCTCCGAGAGGCGGGTGGGGGCAGAAGGACGCGAAGGGCCGGATCCCCGGCGGGATCCGGCCCTTCGATCGGTGCGTCAGAACTGGGCGAGCGCCTCGTTCAGCGTCGCGGAGGGGCGCATGACCGCGTCGGCCTTCGCGTCGTCCGGGCGGTAGTAGCCGCCAACCTCGACCGCGTTACCCTGCACGGCGATGAGCTCGGCGACGATCTTCTCCTCGTCGGCCGCGAGCTTCTCGGCGAGCGGGGCGAACGCAGCCGCGAGCTCGGCGTCATCGGCCTGCTTTGTGAGCTCCTGCGCCCAATACAGGCCCAGGTAGAAGTGCGATCCACGGTTGTCGATCGTGCCGAGCTTGCGGCCCGGCGAGCGGTCGTTCTCGAGGAAGGCGGCCGTCGCGGCGTCGAGCGTGTTCGCGAGGACCTGGGCCTTCGCGTTGTCGGTCTTCTGCGCGAGGTGCTCGAACGAGGCGGCCAGTGCGAAGAACTCGCCGAGCGAGTCCCAGCGCAGGTAGTCCTCTTCGAGGAGCTGCTGGACGTGCTTGGGCGCGGACCCGCCGGCTCCCGTCTCGAAGAGGCCGCCGCCCGCCATGAGGGGGACGACCGAGAGCATCTTCGCCGACGTTCCGACCTCGAGGATCGGGAACAGGTCGGTGTTGTAGTCGCGCAGCACGTTGCCGGTGACGGAGATCGTGTCGAGGCCCTGGCGGATCCGCTCGAGCGAGAAGCGCGTCGCCTCGGCGGGCGCCATGATGCGGATGTCGAGCCCGTCAGTGTCGTGCTCGGGCAGGTACTCGTGGATCTTGGCGATGAGGTTCGCGTCGTGCGCACGGTTCTCGTCGAGCCAGAACACGGCCGGCGTGTCCGACAGCCGGGCGCGCGTGACGGCGAGCTTCACCCAGTCGCGGATCGGCGCGTCCTTCGTCTGGCAGGCGCGCCAGATGTCGCCCGCCTCGACCGCGTGCTCGATGACAACCTCGCCCGCGCCGTTCACGATGCGCACGGTGCCGTCCTCGGGGATCTCGAACGTCTTGTCGTGCGAGCCGTACTCCTCGGCCTTCTGGGCCATGAGACCGACGTTGGGAACGGTGCCCATCGTGGCGGGGTCGAGCTTGCCGTTCGCCTTGCAGTCCTCGATCGTCGCCGCGTAGATGCCGGCGTACGACGAGTCGGGGATGACGGCGAGGGTGTCGGCCTCGTTCCCGTCGGGGCCCCACATGTGGCCGCCGGAGCGGATCATGGCGGGCATCGAGGCGTCGATGATGACGTCGCTCGGCACGTGCAGTCCCGTGATGCCCTTGTCGCTGTTGACCATCGACAGCTCGGGGCCGGCCGCGATCTGCGCCTCGAACGCCGCCTTGATCTCGGCACCGTTGTCGAGCCGGTCGAGGCCCGCGAGGATCCCGCCGAGGCCGTCGTTCGCCGACAGGCCAGCGGCCGCCAGATCGGCGCCGTACTGCTCGAAGACGGGCGCGAAGAAGGCACGGACGACGTGACCGAAGATGATCGGGTCGCTGACCTTCATCATGGTGGCCTTGAGGTGCGCCGAGAACAGCACTCCCTCGGCCTTGGCCTGGGCGATCTGCTCGACGAGGAACGCGTCGAGCGCCTTCGCGCTCATGAACGTGCCGTCGATGACCTCGCCCGCGAGAACGGGCAGCTTCTCCTTGAGAACCGTGACAGACCCGTCGGTCGCCACAAGCTCGATGCGGAGCGTGTCGTCCTCGGCCGAGACATACGACTTCTCGTTCGAGAAGAAGTCGTTCTGTCCCATCGTCGCGACGCGGGTCTTCGACTCGGGGCTCCAATCGCCCATGCGGTGCGGGTGCGCCTTCGCATACGCCTTCACGGCGCCGGGCGCCCGGCGGTCGCTGTTGCCCTGGCGGAGCACGGGGTTGACGGCCGATCCCTTGACCTTGTCGTAGCGCGCCGCGATGTCCTTCTCGTCGGCGGTCTGGGGGTCCTCCGGATAGTTGGGGACGTCGTAGCCCTGCGCCTGCAGTTCGGCGACGGCCGCCTTGAGCTGGGGGATCGAGGCCGAGATGTTCGGAAGCTTGATGATGTTCGCGGAGGGATCCTCGGCGAGCTCGCCGAGCTCGGCGAGCGCGTCGCCGATGCGCTGCTCCTCAGTCAGCCGCTCCGGGAACTGGGCGAGGATGCGCCCGGCGAGGGAGATGTCGCGGGTCTCGAACGCGACGCCGGCCTTCTGCGCGTAGGCCTCGACGATCGGCAGAAGCGAATAGGTCGCCAGGAGGGGCGCTTCGTCGGTGTGCGTGTAGATGATCTTGGACATGCTGCGGTGGCGCTCCAGAGTTCTCGGGTGAGAAGGGACGAGACGAATCTCTTGACATCAAGATACCTGAGCGGGCGCTGTCGTGCAGTTCCGAGGCCGGTCAGCCGCGCAGCGCCTTCACGATGCGCTGCACCGACACGGTCTCGGCGGTGCCGAGGCGCTGGGCGAACAGGCCGACGCGCAGCTCCTCGAGCATCCATCGGGCACGGACGAGGCGCTCATCGGCGTCCGGAGGAAGGGGGATCGCGCCGCCCGCGTCGACGAATGCCTGGTGAGCCTTCTCGTACTCCGTCATCCACGCCCGGTCACGGCCCGGGTTGTCCGGCAGCGCCTCGAGGCGGACGTGCGCCGCCTCGAGATAGCGAGGCAGGTGGCGCAGCCGATCGATGCCCGCGCCGCGAACGAAGCCCGCGTGCACGAGCCCGTCGAGCTGGCCGCGCACATCGTTCAGGGCGCCGAGCAGGGTCATCGAGTTCGCCTTCTTCAGGGCGCGCTCGACCTCGCGCCACGCCGAGACGATCTTCGCGACGAGCGAGACGGCCGCGAAGACGTCGTCGACGGATCCGGCGCTCACCTCGTCGCGCACCCGCTCGAAGTCCTTCCGCGTACGCACAGCCCCGTGCCGCGCAAGGCATGCATCGGCGGCGGCCGCGCGGCAGTCCTCGATCACGGCCTTCGCCGACGGATACGGCGCGGCCGACAGTGCGAGCTTCTCCTGCGCCGACAGGTGCTCCTGGATGTACGACACGGGGGAGGGCACCGTGAGCAGAAGCAGGCGACGCAGTCCGGCGCGCGTGAGGCGCGTGGCTTCCTCGGGCGTCGCCTCGACGCGCACGGCGACCGATGACTTCTCGTCGACGAGAGCCGGGTAGCCGCGGACGACGCCGCCCGCGACGCGCGTGTCGACCTGTTCGGGCAGCTCGCCGAACGTCCAGTCCACGAGCCCGGACCGTTCGATGCTCGGCGCGGCCGGCGCCTGAGCAACGCGCGCGGCCGGGCTCTCGCCCTTCGGGGCACGGGAGGCCGCCCGATCCAGCTGCTGGGCGACGGAATCGCGCGCCCTGCCCGCCAGGCGGGCCTGCAGATCGGCCAGATCGCGAGAGGATCCGGCCGCGCGGCCGCGATGGTCGACGGCGCGGAACGACATCGTCAGGTGGGAGGGGACGCGCGACATGTCGATGTCGGCGGCCGTGACGGGCTGGTTCGCCTGGCGCTGCACGAGGCGCGCGAGTGAAGTGGCGAGCGAGAGCTCCGGGAGGCCGTCCGCGTCTTCAGGGCCCGAGCCGTCGAGCTCGTCGGCGAACGTGCGCGCCCAGTCGGCGGCGGGCACGACGTGGCGGCGCATCGCCTTCGGCAGAGCCTTGAGCATCGCCGTGATGAGCTCGTCCCGCAGCCCCGGCACCTGCCAGTCGAAGCCGTCCGGGCGCAGGGACGCCAACAGGGCCAGGGGTACGACGACCGTGACGCCGTCATCGTCTGCGCCGGGCTCGAATCGATACGCGAGGTGCAGGGTCTGGTCGCCCTGCGTCCACCGCGTCGGGAATTCGCGCGCGTCCGCCGTCGCCTCGCCGTCCATGAGGTCGGCCTCGCGCATCGTCAGCAGCTCGGGCGAGGTCTGCAGCTCCTCGCGCCACCACTTCTCGAAGCTGCGCACATCGAACACATCGGACGGGATCCGCGCGTCATAGAACGCGAACACCGCCTCGTCGCCCGCGAGGATGTCTCGGCGACGCTCACGCTCTTCGAGCTTCTCGAGGCGGCGGCGTAGATCGGCGTTCTGCCGCAGGAAGCGGACGACGGGCTTCGCGAGCCGCGACGGATCCCACTCGCCCTCGACAAGCGCGTGTCGCACGAACATCTCCCGCGCGGCCGCGCGATCCACACGTGCGAACTGCACGCGGCGGCCCGACACGATCTCGACGCCGAACAGCGTCACCTTCTCGCTGGCGACGGCCGCGCCCGCATCCTTCGACCAGCGCGGCTCCGAGATCTGCCGCTTGACGAGATCGCCGGCGAGATGCTCAGCCCACGCCACGTCGATGGCTGCGACGGTCCGTGCGAACAAGCGCGACGTCTCGACGAGCTCGGCGGCCATGACCGCGCGCGGCTTCGCCTTCTTCAGCCCGGATCCCGGGAAGATCTGGAACGTCACGCCGCGTGCCCCTCGGAACGTGGCGGGGGCCGGGCGCCGGGATCCCTTCTGCTTCTTCGCGTCGCGTTCGTCGAGCACGCCGATCTGGCTGAGCAGCCCCGCGAGGAGCGCGCGGTGGATCGCGTCGCCCTGCGGGTGACCGCCCTCGGGAGATGTGCCCGCCTTCGGCGAGCGGCGCTCACCGTGGCCGCCGAGATCTCGCGTGAGCGAGCGCAGCTGGCGGTGCACATCGAACCATTCCCGCACGCGCACATAGTTGAGGAACTCGCTGCGCACGAGCCGGCGGAAGGCGCTCGACCCCAGCTCGGACTGCTTCGCCCGCAGGTGGTTCCAGAGATTCAGCATCGAGAGGAAGTCGCTCGACGGATCGCGGAAGCGCGCATGCGCCTCGTCGGCCTCGCCCCGCCGTTCCTCCGGCCGCTCGCGCACGTCCTGGATCGACAGCCCCGCGACGATCGCGAGCACGTCGTCGGTCACGCCTGTGCGGGTCGCCTCGACGAGCATGCGGGCGAAGCGCGGATCGATCGGCAGGCGGGCGATCTGCCGCCCGATCTTCGTGAGGCGCGGCTCGGATCCGCCGCGTCCGAGCGTGACGGCGCCGAGCTCGACGAGCAGATCGAAGGCCGCCTTGACGCCGCGCGAATCGGGTGGCGTGAGGAAGGGGAACGCCTGGATGTCGCCGAATCCCAGCGACAGCATCTGCAGCACGACCGAGGCGAGCGAGGTGCGCAGGATCTCGGGGTCGGTGAACTCGGGGCGCCGGGTGAAGTCGTCGTGCGCGTAGAGGCGGATCGCGATGCCGTCGCTCGTGCGCCCCGCACGGCCGGAGCGCTGCTGCGCCGAGGCCTGCGAGATGGGCTCGATCGGCAGGCGCTGCACCTTCGCACGGCTTGCGTACCGCGAGATGCGGGCGGTTCCCGCGTCGACGACGTACTTGATGCCGGGCACCGTCAGCGACGTCTCGGCGACGTTCGTCGCGATGATCACGCGTCGACGGACCCCCGCGACCTTCGACGGCTCGAACACGCGGTGCTGCTCGGCGGCGCTGAGGCGTCCGTAGAGGGGGAGCACCTCGGTGGGGGCGGCGGCGTTCTGGAACGCTCCGCGCACGGCGTCCGCGGCGTCGCGGATCTCGGCCTCTCCGGGCAGGAACACGAGCACGTCGCCCGAGGGCTCGCGGTCGAGCTCCTTCAGCGCCGCGACGATCGCCGAGATCTCGTCGTCGGCGTCGTACGCCCGCTCGTCGACGGCTTCGTCCTCCACACGACGCAGTCGATCCGCGCCCTCCGCGCCGGGATCCACGGCCTGTCGGCCCGGTGCCGTCGTTTCTGACTGCGCCGTGTTGGAGGCCACGAGGGGCCGGTACCGGATCTCGACGGGGTAGGTGCGCCCCGACACCTCGATGACCGGGGCGGGCGTGCCGTCGGGGGAGGCGAAGTGCGCCGCGAACGACTCGGGGTCGATCGTCGCCGAGGTGATGATGAGCTTGAGGTCGGGGCGCTCGGGCAGCAGCCGCTTCAGATAGCCGAGCAGGAAGTCGACGTTGAGCGAGCGCTCGTGCGCCTCGTCGATGATGATCGTGTCGTAGCGGGTCAGCAGCCGGTCGCGATGGATCTCGTTGAGCAGGATCCCGTCGGTCATGAGCGCGATGCGCGTGTCGTCCGACACCTGATCTGTGAAGCGCACCTTGTAGCCGACGGCGCCGCCGAGCTCGACCTGGAGCTCCTCGGCGACGCGCTCGGCGATCGTGCGGGCCGCGAGCCGCCGTGGCTGCGTATGGGCAATGCGCTCGCGCCCCAGCTCGAGTGCGATCTTCGGCAGCTGCGTCGTCTTGCCGGATCCCGTCGCCCCCGCGACGACCACGACCTGGTGATCGCGGATGGCTTCTGAGATCTCGTCTCGCGCGGCGCTGACGGGCAGCTCGGCGGGATAGGAGATCACGGGCGCGGCGGCAGACATAGCTTTTCAGTCTATGCGTCACGGTTCGCGACGTCCCCGTCACATCCCCGACACGCGGCGGGGCTACCGTGTGCGGGATGAAGCTCGCGGACGTGGATCCCTTCATCGGCACGCAGCCCACCGATCTGCCGGCCCCGACAGGGATCGCCGCGACGTGGTGGTGGCCGAAGCCCCAGATCGGCAACACGCACCCGGGCGCGACCTTCCCGTTCGGCATGGTGTCGGCCTGCGCGTCGTCGGGCGCCTATCCCACCGGGTACGGAGAATATGCGCTCGCGACGGAGGGCGTCCCGCCGCGCATGCGCGAACGGCTCGTCGCGAGCGGAGTGACGCACTTCCAGCAGTCGGGCACAGGCGCGATCCGCAAGTACTACAACTACGTGCGCGTCACGCCCATGCTCGGACCTCTCGACGATCTCGGCGGCCACTGGGACATCACCGAAGAGCAGGCGAGCCCGGGATCCTATGCCTTCGCATTCGCGAACGGGATCCGCGGCGAGGTGACGGTCGGTCCGAAGAGCGCCGTGCACCGTTACACGTTCCCCGAGGCAGCCGATGCGCGCCTCGTCGTCGATCTCTCCGTCGGCGGGCTCGACATTCCGTACGGCGCCACCGTGCCGATCCGCGCGCATCTCGAGAGCCTGGAGCCCGGTGAAGCACAGGGCGAGATCGTCGTCGAGGGCACCCCTCTTGCGATGCACATGACGGCGGACGCCCCCGGGTGGCGGCAGCTGCTCTGGTACGACCGGCGCCTCATGCCCGGCGGGCGCCGACTCGACTTCGACGCGATCCGCCCCACGACCATGCGCCCCTTCGGGCTGATGTGGCAGGGATCCGTCGCGGCCGGCGCGACCGTCGAGCTGCGGATCGGCTTCTCGTTGCGCGGCGTCGAGCAGGCGCGCCGCAACCTCGCCGCCGACTGCCCGGACGGGACGGGATACGAGGCTCGCCGCGCGGCCACCCGCGCGAGCTGGTCGCAGTGCCTCGCGCCCGTCTCGGTATCCGGGCGGGACGACCGCGACGCCCGCAGGGCGCTCGGCACGGCGCTCTATCACTCCCTCATCAAGCCTGCCCTCGCCCCGAACGAGAGTCCGCAGTGGCCGACGAATGGACCCTTCGCGTTCGACATCTGCACGATGTGGGATATCTACCGCACCCAGCTTCCTCTCGTGTCGCTCCTCGACCCGGTCGCGTCGACGGATCTCGCGAACGCGCTCATCGAGATCTGCGAGGAAGAGGGCAACTTCCCGATCGGGTATCGCATGGCGAAGGGATCCGACCGCTTCTCGCGGCAGGCGTCGGGTCTCGCGCACACGCTGCTCGCGGATCTCTGCGCCGCCGACGTCGGCGGCATCGACTGGGAGTGGGCGCTCGTGCACATGCTCGCCGATCTGCGCCGCGCCTATGGTGAGGACTTCCTCACGACGGGCCGCGCGGATCCCGTCAGCCACACCCTCGACATCGCCTTCGCCTACTGGTGCACGGCGCGCGTCGCGGACAGGGTCGGCGACGCGAAGGCCGCGGCCGACTGCCGCCGCCTCGCGGGACGATGGCGGAACGCCTTCGACCCGGCCACGGGCCTCCTGCGCGAATCGACCTTCTACGAGGGGACGAAGCACAACTACTCGTTCCGCCTCACGCACGACATGGCGGGGCGCATCGCGCTCGCCGGAGGGGAGGAGCGCTTCACGCGGCTGCTCGATCGATTCTTCGGGTACGGGGCGGATCCCGTCGTGCAGCCCGGTGTGGATCCGTCGGGCGACGAGATGGAGGCCGGGTATGCGCTCGGCCGTTTCGAAGGGCTCAACAACGAGCCCGATATGGAGGCACCCTGGGCGTACATGTACGCGGGGCGCCCCGATCGCACGGCCGAAGTCGTGCACCACGCGCTGCACCAGATGTTCGGCGCCGGGCCCGGCGGGTTGCCCGGCAATGACGATTCCGGAGGGCTCTCGTCGTGGATTGTCTGGGCCTCGCTCGGCGTATTCCCCGTGGCGGGGCAGGACCTGTTTCTCATCAACGCACCCGCGTGGCCCGATGCGGCGGTCGAGCTACCGGGTGGCGCCCCGCTGCGCATCGAGACGGTCGGGTTCCGCGGCGTCGGCCGAGGGACGGATCCGCAGTACGTGCTCGATGCCGTGTGGAATGGGCATCCGCTGGAGCGCACGTGGCTGACCGGTGCCGAGCTGCGCGCAGGGGGCACCCTCCGGTTCGTGCTCGGCGACACCCCGGGATCCTGGGGCACGACCGTGCGCCCGCCCTCGTTCCCGTCCGACGCGGCAGAGGTCACGCGTCGCCTCTGACTCCACGGATCGGCAGAAGGCACCGCCCCCGAATGCCCACGTGCGCGCGGTGTTCACATGCGCGCGATCACTCGTAACACGCCGTCTCTTTGGGTGACATACGGCGACCATAGTCTCGCCTCACCGAGCCACAGTGAGGAGCAGAGATGACCCGTCGACTCGTCATCGTCGTCCGCGCGGATCCCGTGATCTGCGGCCATTCGGGGGAGGCGCGCAACCTCGCCGAGGCCGCCGTCACCCGCGGATTCGACGACGTCCGTATCGTCACCTGGCCCATCGAGCGTCTCGAGCAGGCCGGTCTGCCGCTCAAGCCTCTCGACACCGTGCTGCCGTACAGCGCCGGGATCACGGTGGAGCGACCTGCGCCCGTCGGCGACTACAAGGTCGTCGACGGCCGTTACATCGGGGGCGTGATCGGGCGCCTCGTCGAGCTCTTCACCGATGGCGTGCCGACCGTTGCGATGTCGCTGTACCTGTCGCCGCACACGACGGCGGTCAGCGACGCCGTCGCGGTCGCGCGCCGCACGGGTCTGCCCGTCGACGTCGTCACGATCGCCGAAGCGGTGGGATCCGACATCACGAACGTCGTGCGACAGTGCGTCGCCGAGGGCCGCTTCGGCGCCGCAGCGCACGTGCTCGAGGGGTACCTCGCGAGTGACGTGTGCGTGGCCGTGAGCCAGTACACGAAGGACCTCATCGTCGAGGAGGCAGGCCGCCTCGACGCCCTGCACGGCACCGCCTATGCGGCACGGTGCGCCGAGCGCGTCGAAGTCTCCTACCCCGCGATCGATGCCGGGGCGTTCCTTCACCTCGACCCGGAGGAGATCGACGACCGTCTCGCCCGCCGAGGCCTCGAACGCGACGGGTACGTGCTCTCGCTCTCGCGCCTCGCCCACGCCAAGGGCATCGACGACCTGATCGAGGGCTTCGCCGCGTCGGGAGCGGGGGACAAGAAGCTCGTCATCGTGGGCCGCGGCCCCGAGGAGAGGGAGCTGCGGGAGTTCGCCGCTCGCTCGTCGGCGGCGGATCGGATCCATTTCCTCACCGACGTCGACGACGCCGAGAAGCCGTTCCTGTTCGCCGGATCCTTCGCCTACGTCCTCGCGACGAAACCGCGGCCCGAGTTCATCGAGACCTTCGGGATCACGCTCGCAGAGAAGGCGCTCGCCGGGGGAGGGCCGTCGATCACGACGACGACGGGCGGGGTCGGTGAGGCGGTCGGAGACACGGCGCTCATCGTCGACGTCGATGCGCCCGAGCAGATCGCCGCGTCGATCGACCGGATCCGCGCGATGTCACCGCTCGAGCGTCGCGACCGGGAGGAGCGGGCGCGCGCCTATGCGCGGCGGTTCGACCGGGCGAGCGTGTTCGACGTGCTCTTCGCGCGCGTCGCGCAGCTGGAGCGCCTCGCGGCGTGAGCCTGCGGGCGAGTCGAGCCGGGGAATCGGCGCCGTGCGCGCCGCCCCGTCCTAGGGTGGAGACCATGAACGTTCCCACCGTGACTCTCAACTCCGGACGCGAGATCCCTCAGCTGGGCTTCGGCGTCTTCCTCGTGCCCGCCGATGAGGCCGAGAAGGCCGTGACCGAGGCGCTCGAGGTCGGCTACCGCCACATCGACACCGCCGCGATCTACAAGAACGAGGAGGGCGTCGGCGCCGCGATCGCGAAGAGCGGGATCCCGCGCGACGAGCTGTTCATCACCACCAAGCTCTGGAACGACCGCCAGGCGGGGGACGAGCCGCACGCTGCGATCCGCGAGAGCCTCGACAAGCTCGGGCTCGACCACGTCGACCTGTACCTGACGCACTGGCCGACGCCCGAGAAGGACACGTACGTCAATGCGTGGCAGAAGCTCATCGAGATCCGCGATGCTGGCCTGTCGACGTCGATCGGCGTCTCGAATCACCTGCCCGAGCACCTCGACCGTCTCGTGAAGGAGACGGGCGTCGTGCCGGCGATTGACCAGATCGAGCTGCACCCCGCGCACCAGCAGGCCGATGTGACGGCCTGGGCCGAGGCGAACGGCACCAAGATCGAGTCGTGGGGTCCGCTCGGCCAGGGCAAGTACCCGCTGTTCGAGAACCCCGCCGTCGCGGGCGCGGCGGACGCGCACGGCAAGAGCCCGGCGCAGGTCGTCATCCGCTGGCACCTCCAGCGCGGCTTCGTCGTCTTCCCGAAGTCGGTGCGCCGCGAGCGGATGGCCCAGAACTTCGACGTCTTCGACTTCGAGCTCTCGGCCGACGAGGTGCGCGCGATCGACGCGATCGACCCGGGCGACGGCTCGGGCCGCGTCGGGGCGCACCCCCTCGAGCTCAACTGAGGCTCAGCACGTCAGGCGCCGTCGTCCCCTCTGGGGCGACGGCGCCTTCGTGTCGGGGCGCCTCACAGGAACCAGGTCGGCAGCCAGAGATGGGCGCGGTAGAGAATCTCGGGTTCGACCCAGCCGGTGCCGAACGGCAGGAAGAACAGCCCGACGGCACCGAAGCCGAGGAGGATCACGTTCGTCGCCGCGCGACGCGCCTCGCTCGAGGCCGCCTGTCGTTCCTGCTCTGCTCGGATCTCCTCGAGCGTCGGATCCGGCAGAGGCGCCGGATCGCGCGGCGCGCGGATCCGCTGGACCGCGACGAGGAGCGCGAGGATCACGAAGGGGAGCATCGTGATCGCGTAGAACGTGAACATCGTGCGACTCGGCAGCAGCAGCCACGGGGCATAGGTCGCAAGGATCCCCATCACGACGAACGCCTCGGGTCCCGCCACGCGTCGACGTCGGACGACGGCGATCGCAAGGCGCACGGCGAGGAACGCGACGGCGAGGAGACCGCCCCACCACACAACGGGGTTGGGAAGGGCCGCCATGAGCCCGACTCCGCCGGCCTCATCCGTCGTGCGATACATGAGCGTCGGATTGAGCATCGGGATCCACTCGAGCGCGGGGCTCGCATACGTGTGGTCGCTCGTGACGCCCTGGTGGAATCCGAATACCGCACGGTGGTAGTTCCACAGGGCGACGAGGGGGTTCGGCGACGATCCCCGGCCGTATCCTCCCGTGGTGGTGAGCCAGCCCGTCCAGCTGATGAGGTATGTCACGAGGGCGGGCGGCACGAGCAGCACGAACGACGCAGGTCCCTGGTACCCGATCGCCGATTCGACCCAGCGCGTCGCGCCGGCGCGACGCCGGTCGATCGCGTCGGCGACGACGAGCGCGATGCCGAGCACTGCGATCGCGTAGAGGCCCGACCACTTCACGGCCGTTGCGAGCCCGAGCGTCGCGCCCGCCGCGAGGATCCACGGTCGCCGCCAGAGCACCGGACCGGCGATTCCGTCGCGTTCGACCCCCTTGCGGATCGCGGCGACCGCGCCGGGGCGATCCAGCAGTGCGAACCAGAAGGCGAGCAGGACGAGGAACGCGAGATGGGTGTCGAGAAGCGCGATGCGACTCATCGACACCGCGAGCGGGTCGATCGCCAGGAGGGCCGCACCTGCGGCCGCGAGCCCCGCGGATCCCGTCAGGCGCTTGGCGACGATGTACAGCAGGGGTACGAGCAGCGTTCCGACGATCGCCGTCGTGATGCGCCAGCCCGTCGGGCCCGGCCCGAACAGTGCCATGCCGAGGGCGATGATCCACTTGCCGAGCGGCGGATGCGCGACGAAGGATCCCTCCTCCGTGAAGCCGTCCGTGTCGCCCGCCTCGAACGCCGGGTTCGGATCCTCGCCCCACGTGCCCTCGTAGCCGAGGTTCCCGAGCGTCCAGGCGTCCTTGACGTAGTAGGTCTCGTCGAAGATCAGCTCGCTCGGTCCGCCGACGCCCGCGATGCGCAAGACCGCCGCGAGCGCCGTGATCGTGAGCGGAACGCCCCATCGCAGGGCGGCCGAGGTCGTGGAGCGCGCAGTCACATCGCCAGCCTAGGCTTTGACGCATGATCATCCTCGCGGGCACCCCGATCGGAAATCTCGGCGATGCGTCCCGGCGCCTCGTCGAGGTGCTGAGCGCGGCGACCACGATCGCGGCCGAAGACACGCGTACGACGCAGAGGCTGCTCGCCGCGCTCGGAATCGACAATCGCCCGCGCCTGATCCCGCTGCACGATCACAACGAGAAGCGGATCTCCGCCGAGCTCGTCGAGCTCGCCCGCGACGAGGACCTGCTCGTGCTGAGCGATGCGGGCATGCCCACAGTGAGCGACCCGGGGTACGGTCTCGTCGCCGCAGCAGCGGACGCGGGAGTCGAGGTGACGGCGATCCCCGGCCCGAGCGCCGTGCTCACCGCCCTGGCCGTGTCGGGGCTGCCGACCGATCGTTTCGCGTTCGAGGGCTTCGTCGCCCGCAAGCCCGGGGAGCGGTCGCGGGCGTTCGCCGCGGTCGCGGACGATCCCCGCACGCTCGTATTCTTCGAGGCGCCGACGCGCACGGCGCAGACGCTCGCCGATATGGCGATCGCGTTCGGCGGCGATCGCCGGGCGGCGGTGGCACGCGAGCTGACGAAGCTGCACGAGCAGGTCGTACGCGGATCCCTCGACGAGCTTGCGGAGTGGGCGGCTGCCGGTGTGCGGGGCGAGGTCGTCCTCGTCGTCGCGGGCGCCAGCCCGCGCGAGGTCCCGCTGGACGAGGCGCTCGCCCGCGTCGCGGTGCTCGTCGAGGGCGGAACGCGTCTCAAGGACGCAACCCGCGAGGTCGCGCAGGCGACGGGCCACCCTGCCCGCACTCTCTACGACGCGGCCCTCGCGGCCCGCTGAAGTCCACAAGTCTTCGCCGAGTCCGCTGCAATTCGCAGCGGACTCGGCGAAGACTTGTGGAAATGTCGCTACGCGAGGGAGTCGTCGGCCTGGACCTCAGACCAGACCGAGAGCATGTGGGTGCGGGAGTGCTCTTCGGCCTTCTCGCCGTCACCCTCGCTGATCGCCGCCGCGACCGATTCGTGCTCCTCGAGCGTGCCCGCCGCGGGAACCGAGGGGGTCAGGCCCAGGCGGCTCCGCCCCGTGAGCACCTCCCGCACGGGCGCGCGCAGTGCGATGAGCTGAGGATTGCCGGATGCCTCCAGCAGCAGATCGTGGAAGGCGACGTCGACCTCGAGGAAGTCGTCGGAGGCGCCCCGCCCCTCATCGCCGAGCGTGCGAAGGAGGCGGGCGAGCCGTCGTAGCTCGGCGCGCTGCGCCGGTGTCGCCCGGAGAGCCGCAAGCCGCGCGGCGGTCGGCTCGACCGCGACGCGCAGTTCCATCAATGCCTCGAGCTGCTGCTGCCGGAAAGGCCCCTGCAGATTCCACGAGATGAGCTGAGGTGAGAAGGCGTCCCAGGCATCGCGCGGGCGCACCGTGATGCCGACGCGGCGGCGTGATGCGACGAGGCCGAGGCTCTCGAGTACCCGCACGGCTTCGCGGACGACCGTGCGGGAGGCCTCGTAATCGCTCTCGAGCTGGGCCAGAGTGAAGACCGAGCCTGGGGGGATCTCACCGGCCGCGATGCGCGCGCCCAGGTCGCTCGTCACGTCGCTGTGGATGCCACCGACCATCGGTTCCCTCCTCGGAGTCGATTAGTGATACCTTACAGTGCCAATAAGTAGTATCTTTGTGGTGCGGCGTCGCAGAGGGCCCGCATCCCCCCATCGAATTCAACGGAGAATCCCATGACAGAAGAGTGGACTCAGACACTCGGCGCCGGGCCACTTCTCGGCATCGCCGCCGGTGCGATCGTCCTCATCCTGTTCCTCGTCATCAAGGTGCGGCTGCACGCCTTCCTCACCCTGATCCTCGTGTCCGTGCTCACGGCGATCGCCGCGGGCATCCCCGTCGGCACCGTCGTCGGCAAGCTGACAGAAGACTTCGGAGGGACGCTCGGATCCGTCGCCCTCCTGATCGGGCTCGGCGCGATCCTCGGCCGCCTCATCGAGTCGTCGGGCGGCGCGAAGGCCGTCGCCGATCTCATGGTGCGCGTGTTCGGCGAGAAGCGCGCCGCCTTCGCCCTCGGCATCACGTCGCTGCTGCTCGGCTTCCCGATCTTCTTCGACGCCGGCCTCATCGTCATGCTCCCGATCATCTTCGCGGTCGCGCGTCGCATCGGCGGGAAGAACCTCCTGCTGTTCGGCCTCAGCGGCGCGGCAGCGTTCTCGGTCATGCACGTGTTCCTGCCGCCGCACCCCGGGCCCGTCTCGGCGACGGAGCTCTACGGCGCGAACCTCGGGATCGTGCTGCTCCTCGGCCTCGTCATCGCCTTCCCGACCTGGTACCTCTCGGGCTACCTGTGGGGCAAGTTCGTCAACAAGCGCGTTCCGATGATGGTCCCGGCGCTGTTCGGCACGATCGATGAAGACCAGCCGCAGAACCCGCCGAAGGCCGGCACGGTCATCACGATCCTCCTCGTGCCGATCGTCCTCATCTTCCTCAACACCGGCCTGAACGCACTCGGCTCGGTCGGAGCGGTCGACCCCGGCGCCTTCTGGGTGCAGGCGCTCTCGCTCATCGGCGAGTCGCCCATCGCGCTGCTCATCACGGTGCTCCTCGCCCTCGTCGTGCTCGGCACGGCCCGCGGCGAGAAGGGATCCGCCCTCGAGAAGCTCGTTGACGGAACCTTCGGTCCGGTCGCATCGGTCATCCTCATCACGGGTGCCGGTGGCATGTTCGGGGGCGTGCTGCGCGCGTCGGGCATCGGCGACGCCCTCGCCGACACGCTCGCCGATCTCGGGCTGCCCGTCATCATCGCGGCCTACCTCATCGCCGTGATCCTGCGCCTGGCGCAGGGCTCTGCGACCGTCGCGCTCGTGACCTCGGCCGGACTCATGGCGCCCGCGGTCATGGCGGGAGGCTTCAGCGCGGTCGACGTCGCGGCGATCACTCTGGCGACGGCGGCGGGATCCGTCTTCGCTGGGCACGTCAACGACTCCGGGTTCTGGCTGGTCGGCCGACTCATGGACATGGACGTCAAGACGACCCTTCGGACGTGGACGGTGCAGCAGGCCCTCGAGTCGGTCGTCGGCTTCGTTCTCGTGCTCGCCATCTACCTGATCTTCTGAGGAGGAGCTCATGACCACCGATCTGTTCGATGTCACGGGGCGGCTTGCGCTCGTGACGGGATCCTCGCGCGGCCTCGGGCGCACGCTCGCTCTCGGCCTCGCCGAGGCGGGCGCCCGGGTCATCCTGCACGGACGCGACGCCGACGCCCTCTCGGAGGCGGCGGATGCCGTCGCCGAGATCTCGGGGGAGCGCCCCGCGACGGTGCGCTTCGACGTGACCGACGCCGGCGCCGTCGAGGAGCAGATCGGTGCGCTCATCGCCGAGCACGGCGTGCCGGACATCCTCGTGAACAACGCGGGCCTGCAGCGGCGCGCGCCGTTCGCCGAGTTCGACGTGGCCGATTGGGACGCCGTGCTCGCGAGCAATCTCTCGAGCATGTTCTACGTGTCGCGCTTCGTGACGCCGGGCATGGTCGAGCGAGGATCCGGAAAGATCGTCAACGTCGCGTCGGTGCAGTCGAAGCTGGCGCGGCAGACGATCGCGCCGTACTCGGCCTCGAAGGGCGGCGTCGCGCTGCTCACGCAGGGCATGGCGGCCGACCTCGCGCGCTACGGAGTGCAGGTCAACGCGCTGTCGCCGGGGTACTTCGCGACCGATATGAACCGCGCCCTCGTCGAAGACGAGAAGTTCAACGATTGGCTCGTGAACCGCACTCCCGCCCACCGGTGGGGTGATGTGCGCGAGCTGCGCGGAGCGCTGCTGTTCCTCGCCTCCGACGCGTCGAGCTTCGTATCGGGGCAGAACATCGTCGTCGACGGCGGAATGACGGCGGTCGTATGAGCGCGTCCAGCATGCGGGCCGTGTTCATCGACGGCGCCGAGCAGATCGCGGTGCGCGAGGTGCCCGTTCCGGAGCCGGGCGACGGCGAGGTGCGGATCCGCGTCTCTCGTGTCGGCATCTGCGGAAGCGATCTGCACTACTTCTTCGAGGGCGCCAACGGCGAGTACGTCGTGCGCGAGCCGCTCGTGCCCGGTCATGAGCTGTCGGGTGTCGTCGACGAGGATCCGCGGGGCGAGTTCGCGCCGGGAACTCCCGTGACGATCCACCCGGCACGCTTCGGCACCGAGGTGCCGGGAACGCAGGGCGAGCCGCACCTGTGGCCGGGCGGATCGTATCTCGGCAGCGCGTCGACGATGCCGCACACGCAGGGCGCGATGGCCGATCTCCTCGTGGTCGATCGGGGCATGGTGCGCCCGCTTCCGAGCGGGCTCGGCGTCGACGCAGCCGTGCTGGCCGAGCCCCTGGGGGTGGCCCTGCACGGCGCTTCGCGGGCCGGCGACCTCGCCGGGGCGCGGGTCCTCGTCTCGGGGGCCGGGCCGATCGGCCTGCTCGCCGTCGTGGCGGCCCGCGCGCGCGGCGCCGCGCACATCACGGTCAGCGATGTCCTTGACGAGCCGCTCGAGCGCGCCCGGGAGCTGGGCGCCGATGACGTCGTGCGGATCGGTCAGGACGAGCTGCCGGTCGAGGCGTTCGACGCCGTGCTCGAGTGTTCGGGCGCGCCCGTCGCGATCGGTGCCGCGGGCGTCGCGGCCCGCCGCCGCGGGGTTGTCGTGCAGATCGGTATGGTTCCGAACGAGCCGCGCGGCGTGAATCTTGCGCCGTTCATCTCGAAGGAGATCGATCTGCGCGGGGCGTTCCGCTTCCGCGACGAGATCGACGAGGCGGTCGCGCTCCTCGCGGAGCGTCCGGATATCGCGCGCGTCGCGACCCACGTCGTGCCCGTCGCCGAGGTGCGCGATGCGTTCGAGCTCGCGCGGGATTCGCGACGATCGGGCAAGGTGGTCGTCTCGCTCGACGACTGCTCGGACTGAGCCGCAGGGAGGCGCAGATGGACACCGCACACGATGACGTCGTCGTCGGCATCGACATGGGGACGACGGCGACGAAGGTCGTCGCGTACCGGACCGATGGCCGGGCCGTGGCCGAGGCCTCGCACGGATATCCGCTCGATGAGCCCGTCCCTGGGCACGCGGAGCAGGATCCGCGTGACATCCTCGACGCGGTCTACCGCGGTGTCCGCGACGTCGTCGGAGCGGTCGGGGCGGAGCATGTCCGCGGCGTGAGCTTCTCGAGCGCCATGCACAGCGTCATGGCCCTCGACGCCGACGGGCAGCCCCTCACCCCGGTCGTCACGTGGGCGGATACGCGCGCCGCTGAGGAGGCCGCACGGATCCGCGACAGCGGGGCGGGGCTTGCGCTCCACCGCCGTACGGGCACGCCCGTGCACCCGATGTCGCCGCTGACGAAGCTCGTCTGGTTCCGCGCGCACGAACCAGAGCTCTTCGCGCGCGCCGCGACCTGGGCGGGCATCAAGGACTGGGTGCTGCTGCAGATGTGCGGCTCCCTCGTGACGGACCATTCGCTCGCCTCGGCTTCTGGTCTCATGGACATCCATCGGCTGGCCTGGGACGACGAGGCGCTCGACCTCGCGGGGATCACCGACGCGCACCTTCCCGTTCTCGTCGCGACGCGGCACATCCTCGACGGGATCACTCCCGAGGCGCGGAAGGCGACGGGCCTCGACCTCGAGACGCCGGTCGTCGTCGGCGCGGGCGATGGCCCGCTCGCGAACCTCGGCGTCGGAGCCGTGCGCTCCGGCGTCGCCGCGTGCTCGGTGGGGACGAGCGGCGCCCTGCGCGTCGCGGTCGACCGGCCGAGCGTGGACCCCATGGGAGGCGTGTTCTGCTACGCCCTCACCGAGGACCGGTGGGTGATCGGTGGTGCCATCAACAACGGCGGCGTCGTGCTCGATTGGGTGCGCGCCGAACTCGCCTCCGGCGAGGCGGGGCTGTCGACGGCGCAGCTGCTCGACGAGGCGATGACGGTTCCCGCGGGATCCGGCGGGCTGCTCATGCTGCCGTACCTGCTCGGCGAGCGCGCCCCCCGGTGGGGTGGCGTCGCGCGCGGCGCCTATGTGGGGCTCACCCGCTCGCATCGCCGGGCGCACCTCGTCCGTGCGGCTGTCGAGGGCGTCGCGCTGCAGCTGACGCTCGTGCTCCAGTCGATGCGTCAGGCGGATCTCGACATCTCGGAGATCCGCGCGACGGGCGGTGTCATGAAGCACCAGATCTGGCGCCAGACCCTCGCGAGCGCATTCGGCGACGCCATCGGCTTCCCCGAGAGTCCCGAGGGATCCGGCTTCGGCGCCGCGCTGCTCGGCATGGAGGCGCTCGGCCTGATCGACTCGATCGATGTCGCGGCCGACATGGTGCCGGTCGCCGACGTGACCGCACCGGTGCGCGGCGACGCCGAGGTGTACGCCGAGCTGCGTCCCGTCTTCGAACGGCTGTATGCGGCGCTGCTGCCCGCGAACGTCACGCTGCAGGACATCGCCTCGCGCCTGCCGCTCGCGCACTGAGCGCCGCGCCCGTCTCGTCGAGAAGCAACGCGACGGGCGCGGCGTCGACGCCGGCTCGCGATGCGGATACTCTCGAGCCATGGAGACGAAGATCTCGATCCCGAAGCGTATTGGCCTCATCTTTCTCGGCCTCGTGCAGGTGACGCTCGCACTGTTCGCCTTCCTCGATCTCTGGGCACGCCCGGCGGAGGACGTGCGAGGAAAGAAGCCGTTCTGGATTCCTGTGATCCTCATCAACTGGGTCGGCCCCCTCGCGTACTTCGGCCTGAGCACGCGACCACGCCGCTGACGACGGAGCTCTTCGCCCGCCCGACGACATGAGGGCGCGACGCGACGCAGTGCGCGGGGCGGCAGAATGAGGGCATGACCACGACTGCATCGCGATTCGTCCGCCCCGCCGTCGCCTGGATCCTCCTCGTCCCCCTGCTCGGGCTCACGGCCTGCACGGGCGACGACGGCCTCGGTGATGCCGTCGACGAGCTGACGAGCGCGATCGAGGGGCACGATCTCTCGGGGCTCGGGGGCGGGCTCGATGAGATCGTAGAGCCGCTCGCCGGGTACCCGCTCGAGGTCTCGGCCGCCGAGCCCGAGCGGACGGACGATGGGGCGACCGTCGATCTTGCGTTCGCCTGGGAGATCGAGGGTCGCGAATGGTCCTACCGCGAGACGGCCGTGTTCGTCGAGACGTCCGAGGGATGGACGGTGGAGGGCGACCCAGCCCTCGTCGCCGATGGCCTCGCCGACGGAGAGCGCATCGAGGTGACCCGGGAGTACCCGGAGCGCGCTGCCATCGTTGGCGCGGGCGACGAGACTCTCGTCACCGAGCGTCCGGTCACACGCTACGGGCTCGACAAGAGCTGGATCGAGGCCGATCAGGTGGCCGACAGTGCCGCCGCGATCGCCGAGGCGGTGGGTGTTGACGTCGAGCCGTTCGTCGCGCGCGCCGAGCAGATGGGCCCTCAGGCCTTCGTCGAAGCCATCGTGCTGCGCCCCGAGGATGCGGCGGATCGCGTCGCCGACGGCTACGCCGAGATCCCCGGTGCGAATGCGATCGACGACACGATGCTTCTCGCGCCCACCCGCGAGTTCGCTCGCGATCTGCTCGGGACCGTCGGTGAGGCGACCGCCGAGATCATCGAGGAATCGGACGGAGAGATCGCTGCGGGCGACCAGGTCGGGCTGTCCGGGTTGCAGGCCACGTACGACGCGGAACTCCGGGGAACACCGGCGATCACGATCAGCGCCGTCTCGGGCGAGGGCGAAGACGCCGAGCGTCGCGCGCTCACCAGCTGGGAATCCGAGGAAGCGGATCCGCTCGTCACGACGCTCGACGTCGAACTGCAGAACCGTGCCGACGAGGTGCTCGCCGGAGTTTCCGGGACGAGCGCACTCGTCGCGATCCGCCCGTCGACGGGAGCGATCGTCGCGGCGGCGGATGGGCAGTCCAGCGACATCCCGAACGTCGCGACGACGGGGCAGTACCCGCCGGGATCCACGTTCAAGGTCGTCACGGCGCTCGCCCTGCTGCGGTCGGGAATGTCCGCGGACGATGCCGTCACGTGCGCGGAGACCGTGACGGTCGACGGCTTCGAATTCCACAACTACGACGACTACCCCGCTTCGGCGACAGGGGAGATCACCCTGCGCCAGGCGATCGCGAATTCGTGCAACACGGCGCTGATCGGCGAGCGGGCGCGCCTCGATGATGACTCTCTCGTCGGTGCTGCCGAGGCGCTCGGCCTCGGAACCGAAGCCGATCTCGGCTTCCCGGCCTTCCTTGGCGCCGTACCGTCGGCGGAGAGCGAGACCGAGTTCGCGGCCGACATGATCGGGCAGGGCCGCGTCCTCGCGAGCCCGCTCGCGATGGCGACCGTCGCGGCGTCGGTGAGCGCGGGGCAGGCCGTGGCGCCCCACCTGCTCGCCGACGAGGAGCCGGATCGCGAGGATCCGGCCGCTCCGCTCACAGCCGAAGAGGCCGAGACGCTGCAGGGATTCCTGCGCGCCGTCGTCACGGAAGGATCCGCGACGGAGCTTGCGGGCCTCGAACCCGCCGTCGGGGCGAAGACCGGCACGGCCGAGTACGGCGAGCCGGACGAGAGCGGCGAGCTCCCCGTCCACGGCTGGATGATCGCAACGCAAGGCGATCTCGCGGTGGCCGTGTTCGTCGCCGAGGCGAGCAGCGGATCCGAGACGGCGGGCCCGATCGTCGAGGCGTTCCTGCGCTGAGACGAGTGCGTCGTCTCCTGTGAAATACGAGGGCGCGGCCCCCATAGACTGTCGGGGTGACTTCCGGCGGTTCGTTCTACATCACCACACCCATCTACTACCCGAGCGATGTCCCGCACATCGGCCACGGGTACACGACGGTGGCGGTCGACGCGCTCGCGCGCTGGCACCGCCAGGGCGGTGACGACACCTGGATGCTCACGGGCACCGACGAGCACGGCCAGAAGATGATGCGTGCGGCCGCCGCGAACGGCGTGAGCCCGCAGGAGTGGGTCGACAAGCTCGTCGCTGAAGAGTGGAACCCGCTCCTCGAGACGCTCGATGTCGCCAACGATGACTTCATCCGCACGACGCAGGAGCGTCACGAGGAGAGCGTCAAGGCGTTCATCCAGGCGATCTACGACCGTGGGCACATCTACGCGGGCGAGTACGAGGCGCTGTACTGCGTCGGCTGCGAGGAGTTCAAGCCCGAGAGCGAGATCGTCGAGGGCACGGGTGCCTTCGAGGGGCTGAAGGTCTGCGCCATCCACTCGAAGCCGCTCGAGCTGCTGCACGAGAAGAACTACTTCTTCAAGCTCAGCGAGTTCCAGGATCGGCTGCTCGCGCTCTACCGCGATACCCCGGATTTCGTGCAGCCCGAGTCGGCGCGCAACGAGGTCATCGCGTTCGTGCAGCAGGGGCTGAAGGATCTGTCGATCTCGCGCAGCGCGTTCGACTGGGGCATCCCGGTTCCGTGGGACGCATCGCACGTCATCTACGTGTGGGTCGACGCGCTGCTGAATTACGCCACCGCGATCGGCTACGGATCCGACGACGAGAACTTCTCGCGCCGCTGGCCCGGATACCACGTGGTCGGCAAGGACATCCTGCGATTCCACGCCGTGATCTGGCCGGCCATGCTCATGGCGGCGGGGCTCGAGGTGCCGAAGGGCGTGTTCGCGCACGGCTGGCTTCTCGTCGGCGGCGAGAAGATGTCGAAGTCGAAGGCGACCGGAATCGCCCCGCAGACCCTCGTCGACACCTTCGGATCCGACGCGTACCGCTTCTACTTCCTCTCCGCGATCGCGTTCGGGCAGGACGGCTCGTTCTCCTGGGAGGACATGGTCGCCCGGTATCACGCAGAGCTCGCGAACGGCTTCGGAAATCTCGCCTCGCGCTCGGTCGCGATGACGGCGAAGTATTTCGACGGATCCGTTCCGGAGCCCGGGGAGTACACCGAGGCTGATCTGGAGATCCAGACACTCGTCTCCGACGCGGCGCGGAAGGCCGACGCAGCGATCGAGCGGTTCCGCATCGACGAGGCGATCGACGAGATCTGGAAGATCGTCGACGCGCTCAACGGATACATCACCGACAACGAGCCCTGGGTTCTCGCGAAGAGCGATGAGCTGCGCGGCCGCCTCGGGACCGTCCTGTACACGTGCCTGGAGGGGCTGCGCGCGCTCGCCGTGCTGCTGTCGCCCATCATGCCCGAATCGACCGCGAAGCTGTGGCAGGCGCTCGGCGCGGAGGGCGTGCTCGCGGAGCAGCCGATCCGCGAGGCGGGACGCTGGGGTCAGCTCGCCGCCGGCGCGACCGTCTCGAAGCTCGCCCCGCTGTTCCCGCGCATCGAGGAAGACTGACACGCACTGATGACCGAGACGTACGTCACCGCGCGCGAGAAGAAGGGCCGGAAGGACCTCACACACCCCGAGGCGCCCGAGCCGCTCGCCGTGCCGGTCGTCGACAATCACTGCCACCTCGAGATCGATGATGGTGAGGATCCGCTGACGCTCGACGAGCAGCTGAACCGGGCGGAGGCCGCCGGAGTTTCGGGGGTCATCCAGGCCTCGGGGGACATCGCGTCGTCACAGTGGGCAGTCGCCGCCGCCGAGCGTGACGCGCGCGTGCTCGCGGCCGTCGCGATCCACCCCAACGACGCGCCCGTGTACGCGGCCGACGGCCGGCTCGACGAGGCGATCGGCGTGATCGACGATCTCGCGTCCCACCCCCGCGTGCGCGCGATCGGGGAGACGGGGCTCGACTACTTCCGTACGGCGGAAGACGGGCGCCCGGCTCAGATGGCGTCGTTCGAAGCGCACATCGCTCTGGCGAAGAAGCACGGCATCGCGATGCAGATCCACGACCGCGACGCCCATCGCGACGTGCTCGACACGCTCGCGCGCGTCGGAGCCCCCGAGAAGACGGTGTTCCATTGCTTCTCGGGCGACGAGCACATGGCGCGCGAGGCGGCCGAGCACGGGTACTGGCTGTCCTTCGCGGGCAATGTGACCTTCAAGAACGCTCAGAACCTGCGCGACGCGCTCGCGGTCACGCCGCGCGAGCGGATCCTCGTCGAGACCGACGCGCCGTTCCTCACACCCGTGCCGTACCGAGGGCGCCCGAACGCGCCGTATCTCGTGCCGCTCACGATGCGCTTCCTTGCGGCCGAGCTCGACGCCGACCTCGACGAGCTCTGTGCGCAGGTCGCCGCCAATACCCGCGAGGTCTACGGCGAGTTCTGAGGCTCACGGGCGTCTTCCGTGTTAAAGACTACGGCAACAGCCTGCAGTAAGGTTCGCGAGTGATGAGGCGAGCCGCCCTCGACGCGACACGAACGGCGTACGGGTGGTGAGTGAGAAGATAAGAGGATGACTGCCGTTCGCCTGCTCGGGGCCGCCGACATCCGCCGTCTCGCCGCAGAGCTCGACGTCACCCCGACGAAGAAGCTGGGACAGAACTTCGTCGTCGACGCGAACACGGTGCGGAAGATCGTGCATACGGCGCGCGTGGCGCCGGGGGAACGCGTCGTCGAGATCGGTCCGGGCCTCGGGTCCCTGACTCTCGCGATCCTCGAGCAGGGCGCGAAGGTCACGGCCGTCGAGATCGACGGGCGCCTTGCGTCGCGCCTGGCGCAGACGGCGGCCGAGCAGGGCGTGCCGGACGGCCAGCTGACGGTCGTCGAACACGACGCCATGACCGTCGCGGAGCTTCCCGGGGATCCCGAGGTTCTCGTCGCGAACCTCCCGTACAACGTGTCGGTTCCCGTGCTGCTGCACTTCATGCAGACGTTCCCGACGCTCGGTCGCGGCGTCGTCATGGTGCAGGCCGAGGTCGGCGAGCGTCTCGCGGCGGCCCCTGGCTCGAAGATCTACGGCTCGCCGAGCGCGAAGGCCGCGTGGTACGGATCCTGGCGGCTCGCCGGGACCGTCTCGCGGCAGGTGTTCTGGCCCGTTCCGAACGTCGACAGCGTCCTCGTCGCGTTCGAGCGCTCCGCCGAGCCGCTCGGATCCGTCGAGGAGCGCGAGGCGACCTTCCGCATCATCGACCTCGCTTTTCAGCAGCGCCGCAAGATGCTGCGTCAGGCCCTCGCGCGGGAGCTGGGAGGATCCGCGGCATCGGCGAGCGCGGTGCTCGAGGCTGCGGGCGTCGATCCGACCGCGCGCGGCGAGTCGCTCGACGTGCACGCCTTCCGGCGGATTGCGCGCGAGGCGTCGGCGTCCCGGTAGCCTGAACGGGTGACCGACTCTCCCCGCTTCCACGCCCGCCCCGTCGCCGATCTGCATCGCCCGTACGCCGCGGCGAGCGACCGGTACGAGCGCCTGTCCTACCGTCAGGTCGGCTCGTCGGGGCTGTTCCTCCCGCCGCTGTCGCTCGGACTGTGGTGGAACTTCGGGGACAACATGCCGCTCGACGGTCAGAGGGCGCTGCTGCGCCACGCCTTCGACAGCGGGATCACGCACTTCGATCTCGCCAACAACTACGGCCCGCCCTACGGATCCGCCGAGAAGAACTTCGGGCGCATCTTCCGCGAGGACCTCGCCCCGTACCGCGACGAGCTCATCATCTCGTCGAAGGCCGGGTACGACATGTGGCCCGGGCCGTACGGCGACTGGGCATCGCGCAAGTACCTGCTCGCGAGCGCCGATCAGTCGCTGAAGAGCATGGGGCTCGACTATCTCGACATCTTCTACTCGCACCGGCCCGACGAGGTCACACCGCTCGAGGAGACGATCGGCGCGCTCGACACGCTCGTGCGCCAGGGTAAGGCGCTCTATGTCGGCATCTCGTCGTACTCCGAGAAGCGCACCATCGAGGCGAAAGCCATCGCGCGCGAGATGGGCACGCCCCTCGTCATCCACCAGCCGTCGTATTCGATTCTCGACCGGTGGATCGAGGACGGGCTCACGGGTGCTCTGCGCCAGGAGAAGATGGGGGCGATCGCGTTCGTCCCCCTCGCGCAGGGTCTGTTGACGAGCAAGTACCTCGGCAGCGGGACGGCCGAGCGCGCGCAGAACCGTGGATCCCTCGGCGGCCAGCGCCTCACCGACGGGGCCCTCGCGCAGCTGCGCGCTCTCGATGCCATCGCGACCGAGCGGGGCCAGACGCTCGCGCAGATGGCGATCCAGTGGGTGCTGCGCGACGAGGTCGTGGCGTCCGCGCTCATCGGCGCCTCGCGTACAGAGCAGATCGACGAGAACATCGCGGCGCTCGATGGGCCTGCCTTCACGGCGGAAGAGCTCGAGCTCATCGACCGGGCAGCCGACGCGATCGGCGACGTCTGGGCGCCGACCGAGTCGTGAGCGGGGCCGTGTCGTGACGCTTGTCGAGGAGTTTCCCGGGGTGCGCGTGCGCGCGCCCGGGAAGATCAACGTCTTCCTCGAGGTCGGTGCGCGCCAGGAAGACGGCTACCACGAGCTTGCGACGGCGTTCCAGGCGGTGTCGCTCTTCGAGGATGTCGTCGCGAGCCTTTCCGACGGTTTCTCGCTCGCGGTGACGGGGTCAGTGGACACGACGGGAGTTCCGGAAGACGACACGAATCTCGCCCTGCGTGCCGCGCGCCTGCTGGCGACTGAGGCCGGATACGGCGGCGGCGCGCACATCGATATCCGCAAGGACGTCCCCGTCGCGGGGGGCATGGGTGGCGGATCCGCGGACGCCGCCGCGACCCTCGTCGCCTGCGACGCGCTGTGGGGGACGGGCCTGTCGACGCGCGAGCTTCATTCCCTTGCAGCCCGGCTCGGAGCGGATGTGCCGTTCGCCCTCACCGGCGGCACGGCCGTCGGGACGGGGCGGGGAGACGCCCTCAACCCGGCGCTCGCCCGCGGACGCTTCGAATGGGTGCTCGTACCGGGCGCGTCCGGGCTGTCCACGCCCAAGGTCTACCGCGAGCTCGACCGGATGCGTGAGGAGCACGCCGAGCACATCTCGCCGGTCTCCGACACACCGACCGTGAGCGCCGACGTGCTGCACGCGCTGCGCGCGGGCGATCCCCGCATGCTCGCGGAGGTGCTGCACAATGATCTCCAGGCGGCGGCGCTGCGTCTGCGTCCCGATCTCGGGGAGGTGCTCGACTTCGGTGTACGCGAGGGGGCTCTGGCCGGAATCGTCTCGGGTTCCGGGCCCACCCTCGCCTTCCTCGTCGAGTCGCGACAGGACGGCTACGGCCTGCAGCAGCGGCTCGCGCGTGCCGGATACGAGGCGATCCACGCGCACGGACCCGTGCACGGCGCGCGCATCGTCTGAAAGAAAGGGACCGAGCGGGATGGACCTCAACAGCGACGTCGGCGAGTCGTTCGGCGCGTGGCCGATGGGCGATGACCGGGCGATGTTCGGGCACGTCACGAGCGCGAACATCGCGTGCGGCTTCCACGCGGGCGATCCGTCGGGGATTGCCGCCACCTGCCGTGCCGCCCTCGACGCGGGCATCGTCATCGGAGCACACGTCGGATACCGCGATCTGGCGGGTTTCGGGCGTCGCTTCGTGGACTGCTCCGAGCAGGAGCTCGCCGACGACATCGTCTATCAGATCGGCGCGCTGCAGGCGCTCGCCCGCAGGGCGGGAGGGGACGTGCGCTATGTGAAGCCGCACGGCGCCCTCTACAACGCGATCGCGACGCACGAGGCGCACGCCCGTGCCGTCGTCGACGCCGTGCGCGCCGTCGACGCCGATCTCCCTCTTCTGCTGCTTCCCGGATCCGTTGCCCTCGACATCGCCGAGGCGCGGGGCGTGCGGGGCGTGCGTGAGGCCTTCGCAGACCGCGCGTACACGCCGGACGGGCTCCTCGTCTCCCGCCGCGAGGAGGGAGCCGTGCTCCACGATGCCGATCTCGTCGTGCGCCGGATGGTGCGCCTCGCGGAGGAGGGCGTCGTCGAGGCGATCGACGGATCCGACAGCCGCATCCCCGCCGACAGCATCTGCCTCCACGGTGATACTCCGGGGTCCGTCGCGATGGCGCGCGCCGTGCGCACGGGGCTGGAGAAGGCCGGGGTCGAGATCGCGAGCTTCGTGTGAGGCGGCGCGAGGCGATCTTCGTCCGCTCCGCGTGCTTTTCGGTGAATCTGCCTTCGCTCGGAGCGGCGCGATGATCGGCGTGCGACCCGTGGGGGACCGTGCGCTGCTCGTCGAGCTGGACGGCATCGACGAGGTGATGGCGTTCCACGCGCGAGTGACGGAGTCGCCGCTCGGCCAGGTGGATCAGGTGGCCGCCGCCCGAACCGTGCTGCTCACCTTCGCCACGTCCCGTGAGGCGCGGCGCGCGGCCGAGGTGGTCCGCGAGATCGACGTCGCGCCGATCCCTGCCAGCGAGCGTCGCACGAGCGACATCGACGTGGTCTACGACGGCGAGGATCTGGACGCCGTCGCCGATCTCACGGGTCTGTCGCGCGAGGCGATCGTCGCCGCCCACACTGCATCCGATTGGGTGGCCGCGTTCGGCGGCTTCGCGCCCGGCTTCGCCTACCTCGCGGGCGGCGACGCACGCCTGCGCGTGCCGCGACGCGACAGCCCCCGCACCGCGGTGCCCGCGGGGTCCGTCGCGCTCGCCGGTGAGTTCTCCGCTGTGTATCCGCGCACCTCGCCCGGCGGGTGGCGGCTCATCGGGCGCACGGACGCGGTCCTCTGGGACCTGGACCGGGATCAGCCCGCCCTCCTGCGGCCCGGCGACGCCGTGCGCTTCCGCGCCGTGCGCGCCGAGGCCGCGGCGGCCGCCTCGTCGAGCGGCGGAGGAGTCGAGGATTCGGCGCATCTCTCGGAATCATCCGTCCCCTCTGCTTCTCCGGGCGCCGCTTCGCGCCGTACTGAGCCTCCTGGCGGCAGGGGCCCATCCGGGGCCAAAGCCGGCACATCGGGGCCCGCGCTCGAGGTCGTCGCCCCGGGCCTGCTCTCCCTCCTCGAGGATCTCGGACGCCCGGGGAATGCCGATCTGGGCGTGACCGCGTCGGGTGCGGCCGACTCCGCGTCGGCACGGCAGGCGAACCGGCTCGTCGGGAATCCTCGCGAAGCGGCCGTCGTCGAGAGCCTCGGGGGTCTCGCCGTCAGGGCCATTGGCGATCAGGTCGTCGCTCTTTCGGGGGCTGAGGCGCCCGCAAGCGTCGCGGCACCGGATGAGGAAAGCGAACCTGTCCGACGCGGATCCGCCTTCCTGCTGCGCGATGGCGAGACCCTGAGCATCGGAATGCCCGAGTCGGGCCTGCGCGCCTACCTCGCCGTGCGCGGAGGGATCGACCTCCCCGCGACGCTCGGCAGCCGCAGCGCCGACCGTCTGGGCGGTCTCGGGCCGGCACCGCTCGCCGCGGGCGTGCGGATGGCGATCGGCTCCGATGCGCGCGTCGTGGGCGATCCGGAGCCGCCTCTCGCGATGCCCGGAGGCGAGGCCGAGCTGCGGATCCGATTCGGTCCCCGCGACGATTGGTTTGCGGGATCCGAGCGTGCGCGGCTCCTCGACGGCCTCTGGACGGTGGCGGCGGCGTCGGATCGCGTAGGTCTGCGTCTCGAGCCCGGCGACAGCGGGCCGTTGCAGGTGCGCGAGGGAGAGCTGCCGAGCGAGGGCGTCGTCGCCGGATCCCTGCAGGTTCCGCCCTCGGGCGAGCCGGTCCTGTTCGGCGCCGATCATCCGGTCACGGGTGGGTACCCCGTGATCGCGGTCGTGATCGCCGCCGACCTTCCCCTCACGGGGCAGCTGCGGCCGGGGGCCCGTCTGCGCTTTCGGGACGTCAGCGCGCTGCAGTGAGCTGAGTTGCCGCGGCATGAGCCTGCCGCACGAGGGCGGCCCGGCGATCGGAATCCGCGTGGCCGGGTGAGAGGGCGACGTCCGCGACGCGCGCCAGCGTCGTCCAGCTCGCGGAGAGCGAGATGATCGACAGCATCAGGTGCTCGACGTCGTCGAGCGCGGATCCGGGAAGCGCGTCGCGGAGCTGGACGGCATGCGAGGCGCACAGGGGCCGGCGACGGTCGGCGGCGACGGTTTCGTCGAACTCGAGGCTCTCCCAGGCGAGGAGGCGGGGCAGCTCGGGGCGTTGGTGGAACCGGTCGAACATCCATCCCGCGAACTCCGCGACGGCGTCCGGGCCCGATCCGCGCACCTCGGCTCCGTCGAGGAGTCCGCTGAGCTCCTGGGCGAGAACGGCGGCGAAGAACCCGCGCTTGTCGCCGAAGTATCGGTAGACGCGTTCCTTGTTGACTCCGGACTCGCGCCCGATCGCGTCCATGGAGGTGCCCGAGTAGCCGTGTGATGCGAACAGGCGAACGCCTGCGTCGAGGAGGCGACGACGCGTCGTCTCGGTGTCCCAGGGCATGGGACGAGTCTATCGGACCCCAAACGAGCGTTTGCGAGTTGCGTACGAGAAGCACTAGAGTCATTACCAACCAATCGTTTGGAGTACGAATGCCTCCCCTCAACCTGGCGATGCGCATGCTCGTCACCTGGTGCGCGCTGTTCCCCCTCGTCGTGATCGTGCAGTTCGCGTTGTCGGCCGTCTTGGAAGGTTGGCCAACGGTGCTGACGACGGCCCTGACTCTCGCGATCGTCGTGCCGGTCGCCGTCGCATGGGCAGTTCCGCTCGCGTCGAAGCTCGCCGCTCGGCTGCTTGCCCGTCGCCGGAAGCCGACCCCGTGAGGGCGCTTGTTCTCGGCGCGCGCGGCGCCGTCGGTCGCGTCGTCGTGCGAGAGCTCACCCGTCGTGGTCACGAGGTGACGACGGCGGGCCGCGATGCGTCGATGGACGCGCGGATCGATCTCGCCGCGGACGGCGGAATCGGCGCGCTGCGCGAGGCGATGGGATCTCACGACGTGCTCGTCAACGCCTCCGGGATCGAAGATCCTGCCCTGTCGGGCGTGGGCCCGCTCGTCGAGATCTCGGCGACGTCCGCCTATCTCGAGGCGCTCGCGCGCGCGTCGGGCGAACACGCGATCGTGCTCGGCGCCGGGCTCGCGCCCGGCCTCAGCACGATCCTCGTCGCGGAGGTCGCCGAGCGAGGTGACGACGTCGACCTCGGCATCCTGCTCGGCTCAGGCGAACGCCACGGGGTCGCTGCCGTCGCGTGGACCGAGGGTCTGATCGGATCCGATGTGTACGCGCCGCCGGAAGGCGGCAGAGCGCGCAATCTGCGCGAGAGTCACGTGTTCGACGGGCCGCACGGCAGGCGACGCTATCTGCGTGCCGACTTTCCGGATCACGTCCTGCTCGGGCCGTCGACGGGGGCGCGTGTCCGGAGCTACCTTGCCCTCACGAGCCGTGCCGCGACTGCGGCGCTGGGCGTTGCGGGGCGGATCCCGCCGCTGCGCGGACTCGTCGCCCGCGCTCCGCATCTCGGATCCGATGAGTGGGGGCTCGTCGCGCGCAACCGGCGTACGGGAAGGACTGCGGTGGCGTCGGGGCGCGGCCAGTCCGTGGCGACGGGCGCGCTCGCGGCCCTCGCCGCCGAACGGCTCGTCTCGGAGCACCCCCGTGGGCCGCTCCTCTTCTCGGACATCGTGGGGGAGGGCACAGCCCAGGTGTGCGTCGCGGAAGCGGTGTGACGGCGCGCGCTCACTGCGCGAACAGCCAGTCGAGGATGGTGTCGTTCGTATAGGTCGGGATCCACGATGCGTGGCTGAAGAGGGGAGTGGTGCCCTCGGGGAAGGTCGTGAAGATGTGATGGCCGCCGGCGGCCTCCGCCGCAGCTCGAGCGGACGCCGCGGACGACTCCTGCTCGGCATCGGGAGCGTCTCCGGCCCACTCGCTCCAGGTCACGTCGTGCCCCGCCGATTCGAGGGCGCGGAAGATCCGGTAGTCGGATCCGGCCACGTCGTAGGGAACGACGACGTCGTCGACCGAGTGGAGCGCCCAGATCGGCATGTCGCCGAGCGCGTCGACGGCCGCCTGCTCGTCGCCCGCTCCGCACACGAGGACGGCGCCCGCGAAGAGGTCGGCGCGCTGCGGCAGGATGCCCCACGATCCGTACGAGCCCATCGACAGGCCGGTCAGGTACACCCGGTCGGGGTCGATTCGCGGGTTGTCGGCGATCGTCTGCTCAACGAGCTCGATGACCGCGTGCTGCATCTGCGGATCCCACCAGGCACCCTTCGCGGGATCGGTCGGGTCCGCCTGGGGTGCGAGGACGAACGCGGGGTGGTCGGCTTGACGCTCGGGGTTCGCGAACGCCACCGAGAGCTGATTCCCGGCGATCTGGCTGAAGTTGTTCGTGCCGCTCTCGCCGTATCCGTGGAGCGTCACGACGAGGGGAACCCGTTTCTCCGCGTCGGAATCGGGTGTGAAAAGGCGATACGGCAGCACGACCTCTTCGTCCGAGGAGAACTCTCCTGCGGCGTAGTCGTCGACGACCGGGTTCACGACGGCGGTCGAGGTGATCGTGCGTCCGGGGTGTGCGTTCACGCGCTGATCGTCCCCACGGAGCGTGGACACCTGTTTCACCGTGTAGGAGCCGTCGAGGTCGTAGAACCGCGTGAAGTCGTCGAGGGGGAACGTTGCGGCGGCGAGTTCGTCGTTCGCGTCCAGCTCGAGGATCACGTACTCGCCGGGCTCTGAGATGCCGTCGGCGGCGGGGGTGGATGAGGTGTACGCGTCGACCACCGTGCGAGCACCCGCCGCGGTGTCGGCGTCAGGATGTGACAGCGACGCGTCGACAGTGAACGCGCTCTCGTCGATGTCGGACTCGTCGAGGGTGATCGTCGCGTTATAGCGAACGGCGACGGCTGAGACGATGTAGCCGACCGGCGTGACCTCGGTGATGACGGTCGCATCGATCGCTCGCGGCTGCGGGTGCTGACCGGGTGCGGCGTGTGCCGCCCCTCCCGAGATCGTCGTGCCGGCCATTGCCGCCACGGCGAAGGCTGCCGTGGACAGGGAAGTGCGCGTTGTCATCGTGTTCCTTGCTCGTCGGTGAGGTGGGTCCCGGCGCCGTGCGTCGTCGCGACGGTGTGATGTCAGGATGGTGCGGTCGATGAGAGAAGTCAACCGGTTGGCCGATAATTGGCTCATCCATCGGATCTCGCGAGACTGTCGATATCCGCCGTGCCCGTACGTCATCATGATGTCGGGTCGCTCGGCCCGACGTTCACGATCCGTCGCGAACCGGCGGAGCCGGGAGGAGAGATCATGAAGTACGCACTGCTGCTGATGGGCCACCACGACGACCCCGATTGCGGGGAAGACGGCGGCGCCGACCCGGAGGAGTTCTTCGCCTTCGACAAGGAGATCACGGAGGCGGGCGTGGTCGTCACGTCGTTCGCCCTCGAAGACCAGGATCAGGCCGTCAAGGTCTCGAGCGACGCGAGCGGGGAGCGCCTGACGACGTCGGGCCCCTTCGCCGAGGTGCAGGAGTTCGTCGGCGGGGGCTACATCATCGAGGTTGACGGCATCGACGAGGCGATCGCGTGGGCGAAGAAGAGCCCGGGCTCGGCGCCCGGCGGCCACGTCGAGATCCGGCCCGTCGCCCCGTATTGATCCGTGGATCCTGAGGAGTCGGGCGAGGCGCGGTCGCGGTCCGCGATCGCGGCGGTCGATCGCGCCACACAGGCGCGGATCGTCGCCGCCCTCGCCCGACGCTTCGGCGACCTCGACCTGGCCGAGGACATGCTGCAGGAAGCCGTCGAACGCGCGCTGCGCCGGTGGCCCGTGTCGGGGATCCCGGATTCGCCGGCCGCATGGCTCACGACCGCGGCGACGCGGGCCGCGCTCGACATTCTCCGGCGCGACGCCCTGCGGGCGCGGAAGCTCGCGCAGCTGGGTGCCGAGGCCGAGCGGGCGCCGACGCCCCCTGGATCAGAGGACCCCGCCCGGCTCGTGGCGGAACGCGACGCCGAGGCCATCCCCGACGATCGGCTCGGGCTGTTCTTCGCCTGTGCCCACCCCCTCCTTGCTGCGGACGACCGCCTCGCGCTGACGCTGCGCTTCGTCGGCGGACTTGCGACGACCGACGTCGCGCACGCGCTGCTCGTCCCCGTCGCGACGATGCAGCAGCGCATCACACGGGCGAAGAAGCGGATCCGCACGCTCGGGATCCGCTTCGAAGCGCCGAGCGCGACCGAGGTGCGGGCGCGCCTGCCGATCGTGCAGCGCGTCGTCTACCTCGTCTACGCGGAGGGATTCTCCCGTTCCTCAGGCGAGGAGCACATCCGAGACGACCTCACGGCGGAGGCCGTGCGCCTCGCGCGCCTGCTGCGCGAGCTCATGCCGGGATCCGCCGAGGCGACGGGTCTGCTCGCCCTTCTGCTCCTCACGGAGGCGCGCCGTCCGGCGCGGCTCGACGCGCAGGGGCGCCCTATCCCTCTCGCAGACCAGGACCGCGGCCTGTGGCGCGCGGACCTCGTGACGGAGGGGCTGCGTCTGGCCGAGCGCGCGGCGGGGAGCCCCCGAGCGGGTGCGTATGCAATCCAGGCCGCGATCGCGGCCGTGCACGCCGAGGCTGCCTCGTACGACGAGACCGATTGGGCGCAGATCGCGGTGCTCTACCGGATGCTCGCGGCCTATGACGACGGCCCGGTCGTGCGCCTCGGCGAGGCCGTCGCCCACGGGCGGGCGCACGGTCTCGACGAGGGGATCCGCCGTCTCGATACCCTCGCGGACGACCCCGCCCTGGCCCGCCTCCGTCCCTTCCACATCGCCCGAGCGGTCACACTTTCCGAGTTGGGACGCCGAGACGAAGCGGCGCGTGCCTACCGAGAGGCCCTCACCCTCCCCGGCAACGAGGCGGAAGAGGCCTACCTTGCGTCCACTCTCGCCGGCCTGGACGAGAACGGATGAGGTGACGACCGCAGGTCGTCGGGATCGCAAGCGAAGCGCCGCGATCCCGTCCCGCCCCACAAAAAGGGGAGCCGGCGTCAGAAGCGGAGCGATGTCCATCCCGGCGACCGCTGGCTCGGGCCTGGCGGGCGCGCGAGGGACGAGCGCGCGGGATCGCGGTCGCCGGGATGGGCATCGCGCAGCGCACGCAACCAAGCACCGATCAGAGAGAGCCCTACGACACCAGCTCTCCGAGCTCCAGCCAGCGCTCCTCCAGCCCGTCGATCTCCTCCTGCAGCCCGCGCAGCCGCTCGTTCAGCGCGCCGAGGCCCTCGAAGTCACCCTGATCGTGCGCGGCCATCTCGTCGTGAGTGCTGCGCACCTTCTTCTGCAGGTTCTCGAGCTTGCGGTCGATGGCGCTGAGCTCCTTCTCGGCGGCGCGGCGGTCGGCGCCGGAGAGCGCCGGCTCCTCCGATGTCGTGGCGCGAGCGTCGCCGGGGGAGGATCCGGTGGCCTCCTGCTCGCGGCGCAGCTGGAGGTACTGGTCGACACCGCCGGGAAGGTGTCGCAGGCGGTGGTTCATGACGGCGTACTGCTGGTCGGTGACGCGCTCGATGAGGTAACGGTCGTGGCTGACGACGAGGAGCGTGCCGGGCCAGGAATCGAGGAGGTCCTCCATCGCGGCGAGCATGTCGGTGTCGAGATCGTTGCTGGGCTCGTCGAGGATGAGCACGTTCGGCTCGTCGAGCAGAACGAGCAGCAGCTGCAGGCGGCGCTTCTGGCCGCCCGAGAGATCCTTCACAGGGGTCGAGAGCTCGCTCGAACGGAAGCCGAGGCGCTCGAGCAGCTGCGCGGGGGTGAGCTCCTTGCCGCCCGCGACGTATGACGACTTCTGCTCGGCGAGCACCTCGCGCACCCGCAGATGGGCGACGCCGTCGAGCTCGCGCAGGCGCTGATCGAGGTACGCGATCCGCACCGTCTTGCCGCGCTTGACGCGGCCGGAGCTCGGAGCGATCGCACCCGAGATGAGCCCGAGCAGGGTCGATTTTCCCGCGCCGTTGGCGCCGAGGATCCCGGTGCGCTCGCCCGGCGCGATGCGCCACTCGACGTCGGCAATCACGTCGGTGCCGTCATAGGAGACCCCGACGTCGAGCAGATCGACGACGTCCTTGCCGAGCCGAGCGGTCGCCAGCTGGGTGAGCTGCACCTGGTCGCGCACCGGCGGCTCGTCGGCGATGAGCTCGTTCGCGGCGTCGATGCGGAACTTCGGCTTGGATGTGCGGGCGGGGGCGCCCCGGCGGAGCCACGCGAGCTCCTTGCGCATGAGGTTCTGGCGCTTCTCCTCGGCGAGATCGCGCTGGCGCTGGCGCTCGACGCGCTGCAGCACGTAGGCGGCGTATCCGCCCTCGAAGGGATCGACGATGCCGTCGTGCACCTCCCACATGCGGGTGCAGACGGCGTCGAGGAACCAGCGATCGTGCGTCACGAGAAGGAGAGCGCCCTGGTTCGCGGGCCAACGGCGCGAGAGGTGCTCCGCGAGCCACGAGATGCCCTCGACGTCGAGGTGGTTCGTCGGCTCGTCGAGGGCGATGACGTCCCACTCTCCGACGAGAAGGCGGGCGAGCGCGACGCGGCGTCGCTGACCGCCGGAGAGGCTCGAGACATCGGCCGCGAGGTCGAGATCGCTCGTGAGCCCGCGCAGGACGTCGCGGATCCGCGGGTCGCCCAGCCACTCGTGCTCGTCGGCGTCGCCAACGATGGCGTGCTGGACGGATCCTTCGGGAGGGAGATCATCGTCCTGCGAGAGCATGCCGACGCGAAGCCCGCCGCGCCGGGTCACGCGACCCGAGTCGGGCGACTGCTTCTCGGTGAGGATCCGCATCAGGGTCGACTTGCCGTCGCCGTTGCGTCCGACGATGCCGACGCGGTCACCCTCGGCGATGCCGATGGTGACGCCGTCGAGGACGACCTTCGCGGGGAATTCCGCGCGCAGGTCCTCGCCGCCGATCAGATGTGCCATAGAGGAGTTATCCGTTTCCGTCGAAGGAGACGAGAAGATGGCGCAGGAGTGCGCCGAGTCGTCTCTGGTCGGAGGAGGTCATGCCGCCCAGCAGATCGGATTCGGCGTCGATGAGCCGCGTGATCGCGGCATCGACGCGCGTGCGTCCCTCGTCGGTCAGGGTGACGAGCGCGCCGCGGCGGTCGTCGGGATCCGCGGAGCGGTCGACGAGCCCGCGCTCGCGCAGGCGGTCGATCCTGTTCGTCATCGTGCCGCTCGAGACGAGCGTCTGCTGCAGCAGCTGTTTCGGGCTCAGCCTGTAGGGATCGCCTGCGCGCCGGAGCGCGGAGAGGACGTCCCACTCCCATGGTTCGATCTCGGTGCGGCGAAACGCATCGCGCCGGGCGCGATCGAGGTGGTGCGACAAGCGATCGACACGCGAGAGCACCTCCATGGGGGAGAAATCGAGGTCGGGTCGCTCGGCGCTCCATGCGCCGACGATCCGGTCGACCTCGTCCTGTTCACTGGCCATCATCCGATTATCTCGCGCCCGCGACCTTGCGGTGTCACACGGAGACGCATGCCAAACTGGTGGGGCGGCCTGACGGGCCGTGGTCCGCCATGGTGTAATGGCAGCACGACGGCCTTTGGAGCCGTGAGGTCCGGGTTCGAATCCTGGTGGCGGAGCGTGACTGAGCAGAACCTCGCAATCGTTGTCCTGGCGGCAGGGCGCGGCACGCGCATGAAGTCGGCGACGCCCAAGGTGCTGCACCGCATCGGCGGTCGCACGCTCCTCGGCCACGTGCTGCGGTCGGCCGAGTCGCTCGGCGCCGAGCTCGTCCGCGTCGTCGTGCGGCACGAGCGCGACCTCATCGCCTCGTCCCTGGAGGATCACCCGGGCGTCGTCGCGGTGGATCAGGACGAGATCCCGGGAACAGGGAGAGCTGCGCAGCTCGGCGTCGAGGCGCTGCCCGCCGATTTCTCGGGCGACGTGCTCGTCCTGTCGGGGGATGTGCCGCTGATCGAGGTCTCCACATTCCAGGCGATGCTCGACGAGCACCGTCGGCGCGGCGCCGACGCCACCCTGCTCGGCGCCGAGCTAGAGGATCCGCAGGGCTACGGGCGCGTTATCCGCGGCGGCGACGGCATGGTCGAGCGAATCGTCGAGCAGCGTGACGCGTCGGCGGAGGAGCTCGCGGTCTCCGAGATCAATCCCGGCGTCTACGTCTTCCGTGCGCCCGCCCTGCGCGGTGCGCTCGCGCGGGTCGGAACCGACAACGCGCAGGGCGAGATGTACCTGACGGACGTCATCGGGATCCTCCGCGCCGCGGGCGGCGGCATCGCGGGGGTGACCGCGCCGGACGCGGCGGCGGCGCTCGGCGTCAACGATCGTGTGCAGCTGGCCGACGCGGCGCGGATCCTCAATCAGCGCGTGATCCGCCGGTGGCAGCTCGAGGGCGTGACGATCCAGGATCCGCAGACGACGTGGATCGACGACACGGCAACGCTCGCGCGCGACGTGACGATCCTGCCGAACACGCATGTGCTCGGCGCGACGTCGATCGCCGAGGGCGCGACGATCGGCCCGGACACTTCGCTGTTGGACGCCGAAGTGGGGGAGCGGGCGACTGTCCGCCGCAGCGATGTCACGCTGGCCGTGATCGGAGCGGACGCGAACGTCGGACCGTGGGCGTACCTGCGCGCGGGGGCCGAACTGGCCGACGGGGCGAAGGCGGGGACGTTCGTGGAGGTGAAGAACTCGACGGTCGGTGCGGGCAGCAAGGTGCCGCATCTGTCGTACGTCGGAGACTCGGATATCGGCGAGGGCGTCAATCTCGGAGCCGGGGCGATCACGGCGAACTACGACGATGTTCACAAGCACCGCACCCGGATCGGCGACCACGTTCACACGGGCTCGCATACGGTGATGATCGCGCCCGTTAGACTGGGCGATGGCGCGAAGACGGGCGCAGGTGCGGTCATCCGGAAGGATGTGCCGGCCGGAGCGCTGGCGATGAGCGTGGCCCCCCAGAGGAATCTCGAGGGTTGGGTCGAGAACAACAGAGCGGGAACCCCGGCGGCCGACGCGGCGGCCAGGGCCCGACGCGCAGAGAAACAGGCCGATGGCGAGTAAGAACAAGACGGTTGACCTCGATCTCGACCGGGGCATCGCGCCCGGAATGGAGCAGAAGACCCGCAAGCGGATGGTGGTGGTGACCGGACGGTCGCACCCCGAGCTCGCCGCCGACATCGCCGAGCACCTCGGTATCGGTCTCGCGCCGACCGAGCACCGCACCTTCGCCTCCGGCGAGATGTACACGCGCTTCGCGGTGTCGATGCGCGGAACCGACGTCTTCCTCGTGCAGTCGTTCGGCGAGAAGATCAACGAGGATCTCATGGAGATGCTCATCATGCTCGATGCGCTCAAGCGCGCGTCGGCGAAGCGGGTGACGGTCGTCGTGCCGTACTACCCGTACTCGCGCCAGGACAAGAAGGGTCGCGGCCGCGAGCCGATCTCGGCCCGCCTCATCACCGACCTCATCTCGACGGCGGGCGCCGACCGCATCATGAGCGTCGACCTCCACGCGTCGCAGATCCAGGGCTTCTTCAACGGACCGGTCGATCACCTCTTCGCGAAGCCCGTTCTCGAGCGTCACTTCGTCGACACCTTCACAGAGGACGAGCGTGAGACGCTCACGGTCGTCTCGCCCGACATGGGTCGAGTGCGCGTCGCCGACACGTGGAGCGACTCGCTCGACGTTCCGCTGGCGATCATCCACAAGCGCCGCGACCCCACCGTCGCGAACCAGGTGTCGGTGCACGAGATCGTCGGTTCGGTCGCAGGGCGCACCTGCCTGCTCGTCGACGACATGATCGACACGGCGGGCACGATCGTCAAGGCCGCCCAGGCACTCAAGGACAACGGCGCCAAGAAGGTCATCGTCGGCGCGACGCACGCTATCTTCAGCGATCCCGCGAGCGAGCGGCTGCAGGACGCCGCGATCGACCGCGTCGTCGTCACCGACACGGTGCCGATTCCCGAACGTCGCCGCTTCGAGAAGCTCACGGTGCTGTCCGCGGCGCCGCTGCTCGCGCGCGCGATCCAGGAGGTCTTCGACGACGGATCCGTCACGAGCATGTTCGACGGAGCCGCCTGAGGCACATCGCCATAGCCGAGCCCGCGCGGCTGGTCGCCGCACCCAGCGGAGGGTTTGTGCGCTCCGGAGGGGCTGATCTGTCGTCTGGGTCCTCTGGGGTGTGGTTCTCCTCCGGTGAGCGCGGCCCCCGTCGCACGTGGCGGAGGGGTTGTGTGTTTCGGAGGGGTTGATCTGTCCTCTGGGTCCTCCGGGGTGTGGTTCTCCTCCGGTGTGCGCGGCCCCCGTTGCACGTGGCGGAGGGGTTGTGTGTTTCGGCGGGCAGGTCCGTCGTCTGGGTCCTCCGAAATGTGGTTCTCCTCCGGTGAGCGCAACCCCCGCCGCAGGTGGCGGAGGGATTGTGTGTTCCGGAGGGGCAGGTCCGCCGTCTGGGTCCTCCAGAGTGTGGTGTCTGTCCGTGTGTGCGCGGTCCTTCTTCAGGGTGTGCCTGCACGCGATGGAGGGTTTGTGTGTTCCGGAGGGGCTGAACCGTACTCTGGGTCCTCCGGGGTGTGGTTCTCCTCCGAATGAGCGCGGTCTTCCTCCGCGTGTGGGCGTGGGGCTTCCGGAACGTGGCGCAATGTTCGCCTTCGAGAACCGGCGAGGTGTGGGTTTCGGGTGACGCGCAACGTGCTCACATCCGGCTGATTTGCTGATCGATCCACAGGCGCCCCGGAATCACGCGGATCCCGCTCTGCGTCGCACGGCGATATTCGACACGCTCGGCGAATGAAACTCGTCGAAATCGTCCGCCGTCGCGGCGGCGTCTGCCGCACGGCCGATCTTCTCGCTCTGGGGATCACACGAAACCGCGTCCGCGCGGCGGTTGCCTCAGGAGCTCTCCACCGACCGCGCCAGGGGTGGGTCGCGTTGCAGAACGCGGATCCGATGCTTGTGGCGGCTGCTCGTGCGGGCGTCGTGTTGACGTGTCTGACGCAGGCAGCACGAATCGGACTGTGGTCGCAGGAGTCCTCGATGCATCACGTCGCCGCGCCGCCCCATGCCGGCCGCGTGGACGTCGATGAACTTCATGCCCGGGTGCACTGGTCCGAGCCATTGGTGCCGCGCGTGCCGGGCGTGCTCGTGGATCCCATCGAGAATGTCCTCACGATTCTCGCGGCGTGCGTGCCGGAGGAGCAGGCGCGGGCGACGTGGGAGTCCGCGCTCCGGAAGAAGTACGTTGACATCGAGGCGCTGCGCCAGCTTCCGCTGAGTGGGCGGGCCCGTCGCATCGCCGAGATCGTGACGCCATTCTCGGATGCTGGCACCGAGTCCATCGTCGTGCATCGGCTGAGGTGGTTGGACGAGCGCATCCTGCAGCAGGTGGTGATCGCGGGCCATCGCGTCGACATCCTCATCGGTGAGTGCCTCGTCATCCAGATCGACGGCGGGCACCATATCGGCGCGCAGCGTGACCAGGACAACGCGCACGACGCTCGCCTGCGTCTCATGGGATATCACGTCATCCGCGTGAGCTACGCGCAGATCATGAATGAGTGGCCCGTGGTGCAGGATCTGGTCCTGCGCGCCATTGCGCGTGGCCTGCACCGCTTCTCGCGCGGCTCCCGCCGCGTCGCGGGCTGAGCATGGATCTGCGCGGCCGCTCTGGTCGCGCAGAGGAGGAGGGCGATGTCGTTGTGGAGGGGATCTGCCTTCGGGAGGGTCTTTGTGTGGGGGTGGGTCCTCCGGTGTGGGGATCTCCTCCTTTCGCGCAGGCGAGGGGATTCGCGTGCGGACCCGGCTGGTTGTCGCTTCCGCTGGTTCAGGGGAGGAGGGCGGTGTCGTTGTGGAGGGGATCTGCCTTCGGGAGGGTCTTTGTGCGGGATTGGATCCTCCGGAGCGGTGATCTCCTCCGGAGCGGGGACTCCGTCCGTCGAGGGAGTCAGTCCGCTGCGTGGAATCTCCTCCGTAGAGGGTCTCTTCCCTCGGGCGTGTGTTCTCCGGAGCCTGGGTCTCTTCCTATTCCCGGGAGCACCGTCGCGGCCCCTCCTCTTGGACGTGGGGTCTCTGCGCGGGGCCCAGACAGGGTACGCGAGCGTGTGTTCCCGCGCGTCCTGCCTCGCCACTGCGAACGTGGCGGGAGGTGCTCAGGAGTTGCGCACCCGCTCCTGCATTGCGAGGATCCGGCGTTCGGCGCCGTTCGCGAGGGCGTCAGGGAGGGCGTTCACGCGGAACCAGCGCACCTCCTCCGACTCGTCGCTGACCGCCACGGCCGCCCGCGGATCCGCGAGCACGGCGATCCCGACGTCGAGGTGCGAGGCACAGGCGCCGAAGCGGTTGCCGAGCGTGTGGTGGTCGAGGTCGTAGGCGCCGGGGAGCTGCACCGATGCGCGGTCCGTGCTGGTCTCCTCCTCGAGCTCGCGCAACGCGGCGTCGACGATCGATGCGTCGTGACCCTCGATGTGTCCGCCCGGCTGCACCCAGAACTGCCCCTTGCCGTGGAAGACCAGCAGTGTTCGGGAGAGATCGGGAGAGAAGACGAGAGCGGAAGCCGTTGCGTGATCCGGTGCCGTGTCCCGATGCATCGGGATGAGCTCGCCCGAGAAGTGCGACCGGAAAGACGCGTGCGCGACGCGCTCTCCCTCGGTGCGCGGATCCCATCCGTCGATGAGGAGAGTGATGTGCCGCGCCGGACTCGGGTAAGGCGTCGTATTCGTCATCGGATGACAGCGTACGGCGTCCGCTTGATCTCACAGCGCAGGCATAGCTCGCGCCATAGCGAACGCATAGGAGTCGGCGCACAATGGAAGCCATGACGACGAACTCTGCGACTGGATCCGCTCTGACACGCCCCGACGGCTCGCCCGTGCGCGTGCTCGTGGTAGACGACGAGCAGATGCTTACCGATCTTCTGTCGATGGCGCTGCGTATGGAGGGGTGGGAGGTGCGCACTGCGTCGAGTGGTTTCGAAGCGCTCGACGGTGTGAAGGAGTTCGATCCGGATGCCCTCGTGCTCGACATCATGATGCCCGACCTCGATGGCATGTCCGTTCTGCAGCGCCTGCGGCAGCAGCAGAACACCGTCCCGGTTCTCTTCCTCACCGCGAAGGATGCCGTGAGCGACCGCGTTGCGGGGCTGACGGCCGGCGGCGACGACTATGTCACGAAGCCGTTCAGCCTGGAAGAAGTTGTCGCCCGGCTGCGCGCGCTCATGCGTCGCTCGGGGACGGCGCTTTCTGCCGAGGTCGAGCCGATTCTCCGTGTCGGAGACCTCAGCCTCAACGAGGACAGTCACGAGGTGATGCGTGGGGAGGACGAGATCGAGCTCACAGCCACCGAGTTCGAGCTGCTTCGGTTCCTGATGCGCAATCCGCGGCGCGTCGTGTCGAAGTCGCAGATTCTCGATCGCGTGTGGAACTACGACTTCGGGGGCAGATCGAGCGTGGTCGAGCTCTACATCTCCTATCTGCGCAAGAAGCTCGACGCGGGGCGGGAGCCGCTCATCCACACGGTGCGTGGTGTCGGATACATGATCAAGGCGCCGCAGTGACCAAGCGCGCGCTGCAGCAGCCGGATCCGGACGACGCCGGCGCGCCCGGCGGGTCGCGTCTGTCGCTGCAGTCGCGCCTGATGCTGACGGTCTTCTCGATCGTCGCCGTGATCCTTCTCGTGGTGTCGATCGTCACGGGCGTCATGCTCAACAACGTCCTCAACTCACAGGTCGACAGTCGCGTGAGGGACGCGTCTCAGAGCCTCCGCTCCGATTTCGGAATCACGATGCTCGACGGCACCGCCTCCGAGCAGCTCGAACGATCGCACGCCCCTCCCGGCACGCTGCTCGTGATCCGAAGTCCCTTCACGGGAACGACGGGCGCGGTTGTCGGCGACGACTATGAGCGGTACACGCTCAGCCGGGATCAGAACGAGCGTGTCATCGAGGCGACGGAGGACACGATCGGCAGCCTGACGACCGTCTCTGTTCCGGGAGTCGGCACGTTCCGCGCAGCGGCTCTCACGGCGACAGGCTCGCAGGAGACAGCGGGAGCCTTCGGCATGTCGACGACCGCCGAGAGCTTCACCCTGCGCACGATGCTCTGGGCGATTGGTTTCGCGACGATCGGCGGCATGCTCCTGCTGGGCATCGCCACCTCCGGCGTCATCCGCGGCGGCCTGCGACCTCTGCGCGCCATCGCCCAGACGGCGACGCGCGTTTCGCGACAGCGCCTTGATCAGGGCGATGTGTCCATCTCCGAGCGCGTTCCGGCTGAGCAGGCCGATCCGGGAACGGAGGTCGGACAGGTCGGATCCGCCCTCAATACGCTCCTCGACCACGTCGAGGATTCCCTGGCAGCGCGACAGCGCAACGAGGAGACGATGCGTCGCTTCGTCGCCGACGCGAGCCACGAGCTTCGCACGCCGCTCGCGTCGATCCGCGGCTACAGCGAGCTCTCGCTGCGCGACGGCACGCTGAGCGAGACGAGCCGGCAGTCGCTGCAACGGATCGAGGCCCAATCGCAGCGGATGACGGGGCTCGTCGAGGACCTGCTGCTGCTCGCGCGTCTCGACGAGGGCAGCGACCTCGTCTACGACATGGTCGACCTCACCCAGCTTGTACTCGATGCCGTCGCCGATCAGGCGATGGCGGGCATGGAGCACGACTGGGGCGCCGATGTGGGGGAGGACCATGTGTTCGTCGCGGGCGACAGAGCCCGGCTGACGCAGGTGGTCACGAATCTGCTGGCGAACGCTCGGACGCACACGCCCGAAGGCACCGAGGTGACGGTCTCGCTGCGAACCGAAGGTGAGGGATCCGCGACGCGCGCGATCCTCGCGGTGCACGACACCGGACCGGGCATCGCACCCGAGCTGCAGAAGACGCTCTTCACGCGCTTCGCGCGCGGCGACTCCAGCCGCGCCCGCAAAACGGGCGGATCCGGGCTCGGCCTGTCGATCGCGAAGGCGCTCGTCGAGGCCCACCACGGGACGATCTCGGTCGAGAGCGAGCCGGGATCGACGACGTTCACGGTGGTGCTTCCGGCGAAGCCGGCATCTGCGGACCCGCCAGCGGACGCCCGATGAGACGAAACGGGCCGGGCGAAGATCGCCCGGCCCGTCTCGTCGTCACGTCGTCAGTGCGTGTCTTCCGCCTCGATCTCGGTGCGGTCGCCCGACCAGAGCGTGTGGAAGGTGCCGTCCTTGTCGATTCGCTTGTAGGTGTGCGCACCGAAGTAGTCGCGCTGGCCCTGCACGAGGGCGGCGGGCAGGCGCTCGGCGCGGATCCCGTCGTAGTAGGCCAGCGACGAGCTGAACGCAGGCGAGGGGATTCCCGCCTGCGTCGCCGCGATGACGACGCGGCGCCATGCGGCCTGGCCGCGCGTGAGAGCGTCGGCGAAGTACGGAGCCGTCGCGAGGACGGGCAGGTCGGCCTGCTCGGCGTATGCGTCGGCGATGCGGTTGAGGAACTGCGCGCGGATGATGCAGCCCTCGCGCCAGATCTTCGAGACGGCGCCGAGGTCGATCGTCCAGTCGTACTCGGCTGCGCCCGCGCGGATCTCGTCGAAGCCCTGCGAGTACGCGATGATCTTCGAAGCGAACAGGGCCTGGCGCACGTCCTCGATGAACGCGTCGGCGTCGGCGACCTCGAAGGCCTCCTCGGGGCCGGGGAGAGTCGACGCGACGGCGCGCTGCTCCGGGTGCGATGAGAGCGAACGAGCGAAGGTCGCCTCGGCGATCCCCGAGACTGGCACGCCGAGCGCGAGGGCGGTCTGCACGGTCCACGCGCCCGTTCCCTTGGCACCTGCCTGGTCGAGGATCACGTCGACAAGCGGCTTGCCGGTGTCGGCGTCGACCTGCCGTAGCACCTCGGCGGTGATCTCGATGAGGTACGACTCGAGTTCGCCCTTGTTCCACTCGGCGAAGACATCGGCGATCTCGGCGGGCGTCTTGCCGGTGCCGCGGCGGATGAGGTCGTAGGCCTCGGCGATGAGCTGCATGTCGGCGTACTCGATGCCGTTGTGCACCATCTTCACGAAGTGCCCGGCGCCGTCGTGGCCAATGTGCGTGACGCACGGCTCGCCCTCGGCGACCGCCGCGATCGACTTGAGGATCGGCCCGAGCGTGACCCAGGACTCATCGGATCCGCCGGGCATGATCGAGGGGCCGTTGAGTGCGCCCTCTTCGCCGCCCGAGATGCCGGCGCCAACGAAGTTGATGCCCGTCTCGCGCACCGCCTTCTCTCGGCGGATCGTGTCGGGGAAGTAGGCGTTGCCGCCGTCGACGATGATGTCGCCGGGCTCGAAGACCTTGACGAGTTCGTCGATCACGGCGTCGGTTCCGCGGCCCGCCTTGACCATGATGATCGCCGTGCGGGGCTTCGACAGCGACGCTGCGAACTCCTCGTACGAGAAGGCCGGCAGGAAGCCCGCTTCGGGGTGTTCGGCGACGAGGTCATCGGTCTTCTCGCGGCTGCGGTTGTACACCGCGACCGTGTTGCCCTCGCGGCTGGCCAGGTTGCGGGCCAGGTTCGAGCCCATCACGGCGAGGCCGACGACCCCGATATTGGCTGCGGCAGCGTTCACGCACGACTCCTTAGAGAGGGAGGATCAGGATCCCCCCAGGTTAGTCGCTCCGCGATCACCGCGCGTACGGCGGTGATGTGAGGGCACACCTCAGTCGTCGTACGAGGCCTGCCGACCGAGGGAGAACATGGCGCCGATTCCCGTGATGGCGCCGGCGACGGTGAGCGCAGCGATGACGAGTCCGAGGATGTGCGAGGGATCCATGAGAAGGCGGCTCCGAGCGAGAAGAAGGGGCGGTATGCGCGTCAGGCACGCGCGAAGTCGATTCTATCGGAGGCATCCGGTACGATGAGAAACGACCTCGGCGAGGGACGCGCTTTGCGTGTCCGTTATCGACGCGGTGATGTTGACCGGATTCGGTCTCCTCACGCAGTGCGTTCGAGTCGAGAACCCCCGATCCATCCACGCGGTCGGCATCGTCGCCGCGTGCCACACCAGGAGTGACCATGAGCGACAACAACAAGCTCTCCGTAGATGTCCGCACCGAGTTCGGCAAGGGCTTCGCGCGCCGTCTGCGCGCCGCAGGCAAGATCCCGGCCGTCCTGTACGGCCACGGCAGCGACGTGCAGCACCTCGCGCTGCCCGGGCACGAGACGAGCCTCATCGTCCGTCACGCCAACGCGGTGATCGACCTCGACATCGACGGCAAGAACCAGCTCGCGCTCGTCAAGGACGTGCAGCGCGACCCGGTGCGCTCGGTCATCGAGCACATCGACCTCGTGATCATCAAGCGCGGCGAGAAGTTCACGGTCGACGTGCCGTACCTCACGGAGGGCGAGCCGTTCGCGGGCACCTACGCGACGCAGAGCGCTTCGTCGATCTCGATCGAGGCCGACGCGATGAATATCCCCGAGCACATCGTGGTGAACATCGAGGGCCTCGAGGATGGCACGCACATCTACGCGAAGGATCTCGACCTTCCCGAGGGCGTCACGCTCATCGACGACCCGGATCTGCTCGTCGTCTCGATCTCGACGCCGTCGGCTTCGGATGAGGACGAGTCGGGCGAGAGCGACGAGTCGGGCGAGGAAGCTGGCGAGGCCTCGGCCGAGTAAGCACTGGCATATCGTTCGAGGGGGTGCGGCGTCGCCGCACCCCCTCGTTTCGTCTTCACGTCTCACGGAGGCAGACATGACCGACAGGTGGCTCGTAATCGGGCTCGGCAATCCCGGACCTCGCTATGAACGGACGCGCCACAACATCGGGCAGATGGTCGTCGACGAGGTCGTTGCGCGGCGCGGCGAGTCGTGGAAGCAGCACAAGGCGGGCGCGCGCGTCGTCGAGACGTGGCTGCGCCCGGGCGGGCCGAAGCTCGTGCTCGCGAAATCGAACGGCTACATGAACACGTCCGGCGGTCCGGCCGCGGCGCTCGCGAAGTTCTTCACGGTTCCTCCCGACCGCCTCATCGTCGTGCACGACGAGCTCGACGTCCCCTTCGACGTCGTCAAGCTCAAGTCGGGCGGTGGGCACGGCGGACACAACGGCATCCGCGATATCGCGAAGGCCCTCGGCACGCCCGACTTCGTGCGCGTGCGGGTCGGGATCGGGCGGCCGCCGGGCCGTCAGGATCCGGCCGATTGGGTGCTCGGCGAGTTCGCTGGCGTCGAGCGGAAGAACCTCCCGATCCTCATCTCGGACGCGGCCGATGCGACGGAGCTGGTGGCGGAATCGGGGCTCGTCGCCGCCCAGCAGAAGGTCCACGCCCCGAAGGCCTGACGCAGCCCTTCATTTCTGGCACATCCCTGCGCGAATTCCGCCGCGGAGATGTGCCAGAAATGATGATCTGGGGTCACCCGACGAACGGGACGAGGCCGAGGAGCCCCGCCAGCAGTGCCTCCTGCATGAACGCGGCGAGGACGATCCAGCCCGTGCTGGCGATCACGATCGCGAGAACGCCCCACAGCCGGCCGCGGTCGAGCGACGTCGCGACGATGCCCTGCACGAGTCCCCAGAGTGCGACGAGAGCGTGCAGAATCCACGCGATCACGAGGATCCCGAGGGCGATTCCGGCGCGCCCGAGGCTCTCCCAGAGCTGCCCCTGTGCCACCTCGAGGAGCGCGTCGGGGTCGGTCGCGTTCGCGATCAGATCCGGATAGTCGCTCAGGCGCAGGATGCGGCCGAGGGAGAACCCGGCTAGCCAGATTCCGACGGCGCCGATCGCGACGGCAGCTGCGGCGGCGACGAAGGCGACGATTCCGAGGGTGCGGCGCCTCGGGCGAGGGGCAGCAGGAGAGGCGGTCACGCGCCCAGGCTACCGACGCCTCGTAGACTTGTGCGGTGACTCTTTCCGGGATCCTGCGCGCCCTCGACACGTCCGAGTCGTTCCGGGAGGCTTTCCAGGCGACGTCGGTCGACTCCGAGCTGTCGCTCGTCGACGGCCTCGACGCGCCGGGCCTCGCGGCCCTCCTCGCCCGCCGCCTTGAGTCGGGCCATCCGCCCGTTCTCGTGGCCCTCGCGCCGACGAGTCGCCGTGCCGAGTCGATCGCCGCCTCACTGCGCGCGCTCGTGCCGGAATCGGAGGTGCGCGAGCTGCCCGCGTGGGAGACGTTGCCGCACGAGCGCCTCAGTCCGAGCCCCGAGACGGTCGGCCGCAGGCTCGAGACGCTGCGCGCCCTCGCCACGTGGGATGGTGCGCGGCCGCTCGTCGTGACCGCGTCGATCCGCTCGGCGATCCAACCGATCGTGCGCGGGCTCGGCGACGCGGCTCCTATCTCGCTGTCGGTCGGCGGGCGCGATCTGTGGTTGGAGGAGATCGTCGAGCGCCTTGTCGAGCTCGCGTACCACCGCGTCGACATGGTGTCGCGGCGCGGCGACTTCGCCGTGCGAGGCGGGATCCTCGACGTGTTCCCGCCGACGGCGCCGCATCCCTACCGCGTCGAGTTCTTCGGCGATGAGGTCGACCAGATCCGTGAGTTCTCGGTCGCGGATCAGCGCTCGGTTCCGGGCGAGGTCGACCGCGTCGAACTCACGGCGAGCCGGGAACTGCTGCTCACTCCCGAGGTGCGGCAGCGCGCCCGCGAACTCCAGGGCGAGTACCCCGGCATCGCGCAGATCCTCGAGAAGATGGCCGAGGGGATCCCCGCAGAGGGGATGGAGTCGCTGTCCAATCTCGTCGCGGGGCCTCTGCTGTCGTTCATCGACTACGTGCCGGATGGCGCGGCCGTCGCCCTCGTGGATCCCGAGCGGGCTGTTTCTCGGGCCGTGAGCCTCGCGGAGACGAACGCCGAGTTTCTCGAGGCCGCCTGGAGCGCTGCCACGGCCGGCGGGGAAGCGCCCGTCGACCTGTCGTCGGGTGGTTTCTTCGCCCTCGACGATCTGCGTGAAGCGGCGCGCGAAGCTGGTGGTGTCTGGTGGACGCTGAGCCCGTTCGACTCGGGTCTCGGCGCGATCGAAGCAGAGCTTGCGGACGCCGCTGATCGTGTGTCGATCGGGGGCGCGCCGACGCGCGTCGCAGGCGACGCGATCCCGTCTTTTCAGGGGAACGTGGAGGGCGCGACGGAGCACGTGGAAGGGCTGGTGCGCGACGGGTGGGCCGTCGTTCTCGCGGCCGCGGGCTCCGGACTCGTCGAGCGAGCGCGCGATGTGCTCAGCGAGAAGGGCGTCGCGGCGCGCATCGTCGACGACCTGGATGCGGCCCCCGATAAGGGCGTCGTCTCGCTCGTGTGCGCCGAGGTGGAGCGGGGATTCAGCTCGGACGAGGCGAAGCTCGCCGTGCTCACGGAATCGGAGTTCTACGGCCGCGCGGCGACGGGACACCAGCAGGGGCCCAAGAAGCTCGCGTCGCGGCGCCGAAACGTCGTCGATCCGCTGCAGCTGAAGCCCGGCGACCCCGTCGTCCACGCGACGCATGGGATCGGGCGCTTCGTCGAGATGGTGCAGCGCGAGGTGACGACTGGCGGCCGAAATGCCCAGAAGACGACGCGCGACTATGTCGTGCTCGAGTACGCGCCGTCGAAGCGCGGCTATCCCGGCGACAAGCTGTTCGTCCCGACCGACCAGCTCGATCTGCTGTCGAAGTATGTCGGCGGCGAGAGCCCGCAGCTGTCGAAGATGGGCGGATCCGACTGGTCGCAGGCGAAGAAGAAGGCGCGGCGGGCGGTCCGGGACATCGCGGTCGAGCTCGTGAAGCTGTACTCGGCGCGCATGGCATCGAAGGGGCATGCCTTCGGCGCCGACACGCCCTGGCAGCGCGAGCTCGAAGAGGCCTTCGCCTTCGCCGAGACACCTGACCAGCTGCAGACGATCGATGAGATCAAGCGCGATATGGAGCGCGAGATCCCGATGGACCGCCTTCTGTCGGGCGACGTCGGCTTCGGCAAGACCGAGGTTGCCGTGCGTGCCGCCTTCAAGGCGATCCAGGACGGCAAGCAGGTCGCGATGCTCGTGCCGACGACGCTCCTCGTGAAACAGCATCTCGAGACGTTCGCCGATCGTTTCGCGGGCTTCCCCGTGACCGTCAAGGCGCTCAGTCGATTCCAGACCGATACGCAGGCGCGGGAGACGATCCGCGGCCTCGCCGATGGATCCGTCGACATGGTCATCGGCACGCACCGGATCCTCACGCAGGGCGTGATCTTCAAGGACCTCGGGCTCCTGATCGTCGACGAGGAGCAGCGCTTCGGCGTCGAGCACAAGGATGCCCTGAAGAAGCTCAAGACGAACGTCGACATCCTCGCGATGAGCGCGACACCCATTCCCCGCACACTCGAGATGGCGGTGACGGGGATCCGCGAGATGTCGACGCTCGCGACGCCGCCCGAGGAGCGCCATCCGATCCTGTCGTACGTCGGTCCGTCGAACGACAAGCAGATCGCGGCCGCGATCCGGCGCGAGATGCTGCGTGAGGGGCAGGTGTTCTACGTGCACAACCGCGTGACGAGCATCCAGAAGCTCGCGAATCACCTCGCCGAGCTCGTTCCCGAGGCGCGCGTCGCCGTCGCGCACGGGAAGATGAGCGAGGGGCAGCTCGAGCAGGTCGTCGACGATTTCTGGGAGCGGAAGTTCGACGTGCTCGTGTGCACGACGATCATCGAAACCGGCATCGACATCCAGAATGCGAACACGATCATCATCGACCGTGCCGACAAGTACGGTCTCGCACAGCTGCACCAGCTGCGTGGGCGCGTGGGGCGCGGGCGTGAACGCGCCTACGCCTACTTCGTCTACGACGAGACCAAGCCCCTGAGCGAGACGGCCGCCGACCGGCTCGAGACGATCGCCGTGCACAACGATCTCGGGAGCGGGATCCAGGTGGCGATGAAGGACCTCGAGCTGCGCGGCGCCGGAAACCTGCTCGGAGCCGAGCAGGCCGGGCACATCGAAGGTGTCGGCTTCGACCTGTATCTGCGCATGATCGGCGAGGCCGTGAGCGAGTTCCGGGGCGAGGACAACGACGGGCCCGTCGAGCTGCGGCTCGAGCTGCCGATCGAGGCGCGGATCCCCGACGACTACATCGACAGCGAGCGGCTGCGCCTCGAGGCCTATCAGAAGCTCTCGGCGGCTGCGACGGCGCAGGCGTCCGACGACGCGATCGACCTCGTCGTCGACGAGCTGACCGACCGGTACGGTGAGCCGCCGGCGACGGTCGACGGCCTCGTGCGGGTCGCGCGCCTGCGCCGCCGCGCCGCGCAGTCGCAACTGACCGACGTCGTCGCAATGGGGAAGAACCTGCGCATCGCACCGGCCGCCCTGCCCGATTCGATGCAGGTGCGGCTGAAGCGGCTTCACCCGGGCGCGAAGATCGTCGCGGGCGGAGACGCACTCCTTGTTCCCTTGCCGCAGGCAGGCGGGGCGTCGCTCGACGACACCGGCCTCGTTACCTGGGTGGGCCAACTGCTCGACGCGATCTTCCCACTGCCCACCCATGTGGACGCGGGGCCTGCGAAAGACGCAGCGGCCCAGTAATCTGACAGGCCAGAACGGCACGTGCCGATAAGGTGGAATCGGTGTGCCGGGAAGTCTGGTCGGCGTCGCGAGTCTTCATGGTTCGCGATCCTCTGACGATCCGAAAGGTATTGATGCACCTCCTTCGTTCCGAGCGCTTTCCCGCGTTCCTCCTGCTCGGCGCCGCCGCGCTGGGCCTGCTCTTCGCCAATCTCCCGTTCGGTGACGAGATCATCCACTGGAGCCACACAGAGATCGGTCCCGAGTCGCTCGGGCTCCACCTGTCGCTCTCGCACTGGGTCGCGGACCTGCTGCTGGCGGTGTTCTTCTTCGGCGTCGCGGTCGAGCTGCAGTACGAGATGACGCGTGGTCAGCTCAACAGCGCGGCCAAGGCGATCAAGCCCGCGATCGCCGCCGCAGGTGGTGTCATCGTGCCGATCGCGGTCTACCTGCTGATCGCCGGGGGCTCCGAGACGGCGGCCGGCTGGCCGATCCCGACGGCGACGGATATCGCGTTCGCGCTCGGCGTGCTCGCGATGTTCGGCAAGGGCCTGCCGACCAAGGTGCGCGTCTTTCTTCTCGCGCTCGCGATCATCGACGACATCGTCGGCATCGTGTTCATCGCGGTTCTCTTCGCGACCGATCTCGACTTCCTGATGCTCGGACTCGGCATCGCGAGCGTCGTCGTCTTCGCGATCCTCAGCCGCATGCGCTCTCGCGAGAATCAGGCCGTGATCGTGCCGCTCATGATCGTGGTCGCACTCGTTGCCTGGGCGTTCATCTACCTCTCGGGGGTGCACGCGACGATCGCGGGAGTGCTCCTTGGCCTCGTGATCCGTCAGGACGAGGGTATGCACGCCCGCCACGCGCTCGAGCCGTGGACGAACGCCGTGATCCTGCCGATCTTCGCGTTCTTCTCGGCCCTCGTCGCTATCCCGCAGGTGTCCATCGACGAGATCTCGCCCGCGCTCTGGGGCATCCTCGTGGCACTGCCGGTCGGGAAGCTGATCGGCATCACTCTGTTCGGCTGGCTGGCGATGTTCGTCGGCAGAAAGAAGGGCGAGAAGCCCGAGTTGTTTGTCGCCGACATCCTGCCGGCAGCCGCGCTCGGCGGCATCGGCTTCACCGTGTCGCTTCTGCTATCGCGCCTCGCGTTCGACGACCCGACGGTCGCCGACGAGGCCGTGATCGGCGTGCTGCTCGGATCCCTCATCTCGCTCGTGCTGGCGGCGATCTTCGTCGCGGCTCGCGCGCGCAGCTACCGCCGCGCCGCCGTCGACGCCTGACGCGCCCGAGTCCGCACGTCTTCCCCGAGTCCGCAGCGAATTGCGCCCGACCCGGGGAAGACGTGCGGACGTGTCGGGGACACGTACGATCAGTGGCAGGGTAGACCTGTGACTGGGGCAGGCGATGGGCTGCGGCAAGCGGCCGAGGTGGCGGATCGGGTGCACGCCGAGTGCGTGTGGTCGCGGGAGCTGACGCACGAGAAGCTCGTGCCGTATCTCACGGAAGAGGCAGCCGAGGTGATCGACGCCGTCGAATCGGGGTCCGCCGACGCACTCCGTGAGGAGCTCGGCGACGTTCTGTGGCAGATTCTGCTCCATTCCGTCGTGTCGGATGAGTTCACGATCGACGATGTGGCCGGCGATCTCGCCCAGAAGATGATCCACCGTCACCCGCACGTGTTCGCGGGTGAGACGGCCGAGACGCCCGAGCGCGTGATCGAGCTGTGGAACGCGGCCAAGGCCGCGGAGAAGCGCGAGCGCACCTCCGTGCTCGATGGCGTGCCGGCCGGAATGCCCGCCCTTGCTCTCGCTCAGAAGGTTCTCGGCAAGGGCGAGAAGGTGGGCGCCGGGCTGTCGTACGCCGAGGAGATCCAGGCGGTCGAGGCTCTCGAGCAGGCCGATGGCGAGGATCTTCTGCCGCAGTCGGAAGAAGAGCTCGGTGAGACGATCCTCGGGCTCGTCGCGCTCGCGCGCCAACGTGGCTGGGACGCCGAGCGCGCGCTGCGCGGTCGCGTCCGTGCGTTCTCCGAAGAGGTGCGCGCGGCCGAGTAGCGCGCCGGTCGTCGGAGGATCTCCGCGCGCACATTGGGGAGGGTCCGTGTGCGCATGTCGGAGGGGGTCTGGGGTGCGCGTTGGGGAGGATCCGTGTGCGCATGTCGGAGGGGATCCGCGGTGCGGAGGAAGGAATGGCGGGATGGGCCCTCCCGAGCGTGATATTCCTCCGGAAGGCGCCGGGGGGCGGTCGATCGACTTCGGGGTGAAAGAATGGATCCCCTATGGCAACCGTGAACCCGCCGCGCGGAATGCGCGACTTTCTCCCCGCTGACAAGGCCCGACGCGAGCGCGTGCTCGCCGTGATCCGCGAGCGCTACCGCGCGCACGGCTTCGACGAGATCGAGACGCCCGTCATGGAGGAGTACTCGCGTCTGCATGCCGGTGTCGGCGGCGATAACGAGAAGCTCGCCTTCAGCATCATGCGTCGCGGGCTCGATGCCGAGAAGATCCGTGCGGGCGCCGACGACCCCGCCGCCCTCGCCGATCTCGGGCTACGATACGACCTCACGGTGCCGCTGTCGCGCTTCTACGCCTCGCATCGCGCCGAGCTGCCGACCGTTTTCCGCGCGATCCAGATCGCGCCCGTGTGGCGCGCGGAACGGCCGCAGAAGGGGCGCTATCGCCAGTTCATGCAGTGCGACATCGACATCATGGGCGATGCGACGAGCCGCGCCGAAGCCGAGCTCATCACGGCGACGCTCGACGCACTCGACGCGCTCGGGCTCGCGGGGGCGAGCGTGCGGATCAACGACCGGCGTGCGCTCGACGCGATGCTCGACGTCTTCGGGTTCCCCGAGGCCGATCGCCCGGGCGTGCTCATCACCATCGACAAGCTCGACAAGATCGGCGCTTCGGGAGTCGCGGCCGAGTTGCGCGAGCGCGGTGGGGCCGAGGCAGCAGTGTCGGCGCTCGAGACGTTCCTCGTGGATCTTCCTGAGGTAGACGGATCGGAGTTCGGCGCCGAGCAGATCCGCGCGCTCCTGCCCGCGGGGATCCCCGACGAGATCGTCGAGCACCTCGTCGGCATCGGAGACTCCGTCCGTGCCGCCCGCGGCGACGCGGCGACGCCGCTGCAGTTCGATCCGTTCCTCGTGCGCGGCATGGGCTACTACACGGGCACGATCTTCGAGATCGCGCACCCCTCGGTCTCGTACTCACTCGGCGGCGGCGGTCGCTACGACGGCATGGTCGGGCGATTCCTCGGCCAGGAGGTGCCGGCGGTCGGGTTCTCGATCGGTTTCGAGCGGATCGTCGACCTCGTCTCTGCCGGGGAAGATGACGGCCCGCGCGCCGTCGTGCTCGTGCACGACAAGGACGTGCCTGTGTCGGAGCTGTTGGCGCACAAGGCCGCGCTCGTCTCCGGAGGGGCGCGCGTGCGGCTGGAGAAGCGTCCGCGCAACCTCACGGGTGTCCTCGACCGCGCTGAGGCCGACGGCTACGTCGAGTTCGCGACCGTCGCGGCTGGTCAAACCGAGCTCGAGCTCAAGCCCCTCGGCTGACGCGGCGGTGTGCCGAGCGACTGACCTCCCGCCGAGTGCCTGACGCGATCGGGCGATTCGTCGGCATCTCGTGTGCAGCTCAGGCGCTCGGCGAACACATGCGAAGCGTGCACGGTCGTCAGCCGTGGCGTTCGGCGGCGAGCTGCGCCTCGAGCACGGCTGCTGCCGTGCCCGCATCGTCCACCGTCACGACGAGCGGGGTGCGGTCGCGTCGGCCGACTCGGAGCGCCCGTCCCTTTCGGATCGCGGCCGCGTCCTCCGGCAGCGCCAACTTCGTGCTCCAGCCGAGCTTGCCGTAGCTCGCCACGGGATTGACGTCGAGTTCCTCGACGCCCTCGATCTCATCGAGGCGGATGTGGATCCGGGGAAACCCGATCGGCGAACGCACGAGCAGGCCGCGTGCGTCGATGCGCACTCGGAGCTCGAGCATCGCGGGCAGGGACACCGCGCCGATCGCGAGGAGCAGGGCCTGCAACCACCACGATGAACCGCCCGTCGCGGCGATCGTCAGACCGAAGGCGGAGAAGGCGCCGAGTACCAAAGCGAAGAGAGCGAGTGATGGGTCCGCTCGGCTTCGCCGCGCCGTGCCGAACCACTGGACCGTCTGTGCGGGGGAGAGCTCGCGCGGATCCGCAGGGCGCGCCTGAGCCGAAGGATCCGAGACCGCGACGGAGGCGAGAACGGCGCCTGCGAAGCCTGTCGCGAGGCTCATAGCGAGGATCGGCAGGACGTTCGGCGCATCGCTGGCGTCTGCGGCCCCGATCTGCTGGAGGAAGGTCGTCGTGGTCAGTGCGCACATCATCGCGACGACGAACCACGTCGATCCGGCGAGCAGCCGATGGGCGGGGGCCTGATGATCGGGGCGGATGTCGAAGATGGCGAAGGCCGCGAAAAGCGCGGTGATCCCGAACCCGACGGCAGCAGTCACGGCGACGGAGCTCCACGGCGAGCCGAAGCCGTCGGGCGTCCCGGTGAGCGACCAGTGCACGGCGATGGTGATCGGCGCGAACGGAAGCGCGACCAACTGAACGCTGACGGCGAGCGCGGTGACGGCAGTCGGCAGCCATACGGCGACGAGACGGAATCGGCGACCGGCGGCAGGAGAGCGGCGAGTCATCGCGACTCAGCATATGGGTCGCCGCGGGGAGGCGCCGCGGTGTGCCGAGCGACTGACCTCCCGCCGAGCGCCTGACGCGATCCGGATTCTCGTCAGCATCTCGCGCGAATGTCAGACGCCCGGCGAACGGTGAGTGAACGTCGGCTTCCGGGGCGCGTGGCGCCCGTATTCGGCGGGATGCGAGTCGATACGATCCCGATATGTCGTCCTCTGGGCTCGCCCGCCGTCTCGGGCTCGCCGATGCTGTCGCGATCGGACTCGGGTCGATGATCGGCGCGGGAGTCTTCGCCGTCTTCGCCCCCGCCGCGGCTGCAGCCGGATCCGGTCTCCTCATCGGGCTCGTGCTCGCGGCCTTCGTCGCGTTCTGCAACGCGACGAGCTCGGCGCAGCTCGCGGCGGTGCATCCCGTCGCGGGAGGTACGTACGCGTACGGGCGCGCCGAACTCGGCGCCTGGTGGGGATACCTCGCCGGATGGTGCTTCGTGATCGGCAAGATCGCGAGCTGCGCGGCGATGGCGCTCGTGTTCGCGGCGTACGTCGCTCCGGGCGTCGAGCGACCGATCGCGATCGCGGCGGTCGCCGCCCTCACGATCGTGAACCTGCTCGGGGTGACGCGCACAGCTCTTGCGACCAAGATCATTGTCGTTCTCGTGCTGATGTCGCTCGTGTTCGTCGTCGCGTCGGGCGTGGTCGCCCCGCCCGCGGAGGCCGGCGTGCTCGGTGCCGGGTTCTTCGAACACGGCTGGTACGGGATTCTGCAGTCGGCTGGGCTGCTGTTCTTCGCCTTTGCCGGGTACGCGCGGATCGCGACGATGGGGGAGGAGGTGCGGGATCCCGCGCGCACGATCCCACGTGCGATCGTCTTCGCGTTCCTCGGCGCGGTCGTCGTGTACGGGGTGATCGCCGTGACGACGCTGCACGTGCTCGGTCCTGCAGCGACCGCCGCGTCGTCCGCCCCGCTCGCCGACGTCGTCTCGGCTTCCGGGTGGGGCTGGGGCGAGCCGATCGTGCGCGTGGGGGCGGCGTGCGCGTCTCTCGGCGCGCTGCTGGCCCTCGTCGCTGGGATCGGGCGCACGAGCCTCGCCATGGCGCGCGAGGAAGATCTGCCGAGGTTCTTCGCCCGGATCCATCCGCGCACCCGCGTGCCCCACCGTGCCGAGATCGCGGTCGCGGTCGTCGTCATCGCAGTGATCGCGCTCGCGGATCTGCGGGGCGCCATCGGATTCAGCTCCTTCGGCGTGCTGCTCTACTATTTCATCGCCAACGTCGCGGCCCTGCGGCAGGGATCCGCGGTGCGTCGCTATCCGCGATGGCTGCAGCTCGCGGGCGCCGTCGGCTGCGTCGGCCTCGCCGCGATGCTGCCCTGGCAGTCCGTCGCAGGCGGTCTCGTCGTCGTCGCCATCGGCATCGTGCTACGCGCCATCCGCCTCGTCGTGGAGCGACGGTCGGTGTGACCCCTGGGAACTTTCGCGCGTTCGTTTAAAATCGACGTATGCCTCTCGGCGTCGATCTTGCGGACGAACAACTAGTTTTCGTGCGGGTCGTCGGGGCGATGCAGACCGTCATGGTCACCCGTGGCGTCGCGGCAGGAGAACGGCTGCCGGCTTCGAAGCAGCTGGAGGGATCCGTGGGCGTGATCTCGCAATCTTTGCGTCGCGCTCGACATCAGCTGCCCGCTGAACGGTTCGTCGACGTGCGTTCTGGTCGCGGCGCCGTCATCGTCAACGCACCGGCGGCCCACCTGCCCGAGGACATTCGCCGCCCCGCCGAGCGCGACGCGACCCTTGGCACCTCATCCGAGATGTTGCCCGGTCCGATCCAGGACTCGTCGCCGAGGTCGGCGTGATGACCGATCGAAAGGCATGGATCCAGCGTGTCGAGAGGTCGCGGCGCGCCCGATGGTTCAACATCATCGGTCTCGCCGCGTACCTTCTGCTGATCGGTGTGGTCGCGATCGGAACACTCGTCACGGATGACCCGATCTGGGCCGGTACCTGGATCGGTGTGGTCAGCGCCCTCGTCGTGGGCATCCTCGCCGTCCTGACGCAGGCGTTCTCGGTGCGAGTCGATCGGTCGGGCTTCACCGTGCGGTCTGTCCTGGGTTTCCCGCGCGTGCACGTTCCTCGGGATGACATCGCGGCAGTGGAGGTTGTCGACGTCGGCGAGAGCAGGTACCTGAACAGATTCGGTTGGCACCATCGTGCGAACGGCGACCGCGAGCTGATCCTCCGCACGGGAGAGGCTCTGACCGTGACCCGTACAGATGGCTCGTGTGTCACGGTGGCCGTCGAAGATGCGGTCACGGGCGCCGAATTGCTCCGGAGATGAGTGCAGCCCCTGTCTTCGCGTTGTCGATCGCGGGGATCCCGCGAGACTTGTGCAGATTCGGTGGAATGAGTCGCGCGAGGTGGCAGGATCGGACGGTATGACCGTCATCCACTCCGCGCTGATCGTCTCGTCGGGCTCGATCGAACAGGACGGGTGGGTGAGATTCGACGGTGAACGCATCGCTGCGCGCGGCACCGGCGACTCGTGGCGCGCGGAAACTGACGACACGGTCGTCGACGCGCGCGGGGGCGTCCTGACTCCCGGTTTCATCGACCTTCACTGTCACGGCGGAGGCACCGCCGGCTTCGACGGTGATGTCGAAGAGATCCGCGCGGCGCTCGCGGTGCATCGGGCGCACGGCACGACGCGCTCGGTTCTCTCGCTCGTGACTGCGAAGGTCGCCGATCTGGAGGGACAGCTTGCGACGATCGCGAGCGTGGCGGAGGATGACCCGCTCGTACTCGGATCGCACCTTGAGGGGCCCTTCCTCGATGCACAGCACAAGGGCGCGCACGATGAGGCACTGCTCACAGACCCGACCGCCGAGCGGGTCGAGGCACTCCTTACCGCAGCTCGGGGCACGCTCGCGCAGGTGACGCTCGCGCCGGAGAAAACGCACGCGCTCGACGCGACGAGGCGGTTCGCCGAGGCCGGTGTGCGGGTGGCCGTCGGGCACACCGCCGCCGACCGAGACGGGGCGCTGGCCGCTTTCGACGCCGGCGCGTCGATCCTCACGCATGCGTTCAACGCCATGGACGGTCTGCACCACCGCGCGCCGGGACCCATCGGTGCGGCGCTCGCGCGTGATCATGTGACGCTCGAGCTCATCAATGACGGCGTGCACGTCGAGCCGGTGATCTCTCGCATGCTGTTCGACGCCGCGCCCGGGCGCGTGGCGCTCATCACAGACGCCATGGCGGCGGCGGGGGCCGCGGACGGCGTCTACATCCTCGGATCGCTGTCCGTCACCGTGACCGATGGTGTCGCGCGGCTCACGGACGGCGGATCGATCGCGGGATCGACGCTCACGATGGATGGGGCCCTGCGCCAGTCCGTGGGAGCGTGCGGCATCGAGCTGGCGACGGCGGTCGACGCGCTCACGCGGATCCCGGCGCGCGCGCTCGGCCGGGACGGCGATCTCGGTGTGCTCGAAGCGGGATTCGCGGCCGACGCGGTGCTGCTCACTCCCGAGCTCGAGGTGACGCGCGTCTGGGGTGCGGGGACGCCGCTCGCTGTGCCCGCGGGAAACTGACGGATCCGGCGCGGGGCGCGGTCAGTCGGCCGTCTCCAGAGTGACGACGTCGGCCCCAGGGCCGGTCGGATCTGCATTCCAGAGTGCGGCGAAGCGCGTCGCGATGGTCTCCTCGAGGCCGGAGAGCACCTTCACGCGGAAGATCGTGCAGGCTCCCGCCTGCGTGCGTCCGGCATCTCGCGCGGACTTCTCGAATCCGTGGGCGAGCGCCTGGATCCATGCCTCCGTTGCCGCCTTCACCGCCGCGTAGTTCGCTCCTCCTGCGAGCGGCCTGGTCACGGCGGTCGACGAGATGACCGCGACGCGCGCGGCCGGTGACGCATCGAGCAGCGGCCACGCCGCGCGACACGTGTGCCGCACAGCCGTGAGTGCGATTTCGAGCGACCTCCAATCGGCGTCGGACTGGCCGGAGATCCCGCCTCCGCCGCGCCATCCCCCGACGAGGGGAAAGAGGCCGTCGAGCCTCTCGAGGCCATCGATCGCGCGATCTACTGCGTCGGCGTCGGAGAGGTCGACGCGCATCGTGCCGAATCCCTCATCGGCGAAGGCCGCGAGCTTCTCCGCGCTCCGTCCCGCGATCGTGACGCGGGTGCCGTCCGTACGCAACGTCCGGGCGATGGCCCACCCCGCATCGGACGTGCCGCCCGCGAGCAGTACGTGACGTTCGCCTGTCGTTCCGCTGCCGGTCATCTGCGCCTTCCGAACCCGTTTCGATGCGCTCCATCCTGCCGCACGCTGCGGCCGCGCGACAGGGGGCGGGTGCGGTGCGCGGGACCGTTCGTCGGGGCAGCGTGTGTCGTCGTTCGGGCGTTCCCCATAGACTGGCTCCGGGCCGGAAGGCCCTCATCGCCCACCTTTCAAGGAGTAGTCCGTGGCACAGATCGAAGCAGTAGGCGCACGCGAGATCCTCGACTCGCGGGGGAACCCCACCGTCGAGGTCGAGGTTCTTCTCGATGACGGAATCGTGCAGCGTGCGGCCGTCCCGTCGGGTGCGTCGACCGGCGCGTTTGAGGCGTACGAGCTCCGCGACGGCGACGCACAGCGTTACGGCGGCAAGGGCGTCACGAAGGCAGTCGACGGCGTCATCGATGAGCTGGGCCCCGCGATCGAGGGCCTGGACGCGAGCGACCAGCGCCTCGTCGACCAGACCCTGAACGAGGTCGACGGGACCCCGAACAAGAAGCGCGTCGGCGCCAACGCGATCCTCGGCGTCAGCCTCGCCGTCGCGAAGGCCGCTGCCGACAGCGCCGACCTCCCGCTCTACCGCTACGTCGGGGGTGCCAACGCGCACGTGCTTCCCGTGCCGGCCCTCAACGTCATCAACGGTGGCGAGCACGCCGACAACGGCATCGACATGCAGGAGTTCTTCCTCGTCCCGCACGGCGCCGAGTCGTTCGCTGAGTCGCTGCGCTGGGGTGCGGAGACGTACCAGGTACTCAAGAAGGAACTGCTCGCCGGCGGCTTCGCGACGGGGCTCGGCGACGAGGGCGGATTCGCTCCCGACATCCCCAGCAACCGCGAGGCGCTCGACTTCCTCATGTCGGCGATCGAGAAGGCCGGCTTCACGCCCGGATCGGACATCGCCGTCGGCCTCGATGTCGCGTCGACGGAGTTCTTCGAGAACGGCGTTTACCGCTTCGAGGGCAAGGACTGGACGGCCGAGCAGCTCACGGGTTACTACGAGGAGCTGCTCGCGAACTTCCCGCTGGTCACGATCGAGGACGCCCTCGCAGAGGACGATTGGGAGGGATGGGCGGGTCTCACCTCGCGCATCGGCGACAAGGTGCAGCTCGTCGGCGACGATCTGTTCGTCACGAACCCCGAGCGCCTCAAGCAGGGCATCGACCGGGGCATCGCGAACTCGCTGCTCGTCAAGGTCAACCAGATCGGCACGCTCACCGAGACGCTCGACGCCGTCTCGATGGCGCACAGCGCGAACTACACGGCCATGATGTCGCACCGTTCGGGCGAGACGGAAGACGTCACGATCGCTGACCTCGCGGTGGCCGTGAACTGCGGTCAGATCAAGTCGGGCGCGCCCGCACGCAGCGACCGTGTCGCGAAGTACAATCAGCTTCTGCGCATCGAGGAGGAGCTCGGCGACGCGGCGACCTTCGCGGGACGCGGCGCCTACCCGCGCTTCCAGGGCTGATCCCGCGCACGCACCACGAGAGAGGGAGTCGCATGGCACGAACGGCGGCTCCCTCTCCGCGTACCCGGAGAGCGTCTGCCCGGCGCGACGTCAGTGCGCGCGAGTGGCTCGGCGGGATCAGGCTGTCCGGTTTCGCTGCGATCATGCTGGGGCTCGTGGTGCTGGGGGCGTTCATCCTCGTGCCGTCGGCGAGCGGGTACATCGACATGCGCCAGCAGATCGCGCAGGCCGAGCAGAGGGTCTCCGTGACGCAAGACGAGATCGCGGCCCTCGAGCGCGAGCGTGAGCGCTGGCAGGATCCGGTCTACGTCATGAGTGAGGCACGTGAGCGGCTGTATTACACGCTGCCGGGAGAGATCGTCTACCTCGTCGAGGACGATCTTCCGGAGGACGACGTGGAGGGTGATCCTGAGCCCATCGACGCGGAGGCCGAGGAGAGGGAGCACGACTGGATGGGCACCACCGTCCGATCGATCGTGCAGGCTGGTCTCGCGAAGGAGGCCGTCGCGGACGAGGACAGCGTGTTCCAGCCGACGCCGGATCCTGGCGAAACATCGGGCGACTGAACATCACGTTTCAGTGAGGACCTCGGTTTCCTGGGAGAAATATCAGAGGCCATCGGTAGCCTCGCACACGTGACGACACCTCCTTTCGACATCGTGAGCACCGCCGAGATCCGCGTTGTGAGCGCTCAGCTCGGGCGCGAGGCACGCGGCGTGGTCGGCATCGCCGCCCGATGCACGTGCGGAAATCCCACGGTCGTCGCCACTTCACCTCGGCTGCCGCAAGGCACGCCGTTCCCCACGTTCTACTACCTCACCCATCCTGCGGCCACCGCCGAGATGTCCCGTCTCGAGGCCGACCAGGTGATGGTCGAGCTGACGGACCTCCTCCACGAGAATGACGAAGTGCAGGCGGCCTATACGCGTGCGCACGAGGCATATCTCGTCGACCGTGCGCAGTATGGCGACGTTCCCGAGGTCGACGGCATCTCTGCGGGCGGGATGCCGACGCGCATCAAATGCCTGCACGCGCTTGCGGGTCACGCCCTCGCGGCAGGGCCGGGGGTGAACCCCATCGGAGACCTCGCTCTTGAGCGGTCGCACTGGTCCCCGGCGCGCTGTGAGTGCGACGATCCCGGGGCGGCGCTCCGGGAAGACGAGGCGACTACGACATGACGGTCGCGCCGCGTCGGTCGCTGCCCGCGGTCCTCGCCGCGCTTCTGGTGCTCTGCACGATACTTGCGGCGCCTGCTGCGTCGGCCGCGACCGATTCGGAAGACGAGACGGGGCGCACGCCGAGGCCGACTCCCGCCGCCACAGAGACGCCCGAGCCGGAGGACCCGACGCGTGCCGCCGAGTACTGGCTCGAACAGTACGGAATCGCGGACGCCTGGGAGACGACGCGAGGCGAGGGGACCACGATCGCCGTCGTCGACAGCGGCGTCGCCTCCGATATCGAGGGTCTCGACGAAGCGGTCGTCGGAGGCACGGATGTTTCGGGTGTGGGCTCGCCCGATGGGCGCACACCCCTCGGGTCGAATGTCCACACGCGCAGCCACGGCACGTGGGTCGCTTCGCTCGCGGCCGCGCGTGGCACCGAGGAGGACGAGGGGATGATCGGGGTCGCCCCCGAGGCCGACATCCTCTCGGTCTCCCTCGGGTTCGGATCCATCAGCGAGGTGTCGTTCTCCGAACAGGTCGCAGAAGCGATCCGCTGGTCGGTCGACAACGGAGCCGACATCATCAATCTCTCGTTCACGACGAACCAGACCGCGTGGGATGAGAGCTGGGACGACGCGTTCCTCTACGCGTTCGAGCACGACGTCGTCGTGGTCGTTGCCGCGGGTAATCGCGGAAGCGGTACAGAGCACGTCGGTGCCCCCGCCACGGTTCCCGGCGTACTCGTCGTCGGCGGTGTCGATCGGCGAGGATTCGCGAGCTACGAGGCGTCGACGCAGGGCATCACGATCGATGTGTCGGCCCCGAGCGAAGATCTGCTGGGCATCTCGCCCGCCGGGACGATCGATCCCGTCGAGGGAACAAGCGGCGCGGCGCCGCTCGTCGCGGGGATCGCGGCGCTCGTCCGCTCGGAGTTCCCGGATCTCGGCGCCGGCGACGTCATCAATCGCATCGTCCAGACCGCGGTGCCGTCGCCTCGGCAGGATGGCGAGCACGATCCGATCTACGGCTACGGGCTGGTCGATGCCGAGCAGGCCGTCACCGCCGGAATCCCTCGTGTGGACGACGACCCGGCCGCCGAGCTGCGGGATTGGATCCGCATCAATCGCAGCGCCGACAGCGCGGGCGAGGTCGATCCCGGCAGCACGCCCACGCAGGAGCCCGTCGAACTTCCCGCTCTTCCGCCGCCGGATCCGCCCGCCGAAGCCGGGAGTCCGCTGCTCCCGTCCGCTGACAGCCTCCGCGAAGTGACGCTTCCGCTCGTCGCAGCGACGGCCGCTGGTATCCTTGTCCTGCTCGGCGTCGTCGTAGTCACTCGACGCATCCGCTCGCTTCGCGCGAATCGTGATTCGGGCTCCTGACAAGTCCAAGGAGAGATTCTTCCGTGCCCAAGATCCTTATCGTCGGCGGTGGATACGCGGGGTTCTACACCGCGTGGAAGCTGGAGAAGCACCTGCGTTCGGGTGAAGCCGAGGTCGTCGTCGTCGACCCGCTTCCGTACATGGCCTACCTGCCGTTCCTCCCGGAAGTCGCCGCCGGATCGATTGAGCCGCGTCACGCGGTCGTCTCGCACCGTCGTCACCTGAAGAAGACCAAGGTCATCAGCGCGAAGGTCACGAACATCGACCACGCGAACAAGTCCGCCACGATCACGCCCGAGGGTGGCGAGAGCTGGGAGTACGAGTACGACCAGATCGTCGTGACCGCCGGCTCTGTCTCGCGCACGTTCCCCATTCCCGGCATCGCCGATCACGCGATCGGGATGAAGTCGATCGAAGAGGCGGTCGCGGCGCGCGACACCCTCATCTCGAACTTCGAGAAGGCGGCCGCGCTTCCGAAGGGCAGCGAGCTCCGCAAGCGTCTGCTCACCACGGTCGTCGTCGGCGGCGGCTTCGCGGGCATTGAGACCTTCGCCGAGTTGCGTTCCGCCGCGAACGCGCTGCTCGAGAAGTTCCCGGAGATCTCGTTCGACGAGACCGAGTTCCACCTCATCGAGGCGATGGGGCGCATCATGCCCGAGGTCTCGCTCCAGACCGCCGAGCACGTGCTGAAGGACCTCGCGAAGCGCGGTGCGCACGTGCATCTCGACACGCAGGTCGCTGACGCAACCGACGGCGTGGTCAAGACGAATACGGGCGAGGAATACCCGAGCGACCTCATCATCTGGACCGCGGGCGTTATGGCGAACCCGCAGGTCGTCAACGGAAGCGATCTGCCTCGCGAAGCGCGCGGCCGGATCTCGACGCAGGGCGATCTGCGCGTGGTCGACGAGAACGGCGAGATCATCGAGGGCGCGTGGGCGGCTGGCGATGTCGCGGCGGTTCCGGACCTCACGGGCGGCGGCGTCGGCGGCATGTGCGTGCCGAACGCGCAGCACGCCGTCCGCCAGGCGAAGCGCCTCGCGAAGAACCTCGTCGCGACGCTTCGCGGCGAGGAGCCCGTCGACTACATCCACAAGAACCTCGGCGCGGTCGCCGGCCTCGGCCTCTACAACGGTGCGTTCCAGTCGGGCAAGATCGCCCTCACGGGCTTCTTCGCCTGGGTCGCGCACCGCGGATACCACGGGCTCGCGATGCCGACGTGGGAGCGCAAGTGGCGAGTGCTGTGGGGCTGGTACCACAACTTCTTCCTCGGTCGCGATCAGGTGCAGATCGGCGCGGTGCAGAAGCCGCGCGAGTTCTTCGAGACCTACGCCTCGCGTCCGAAGCCGAAGGTCGAGCAGGCTGACGAGCAGAAGGCTGCCTGACGCCCACGCCGACAGGGCGCTCCTCCCGGTGTCAGACCGTGGGGGAGCGCCCTTCGCTTTTCCGCCCCCGTAGCCCAATCGGTAGAGGCAGCGAACTTAAAATTCGCGCAGTGTGGGTTCGAGTCCCACCGGGGGCACCGGATCCGCAGGTCGGCAAACTCGTTGCTGACACTTAGTGGATTAAATGTAAGTAAGATGGCGCCATGGTGGCGAAACGCGATGTCGGGACGGTGAGCATCGACGGCGGCGCCGTCCTCGCCGTGCCGCCGACCGGCAGGGAGACGCGCGAGTGGCGCCCTGTCGACACGGGGGAGCACTCGCGAGCTGAGCTGCGACGCCAGACCGGGCCCTATGCCGCGGCCGTGCCCGCCGCGATCGCCCACGCGGCCGTCGACATGTCGGGCGCCGACGTCGCCGATATTGAGGACGCGACGCGTGCACTCGTCGCTTTCGACAACTATGCGGGTTCCGAGCTCGGGGCCGACAGTCCGGTGCTCGCGCCGATGGCCGCGATCCTGCTGAGGTCCGAGTCGGCGTCGAGCTCCCAGATCGAGCAGCTCACCTCGTCGGCGCGGCAGATCGCCCTCGCCGAGATCGGCGAGGGCGAGAGGCGCAACGCTGCGACGATCGTCGGGAATGTGCGGGCGATGGAGGCAGCGCTCCTCCTGTCCGGCCGCCTCGACGCCTCGTCGATCCTCTCGATGCATCGCGAGCTGCTCTCGCGACAGTCGGGGATGGAGGACGAGGCCGGGAGATGGCGCCGGGACATCGTCTGGATCGGAGCCGGAAACGCCGGACCGGTCACGGCCGACTTCGTCGGGCCCGTTCCCGAGCGGATCCCGGACGCGATCGACGACGCGGTCCGCTTCGCGGCGCGCGACGACCTGCCGGTCCTCGCGCAGGCCGCGATCCTGCACGCGCAATTCGAGACGATCCATCCCTTCGCCGATGGAAACGGGCGGACGGGCCGCGCACTCGCGCACGCGATCCTGCGCGGCAAGGGACTCGTCACGTCGACGACGGTGCCGATCTCGGCGGGCTTGCTCGCCGATGTCGACACCTATTTCGCGGCGATCGATGCGTATCAGAGCGGCGACGCGGGACCGATCGTCCGGCGCTTCGCCCAGGCGTCCCGCGCGGCCGCCGTCGTCGGCCGCGACCTCGTCGACGCGCTGGCGGTCGAACTGCGCGAGGCGGGCGATCTGATGGCGGGCGTCCGCTCCGACGCCGGAGCCTGGCGCGTGCTGCCGCTGCTCATCGAACAGCCCGTGCTCAACTCGCGGGCCGTGCGCGAGCGTCTCGGAATGGGCGACGTGGCCGCGAAGCGCGCGCTCGATACGCTCGTCGAGCGCGGAGTGCTCTCTGAGCGCACGGGGGCCGCACGGAATCGAATCTGGCAGCATCGGGGTATCCTCGACGCGCTCGACGCATACGCCGACCGCGTGCGCCGCGTCCGTCGCGGGTGAACGCGCGTCAGTTGCGGACGGGAGTCTCGGCGCGCGCCGTGGAAGGGACGGCGAGCCCCGCGAGTAGGCGCAGGCCGTCCGCGGAGGCGCTGCCGGGCGTCGCGGACAGCACGATCATCTCCATGCCCGTCTCGTCGGGGAGAGCGAAATTCTCCTGGTGCAGCTCAAGGAGCCCCACCATCGGGTGACGGTAGAGCTTGCGGCCGTGAGTGCGGGCGCGCACGTCGGCCCGCGCCCAGAGCCGACGGAAGCGCTCGCTGCGCATCGAAAGCTCTCCGATGAGGGACGTCAGCTGCGGATCGTCCGGATGCTTGCCGGCGGCGAGGCGCAGATGCCCGACGGCGTCGACCGTACATGTGCCCCAGTCGGCGTAGAGGCCGCGCTCCGCCTCCTCGAGGAACACGTGCCGCGCCGTGTTGAGGCCGGGAAACGAGCGCCCGTACAGCAGGGAGGCGAGGCGGTTGCCGGCGAGCACGTCCAGGCGATGGTTCATGATGAACGCGGGCGCGTCGACGACGAGATCGAGCACCCTCGTCAGCTCGGGGCGTATGCGCCCGGCGGGTGCCTTGGCGCGCCGCCGGGGCTGTCGCGCAAGTCGGACGAGGTGGTCGCGCTCCGTCTCGTCGAGACCGAGCACCCGCGCGAGCGCATCGAGGACCTGCTCGGACGGCTGCGTCGCTCGCCCCTGCTCGAGGCGCACGTAGTAATCGACGCTGACGCCCGAGAGGTGCGCGACCTCCTCGCGGCGCAGCCCGTCGACCCGGCGGCGGTTGTCGATGCGCACTCCGACACTCGCCGGATCGACCCGGGCGCGCCGGGTCCGCAGGAAGCCCGCGAGATCGTCCATGGGGTCAGTATGCCCCGCGCGGCGCGCGCGAGGGTGGTCTCCTCAGTACCAGGATCGCCCGTCCGACGGTCGAACCGCCCCTGAACGCGCGGGGCGCGACGGGCGGAACATGGATCTCACCTCGACAGAAGGAGACCCCATGAAGACGCTCATCGTCCACGCCCACCCCGAATCCGGCTCTCTCAACGGCTCGCTCACCCGTCACGCCGTGACGACGCTCGAGCGCGCCGGCCACGACGTGCGCGTGAGCGACCTGTACGCGATGGGCTGGAAGCCCCTCGTCGACGCGGCGGACTTCGGTGATGCCGCGTCGAAACCGCTGCGTGTCGCCCGCGACTCGGGCCGAGCCTTCGACTCGGGTTCTCTCGCGCCGGACGTGCGTGCCGAGCAAGAGAAACTGCTCTGGGCCGACACGATCATCTTCCAGTTCCCGCTGTGGTGGTACGCGATGCCCGCGATTCTCAAGGGCTGGGTGGACCGTGTCTTCACCTCCCACTTCGCGTACGGCGTCGGCGAGCACAGCGACACAAAGTACGGAGAGCGGTACGGCGAGGGCACGCTCGCCGGCCGGCGCGCCCTGCTGTCGGTCACCATCGGCGGCCCCGAGGCGCACTACGCCGCGCGCGGGATCAACGGTCCGATCGACGACCTGCTGTTCCCGATCCAGCACGGCATCCTCTTCTACCCGGGCATCGAGGCCGTGCCGCCGTTCGTCGTATACGGCAGCGACCGGCTGTCGCATGAAGACTTTCCGGCCGTCGCACGGGCGTGGGAGGAGCGCCTGCTCGCCCTCGAGGAAACGGAGCCGATCCCATTCCGTCGGCAGAACTTCGGCGACTACGAGATCCCGTCCCTCACTCTCAAGGAGGGAATCGAACCGCGCGGACGCGAGGGCTTTGCCCTGCATGTCTCCGACTGATCCCGGCGCGGCGCTCTGGCTCCCGCGGGCGTCGGCGTGGATACTTGCCCGGTGGACAATCTCGCAACGTGGTTCGCCGATCAGGGGAACATCTTCTGGACCTGGGTCGTGCTGCCGGTCGTCGTGGTGCTCGGGGTGTATCTGACCGTTCGGTCGGGGGTCGTGCAATTCCGGTTCATCCCCGAGATGTTCCGCACGCTCACGGATCGCACCCCGCGCGACGAAGACGGTGAACCGCAGTCGGTGTCGGCTTTCCAGGCGTTCACGATCTCGGCTGCCTCGCGAGTCGGCACGGGCAACATCGCGGGCGTGGCAACGGCGATCGCGGTCGGCGGGCCCGGCGCCGTGTTCTGGATGTGGCTCATGGCCTTCATCGGCGCGGCGTCGGCGTTCGCGGAGTCGACCCTCGCGCAGCTGTTCAAGGTGCGCGATCCGGATGGCTTCCGCGGCGGCCCCGCCTACTACATGCAGCGGGGGCTCAAGGCGCGATGGATGGGCGTCGTGTTCGCCATCATCCTCATCATCTGCTTCCCGTTCTCGTTCAGCTCGCTGCAGGCCAACACGATCGCCGCCTCGGTGGGCGGTGTGGTCGAGTCGGCGAGCGGCGGCGAGGCGAGCGGGATGATCGCGTGGATCGTCGGCATCGTGGTCGCGGCGCTCACAGCGCTCGTCGTCTTCGGCGGTGTGCGCCGGATCGCCTCCGTCACCCAGGCGGTCGTCCCCCTCATGGCGCTCGTCTACCTGTTGATCGGACTCGCCGTCGTTGCCGTGTCGTGGCGCGAGATCCCCGGCGCGATCTCCATGATCTTCACGGAGGCGTTCGGCTTCAGCGAGGTCGTCGGCGCCACGTTCGGCTACATCGTCCTCACGGGTATCAAGCGCGGCATGTTCTCGAACGAGGCGGGCCTCGGATCCGCTCCGAACGCGGGTGCGAGCGCCGCCGTCACCCATCCCGTCAAGCAGGGTCTCGTGCAGGCGCTCGGCGTCTACTTCGACACGTTCCTCGTCTGCACGATCACGGCGTTCATCATCCTCACCGGTGTGCCCGATCTCGGCGATGCTCCCGTCGGCGTCGACCTCACCCAGATGGCCCTTGCCGGCACGCTCGGCGACTGGTCGCTCACGGCACTCGCGATCATCATCTTCCTTCTCGCGTTCAGTTCGATCATCGGCAACTACTACTACGGCGAGGCCTCGATCGAGTTCATCTCCACGCGTCGCGGGGTCCTCGTCGGATACCGCACGCTCGTCGTCCTCGCTGTCCTCACGGGCTCGGTGCTCTCGGCTGACGTCGTGTGGAGTTTCGCTGATGCGGTGATGGGATTCATGGCGATCACCAATCTCGTCGCGCTCGCGCTGCTGTCGGGCCTCGTCTTCGCGCTCCTGCGCGACTACACGCAGCAGCGCCGCGAGGGTCGCAATCCGGTCTTCACGCGAGACCGCCTGCCCGGTGTGACGGGGATCGACTGCTGGGCCGATGAGCTGAGCGTCACGGGGCCGATCGAGACGATGAAGCGGCGCTGATCCGGGGCCCGCCCAGCAGGGCCCGCTAGGCTCTCGAGATCGTGGCGCGCTTCGGACGACGGATCCTCCCCCCGCGGGACGGCATCACCGCTGCCCGCTTGCGGGCGCCAGGTGGCACGCAGACGCATGCCGCCGCGCATCTGCCCGTGCCCGAGACCGTACGGGAGTGGCTAGAGGGCACGATCATCCCGACGACGCTCGGCCGGGAACAGGCTCTCGCCGACGCAGCACTCGGCGCCGACTACTTCACGGGCCCCGGCGAGCTCACGGATCAGGCGGGCGTGCGCGTCCTGCTCGATGATGCCGTCATCCCCGGCGGCTTCTACTTCTTCCACAAGCCGACCCCGCACGAGGATCGGGTGCCGTTCGAGATCGATGTCGTGCACGAGGACGACGACCTGATCGTCGTGGACAAGCCGCATTTCCTCGCCTCGACACCCAACGGCGTCTTCGTCCGTGAGTGCGTCGTGACGCGGCTCCGCGTCGAGCGCGGCGAGGACGACATCGTCGCGATGCACCGGCTCGACCGCGTGACGGGTGGCCTGCTCGCGCTCTCCCGGCGGCCTGCGACGCGCGGCGCGTACCAGGTGCTGTTCCAACAGAGGGGGATCCGGAAGTCGTACCGCGCGCTCGCGTGGGCGCCGGACGGCTGGCGCGACGGGGATCCGCTTCCGCTCGGGCTCGAGACGGGCGAAGAACGCGAGATCCGCACGCGCCTGCGGAAGATCGACGGCGAGCGCGCGGTGCGCGAGATCCCCGGCGCCCCCAACAGCCATACGACAGTCCGCCTCCTGCGCACGTTCCGGCACGGGGTGAGGTGGGCGGTGGAGGTCGCTCTGACCCCGCACACGGGGAAGACCCATCAGCTGCGCGTGCACATGAATGGGCTCGGCATGCCGATTCTTGGCGACCCGGTCTACCCGCGTGACGTGGATCCGGATCCATACGACTTCTCGCACACCCTGCAGCTGCTCGCGGAGAGGCTCGAGTTCGAGGATCCCTTCACCGGCGCCACGCGCCGTTTCACGACGCGGATGGAGTTGGATCCGCGGGCGGCGTGACGAGCTCGTCTCCGAGCAGGGCGAGGATCTGGATCGCCGCGAGACCGTATTGCGCCGCGTCGTTCGTGGAGATGCTCGGCATCTCGTCGACGGGCGCGGGGACGACGGGGGGATCGATGCGTTCGATACGCAGCTCGCGGCGGTGCACGAGCCACTCGCCGACGCCGTCGAAGGCACGCCATGCCAGATCACGCAGGCCAGGATCGCCCGTCTGGCGCGCCGCATAGGCTGCCAGGCGGGAGTGCGCCTGTTCGAGGTGGATTCCCCGGAGCGGGGCCCCGGTTTCACGTGCCTGCTCTTCGGGAGACGCGAGAAACAGGCGGCAGTACCGCACCCAGGCGTCGCGGAAGGCGGGCATGTCGGTGAGGGAGATGAGTTCACTGCATATTTCGGCGAGGCCGAACACGGCGCTTAGGTGCGAGACGGAGATCTGATCACGCGTCGTGTCGAAGCGCCCCGTGTCGAGGTCGTACAGCGCCTCACCCGTGAGGAATCCCTGCGGCAGATCGCCGATGTCGGCCATCGTGCCGAGCAATCGGTTGCGCGAATGCTCGTCGCCCCTGCGCTCCCACGCAGAGAGCCAGGTCGCGGCGAGGGCGCCCCAGTCCGTGCCGAGCCCCACGGCGAGGGCCGAGCGCTCGGGACGATAGGTCGCGGCGTCCGGTCGCACCTTCCGCGTCGGGTCGAGCCCGAGGAAAGTCCTGTCGCTGTCGGTGAGCTCGTCGAGGAGGTCGCCCGTGCGCTCGTCGGCCGTGAGGAAGTGGAAGAAGCGTCGATAGACGGGGCTGCTGATGCGCAGTTGCTTCGCGGAGCACCCCCAGTGCTGCACGTTGTGGCGCGACCCGAGCCCGCGGAATCGCCCGGAGTGGTAGACATCGACCTCGCCCGTGTGCCGGGTCATCGCTTCGGCGAGGCGGAAGACGTCGGCCCGCCCTGTGCGGAGGTACGAGTACCAGAGCCAGAGATCGGGCGAGAGCTCGGAATTGTCCCACGCGTATCCTCCGACGTCGTATCTCCAGACGTGGCGATCCGAATCGTAGGCGTGCATGACGTCGCCGTAGTTCCAGAAGCCGTACCAGCGGCGCTGCTCCGGCTGCGAGAGATAGAACTCGAGCAGCAGGTCGAGGCTGTCCTCGATCTCGGCCGAAATCGGTGTCGAGCGATCGACAGGGGCGACATCGCCGAAGACGCCCGCACCGCACACCCATTCGGGAGTCGGCTGGAGGAGGGGCGGATCCTGCAGGTGGTTCGCGTGCGCGGCGACGTCCGCGACGGACGGTGTCGCCTCCCACGCGAACAGGGTGATCTCGTGGGTCCGGGCGATCCCGTGTGCATCGCCGAATCCCGGCTCGTAGTCCTCGTAGGTGATCTCCAGCGCTTCGAGCTGATCGGCGTAGCCGTCCTGGCCGAGTCCGTCGTGGTAGAACCGCATGTCCATCGGTGGAGCGTCGGGGGAGTGCAGCCACGCGGTCACGGTCGCGGTCGCGCGGTCGGCGTGGCGGATGTCGAGGCGGCCGGGATGTGACTGCCAGAATCCCCGCACGCCGATTCCGAAGCCGCCGTGCGGATCGCTGAGGGAGGCGAGTCCCTCGGCACGGGTTCCGGCGAACGCGTCGATCCACGCATGCCCGGCCTTCGTGCGTTTCCGAAGGGCGAACCCGTCGGCCGTGGGCTGCGAGAGCGAGTAGTCGGCCCATGTGGGTACGAATCCGAGGCGTGAGGAGACGCGCGGCGACCACTCCGTCAGGGGCGGTGTGGCGCGGCCCGCGATCTGGGCATCGCGAACCGCATCACCGGGGTCCCGCCGCAGACCCGTGACGCCTCGGACAGCTTCGGCGAACACGCCGCCCTCTGCTGTCGCGAAGCGCACGTGGCGGTCGTGGGGCGCGGCGCGCAGGGGGACGTCGGCCGTGATCCCGAGCCCCGCGAGGAAGTCGCGCTCGGCGTCGCCGTCCCAGACGAAGCTGTGCACGACGCGCACCGTCTCGGCACTAGAGAGGAGCACGAACCGTACCGTGAACGGCAGCCACTCGCGGGAGCCATCCTCGGCCCGGTGCGTACCCTCCACACGCACGACGGCCCGTACGGGCCCGGCCTGTTCGAGGACCGCGCGAGTCGTCCGCGACCGGTATGCGGCGCGCGACGCAGGGAGGTCATCGTCGGACGGGCCGGCGAGGAGGCTGATGAGGCGGCCGTTCTCGGCGATCGTCGTGTCCCCGCGGTCGAGGCGCCGGAAGATCGCGTCGCCTTCGCGGGGGACCTCGAGGCGCACGACGCCGTTGTCGACGACGATGACATCCGCATCCTCGTGGGTCGTGACGCCGTGAACGTCGTCGGCCCTTCGCCCGTCTGTGATGAGTCGTGCGCTCTCGGGCGGCGATCCGGCGCCGATGGCGGAGCCGACCCACTTGAGAGAACCGTCCGGCCAGGTCGCGAGCGGCCAGAACTGCGCCGCGATGGGGGCACCCGCCGCGTCGACGACGGAGAGCTCGTCGACCGCGTGAGCGGATCCGCGAGGCAGGGGGACTCCCCAGGTGCATCCTTCAAAGGGTGCGCGAGGCGGGTCATCGTGCAACCAGCGCAGCGGGGCGGAGACGTTGTCTGTCATGCGAGTTCGTGCACCTCCAGATTGCGATAGCGCGCCACGAGGGGGGCCATCTGGCGGAATCCGATGCGGCCGGTGGTGGCACGCGGGCCTGTGGTCTCGTCGTCCGACCAGGAGAAGAGGGGAAGATCATCGATCCGGAAGCTCACATCCGCGCCATCCTTCACGACCTCGATGCGGTAGAAGGCGCCCCGCGCGTCGACGACGGGCGGCAAGGGATCCGCGCCCTGCGCGACGAGGTGGAAGCCGGGAGACTTGCGCAGATTGCACGTGTGGAATGCACGTTCGTCCTCCCAGCGGCGGCGGAAGTACGAGACATGCAGGGTGCGGATGTCGCCCGAGTGGTACTGGGGATACGCCCCGGTGCGCGGTGAGAGCCCCGAGTCGAAGATGCCGCCGCCCGTGACGGCGGATGCGCCGAAGAAGAGCATCGCGAGGCCGGGCTCCGAGACGGGGGAGAACTCCCACGTGACGCGGATCCGGTCGCCGAACTCCTCCGGACACCAGAAGGTGAAATGGTCGTCCGTCCCGCCCGTCGAGGCGAGTTCGAGCGCGCCGTCGGCGGCGGACGCGCCGACGGGGCCCTCGCCGATCCAGTCGGCGACGTCGTCGGGCGATGCGAGCGGATTACGGTATACGAGAGTCTCCATCGTCATCCCTTCACGGATCCGATCAGCATGCCCTTGGCGAAGTGCTTCTGGAGGAACGGGTAGAACAGCAGGATCGGAAGCGTCGCCACGATGATCACGGCGAACTTGATGCCTTCTGCCGGGGGGATCTCTCCTGGGTTGTCTTCCAGGACCGAGAGATCCGTGGCGCTCGTGACCTGGCGCAGGAACATCTGCAGCGTCCACATCGAATTGTCGGTGAGATACAGCAGCGGTGACATGAAGTCATTCCAGATGCCGACCGCATAGAACAGAGCGAACGTCGCGAGGACGGGCTTCGACAGCGGCAGGATCACGCTCCAGAGGGTGCGCATCTCGTTGGCTCCGTCGATCATCGCCGACTCTTCGAGCTCGTTGGGGAGCTGCTGGAAGAAGTTCTTGATGATGATGAGGCTGAAGGGATTGATCGCGAGGGGCAGGATGAGGGCCCAGTAGGAGTTGAGCAGCCCGAGATCCTTCACGACGAGGAAGGTGGGGATCATGCCGCCGGAGAACACCAGGGTGAACACGACGAGCGACAGGATGAGGCGGCGCCCCGGCAGATTCTGCTTCGACAGGGGATACGCCATCGAGGCGGTGAGCAGGAGCTGGACAGCGGTTCCCACGGCCGTGACGATGATCGTGGTGACGAGCGCGCGGAGGAATGCCGGGCTCGTGAGGATCGAATCGTAGGCTCGGAGACTCCAGGTCTCGGGCCAGATGAAGAACGGACGCGTCGCGATCTCGGCCTCGGTCGCGAACGAGCCGGCGAGAACATAGACGAACGGGATCAGGGCGATGACGCCGACGGCGATGAGGACGATGACGTTGACGACGTCGAAGACCTTGCCGGCACGCGTGTTGAATCGGTAGGCGGAGCGCGCCATCAGAAGATCCCCTCCTGGTTGAATCGGCGCGACAACCAGTTGGCACCGAAGATGAGTACGACGCCGACGAGGGCCTTGAAGAGGCCGACCGCGGTGCTGTACGAGTACGAGCCCTGCGTGATGCCCATGAAGTACACGAAGGTGTCGAAGACGTCGGCGACCTCGCGGTTGAGGGAGTTGGTCATGAGGTAGATCTGTTCGAATCCCGTGTTGAGGACTTGGCCCATCTGCAGGATCAGCATGACGATGATCGTCGGTCGGATCGCGGGGAGAGTGATGTTCCAGACGCGGCGAAAGCGTCCGGCCCCGTCGATGATCGCCGCCTCATACTGCTCCTGATCGACTCCCGCCAATGCCGCGAGGAAGATGATCGTTCCCCAGCCCGTGTTCTTCCAGATCTCCTGCAACACGATGATCGGGCGGAACCAGCCGGGGTCCGCGAGGAAGTCGATGTCCGTGCCGAGCACGGTGTTGATGAAGTGGAAGAGGGGGCCGGTGTCCAGGGCGAAGAGCAGGTACGTGAGCGATGCCACGACCGTCCAAGACAGGAAATGCGGCACGTAGATGAGCGTCTGGACGGTGCGCTTGAGGAGATTGAGGCGCAGCTCGTTGAGCAGCAGGGCCATCACGATCGTGAGGGGGAATGCGATCGTGAGGCTCAGCAGGGCGAGGATGAGGGTGTTGGCGAGAAGCCGGGGGAAGTCGGGGCTCGCGAAGAAGTCGGCGAAGTGTGCGAACCCGACCCAGGGGCTGTCCCAGACGCCGAGGAAGGGAACGAAGTCCTTGAACGCGATCACGGCGCCGAACATCGGCGCGTAGCGGAAGACGGCAAAGTAGATGATGCCGGGCAGCAGGAGGAGATACAGCCACTTGAAGCGCGTGACGTGTACGCGGATCCCCGAGCGCCGGCGGCGCGGGGGCACGACGAGGGTCTCGGTTTTCTCGGACTGCAAGGGCGGCGTAGTGAGCACGGTGGCCATGGGTGATCCTGTCGGTGTGCGGGGCGGGCGGTGTGAGCCGCCCGCCCCGGCGTCAGACGGAGGTGGTCACTCGCCGTCGGCGAGGTCGTTGATCTCCTGGATGATCGTGTCGCCGCCCTCGGCGCGCCAGCGCTCGATCTCCTGCTCGAGATCTTCGCGCGAGATCTGACCCGCGATGTACTTGAGCCGCGCGTCGGAGACGATGATGTCGAGCTGCGCTCCCTTGGAAACGTACGTATCCGACACGTACGCGGCTGCCGCGTTGTACTCGGCGTATTCGGTGTCGTGCTCCTCAATCGCCAGGCGCTTGTCGTAGAGCTCCTGTTCGGGCTCGCTCGCCTGCTTGGGGCGGTAGCCCTGGAAGCCCGTCACGTTCGTGCCGAGCTGTGCATAGGAGCCGACGTCGTCCTTCAGCTGCTGCGGTGCGTCGTCGATCGCAACGGCGAGTTCGCCGTCGAGCTCGTAGGTCACGCCTTCGATGCCGTTGTTGAGGAGCTTGCCGACCTCGGGGGAGTTGAGGTCGTTCAGCACGGCGAGGACCTCGTGCAGCTGCTCCTGCGTCTGCACGCGGGCCTTCGGGATCGCCAGGAACCCGCTGTAGCCATCTGTCGGATGCGCGTGCAGTTCGCCGTCGGGGCCTGCGAGGTTGCCGGTGATGTCGACGAGGTCGCCGAAACCGTCGGGATCCGATTCCTTGAGGAGGCCCATGATCTGTCCGGCGCGCGAATGCACATCCACGATGATGCCGCCCTCGCCGTTCAGGAACGGCTCGTTCCATTCGGCCGAATCGAACGTCGCGAAGTCGGCGTTCACGAGTCCTTCGTCAACGAGCTTCTTCTCGTACTCGACTGCCTCAAGCCACTCGGGGGTGGTGAAGTTCGGCACGAGCTGGCCGTCGCGCTCGGTCCACTTGTTTCCCGCGCCGAACCAGGTCTCGATCACGTCGTACGGGCTGTTGGATCCGATTGCGCCGGGCCACTTCGGGATGATGAGGCCGTAGGTGTCGTCCTCGCCGTTCCCGTCGGGGTCATCCTCGGTGAACGCCTTCGCGACCTCGTAGAGATCGTCGACGCTCTCGGGCGCATCGAGCCCGAGGTTCTCGAGCCAGTCCTTTCGGACGATCGCTGTCGCGCGCATGAGGTCTCGTGCGCGGAAGACGCCGTAGACGGCGCCGTTGACGCTTGCCGCCGCCTCGGTTTCCGGGAACGTCGTCGCCAGGTTCTCGTACTCGCCGAGCTCGTCGGTCAGATCCCAGAACGCACCGGCTTCGGCGTTGCGGACGAACCCAGGGGTCTTGCCCTGGATGACCATGACGTCCGGAATATCGTCACCGGCGAGCGTGATGTTGGTCCGATCCTCGTACGAGGAATTGGGAACCCAGGTGATGTCGAGATCGATGCCGATCTGCTCCTCGAGCGCCGCCTCGATGTCGTTGCCCTCCTGGGGCGAGTTCGTGCTGAGGTACGGCGCCTGGATCGTCAGCGACTCGAGAGGGCCGGTTGCGGCATCGGAGCCACCGCCGCAGCCGGCGAGCGTGACCGCCGTCGCGGCGATTCCTGCCACCGCGCCGAGGCGCGCCTTCTTGTTCATCATGGGAACTCCTGTGTTCTCGTGGTGGGTGAGGTGAAGGGTCAGGGGGCCTCGGCGAGCGCGCGCTCGTTGGCGTGGAAGAATGCGCAGCCGAGGGCGGTGTCGATGACGACGATCGCGCCGACCGAGAGGAAGGGGATGATCCCGGGGAGTGCGAGGCTCGATCCGACGACGAGGACGGTGCCAGCCAGCGCGACGAAGACGTGCGGGAGATTCGCTGCGCCCCAGCGCATGGCGGTCGTGAGGTAGGCGCCCAGCGGAAGCTCATACGACACGTACATCGGGACGACGATGTGGACGACCGCGGCCACGACGATTCCCGCGGCGATCGATGCCGTCGCCAGCCCGTTCTCCCCGAGGGACAGCGACGTCGACGCCGTCGCCCCAAGCGCGGAGCCGACGAGGATGAGCGGGAGGAGGACGCCGTTCGCGCGGAGGAACTCGCGCCGCCACGCGGCCGCGAACTCGGGGAGTGCGCGGACCTTCTCGCCACGAAGCTGGCGTCGCGTGAGCGTGGCTGCCGCGATTGTCGCGGGGGCCATGCCGAACACGACGGCGCCCGCGAGGGTGAACACCCACCAGAGAGCATTCATCGTCACAACCCAGAGCACCCACTCGCATGCGGCGTGAGCTCGCAGCGCCCATGTGGGGTGCGCAGTGGTATCGCCCATTGAGATCTCCATTGATATCGAGCGCGACGGCGTCGTCGCCGGGAATGCCGGACATCCCTGTCGGTAAGCGGTTTCCCAGACTGAAACGTATCACAATCTTTGTCGCTGTCAATCGCCCGTCTGCGCAGCATGCCGCGACGACTCGCCAACCAACCCGAGCAGGCCTCGTCCCCACGAACGCAGAAGCCCGCCGCACCTCGAAGGTGCGGCGGGCTCGATTGCGGCGGGTCAGTGGGCGGCGGGGGCGCCGGCCTCCGACTCCTCCGGCTTGCGGACGAAGAACGACAGCACAACCGGCACGAGTGCGATGCATGCGGCCGTGAAGAACGCGGCGTGCGCGCCCGGCGTGCCGGCCTCAGGAGTCGCCAGCCCCTGCGCCTCTCCCTCGTGCAGGAAGGAGGAGTAGATCGCGATCAGGACGGCGGTTCCCGCCGCGCCTCCGACCTGCTGCAGCGTGTTGAGCGCGGCGGATCCGTGCGAGTACAGGCGCCGCGGAAGGGATCCGAGCGAGGCCGAGAACAGCGGCGTGAAAGAGCTCGCGAGGCCGAGCGACATCACGATCTGCACGACGACGAGGAACCACGTCGGCGTCGCCGGGCTCACGGTCGCGTAGGTGAACAACGCCGCCGCGATCATGATCGTCCCGGGGACGAGCAGCGTCTTCGGGCCGCGCGCGTCGTAGATACGTCCCATCACGGGCCCGAGGAGCCCCATGAGGACCGCTCCGGGAAGCAGGACGAGGCCCGCCTGCGTCGGCGCGAGCTCCGCGACATCCTGCAGATACAGCGGCAGGAGCGAGAAGGTTCCGAACATGGCCAGCGCCACGACCGCCATCATGATGACGGCGACGACGAAGTTGCGCGAGGCGAACACGCGCAGGTCCAGGAGCGCCTCGCTCTTCCTCTGCAGGACGAGCTGTCGCCAGACGAAGAAACCGAGGAAGACGACGCCACCTGCGAGCACCAGCCACGGCGTTGCGCTCGAGTCGCTCGACCCGCCGCCGTGTCCGCCACCGAGCTGGCTCAGGCCGAACACGATGCCGCCGAAGGCGGGCGCCGAGAGCAGAATCGACAGCACGTCGATCGGTGCCTGCGTCGTCTCGCCGAGGTTCGTCATCCACTTCGCACCGAGGGTCATGGCGACGAGGGCGATGGGGAGGATGATGCCGAAGATCCAGCGCCAGCCGAGATTGTCGAGGATGACACCCGAGAGTGTCGGCCCGAGAGCAGGTGCGAGCGAGATGACCAGACCGACGCGGCCCATCATGCGGCCACGCGAATGAGCCGGAACGACGTTCATCATCGTCGTCATGAGGAGCGGCATCATGATGCCGGTTCCGGCGGCCTGCACGATGCGGCCGATGAGGAGGAACCCGAAGCCCGGCGCGACGAGGCAGATGGCCGTGCCGAGCGCGAACGAGATGATTGCGGCGAGGAACACCTGCCGCGTGGTGAAACGCTGCAGGAGGAAGCCGGTCGTCGGAATGACGACCGCCATCGTGAGCATGAAGGCGCTCGTGAGCCACTGGCCCTGCTCGGGCGGGATCCCGAGCGTCGCGTTGAGCTCGGGGATCGCGATCGCCATCGTCGTCTCGTTGAGGATCGCGACGAATGCGGCGATGAGGAGCAGCCAGATCACGCGCATGCCGGCGGGATCGATGGTGTCGTGCGCGGGCTGCGTGCGCACGGTGGCGGTATCTGTCGTCAAGAGAAGCGAACTCCCGGGAGGAGGGTGAATCTGCCTCGGGCCAGGGGCAGTCGGAAGACCCCTCGCAGGCAGCGTTCCAGTTTAACCGCGGGCTCTCGCGTGACATTCCCCATCCGCGCAAGATTTCACCCGACGATCACCCGGCGCCGGGACACCGGGCGGGCAATAAGCTCGACCCGTGAGCATGGTGCGACCGATGGGCGGAGGGCGGGGGATGCGACCGATCGACGAGAGGGCCCAGCGTCGGAAGAACGCCGAGGCGCCGCAGGTGCCCGATCTCGGATCCCGCGTCGTCGCGCTGTTCCGTCCGTACCGCGCCAGGATCGTCGTCACGGCGCTGCTCGTCGTGCTCGGCGCCGCGCTCGGTGTCGTCCCGCCCCTCGTGATCCAGAGAGTCTTCGATGAGGCCCTGTTTCCCGCGTCGGGCGACGTGCGGCTCGCGCTGCTCGGCGGACTCGTCGCGCTCATGATCGGGCTCTACGTCGCGAGCGCCGCCGTGCAGGTCGTGCAGACGTGGATGACGTCGAGCGTCGGTAATCGCGTGACGGGCGATCTGCGGATCCGCATGTTCGATCACCTGCAGTCGATGGAGCTCGGCTTCTTCACGCGCACCAAGACCGGGGTGATCCAGTCGCGCCTGCAGAACGACGTCGGGGGCGTGTCGGGTGTGCTCACCAGCACCGTCACCAGCATCCTCGGCAACACCGTGACCGTCATCGCCTCCATCGTTGCGATGGCGCTGATCGACTGGCGACTGACGATCATCGCCCTCGTCGTGATGCCGCCCCTCGTGCTCGTGCAGCGTCGCGTCGGGCAGGTGCGCGCCCGCATCGCCTCCGAAACGCAGGAGTCGCTGAGCGAGCTGACCGCGATCACGCAGGAGACGCTGAGCGTCTCGGGGATCCTGTTGTCGAAGTCCTTCAACAGGCAGAAGGCCGAGTCGGCGCGCTACGCGGACGAGAACGCGCGGCAGATCGTGCTGCAGGTGCGGCAGACCATGAGCGGCCAGGGGTTCTTCGCCGTGGTGACGGTGCTGATGTCGTCGGTTCCCGCAGTCATCTATCTCGCGGCGGGCTTCCTCATCGTCGGGGACATCGGATCCATCACCGCAGGCGCGATCGTCGCCTTCACGACCGTGCAGACGCGCCTGATGATGCCGCTGACGAGCCTGATGCGCGTCGCGCTCGAGGTGCAGACCTCCGCGGCGCTGTTCGCGCGCATCTTCGAGTACCTCGATCTGCGGCCGGCGATCGCCGATCGCGCCGATGCGCTCGACGTCGCCGATGCGCCCGGACCGGTCGGGAAGATCGAGTTCCGCGACGTGACCTTCCGCTATCCGGACGCGGCGGACGACACGCCTCCCACACTCGACGGCGTCTCGTTCACGGCCGAGCCCGGCCAGCACGTTGCATTCGTCGGCCCGTCCGGAGCGGGGAAGACGACCGTGCTCTATCTGACGCCGAGAATGTACGAGGCCTCCCAGGGAGAGGTGCTGTTCGCCGGCAGCGATGTGCGAGACCTCGCGAGCGGATCGATCATCGACCACGTCGGCATCGTCAGCCAGGAGACCTATCTGTTCCACGCGTCGATCCGCGACAATCTGCGATACGCGAAGCCGGACGCGTCCGATGACGAGATCGAGCGTGCGTGCCGGCAGGCGAACATCCACGACAAGATCATGAGCTTCGAGCGCGGATACGACACGATCGCGGGCGAGCGCGGCTACCGGCTCTCAGGTGGCGAGAAGCAGCGGATCGCGATCGCGCGCGTCCTGTTGAAGGATCCGCCCGTGCTCCTGCTCGACGAGGCGACGAGCGCGCTCGACACGATGAGCGAGCGCGTCGTGCAGGAGGCGATCGACTCCGCGGCGCGCGGGCGCACGACCGTCACGATCGCGCACCGCCTGTCGACCGTGATCGATGCCGATGTGATCCACGTGATCGAGGACGGGCAGATCGTCGAATCCGGTTCGCACGACGCGCTCATCGCGCGCGGCGGCGTGTACGCGTCACTCGCGGCCGAACAGCTGCAGGCCGCGCAGGGGTGAGTGACTACCGCGGAAGCGGGCCGCGATCGGCGAGGTCGATGTCGCTGTTATAGCGGAAGATGCGCGCGGGGCGATGCGACCCCGTGCGGAAGTTCTCGGTCGGGACGAGTGCTTCGGATCCCTCGAGCAGGCGCCGGAAGTTCGACGGGTCGAGGCGCTTTCCGAGCACGGTCTCGTAGACGGCACGCAGCTCGGCGAGGGTGAACTCGTCCGGGAGCAGGGCCGCAGCGATGCGGCTGTATCCGGCCTTGTTGCGCAACCGCCAGACGGCGTAATCGACGATGCGATTGTGGTCGAATGCGAGCGTCGGCAGATCGTCGACGTCGAACCACGCGACGTTCTCGGGCGCGTCGGCGCTCGCGCGCTGCGTCTCGACGAGATCGCTGCGCAGGAGCGCCCAGTAGATGATCGACACGACGCGCGAGGGGGAACGGTCGATGTCGCCGAAGGAGTAGAGCTGCTCGAGCCACGTGGGGGCGAGGCCCGTCGTCTCCGCGAGCGTGCGGGAGGCCGCGTCGTCGAGCCCCTCCGTCGTCCACAGCCAGCCGCCGGGCAGCGCCCACATGTCCCGGTGCGGATCGCGCGTGCGCTTCACGAGCGGGATCATGAGCACGTCGCCGTCGTCTCCCGCGCGGACTGAGAAGATCACGGTCGAGACGGCGACCCGGATCGGATCATCTGCCGGTGCTGTCACACCGCGAGCCTACCGATCCGCGCCCGAACGGTCGCCGCGATGCGCGCTGGTCGCCGCGGCGAGGGCATCTGCGACGGGCGCGAGATCGGCCGGCACGCGCGGGAGGGAGAATCGGATCGCGGTGCGGGCCTCATCTGCGCTGATGCCGATGGCCAGGAGCACGGGGGAGGGATCGGTGCTTCCCGCGGAGCACGCGGATCCGCTGGAGGCGACGACGCCGTGCCGTTCGAGATCGAGCAGCAGCGTCTCGCCGTTCACGCCTTCGATCGTGAAGCTCGCAATGTGGGGCAGGCGTGCGCTCGGGTGGCCAGTCAGGCGTGCGCCAGGGACGCGCGCGAGGACATCGGCGATGAACGCGTCGCGTGCCGCGGTGACGCGCAGGGCCGCCTCCTCGCGCTCGCGCTCGGCGATGTCGAGCGCCGTCCGGAGCGCGACGGCCCCGGCGACCGACTCGGTTCCCGAGCGACGGCCGCGCTCTTGGCCGCCCCCGTGCAGCAGCGGTTCGAACGGGACCGCGCCACGCACGGCAGCCGCGCCCGTTCCCTTCGGTGCGCCGATCTTGTGTCCGGAGACGACGATCGCGTCGACTCCCGCGCGTCGTCGTCGATTGCCCGCGGAGGCGTCGGGATCCGGCCCCGAGAGCGTCTGCGCAGGACGATCCTGCGCCGACGGTTCGGGGGTGAGAGGAAGCCAGCCTGCAGATTGGACGGCGTCGATGTGTGAGGGAACGCCCGCGTCGCGGCAGACGGCGGCGAGCTCGGCGAGCGATTGCACGGTGCCGATCTCGTTGTTGGCGTGCCCGAGGGAGACGAGGGCCGTCTCCTCACGGAGCGCCGACGCGACCTCGTCAGGGTCGACGCGTCCGTGGTCGTCGACCGGCACGATCGTGGCGTCAAAGCCGTGGACGCGTTCGAGGAAGCGGACCGATTCCCGAACCGAGGAGTGTTCGATCGCCGTGGTCACGAGGTGACGGCGTCCTCGCGTGAGCAGGGATCCGATCGCGATCCCCTTGATCGCGAGATTGTTCCCCTCGGTCCCACCCGAGGTGAAGATCACGTCCTTCGCGCGCATCCCGAGGTGCCGGGCCACCGCGCGCCGCGCGTCCTCCAGGGCGTCGCGGGCGGCCACGCCTGCGGCGTGGGAGCTCGAGGGGTTCCCGAACGCGGTCGTGAGATACGGCGTCATGGCCTCGAGCACTTCCCGCCGGACGGGCGTCGTCGCGGCGTGGTCGAGGTACACGATCAGCGCACCTCGAGGTCGAGCCCGAGGTCGATCGCGCGTGCCGAGTGCGTGAGGGCGCCAACCGAGATCACGTCGACACCCGTGCGCGCGATATCGCCGACGGTGTCGAGCGAGACGCCGCCCGAGGCCTCGACCGTCGCCCGACCGGCGATCCGGTCCACGCCCGCGCGCAGGTCTTCCAGGGAGAAGTTGTCGAGCATGATCGTGTCGACGCCGGCCGCGAGTACCTCGTCGATCTGATCGATCCGATCCACCTCGACCTCGAGGTGCGTCGTATGGGGGAGCCGGGCACGGGCCGCTCGCAGCGCATCGGAGAGGGAGCCGCCGAGTACCGCGAGGTGGTTGTCCTTCGCCATGACGGCGTCGGAGAGCGAGAAGCGGTGGTTCCGGCCGCCGCCGGCCACGACGGCGTGGCGCTCGAGGGCGCGGAGGCCCGGCGTCGTCTTGCGTGTGTCGGCGATGCGCGCCCCCGTTCCCGACACGGCGTGGACGTAGCGGGCCGTGAGCGTCGCCACGCCGGACATGCGCTGGGTGAGATTGAGAGCGACGCGTTCGGCCGTAAGCACGGCGCGGGCGGGCCCCGCCACGCGGGCGAGTCGATCGCCCGCCGCAAAGGACTCACCATCGCGGACGTCGATCGAGGTCCGGATCGAGGGATCGGCGTGCCGGAAGACGGCGGCGAACACCTCGCCGCCGCTGAAGACACCGGTCTCGCGGGCGACGAGGGCGGCCTCGGCGGTCGCGGACGACGGGATGAGGGTCTCGCTCGTGATGTCGCCCCACGGCGCGTCCTCCTCGAGGGCGGCGCGCACGACGCGGTCGATGGCGGTGGTCGTCAGCATGTCGTCTCCGAAATCGGCGTGGGCGGGATCATGCGGGCTGGGCCACCCGCGCGTCATCGGTGCGGAGGTGCGCACCGACGGATGCGGTGCGGGCGCGCGCGGCACGGACGATCTCGCGCGCCACGACGAGCAGATTTCGATCCTCGAGCACGGCGGGGGAGTCGAGGGCACCGATCTCGGCGAGCCAGGACTCGATCTGCGCCGCGGCCTCGGCGAGCCCGGCGCCGTCGCGCGCGAGCCCCGCGCGATCCCACATGAGCCGCCCCAGCTCGCCCCGGTCGAATGGCCCGGTGCCACCTGCACAACGACGCCAATTCTTGTCGGATTTGTCCCGGGCACCGGTTTCCGGCCGCTGCGGCGCAAGAATTGGCGTCGTTGTGTCGGCGGGGTGCGATGCACGGGCGGCGGCGCGACCGGCCCGTGCCCCGAAGACGGCCCCCTCGAGGAGCGAATTCGACGCCAGCCGGTTGGCTCCGTGCACGCCCGTGCCGGCGGTCTCGCCCGCAGCGAAGAGCCCGGGGAGGCTCGTGCGCCCGTGGAGATCGGTCGTGACACCGCCCATGAGGTAGTGCGCCGCGGGGCGTACGGGGATCGGATCCCGCGCCCAGTCGAGTCCGCGCTCGCGCACGGCGCGGTCGATCGTCGGGAATCGGCGGGCGAGGAATCGCGCGCCGAGGTTCGTCGCGTCGAGGAGGGCGGGGCGCCCGTCCTGGCGCGCCATGCGTTCGGCGATCGCGCGTGCGACGACATCGCGCGGCGCGAGCTCGCCGTCGGGATGGGCATCGCGAACGAATCGGTGGCCGGTCTCGTCGACGAGGACGGCGCCCTCACCGCGCACGGCCTCCGAGACGAGGAACGTCGCGCCCACCGCGAGAACGGTCGGATGGAACTGGATGAACTCCATATCGCGCACGTCGGCGCCCGCGCGCACCGCGGCGGCGATCCCGTCGCCCGTCGCGACGGCGGGGTTCGTGGTCTGCCCGAACACGCGCCCCGCGCCGCCCGTCGCGAGCACGACGGCGTCGGACGAGACCGTGCGCGTGCGTCCGGACGGATCCATGACGACGGCGCCGCTCACGACTCCCTCGTCGAGGACGAGGTCGACGAGGCTCGTGCGCTCGCGGATCTCGATCCCGGCCGCGCGGACCGAGGCGAGCAGGGCGCGCTCGATCTCGGCGCCCGTCGCGTCGCCCCCGGCGTGCAGGATGCGGGGGAGGGAATGCGCGGCTTCGAGGCCGCGCGCGAGGTGCCCGGTCTCGTCGCGGTCGAAGGCGACGCCGCGATCGAGAAGCTCGGCGATGCGGTGCGTGCCGTCTGTGACGAGGACGCGCACGGCGTCGGGATCGGCGAGGCTGGCCGCCGCGCGCATGGTGTCGGCCGCATGGGCGGCGTGCGTGTCGTCGGGGAAGATGACACCCGCTATTCCGCCCTGCGCGTGCGAGGTCGCGGTGTCGGACGCGGACTCCTTCGTGAGGATCTCCACGTCGGCGCCCGCGTCATTCGCGTGCAGCGCGGCGGTCAGACCGGCGATTCCGGAGCCGAACACCAGCACGCGGGCGCGTGCCGCGGCGGCTGTCACGGCGTCGCCTCGAGCATCCTGTCGAGCGCGACGCGCGCGGGCGCCGCGACATCGTCGTCCACGGTGATCCGGTTGACGGTCTCGCCTGCGACGAGCCGCTCGAGCGCCCACGCGAGATATGCGGGGTGGATCCGATACATCGTCGAGCACGGGCAGACGACGGGGTCGAGACAGAAGATGGTGTGCTGCGGGTGCTGCGCGGCGAGGCGCTGCACGAGATTGATCTCGGTGCCGATCGCGAACGTCGCAGGCTCGGAGGCGTTCTCGATCGCGCGACGGATGACGTCGGTCGAGCCCGACTCGTCCGCCGCGTCGACGACGTCCATCGGGCACTCGGGGTGCACGATGACGCGCACGCCCGGGTGCTCGGTCCGTGCCTTGTCGATCTGGGCTGTCGTGAAACGGCGGTGGACGGAGCAGAATCCGTGCCACAGGATCACACGGCCGTCCTCGATCGCCCGCGCATCGGATCCGCCGAGCGGCTGGCGGGGATTCCACATCGGCATCCGATCGAGCGGCACGCCCATCGCCTTCGCGGTGTTGCGGCCGAGGTGCTGATCGGGAAAGAACAGCACGCGGCGCCCGCGCGCGAAGGCCGTTTCGAGGACGGTGCGCGCATTGGACGAGGTGCACACGATGCCGCCGTGGCGCCCGACGAACCCCTTGATCGCCGCAGACGAATTCATGTACGTGATGGGCACGACGGGCACCAGGCCCTCGGCGTCGGGCTCGTCGAGGGGTCCGAGCACGTCTTCGAGCTGCTCCCAGCATTCCTCGACCTCGTCGATCGAGGCCATGTCGGCCATCGAACAGCCCGCTCCGAGGTGGGGGAGGATCACATGCTGATTCGGGCCCGAGAGCAGATCGGCCGTCTCGGCCATGAAGTGCACGCCGCAGAACACGATCGCCTCGGCATCCGGATGCTCGGTCGCGGCACGCGCAAGCTGGAACGAATCGCCCACGTAGTCGGCGTGCTGGACGACCTCGTCGCGCTGATAGAAGTGCCCCAGCACGACGACGCGCTCGCCGAGGGTCTCCCGCGCCGCCCGGATGCGGTCGTGCAGCTCGTCGTCGGTCGCGTCGCGGTACTCGGCGGGCAGCTCACCCTGCGTGGGCGTCGCGGTGGGGGCGTTGTCGGCCATCGAGGATCCGGGGCCGTAGCCCGGCACGGCATCGAACGACCATGGCGCCTCGCGGAGATCGGGAGTGCAGGAGTCGCCATCCGCGCCCTGCGCGATCGCGCGGGCGACGGAAGGATCCTGCGGCGGCGTGAGGGTGATCAGGGTGGCGGGCATGACGCTCCTCGTCAGCGTTAAGGTGCGGATGACCCGAAGTCTACCCGCTGCATCAGGTGCGAGTGACCATAAGTGGCCCCGTGCGAGTGCGATAGGGTCGCTCGAGAAGACACGGGGTGTCCCTGAAGCGGGGACTGAGAGCACACCCGATGAACCTGATCTCGTTCAGACGAGCGGAGGGATGTCGAAGATGAGTGATGTCGTGGTGCCGGGGGTTCGGCAAGCGGAAGTGCTGTCGGCGCTGCGGGAGGGCGCGCCCCTCGTGCAGTGCCTGACGAACGTCGTGGTGACGAACTTCACGGCCAACGCGCTCCTGGCAGTGGGCGCGGCGCCCGTCATGGTCGACGTCCCCGAAGAGGCCGTCGAGCTGGCGCCGGGCGCATCGTCCGTGCTGATCAATCTCGGCACGCCTCACGAGGCGCAGCGGCAGGCGATGCTCGGTGCGGCGCAGGCCGCGGAACGTGCGGGGACGCCCTGGATTCTCGATCCGGTCGGCGTGGGCGCCCTCACGCTGCGCACGGAGTTCGCCCGAGAACTGCTGGCGCACCGTCCGTCCGTCATCCGCGGAAACGCCTCCGAGATCCGCGCGCTCGCCGGGCAGGGGGCGGGTGGCCGAGGTGTCGATGCGATCGACGCCGTCGAGTCCGCGCTGCCCGCCGCCGAGGCGCTCGTGGGCGAGACGGGGGCGATCGTTGCCGTCTCGGGTCCCGTCGACGTCGTCGTTGACGGCGCGAGCACGACGCGCGTCTCCGGCGGAAGCGCGCTGCTGACGCGCGTGACGGGCGGCGGCTGCTCGCTCGGGGCGGTGATCGCGGCGGCCGTCTCCGCAGCGAGCGACTCCGGATCGGACGCCGCGCTCGCGGGGACCGTGATGGCGCACGCGCTCTACGCCGAGGCATCGGAGCGTGCGGCCCGCGCGGCGGCCGGCCCCGGCAGCTTCGCTGTCGCCTTCCTCGATGAGCTCGCGACGGTCGCCCCCGGGGATCTCGCCCGCGCCGAGCGGACAACGCGATGAGCGCGCGAGCATTCGATCCCTCGATCTACCTCGTCGCCGACGTCGCGACGCTCGGGGATCGCGACCTCGCCCACGTCGTCGGGGAGGCGGTCGCGGGAGGCGTGACGACGGTGCAGGTGCGCGGGAAGAGCATCTCGGCCGCCCGTCTTCTCGGCCTCGTGCGCGATTGCGCGGACGCGGCGGCCGGCCGCGCGAGCGTCATCGTCAACGACCGCGTCGACGTCTTCCTCGCGGCGCGAGACGCGGGATCGGACGTCGCCGGCGTGCACGTCGGCCAGAGCGACCTTCCCGCGACGGCTGTGCGCGGGCTCGTCGGCCCCGACGCCGTCGTCGGGCTCAGCGCGAGCACGCCGGCGAACATGGCCGGCGTGCGGTCGCTTCCGGCCGGCACGGTCGACTATCTGGGCGTCGGCGCTGTCCGCGCCACACCGACGAAGCCCGACCATCCGGATCCGCTCGGCTGGGACGGCCTGCGCCGCGCCGTCGCTGAGGCGGGCGGCGTGCCGTGCGTCGCGATCGGGGGACTCGGAGCGGGCGACGCAGCCCACGTGCGCGGGGCGGGCGCCGTCGGCGAGGCCATCGTGCGCGTGGTCTGCCTCGCTGCGGATCCGCGGCAGGCCGCCCGTGAGCTCGCCGAGGAATGGGCAGCGGCGCACGGCGGCGGGGGAACGGCATGAGCGGCGTCGTGAATGTGCTCGCGATCGCGGGATCGGATCCTTCGGGCGGAGCGGGCATCCAGGCCGACCTCAAGACGATCCAGGCGACCGGCGGATACGGCATGGCTGCCATCACGGCCCTGACCGCCCAGAACACGCGCGGCGTGCGCGGCGTGCACGTGCCGCCGCCCGACTTCCTGCGCGATCAGCTCGAAGCCGTCGCGGACGACATCGCGATCGACGCCGTCAAGATCGGCATGCTCGGCACGGCCGACGTGATCGACGTCGTCGCTCAGTGGCTGCGCTCCCTTCCCGTGGCGCCCGCCGTCGTTCTGGATCCCGTCATGGTCGCGACGAGCGGAGACCGCCTGCTCGGCGAGCCGGCCGAACGATCGCTCGCCGCTCTGATGTCGCTCGCAGACGTCGTCACGCCCAATCTTCCCGAGCTCGCGGTGCTCTCGGGTGAGCCCGTCGCGGACACCTGGTCTGACGCGCTCGACCAGGCACGACGCGTCGCCGAGCGCCACGGCATCCTCGTCTTCGCGAAGGGCGGGCACCTGGGCGGCGATACGTGTCCCGATGCGCTCGTCGGCGCCGAGGGGATCGTCGCCGAGATGGGCGGGGATCGGATCCGCACCGAGAACACGCACGGGACGGGGTGCACGCTCTCGTCTGCGCTGGCAACGCTCGGCGCCCGGACGGGGGACTGGACGTGGGCCGCACGGCTCGCCCGCGACTGGCTGCGCGGGGCGCTTCGCGCGGCCGACGGGCTCGACGTCGGTGCGCCGGGCGGGCACGGTCCGGTCGATCACGCGTACGGGATCCGCGCGGGGGTGCGCCCGCCGCGCCGCGACGCCGAACTCGACGCGTGGTGGGAGGACATCGCCGAAGTGCGGCACGGCATCGACGCCGACGACTTCGCGCGCGGGCTCGCCGACGGCACGCTCGAGGCCGACCGCTTCGCGCACTACCTCGAGCAGGACGCGATCTATCTCGAGGCATATGCGGAGGTGCTGGAGGTTGCCGCCTCTCTCGCGTCGACCGCCGACGAGAGAGAGTTCTGGGCGGCATCGGCCCGCGAATGTCTCGCGGTCGAGATGGAGCTGCACAGATCTCGCGGCGCGGCGGCGACGACGGAGCGCTCGCCGGAGACGGCGGCATACCTCGACCACCTGCGAGCGGCGGCGCGTGCGGGGGAGCACTCCGTTCTCGTCGCGGCGGTTCTTCCCTGCTTCTGGATCTACGACGACGTCGGGCGTCGGCTCGCGGCTGTCGACCGGGAGGGGCATCCCTACGCGGATTGGCTCGCAACCTACGACTCGCCGGAGTTCACCGCGTCGACGGAGCAGGCGATCCGCTGGACGCAGCTCGCGGCGCGGCGCGCGTCGGACGAGGAGCTCACCCGAATGCGGGACGCGTTCCGGCGATCGGCCGAACTCGAGCGGACGTTCTTCGCACAGCGTCCCCCGCGCGGATGAACGGCGGGCGCGAGGGGTATCGTCACATCCCGCCCGACGGAGTATCGTAGGTCGCCACAACGAAATACGACGGTCCCACGAGCCGCACGGGAGAGCATCGGGCACGCCCGATCACCGAAGGAGCAAGCCTCCCCGCCAATCTCTCAGGTGCACATACCGTGCGGGTTCGGACCGCTCTGAAAAGAGCACCGCAGCAGGACGCGCGGTGCCGCCGACGGTGAAAGACGCGCTCGCGCGTCGAAACTCTCAGGCCCATGACAGAGGGGGAGTTCTCACGCCTCATGCCGAGGCATCCGCCGATCCGGGAGAACTCCATGCCATCCCCTCCACCCGTCCCCCCTCGCGAGACCCCTCTCGCGGCAGAGCACGAAGCCGCGGGAGCGGTCTTCACCGACTTCGGCGGCTGGCGCATGCCCGTGCGCTACTCGTCGCACCTCAATGAGCATCGCGCCGTTCGCGAAGCGGCGGGGCTCTTCGACATCTCACATATGGGCGAGATCCGCGTGACCGGCCCCGGCGTCGGCGCCTTCCTCGACCACGCGCTCGCGGGGCGGATCTCCTCCGTCGCGGTCGGGCGCGCGAAGTACTCGATGATCCTCGCCGACGATGGCGGGATCATCGACGACCTCGTCAGCTACCGGATCCGCGACGACGAGTTCCTCGTGGTGCCGAACGCCGCGAACCGCGACGCCGTGGTCGATGCTCTCGCCGAGCGCGCGGACGGATTCGATGTGCTCGTGAACGATGTCGGCGACGACTATGCGCTTCTCGCCCTGCAGGGCCCCGCGGCTCGGCGGATCCTCGCAGCCGCGGACGGTGTTGCGGATCTCGGTGTCCCGCTCGACGAGCTGCGCGGCTATGCGTGGAGCGATGCGAGCTTCGCCGGATCGCCCCTCCTCATCGGCCGCACGGGATACACGGGAGAAGACGGTTTCGAACTGTACGTTCCCGTTGCGCACGCGAGCGCCCTGTGGCGCGAACTGCTCGCGGCCGGCGCGCCGCACGGGTTGATCCCCGCCGGCCTCGCCGCCCGCGACACGCTGCGTCTCGAAGCAGGCATGCCGCTGTACGGCCACGAGCTCTCGCGTGACATCTCTCCCGCACAAGCCGGCCTCGGCCGCATCATTCCCGCGGACAAGACCGGGTTCGTCGGAGAGGCGGCGAAGCTCCCGCGTCCCGGAGCGCGGGTGCTCGTCGGGCTCACGAGCGAGGGGCGCCGCGCCGGGCGCGAGGGCTACCCCGTTCTCCGGGGCGAGAGCGTCGTCGGCGCCGTCACGAGCGGCGCCCTCAGCCCGACGCTCGGATACCCCGTCGCCATGGCGTACGTCGACCCCGAGGCAGCCGACGCCGACGATCTGGCGATCGATGTGCGCGGCACGCGCATCGCAGCGACCGTCACACCCCTTCCCTTCTACTCCCGGAGCGCATCATGACCGATCTGTCCACCCTCCAGTACACGTCCGAGCACGAGTGGATCGCCGTCGATGGTGACATCGCGACGATCGGCATCACCGATCACGCCGCCGAGCAGCTCGGCGATGTCGTCTACGTCGATCTTCCGGCCGTCGGATCCGCCCTGTCGGCGGGCGACGTGATGGGAGAGATCGAGTCGACGAAGTCGGTCTCCGAGCTCTACGCGCCCGTCTCTGGCGAGGTCGTCGAGATCAACGGCGACGCCGACGCGGATCCCGCCAGCGTCGGTGACGATCCGTTCGGCGCCGGCTGGCTCGTGAAGGTGCGCGTCGCGGGCGAGGTCGCCGGTCTCCTCGACCGTGACGCGTACGTCGCGCTCACGGGCGCGGGCGCATGAGCGTCGCATTCACGCGCCGCCATGTCGGACCGTCGACGGGTGCGCAGCGTGACATGGCCCAGGAACTCGGCGTCGAAAGCCTCGACGCGCTCATGGGGGAGGCGATCCCACGCGCCATCCGCTCGGACGGTCGCACCGACGGATCCGTGCCTTTCGCGGGCGTGAGCGAGGCCGAGGCGCTCGCCGAGCTGCGGGCGCTGGCGGCGCGCAACCGCGTGCTGACGCCCATGATCGGGCTCGGATACAGCGACACGATCACGCCCGCCGTGATTCAGCGGAACGTATTCGAGAACCCGTCCTGGTACACGGCCTACACGCCGTATCAGCCCGAGATCTCGCAGGGTCGCCTCGAAGCGCTGCTGAATTTCCAGACCGTCGTCGCCGACCTCGCCGGCTTGCCCGTCGCGAACGCGTCGATGCTCGACGAGGCGACGAGCGCTGTCGAGGCGATGCTGCTCGCCCGGCGCGCCGTCCGGGGGCGCGCGTCCGATGTGTTCGTCGTCGACGCCGATGCGCTGCCACAGACGAAGAGCGTCCTGGGGCTGCGCGCCGACGCCGTCGGCATCGAGCTCGTCGAGCGCGACCTCGCGGGCGGCGAGGAGCTGCCGGATGCGTGCTTCGGCGTGCTCGCCCAGTACCCGGGCGCATCGGGCCGTGTCTGGGATCCGTCGCCTGTCATCGAGGCCGCGCACGCGGCCGGTGCCCAGGCGGTCGTCGCGGCCGACGTCATGGCGCTCGTTCTGCTTGCCTCGCCCGGCTCGATGGGAGCCGATATCGTCGTCGGATCCACGCAGCGATTCGGCGTGCCCCTCGGCTTCGGCGGTCCGCACGCCGGGTACATGGTCGTGCGTGCGGGCCTCGAGCGCCAGCTGCCCGGGCGGCTCGTCGGCGTCTCGAAGGACTCGGACGGCCAGATGGCGTACCGGCTCGCGCTGCAGACGCGCGAGCAGCACATCCGCCGCGAGAAGGCGACGAGCAACATCTGCACGGCGCAGGTGCTGCTGGCCGTCATGGCGTCGATGTACGCCGTGCACCACGGGCCCGAGGGGCTGCGGCAGATCGCGGGGGAGATCGCGAGCAAGACGAACGAGCTCGCCGATCGCCTCCGCGGGATCGGCGGCGAACTCGTGCACGAGGCGTTCTTCGACACGATCCGGGTGCGCGTTCCCGGTCGCGCGGGCGCGGTCGTCGCGGCCGCCCGCGAGTCCGGCGTGCTCCTCCACGAGGTCGACGTCGACACGGTGGGTGTCTCGGTCGGGGAGGCGACGACGCGGGGCGACCTCGACGCGGTGGAGGCCGCATTCGCGAGCGCACTCGGATCCGCCGAGTCCACAAGTCTTCGCCGAGTCCGCAGCGAATCGCAGGAGACTCGCGAAAGACTCGCGGAATCGTCGGCGATCCCCGAACCGCTCCGCCGCGAGGACGAGATCCTCGCGCATCCCGTGTTCCACGAGCACCGCTCCGAGACGGCCATGATGCGGTACCTCAAGCGCCTCGCCGACAAGGACTACGCGCTCGACCGCGGCATGATCCCCCTCGGATCGTGCACGATGAAGCTCAACGCGGCGGCGGCGATGCAGGCGACGAGCTGGCCCGAGTTCAGTCGGATCCATCCGTTCGCGCCGCGCGACACGGTGGACGGGTACCTCGCGCTCATCCAGCAGCTCGAGGCGTGGCTCGCCGATCTCACGGGATACGAGGCGGTCTCCCTGCAACCGAACGCGGGATCCCAGGGTGAGCTCGCCGGGCTCCTCGCGATCCGCCGCTTCCACGCTGCGAACGGTGACGACGCGCGCGACGTCTGCCTGATCCCGTCCTCGGCTCACGGGACGAACGCGTCCTCGGCGGTCCTCGCGGGCCTGCGTGTCGTCGTGGTGGCGTGTGATGTGGCCGGCAACGTCGACCTGGCGGATCTGCGGGCGAAGATCGCCGAGCATGGATCGGCGCTCGCCGCCCTCATGATCACGTATCCGTCGACTCACGGCGTTTACGAGCACGACGTGCTCGACATCACCGCCGCCGTGCACGAGGCAGGCGGCCAGGTGTACATCGACGGCGCGAACCTCAACGCCCTCGTCGGGCACGCCCGATTCGGCGAGCTCGGAGGGGATGTGTCGCACCTCAATCTGCACAAGACGTTCTCGATCCCGCACGGCGGTGGTGGGCCGGGTGTCGGCCCCGTGGCGGCGAAGGAGCACCTCGCCCCGTATCTGCCGTCGCACGACGACGCGCAGGTGGCGCGCGAGGGGATCGGGCCCGTCTCGGCGGCGCCGTACGGATCGCCGAGCATCCTCCCGATCACCTGGGCGTACATCCGGATGCTCGGACGGGAGGGTCTCACCGAGGCGACCGACGCGGCGGTGCTGGGCGCGAACTACGTCGCGCACCGTCTCGCGGGCACGTATCCCATCCTCTACACGGGCGAGAACGGGCGGGTCGCGCACGAATGCATCGTCGATCTGCGGCCCCTGAAGGCAGAGACGGGGGTGACGGTCGACGACGTCGCCAAGCGCCTCGTCGACTACGGGTTCCACGCTCCGACGATGTCGTTCCCGGTCGCGGGCACGCTCATGGTCGAGCCGACCGAGTCGGAGGATCGGGGCGAACTCGACCGCTTCTGCGACGCGATGATCCGGATCGCCGGAGAGGCGCGGCGCGTGGCATCGGGGGAGTGGCCGGCGGACGACAACCCGCTCGCGAATGCCCCGCACACCGCCGCGTCGATCGCGGTGACCGAGTGGACGCACCCGTACACGCGCGAGGAGGCGGTCTTCCCCGCGGGCTCGGTCAGCAAGTACTGGCCGCCGGTGCGCCGCATCGACCAGGCCTACGGCGACCGCAATCTCGTCTGCGCCTGCCCGCCTCCGGAGGCATTCGAGTAGTCGCCCCCCGATTCCACAAGTCTTCGCCGAGTCCGCAGATATTCGCAGCGGACTCGGTGAAGACTTGCGGACATGGGGCGTTAGTTGTCCGCAATCAGGCGCCGCCCCATGAGCGCCGAGTCGATCTCGGCGTAGTCGCGGGCCTCGTAGAACGCGAGCACGCCCGTGTTCTCAGGGCGCACCATGAGCTGCACCTTCGGGCAGCCGAGATCCTCGAGCCGCCGCTCCGCCTCGGCGACGAGCGCGGATCCGATCCCTTCGCCCCGGCGCGCAGGATCCGTCGCGAGATAATAGAGCCAGCCGCGATGGCCGTCGTATCCGGCCATGACGGATCCGACGACGTCGTCACCACTCGCGGCGACCAGCAGAAGATCGGGCCAGACGGCACGCGCTCGCGCGATGTCGGCGCGCGGATCGTTCCACGGACGGGTGAGGCCCGCGGCCTCCCAGAGCGCGACGACCGCTTCAATGTCCGCATCCGTCAGAGGGCGGATGGTCGCCGTCATCGGATGCGCGCCTCGAGCCCGCGTCGCACCGTGGGCCACTCGTTGACGATGATGGAATACACGACCGTGTCGCGGAGGGTCCCGTCGGGCATGATCCGGTGATTGCGCAGGACGCCGTCCTGCTTGGCGCCGAGCCGCTCGATCGCCGCGCGCGACTGGCGGTTGTGCCAGTGCGTGCAGAACTGCACGGCGATGCATCCGAGGTCCTCGAACGCACGGCTCAGGAGGAGCATCTTTGCAGCAGGGTTGATGCCTGTGCCATGCGCCGCACGCCCCATCCACGTGTACCCGATCTCGACGCGTCGGTTCGGCTCGTCGAGGTTGCAGAACGTCGTGACGCCGACCGCGCGGTCCGTCGACGGGTCGACGATCGCCCAGGGAGCAAGGCCGCCGCTCCGCTGGCGCGCGAGACGGGAGTCGATCTCGGCGCGGACGTGTTCCGGGCGCGGAATGCTCGTGTACCAGGTGCGCCACAGCTCGCCATCCGCGACGGCGTCCGCGAGGTCGCCTGCGTGGGAGTATGCCAGGGGTTCGAGCCGGACTCGGTCGTTCTCGAGAACAGGTGTCGATGCGAATCTCACTCGATGATCGTAGTGGTGCTCAGCTCATCATCGAAGCGCGGGAATAGGCTCAGACACATGGCGACACCCGATTTCATCCTCCGCCTCCGCGAGAAGATCGGCCACGAGCTGCTCTGGCTCATCGGCGTCACGGCCGTCGTCGTGAAGGGCGACGAGGTGCTCCTCGTCGAACGTGCCGACAACGGCATGGTCACGCCCGTCACGGGCATCGTGGATCCGGGCGAGGATCCCGCGGTCGCCGCCGTGCGCGAGGTGGCGGAGGAATCCGGGATCGAGGCGCGCGCCGAGGCGCTCGCGTGGGTGCGGGCGCTGCCGCCGATGGTGCACGCGAACGGCGATCGCGCGCAGTATCTCGACATCGTCGTACGGTGCGTGGCCGAAGGCGGCGTCCCGCACCCGGCCGATGGCGAGAACACTCGCGCATGGTGGTGCCCCATAAACGAGCTCGACGAGGCGGGCCTCAGTGACGACATGCGCGAGCGGATCCGCGAAGCGCTCACGCACGAGGGAGCGGCGAGGTTCGAGCGATGATCGACCATGATGCGAAGCGGATCCACGTGAGTGCCGTCGTCCTGCGCCACCCCGATACGGGGCATCTGCTTGCGGTGCGCAAGCGCGGGACGAGCATGTTGATGCAGCCGGGCGGGAAGCCGGATCCGGGCGAGAGCGCCGTCGAGGCGGCGGTCCGTGAGATCCGGGAGGAGCTGAGCGTCGAGCTCGACCCGGCGCAGATGCGGCTGCTCGGGGTCTTCGAGGCGCCCGCCGCGAACGAGGGCGGCTACGCGGTGCGCGGCACGGTGTTCACCCACCCGCCCGTCGAGGTGACGGCCCCGGCTGCCGAGATCGAAGAGATCCGCTGGATCGACGATCGGGGCCCGCTCGGCGCCGACCTCGCGCCGCTCATGACGACTCAGATCGTTCCGGCGCTGCACGCAGCCGGGGTCTAAGGCACTCCACGCGCCAAGTCCACAAGTCTTCATCGAGTCCGCGGTGAATTGCACCGGACTCGGTGAAGACTTGTCGAAATGTCGAAGATCTGCTGGATCACGGAGCCAGGAGAGCACGTACTGTTCGGAGGCGCGTGTTGTCCCGGGGCCGCACGCGTCGTACTCCCTCGTCGGCGAGGATCTTCTCGAGAACCTCTGGTCGACGGCATGCCGACCAACCCCATCGCGCGAAGCCGTCTGCGAGACGCCGGAGAGCATCCTCTCGTTTCTTCTCCTGAATGAGCGCGGCCTCGGTGCCACCGGGGTGCATTCGGTACTTGGAATCGCCGTCGGCTTCGCCCATCACATTCTCGCGCGGCCAGTAAGTGTCGACCCGCGCGGTGCCGAGCTCGCCGATGTCGAATGAGGCCTGGAGCTCCGGAGATTCGAAGCCGAGCCACTCGATGACGGCGATGCTGATCGACTCGAGGACCGATTCAGGAATTCCTGTCGCGCGGCTGATGGCCCAGCGCGCGGCGCTCCGTCCGCGGGAGCTGTCCCGTGCGTCATTCGTGGCAGTGATCTCGCCGATCGTCGACGCGCGGGTGCGGATGATGTGATCGAGCACGGCGAGCCCGTATGCCGGGTGGCGCACGCGTGCGAGGTCGACGCCTGTGTCGACTGCGCTCGTATGCAGGAACCCTGACGATTGCTCCGGGGTAATCGGATCCGAAAAGTAGTGGCCCTGGATCGTGCCCGTGATCCGTGCCGCGCCCTTCGTGTCGGCGAGGACATGGACGTAGGGCTGACGGGGCAGGACCGGGTGACCGCGCAGAACGGCCGCGGATTCGAGCACGAACACCGCATCCGGTCGCTTGTGCCGGACAGCGTGCACCTTCGCCAGGTAGCGCTCCCACGGAGCGAGATCGCGCCAGGCCGTCTGATCGACATACACACCTGGCAGCAGCCGGACGATGTCGTGCGTCCGCACGTATGCGTCGAACCCCGCCCCATAGGTTCTGCGGACGAGGAGGTCGGCGGGGCAGGGGAGGACGTCGCTCTCATCGGTCAGGTTCGTGGGCATGCGGTGAGTGTGGCAAAGATGTCACGTCACGCGTCAGCCGATCTCTGCGAATGTGGAGAGATCCGGTGGTTCGGGTCATTGTGAGCACGCTGCCCTGCCCAGATCGTTGCCACGGAAGCGCGATCGACGGGTCCGCAAGTCTTCGTCGAGTCCGCGGTGAATTGCACCGGACTCGGTGAAGACTTGTGGAAATGCGGGTCAGGGGAGGTAGGGGGCCGCGAGGGGGTAGCCGACGAAGGCGACCGTGTCGAGGAGGGCGTGGGCGATGACGAGGGGCATGACACGGCGCCAGCGCAGATAGATCCAACCGAAGACGAGGCCCATGACGACGTTGCCGAGCGCCATCGCCGGGCCCTGATACAGGTGGTACAGACCGCGCAGCAGCGCGATGCCGATGAGGATCCGCGTGGGGCTCCAGCCGAGCGTGCCGAAGCGCTCGCCGAGGTATCCGTTCAGGATCACCTCCTCGAGCAGCCCGGCGCGCACAGCCGAGAGCAGGAGGAGCGGGATCGTCCACCACGCCGCGTCGAGCTCGGCCGCCTGCACCTCGAGGGTGAGCCCGGAGAGGCGGCTGATCGCGTAGAGGGCGAGTCCGGGGATCCCGATGCCGGCGAGCAGCAGCACCGCGACGCCGGTGTCGCGTCCGAAACGTGAAAGATCAAGGCCGATGCGACGCAGGGCGCTGCGGCCGGGCTCCCACAGCAGGTACACGACGAGGGCGACGAGGCACAGATCAAAGAAGACGTCGAAGACGCGGTAGATCGCGTCCCAGACGGCCTGGTCGGCGCGGGCCGGATTGAGCGAGGTCGCCTGATCGGCGAGGGCCGCATCGCGCGTCAGCGAGCGCACGAACGAGAGAACGGAGTACATGGCCGACTGTCCGATCGACAGCGCGAGCACGATCGCGACCTCCCACGCGAGGCGCGCTCGGGAGCGCGAGGTCTCGGGCGAGTCCGGCTTGGGGCGGTCGGGGCGGGTGCGCGGAACGGTCACGTCTGTCAGCGTGCCACAGCGGTGTGCGAGGCGGATCAGGGCGATCGACTCGCGCGTTGAGCAGATTGCACAGCCGGGGTGAAGATGGATAAATCCTGTGTAACGGTTTGGGCAAAGGCTTGGTGCATTCTTCGTGAACGCATAGAGTCACTGCACAGTCCGCGTCTGTCGCAGCGCGACACAGCGGACGGTTACCCATCCCTTCTTCAAGGAGCACACGTGAAGCGCAACAGGATCGCCCTCACGGGCGTTGCCGTGCTCGGTGCCGGGGCTCTTGCCCTCACCGGCTGCGGCGCGAGCGACCCCGGCGACGAGACAACCGACGACTCGAACGGCAGCTCGCTCGAGTTCGGGCTCGCCTTCAACGCGGACGGCGGCCACCAGGCCTGGGTCGACGCGGTCGCGAACTCGATCTCCGGCACCCTCGGTATCGACGCGGTCGGCGTGCCGTACCCCGACTTCGCCGGGCTGCGTGAAGAGGTCACCAACCGCACTATCGACAGCGCGTTCCGCACCGGCTGGCAGGCCGACTACCCGGGCCTGTACAACTTCCTCGGCCCGCTCTACGCCACGGGCGCCGGATCGAACGACGGCGACTACTCGTCGGAGGAGTTCGACTCGCTTCTCGAAGAGGGCATCTCGACCGCGGATCCCGCGGAGGCGAACGAGCTGTTCCAGCAGGCGCAGGAAGTCCTCCTGCAGGACCTGCCGTCGATCCCGCTGTGGTACTCGAACGTCGTCGGCGGCTGGAGCGAAGACGTCGAGAACGTGCAGTTCGACTGGCACTCGGTGCCGATCTTCGACGAGATCACGAAGGCCGATGGCGGCGCCATCAACGCCAACGGATCCGAGCCGCAGAACCCGCTCATCCCGACCAACACGAACGAGGTCGGCGGCGGCAAGATCCTCGACGCGATCTTCGCGGGCCTCATCAAGTACAACGCTGACGGATCCGTCGAGAACGACGTCGCCGAGTCGATCACGGTCGACTCGCCGACCGAGCTCACGGTGAAGATCCGCGAGGGCCTCACCTTCTCGAACGGCGAAGAGGTCACGGCCGACAACTTCATCAACGCGTGGAACTACGGCGCGGCGCTCGACAACGCGCAGCTCTCGAGCTACTTCTTCGAGGACATCGAGGGCTTCAGCTGGGACGAGAACCACGATGAGCTGTCGGGCCTCGAGCAGGTCGACGACTACACGTTCACGATCACGCTCAACAAGCCGGCCGCCGACTTCGCGCAGCGCCTCGGCTACTCGGCGTTCTACCCCCTGCCCGACGTCGCGTTCGAGGACATGGAGGCGTTCGGCAACAACCCGATCGGCAACGGTCCGTACATGCTCGACGGCGAGGGCGCGTGGGAGCACGACGTGAAGATCGACCTCGCGGTCAACCCCGACTACGACGGTCCTCGCGTGCCTCAGAACGAGGGTCTCCGGATCACGTTCTACGCGACGCAGGACACGGCATACGCTGATCTGCTCGGCAACGAGCTCGACGTGCTCGACGCAATCCCGGACTCGGCCTTCGCGACGTACGAGGACGAGCTCGGTGACCGCTGGGTCAACGACGCCGCGGCGATCTTCCAGTCGTTCACGATCCACCAGGAGCAGGAGCACTTCGCGGGCGAGGAAGGCCAGCTGCGCCGCCAGGCCATCTCGATGGCGATCAACCGTGAGGAGATCACCGACGTGATCTTCCAGGGCACGCGTACTCCGGCGAGCGACTTCACCTCGCCCGTCATCGACGGCTGGAGCGACTCGCTCGAGGGCGCCGACGTGCTCGAGTACAATCCTGAGAAGGCAGCGGAACTCTGGGAGCAGGCAAACGAGATCAACCCCTGGGAGTGATCTGACCGCTACGACCGACCGCTGACACGAGGCGGTGGCGCACTCGCCACCGCCTCGTGTTATGTCGTGAACTCTTCTCGGTAAGGAGGCCAGAGGGTGGCTATCTACATCCTCAAACGGATCCTGCAGGTCATTCCCGTGTTCCTCGGGGCGACGCTGCTGATCTACTACATGGTGTTCGCCATGCCCGGCGACCCGATCGCCGCGCTGTTCGGCGACAAACAGCCGCCGCAGGCGCTGCTCGACCAGCTGCGCGAGCGCTACATGCTCGACCAGCCGTTCCTGATCCAATACCTGAATTACCTCGGTGGCATCTTCCGCCTCGACTTCGGTGTCGGGTTCAACGGACAACCCGTGCTCGACACACTGATCCGTGCGTTCCCCGTGACGCTCCGGCTCGCGGTCGAGGCTGTCGCGCTCGCGTTCATCCTCGCGATCGTGATCGGCGCGGCGTCGGCGCTGCTGAAGAACACGATCTTCGACCACGCGATGCTCGTGATCGCGCTCGTCTTCGTCGCGGTTCCTGTATTCGTCGTCGGCTTCTTCGCCCAGTTCGTCTTCGGCGTCCAACTCGGCTGGTTCAGCCCGAGTGTCGGCGAGAACAACGGCTGGAGCGGGCTCATCCTGCCCGCGATCACGCTCGGATTCAGCATCTACGCGACGAGCATGCGGCTCATGCGCTCGTCGACGATCGAGACGCTCGGTCAGGACTGGGTGCGCACGGCCTACGGAAAGGGGCTGCCGCGCCGCCGGGTCATCCCCGTGCACGTTCTGCGCAACTCGCTGATCCCGATGGTCACCGACACGGGCACGCAGTTCGGCGTGCTCATGGTCGGGGCGACCGTGACGGAGACGATCTTCAACATCCCGGGGGTCGGCTTCACGCTCTACACCGCGATCCTGAAGCACGAGACGCCCACGATCGTGTCGTTCGTGACGATCTTCGTCATCGTCTACGTGCTCATCAATCTGCTGATCGACCTGCTCTACGGTCTTCTCGACCCGAGGATCCGCTATGTCTCGTAACACTCACTTCGTCGCGCCCGTCGCGGAGGCGGAGGTCGTCGTCGATCAGGTGCGCGTCGACGAGAAACGCAGCAATCTCTGGCTCGACGCGTGGCGCGATATGCGCAAGCGCCCGCTGTTCTGGGTCTCCGTCGTCGTCGGCCTCATCATCGTCGTCATGGCGGCGTTCCCGTCCCTCTTCACGAACATCTCGCCCTCCGGCGGTGTCTGCAGTCTGGCGAACAGCAACGGCGAGCCCGAGGCCGGCCACCCCCTCGGCTTCACCCGGCAGGGCTGCGACATCTGGACGCGCATCGCATACGGTGCGCGCACCTCGGTCGTCGTCGGCCTTCTCGCGACGCTCATTGGCACCGGCGTCGGCCTCGTCATGGGCGCCTTCGCGGGCTTCTACGGCGGGTGGCTCGACTCGCTGCTCTCGCGCGTCGGCGACATCTTCTTCACGATTCCGTACATCATCGCGGCGATCGTCGTGATGACGGTGATGCCCGCGGAGCAGCGCACGATGCTCACCCTCGCGTTCGCGATCGGTGGCTTCTCGTGGGCGTCGACGGCGCGCATCGTGCGCGCCGAGATCCTGCGCGTGAAGCAGTCGGACTATGTCATGGCGTCCATCGCGATCGGGATGAGCCGGTTCCGCACGCTCGTCGTGCACGTGCTGCCGAACGCGATGGCGCCCGTGATCGTCGTCGCGACGATCGGACTCGGCAACGCCATCGTCGCCGAGTCGGTGCTGGCCTTCCTCGGCGTTGGCCTGGGAGGCGACACGATCTCGTGGGGCGCCGACATCGGACAGGCGCAGACGACGATCCGCACCGCGCCGATGGCGCTGTTCTGGCCGTCGCTCGCGCTCACGTGCGCGGTGCTGGCATTCATCACGCTGGGCGAGATCCTTCGGGACGCCCTGGATCCGAAGGCGAGGGCCGAGCGATGAGCGATCAGCCGCTCCTGTCCGTCCGTGATCTGCGCATCGCGTTCGGCCGAGGCAAGAAGCAGAAGAACGTCGTGCACGGCATCGATCTCGATGTGTACGAGGGCGAGACGGTCGCGATCGTCGGCGAGTCCGGATCGGGCAAGTCGACGACGGCGACGGCCATCATCGACCTGCTTCCCGGCACCGGCAAGGTGACGGGCGGATCGATCACGCTCGACGGCAAGGAGCTCACCTCCGCGTCTCGGACCGAGATGGAGGCGATCCGCGGCCGCGAGATCGGATACGTCCCGCAGGACCCGATGTCGAACCTCAACCCCGTGTGGTCGATCGGCTTCCAGGTGAAGGAGACGATCCGCGCGAACGGCCTGGCGACGAGCCGCAAGGACGTGCATGCCCGCACGATCGAGGTGCTGAAGCAGGCCGGACTCGCCGATGCCGAACGCCGACTGCACCAGTTCCCGCACCAGTTCTCGGGTGGCATGCGCCAGCGTGCGCTCATCGGCATCGGCCTCGCGGCCGATCCGAAGCTGCTGATCGCCGACGAGCCCACGAGCGCACTCGACGTGACGGTGCAGAAGGTGATCCTCGATCACCTCGCCTCGCTCACGCGCGAGAAGGGCACGTCTGTGCTGTTCATCACGCACGATCTCGGTCTCGCGGCCGACCGCGCCGACCGGATCATCGTGATGAACCGGGGCGAGATCGTCGAGTCGGGCCCCAGCCGCACGATTCTCGAGGATCCGCAGCACCCGTACACGAAGCGACTCGTCGCGGCCGCACCGAGCCTCGCCTCGAAGCGGATCCAGACCTCGATCGTGGAGAACCACGCGGAGCAGTCGACGTCCGCGATCACGGGTCAGACGCCCGTCGTCGAGGTCGAGAACCTCGTGAAGGACTACCGGATCCGCACGGGCGGCATGCGCAGCGAGCCGTTCCGTGCCGTCGACGATGTGTCGTTCCAGATCCCGAAGGGGCGCACGCTCGCGCTCGTCGGCGAGTCCGGATCCGGCAAGTCGACCGTCGCGAAGATGGTGCTGCAGCTCGAGAAAGCGACGAGCGGATCCGTCCGGATCGAGGGGCGCGACACGACCGACATGACGCATCGGGACGTGTTCGAGCTGCGCGGGCGCATGCAGCCCGTGTTCCAGGATCCGTATGGATCGCTCGATCCTATGCGGTCGATCGGTGCGCTCATCTCGGAGCCGCTGAAGGTCCACGGCGTCGGCGATCAGGCATCGCGGCGAGAGCGGGTCATGGAGCTGCTCGAGCAGGTGGCGCTTCCCCGCGCGCTCGCGGAGCGGTATCCGAACGAGCTGTCGGGCGGCCAGCGCCAGCGCATCGCGATCGCGCGTGCGCTCGCGCTCAAGCCATCGATCGTCGTGCTCGACGAGGCCGTCTCGGCGCTCGACGTGCTCGTGCAGGATCAGATCCTGCAGCTTCTCGCGGAACTGCAGGACGAACTCGGTCTGACGTACTTGTTCATCACGCACGATCTGGCGGTCGTGCGCGTCGCGGCCGACCTCGTGTGCGTCATGGAGAAGGGGCGCGTCGTCGAGCAGGGCTCGGTCGACCGCGTCTTCGAGGCGCCGGAGCAGGAGTACACCCGTCGCCTGCTCGAGGCGATTCCGGGGCGTGATCTGGCGCTCGGCGCCTGAGCCGACTGGCCCGCTGGGCGTCCTCCTCGAGATGAGGAGGGCGCCCAGCGCCGTTTCGTAAGCTAGTGCGTATGCCCGAATCCGCTGAGAAGCTCGTGTTCCGCTCCGTCATGGGATGGGTGTGGCTCGGCATCGCCGCCGTCGTGTGCGGATATCTGCTCATCGACATGGCGGTGCGCGCCGGTGCGTGGGACGCATTCCTCGTTGCGCCGTGGCTGCTGGCGATTCTCTGGGTGGTGTGGGTCTTCCAGACGATCCCTCGCGTCGAGGCCGACGAGAAGGGGGCCCGCCTGTTCAACCTGCTGCGTATCGTCGAGCTGCCGTGGTCGGCCGTCTCCGGCGTGCGCCTGCGTTACAGCGCCGAGTTCGAGCTGCGCGACGGCACGCGGGTCACGGCGTGGGGTGGATCCTCGCGCCGCCTGCATCGTTCCCTCAAGCGTGCCTCGGAGGATCCGGCGGAGGTCGAGATCGAGCAGCTCCAGCGCCTGCACGCGAACGCCGCGGGCGGATCCGGCGTCGTGACGCGCACGTGGGAGTGGCGCGCCGTCGCGGTGGGCGTCGTGCTCGCGGCGTGGATCGCCTTCTCGCTCCTCCAGACGGGCGGCTTCTCGCTCGGGGTGTGACTGCCCAGCATTCGTCCGAGAGGGAGACGATAGGATGGATTGCCCTGGTTTCGGGGCGCTTCACCAACCCAGAAGGATCCCTTCATGGCGCTTGCCCACCGTTCAGATCTCCGCAACGTCGCGATCGTCGCTCACGTCGACCACGGCAAGACCACTCTGGTCGATGCCATGCTGCGGCAGACCGGTTCCTTCGGGGCACACGAGCACGTCGACGAACGCGCCATGGACTCGAATGATCTCGAGCGCGAAAAGGGGATCACGATCCTCGCCAAGAACACGGCGATCACCTACAACGGCGAGCACACCGACGAGCCCATCACGATCAACGTGATCGACACCCCGGGCCACGCCGACTTCGGCGGCGAGGTCGAGCGCGGTCTGTCGATGGTGCACGGCGTCGTGCTCCTCGTCGACGCGTCGGAGGGCCCGCTGCCGCAGACCCGTTTCGTGCTGCGCAAGGCGCTCGAGGCGAAGCTTCCGGTGATCCTGCTCGTGAACAAGACTGACCGCCCCGACGCGCGCATCGAGGAGGTCGAGGGCGAGGCCCAGGACCTGCTGCTCGGCCTCGCGGGTGACCTCGCCGACGACGTGCCCGACCTCGACGTCGACGCGCTGCTCGACGTGCCGGTCGTGTACGCCTCGGGTCGCGCGGGCGCCGCGAGCCGCACGCGGCCCGCCGACGGCTCGCTTCCCGACAACGACGACCTTGAGCCGCTGTTCGAGGCGATCCTCGAGCACGTTCCTGCCCCGACGTACGACGACGAAGCCCCCCTGCAGGCATGGGTGACGAACCTCGACTCGTCGTCGTTCCTCGGCCGTCTCGCGCTGCTGCGCGTGTTCAACGGCACGCTCAAGAAGGGTCAGACGGTCGCCTGGGTGCGCCGCGATGGCACGACCCGCAACGCGCGCATCACCGAGCTGCAGATGACGAAGGCGCTCGACCGCTACCCGGCCGAGCAGGCCGGCCCGGGGGACATCGCCGTCATCGCCGGCTTCGAGGACATCATGATCGGCGAGACGATCGCCGACCCCGAGGACATCCGCCCCCTTCCGCAGATCACGGTGGACGAGCCGAGCATCTCGATGACGATCGGCACGAACACGTCGCCGCTCGTCGGCAAGGTCAAGGGGCACAAGCTCACGGGACGCATGGTGAAGGACCGCCTCGACCGTGAGCTCATCGGTAACATGTCGATCCGCGTCAACGACATCGGCAAGCCCGACACATGGGAGGTGCAGGGCCGCGGCGAGCTGCAGCTCGCGATCCTCGTCGAGAACATGCGTCGTGAGGGCTTCGAGCTCACCGTCGGCAAGCCGCAGGTCGTCACGCGCAAGGACGAGAACGGCAAGACCACCGAGCCTTACGAGCACCTCACGATCGACGTGCCCGAAGAGCACCTCGGATCGATCACCCAGCTGCTCGCGGCGCGCAAGGGCCGCATGGAGTCGATGACGAACCACGGCACCGGATGGATCCGCATGGAGTTCATCGTCCCGTCGCGCGGTCTCATCGGCTTCCGCACGCAGTTCCTTTCGGTCACCCGTGGCACGGGCATCGCGAACGCGATCTCTCATGGCTACAGCGAGTGGGCGGGCGAGATCGTCGCGCGCCAGGCGGGATCCATCGTCGCCGACCGTGCGGGTGCCGTCACGCCGTTCGCGATGATCGCCCTGCAGGAGCGCATGTCGTTCTTCGTGAAGCCCACGGAAGAGGTGTACGAGGGCATGGTTGTCGGCGAGAACTCGCGCGCCGACGACATGGACGTGAACATCACGAAGGAGAAGAAGCTCACGAACATGCGCTCCGCGACGGCCGACTCGTTCGAGTCGCTGACGCCCCCGCGCATCCTCTCGCTCGAGGAGTCGCTCGAGTTCGCGGCCGAGGACGAGTGCGTCGAGGTCACGCCCGAAGCCGTGCGCATCCGCAAGGTTGTGCTCGACCAGACGCAGCGCGGCCGCGACGCCGCGCGCCGCAAGCGTCAGGGCTGAGCGCACCCATGCCCCCGGGTCTGCTCGCGCGCGCCGTGGCATGGATCCTCGCCTTCGCGGCGGGAGCCGTGTTCGGCGTCGCGGGCACGATCTCGCACCCGTTCACGGTGGGCTGGGCGCCCGTCGGCATGATCGTCGCGGGCCTTGGCTGCCTGGGGCTCATGCTCGCGGTGCGCCTGCTCATCGAGGACAGGGGAGCGGTCCTGGCCTGCGGCCTCGGCATGCTCGGCGCGCTCGTCGTGTTCTCGGGCCGCGGCCCGGGCGGATCCGTCGTCGTCCCGCAGGCCGCGGAGGGCGAGTTCCCGTTCGGAATCGCGTGGTCGCTTGTGCTGACGGGCGTCGTGCTCCTCGTGGCGGCATGGCCGCGCATCCGCACGGGTAACGAGGCGAAACACTAAGGCTCGCCTTCGGAGCGCTTGCCCCGCGGCCCGCGTAGAATCGTTGACGTGACTTACGTGATCGCCCTTCCCTGCGTGGACGTCAAAGACCGCGCCTGCATCGATGAGTGCCCGGTCGACTGCATCTATGAGGGTGAACGAAGCCTCTATATCCACCCCGACGAGTGCGTCGACTGCGGCGCGTGCGAGCCCGTGTGCCCCGTCGAGGCGATCTACTACGAAGATGACCTCCCCGATGAGTGGGAGGACTACTACAAGGCCAACGTCGAGTTCTTCGAGGACGTGGGCTCGCCGGGCGGCGCCGCGAAGGTGGGTGTGATCGCGAAGGATCACCCGGTCATCTCCGCGCTGCCGCCGCAGGGCGAGTAGCGCGATGGCGATCGGCGACCTCGACGACTACCCGTGGGACAAGGTCACGCCGTACCGCGAGCGCGCCGCGGAGCATCCTGACGGCATCTGCGATCTGTCGATCGGTTCGCCCGTCGATCCGACGCCGCGGATCATCCGCGATGCGCTTGTCGAAGCGACCGACGCGCACGGCTATCCGACTGCGGCGGGCACGCCGGAGGTCCGCTCGGCGATCTGCGACTGGTTCGCGCGCCGACGCGGTGTTCCGGGTCTCGAAGAGCGCAATGTTCTCCCGACGATCGGATCCAAGGAACTCGTCGCGCTCCTGCCGACCCTGCTGGGCCTCGGCGAAGGCGATGTCGTCGTCCACCCGCGAGCCGCGTATCCGACCTACGACGTCGGCGCGCGCGTCGCGGGGGCGACACCGGTTCCCTCCGACGATCCCGCCGAGTGGCCCGAGGAGACGAAGCTCGTCTGGATCAACTCCCCGGGCAATCCCGACGGGCGGGTGTGGAGTGCAGACGAGCTGCGCGCCGCCGTCGAGAGGGCGCGTGAGCTCGGCGCCGTGCTCGCGAGCGACGAGTGCTACGCCGAGCTCGGCTGGGACGGCCCGTGGGCGACGGAGCGCGTGCCGAGCGTGCTGGATCCCCGTGTCGCGGGCGATTCGCGCAAGAACCTTCTCAGCGTCTACTCGCTCAGCAAGCAGTCGAATCTCGCTGGGTACCGGGCCGCGTTCGTGGCCGGCTGCGGGCGGATCGTCGCGCAGCTGCTGAAGAACCGCAAGCACCTCGGGCTCATGCCGCCCGCGCCCGTGCAGCACGCCATGGCTGTCGCGCTGGGCGACGATGAGCACGTCGCACACCAGCGGGAGATCTATCGCGCGCGGCGTGAGCTGCTCAAGCCCGCCATCGAAGAGGCGGGTTTCCGCGTCGAGGGGAGCGAAGCGGGGCTCTACCTGTGGGCGACGGAGGATCGCGACGCGTGGGAGTCGATGGCCCGGCTCGCCGAGCTCGGGATCCTCGCGGGTCCGGGCGTCTTCTACGGAGACTTCTTTCCTCGACATGTGCGTCTGTCGCTGACAGTCTCCGACGAGCGTGCCCGCGCGGCCTCGGAGCGCTTGCGGGCCGTCGCCGACTGAGATTTCGTAGGGATCCACAGGGGGATTCCCGGCAAGATTGCCGATTTTCACAGTTGCCCCCGGGGGCCGGTAGGCTATGGCGGGATGTCCGCAGAACCCGCGGGCGAATCCAACGTTGGATCGAAGACACAACCCACGAGGAGGCGCCGTGAGCGACGCGGGAAACCTGCCCGAGAAGGCCACGCTGACCGTCGGTGAGAAGATCGCAGAGTTCCCGGTGCTGCCGGCCGTCGACGGGAAGCCCGCGATCGACGTCTCGACCCTCTCCAAGCAGACCGGATACACCGCTCTCGACTACGGATTCGTCAACACGTCGTCGACGATGTCCGACATCACGTACATCGACGGCGAAGCCGGAATCCTGCGCTACCGCGGATATCCGATCGACCAGCTCGCCGAGAACGCGAGCTTCCTCGAGGTGGCGTGGCTGCTCATCTACGGCGAGCTGCCCACGGCCGACGAGCTCGCGGAGTTCGACGACAAGATTCGTCGCCACACCCTGCTCCACGAGGACCTCAAGCGCTTCTTCTCGGCGCTGCCGTCCGGCGCGCATCCGATGGCCGTCCTGTCGTCCGCCACCTCGGCCCTCTCGACGTACTACGAGGGACAGTCCGACCCCGACAACCCCGAGCACGTCGAGACGAACATCATCCGTCTGCTCGCCAAGCTCCCGGTCATCGCGGCGTACGCGCACAAGACGTCGTCCGGTCAGGCTTTCCTGTACCCCGACAACTCCCTCGGCTATGTCGAGAACTTCCTGCGCCTCAACTTCGGAAACATGGCAGAGCCGTACGAGGTCGACCCGGTCATGGCGCGTGCCCTCGAGCGCCTTCTCATCCTCCACGAGGACCACGAGCAGAACGCCTCGACCTCGACGGTGCGCCTCGTGGGCTCGACGGGTGCCGACCAGTTCGCGTCGATCTCCGCGGGCATCCAGGCACTGTCCGGCCCGCTGCACGGTGGCGCCAACGAGGCTGTGCTGAACATGCTCGGCCAGATCCGCGACTCGGGCGAGGGCGTGAAGCGCTTCGTCGAGCGCGTGAAGAACAAGGAAGACGGCGTGAAGCTCATGGGCTTCGGGCACCGCGTCTACAAGAACTACGACCCGCGCGCGAAGATCGTCAAGCAGTCGGCCGACGAGGTTCTCGCCGCTCTCGGCGTCAACGACCCGCTTCTCGACCTGGCGAAGGAGCTCGAGGAGCTCGCGCTGAGCGATGAGTACTTCCAGGCGCGCAACCTCTACCCGAACGTCGACTTCTACACGGGCGTCATCTACAAGGCCATGGGCTTCCCCATGCGCGTGTTCACGGTGCTGTTCGCCATCGGCCGCCTGCCTGGGTGGCTCGCGCAGTGGCGCGAGGGCAACCTCGACCGCCGTGGCAAGATCGGCCGCCCGCAGCAGCTGTACACGGGCTCGCCCGAACGCCAGTACCCCGGCAAGTAAGCCCCACGAAAAAGGCGGCCGTTCTCCTCGGAAGGAGTGCGGCCGCCTTTTCGTGTGTGCTGCTAGGCGTGCAGCGTCTCGTTGAGCGTCACACCGACCCCCTGGCGCCTGCGCGCCTCGATGGATCCCGTGACCGAGTTGCGGAGGAACAGCAGTCCGTTCACACCCGACAGCTGCGCACCCTTGACGATCTGGGGCGCGCCATCGGCGGTCTTCGGCTCGTCGGCGAGGACGATCTTCGTTCCTGCCGTGACGTAGAGGCCCGCCTCGACGACGCAGTCGTCTCCGAGCGAGATGCCGAGCCCCGCGTTCGCCCCGAGCAGCGTGCGCTCGCCGATCGAGACGCGATGCGTTCCGCCGCCCGAGAGCGTGCCCATGATCGAGGCACCGCCGCCGATATCGGATCCGTCGCCGACGACGACTCCCTGCGAGATGCGCCCCTCGACCATCGAGGATCCGACCGTCCCAGCGTTGAAGTTCACGAAACCCTCGTGCATGACGACGGTTCCGGGGGCGAGGTGGGCGCCCAGGCGGATCCGCGATGCATCGCCGATGCGCACTCCCTCGGGGAGCACGTAGTCGGTCATCCGCGGGAACTTGTCCTGCGCGTACACCTGGATGCCGGCGCGTCGGAGCGTGGGGAGGTTCGCGGCGGCGAACGCGGGCGTCGCGGGGCCCGCATTCGTCCACGCATTGTTCGGAAGATGCGCGAAGATGCCTTCGAGGCTGATCTCGTTGGGCGCGACGAGCAGGTGGGAAAGCGCGTGCAGCCGGAGGTAGGCGTCGCTCGTCGAGCCGACCGGCGCGTCGAGGTCGACCTCGATCTCGACGACATCGGTCACGACATCGCGTCGATCGTCGGGACCGGTCTGCCGAGCGAGCGCGTCGCGCTCGGTGGAGACGTCGCGGGCGGAGAGGGGGGAGAGGGCGGGAGAGGGGTACCAGGTGTCGAGAACCGTGCCGTCGGACGCGATGGTCGCGATGCCGACGCCGGAAGCCCAGCGCGTGTCAGTCATGGCATCCAGGCTACCGAGACTCGGCGAGATCACCTGCGCCGAATAGGCTGGGACGCATGCTCGATCTCACCGCGTCGTCTGCCGACATCACCCGCGCCATCTGCGACATCCCGAGCGAATCGGGAGACGAGAAGGCCCTGGCCGATGCGGTTGTCGCCTCGCTCGGCGCGTGCGACCACCTGGAGGTCATCCGCGACGGCGACGCTGTCATCGCGCGGACGAGCCTGGGTCGCGCGCAGCGCGTCATCATCGCGGGGCACCTCGACACCGTCCCCATCTCCGAGAATCTCCCGACACGCGACGTCACAGAGAACGGCGAGGCCCTCATCTGGGGGCGCGGCACCGTCGACATGAAGTCGGGCGTCGCGGTGCAGCTGAAGCTCGCGGCCGAGCTCACGGAGCCCGCGTTCGACATCACCTGGGTCTGGTACGACCACGAAGAGGTCGAGGCGACGAAGAACGGGCTCGGGCGCCTCGCGCGCACGCGCCCCGATCTGCTCGTGGGCGACTTCGCGATCCTCGGCGAACCGTCGAATGGTGGCATCGAGGGCGGGTGCAACGGCACCCTGCGCGCCATCGTGCGTACATCGGGGATCCGGTCGCACAGCGCGCGCTCCTGGATGGGGGAGAACGCGATCCACTTCGCGGCTCCGATCCTGAACAAGCTCGCCGGCTACACGGCGAAGACCGTCGAAGTCGAGGGGCTGGCCTATCGCGAGGGACTGAATGCCGTGCGCATCTCGGGCGGCGTCGCAGGCAACGTGATCCCCGACGCCTGCGAGGTCGAGGTCAACTTCCGCTTCGCGCCGGACAAGTCGACGGAGGAGGCCGTCGCCTACGTGCGGCGCCTCTTCGATGAGTACGAGGTCGAGATCACCGATCTCTCGCCCGCCGCGCGCCCCGGACTCGACGCGCCGATCGCGCAGTCGTTCGCGGCGGCGGTCGGTGGTGTGCCGAAGCCGAAGTACGGCTGGACCGACGTCGCGCGATTCAGCGAACTCGGCATCCCCGCCGTGAACTACGGCCCCGGAGACGGCCAGCTCGCGCACCACGACGAGGAGCGCGTACGCATCAGCGAGATCGAGGACGTCGAGCGGGGTCTTCGGGGATGGCTGACGGGCGCCTGACGCGGGAGGCGTCGGCCGTCGCGCGGTTCACGGCGCTTCCCGCGTGGGCGCGGGTTCTTGCCGTGTACGCCGCCGCACGGCTCGTGACGACCGCCCTCGCGCTCGTGAGCACGGCGCTCGCACCCGTCGACGGGCGGCACGGCTCAGATCCGTCGCTGTTCGACTACATCGTGGCGTGGGACGGTGCGTGGTATCGCGAGATCGCCCTGAACGGTTATCCGACGGAACTGCCGACCTCGAACGGGGAGGTGCAGCAGAACGCATGGGCGTTCATGCCGATCTTCCCTGCGATCGCGCGGGTGCTCGCAGCCATCGTGCCCGGCGCGGGGTTCGGCTCAGACGACGTGTGGGCCGTCGCGAACGCGTGGGGTGCCTGCGCGGCGCTCGTCTCTCTCGTCGCGGGCGGCGCCGCGTGCCTCGCGATTCACACACTTCTCGTGGATCGGATCGGCGCGGACGCCGCCCTCTGGGCCGTCGCCTTTGCCGCCGCGGGACCGCTCGGTCTGCTCTTCCAGGTCGCGTACGCGGAGGCCCTGTTCCTCGCGCTCGCGATGTGGGCGCTCGTGTGCCTCGCGAAACGGGTGTGGTGGCCGCTCTACGCGCTCATCCCCGCGATGGGCTTCACTCGGCCGGGGGAGCTCGCCCTGCCGCTCACGATCGCCCTGCTCGGCATCTGGCGGATCCTTCATCGTCGAGACGATCCGATCCGCCGCGCAGAGATCGTGCACATCCTTGCCCTCGGCGCCCTGGGGACGGTCGTCGGCTTCGCGTGGCCGGTGATCGCGAACACTGCGACGGGCGACCCCTCGGCGTACTTCGCAACGGAGCTCGCCTGGCGCCGCGGCTGGCTCGGATCCGATGCGAGCGGCTTCGTCCCCGGCGAGGGATGGCTGCAGGGGGCCGCCGTCTGGGCGGGGATCTGGGGGATCCCCGAGTGGGCGGGATACGCTATTCTCGCGGCGCTCGTTGCCGGTGCCGTGGGCCTCTTCGCCCTCCCCAGCGTGCGCACCCTGGGGACCGAGACGCGCCTGTGGGTGGCGAGCTGCCTCGTCTACCTCGCCCTCGTGCTGTTCCCGCAGTCGAGCACGCTGCGACTGCTCTTCCCGCTCGCCCCTCTCTGGGGTGCCGTCGCGGTGGCGGTGCCGCGGACCTGGGGGCGGATCGCGGTCCTCGGCGCCTGCACGGTGGCGCAGTTCGCCTGGATCCACGCGATGTACGGACACGGGAATACGTACTTCCTTGTGCCGTGATTCCGCGCGATATCGCCCGAGATTCGAGCGATTCGCGCAGAGGTGGGAATCCGCTGGGCGATAGACTGAAGGGGACCAATCAGGAAGGGGAGCCAACTATGGCTGCTATGAAGCCGCGCACCGGAGACGGACCCATGGAGGCCGTCAAGGAGGGGCGCCTCATCATCGTCCGCGTGCCGCTCGAGGGCGGCGGACGCCTCGTCGTGTCGGTGAACGACGAGGAGGCGAAGGAGCTCCACCGCGTGCTGGGCACTGCAGTGGAAGCAGCCTGAGCTGTCTCTCGCCGATCGGAGGGCCGGATACCCGTCAGGGGGTCCGGCCCTCCGCCGTTCGTCGGGTTGCGATCTGCAGCAGGCCCTCGTCGAGGGTCGACAATGACGAGACGACCTGATCGGAGCCGAGCGTCTCGGTGATGAGGCTCCGAAGATCGGAGGTGCGGGGATCGCGCGCGACGGGGTCTGCGACGCGCCCACCCGCGAGCACGCGCGGAACGAGAACGGTGCCGCCCGGGCGCGCCAGACGCAGGCCGTGCGCGACGTAGTCGATGACGTTCTCGGGATCCGCATCGATGAGGACGATGTCGTATGCCGCCTCGTTCATGCGGGGGAGGACATCGGCGGCGCGCCCCGTGATGAAGCGCGCCCGCGAGACGGGAACGCTCGAGGAGGAGAACGCGGCTCGCGCGGCGGCGAGGTGCTCGGGCTCGCTGTCGATGGTCGTCAGGACCGCCTGGGGCGCGCCGTGCATCAGCCAGAGGCCCGACACGCCGGCACCCGTGCCGATCTCGATCATCGTGCGTGCGCCTGATGCCGCGGCGACGACGGCGCACTGTGATCCGACCGATGCACTCACGGGCGCGGCGCCCAGTTCGAGGGCGGTCTGGCGTGCACGGGCGATGTGATCGGGTTCGACGATCGCCTCGCGGACGAATCGGGCGACAGCACTCAGGGTCATGCCCCCCAGACTACGACCACCGCGCTGTCAGGGAGCTCCGCCGAACGACGCTAATCTGAGGGGTATGTTCAGCGGGTTCGCGATCGAGAAGGTCGTCCTCATCGCGGTCATCGCGGCGATCCTCATCGGTCCCGAGCGCCTCCCGCAGGCAGCGGAATGGCTCGGTCGCACGGTGCGCGGTGTGCGCGACTACGCGCGCGGCGCGCGCTCGCGCGTCGAAGAGGAGATGGGCGACGAGATGAAGGACGTCGACTGGAAGCGGCTCGATCCGCGCCAGTACGACCCCCGTCGGATCATCCGCGAGGCCCTGCTCGAAGACGATGAGCCGTCGGCGAACCGCACGACGACCGCCGCGACCGTTCAACCGCCGCGCACGACCCCGCTCGTGGCGAAGTCGTTCTCGGCCGAGGATCCGCCCCCATACGACGACGAGGCGACCTGACTCGATCTACTTCGTCCGGACAGGCAGCTTCCGACCTGCGAGCACGCCGCGCCCGGTCTCCACGACGCGGTCGGCGAGCGCTTCGATCTCCATCGCGCTCGGATCCTCCGGGTGCGCGACGACGATCGGCTCTCCGGCATCACCGTCGGAACGCAAGGCGGGGCTGAGGGGTATCGACGCGAGAACCGCGACATCCTCCTCGTCTGTGGAGAGGGCACGCGCGACCTCCGCACCGCCGCCGGAGCCGAACAGATCCATACTCGATCCGTCGGGCATCGTCATCGCGGCCATGTTCTCGACGACGCCGATGACGCGTTGCCCGACCTCGCGCGCGACGAGTCCGGATCGGATCGCGACGTCTGACGCGGCGGGCTGCGGCGTCGTCACCACGAGCACGTCGGCTCCGGGCAGCAGGTGGCCCGCCGAGATGGCGATATCGCCGGTGCCGGGCGGCATGTCGAGCAGCAGCACGTCGAGGTCGCCGAAGAACACGTCCGTGAGGAACTGCTGCAGCGTGCGGTGCAGCATGGGTCCGCGCCACATGACAGCGCCCGGCGTCGAGCCGTCGGATTGGCGAAGGAACATCCCGATCGAGATCGTCTTCACGTCGTGCGCGACCGGTGGCAGGATCAGCTCGCCCACCTGCGTCGGCGACGGAGCCACGCCGTCGGTCACGAGCCCGAGCAGCTGCGGGATCGAGAAGCCGTGCACATCCGCGTCGATGAGCCCGACCTTGAGGCCGCGGCGCGCGAGCGATACCGCGAGATTCGCGGTGACGGTGGATTTTCCGACGCCACCCTTGCCGCTCGTGACCGCGATGACGCGCGTCAGGGTTCCTTCGCCGAACGGATTGCGTTTCTGGGGACCGCGGAGTCGTTCCGTGAGCGCCTGGCGCTGCTCGGGCGTCATCACGCCGAGCTCGACCGTCGCGCGGCCCTCCCCGGCGACGCTCTCTGCCGCCACGCGCACGTCACGCTCGATGCGGTCGGAGGCGGGGCAGCCGACGATCGTGAGATCGATCGCGACGTGGACGTCCTCACCCGATGCCGTCACATCGCGCACCATGTCGAGCTCCGACAGGGGGCGGCGCAGCTCGGGGTCGGTGACGCGGCCCACGGCCTCGCGCACCCGGTCGGCCAACGGGGCGGATGTCATCTTCAGCGGTTCTCCGATGCGTCGGGGGTGTCGTCGAGCGCGCCCAGCGCCTGGGCGAGTTCCTCGCGCAGCGTCTCGCGGCTCACAGTGCTCTTCTCGAGCGACTCGAGGGTGAGGCGCAGGGCCACGATCTCACGCGCGAGGTACTCGGTGTCAGCGAGGTTGCGCTCGGCTCGTTGACGGTCGTTCTCGAGCGCCACGCGGTCGCGGTCATCCTGCCGGTTCTGCGCGAGCAGGATGAGGGGTGCCGCGTACGACGCCTGGAGCGACAGGATGAGTGTGAGAGCTGTGAAGCCGATCGCCGCCGAATCGAATCGCCACTCCTCGGGAGCGATCGTGTTCCAGGCCATCCAGGCGAGGCAGAACACCGTGAGGATCACGAGGAACCACGGTGTTCCCATGGCGCGCGCGATCCATTCGGTCGCGCGTCCGAAACGGTCGCTTGCGGCGGGGCTCTCTTCGCCGAGGCTCGGGCGGCGTCCTCGCAGGAAGCCGCGGCCCGTCGAGCGCGCCATCAGTCGCTCACCGTCCGGATCGAGCCGGTCATGGTCGGGATCGGCTCGTCCTCGTCGTGGGAGCGCCAGTCATCGGGCAGCAGCGAGTCGAGGATGTCGTCGACCGTGACCGCGCCGAGCAGGTGGTGCGCCGAGTCGACGACGGGAACCGAAACGAGGTCGTAGCTCGCGAGGCGGCGCGCGACCTCGGCGCCGGGTGCCTCGCCCCGAACGGGTTCGATGGAGTCATCGAGAATCGCGCCGATGCGCTCGTGCGGGGGATAGCGCAGCATGCGCTGGAAATGCACGGCGCCCAGATAGCGGCCGGTCGGGGTCTCATAGGGCGGCAGCGTCACGAACACGCTCGCAGCGAGGGCGGGGTGGAGTTCGTGTCGCCGAATGAGCGCGAGCGCCTCGGCGATCGTCGCGTCGGCGGGAAGGATGATCGGCTCGGTCGTCATGAGACCGCCGGCCGTGTCGGCGCCGTAGCGGAGGATGAGACGCACGTCGTCGGCTTCCGCGGGCTCCATCATCTGCAGGAGTTCCTCGCTGCGCTCGTCGCCGAGCTCGGCGAGCACGTCCGCCGCATCGTCCGGATCCATCGCATCGAGCACGTCGGCCGCACGCTCGTCGCCGATCGCCTCGAGGATTCGGACCTGCTCGTCCTCGGGCATCTCTTCCAGAGCATCGGCGAGGCGTTCGTCGCTCAGCTCGGCCACGACCTCGATCTTGCGTTCCGACGGAAGGTCGAGCAGCGTGTTGGCGAGGTCGGCGGGACGCAGCTCCGCGTACCGCTGCGCGAGGTCCTCTGCCGACTGGGCCTCGCCGGGCGCCTTCTGCTCGCGGACCTGTGACCAGCTCGCAAAGGTTGTCGGGCCCTTCGAAAACGGGGATCCGCCGGTGCGCGGGCGTCGCAGGAACAGCTGGCCGATCGCCCACTCGCCGAGGCGGTTCGGCTCGATGCCGACGTCCTCGATTGTCGCCGTGCCGGATCCGTCGCGCAGATCGACGCGGCGACCGATCACTTCGGCGATGATCCGGCGCTCGTCGGCGCGTGGCTGAAAGCGACGCACGTTGATGAGGCCCGTGGTGATGACCTGACCCTGAGCGATCGAGGTGACCCGCCCGATCGACACGAAGACCTGCCGCCGACCGGGGATCTCCAGCACGAGGCCGATCACGCGGGGCGCGCCGGAGCTCCGGTACACGATCACGACATCGCGCACCTTCCCCAGCCGATCACCCGCCGGATCGAAGACGGGGCAGCCGGACAATCGTCCAACGAAGACCCTCTGCGTACTCACGCCACCAGCGTAGTCGTCCGATCTGCGGGTTCGACTCGTTGCGATCCGATCGGGCCCTCACAGCGGGCGCATAGGTCGCACATGGAAAGAGGCGAAGCACCCGTGGGACAATCGGGTCATGAGCATGATGAACGCCGCCGCACCGGCCCCAGAGGTCGGGGAGACCGTCGCGACCTACGCGAAGTACGAGGGTGCGCAGAAGGCGGTGTCGAAGCTGATCGAGCAGAACATCCCGGCCCGCGACATCGCGATCGTGGGGAGCGCTCTACGCTCCGTCGAGAAGGTGACGGGGCGTCTGGGGTGGGCGCGCTCCGCCTGGCAGGGCGCACTCAACGGCATCATGCTGGGCTTGCTCTTCGCCGCGTTCACCGTCATCTGGATGCCGCAGCTGGACATGGCGATGATCGGCGGCATCCTGCTGATCGGCGTGGGGTTCGGCATGCTCTTCCGAATCCTCACATACTCGATCGTGCGCCGCCGCCGCGACTTCGCGAGCGTCATGACCGTCTCCGCCGACCACTACGAGGTCGCGGTCTCGCATGCGCACGTCTCCGAGGCGCGCCGCCTGCTCGGCACGACGAAGCCCCGCACCCAGGTTGTCGCGCCGCCGTCGAATGAACCGCCTCGCTACGGAATCCGTATCGCGGACGCTTCACGGCAGGCGGCGCCGTCGGATTCGCAGCATCCCTCGACGACGCCGTCCGATTCCTCGCAGGCCTCTGCACCCGAGACGAAGGCGGGCCCGACGGATCCGGAGAACGGATCCGCCGAGCCGAATGACGAGACTCAGTCGCGCGACTGAGCGATCCAGGCTTCGATCTCGTCAGCCGTCCGGGGCATGTCGCCCGAGAGATTGACGGGGCCGTCCTCGGTCATGAGGATGTCGTCCTCGATGCGCACGCCGATGCCGCGGTACTCGGCTGGAACGGTCTCGTCGTCGATCTGGAAGTACAGCCCCGGCTCGATCGTGAAGACCATGCCCGGCGTGACCTCGCCCTCGTAGTACATCTCGCGACGAGCCTGCGCGCAGTCGTGCACGTCCAGACCGAGGTGGTGGCTCGTGCCGTGCACCATGTAGCGGCGCTGGTGGCCGCCGCGGTCTGCGTCGAGGGCCTCTTCGGCCGTCACGGGGAGCAGGCCCCACTCGGCCGTCCGCTCGGCGATGACGCGCATCGCCGTGTTGTGCAGTTCGCGGAACTTCATCCCCGGTCGTGCCGCGGCGAAGGCCGCGTCGGCCGCTTCGCGCACCGTCTCGTAGATCTTGCGCTGGATCGGTGAGAAGGTTCCGTTCACGGGGAGCGTGCGCGTGATGTCGGCTGTGTAGAGGCTGTCGAGCTCGACGCCGGCGTCGATGAGGATGAGGTCGCCGGGCACGACCGCGCCGTCGTTGCGCGTCCAATGCAGGTAGCACGCGTGCGGGCCGGAGGCCGCGATCGTGTCGTATCCCTCCCAGTTTCCGTCGCTGCGCGCGCGCAGGTGGAACACGCCCTCCACGATGCGTTCTCCGCGGGGGTGCTCGATCACGCGCGGAAGTTCGCGCACGATGTCGTCGAAGCCCTTCGCCGTCGCCGCGACGGCGAGGCGCATCTGCTCGAGCTCGTACTCGTCCTTTTCGAGACGCAGCTCGGATACCGCGCTCGTGAGGCCCTCGTGCTCATCGATGACGAGGTCGTCGGAGCTCGGCCGGAAGTTCTCCAGGTGATCGGTCGCGATGCCGAGGTCGGCGGCGACCGCGGCGAGCGAGGGCCGCGGCCCGACCCAGAACTCGCCGATCGCGGCGTTGCGGTAGAACTCCTCCGACTCGCGCGTGGCGCGATCGCGCACGTACAGCGTGACGTCGTGTCCGTCGTCCGTCGGTTCGAAGACGAGCACGGAATCGGCGACCGCGTCGGCGCCCCAGCCCGTCAGATGGGAGAACGCGGAGTGCGCCCGGAACGGATAGTCAGTGTCGTTGCTGCGCTGCGTGAATCCGCCGGCAGGGACCACGAGGCGGCGCCCCGTGAACTGCTCGCTGAGACGTTCGCGCCGGCGGGCCGAGAACGGCGCGACGTCGCGCGGTGCGGGAAGGGAATCGGGGCGTTCAGCCCATCCCGTCGAGATCGTGTCGAGGAAGCCCTGAGGGAACGGCTGGCGGCGGTTCGTGTTCGAGCCGTCCGACGCCTCATCGGTCGTGTCTGCGCTCTTTTCGGTCGTCTCACCCGTGGAAGTCATGTCTCCAGTGTCTCACCACGCGCCGCGGGCGGCGCACGACTCAGGGGGCGGGCTCGAGCTGCACGACGAGGGGGCGGTGGTCGCTGCCCGCGTCGTCAAGATTCGTGAGGACGACCGATCCCGTCGGATTCCACGTCGCCGAAGTCAGCACATGATCGATGGGGGAGCCGAGGATCGTGGGCAGGGAGGTGGGCCAGGTTCCAACGGCACCGTTGCCCGTCCGCACGGCGGTGTCGCGGCACCAGCCCATGTCGCCGTCGCCCGCGCCGAACGCGGCCATGTTGTCGATCGTCGCATTGAAATCGCCGAGCATGATGACGTTGCCGTCGACGCACTGATCGGCCAGCCACCTCAGGTCGCTCCGCCAGGACTCCATATAGTTCGGCTGCGGCGCGACCGCGTGCGCGGCGACGACGATCGGCCCGTCTCCGTCGATCGGCATCGCCACTGCCGACGGGAGCATCGTGGTGCCGTCGCTCGAGGCATCGATGACCGCGTAGTCGCCCAGTTCGGGGGAGATGAGCAGCGTCGTCTGCCAGGCCTGTGGCCCGTAGTCGACCTCTTCGTTGTATGCCTCGGTGTGCACCCACATCGGATGGCCCAGCTCGCGCATCAGGACGGCGACTTCCTCGCCCACGCCCTCGGCCGTCTCTGGCAGGGCGACGATGTCGGCCTCCATCGCGACGGCCGTCTGGGCGATCGTCTGTGAACCGGTCGCGTTTCCGGCGGTGTTCCACGTCATGACGCGCACGCTCGTCTCGCCCTTGTCGGGCAGAGTGGCTGCGCCGTAGCCGCGGAGGCCGAGCAGGATCCCGCCGCAGACGGACGCGAGGATGCTGACGATGGCCATCGAGAGCGCGAATCCGCGCATTCGGCGAGATGCTGCGAGAAGCAGAAAGAGCACGGAGAGGACGGCGAAGATCGCGACCGCGGCCCCGCGCAGTGCAGCGAGATGCGCGAAGGGGAGCGTCGTCTCGAGGTGAAAGAACTGCGGCCAGGTCACGACGGCGGCGGCGCACGCGAAAAGCACGGTGATGAGGACACCCAGCGAGCGCAGCACGGGGCGAGCCTACGCAGACGTCCTGAGAGATTCCGCAGTCGTCGGGGTGTGGCGGCTGAGACCGATGGGGATCGCGGTGCGCCCGGGACGTAGGATCCTCTCGTGTCCGATTCCCTGCCTTCGCCCGCGGATCTGCACGTGCATTCGAATCGCTCCGATGGCACCGAGAGTCCTCGAGAAGTGGTTCGACAAGCGCGCGCGGCGGGTCTCGGCCTCATCGGGTTGACAGATCACGACACCGTGAGCGGATGGGAGGAAGCTGCCTCCGCCGCTCGCGAGACGGGCATGGGGCTGCTGCCGGGCGCGGAGTTCTCGTCGAAGCACCGCGGGGGCGGCGTGCATGTGCTCGGCTACCTGTTCGATCCGACGGACGCGCCGCTCGCCTCACTGATGAGCCGCGTGCGCGATGATCGGCTGGGTCGCGCGGAGCGTCTCGTGGGAAATCTCTCGCGCGACTATCCGCTGACGTGGGACGACGTGCTCGCGCAGCGGTCGGGCGATGCGACGATCGGGCGCCCTCATATCGCCGATGCGCTGGTCGCCGCCGGCCATGTCGCCGACCGCGAAGAGGCGTTTCGGGGGCCGTTGCACCCTGCCGGCCGATACTACGTCGGCCATCTCGCACCGAAGCCTGCCGATGTCGTGCGCGCGCTGGTCGGGGCGGGAGGGGTTGCGATCATCGCGCATCCGGCCGGTCGCGGAATGCTGTCCGACGAGGCCATCCGTGAGCTCCTCGACGCCGGTCTCGCGGGGTTCGAACTCGGACATCGGGAGAACTCGGCGCAGGGAGCTGCGCGCCTGCGTGAGATCGCCGACGCGCGGAACCTCATCGTGACGGGATCCAGTGACTATCACGGCGCGGGGAAGCCGAACGTCCTCGGTGAGCACACCACGGATCCGGTCATGCTCGAGCGCATCGTGCACGCCGGGACCGGCGCCGAACCAGTTTTCGGCTGACACGGAGGAGAACGTCTCGCGTCGCGGCGAGGCGATCTCCTCCGCGCCGATCAGGCGCCCTGCTGGGTCTGACCCGAGGTGCGGCGGCGACGGCGGCGACGGCGCGCGGGAGCCGGCTTGCCATCGTGGTGCTCCTTGCCCGCGCCGTCGTGGGTTCCTTCGCCGGCCTGCTTCTCGGTGGAGCCCTCCGGGGCACCGCTCGAGGGGCGGCGCCGGCGCCGCGGCCGGTCGCCGTCGGCCTTCTGCCCATCTTTCTTCGCGGGAGCCTTCGCGATGCGGCCCTTCGTCCCCTCGGGGATGTTCAGCTCGCTGTAGAGGTGGGGACTCGTCGAGTACGTCTCGACGGGCTCGGGCTGGCCGAAGTCGAGGGCGCGGTTGATGAGCGCCCATTTGTGGAGGTCGTCCCAGTCGACGAACGTCACGGCGATGCCCTCGCGGCCGGCGCGTCCCGTGCGGCCCGCACGGTGCAGGTAGGTCTTCTCATCGTCGGGGATCGTGTGATTGATGACGTGCGAGACATCGTTGACGTCGATCCCGCGGGCGGCGACGTCGGTCGCGACCATGACGTCGCGCTTCCCGGCCTTGAAGGCAGCCATGGAACGCTCGCGCTGTTCCTGTCCCATGTCGCCGTGCACGCCGCCGACGGAGAAACCGCGGTCGCCGAGCTCGTCGATCAGGCGCTGCGCGGCCCGCTTCGTGCGAGTGAAGATGACGGTCTTCCCGCGCCCCTCGGCCTGCAGGATGCGGCCGATGACCTCATCTTTGTCGAGCTGGTGCGCCCGGTAGATGATGTGACGGATGTTCGCCTGGGTGAGCCCCTCATCGGGATCGGAGGCGCGGATGTGGATCGGATTCGACATGAAGCGCCGTGCGAGAGCGACGATCGGCCCCGGCATGGTGGCGCTGAACAGCTGCGTGTGCCGCTTCTGCGACACTTTCTGGAAGATCTTCTCGATGTCGGCGAGGAAGCCGAGGTCGAGCATCTTGTCGGCCTCGTCGAGCACGACTTCGACGGCATTCGAGAGGTCGAGCAGCCCCTGACCGGCGAGGTCGATGAGGCGGCCGGGCGTCCCGACCACGATCTGGGCGCCGGCCTTCAGCTGCTCGATCTGTCCCTCGTAGGCCTTTCCGCCGTAGATCGCGACGACGCTCGTCGAGCGTCCTCGCGTGAGCAGATCCATGTCCTCGTACACCTGCGTCGCGAGCTCGCGCGTGGGGACGACGATGAGAGCCTTGACGCCCGGGGCGGGATCGAGGCCGAGCCGCTGGACGACAGGGATCCCGAAGCCGAAGGTCTTGCCCGTTCCCGTCTTGGCCTGGCCGATGACGTCCTGCCCCGGGAGGGAGATGGGGATCGTCTGCTCCTGGATCGGGAACGCGTCCTCGATGCCCTTCGCTGTGAGCTGGTCGACGATGTCCTGGTCGATCGCGAGATCGGCGAACGATGTCATGTCTGAGAACTGCCTGTCTCGGGGAAGCGGCGCCCGTCGGGCGCGGCTGCCGCCGGTTGTGACGTCCACGCCTCCACGTATCTGCCACAGGCGCGGTGCCCCGATCCGGTGCCGGGGCTGGCACCAGCGTACCCTCACGGTGCTGATCGGCCGATACGCTGGTGCCGTGGTGAACTGGTTCTGGCGGCGCCGCCGCCCCGTCCGCATGCTGCGGCTGCGGTCTCGCGGGGAGCGCGGCGACGCGATCCGAGTCGACTTCTCGGAGCTCGCGCCCGACGTCGAGGTGTTCCTCGGCCAGGCTGCGTATCTCCAGCTCGGCTATTTCGAGACGCTCACCCGACTCATCCGGCGCACGCCCGATCTCGACGAGAAGGAAGCACTGTCGTTGGCCGCTGGCGCCGCGTTGGCGAAGCACCGAGGGATCGTCGAGATCATCCGCGACCGTGGGGCGGATCCGACCGATCTCATGGAACCCTTCCGCAAGCCGCTCGACCAGTTCCGACGGAAGACGATCGGCGCGCGCCCGCGCGAGACCATGCTGACCGTGCACATCACGGCCGGAATGCTCGACGACTTCTACCTCGCCCTCGCGTCGAGCTACGGCGAAACAGGCCGTCGTGCGGCGCGGGTTCTCCGCGCGGGGCACGACCGTCAGCAGATCACCGATCTCCTCGCGGAAACGATCCGCGGTGACGAGGAGATGCGCGGCCTGCTGTCCATGTGGGCTCGTCGCCTGGTCGGCGACACGCTGCTCGTCGCCCGCGCGGCCCTGCGTCCGTCACGTCTCGATCTCGAGGACGAGGAGAAGGTCGAGCCCGTGTTCACGGCGCTCGTCACGGCGCACTCCGAGCGGATGAGCGCCCTCGGGCTCGCCGCCTGACGGCAGCCTTCTCGCGCTGGCTCTGAGCTAGATGCGCAGCCTCTCGCGTTCCGCGGCATCCGCGCGCCGACGTGCGGCGACGATCCCGAGCGTCGCGCCGACGGCGATCACGGCGGGCGCGATGAGAGAGACGACCCATGTCCACACGCTCGCCTCTCCGAGCGTCCACGTGGAGACGGCGTAGATCGCCGCCGCGGAACTGACGGCGATCGCCGCCGGGAGCGTCGATCCGCGCAGATCCCGCCCGGGCAGCGTGAAGTGCGCAGCGGTGCCGACTGCCGCGGCGACGATGAGGGCGAGGAGGATGTACATCCTGCGCCTCAGGCGACGAAGCCGACGCGGCGTGTCTCCTCCGAGCCGACCTCGACGAACGCGAGGGCGCCCGAAGGAATGATGTAACGAGTGCCCTTCTCATCCGTGAGCGACAGCGAGGTCTCCTTCGTCAGAGCCTCGTCGACCTTCGTCGCGACGGCCTCGGCGGTCTCGTCGGAGGTGAAGCTGAGCTCGCGGCCGGTGTTCATCATGCCGATGCGGATATCCACGGGTCGTGCCTTTCGTCGCGCCTGTCGCCCCGTTCGGGGACGTCTCAACTCTATGGCAGGTGCGACACCGGCGGCGCCGCCGCACGCTGACGGCGAACGCGGTCGTTGAAGCTCGTATGTCGGAGCTCCTCGGTAGCGTGGTCGGCATGGTCCAGCAGACTTCGTGGGATCCCGACCAGCGGGCGGTGCTCGCGCTCGCGCCCGATGCGAGCGGCACCGTCATCGGCGCACCGGGAAGCGGCAAGACTTCGGTCCTCGTCGAGCGCGTCGCGCGGCTGCTGTCGGGGCAGGCACCGCCGTACGAGGCCGATCAGGTCCTCCTCCTCACTCCTTCTCGGGCGTCGGCGACGCGCCTCCGCGACCGTCTCGGCGTGCGTATCGACGTAGCGACGCCCGGGCCTCTTGCGCGATCTGTCGGGTCGTTCGCATTCCAGATCGTTCGCGGCGAGGCCAGTGAGCTGGGTGAAGCGGCGCCAGAGCTTCTCACGGGAGCCGAACAGGACCGGATCCTCGCGCAGATCATCGAGGGCGACATCGCCGATGGCCGTATCGTCTGGCCCGAGCACCTGGGGCCGACCGTGCGTCGATCGCGCGACTTCCGCTCCGAACTGCGTGGCTTCCTCGACACCGCAATCGAACTCGACGCCTCTCGGGACGAGCTGCGGAGCCTTGCGGGCGGAGAGTGGGCGCCGGTCGCCGATCTGCTGGCCGAGTACGCGGCCGTCGTGCAGAGCCTCCGCACCGACGCTCGTGACGCGGCAGAGCTCACGGTCGGAGCGGTGCGCGCCCTGCGCTCGGGAGCAGAGCTTCCCGGCATCGCGCGCCTGCGCGCCGTGCTGGTCGACGACGCCCAGGAACTCACTCGAGGCGGTGTCGCACTCGTCGAGGCGTTGCGCGCGCGGGGAGTGGCGGTGCTCGCGGCGGGAGATCCCGATATCGCTTCCGGCGCATTCCGCGGTGTCACGCCCGATCTCTTCACGGGCCTCGCCGCGTCCCTCGGCCCCGTGCATGCGCTCGGGGGCCAGCATCGACAGAGTCCTCAGCTGATCTGGCTCGTGCGTCGCATGACCCAGATGATCGGGGCAAGCGGACGCGTCGAACATCGGCGGGCACCCGGACCGGATCCCGACGACATGAGCGACATCGTCGTCGTGCGGGCGGCGTCTCCCGCCGACGAGTACGACCGGATCGCGCGCGAGCTGCGCGAACTGCATCTGATGCGCGGTGTGGAGTGGGGAGAGATGGCGGTCGTCGCCCACGACACGCGTCAGCTCGTCTCCCTCGAAGCGGAGCTGGCGGCGCGCGACGTCCCGACGCGCGCCGCGGGCGTCCCCCGTCCGCTCGGCAGCGAACGCGCCGTGCGTCAGATCATGGAGATCGTGCGGCTCGGTCTCACCCCCGTGGCCGAGCGCGACGACGATGCGCTCGTCGAGGCCCTTCGCTCGCCCTTCGGCGGTTTCACTGGTGTCGCCCTGCGCCGTCTGCGCGCGGGTCTCCGTCACGCCGAGCTCGCTGCCGGTGGCACGCGTCCGGCCCGCGAGCTCCTGCGCGAAGGCTTCGCGCACCCCGTGTTCTTCGGGACTCTCGATACGCCGGAGGGCCGCGCCGCCGAGCGCTTCGCGACGACGCTGCAGGAGGTCGACAGACAGGCGGAGGGTGGCGCCACCGTGCATGAGCTGCTGTGGCTCGTGTGGGATCGGGCGCGCGGATTGGACGGCCACCGCCTATCCGAGACCTGGCGGCGCATCGCGATGTCGACGGGGCCGACGGCCGGAGAGACGGCGCGTGCGCTCGATGGTCTCGTCGCTCTTTTCGACGCGGCGAAGCGTTCGATCGAGCGCAGCCCCCAGGATGGTCCGCGGCGATTCCTGCACGAGATCCTCGACAGCGATGTGCCGGAGGACACGCTGTCGTCGCCCGACCGCGGGGCGACGGTCTCCCTGCTGACGCCGGCGAATGCGCTCTCGACCGAGTTCGACGTCGTCGTGGTCGCGGGCCTGCAGGACGGCGTCTGGCCGAACACGCGCCTTCGCGGGGGCCTGCTCAGTTCGTGGCGCCTCGCGGAAACCGTGCTGACCGAGCGTCGGGGCGGAGACGACGAGGCCGAGCACGGCCTGCTCGACCGACGCAGGCAGGCACTGCACGACGAGCTGCGCCTCTTCGTCCGCGCGCTCTCGCGCGCCCGAGAGCGGCTGGTCGTCACGGCCGTTGACGACGACGGGGCCGTTCCCAGCCCGCTCTTCGCAGCCCTTCCGCCGGCCGAACCAGCCGGCGTGGGAGCCGAACATCCGCTCACACTGCGCGGTCTCGTCGCGCGTCACCGTCGCACGCTCACAACATCCGACGATCCGGAGAAGCGGGCAGAGGCGGCGGGACAGCTGCGTGTGCTTGCCGACAACGGCGTGCCCGGAGCCGACCCAGATGAATGGTACGGCGTGCGCTCGCCGTCGACGGATGCGCCGCTGCGCGACCTCGAACGCGAGGCCGTGCGCGTCTCACCGTCGCAGATCGAAGGCTTCGAGGAATGCGGTCTCGAGTGGGCGATCGCCGCGCTCGGCGGCGACACGATCACCTCTCCGAGCGCGGGTCTCGGCACTCTTCTGCACGCCGCACTCGAGAACGTGCCCGAAGGCGGCGTCGACGAGATGCGACGGATCATCGACGCACGGTGGGGCGAGCTCGACTTCGAGACGGCGTGGATCCGCGCGCGAGAGCGGCGACGCATTGACGAGTACGTCGTCCATCTCGACGATTACCTCGCCCGCACGCGGGCCGAGGGCGGCAGAGTCGTCGCGGCCGAGGCGCCCTTCCGATACGCCGTCTCGCTCGACGACGAGCAGGAGATCGTCACGGGCGATGAGATCGACGGGCCGCATCGCGCTCTGATCTCCGGGGTGATCGACAGGGTCGAGGCCTACCCGCGCGGAGCGGGCGAGCATGCGGTCGCGCGCGGACGCGGGTTCGAAGCGATGCACGCGGCCGACGACACGGCCGGCGAACGCGTCGTCGTCGCCGACCTCAAGAGCGGGAAGGGCGAGAAGCGGGTCAGCGACGACAAGGTCGCAGACGACGCGCAGCTTGCCGCGTATCAGCTCGCCGTCGAGGGCGGGCTCATCGAAGGGGCGCCGCCCGGCGCTATCGCCGGGGCGCGCCTCGTCGTCGTTTCGAAGAGCCTGAAGACGAGCAGCTACCGCGTCGCGCATCAGCACGTGCTTGCCGGAGAGGCGCGTGCGGCCTTCCTGCGGCGCGTCGTCGAGGCGGCGCAGGGAATGTCGGCGTCGAGTTTTCAGGCCTCGGTCGAATCCCATTGCCGCGGAGGGATGTTCGCCCCGGTGTGCCGGGTTCACACGATCGGAGCAGTCAGCGCATGACGGAGAGCAGCGAACAAGGTCTGTCGGCCGACGTGATCTCTCGGGCGCTCGGGCTGTTCGCCCCGACGCCCGCCCAGCGCGATGTCATCGAGGCGCCGCCCGAGCCGTCTCTCGTCGTTGCCGGCGCCGGCAGCGGAAAGACCGAGACGATGTCGGCGCGGGTGCTCTGGCTCGTCGCCAACGGTCACGTCCGTGCCGACGAGATCCTCGGTCTGACCTTCACCCGCAAGGCCGCGGGCGAGCTCGCGGAGCGCATCGCGAGGCGCCTCGCGCAGATCGACGAGTTCGACCGCCGGGGCTTGCTGCCGTATCTGCGCGAGGTCGTCTCGAGCCGCGAGTTCGCACGCATCGGCGAGGCCTCGACGCCCGCTCAGGCGGCTGCCGTGCGACGGGAGGTCCTCGACAGTCTCGCCCGGCGCCTCGGGACCGACTCCCGCGATGACGACTCTGCGGAGGCTCTGCTGAACCGTCCGCGGGTGTCGACGTACAACGCCTTCGCCGACTCCGTCGTGCGAGAAAACGCCGCGCGGATCGGGCGCGATCCAGACGCGGGAATGCTGAGCGCGTCGTCGGCGTGGGTGGTCGCACGGCGCGTCGCGATCGCCGCCGACAACGTCGGTCTGGAGGACATCGACAGTGGGCTCGGCGAGATCGTCCAGGCGATTCAGAACCTCGCGGGCGCGCTTCTCGATAATCGCGTCGATCCCGATTCCGTGCGGCGATACGCATCAGAGCAGGCCGCCGCGTTCGCGCCCTTCGTGAACCCGGCGATCTCGTCACCTCGCCCCTGGGATCGGGCGCACGCGGCCCTCGCGTCGCTTCCGATGCTCCTCGATCTCGTGGCCGACTACGACGCCGAGAAGCAGCGTCGCGGCGTGCTGGACTTCGCCGACCAGGTCTCCGGCGCCCTCGACGTCGTCGAAGCGTCCCCGGAGGTCGCAGATGGTCTGCGCGAGCAGTATCGCGTCGTGCTCCTCGACGAGTACCAGGACACGTCGGTCCTGCAGACACGTCTGCTGTCCACGATGTTCCGCGATACGGCGGTGATGGCCGTGGGCGATCCGAATCAGGCGATCTACGGCTGGCGCGGTGCGAGCGCCGACAACATCCACGCCTTCGCCCGAGACTTCGCACGTGAGAAGTCCGCTCATCGATACGAGCTCATGACGAGCTGGCGAAACGACCGGGTCGTGCTCCGGGCAGCGAACCGCCTCGTTCGCCCCTTCGCCCGTCCCGATCGTCCCGCGGTGCACGAACTCGAGCCGCGTCCAGGAGCAGACGATGGGCGCCTCGATGTGATCTTCGCCGATACGATCGACGCCGAGGCTGAGCAGACGGCTGACTGGTTCGCGGCGCGTCACCGGGCGCACGAGCAAGAACACGGATCCGAGCGCGACCACACGGGCGCGATCCTGTTCCGATCGAAGAAGCACATGCAGCGCTTCGCCGATGCGCTCGCGTCGAAGGGGGTGCCTCACCGCATTCTCGGGCTCGGCGGACTCCTGTCTGTCCCAGAGGTCACCGATGTCGTCAGCGCTCTGCGCGTGCTGCACGACCCGTCTGAGGGATCGTCGCTCATCCGGCTTCTCGTGGGACCGCGGTTCGCGGTCGGGCTCGCCGATATGGGCGCGCTCCATGGTCTTGCCCGAGAGCTGGCGCGACGAGACGAATCTCTCTCACCGCTGTCGGACACCGTGCGGCAGCGTGTGCGCGAGTCGGCGGGCATCGATGAGCAGACCTCGATCATCGACGCCCTCGATTTCATGCGCACGGCGCGTGCCGACTACCGGCTGCTTGCGCCGTTCACGGATGAAGGGCGGGCCCGACTGAAGGAGGCGGCCGAGATGTTCGATCGGTTGCGCCGCGCCGCGGGCCAGCCGATTCCGGACCTGTTGCGCATGATCGAACAGGAGCTGCGACTCGATGTGGAGCTCGCAGCGAACGAGACGCGGGGGGCGGCTCGTACCGCTTCGGCGCAGCTCCGGGCGTTCGCCGAGGAGGTGCGGGGCTTCCTGCTCGTCGACGAACGCGGCACGATCGGGAGCGTGCTGGCCTGGCTCGATCACGCCGAGCAGGCCGACGACCTCACACCGCATACCGAGCCGCCGGAGCCGGGGGTCGTGCAACTGCTGACGATCCACGGCTCGAAGGGGCTCGAATGGGATGCCGTGGCGGTCGTGCGCCTCGTCCAGGATGAGTTGCCGGGCTCGCCCAAGAACGTCATGGGCGGATTCGCATTCGGTCAGCTGCCCTATCGGTTCCGCGGAGACGCCGCGGCGCTGCCGCGGTTCGAATGGCAGGCACCGGCCGTTGCGCTCGCCGGCGCCGAGAAGAAGGCGGCCGAGAAGGAGCTGCGCGGGGCATTCGAGGATTTCAAGGCGGCGAATCGCGAGCATCAGGGCGACGAGGAGCGACGCCTCGCGTACGTAGCCGTCACGCGCGCTCGCGGAGACCTCCTGCTGACGGGATCGCGCTGGTCCGGGCAGGTGAAGTCGCGGCGGCCGAGCACCTTCTTGGAGGAGATCCTCGACGAGCTCGGTCGCGAGTCGATCGAGCCGACGGCCGATGACGCAGAGAATCCGTATGCGGGGGAGGGCGCGACGCTCGAGTGGCCGCTCGACGCGCTCGGAGCCCGCCGCTTGCGCGTCGAGGAAGCGGCGGAACTCGTGCGTTCGACGGCGCCCGCGGATCCGACGCCTGAACTCGCACGGCTGCTCGCTGAACGCGAGGAGGCGACTCGTGGCATCCCGGCCCCGGTGCCGACGCGCGTGCCCGCTTCGAAGTTCAAGGACTACGTCGTGGGCTTCGACGAGACGCTCGATGCGCTCGTGCGGCCGATGCCCGAGCGCCCGTATCGGCAGACACGGCTCGGAACGCTGTTCCACCAGTGGGTCGAGAAGCGGTCCGGCCTCGCCGGTGCGGCAGCCTCGGCAGACGATGCGCTCTGGGATGTCGACGACGTCGATCGTGAGTGGAGCGGAACGGCCGTCGCGAACGCAGACGATGAGCGAGACCTCGCCCGGCTGCGCGAGATCTTCGAACGGAGCGAGTGGGCGGATCTCCAGCCGATCGAGGTCGAGACTGAGGTCGATTTCGCGCTCGAACTGGATGCGGGGGCTTCGCACATCATGATCTGCAAGCTCGATGCGGTCTATCGTCGCCGCGGGCGCATCGAGATCGTCGATTGGAAGACAGGCAGGGCTCCGTCAACGGAGCGCGAGCGCGAGGAGCGGATGCTGCAGCTGGCCCTGTACCGGCTCGCCTACCACCGGCGCCACGGTGTACCGCTCGACGAGATCGACGTCGCCCTGTACTACGTGCCGGACGATCTCGTGCTGCGGGATGAGAGGCCGATGGAAGAAGCCGAGCTGATCGCCCGCTGGCGCGCCGCGCGGGCGTAGCTACGGGTGGCGCAGCCGGTCGGTTTCGTCGTCCGGTGTCTCGACCGGCTGGGTCTCATCGGAGACCGCATCGACCGTCTGCGTCGTCACGTCGTCCCTCGGAGAGCGAGGCGGCGTGGCGTTCCAGTCTTCCTCTTTGTGCAGCCGCAGCTCCTCCGGACCGAACGCGTCTGTGTGCATCGACGTGTCCGCATCCGATCGAGCAGCTCGCGGCATTCGATCGAGAAGCGCGATCGCGTCGCTCACATCGGCCCGTTCGCGCACGGGCAGATCCGCGAGGAGTGCATCGTCGGCGAGGCCCGCGGAGAGCGATTCGAGCAGATCCGCGGCGTCGTCGACGACCTGCGAGCGGTGGGTCTCGATGCCGTGCACGAGCCAGCGTGCGAACTCGAGCTCGGCGTGCAGGCGAGCCCGAACGCGGAGGGCGCGATCGGGCGCCCGCACGGCTCCCTCGGCATACGCGTCGAACACGTCATCCGCCGCTTCAGGAGCGGCCGCTGTCCAGTGCAGATCGATCGCGGGATCGCCGATTCCGAGACCCTGCCAATCGAGCACGCCGGTCACGACCGGTTCGTCGGATGCGTCGTCCTGGAAAACGAAGGACGTCGCCTGAGAGCCGCCCAGGACGACGGTCGATTCGTAGGACCAGAGGCGATCGTCCTCGACGGCCTCGCGCCATCGGACCATCAGCCGCACGGGCACCCGGCCGCTGCGTCCGATCGCGTCGAGGAGCCGCTCCAGATCGCTGCGAGCATCCGCGGGGGTGCGTTCGGGAAGCCCTGCGCCGCGGACGACGGAGGGCGGCAGCGCATGGATCTTCGCGATGGCGGATCCGATCTCGCGGGCGATGCCACGGCCCGGCGGAATCTGCCCCGCCTCGACCTGGTAGCCGGGAAGATAGCTCGTCACGACCGCCCGCTTCTCGTCGATGACGGCGGAACCGCGCACCTCGGGGATAGCGAATCCGAGCACCTCGCGCGCCCCGGCGGTCAGCGCGCGCAGGGCGACGAGCTCGCTTTCGACGTCGCTCAGGGAATCATCGCTCGTCGGGATGCGCACGACAAGATCGTCGCCGTCGGCGAGGGTGATCAGGGCCGCATCGAAGCGCCCGGAGCCTCCGGTCGTGAGGAGCCGCGTCGCCCGAATCTCCGCGTCCGACAGGGCGGCCGTCGCGGCCGCGGCGAGAGTGAGAGGAGATCGAGCCATGCCGCCCAGACTAGATTGGAGGGCAGGACCACACGCCACGCCACGCCCCGCAGAGAGGGACTCGATGCCCGTTACTGTCGCCACCGCCCCGTTCGACGTCAGCGCCGAGGAGCGTACGGTGACCGGCCTCGTCGATGCTCTGCGCGGGGATCCGGGGACGCGGGTTCTGCTCGTGAGCGGCGACCGCGCGCCGGTCTCCCGTGGCCATGCCGTGCTGAGCTTCGTCGCGCCTGACGACGTCGCGGCCGACGCCGAATGGGCATTCCTGGGGCGTGACTCGGACGGTGTCGCGCTGCTCCTGGCCGCGGTCGGGGAGAGGGGGTCGGAAGAGGTCGGTTCCGACGGTGCCTCGTTCCGGGAGGTCGGCGCGTCGCTCCCTCCGCACGAGGCGGAGCTGTTCGTGACCGCCGTGGCGCTCGGGCGCTGGCTCGTCGAGGCCGCGTTCTGTCCCGGGTGCGGAGAGCGCACCCGGACGACGATGGCGGGCTGGGCCCGACACTGCGATGGGTGCGGACGCGAACACTTCCCGCGAACGGATCCTGCCGTCATCGTGGGAATCACGAGCGCAGACGATGAGCGGTTGCTCCTCGGCGCGAACGCCGCATGGGGAGGACGCATGTTCTCCTGCTTCGCGGGCTTCATCGAGGCGGGAGAGTCGGCGGAGCAGACCATCCATCGTGAGCTTGCGGAGGAAGCGGGCGTGCGCGTACGCGATCTGCGTTACATCGCTTCACAGGCGTGGCCGTACCCGCGCTCCCTCATGCTCGGCTTCCACGTCACGGCCGTCGACGAGGACGAGGCACGGCCGGATGGCGAGGAGATCATCGAGACACGGTGGTTCACGCGCGAAGAGATCGGCCGAGCTCTGCGCGGCGAAGGCGATGTCTCGCTTCCCGGCGGCGTCTCGGTCGCACACCACCTCATCCGCGCCTGGCACGATGCAGGCCCGGGAGGCGAAGGGTGAGCGCGCTCGACGCACTCGATCCGGCGCAGCGCCAGGCGGCAGAGATCGTGCGGGGCCCGGTTGCGGTGCTCGCGGGCGCCGGAACGGGGAAGACGCGCGTCATCACTCACCGCATCGCATACGGCGTCGAGGAAGGTACCTATACGCCGAATCGCGTGCTCGCGTTGACATTCACCTCGAAGGCGGCTGGGGAACTGCGGGGGCGATTGCGCGCGATGGGCGTCGTCGGTGTGCAGGCGAAGACCTTCCACGCCGCAGCCTTGGCGCAGCTGAATTTCTTCTGGCCGACAGTCGCGGGTGACACGGCGCCGAAGATCGTCGATAACAAGGTGCGACTTCTGGCGCACGCCGCCGAGACCCTGCGCCTGCGACCCGACACGAACACTCTGCGCGACATCGCGGCACAGATCGAGTGGCGAAAGGTCACGATGCGGTCGATCGATGACTACCGCACGCTTGATCGCGGTGTCGGGGCTGTTGGCGCGGATGCGCTCGTCGACCTCATGGCCGCCTACGAGAAGCTCAAAGACGAGCGGCGGCAGCTCGACTTCGAGGACGTGCTCCTCGCGTGCGCGGGCATGATCGAGTCGGAGCCGCGGGTCGCCGTCGCGATTCGCGAGCAGTACCGGCACTTCACGGTCGACGAATATCAGGACGTCTCGGCGCTGCAGAACCGACTTCTCGAACTGTGGCTGGGAAAGCGGCGTGACATCTGCGTGGTGGGCGATGCGAGCCAGACGATCTACTCCTTCACGGGAGCCGAGGCGCGTTTTCTTCTCGAGTTCGGCGCCCGGTATCCGGACGCGACCATCGTGCGCCTCGAGCGAAATTACCGCTCGGCCCCGCCGATCCTGGACGTCGCGAACGCGCTCATGCGCGATCGTCCCGGCGCATTACGCCTGCGTGCGACCCGTGGGGAGGGGGATCCTGTTCCCACCGTCACCGCATACGCGGACGACGAAGCCGAGGCGGCCGGCGTTGCCCGGCGGATCCGAGACCTTCTCGACGGAGCGCACGGCACGGTGGCGACGCCGGGTGAGATCGCCGTGCTCTATCGCTCCCACGCGCAGTCGGCGCTCGTGCAGCAGGCGCTCGCCCAGCTGGGCATTGCGGCGGGAGTGCTCGGCGGTACCCGCTTCTTCGACATGCCCGAGGTTCGCCAGGCGATCATGGCCATCCGCGCCGCCGCCGTCGCGCCGAGCGAGAGGGGCTTCGCATCGGCCGTGCGCGACGTTCTCCGGGGTCTCGGGCACACCGACGATGCGCCCGAGGCGGGAGGCGCGCTGCGCGGTGCGTGGGAGGCGCGGCAGACCATCCTTCGTCTCGCCGAGGACGAGGGCGAGAACGCTACACTGCGCGGGTTCGCCGATCGGCTGTTGGCGCGCGCCAAGGATCAGCATGAGCCCGCCGTGCGCACAGTGACGCTCGCCACACTGCACGCGGCGAAGGGGCTCGAATGGCCGCACGTGTTCCTCATCGGCGCGTCGGAAGGGCTGTTGCCGATCTCGTATGCATCGTCCTTGGAAGGAATCGACGAGGAGCGGCGTCTCGCATACGTGGGCATCACTCGCGCCGAGACGTCCCTGTCGCTGTCGTGGTCGGCGGGCTCCGGACGATCGACGCGACAGGCGTCTCGCTTTCTCGCGGAGATCGGCACAGACACGCTGCGTGCGGGCGATGGGACCGCCAGCGACGGCGGCCGTCGCTCGCCACGGTGACGGAGCGCGAGCGACCCGAAGAACCGTCGACGCTCGCGATCACGCGCGGGATCAGGGCGGTCGCCAGGGTGGCGAGCGAGCGGCTCGGCGGATCAGGGTGGGGGCGGGCGACGAGCTGAGTGGCGATCGTCGGCCAGGCTGGGTCGCGGTCGCTCTCGTGAGCCCAGAGACAGGCGAGGCAGGCAGTCTCGCCGGGAAGCACGAACGGACCGACGAGCGCGCGGCGCGGTTCGAGGGCGAGCGGCACGTGCGGGATATCCGCGCCCATGAGCTCGCGCGCGAGATGCGGAGGGACGACCTCGGTGCTGACCAGAACAGCTGTCCGCGCCGCTCCCACCGCGGCGCGCGAGGTGGCGCGGACGGGCGCGAAGCCCGCATCGCGGAGGGCGCCGAAGACGCCGAGGACAGCCTCGTGGGGCACGCGATCGGATGTGACGAGCGAGATCTCGTGCGGCACCTCGACCTCGCGCAGGATCGGAGCGAGACGGGCGACGAAGTCGGATGCCGCGCGCGGCTCGGCGCCGAGCGCGGCCGCCACGCCGGCGATCCGTCCCGCGGGGATCCCCGCAGCGAGCGACTCGAGGAGCTCGAGCTGCCAGGCGGGCGGGTCGTCCAGCACGCAGAACGCGGGCCGTGCTCCGATCTGCACCGAGCGGGCGTCTCGCCACAGCACCGGGTACGCAGGGTCGAGCTCGATCATCGCCATGCGGCGATTCTGTCGCGGTCATCGGCACGACGGACGGTTATCCACAGGCGGATGCGCGAGTTCCGCCTGTGGACATCGTCGTCGAGTCAGACTGGGCGCGGTCCGCCCGGCTCGTCGTCGGTGCCGTCGCTCTCCTCGGCGAGAAGACGGGCGAGGGCGTCGTCCATCTCATCGCGTGGCGCTGCATCTCCGCGCGCGGCGGCCTCGAGCCGCGCGATCAGCGCGGACGGGTCGTCGATGTCCTCCGCCGTCGGCACGAGATCCGGGTAGTCCCACAGGGCATCGCGGTCTCCCTGCCCGACGGCGTCGCCGACGGCGCGCCACATCGCGGCTGCCTCGCGCAGGCGGCGCGGGCGCAGCTGCAGACCGACGAGAGCACCGAGCGCGTCCTGCGCCGGCCCGCCGACCGCGCGGCGGCGACGCGTGGCCTCGGCGATCCGGTCGAGGCTCGGCACGCGTCCCGTCGCCTCGGCGGCGACGACATCGACCCACCCCTCAATGAGGGCGAGCATGTTCTCCAGGCGAGCGAGCGCGGCCTGCTGCGCCTCGGTCTGCTGGGGGAGCAGTGCGCCCGACTGCAGCGCCTCCTGGAGCTCTTCCGGATTGCTCGGATCGAAGCGACCTGCGAGTTCCTCGAGCGCTTCGGTGTCGACGTGGATGCCCCGCGCGTAGTCCGTGACCTGGCTCATGACGTGCAGGCGCAGCCACTTCGCGTGCTTGAACAGGCGGGCGTGGGCGAGCTCGCGTGCCGCGAAGTAGAGCGCGAGCTGGTCGTCAGGAATCTCGAGTCCGTGGCCGAGATCGGCGAAGTTCTGGGGGAGGATCGCCGCCACGCCTGCGGGCATCACGGGGATCCCGACATCACCGCCGGAGACGACCTCCTTCGAGAGCCGTCCGACGACCTGGCCGAGCTGCGTCGCGAACAGGGTGCCGCCGACCTGACGGAGCATGCGGCTGGCGCTCTGCACCATCTGCTGCATCTCTTCGGGGGCCTGCGTCCGCAGCGCCTCCGTGAGGGCGTCTGCGATGCTCTCGGCGACGGGCTCCGCCATCTCCTGCCAGACGGGGAGCGTGCGCTCCACCCAGTCACCGCGTGTGAGCACCAGGGGCGCCTCGCCCGTCGGTGCGATGGATGTCGCCTCGCTCAGCCACAGATCGGCGAGGTGGAACGCCTGGTCGAGGTCTGTGCGCTGTCCGGAGGTGACGCCGCGGCTCTCCTGATTGGCGACGTGCAGGGCCCCGACGCGCGCGGAATCCCACGAGATCCCGTCGCCCTGGCCAGACATCGCGCTCTGGAAGGCCATCATCATCTGCTGCATCATCGCTGGATCCATGTCGATCCCCATGTTCTTCAGCTGCTCGGGGTCGAGGCCGCCCGCACCGAATGGCGAGCCCTCGCCGCCGCCGAGCATGCGGCGCAGCATCTCCTGGAAGTCGTCCTCGGGATTGTTGTCGTCGGTCACGTCAGCCGCCTTTCCGCCGCGATCCTCAGCGTGTTCCGTGGGATCAGGTTCTACGCTAATCGGACGCGCCGACTCTCACGCGGCTTCTCGCCGTGTGAGCCGTACGCCCCCCGCGAACGCCGATGGCCGCGGAGCAGAGTCCGGCGCGCGAAGGGAGCCTTTCGTGACGCTGTTCGACGATGCCACCGCTCGGCCGAGCGACGATCCTCCGCACGAGAGCCGCGGGTGGCCACGGCGGACTGTCTTCGGCGTGGGGGCGCTCGGCGTGGCGCTCGTCGCGCTGCTCGTCATGAGCCTCCTGCCGACGTCGTACGTGCTCGAACAACCCGGCCCTGTCTACAACACGATCGGCGACGTCGTGCTCGATGACGGTGAGGAGGTGCCCCTCATCGAGGTCGACGGTGTCGACACGTATGACACATCGGGGGCGCTATTCCTCACGACGGTGCAGGTCGTCGGGAACCGCGAGCATCCGCTGTCGTGGAGCGAGCTCGCGCTGGCATGGCTCGACCCATCCCGCGCGATCGTCCCCCTCGACGCGCTCTTCCCCGAAGGCGTGACGACCGAGGAACGCGAGCAGCAGAATGCGGCGCTGATGACCGACTCACAGGGGCAGGCCGCCGCGGCGGCTCTCGTGCAGCTCGGCTACGACGTCCCGACCGACATCCGCGTGGTCTCGCTGACGGATGACTCACCGTCCGCGGGCGTCGTCGAGGAGGGCGATCGGATCCTGGCGGCGGAAGGCGAGACGCTCGACGATGTGAACGGATTGCGGGAGATCGTGAACGCTGCCGAAGGCTCAGCCGTCGAACTGACCCTCGAACGAGACGGCGAGGAGCACACCGTGCGTGTGACGCCGGAGTTCGCCGAGACCGAGGATGAGGGGAGCTGGCTCCTCGGTATCGGCCTCAGCACGTCATTCGAGCTTCCCATCGACGTGTCGATCCAGCTCGACGATGTCGGCGGCCCCAGCGCCGGGACGATGTTCGCGCTCGGAATCATCGACGTGCTGACACCGGGGGAGCTCACGGGCGATGAGCAGATCGCGGGGACGGGGACGATCACGGCCGACGGGCAGGTCGGCGCGATCGGCGGGATCCGTCAGAAGATGCACGGCGCGCGCGACGCGGGAGCCGAGTACTTCCTCGCTCCCGCAGGGAACTGCGGCGAGGTCGTCGGGAACGTCCCGGATGGGCTGCGGGTCGTCGAGATCGACACCCTCTCCTCCGCAGTTGAGGCCGTCGAAGCCATCGGCTCGGGCGACGATGCCGAGCTGCCCAGCTGTTCGGCCAGCTGAGGATCCGACCTGGCCCGGGAAGGTCCTCGTCACACGTAGGATGGATGCGTGACCACGAACTCGACGCAGAACTCGGCCACATCGCCATCTCCGACTCGGCGCATCGTCATCGCGACGATCGCGGTCATCGCCGTGCTCCTCACGGTGTTCTTCGGGTTGGCGAGCCTCTACACGGAACTGCTGTGGTTCCGTCAGCTCGGCTTCGGCTCGGTGCTGACGACGCAGTGGATCGCCCGGGTGGTGATGTTCGTCGTCGGATTCGTGGGCATGGCGGTGCCCGTCTGGCTGTCGATCGCGCTCGCGTACCGTCTTCGCCCCGTCTACGCTCGCCTGAGCTCACAGCTCGACCGCTACCAGGAGGTCGTCGAGCCCCTGCGCCGTCTCGCGATGTGGGGGATCCCGGTCCTGTTCGGCTTCTTCGCCGGTTTCGCGGCGTCGACGCAGTGGGAGACCACGTGGATGTTCCTCCACGGCGTGGCATCGGGCGAGACCGAGACTCAGTTCGGGCTCGATTCGTCGTTCTACATGTTCGATCTGCCGTTCTGGCAGGGTCTCGTCGGCTTCGCGTCGGCGGTTGTGCTCCTCTCGCTCCTGCTGACCGCACTCGTGTCGTATCTGTACGGATCCGTGCGGGTCGGCCAGGGTGAGCTCACGATCTCGCGCCCTGCGCGGATCCAGATCGCGATCATCGCCGGCGTCTACCTCCTGCTGCAGGCCGGGAGCATCTGGCTCGATCGCTTCGCGTCGCTGGTCCAGCCGCAGGACCGTATCACCGGCCCCGACTACGTCACCGCGAACGCTCTCATCCCCGGACAGACGATCCTCGCGATCGTCGCGGCTCTCGTCGCGGTCCTCTTCCTCATCACCGCGTGGATCGGCCGCTGGCGCTACCCGCTCGTCGCGACCGGGCTCCTCATCGTCACGTCGCTCGTCGTCACGATCGCGCTCCCGTGGGGCGTGCAGACGTTCCAGGTCACGCCCAACGAGCGCGAGCTGCAGCTCGACTACTACCAGAAGAACGTCGACGCGACGCGCGCGGCGTACGGGCTCGACGAGATCGAGACGACCGAATACGAGGCCGAGACGACGGTCGAGCAGGGACAGCTGCGCGACGACGCGGCGACGACCGCGTCGCTGCGCCTCATGGACCCGAGCATCATCAGCCCGACGGTGCAGCAGTTGCAGCAGTACCGTCCGTACTACCAGTTCGAGGACACTCTCGACGTCGACCGCTACACGATCGACGGTGAGACGCAGGACATGGTCGTCTCGCTCCGCGAGCTCTCCCTGGAGGGCCTCGGATCGGAGGCGCAGAGCTGGGTCAACACGACGATGACCTACACGCACGGCTACGGCATGGTCGCCGCCCGCGGAAACGAGCGGACGAACGAGGGCGAGCCCGTGTTCATCGAGGGCGACATCCCCGCCTCCGGCTTCCTCACCGACATGGAGTACGAGCCGCGCATCTACTTCGGCGAGAGGTCGCCTGCCTACTCGATCGTCGGCGCTCCCGAGGGTGCCGAGCCCGTCGAACTCGACTACGCGACGGGATCCGGCGAGGCGAACCAGACGAAGACGACGTTCGAGGGCGATGGTGGGCCGAGCATCGGCAGCTACTTCAATCGCCTGCTGTTCGCGCTGAGGTTCCAGTCGGAGCAGATCCTGTTCTCCGACCAGATCAATTCGGAGTCGCAGATCCTCTTCGACCGCAATCCGCGTGAGCGGGTGCAGAAGGTCGCGCCGTATCTCACGCTCGACAGCGATCCGTACCCGAGCGTCGTGGACGGTCAGATCGTCTGGATCCTCGATGGATACACGACGAGCGCTTCGTACCCGTACTCGACGCAGACGAGCCTGTCGCAGGCGATCAGCGACTCGTCGAACCCGCAGCCCAATCTGCTGGTCGATGACGTCAACTACATCCGCAACTCGGTGAAGGCGACCGTCAACGCCTACGACGGATCCGTCACGCTCTATGCGTGGGACGAAGAGGACCCGGTCCTTCAGACGTGGCAGAGCATCTACCCGTCGACGATCGAGCCGATCAGCGAGATGTCGGGCGATCTGATGAGCCACGTGCGTTATCCGACCGACCTGTTCAAGGTGCAGCGGTCGATGCTCGGCACCTACCACGTCGACACGGCGAACGCGTTCTACCAGCGTGACAACGCCTGGGAGACGCCGGCCGACCCGACGAACGTCGCCGAGCTGCAGCCGCCGTACTACCTGACGATGCAGATGCCGGGGCAGGACGATCCGACCTTCTCGATGTTCACCTCCTTCATCCCTGAAGGCGGCGAGCGACAGGTGCTCATGGGGTATCTGTCGGTCGATGCGAACGCGGGAGCGGAAGCAGGGACGGTCCGCGAGGATTATGGAACTCTGCGCATGCTCGAGATCTCCTCGGCAAGCACGGTGCCGGCGCCCGGACAGGTGCAGAACAACTTCGACTCGAACCAGGCGATCGCGCAGGAGCTGAACGTCCTGCAGATCGGTGACTCGAACGTGAGTCTCGGAAACCTGCTGACTCTGCCTGTCGGTGACGGTCTGCTCTACATGCAGCCGGTCTATGTGCAGTCGTCGCGCGATACCTCGTACCCGCTGCTGCGGAAGGTGCTCGTGGCCTTCGGTGACGAGCTCGCATTTGAGGACACGCTGGCGGAAGCGCTCGACGAGCTGTTCGGAGGCGATTCCGGAGCCGAGACGGGCGATGAGGACATCACTCCCGTCGAGCCGGAAGAGGGCGAGCAGCCGAGCGAGGGTGACGTAGACGAGGGATCGACCGACGGCGAGACGCAGCAGCCGACGCCGCCGTCGACCGACACCTACGATCAGGCTCTTGCTGATGCGCAGGAGGCGATGGCCGCGAAGACGCAGGCTCTCGAGAGCGGCGACATGGTCGCCTACGCCGAGGCTGACGCCGACCTCACCGACGCGATCGAGCGGCTGCTCGAGCTGTCGGAGTAAGCCACTCCGCGCGACGGCGGCCCCGGGGATCCGATCCCCGGGGCCGCCGTCGCGTTACCCCACGTTGGAGGGGATTTGCGTTCGGGAGGGCCTTTGGGGCCTCCCAGGCCCTCCGGATCGCGGATCCCCTCCAGGGTGTGCCGGGGGTTCCTTCGTTGTGGTGGGTTTCGGTGGAATGTGAGCGCGTGGTGGGGTTCGCCGAAACCGAGTGCGGGGTGGGATGCCTACGGCGGAGAGTGCCCGCGGTCCGTCGCCGTCGCGCGTTGCCCATGATGGAGGGGATCTGCGTTCGGGAGGGTCTTTGGGGCCTCCTGGGTCCTCCGGAGTGCGGATCCCCTCCGGAGTGCGCCTGGAGATCCATTGTTGGGGTCGTCCCGGGTGGTGACGCCCGGTGCGGTGAGGCCAAGCGCGGCGGGCCTCGCCGAAGCCGCGCAGCGGGTGGGGGGGGGCTTGCCGCGGCGCTGCTGAACAGCGCGGGCGAGCCCCGTGGGCGGCGGAGGTCGGGCAGCACAGCGGAGGGGATCTGCGTTCGGGAGGGCTCGGAGGCGCAGAGGGCCCTCCGAAGTGCGGATCCCCTCCGGGGTGTGCCGGGGATTCCTTCGTTGCGGTCGTCCCGGGTGGTGACGCCCAGTGCGGTGAGGCCAAGTGCGGCGGGCCTCGCCGAAGCCGTGCAGCGGGTGGGAGCTTGCCGCGGCGCTGCTGAACAGAGTGGGTGAGCCCCGTGGGCGGCGGAGGTCGGGCAGCACAGCGGAGGGGATCTGCGTCCGGGAGGGCTCGGAGGCGCAGAGGGCCCTCCGGAGTGCGGATCCCCTCCGGGGTGCGTCGGACGGTCCTCCGTTTCCGTAGCCCCGGGTGGAGGGGTGGGGTGACTTGCCGAGGCCGCACAGACGTAGCGAGGCCTCGGGTCGGAGGACGTGGCGGGGGAGCCATGGCAGGGCCCCGCCCGTGCCGGTCGGCGCCGCGGAGGTGAGGGCCGAGCATAAGACGGGGCGGCACTGACAAGGATCCCGCGACAGTAGGCCATACGGGAGGGGGATGGCCGGGGCGCAGGGGACACGCCGAACCCCATCCACTCTTGGTAGCCGATAGCCTGCGGGCGAAAGGCTCTAGCCCCGAGCGGGATGGGTGGGACGCGGGTGGCCCGCCAGACCCCATCCACTCTTTCTGGCCGGTAACTCAGCCCCGGAACCACCAGCGAACGACGAAGGCCCGGTCTCGATGAGACCGGGCCTTCGTTCTTTGTTGCGGGGGCAGGATTTGAACCTACGACCTCTGGGTTATGAGCCCAGCGAGCTACCGAACTGCTCCACCCCGCGGCACATGTATTACTTTACCAGCCGTTCAGACGCAGGCAAATCGGGCGCCTCAGGCGGGGTGCTCGGGCGTGTCTGTGCGGAGCCTGAAAGCGTGGCATCATGGCGCCATGACCGCATCTCACGAGCCCGTCGCTGTCGCCGTCGCTCAGTTCGCTCCGACCGCCGATACCGCCGCGAACCTCACGCGGATCGCCGAGTTCTCCGCCACGGCCGCGGGCCGGGGTGCCCGAGTCGTGGTCGCGCCCGAGTACTCGAGCTACTTCGTCGCCCCATTCGACGACTCCCTCGCCGCGCACGCCCAGCCACTCGACGGGCCGTTCACGCGTGAGCTCGCGACGATCGCCGCGCAGAACGACCTGACGATCATCGCGGGGCTCGTGGAGGAGGGCGCGGGGGAGAGGGTGCGCAACACGGCCGTCGCCGTGGACGCCACAGGCGTCGTTGCCGCGTACCGGAAGCAGCACCTGTACGACGCCTTCGGCCAGACCGAGAGCGACTGGATCGAGGCTGGCGAAGCAGGAGACGCCGAGACCTTCGTTGTCGATGGTCTTCGCTTCGGCCTGATGACCTGCTACGACCTGCGTTTCCCGGAGCTCGCGCGGATGCTCGTCGACGCGGGTGCCGACGTGATCCTCGTGCCCTCGGAGTGGGTGCGTGGCCCCCTCAAGGAACACCACTGGGAGACCCTGCTTGCTGCGCGCGCGATCGAGAACACCGTCTACGTCGTGGCGGCTGATCATGCGCCGCCCATTGGCATCGGCCGGTCGATGATCGTCGATCCCCAGGGGGTGCAGGTGGCGGGCCTCGGTGCCGAGACCGACGTCGCGGTCGGGTGGGTCTCGCACGACGCCATCACGGAGGTGCGGCGGCGCAATCCTGCTCTCGAACTGCGTCGCTACCGCGTGGCTCCTTCTACCGATTGAGCTCAGCGAGGCGAGAGACGGCCTCGTCGAGGATCTCCGGTCGCTTGCAGGCTGCGAATCGGACAAGCGACCGATACTCGTCGGAATGCTCCGCCGTCACGAAAGCCGACAGCGGCACGGCGACGACGCCGACGCGCTCCGGAAGCGTGCGGCAGAGCTCCGCGGCGTCGTCGGCGCCGAGCGGGGCCGCGTCGGCGACGGTGAAGTAGGAGCCGGACGGGCGAGACACCGTGAAGCCTGCGGCGGCGAGACCGGATCCGAGAAGGTCGCGTTTGGCGCGCATCTCGTCCGCGATCCCTGCGAAGAACGTATCCGGAAGCCGGAGGCCGCGCGCGATCGCAGGTTGGAACGGTGCGCCGTTCGAGTAGGTGAGGTACTGCTTGACCGTGAGCACGGCCGTCACGAGATCGGCCGGGGCCGTCAACCATCCGATCTTCCAACCGGTCGTGCGGAAGGTCTTGCCGCCCGACGAGATCGAGACTGTGCGCTCCGCAGCGCCTGGCATCGTCGCGATCGGAACGTGCGGCCCATCGAGGCTGAGGTGCTCGTAGACCTCGTCGGTGACGACGATCGCGTCGTGGCGGTGCGCGAGCTCGACGATCTTCTCGCGCACATCCAGGGAGAACACAGCGCCCGTGGGATTGTGCGGATCGTTGACGAGGATGACGCGCGTACGATCGGTCACCGCGCGTTCCAGGGCATCGAGATCGGGCTGGAACCCGGGCCAGGGCAACCGCACCGGCACGAGCCGCGCTCCCGCGAGGCCGACGGCGGCCGCGTAGGCGTCGTAGAACGGCTCGAAGACGACGACCTCATCGCCGGGGCCGTCGAGGAGTGCGAGCAGCGTCGCCGTGAGCGCTTCTGTCGCGCCTGCCGTGACGATCACCTCGGTGCTCGGATCGACGTCGATCCCGTAGAAGCGCTTCTGATGCTCGGAGATCGCCTCGAGCAGCTCGGGCTCGCCGCGCCCTGGCGGGTACTGGTTGCGACCGTCGCTGATCGCCGCACGGGCCGCCTCGAGGACTTCCGCCGGACCGTCCTCGTCCGGGAAACCCTGGCCGAGATTGAGGGCGCCGGTCGACGCGGCGAGCGCCGACATCTCGGCGAAGATCGTCGGTGCGACTTCGCCATCCGCTCCGAGCAGTCGTGCGGCGGCGGCCGTGCGCCGCCAGGATCCGGGAAGCTGGGTCATGACGCCAGGCTACTCACGCGCGCACCGGCGCCCGACTCACACATTCGACCTACGCTGGACATAGGTGAGACATAGGTCTCGAACGCATGCTGAGGGGACCAGGCAGAAGGAGCAGCAATGAGCAACGACACCGGATCTCCGATTCCCCCGCTTCCTGAGCGATCGGCGGCCGAGGCCGCCGCGCAGGGAGGGCATGCGCCCACCCCGCACTCATCGCAGTACGCCACGCCCGGGCAGACGACGCAACCCGTTCAGGGGCCACAGCCGGAGCACACCATCACGCAACCGCAGCGATACGAGTGGGCGCCGCAGGCCCCGCCTCGGAAGAAGGAGAAAGCGGGGGCCGGCTCGAAGGTCACCGCGCTGTTCCTCGCGGCGGCGCTGATCGGCGGAGGTGCCGGTATCGGCGGCGCCTGGTTCGGCAATTCCGTCTTCGGTGGATCGGACAGCGAGCAGTCGAATGTCGCGACGAGCGGCGGCGGCCAGAACATCACGATCAACAATCCCGACGATGTGAACGAGACCGCGGCGGTCGCCGCAGCGGCTCTGCCGAGCGTCGTGACGATCGAGGCGGCCAGTTCGAGCGCGGGCGGCAGCGGATCCGGTGTGGTCCTCAGCGAGGACGGCTACGTGCTCACGAACACTCACGTCGTCACCCTCGGCGGCGCGGTCGGCGACGCGCAGCTTCGCGTCACGGGCTCGGATGGCACGCTCTACGACGCGACGATCGTCGGGACTGATCCGACCTACGACCTCGCGGTCATCAAGCTCGAGGGGGCGTCGGGCCTGACGCCCATCGAGTTCGCTGACTCGTCTCAGCTGAACGTCGGTGATACGACGGTGGCGATCGGCGCGCCGATGGGGCTCGCCAACACGGTGACAACGGGTGTCATCAGCAATCTCAATCGTTCGATCGAGATCGCTTCGGCGGCGGCGCCCGAGGGAGACTCGACGGAGACGCCTGACGGAGAGGGACAGGAGTCGCCCTGGTTCTTCGACCTGCCGGGTCAGGAGCAGCAGCAACAGCAGGGATCCGAGTCGATCAAGATCGCCGTGCTGCAGACCGACGCCGCGATCAACCCGGGCAATTCCGGCGGCGCCCTCGTCGATCGCGAGGGCAAGTTGGTCGGCATCAACGTCGCGATCGCGACGGCGAACTCGTCGAGCACCGAGGGCGGATCCATCGGCCTCGGGTTCGCGATTCCGTCGAACATCGCCGAGCGCATCGCGAATGAGATCATCGAGACTGGCGAAGCCACGCACGGTCTGCTCGGCGCCAGCGTCGCGCCCGCGTCGAGCGTTGAGGGCACCACCACGACGGGTGCTTATGTCGCCGAGGTCGTTGACGGCGGCGCTGCGCAGGAGGCGGGCCTGAGAGAAGGTGACGTCATCACGAGCTTCAACGGAGTCCGCGTCAACGATGCCGTCGACCTCACGGCGCAGGTGCGCGCCGCGGCTGCCGACAGTGCCGCGACCGTGACGTATGTTCGCGACGGTGAGGAAAGCGAAGTCGAGGTCACCCTCGGCGCGCTCGGGTGACGCGCGCCGCGTGAGGGGACGCCGCCCGTCGGCCAGTAGGCTCGTCGGGTGGCGTCCTTTTCGTTTGGCGCGGGCAATGCGAAAAAGCTCGCCCGCCTTCCCCTTTACGGGCTCGGGCGACTCGTGACGCTTTTGACGCCGCGCGAGTCACGTTGGGTCTATGGGTGCGGGGCGGGAATTGCCGACGGCGCGCTCGCCCTGTGGCGGGAGGCGCGTTCCCGCGGCATTGACGGCGTCTGGCTCACGACGACGGACGACGAGGCCCGCGATGCCGAGAACGCCGGGATCCCTCATGTGCCGAAGATGTCATGGCGCGGATTCTGGGCCACGGCCCGCGCCCGCGTCGTTGTCGTCACGCACGGCTTCGGTGACGTTCATCCTTATGCCGTCTCGGGTGCCTTCGTCGCGCAGCTGTGGCACGGCATCCCCCTCAAGCGCATCGGCCTCGACGCGCCCGAGACGGTCCGCAGCGCCGTCCTTCCGAACTCCGGCGCCGTTCGGGCGCTCCTCGCGTGGATGTACCGGCGGGCAGCGCAGCGCATCAGTCTGCTGCCGGCAGCGAGCCACCTCGTGCGCGGGCGTCTCGAATCGGCATTCGGGATCCCCGATGCGCGCATCGCGGTGACGGGTGAGCCGCGCGTCGACGTGCTCTCCCGTGGCACGGCGGAGCAGCGTCGTGACGCGGCGCGGGCGCTGCTCGAGCAGGTCGCGCCGGATCTCGACACCGATCGCCGCCTGCTTCTCTACGCGCCGACCTGGCGCGACGGGGATCCGGATCCGGCCGTTCCGAGCGACTCCGAATGGCGCGAGATCCTCGACCTGCTCGAGGACCGCGACGCCCTGTTGATCGTCCGCTCGCACCGCCTGGGCGAGGGAGAGTACGTGGCGCCGGCCGACACAGATCGCGTCGTGCGGCTCGGTGCTGATCGGCTCGCCGACGTCACGCCCGCGCTCCCTGCTTTCGATGCGCTCATCACCGACTACTCATCGCTCGTGTACGACGCGGCGCTTGTGCCGCTTCCGGCGCTGTTTCTCGCGCCCGACATCGACGAGTACGACCGCCGACGCGGGTTCTACGGCGCGTACGCCGACGTCGCTGGGCGGGACGTGCCGACGACATGGGGCGCACTGCTCCCCGAGATCGACCGTCTCCTCGGGCAGGATGAGGTGCGCGAACGGCGCATCGCGCGTGCACATGCCCTGAGTGAGCGCGTGCACGCCTTCCGCGACGGGCAGAATACCCGTCGGGTGCTCGATGAGATCCTCCGACGGATCGGGGAGACGAGGCCATGAGAACCGCAACTGTCCTGGAGATCGACCCGGACACCTCCGACCTCCTCATCCGGGGGAGGGGCGAGCGGCCGGGCAGTGCAGAACTCGTCGGGGCGCGAGCGCGTGTGTCGGGACGGCTGACGGGCGACGAACGCGAATGGACCGCGCGGGTCCCGCTGCGCGTCGCGCGATGGGGCGGGCCGGAGCTGCCGCTGCCTTCGGGAGAGTATCGGATCGAGATCCCCGGAGTGGAGATCGTCGGGACGTTCCCGATGATCCTCACCGAGCAGGTACGGGTCTCGGCGGAGGGTGCCGTCGTCGCGATCGGGCCGCCCGTGGATCCGTCGCTCGAGACGGGCGAGGCGCGTGCCGCGCTCGAACGCCGGTACGCGATCCACGCCGGTCCCCTCGAGGACGCGGTGTTCTTCGAGAGCTTCTACGGGCGCGTCGCCGGCGACAACCCGCTCGCCCTCGATCGCGAGATCGCGCGCGTGCTTCCTCACACCACCCGATATTGGAGCGTCGTCGATCTCTCCGTCGATGTTCCGGAGGGCGCTGTCCCGATCGTCGAGGGAACGGCCGAGTGGTGGCGTGCGCGAAGCGCCTCGCGTCTGCTCATCGTCAACGACTGGCTGCGGCACCGCTACGTGCCGCGGCCCGGCCAGCACGTCCTGCAGACCTGGCACGGTACGCCGCTGAAGCGCCTCGCTCTGCATCGTCGCGGCTGGGATCCACGCCGGTGGGGAGCGATCCTCAAGGAGTCGCGCCGGTGGGACGTCCTGCTCGCGCAGAATCCGTTCGCGGCTCGGATCCTGTCGAAGGCGTACGCCTTCCTGCGGCGTCCTGTCTGGGTTGAGGGATATCCGCGGAACGACGTGCTTGCGACGGGCGACGCGGGGCTCACGCGCCAGGATCTCGGGATCGGCGCCGACGAGCGCGTCCTGCTCTACGCGCCGACCTGGCGAGATGACCGCGACGAGATCGTCGATTTCGTGGATCCCGTCGCCCTCGCCGAGCAGACGGGATCTGTCGTCCTCGTGCGCGGGCACAGCCGAACACTGCTGCCGGGCGAGAACGCGTCAGGACCGCGCGTCGTCGACGTCACCGGCTACGCCGACGTGTCGCGGCTCATGCTCGCCGCCGACGCACTCATCACCGACTATTCGTCCGTCATGTTCGATTTCAGCATCACGGGCAAGCCCATGCTGTTTCTCGTGCCCGACATCGAGCATTATCGCGGCGAGCTGCGCGGATTCTATTTCGACCTCGCCGAGAGGGCTCCCGGCCCCCTCGTACGTACGCAGGACGAGCTCATCGCGGCGCTCGACGAGGATCCCGCCGCGTATGCGGAGAAGTACGCCTCATGGCGTGCGGTGTTCAACGCCCGCGACGACGGGCGCGCGTCCGAGCGGGTCGTCGCGCGGTTGATCGATCAGCGCCTTCTCGGGCGCTGATCACGGAAGCGGGGTGTTCCGGCCGGAAAGGCGGGACGTGTCGACGGTGTCGCGCGCGCCGCGGGTGACGCCCGCGAGGAAGCCGGCGCCCCACGCAAGATGCATCGTCGGCACGACCGCCGCGATCCACCCGCGTTCGGCGAGGCTCGCGCCGCGACGGGTCGCCGCGAAGACGGCGACGAGCCCCGAATAGGCCGCGACGGGCAGGAAGACGAGGCCCGCGATGGCGGCCGCGGCGCCCGTGAGCGCTCGGGTGCTCCGGAGGATCCCGACGAGCAGAGCAGCGACCAGCGTCGCCACGAGCGCCGGGGGAGCGAAGAAGCGCAGCGAGTTGCGGGTGCCGTAGCGACGCACGAGCTCCCCGCGCCAGCGGCCGGTCGCGAGGAACTGGCGGGCCAGACGGGGCCAGGTCTCGCGGGGCCAGTACGTGACCGACAGGCTCGGGTCGAACATCACCCGGTAACCGGCCTGCCGGATGCGCAGATTGAGCTCCCAGTCCTCGCCGCGGCGGATGGACTCATCGAAAAGTCCGACTTCCTCGAGCACGGCGCGGCGCATGACTCCGAGATAGGCCGACTCGGCCTCTCGCTCTTCCGCACCGCCGTGATATGCCCCGCCGCCGAGGCCGATCTTCGAGTTGTACGCGGTCGCGGCCGCGCGCTGGAACGGCGCGCGGCCCTCCGCGCGCATGATTCCTCCGACGTTCGCGGCACCGGTGCGATCGAGCGTCTCGAGGGCGCGCGCCGTGTAGCCGGCGCTGAGTTCCGAGTGTGCGTCGACGCGCACGATCGTCGGGTGCTGCGCGGCGCGGATCGCGAGATTGAGTCCGACGGGAATGTCGGCCGCGGGATTGTCGACGAGCAGGATGCGCGGATCCTCGGCCGCGAGCTCGCGGGCGAGTTCCGTCGTTCCGTCGGTCGACGGGCCGAGCGCGAGAACGAGTTCGAGAGGGCCGTCGACCTCCTGTGCGAGAGTCGACGAGACGGCGCGTGGAAGATATTTGCGCTCGTTGAGGACGGGCATCACGAAGGAGACGCCGGATCCCGGCGAGACGGCGGGGGCATCCCGGCGGATGTGCCCGGGCCGGACCGAGGCGGGATCGTTACGCATTCGTCGATCATCCCACGGTGACGTGTCAGCTCGCCTGGATAGCCTGGAGCGTGTGGCACTGCTGAACGACGCGAAGAACGCCGTAGCCCTCGTCCGAAGGGCGGCGAAGGCACGCAGCGCTTACCGATCCGTCACGGCGGCCGTCAGGGAACAGGGGCCCCTCGAACGCGGCCGGTTCCAGATCGCCGTCTACTTCGCCGACGGCGATGTCAACATGTATCAGATGCGGCAGTGGTATCGCCCGCTGCAGGAGATCGCGAAAACGTGGCCTGTCGTCGTGATGGCTCGCAACGCCACGGGGGCGCGGGCGCTCCTCGACGATGGCGCGCTGCCGGTCGCGTTCGTCCCCGAGGTGCGGAACATCGAGAAGTTCCTCGCGCGGCAGGACATCCGCATCGTTCTCTACGTGAACCAGAACACGCGCAACTTCCAGATGTTCCGTTATGGCGAGCGGTGGCACGTGTTCATCAACCACGGCGAGTCCGACAAGATGTACATGACCACGAACCAGTACAAGGCGTACGACTACGCGTTCATCGCGGGCCAGGCCGCGCGCGACCGCCTCGAGCGGACGCTGTGGGACGCCGACCTCGACCGGAAGGCGATCGAGATCGGCAGGCCGCAGGCCGACCACTATTCGGGCGACACGCCCTTCGAGGACGATGGACGCATCGTCGTACTGTATGCGCCGACGTGGGAGGGGGATCGCCCTGCCGCCGCGTACGGATCCGTGCTCACGCACGGAGAAGCACTCGTCGAGAAGCTGCTCGCGGATCCCCGTTTTCGCCTCATCTATCGGCCCCATCCGCGCAGCGGCGTCGTCGACCCCGCCTACGGCGAAGGCAACGAGCGGATCATCGCGGCGATCGCGGCGGCGAACGAACGCGAGCCGAGCGCGCAGCACGTCTACGATGACGGCCCCGCTCTCGGATGGCAGCTCGCCGCGGCAGATGTCGCTGTCGTCGACATCTCGGCGATGGTCTACGACCGACTCGCGGCGGGCAAGCCGCTCATGATCACCCGTCCCGCGGATCCCGCCGCCGCCGTCGACGAAGGCGGATACCTCGGCGCTTGCGAGTGGCTGACGAGTTCGAGGGCGCCGGAGATCATCTCGGAGATCACCCGGGTCAGTGAGGATCCCGAGACATCCGCGCGCCTCGCTCACTGGGTTCGACACTACTTCGGCGACACGAGACCTGGATCCTCCAGCGAACGCTTCCAGGCTGCGATCGAGCGCCTCATGTCGCGCTGGGACGAGTGGGCGGGGCGCGGAGCGAGCTGACGCCGGTCTCGAGGGGGAGATGCCGCCTGGTTTCCAGCCGTGGCATATAAGCGACCGTACGCATGCTTGGGGGTTCGAGCGGTGGTCTCGGCACGATCAAGGGATGGCCGCTACGCATTCCGCTGTGTCCGCTGAGGTCGGGAGGCGCATCGCGCAGTTCCGATCGAAGGCGGGGGTCAGTGCACGAGCACTCGCGGAGTGCGCCGACATGGATCTGACGAACTATCAGCGGATCGAACGGGGCAAGGGCAACCCGACCGTGTCGACACTGCTGCAGATCGCGACGGCGCTCGAGGTCGACGTCGGCGAGCTCGTCACGGGGCTCGACTCCGATGATCTGCAGAACGGACGCTATCCGTACGGGTACAGCGAGATCTCGACGCGACGTCGCAGCCGGGCGATCTACTGACGCATCGCCGCGTCAGAGCACGAACTGCCACAGAAGCTCCTCGTCGACACCGGCGCGCCGGAAGCTCAGCGTCACGCACAGATCTGATGTGTCGAGCCCACAGAGACAGACCTCGTTCTCATCGCCCGGCAGGACGATGCCCCAGCGCTCGGTCGTCACGCGGTCGCCGACGCGGATGATGGCGCGGGCGAACTCGAGCGGTTCATCGGAGATGTTCGCGACGACCGGGTGCGTGCCGTCTCGGTGCACGCGCCACGGCGTGGGGCGCACGATGGGAGGGGAGTCGTGAGGGCGGCTCGTCGTCATGCCGCGAAGATACGACGAACCCCCGACATGCGAAGCATGAGCTTCGAATGCCGGGGGCATCGGCGGTGTCGTTACGAGAGAACTTGGTTCGCCCGCTCGAGATCCTCGGCGAAGTCGACCTCGACGGCGTAGAGGTCGCTGATGTCCATCGCTGCGACGCGTACGCCGTTCTCGGCGATCGCGAGCTCGATGCCGCGCTCGAAGTAGTCCTGGTCGTCCACACGCTGCAGCTGCTGTGCGAGGACGCGCTTGTCATGTCGCGAGATGTAGTTGATGCCGACGGCCTCGCCGACGCCGCCTACGACGGTCTTCGACAGCTCTGCGACGAATCCGTTCTCGTCGAGCGTGTACTTGACCTCCTCGTCGCTGACCTGGGCGGTGTTCACCGTGACGAACGACTGCTCGCGCTCGATCATGCTGACCGCGCGTCCGAGCACGCGCGGATCGAACACGACATCACCGTTCATCCAGAGCACTCCGCCGCGTCCCGTTGCCGCGAGGGCGCGGAGGAGGCTCTTGGACGTGTTCGTCTGGTCGTAGCGCTCGTTGTGCACGTAGTCGGCATGCGGGAACGCGTCGATGATCGTCTCGGCGCGGTAGCCGACGACCGACGTGATGCGTGCGTCGGACCCGAACGCGGCACGGATGTTCTCGTGCTGTTGCTGCATGATCGTGCGGCCGTCGGACAGCGTCGTGAGCGACTTGGGGAGGGCGCGACCGAGGCGCGTTCCCATGCCGGCGGCGAGAATGACGGTCTGAATGGTCATGCGGAAGGCTCCTTGATCTGGGTGAGGGCACTGGCCCGAAGAACATTCGTGGACTGGCTGTCAGATACTCCGACGTTGCGTCAGATTCACGAAGAGTTCACCCCTGGTCTCTCGCGATGATACCTGCGCGTGTCGAGAAAGTCTGGGATCTCGGAGCGGATCGGGAGCTAATCGTGACGCTTGCGACGCTCCGGCGCACGAAATCCGGGTCCGTCGTGCGAGGTTGATAAGTTGGGCGGGTGACGATTGCGTCGGGGGAGAAGGAAGCGACCGTGCGCTCGGAGAGCGCAGCGGGCGCGGAAGGCAGCGAGCTGGCGCCTGCGCCGCCGAAGCCGTCCGAGTCGGCGGAAGACGCGGCTCGGCGCCTGGACGCGCCGGAGGGCGCGCCCGCCGGCCGGGATCTCGTGTCCGAGGAAGAAGACGCCCAGACAGTGGCGCTCGAGCTGCGCGGCGTCGCGAAGACCTATCGTGGTGAGCCTGCGGTCGCAGGAATCGACCTCACGGTCCCGGCCGGGGCGTTCTACGGTCTTGTCGGGCCCAACGGTGCGGGCAAGACGACGACGCTGTCGATGATCTCGGGCCTGCTTCGCCCGGATCGCGGCGACATCCGGGTTTTCGACGTCGACGCACGACAGCATCCGCGTGACGCGAAGCGACTCATGGGAGTGCTTCCCGATCGTATGCGGACCTTCGACCGGCTGTCCGGGCGCCAGCTGCTCCACTACGTGGGCTCGCTGCGCGGGCTACGACACGCCGATGTGCGCGAACGAGCCGATGAGCTCGCCGAGTCGTTCGACCTCGTCCCGGCGCTCGGACGGGCCGTGTCCGACTACTCGACGGGCATGACGAAGAAGCTCATGCTCGCGTGCGCCATGATCCACGCCCCCCGATTGCTCGTGCTCGATGAGCCGTTCGAATCGGTCGATCCCGTGTCGTCGCGAAAGCTGCTGGATGTTCTGCGGGCGTATGTCGACGGCGGTGGGACAGTGGTCCTGTCCGGGCACAGCATGAGCCTCATCGAGCGCATGTGCTCGCGCATCTCCGTCCTGGTCACGGGCCAGGTTCTCGCCGAGGGAACAGTCGACGAGGTTCGTGGTGAGATGACGCTCGAACAGCGATTCGTCGATCTCAGCGGCGGAGTCGAAGGGGGCGGCCTCGAGTGGTTGCACACGTCGTCCGACTGAGGCTGGCCGCGGCGTTCAATCCGCTGGTGCGGTCGTGGCGGGGACGCGTACGGGCGATGCTCGTGCTCCTCGCGGTGATCGTGGGCACCGGCTTCGCGAGTTGGGGAGCGCTCTCCCTCGCGGCGGCGCCTGCCGAGACGGCTCGGGTCGCGATCGTCTGCGCCGGTTCGATCCTCGCGGGCGGCTTCTTCATCGCGCCCTTCGCCTCCTCGCGCGCGGATCCTGTGGATCCCGCCGCCTTCGCGCTGCTGCCGGTCTCGCCGTGGCAGGTCGCCGCGTCGACGGTGATCGGAGGCGTCTTCGGGCTGCCGGTGCTGGCGGTGGTCTGCTTCGACATCGCCTGCGCCCTGGCGGGCATCGCGCACGGCGCACCGCCTCCGGCCGCGACGGCCGGTGCCGTGATGCATGTCATCACCTGCGTGCTCGCCGCGCGGCTCGGCTACGCGCTCGCGGTGCGCGTGCGTCTCGGAGGACGGTCTCGCGAAGGCGGGGCGCTCGGGGTGCTCCTCGGGCTCGCGATCGTGGTCCCGGCCACTGCGTACGCGTTCTCGACCTCGTGGCACGCGGGCGCGCCGGCGCTGGCTCTCGCGGTCGCGGATGCGCTGGCCTTCTCGCCTCTGGGGGCGGCATCGGCCGCGATGAGCGGCGCGGATCCGATCGTGCCCATTCTCCTTGCCGCGGTGACCGTCCTCCTCGCCTCTCTTGCCTGGTGGCTCACGGTGCGCCGCGTCTTCGCGACGCAGCCCGAGGGGCGCGTGCAGCAGGAGGCGGGGCTCGGCTGGCTCGCGCTCATGCCGCGCACCGCAGCGGGGGCCATCGGCGCTCGCGGGATCCTGTACTGGGCGACCGATGTGCGCTATCTCGCGAACATCGCCATCATCCCTGTGGCTGGCCTGCTGCCGGTGGTTCCTCTGGTGATCGCGGGAGTTCCGCCCGAGACGGCCGCGCTCATCCCGCTTCCAATCATCGCCGGCTTCCTCGGCTGGGTCGCGCACAACGATCTCGCGTACGATTCCGAGGCTCTCTGGATGCATCTGGTCTCGGGCGTGCGCGGCGTTTCCGATCGTGCCGGACGGCTGGTGCCGGTTGTGCTGGTGGCGATCCCGATGCTGTCGGTCACGATCGCGCTCACGGCCGCGTTCGCGAGTGCATGGGATTACCTGCCCGCGCTCACGGGGGTCGCGCTCGCCCTGTTCCTGTCGGGCCTCGGACTCTCGAGCATCTCGTCGGCGGCCGCGCCGTACGCGGTCGCGCGCCCGGGAGACAGCCCGTTCCGGCAGCCGCAGCGTGTCAGCGCGCGCGGTGCGATCGCTCCCGGCGTCGTGCTGTTCGCGACGTTCGCCGTGGCGATGCCCACGATCCTGTTCGCCTTCTCTACCGTCGCCGGATCCGGTGGCAGCAATGCAGGGACGCTGCTGCTCGGCGCGGCCACGGGCATCGTCGTGCTCGTCGGGGGCGTGCTGATCGGCGCCATCGTGTTCGACCGTCGCGGACACCGACTCGTCGAGGTCGGGCGCGCGGCCTGACCTCACGCGTCCCGAGGGGTGCGAATCCCTTTACACTCGGAGCATGAGCACGCCACTCGACAGCCCCGACCGGGGCGGAACCTCCGTCCTCGACCGCGAACTCGAAGAGCTCCTGGAGCAGGAGACGAGTGACCCGGGGGACCACGAGCGTTTCAGCCACTATGTGCAGAAGGAAAAGATCATGGAGTCGGCGATCACGGGCAAGCCCGTGCGCGCTCTCTGCGGCAAGAAGTGGACGCCGGGTCGCGATCCGGAGAAGTTCCCCGTCTGCCCGACCTGCAAGGAGATCTACGAGTCCCTCACCAAGTGAGGCCTCCCACCCCGTGACGCCGAGGCGGTCCGCACTGCTGCGGGCCGCCTCGACGCGTTTCAGGGCGTCGTCTGGATGGTGGGGATCGCGGGATCCGATTTGCTGAGCGCAAGGGCATGCACCGGCAGTTCGCTGCGGACGCGCAGGTGGTGCTCGCGCGCGGCACGGACGCCCTCGGCGCCCTCGTGGCCGGTGGCGAACTCGCCAGCCGTGACGTACGGAACGACGAGCGGGCGGTCGTCGGCATCGGGGTTCGGCCCGGAGGCGACGCTGTAGGAATCCGAAACGCGTACGATCTCGGCGGTCGCCGTGCCGTCATCGATCCGGCGGTAGGCCGTCTTGCGCCCACCCTGCGACCCCTTGTCCTGCGCCTTCTTGGCGACCGAGACCCAGTCGCCCGCGGCGTCCTCTCGGGCGACGAGCTTGTAGACGAGCCCGGCCGTCGGGTAACCCGATCCCGTCACGAGCGATGTGCCGACGCCGTAGGCGTCGACGGGAGACGCCGCGAGTGCCGCGATGGCGTACTCGTCCAGGTCGCTCGTCACGGTGATCCGGGTGTCGGCATTGCCCAGCTCGTCGAGCTGGTCGCGCACGGCGGCCGCGACGAGAGGCAGATCGCCCGAGTCGATTCGCACGCCGCCGAGTCGGCGTCCGCCGAGCTCGACCGCGTGGCGGACGCCCTCGGGGATGTCGTAGGTGTCGATGAGGAGCGTCGTGTCGTGGCCCATCGCGTCGAGCTGCGCGCGGAAGGCGTCGCGCTCTGTGTCGTGCAGCAGCGTCCACGCGTGCGCGGCCGTGCCCATCGTCGGCACGCCCCAGGCGCGCCCCGCCTCGAGGTTGCTCGTCGCGGTGAAGCCTGCGATGTAGGCGGCGCGCGCGGCCGCGACCGCGCCCTGCTCGTGGGCGCGGCGGGATCCCATCTCGGCGAGGGGACGCTCACCGGCCGCAACGCTCATGCGGGCGGCGGCGGTCGCGATGGCCGAGTCGTGATTGAGGACGCTCAGGGCGAGGGTCTCGAGGATCACGGCGTCGGCGAAGGTTCCTTCGACCGTGAGCAGCGGCGAGCCGGGGAAGTACAGCTCGCCCTCGCGGTACCCCTCGATCGAGCCGCTGAACCGGTAACGCTCGAGGAACGAAACCGTCTCCGGGCTCACGATGTGCTCGTCGCGGAGGAATCGGAGCTCGTCTTCGTCGAACCGGAACTCGCGCAGCAGGCTCATCAGACGGCCCTGACCCGCGACGACGCCGAAGCGACGCCCGCCCGAGAGGCGCCGTCCGAAGAGCTCGAAAACGCAGCGCCGGCGCGCTGTGCCGTCACGCAGGGCGGCGTCGAGCATCGTGAGTTCGTACCGGTCCGTCAGCAGGGCCGTCGAGGCAGACATGCTCGCCACTCTATCGGCGAGCGCGCACACGCGGCGCGTAGGGTGGGGTCGTGGACAACTCGCCGATCGGGATCTTCGATTCGGGCGTCGGCGGACTCACCGTGGCGCGCGCCGTGCGCGATCTGCTGCCGCGGGAGTCCCTCCTGTACGTGGGTGACACGTTGCACTCGCCCTACGGGCCGAAGCCCATCGCCGACGTGCGCCGGTACGGGCTCGAGGTGCTCGACACGCTCGTGGAACAGGGCGTGAAGATGCTCGTCATCGCCTGCAACACGGCCTCGGCTGCATTGCTGCACGACGCGCGCGAGCGCTATGACGTGCCGGTCGTGGAGGTGATCCGCCCCGCCGTGCGCACCGCGATCGCGACGAGTCGCACGGGGCGCATCGGGGTGATCGGCACCGCGGGCACGATCGGCTCGGGGGCCTATCAGGACATGCTCCAGATCAGTCCGGGAATCGAGGTGTTCTCGGCCGCGTGCCCCCGCTTTGTCGAGTTCGTCGAATCGGGTGTGACCGACTCGCCCGAGCTGTTCGCGGTCGCCGCCGAGTACCTCGCGCCCCTGCAGGATGCCGATGTGGACACCGTCGTTCTCGGATGTACCCACTATCCGTTCCTGAAGGGCGCGATCAGCTACATCATGGGTCCGGAGGTGTCGCTCGTCTCGAGCGATACCGAGACGGCGAAGGATGTCTTCCGCGAGCTCGTCGGCGGCGATCTGCTCGCCGGACCCGACTCGACGCCCACGCATACCTATGAGGCGACGGGGGCCGACTCTGCCGGCTTCGTCGCCCTCGCCAACCGCCTCCTGGGCACCGAGGTGCGCGACGTGCGCCTCCTGCGCACGGGGCAGATCGATCTGCGCGAACTGCGCGGCACACCAGACCTCAGCTCCTGAGAAGACCCGAAGGGATCCGATATGACCACGCGCGCCGACGGACGCACCCCCGACCAGCTTCGCCCCGTGACCATCGAACGCGGCTGGAGCGCGCAGGCGGAGGGCTCGGCGCTCATCAGCTTCGGCGAGACGAAGGTGCTGTGCACGGCAAGCTTCACGAACGGCGTGCCGCGCTGGCTCACGGGCAAGGGCAAGGGCTGGGTCACCGCCGAGTACGCGATGCTGCCGCGCGCCACGAACGAGCGCTCGACGCGCGAGAGCATCAAGGGCAAGATCGGCGGTCGGACCCACGAGATCTCGCGCCTGATCGGCCGCGCCCTGCGCGCTGTCGTCGACACGAAGGCCCTCGGCGAGAACACGATCGTCATCGACTGCGACGTGCTGCAGGCCGACGGCGGCACGCGCACCGCCTCGATCACGGGCGCCTACGTGGCGCTCACCGACGCGATCGAGTGGGGTCGGGAGAAGGGCTTCATCGCGAAGAAGGCGACGCCGCTGAGCGACAGCGTGTCCGCGATCTCGGTCGGCATCATCGACGGAGCGCCGATGCTCGATCTGCCCTATGAGGAAGATTCGCGTGCCGAGACCGACATGAACATCGTCATGACGGGATCCGGAAAGTTCATCGAGGTGCAGGGTACGGCAGAGGGTGCGCCGTTCGACAAGGACGAGCTCGACCGCCTGCTCGAGCTCGGCGCGAAGGGCTGCGCCGACCTCACGACGCTGCAGAAGAGCGCGCTCGAGGCTGCTCGATGACCCGAATCGTCCTCGCGACGCACAACGCGCACAAGGTTGCCGAGCTGCAGGGCATCGTCTCGCGCGTGCGCCCTGATATCGAGGTGATCGGATACGACGGGCCCGAGCCCGTCGAGGACGGCACGACGTTCGCCGAGAATGCACTCGTCAAGGCGCGGGCGGCGACGGCGCACACGGGCCTCGTGGCGCTCGCCGACGACTCGGGCGTGTGCGTCGACGTGCTCGGCGGATCGCCCGGCGTGTTCTCGGCCTATTGGGCCGGGCACGCGAAGGACGATGCGGCGAACCTCGCCCTGCTGCTCGACCAGCTCTCGGATCTCACCCGCCCCGAGGATCGCGCCGCCCACTACACGTCGGTCATCGCGCTCGTGACGCCCGACGGCGCCGAGCACACGGTCGAGGGGGTCTGGCCGGGCCGGCTGGCGACCGCGCCGCGCGGCGAGGGCGGCTTCGGATACGACCCGATCTTCGTTCCGGAGGGGTCGGATCGCACGGCCGCCGAGTTCATGGCCGCCGAGAAGAACGCCGTCTCGCACCGCTCGCGTGCCCTCGAGGCGCTCGTCCCGCTTCTCGAGACGCTGTAGCCCGGGCATCGGAGGGGGAGAAGTCTCGGGCCGACGTGCGGGCGGCGGGACTCGAACCCGCACAGCCGAGGCCACAGGAACCTAAATCCTGCGTGTCTACCAGTTTCACCACGCCCGCGCGGTCTCCAGTCTACGAGGGCATGGGAGCGTCGCCGCACCGGTCATAGGGTGGAGGGGTGAGTATCTCGACGATCGCCGTGGTCTGCACCGGAAACATCTGCCGTTCGCCGATGGGGGAGGTCGTGCTGCGCGACCGCTTCGCTGAGGCGGGGCTCGACGTCGATGTGGTGTCGTCGGGCGTGAGCGCCGAGGAGGTCGGGAATCCGATCGATCCGCGCGCGGCCGACGCGCTGTCGTCCCGCGGCTACGACGTTCCGCGGAGGACGGCGCGCTGGGTCGGCGACACGAACGACGTCGATGCCGATCTCGTGCTCGCGATGACGGAGCGGCATCGCGACGCGCTCCTGCGTCGCGGCGCGGATCCCGAGCGCACGCGCCTCTGGATGGAGTTCGTGCCGGGCGCGAGCGGGCGTGATGTCGCAGACCCGTGGTTCGGCGACCGAAACGGATTCGACGAGACGCTCGATCTTGTCGAGGCCGGCGCTGAGCGGATCGTCGAGGCGGTGCGCGACTCGCGATGAGCAATGCCCTGGTTGCGGGTGAGAGATCCGCGGCTGTGGATAACTTCGGGGGTGGATCCGCGAATTCTGCCACGCTGAGCGGGTGAGCCCCGAGCAGCAGAAGATCGTCGATCGCGTCCGCGAGCGGATTCGCAGTGAGCAGGCTGATCTGGGGCGTCGCGATGTGGCGGCGGTGGATGTGCAGCGCCTCGCGAAGGCCGAGATCGGGCGCCACAACGACTACGCCCTTGCGCGCGGTTCGCGGCCGATCGACGACATCGATGCATCGGTCCGGTCGGTCGTCGCTGCGGTGGCTGGCTATGGTCCGCTGCAGCCGCTCCTCGACGATGATGAGATCGAGGAGATCTGGCTCAACGGACCGAGCAGCGCCTTCGTCGCTCGCGCGGGGGTCTCCGAGCGTGTGTCGCTCGGGCTCGCCGACGATCAGGTGCGCGACATTGTCGAGCGCATGCTGCATCAGGCGGGCCGGCGCATCGACGTGAGTCAGCCCTTCGTTGACGCGTCGCTGCCCGACGGGTCGCGTCTGCATGTCGTGCTCGCCGGAATCGCGCGCGGGCATTGGGCTGTGAACATTCGCAAGTTCTTGCCGGGTGTTCGCTCTCTCGACCGTCTCGTCGCTCTCGGGTCCATGCCTGAGTACGTTGCCGAGACGCTGGGGGAGGCGATGCGCGATGGACAGTCGGTGCTCGTCTCGGGTGCGACGCACGCGGGCAAGACGACGCTGCTCGGAGCGCTCGTGTCGGCCTGCCGCCCTGAGCAACGGATCGTCACGGTCGAAGAGACGTTTGAATTGTCGATCGACGCGCCCGACCTCGTCGCGATGCAGGGGCGCCAGCCGAGTCTCGAGGGGACGGGCGAGATCACTCTGCGACGCCTCGTCAAGGAGGCCCTGCGCATGCGGCCAGATCGCCTGGTGGTCGGCGAGGTGCGCGACGCGGAGGCGCTTGATCTGCTGCTCGCGCTCAACACGGGCCTACCTGGTGCCGCGACGATCCACGCGAACTCCGCCGCGGACGCGCTCGTCAAGCTCTCGGCGCTGCCGCTGCTCGCCGGTCGCAACATCGACCGCGACTTCGTGCTGCCGGCGGTCGCGAGCTCGCTCGATCTCGTCGTTCATTGCGCACGCACGCCCGGGGGCGAGCGATTCGTCGAAGAGGTCCTCGCACCGACGGGGGAGATCGTCGCGGGGGCGGCCGTCGTCCGAACACTGTTCCGGGCACCGGAGGAGCGGCACCGTCCCGAGCGACGCGCGCTGCGCCGGTCGGAGCGTGCGGCATGACGGCACTTCTCGGGGTCGTCCTCGGAACGGGCCTCCTGCTCGCGATGTCGCCGTGGCTGTGGCCGCGCGACACCCAGATCCGCCAGGGCCGCGACGCGAAGTCGGGCGCGATCTCCCGGCATGCGGCGGTCGTGCTCGAAGCGGCGGGGTACGCGCACATCGCCCCTCGTGTGCTCGTCGTCGCGATGGCGGCGTGCTCCGCTCTGGCTGCGGCGATGGCGTGGCTCGCGACGAGTTCCGCGCCCCTCGCCGCTCTCGGCGGTGGCGCGGCCGCGCTCGCGCCGATCGTCTGGCTGCGATCGCGAGCCGCCCGGCTCGTCCGGCAGCGCCGCGCCCTCTGGCCCGATGTGTGCGATCTGCTCGTCGGATCCGTGCGCGCCGGCCTATCCCTTCCCGACGCGGTCGCCGTGCTCGGAGAGTCGGCCCCGTCGGCGCTGCGCCCGGCCTTCGGGCAGTTCGACCGCGATATGCGTGCATCCGGGCACTTCCCGTCGAGCATCGACCGGCTCAAACAGACCCTCGCCGATCCGATGGCCGACCGCATCGTCGAGACGCTGCGCATGGCGCGCGAGGTGGGCGGCACGGAGCTTGTCGCCGTTCTGCGTGCGCTGTCGGCGTCGATCCGCTCCGATGCGTCGGTCCGAGGCGAGGTCGAGTCCCGGCAGTCTTGGACACGTGGTGCCGCGGTGCTGGGGGCCGTGGCTCCATGGATCGTCCTCGGCATGCTTTCGCTCCGCCCCGAGGGGGCGGAGGCGTACTCCTCGCCAATGGGTCTCACACTCATCGTCGTCGGGGTCGTCGTCTCGTTCGTGTCGTATCGGGTGATGCTGCGCATCGGCCGTCTGCCGGAGCCGCGGCGGTGGTTCGCGTGATCCCTGCCACCACGGAGCTTGCGCTCGCGATTCTGCTCGGGGGTGGCCTCGGCGCGGGGATGTGGTGCATTTCGGCGACGCTTCCGTCCTGGCGCACGCGGACGCTCATCCAACGCATCGCCCCGTACATTCGGGACGTCACAGACCGGGGTGGAACGACGCTGCCGAACCTGGTCGGCGACCCGACTGCGGCGCTCGCGGGTGGTATCTGCTCGGTGTGGCACCGCGCGCAGAACCGCTTCGCGCGCTTCATCGGCGGGTCCGAGGCGCTCGAGAGGCGGCTCGCGCAGATCGGCCGAGGAGGCGAGGTCGCGTCGTTTCGCGGTCAGCAGCTCGCTTGGGCCCTCGCCGGATCCGGCGCCGGGCTCGCGCTTGCCGCCGTTCTCGTCGCCGCGGGGCGCTTCACGACACCGGGCGCGCTGCTTCCGATCGTCGGTGGCGTCGCGGGCGCTGTCGCGAGGGACGTCGTCCTCACCTCGCGGGCTCGTGCCCGTATCGTACGCATCGAGGAGGAGCTGCCGACGGTGCTCGAGTTCCTCGCACTGTGTCTGGCCGCGGGGGAGGGCGTGTACCGCAGCGTGCGCCGCGTTGCGGGCACCGGATCCGGCGAGCTCACGAGGGAGCTGCGCGCCGTCGTGATCGAGGTTGACACGGGGTCGAGCCTCGCGGACGCGCTCACCGCGATGACGAGGCGCCTTCAGGCACCTGTCCTCACGCGGGCGATCGATCACACGGTCGCGGCGATCGAACGCGGATCTCCGCTCGCCGAGACGCTTCAGGCGCAGGCGGCTGATGCGCGCGAGGACGCGAAGCGATCGCTGATCGAGACTGCAGGGCGCAAGGAGATCCTCATGATGATCCCGCTCGTATTCGGCCTGCTTCCGCTCTCCGTCCTGTTCGCCATCTTTCCGGGCATCACGATGCTCCGGCTTGGATTCTGACACCCCACGAAAGGAACTCCATGTTCGATCGACTCACGGCCCGTGCACTCGGCGTCGCCATCCGCCTCCGCACCTCCTGGGGCGAGGTGCGCGACGAGGAACGAGGCGACATCCCCGGATGGGTCTTGGTGACTTTGATGACCGCCGCGATCGTCGTCGCCGTCTGGGCCCTCGCCGGCCCCGCACTGACGGGGCTGTTCGGTCAGGCGATGGATCGCGTCACGGGCATGTGATGACGACCGAGGAAACCGCCGGGGAGAGGGGATCGGCTCCTGCCGAGTTCGTGCTCGTCAGCATCCTGCTCGCGGCCCTCACTCTCGCGGTGCTGCAGCTCGGGCTCGCGATGTACGCACGAGGCGTCGTGCGGGACGCCGCCGTCGAGGCCGCCTTCCAGGCGGCTCTCGCCGACACCTCCGCCGCCGAGGCGGAGGCACGCGCGCGCGAGATCGTCACGCGCGCGCTCGGCGGCGACATCGTCGACATCGCGCACGTCACGCGAGGCTCACTCGACGGCGTCGACACCGTCTCCGTGACCCTCCGCGCGACGCTGCCCCTCGTCGGTCTGCTCGGCCTGCCGCAGGGAACGGAGGCGACCGCGCATGCTCCCGCTGAGAATCACGGATGATCCCGGCGATCGCGGCAGTGCGTCCCTCGAGTTCCTCGCCGCCGGGCTCATCCTCCTCGTCCCGCTCGTCTACCTCATCCTCGCGCTCGGCGCGGTGCAGAACGCGGCCCTCGGCACCGAGGCGACGGCGCGCTTCGTCGCCCGCACACTCGCGTCGGGCGCCGAGGTCGGGCCGGATCTTGTCCGGGACAGCGTCGCGGCAGCGTACGATCTCGATCCCGACGCCCTCGATGTGCACATCTCATGCATTCCGGCGACGGACGACTGCCCGGCCGCGGGGACGACCGTCGTCGTCACGGTCAGCGACGCCGTCGCTCTGCCGCTCGTGCCCGAGATCTTCGGTCTCTCCGAGGCGGCGAGCATCCCGGTCGACGCGACAGGCACGTATCGGGTCGAACGTCTGGCGGAGGGGTGATGGACACCGACATCGCATCGGACGAGACCGGCAGCATCCTGCCGCTCGTCGTCGGCTACGCGGCGCTCGCCCTGGCAGTCATCCTCCTCTGCGTGAACGCGACCTCCCTCTTCCTCGCCCAGAAGCGCGTCGACGCCCTCGCCGATGCGGCGGCGCTCGCCGCGTCGGACGGGTTCGACATCGTGGACACCGAGGGGGCGGTCGCGCTGCGCGTGGATCCCGAGACGGCGCGCGGCCTGGCCGAGGAGGTCGTCGCCGTGTCGCCCGTCGAGGCCGATCTGGCCGCGATCGAGACGATCGGCGGCTCCACCGCTCGTGCCACCGTCGTCGCGACGTGGGAGCCGTTCCTCCTTGAGCTGTTCGTCCCCGACGGCGTCGCACTGGTCGCCGTCGGCACGAGCCGGGCGGCCCTCGCAGGGTGAGGGGCGGTCAGGGATGCGGAACGTAGCGCGGCACCCACCGGAGGAAGGCGGCCGCCCCGAGCAGGCCGATGAGCCCGACGAGGCCCGTCGCGACCGAGAGAGACGCGATCGCGGTCACGCCCGAGACGATGAGCGGCGTGATCGACGCGCCGCCGTCGGTCAGCGTGCGCCATGCGCCGAGGAAGGCCGCGGTGTTGCGCTCGGGTGCGACATCGGATCCGATCGTCAGCAAGGCTCCGGCCGAGAGGCCATTGCCGACGCCCACGACGATCGCGAAGGCCCCAAACCACATCGCAGCCATGTCGAGCTCGTGCGTGAACGCGAGGCTCACGAAGGCGAGGCCCATGAGCAGCTGCGAGGGCACCGTCGCCCAGATCCGGCCGAAGCGGTCCATCACCTGACCACTCGCGTAGAAGAGCGAGAACTCGACGGCCCCGGCGATGCCGACGATCAGGGCCGTATTCGCCGAATCGAGGCCGATGGAGAGCCCCCACAGGGGGAGGATCGCCTGTCGCCCGGCACGGACCGATGCGAGAGAAGCGGCGGCCAGGCCGAGCCGCGACAGCACGGAGCGATGCTCCCAGATGGTGCGGAACAACCCGGTGCGCTCCGCCGTCGGGATCGAACCTGTCACAGGCTCGCCCGTGTCCTCCGAATCCGCCTCGTCCTGCTGTGCGAGGCGAGCCGCGCGTTCCGCCGCGAGCGCCCGCTCCTCCGGATCGGGGCCGAACGTCACGAGCAGCCCCATACCCACGAGGCAGGCGGCGAAGAACCAGATGGTCGCGAGCTCGGATCCGGTCGCCCAGATGAGCGCCGCGGCGATGAGCGGACCGGTGAAGGTGCCGAGTCGGAAGGATCCGCCGACGAGGGCGAGCGCGCGGGCGCGCCGCGCGAACGGCACGCGCGCCGTCATGAAGGCGTGCCGCGCGAGGGCGAAGACCGAGGCGCAGATGCCGACGAGGAACGTGCCGAGGCCGAGCACTGCGATGTGCTCGGCGAAGAGCATCGTGGCGACGCCGACGAGCGAGACTGCGGCGGCGGCGATCATCGATCGGCGCTCGCCGAGTCGCGCGACAAGCCAGCCCGCCGGCAGGTTGCCGCACAGCTGACCGACGACGAGCGCCGCGGCGATGAGCGCCGCGACCGCGATATCTGCTCCCAGCGCGGTCGCGATCGACGGGAGCACGGGGATCACGGCGCCCTGGCCCATCGAATAGAGCGCCGTGGGTGCGTAGACCATCGGCCAGTAGCGCCGCATGGCGTCGGCCGCCGTCCCACGAGACGCAGAATCGTCACTCATCGCGTGCCACGCTACCGCGCAGGGGCGGTTTCTCCCCTGGGCGCGATAAGGTGAGGCGTCATGCTTGAACTCGATCTTTCCGCCGACATCCAGGCCCTGCGCACCACCTTCGACAACATCCGCGAGGTGGTCGATGTCGACGCGCAGCGCGCGGAGATCGCGAAGCTCGAGGAGCAGGCCGCCGACCCCGACCTCTGGAGCGATCAGGAGAACGCGCAGAAGGTCACGAGCCAGCTCAGCCACCGCAAGGCTGCCGTCAAGAAGATCGAGGAAGCGGGCCAGCGCCTGGACGACCTCGAAGTGATGGTCGACCTCGCGAACGAGATGGAGGATGAGGACGCGGCCGCGGAGGCGCGCGCCGAGCTCGCCGCACTCGAGAAGACGATCGCCGACCTCGAGGTGCAGACCCTCCTCGACGGCGAGTACGACGAGCGAGCGGCCGTCGTGACGATCCGCTCCGGCGCGGGCGGCGACGACGCGACCGACTTCGCCGAGATGCTCATGCGCATGTACCTGCGCTGGGCCGAACGCCATGACTACCCCGTGAAGGTGCTCGACACGTCGTACGCCGAGGGCGCCGGCATCAAGTCGGCGACCTTCGAGGTCAACGCGCCCTATGCCTATGGCGTGCTCTCGGTCGAGGCGGGCACGCACCGTCTTGCCCGCATCAGCCCCTTCGGCTCGGCCGACAAACGTCAGACGAGCTTCGCGGCCGTCGAGGTGATCCCCCTCATGGAGGAGGCGCAGGAGGTCACGATCCCCGAGACCGATATCCGCGTCGACGTGTTCCGGTCCTCGGGCCCCGGCGGACAGTCGGTCAACACGACCGACTCCGCCGTGCGCATCACCCACCTCCCGACCGGCATCGTCATCTCGATGCAGAACGAGAAGTCGCAGATCCAGAACCGCGCCGCGGCGATGCGCCTCCTGCAGACGCGGCTCCTCCTCCTGCAGAAGGAGGAAGAGGCCGCGAAGAAGAAGGAGCTCGCCGGAAACATCACGGCGAGCTGGGGCGACCAGATCCGGTCGTACTTCCTCTACGGCCAGCAGCTCGTGAAGGATCTGCGAACGGGCTTCGAAATGTCGCAGCCCGATCACGTGTTCGACGGTGACCTCGACGGTCTCATCAACGCGGGGATCCGCTGGCGCAAGCGCTCGGACGAGGACTGATCCGCATGTCTTCGCGCGACGACGACGGCCTTCGCTGGGACGGAGATGACGATCCGACCCTGCACGTGACGCCCGATGCGGAGCCCGACGAGCGACCCGCGCCCGAAGCAGACGACGAGAGCACGCCGCCGATGGAGCCCGAGCAGGTCTCCGAGGAGGATTCCCCGCCCGCGGGCGGAGGAAACGTCGCGCTCGTCGCCTACGGCGTCCTCGGTGGCGTCTACGCGCTGTGGACGCTCGGTTGGGTGCTCGGCACGCTGCGCCTGCGCGACTGGATCGAGCGCGCGACCGAGACGGTCGCCGACGTCATGTTCCAGGGGAGCATGGTGCTGGCGATCGCGGCGCCCGCGCTGTGGTTCCTCACGACGCTCGCAGCCACGCGCGGCAAGCGTACGTGGCAGCGCTTCGTCTGGCTCGGTGCGGGCGTCGTCCTGCTCATCCCGTGGCCGTTCGTGATGGTGGGGGTGATCGGGCAGTGAACACGCGCACGCGCCGCACGGCACCGACCTGGTTCGTCGCGACGATCGCAGGCTTCTTCGGCCTCTTCTATGCTTACGCCGTCTGGGCGGGCATCAGCTATCTCGTGGTCATGGCGCAGACGGCGTCAGCATTCGGCGGCGCTCTGACCCCTGTCTCGTGGGTTGCGATGATCATGACGATCGTCGTCCCGATTGCGACGTTCGCCGTCGCGGTCCTCATCGGACGTCGCCGCGAGGCGTGGAAGCTCATCCTGCTCCTCCTCGTCGGACTCGCGCTCACGGCGGTGTTCTGGCTGAACGTGCAGGGGTTCACCTCGACGCAGATCGTCTTCCAATGACACACGCGACAGGAGCTCTCTCCGAGCGGCGATAGGCTGGTGCCACGGCGGCGCCCGGCGGCGCGGTCGTCCCACCGCAGCGTCACTCCGAAGGATTCCACATTGTCGAAGCCCGTCGTCCTGCTCGCAGAACAGCTCTCACCCGCCACGATCGAGGCACTCGGTCCTGATTTCGATGTGCGCACGGTCGACGGAACCGACCGCCCCGCCCTGTTCGACGCGCTGAGCGAGGCGAACGCCGTGCTGATCCGCTCGGCGACGAAGATGGATGAGGAGGCGCTCGCGCACGCGCCGCACCTCAAGGTCATCGCACGCGCCGGCGTCGGCCTCGACAACGTCGACATCAAGGCCGCCACGACGGCCGGTGTGATGGTCGTCAACGCGCCGACGTCGAACATCATCTCGGCCGCCGAGCTCACCTGCGGGCACATCGTCAGCCTTGCGCGGAACATCCCCGCGGCGAACGCCTCCCTCGCCTCGGGCGAGTGGAAGCGCAGCTCCTTCACGGGGGTCGAGCTGTACGAGAAGACGCTCGGCGTCGTCGGGCTCGGTCGCATCGGCGCGCTCGTTGCCGCTCGCATGCAGGCGTTCGGGATGCGCCTGGTCGCCTACGACCCCTACGTCACGGCGGCGCGCGCGCAGCAGCTCGGCGTCGAGCTGCTCGAGCTCGACGAGCTCGTCGCGCAGGCCGACTTCCTCACGATCCACATGCCGAAGACGCCCGAGACGACCGGCATGATCGGCGAGGCAGAGCTGAAGGCGATGAAGAAGTCGGCGTACGTCGTCAACGTCGCTCGCGGCGGGCTCATCGACGAAGACGCCCTCGCCGCGGCGCTTGAGGCTGGCGAGATCGCCGGTGCGGGCATCGACGTGTTCACGAGCGAGCCGCCCGCAGACACCTCCCTGACGGGCCAGGCGCGCGCCGTCGTCACGCCCCACCTCGGCGCCTCGACGGAGGAGGCGCAGGAGAAGGCCGGTGTCTCTGTCGCCAAGTCGGTCAAGCTCGCGCTCGAGGGCGACCTCGTGCCCGACGCCGTCAACGTCGCCGGTGGTGCGATCGATCCGTTCGTGCGCCCCGGCATCGCGCTCGTCGAGAAGCTCGGACAGGTGTTCAGCGGCATCGCGCACGGCGCCCTCACGAGCCTCGAGGTCGATGTGCGCGGCGAGCTCGCTGACTACGACGTGAGCGTCTACAAGCTCGCGGCGCTCAAGGGGATCCTCACGAGCGTCGTGAGCGAGAAGGTGTCGTACGTCAACGCTCCCGTCCTCGCCGAGCAGCGGGGGATCGAGACGCGGATGACCGTCGAGCGCGAGAGCCCCGAGTTCCGCAACCTCACGACGCTCACGGGAACCCTCGCGGACGGCACCGTCCTGTCCGTCGCCGGCACCCTCGCGGGCACCCGCATGGTGCAGAAGCTCGTCGGGATCAACGGCTACGAGCTCGACGCGCCGCTCGCCGACCACCACCTCGTCATCATCTACAAGGACCGCCCCGGCATCGTGGCCGTGTACGCCGAGAAGTTCGGCGACAACGGCATCAACATCGACGGTCTGCAGGTGGCACGCAGCGAGAACGACGAGGCGCTGTCGGTCGTGACGGTCGACAAGCGCGTTCCTGACGAGGTCATCGACTCCATCGCCGACGTCATCGACGCGCGCATCATCCGGCAGATCGAGATCGTCGAGGACTGACGCACCCGACTCCGGCGCGCCCCGCTCACAGGACGGTGAGCGGGGCGCGCCGCGCTCTGCGTTCCCTCAGCACGATCGGCGAGGATCGGATCCCGTGAGCACTTCCACCGACGCGATCGCGACCGACGGACCGCGCGCCGACTGGCGGGGGTGGGCTGCGCTCGTGGTTCTCATGCTGCCGGTGCTGCTCGTGTCGATGGACAACACGATCCTGAACTTCGCTCTGCCGGCCATCGCGCGAGACCTTGAGCCGTCGGCGGCCGCGCAGCTGTGGATCATCGACGCCTACTCGCTCGTCCTCGCCGGCCTGCTCGTCACGGCGGGGAGCCTCGGCGATCGCATCGGCCGCCGACGGATCCTTCTCACGGGCGCGATCGGCTTCACGCTCGTCTCGGTCGCTGCCGCGTTCGCGCCCACGGCGGAGTGGTTGATCGCGGCGCGTGCCGCCATGGGCATCTTCGGGGCCGCGCTCATGCCGTCGACGATGTCGCTGCTCCGGTCGACGTTCCGCCACCGTGAGCAGCGCCGCATCGCGATCGCGGCCTGGGCCGGCATGTGGGCCGCCGGCGGCGCGCTCGGGCCGATCATCGGCGGATTCCTCATCGAGAATCTTCCGTGGCAGAGCGTCTTCCTCATCGCCGTGCCGATCCTCGCGCTCATGCTCCTGCTCGCGCCGTTCTTCGTCCGCGAGAGCCGTGACCCCCAGCCGGGACCCGTCGATGGGTGGGGCATCGTCCTGTCGATGTTCGCGCTCGGGCCGCTCGCCTACGGCATCAAGGAGATCGCGGTCGCTGGATGGATCGGCATCGTGCCGGTCTTTATCGGTCTCGTGTTCGGATGGCTCTTCGTGCGTCGTCAGCGCCGGATCCCGCATCCCATGCTCGACCTGTCCCTCTTCCGTCGGCCGAAGTTCTCGGGATCTCTCGTCGTGAACCTGTGCTGCATCATGGCGTACATCGGGTTCCTGTACTTCGTCTCGCAGCACCTGCAGATGATCGCCGGGCTGTCGCCGATGCTCGCCGGGATCGCGCTGATCCCGGGCGCCGTGATGTCGATCGCGAGCGGCTTCCTTGTCACCCCCTTCGCGAGCAGGTTCCCGGCCTCGCGGGTTGTGCCGGCCGTGCTCGTGATCGCCGTCGCCGGTCTGCTGCTCGTCGCCATCGCGGGAGCGGACGATGTGTGGATGCTCGTGTGGGCGTTCGTCCTCATGGGCGCGGGCGCGGGGGCCGCGCAGACGGTGTCCGGCGAGCTCATCATCTCGTCGGCGCCGCCCGAGAAGGCGGGCGCGGCGAGTGCGATCAGCGAGACGGCATACGAGTTCGGCGCCGTTCTCGGCACGTCGATCCTCGGCGGGCTCCTCACCGCCTGGTACCGGTCGACGCTCGTGATCCCCTCCGGAGTTCCCACGGACGCCGCCGCCCACGCGCGGGAGACCCTCGCGGGAGCCATGAACGAGGCCGACGAGCTCGGCGGATCCGTCGGTGCCGCTCTCCGGGAAGCTGCGACAGTGGCGTTCGACGGGGGCGTCGTCGCGACGTGTCTCATCGGCGCCGTGCTGCTGGCTCTGGCGTGCGTCGTCTCTGCCGCTACGCTGGGACGAAGCCGCCTGTCCGCGCCTCGCTGACGCCGGACGGCGGTCGTGACCGCAGAGCTGAAGGAGTCCTATGTCGCGTGTCGTGAAACTGGCCGTCATTCCCGGTGACGGCATCGGGCCAGAGGTCATCGCGGAGGCCGAGAAGGCGCTCGACGCCGTCACGGTCGGCAGCGACGTCTCCTTCGAGAAGACGCGGTTCTCGCTCGGAGCCGACCGTTTCCTCGCCACCGGTGACGTTCTCACAGACGAGGATCTCGCGGCGATCTCGGCTCACGACGCGATTCTGCTCGGCGCCGTCGGCGGCGTTCCCAACGACCCGCGGCTCGCCGGAGCGAACATCGAGCGCGGTCTGCTTCTCGGGCTCCGCTTCGCGCTCGACCACTACGTGAACCTGCGCCCGTCGAAGCTCTTCCCGCAGGTGCCGGGCCCGCTGAAGGATCCGGGTGAGGTCGACTTCGTCGTCGTCCGCGAGGGTACGGAAGGTGCGTACGTCGGCAACGGTGGCGTCCTGCGCCCGGGCACCCCGCACGAGATCGCGAATGAGCTGGGCGTCAACACCGCGCACGGCGTACGCCGCGTCGTCGAATACGCCTTCGACCTGGCCGAGAAGCGGCGGAAGAAGCTGACGCTCGTGCACAAGACGAACGTCATGGTCAACGCGGGCAAGCTGTGGAGCCGGATCGTCGGCGAGGTCGCGGAGCAGCACCCCGAGGTGGCCGTAGACTACATGCACGTCGACGCCGCGACCATCCACATGGTCGACGACCCCAGTCGCTTCGACGTCATCGTCACCGACAACCTCTTCGGCGACATCCTCACTGACCTCGCCGGGGCGATCACCGGCGGCATCGGTCTCTCCGCCTCGGGGAACCTCAACCCGGCGGGAGACTTCCCGTCGATGTTCGAGCCCGTCCACGGTTCGGCGCCCGACATCGCGGGCCTCGCGAAGGCTGATCCCACCGCCGCGATCAGCTCGATCGCTCTCATGCTCGACCACCTCGGGTATCCGGATGAGGCCGCGCGCGTCACGAGAGCGGTCGAAGAGGACATCGCCGCTCGCACCGACGAGGTGCGCACGACGACGCAGATCGGCGACGCCATCGCGGCGCGCCTCCAGCACTGACACGGTTTTCGCGCGAACCGACGCGCAGACAGGAAGAACACACGATCATGACCGACCCCGCATCGAACACTGAGCCCGGCCGTCTCGCGTTCCAGGTCACGAAGAATCTCGCGGCGGCGTCGCCTGCCGAACGCGAGGAGAAGCTCACGGACCCGGGCTTCGGGACCGTCTTCACCGACCACATGGTCGACATCTGCTGGTCCGAGAAGGGCGGATGGCACCGTCCGCGCGTGCAGCCGTACGGGCCGATCTCACTGGACCCGGCCTCCGCCGTCCTGCACTACGCGCAGGAGGTCTTCGAGGGGATGAAGGCGTATCGGCACGCGGACGGCGGCATCTACACGTTCCGGCCCGAGCAGAACGCGCGGCGCTTCAACCGCAGCGCGCGCCGCCTGTCGATGCCCGAGCTGCCTGAGGAGTACTTCCTGCAGGCGCTTCACGAGCTCATCGCGGTGGATGCCGACTGGGTGCCGGGTGGAGCTGAGCAGACCCTCTACCTGCGGCCCTTCATGTTCGCCAAGGAGGCCTTCCTCGGTGTCCGTCCGGCGAAGAAGTACGGCTTCTACGTGATCGGCAGCCCGGCCGGATCCTACTTCTCGGGCGGTGTCACGCCGGTGTCGATCTGGCTGAGTGAGAACTACGCACGGGCGGCCGAGGGCGGAACGGGCGCCGCGAAGACGGGCGGAAACTACGCCGCGAGCCTGCTCCCGCAGGCAGAGGCCGCCGAGCAGGGCTGCGATCAGGTGGTGTTCCTCGACCAGCACGGGAACGTCGAAGAGCTCGGCGGAATGAACATTGTGTTCGTGAAGAAGGATGGAACCCTCGTCACACCCGCGTCCGAGACGATCCTCGACGGCATCACGCGCAACTCGCTTCTTGAACTCGCGGCGGATCGCGGCCACGGAATCGAACGGCGGCCGGTGTCGCTGCAGGAGTGGCGCGACGGCGTCGCGTCGGGCGACATCGTCGAGGTGTTCGCGTGCGGCACGGCGGCCGTCGTGACGCCCATCGGCACGCTCACGGCCGCGGGATTCACCGACGAGCAGCCGCAGGGATCCCTCGGGCTCTCGCTGCGCGAGGAACTCACCGACATCCAGTACGGACGCCGTGAGGACACGCGGGGCTGGCTCCGCCGCCTCGACGCCTGAGACGCGTCTGCGCGGCCCGCACCGAACGCCCCGGTGCGGGCCGCGTTGTCGTTAGGCTGGACGGGTGAAGATCGCCAGGTTCAGCCACAACGACGCCATCAAATTCGGAATCGTGGATGGCGCCGAGCTCGTCGTCCTGCAGGGCGACCCCCTGTTCGCGGGGTACGACACGACGGGGGAGCGCGTCTCGATCGGCGACGTCGCCCTGCTGGCGCCGGTGATCCCGCGTTCGAAGGTCGTGTGCGTCGGGCGCAACTATCGCGACCACGCGGCAGAGCTCGGCAACGAGGTGCCGAAGGAACCGCTGCTGTTCTTCAAGCCGAACACCGCGGTGATCGGCCCCGGCGACGCGATCGTGCGGCCCCCGCAGTCTGAGGACACTCAGTGGGAGGGCGAGCTCGCCGTCGTCATCGGCAAGATCGCGAAGAACGTCTCGGCTGCCGACGCGCACGACGTCGTGTTCGGGTACACGGTCGCGAACGATGTGACGGCCCGCGATCTGCAGGCGCGTGACGGTCAGTGGGCGCGCGCGAAGGGCATGGACACGTTCTGCCCTGTCGGCCCGGCGATCGAGACCGAGTTCGATGTCGCGAACGGCGAGGTCATCACGCGTCTGAATGAAGAAGAAAAGCAGCGCGGGGCATTCCGCGACATGATCTTCGACGTGCCCGCGATCATCGAGTACGTGTCCGCGGCGTTCACGCTGCTGCCGGGCGACCTCATCCTCACGGGAACGCCCGCGGGCGTCGGCGCGTTCCAGGCGGGCGACGCCGTCGAGGTGGAGATCCCTGGGATCGGGATCCTGCGCAATCCCGTGCGGGACGCGAGCTGAGATGACCGGAGTCCCGGGGCCGGATCGCGTCGCCGCGATCCAGCGCCGCACCGTCGTCGTTCTCGGGATCGGGCAGATCCTCGGCGGCATCGCGGCAGGCGTCACGATTTCCCTCGGCGCGATCCTCGCCGCTCAGGTCTCCGGCAGCGACGCGCTCTCGGGGCTCTCGACGGCGGGGATGACGCTGGGGGCAGCCCTCCTGGCCGTGCCGCTCGCCATCCTCGCGCGCCGAGCGGGGCGCCGCGTGTCGCTCTCGGCGGGAATGGTGATCGCCCTGATCGGCATCGCGCTCGTCGTTCTCGCGACAGCGACCGGGGTGTTTCCGGTGCTCATCGCGGGTTTCGCGCTGATCGGTGCGGGGCAGGCCGCCAATCTGCAGTCGCGTTTCGCGGCGGCGGATCTCGCGACAGACGCCACGCGCGGTCGCGATCTGTCGCTCGTCGTCTGGGCGACGACGGTGGGATCCGTTCTCGGGCCCAACCTCACGGGCCCGGGGGAGGCGATCGGCCGTGTGCTCGGCATGCCCGAGCTCACAGGGCCGTACGTGTTCTCGATCGTGGCGCAGCTCGCGGCGGTCGTCCTGTACCTGGTCTTCCTGCGTCCGGACCCTCTGCGGGTGGCGGCCCAGCTCGAGACCGCGGCGTCGGGCGGGCACGGATCCGCGCGGCCGGATCGTCCCGTCGCCGCCCGCTACGCGATCCTCGCCGTCGCAGGTGCCCACGGCACGATGGTCGCCGTGATGGCGATGACGCCCGTGCATCTCGCGAATCACGGGGCGTCATTGAGCATCATCGGCTTCACGATCAGCCTGCACATCGCGGGAATGTACGCGCTGTCGCCCGTCTTCGGTCTCCTGGCCGACCGGATCGGTCGGGTGTCCACGATCCTCCTCGGACAGGGCATGCTCGGCGCGTCTCTCGTGGTGGCGGCTATCGGGCAGGATTCGAGCGCGGCGGTCACGATCGCCCTCGTGCTGCTCGGGCTCGGCTGGAGCGCGTCAACCGTCGCGGGCGCGGCTCTCTTGACGGAGGCGACGGAGCCTTCCCTGCGCACGCGTCGGCAGGGGCGCAGCGACCTCATCATGAACCTCGTGGGTGCCCTGGGCGCGGTGGGCGCGGGCGCGGTGCTGGCCTGGATCGGCTACGGCGGCCTGGCGCTTGTGTCGCTCGTCGTCGTTGCAGCCGTGACGGCGCTCGCGCCCCTCGGGCGCCAGGTGCGACGGGTCACAGCGAGCAACGGCGCCGACTAGACTCGAGGGGCTATGGCTACTCCCGATCTTCGCACCACGACCGCCACCGGATCTGACGTCCGCGTGCGTTTCTGCCCGTCGCCGACCGGCCTCCCGCACGTCGGCCTCATTCGTACGGCGCTGTTCAACTGGGCGTTCGCGCGCCACCACGGCGGAAAGCTCGTGTTCCGTATCGAGGACACCGACGCGAATCGCGACAGCCAGGAGAGCTACGACCAGCTGATCGACGCGCTCACGTGGCTCGGCATCGACTGGGACGAGGGCGTCGAGGTGGGCGGCCCGCACGCGCCGTACCGTCAGTCCGAGCGGCATGACCTTCATCGCGAGGTTCTCGACCAGCTGATGTCGAAGGGCCTCGTGTACGAGAGCTTCTCGACCGCGGAGGAGATCGATGCGCGCAACGAGGCGAATGGTCGCCCGAAGCAGCAGGGGTACGACAACTTCGATCGCGACCTCACCGACGAGCAGCGCGCCGCGTTCCGCGCTGAGGGGCGTCAGCCGGCGCTGCGCCTCAAGGTTCCGGACGAGGACATCACCTACGACGACCTCATCCGCGGCGAGGTGACGTTCCCCGCGGGATCCTTCAGCGACTTCGTCATCGTGCGCCCGAACGGGATCCCGCTTTACACGTTCGTGAACCCGGTGGATGACGCTCTCATGGGGATCACGCACGTGCTTCGCGGCGAAGACCTCATGCCGTCGACGGCGCGACAGATCGTGCTCTATCGGGCGCTCGTCGATGCGGGGGTGACGGACTTCATCCCGCGTTTCGGCCACATGCCGCTCGTGCTCGGCGATGGCAACAAGAAGCTGTCGAAGCGCGACCCCCGCGCCGACCTCTTCCTGCAACGCGAGAAGGGCTTCGTTCGCGAAGGCCTGCTGAACTATCTCGCACTTCTCGGGTGGTCGATCGCGCCCGATCGTGATGTCTTCACGCTCGACGAGTTCGTCGGGGCGTTCGAGATCGAAGCCGTGAATCCGAACCCCGCGCGCTTCGACCAGAAGAAGGCTGAGTCGATCAACGGCGATCACGTCCGGATGCTCGACGTCGACGACTTCGCGAACCGCCTCGTTCCCTATCTGCAGACGGCCGGGGCTCTGGGGGAGAAGCCATCAGAGGATCAGCTCGCGCTCCTGCGGGCGGCGGCGCCTCTCGTGCAGGAGCGCATGCAGATGCTCGGCGAGGCAGGCGACATGCTCGGCTTCCTGTTCACCGACGATCTCGCGTACGACGACGACGCCATCGCGAAGCTCAAGGACGCCCCGCGGATCCTGCAGGCGAGCGCCCAGGCGCTCGAGACGCTCGACGACTTCCGCGCGGAGCCCATCCAGGAGGCTCTCGCGGCCGCGCTGATCGAGGGGCTCGAGCTCAAGCCGCGCGTCGCCTATGCCGCGCCGCGCGTCGCGATCTCGGGACGACGCGTCTCGCCGCCGTTGTTCGAGTCGATGGAGCTGCTCGGCCGTGAGCGCACGATCGACCGGCTGCGCGCGCTCGCTGTACGCCTGGCTGAGTGAGCGCGACACGCCCCGGATGCACGGTCGAATTGGCGGCCATTCGGTGCTTCAGGTAAGCTAGTCACTTGTGACGGCGAAGGCCGGAGCGCCCTTGGGGTATGGTGTAATTGGCAACACAGCGGTTTCTGGTACCGTCGTTCTTGGTTCGAGTCCAGGTACCCCAGCAGAGAAAAACCCCCGCCTAGGCGGGGGTTTTCTCATGTCCATGGGTCGTATGATCTCCCCGGAGAGGGGAACCGTATGTCGCTGACGCTCGACCTCCTGGGCGTGTTCTTCTTCGCGCTCTCCGGATCGCTGCTCGCCGCCCGACGCGGCTTCGATATCGTCGGATCGCTGCTGCTCGGGTCGCTCACGGGTCTCGGAGGCGGGGTCATCCGCGATCTCGTGCTCGGCCTCACGCCGACAGCTTTCGAACGGCCGGTGTATCTCGTCCCGCCGCTCGTCGCAGCCGGGATCGTCTACCTCCTCCACGGTCATATGCGGAAGTTCACGCGTCCGCTCCTCGTCTGCGATGCGGCGGGGCTCGGCCTGTTCTGCACGACCGGTGCCGTTAAGGCGCTCGAGTACGGAATGAACCCGGTGGCCGCGGCCTTGCTGGGCGTGACGACGAGTGTCGGCGGGGGACTGCTGCGCGATGTCGTTGCGAACCAGGATCCGCAGCTGTTCGATCCGCGTGACATCTATGCGCTCCCCGCAATGCTCGGGGCCGCCCTGATCACCGTGAGCTGGATCGGCGGCTGGTACTCGGCCTGGATCACGCTCGCGGTCGCCGCTCTCGTGTTCGCCCTGCGGATCCTCGCCCTGTGGCTGCGCTGGCGGGTCCCGCATGCGTCGCGGAAGCCGCTGCCCGACGGCGAGTGAGGGAGTCGCGCACATCCGGCGGATTCGCAGGCACATCGATACCGAACCGGGCCTAGTCTGATCTCACCCGCCGCCGACAGAGGAGCGCGGGAGAAGGAGGGCGATCATGTCACAGGCCACCCACATCGGCATCGTGTTCAACCCGTCGAAAGGCGCGCGCGACGAGCTCGAGGCGGCCGTCGTCGCGGCCTCGGACGCGACGGTGACGTGGCATGAGACCGAGGTCGACGACCCCGGCGTGTCTGCGGCGCGCGAAGCGATCGCCGCGGGCGCCGACCTGGTTCTCGCCGCGGGCGGCGACGGCACCGTGCGAGCCGTCGCCGAGCACCTGGGCGAGAGCGGTGCGGACGTTGAGCTCGGGATCGTTCCGCTCGGAACGGGGAACCTGCTTGCGCGGAATCTCGACGTTCCGCTGGGCGACCTCGCGGCGGCCGTCGAACGGGCGCTCGACGGCGAGGCTCGTGACATCGATCTCGGATGGGCGGACGTCGCGGGCGAGGATGGACAGCGCCGCTGGGCCTTCGCCGTCATGGCGGGTTTCGGCATCGACGCGCACATGATCACCGAGACCGACGACGATCTCAAGGACAAGGCGGGCTGGATGGCCTACGTCGAGTCGCTCGGACGCGCCGTCTCGGCCAGCGAGATCATCCGCGTGACGCTCACCTTTGACGACGGTGAGACACAAGACGACGACGCGCACACACTGATCGTCGGAAACTGCGGGACGCTGCAGGCCGGGTTCACGCTGCTGCCTGACGCCGATCCCTCTGATGGAGAGCTCGACCTGTTTGTGCTGGACGCGGAGGGTGCCGAGGGGTGGGGTGATGTGGTGAAGAACGTCGTATGGGACAACGGCATCGCGCGAGCCTTCGGCGGAGGCCGGGCGAAGAGCAGCGACAGCGTCACCCATCGCCGTATCGCGTCGCTCGAGATCGACCTCGCCGAGCCGCGCGTCTTCGAGGTCGACGGCGACGAGATCGGCCAGATCACCCGAGCATCGATCTCGGTGCAGCCCGCCGCGATCCGTGTGCGCTGAGGCGCGTCACACGCCGCATGCCGGCGTGACGCGCCCCGCGCGGTTCGAGGTGCCAGGATAGGACACTGCGAAATCGCAGAGTCGAGGGAGTGTCCGTGGCGATCGATCCGATGGAAAGCTGGCGTCCCCTGGATGTCGCACCGCTCACGTCGGGCCGCGTGACTCGCGCCGACGAGGACGCCTATCGCGCGCGTCACGGGATCGAGCCCGCGCAGCGGATGGGCATCCAGGCCGCCGCCCAGAGCGCTCTCTCGCCGCTCGTCGCGACGCTGTTCGGAATGCTGCGATGGGGTGTGGGCAAGGCGGGCCCGCTGCGGGTGATCCTCGCGATCACGGGCGGATTCCTCGCCTCGTTCGGCTTCCTCGTGATCCTGGTGATGGTGGTGGCGCTGAGCATCGCCGCGGTGATCGGGCCTCTTCTGGCGGTGCTGGAGCTTTTGGCGCCGTCCCCGGACGGCTTCAGGCCGGACATGCTCTTGCTCGTCCCGTTCACCGCTCTCGCGTTCTTCCTCGTCTGGTGGTGGGGCGGGATGTTTCGTCGAAATCAGCGCCGCAGTGTGCGGCGAGGCGTGATGGTCGAGCGGCTGAGCGGGGCCAACGGCCTCGCGTACACGCACCGGCGCCATCTTCGGGACGAGCGTCCGGGCTCGCTCTTCACGGTCGGGGATCCGATGGGTGCGAGCACTCTCGTGACGCGCAGCGAGAAGCCGTTCTTCGAGATGGGTACGTGGACCTTCAACCGTTCCCGTGACCCGCGTCAGCGTACGTGGATCCTTGAGAACTGGGGCTTCGCCGCGTTGCGCCTTCCGACGCCGCTTCCGCATATCCTTCTCGACGGGCGCAGCGGCAACGGACTTCTCTCGTCGAGCCTGCCCGACCTGTCCGCGCCGGCGAACGCCCAGCGCTTCGCGCTCGAGGGCGACTTCAATCGGCATTTCACGTTGTACTGCCCCGCGGGGTACGAGACCGACGCGCTCTACCTCTTCACCCCCGACGTCATGGCGCGCTTCGTCGATCGCGCCGCGCGATACGACGTCGAGATCGTCGACGACTGGCTCTTCCTCTATTCGAAGGATGAGCTGGCGATCGATGAACCGGACGATTGGCGTGCGATGGACGAGGCTCTGCGTGCCCTCGCGGCGAAGATCGATCGCTGGGGTCGCTGGCGCGACGACCGGAGGCGCCTCCCCGTCGTGGCGGATCCGGAATCGACGGAGTCCGCCGTGGCGTCGCTCCGGCCCGCGCCGCGCGGGGTCGCGACGAAGGGACGCCGCCTCGCGAAGAGCAAGCCGATCGCCGCCATCGTGCTCGGCATCATCGCGACCGTGGTCGTCGGACTGATTCTCGTCGCGCGCGCCGTCGAGTTCCTTGCAGACAGTGGCTCGCTCGTGTCTTCGATCGGAGCGCTGACGTGAAGACGGGATCGCCGGGTGGCGCGTGGCCGCCGCTGCGGGTCGAGACGCTGCGCGAACCGATCACCCGCGAGGACGAGGCCGAGTTCGTGAAGCGGCACCAGATCGACAGGGCTGAACGGCTGGAGCCGAAAGCCGCGATCACGGATATCGTGACGGCGCCGGTGATGCGCTGGCGGCTCGTGCAGTGGGTCCTCGGGTGGAGCCGGGGCAAGCGCGGGGTGTGGCGCGCGCTCCTCTTCGTGCCGAGCATTGTCCTCGGCATCCTGCTCGCTGGGGTCGGTCTCCTGGCTAGCTTCCTGCTCGTCGTGTTCACTATGGTGTTCGCAGTCGTCCCGCTCTTCGAAGTCGTCTTCGTGCTCTTCTCCGGCTCCAACTGGGTCCTCGGTGCCGGATGGCTGGTGGGCCTCCCCGTCGTGCTCGCGGGAGGATTCGTGTTCTTCCGCGCCCGGGGGCGGCCCGTGCGCCGACAGCGTCGCGAGGTTCGGCGGGGCATCGCCTTTGGGCGCCTCGCGGAGGCGAACGGCATGCGATATCGGCCGCACCGCAGCGGGAAGAAGGACTCACGGGCGGGCGGGAGACTCTCCGCAGCGACTCACCAGGTGCGCCGGCGCGGATCTGCGCCCTTCGAAGCCGGCGTGCTCGGCGACGACCTCGACGGTGCCCTGTTCGGCGACGCACACGCACGCAGGGGGTACGCCGCGCTGCGCCTGCCGACGGGACTGCCGCACATCGTCCTCGATGCGCGCGGACCGAACAGCCTGCTGTCGTCCAGTCTTCCGGGGATCGACGCGCCCCACGCGAGCCAGCGGCTGGGCCTCGAGGGCGGCTTCGACCGCTATTTCACGCTGTACTGCCCGGAAGGCTACGAGCCTGATGCGCTGTATCTGTTCACGCCCGATGTGATGGAGCGCATGATCGACCGCGTTGCGCGATATGACGTCGAGATCATCGATGACTGGCTCCTACTCATCTCGAAGAAGCATCTCGGCACCACGAACCCCGACGACTGGACGGAGATGAACGAAGCCCTCGGCGTGCTCGCCGACAGGATCGACCGCTGGGGGCGCTGGCGGGATGAACGGCACTTCGACGACGAGCGCCGTGCGACTGGGGAAGCCCTGCCGACGCCACGGCGCGGAGCAGCGGACGCGGGTCGTCGTTTGCGGTTCGGATGGAGCGCCGCCGCTGTCTACGGCGGCATCGTCATCCTTCTGGCGTTTGGTGTGGCTGGGTATGCGTTCTGGGAGATGACCCGCGAGCTCCTGGCCGACATCGGCGCGGGGATCGCGTGGATCGGGTCACTGTTCTGAACCGTGAGCGTCGGGCCCGGTCACGGCCCGGCCCACGCGAGAGAGGCGCCGCCGTACTCGCCGACGTCGCGTTCGATGGTCCGCCGGTCGACCAGCAGGGGCGGGGGCACCGTGAGGAGCTCCCCGTGGGGTGACGAGACGTTCACGACGGGCACACCGAGCGGGATCTCCTCCTCGTGCGCGATGCGTTCCCGCCCGAGCAGTGTGCGCGCCGCACCCAGGAGGCTCGCGCGCACGAGGCCTCCGGAGCCGTCCGCCAGCAGCCCCATGATGCGGCCGGCGAGGTGCGCCCCGGTCGCGTAGTCGAGAGCCTGTACCGGGAGCGCGCCGGGGGATCCATCGGGGCGGGCGCAGACGTCCGCGATGCCGGTCGCCGCCTGCACGATGGAATCGAAGCCCTGCCGCGCTCCCCACGGGCCGCGCTCGCCCCACGCCGACAGCGAGCCGACGACGAGTGAGGGCGTGTCGGCGAGGAGATCCTCGGGCGAGAGGCCGAAGCGGTCGAGTGATCCGGGCCGGTACCCCAGGAGCACGACGTCGGCGGTGCGCGCGAGTTCGCGCACCTCGCGCCCGCGTTCCGAGAGATCCGCGATCGCCGACCGCTTGCCCATGCCCGTCGCGAGGTGCTGTTCGAGGATCTCGGGGCGCTGGGGAGGATCGATGCGGAGGACATCGGCTCCGAGGCAGGCGAGGATCTGGGAGCAGCTCGGTCCGGCAATGACCCGCGTCAGATCGAGCACGCGGATCCCGTCGAGGGGAGCGTCCGTGGCGGGCCGCACCGGTCGTGACTCCGTGCGCCGCACATCGACCCACGTCTCATCCTCGGTCGCGCGACCCTGAGGGTGTTCCCGCCACTCGCGCTCGGTCCGCACGCGGGTGGCGATTCCGCCCGCGTCGACGATCGCGGCATCGAGATCGTCCGCACGCCACGACGACGCGACGTCATCGAGGGAGGGGCGGTCGGCGGCGCCGGTCGCCCGACGGATCGCCTCTGCATGGTGTGGGTAGTTCGCATGGATCCGCACGGAACCATCGCGGGTGCGGACGAAGCCGGACAGGGGCGCCCATGCATCAGCGCCGCGCCCGTCGACGCGCAGGTGCGAGAGCACATCGAACGCCGCGCGCACGAGTTCGGCGGTCGTCTCGATTGTGACGGGACGTCCGCGCTCCGCCGACAGTCGGGCGGCCTCGTCGCCGGCGATCTCGACCGACGGGACAACGAGCGACTCGACGTCGAGCCGGCACCTCCACCACCTGCGCACAGTCACGCTCATGACGCCAGGCTACGTGCGTGCGCGGGTGCACGGGAGTGCCATGTGGCCGTTTCTGGTCGCGGGATCGACCAGACGGCACCCGCGAACCATGGAGTCAGATCTCCAGTGCGTCACCGGGGGAGAGAGGGTGGAACGTTCCGTTCGATTGTTCGGTCGCCCAGGCGAGACGCTGTCGGTGCATGCCGAGGCCGACATCCGACAGCGGGACGTCGTGTGTTCCGAAAGCGGCATGCGGGGCGACCGCGAGGACGAAGTCCATGGCCTCGCCGATCTTCAGCCACGGGGCGCCGGTCGGCGCCGCGAGCAGGCGGACATCGACGCCTTCAGGGACCGCGTATGAGTCGCCGGGGTAGTAGAGGGCGTCGTCGATGAGGACGCCGACGTTGTCGATGAGTGGGATCGAGGAGTGGATCTCGTTGTGCGTTCCGCCGAAGAAGCGGAGCGAGAAGGATCCCGCCGTGACGGTGTCGCCGGGGGAGACGACCGTCATATCGACGGGGGCGGCCGTGGCGGTCGCGGCCGTGGTGAACATCGGCGCCGCCGGGAACTCTTCGGCGAGTCGCTGCAGATGTGCGGGGGTCCAGTGATCCGGATGCTCGTGCGTGACGACGACGCCGACGACGTTCGCGAGCGGGCCGAGGTCGGGAGTGAAGCCTCCCGGATCGACGACCAGCGTTTTGCCGCTCTTCTCGATCGTCAGGAAGGCATGTTCGTGTTTCGTGACGCGCATGTCTCGAGGATGCCACCCGGCAGGGGTTCCGTTCGAGGGGCGCGACGAATATGCTCGCGACCAGGAAGACACGCCCGGGCGGCGCGATCGGGGTCGCCCGATTTTGTCCTGCGCCCGCGCCCGTTGTACAGTTATCTGGTTGCCGCGAGAGCGGGAGCAGAAAACAGAAGAGATGCGGCCCCATCGTATAGCGGCCTAGTACGCTGGCCTCTCACGCCGGTAACGCGGGTTCGAATCCCGCTGGGGTCACCGCACAACGAAAGCCCGGACTTCGGTCCGGGCTTTCGTCGTTCTCGCAGGAGTGGCCGTCCGCGCACGGTAGGCTGAATGCGCGAGAGGGAGTATCCCGTCTTTGCGTGATCCGTCAATACGTACCCCGTCGGTGGGGTTCCGGGCGCGCACCGCGATCTGACGCGGGGGAGAGACTTTCGGACGTCACTGCACCCCGAAAGGACCCTGCGTGGACATTCCCCTCTGGTTCGAGGTCGGCTCACTCGTCGTGCTGACTCTCATCCTGATCGCGGATCTGCTGCTCATCCTCAAGCGGCCCCACATCCCCTCCACTCGCGAGTCGGCCCTCTGGGTCGGCTTCTACATCACGCTCGCGCTCCTCTTCGCCGTCGTGCTGTGGCTCATCGGCGACACGGACCACGCCGTCGAGTTCGTCAGCGGCTGGCTGACCGAGTACAGCCTCTCGATCGACAACCTGTTCGTGTTCGTGCTGATCATGACGCAGTTCTCGGTGCCGCGGCGGCTTCAGCAGCAGGTGCTGATGGTGGGCATCATCATCGCGCTCGTCCTGCGCGCGGCCTTCATCCTCGTCGGCGCCGCGCTCATCGAGAACTTCAGCTGGATTTTCTACATCTTCGGCGCGTTTCTCGTGTACACCGCGGTCAAGCAGGTCTTCGAGAAGGATCACCAGGACGATGCGGACAAGGAGACCTTCCTCGTTCGGCTGCTGCGGCGCTTCATCCCGATTCACGACTCGTACGACGACGCGAAGCTGCGCACGGTCGTGAACGGCAAGAAGGTGCTCACGCCGATGGTGATCGTCTTCATCTCGATCGGCGTCACCGACCTCATCTTCGCGATCGACTCGATCCCCGCGATCTTCGGGATCACCCAGGAGCCGTTCCTCGTCTTCGCGGCGAATCTGTTCGCGCTCATGGGTCTCCGTCAGCTGTACTTCCTGCTCGGCGATCTGCTCGACCGCCTGCAGTACCTGAAGTACGGCGTCGCGTTCATCCTCGCGTTCATCGGGGCGAAGCTGTTCTTCCATGCACTGCACGTCAACGAGCTGCCGTTCATCAACGGTGGACATCATGTCGAGTGGGCGCCCGAGATCAGCAACTGGACCTCGCTCGGCGTGATCGTCGCTTCGATCGTCGTCGCGACGGTGGCGAGCCTCATCGCGAACGCGCGTGCGGGCAAGGACGAGTCCGACCCCGCATCGATCTCGGAGAAGTGATGCGGTCCCGCGATCTTCGATGAGCAGAGTGCTCACTGTCCGGCTCCGGGCGCGGGGCGGCGGTGAGCACTCTGTTATCGTCAGAGGGTGCGGTGCAACAGGCTTCTCCTTAGCTGCCGCGACGGGATCTCGCTCTAGGCCACCCGTCGCGGAGTCTGTCGACGGCCGACATTCCGACGTCAAGGAGCTTTCTACGAGCATGAGCGCCGCAACCGGCATCCCCGACCACCCCCGGACCCTGGCTGAGAAGCTGTGGGACGACCACATCGTCGTCCGCGGTGAGGACGGCCATCCCGATCTCATCTACATCGACCTGCATCTCGTCCACGAAGTCACGAGCCCGCAGGCCTTCGATGGACTGCGTACCGAAGGTCGCGAGCCCCGTCGCCTCGATCTGACGATCGGCACCGAGGACCACAACACTCCGACGCTCGACATCGACAAGCCGATCGCCGACATCACGAGCCGCACGCAGGTCGACACCCTGCGGAGGAACGCCGAGGAGTTCGGTCTGCGGCTGCACTCGCTGGGCGACGCCGAGCAGGGAATCGTGCACGTCGTGGGGCCGCAGCTCGGGCTCACGATGCCCGGCATCACCGTCGTGTGCGGCGACAGCCACACCTCGACGCACGGGGCGTTCGGCGCGCTCGCCTTCGGTATCGGCACGAGCGAGGTCGAGCACGTGCTCGCGACGCAGACGCTGCCGCTCAAGCCGTTCAAGACGATGGCGATCACGGTCGAGGGCGACCTCAAGCCGGGCGTCACGGCCAAGGACATCGTCCTGGCCGTCATCGCGAAGATCGGCACGGGCGGTGGGCAGGGGTATGTGATCGAGTTCCGCGGCAGCGCGATCCGCTCGCTCTCGATGGAGGGCCGGATGACGGTCTGCAATATGTCGATCGAGGCGGGCGCTCGCGCCGGCATGGTCGCGCCCGACGAGACGACGTTCGAGTACGTCAAGGGCCGGCCGCACGCCCCCACGGGTCAGGACTGGGACGACGCGGTCGCGTACTGGAAGACGCTGCCGACCGACGAGGGGGCGGTTTTCGACGCCGAGGTGTTCATCGACGCGAACGAACTCGAGCCGTTCGTCACGTGGGGGACGAATCCCGGACAGGGCGTGTCGCTCTCGGATCGCGTGCCGATGCCCGAGAGCTTCGACGACCCGACCGCCCGTCAGTCGGCGGAGCGGGCCTGCGAGTACATGGATCTCGAGCCGGGCACGCCGATGAAGGACATCTCGGTCGACGCGGTGTTCATGGGGTCGTGTACGAACAGCCGCATCGAGGATCTGCGCGCTTTCGCGTCGGTCATCGAAGGGCGCACCAAGGCCGACGGCGTGCGCGTCATGGTGGTCCCCGGATCCGCGCGGGTGCGCCTGCAGGCCGAGGCTGAGGGCATCGACAAGATCGTGACCGACTTCGGCGCGGAATGGCGCTTCGCCGGCTGCTCCATGTGCCTCGGCATGAACCCCGACCAGCTCGCTCCGGGGGAGCGCTGCGCCTCCACGAGCAACCGTAATTTCGAAGGGCGGCAGGGCAAGGGCGGCCGCACGCACCTCGTCTCGCCGCTCGTTGCCGCGGCGACGGCGGTGCGCGGCACGCTGTCGAGTCCGAGCGATCTCGAGCCGATCGATGATCGCGAACTGACGGGAGCAGAGGCCTGAACATGGAGAAGTTCACGACGCACACCGGAGTGGCGGCCCCGCTCAAGCGGTCGAATGTCGACACCGATCAGATCATTCCGGCCGTCTTCCTCAAGCGCGTCACGAAGACGGGCTTCGAAGACGCGCTGTTCTCGGCGTGGCGCCAGCAGGACGACTTCGTCCTGAACCAGGAGCCGTTCCGGAACGCCTCGGTTCTTGTCGCCGGGTCCGACTTCGGCACGGGATCGAGTCGCGAGCACGCCGTATGGGCGCTGCGTGACTACGGTTTCCGTGTCGTGCTTTCGACGCGCTTCGCGGACATCTTCCGCGGGAACGCGGGGAAGCAGGGGCTTGTCACGGGAATCATCTCGGAAGAGGCGCTCGAGCGCTTCTGGGCGGCGATCGATGCGGACCCGGGCGTGGAGATGACGGTCGACCTCGTCGAACGCACCGCCACGGTCGGCGACTTCACGGCCGACTTCGAGATCGACGATTACACTAGATGGCGGCTCCTCGAAGGGCTCGACGACATCGGGCTCACGTTGCGTCATCAGGACGAGATCACGCAGTTCGAGGCCCGCCGTGAGGCGTGGCGGCCACGGACCCTTCCGGTTCCGTGAGCTGAGGATCCGCTCCGACACGCGGGGCGGCCGGTTCGCCGGAAATGAGTGAGGATCCACAGGAATGACGCTCGTAGGCAGTGAACAGGCGCGAACATCGCCGACACTTGGTGACGTCCTCGAGATCCGCGGCGGCCGACCGCTGCGCGGACAGGTCGATGTGAAGGGCGCGAAGAATCTCGCGACGAAGGCGATGGTGGCGTCGCTCCTCGGGGAGACGCCGTCGACGCTGCGGGACGTGCCCGAGATCCGCGACGTCGAGGTCGTCCGCTCTCTGCTCGAGGTGCACGGTGTGTCCGTCTCCGAGGGTGAGGAGCCGGGTTCGCTCGTCCTGGATCCCGCGCGGGCGAAGTCCGCTGGCTTCGAGGAGATCGACGCCCACGCCGGATCGAGCCGCATCCCGATCCTCTTCTGCGGACCTCTGCTGCACCTGCTCGGCCAGGCCTTCATCCCCGATCTCGGCGGCTGCCGCATTGGTGACCGCCCGATCGACTTCCACCTCGACGCGTTGCGCAACTTCGGCGCGGTCGTCGAGAAGGAGCCGAATGGAATCCGCCTGTCGGCACCCGACGGGCTGCGCGGCGCGAACATCGAGCTGCCGTACCCGAGCGTCGGCGCGACCGAGCAGGTGCTGCTCACGGCTGTGCGTGCGAAGGGCGTGACCGAGCTGCGCAATGCGGCGATCGAGCCCGAGATCATGGACCTCATCGGCGTTCTGCAGAAGATGGGCGCGATCATCTCCTACGAGCCGAACCGTGTCATCTTCATCGAGGGCGTCGACGAGCTCCACGGATACGACCACCGCAGCCTCTTCGACCGCAACGAGGCCGCATCCTGGGCGTGCGCCGCGCTCGCGACCGACGGCGAGATCTTCGTCAAGGGTGCTCGCCAGTACGAGATGCTCACGTTCCTCAACGTGTTCCGCAAGGTCGGCGGATCGTTCGACATCACCGACGACGGGATCTACTTCCGTCGCGCGAAGAGCCCGCTCAAGCCCGTCATGGTCGAGACCGACGTGCACCCCGGGTTCATGACCGACTGGCAGCAGCCTCTCATCGTTGCGCTGACGCAGGCGAACGGCGTGTCGATCGTCCATGAGACCGTCTACGAGAACCGGCTCGGATTCACGTCGGCGCTCAACCAGATGGGGGCCGACATCGTCGTGCACCCGAAGGGTCTTGACGGCGCCTACCGACGCGTCGGACGCCGTGAGCTCGAGCAGGCCGCCGTGATCACGGGCCCGACGCCCCTGAAGGGCGCCGAGATCGTTGTTCCGGATCTGCGCGGCGGGTACGCCTACGTCATCGCCGCGCTGGTCGCCGAGGGGACCTCTCGCGTGTCCAACGTCGGCATCATCCGACGTGGCTACGAGAAGTTCTTCGACAAGCTGACGGCTCTCGGCGCCGACTTCGACGTCGTGGGCTGAGCGTGGCGAAGGCCTCGCGGGAGAAGACCCGCCCCAGTCTGTTCTGGCTGCTCGCAGCCATCATCTTGCCCGTCATGGGGTGGTTCACGAAGATCGAGCTGCGCGGCGCGGAGAACCTGCCTCGCGACGGCGCTTTCGTCATGGCGCCGAATCACCACAGCGAGATAGACCCTCTGACGGTCGCGGTCGCGACGTGGAAGCTCGGTCGCGCGCCGCGCTTCATGGCGAAGGAGAGCCTCTTCCGGATCCCCGTCGTGGGATCGGCGCTGCGAGCGACCGGGATGATCCCCGTCTCACGCACCGGCCGGGGGAAGAACGGTGCTTCGCAGTCGATCGCTCAGGCGACGGAACTCGTCGAGAACGCTCGCGGCGTCATCGTGTATCCCGAGGGAACTCTGACGCGCGATCCGGACCTGTGGCCGATGCGCGGGAAGTCGGGCGCGGCGCGCCTCGCGCTGGCGGGGGACATCCCGCTGATCCCTGTCGCCCACTGGGGCGAGCAGCAGTTCATGCCCCGCTATGGGCGTCTGCGGTTCTTCCCGCCGCGCCGACGTGTCGTGTTCTCGGTCGGCGAGCCCGTCGAGCTGTCGGATCTTCGCGGACGCGAGCACGAGAAGGGCGTGATCGCGGAGGCCACCGCGCGGGTCATGCAGGAGATCACGCGTCTGCTCGAGGAGCTGCGTGGCGAGAAGGCGCCCGCCGAGCGCTGGGATCCCTCGCAGCACGGCCAAGCCGAGACGGGGCGGCTGTGAACGCGCGCGTCACGGTCGTCGGCGCGGGCAGCTGGGGAACGACGTTCGGCAAGATCCTCGGCGACGGCGGCGCCGACGTCACGATGTGGGCGCGGCGCCCCGAACTCGCCCATGAGATCGATGAGGCGAAGCGCAACTCGCGCTACCTGCCCGGCATCAACCTGCCGCGGTCGATGCACGCGACGCATGAGCTGGCCGCGTCGCTCGAAGCCGCCGAACAGGTCTACCTCTCGGTGCCCAGCCGCTCCGCGCGCGAGACGCTCGCGCAGCTGCGGCCGATTCTCGCGCGGTCCGAAGCGCCGATCATCAGCCTGATGAAGGGCGTCGAGAAGCGCTCAGGGTTGCGCATGAGCGAGGTGATCGCTGAGGTCCTTGATTGCGATCCCGCGCGCATCGCGGTCGTGAGCGGCCCGAACCTCGCTCGCGAGATCGCTCAGGAGCAGCCGACGGCGGCCGTGGTGTCGTCGCACAGTGCGGAGACGGCCGCGACGATCGCGCGTACCGCGTCGAACTCGTACTTCCGCACCTTCGTCAACACCGACGTGGCCGGCACCGAGTTCGGCGGCGTCCTCAAGAACCTCATCGCGGTCGCGACGGGCATCGTGGATGGTGTCGGCTACGGCGAGAACACCAAGGCATCGATCATCACGCGCGGGCTCGTCGAGATGACCGATTTCGCGGTCGCCTACGGTGCGCAGTACGACACGATGCAGGGCCTCGCCGGAATCGGCGACCTCATCGCGACGTGCCAGTCGCCGCTGAGCAGGAACAACACCGCCGGGCGCCTGCTCGGGCAGGGATACACACTTGACGATGTCGTCGATCACATGGAGCAGACAGCCGAGGGGCTCAGCTCGGTCGAGCCGATTCTGCAGCTCGCGCACGCGAAGGGCGTCGACATGCCGATCGTGCGGCAGGTGAAGATGGTGCTGGATGGCACGATGGAGCCTCGCGACATCGCACCCCATCTCACGACCGACGACGACACTCCGCAGGAGGAGACGCAGTATGGCAGCAGCGACCGTGGCGGTGCTCTTCGGCGGACGCTCGAGCGAGCACGAGATCTCTTCGGCGACGGCGGGAGGCGTTCTCGGCGCGATTGACCGCGATCGCTACCGCGTGATCCCCATCGGCATCACGCGTGCGGGAGAGTTCGTCCTCGAAGAAGACGATCCGGCGCGATTCCGGCTCGAGGCCGGGTCGCTGCCGCGTGTGGTCGACAACGGGACGCGGATCCGCTGGCCGATGCCGGGGGGACCGCGCGAACTGCAGGTGGAGCGCGCTGACGGATCCGTGGAGTCACTCGGTGAGGTCGACGTGGTCCTCCCGATCCTGCATGGTCTGCACGGTGAAGACGGCACGATGCAGGGTTTTCTCGACATCCTCGAGATCCCGTACGCAGGAGGTGGCGTCCTCGACTCGGCGATCTGCATGGACAAGCACTTCATGAAGCTCGCCCTCGAAGCGGATGGCATCGCCGTCGCGCCGTGGGTGACGGTGAAGGCACGTCGATGGGAAACCGACGCCGATGCCGTGCGCGCAGACGTCTCGCGGCTCGGGTATCCCGTCTTCGTCAAGCCCGCGCGTGCGGGATCCAGCGTGGGCGTGTCGAAGGCCCATGATGCGTCCGAGATCGACGAGGCGATGCGGATCGCCCTCGCGGAAGACAACAAGGTCCTCGTCGAGCAGGCGATGACAGGGCGCGAGATCGAGGTGGCTGTGCTCGAGGGGCGCGGATCCGACGCGCCGCGCGCTTCCCTGCCCGGCGAGATCGTGCTGACGACCCGTGAGTTCTACGACTTCGAGGGCAAGTATCTCGGGGGCGATGGCGCCGACGTCGTCTGCCCGGCTGAGCTCTCAGAGGAGCAGACCGCGCGGATCCGGGCGGCGGCGACGCGGGCATTCGAGGCGGTGGACGGGCGAGGCCTGGCGCGCGTCGACGTGTTCCTCACCGAATCGGGCGAGATCGTCGTGAACGAGCTCAACACCATGCCGGGCTTCACCCCGATCTCGATGTACCCGAAGTGCTGGGTGGCGTCGGGGCTGAGCTACGCCGACCTCATCACGGAGCTGGTCGAGCTCGGCCGCGCCGCCTGATCAGGAGGTGCGGGGGGCCTCGGTCGAGTCGGGGTCGGCCTCGTCGGGAGTGGTGCACTCTCCGTCCTTCGGCAGAACGTTCGCCGCATTGCTCAGGGCGCTCAGCACATCGTTGCTGGTGGTCTCTTCGGTGTCGACGTACACCTGAGCTGCGGGCGTGCGCCCGTAGGTCGTCATGCGCAGATTCGGGAATTCGGTCTCGTCGACGATCCAGTCGACGCCGCCGACCGTCACGCACTGCATCGTCGTCGGAGCGGGCGGTTCGAGGCCGCAGCGGAACAGCACGACACTCGGATCGCCCCACGCGGCGGTCGCCTGCGCGTCGGTCCACACGCGGGACAGGTCGCCGATCGATTCGGGAACGCGCACGCTCACATCGGCGCAGATGGGGTCGTTCGCCGACGCGGCGGGCTCGAGATGGACCGTGGGGGTGCACCCCGTAGCGACGAGCGCGATCACGAGGGCGACGGGCGCGAACAGGCGTTTCACGATCCACAGCCTATTCCTGTGCTCCTGGACGGGTGGGGAGAAGATCGGGCCGCGCCGACTGCCCCATAGGCTGGTCAGATGCACGATGACACGACGGTCGGAGATCTGACCGAGGGCGAGATCCTCCGCCGCATCGCGGCGCGCACCGGTCGCGCGCAGGCCACGCTCGTCGGCCCCGGCGATGACGCGGCCGTGATCCGCACGACAGATTCGGTCGTCGCGACGACCGACACGCTGATCGAGGGTCCCGATTTCCGTCGGGCCTGGTCGAGCGGATACGACCTCGGGTGGAAGGCGGCCGCCGTCAACCTCGCCGATGTGGCGGCCATGGGGGCGCGTCCGACGGCGCTGCTCGTCGCGCTCGCGATGCCGAACGACACGCCCATCGCCTACGTCGAGCGTCTGGCAGACGGGCTGCGCGACGCATGCGACGCGCTCGCCCCCGGAAGCGCCGTCGTTGGGGGCGATCTGACCCAGTCGGCGAGCCTGACGGTCGCCGTGACAGCGCTCGGCGACTCCGAAGGACGGGATCCGGTCCTGCGATCCGGTGCACGCGAGGGCGACGTCGTCGCGATCGCGGGGGAGATGGGTGTTGCCGCCCGCGGACTCGGCGTGCTCTTCGACCGTTTCCGCGACGCCGACGGCGAAGCGGTCCCGGTGCGGGTCGCCGAGCTCGGCGAGAGCGAGCGCGCCGCCGTCGACCTGCAGCTGCGCCCGCAGCCGCCGATCGGCCTCGGCCCCGTCGCTGCCCAGGTCGGCGCGACGGCCATGCTCGACGTGTCGGACGGTCTCGCGCTCGACGCGGCCAGACTCGCCGACGCGTCGGGGGTGACGGTGGACCTCATTTGGGGCGAGCTGGGATCCGACCCCGATCTCGCCCTCCGGGGCGGCGAGGATCATGCGCTCCTCGCCACATTCGCCCCGGGCGTCCTTCCTCCCGGATTCCGCGAGATCGGCGTCGTGGTGGCGAGGAGCACGGATCCCGTGCTCGTCGATGGCGCGCCCTATGCGGGACGGACGGGATGGGATCCCTATCGGGACTGGGACGGCCGCGCGGGCGCCTGACGGGCGCGATCAGATCGCGGGCTCTCCCCACCAGAGTGAGGTGTCGCCGAAAGAGCGATCCCGGAGCGGACGCAGATCGGCGGCAGCCCAATCGGGCGCGCCGGATCGCGTTGCGCGCTCGACAATGACGATCGCGTCGTCGGCGAGGAGGGGGCGCAGCTGCGCGAGATCCTCGGTGAGGACGTCTGGGGAGATGTCGTAGGGCGGGTCGAGGTACGCGACGTCGTAGATGCGCGTGGCTCCGCGGAGGAACGCGCGCACCCCGATCGCGTGGACGTCGGCGCTCGCGCCCGTCGCCCGGGCGACGCGCTCGGCGTTGTTGCGCGCGATCTGCGCCGCCTTCTGGCCCTTCTCGACGAGATCGCAGTGTGCGGCGCCTCGGCTGATCGACTCGAGCCCGAGGGCGCCCGATCCTGCGTACAGGTCGACGACGGTCGTGCCGTCCAACAGCCCCGTCGTCTCGAGGGAGGCGAAGAGAGACTCGCGGACGCGGTCGCTCGTCGGCCGCGTACCCGATGGCGGCACGTCGATGCGAAGGCCGCCGGCACGGCCCGAGATGATGCGCGTCACGGGATCCAGCCTACGGTGGCTGTGCTCGTCGTCCGGCGGTGCGGAAAGCCGTGTCGGTGTTCGAAACTATGCTCGACGCATGACGTTTGCGCTCGAGACCCCGCTCGCGGAGGCCGTGGGGGAGAAGCTGGCGAAATCACTTGCTCGCGCCTTCGAGATGCAGACGGTCGGCGACCTCGTCTCGCACTACCCGCGTCGCTACGCCAAGCGCGGTGATCTCACGCCGATCCTCGACCTGCCCGTGGGGCAGCCGGCGACGATCGTCGCCGAGGTGCAGAGCGTGCAGTCGCGCCCGATGCGCAATCGCCGCGGCACGCTGCTCGAGGTCGTGATCGGAGACGGCGTCGGCGAGATGAGCCTGACCTTCTTCGGGCAGGCTTGGCGCGAGCGCGAGCTGCGACCGGGGGTGCGCGGTGTCTTCTCGGGAAAGGTGGGAGAGTACCGCGGAGAGCTCCAGTTCTCGCACCCCGACTACCAGCTGTTCGAGGACGAGCTCGCCGCGCGGGAGAGCGCGGAAGAGTATGCGGAGCGGCCTTTGCCGTTCTATCCGGCGACATCGACGCTGCCGACGTGGAAGATCCAGAAGATCATCGGCGAGGTGCTCGACGGGCTCGGGCCGGTGACGGATCCCCTCACCGAGGAGATGCGCCGCGAGCACAAGGCGATGGGCGCTCGCGAGGCACTCGAGAAGATCCATCGACCGCGTGCCGACGCAGACGTGCATCGCGCTCGGCACACGCTGCGGCTGCACGAGGCGCTCGTGATGCAGACGGCCCTCCTGCAGCAGCGCTGGTTCGTGCGGGCGATGGCGACGACGCCGCGCCGGGCGGCAGACGGAGGGCTTCTGTCGCGTTTCGACGCCGTGCTGCCGTTCGATCTCACACCGGATCAGGAAGCGGTCGGCGCGCGCATCGCGAGCGATCTCGCGGCGGAGGCGCCTATGAACCGCCTCGTGCAGGGAGAGGTCGGCTCGGGCAAGACGCTCGTCGCCCTCCGCGCGATGCTGCAGGTGGCCGAGTCGGGAGGGCAGTGCGCCCTCATCGCCCCGACCGAGGTCCTCGCGGGGCAGCACCTGCGGTCGATCACCAAGATGCTCGGCCCCGATCTCGCGGCCGAGCTCATGCCGACGCTCCTCACCGGTCAGATGTCGACGCCCGAGCGCCGGAAGGCATCACTGCGGGTCGCCTCGGGGCAGGCGCGCATCGTGGTCGGCACGCACGCGCTGCTCAGCGACAAGACGACGTTCGCCGATCTCGGGTTCGTCGTCGTCGACGAGCAGCACCGCTTCGGTGTCGAGCAGCGCGAGACGTTGCGCGCCAAGGGCAGCAATCCGCACGTGCTCGTGCTGACGGCGACGCCGATTCCTCGCACGGTCGCGATGACGGTTTTCGGCGATCTCGATGTGTCGACGATCCGCACGATGCCCGCGGGGCGGGCGGGCATCTCGACGTTCGTCGCGCCGATCGCAGAGAAGCCGGGATGGTTCGGCCGCGTCTGGGAACGTGCGGCTGAGGAGGTCGCGAAAGGGCATCAGGTATTCGTGGTCTGCGCCGCGATCGATGCCGAGGCCGAGGGAGCCGCGGCTGTTGAAGAAGGCGATCTCGACGAGGTTCCGGCCGATGTGGCGGCCGAACGCCAGGGCCCGCGATTCGGAGTGGAACAGGTGGCCAGCACGCTGTCGCGTCAGCCGAGCACGAAGGATCTGCGCATCCAGACGCTGCACGGACGCATGCCCGGCGACGAGAAGGATCAGATCATGCGGGCGTTCGCGCGCGGCGACATCGACATGGTCGTCGCGACGACCGTGATCGAGGTCGGCGTCGACGTGCCGAACGCCTCGACGATGATCATCCTCGACGCCGACCGCTTCGGCGTTTCGCAGCTGCATCAGCTCCGCGGCCGCGTGGGCCGCGGCGGCGTGCCGGGGCTGTGCCTGCTCGTGACCGAGGCCCTCGAAGGCACGCCCGCCCGCGAGCGTGTGGAGGCGGTCGCGGGAACTCTCGACGGCTTCGCTCTCGCCGAGGTCGACCTCGAGCTCCGCGGCGAGGGCGACGTGCTCGGTGGCGCGCAATCGGGATCCCGCTCCTCGCTGCGCCTGCTGCGGGTCATCAAGGACGCGTCGCTCATCGAGAAGGCGCGCACGCTCGCCGAGAGCATCCTCGAACGGGATCCGACGCTCGCTGCCCACCCGGGCCTCGCGACGATCCTCGATGCGCGCCTGGGCACTGAAGAGCGCGCGGCCCTGAGGAAGAACTGAAAGAGTCTCAGCATCCGGGACAGGACGGGTTCGGAGAGCGACCCGATCGATAGGGTGAGGCCATGAGCAACCGGATCGCGGTCGTCCCCGGGTCGTTCGACCCGCCCACGCTCGGCCATCTCGACATCATCCGTCGAGCGGCGGGCCTGTACGACGAGCTCCACGTGCTCGTCGTCCACAATCCCGACAAGGAGGGGATGCTGCCGCTCGCGCTGCGGCTGCGTCTGCTCGAGCAGTCGATCGCCGACGCCGAGCTCCCGGGCAAGATCGTCGTGGGCAGCTGGAGCGTCGGCCTGCTCGTCGACTATGCCGAGGAGGTCGGTGCCGGCGTCCTCGTGAAGGGGATCCGCGCGCAGCAGGACGTCTCGTACGAGACGCCGATGGCCGTGGTGAACAATCACCTCGCGGGGGTCGAGACCGTCTTCCTCCTCGCCGACCCGGCGAACTCGGTCGTCTCGAGCTCTCTCGTTCGCCAGGTGGCGGGCCTTGGGGGAGATGTGTCGCCGTACGTCCCGGGGGCCGTCGCACGCTATCTCGACCAGTCGACGCCCAGCGACTTCTGAGAACGGCCTTCACCCGACGCTGAGCGCAGGGCCCTACGCTGGAGACGTGAAGAACCGACTCTCCGGACCCTTCGTCCTGCCGGTGCGCGACATCGTCCGCAAGACCGGCGAGATGCGCGAGCATGAGCTCACGATCCCGACTCCCGAGCGGTGGGGGGAGGGCATCGTCGCGATCGAGAAGGATCGCCCGCTTCGCTTCGACGTGCGGCTCGAATCCGTCCATGAGGGGATCCTCGTCAGCGGAACCGTCGACACGGTCGCCGACGGGGAGTGCAGCCGTTGCCTGCGAGCCATCTCCCAGCCTGTCGAAGTCGAGTTCCAGGAGCTTTTCGAGTACCCTGGTGATGAAACCCCTGACTTCGTGCTTCAAGACGACCACGTGGATCTTGAAACTCTGGTCAGAGATGCGATTGTATTGTCGCTTCCGTTTCAGCCGGTCTGTCGGCCGGATTGCCCCGGCCTTGATCCAGCTACGGGCGAGCAGCTGACGGAATCTCCCGGCGTGGCGCAGGACCCCATCGATCCGCGATGGGCAGCGCTCCAGAAACTCACAGAAACCGAGTCGGCGCCCGGCGCCGTCCAGAGCAGAGAAGAGAGCTAGCCATGGCAGGTAACCCCCCGAAGCGCCGGATGTCGCGCTCGAACACGCGCTCGCGTCGTTCGCAGTGGAAGGCCGAGGCCCCCGCGCTCGTCAAGACCGTCGAGAACGGCAAGGTCACCTACAGCCGTCCGCACCAGGCCAAGGTCGTCACCGACTCGCAGGGAACCGAGCTGTTCCTCGAGTACAAGGGCCGCAAGGTCGCTGACGCCTGACACCCGAGATGGCACTGCGCACTGACGAGCGCGCGCAGGTGTCGCTGACCGAGAAGCTCGGCGTCGAGATCGACGCCGAGCTTCTCGCGTTAGCGCTCACGCATCGCTCCTACGCCTATGAGAACGGCGGTATCCCGCACAACGAGCGTCTCGAGTTCCTCGGCGACTCGGTGCTGGGTCTCGCCGTGACCGCGATGCTCTACGAGCGGTTCCCCGACGTTTCAGAGGGTGACCTCGCCAAGCGCCGTGCCGGCGTCGTATCGACGCTCGCCCTCGCCGATGTCGCGCGCGGGATCGGCCTGGGTGAGTATCTCCAGCTGGGCCGCGGGGAGGAGCAGACCGGCGGCCGCGACAAGGACTCGATTCTCGCCGACGCGATGGAGGCGGTCTTCGGTGCCGCGTTCCTCTCGGTGGGACGCGAAGCGGCCGATGCCCTCGTGCTCCACCTCATCACTCCGCTCATCGAGGATCCGGCGCGCTATGGTGCGGCCGTCGACCCGAAGACGAGCGTCCAGGAGCTCGCCGCGCACCGTGGGGTCGATCCGCCGTCGTACGAGATCACGAGCTCCGGGCCCGATCACGATCGCCGGTTCACGGCCGTGGTCACGGTTGGCGAGGACAGAGCCTCGGGTTCGGGAACGAGCAAGAAGCAGGCCGAGATGGCGGCGGCGCTCACGCTCTGGCGGGCGCTGAATCCATCCGCCGGTGCCTGAGCTTCCCGAGGTCGAGGTCGTTCGCACGGGTCTCGCCCCGGCCATCGTCGGCGCGCGGATCGCGGGAATCGAGGTGCTCGACGAGCGCGCGTTGACGCGTCATGACGTGTCGGCACGCTCCGTGGGCATCGGGCCAGGTTCGCGCGGCGCCGACTTCGCTACGAGACTTACGGATCGCGTCGTACGCGCCGCGGTGCGGCGGGGGAAGTTCCTCTGGTTCCCGCTCGACGGATCCGACGAGGCGATCGTCGCGCACCTCGGCATGAGCGGACAGATGCTCCTGCGTGCTCCCGGAGCCCCGCGGGAGCGCCACGAAAGGATCCGCCTCTCGATCGAGCACCCGGAACACGGTGAGCTGGCGGTTGTCTTCTCGGATCAGCGCACGTTCGGCTCGCTCGCGATCGACGCGCTCGTCGCCACCCCCGATGGCGCGGCGGGTGGCCACGGCGATCCGCTGCCGCGCGTCGCATCGCAGGCGGCGCACATCGCCCGGGATCCGCTGGACCTCGCCTTCGACGACCGCGCGTTCCGCGACCTTGTCGCGGGCAGGCGCTCCGCGATCAAGCGCGTGTTGCTGGATCAGTCCGTCGTGAGCGGGATCGGCAACATCTACGCCGACGAGGCGCTGTGGGCGGCGCGGATCCATCCCGAGACGCCCGCATCGTCGCTGTCGACGCGCGCCGTGAACCGCCTTCTCGCGGAGGTGCGCGCGGTCCTGGCCAAGGCCCTCGCCGAGGGTGGAACGAGCTTCGACGCGCAGTACGTGAACGTCAATGGGCAGGCGGGTTATTTTGCGCACTCCTTAAATGCCTATGGTCGTACCGACCAGGCATGTGCACGATGTGGATCACCCATCCGCCGGGTGAAATTTATGAACCGATCCTCGTTTTTCTGTCCTCAGTGTCAGCGCAAGCGCTCTTCGTAGTCACAAGCCTATGCGATCATCGGAGGCAGTTTTTTCCCTGATCAAGAGCAAGTTCGTTCGAGTATCGCCTATTACTCGCTATGGTCGCTCAATACGCACAAGACCGGCGTCCGCGACGAGGAGCTCGCCGAGATCCCGGTGCCCAGCATGTCGCCCGAGAGCGCAGCCCTGCTCAAGGCCGTGCTGAATTCCCACCAGCGCTACGAGCTCGCGCTGTCGAAGTTTCCGAATCTCGAGGCTCTCCAGCGGATCGAGCCACCATCGCAGTACCAGGGCTTCGATCAGTATCCGGCCGCCGTGCAAGCGCTGCTGTGAGTCAGCGCGCTCAGCGGAGCTGTGCCGGACGCGAAGAGGAACAACACCCTTCCGGGCACCAGGAGCACCCCATGCGCCCTACTGCGCCCTCTACCGACCAGCCAGCACTCTTCGAGGTCGTCGGCGCTTACACCGCCACTCAGCGTGCCACCGACCGCCGCACCTGCCGCGCGTACCTGAAGCAGTGGGCCGCGAGCTTCAAGCGCCAGCGACCAGCCGGAGATCTCCCTCGACGAGTTCGAGAGAGCTGCAGCGCGCCTCAGTCTTGGAAGTTCGCGTCGATGAGCTGCTTGCAGGCCGCGACAACGTACTCAGGCACCGCGTCGAACTCCTTCGGATTGAGCTGCATCACGTACTCGTTCTCGATGTGGTACGTCTCGTTCACGAACTTCGTGAAGATCTTGTCCCGCGTCAAGGTTGTCGGGCTCAATTCCGTGAACACCCGGAACAGCTGAACCTTCTCGTATCCGACATCGGTCGCATCGAATCTTGCCTTGACCGCCTGCGGATCCTTCAGATCGGCGAGAAGCGTCTGATAGTCGAAGTTGCGAAGCCACTCTCGCACTTCCTCAGTTCCTTCATCGATCTCAGACTGAGTCATCGGGGCTTCAGCATCCGTGTGCGGATTCAGAAGCGGGACGTCACGCACGTGCAGTAGGTTCGACAACAGCTCGTAGCCCATGTTCCTCGCACCACGGACTTCCAGAAGCCGCCGCGCATATATGCACTGGATCACCGGGTCACTTGCATTGGCGATGTTCTGCTTGCAGACCTCGGAGAAGGTAATGATGTCCTCCGACGTGATCGGAAGCTCAGAGATCACGCCACTGCGTCCCGCGAGGAAATGAACCACTGGGGTCGCAGACGTCCGCACGACATCGATCGCGGGTTCAAGATCATGAGTGAGTAGCAGGCAGGTGACGTCCTTGAAGCTGTTCTGACCGTGAAAGAGCTGGTGCAGGATCGCGAACTTCTTCGTCTTGTCGAAGCTCGACACCGGGTCGTCCAGCACGACGAGGTCCGGTTGGCGGCGTCTCGCGTCGTACATGAACAGCACCAGCGCGAACGCGTTCTTCTCGCCGTAGCTGAGATGCTGACCCGCTGACTCCAGGTGGCCGGCCTTGTCCTGGTGCTCGAGAAGCATCCGATAGGAATCACCGTTCTCCTCGATGCGGACCGCGTACTTGTATCCCGCCGAGCGCAAGAAGTCATTGATCGCGCGCTGGTTCTCCTGAATCAGCTGCCCGACCGTGCGCTTCTGCCGCGAGATCCGCTTGTTGATGTCGATGACGCGGGCCTCGACGTCATCGAGCTTGGCGTTGATCGAGGTCACGATGTCCTGCGTCGCGTTGGATCTCAGCCCGTGCAGCAGGCTGAGATCGATTCGGAGGTCGTCGAGGAACTTCTTCACATCTCCGGCTTCACGCAACGCATGGAACGAGACATTGCGAGCAGCCGTCAGTTTGCTCAAGAACGTGACGATCTCTCCGTGCAGGTTGACGAGGAACCTCTCCTGCTCGGCGGTCATGTCCGTGAGTAGCTTCGTCAGCGTCTCCAACTGCTCACGGTGCTCCGGATTGAGGTACCCGCCGAGCTTGTCGATCACAGCTCTCAGACTGCTCATGTTCTTCACCGCGGCCGAGTTGTACTCGGCGGATACCTTTTCCGCGGTCGTCTTGTCGACGCTAACCGTCGAGCAGAATGGGCAGTTATCCGAGAGGCTGAGATACTCCTTGCCTTGCGCCTGCCACGTGATCCACTTGGCAGGATTGTCACTCTTGATGAACTCCGAATAACCCTGGAGCGCTTCCGGGATCACATCGAGCTTGCCGCCCACGCTCAGTGCCTTCGAGCCCCGGCTGGCCTTCGACAGCTTCCCAGCTGCGGTCACACCGAAGGCGTCTCGAAGCTCAGTGAAGTGACCAATCGCTTCGTTGAGCTCAACGCCCTCGAGAAAGGTCTCCTTCAAGGACTCGAAGATCTCGTCGATCTCTGCGAGACCGGCGCGGTACTCGTCCGTGTTGATGAAGATCTCGAAGCTGTTCTCGACAACCTCGTCCTTGCGGAACACGAAGCTGGAGACGTACTCGTCGTCGAACGTGAGCACAGTCTTGATCTCGTCCGCGCCCTCCACCGCGGGCAGTACCGCCGGCGTGACTCCCAGGTGCTTGAACGGCGTTAGTTCACCCAGGCGCTCAGCGCTTTCAGCTCGGTACGTCAATGCTCGTGCAATGGTGCTCTTCCCGAGGCCGTTGGGCCCGTACTTGATGTTCAGCGCGCGGGGACGCAGCGTGATCGCGGCTTCAGCGATGCTGTTGCAATCGCGGATCACCACCGCGATGTCTTGCACGGCCTCAGGCACTGAAGTCTGATCTTCGGCTACGGGAATGGTCACGGCGAACCCCTTCGTCCAATTGGGCATGCCGGTAGGCACGCAGAGTGCCCGTCCCCTCAGACGTGTTCCTCTGCGTCGAATATGCCACAGAACGCAGACACTCAGGGATCGGAGCGATGCTCGCTGGTGTGATCGGCCACGTGGCCAGCACTCACGCCTCGGACGACATCATGCGCGCAGCGTCATAGGTGGTCAGCTCCGCGTGCCTCAGCTGCGAGACGTCGATGATCGTCAAGGCCGGAAGCGGGAGAACGCCTGCTTCGACCGTCTCAAGGCGCTTGTAGGGGTCAGCCAAATGAAGCAGTCCGCACCTGAAATCGGTGCGCCCATCAATAGACTGGGCCCTGCTCAGCCCGCCCGCGGATACGGCCCTCTGCCCTCCGGATGAAGCAGGCACGACCCACGGAACTGCGAGGATGAGATGGCGACTGGAACGGACACGGACGACCCTCTGATCATCGCCTGCGACGAGTCGGGCAACGACGGCGAGAACAACCTCAGCGGCAACTCCTCGGTGTTCGTGCACGCGAGCGTGGCGATTTCAGAAGAAGTCGCGCAGGCGCTGATCGACGAAGTCCGCGCGAGGACGCACAGCAGGACTGACGAGCTGAAGTCGAAGACTATTCTCCAGCCGAAGAACCAAGCCGTCGCGCAGTGGTTGCTCCAGCATCCTGAGCTCGAGGGTCGCTGCTCCCTGGTCTTAGTGCACAAGCAATTCTTCACGGTCTCGAAGCTGTTCGACTCGACCGCCGAAGAGATGCTCCATTCACTCGGCGAGGACATGTACGAGAACGGGGCGGCGCTGTGCGCTGCCACGATTCTGTTCTTCGCCGCTCCTGGTGCGTTCGGGCGGCAGTGGCCCGCGCTGCTGCACGCGTTCGAAGCCTTCTTGCGGTCGTCGGACGCCGTCGTCGCTCGGCAGCGGCTGGGTGCTCTGGTCGCGAGGTTCATCGACATCCAGACGACGAGCGATTCACCGATCCTCGATTTCGTCGGGATGGCGTTCGCCGGCATTGAGCACCTCGAACAGTTGTCCCAGTTCCAGCTCGGCGAGGGCATCGCGGAGAGGCTTCGGACGGCCGACCCGCTCCTCGCGGGCGTAGGCGGGAGCATCAACGAATGGAAGATCAGATCCGGTCGCCCGGTCTCGGTGGTCCATGACGAGGCGAAAGAGCTGACTCCGGCCCGCATCGAATGGCTGAAGGACTCTCTTCGTCACCCCGAGCGAGTCGCGGCGTCCATGGCGGGAACCGGGGTCGACGTCGCCGACTTCATCCTCGTTGACTCCAGATTGGACGCCCGGGTTCAGGTCGCGGACCTACTGGCCGGCCTCGGCCGTGTCGTGGCCGAGGACATCGTACGAGGAAAGGAGCATCCGCTCCTTTCGGGCGTGGGCTCGCTCCAGAGCCGCTTCTCCGTTTGGCCCGTGCGTGACCACATGGATCCGCACAAGGCCCGCGCGACCATATCCGAATCCCGCCAGCTCCTCGTCGGCGACTAGTAGGAAGCGATACGCCGGATACGGCAGAACCCCGCTAGCACCCACGCGCGTCGAGGGTTTTGCATTTGCTGTGCTGTTTCTCCGCCTAGCGACGCCACCAACTGGGCCGATCGCGCATGCCCGGATGCCACGCCCGCGACTCAGGTGCATGCTTGGCTTGAGCCTCGTGCGAGTCGCGACCGATGCTGTAGTCCTTGTGCGGCGCTGAGGGGTCCCAGCCCTCCATGTGCGGTCGCAGGTCCTTCGCCGACGGCTCCGCGTCGAAGACTCCGTCATCGAGATGGTCGAGGTTCACGATCGGGTCGAACTCGTCCGCGCGGCTGCGCGCCCATTCCAGCCACTCCCGCAGCCTGGGCCGATCTGCCAGCAGCCTCTTGGCGGTTGCTTCCGCCTCGAGCTGCCTAGCGAAGTCTCGGAGCTCCTGCGCCCCTCGCCAGCTCTCGAATGCTCGCGCGAAGATGAGCTCCCGCTGAACCAGCAGGGCCTTGGCGCGAGCGCGTTCGCGCACCTCTTCCCACGCTCGCCGCTCGGCGGCCTTCTCGCGCTCGTAGGCTTCATGCGCCTCGGCACGTCTCTGCTTCTCGCGCGCGGCCGCGTCGGCGTCGTCGACCACGCCCTTCTTGATCGCGCGTGCGATCTCGCGGACTCGAGTCTCGAGAGCCTTCTTCTTCTCATCCGACCAGCTGTCGCTGTTGCGCTCGTACCGATAGCTCTGGCCCCCGAGAGGAACCTCGTGCGATCCGTCTCGTTCGATCTTGAGACACAGCTTTCCGGACGGCACGCTGTCGAACTTCGGGATCTGCTTCCATGGCGAGCGCCGGAGCTCGCGCTGCTCAGCGTCCGTCGGGAAGTGGGGCACCTCCTCCAAGAGCTCCGTCAATTCGATGCTCCGTCGGCGGGTGTCGACCTGGATGAAAAGCTTCGGGGTCTTGAGCTTGACGTTCACCCCGAGCCTCAGCTCATGCGCGCGCAGTTCCTCGGCGAGGCCGAGCACCACCTCGATCGCGCGAGGACGAAGTCCTTCGCTGACCGAGTCCAGGACCGTCGTGGTCTCCAGCGCGCTGCGGAGCGCCTCGAGGTTCGTCGTGACAGTTCGCGCCGTCGTCCGGATGCGGTCCCAGTTCGAAGCGTCCGCGCGGGAGCCCGTGCCGAGCAGGATGACGATGTCGCCGGAGCTGCGCCCAGTGAAACGCAGCTCCTGTCCATCTGGCACCAGATGGTGGACCCTGCACGCGTGCAGCACTCGTCGATAGCGGGCCCGGACCGACTCCTCTGGGTCGGTGACTGTGAGTTGCCCTTGTTCCTGGACCTGCTTGATCAAGGCCTTCGCCTCGGCGAGCGTGTCCGACGCGCCATCGCCCAGATCGAGCTTCGGTGATGTCTTGCGGAGCGAGTGCCTGGCAGCGGTTACTGCTACCGGCGGTTCGTCGCTTGGCGGGTAGCTCCCGTGGGCGAGGTAGTGCGTGCCAGCGTCGGTGATCGAGGCCCTCCAGGTCCTTCCGTGACCTGTCACGGTTGCGAGGCCGCGAGACTTGAGCGCGGCGGCACTGATCTTGTGAACGTTGTCGTCCTCGGGCCACTTACCCGCGGGGCACCCGTCAGCGATCCACCGCAGGACGTCTATCTGTCGCTCATTGACGGGCCTATTCATATGAGCACCGTATCGGCAGCACCTGACCTTTGATGCATGCGATGAGACCTCATCACATCGACGATCCTCGCTTGGATCTGCGTCGTCGACGCGAGTTGCCTGTCGCGTGATACAGACAATCTAAACGGTCAGGGCGCGATTGGCCGTTTCTCAGTCGATTGCTTCTGATCTGGATGCGTTGTTTCGAGGCGAAGCTATGGGGCTCCGTAAGGTATGTCGAGCATTCGTTGCTCGACCTGCGCTCTCGAGAGGAACCTGACGAACAGGTCCGAGTCGTCGGCTAGCGCATTGAGCATCTCAAGCGGAACGTCCGGATTCAGCGCCACCAGCACCGCCAGCTCGGCACTTCGGCCAGCCAAGTCGGCCATCACGTCAATCGGCGCGCCTGGATTGAACGCTATGGACATGAGCGTGTCCGCATCGTCCCTGGCTGCCAACGATCTGAGAATCTCCGGTGGCGTCTTCGGGTGTGCGGCAATGGCCCGCCGAACTTTCGCGCTGCGTCGCTCGCCTCCGAGAAACGCCAGGATGTCTGGTGTCGCGTGCTCGTTGTAAGCGACGCGGATGCGCACCTCGGCCCTCGTGTTCGCGGCCATTTCCTGCAGGTCGGCGACCGTCGGGACCGTAGGCCGAGCGGCGACGCTCACCTCCGTCGACAGTGCAGGTTCGTCGTCGGTCTCTTCCTTCGGGTCGGGCTCCCGGTAGGCCGCGATGCGGACGTCAACGTCGTCGTCGAGTAGGAGAACGTTCAGCAGATCCTGCGGCAGACGGTCGTTGCATGCGACCGCTCGGCGGACTTCCGCGTCTGCGTCGAGAGCCAGTGCTTCCAGGACGCTCTGCGGGGTGCGAGGGTTCTCGGAGACCGCCATCCTCACGTCTGCGTTTTTGCTTTTGGCGAGGCGTTCCAGAGTGCTGATACCGGTTCTGTGGTGCGTCGCCGCGTAGTGCCGGAGATCGGGGTCGCGGACTCTGCTCTTCGACAAGCGGGCGAGCGCAGTCTCCATCAGGCCATCAGGCACAGCCAGCTCCTGTCTTTGCTCTACTGCGACGACCACCGAATGCAGATCGAGGTTCTCCGAAGAGGCCAGTAGTTCCTCCGCGATGGAAGCAGCAAGCCCGCTGGGGACCAGGGGGTTCGTCATGATCGCCAGTCGGACATCGGCCGAACTGTCCTGCGCCAGCCGTGACAGGACGTGCAGCGGCGCAGAGCGATTGGCCGCCACCGCGGCGCGGAGATAGCTCCTCCTATCCGTCGACAGCCCTTCAAGAACCACGACCGGTGTCCGATCGGATTCGGCGAACAGCTCGCGCGCGGCCTCGGTCCGCATGCTCGTCATCCTTTTCGTCAGCGACTTCAGCGAGCCCTCGCTAAGGGAGGGGTTGCCAGCCAGGGCGATCAGCACTTCGGGCGACTTCTCGGCGACCAGGCCTGCCAACGCCTCGCTCGGCGTCGCGGGGTGACGCGCAATGAGCCGCGCAACCTGGTCGCTGTACTCGGTCGGCGTCTGCCAGCGCTCGTGCGGCTCGAGCCCTCCCGTGGCGAACTTGATCCGTGCTTCACGAGAGCCCGCGAGCTCGGTGAGGACTTCGCCGAGCTGCGGGTCGGGATTGTCTATCGATCGCTCGAGTGCGTTCCAACGGATTCCGGGGTCCTCGTCCGCGAAGAGCGCCCGGCGGGCGGCGGTGTCCGCGATGGGAAGCATTCTCGCCGCGATCCGGCGCACGTAAGCCGTCCGCTGTTCCGAAATCAGGTCCGCGATCACCTCGATAGGGAGGTCCTGTGATGCCTCCGTTGGGAGGCGGAGGGATCTGTCGGATTTCCAGGACCAGATACGGCTGGCCTCCGGCAAGCAGCTGTCGAGAGCTCGACCGCCGGCCCCGTGCAGCATCGCCAACAGAATCGATCCGAGCGCGACTCCCGGAGTTGCCTCGGGATCGCGGTCCTGGTTGATCTCGACGCGGCGCGTATCGACCTCGTACGCTTGGCGCTCGTCAAGCTTAACGATCTCGCCCTTGCCGGATTCGATAGGAGCCGCACCATCGGTGCGCCCTACGATCTGCGTCTGTTGCTGCGCCGATGCGGTGCCTGACGAAGGGTTCGCGGCCACCGCGCGGCGCACCATAACGCTGCTGTCCCCGGCGAGGCTCCGCAACACCTCGGCTGGCGCTGCCGTGTTCATGGCGACGCCTTCGCGCACGCGGGCGTAATGATCTGTAACGAGCTGCTTCACGACGTCCGTCGGGGACGAGGCGTTGCGTCCGACGCGGAACCGTAGATCGATGTCGTCGCCCGCCGCGAGCGCCATGAGCATGGCGTGCGGGGTGTGCCGGTTGTCGGCGAGGAGCTGCAGCTTGCGGCGCTCCGACACTGGCACGTGCACGGCGATCTGGTTGCGTGCGGTCGCGCCGACGAAGCCCTCGCGCAGCTTCGGCAGGAGCGTCTCGGGATCGTCGCCGAGCAGTTGCCCGAGCGACCAGGTCTTCAGCTCCTGCTGCCGCGGAAGCCAGACGCCGACTTCTCGGATCCTCAGCGCGTCCTCGAGGTCCAGCATGACGTAACCGAGGAGCTGGCGGAGGAAGTCGCGCAGCTTGGCGATGCTCAGCCCGCCGTACACCTTGCAGTCGATGAGTGTCTCGCCGATAATCCAGTCGCCGTCGGCCCCGCCCAGGAGCCTCGCACCGCTGAAGCCCGGGTTTGACTCGAAGCGCGTTCCGGCCGCGATGCGCTCGCTCCAGGCATCGATCTGCGGGCGGGCCGCTTCCAGCAGAGCTTCGACGTCCTCGAGCGCAGCGTCGGGAATCGTCTGAGCCAGCCCCAGCCCGTCCTCCACCTCGTCGCAGGCCGCTCCGAGCACGCCGGTCAGAGCGTCGGCACCGCCCCTGTAGACCTGCTCGCAGTAGGCGAAGAGAACCGAGGCCCGCGTCAGGTCGGAAGCATCCGCGGGCTGCCCGAGCAGTTCGTCGCCGACGCGGAACGCGTCGCTGAGAACAGCCGCCCGATGCTCGCCGTTCTCGACGAGCGCGGCAACGCGTGGCAGCGTGTCGACGCCGGCGGCGGATGTCGAAGCGGCTGGGTCGAAACCACCGAGCTCGATCCGTGCTCTGATGTCGAATGCAGTTCCCGACAGTGGTCTGTCCACAGCATCGCCAGCGGGCACGAGCAGCGGCCTCTCGGCGAGCTCGACAAGGCCAAGGGTGGCAGCGGCCTGCCGCGCGGTGCTGCTGCTGCCGCGCGTCGCAGCCAGAACGGGCGAGACCCCGTCGAGGTACGCGCGGATCGGAGATCCCGCGTCACGCAGTTCACTCGTCAGGCTCATGGTTCGATCCTCCCTGATCCGATGATGTCGCGCCGGACACTTTCGATCGCACGTGCGGGAATGTCGTCGACAGCCAGCCGGTACATTGCGTTCATCCGCGGGTTGAAGATCCCTAGGCGAGTCTGCGTCTGGAACTGGGGGAGTCCGGAATCCTTGCCCATCAGGTAGTGCACCAGCAGCCTCAACAGGTGGTCCTTGCTCGGAGGCGAGCTTCGGGCCTTGTAGGCCCACACCGCTTCTTCGGTGATGAAGTCCCCGTCCCCGGCATCGAGGGCGATCAGGTATCCGTCTGTCTCTTCATCCTCATCCTCTTCATATTCGCTGGCGAACGAGAACTCGACCGCCGTGGCTGGGCCGTGCTCTCGGAGGAAGTCGTGCGTCCTCTCCGTCATCATGATGATGTGCGAAAGCGTTTTCGCGTCGGGGGAGCGATCAGTATCGGCGGGGTCGTAACAGGCGACGCCTGCGTGCTGGGCGATCTCGTAGGACGCGAGCCGGCACGCAGCGCGTACAGCTCGTTCGTCCAGCTCGAACGACGCCACGCCGTCGGCATACATCGACAGACTGAAGTCGCTCAACGACTCGAGTGCATCATCATGCGCTTCGGGACAAAGGCCCTCGTCGCTGAGCCTCTGTGCACCGGCGAGCGATGTCCGGAAGATTGACTCCGCAGCCTCTCTCGCTTCTGCCTGCGAGGCGACGAGCGCGCCAGTCAGGCGGCTGAGGTAGCGGACCACCGGCCCGACGTTGCGGATGTTCTCCACCGTGGAGTCCAGCTCAGCGCACCCGTCGTCGAGCTGTGTCACGGTCAGTAGTTGGGGACATACCAGCCCGCCGCGCGGCTGGCCGACTTCTCTGTTGTACTGCGCGATGCGCTGGGTCACTGAGGTCAAGAGAACCCCGCCTGTTCAGTTGTAGTGCGCCAGTCAATGGCCTTGGATCTAAGTCTACGCGAGTGGGAAAGACAATACCTGTTCAGAAGCTAAAACTGGCATAGTGCGTCGCTGCACCCGCGGGACCCGTCGCCCGGGATACCGTGGAGCCTGGCGCAGGCGATTAGAGGCCGGACTGAGCTGCGAAGTCTTCCGCATACTTGCGAAACGTAGGGTCGAAGGTCAGCACGCCCCAGCCTTCCCATGGGCCCTCGTATCGTCTCGTGGTGAAGACTCGCGCGGCCGGCGTCTGCTCCATGCCGACATGTGGACCGTTGCCGCTCCAGGGGAACTGATCGAGAGTGGCGTCGATCGTAAGGAGACGAGTGCCATCATCGTTCCGTAGCTCGAGCCACGCATGCCCGTTCGGTGCTTCGGGCAGGCCTGCATCGACGAACGTCCATGAGACCGAATCATTCCGCTCCAGGAGCTCCGCAATGACGATGGATGCGTACTCGCACCACATCGACGGGAAGATTGTCTTGCGGTTTCGGCTCGGTTCCGCGTCGATGGTGCGGATCGCTGCGCGCACGCGGTGCACGAGGTCCTCGAGGTCAGAGATGCTGCGCACTGCTCGCTACTCGACCGTCGCTAGGAGGTCCGCTGGACGGACTTCCAGTGCGTGGGCCAGCTTCACAATGACGTCCAGCGTCGGGTTCCGGCGGCCGCGCTCGATGGAGCTGATGTAGGTCCGGTCGAGCCCCGCGTGATGCGCGAAGGCCTCCTGTGACGCCCATCCGCGCGAACGGCGCAGATCGCGCACGTGCTCGCCGAAAGCGATTCGATGCGCGAGGGTGGTCACTCTCCAACGATCGTGTTTAAGTTGACTAAACGTCCACGGACTATGAGTCACATGCGCTACGTCGCCATCAGTGAATCGATCGGCCGAGGAAGGGGACTAGTCATGCCCGAGGATCGGGAGCGCCTTGACATCCGTGAAGCGGCCGACCGGAAAGGGTGCAGTCCCAACACGATCTACCACCTCGTTCAGACGGGCGCGCTGGCGTCGGAACTGGCCTTCGTCGTGGGGCGGCGCGGTCGTGTCCGAAAGCACTTGATCCGCGTGGAAGACTTGGAGGCGCACTTCTCGACTGAGGAAACCGAACGCTACATTGCAGCGATCGACGCGTCTGCTCCTCCGCTCACAGCGGAGCAGAAGGCGCGTGTCGCGGCCGTGTTCAAGAGTGCGCGTCGTCGTTGATTCGTGCGGCTCTGCCTGCGATTACCGGGCTTGATCACGCATCATGGCGACTCAGCCTTGGGAGCTCGATCACTCGGCCCTTGCCGCCGCATGAGTGTCCATTAGTGCGGTAGTCCGGGTACTTCGCGCACAGCCTCAACGCGTACGGCCGCGGGGGAGAGTCCTGCCCGCGGTGCGGCACCCCCATCCGGCGCGAGGCGTTCACGAACCGGTCGAGTCACTTCTGTCCGAGGTGTCAGCGGAAAAGGTAGCGGCACGGAGATCCAGCCGGGCTGACCGGACGCATTGACCAGGAGCACGATCGCGACGACCGCTCCGCATAGGGGCTGCAGTCCACAGAGCCCTGATGTGACCTTTTTCGCACATTGGCTCCGATGTGATAGTTTCCGCACATCACTGACTATGTGAGATATGACTCACATGAAGGGATGAGCATGCTGGTCAATACCGCGAGGGGCTGGGGCAACGTCGTGCGCGACCGACGCCTGGAGCTGGGCATGACCCAGGAGGATCTCGCCAAGCGGATCGGCAGAACCCGATGGTGGGTGCTGAGGTTCGAGGCAGGGCACGCCGGCAGTGGGAGCATCGAGAACCTCTTGAAGATGCTCGACGTGCTCGAGCTCTACATCGACGTCAAGACCGAGCCCGGGTACGACGACTCCGACCCGATGCTCGCTGACCCGAGTGGCCCTGATCCGTGGGGTGGCCGTTCATGAAGCTCACGACGTATCTCAACGGGACTCGGGTCGGCTGGTTCGAGCAGCTGAAATCCGGCGCGGTCGTCCTCGAGTACGACCGCGCCTGGCAGGAGGCTGCCGGTCGGCGCGAGCTCTCCTGGTCGCTTCCCAAGAGCCGTCGGCGGCACACCGGCCGCGAGCCGGTGAACTACCTGTGGAACCTGCTGCCTGACAACGGTGATGTTCTCGAGCGTTGGGGCCGGCGGTTCGGCGTCTCGCCGTGGAACCCGATGGCGCTGCTGGCCTACGTCGGCCTCGACGCGGCAGGCGCTGTGCAGCTGGTCGACAGTGAAGGGCACGACGACCCCGAGCCTTCGAGGTGACGCTGTTCAACTGGGCATCGCTGGGCACAGACGCCCATGCGAAGAACTACGCGATCAACTACGGACTCCATCGCACCTCCCGGGCGGAACTCGCGCCGTTGTACGACCTGGGGTCGGCGCTGCCGTTCCCCGAGATCAGCGAACGCGATGCCAAGTTTGCGATGTCGTACGGCGGGCACTATCGAGTCTTCGAAATCGAGCCGCGTCACATCGTGCGCACGGCCGCCGGGCTCGGCCTCGATGCCGATTGGACGATGACCCGCGCGCGAGAGATCGTTGCCGGACTGTCCGACGCATTCAGCACCGCCGCGACGAGCCGTTCGGCCGGGCTTCTCAAGCAGTTGGATCGAGGGGTCTGAGCTCGTGACCGGTCACGATGTCTCGTCCTGCGGCCGGGGTGCGGGAGTCGAGTTCACGGCCTGACCACCGAGGTGGCGAAGCGCTCGATGGCTTCGGTCCATTCGGCGGGCTCGTCGATCGTGAAGGTCGACGCGAGGTGGCTGAGAGTGAAGAGCAGCCAGTGCCAGTTCTCGCACTGCAGTGTCACACGCGTCCGGTGCTCGCCCAGGACCTCGAGCTCCATCGACTCGAAGCTCAGCGCGGAGGCGACGTCATCGGCTGAGGCTTCCACTGTCACCACGGCCTTCCGGCGCGAGCGCTTCACCCCGGCCTTGACGAAGTTGAGCGCCGCATCGTGCGGGAGCGGGCGCGGTTCGAACTCAGAGGTACGGACGCGGAGCTGGCTGATCCGATCGGTGCGGAACACCCGCCAGTCCTCCCGGCCCAGATCCCATGCGACCAAGTACCAGCGCAGGAGATGATGCACCTGGCGGTGCGGTTCGACTCGCCGTTGGGTGGCCCGCTCGTTTCGGCGGTAGTTGAACTCCAACTCGCGCCGCTCATGGATGGCCGTCGCGATCCGCGTGATGTCGGCGATGTTGATCGGCGGCGCGTGGAACGCTTCCGCCTCAACACTCGCTCTCACCGCCGCTGCGCCTATCGCGTGGCGTTCCGGGAGAACCTGATCGAGCTTCCCGTACGCGCGCGTCATCGCCTCGCCGATGCTGCCGGGACCACCCGGATCGGCGCTCGCACTCGCTGCCAGCGCGAGCATGATCGCGACGGCCTCGTCATTGTCGAACATCAGCGGAGGGAGCGCTCGCCCCGCGGAGAGCCCATAGTGTCCGCCGGGCCCGGGGGCAGCATCAACGGGATAGCCGTACATCCGGAGCCGGTCGATATCGCGGCGGACGGTGCGCTCGCTTACGTCGAGGCGCGTGGCGAGCTCCGCGCCTGTGAACCGTCGTTTCGTCTGCAGCAGAGTGAGCAGATCGAGCATCCGTCGAGTCACATCGGCCATGCCTCCACGATCGCATGAATCGCGGACAAGATCTGTCCGCATTTGACCATACGGTCGACACCATGACGGAGCAGAGCATTCGCGTTCGACAGGCTGTGACCAACAACCTCGACCATCTCGACCTCGACATCCGCAGGAGGCGACTCGTCGTCATTGCAGGCGTCTCCGGATCGGGAAAGTCCTCGTTGGTGTTCGACACCATCGCAGCCGAGGCGGGTGCAGAGCTCAACGAGACCTACCCGCCGTTCACCCGCAATCGCCTGCCGAAATGGACGCGGCCCGATGTCGGGAGCATCGAGGGGCTCTCACCCGTCATCGTCGTCGACCAGCGACGCCTCGGCGGCAATGTGCGCTCAACGGTCGGTACGATCACCGACAGCTGGACCTATCTGCGTCTCCTCTTCTCCCGGCTGAGCGAGCCGCACGTCGGTGAGTCTTCGGCATTCTCCTTCAACGACCCTTCGGGCATGTGCCCGAGGTGCTCAGGAGTCGGGGAGGTCGTGGCGCCCGACGTCGAGAAGTTCCTCGACCAGGATCGTCGCCTCGACGAAGGAGCGATCATTCTCCCCGGTTTCGGGGAGGGCCAGTACTGGTATCGGAAGTACGCCGAGATCGGTGTCTTCGCCGTCGACTCGCCGTTGCGAGCTTGGCCCCGCGAGCATATCGACGCTCTGCTCTACGGCGGGCAGAGCGCGAGGGACCTCGCCGTCGAGGTGCCGAAGGACTACGAGGGGGTTGTCGAGCGATTCGAGCGGATCTACCTGCGGACCTCGGCCACCATCTCCGATCGCAAACGGAAGACGATCGCCGAGTTCACCCGCTCGGCGACGTGCCCCGACTGTCACGGGGAACGCCTCAACGAAGCCGCCCGCGCCGCGATCGTCGGCGACCACACGATCGGAGAGCTGGCCCGTCTCGAGATCCCCGAACTTCGCGACGTCGTCGCGCGGATAGATCGGCCCGAGGTGAGCACCGTTGTCACCGCGCTTCTCGAACGACTCGACGCGATGGACACCATCGGACTCGGATACCTCCACCTCGCCCGCGCAACCTCCTCCCTCTCGGGTGGTGAGTCTCAGCGCATCAAGCTTGTCAAGCACCTGGGTTCGAGTCTCATCGAGATGCTCTACGTCTTCGACGAGCCGACGGTGGGCCTTCATCCCCACGATGTGGAGGCGATGGTCGGTCTCCTCTGCCGACTCCGCGATCGTGGGAACACCGTCCTCGTTGTGGAGCACGATCCCGCCGTCATGGCCTGTGCTGAGGAGATCATCGAGATCGGCCCCGGTCCGGGAAGCGCGGGAGGCCGTCTCGTCTTTCAGGGAACGTTCGACAGCCTCCTCGACTCCGACGGGCCGACGGGCCGAGCCCTCAGGGCGCAGACCCCGGCGACCTCGTCGCCCAGGCAACCGACCGGTTGGGTCACGATCGCGCACGCGGGGACGAACAACCTCCGCGACATCACCGTCGACATCCCGTGCGGTGTGATGACCGTCTTCACGGGAGTCGCCGGATCGGGAAAGTCGAGCCTGGCCACCGAACTCGTCGCCCAGCACGGGGCGATCACGATTGACCAGAAGCCGGTATCGGCGAATCGCCGATCGACTCCGATCACCTACACCGGCATCGCGCAGGCCCTGCGGAAACACTTCGCGAGGATCACCGGTGCACCGGTAAGCCTGTTCAGCGCGAACTCGGACGGTGGCTGTGCGACGTGCACGGGCCTCGGAACCATCCACACCGACCTCGCGTTCATGGATGGGCAGGAGACGACGTGCCCGACGTGCCAGGGGACGAAATACTCTGCCGAGGCGCGCGCCCACCATGTCGACGGGCTCTCCATCGCCGACGTCGAGCTCCTGACCGTCACCGAGGCGATCGAGCGGCTCGATGAACCGGCGATACGGTCGCGACTCGTCCCACTCGATCGGGTCGGACTGGGGTATCTCCGACTCGGACAGCCGCTCAGCACGGTCTCGGGCGGCGAGGCTCAGCGGGTGAAGATCGCAAAGGAGCTCAGGGACGCGACGGGGCCGAGCATCTACCTCCTCGACGAACCGACGACGGGACTCCACCTCAGCGACATCGCACGACTCGTATCGGTACTTGGCGAACTCATCGAGCACGGTCACACCGTCGTCGTCATCGAACACAACCTCGAGGTGATCCGCGTGGCCGACTGGCTCGTCGACCTCGGGCCCGGTCCTGGACGCCACGGGGGTCGGGTGCTCTACTCCGGGCTCGTCGACGGCATCGGCGAGACCGCGACAGGACGGGTCCTGCGAGAGACACCCTGGGGTCGCGTGGCCACATCGTGAAAGGCTGCGACGGGGCTCGACGATGACGCCGAGACGGGAATGAGCCGATCGGCACGGGAGTGAACGGCGTCAGAGCGAGAGGTCGCGCACGAGATCTGCGACCGCCTCGCGGCCGGCGCGATTGGCGCCGACGGTCGACTGGGAGGGCCCGAAGCCGATGAGGTGGACGCGCGGCTCACCGAACACGGCCGTGCCGCGCAGCGCGACCCCGCCGAGCTCGTTGACGAGGAACAGCGGTTCGAGGTGCCGAATGTCGGCGCGGAAGCCCGTCGCCCAGAGGATCGCGTCGACGGGAACAACGGATCCGTCGGCCTCGCGCACACCGTTCGGTTCGATGCGCACGAACATCGGGCGTCGCTCGAGTGCGCCGCGGTCGTGCGCCGCCCGGGCGTCTTCGTTCCAGATCAGGCCTGTGTAGCTGACGATGCTGCCGATCGGGCGCCCCGCCTCGGCGTCGGCCGTGACCTTCGCGATCGTCTCGCGCCCCGTCGTTTCGGGCTGGAAGTGGCCTTCGATGAACGTCGGTTCGCGCCGGGTGTACCAGAAGGTCTCGGCGACGCGAGAGATCTCTTCGAGCAGCTGAATCGCTGAGATCCCGCCGCCGACGATCGCCACACGCTGCCCCGCGAAGTCTTCGAGGCGCGTGTAGTCGCGGGCGTGGAGCATCCTGCCCCCGAAGGATCCCGCTCCGGGGAAGTCCGGGATCCGGGGAGTGTTCCACGTGCCGGTCGCATTGATGACGGCCCGCGTGCGCCACATCCCTTCGCGGGTCTGCACGAGCAGCTCGCCGTCCTCCTCGTCGTCGGCGTACTCCACACTCTCGACCGACATGGGGCGGACGATCGGCAGTCTCGTCTTCTGCTCGAAGTCCGCGAAGTAGCGCGGGACGGCGTCGCGGCTCGGCTCAGCGGGATCCAGCTCGGGCTGCCGTGTGCCGGGCAGACCGAAGATGCCGTTGAGCTTCGCGACGGCCAGCGATGCCCAGCGATGCTGCCACGCGCCACCGGGGGAGTCGTTCGCGTCGAAGACGACGAACGTGCGCTCCGCGCGCGGATCCTCGAGGGCGCTCACGAAGCCGCGGTGGGCGAGGTGGAAGGCCGCCGAGAGCCCCGCCTGGCCGGCGCCGATGACGATGACCGTGGCGAATCGAGAGGCGGCGGTCACACTCTCGACAACCGGCGTCGAGCCCGCGCTATTCCACGGCGGTCAGCGCGCGATTCCCGAGGCGAGCGCAAGCGCGTCGCGCGCGAGCTGGGCCGAAGAATCCGCGTCGCGCATCCAGAGTGGAACCGCGCGCGTGGTGATGCCGAGCGCGCGGAGCGGATCTGCGGCCGCAACGTCCGTCTCGTCGACGAGCCAGCCGTCGAGGATCCCGCCGCTAGCGCGCGCACCGTAGTGCTCGGCGACGGCGCGCGCCGATGTCTCGACGCCGATCGCGGTGAGGCAGGCATCGGCCATGCCGCGCACGACAGATCCGTCGATGATCCCGGAGACGCCCACGATCGGAGCCCGACTGTCCGAAAGGAGATCGCGTATGCCGGGCACGGCGAGGACCGGGCCGATCGACACGACGGGGTTCGAGGGGGCGAACAGCACGACGTCGGCGTTCGCGATCGCATCGCGCGCCCCCGCGGACGGCGCCGCCAGCTCGATGCCGCGCTGCGTGAACCCGCGGGCGGGCAGCGCCGAGCGGTGTCGTACCCACCACTCCTGGAAGTGCATCGATCCGTCGTCGGTGTCGACATGCGTGTCGATCTCGGCGTCGGTGGCGGGGTGCAGGGTCGCGCCGAGCGGCCAGCGGGATCCGAGGCGCGCATACACCTCGCTCACACTCGCGCCCGCGCGCAACCACGCGGTGCGCGCGATGTGGGTGCCGAGATCGAGATCGCCGAGGGTGAACCAGTCGGGCACCGTGCCCCATGCGGCGAGCTCGGCGGCGACGCGCTCGCTCTCACCCGCGCGGCCCCAGCCGCGCTCGGTGTCGTTCACACCGGCGAGCGCGTAGAGCAGGCTGTCGTGGTCGGGCGCGATGCGGAGGCCGGACAGCCACCAGTCATCGCCCGTGTTGACGACGACATCGATCGTGTCGTCCGATCCTGTGCGCCGCACGTGCTCTCGGAGGCCGAGCACGAACCGGGCACACCCCACGCCGCCGCCGATCACCGTGATGCGCATCGTTCTACCGTATAGGCCGTGGGGTGATCGATCGGCGCGCTGACGCGGTCTGGTGATCCATCGCTCACGTGAGGTGCTTGTGCCATGAGCCCTCCCAGAACACGGGGCGGAAGCCGACCGCTTCGTTGACATCCAGCATGTGCCGGTTCTCCTCCGCGTTGAACGTGACCACCGCGGGAGACTCGGAGAAGAGCTCGTGCCAGCGCAGAAGGCCGAGGCACTTGACGATGGTGCCGAGGCGGCGGCCGCGGTGCTCCGGCACGACGAGCGTGCCGTAGTTCTCGGTCGGCTTCGTACGATCCGGAGCGACGACGAGCTCGTTGAATGCGGCGACGGCTCCCGTCGGCCGGTGCACGACGGCCGTGATCGCCCACACCTGGCCCGTCGCCGCGGCGCGCAGCTCGCGGGCGCGGATGCGCTCGGCATCCCAGACCTCCGGCTCCCACTCATGGTCGCCCGACGGTACGTCGGTGCCCATTCGGGCGATCGCGGCCGCGTATCCGTCGACGTACGCCTCGGGAGTCGGGCCGGACCACCACACCGGTTCGTATTCGGGACCCGCAGCGGCGAGCGCCTCGTCGAGGCGCTCGCGGAGCGCGTCCGGATCCGATCCCTGGAAATAGGCGCTCGCGCGCTCGACCTGTCCGAGCTCATAGCCACGTCCCACAAGCGTCTGGGCGTGCTCGTCGTCGCGGGGAATGCCCCCGATGCCGGAGGAGGGGCGGAGCACCGCGTCGGGCGTGAGCCCCGCCGGGTCGAGGGGTGACGGAGCGTAGACCAATGCGTACGACCGGCCCAGATCGCGCGCTTCGCGTTCGAGTCGCGCGCACACCGCGTCGCCCACCCCGCGGCCGCGCGCGTCCGGGTGCACCGACACCATGAACTCGACGTCACGATTCGTCGAGCGGTCGTAGGTGAGCTCGCCCGCGCCGACCACGGTGCCGCCGGAGCGGGCGAGGAAGGCGCGGACGACTCGATGCTCGTGAGACCGTGCCGCCGCGAGTGTGACCGCCGGGTCCGATTCGAGCAGGTCGGACCCTGCGTCGTGCTGATACGACGCGTTGATCGTGTCGATGTACGCGCGCCAGTCGCCCGCGTCAGGCGCGTCGACGGATGCCGGGACGTGCACGGTGTCGATTGCGAGATTCACGAGCGACTCCTTTCCGAGGGTCGCCAAAAAATGTGGGTCGAGGGCGTCGCGCATCGACATTTTCTGGCGACCCTTCGTGTGGTCATCGGCCGAAGGGGTGGTTCGGCGCGCCGTGCAGCAGCGCGTGACGGGCGAGCGATGCGTCGACCGCGTGCCGTGCGTACAGCGGTGCGCGAGGGTCAGCCCGATAGCCCGAGACATCGGGCGCGGACGGCCGTTCGGGGCGCGTGCCCCAGATGAGCAGCGCGAGGCCGATGCGCATCGCGATCCGGTCGAAGAGAGCGGTCCGCGGGGCGCGGCGCCGCAGGATCGCCGCGGCGGCGGCCGTGGTCTGTGCAGCGGACCGCTGCGCAGACGGGGGACGGGTGGGAACGGAGAGGTTCACGATGAACTCCAGGAAATGAGGATGAATGCAAGAAGGATCCGCGCGGACGGCGCGGCAGAATGGCCTCGTCCGAGCGCGGCGCGAAGCGCCGCGGAGGCAGGGCGGGGAGTGAGCCCGGTCGCGCCGAGAAGCGGCGCCGGAGGGGCGGGGACGGATCCGTCAGGCGAGCGTCAGAGACAGACGCGTCGCGGAGCGGACGCGTGAGGAGATCGTGGCTCTAGTGAACCGTCGTTGATCCCTGCACAGCCGTCCCGCGACGTCGCGCATCTCGCAGAGCGGGGACGGACGTCCATGGCATCGAATTCGTGATCGTCATGGGCCTCCTCCTCTCGGACCTCTGCGGGCGATCTCACCCGGAACGGAAATGTGTGCGAACTGAAACTATGCGCAATTCACACCGCACGTCAAGCAGACATGCAGAATCCGGCGTGTCCCGTGCCGTTCCGCGGGCTCGGAGGGCCAGCCGAATAGGGTGTGTCGAGGCGCATCGCGCGGCGTGCGAGACGAGGGAGGCGGTTCGACGTGCACCTGAAGAGCCTCACCCTCAAGGGTTTCAAATCGTTCGCTCAGCCGACGACGTTCGTCCTCGAACCCGGCGTGACCGCGATCGTCGGGCCGAACGGATCCGGCAAGTCGAACGTCGTCGACGCGCTTGCCTGGGTCATGGGGGAGCAGGGTGCCAAGAGCCTGCGCGGCGGCAAGATGGAGGATGTCATCTTCGCGGGCACGGCCACGCGCGGGCCGCTCGGGCGCGCCGAGGTGCAGTTGACGATCGACAACGCCGACGGCGCGCTGCCGATCGAGTACAGCGAGGTGTCGATCCGCCGAACCCTGTTCCGCACGGGGCAGAGCGAGTATGCGATCAACGGCGAATCGTGTCGGCTGCTCGACGTGCAGGAGCTGCTGAGCGACTCTGGTCTCGGCCGCGAGATGCACGTCATCGTCGGGCAGGGTCGCCTCGACACGGTTCTCCGGGCGACGCCTGAGGAGCGCCGCGGCTTCATCGAGGAGGCGGCGGGGATCCTCAAGCATCGGCGACGCAAGGAGAAGACGCTCCGCAAGCTCGAGGCCATGGAGCAGAACCTCATGCGCCTGAGCGACCTCGCGGGCGAGATCCGGCGCCAGCTGAAGCCCCTCGGGCGCCAGGCGGAGATCGCCCGGCAAGCGCAGACGATCGCGGCCGTCGTTCGCGACGCCAAAGCCCGCCTCTATGCGGATGAGGTGGTGCAGCTGCGCACCCAGCTCGCCGAGCACGCGCGCGGCGAGCAGGAGCGGCATACGGAGCGCATCGCGCTCGAGGAGCAGATCTCCGGCGTACGTCTGCGCATCTCGCAGCTCGAGCGTGAGCAGTCGTCGAAGGCCGTCGACGAGGCGCAGCGTGTCGTGTTCGGACTCGAGCAGGTCCAGGATCGCCTCCGCGGCCTGTTCACGCTCGCGAACCAGAGGCTGGCGCTGCTCGGATCCGACGACGACGCCGACCGCCCGCAGGTGACCGTCTCGCAGCAGGCGATCGATGCCGCGCACGAGGAGGTCACCCGACTCTCCGACGGCGTCGGCGAGGCGCAGGACGCCGTCCAGACGGCTTCGCGGGAACTCGCGCGGGCGCGGTCCGAGCTCGACGCCCTCGATGTCGAGATCGCCGAGCAGAGCGCCCTCGTGAGCGAGTACGACATGCGCGTGACGACCTTGCGGGGCACCGCCGAGGCGGCCGCCCAGACACTGGAAGCGGTGCGGGGCGCCGTCGTGCGGCAGCAGGAGGCACTCGACGCGGCCGACGGGCGTCGGCGCGAGGCGCAGGAGGCATTCGAACGACTCGAGATGGCCGAGATCGGCGAGCAGGCGTCGGCCCAGCTGCAGGAGGCATACGAGCACGCGCAGCGCGAGGTGACGGCGGCCGAGAAAGCGCTCGAGGAGATCCGGGAACGTCACCGCGCCGCCGAACGCGAGGCCGACGCCCTGACGGCGAAGTCGTCGGCGCTGAGCTCGGCGCTCGATGTCAAGAACGCGGCGAGCGAGATCGTCGCGCGCGGAGACGAGGGCGTCCGGGGCCTCGTGAGCGAATCGGTGCAGGTGCGCGCCGGGTTCGAACAGGCAATCGAAGCGGTTCTCGGGCCGCTCGCAGAGGGCGTGCTCGCGGAGGATCGCGAGGCGGCATTCCGGATCGCGGACTCCACCGGCGACGCCGGCGTCGTCGATGTCGCGATCGCCGATGCTCCCGAAGGAGATCCGATTCCGTCCCCGGGCGCGGGACTCGAGCGCGCCGTCGACGTCGTCACCGCGCCGGACGGTGTCCGTGGCCTGCTGCGTTTCGTGCTCATCGCTGAGGATCTCGGCGCCGCGCGCACGCACGGCGCGCGCCTCGACGAGGGCGTCGCCGAGCGGGCGACCATCGTCACTCGGGCGGGCGAGATCGTCACGGCCCGCACGATCCGCGCCGGATCCGGCGGGGGACAGTCTCGCCTCGCGCTGCAGGCCGAGCGCGATGACGCGGCCGAGCGGCTCGCGGCCGTGCGCGAGGACGTCGAGGGGCTCGGGATCGAGCGTCGCGAGCAGCAGGACCGCGTCCAGGACGCACGGCGTGAGCAGAAGGAAGCACTGCAGACGCTCCGCGCGCATGATGCCCAGCTCGCGCAGCAGGCCGAGCACGTCAATCGCGTCACGGTGCGCTACGAGGCGGCGATCGCAGAATGCGAGCGACTGACGGCCGACCTCGACAAGGCGAAGGCCTCCGTCGCCGATTCGGAGGAGCGCGCACGACGGGCCCAGGCCGAACTCGACGCGGCGCGCGAGGAACCGCGCCCGATTCTCGATGCATCGGCCCGTGACGGTCTGCTTGCCGAGGTGGAGAAGGCGCGCGAGGCCGAGATGACCGCGCGCCTCGAGGTCGAGACCACGCGGGAGCGTGTGCGCGCCGCGGAAGCGCACGCGGCGGGTCTCGAACGGCAGCGCACGCGGGAGCAGGAGGCCGCAGAACACGCGGCGCGCCGCGCCGTGCTCCGGCGTCGTCAGCGCGAGATCGCGCAGGGCGTCGTCGAGGAGCTGCCCGCAGTGCTCGATTCAGCCGGCCGGTCCGTGTCCGAAGCCCGCTCGGCCCTCGGCGAGGCCGAGCAGGCCCGGAGCGCCGTATCGGCCGAGCTGCGGAAGCTGCGCGAGCAGGAGAGCTCGATCCGCGAGCGGCTCGCGCGCCTGACCGAGAGCGTGCACGGGATCGAGCTGCAGATCCACGAGAAGAAGCTGCACCTGGCGAGCCTGACCGAGCGCGTGCAGTCTGAGCTCGGCATGGGGGAGGAGATCCTCGTCGCCGAATACGGACCGGAACAGCCCGTGCCACTCGACGACGTGCTCGTCGAGCAGGCGGGAGCGGCGGCGGACGCAGGCTCGGGTCCGGAGAACGGCGAGAGCGAGACGGACGCCCCCGACGTCTCGGCGGGTGACGACGGACCGGGGTCTGAGACGATCCCGTACGATCGCGCCCAGCAGGAGAAGCGCCTGCGCGCCGCCGAGCGCAAGCTCAGCCAGCTCGGCCGCGTGAATCCGCTCGCGCTCGAGGAGTTCGCCGCGCTCGAGCAGCGGCACAAGTTCCTCACCGAGCAGCTCGACGACCTCACGCAGACGCGTCGCGATCTCCAGACGATCATCTCGGATCTCGACGAGCGCATGCAGACGATCTTCGCCGACGCGTTCGAGGACACGAAGCGCGCGTTCGGGGAGATGTTCCCGATCCTGTTCCCGGGCGGAACCGGCTCGATTTCGCTGACGAATCCCGACGATCTGCTGGCGACGGGGATCGACGTCGCAGTCAAGCCCGCCGGCAAGAAGATCGAGCGGCTCTCCCTGCTGTCCGGCGGTGAGCGGTCGCTTGCCGCGGTCGCCCTGCTCACGGCCATCTTCAAGGCGCGGCCGAGCCCGTTCTACATCCTCGACGAGGTCGAGGCCGCACTCGACGATGCGAACCTCGGCCGCCTGCTCGGGGTATTCGAGAAGCTCCGCGAGAACAGTCAGCTGCTCATCATCACCCACCAGAAGCGCACGATGGAGATCGCCGACGCGCTCTACGGCGTCTCGATGCGCCAGGACGGCGTCTCGGCCGTGGTGGGGCAGCGCGTGGGCGATCGAGCGAGCGCATGACCCCCGAAATCGCATACGACGAACTCGCCCCGCGCCTCAGCAGATGGCCCGACGTCGAGGCGCACGATCTCGTCGCGGCCGACGCGAGCGATCGACTGATCCTTGCCGAGGCGGGGCCCGTCGCGGGCGAGATCGTCGTCATCGGGGATCGCTACGGTGCGCTGACGCTGTCGCTCCTGCGTGCGGATCCGGACCTCCGTCTGCGCGTGCACCAGGATCCCCTGACGGGCGAGCGCGCGCTCGCCGCGAACGCCGAGCGCATCGGGCAGGACCTCACCGGCCGCGTCACCTGGCACGATCTCGACGCCTCACTGACCGCCGGGGCGAAGCTCGTGCTGCTGCAGCTTCCGCGCGGGCTCGACGCGCTCGACGAGATCGCGGGCGTCGTCGCGGACCACGCCGATTCGGATGTCCGGATCGTCGCGGGCGGGCGCGTGAAGCACATGACGCGGTCGATGAACGATGTCCTCGGCGTGCACTTCCGCTCCGTGCGGGCGAGCCGAGGCGTGGGTCGGTCGCGCGCCCTGCACGCGTCCGAACCGATCCGAGGTGCAGGCGAGGCCTGGCCGCGGTCCGTCCACACCGATATCGACCTCACCCTGTGCGCGCACGGCGCAGCGTTCGCGGGCGCCTCGTTGGACGTCGGAACACGCTTCTTCCTCGAATTTCTCGATGGTATGCCGCATGCGGAATCCGTGATCGATCTCGGCTGCGGCACCGGCGCAATCGCGGCCGCGTACGCGCGGTCCCGACCGGCCGCGCGGGTGATCGCGAGCGACCGGTCGAGCGCGGCCGTGGCCTCGGCGCGCGAGACGATGCGCGCGAACGGGCTCGCAGACCGGGTCGATGTCGTGCGGGACGACGGGCTGGGCTCCCGCCCCGACGGATCCGCCGACCTCGTCCTGCTGAATCCGCCCTTCCACTCGGGCGCCGCCGTGACCGATGCGATCGCGCCGCGCCTCTTCGCCGACGCCGCACGGGTCCTGCGCCCGGGCGGCGAACTGTGGACGGTGTGGAACAGCCACCTGCGGTATCGACCGCAGCTCGAGCGGCTTGTGGGGCCGACCCGCCAGATCGGCCGGAACCGCACCTTCTCGGTGACGGCGTCGCGGCGTCGCTGACGGTTCCCGATAGGCTGGAGTCCATGGCGGAGAAGTGGTCCCTCGGTCGCGCGCTGCGCGGCATGTTCGTGAAAGAGACGATCGACGAGAACACGTGGGACGACCTCGAAACGGCGCTCATCACCGCCGACTTCGGGCCGGACATCACCGAGGAGATCGTCGACGATCTGCGCGACAAGGTCGCCCGTTTCCACACGGAGGATCCGAAGGACCTCAAGCGGATGCTCATCGAGAGCCTCGAAGAGCGTTTCGCGAGATTCGATACGACCTTGAAGCTCACCGAGCGACCGGCGGTCGTGCTCGTTGTCGGAGTCAACGGCGTCGGTAAGACGACGACGATCGGCAAGTTCGCCCACTTCCTCGGCCGTTACGGCCGCTCGATCGTGGTCGGAGCGGCCGACACGTTCCGCGCTGCGGCGGTCGAGCAGCTGGCCACGTGGGCCGAGCGCGGCGGCGCGGCGATCGTGCGTCCCGAGAAGGAAGGGCAGGACCCTGCATCGGTCGCCTTCCAGACGATCGACTACGCCAAGCGCACCGGAACCGAGATCGTGCTCGTCGACACGGCTGGTCGTCTGCACACGAAGGCGGGCCTCATGGACGAGCTCACGAAGGTCCGTCGTGTCATCGAGAAGCAGGCGCCGATCAGCGAGGTCCTGCTCGTCCTCGACGCGACGACCGGCCAGAACGGCGTCATGCAGGCCGAGGCCTTCCTCGAGCACGCCGGGGTCACCGGTCTCGTCATCACGAAGCTCGATGGGTCCGCGAAGGGCGGCTTCGTGCTGAGCGTGCAGGAGCGCACAGGGATCCCCGTCAAGCTCCTCGGGGAGGGCGAAGGCATCGGTGATCTCTCCGGTTTCACGCCGCACGCCTTCGCCGCTCAGCTCGTCGGCTGACTCCCGCGGGCGCGCCCCCTCCCCGCGCAGGCCCTCGAAGTGGTTGAGTAGTCGTATGGCGATCGAACACGACTACTTCGGGCTCCTCGAGTCGGGTCCCGACGGCGCGATCTTCTGGTCGGAGAACGTCGATCTCGGCGATATGCGCGTCACCGTCGATCTCACGGCACCCGATCAAGAAGACGTGACGACCGACGCGCTCGACGCCGCTGCGTCTCTCGTCACGGCGCTCGACGAGATCGATCGCCGTGCGCGCGACGCGATGCTGGCCGAGGTGGACAATCGCGCGAGCGACGTGACGGAGTTCATCCTCATGATGACCGACCGCTACGGCGACACCATCGAGGACATCCTCATCGATGTGTCCGGCGACGCACCCGTCGACATCATCCGGTCGCTCGAGCTCATGAGCATGACGATCCTGGCCGATGAGCACGGTGGATCCGATCCCTTCGCGGTGCTCGAGTACGCACTCGACCCCGACGAGACCGACGACGTCCTTCTCGTGAACTTCGCGGGCGACGGCACGGTGCAGTCGGTCACGAGCGCCGACTGAGCGCCGATACACAACGACGCCAATTCTGTGCGGAGAAGCCCCTGGGCCCGGCGTGTCGCGCGCCCGGACGCAGAATTGGCGTCGTCGTGCAGGAGGGGGATCGGTCGGGACTACCGCGACGCCGAGATCAGCTCGCGCGTGAAGGCACTGGCCGGGTTCGCGTAGACGTCTTCGGTGTTCCCGGAATCGACGACCTGGCCGTCCTTCATCACGGCAACCCGATCGGAGATGCGGCGGACGACCGCGAGATCGTGCGAGATGAACACCATGGAGAGGCCCTCGCGCTCCTGAAGGCCGAGCAGCAGATCCAGGATCCCCGCCTGCGTGGTCACGTCGAGGGCCGAGACGGGCTCGTCGCAGACGAGGACGTCGGGATTCGCCGCGAGCGCGCGGGCGATCGCGACGCGCTGTCGCTGACCGCCCGAAAGCTGCGCGGGGCGGCGGGTGAGCAGCCGCGCGTCGAGTTCGACGCGGCGCAGCAGCTCCTCGGGTGACGGCGCGCCGTCGCGATGCGAGAGGCGGAGGATCTGGCCGACCGAGTGGCGCGGATCGAAGGATCCGAGCGGATCCTGCGGCACGAGCCGCACGCGAGGAGTCCCGTGGCGGGAGACGGCCCCGGAATCGGGGTGTTCGGCGCCGATGAGCAGGCGCGCGAGGGTGGACTTCCCGGACCCGGACTCGCCGACCACGCCGAGTGTCTCGCCCGCTTCCAGGGAGAACGAGACGTCGTCGACGGCGGTGACGTGGCCGTAGCGTCTCGTCACCGCGTCCGCGCGGAGGATGGGGGTGCGCGGGCGGTGCGCGGGGCGAAGGGGCGGTTTCGGGCCGCGGGGCACGGCGTCGAGAAGGGCGCGCGTCGTCGCGTGCGCTGGCTCGGCGAGGACGTGCGCGGCGGATCCGTCCTCGACCACGCGTCCCGCCTCGAGGACGGCGACCCGGTCGGCGACGCGGCGCACCGCGTGGAGGTCGTGCGTGATGAGGAGGACTGCCGCGCCGTCGTCGGCCAGGGAGCGCAGCAGATCCAGCACCCGGGCGGCGACCGTCGCATCGAGCGCCGTCGTCGGCTCGTCCGCGATCACGAGACGGGCACCGCCGACGAGCGCCGAAGCAACGAGGACACGCTGGCGCATGCCGCCTGACAGCTCGCCCGAGCGCTGCCCGAGTCGCGCCTCGGCATCGTGCAGGCCGGCGCGGTGGAGCGCTGTGACGATTCGCTGTCGTCGCTCCGTTCGCGCAACGCGTCGCACAGCGAGCGTCTCGCCCACCTCGGCCGAGACCGTGCGGAGGGGGTCGAGCGACTGCAGGGCGTCTTGCAGGACGAGCCCGATCTCGGATCCCCGCAGCCGTCGCCATGCCCGGCGACCGGCCCGTGTCATGTCCGTCCCATCGAAGGTGAGGGTCGAAGCGGCGACGCTCGCACGCGGGTCTTCCCGCGTGAGGCCGATCAGCGTGCGGGCGAGGACCGACTTGCCCGCGCCTGACTCGCCGACGACTCCGAGCACCTCGCCCGGCGACAGATCGAGCGAGACGCCGTCGAGCACGCGCCCCGCGCCGGGAAGATCGACCGTGAGATCACGGACTGTGAGAAGAGTCATCGCGTGCCTCCCGAGGAAAGCCGTCGCCCGAGGACGGTGAGCGCGGTCGCCGTGACGACGATCGCCAGGCCGGGGAAGAACGTCATCCACCAGGCCGTGCCGAGGTAGACGCGACCGGCGTTGAGCATCGAACCCCATTCGGGACTCGGCGGCTCGGCGCCGAGACCGAGGAAGCTCAGGGCCGACACCCACACGATCGCCTGACCGATCCCGAGCGTGATCATCGCGATGAGCGGCCAGAGCGTGTTCGGCACCACGTGCCGCGCGAAGACCGTCGGGGCGGAGACGCCTTCGTGCCGCGCGTACGAGACATAGTCGCTCCCGGCGACCTGCCGCACGCGGGCACGGATCATGCGCGCGTATCCGGGCGCCGTCGCGAGGCCGATCGCGAGGATCGAACTGCGCGGGCCCGGCCCCAGAACCGCGACGAAGAGCAGCGCCATGACGAGGGTGGGGAGGGCGTAGAGCACCTCGACGACGCGGGAGAGGGCTCCGTCGACGAGTCGTGTGCCGAGGCCGCTCGCGAATCCGATCAGGAGACCGAGGCCGATCCCGATAGCCGTCGCGGCGAGCCCGATTCCCGCGGAGGCGGCAGCGCCGTGGACGACGCGCGTGAGGACGTCCCGGCCCGACTCGTCGGTTCCGAACGGGTGCGCCGGCGACGGGGCCTGGAACCCCTCGGCGGGGGAGACCGCGAGAGGATCACCGGGGGCCAGGAGTCCTGGGGCCACGACGGCGACACCGATCAGCACGGCCACCAGGGTCGCGAGGATCCCCGATACGCCGAGTGCCCGACCGCGCGCCGCGGCCCTCATGCTCCCACCGCCACGTCCGGCGCGCGGAGCGACTGCGGGCGCCGCCGGAGGCGCGGATCCACGAGAAGCTCGAGGGCGTCCGTCGCGATCACGACGGCGACGTAGAGCAGCGCGACGATCACGACGGCGCCGATGACGACGGGCACGTCGCGGGCGAGGGCCGCCTCCTGGAGCAGGCGTCCGAGACCCGGCCGGGCGAACAGCACCTCGACGACGACCGCGCCGCTGAGCAGGCTGCCGAACGCCCAGCCTGAGAGCGAGATCGCAGGCAGGCTCGCGTGTCGCAGCGTATGGCGGAGCAGGACGCGCATCTCGCCCGCGCCGCGTGCGCGAGCGGTCGTCGCGAACGGCGCGGCGTCAGCGTCGTCGAGGGCGTCGTGCGAGACCTGAGACAGGAAGCCCGCGATCGGCACGGCGAGCGTGACGACCGGCAGGACGAGCGAGGCGGGGTCCGACGATGCGCTCGTGGCGGGCAGCCAGCCGAGCGACGATGCGAACACCATGATGAGCACGGCACCGAACCAGAACTGCGGTGCGACGCTCGCGACGACCTCGACGGACCTCAGCCCGGCGCGGACCAGGGCGCCGAGCCGACCGCGCGCCACGGCCTGCACGAGTGCGCCCGCGACCGTGAGGGCCCACGCGAGGGCGAGGGCGAGCACGGCGAGGAGCAGCGTCGACGGCAGGTGAGCCGCCAGCAGATCCATGACGGGCAGGCGCCGGGAGTACGAGTCGCCGAACTGCAGAGTGGCGATGTCGCGCAGCTGGAGCAGGTATTGGACGACGAGCGGCTCATCGAGCGCGTAGCGATCGATGGCGGCCTGCACGGCCTCCTCTCCGGCCTGCGAGCCCGGGCCGCCGAGGATCGCCTCGAGCGGATCGCCCGTCGCCCGCAGCGCGAAGAACACGAGCGTGCCGACGAGCCACACGACGCCGATGGCGGCACCGAGCTTCCCGGCGATCCACCGGAGCGAGACCGCCCACCGGCGCGGAGTCATTCGGTCAGCTGCGCGTTCACGAACGTCGGGGTCGAGATCGTGTGGATCGCCGTGACCCCCGTGACGCCGTTCGTGAGGAAGTGGTTCTGCTGGTCGTACAGCGGCAGCACCGCGTGAGTGTCGAGGATGATCCGCTGCGCCTGCGTGTACAGATCGGCGCGTTCATCCGGATCGGTCGTCGCGAGTGCCTCCTCGAGGAAGGCGTCGAGGTCCGGATCCGTCAGCTGCGCGTTGTTGGCGAAGTAGCCGGACGGCGCGGGGACCGTGCTGTCGGAGTGGTACAGGATGCGCAGCACGTCGGGGCCGACGGTCGTATACGGGGCCGAGACGGCCTCGTAGTCGTGGGCCGCGAGAGCGCCGTACCAGCTCGAGAGGTCCATCGGCTCGAGCTGCAGATCGAAGCCGACCGCTGCCGTGTTGGCCTGGATCTGTTCGAATAGCGACTGCTCGGCCGCCGTCGACTGGTTCGTCGAGACAGGGAAGCGCGCTGTGAGCGTCTCGCCGTCCTTCATGCGCGTGCCACTGTCGGTGCGCTCCGTCCACCCGGCCTCGTCGAGCAGCGCGTTCGCGGCGTCGGCGTCGGTGCGGAACAGCTCCTCATCGGACAGCCGCACGGGCTCCTCCGATGAGAGAACCGAGAACGAACGGGTGGCCGTGCCGGCGAAGAGCGTCTCGATGCCGGGGGAGGGATCAGCTGCCCGGAGGAATGCCTCACGCACCCGGTCGTCATCGAACGGCGGCTGCGCAGTGTTCAGCTCGATACGATTCGACGCGGCCGGTCGCGGCGCATCGAGATGCCCGAACCCCTGCCCGTCCGCGGCGGCGATGTCGGTCGGGAGCGGGTTGTCGATGACGTGCACCTCGCCCGAGGCGAGGGCGGCCTGGCGCGTCGCCGCATCGGGGATGAAGCGCCACTCGATCTGCTCGACGTGCGCCGGGCCGTCGTGGTCGATCTCGGGGTTGGTCGGCACATAGTCGTCGTTTCGCGTCAGGGTGACCGACTCCTGCGGCGACCAGCTCTCGACCACGAAGGGACCGGTGCCGATGGGTGCCTGGCAGTTCTCGTCGTTGCCGCGCGCGATTCCCTCGGGTGACTCCATCGCTGCCCACTGCTGGCTCAGGACCTCGAGCATGGCCGACTTCGGGGTCGACAGGTGCAGGCGCACATGGGAGTCGTCGACGACCTCGACGCTGTCGACCTGCTCGACGGCGAGATAGCCCGTCGACGAGGCAGTGTCGGGATCCTGCAGATGCTCGATGTTCGCCTTGACCGCCTCCGCGTCGAATGGCGTGCCGTCGGTGAAGGAGATGTCGTCGCGCAGCGCGATGTCCCAGGTAAGGCCGTCGTCGGACGCCTCGCCCGACTCGGCCAGCCAGGGGACGATCTCGCCCTCTGCGTCACGGCCGAAGAGCGGCTCGAGGTACTGCGTCGAGAGCAGCCCCTGCGGGTAGTTGCCGCCGACGTGCGGGTCGAGACAGCTCGGCTCGGCATCGCCGGTCGCGTAGACGAGCGTTCCCCCGGAGACCGGCTCGGGGGATCCGCCCCCGTCGGACGGGGCGCATCCGACCGCAAGGAGTGCGGCGGAAGCGAGAGCGGCGGCGGGCAGGACGCGGCGGAACGGGAGCATGGATCCCCTCGGGAGACGAGTATGGACGCGGTCCAGAAATGGACCGTCGACCAGCCTAACGCGCGATCACGCGCCCGGATTCCCGGGATCCGCGATCCGCGCGAGATCATCCTCCTCGCGGGGACACCGGATCCGGAACTCTCTCACGGGAGGATCACACCGCCTGGGCGAACTCCGCGGGCGCGCTGTCGGCGATGTGCTGCAGGTGTGCGGGGATCTCGCGACCCTTCTCGCGCATCGACTGCGCCCAGAGGCGTCCGGCACGGTACGACGAACGCACGAGCGGGCCGGCGAGGACGCCGAGGAAGCCGATCCCTTCCGCGATCTTCTTCAGCTCGACGAACTCGTCGGGCTTGACCCAGCGCTGCACCGGCAGGTGGCGCGGTGAGGGGCGCAGATACTGCGTGAGGGTGATGATGTCGCACCCGGCGTCTCGAAGGTCCTGCAGAGCGCCCACGACCTCGTCGGGTTCTTCCCCCATGCCGAGGATGAGGTTCGACTTCGTGATGAGCCCCGCCTCGTGTCCCTGCGTCAGCACGCCGAGCGAGCGCTCGTAGGTGAACGCGGGGCGGATCCGGCGGAAGACGCGCGGCACGGTCTCGACGTTGTGCGCGAACACCTCGGGGCGCGCCTCGAAGATCTGGCCGAGGTGGGCGGGATCCCCACCGTGATCGTTGGCGAGAAGCTCGACGCCCGTGTTCGGGTTGAGCGCGTGGATCTGCCGTACCGTCTCGGCGTTCAACCACGCGCCCGTGTCGTCGAGATCGTCGCGAGCGACGCTCGTCACGGTGGCGTAGCGCAGTCCCATGCGCCGCACCGACTCGGCCACGCGGCGCGGCTCGTCCGTGTCGTACTCGGCAGGCTTGCCCGTGTCGATCTGGCAGAAGTCGCAGCGCCTCGTGCACTGGGATCCGCCGATGAGGAACGTCGCCTCGCGGTCTTCCCAGCACTCGAAGATGTTGGGGCAGCCCGCCTCCTGGCACACGGTGTGAAGGTCCTCGGTCTTCACGAGCGACTGCAGCTCGCGGTATTCGGGCCCCTGTCGCACGCGGGTCTTGATCCACTCGGGCTTCTTCTCGATCGGCGTCGACGCATTGCGCACCTCGAGCCGCAGCATCTTGCGGCCATTCGGAGCGGTCGTGTTCGCGACCCCGGTTCCGCAGGCGCTCACGCGGGAACCTCCTCGAAGACGCTGCGGAACGCGGTGACGGCGGCTCCGGAGATGTCTGCGGGAGAGACTTCGCGCCCGATCTCGCGTGTGATCGTCGTCACGCCGGCATCGGTGATTCCGCAGGGGATGATCTCGTCGTACGGCGCGAGCGAATTGCTGCAGTTGAGGGCGAAACCGTGCATCGCGACGCCCTTCTCGACGCGCACGCCGATCGCCGCGATCTTGTTCGGCGAGCCGCCCGTCTCGACCCAGACGCCCGTACGGCCCTTGACCTGCGTGCCCTCGATGCCGAGGGGGGCGAGCAATTCGATGAGCATGCGCTCGAGCCGGCGCACATGGCCGACGACCTCGCGCTGCTCGCCGACGCGGATGATCGGATAGCCGACCAGCTGACCCGGGCCGTGCCACGTGATCTTGCCGCCGCGATCGACGTCGACGACCGGAGTGGCGCCGAGGCCGGGACGCTCGTGGTCCTCGGTGCGCGATCCGGCGGTGAAGACTGCTTCGTGTTCGAGCAGGATGAGCGTCTCCTCCCGCGTTCCGGCGACGACGCCGTCGTGGATCCGGCGCTGCAGATCCCAGCCGTCGCGATACGTGACGAATCGCGGGGCGAAGCCCGCCTCGAACACATCGATCATCTCTGCTCCTCGAATTCATGGACGGAGTCCAGGAACACCTTAGCGCGCCCATCGAGGTTGCAGGCCTCTACGCTGAGGGCGTGGCGACGACAGGAGGACGGCCGGGCCGGCCGAAGGCGATCTCGCGCGAGATGCTCGCCGAGGCCGCCTGTGAGCTGTTCCTGGAGAAGGGGCACGACGCGACGAGCGTCACCGAGATCGCGACGCGCGCGGGCATCAGCCGCTCGAGCTTCTTCAACTACGCCGCGAGCAAGGCGGAACTGCTCTGGGGGTCGTTCGATGAACGGATCGCCGGGGCCGACCGCGCGGTCGACGACGGGGCTTTGCCGGAGGAGGCGCTGCGATCCATCGCAGCGGGATTCGCGCCCGATACCCTCGCGCTCATCATCGGCAACGCGGAGGCCATGCGGATCGAGGAGGACCTCGAACGTGAAGCCGCGGTGCGGATGTGGCGGATCACGGCACTCGCCGGTCGCTCCCTGCGGCGTGCCGGATACTCCGATGCGGCGGCCGCCGTGCGTGGCGGCGCCTACGGGGCGGCGATGATGTCGTCCATCTGGGCGTGGGCTGGCGCGGGCGCGGGAAGCGCACCGCTCGTCGCGCACCTCGACGCGGCCCTCGCGGAGGTCGCGTCGCCGCGATCACGGTAGAATCGGGAGAATCATGGCTACTTTCGGCACGCTCTCCGACCGTCTCACCGAGACCTTCAAGAATCTCCGCACCAAGGGACGGCTGTCGGCGGCCGACGTCGACGGCACCGTGCGTGAGATCAGGCGTGCCCTGCTCGACGCCGACGTCGCGCTCGAGGTCGTCAAGGAATTCACATCGCACGTGCGCGAGCGCGCACTCGGCGACGAGGTGAACAAGGCTCTCAACCCGGCCCAGCAGGTCGTGCAGATCGTCAACGAGGAGCTCGTTCGCATCCTCGGCGGCGAGCAGCGCAAGCTGCGCTTCGCGAAGACGCCGCCGACCGTGATCATGCTCGCGGGCCTGCAGGGGTCGGGTAAGACGACGTTCGCGGGCAAGCTCGCCAAGAAGCTGCAGAAAGACGGCCACACGCCGATCCTCGTCGCGGCCGACCTTCAGCGACCGAACGCCGTGAATCAGCTGCAGATCGTCGCCGAGCAGGCGGGTGCTGCGGTCTACGCCCCCGAGCCGGGCAACGGCGTCGGCGATCCTGTCAAGGTCTCGGAGGCGGGCGTCGAGCTCGCCAAGCAGCGCCAGCACGACATCGTCATCATCGACACGGCCGGCCGCCTCGGCGTCGACGAGGAGCTCATGAAGCAGGCCTCGAAGATCCGTCGCGCGACGGATCCAGACGAGGTCCTGTTCGTCATCGACTCGATGATCGGTCAGGACGCCGTGAACACGGCGAAGGCCTTCCTTGAGGGCGTCGACTTCACGGGCGTCGTCCTGTCGAAGCTTGACGGAGACCAGCGCGGCGGCGCCGCGCTCTCGGTCGCTTCCGTGACGCAGCGCCCGATCATCTTCGCGTCGACGGGCGAGGACCTCGATGCGCTCGAGGACTTCCACCCCGATCGCATGGCGAGCCGAATCCTCGATCTCGGCGACATCCTCACGCTCATCGAGCAGGCCCAGCAGGCCTTCGACGAGGAAGAGGCGCAGAAGGTCGCCGACAAGCTCGCGAAGGAGGCCTTCACCCTCGACGACTTCCTCGAGCAGATGCAGCAGCTCAAGAAGATGGGCTCGATGAAGAAGATGCTCGGCATGCTCCCCGGCATGGGCGGGCAGATGAAGCAGCAGCTGCAGGACTTCGACGAGAGCGAGATCGGTCGCACCGAGGCGATCATCCGCGGCATGACCCCTGCCGAGCGTCATAACACGAAGATCCTCAACGGTTCCCGCCGCGCGCGCATCGCTCGCGGATCGGGCGTGACCGTCACCGACGTCAATCAGCTCGTGAACCGCTTCGAGCAGGCCGCGAAGATGATGAAGAAGGTTGCGCGCGGCGAGAACGCGGGCGTCCCCGGCATGGGGGCGATGCCGGGCGCGAAGCCGGGCGCCTCGTCGAAGCGCGCCAAGAAGGGCAAGAAGGGCAAGTACCAGGGCGGACGCTCGGGAAACCCAGCCAAGCGCGCGGTGCAGGGCGACGAGGCCGCCACGGCGCAGCCGACGGGATCCGGCTTCGGGCTGGGCGCATCGGCCCCGCAGCCGAGCGAAACCGACATGGCGGAGATCCAGAAGCTGTTCGGGAAGAACTGACCCCGACAGCGAACGAGGGCCGGGAGCCAATCGGCTCCCGGCCCTCGTTCGCGTGTGCGAGCGCTCAGATCACGTCTTCGTCGACCCAGTCCATCGACTTGGCGACAGCCTTGCGCCAGAGGCGGAGCGTGCGCTCGACCTCGTCCTGAGGCATCTGCGGCTCCCAGCGCGCGTCTTCCTGCCAGTTCTTCCGGACCTCGCCGAGATCCTTCCAGAACCCGACCGCGAGACCTGCCGCATACGCGGCTCCCAGCGCGGTCGTCTCGGCGACGACAGGGCGCACGACGGGCACGCCCAGCACATCGGCCTGGAACTGCATCAGGGTGTCGTTGGCGACCATGCCGCCGTCGACTCGCAGCTCCGACAGATCGACGCCCGCATCCGCATTCACGGCGTCGAGGACGTCGCGCGTCTGGAAGGCGACGGCTTCGAGCGCGGCGCGCGCGATGTGCCCCTTGTTGACGTAGCGGGTCATCCCGACGATCGCACCGCGAGCGTCCGGGCGCCAGTAGGGAGCGTAGAGGCCCGAGAACGCCGGCACGAAGTACACCCCGCCGTTGTCGTCGACGTCCTTCGCGAGATCCTCGACCTCGGGAGCCTCACGAATGATCCCGAGCTGGTCGCGGAGCCACTGCACGAGCGACCCCGTCACCGCGATCGAGCCCTCGAGCGCATACTGCACGGGCTGGTCGCCCAGCTTGTATCCGATGGTCGTGAGCAGACCGTTCTTCGAGAGGATCTTCTCCTCGCCCGTCTGGAAGATGAGGAAGTTGCCCGTGCCATAGGTGTTCTTGCTCTCACCCGCTTCGAATGCCGCCTGACCGAAGGTGGCGGCCTGCTGGTCGCCGAGGATGCCGGCGATCGGCGTCTCGCGCAGCAGCGAGGAGTCTTCGGCATAGCCGTAGATCTCGGACGACGAGCGGATCTCGGGCATCATCGAGCGCGGCACGCCGAACTCGCCGAGGATGTCGTCGCGCCATTCGAGTGTCTCGAGATCCATGAACAGGGTGCGCGAGGCGTTCGTGACGTCGGTGACGTGCGCCCCTCCATCGACGCCGCCCGTGAGGTTCCAGAGCACCCACGTGTCGGTCGTGCCGAACATGAGATCTCCGGCCTCGGCCTTCTCGCGCGCGCCGTCGACGTTCTCGAGGATCCAGGCGATCTTCGTCCCCGAGAAGTACGTCGCGAGGGGGAGACCCACGACGCTCTTGAAGCGCTCCGGTCCTTCGTCGCCGGCGAGTCGGTCGACGATGTCCTGCGTGCGCGTGTCCTGCCACACGATGGCGTTGTAGACGGGCTTGCCGGTGGTGCGATCCCACACGACGGCCGTCTCACGCTGGTTCGTGATGCCGATCGCCTCGATGTGATGGCGCGTGAGGTCGGCGCGGCTGAGGGCGAGGCCGATGACCTCCTGGACGTTGTGCCAGATCTCGTTCGCGTCATGCTCGACCCAGCCCGGACGGGGGAAGAACTGCTCGTGTTCCTTCTGCCCGACCGAGATGATCGAGCCCTTCTTGTCGAAGATGATCGCGCGCGACGAGGTCGTGCCTTGGTCGATGGCGAGGATGTAGTCGCCCATGGGTGCTTCTCCTTTGAATGCTTGGTGATGGTCGGGGGACGTCAGGCTGCGAGTCCGAGCAGCAGGGGCGCGGCGAGCGCGGCGAGCACGCCGCCGACGAGGGGGCCTGCGACCGGCACCCACGAGTATGCCCAGTCGCTGGATCCCTTGCCGGGGATCGGGAGGATTGCGTGGGCGATGCGCGGACCGAGGTCGCGGGCGGGGTTGATGGCGTAGCCGGTCGGGCCGCCGAGCGAGGCGCCGATGCCGACGACGAGGAGGGCGACGGGGAGTGCCGCCAGCGGTCCGAGGCCCCCGGGGACGCCGACCGTGATGTCGCCATAGTCGGCGAACGCGAAGATCACGAACACGAGAACGAAGGTCCCGATGACCTCGGTCAGGAAGTTGAGACCGTAGGAGCGGATCTCGGGGCCGGTCGAGAAGACGCCGAGCTTCTTGCCCGCGTCTTCTTCCTGGTCGAAGTGCTTCTTGTAGGCGAGATAGCAGACGATTGCGCCGATGATGCCGCCGAGGAGTTCGGCGGCCGTCGCGATGAGGAACATCGGGAAAGTGATGGATCCGGCGACGAGGAGCCCGATTCCGACGGCGGGGTTGATGATCGCGCCTGAATAGGCCGAGACGAGAACACCCGCGAAGACCGCGAGTCCCCAGCCCCAGTTGACCATGAGGAAACCGCCGCCGAAGCCCTTGTTCTTCGCGAGCACCACGTTGGCGACGACACCGCATCCGAGCAGCACGAGCATAGCCGTGCCCACGAGCTCCGACGTGAAGTAGAGCCCGTAATTCAGTTCTTCCATGTCTTCATTGACCTTTCTTCGCCGGCAGCTCTTGCCGGCGCGCTCGCGTGACGACCCTGGGGGCGGGCGGATCCCGGCCCCAGGGGAGCGTCTCGCGCGTCAGGAGGCGAGGGCGACGCCGTGGCGGTCGCCCAGCTCCTGTCGTATCTGTGTCGCCTCTTCGTGGCGTCGGGTGGCGTCCCAGCCGAGGAGGGAGGCGAGGGCGTCTGCCAGCTCGTCGATGACCTCGGACGACGCGTCGCCCGTGAAGGCGAGGCTCGTTCGCCGCAGGATCACATCGCGCAGGTGCACGACGAACTCGTTTTCAACCATCCATGCGAGTTCGCGCGTCGAGACGGCGCCGTCGGCGAGCGGCGCATCTTCGCCCTTCTGGATGTGAGCCCACACCTCGGACGCCCGTGTGCCGTAGCGCGCGAGGAGCACGTCGGCGCGGTCACCCGCACCTGCCAGATGGGCACCGATCCATTCCCGGCGCTCGGCGTCGCTCGTGGGGAATCCGCGTCCGCCTCCGATGGGGCGGTCGGTCGTCGAGGCGGAGCGCCCGCGCCCGAGGAGTTCGAGCACCTTCGTCGAGAGGGATTCGCCAAGCGCTCGGAACGTCGTCCACTTGCCGCCGACGAGGCTCACGACAGGCGTCGAGCGCGAATCGTCGATTTCGACGCGATAGTCGCGCGAGACGAATCCGGGTGCTGTGTCCTCGTGTCGCGGGAGTGGCCTGATGCCGGAGAATCGATACACGATCTGGTCGCGGTCGACCGCAATCTGCGGGAAGACGTGGTGGATGAGGTCGAAGAAGTAGTCGATCTCCTCCTCCGTGCACACAGCCGGCTCCGAAGGGTCGGCGTCGATGTCGGTGGTCCCGACGAGCACGCGATCCTTGAGCGGGTAGATGAGCACGATCCGTCCGTCCGAGTGCTCGAAGAAGATCTCGCGACCCTTTGTCGCCGCGAGCAGCTCGGGGTGGTCGAGGACGATGTGGGAGCCCTTCGTCCCGCCCATGAAACGCGTCTGCTGGCCGAGCTGCGCGTTCGTGAGGTCCGTCCACGGACCGGAGGCGTTGACGACGACATCCGCCGAAACCGTGAACTCTTCGCCCGTTTCGCGATCACGCAGCGTCACGCCGTCTTCGGTGCGGCCGACGGCCTCGACGTAGTTGAGGGCGCGCGCACGGTCATTCGCGGCGAGGCCGTCGAGAAGGACGTCGAGGGCGAGGCGTTCGGGGTCGTGCATCGACGCATCGAAGTAGGTCGCGGTGTACTTGACGTTCTCGTCAAGTGCGGGAAGTTCGGCGCGGGACTTCTTCCGCCCGAGGAAGCGGTGCCGGGGCACCGATCCGCCATCACGCGAGAAGGTGTCGTAGAGCGTCAAGCCGATCTTGATGAGGGCGGCGCCACGCTCCTGCGGCTTGCCCGAGCGATGCGTCAGGAAGCGCAGGGGCGCCGCGAGGATCCCGGAGAACGTCGAGTAGATCGGGATCGTCGTCTCGAGCGGCTTGACGAAGTGCGGTGCGAGCCGGAGCAGTCGGTTGCGCTCCTGAACGGACTCCTTGACGAGGCGGAACTCGCCGTTCTCGAGGTAGCGGACCCCGCCGTGGATCATGTGACTGGAGGCCGAGGAGGCGCCGCCGGCGAAGTCGCCGCGCTCGACGAGAACGACGTCGAGGCCCTGGAGGGCGAGATCGCGGAACGTCGCGATTCCGTTGATCCCGCCGCCGATGACGAGGACGGTGGCGCGGCCGGCGTCGCGGACGGAGCGCACCGCGGCGCGCATGCTGTGGGGGGAGTGCTCAGACATCTTCGGCCTCGTTTCTCTCGGGTGACTTTCACCTTGACCCAGCGGTCACATACGTACAAGCTGGGTGCACATATGTGCACATCGGCGCGCGAGGTGCGCCGTACGAGGAGGTCGGAGCGTGTCGCAGAGCGACAGGCTGTCGCAGGCGTTCACCGCCGCGCAGCTCTACTACATGCAGGACAAGACGATGGCGGCGATCGCGCATGAGCTGCGCATGTCGCGATCATCGGTCTCGCGCCTGCTCAGCTTCGCGCGTGAGCGGGGCATCGTCGACATCCGGCTTTCGTCACCGCACGCGCACGGGGAGGAGCTCGAACGACTCGTCGACGAGCGCTTCGGAGTCGCCGCGCACGTCGTCCCCGTCCCGGAGAACGTCAGCGAGGCCGACCGGCTCGAGCGCGTGGCACTCACGGCGGCACGCCTGCTCGCGCAGTTCGTCGAATCGAACATGGTCGTCGGGCTGGCGTGGGGGTCGACGTTGAGCGTCGTGAGCCGCATGCTGCCCAAGAAGGACACGCACAACACGACGTTCGTCCAGCTCAACGGCGCCGGCAACACGCAGACGACGGGGGTGGAGTACTCGAGCGAGATCCTGTTGCGCTTCGGCGATGCGTTCGGGGCCGTGGTGCAGCAGTTTCCTGTTCCCGCATTCTTCGACGATCCGGCAACGCGCGACGCCATGTGGCGAGAGCGGATGACCCGGCGCGTTCTGGGGCTGCAGGCGCGCATGGATATGGCGCTGTTCAGCGTCGGTTCACCGTCCGCTGACGTGCCGAGCCATGTGTACGTGGGCGGCTACCTCGACGAGGCCGACTACGCGAGTCTCGCGGAGGACCAGGCGGTCGGCGACGTGGCGACTGTGTTCTTCCGCAGCGACGGATCCTGGCGGGATGTGCGCCTGAATGCGCGTGCGACGGGCCCCTCGATCGATCGCCTGCGGCGCGTTCCCCGCCGCGTCTGCATCGCGGCCGGTCAGCACAAACTCCGCGCACTCCGCGGCGCGCTGGCGGCGGGCGTCGTCACCGACGTGGTGCTCGACGAAGCGCTTGCCGGCGCTCTCGTCGAGCACGGCTGAGGTCGCTCAGCTCCCCTCCGCGCGCCCCAGCCGCCAGTAGCCCATGAAGGCGACGGCGCGACGGTCGACGCCGACGTCGCGGACGAGGTGGCGCCGCAGTGCCTTCACGGCCCCGGCCTCTCCGGCGATCCACGCGTACAGGGGCGCGCTCTTGAGCGCCGCCCCGCCCTTGGCCGTTCGCGGCACCTCCCAGAGGAGATCGTGGTCTATGTCGATCTCCTCGACGTCGCCACCGCGCCCATCGGGGCACAGCACGCCGGCGTGTGCCTCGACGACGCGCACGAGATGATCGTGCCGCTCGCCCGCGCCGCGTCCGGACGCGTAGACGCGGAATCCCGGATGCGGCGGAAGATAGGCGGCGTCGCGATCGTCGGGCACCTCGAGGACGACGATGCCGGTCGCGGTGCGTGGCAGCTGCTCGAGGATGACGGCGATCGCGGGCGCGGCGGTCTCATCGCCGACCAGCAGCAGCTCCTCCGTCGTGGCGGGTGGGACGAAATCGACCCCGAGCGGCACGCCCGCAGCGTGCACGGTCGGCGCAAGGATGAGAACCTCATCGCCGACGGCCGCGCGGTCGATCCACGCAGATGCCGGGCCCTGCACGTCGTGCGCGACCATGTCGATGTCGACTTCACGAACCGCGGGGCGGACGGCTCGCGTGGTGTAGGTGCGGAACGGCGGTCGCTCCGCCTCGGGTCGCGCCCGCCACTCGACGTACCAGTCGTCGCCCGTGGGCATCTCATCGAGCGCCAGTCGCTCGCTCGGGAACACGATCTTGACGCGCTGATCGAATCCGGGGTCGCCGTATTCGTCGAGATCGTCACCCGTGAAGGTGAACCGTCGGAAGCTCGGTGTGAGGTTCTGGATCGCGGCCACCTGCACGCGGAAGAAGCGCATCGGACGGGTATCGGTCGAGGGTGCGATCGTGCTCATACGGAGGCTCCTGTCGCGGGGGTCTGCGGTTGCGGCTCGCGCACGTGGTGGCGGCCGCGGGGAAGAATGAGAGGGGTGCCGGAGACGGGGTCCGGGATCACGTCGCTGTCGAGTCCGAACACCCGGTGCATCAGCTCGGCTGTCACGACGTCGCTCGGCGCGCCACTCGCGACGAGCTCACCGTCGCGCATCGCGAAGAGGTGGTCGGCGTAGCGGGACGCGAGGTTGATGTCGTGGAGCACCATCGCGATCGTCGTGCCGCGGTCGCGGTTGAGATCGGTGATGAGGTCGAGCACCTCGACTTGATGGGCGAGATCCAGGTAGGTGGTCGGCTCGTCGAGAAGAAGCAGCTCGGTCTCCTGCGCGAGTGCCATCGCGATCCACACCCGTTGTCGCTGCCCGCCGGACAGTTCGTCGACATCGCGGTCGGCGAGCTCAGCGGTGCCCGTTGCCGCGAGCGCCGAGGCGACGGCGCGCTCGTCGTCTCCCGACCAGGAACGGAACAATCGCTGATGCGGATGGCGACCGCGGCCGACGAGATCGGCGACCGCGATTCCCTCGGGGGCGAGCGGCGCCTGCGGCAGGAGGCCGAGAGTCTGTGCCAGCTGCTTCGTGGGCGTGCGGTCGATGCGCTCGCCGTCGAGCAGAACCGCGCCCGCGGCGGGCGAGAGAAGGCGCGCGAAGGTCTTCAGCAGCGTCGACTTCCCGCACGCGTTCGCACCCACGATGACGCTGATGCGTCCGGGCGGAAGGGTGAGGTCGACGCCGGAGACAACGGTGCGCGCTCCGTAGCCAGCCGAGAGGGCACGGGCTTCGAGGGAATGATGCGCGGTCACGAGGAGGCTCCGTTTCGGCTCGTGCGGATGAGCAGGGCAAGGAGGTACGGCGCGCCGAGGATCCCGGTGATGACCCCGACGGGGAAGCGTGTGCCGAAGGCGAACTGTCCGAGCAGGTCCGCTGCGAGCACGAGGCAGGCGCCGACCAGCGCGGACGGGATCACAAGCGAGGATCCCGATCCGACGATTCTCTGAGCGATGGGGCCGGCGAGGAAGGCGACGAACGCGATCGGCCCCGTCGTCGCCGTGGCGAAGCAGGCGAGGGCCACGGCCGAGATGACGAGAAGGACCCGGGTGCGATCGACGCGCACGCCGAGCGCCGTCGCGGATGCGTCCCCCAGCTCGAGTGCGCGGAGGTTCCGCGACAGCAGAAGCACCAGGGGGACGAGGACGAGGACCGCGGCGGCGAGGGGCGGCAGGCTCTCCGTGCGGGAGCCGTTGAGGCTGCCGGTGAGCCATCGCATCGCGACGGCCACATCCCATTCGGCGGCGCGCTGGATGAGGAACGCGACGACGGAGTCGAGCATCGCGCCGATTCCGATGCCGATGAGGATCAGACGCCCGCCCGTCGCCTCGCCGCCGCGGGAGGCGGCGTAGATCGCGGCGGCCGTCGCGATGCCCACGATGAGGGCGAGCAGCGTTGTCGCGCCGATCGAGAGATGCAGGACGACGAGGGCGAGAACGGCCGCGGCGCTCGCGCCCGAGGTGATGCCGATGACGTCAGGACTCGCGAGGGGGTTGCGGAGCATCGTCTGGAAGGTGGATCCGGCGACGCCGAACGCAATGCCGGCGAGTATGCCTGTGATCGCACGCGGAATCCGCAGGGTGCCCACCGTGAAGGAAGCGCCGGGCACACTCTCACCGGCGATCACGGCGACGACGTCTGAGAGGGGGTAGACCGTCTGCCCGAGCACGAGCATGGCGCCGGTGAGCACGACGAGCAGCGCGGACAGCAGGACGACGCCGACGGCGCGGCGGCGCAGCCGCCGGCGGCGGCCCGCGCGGAGGCGGGGGAGGGCGGCAACGGTCGCCGCCGTGTCGGTGATCGTCGACATCACAGTGCCCTCATCCGCGTGCGGCGGGCGATGATCACCAGGACGGGCGCGCCGAGGAATGCCGTGACGACCCCGGCCTCGACCTCGCCCGGCGAGCCGATGACCCGGCCCACCGTGTCGGCGACCGTGAGGAGGACGGCTCCGCCCATCGCCGAGATCGGCAGGAGCCATCGCAGATCGGGGCCCGAGACCAGGCGCACGACGTGCGGCACCATGAGGCCGACGAAGGCGATGGGGCCGGCGACGGAGGTGACGGCGGCGCACAGCACGACGCCGGCGATGGCGGCGATGGCACGCGTGCGTCCGACGCGCACGCCCAGCCCGACGGCGACCTCGGTGCCGAGGGCGAGGACGTTGAGGGCCGGGGCCACGGCGAATGCCGCGACCGCAGCGGCCGCGAGGAGGGGGACCACGACCGCCATCGATTCCCAGGTGGCCCCGCCGACGCCCCCGACCTGCCAGAAACGGAACTCGTTCATCGCTTGCGCGCGCGGGAGCAGCACGGCGCTCACGAGGGAGGAGAGGGCCGCGGTTGTCGCGGCGCCCGCGAGGGCGAGCTTGATGGGCGTGGCGCCGCCCGGGCCCACGGAACCCACGAGATAGACGAACACTGCAGCGACGGAAGCGCCCGCGAGCGCGAGTCCGAGGAACTCGAAGGTCGACGACATGCCGAACAGTGCCATACCGCACACGACGAAGAGTGCCGCGCCGGAGTTGACGCCGAGGATGCCCGGATCGGCGACCGGATTGCGCGTGATCGCCTGCATGACCGCGCCCGAGAGAGCGAGGGCGGCTCCGGAGACGACGGCGAGCACCGTGCGCGGGATTCTCTCCTGGACGGCGATCGCGCCGATGCCGTCTGCGATCTCCCCGCGCATGAACGCCGTGATGCCCGTGAGGATCTCTTCGACGCTGACGAACCGCGACCCGAAGGCGAGGGAGACGACGGCTGCCGCCACCACACCGGCAACGCCCGCACCCAGCAGCAGGGCACGCCGAGCCGCCCCGACGGAGGGAGTCGGGGCGGCGGTGCGGGCGACGGTCGCGGTCACTCTGCGGCGGCAGCGTCGTTCAGCAGGCCGACGTACTCGTCGAGCACCCACGGAATCGACAGGGCGGTCGGGCTCACGGCGCCGCTCAGAGGGCTCCCGGCGCCGACCGCGACGACGGCACCGTTCTCCACAGCGGGGACGGTGCTCCACAGCGGGTCGGCTTGGAGCGTCTCGAGGAGGCTGTCGTCGCCGTAGGCGACGATGACGTCGACGTCGGAGAGCTGATCGACCTTCTCCGCCGAGATGTCGGCGTAGAACGATCCGTCTTCGCCGGCCACGACGGCGGCCTCGGGAGTCTCGAAGCCGAGGTCGTTGAGGAAGGCCGCTCGGGAGTCGCCCTCTGCATAGATGGACGCGGTCGAGAGATCCGAGGGAACGAAGGAGAAGAAGGCGGCGGTCCTGCCTTCGATCGCGGAGGCGTCCGCGGTGGCGTCTTCGATCTGCTTTTCGATGTCGGCGACGAGCTGATCGGCTTCGTCGGCGAGACCAAGCGCCGTGCCGTCGACGCGGATCGTCTCGCGCCACGGTGTGTACCAGGGGATGTCGGGATGTGCGACGACGGGAGCGATCTCGCTGAGCGTGGCGTAATCCTCATCGGTGAGCCCGGACTGCGCGGCGATGATGAGGTCGGGCGCGGTGTCGGCGATGGCCTCGAAATCGACGCCGTCGGTCGTGTCGAAGATGACGGGCTCGTCGGCGCCGAGCTCGGCGTACGCATCGATCGACCACTCGTAGATGCCGAGACCGTCGGACCCGTCCATGGACCAGGTCTGGTCGTCGACACCGACGGGAGCGACACCGAGCGCGAGGGCGGCGTCGTGATTGCCCCAGCCGATTGCGGCGACACGCTCGGCACCGGAAGGGATGACGGTCGTCCCGAGCGCATGCTCGATCGTGATCGTGTCTCCGGCTCCCTGAGCGGATTCGGCGTCGCCTTCGCCGGAGGGGGAGGAGCTTTCGGACGCACAGGACGTGAGGGCGAGGGCTGTCGCCGCGGTGGCCGCGAGGAGGAGAGCGCGCTGCGAGTGCACGGGGCCTCGTTTCGTTCGGGGGATCGGGTGGGCGAAGGTAAGGCTCACCTAATTCCTTCGGAATTGCAAGCCGTGTGACGTTGTGAGGCCCCGACACGGTGGTCTCACGCGTTCGCGAACCCCGTCGACATCTGGCAGAATAGGGCGCTGGAGCACGTGCTCGACCCTCTATCCAGCACGGTGATCCACCATTCAGAGCTTCCGCCGGCGTGCATCACCCCACGCGCAGGGCGACTGGTTCGTTCACTCTTTCCAATCCACAGGAGAATCGTGGCTGTCAAGATCCGTCTGAAGCGCCTGGGCAAGGTCCGTGCGCCCTACTACCGCATCGTCGTCGCCGACTCGCGCACCAAGCGCGATGGTCGCGTGATCGAGGAGATCGGCAAGTACCACCCCACCGAGGAGCCCTCGTTCATCGAGGTCAACTCGGAGCGCGCGCAGCACTGGCTGTCCGTGGGCGCTCAGCCCACCGAGCAGGTGCGCGCCATCCTCAAGATCACGGGCGACTGGGGCGTCCACAAGGGCGACAAGGATGCGAAGAGCACCCTGAAGGTCGCGGACGACAAGAAGGCCTACGAGGTCGACTCGTCGAAGAAGTCCGTCGTCAAGCCCCAGGCGAAGAAGAAGGCCGAGGAGCCGACCGAGGCTCCGGCCGAGGCGGCAGACGCCTCCGCCGCCGACCAGGCAGAGTAATTCCGATCGTGCTGGCTGCCGCACTCGAACACATCGTCACGAGCATCGTCGACGCCGATGACGAGGTCCGTATCGTCGAGACGTCGACCCCGCGCGGAGAGGTGCTGGAAGTGCACGTCTCCGCCGATGACCGCGGACGTGTGATCGGGCGCGGCGGCCGCACGGCGAAGGCCCTGCGCACGCTCGTCTCGGCGCTGGCCGACGGGCGTCGCGTGCGCGTCGACGTGGCCGACGACTGATGGCCCCGGCGGCGTCGCCCAAGAATCAGCTCCGCGTCGGTCGTGTCCTCAAAGCACACGGCCTGAAGGGCGCGTTGAAGCTCGAGCTGTACACCGACGATCCCGATGGGCGCTTCGCGCCCGGGGCCTCGTTCACGCTCCAGGTGCCGGAGCACTCGAAGTGGCACCGCAAGACGATCACGGTCCGCGAGTTCCGCTGGATGAACGCGAGCCCGGTCGTCTTCTTCGAAGGGGTCGACGATCGCAATGAGGCCGAGACCCTCGTGCGTGCGATCCTCTGGGTCGACCAGGATGATGCCGACGTCGTCGGCGAGCCCGACGCCTGGTACGACCACCAGCTCATCGGGCTTGAGGCGGTGCGTGACGGGGCCGTGATCGGTCGTGTCGCGCGCGTGGACCACCTCCCTTCGCAGGACCTCCTGATCGTCCGTGTTGACGAGCGCGAGGTGATGGTGCCGTTCGTTCAGGCGATCGTCCCCGAAGTCGACCTGCCGAACGGCCGCATCGTGCTCACACCGCCGGCTGGCCTGTTCGAGGATCTGGCCGACGAGGACCAGTAGGGTGCGCGAGCCGAGCGAGAAGGAAACTGCGGGCGCCGCCTCGGCCGCCCTCCTGCCGCTGTGGGCTGCTGTTCTCGCGGCCGCCGCGGGAGGACTGGCGCTCGTCGCGGCATTCCCCGCGCTGGGGATCTGGCCACTGAGCTTCGTCGCCGTGGCGCTCTCCCTGCTGTCGCTGATCGGTCGCCGCGCCGGAGGTGCGCTTCTCGTCGGGGCGGTCTTCGGCGCGTCCTTCTATCTGCCGCACATCGACTGGGCCGCGAGCTTCCTGGGCGACCATCCGCTCCGCTGGGTGCCGTGGGTTGCCCTCGCGGGCGTCGAGACACTTTTCACCGGGCTCGGCGCGATTCTGATCTCGCTGGCCTATCGGTGGGTGCAGGCTCTCGTGGCGCGCCCGCGGCTCCGGACCGCCGTGACGACCCTGCTCGTCGCCGGAGTCTGGACCTCCCGCGAGCTCGTCATGGGATCGTGGCCGTACGGGGGCTTCCCGTGGGGCCGGATCGGAATGAGCCTGGGCGAGAGCCCTTTCGCGCCCCTCGCCTCGTGGGTCGGCCCATCGGGCCTGACCTTCCTCCTCGTCCTCGCCGTCGCTCCCGCGATCGAGTCCGCCAGGCATCTCGCTGCCGCGCGTCGCGAGAACCGGCGGGCCTGGCGCACGGCGGTCTGGCCCGTTGCACTGCTGATCGTGATGGCGATCGTCCCTCAGTTCCCGACGACGGCGACCGGCTCGATCCGCGTCGCCGCGGTACAGGGGGACGGTCCGGCCGCCTATCTCGACGAACGCGAGCGCTACGACGTGCTTGAAGCCCAGCTCGCGGCCTCGGAGCCCGCTGCGGACGAGGCCGTGGATCTCGTGCTCTGGCCCGAGGGCGGGGTCGACGCGGATCCGCTCGCAGATGCGAACGCCGCCCTCGTCCTCGATCGTGCGGTGAACGCGCTCGGTGCGCCGATCCTGATGAACGCGGCCGTCGCGGACGGCGATCTCGTCTACAACACGTCGATGCTCTGGACCGCCGACGGCGCCGAGCAGTCGCATGCGAAGCGTTATCCCGTTCCGTTCGGCGAATATGTGCCGCAGCGCGAGCTATATGAGCGGATCGCGCCCGGCCTCATCGGCATGATCCAGCGCGAGTACACGCCGGGTGACGATTCGCCGACCGTCGACGTGGACGGCACCACGGTGGGTCTCGCGATCTGCTTCGATGTGCTTTTCGATCAGCTCGTTGCCGAGGGAATCGACGACGGTGCGCAGGCCCTCATGTTCCAGACCAACAACGCCGATTTCCGGGGGACCGACGAGAACCTGCAGCAGCTCGCGTTCGCGCGGATGCGCGCGATCGAGACGGGACGAAGCGTCGTCAACGTCTCGACGGTCGGCACGAGCCAGGTGATCGCCCCTGACGGTCGCACACTCGAGCAGATCCCATCGGATGAGCCGGGGGTGATCGTCGCCGATGTGGAGCTCCGGGACGGCACGACGCCGGCAGTCGCGGCCGGCGAGGCGATCCGCTCGCTGCTGCTGTGGATCCCGCTCGTCGCCATCGCGGTGCTGGGGGCGGCACTCGACAGGATGAGGCGTATGCGCGCGGAGGCGAATGCCCGGGGCTAGTCTGGCCGCATGGCTGACAGCTATTGGTACAACCTGACCACGGGCGAGGTCGAATACGGGCCGGAGTCGCCGGCCGTTGACCGCGCAGGGCCGTTCGAGACCGCTGACGAAGCGGCGCGCGCACCGGAGATCATGCGTGAACGCTCGAAAGCGTGGCAGGAAGAGGAGCGTCGCGAGGCCGAGTGGGGGAGCGGAGACTCCTGATCCGGGCGTGTCGATGCGCGGCCAGCCGCTAGGCTGACAGGCATGGACAAGCAGCAGGATTTCGTGCTCCGCACGATCGAGGAACGAGGCGTGAAGTTCGTGCGCCTGTGGTTCACCGACGTGATCGGCACCCTGAAGTCCGTCGCGATCGCCCCGGCTGAGGTCGAGGGGGCGTTCAGCGAGGGGATCGGGTTCGACGGCTCGGCCATCGAGGGGCTCACGCGAGTCCAGGAGAGCGATCTGCTCGCTCACCCTGATCCGACGACGTTCCAGCTGCTGCCGTGGCGGGGGGACGTCGACCCCACGGCGCGAATGTTCTGCGACCTCACCACACCCGACGGCCAGCCAGCCGTGGCCGACCCGCGCAATGTGCTCAAGCGCACCCTCTCGAGAGCGGCCGAGGCGGGCTTCACCTTCTACACGCATCCCGAGATGGAGTTCTACCTCTTCAAGACCGGGGCAGGAGACGGCCCGCCTGTCCCTGTCGACTCGGCGGGGTATTTCGACAACGTTCCGGGCGGCACGGCACACGATTTCCGTCGTCGCGCCGTTCGAATGCTGGAAGACCTCGGCATCTCGGTCGAGTACAGCCATCACGAGGGTGGCCCGGGGCAGAACGAGATCGATCTGCGGTACGCCGACGGCCTGACGATGGCCGACAACATCATGACTTTCCGCACGGTCGTCAAAGAGGTCGCGATCGAGCAGGGTGTGCATGCGACGTTCATGCCGAAGCCGCTCGCGGGCGCGCCCGGAAGCGGAATGCACACGCACATGTCGCTCTTCGAGGGCGACACGAACGCCTTCTATGAGGCGAGCGCACCCCATCAGCTCTCGACGACGGGGCGGCGTTTCATCGCGGGCCTGCTGCGGCACTCCGACGAGATCTCGCTCGTGCTCAACCAGTTCGTCAACTCGTACAAGCGGGTCTGGGGCGGCGACGAAGCGCCGAGCTACATCACCTGGGGGCACAGCAACCGTTCTGCTCTTGTCCGCGTCCCCATGTACAAGCCGGGCAAGAGCCAGTCGGCGCGTGTCGAGCACCGGGGCATCGACTCGGCCGCCAACCCCTACCTTGCGTACGCGCTCATGCTCTCGGCCGGTCTGAAGGGCATCGAAGAGGAGTACGAGCTGCCCGAAGAAGCCGAGGACAACGTCTGGGCGCTCAGCGAGGCAGAGCGCCGCGCGCTCGGGTACCGTTCGCTTCCGTCGAGTCTCGACCACGCGATCGCGCGCATGGAGGACAGCGAGCTCGTCGCCGAGACTCTCGGCGAGCAGGTCTTCCGCTACGTCCTCGCGAACAAGCGACGCGAGTTCGAGCAGTACCGCGCGCAGGTGACGGAGCTCGAACGGCAGACGACGTTCGACGTGATCTGAGGCTGCGGTGGCACCGTCCGGGCGGCAGTCCACCCGTTCGCGGCTCGCGCGGGCGGGATTCGCCGAGCTGACCGAAGCTGCGCAGGCGATCGACGAACTTGCGGAGCTCACGGGGCGCGGACGCGAGGAGCTCATCGTCGGCAGCGCGCGCAGCGCCGATCCCGACAGTGCCGTGCGCGCCCTCGTCGGCGTTGCGCGGCGCGAGGTCGATCCCGTGCGCGACGTCCTCTCGGACGCGGCAGCTGCGCGACTGATGTGGCGCGTCCTCGGCGCGTCCGCGGGATTCGGCGAGTTCTTCCTCCGCCACCCGGGGTTGCTGCGCGACCTCCTGGAAGGGGCGCGAGCCCTGCCGACGTCGGAGGCCATGCGCACGCATCTGCTCGAGGCCGTCGGGGCCCAGGGCGGAATCGCGGCGCGGGGCGAGGATTCCGCCTGGAACGATCTGCGCATCGCGTACCGGCGAGAGCTGCTTCGTATCGCCGCGTATGATCTCTCGGCTCCGGATCCCGTCGAGGCGGTGCGCGCAGTCTCGTGTGCGCTCTCCGAGGCTGCGGCGGCGGCTCTGGAGGCGGCGCTCGCGGTTGCGCGTGCGTCGATCTCGTCGGGCCGCGGCTCCCAGGGGCAGTTTCCGGACGAACAGGTCGCGGCGACGCGCCTGGCGATCATCGGCATGGGCAAGGCCGGTGCGAACGAGCTCAACTACGTCTCCGATGTCGACGTGATCTTCGTCGCCGCTGCGGCCGAAGGCGCGGAGATCGAGGACCACCGCATGATCGACATCGCCTCGAGACTGGCAGTGCAGACGATGCGGGCGATCAGCGCGTTCGAGACGGAGCCCCCGCTGTGGGAGGTCGACGCGAATCTTCGTCCGGAGGGCACGCAGGGCGCGCTCGTGCGGACGCTGGACTCGCACCTCGCCTACTACGAGCGATGGGCGCACTCGTGGGAGTTCCAGGCGCTTCTCAAGGCGCGTCATCTCGCGGGCGACTCGTCTCTCGGCGAGGCGTATGTGGACGCGACCCGCCCCCTTGTCTGGGCGAGCTCAGAACGCGACGGGTTCGTCGACAGCGTGCAGGCGATGCGTGAACGTGTGAGTGACAACATCGCGCGCGACGAGGTCGATCGGCAGTTGAAGCTCGGTCCCGGCGGGCTCCGTGACGTGGAGTTCACGGTGCAGCTGCTGCAGCTCGTGCACGGGTGGTCCGATGAACGCGTGCGCGAACGAGGAACGCTCGCGGCGATCGATGCGCTCGTGGAAGGCGGATACATCGGCCGCGACGACGCGGCAGCGTTCGCGACGGACTATCGGATGCTGCGGCTTCTTGAGCATCGACTGCAGCTCCAGCAGCTGCGACGGACGCACCTGATGCCCGACGACGAGGAGTCCAGGCGGGTACTGGCGCGCGCGACGGGGCTGTTCGACCCCTCGGAAGAGCTCGCCGGCGGGACATCGAAGGACGTCTCAGCGACATGGGAGCGCGTGCGCGCCGATGTGCGCGACATCCATGTGCGCCTGTTCTATCGGCCCCTGCTTTCGGCCGTTGCAGCGACAGATTACGACGCCCGAGCCCTCACGGGCAGCGAGGCGCACGATCGTCTCGCCGCGATCGGGTTCCGCGACGCGAAGAGCGCTCTCGCGCACATCGGCGCGTTGACGCGTGGAGTCAGCCGGAAGGCGACTGTGCAGCGCACGCTCATGCCCGTGATGCTCCGCTGGTTCGCGGAGGGTGTGGATCCCGACTACGGGTTGGTCGCGTATCGGCGGATCAGTGAGCGTCTCGGCAACAGCCCGTGGTTCCTGCGGATGCTGCGCGACTCGGCGGGCGCCGCCGAGTCGCTGACGATGCTGCTGAGCGGATCCCGTTACGTCGGCGAGCTGATGGAGTGGATCCCGGAGTCGGTGGCGTGGCTCGACTCGGCGGAGCAGTTGCGCCCGCGTGCCCTGGAAGTGCTCGATCAGGAAGCCCGCGCAATCCAGAAACGTCATGGTGCGCTGCAGGACGCGGCACGCGCGATCCGTGGAATGCGGAGACGGGAGCTGCTGCGGACGGCGATCGGATCGATGCTGGGGGTCCTCTCGATCAAAGACGTCACGACGTCGCTCACGACGATCACCGACGTCACCCTGCAGGCCCTCCTGCGAGCCGTGCGTCGTGATGTCATCCCGTCCGAGCACGACGACGTCGAGTTCGCCATCGTCGGCATGGGGCGCTATGGCGGCGCCGAGATCGGCTTCGGCTCGGACGCGGACGTGCTGTTCGTGTATCGCCCGGGGAGCGTCGATCCGCAGCTCGCGGAGAAGTACGCACGTGGCATCGTGGGTGGCCTGCGCGAGGCGTCGCAGGACCATCGTGTACCGCTGGAGCTCGACGCGGAACTGCGCCCGGAGGGACGCAGCGGCCCGATCGTGCGCACGCTCGACGCCTATCGCGCGTACTACGCCCGCTGGTCCGTCTCATGGGAGGCTCAGGCTCTGCTGAGGGCACGTGCCGTCGCGGGCACCCCTGCCCTCCAGGACGAGTTCATGAAGCTGGTCGACGACGTCCGCTATCCGGAGATCGCCGAGGTCTCAGACGTGCGCGAGATCAAGCGGATCAAGGCGCGCGTCGAGTCGGAGCGGATGCCGAAGGGGGTGGACCCGACCCGGCACCTGAAGCTCGGGCCAGGTGGGCTGAGCGATGTCGAGTGGCTGGTCCAGCTGATCCAGATGAAGCACGCCCACAGCGTCGACGGTCTGCGCACTCCCCGCACGCTGCATGCACTTCAGGCTGCGTTCGACGTGGGTCTGCTCAGCGAGGAACAGGGGCGCCAGCTCGGCGCCGCGTGGCGACTCGCCACGCGGCTGCGTTCCGCGAACACCCTTCTGACCGGAACGACGAGCGATGTTCTCCCGACCGACTATCGTGCACTCGACGGCATCGGCCGTATCCTCGAACATCCTCCGGGATCGGCGTGGGAGGTCGAGGAAGACTGGCTGCGCACTGCCCGCCGCGCGCGCCGCACGTACGAGGACGTCTTCTACGATCTCTGACGCGTCGCGGCGTGCTCTGCGACCGACATCGATTGTGAACAATATGATCGATGGAATGGACGATTCGCGCGCCCGCTCGCAGACTCCGTGAGCGACGCGGGAGGGAGAAAGATGGTCATCAGGACAGGCACGGAGCCGAAGCTCGACAGCGACGGCCTCTCAGCGATGCTTCGTCGTGAGATCAGTGCCGGTGAGCTCGCTCCCAATCAGCGTCTCATCGAGGCCGACATCGTGGAGCAGTACGGCGTCAGCCGGAGCGTCGTGCGAACGGCCCTGGCGAATCTCGCCGTCGAGGGAATGGTCGAGAGGGTGCAGAATCGCGGCGCCCGGGTGCGAGCGATCGACGCCGACGAGGCGCTCGAGATTCTCGAGCTCCGCGCCGCAATCGAGTCGGTCTGCGCGGCGCACGCCGCTCGCCATGCGAGCGACGAGCAGATCGCTGAGCTCGTGTCCATCGGAGAGCGCATGCGAGCGTACGTCGACGACGGCGACGTCGAAGGATACTCGGCGTGCAATCGTGCCCTCCACGATCAGGTCCTGGAGCTCAGCGGCATGCAGCTTGCGCCGACCATCGTGAACCGCCTGCGGGCACAGCACGCGCGTTTCCGCATCAAGCTCGCGCGCACGCACAATCGGCCCCGGGTGTCCTTCCCGGAGCACATGGCGATCATCGACGCGATCCGCGCGCGCGACGCCGATGCGGCGGCGCAGGCGATGGAGGCGCACCTGCGGAGCGTTCAGTCGGCGACGCGAGAGCACTTCGTCGAGGAGTGACGCGCGCCCGTCAGAGGTGCGCGACGGTCTGCCAGAGCGCGGAGAAGGCGTGCGCCGCGCCCGACGAGGCGGCGAACTCGCCGATCGCGGCTCGCCTCTCGGCCATGCGTTCGACGATGACGGAGGCGGGGACGACGATGTCGCTGATCGCGCTCGCCCGGGAGGGCAGCTCTTCGACAGCCTCGCGGTGGCTCTTCTTCCTTCGATCGACCATGTTCAGGAACGCGACGAGCGAGGGCGATTTCTTCTGCGCATCGACCAGCTCTCGCACCTGCGCATGGGCCCGGAGCGACAGGAGCGCGGGGGCGAGGGGCGAGACGACGACGCCCGCCGCTCGCAGCGCGTTCTCGGCGACGAGCGAAGATCCGGGCGGGCAGTCGAGCACGATGACGTCGTAGTCAGCCTGGAGCGGATCGAGCGCGCGTCTGAGGCGCGATGAGGACTTCTTCGAGGCGTCGAGCGCGATGTCCAGTCCGCGGTAGGAACTGTCGCCGGGGAGGACGTCGAGCCCGCGGACGGAGGAAGGGCGGACCGCCTTTCCCACGCGCTTGTCGCCCGCGAGTACGGCCTCCGCGCCTCCGCGCAGCTTCTGGCGGACGTCGAGCAGCCACGTCGCGCTCGCCTGTGGATCGAGATCCCACAACAGGACGCGGTTGCCATCGGCCGCGGCGAGCCACGCCAGGTTGACGGCGGTCGTCGTTTTGCCGACGCCTCCCTTGGTGCTGTACACCGAAATGACTCGTGAACCCACGGTGAACATCCTCGCAGGATCCGTTCGCTGCGTGTGGAGATTCGGCGCGCGAAAAGGCCGCCCCTCCGGACGCGAGACGTCGGGAGGGGCGGCCTTCGGTGAGCTAAAGCGGTCTTACACGCCGTAGTAGAGCTCGAACTCGAACGGGTGCGGGCGCTGGGCCAGCGGGATGATCTCGTTCTCGTACTTGTAGTCGATCCAGGTCTCGATGAGCTCCTCGGTGAACACGCCGCCCTCGAGGAGGAAGGCGTGGTCCTCGCGGAGCGCCTCGAGCGCCTCGGCGAGAGTGCCGGGCACCTGCGGGATGTCCTTGGCCTCCTCGGGCGGAAGCTCGTAGAGGTCCTTGTCGACGGGCTCGTGCGGCTCGATGCGGTTCTTGATGCCGTCGATGCCGGCCATCAGCTGGGCCGCGAACGCGAGGTAGGGGTTGCCCGACGAGTCGGGGGCGCGGAACTCGATGCGCTTGGCCTTCGGGTTCGATCCCGTGATGGGAATGCGCACGGCGGCCGAGCGGTTGCCCGCCGAGTACACGAGGTTGACGGGGGCCTCGAAGCCCTTCACCAGGCGGTGGTACGAGTTGATCGTCGGGTTCGTGAACGCGAGGACTGCGGGGGCGTGCTTCAGCAGCCCGCCGATGTACCAGCGCGCGACGTCCGAGAGCTGCGCGTAGCCCTGCTCGTCGAAGAACAGCGGCTTGCCGTCGAGCCACAGCGACTGGTGCGTGTGCATGCCCGAGCCGTTGTCGCCGAAGATGGGCTTCGGCATGAACGTGGCGGTCTTGCCCCACTCGTCGGCGACGTTCTTGACGATGTACTTGAACTTGAGGATGTCGTCCGCGGCGTGGACCATCGTGTCGAACTTGTAGTTGATCTCGGCCTGACCGGCGGTGCCCACCTCGTGGTGCGCGCGCTCGAGCTCGAGACCCGCGTCGATCAGGCGCAGCGAGATGTCGTCGCGGATGTCAGCGTGCTTGTCGACGGGGGAGACGGGGAAGTAGCCGCCCTTGAAGGGCGTCTTGTTGGCGAGGTTTCCGCCCTCTTCCTCGCGGCCGGTGTTCCACGCGGCCTCCTCGGAGTCGACCGAGTAGAAGCTCTTGCCCTGCGAGACCTCGTAGCGCACGTCGTCGAAGATGTAGAACTCGGCCTCCGGCGCGAAGAACGCGGTATCGGCGATGCCGGTCGACGCGAGGTACTTCTCGGCCTTCTTCGCGACCTGGCGGGGGTCCTTCGAGTAGATCTCGCCGTTGCGCGGGTTGTAGATGTCGAACACGATCACGAGCGTCTTGTGCTCGCGGAACGGGTCGAGGTAGGCAGTCGTCACATCCGGGATGAGCTGCATGTCGGACTCGTTGATGTTCGCGAATCCGCGGATCGAGGAGCCATCGAACATCTGCCCGACGGTGAAGAAGTCCTCGTCCACCGTCGACGCGGGGATGTTGAAGTGCTGCTGCACGCCCGGGAGGTCGGTGAAGCGGATGTCGAGGAACTTGACGTCCTCATCCTTGATGAACGCGAGCACCTCAGAAGAGTCTTTGAACATGGAGGCTCCAGATATCGGGGTCGTCGGGTCGCCGCCCGAAGACGGGTGACCCATCGAAACTAGCCGCGGGCCATTGCCCGAGAATGTCTCGAATGTTTCCTGGAGGTTACGTGGACATCGACGTCGGGCACAAACCGGGGCCCGCCTAGGCTGTCAGGGTGACACCCGACGCAAACGAGCCCGACTACCCTGGCAAGTCCCTCGGCCTGCCACGATCCGGCCCTGGGAGCATCGCGCCGCTGTCGCGACGCATCGGCGCCTTCGCCACAGACTGGGCAGCGGTTGTGCTGCTCTCGGTCGCGTTCTTCGACTATGCCTGGTGGTCGACGCTCGTCCTGTTCGTGCTGATTCAGGCGATCTTCGTCACGACGGCGTCCGGCAGCCCGGGGCACCGCCTCTGGGGATTGCGCGTCGTCCGAAGCGACGGCTCGTGGGCGGGGCCGTGGCGGCCGCTTCTTCGAGCCGTGTTGATCGCCGTGGTGATCCCAGCCGCGATCTGGGATGAGAACCAGCGCGGATTGCAGGATCTCCTCGTCGACACCGTCATCATCCGGGCGTAACGCAGACGACGCCCCGCCCGCGGGTGCGGTGGGGCGTCGTCGAGAAGCGGGTGAGGGATCAGCGCGGCTTCGGAGCGCGCACCTTCGTCGGATCCACGCCCTTCGGGATCGGCAGCGACGCCGCCCCGCCCTGCGAGATCGACTCGGTGCGCGCGATGAGCTGGCTCATCCCGTTGCGGTCGACTGCCTTGGGCAGCTTCTTGATGGTCTTGGCGAGCTGGTCGATCGGCACCTCGTCTTCACCGCGACCGATGTAGAACACCGAGACGGGGACCGAATCGTGCGTGATGCGGCGCGCGGTCGTCTTCTCTTTCTTGACGAGCTTCTCGAGGCGTTTGCGCGACCCCTCGCCGATGAGCGCGACACCACCTCGACCGACGGCACGATACACGGCGTCCTGCGTCTTGGGGTTGATCGCGACGGGCATCTCTTCGCCACGCCACCGACGGCCGAGCATATTCGAGACGACATGGCCGGCTCCGCCTGGCATGCCCTCGATCTTCTGGTACATCGCCTTCGTCGCGAGGCGGTTCATGATGAGCATTGCGGCGATGAGGCCGATCATCACGCCGAAGATGCCCCAGAGGATGTATCCCCACCACGGCTGGGCGGTGAGCAGCGCGATCGCGATGCCGACGAGGACGCCCGCGACGAGGACGAGCGGGAGCACCCACGCGACCCACGGGTAGGGCTCGCGCGTGAACGTGAACAGGTTCTTGATGGTCGCGAAGAACCCGGGGCGCTTCTCGGAGTCGGACGTGCGTGATGCCATGAGATCCAGTTTACCGGGGCGCCCCCGTGCTCACGTCCGCCCTCAGCGTGCGCACATGGGCGAGATGTTGCGATCCATCCACAACGGGGGGTCTCGGACGTGAGCAGGATCCGGCGTGGCGAGGCAGGCTGTCCGCATGACCCGCGCAGCTCACGTCGCCTCCCGGACCGACCCGCTCGGAGCCGATGTGCGTCGCATTCGGCGGGTCGCGAGTCCGGATGCCCCGTACTCCGCCATGCGCGCGGTCGTGAGCGGAGAAACGGCGTTGCTCGTCGACATCGACGAGATGCGCGGTTGGGCCGGATGGCGATGTGCGGGCGCGCAGCACCTGCTCGCGCCGCTCGACATCGTTCGCCGCGTGGACGGGCATGACCTGCTCCTCCCGGATGTGCGGGAGCCGGTCGTGCGGGCGTGCGGAGCACGCGAACGCGTCGGTGAGGGGTGGCACCGCGGAGAGGCTGTGACGCTCATCGTGTCAGGACTGCGCGGCGTCGTCGAGGCGGAGGAACGTTCCCTTGCGGGGGACGAGACGGGAGTGTGGTGGATCGCGGGTGACGGCCGCCCGGTCTTCGCCTTCTCCGCGGGACCGGGGGCGGGTGAGACGATCGTCGAGGCGACCCGCTCGCTCGTGCGCCGCGTCGCGAACGCATGCGACGACCGTGTCATCGCACGCGCTGCGGACGAGGCTCTTGTCGCCCTCGAACGCCCGCACGGACTCGAGCGACGCCTCGATGAGATCGAGGGGGCGCTGTTCGACGCGGCGGCGCCGCGCCCACTCGTCGGCGCGGAGCCTCTGCGGAACGGCGCTCCGAGGGAGATGCGAGTCTGCGAAGGAGAGCCGGACGACGCGGCGGTGGGGATGCTGGACCGCGTCCGGCGTGCAGTCGAGCGACACGTCGACGGCAACATCGCGTCCTTGGTCGCCGACGCTGCGCGCTCGTTCGTCCGACGCGCCGCGACACACGGGCGAGGAGGGATCCGCAGACGGCAGGGCGGCGACCATCCGGGGGCGGGGCCGCGGGGCCGTCTGGAGCCAGAGAGAGACCGCTCGGGACGGAAACGGATCGCCGTGGTCGGTGCCCTCGCGGCAGGAGCCGTGATGGTCGTCGGCGTCGCCTGGCCGAGTGAGAGGGGCGAACTCCCTACAGCCGGTGTCCCCGAACGTGCGTCGACGCCCTCCCCTATGGCGCCGACGGTGGCTCCGACTCCGACGGTCACTCCGACGGCATCTGGTGAAGATCTGGCGATCGCGGGAGACGACCCGGTGCAGGCAGCGGGCGCGCTGCTCGCGCAGCAAGGTGAGTGCGCGGAGGAGTGCTCCGCGCCGGCCGAGCTCTCCCTCGAAGGCGCCGCCGCGGATCCGCGGCGCACGCTGTCGCTCGTCGACGACTACGGTGCGGTCGCGCTCCTCTCCGTCGACGCGCCCGGTGTCGAACGGCAGCTTCTCGTCCTCGAGCGGAGCGACAGCGCATGGCGGATCCGCGAGCTGTACCGAGCGCCCGATCCCTGATGCGCGAAAGGGGGCCGCGCCCACGGCGCGGCCCCCTCACGTCGACACGGTGTCAGACGCCGAGATCGGCGGAGAACTCCGCCTCCTCCAGACGGTTCTTGACGGCCGTGAGGTAGCGCGCAGCGTCCGCGCCATCGATCGTCCGGTGGTCGTACGACAGAGCGAGATAGACGTACGAGCGGATGCCGATCGCCTCCACACCGTCGACCTTCACGACGCCCGGGCGCTTGAACACGATTCCCGTCCCGAGGATCGCCGACTGCGGCAGGAAGACGAGCGGCGTGTCGAAGAGGGCCCCGCGCGATCCCGTGTTCGTGATCGTGAACGTTCCCCCGGCGAGGTCGTCCGGCTTCAGCTTGCTGTCGCGGGTGCGCGCAGCAAGGTCGGCGATGCCGGCTGCGATCTCGGCGAGGTTCTTCGACGACGCATCGCGAAGGACCGGTGTGTACAGGCCCTTCTCGGTGTCGACCGCGATCGACAGGTTCTCGGCGTCCGGGTAGACGATGTTCTCGCCGTCGACCGTCGAGTTGATGATCGGGTACGCGCGGAGAGCCTCGACCGCTGCCAGCGAGAAGAAGGGCAGGAAGGAGAGCTTGTTGCCCGTCTTCTCGAGGAACTCGCCCTTCTTGGCATCACGGAAGGCGGCGAGCTTCGTCACGTCGACCTCGACGACCGTCGTGAGCTGCGCGGTCGTGTTGAGCGACTCGACCGCGCGCGAGGCGACGACCTTGCGCAGACGGGTCATCGGCTGCGTCGTGCCACGCAGCGGCGAGGTCTCGAGCTTCGTCGCAGCCGGTGCGGCCGTCGGAGCTGCTGTCGGCGCGGCGGCAGTGGCGTCCGGAGTCGACTTCGCGGCCGCGAGGACGTCGTCCTTTCGGATACGTCCGCCGACGCCCGTTCCCGACACCTTCGCGAGGTCCACTCCGTGCTGCGCCGCGAGCTTTCGCACGAGCGGCGTGACGTACAGCTTTCCGTCCGACTCAGCGGCCGGAGCCGCAGGAGTCGACGGGGCGGGCGCGGGGGCCGGTGCCTCGGCGGCTGGCGCCGCCTGCGGGGCGGGCTCCGCGGGTGCCTCGGGGGCGGGCTCTTCAGGTGCCTCGGCCGCGGGTGCCTCGGCCGCGGGTGCTTCAGCTGCGGGTGCCTGGCTCGCGGGGGCGCCGGATCCGACGCGGGCGAGCACGGCTCCGACATCGACGGTGTCGTCTTCGCCCGCGAGGAGCTCGAGGACGGTGCCGGCGACGGGCGACGGGACCTCGGTGTCGACCTTGTCGGTCGAGATCTCGAGGAGCGGCTCGTCGACGTCGACGGTGTCGCCGACCTGCTTCAGCCAGCGAGTGATGGTTCCCTCGGTGACGCTCTCGCCGAGCTCGGGCAGCGTGACGTCGGTCGCGTCGCCCGAATCTGCGGGGGCGGCGGCCGGAGCCGCGGGTGCCTCGGGGGCGGGCTCTGCAGGTGCCTCGGCCGCGGGTGCTTCAGCTGCGGGTGCCTGGCTCGCGGGGGCGCCGGATCCGACGCGGGCGAGCACGGCTCCGACATCGACGGTGTCGTCTTCGCCCGCGAGGAGCTCGAGGACGGTGCCGGCGACGGGCGACGGGACCTCGGTGTCGACCTTGTCGGTCGAGATCTCGAGGAGCGGCTCGTCGACGTCGACGGTGTCGCCGACCTGCTTCAGCCAGCGAGTGATGGTTCCCTCGGTGACGCTCTCGCCGAGCTCGGGCAGCGTGACGTCGGTCGCGTCGCCCGAATCTGCGGGGGCGGCGGCCGGAGCCGCGGGTGCCTCGGGGGCGGGCTCT
>NZ_PNFD01000011.1 GCF_003254645.1 Microbacterium suaedae | reverse complement strand
CTGAAGCGCCCTGGGTCTGATGGAGACTCGCGCTATTTGATTCCGACCAGTTGCTGCGGGCCGGTTTGGACAGCATAGAACGCGTTCTCGAACTCGGCGGGTGCGACGTCGCCGAGGTACCCGTGGAGGCGTTGCGTGTTGTGCCAGTGCACCCAGCCGAGGGTGGCGAGCTCGAGGTCCTCGACCGTCTTCCACGGCCCTGACCGGGCGGGTCCGCGGACGAGTTCGGCCTTGTAGTACCCATTCACCGTCTCTGCTAGGGCGTTGTCATACGAATCGCCGACCGTGCCGATCGACGGGGTCGCGCCGATCTCCGCGAGGCGTTCGCCGTAGCGAATCGACGTGAATTGAGACCCCGCATCGCTGTGACATCGCAGGTCGGCGTGATGGTGGCCTCTGGACCAGCGGGCCATCTCGATCGCGTCGAGAATCATCTCGGTGCGCATGTGTGACGCGACCCGCCACCCGACGATCATGCGGGAGAACGCGTCCACGATGAAGCACACGTACGCGACGCCGGCCCAGGTCGCCACGAACGTCAGATCCGTGTCCCAGAGCCGGTTCGGCGCGGTCGCGGTGAACTCCCGCTGCACCAGATCCGGATGCCGCGCCGACGCCGGATCCGGCCTCGTCGTCTTCACCTTCTTCGACCGACGCGCGCCTTCGGTCCCCGCCAGCTTCATCAACCTTGCGGTCTGGTCGCGGCCGACCATGATCCCTGCCCGCCGGGCTGCCTTCCACAGCTTGCGGACCCCGTAGACCCGGTAGTTGCTCTCCCACAGCTCGACCAGCTGAGGGATCAGCTCCTCGTCCCGCACCGCACGGGCCGAGGGAATGCGGGTCTTCACGGCGTAGTAGCTGCTCGGAGCCACCTGCAACAGTCTGCAGATGAGCTCGACTCCGAGGCGGCGACCGTCGACCAGGTCGCCCTTATTCGCGTCGATGAACGCGACTACTTCCGGTAGTGGCGGTCGAGCTCCGCCCCGAAGAAAGTCGCGGCCCGCTTCAGCACTTCGTTGGCCCGCCGCAACTCCCGGACCTCCTGCTCAAGCTCCCGCGCCCGCTGCGCTTCTGCGCTGCTCACGCCCGGTGTGACGCCATCGTCGATGTCGGCCTGCTTCACCCACATCCGCACGGACTCGACCCCATAGCCGAGCTGCGTCGCGACGCGCTGCACCGTTCCTTGAGTGACGCCGAGCTCCGCGCGCAGCGTCCTCACCATCCGCACCGCGGCGGCCTTCTCCTCGTCCGAGTAGCGACGCGTCGTCGGCTTCCCACTCGCCAGTTCCTTCGGCATAACTCCATCCTCGTTTCCAAGGTCAGGAGCCTCCAACAAACTCAGGGCGCTTCA
>NZ_PNFD01000010.1 GCF_003254645.1 Microbacterium suaedae | reverse complement strand
GATGCGATTGCTGAGGCGGAGGAGCGCGTCGCGAACGAGGTCGGCGAGGAGTGACCGGCCCTGTGCGCCGGCCGGTCCCGGCCGGTCGGCGCACCCCTCGTTGAAGGAGAACGATGACCACGACAACACCCGCCCGGTCGGCGCTGCCGCGTCGGCGCCCCTCGCGCCTGCGGGCGCGGAACACTCTGCTCGGTTGGAGCTTCATCCTTCCGAACTTCCTCGGCTTCGCTCTGCTGACGCTCGTGCCCGTGGTCGTGATGTTCTACATGTCGTTGACCGACTGGAACATCTTCGGTTCGTCGACGTTCATCGGGTTCGATAACTTCCAGCGACTGTTCAGCGATGGCACGTTCGTGACGTCGTTTGTGAACACGATCTATTACACGGTTCTGCATGTGCCGTTGACGATCGTGGTGTCGCTCGGGTTGGCGCTGTTGTTGAACAACAAGCTGCGCGGGGTCGCGTTCTTCCGGACGGCGGCGTTCTTCCCGTACATCACGTCGATCGTGGCGATCGCGTTGGTGTGGAATCTGTTGTTCAGTCCGGATTATGGTCCGATCAACGAGGCGCTGCGTTTTGTGGGATTCGCGGAGCCGCCGGGCTGGTTGACGTCGCCGGAGTGGGCGATGCCCGCGGTGGTCATCATCAGCACGTGGCGGGACATGGGCTATTACATGGTGCTGTTCCTCGCGGGTCTGCAGACGGTGCCGCGGGAGCTGCATGAGGCGGCGCGTGTGGATGGTGCGAACGTGGTGCACCGGTTCTTCAACGTGACGTTGCCGTGTCTGCGTCCGACGATGTTCTTCGTCACGGTGATCCTCACGATCAACTCGTTGAAGATCTTCGATCTGATCCTGGTGCTCACGCAGGGCGGTCCGGGGCAGGCGACGACGGTGATCAGTCAGTTCATCTACCGGAAGGGTTTCGAGGAGAACGAGTTCGGGTATGCCTCGGCCGCGTCGGTGGTGTTGTTCGCGTTGTGTCTTGTGGTGACGATCGCGCAGTACATGTGGAATAAGAAGAGGAGCATCTGATGAGTGAGACGATGACCCTCGTCGCGCCGAGTTCGCCGGGTCGTGCGCGTGCGGCGGGCGATTCGGGTGAGGTCGCTCACCGGATCAAGCGCGGTGTTCTGTATGTGATCCTCATCGTCGCGGCTGCTGCGATGCTCACGCCGTTCTTCTGGATGGTGATGAGTTCGTTGAAGGATGCGAACTCGGTGTTCTCGGTGCCGGTGCGGTGGCTGCCGGAGGTGTTCGTGTGGGAGAACTACACGTCGATCTGGAGTCGCAGCGATATCCTCACGTGGATTCGGAACACGCTGGTGCTGTCGGTGTCGGTGACGTTGCTGCAGGTGCTGACGGGGTCGTTCGCGGCGTATGGGTTCTCCCGGATCCGGTTCCCGGGTCGGAATGCGCTGTTTTTGTTGTATGTCGCGACGATCGCGGTGCCGTGGCAGTCGTACATGATTCCGCAGTTCATCATGTTGACGAATGCGGGGTTGGCGAACACGTTGTGGTCGATCATCTTCTTGCAGACGTTCAGCGCGTTCGGTGTGTTCTTGATGAAGCAGTTCTATGAGACGGTGCCGGAGGATCTGAGCGAGGCGGGTCGTTTGGATGGGTTGAGTGAGTACGGGATCTGGTGGCGGATCATGGTGCCGTTGTCGATTCCCGCGGTGGCGAGTTTGTCGTTGTTGACGTTCGTGAATACGTGGAATGACTATCTGGGGCCGTTGATCTATCTGCGCGACACGGAGTTGTGGACGTTGCAGTTGGGGTTGCAGAACTTCGTGTCGAGTCTGTATGACGTGGATTACGGGGTGTTGTTCGCGGGGTTGGTGATCTCGGTGGTGCCGATCGCGGTGATCTTCTTGCTGGGTCAGCGGTTCTTCGTCGAGGGCATCGCGACGAGCGGGATGAAGGGCTGA